>CP128386.1:3688546-3806449 GCA_030345135.1 Chitinophagaceae bacterium DXS
GGAAATTAGTCAGGCTGATCGAATTGACGAAATCAGACATCATCAAATCAGCGATCAGCGATCATACATCAGGCATTAAATCTAAATCATATCAGCATGTCAACAATTGCATCAACAATACTAATGGTCAGACCGGCAAGTTTTGGTTTTAATAGTGAAACGTCAGCCAATAATGTATTTCAGTCAAAGATATCGACTCCGGCTACAGAGATTCAGCAAAAAGCTGTAGCTGAATTTGATGCTTTTGTAAAGCAACTTCGTAAAAACAAGATCACAGTGATTGTTGTTGAAGACACAACGGAACCGGTAAAACCTGATGCGGTATTCCCCAATAACTGGTTCAGCACCATGCCTGATGGTAAAGTGATTGTCTATCCTATGTTCGCATCAAACAGGCGCATTGAAAAACGCGACGACATGCTTCAGGATCTAACGCACCAATATAAGGTACTGGATGTGGAAGACTGGAGCGAATTTGAAGCTGATCATATGTTTCTGGAAGGCACAGGAAGCATGATAATGGATCACGACAACAAACTGATCTACGCCTGCCTCTCTGATCGTACCAACAAATCACTGCTTCAAAAATTTGCATTTGCTCATGGTTATAAGGCCATTACGTTTAACGCCACAGATGAAAACAAATTCCCCGTTTATCATACCAATGTGATTATGCACCTGGGTGATGGTTATGCCGTAGTATGTATGGACAGTATAAGGGAGGAGACAGAACGCATTGCAGTTCAGCAACTGTTAATCGCTTCCGGCCACGAGATCATCCCGATCACTTTTGAACAGGTGAGAGCTTACGCTGGCAACATGCTCCAGGTACAAAGCGATGAAGGAAAGAAATTTACCATCCTCAGCAAATCAGCTTTTGACAGCCTGACGCAGGAACAAAAAAGAATACTGAGCATTCATACAAACCTTCTGCCGATGAATATAGAAACCATCGAAACAGTTGGCGGAGGAAGCGTAAGGTGTATGATGGCGGAGATATTTTTGGAAGGAAAGTAAGAAGACGCGTAAGACATGTAAGACCGTAAGACATGTAAGACCGTAAGACAGTAAGATCGTAAGAGAGTAAGAGGGTGTAAAAAAGATTGTTGTATCTTCAGAGATTGATAATTCAAGATGCCCAGAGCTCTAAAACAGTCGACATGATGATACATTTCTTTAAGAAGAATTTTATTCAATGGGTTGCGATTGCAGCATTATTTACCGCTGGCTCATGCAATAATTCCGGTGAAGAAAAAAAAGAGAAAGATCACATTGAAGATTCGGTTGAAACGGCCGCGGGAATAGCAAAAGATGACAGCCTTCTCATTCATGAGCAGCCTACTTCTGAATGGATTATCAATTCCCTGCAAAAAAATAAGATTGCGCCCGACAATTTGCAGCTAAAAGAATTCTGGGCAGTAGACAGCTTCAGCAAAAAACAATTCACGCCGGAAAAAGATTTCTACAATAAATACGCGCCCTTGTTGAAATGGTCCGCCGACAGCAGCTATGTTTTGGACGAAGGAACTTACGGCGCCATTGTAACGCGCGATAAAAATGGCAATACAAAAGTGGAAGGGGGCGACGCTGATACTGAGATCAGTTTGCTCTTCCCCAAAGAAAACAGCAAAACACAATTGATCTATTCAGGTCCTTCCTTTCACTTTATTGATGGCAAATGGTTGGACAGCACTCAGTTAGCTATGCTAACTTCTTTTGATGAAAAAGGTGGCGGTCAAAGTGACACAACACTCTGGATAATAGATGTAAAAAGTAAATTCTTTAGAAAATACCTGTGGAGATAAGCCCTTAAAACCGCACCATACACGTTACTTCAACTTTACTTATCTTCGCCGCATGGAAGAATTGGTTCAACAAATAGAACAACTAAAACAGGAAATTAACGAATACCAATCTGTTTCAGCCGAATTAACAGAGGCATTCCGTATTAAATATCTTGGCACCAAGGGCATTGTGAAAAACATAATGGGAGAAATGAAAAATGTGCCCAATGACCGCAAAAAAGAATTCGGCCAGATACTGAATGAGTTTAAAGTTTTTGCCGAAAGTAAATATGAGTTTCTGAAAGAGAGTACGAATGGCTCAACCAAGGCAAGTGCAACAATAGACTGGAGCCTCCCCGGCGACCCGGTTGGCGTAGGCTCGCGTCACCCCTTAAGCCTTGTTCGTAACCAGATCGTTTCAATATTTAAGCGTCTTGGTTTCGCTGTTGCTGAGGGACCGGAGATTGAAGATGACTGGCACAACTTCGGAGCAATGAACCTTCCGGAAGATCATCCGGCTAGAGACATGCAGGACACTTTTTATATTCATAAAGATCCTTCCTGGTTGTTACGTACACACACCAGCAGCGTTCAGGCACGCGTAATGGAAAAACAAAAGCCACCGATCAGGGTTATTTGCCCGGGTCGTGTTTACCGCAACGAAACGGTGAGCGCAAGAGCCCATTGTTTCTTCCACCAGGTTGAAGGATTATATATTGATGAGCATGTAAGCTTTGCTGATCTTAAACAGACACTTTACTTCTTTGTACAGGAAATGTTCGGCAAAGATGTAAAAGTTCGCTTCAGGCCTTCTTATTTCCCTTTTACTGAGCCAAGCGCAGAAATGGATATCAGTTGCCTTATCTGCGGAGGTGAAGGTTGTAATGTTTGCAAGCACACCGGCTGGGTAGAGATCCTGGGAAGCGGCATGGTGCATCCGAAAGTGTTGGAAAACTTTGGAATCGACCCCAATAAATATACCGGCTTCGCGTTTGGTATGGGCGTTGAACGTATTGCGCAATTGAAATACCAGGTGAATGATCTTCGCCTGTATTCTCAGAACGACATTCGCTTTTTGAAACAATTCACCGGAGCGGTGTAGGGAAAGCTGAAAGCACAAAGCCTAAAGCTTAAAACTTTACATGATATAATTAAAGAGCCTGAACATAGCGATGTGTTCGGGCTTTTTTGTGTTTCATATTAACTCATTGAAAACCGCTCTTTTGCAAAGTCGTGAGGTTAATGTCCTGCGGACAACAATAACCGCTCGATGATTATCCTCTATTGAGATTAATTCCCGACGGGAAAGCATACACTACCCGACACACATATTGCCCGTAGGGGCATAAAGCGCAATAGAATAGACGAAAAAATAATTCTTTTTTGTCCGTAGAACATCAAACAAACATCAATCAATCTCCGCTCAATTATCGATATATAATTAATTGATCAAGACCAACCGAATGGCGCAATTTCTCGATGTCATCGCCAGGCCTGGCGCTTTAGGTTTTGAGCTTTAAGCACTTTACTTTAAGCTTTTTCCAACACTTTCGCCGTTACCTTCGTGCCTTAATTTCCAAATGAATTTAATATGTTAGAGAAAAAACTATTGCTTGTAGCTGCGTTTATGTCAGCCGGAGCATTTGCAATGGCACAGGACAACCTGGTCAACTCTCTGAGTAGCAATACGAGCGTGGATGCAAAGGCGAAATTCACATTCACCCCAATTATTAATGTTGAAAGAACTTCCATTAAAAACCAGGGAAGCAGTGGCACCTGCTGGAGTTATTCAGGTAATTCATTTCTTGAATCAGAAATGATCCGCACAGGTAAACAAACGGTTGACCTGAGTGAGATCTACACGGCACGTTGCGTATATATCGAAAAAGCCAAGAATTACGTCCGCATGCATGGAGCGGTTAGCTGGGGTGATGGCGGAGAACTGCACGATGTTATCAATATGTATGAGCGCTATGGTGCGTTACCTCAATCTGTTTATACAGGCTTGAACTATGGCACCTCCATCAACAAGTTTGGAGAAATGCAGGATGCACTGAAAGGAATGCTGGATGGCATTATTAAAAATGCAAACGGTAAACTTACGCCTAACTGGCTTCCGGCTTTTACCGCTGCATTGGATGCATACCTGGGTAAAGTGCCGGAACAATTTGAATACAAAGGAAAGACTTACACTCCACAAACATTCGCCAAAGAGGTGGTAGGATTACAACCGGCAGATTACATCGAAATGACCTCCTTGGAAGATCAACCATTCTATAAAAAAGTATTTCTTCCTATTCCGGATAACTGGGCGTTTGAATATGCCTACAACATTCAAATGAATGATATTACCGGCGTTATAGACAATGCATTAAAAAATGGTTATTCAGTTGGATGGGCATCCGATGTCAGTGAGAAATACTTCAGCTGGAAAAATGGTGTTGCTTACGTACCAGAGAAAGATTTTGAAGCGATGACCGAGCAGGAAAAGAAAGATATGTTCGACGGCCCTAAACCGGAAAGAGTAATCACACCGGAGTTGCGCCAAACTGCTTTCGACAATTACACTACAACGGATGATCATGGTATGCAGATTGTCGGCACTGCAAAAGATCAGAACGGAAAGGAATATTATATCGTGAAAAATTCCTGGGGCGAGACAAACGATTACAAAGGCTACCTGTATGTAAGTAAGAATTTTGTGCTGTATAAAACAACCGGCATTATGGTTCACAAAAATGCCATTCCGAAGGAGTTGAAGGGGAAGATGGGAGTTTAGTTTAGTTGACAGTAGATAATTGACAACTGAAATGAAGGATGAGTAAATCGGCAGATGCGCGAATGGGAAAATATGTAAATGTGCGAATCTGCAAATGTCAGGGCTGATGAAGGAATTGGAAGACAGCAATATTCAATAAAAATGGAATGACAGATAGGAAATGATTATCTCAGCCAGTGGAATTAACCGATAGAAGAAAGAAAAAGGTTTACGTTATCATGCGTAAACCTTTTTTATTTAAAAGCTCTTTGCCACATGAATAAAAAGGAAATTAACCGGCACGTCGTTCGCACATACGCACATTTTCCCATTCGCCCATTTACATATTCGCACATACGCACATTCACACGCACACATTGTCAATTGTTAACTTTCAATTTTCAATTATTATAAGCGTTCGGATTGTGCAATTGCATAAACCGTTGCGTTTGTGCATCAGTAAATCTGGTCCAGCCGAACTGTTCATACAAACCGTGGGCATCAAGTGTACCCAGAAGCCAACGTCGCAGTCCCTGCATATCGGGATGGTTCATCATTGTAGTCATCAGCCATTTTGATAACCCAGCTCCGCGGTGTTCAGGCAAAATAAATACATCTGCCAGGTAAGCAAAGGTTGCTTTATCTGTAACCAGCCGGGCAAAGCCAACCTGTGCATCATTATAATACAGACCAAAGCAAAATGAGTTATCAATAGATCGCCTTACAACGTCAAGTGGGATGTTTTTAGCCCAATAAGACTTAACGGAAAGGTATTGATGAATCACCTCAATCTGCAGCTTCTGCTTATCCGTACTTATCGTATAAGCAGGATTGTTCTGGTTTACAAAAGTCTCCATGTTTATATTACGTTGTTTATTCTCCGAATAGTTTTTTGTACATCGTCTTTTTGGAAAGCATCACCATCTCCCCCGGCTTTAATTTGCCAAGCTCAACTTGCTCGATCCTGTAACGGATAAGTCTTAAAGTAGGAAAGCCAACTTTCGCTGTCATTTTTCGTACCTGCCTGTTCTTTCCTTCTGTAAGAATCAGGTTGATCCAGGGTGCCGGTATATGAGCCCGGAAACGTATTGGCGGATCTCTTTCCTCTACCTCAGGAGCTTCACCAAACAACTTTGCCTGGCAAGGTTTGGTGGTATATATTTTTCCTTCTACATTAATCTCCACTCCGTTAGAAAGTTGCGTCAATGCATCCTCCGTAATAGCTCCGTCAACCTGTGCCCAGTATTCTCTTTCGTGCTCAAATTGAGGTTGCAAAAGACGATGATTCAACTGCCTGTCATTAGTAAGAATCAATAATCCTTCACTATCATAATCCAATCTCCCAACAGGATAAACGTCTGTGGGCACATCAAAGAAATCCTTCAGTGTTTGCTTGTCTTCTTTTGTTGAAAACTGTGATAGTACCTGGTAAGGTTTGTGGATAATAAAGTAGTGATTCATAGCAAAAAAAAATCCCGCTGAAGCGGGACTTTGTTATATGGATGGGTTAGTAAGTACCGGGAACTTAAATTCCCATCACAATATTAAAAAGAGTTTTTACCAATACAAAAAAAAATAGCAACTATTTTATTCACATTTTTTTTTACTGATGTGAATTGTAGTATACTCCACGCGTGCAAAACAGGTGATTAGCAACATGCGTTATTGCACACCATCATCTATGTTCAAAATGTACATCTTCTGAAACATTGATGAATAAAGGGTTTCAGAAGATTGATTGTATGAGTATATGACGTTGATCTGCTACACAACAACAACCTTAAATGGTTTTAAGGTTGTTTGTTTTTAAGCTTCATGTCCAATATTAAATTTTACAAATCAGCCTTTCCAAATGCTACCTTTGAGGCCGAAAAATTAAATTTTATGCTTTTTCCATCACCGGTAAGTTTAGAAGAGATCGCTTCATTGATCAAAGCAGAAGTTATAGGAGACACCACGGCACTTGCAAAAGGCATCAACGAAATTCACAAGGTTGAAGCTGGTGATCTTTGTTTTGTAGATCATCCAAAATATTACGATATCTGTCTTAACAGCAACGCCACACACATCATCATCAATACCAAAGATGTAAACGTTCCTGAAGGAAAAAATTTGCTGTTCACAGCCGATCCTTTTGAAGCATACCTGGCCATTGTTAACCACTTCCGTCCTTTTACAAAAGCGACCTCTGCTGTTAACGAAAAAGCAGCAATCGGAGAGAACACGATTATTATGCCGAATGTATTCGTTGGCAAAGAGGTTACTATCGGAGATAACTGCGTGATCCATCCTAACGTAAGCATAATGGACTACACTGTTATCGGCAATAACGTAGTTATCCAGGCAGGTTCTGTAATTGGCAGCGACGCGTTTTACTACAATACAAAGAAAAACAGGGACGTCTGGTACAAGCGGATGCAGAGCTGCGGTAATGTAATAATTGAAGACGATGTGGAGATTGGAGCAGGTTGTACAATTGACCGTGGAGTTACCGCTTCAACATTTATAGGCCAGGGAACCAAGATGGATAACATGGTACATATCGGACACGATACTTATGTAGGCAAAAATTGTCTTTTTGCAGCACAGGTTGGTATAGCCGGTGCTACGGTTATCGAAGATGGCGTGACCTTGTGGGGACAAGTTGGCGTTAGCAAGACGCTTACCATCGGAACCAATGCAGTAGTGTTGGCGCAGAGTGGAGTACCCTCATCATTAGCCGGTAATAAAACTTACTTTGGATATCCCGCGGAAGACGCATCTCAAAAAAGAAGGGAACTCGTTTGGATTAAACGCATTCCTGAAATGTGGGAGAAGCTGAAGAAAATAAAAGTAGATTAAAACAGCGCCGCAGCTGTTGGGTGAAATTTGAATACCATTATGGTCACACTTTATAGAAAGATCACCAGCTTAGCTAGTTGGTGATCTTTTATTTAACGGTGAAATTATTTGTGAAGCCAATACGCAATCATCCCTTATGCGCTCTTTTCAAGTTGCTTGCAGATTCTTTGAATTGACTGAGTTAATGGTGTGTAATAAAACCCCGGGAGGAACTTCAACAATTTGGTGTTGTCGTAATACACTTTCGATTGGGCTGTGTTTGCTGTTTCTTTCGTGATCATCGGATCCTTGCCGGAAAAAAAGCTCTTTATAGCTTCCAGCCGCCATACAACGGCTGCAATAAACGGTGTCACTCTTTTGTGAGGCACTTTCTTTCCGAAGCCATTGGCTATAGAAGTAAACAATTCCTTATAGGAGATATTTTCAGCACTTACAATAAACCGCTGTGCGGAAATATTGCTTTCCATCAATTGGATCATTACGCTTGCTACATCCTGCACATCAACAAAACCATTTACACCTTCTGAATACCAGGGAAACTCTTTGTAGATACTTTTGAACAACTCAGAAGAGCCTTTATTCCAATCACCAGCTCCCAGGATAACTGTCGGATTTACAATCACAGCATCAAGCCCCTCGCCTATTCCTCTCCATACACTCATTTCAGCCAGAAATTTACTCTTGGCATATGCTGAATTGTGCATATGATCATCCCATTTCAGCTCTTCATCTACATGCTCCTGATCTTTCTTCCTTCCAATAGCGGCAACTGAGCTTACATAAACAAGTTTGCGGATATTATTGTCAATGCACGCGTTCACCACGTTTTCAGTTCCGTCGATATTTGTTTGATGGATGAGTTTCCTCCGTTTGGGGCTAAAAGATACTATAGCCGCGCAGTGATATACTTCGGATACGCCTTTCATGGCGTCCTCTAATTCTATCACATCGAGAATATCAGCCTGCACCCACTCTACTCCGGTTAGCTGTATCTGCGGCTTTGAGCGATGGTACAACGCCCTTACGCGTTTTCCCGTTCCGGCAAGCTGTTGAACAAGCTCTGAACCAACAAGGCCATTCGCTCCTGTTACCAGGACTAAATCCATATTTTGAAGACTAGCCGATGCTGGTTGTTTATCGTTCTGATTTACAGCTTCCATTGAGCGTATCTGTTATCTTTTCCTTAGTGCGTGACAAATATTTGGCAAACATACGTTTTATCTTTTGCTGCATTTCCTTTAAGGCTTGATTTTTGTCAGCAAATGAGGAATGTTTTACAAACGTTGAACAGGCAATTGCAGGAAGTCTTTAAAAGCAATGTTTACTTACATCTTTTCCACCAATTGCACTAAAAGATGTGTTTGCAAAGCAATGAATCCTAATTTTACAGTATGGCAACGCAACTGGATCTATTCGGCATGTTTGATGCACCTGTACAGGAGGAAAAAAAGAACACTGAGCAGGTAATTGCCCCGGCAACAACAGTACCGGAAGAAATTCTCGTTGAAGAAACCGCAGCAGAAGAACCGGTATTGCCGTTGGAGGAAATATTGCCATTGGAGAAAGCCATTCTTGAAGCTTCTGCTCCTGTTCCTGAAAAAAAGGAAGAACCAGTAATTGCCACTGAAAATACATCCGCTGTCGTTTTCGCCGATCATAAGATCGCAGTTAAAATCAAACTAAAACCCAGGCCTGTAGAAGCAGTTGTAGAAACAGTCGTAGCTCAGGAAAACGATACGAAAGTTGTACCGGAAACAAACACTACTGCAATTCCACCAGCCGAAATTGCGCCGATCGATGCAGAAATGGTTTCCGATAAAATCATAAACGAGGCTATTTTAGTTGAACAGGAGACTACCGCAAACCTTGAAGTGCAAACGGATGAGATTCTGGGTGCAAACAACACAAAAGAAGAAAAAGAACCGGATGCGTTATTAGAGAAAGAGATTGTTGTAATTGATGATTTATTTTCTGCGCATCCCGCAGCATTAAAAAAGGATGAGCCAAAGGCAGATACAAAAAAATATGTTCAGACGGAATTGCCGGTTGTTAAAAAGAGAGGTAGAAAATCTTTTAAAGAGATTGATGCAGAAGTAAGCCTGGTAAGTGTTCCGGACGATGAAGAACTTTTTCAAAAACAATATTATGCCATCAGCCAGGTGGCAAAATGGTTTAATGTAAATACATCTCTCCTGCGATATTGGGAAAATGAATTTGACGTATTGAAGCCGCGCAAAAATCGCAAAGGTGACCGTCTTTTCAGACCAGAAGACATCAAAAATTTACAGGTGATCTATTACCTTTTGAGGCAAAGAAAATTTTCAATAGAAGGCGCAAAAAAATATCTGAAAGAGAACAAAAAAAGCGCCGACACAAATATTCAGTTAATACAATCACTCACTAAACTTAAGGGCTTTTTGCTTGAGCTTAAAGCCAATCTCGGTTCATAATGAAAATATATATCGCTCCTTTGCTGATGTTATCAGCACTGTTGTTTTTCTCCTGCAAAACATCTCAGCATTCACTAGCCGCTGCAGCAGCTAACAATACCTATGAAATTGTAAAAGACAGCGAGACAAAAGTATTGCGTGGCATCATTCACCGCAGTGATTTGGAAAATGATACAGCCTTCGCCTGGTTTAAACGAAATATGCAATACGGTACAGCAGATGGGAAAGCCATCGAAGCGTTAAAACAAAACGGAAAGTCTGTTCGTATGGTGGTTTTCTGCGGAACCTGGTGCCATGACTCACAAAACCTGTTGCCCGTTTTTTACAGAATGGTTGACAAGTCTGGCTTTCCGGATTCATCCATACTACTTGTTGCTGTTGACCGGAATAAAACAACATCAAACCATCTTGAAAAAACCTATAACGTTACCAACGTGCCTACGTTTATCGTGATGAAAAACGGCAAAGAAGCTGGTCGCGTTGTAGAGTATGGAAAAGAGGAGCAGATTGATAAGGAGATTGGGGAGATTGTCCGTGTTGAATAGTGAATTGCTGCTGGTCAATAGTGAATAGTCAATAGTGAAAGGTGGATCACGATTCTGCTGATCTTGGACGTTCATTATTCAGCGTCTGTGAAACCTTCTGTCTTTGCTCTCTGAGATAAAAAATACAATTAAACAGTGCTTACTCTCTGTGGACCACTGTGGATTCTCTGTTCAACTCCTATGTAACCGTATTTTTTTATTTCACACAGGTATAAATGATCATACGCCTCCCCCATCTTTCACCATTCACTATTGACCATTGACTACCTCGCTCCCTCCTTCAATACTTATCCTCGTATTGGCCGCAGCAAGTTCTATTTTGCTTTGTTTAAGCAGATTGATTATTTGCATATTGATTTCTTCGCGAAGGGTATTAAATTCAGCAATTGTTTGATGCATTGAAGTATAGTACTCAATAGTAATGATATGTGCATTTTTACCGGTATCACTCAGGAAGACGGTACTGGCTTCAATAACATCCTTTTTAAGCAATGCTTTTATAGCATTGATCAGGGTGTTTAGCTGCTCAGGAGATGCTGCGAGATCTACCTCCAGTCTCACGTCCACACGACGTTGACGTCTTAATGTAATATTATCCAGGATGGTATCAACCATCTGTTTGTTCGGAACAGTAATGAATGTTTTTTGTTCGGTCCTTATTCGTGTGCTTCTTAACCCTATTTTTTCGACGGTTCCGGTAAAATTTTGAACCTTTACCGTATCTCCAACCATAAACGGTTTGTCAAAAAAAATAACGAAAGATGCAATGAGGTTTTCCAGGCTTTCCCTTAATGACAGAGCGATTGCCGCTCCGACGATACTTAAGCCCGTGAGCAGGTTGTTGATGTCATAATGGAAAGAAAATTTCAGGATCAGCAGTATGCCCAGTATTATGAGTATTACACGGAAAAAATCCTTAAAGAAGATCACCAGTTGGTTGTCTGCCTGATCCGAAGTTTGATTTGCCCTTTGTTCCAGGATGAGCGCAATAAACTGCATGACTTTTATACAAAGTCTGATGAATACAATGGTAAGTGCAGCTTTACTGATCGAATCAAGAATATCTTTTGTGCTTACCCTGTAAATTGTAAAATCCAGTATTCGGGGAAAGGTTAATTTATCAAGCGCAATGAAAATAATGTTCAGCATAAAGAACCACTCCAGCGGTTTGATCACAAGGTCCAGGAATGGTTGCCGGTAAAAAGAAGTGTCAATCTTTGAAAAAACACGAAGAATCAATCTTGCAAAATATTTGGAGATGACTCTTTTTACAAAAAAAGCAAATAGTATAACGCCAAAAACATACAGGTAAAGCTGTATGCTGTTATTTAGAATTTCCTGTTGTAATAAGTTCTTCATTCTCTTTGCTAATTGATAATTGACAATTGGAAATTGACAATTAAAGATGCCCCATTCTTTAATTAACTACTCCTGTTTTTGAAAGGCTAAAAACAGACAAACGAAGCTGCACCTTTCACTATTCACCATTCACAATTGACCATTCACCATCCACTATTTCCTCTTTCCATTCCTTCAACTTAACATCATTTCCATCAAACTCCGCATATGTAAAATAATTAATCCAGTCACCAAGATTTATGTACTTACTATGATGGCTCAAATTGATATCAAGCGGAAGATGCCGGTGGCCAAAAATAAAATAATCGTAGTGTTCTTTCGCCAAAACTTCCCGGCTGTAGATGACAAGCCATTCATTCTCTTCACCAAGAAAAACCGCATCAGCATTGCCTGTTTTTGCCCTACTCTTCCTGCTGAAATAGTTGGCCAGACCAATTCCCCAGGTCGGATGCAATTGGCCGAATAGCCACTGGCAAAACCTGTTGCGGAAGATCTTTTTAATGAATTTATACCCATGATCACCAGGACCTAAACCATCCCCATGACCGATATAAAATTTCTTTCCGTTCCATTCAAATGTCTTTGGTTCAGTATAAACCGGAATATGTAATTCTCTCTCAAAATATCCACTCATCCACATGTCGTGGTTGCCTAAAAAAAAATGAACAGCAATACCGTTGTCCGTTAATTCGGCAAGCTTGCCCAGTAACCGTACGTAACCCTTCGGCACAACTTCTTTATACTCATACCAGAAATCAAAAATATCACCTACAATAAAGATCTCTGCTGCATCATGTTTAATTGAATCGAGAAACTTAACCACTTTTTTCTCCCTGATCAGACTGCTATCATAATCAGGAGCGCCAAGATGAAAATCCGAAAGAAAATAGATCTTTTTTCCAGGGCTGATATGTTGACTTTGTGCCATTAGAAGTTGTAAGTTATAAGTTTTACGTTATAAGTTTTACGTTGTACGTTTTAAGTTATACGTTTAGCCCAGGAGTAAGCTGAAAGTTATAAGTTTTTCATTGCACGTTTAAGCCCGGGTATTTACCGGTGCGAAGTTATAAGTGATATGCTCGGTAATGTGGAACAACTTACATAAAGACGTTCTTCTAACGTATAACGTAAAACGTATAACTTACAGCGTTCACCCTTCTATCATCAGGCAAAAAACTTCCTTGGGACCATGTACCCCCACCACCAATGTTTTTTCAATATCGGCGGTCCTGCTCGGGCCCGTAGCCAACGTAATAAGAGAGGGCAATTTAGCGTACTTTTCTTTTACACCGCTTAGTGCATCTTTAATATCATATACCAGCTGGCTGGTGTAGGCTATGCAAATGTGTACAGGCGCATAAACGCTAACGGTTCTGCCGCTTTGCTGTGCGCTGCTCAATACTATGCTGCCGGTACGTGCAATTAATTTTTCGCAGGTGGTGATGGATGCATCGCAGCCATATAAATCCGTGGTGTATTGAATACCGAGACCTGCCTGTTGCAGGTCATTCTTTAGCTGCTCTTCCCTGCAATAGATCTTGGTCCAGTTGCGCGTTGTGATCAACGCCTTGAGTTGTTCAACAGCTTCCGCCCTATCCAGGCAAAATGAAAACCGTCCCTGCAGCTTTGAGAAATTTTCCGCAAACTCTACCTCGGACTCTTGCTGACGCGGTTGAAAAACGCTGTCATTTCCCTCGCTTTGCGGAAACGGAACAGGCACTGGATTGCTCAGTGCCTGCCGTATTTTTTTCAGTATATTTTCTTTTGCTTTTGAAATCTGCATGTCACAAAATTAGTGAGGAGCTTTAATACCGCTGTCGTAAGGAGGAACACCTTCGCTTACGGACCCATCAGGATGTTTTTGAGCCTCTTCAGGATCAACATCCAACAGTTTCTTCTCTTCGTAAGGACGTTTACCTATCAGGTTTTCTACATCACTCTGGAACAGCACTTCCTTCGTAAGCAACTCTTTAGCCAGTTTTTCCACTTCTACTCTTTTCTCCAGCAACAATGATTTTGTTCTTTCGTAAGCTGCGTCAATAATCTTTCTTACTTCATCATCAATCAACTTACCTGTTTCCTCGCTGTAAGGCTTGGTGAACATGTTTTCCTGAGAAGGATCGTAGAAGCTGATGTTACCAACTTTATCGTTCATACCGTACACGGTAACCATGGCGTAAGCCATACGTGTGATCTGCTGAAGGTCGTTAGAAGCACCTGTTGATATTTTTCCGAAGAAAATATCTTCACTTGCCCTACCGCCCAATGTCATACAGATCTGATCCATCAGTTGATCCGTATTATACAGGTATTGTTCTTTAGGAGTATACTGTGCATATCCTAATGCCGCAGTACCACGGGGAACGATCGTTACTTTCAACAAAGGATAAGCATGCTCCAGGAACCATCCGCAAATTGCGTGACCTGCTTCGTGGTAAGCGATGATCTCTTTTTCTTCAGGAGAAATGATCTTGTTCTTTTTCTCAAGACCACCAATTACCCTGTCGATAGCATCCTGGAAGTCACCCATATCAACGGCTTCCTTGTTCTTACGGGCTGCAATAAGTGCCGCTTCATTACAAACGTTAGCGATATCGGCACCCGCAAAACCAGGTGTTTGTTCAGCCAGTTTGTGAATGTCCAGTTTCTCTGAAGTCTTAATTGGCTTCAAGTGTACTTTGAAGATGGCTTCACGCCCTTTTACATCTGGTTTGTCGATACCGATCTGGCGATCGAAACGTCCCGGACGTAACAGCGCACTATCCAATACATCAGGTCTGTTTGTAGCAGCAAGAATGATGATCCCTGCATCGCCGGCAAAACCATCCATTTCAACCAGCAACTGGTTAAGGGTGTTTTCCCTTTCATCGTTGCTCATGATAGCATTGCGTCCGCGTGCACGGCCAATCGCATCAATCTCATCGATGAAAATGATACAAGGTGCTTTTTCTCTTGCCTGTTTAAACAGGTCTCTAACCCTGCTGGCACCAACACCCACAAACATCTCCACAAATTCACTACCGCTCATGGTGAAGAATGGAACCTGGGCTTCTCCGGCCATCGCTTTTGCAAGCAATGTCTTACCAGTACCCGGCGGACCAACAAGCAATGCGCCTTTTGGAATTTTACCGCCGAGCGCCGTATACTTTTTGGGATTCTTCAGAAAGTCAACAATTTCCATCACTTCAACCTTTGCTTCGTCAAGCCCGGCTACGTCAGCGAAAGTGATGCTTACTTTGGTTCCTTTATCAAACAGCTGTGCTCTTGATTTGCCGATGTTGAAGATACCACCCGGACCGCTGCCACCAGGGCCGCCGCCAACTTTACGCATCAATAACACCCAAAGACCAACAAATAATAAGATTGTAACGAGGGTATTCGCAATTGGTCCGAACCATTCACCTTCATTGGTTGGTTTAACGGGGACCTCTTGTATATTGTTGTCTTTATATAATTGAGCCAGTCGTTCTTCAAAGCTCTTTATATCTGCAACGGGGAATTCAAAAACAGGTTTTCCATTAACATTGTTGGGAACGTTGTTCTTAAATTTTTCCTTATAAAAAGGCTTGGTAAGCAGGCTGTCGTTTTTAATGTAAACACGAACAATCTCTTTATTTCTTACCAGGTCCATTTTCTCAACATCGCCCTGTAAAAGCATGTTCTTTTTAAACTCCAGTTCAGTTGTTTGGGTAACATCTGCGGAGCCAAGGCTAAGAAAATTGTATCCAATAAGTATAACAGCTATTAGTGCGTAGATCCAGTAAATACTAAAGCGGGGGCCGCGTCGCTGCCCCTTGTCATCATTGCCATTTCCCCTGTCTAAAAAATTCGGTCGGTTTTTTTTGTCGTCCTGTGCCATACGTCTTACTTCACTAAGTGTATAAATAGTTTTTCGTTAAAAAAGTTCATTTTCGAGTCAAAAAATACGGTTGTATCGTAGAAAGATAGTGAAATTTCAGATATATCATTATTCGTCATGCCCAATTACTTCGGCATCGCTCCACATTTCTTCCAGTTTGTAAAACTTTCTGGCTTCAGGTTGCATTACATGAACCACTATGTTCACGTAATCAATCAATACCCACTGTAATGCCTGGTGACCTTCGTGTTTATAAGGCATTTCATCACAATCCTCCTTCACCTTCACTTCCACAAAATCACTAATAGCTTTAACCTGGGTAGTTGTAGAGGCCTGGCAAATAATAAAGAAGTCGGCAACAGCTTCCGGAATTTTTCGTAGGTCGAGCGAAACGATGTTTTCACCTTTTTTATCCTGGATGGCTTTGATGATAGACTTGAATATCCTGGAGTTCCTAGTAATTTTTACCACACCGGATTTTTTGCGGGTAGTTAAAACAGATAATGGTGCCAATAATGAATCTTATTTAAAATGATAAAATTACTGTTTATCGGAAGGGGTAATGATCATCACTGTATTTATCAACGAGTACCGACCATTCCAACCAACAACTAAACAGTGTATCTTATAGGCAATAAAAGACGTAAAATGCTGCTTGTATAGCCGCTTAAGCTGTAAACTGTTTTTATCTTCGCCAAAAATAGTGATTCTTTGGTTCAATATTCCGCAATTCCTTTAAGCAATACACCTTTCATAGAATTATTGCAGGTAGACAGTACCAACAACTATGCCATGCAACTTGTTCAAAACGGTACGGCAACGCATGGAACCGCAGTGTTTACGGGGTTTCAGACGGCCGGAAAAGGACAACGGGGCAAACAATGGCATGGAGCACAGGGAGAGAACATTGCCCTGTCTGTACTACTAAATACGGGCGCCATCGGCATTTCGCGTCAATTTGCACTGAGCGCTGCAGTTGCGCTGGCGGCTCACGCATTTTTCACTAAATATTGTGTTTCTGATGCTTCTGTAAAATGGCCCAATGACATTTATTGGCGTGACAGAAAGGCAGGAGGCATCCTGATTGAAAATGTCATACGCGGCCAGGAATGGCAGTGGGCAATTGTTGGAATTGGATTGAATATCAATCAGTCGACATTTGATACCGCCACGGGCAGGCCAGTCTCATTGAAACAAATTACCGGAAAACAATTTGATGTAAGTGGGCTGGCAAAGGAATTGGCTTCAATGGTGATCAGCGCATTCGATGAATTGCAGCACATTCCATTTGCACAAATCCTGGACCGTTATAATGATGTCTTGTTTAAAAAGGGAGAACAGGTAAAGCTGAAAAAGGACTCGATTGTTTTTGAGTGTACAATAGAAAAAGTAAATGCATCCGGCGAGCTGGAAATAAGCGGCGCACCGTACGGACCATTTAGATTTGGAGAGGTTGAGTGGATGATTGGGACTTAGATTGTCTGGACCAGGATTTAGGGGATTTGAGGATTGACAGGATTTTTTCTCGACTGGAATTCTGATGGCTTTGGGACTAATGGAGATTTGAATTCGCGAATCAACATGAAAGTGGGCAACACCCTCTTACTTTCTTACTGTCTTACCATCTTACGGTCTTACATGTCTTACGGTCTTACGGTCTTACGGTCTTACGTGTATTACACGTCTTTCTCGCTCTTCCTTGCTTCCACCTCAAACTTATTATTGTAATATCCATTTCTGATTGTTTCTAACACGTACATAAAAATGAACCGGAGGTAACCATATTTTTTGAACTGTGCGATATGCGTCATTTCATGTTTTACCCAGGCATCATCTTCCAGAAAACAATCTCTGCAAACACCCCACAAATAAATCGTTTTGCCCAGCACCAAAGCAACCCGCTTGCTCTTGAGCCAGTGGGCAGCTATACGCGCCTGCCACGCATCCACCTTGATCCGGAGATTGGGATTGGGATTGGGAGATGGATTTGATTCACTCATTCTAGACCAGGATTTATCGGATTAAGCAGATTTAAGGATTTTTTACATATCACTTTGCCACTTTATATTTTTATACTTAGCATTGCAGATTTGCGAAATTTGTCATTCGCAAATTTACTCATTCACAAACCTGCACATCTGCACATTTGTATATTCGCACATTCACCCATTCGCTCCCTTCATTTTCCATTTTCAATTGTCAATTTTCAATTGCCAATAGCTTCCCACGCTGCCACAATCTCCTCCGCGTGTTGTTTGTTTTTGGGACGGAGAAATATTTTGCGGATAATGCCTTTTTCATCTATTAAAAATGTTGTCCGGAGTACACCCATGTATTTTCGGCCGTACAATTGCTTTTCATCCCAAACACCATACTGGTCAAGGATTTTGCGGTCGGGATCGGCGATAAGTGTGAAAGGAAGATCATACTTTGCTTCAAACTTTTTGTGTTTTTTGGCTTCATCAGGACTTACACCAATTATCTCAAATCCCTTACTTTTTAATAAGGCATAGTTGTCCCTTAAATTACATGCCTGTACGGTACAGGTAGGAGTGTCATCTTCCGGGTAGAAATATAGTACTACTTTTTTTCCTTTATATGTAGAAAGAGAAATCTTTTCACCATTCTGATCAAGCCCTTTAAACACAGGAGCCTTATCACCAACTTTTAAAGTAACCATGTTATTAATTATTCTTTTGTATCAATTTTAAAATGGAAGTAGTCATCGGCATTTTCACATTTGCACATTCGCCCATTTGCACATTTGCACATTTGCACATTCGCACATTGTCATTATTTTTTCACGAAAGTAAACTGTTTGGTGGTAACGTTGCCGGCTTTGTCGGTAGCCATTATTGTTAAAGTATGCGCGCCGGCCGGGCAATGTTCATCAAATGTGTAGATAAAATCGTCATTCTTTTTTCCAAACATCAGCCATTTTCCATCAAGTGTCGCCCTGAAATTATCTACTTCGTCCAGCTCATCTTTACATTTGAGAACGAGTCGTTTTTGATTTAAGAGTGTCTGGCCGTTTTTCCAGCCAACAGGTGTAACTGCAGGAGGAACGGTATCAATCAACAATTGAAAATTACCAAGGCGGTTAAATTTACCCTGCATCCAGTCTCCTGTCCATTTGCCTTTCATGGCTTCTTTGTGGGTACCGGTAAGTTTGAAGATCACCACCTTATTACGCAGTGGGTCATTGGGCTTTAGCGTTGTTCTAATTTGAATTGCAAAACTGTCATCCACAGGTACAAGAGCATTGTGCAATTCTATTAGCGGAGAGGCACTATTCTTACTGTTGACATTTTTTTCCACAAGCACAAAAGGCACGTTGTCATAAAATTCCGTCTTTGAAAAGTATGCTTTCACATAGTTACCTGTAACAACATTTTCTTTGTTTACAATAACCGGCCTGACGTTAGCAGGCGGCGTGTATTGTTGATGAAGATCGGAACTTAATTGAACGGTAAAATTCAGGGATGTTGCATTACCATACACATCTTTTACCTGGATTGACACTTTGTGGGGAAGTGTATCTGCCAGCATAACAATGCCTTCACCATCAGCAGGATCAAAAACATGCAACAGGTTACCCGGAAGTTTTGACAAATGCTGAATGCCTTTGCCTTTTGTCTGCATATAATTGGTGTAGTCAATACAGGCATTCACGTAGCGGCTGTCATCATAAGAAAAATTATCAAGTGCAAAACTATTCAACAACGCACCATCAACACTTATTGAAGCAGCGTATATGCCAAACATGAATGGTGAATTTGAACTTTTGTCCTCAGCCTTTATGCCAAAACTCAAAATAGGAGAACCAACCTTTACCACACCTGCTGCCGTTGAATAACCACCGGGCTTTTTCACAATTGGAATATTTGTGGGCCCCAATTGATAGGTACTGAATCTTCTGTCGTACCAATATAAATTATAGATAACCGGCGGCACATTATCGGGAATATTAAAATCAAATAACTCCGGATTATGGCAATTATTTGTCCTGGTATTTCTTATTTCAAAATGAAGATGTGGTCCGGCGGATCCGCCGGTGTTACCACTGAAAGCAATAAACTGTCCTTTTTTTACTGGAAACTGGTCTGGCCTGAAACGCAGATCCTGCTCCCAGCTTTCAGTGGCGTATTGCTGCTTTTTAAGATTATTATCAAGTTCATTAAAAAAATCATTCAAATGTCCGTACACAGTGGTGTATCCGTTAGGATGTGTTATATAAATAGCACGGCCATATCCCCATTTCTCAATCTTTACGCGGCTCACATAGCCATCTGCGGCCGCATAAACAGGCAGATTTTCACGTCCCTGGGTACGGATGTCCAGTCCCATATGAAAGTGGTTGGGTCTGATCTCTCCAAAATTTGTAGATAGCTGGATGGGGATACCCAACGGGTTTCTAAAATAACCCCGGGGATATTGTGCCGCCACCTTTATAATGGAGAAAACCATCATCAGAAAACAAGCTGCGCCTTTCACATACTTAATAATCTTCATGCTTCAAAAGTAGTTTTTTTGATATTGAGGAAAACTACCCTGCATAAATAGCAGAGACTCGCCAACATTTACACATTATTGTTAATGCATACCTTTTGTAAAATAAGGAATTGTTTTGCCTTAGGCACGCGCGGCCTGTCTGAAACTAAACATCATTAGTTTTTTTCGGTCGAATGTAATGGATCTCTTTTGCAAATTTTCAGATCAAAATTGCGCTTCAGGTCTTACCTTTGCGCGATTTATCTAAACATTACCATCAAAGGTTATCTATATCATGCCGAAAGACAATTCCATCAAATCAGTATTAATTATCGGTTCTGGTCCAATTATCATTGGTCAGGCCTGCGAATTTGATTATTCCGGATCTCAAGCAGCAAGAAGCTTGCGCGAGGAAGGAATTAAAGTGATTCTGATCAATAGTAATCCTGCGACTATCATGACTGACCCCATGATGGCTGACAAGGTGTACCTGCTTCCGCTGACAGTAGAAAGCATTGAGCAGATACTGGAAGAAAACGACATTGATTCTGTACTGCCAACAATGGGTGGCCAAACAGCATTGAATCTTTGTAAAGAAGCAGACGAACTCGGTGTTTGGAAAAAATACAATGTACGCCTGATAGGCGTGGACGTAGCAGCTATTGATACAGCAGAGGACCGTGACAAATTCCGCCAACTGATGTTTAAGATCGGCGTAAAAGTTGCTCCGAGCCATGTTGCCAACAGCTTTTTGGAAGGTAAAGAATACGCACAGGAAATAGGGTTTCCGCTGGTAATCCGCCCTTCATTCACATTAGGCGGAACCGGTGGTGGTTTTGTACATAAAAAGGAAGAGCTTGATGAAGCATTACAGCGTGGTTTGAAGGCCTCTCCGATTCACGAGGTACTTGTAGAGAAAGCTGTGCTGGGCTGGAAAGAATATGAACTTGAGCTGTTAAGAGATCAGAACGATAACGTGGTGATCATTTGTACAGTAGAAAACCTGGATCCAATGGGTATTCACACAGGTGATTCTATTACTGTAGCGCCTGCTATGACGCTTAGCGACAAGGCCTTCCAGGATATGCGTAACCAGGCAATGTTAATGATGCGCAGCCTGGGCAACTTCGCAGGCGGATGTAACGTACAGTTTGCATTGAATCCTGAAACAGAGGAATTGATCGCTGTTGAGATCAATCCCCGCGTGAGCCGTTCTTCAGCGCTTGCAAGTAAAGCTACAGGTTACCCGATCGCGAAGATCGCAGCCAAACTCGCTATCGGTTATAGCCTGGATGAGCTGAAAAACCAGATCACAAAAACAACTTCAGCATATTTTGAACCTGCACTTGACTATGTGATTGTAAAAGTTCCCCGCTGGAACTTCGACAAATTCAAAGGTTCTAATGACACGTTAGGACTACAGATGAAAAGTGTGGGCGAGGTAATGGCTATCGGCAGAAGCTTTACCGAGGCGATTCAGAAAGCTTGTCAGAGCCTGGAGAATGAGGCAGTTGGACTTGGCTACTATGGCAAAAGCATGATGAAGAGCGAAGACCTGATTGAGTACATTAAAGTTCCGAAATGGGATCGCATCTTCCGCATTAAAGACGCCTTGATGCAAGGTGTTACTGTAAAAACAATTGTACAGGCAACCGGCATTGACAGATGGTTCATCTACCAGATTCAGGAAATATGCAGGATTGAGAAAGAAATTTCTCATCATTCCCTGGAAAATTTACCGGCAGAACTGCTGAAAGAAGCAAAGAAGCATGGCTTCAGCGATGAGCAGATCGCACGCATTTTACACAGCAATACAACTGAAGATGAAGTGTATGAAAGGAGGAAATCACTTGGTATTACCCGTGTTTACAAAATGGTAGATACTTGCAGCGCTGAGTTTGAAGCTAAAACTCCTTACTTCTACAGCTCATTTGAAAACTAATACGAGATTATATTTGAAAGCCCGCTTTGAGCGGGCTTTTTTATTTTACAGTATACGCTACACTACAATGAAACGCCCTTATCTGCTGTAATAAAAAACCAGAGAGGCTTTACTTAAAGCTTGCTGGCTAAGATAAAAACCTACTAATGCAGGAGTTGCATTCTTGTCTAACCCAAGCTTATCTGTCTTTAACGCATACACCGTTATTTTGTACTCATGTGGGCCATGACCTTCCGGTGGACATGGGCCGCCATATCCAGGCGTTCCAAAATCGGTATTACTTTGAATGCACGCTTTTGGCGCCAATCCTTTGGAAATATTTCCCGCATCTGTTTTTAACTCCGTAACCGAAGCTGGAATATCAAACACAACCCAATGCCAAAAGCCGCTTCCGGTAGGCGCGTCTTTATCGTACATAGTAACGGCAAAACTCTTTGTGCCTTGCGGTGCGTTTTCCCAATAAAGTTGTGGAGACATGTTACTTCCTGTGCAGCCAAAGCTGTTGAATACTTGCTCTTTGGTTGCCTGTCCCTGGAGTTCTTTACTCTTTAAAGTAAAGGTTTGAGCATTCAGTTTGGCGAAAAACATTGCACTTGCAAAAACAATCAAACTTAACTTTTTCATACTCGATCTATTTAAGTTTAAAATTAGCAGCGCAGGTTATATTGTGATAGCTGTATCAGTTCAAAAAGCATTGCAAACAGCTCAGCCTTCCAGCTTAACATATTCCCCGGGTGTTTTGCCAAACTCTTTCTTGAAAGCCTGGATAAAGCCGGACAAATTTTCGTAGCCGTATTCAAAGTAGATATCGCTTGGTCTTACTCTTTCATGTTTTAATTTAAAGGCTGCCTGCTGCATCCGCTGTTCCTGGATCCATTTGCTGGGAGCAATGCCATAGATCTTTTCAAATTGCCTTTTAAAGGTTGACAGACTTGTGTTGCACAAAAATGCAAGCTCTTGCAACGATAGATTGTTGTTGATATTTGTTTCAACAACTTCCCGCAATAAAACATCGTTCCTGTTAGTAAGGCTGCCTATAAAAATATCAACAAAAGCCGCAGAATTCATTTCCAGAATGCACAGCATTATTTCTTCAAATTTCAACTGAAGCATAGCACCGGACAGTTGTTGCTTTGAAAGAAGTATTTGCTCAAGCTGTCGCACACAATCAGTAAGCAAGACATTCTTCTCAAAAGGAAATACCGGGCATGCAACCTTTACTCCGGTGTCCTGTGGAATAAGATGTTTGTACCTCACGATAAAGTCGTGCACTTTTTTATCTGTAAAAAACAGCAGCACACTCCGGTATTTATTGTTAACAGAAACGTGCTCAGTCATGAGGCAATTGCCGGACCGGATAAGAATGCCCTGTGTATTTCCAATAGTAACAGCCCCACCAGGATAGAATGAAATTTTTTCGCCTTCCAGTAAAAAGCTGAAGAGGTTTGTATTAAAAGTTACTTTGTTCTTTTGCTCATCCCTGCCGCTTTCATAATAGTGCAGGAATAGGTCTTCACCCTGGTTGGAGAAATCATCCGGAAGTTGATAGATTTTCATGCATTAAAATTCGTACACAAATATAACACGGCGCATCCTTTGTATTAGTCATGTTACAGAACACGAATGGTTTTAGCAAGTGCATAAAACCGGCACCGTTGGTGTTAATGGTAATTTTTTGTTGAACTCCGACCGCTAAAAAAAACAGCTTCCCTTCAATAACTTATAGCATTTTTAATGATCGCCACCCATAATTGTGTTAACTTAAAGGATATAAATAACTTTTGTTGGCCACTGAAACTCCCCATATTTTAGTAATTACGGGTACACTGTTATTTGATCTGTTTGTGCTGGCAGCGCTGATCTGTTTCATTTCTTACCTGCTTTGGCGTATAACTGCAGAGACAAAACTCAATGAAGCGAAGCAAAAAGAGATTGAGCAGTTAAAAGCGGTCAACTATCAATACCACCTGGAAATTGCCCAGGTAATCAATTATTTCGTCACATCCATTTCGCAGCAACAAACAATTGATAACATGTTATGGGACATTGCGCGTAACTGTATCTCCAAATTGCATTTTGAAGATTGTGTGATTTATTTATACGATGATGAACGCAAGACATTTGTTCAAAAAGCTGCATGGGGACCAAAGACTGCGGAGGATAATAACATTATCAACCCAATTGAAATACCGATTGGTTTCGGCATAGTAGGAAGCGTGGGCAGAAACCAGATTGCAGAAATAATTAATGACACCAGCCTTGACAGAAGATATATTATTGACGACCAGAAAAGGAGTTCCGAAATAACGGTGCCGATTATTCATAAGGGAAAAGTGATCGGCATTATTGACAGCGAAAACTCAGCAAAAAACTTTTATACAGAAAGGCACCTGCAAATACTTACAACCATTGCAACTTTCTGCGCAGACAAGATCGATAAAATACAGGTGGAGCAACAGACAAAAGAAAGAGAAGACATGCTCAATAAGCTGAATAAAGATTTAGCAACCTCACAACTCACATCGCTCCGGAGTCAGATGAACCCACATTTTATATTTAATGCCCTTAATTCCATTCAGCAGTTTATTCTTATGGGAGAAGTAAAGGAAGCAATAAAATACCTGTCCAAGTTCTCGAAACTACAACGGGAGGTTTTAAACAACTGCGAACAGAACTTTATTACCCTTGAAGCTGAAATTGAAATGATCACGCTTTACCTGCAACTTGAACAATTGCGGTTTGACAAAAACTTCAGCTATAACATTACGTTAGGCGAGACAATTTCTCCTTCGGAAATAAAAATACCCTCAATGATGTTGCAACCTTTTGTAGAAAATGCCATATGGCACGGACTAATTCCGAAAGAGGGTCCAAAACAAATCAATATCAATTTCGCCCTGGTACCGGAAGATCTTATCTGCTGCACAATTGAAGACAATGGAATCGGAAGAGAAGCTTCAGCAAAACGCAAATCATTATCGGGCTATAATAATCATACTTCCAAGGGATTTTCTCTTGTTACAGAACGACTTTACATTCTTCGCAAACACTATCAGCAAACCTTTGATCTTGAAGTAGGAGATATTCGTGATCCGGAAGGAAATGTCTCTGGCACTTCTGTAAAACTCAAGCTGCATGTAAACGTTTAACTACATTAAATTTTAATTAATAACCCTTTGCCGTTTCACTTTACCTTAACAAACGAAGGCGATTTAGTAATTTAGAATATGATTAAGGCGTTGGTTATTGACGACGAATCATCAGCTACAAACACGATGAAGTTGATGCTGCAGCGGTATTCTCCGGAAATTTCGTTGCTTCAAACAACAACAGACATCCCAAATGCATTATCACTGATTACAAGTTTTAAACCTAACCTGCTTTTTCTTGACATACAGATGCCGGGCACTAACGGTTTCGACTTGCTGAAGCAAATCCCATTAATAGATTTTGATGTAATTTTTACCACCGCGCATGACAAATATGCCATCCAGGCGATCAGGTTTAGTGCATTGGATTACCTGTTAAAACCTATTGATCCCGATGAATTGCAGGCTGCGATACAAAAGTTTATTCTGAAGCACCAGTTAAACTACAACAACAAGCCTTTATACAATAATTTTCTGCATAACATACAATCTCCCAAAAAGGACTTTAAGCTTGCTATTTCTACAACAGAAGGAACTTACTTTCTATCACCTTACGACATTATACGGCTTGAAGGAGAAGGGAATTACACCAACTTTTTCTTTATCAACAGAAGGCCGTTGCTAACCTCAAAAACACTCAAGGAATACGAGGAGATTTTGTGCGAGCACGGATTTATCCGCATTCACAAATCTCACATGGTTAATTGCAGCCATGTAGTGAGTTATAAGAACGAAGGTGAATTGATTATGAAGGACAATTCTGTTGTAGAAATTTCCAGGAGAAGAAAAGAGGAAGTGTTGAATGTGCTGAAACAGCTATGAGCTGTCAGCTATCAGCTATCAGCTGTCAGCTTTTATTTTGACACACAATCATGATTGATTTTCCAAATGGATGTTGGCGGGTAGCAGGCACCTTTAATTTTTGCTGCACAACCATGTCTTTTCATAATATTCTGCGAGTATTCTTTGTCGATACTACTAATCCGCTGCTCCGTTGCGACCGCCGCGTGAACCCTACAGATCCCCCAGTTGTGGTCTCAAAATAATATCTTCCACACATGCCGTTGGCGAGAGGTAGGCAGAAGTATGTACAACGTCCGCAATATCTTTTGCTTCCATGATTCGTTTGGGATCCACGCCGCTTCCGCTCCAGCTATCGGTGTAAGCTGCACCGGGATATACGGACGTCACCTTTATGTTGTAAGGTTTTAATTCTTCCCTTAGATTTTTGCTGAAGCCTGCCAATGCAAACTTACTTATACTGTATGCACCGCCATTTGCATAAGCTTTTAGAGAAGCAATAGAACACATGTTAAAAATATGCCCTCGTCGCTGCTCCATCATAGCAGGTAACAAAGCTCTTGTTAAATGATAGGCGCTAAACAGGTTTACGTTCATCATCTCTTCCAGTGCGCCCTCTGGCTCGTTGTAAACACTTCCGGGAATAAAACTACCAGCGTTATTAATGAGTATATCAGGAGTTCCGTGATCACTCACAAAAGATGCAAATGCCAGCACTTCTTCTTTCAGGCTCATATCACATTGTTTAACAACAACTTCCTGATGCGAAAAATTTTGCGAAAGAGAACTACGCAATTCGTCAAGATACTGTGTGTTTCTTGCATTTAAAATAATGGTGTGCTGTTCTTCATCCGCTGCAAACTTTTCTGCTATTGCTTTTCCTAACCCCTTAGAAGCTCCTGTTATAACGATAATCATTGCGTGTTAATTTTTAATTGTGTTCGCCGCCCATCCCGACCAAACATCGGCTTGCAAACTTACATTTTGTAACTTGCAACATATTTTTTTATTTGAATTGAATGATGAAAGAAGCTAAGAACATTCCTCTCTCAAAATATCAGCATTTGTTTTTTGATCTGGATCACACACTGTGGGACTTTGAAACCAATGCAAAAAATACGTTGTCGGACCTGTACCAAAAGAATGATTTGTTTACACGCGGTATTAAAGATTTCGACGCGTTTTTTGCGCGTTACAGCTTTCACAATGAAAGACTTTGGGACCGCTACACAAAGGGCTTTATAAAACAGGAAGAACTGCGTTGGAAAAGATTATGGCTGAGCATGCTTGACTTTAAGATTGCAGACGAGCCACTTGCAAAATCTCTATCGGTTGAGTTTTTGGAACTCCTTCCTCAAAAAACGACGCTTTTTCCATATACCATAGAAATACTGGATTACCTGCTGAATAAAGGCTACCGAATGCACCTGATCACCAACGGATTTGACGCAGTGCAGCATAGCAAAATACAAAACAGCAAGATCCATCATTATTTTGAGGAAGTTATTACTTCAGAAAGAAGCAATAGCTTAAAGCCGAACAAAGAAATTTTTGAGTTTGCGTTGCAGTTAACCAAAGCGGAAAAAGAACACAGCATTATGATTGGAGATAATCTTGATGCCGATATTCAGGGAGCCATCAACGCCGGTCTTGAAACCGTTTTCGTAAACCACATAAATGCTACACCACATATTCAGCCCACATATATTGTGCATCATTTGAAGGAGCTGGAGGAAATTTTTTAATGTGTGAATATGCAAATGTGTAAATGGGGTTGCGATCTTCGTTCATTCGCACATTCGCACATTTGCACATTTGCACATTAAACCGGTTTCGCCCGCTCGTATTGCGAAGGCCACGCAACATCTACCCCAAGTGCTTTTGCTGCGTGTAACGGAAAATATGGATCGCGGAGTATTTCTCTTGCCATTATGATAACATCAGCCTGTTGCTTCTGCAAAATTTCTTCAGCCTGTTCCGCACTGGTGATCATTCCAACCGCGCCTGTTGATATGCCTGCATCTCTTTTTATTCTTTCAGCAAAGGGAACCTGGTAACCGGGGCCAACAGGAACTTTAGCATGAGGAACCATTCCGCCGGAGGAACAATCCACCAGGTCTACACCGTGTTGCTTTAGCAAATGTGCCAGCTGTACAGACTCTTCTATGTTCCATCCCCCCTCAACCCAATCAGTAGCCGAGATCCTTACAAACAACGGATAACGTTCTGGCCAGATAGCCTTGATCGCATCAACTATTTCCAGCAACAATCTTGTTCTGTTTTCGAAGCTTCCGCCATATTCATCGGTACGAATGTTACTTAGCGGCGATAAAAACTCGTGAATCAAATATCCATGTGCACCATGAAGTTCTATCACTCTGAAACCGGCTTGCAGTGCTCGTTGAGCGCCAGCTACGAAATCTGCCACCAACTGTTTAATATCGCTTAGTGATAATCCACGCGGCGCTCTCTCCGTTTCACGGAAAGGTATATTGCTGGGCGAAAGCGTTTGCCATCCGCCTTCTTCAAGACTGATTTGTCCGCCACCCTCCCATGGTCTTCTTGCACTTGCTTTTCTTCCTGCATGCGCCAGTTGCATGCCGGCAATTGCTTTATGCTCATGAATAAATGAAGCGATTGACTGAAGCTTTTCAATATGTTCATCTTTCCAAATGCCAAGATCATGCGAAGAGATCCGGCCTTCAGGCGAAACGGCAGTTGCTTCTGTTATGATCAATCCGGCGCCTCCGACGGCCCGGCTTCCCAGGTGCACCAGGTGCCAGTCATTCGCAAAACCATCTGTTGAAGAATACTCGCACATCGGCGATACCATTATCCTGTTTCTTAACGTAACATCCTTTATGCTGAACGGTTCAAAAAGCTTAGCCATGATTTAAATTTTTACGATCTGCTTATCTTTACATTATGGCAGAAGATCTATCAATACTACAAGGTACCAAAGAAGAGCAATATACATCACTCATCCCTCAAATTAAAGGATTGCTCGAAGGTGAGCCCGACCTTGTTGCAAATCTTGCTAATGTTGCAGCGGCGCTGAAAGAACAGTTTGGCTGGTTTTGGGTGGGATTTTATCTTGTTAAAAATAATGAACTGGTACTCGGACCCTTCCAGGGACCGGTAGCATGCACACGTATTCAGAAAGGCAGAGGTGTTTGCGGATCGAGCTGGCAGCAGGCTGCAACGCTGATAGTACCTGACGTAGAGAAATTTCCGGGACACATTGCCTGCAGCAGTTTATCAAAATCTGAAATTGTAGTTCCGGTCATCCGTAATAATGAAGTTGTTGGGGTGCTGGATGTAGACAGCAGCGAGTTAAATGAATTTGATGAAACAGATAAAAAGTTTCTTGAGGAAATCATCAACCTGGTTGTTTTTTAAACATCTTAATTTCAACACAGTACTAAGTACTTCTTTAGATGCTTATTTAAAGTAACAATGTTGCCCGGACGGATATGTTAACGCTGCTTTTCCATCGATGACAAGTTTTTCTTAATCTTAATTTAATCACAGGAAATAAGTTGGATTATTAAGGACAATCCAACTTTCCGGCAAGCTTAACCGCTCACTAAATCAACGGTTTTGGAGTAATAACATGTGTAAACATGCCTTTCATCTTTAAGTAAAAAATTGCTGACAAAATCCGTTTTCAATTGCTACTGTTAAAAATCACATTTGCCGGGCTCAAAACTTTTTCTACTTTTGCCCTCCATGTTGATCGCTTCATGCATATCGAAAAAGCGACATTACTTATCAAATAACTTTTTATGAAGACCTGCTAACAGGCTTCTGCTCTAACAAGAAGCCGCTCTCATTCGAACTTATCTGATACAGCGAACTGCTGTAAGTTTTCATTTATTTTATTCAACCTTATTTAAATTAATCATGACTTCTTATTCGATCAATAAGCGTATAAGTAATGGTATCGCTTTCATAAAACAAGCATTGTACGGGCCACCTCAGGATTTCACACAAGGCAGCATCAGGAGAGCCGTTTTTCTACTGGCCATCCCAATGATCCTTGAAATGATGATGGAATCTGTTTTTGCACTGGTTGACATTTACTTTGTAGGACGACTGGGTAACGGAGCTGTTGCAACAGTTGCCTTAACTGAATCTGTAGTAACAAGTGTTTACTCCATAGCCATTGGATTAAGTATGGCTGCGACTGCAACAGTAGCAAGACGCATCGGAGAAAAAGATCCCGACGCTGCAGCAAAATCGGGCGTGCAGGCAATTTTGATTTCAATGGCTTTTTCTCTTATCATAAGTATTGCAGGATTGTTTTTTGCGGGTGACATTTTGCGCTTAATGGGCGCCGATCCCAACGTTGTTCACGAAGGCACTATTTATACACGTATTCTTTTTGGCGGTAGCACTGTTATCATGTTGCTCTTCCTTATCAATGGTATTTTCCGTGGCGCGGGTGATGCGGCTATGGCTATGAAAAGCTTATGGCTGGCCAATCTTGGCAACATAATCCTGTGTCCGTTATTGATCAATGGCCTGGGACCAATTCCGGCGCTTGGCTTAAAAGGTGCGGCTATTGCTACAACTGTTGGCCGTGGTATGGGTGTAGTGTACCAATGTTATCACCTGTTTAAGGGCAAAGGCATCTTGCACATTCTCAAGAGGCATTTTCTACCGGATATGCAACTTATCAAATCCTTACTTACCATCGCATGGACCGGTACATTGCAATTCCTGATCGGCTCCGCAAGCTGGATCGTGCTTGCAAGAATTGTGGCCAAATTTGGAACCGATGTAGTTGCCGGTTACCAGGTTGCGATAAGGATAGTAATGTTCTTCTTACTGCCGGCATGGGGTTTAAGCAATGCTGCAGCAACCTTGGTCGGGCAAAATCTTGGCGCACAACAACCACAACGTGCAGAAAAAAGCGTTTGGCAAACAGCTAAATATAATGCTTTGTTTATGCTGGCAGTAACTGCCTTGTTCTTTCTATGCGGCACTTACATTGTTCGGTTCATAAACAAAGACATTAATGCAGAAGCCATTGCTATCAAGGCGTTGGCTATCGTTAGCATCGGCTATGTATTTTACGGTGTGGGCATGGTTATGATCAGTGCTTTCAATGGCGCCGGCGATACAAAAACACCAACCTACATTAACCTGTTTGGCTTTTGGATGCTGCAGGTTCCGGTAGCCTATATTTTATCCATCGTCGTCAATCTTGGCCCCGAAGGCGTATTCATTGCCATTCCCGTAGCTGAAAGTGCCATCACCATTATTGCCACAATTCTCTTTACAAGAGGCAAGTGGAAGACGGTGAAAGTTTAGTGAATGTGCGAATGTGCAAATGCGTGAATGTGCGAATGTGCGAATGTGTAAATATGCGAATGCTGGTCGACATGCCAGTTTGCGCATTTGCATATTTTGCACATTCCGTTTATTTACCTGTTTGTCTATTGGCGCACGAACACATTTGCACATTTGCATATTTTCGCATTCGCACATTTTCACATTTTCGCATTCGCACATTGTCAATTATCAATTCCTTTCCCTTACTTTGCCTTGAATGAAAAAAAGTGGGAACATAATCCTGGGAATAGACCCTGGTACTATTGTAATGGGTTTTGCAGTAATTGAAGTGACTGGAAACAATCCCACGCTTACCACTATGGATGTGTTGAAGCTAGCCGGCAAAAAGGATATTTATGAAAGGCTGGAAACCATTCACACAACCGTTTGTCAGATCATTAAAGAATACAAGCCGCACACATTTGCTATTGAAGCGCCATTCTTCGGCAAAAACGTTCAGAGCATGTTGAAGCTGGGCAGGGCCCAGGGTGTGGCTATTGCTGCTGCAATGCAGTACAAGCTGAACGTTACAGAGTATTCGCCCAAAAAAGTAAAGCAATCCATCACCGGTAACGGAAATGCAGATAAAGAACAGGTGTGGAAAATGCTGCAACGCATCCTGAACATTCAGGAACAACCCGAACACTTTGATGCCACCGATGCGCTTGCCGTAGCATTATGTCACCACTACCAATCATCTTCTGCTATCGGCGCGCTTCCTAAAGGACTAAAAGGATGGGAAGACTTTATTGCAAAAAATCCCGGAAGAATCAAAATATAATGTACGATGTACGGTGTACGATGTACGGTGTACGATGTACGATGTTAGATGTTAGATGTACGATGTTAGATGTTAGATGTAGAAAATGGCTGATGGCTGATTTTTTGATGTCTGATTTTGGAAGACAATGCTCTCTCGACCTCTTTTACTTTTTACTTTTGAATTTTGACTTCCTCACACCCCAAGCCTCAGGCCTCACACCTCACACCTGATACCTGATAGCTGATTGCTGAAAGCTGATAGCTCACAGCTCACAGCTCCCTCACGAATGTATCTTATCTCCATAAAAAAGAATACCCACAATCAGCGCTATACCAAACCCCATAAATATGAGTCCGGAAAGCCTGTTAATGATGTGGATATTTTTTGAAGTGAGCCGCGGACGGATTTTATTGGCGAGAAGTACTTTCAGAATATCCGCACCCAGATTAAATAAAAGACAAGTTAGAAAGACTGTCATCCGGTATTCCGTAGGATGGACGGTAGTTTTTGAATCCGCCATAATGGTACCGGATACGAGGAACCAAAACAGGAAGACGCTTGGGTTAAGCATATTCATCAAAAATCCCGACGAAAAAATAGCGAGATAATCTCTTTTCCGGAACGTTCGGATTACCGCTTTTCCTTCCTGATCGATATGCACTTTCTTAAAAAAGAAAAAATAAATGCCCATGCCAACCAAAAACAAGCTGCCCACAACGCCAATCAGTTTTTCGCTGTTCATTACAGACTGAAAAAATGTTGTAAAGAAATTGCAGACCAACACCAGGGCAACATCACTCGCAGAAACGCCCGCTATAAAGGCATAGCCACCTTTGTGGCCATTATTAATACTTTGCTTGATGATGGAAAATATCACCGGGCCAACCGAAATACTCAGCAGCACACCCAACGTTAATCCTTTTGCTATAGCAGAAATCATTAGTCTTCAAACATTTTGAACAAACGGAAAGATAAACGAAATTAAGTGGTTTAATGCAGCCTGAGGCTGTCAGAAATCAGCTATTCTATAAAAAGAGGAACGCATCTTCTAAAAAAATCTTGCATGTAAGGCCTGAATTTATATCGATGCATAACTCTTTCTTCTTTATTTAAAGGAATGAAAGACGCTTATACGGCGATGCTTTTATAAAAATTAAAAACGCAAAAAGTAGTTAATTTTTTGCGTTTTATATTCATTACGGCGTTGGCTTTATGCCTTCCGCACAATTTTAATTTTGCACTTTCAACTCACCTTTTAAAAATTTTTGCCAGTCTTCCAATATTTTCCCTTTAAGCACACGTGGAAATTTATGCTGACCTCCTACTTTTCCTTTTGCAGTCATAAAGTCCATAAACTTCTCTTCACTCAGCACATCAAGAAAAACTTCCTTCAAAGCACTACCACGTTCAACGGCATAATCATCGTTCAGCTCTTTAAGCTTCTCATCTATCTTCAATCTCAACTGTTCGGCATTTACGCGATCGTTGCAAGCCACATACCAATGGTGTGCAAAGAAATTTCCATAAGGGATGCCTGCAACCGTAAATTCAGGAATACAAACATTCAGTTCCTCACCGGCCAGCTTCACTGCCTTGTTCATGTTTTCAACACTCAGGTGCTCGCCAACAAGACTTAAGAAATGCTTGGTTCTTCCCGTGATCACAATCTCGCATCTTTCCTTGTCAACAAAACGAACTGTATCTCCAATCAGGTAACGCCATGTGCCGGCACTCGTGCTGATCAACAACGCATAATCTTTTCCTTCCTCCACTTCGTGGATCATCAACGCTTCCGGATTTTGTACAAGATCTCCGTTGGCATCAAAATTCTTATCATTAAATGGAACAAATTCGAAGAAGATATGCTCATTGGTCACCAGTCGCATCCCTTTTCCATGTTGCCTGTCCTGGTAAGCGAGAAATCCCTCGCTTGCGAGATAAGTTTCAATATAAGAGATCGGTTTGCCTAATAATTTTTCAAATCCTTTCTTGTAGGGTTCAAAGCTCACGCCACCATGCACAAAAAATGCAAGATTGGGCCACATATCATGTATGCTTTCCAATTTGTATTTTTCAATGATCATTTCCATACACATCTGAATCCATGCGGGAACACCGACAATAAATCCGATATCCCATTCCGGCGCCTTCTCAACAATTTCATTCAGCTTCTTGTTCCAGTCTTTTTCCTTGGCAATTTTTTTACCCGGCTTATAAAATGGCTGGAACCAGAATGGTTGCTTTTTCGCTGTTATACCACTCAGATCGCCGGCGTAATAACCAGTACCTTTTTGCAGCTGGGTGCTACCTCCTAACATTAGCCAACCTTTACCAATAGATTTTACAGGAATATCTGTGTATGTGCGTAAGCTTAAAAGCTGTTTGATCATTACAACTTTATTGCCTTTCAGTAAATCGTTTGTAATGGGAATATATTTACTGGCAGCTTCGCTTGTACCGCTACTGAGGGCGTAGAATTTAATTTTACCGGGCCAACATACATCTGGTTTGCCCTCAAGTGTTCTGTGCCACCACTCATTATATATTTTATTATAGTTATATACGGGAACAAGCTCCTGGTATTTCTTTCCAACATGCTTACTCATCAGTATCTCATCAAAGCCGTACTTCTGTCCAAATTCAGTAAACCGGGCTTTGCGAATCAGCTTCTTGAGCACCTTTAATTGCTGGCGTCGCGGATTATTCTGGGGCAGCCGCAAAGTCTTCAGTATGGAATTGGGTAGTTTTATATCGAATATTGCCATAAAGCAGCAATGTTATTTATTACTTATCAGATTAAAGACGAAACTAAGGGAAATTAAGCCAAAACTAATCACTGTTTGTGAAATATCGGGGACTTCATAACTCATACACACTAATCTGAAATGTTGTTTATAAAAGGTGTTTTAAAAGAAATCATTGCAAAAATACTTAATAACTTCCATACAAAAGTCACAAAGCACTGTTAGCTATCGCCATGCCGGTTGTATGCCTTTAAACTAATCATATTTTAAACCGGAAACAAGCCATTGTACACAAATTAGTTTGAGCTTTACGGTTGATATTCAATATTGTCCGGCAAAACAAGCTTAAATTCAATATAAATAAACGGAACTGCCAACGTTTTGGATACACTTGTTACGATATACGCGTCGCATCAACTAAAACTGAGATCATGAAAATCAAACCACTGGGATCACAAGGCGTTACAGCTTCTCAATTAGGATTAGGCTGCATGGGCATGAGCGAGTTTTATGGAAGCCTGAACGATGAAGAATCAACTAAAACCATTCATCGTGCGCTTGAGTTAGGCATTAATTTTCTGGACACGGCAGATATGTACGGGCCTTTTACCAACGAGATTCTTGTCGGGAAAGCTATACAACACAAACGCAGCTCCGTAACGCTCGCAACAAAATTCGGAATAGTGCGGGATCCGAATAATCCGATGAAAAGAGGCGTTAACGGCAAGCCGGACTACGTTAAGCAGTCCTGCGAAGGGAGCCTCAAACGATTGAATACAGACTATATAGACGTGTATTATCTGCATAGAAAAGATCCCGATACACCGATTGAGGAAACGGTTAGCGCCATGGCAGAGCTGGTAAAGGAGGGAAAAGTGCGCGGCATTGGCCTGTCCGAGGTATCAGCAGAAACCTTACGAAAGGCCCATGCAGTATACCCTTTGACCGCTTTACAAACTGAATATTCCCTCTGGAGCAGGGATCCGGAAGACGGATTGCTGCAAACCTGTGCCGAATTGGGCATTGCATTTGTCGCATATAGCCCGCTTGGCAGAGGCTTTCTCACCGGCCAGATAAAGAAATTTGAAGATCTCGCAGAAGATGATTACAGGCGCCACTCACCAAGATTCCAGGGAGAAAATTTTGACCGCAACATTCAGCTGGTACATAAACTGCAAAGTCTTGCAGAGAAAAAAGGCTGCACAGCATCCCAGCTGGCTCTCGCATGGGTAATTGCACAAGGTGATCACATATTTCCCATTCCCGGTACCAAACGCATTAAGTACCTGGAAGAAAACGCCGGAGCACCTGGTGTTACTTTCGGCAAAGAAGAGCTTGATGAAATTGATCATATCGCACCAAAAGGAGTTGCTGCGGGAGAACGCTATCCGTCGGCAGCAATGGGCAGTGTTAATAAATAGGGACATAAAGCCGGGAGCGTTAAACCGCCTGCCCGTAAAAAGATCTGAAATATCAAAAGCCCAACGAGTAGTAAACACAGGTTGACAGACAAGAACTAATCGATTGCATCTTATTTAATAATTTTAAATCAGAGGCAACCTTGCAAAATTGGGTTACGTATTACTACAACAAAAACACCACATTATACAGTTTTGGAAGACCTGGTACATATAGTTAACGGTTGTATTAATAATGAGCACAAATATCAAAAATTGCTCTATGAGCGGTTTTATGGCTATGCGCTTAAAGTTGTATTCCGTTACATTTACAGGTACGAAAAAGCTGTGGATACCGCAAACGACGGTTTTGTAAAAATATTCAGGAACTTCAACCATTTTGAATATTCCAACAATGGCGACCTGGAAAGAATGCTGATGGGATGGATGAAAAAGATAATGATCAATACTGCTATTGATGAATTGCGCAAAACGAACCTTGTGCCTGAAATAAGGGGATTGGAAGATCACGCATGGGATGTTCAGGATAGCACACCTTCAGCAGAACAACAATTATTATACAAAGAGCTTATAAGCCAGTTGAGGAATCTTTCGCCTGCGTATAGAGTAGTATTCAATATGGCAGTTATAGATGGCTATTCTCACCAGGAAATTGCAGATGCGCTGGGCATATCGGCCGGCACGTCCAAGAGCAATTTGTTTAAAGCTAAAGCTCAATTACAAAAAATTTTAAATAAACAAAACACTGATATGAAAGGATTGATTTATGCAATCTCTAAATGACGATATGGACGATCTGTTCCGCAAGGCTGCAGAAAATTACCCATTGAAAACAAACAATGCAGACTGGGACAAGGTATTAGAGCGCCTGAACGCTCCTAATGCGCCATTGCCCGAACCTGTTGCAAAAAAGAATGATGGTTATAAAAGATTATTGTGGCTGCTATTGCTGATACCGTTGGCTTTTGGTGTGAAATTAATTACTGACAGCTCATCAAAACACGGAACACAACGGCTTACACAATCAGCTAACAAAACAAATACAGGCAACAACCATAGTGGCGGCAACAAAGGCGAAATTGTAACGGAAGAAAAAAGCAATACAAATAACGCAATAGCAGTGACTGCTGAAAAAAATGCTGCGGCACAATCCGGCAATCAATCAAAAACATCAGCAGATAACAATGCTGGAAAGAAAGACGCGAACGTATACACTTTGCAAAAACTGCCGGAAATAAAACGTTCTGTAGAAAACAACAATAATGCGGAAGGTATTTCAAATGACGGACAACAAAAGAGTACTGATAAAGGAAATAGTAAAACGCAGCCAGAAGCAAACAATAACCCGGATAACACAAATGTTACGAACGGAACAAATACAACGTCCGGTGTAAATAATTTACCGAACCCAGTAAGTACAGTTCCTGCCGCTGCGGCGGCAAGTGCCGGCAGTGCTGTTCAAACGCAACAAACTACACCGGCAGAAAACATTGCCGGCAACAAGGATACAGGCAGTAAGGCTAATATTGAAGATCAGCAAAAACAAGTGGCATCCGCAAAGAATGTAAAAAAGAAAGAAACTTATTCGTTACAAAAAGGTGTTTATCTAAGCATTATCGGAGGACCGGATTTTAGTACAATTAAGGGACAAAATGTTGATGTGGGTTATAGCATAGGCTTATTGGTTGGCTACAGGTTCGCCAAAAAATTCAGCGCTGAAGCAGGGCTTTTATGGGATAAGAAAAGTTATTACTCAGACGGGAAATATTTCAAAACAAACAAAATTAATCTTCCCGATTATGTAACCATTCTAAATGTGGATGGCAATTGTAAGATGATAGAGATCCCTGTTAATGTACGGTACGATTTTGCTACACGGAAAAAAGGTAGCTGGTATGTTACGGCAGGATCATCCACTTATCTGATGAAGAAAGAAGATTACAACTATGACTATAAGCGGTACAATACGGCGTACACGGGTTACAAAGAATACTCAAATTCAGCAAACAACTGGTTTTCGATAATTAATATAAGTGCCGGCTATGAAAAGAAGATTGGTAAAACCAGCGCTATAAGACTTGAACCTTATATCAAAATTCCGGCATCTGGTGTTGGCATTGGCAGTATGCCCATTACAAGCTTTGGTATATACGCAGGTTTTACAAAGCAATTCAAATAATACAGAACATTATTAATTAGAATAGTATGCGAAAAAGAACAATTTTTTTCGTAGGTATAATCCTTTGTCTTTTGGCGACTGGTATAGCATACTATCTGTACCAGAAACCAAGAACAAACCTTGCGCATGTTTCAGCCGATTACGCCATTCAGGCTCCCGAGTTGTTTAATAAATTTCAGCAAAATGAACCGGAAGCTAACAAGCAGTTTCTGAATAAAATCATTAGTGTAAAAGGCGCCGTGCAAAGCGTTCAGCAGTCAGGAGGAAATACAGTTATTGTACTTGATGCAGGCCCTACTACAGGCGGTATTAATTGTAGCATGGCAAGTGCTCCTGCGGACGTAGGCTCATTAAAAGAAGGAGACTCAATACAGTTGAAAGGAAGATGTACCGGCTTTTTGATGGATGTGAATATTACTGATGCAGTAATAGAAAAATAAACTGGCTGATAGCAACACACATTACACACGCCGGTTGACTACCGGAATAACAATCTTTAAGAATGGTATTTGTAAAAACAGCTCCAGACGCTGAAGGGGATTTTTTGCGCTGTTTCAAACAAAAACGAACCATCCCATAAATATAACATACACCATGCGAATGAAACATGCAGGAGCAACAATTGTGATAGTAGCGGCAATATTTTGGTTGTCGTGCTCCAAATCCAACGAGACGGAATTCAACAACAACAATAATCAGTGCGACACTGTGAATATGAAATACGCTGTGAATGTGCAACCTATTCTGCAAAGCAATTGCTATAGTTGCCATTCTACTGCAATTGCGACTCACGGTGTTATCCTGGATACATACAGCGGAGTTAAACAACAAGCGGATAATGGTAACCTGCTTAATGTTATTAACCATGCGCCTGGCTATCCGGCAATGCCTTACGGTTTACCCAAGCTGTCTGAATGTAACATTAACATTATTACTGACTGGGTTAGAAGAGGTGCTCCAAATAACTAGCAGAAGAAAGACACAGCGACATGTTCGCCTAATTTATTCAAAAGAAAATTTAAACTCATGAAAAAAATATTATTTGTAATGCTGGTGGCCATTGGGTTCAGCCAGTTTGCACATGCCCAGATATATATCACAAGAACAGGTTATATAGGCTTTTTCTCCAAAACGCCGATGGAAGATATTAAAGCAGAAAACAGCCAGGTATATGCCGTTATAGATGTGGCAAAAAAGAACATCGCATTTGCGGCGTTATTGAAAGGATTTCTTTTCAGAAAGCAATTAATGCAGGAACATTTTAATGAGAACTACGTTGAAAGCGACAAATATCCAAAGGCTACATTCTCCGGAACTTTTAAAAGCAATGAGGATGTTACACAGAATGGTGTACATAATGTTGATGTTTCAGGAAAGATCTCGTTACATGGTGTAGAAAACCCGGTAACAACAACAGCTACGCTTGAAATGAAAGATGGCAAGCTCACCGGAAAAGCACATTTATTGATGGTTCCGGGCGACTACAACATTCAGATACCGTCGTTAGTAAGGGAAAAAATCGAGAAAGAAATTAAAGTAGAGATTCTTATTGAATGCTCAGCAACAAAGTAAACAACAATACTCATCGCTTATAATACAACATGTTTGCATGAAGTACGATTTACGAAGCCTGCCCGTATGAAACATTCAGGCGGGTACGAAGTACCTGATCCTGAGACGCTATATCTTCTTAACATCTTACCTGTGCAGCATTGATAACGAATAATATTCCCCGGCAATGTCAGCCGGAACAATTATAAACAGAACAACCATGCGCAAGAAAATATGCTATATCCTTCTATCCTCGTTGTTTTTATCAACTGCGGTTTTCAGCCAAGACTCTACATTGCTGAATATGCTTACTGATTCAATGACTAACCAGGGTGATAAGGGAATTGTTACGCAAACATTCAAAGCAACGCAAATTATTAACCTTCCAACGGTAGAAGCACCAAAGAGGAACAATATGCAGTTCTTAATCATGCACCGTTTTGGAAAGATCAATGACGGAGCTTATGAATTTTTTGGATTAGACAATGCCGATATACGGCTGGCTCTTGACTATGGAATAACCGACAGGTTTGCCATTGGTATAGGTAGAAGCTCTCTTGATAAAACCTTTGACGGATCGTTTAAATGGAAGATCCTGCAGCAAAGCAAACGTATGCCCGTTACAGTGAGTCTGTATGAACTGATCACCAATACAACGCTCAAGTATGAGGACAAACCTTATCTTGATGCTAAACTGAGAACGGCTTATACATCACAACTATTGATCGCAAGAAAATTCTCACGCAATCTTTCTTTGCAATTTTCTCCTGCGTGGACACACTATAATCTTGTGCCGACACCTGAAGACAAGAACGATGTAATTACTTTAAGCATGGGAGGAAGAATGAAAATCACCAAACGGATGAGCATTAATGCAGAGTACAACTATATATTGCCAGACCAAATTGTAAGCACTACAGCCTACAACTCGCTTTCTTTAGGACTTGACATTGAAACGGGTGGCCACGTATTTCAACTGGTATTCAGCAACACACAGGGGATGATTGGCCCGTGGTATTTAACCAAGACCAGCGGAACCTGGGGCAACGGTGATATCTATTTTGGTTTCAACATCTCCAGGTCTTTCAATTTTAATAAAGAGAAAGAGGCGAAGAAATGGTAAGGAATACAGTGAATAGTCAATGGTGAATAGTGAAAGGTGAATCCTTTTTATTATTTGCGAGTTGAAAAAAAAGGAAAAACTTTCTAAAAAATACAATTACACAGAGGAATACAGGAGAAGACACTGAGAACACAGAGACTGACAAAAACTCAGTGCAACTCTGCGAAAAAACTCCGTGTCCTCTGCGGTTAATTTTCTCTCATTACAAAAGCGAACTGCCATCGATAATTGTGCGGCAAGGTTTAATGTTAAAGGCAGTTCGTTTTTTTCAAATTCGCTACCTATTCTTATCTTTCCATTCGCACATCTGCACATTCTCACATTTGCACATTCGCACATCTGCACATTTACCTACTCATTCAGTGCAGAAAGTGCATCAAACTCATCAGCCAGCTTTACACTAAGCCTTTCAAATATCGGGAAGTACTTCATGTACACGGCATGATCTGATTTTCTGGGTTTATAAGGTTCCGGGAGATCTACTGTTTTTGCTGCATCCTCCAGTTTGGCATATGCGCCAATTGAAGTTGCTGCGATAAGAAAAGCACCAAGTCCAATACTATTGGAATTGTCTTTTACACTCACCGGTTTGTTAAACATATCTGCCATCATTTGCGCCCAAAATGGCATAGAGGCGAAGCTTCCGTTAACGGACAGGCTATTTATTGACCGATGTTCTTCAAGCGTCTTACCAATGCTGTATATCTCATACATAATACCCTCGATTGTTGCCCGCACAAAATGCTGCTGCTCATGTTTAAAGTTGATGCCAAAATATACGCCACGCGCGTTTGCATTCCAGATGGGCGCACGCTCGCCCAACAAATAAGGTAGAAAAAGCAATCCATCTGACCCTGCTGCTACCTCGTGCACATCCTGCATAAGATGCGCAATACAATCATCAAGATCATATGCATTTTTAAAATCACCGAACTGCCTCGCGAACCACTCGAAAATTACACCACCGTTATTGGTGGGGCCTCCGGATACGTAATAATTTTCATCCAGCAGGTAATTAAAAAAACGCTGCTTCTCATCTTTAAGTACTTCTTTGCCAACAACCCTTACAGCTCCACTTTGCTCGATGGTCACCGTAGCCTTTCCTTCACCCCAAACACCAGCACCGAGTGTTGCAAGGCATCCATCACTCGCACCTGTAATAATCTTTGTTGTTGCCGGCAGGCCAAGCAAATTCTGAAATTCCTTTCTCAGCCTTGCACTGTTATAATATACAGGCACTGCATCAGGCAAATTATCTGTACGTATGCCTGCGTAGCGCAACGCATCTTCTTCCCACTTTAAAGAATGAATATTAAATAAGCCAGTGGCAGATGCGAGACTAAAATCAATATTTAATTCACCGGTTAATTGTTGAATGATATAACTCTTTACAGAAAGAAATTTGCTCGTCTGCCGAAAACGATCAGCATCATTATTCTTCATCCATGTGATCTTGATCAATGGCGACATGGGATGGATAGGTGTTCCCGTGGCATCATAAATCTTTTTACTTTCAGCAGACTGTTTAAGCAATGCTGCTTCTTTCTTCCCTCTGTTATCAGACCAGGTAATGGCGTTACCTAACGGAACACCATTTTTGTCAACAGGCAATACACTGTGCATGGCGGCACTAAAACAAATTGCAGTAACAGCATATTTAGCCGGATGAATTTTTTCGTTGAGAAAATTCTTCAGCACAAATAATACTGTAATAAATATCTGCTCCGGATCCTGTTCACTATAATCCGGCTGTGTATGAAAAGTGGGATAAGAGCCTTTGGCGGTGCCGATAACTTTTTTATCCATATCAAAAGCAAATATTCTAACGGCGCTTGTCCCCAGGTCTATAGTAATGATGCACTCCATAAATTAAAAATTAGTTATTAAGCTTTGATATTGTTTTTTCTGAACTGGCTCGGGGTGTAACCCGTCAATTTCTTAAAGGTGGTTGAAAAATGTTGGGATGAATAAAATCCTGTATCCAGCGCAATGTCAGTCATGTTTACATCCGCGCGCTTCAACAACCGGATGGCTTCTGAAATACGGATGTTGATCAAATAGTTTAACGGAGAGAACCCTGTATAACTTTTTACTTTCTCTGTAAAAGCCGTATTACCGAGACCAACAATGGCGGCCATTTCAGCAACCGTCCACTGATGAGCAAGATTCTCACGCAAGAGTTGTTCGAGTTTCATAAATGTTTGCGGAAAGTTTCTGTACGGATTATGTTGTCTTGATAGTTGCCTTGCAATTGTAATAAACAATTCTTCCACGAGTTGTTTAACACGCACAGCGTATCCAATCTCCTGGTTAAAAATTTCGCTTTCAAGTAGCTTTAATATCTCTCCGGTTTGATTTAATCTTGGTAGCACGGGCTCCTTATTCCGAAGTAAAACTTTTTCAATTGTCCGTTTCTCTTCATCGTCAAAACCATGATCATACAATACATTCAAATGGATATCCAGCCATGCAACTATTCCAATATCCAGTGCATCGTTGGCACCTCCTATAGAACTGCCGGGAAGTATCATTGCTGTATCTCCCGGGTATAACACATAGTGCTGTCCGTTAATCACCCAATCAAATTTTCCTTCGATAATATAATACACACAAAAGCTGTCCTGCTGTTGCAACTGAGTAAACGATCCAAGCTGAATGGTTTGATTCTTTTTTAAAACGAACTCGACGATATATGGAAAATGCACAAGTTCCTGCGATTGGTTATGTTGCAAATGGAACTGGTTCATATAGCCGTAATCTTTTGGTTATCCTGCTTATTAAAAGTAAGTCAACACCATTTCCTTATGATCAAAAGAAGGCATCATAAAGGAAATTGCATTGAAAGCAATCTGTTAGTGGTTGTACAAATTAGCACAAAAAACAAATCACCGGCGCATGCACAAATTAAATATGAATAAAAATATTTTTGTGCAAACGGCGTCACTACGCATTAACGTTAAACATACATTTATCCTTTATAAAATTCACCGCCGTATTTTATTGGAAGTTTTTAAGCTATAAGTTATTCTATTTTACAGCAACGGTTGCTCCGTTTTTTCATTAACTGCCATACCCATTACATCATCCAAAACGATTGTATTATGTGGAATCTCTTTAAAACAGGGGCCACCCCCACTGTAAAACAAACGCTCTTATTGCTGGTATTTGCCTGTTGCGGATTGTTTGCAGCAGCACAAACTATCCGCGGAAATATTACCGATCCCGGTGGAAAGCCGTTAGCCGGAGCTACGGTACAGGTAAAAGGAGGTAACAAAGCAGTTACCGCCGATTCATTGGGTCAATATGTAATTGAAGCTTCCAATTACGCAACATTGATATTTACACATGTAGGTTACAATATGCAGGAAGTAGCTGTTTCAGGAAGAGATGTTGTAAATGTAAACCTCGCGAGCAACACGCGTAATCTTGATGAAGTTGTGGTAACGGCCCTGGGTATCCGCAAGGAGACCAAACGCCTGGGATATTCTACCGCCACAGTAAATACTGAACAACTGACGACAACCCGAACAGTTAACCTCGGTAATAGTCTCCAGGGTAAAGTGGCAGGATTGAACGTGTCGCCACCAACCGGAGGACCGGGTGCGTCTTCTAAAATACGCATCCGCGGGCAGTCTTCTTTCGGAGGCAACAACTCCCCGCTCATCATAGTGAACGGCATACCTATTAATAACAGCGCCATATCTGCTGGGGGCTCTGCAGGCAATGGAACCGGCAACCCAACGGGTGGCTCTTCCGATCAGGGAGACGGTCTGCAAAGCATCAACCAGGATGATATCGAATCAATGACTGTGCTTAAAGGTGCTGCAGCAGCCGCACTGTATGGGTTTCGTGCAAAAGACGGTGCCATTATCATCACAACGAAAAGTGGCCGCGTGGGTAGCGGCATAGGCATAGAAGTCAACTCCAACTTCCAGGCAGAACAAGCACTTGATTATACTGACTTTCAGTATCAATACGGGCAAGGTGAATACGGCAAACGCCCAACAACTGTTGCTGAGGCTCAAAGCTCCGGTGTACACAGCTTTGGCGAAAAATTTGACGGCAAGCCAACACCGCAGTTTGATGGTTCTACACAACCTTATTCGCCCAATAAAAACCGTATAAAAGATTTTTATGAGACGGGTACCAATTGGACAAATTCTATTGCTTTAACGGGTGCTAATGACAAAGGACATTTTCGCATTTCATTCGCTAATACAGACGCAAACGCCATCATACCTAACTCAGCGTATCATAAGAAAATATTCAATGTAGGTATCGGCTATCGTTTTACTGAAAAATTATCGGCCCAGTTAAATGCTAACTACTCAAACGAGAATAACCAAAATCCACCGCAGATAGGCATCCAGGACATGAATGCCAACACAACCATTTATACAATGGCCAACAGCATTAATGTAGCATGGTTAAAAAATTATACAGATGCTAACGGCAATGAAATGCCGCTGGCAAGATTTACCAACAGAAACAATCCTTACTGGGTTGCATTGCATCGTTTTGAGAATGTAAAAAGAGACAGGATTTTTGGAAATGTATCGCTACGTTACCAATTCACAAAATGGTTATATGCGCAAGGACGCATAGGACAGGATTATTTTACAAGACCCTACAACTATGATCGCCCAACAGGCACCAGATCTATAGCGCCCGCGCCATCAGGCTTCAACGGTTATTACTACCAGGATGTTACCACATTCAGGGAAAGGAATATGGACCTGTTGATCGGCGCCAACAAAACTTTTGGAGACTTCGGCGTTGACGTTACCGTTGGCGGTAACCAAATGCAACAGATCTACGATAATATGAGTACAGCAGTTACCAATTTCTATGTACGGGACCTGTACACTATTGGTAATGGCCAGATCAAAAATCCCAACTACTCATACGCAAAAAAGAAAGTAAACTCGATTTATGGATCGGCAGAATTTTCTTACAAAAACTTTCTCTATGTGAATGTTACTGCACGTAATGACTGGTTTTCAACCCTGAATCCCAACTCAAACAACTATCTCTATCCTTCAGTTAGCGGAAGCTTTGTATTTAGCGAAGCACTGCATACGCCAGCATGGATCAACTTTGGAAAACTTCGTGTAGCGTATGCGGAAGTTGGGGGCGATACGGATCCTTATTCAAACAATCTTTACTACGCAATCAATGCGAATCCTTTTAACGGCACAGCATTGGGTAACATTAATGGAACAGTTAGTCCTAATGCAAATCTGCGTCCGTTAAAAGTAAAAGAAGCGGAGGCCGGGATTGAACTCAGAATGTTTGACAACAGGGTAAATCTTGATTTTGCAGCTTATAGAAAAAATACAGTTGATGAAATTTTGAACGTTGATATATCAGCAGCATCAGGCTTTAATCAAACCAAAGTAAATATCGGCGAGCTTCGCAACGAAGGTTTTGAAATGCTCTTAAACCTTGTTCCAGTTAAAACAAAAACATTTAGCTGGGAAACAGGCATCAACGGAAGTTACAACGTAAGCAAAGTGCTTGAACTTGCAGGTGGCCAGCAAAGATTTGATGTCGGCACCGGCGAATTCTTTGGCTTTGTATCTCATGAAGTAGGCAAACCACTGGCTTCATTAAGAGGATTTGATTATAAACGTGATGCGCAGGGAAACATCATAACGTCCGCCGGCTTGCCGATACAAGGTAACCTGGTGACTTACGGAAGTGCCATTCCAAAATGGGTGGGCGGTTGGTTGAATACTTTCAACTATAAAGGTTTCAGAATTTTTGCACAGATTGACTTTAAAGCCGGTTACAAAATTCTTTCCAACTCCAACCTCAACTTCCTGAGAGAAGGTTTGTCGCAGCAATCATTGGTTGGCAGGGAAGGTGGAGTAACATTCAACTCAGTTAACGCAGATGGTTCAAAAAATACAACCAGTGTAGAAGCAGAAACTTTCTATACAGCTTACAGAAGCACAGCCATAGCAACACCGTTTGTGTACGACGGAAGCTTTGTAAGATGGAGAACACTTTCTGTTGGTTATGACTTTACACGATTTATGAAGAAAACACCATTTAAAGGACTGACCGTTTCACTACTTGTACGCAATGTGCTGATGATTAAAAAATACATCGACAACCTGGATCCTGAAGCGCAGGTATCATCATCAGACAATTTACAAGGAATAGAAACCCATACGCTGCCAACAACACGTGGCTATGGCATTAACCTCAATTTCAGGCTGTAAAAGTTTAACATGATCGTCCCACATCATAAACTAATTATTATGAAAAATAGCATCATCATATTTTTTCTCACTGCTCTTGTATTTGGCATTGGCGGATGCGATAAAGATTTTGAAAAGGTAAACACCAATCCCGTTCTGGCAACGTCGCTGGATCCGGGATACCTTTTCTCCAACGCAGAATTCAGCACCGCCATACAAACCACCAACTATCAAAGCCAGATAGTACAACAAATTGTCACACCATATACAGGCGTGCTTGAAGGCGGTAATCATAATATTGTTTACGATCCCAACAGTAATACATTATTTAACTCTTATTATGTAAACAATGGTAGCGGTCCGATAGTATTATTAACTACGGTATTGGATCAAACAAAAGACAACGCCAACAGAAGCAACCTGTATAATATGGCAAGGATCTGGCGCGCAATGGTCTTCCAAATATTAACCGATACTTACGGAGACGTTCCTTATTCAGAAGCAGGACAGGCTTATCTGAAAAGCATTAACCTTCCCAGGTACGATGATCAAAACGCTATTTATGACGACTTGCTGAAAGAAGTAAGCGAAGCAACAAAAGCGCTGGATGCGTCGAAGCCAACTGAATCAGGAGACTTATTTTACAAGGGTGATATTGGTCAATGGAAAAAGCTCGGCAACTCATTGCTTCTGAGGATAGCCATGCGTTTCACCAAAGTTGATGCAAACAAGGCTAAGCAATACGCCGCAATGGCAGCAGATCCGGCAAACGGCGGGTTGATGGAACTCAACAAAGACAATGCTTACATTGCTTTCAACAGTACATTCAACAATCCCTCCGGGAATTACTTCCAGGGAACTGAACGCGGAAATATTTATCTCGGGAAACCATTTGTAGATTATCTTAAATCCACTAACGATCCCCGGCTTACCGTGATTTCAGTTAAATATGAAACGCCGTCAAATCCACTTGGAACAACAGGCGCAGAAAATACCAACCCGGCAGATCAGAATGGTATGCCTTTCGGTTATAATGAATCAACAATAAGCACCGAGCCAAATTATCCCGGCAAAACAGGTGCCGCATTTAACTATGCGCAATTGAACAGACGTACACTCACCAAGATAGACGCGCCCGAGTTCTTTATCACAAGCGCTCAAACACAATTATTACTCGCAGAAGCAGTTACACGTGGGTTTGTTTCTGGTAATGCTGCGGACAATTTTTCAAAGGCAATTGCACTGCACATGCAACAGTTGGCAACATATGATGCACTCGCAACCATCGATCCCAATGCCATTGCGGCTTACGTTGCAGCAAATCCATTGAACAATGCAACAGCCCTGCAGCAGATCAATACGCAATACTGGATCGCATCTTTTCTTAACGGATCTGAGGCATGGGCCAATTTCAGAAGAAGCGGTTTTCCTGCATTAACGCCCAACCCATACCCCAATGCTGATCCTGCCGTAAAAGGAGGCTTTATTCACCGTCTTACTTACCCTGTGCGCGAATTATCCGTAAATTCAGATAATTATAACGCGGCGGTGGCAAGAATGGGAGCGGATAATATGGCCACCAGGTTATTCTGGGATAAATAAACAAGCCATCATACCCCGCTGTTATTAGAATAGCTAAAATAACCATATGATAAAAAAACTGCTTTCATTTCTAACATTTTGCAGCGTGTGTGCTTGCATAAATGCGCAGAACGTTACACTATCGGCCGACCAGATAAAACAACTTACACCAGACTGGAAAGGCGAAAGAACACCCGATGGACGTCCTAAAGTTGCTGACAAATATTTGGACCGCCTGAAGAATATTGCGCTTGAAGAAGCCTGGGGCATTCTTCGCAACAAAGGTTTTCAAAATCAGTTTGAAGGTGAGTGGATGGTGATACGGCCTGACTCCGCAATGGTGGGTCGTGTTGTTACCGCACAGTACATGCCCTCCCGACCGGATGTAGACAAGGTAATTAAAGACAAAGGCAAAAGTGAAGGACGTATCGGAGCTCCCAACTCCTGGCCAATTGACGTGCTCAAAAACGGAGACGTATATGTTGCAGACAGCTATGGAAAAATAGTTGACGGCACGCTGATAGGCGACAATCTCGGCAATGCCATCTTCGCAAAATCAGGCAAGGGTGTAATTTTTTATGGTTCTGTCCGCGACATTGAAGGCCTTGAAGAAATCAAAGGATTCAATGGCTGGATAAAAGGATATGACCCATCTTACATACAACAAATGATGCTTACAGGCATCAATATACCCATACGCATAGGACGGGCAACCGTATTGCCAGGCGATGTCGTACTCGCGAAGAAAGGCGGCATCATATTCGTGCCGGCATACCTTGTTGAAGAAGTTGTGTTGAATGCAGAATTTATTCAGCTGCGCGACCAGTTCGGACATCAGCGTTTGCGCGAAGGAAAATATACGCCCGGCCAGATAGACGCACAATGGACCGATGAGATAAAGAAAGACTTCCTGAAATGGATAGACGAAAACTCGGGAAAGATTCCCATGTCAAGGCAAGAGCTCGATCAGTTTATGAAAGACAGAACGTGGTAGGTAGCTGTCAGCTATGAGCTATGAGCTTTCAGCGATTGTCGCGGAGATTTGAAATTTGAAATTGAGATTGCTTGATTACCACTTTGCTGTTACGCTTTTGGCTTTGAGCTTTAGGCTTTGGGCTTTGAGCTTTGAGCCTTAAACTTACGCTCTACCACCTTTCACTATTCACCATTCACTATTGACTTTTAAAACCATTCACCACCAAATCACCACATCATGACTCCCTCACAAAAATTTCTTGAAAAGATCGGGTTGAAGGAAGAAGCTGAAAACAGTGCGCCACCTGTGGAAGCTGCCATCGCTCATGAAAATAGCAGGCGCTCCTTCCTGAAAAAATCAACATTGGGTGGCATTGCACTTGGCGCCTTTATGTTTGCGCCGCTGGAAGATACCCTGGCGCAGGCTACACAAAAGGTGAACCGTAATTCCAGTGCATCTGATCTGAAAATAACGGACATGCGTTATGCAACCATTATGAACAGCACGGGAAGATGCACGATCATTCGTATAGATACCAATCAGGGCATTTCGGGTTATGGAGAAGTAAGAGATGGTGCAGACTGGCGTTATGCTATGTTTTTGAAAAGTAGAATTATGGGTATGAACCCATGCAGTGTTGAACAGATCTTTAAACGCATCAAACAATTCGGATTTCATGGCAGACAGGGCGGCGGTGTGTGCGCGGTTGAAATGGCGCTCTGGGATCTTGCCGGCAAAGCATATGGCGTACCGGCGTATCAATTACTTGGCGGCAAATACAGAGATAAAATAAGGCTTTATGCAGATACACCTGAAGAGGAAGATCCGGACAAATTTGTTGCAAAACTGAAAGAGCGCCTCGAAGACAAAGGATTCACTTTTCTTAAAATGGACCTGGGAATTGAAATGGTAAGCAAAATTCCCGGTACAATTGTAAATGGTAAAGTATGGGACAATGTTCAGCGTCAATGGAGCATGGCACCGATGAGCTACGGAGCAACGGAACACCCCTTTACGCAGGTGCAGGTTACAGACAAGGGTCTGGATGAAATGACCAAATACATTGCCCGCGTAAGGGACGTGATAGGATACGAGGTTCCGCTTGCATCCGATCACTACGGACACTTTGATATGAACAATGCGATCAGGTTGGGCAAAGCCGTAGAAAAATACAGGCTTGCATGGCTGGAGGATATGATACCATGGCATTTTATGGATCAGTGGAAAGAAATTACGCGCGCCATTGAAACACCTACCAATACAGGCGAGGATATTTACCTGAAAGAAGATTTTATCAAGCTGATAGATATCCATGCCACTGATCTTGTGCACCCAGACCTGGCGACTTCAGGAGGTTTGCTTGAAACGAAAAAGATTGGTGATTACGCAGAAGAAAAAGGTGTTGCCATGGCGATGCACTTTGCAGGAACGCCGGTCAGCTTTATGGCCAATGTTCATTGCGCTGCTGCCACGCAAAATTTCGTGGCGCTGGAACATCATTCGCTCGATCTGCCATACTGGGTTAACCTTATGAAAAAAGTAAATGGGAAACCATTCTTTGAAAAAGGCTTTGCAGATGTTCCCGACTCACCAGGACTTGGTATAGAATTGAATGAAGATGAAATGAAGAAACATCTCGATCCCGATAACAAAACCTGGTTTGCACCAACGCCGGAATGGGATACGGTGAGATCGTGGGACCGATTGTGGAGTTAGTTTTTTAACCATGGAGACAGTTACGACACGATGAGTCACAGCGATTTTTGCCCCGTCCGATCCGGCACGGGCGGGCACAAAGACGTAAAGACAAAAAGAGGCACAAAGAGGTAGGCATAGAGTTTTTAAGAAGCGCTAATGCGCCGGGAAGATGATGATTTTTTGAAACACGGAGACACGAGTGACACAGCGATACACAGACTTTATTGTCACAAAGACACAAAGCCTCGTTGAAGGACAAAAGGCTGTTTCTTTGCGTCGCTGCTTCTTCGCGAGCTTTGCGTGAAACCGGCTTATATGCAAATATTAATTGGGCACAAAACCACTTTTCGTTAAATTACTTATCGTTTATGATCCGTTAACTAAGCTGGAGCGGTTAAAAAGGACGTAGACAAAACGAATGAAGTTAATGGTTCGGTCCTGGCCGGGCCATTGCTTCATTCAAATGTACGATGGTAGATGTACGATGTCGGATGTACGGTGTAAGATGTAAGATGTACGGTGTAAGATGTAAGATGTTTGATGTGAGGCAAAGGGTACAAGGTTAAAGATCAAGATTTGCCAACACCTGATACCTGATACCTGACACCTCAAAGCTCAAAGCTAACCGCTGACTGCTAAAACCTAGATTGCATGCAATTTTCCAAACATTTTTACAGCACAATATTTTACGCATTGGCGGCTATGTTTCTCATTGCGTATGGTATTATTTTTTTTACCGGTTACGCTAATGCAGGCGGTTGGCTGCTCATGTTATTTTTTGTAAGTCTTGCCATTGCCTTTCGCGGTCATCATCTGTTGAGAGGCTTTTCATATACAGTTGTAATTCTGGCAGCTGTTAGTATGGCCATGTATTACCCCCAACATTTTCTAAAGGTTGGCGACTTCAAATTATCTCTGCTGATCGTTCCGCTGCTGCAGGTTATTATGTTTGGAATGGGAACAGAATTGAGTCTGCAGGATTTTGTGCGGGTTGTAAAAATGCCCAGAGGGATTATTGTCGGCGTGATATGTCACTATACCATTATGCCATTGATCGGATTTGCACTGGCCAATATTTTTAGCTTTCCACCAGAAATCGCTGCAGGCATTATTCTCGTTGGTTGTTGCCCGAGCGGTCTTGCATCAAATGTTATGAGTTATATGGCGAGAGCAAACCTTGCATTGTCTGTTTCTGTAACAACTGTATCAACACTGCTCGCGCCTTTTCTTACTCCGCTGTTAATGAAAATTTTAGCAGGAAGTTTTATTGAAGTTCATTTCTGGACAATGCTATGGGACATCACCAAAATTGTCATCTTCCCTATTTCTGCAGGGCTTATTTTTAACCACTTCCTGCATGGAAAATTCAAATGGATTGATGCGGCAATGCCTTTACTTTCAATGGCCGGTATTGCGCTGATTATAGTAGTTATTACTGCCGCAGGAAGGGATAGTCTTCTCAAAGTAGGCGCACTGCTAATACTTGCTACGCTGTTACATAATGTTGCAGGATTTTTCCTTGGCTACTGGTCCGGCCGGTTGATGAAGTTCTCTGAAAAAGATTGCAGGACAATTGCCCTGGAAGTCGGTATGCAGAATGCAGGCCTTGCATCAGGCATTGCATTAACCATGGGCAAGCTTGCAACGGTTGGACTTGCACCCGGAATTTTTGGACCTATGATGAATGTAAACGGATCACTACTTGCAAGCTGGTGGCACAACCGGCTGCCAGGCGAGGATGTAGCATCTGAAGAACAAGCTTTAAAAACCACCGAGAGCTCGATTTAATTGACAACTCCTGCCCGACAGACGTCATTCAGGCGGGGAAAATTGAAAATTGACAATGATGTCCCTTCGGGCTGATATCGCTTTTTATCGTAAATCAAACCACAGATTGCACAGAGTTTTTTTCACAGTGTTGCACTGAGTTTTAATGGGATATTATATAGCGCATTTAGTACACTGTAATAAACACCTGCATTTTCTGTGCTTCAGTGCCTCAGTGGCTAAAAAAAATCTCCTGTGCAACTCCGTGACCAAACTCCTTTAACTCTGTGGTTAAATACTCGCCGTTATTCATTTGCATATTTGCACATTCACCCATTCAATTAATCTTCCTTCTTTTCCTCCGTCTCTTCCAGCTTACCGGATTCTTTGCTTCTCTTCAACTTTACAACCGGATTTTCCTGGGTGCCTGAAACCGTAAACGGTATGCCGAATATACCAAACGGTGGTAACCCTATTCTTCCGCTCAGGTTCAATCTTCCATCAAAGCTTACCTGCCCTTCAAATCTTGGGCGGAAGCCAAATACGCGCATTTTTGTCCGCTCTATGGTGATAATATTATTCGAGATCGTCGACTTGATATCCACTTTTGAAAGATCAGGATTGCTTAAACTATCCCTGTTCGTTTCCTTACTAACAGCGCTAAATAACTTAAGTCCTTTTACTTTTACTTTTTGCAAAGACAAGGTACCGCCGCCTTTTAATGAAGGATAAACCGGCATCATGTTTTCGTCCAACTTTCCGCTTAGCGTATAATTTAGAGAAACAATTCCCTCTGCATTAGCCGCGGAGCTCGCCATATCATGAAACAATTGTATTTCATTATACGCTTTCTTAACATCAAAATTCTGCGCATCAATATGGTAGTCGAACACTGCTTTTTTCGGAGACAACGTCTGGTACGTTGCATTCATCGAAACAGGAGCATCAATCAACGTAAAACCCGTTTTATTCAATTTCAGTTTGCCACTATCGACCAGAACGCCACCTTTAAAATTCTTTAGCTCGATGCCACTATACATAACACGGTCCGCATTTGCTGTAAGCTGTAATGACAAGTTAGCAGGAATAATAACAACGCCAGAAGGCTGCGTGGAAGTTTGTTTTGAAGTGGTTGTTGATGAATTATCCGCAAAAGCCATAAACTCATCCACCAAAAAGTATTTCGTATTAACATCAAAGGTACCTTTTAACGGCGCGTCTGTTTTCGTAGCGTAATTAAGAATATTTTCAAGATATCCTTGCAACACAACAGCTGTTTTGCCGTAGCTGGCATTAAAATTATTCATCCATATTTTATCCTGGTCAAAACGGAAATTGCCGGACGAAATAACAAAAGGCATTGGGAACAAGTCAGATGTAAATGCAATCTTTCGCACATCGATTGTGCCATGATTATTCAACTGATCGTAACGTCCCGCAGTTGCGTCTGCCTGCGTACCTGCCAGGGAAACATTGGTTTTAACATAGCCATCAACATTGTATCCATTTATAGCAAATACCTTGTATATCTTGCCGAGATCAATAATACCACGGGATGTTACAACATACCGCAGGTTATCAAAATTACTGAGGTCTGCTCTTAGCCTGAACGGCTGTCCTTCAAAAGAAAATGAGATGGGCTTAATGTTTACATTAAGATCCTGCATTGTACCTTTTGTTGTTTTCACCATCGCGTCTACCTGGATCTGATCTATTGGAGCTGGATAGTATTTCGTTTTCACAGCGCCATCATTTAAAACAATTTTTGCACTTGTGACAGGTAATAATTTTTTCGAAGGATTATAATATCCCTTCGTTACCAAGTCGATGTTCAGTGCACCTTTCAGATCAATACTGTCAACAGGATAAAACTGCTTAATACTCGCAAGATCGATCACTGATTGCAGTTGGGCATTCACCGGGTAATCTTTCGCACCGCTCACATGCACAAAACCTTTTAAGAAATTATCAATAGCCTTTACCTGGATATCGGCGATATCAACAGATGCATGATGAATGTTGTTGTCAGGACATGATGCATTAATATCAAAACTTATTTTATCTATGGCATGAGGAAGTGATGCATATTTAAAGTAGCCGTCAGTTAGAGATGACGTCAATTTAAAAACGGGAACACTTGTAATAACGGTGTCCACTTGACGAAGACCGCTTTTTACCACACCCCTGGCATATTTTCCGTCGGCAGTACAATTTAGCCTGTACTTTCCCTTTATTGCAAAGGACTTGACACCAAAGGCCCTGTTCCATTTTTCAAGATCCATATCAGCCCTGATGGCGGCCTTTATGTAAGGTTCATTTAACCCTTTTAGTTGTATAATGGAACTGAAATAATCTTTATCAATATTAAAAAATATAGAATCAATATTTACCGATAAGCTATCGGGACTTAACGATGGCAGCTTTGTGTCGAAGTTCAGGAAAAGATTCGTGACAGGTGAAGGCGCATGATTGTTTGCGATATAGCCGTCACGTATTTTAAGATTAAATCCAAGATCAGGCATTTTGTTTTCTTCAACAATATATTTCCCAGTCAGGTATGCATCCATTTCCGTTTTACCTCTTACATCAGTGCTATCCAGCCATCCGGCGTATTGGGGAGGCAATGCGGTAAATACATCATGAAGATTTGTTGTACGCGAGATCAACCTGAAATCCATATTATATCCCTTCTCCAGGAAGTCGAACTGTCCTTTAAATGCAACCGGAAGCGTATTAATGAGCAAGTCATTTTTTTCAAAGCGAAGCTCTAGTGAATGTGTGTTAATTTTAGTGACCAGATCTGCGGATACTTTCTTCGAAATGATGTATGGAGTATAATCATACACCAGGTCAAATGATCCAATCTCCATTTTTGAATAAAGATCAAATACAGATTTTGACAGATCGCCTTTACCGGTGTAATTGAAATTGTCTGCGCTGATCAATATAGGTATCGACTGATCGTCGTAAAAAAGTTTACTTTTTTCTATCTGGATCTTTTCAATTTTCAAAGAAGCGCTGCTGCTGTCATTTGGATTGACAGATGCCGTTGTATCCGACTTATACACATTGTAATTTGCCTGTCCCTTATCATTCACTAAGATCCGAATAGCAGCATTTGAAAGATAAATTTCATTTATATTGATGCTGGACTTAAACACGGTAGAAAGATCTACGCCAAACGCAACTTCTTTTGCTGCGATCAGTGTATCCTGGCTGTAAGGAGCAGATCCTTTCAGCGTAAAATCATACAAAGTGAGTGTAAGCGAAGGAAAGTGTTTAAAGAATGAAAGCCTCGCTTTTGAAAAATTGAGTTCACTTGTAATAGCATTGTTCGCCCACGATTTTATTTTTTTGGAAACAAAGCCCGGGAAGATCATGGGCAGAAGAAACATTAGCAACACAATACTGCCTATTACAATGCCTGAAGTCTTAAGTGTCTTTCGTAAAATTTTTCTACCTGAAATTTTCATAACCTGTAAACTGCCTTGAAAAAACTGTATTGAACAATTTAAATGGACGGGTTATCATAGGGAAGATCAATCGTTTTTATGTGCTACGGATGATTGAATTTAAGTTTTTGCTTCCTTTTATGCAATAGCAAATTTAAAGACAACAACCGCTAGCTCATTTCTTTTCAAACAACCACCAAAAACGCCTGCGCTGCCCTACTTTAAAATTACCGGAGATGTACTTGCTTATGTGGTTAATTGCATCATCCATATCATCCGTAATTAACACAAGTTTCATATCCTGAGCCGATATTGTTCCCTTTTCTATAAGGCTGTTCATGTACGCCACCAGCTCAGTATGGTATTCCGTTCCATAAACCACAATAGGAAAGTCTTGTATAACCTGCGTTTGCACGAGCGTTAATGTTTCAAAAAACTCATCCATCGTACCAAACCCGCCGGGCATAATAATAAAAGCATAAGAATATTTTACCAGCAACACTTTTCTTACAAAAAAGAAATCGATATTGAGCGATTTATGTAAATACGGGTTTGCATGCTGCTCGTGAGGCAACACTATATTAACACCGACAGACATACCATTGTTCTCGAAAGCACCTTTATTTGCCGCCTCCATTATTCCTGGTCCACCTCCTGTCATTGTTGTCATTCCCATCGCAGCTATGCGTTTTCCAAACTCGACCGCAGCTTCATAGTATTGATGTCCCGGCTTAAACCGTGCGGAACCAAATACGGTAATACATGGTCCTACAAAATGCAATGTTCTGAACCCCTTAACAAACTGTTTTACAACACGCCACATAAAAGTAAGCTCATACATCCTGGGTTTCGGCCCTTCGAGGGATACATCCGTTCTGGCAGGGATAATTCTGGTAGGAACACTTTTCACTTTTTCCATATCTGCAAAATCAATACAAATTATGTTAATGATGAAATAATTTTTTTTGAAAACCACGGAGGCACGGGCGACACCGAGAAACACGGCGATCTTTTGCCACCAAGACAGAAAGAACACGAAGGGACACTAAGTAAGCTTCTTTGTGCTGCTTAGTGACCTTAGTGCCCTGAAGGTTGGCAATAATGTGGAAAACGTATAACGTATAACTTACAACGTATGACCAGTTCTAAGCTTTACGCTTTAGGCTTTAAGCTAACTTACCACTTTGCCCTTACTCCATTAAGCTTTATTTTGCACCCGCTAAAACATTAACCATGCGTGTTATTTCATACAACGTAAACGGATTACGTGCTGCTATTACCAAGGGTTTTATTGATTGGCTGGCTACAGATCCGGCTGACGTGATATGTCTGCAGGAAACAAAAGCGCATAAAGACAATGTGGATTATGCAAGAATTGAGGCCCTTGGGTATGAGACTTACTGGTTCTCAGCTGAAAAAAAAGGATATAGTGGCGTAGCCATTTTCACAAAAATAAAGCCTGACAATGTGCAGTTTGGGAATGGCATTATGCAGAGCGATGCCGAAGGTCGTGTAATCAGGGCCGATTATGGAGATATTACGCTTATTAATGCTTATTTCCCTTCCGGAACAAGCGGTGATGAAAGACAAACTTATAAATACCAATGGCTGGATGAATTCCTGGAATATTTAAGTGTACTTAGAAAAACAAGGCCCAAACTGATCGTAACCGGTGATTACAACATTGCACACAAGGAAGTTGATATACATGATCCGAAAGGAAATAAAAAGTCATCAGGTTTCTTACCGGAAGAAAGAGAATGGCTGGACAAAATGCTGGCCAACGGATTTGTTGATACGTTCCGCTGTGTGAGGCCGGATGAGCTACACCGCTACAGTTGGTGGAGCCAGCGTTTTCCGTCTGTTCGCCTGCAAAATAAAGGATGGCGTATTGATTATATAACCGTAACCGAAAATCTGAAAAAGCAGATTGTTGACGCTGAGATCTATCCGGATATTAAGCACAGTGATCATTGCCCGGTATTTTTAGAGCTGAAAGCATAGTTTTAAGCTTAAAGCCCAAAGCCTAAAGCTTAAAACCATGCGAAGAATTAAAGCAACCAGACTGTGCGCAAACTAAGAAGTAAGCTTTAGAATTACTTATATGGCTTTACATTTTGAACTGGAGAAGTGACTAGCTTTAGGCTTTAAGCTTTACGCTTTGAGCTTCTAAAATTCATCTTATGTTAATCTACAACGTTACCGTAAAGGTTGATTTATCTATACACGAACTGTGGCTACAATGGCTGCAGGATATTTATATTCCCGAAATATTGGGTACCGGCTGCTTTGTAAAGCATCAGTTATTGCACTTGCTGGAGTTGGATGACCGGGAAGGAATTACCTATGCTATACAATATTATGCAGAAAGCAAGGCCAATTATAACCGGTATATAAGTCTGTACAACCAGGGGTTTTTACAGCAGGAAAAGGCCGCCTGGGGCAATAAAACCGTGCATTTTGCCACTATTATGGAGGTTGTGAATTGATTGTGGAAATCTATTTTTATTGTTGTTGGCCAATGCAAAAACTGTTGTATATTTCTTTTAAACCCGCGACAGCACTGCATTTTAATATATAATCTTCTGAAATCCTTTACAGCAAAGGGTTTCAGAAGATTTAAGATTTTTTCTTGCAATTGCACAATATGTTCATTTACGCTGAATCCCTTGCACTGTGCGAGGTACAGCAAATGCCCAATATAAAAACTTAACAAAATTTATTTTGTTGATATGTAAAACCTAATACATTTGTTATGATTTACTAACAACAAAAAATCATAACTATGAACAAAGCTGAATTGGTTGCCAAAATTGCAGAAGATGCAGGCATCACAAAAACCCAGGCCAACGCTACATTAGATTCTTTTACAACTGCTGTAGCAAAATCTTTGAAAAAAGGTGATTCTGTTACTTTAGTAGGTTTTGGTACTTTTTCTGTTACCAAAAGAGCTGCACGTACAGGACGTAACCCACAAACAGGCGCAACTATTAAAATTGCGGCAAAAAAAGTAGCGAAATTTAAAGCTGGCGCAGATCTTGCAAAGACTGTAAACAAATAGTTTTTAATTATTTTAAATAGAACAATCATGAACAAAGCTGAATTGGTAGCTAAACTTGCGGATGATGCTGGTGTAACTAAAACACAGGCTAACGCTGCATTAGATTCTTTTGTAGAAGCTGTTACTAAAACTTTAAAAGGTGGTGGTAAAGTAACGCTGGTAGGTTTCGGTACTTTCTCTGTATCTAAACGTGCTGCACGCACTGGCCGTAATCCTCAGACCGGCGAAACAATCAAAATTAAAGCGAAAAAAGTTGCTCGCTTTAAAGCTGGTAAAGAACTGTCTGAAAAAATCTAACTAGTTTGGATTATATCAAAAAAGCAGAAGTGTTGCATAACGCTTCTGCTTTTTTATTTCTCTCCCACTTACATTATTTTTTTGGTTACACAGAGAAACAGCCGGAGAAGACACAGAGTGCCACAGAGCTTTTGCAAGTATGATCTATCATTTTCTTTGCGCTTGTCTACTTCACACGATTTAGTCGATATGGCGCTCAATACTCATCAGTTCTACTGAATATAATCAACCCACAGCACATCAATCTCTCTTACCTATCTTATAATCTTACACGTCTTACGGTCTTACTATCTTACTCTCTTACTGTCTTAACTCAAGCTTCTCCCCCTCCGCATCATAATAAAACTCATCATCCGCCCCACAGTTATATGGCATTAAAAATTCCCTGTCAAGGTTATTATTCTCCACATCTTTTAGCGGAACAAGAAACAATGTCTCGGGATCAGAAGCTTTTCCACCCACACCTATAACAAGATAGACAGGTTTATTTTCATCTTCAGCATATTGTTTATAATTGTTAAGCAGAGAAGATTCGAGTTCAATTTTATCGTTAAAAAAATAGTGCCGCCACTTGCACTCAAGTCCGAACGCACGATTTATTTTTTCGCCATTTTTAGTGCCGCTAAACATGATCTCAAAATCTGGATGCTTGTTTGACTGAGCAAATATTCCTTCCACATACTTATCCGATCGCCAGCGTTTGATTGATAAAGATGGATTCTTACTTAATTTCTTAATGATAAATTGTTCAAACGCGTCGCCCTTGTCTTCACCCTCTGCAAGAGGAATATAATCCGGCATATGTTCTTCGACAGCATTCACCACCGGTGGCACAGGGTCGTTCTCACTCACAATTGTCTCCGTTGGAATACGCTCCGTTTGCATTGGAACAGTTGCTACCGTTTTTTTAACCGGTGGAGTTGGCTTATCGAGTTTTGCCCGGATCCATTTATACAGGAAGTAAAGAACAATTATGATCAGCAACCATTTAAACAGCTTGCCAATAAAGCTCCAAAAACCGCCACTACCAGGTCTGTCCTTTACATCTATTTTCTCGATCATTTGTGCAGCCACAAAACCCCTTGTATTGTTTTTAATGGCTACCACTTCCATCCATCCTTTTAAATCATGAATGGCTTCAAGGGTATCTCCTTTTAGTGCAACTGTGATGGTATTGTAATTCTTGCCGGGACCACTCCTGATATTTAATCCATCTACTGTCACGCGGTAATACTGTTGTGCAATCGCAGAAGAACCGGTTGCGAAAACAAGACCGGTAATCAATAAAATGCTTAAATATTTTAAACAATGCTTCATAACACAGGTTAAGGACGATCATTTTTCGACGCCGTGCCTCAGCCATAACGAATATATACCAAATTCATAAAATATTTAGAAACAAAGAAACCAGCCGATTTACTTTAAAAAGATGACAAAAAATGGCATTTATAATCATCGAAGTAGCCTAAAAACCATTCTTACTTTTTTAAGTAAATAGTTTTTTGCATTTTTGCAGCTACCAAATTATTCATTTATTAAAAAAATACGTCATGGGAAGAGGTGATAAAAAAACCAAAAAAGGTAAAATATTTAAAGGTTCTTTTGGCAAAAGCCGTTTAGCAAGACCTTCAAAAGCTAAAAAAGCTGCTGCAGAAAAAAAAGAAGCTTAATTAATTATACAAAAGCTTGACGTACGGATCAGTTCTTAGGAATGATCCGTATTTCTTTTTATAAAAGGATTATTTCTACTCAATCCTGATAACTATCTTCCGTACTCCTCCGTCATCTATAAAATATCTTCGTTTAGTATCAGGCATTACTTTTAATGCAACACAGTCTGCATTGGCCAAAGATTTGTATCTTATCCATAAGCTCCTTTTTGTCCAACACATAAAACGGATTAACATGAGGTTTCGTTCTATTCTGCTTGCAATGCTTTACTTCTCTTTTTTATCATGTCGCCAACAGTTGCAACCCAACCCGGTTTCGCAACAACATCTTGTAACCGTTGATTCAATGGCTGATATACCTCAACCATTAAAGATCATCGACTGGCATAGCATGGCAACATCTTTTGACAGCATTGCGTATAACGTTAATGAAACAGGACAATACTGGCCGTTGATTTGGTGGGACAGCAGCCGCAAGAACTTTGATCAGCCGGTAATGGCATTATATACAGCAATGGGTGATGCAAGGCAGGGCCCTAAAAATAACAAAGGCATGTTTCATGAATCCGTAGCGGCAATGGGTGGAGCACTTGGGGCTTCTTTGGTGGGTATTAACAAAACAGATCAACATGGTTTGAACTATGTCGCCATGCTGAAAAATTATTTTAACAGGGAAACGAAATGGAACATTATGATGAACAATACCAACCCCCAGGTTGCCTTGCTTGGCGGCGGCTATGGAAGGGACTGGTGGTATGATGTTTATCCAAACGTATTGTTTTATGGCGTGTACAATCAATATCCCAACGAAAAAGATTTTGATTACATCGCGAGAAGTATCGCCGACAAATTTTACCAGGCCGATTCAGTTTTAAACGGAAATTATGATTATACATTCTTCGACTATGATAGCCTGAAGCCGAAAGTTAACTGGATCTGCAAACAGCCGGATGCAGCAGCGGGTCATGCGTACGTGTTATATAATGCTTACAAAAAATGGGGCGACGAAAAATATCTGAAAGCAGCCAATAACGCACTTACTGCTTTGCTAAAAGAAAAGGACAATACTTTTTATGAAATACTGATGCCATTTGGCGCGTATACTGCAGCAAGACTTAACGCAGAAAAAAATGACAGTCTTAATGTAAAAAAGTTGCTCGACTGGACATTTGATGGCACAGCAAAATGCAGGGAAGGATGGGGCGTACTCGTTGGCAGATGGAATGCAATGGATATTTCCGGCATTGTTGGCAGCACGGTAGATCATGGCGGTTATGGCTTTCTAATGAACACGTTTGATCTTGCGTGGCCGCTGGTTCCGCTGGTAAGGTATGATCAATCTTATGCCAACGCTATCGGAAAATGGATGTTAAATGCAGCCAATGCTGCAAAATTGTTTTATCCGCAATACATGCCTGATGATCATCAAACGCTTCCACAACTAAAGTCGATCACTAAAGGAGTCATAGGATATGAAGGCATTGTGAAGCAATCAACATTTGACGAGTATAAAAATATCGCAGCGCCCGTAGCGCAAGGAGATGGCCCCAAATGGGTTCCGGGCAAAAATCCGGATGTTACGCAATTCAGTGTGTACGGCAGTGCGCATGCAGGCATATTTGGCGGAATTATCCGCAATACCAATGTTGAAGGCATCTTACAACTAAACTTACTTGCTACTGATTTTTTCAGGGATAAAGCTTACCCTACTTACCTTTATTACAATCCATATAATGAAGAAAAAACTATTGCGATTACAACCAGCAGCGACGATGCTGTTGATCTGTACAACACAATAACCCGCTCTTTTACTGTTACAAATGTAAAGGGTAGTGCAGAAATCAAACTGCCTGCAAAGGGATCAGCAGTAATTGTTATAGCGCCAGCTGGTGGCAAGGGAGCGTATAAGGATAAGAAATATTTGATTAATGATGTAGTGGTTGATTATCATGCGAGGTGATACGTGCCTGTAACCACCTAAACGCCGTGTAAAGTCTCCAGTCTTCGTGGTTTTACTCTGTGGTTTCTAATGATGCTTATTCATAACAAATCGCCAGATGCGATAGAATAAGACTGCAGAGCCCGGAAGCTCAGTACAGCGGAATGCAGCCAGGTAATTAACCCTCCGCTAAGCCTCCTCGCTTCGCGGTCTTACTTTATCATTTGCAGCAATGCATAAATTCACACTATTATTAAATTCAACAAAAACAGCCGACACATCTACATGCCGGCTGCTTCTTTAACTATGAACCTTTACGCTAACACCATTAATTTTTCAAGGATCGTTTTTGCGCAAACCGGAATTCTTGAGCCGGGTCCAAATACTGCTATAACTCCTTTTGAAAACAAATAGTCATAATCCTGTTGCGGAATTACGCCGCCGGCAAACACAATAATATCTCCGCGGCCAATCTTTTTAAGTTCCTTCACAAGCTGCGGAATCAACGTTTTATGACCGCCTGCAAGTGACGATGCGCCCACAAAGTCAACATCGTTCTCTGCGGCCTGCCTGGCAACTTCTTCCGGTGTCTGGAATAACGGCCCCATGTCCACATCAAAGCCCATATCTGCAAAAGATGTAGCAACTACTTTGGCACCTCTGTCATGTCCATCCTGCCCCATTTTAGCGATCATGATCCGGGGACGCCTGCCTATCTCTTCCGCAAACTTGTTGGTAAGTTTCAAAACATCGGCAAATTCTTTATTACCGGCCGTTTCAGATGAATATACGCCAGCTATTGTGCGAATGGCAGCTTTATGTCTGCCAAATACTTCTTCCATGGCATTTGATATTTCGCCCAGTGTTGCGCGCGCTCTCGCCGCGTTTACTGCAAGCTCCAGTAAATTTCCATCGCCTGACCTTGCACATTCGGTCAAAGCCGTTAGCGCATTGTTGGCTGCATTACAATCACGCTCCGCCTTAAGTGTATTCAATCTGTCAATCTGTTCTTTACGTACCGCTGCATTGTCCACTTCCAATACCTCAATATCCGTCTTCTCATCCACCTTATATTTGTTTACTCCAACCAGAACATCCTTGCCGGAATCTATCCGGCCCTGCTTTCTGGCCGCAGCTTCTTCAATACGCATTTTAGGAATGCCTGTTTCAATAGCTTTCGTCATACCTCCCAAATCTTCTACCTCTTCAATAAGTTTCCACGCTTTTTCAACAAGCTGTTGTGTCAGATACTCCACATAATAAGATCCTCCCCATGGATCAACCACTTTGCAAATATTGGTTTCGTGTTGCAGATACAATTGTGTATTACGCGCGATACGTGCAGAAAAATCAGTTGGCAGCGCAATGGCTTCATCCAACGCATTGGTGTGTAGCGACTGTGTATGACCACAAGCCGCAGCCATTGCTTCAATACAAGTACGGGCCACATTGTTATAAGGATCCTGTTCGCTAAGACTCCAACCAGAGGTTTGCGAGTGCGTTCTCAGCGCCATTGATTTTGGATTCTTTGGATTGAACTGCTTCACCAGTTTGGCCCATAAAACTCTTCCGGCGCGCATCTTTGCAATCTCCATAAAATGATTCATGCCTACTGCCCAAAAGAATGACAGCCGTGGCGCAAATTCATCTATCGACAATCCCGCCTTAATTCCGGTTCTTAAATATTCCAGTCCGTCAGCCAATGTATATGCCAGTTCAATATCAGCAGTAGCTCCAGCTTCCTGCATGTGATAGCCGGATATGGAGATAGAATTAAACTTCGGCATGTTCTTGCTTGTAAAACGGAATATATCACTGATGATCTTCATTGAAGGTGCCGGAGGATAGATATATGTGTTGCGCACCATAAATTCCTTCAATATATCATTCTGGATCGTTCCACTGAGCTTTTCCATTGACACGCCCTGCTCTTCTGCAGCAACAATATAAAATGCCATGATCGGAATAACAGCTCCATTCATCGTCATGGATACGGACATCTTATCCAACGGAATCTGGTCAAACAAGATCTTCATATCCAAAACAGAATCTATTGCAACACCAGCTTTACCCACATCGCCCACAACGCGCGGATGATCTGAATCGTAACCTCTGTGTGTTGCAAGGTCGAACGCAACAGACAAGCCTTTTTGACCTGCAGCCAGGTTTCTCCGGTAAAATGCATTGGATTCTGTAGCTGTAGAAAATCCAGCGTACTGCCTGATCGTCCATGGCTGCATTACATACATGGTTGAGTATGGACCACGCAGATAGGGCGGTATTCCGGCAGCGAAACCAATATGTTCCGCGTGGCACAGATCTGTTTTATTAAATGCCTGCTTCACTGCTATATGTTCAGCAGTCTGCCACTCTTCTTTCGAATTTTGATCTGCGTGCTTTGTCGATGCATAATGATGTAAATCTACTTTTGAAAAATCTGGCTTCATATACATTCTGTTTTACTGAGAATTACTAATTATCACTTCGATGGCATTTAGCCAAGAGTTGTCAATATCAAATGCCCACAGAATATCACAATAAGACCAATATTCGGGAGACCTCTCCTGTCGTGCCAATGACAGAGTTTATAACAGTCACAATTTTTCCCGTAGGGAATTAAGCTCAATAGAAATGATCGAATCGAGAACCTCATAGCCCGTTAGGGCTTTAACCAATTTTAACGGGGTTAATGTCCTACGGACAATAAGGACCTTGTATGTTAGGACTTCTATTAAGCTATAAGCCCTACGGGCTATCGACACCGGGTATACTGTCATTATTTTTTTGATTGTGGCAAACCAAATCTCCCAGTCGAGGTGACGATGCGGTTGCTGACTTGCACATTATTATGTACTTGCTATTAATACTCTTTCAATTACTGTTTCTGGCTGGCCAGGATCATCATGTTGACGAAAGGAGACATCTCCCAAAGTTGACGATGTCTGCTTAATTAAACGACACTGAATTGCCACTTATAGAATGCCCCTTATGGACACATCTTCATAAATGATTCAATACCTATATGGGCTACAGCAAACTCATTTAAAACAATAATCTGCAATAGATTCTCACGTAATTCCCAATCTACATTGAAAGGCGCCAAGAACCTCAATGGCATTTGACCGCAGATGAATGAATTCATCAACCCCTGCATTTTTTAACTGTTCTACAACCGTTTCCGGATAACCCGCCACAACAAGTAATTTATGTTTAGAGGCACTTCTAAATTTCTTTGCAAACCTTGTCCCTTCTGCAACATAAGCTTCATCTGAAGAACACATCACTACAATATCAGCTTCGCTTTTTGTGCTTTCTTCAACAGCTTTATCAATGCTGTCAAAGAAGACCTCATCAAGCACTTTAAACCCAGCCACGCCAAAGAATTCGCCGGCAAAAGTTGACCGTGTTTTTCGCATGGCAAGGTCACCGAAACAAGCCATATAAACTGCCGGAATAGATCCTGCCTTTTGCCAATGCATTAATGTTCTGTTTTTCAACTCTTCAAACTGATATGCTGCATGCTGCTGCGGCAATGTTAATTTCCCAGGTTTACTACTGTGTCTGCCGCGCAGGTTTAGCGGCGCTGTCTCCGCCGGATCAGGAAATTTATTGCTGCCTACATATACCCGCTTCCGGGAGCTTATATCTTTTTGCTTTTGATTTCTTATCTCACAAATTTTCTCTTGAATGATCCCACTATTGTAACAAGCAATAAACCCACCTTTGTCTTCAATTTTCTGCAAAAGATCAAGTGCACTTTCCGCCAACTGTGTCGTAAGATTTTCGATGTAATAAGAACCTGAAGTTGGATCTGTTACCTTATCGAAATAGGATTCTTCTTTTAACAGATTGGAGATATTTAATGCGATCCGCTGACTGAATTTATTGCCGGTCCGGCAATGTTTGTCGTGAGGTTGAACCAACAATGCATCGCAACCGCCGAGTACAGCAGACATTGCCTCGGATGTATTCCTGAGCAAATTCACATTGGGATCGAGCGCAGATTTCGACCACATTGAATTTGAACTCATAATCCTCATGCAGGATGTATTACCAGCATACAACGGCGCTATCCTGGCCAATAACAATTTCAGGGCACGAAGCTTTGCAATCTCAAAAAAGTAATCACCACCAATAGCCATGTGAAAAAGTATTTTATCAAGCAGTTCTTTTGGCACAAGCCATTTGTCTAACAAAAGATCTATATAGTCAATCAACTTGTTTAAAGTAAAGGCGATCTCCTGTGTGCTATTGCAACCTGCATTTGCAAATGCATGCGATTTAATAACAACTGTCTTAAATCCGGGATATTTGAGGGAAAGCCGAACCACCTCCGCAAGCTCACAAATTTCTGCTCTTGTATTATCCAACGATGCCCATCCGAGAATATCGGATTCAATAAATCCTTTGAGGGCTGACGCAGCAACTCCTTTTTTCCGTACATAATCGAAGTAAGCCTTTGTGAATGTAACAGAAGGAACGGGCAACGAAAAAGACACTTCGTTTTCTGCCAGATCAAGATTGTTTAACAACAGATCAAACTCAATATGCTCAGTGTCTTTCAGACGAAACAAGAAACCATTTGCACCAAATTCCAGCATTTCATGCGCTTCTTCATTCGCCTTTATCATGTCAGTTACGTTAACTTCTACGTACCTCGTCCATGCGCCGGCTGAAGCTTTACAGAAATCCTGCCGGCTAAGTATTTTTGTTTCATCTAAATCTTCCGGCGTGTAAAAAGGCTGAACGTCAAATCCTTCATCTGTTTTCCAGACAAGTTTTTTATTAAAGTCACTACCTTTTAAATCCCCGGTAGCTTTAGCCTTCCATTCTTCTTTTGGTATTTTCGGAAAGTCCGAAAATAGTTTATGCAGATTCATATGCTGATGTGTTTCTCGGTGAAAAATATTTACTCTCGGTTTGGGTTAACAGTTGAAAGAAAAGTATCCGCTGCCAAACCTTTCAAACGCAGCTTTTTCCAATTCTTCACGAACAGAAGGATGAGCTACATTGATAATCGCCTTTGCTCTTTGTGCCAGGTTCTTACCTTTAAGCTCAGCCACTCCATATTCTGTAACGATATACTGCGCATGTGCTCTTGTTGTAACTACGCCGGCTCCCGGCTTTAGCATCGGAACAATTTTGGAAACGCCTTTCTGTGTCATAGAGGACAATGCAGATATCGCCTTGCCACCGCAGGAGAGCGCTGCACCACGCATAAAGTCCATTTGACCACCAACACCTGAATACATTGCAATGCCAATGCTATCTGCACAGATCTGGCCGGTTATATCAACTTCCAACGCCGAATTAATTCCAACTACTTTTGGATTTCTTCTGATGACGGATGTATCGTTCACGAATGAGATATCCATCATTTGCACGTTGGCATTATCATCCAGAAAATCGTATAACTTTCTTGACCCCATAGCGAAGCCGGAGACGATCTTATTCGGACAAACGATTTTTCTCGATCCGTTTACAACACCTTTTTCTATCAACGGCAATAAACCATCTGAGAACATTTCAGTATGAATACCCAGGTCTTTATGATTATCCAAATAGGATAATACAGCATTGGGAATACCACCGATTCCCATCTGCAAAGTGGACCCATCTTCTATCATAGCCGCTATATGTTGTCCCATCATGCCTTCTTCCATGCTCGGTGTGCTCATAGACATTTCGTGCAATGGAACGTTCACATCAACGCAGGCAGCAAACCGGCTGATATGTATAATGCCGTCTCCAAGTGTTCTTGGCATTTGCGGGTTTACCTGGGCAATGATCGTTTTTGCAGTTTCCACACCACCGGCAACAATATCGACCGATGTACCCAGGGTACAAAAGCCATGTTTATCAGGTGGTGATACATGTACCAATACTACATCCAATGGCAATGAACCGTTTCTGAAAAGCACTGGTATGTCACTTAAAAACACAGGCATATACTGCGCACTTCCTGCCTGAACATATTTTCTGATGTTTGCGCCGATAAAAAAACAATTGGTCTTGAAGCTTTCGCTATATTCAGGTTTTGCGTAATCACAATAGCCATCTGTATGTAAATGGAAGATCTGCACATTCCTTAATTCAGACGCTCTTTCTACCATTGCCTTCAGCAATATTTCAGGCGTGGCGCATGCGGCCTGTACAAGCACCCTGTCATTTGACTTGATTAATTTAACAGCATCTGCTGCGGACATATACTTTGACATAGCATAGATGTTTTAATTAATGAATCTTTACCTATTACTGTTAAGCGCCGCATTCTTATTTAACCCAAAAAGCTTAATAAAATACCGGCCGCAACAGCGCTGCCTATAACACCGGCAACATTTGGCGCCATTGCGTGCATTAAAAGGTGATTGTTTTTATCGTACTGCAATCCGACCATTTGCGATACGCGGGCGCTGTCTGGCACTGCAGATACGCCTGCGGAGCCAATTAACGGATTGATCTTGTTGCCATCTTTCAAAAAGAGATTCATAAACTTCGCAAAGAGAACACCGCCTGCACTGGCAACTACAAAAGAAGCTGCACCCAGGATGAAGATCTTCATGGAACCCCAGGTAAGAAATACATCGGCCTGCGTTGAAGCACCAACCGTTAGACCAATTAAAATAGTGACTACATCAATCAGCTTTGTTCTTGCCGTCTCTGCAAGTCGCTCAGTACGTCCTGATTCTTTAAGGATGTTGCCAAAGAATAACATTCCAAGCAGCGGTAATGCTGATGGAGAAATAAAACAGGTAAGTAATAAGCCAATAATCGGAAAAAGAATTTTCTGCTGTTTCGATACTGCGCGCGGAGGCTTCATTTTAATCCGTTTCTCTTTTGCAGTTGTTAGCGCTTTCATCACAGGCGGCTGAATAATAGGCACCAGCGCCATATATGAGTAAGCAGCTATTGCAATTGGCCCAATGAATGAGGGCGCCAGTTTCGAAGAAAGAAAAATAGCGGTCGGGCCGTCTGCGCCGCCTATGATACCAATTGCACCGGATTCCTTTAGTGTAAACCCGAGCAAGATAGCACCGGCAAATGTTGCAAACACACCTAATTGTGCGGCGGCGCCTAATAAGATCAATTTAGGATTGGAGATGAGTGTGGAGAAATCTGTCATTGATCCTATTCCAAGAAAGATGAGCGGCGGATAAATACCCTTTATTACACCGAAGTACAGGTAGTTGAGTACAGAGCCTTGTTCATATACACCAACCTGGTAACCGGCAACAAATGGAATATTGCCGATAAGAATACCCACTCCTATCGGGATCAGCAACAAAGGTTCATAATCATACTTTATGGCAAGCCAGATAAACACGAGTCCCACTATTATCATCACTACATGTCCTATTGTAACATTTGCAAAACCGGTGAACTGCAAAAATTTGGTAAGTCCGCTCAATGTTTCCCTAAGCAACCCTTCATGACTATTTACCGATTCGGGCGTAGTACCAATCACCTGGGCCATACAGTATCCGCCAACAACAAACAACAAAAGGATTATTGCAAAGTATTTAAAGATTGATTTCATAATTTGATAGTTATACAATTTCCAACAACAAGTCGCCCTGCAATACGCTTGCGCCCTGTGTAACTTTAATAGAATGAACTGTACCTGATGATTCAGCCAGGATACTATTTTCCATTTTCATTGCCTCAAGAATCATTAGCGTGTCTCCACTTTTTACGGTATCACCCTCTTTCACTTTTATAGCGTGAATAAGCCCGGGAAGTGGTGACAATACTTTTTTTACAGAACTTCCGGCGCTTAGCGGCTCGATCTTTTGTGAGGGCCTGGGTTCGTAGCGAACAAGGGTCGGCGTTTTTGTTGTCTTGACCTCCGTTTCCATTTCCACCTGGAACGGAGATCCATTTACTTCTAATTGAATTGTGCTACCTGAGGCTTCCTTTATATCTACCTCATAGCTATTGCCGTTTATTTTAAGCTTGTATTTTTTCATGATACCATTGCGTTTGTTTTCAATGAACAGACCTCAAAATTTATGGCGACAGAAGAACCCTGATCTTTTCTTACTGTCACTTAAATGCTTATTTATCTCCTGATAAAATTGTGGCTGCCATAAATTTTGGAACTCCAGGGTGAATAGTTTTTAACTGATTGATTGATTGTGAGAATAGCATTTTCTTCATCGTGCATTTCATCTAAAAACATATGGACCGCTGCAGATATGGCTGTTATTTCCTCTGCACTGTTATATTGTTGCTTAATACCAGCGCTTGTATTGTCGTTAGAGGCCGTTGTCCTGCTTATTTTTATTGAAAGGATCGCTGGCAGAATATTTTGAAACACCTGCTGCAGAACAATAAGTGCAAGGAACACAATGCCCATACCGATGATCAGAATGATAATACCTTCTTGAATGTCGTTATTCATTATACAATTGTTATAGGGGAAGATTACAATGTTTCTTTGGGGGATTTAATTGCTTTTTGTTGGCCAGGGCTTCGAGTGAACGGATTATCCTGAACCGGGTATTGCGTGGTTCAATAATGTCGTCGATAAATCCATACTTTGCAGCCTGGTAAGGGTTAGCAAATTTTTCCAGGTATTCTGTTTCTTTTTCCTGCAGATACTTTACGCGCTCCTCCTCGTTGGTAATCTTGGAAATGTTCCGGCTTTCCAATACTTCTATAGCGCCGCGTGCGCCCATAACAGCAATTTCTGCAGAAGGCCACGCGTAATTAACATCGCCGCGCAACTGTTTACAGCTCATTACATCATGCGCGCCACCATAAGACTTCCTTAGTGTGATCGTAATCTTAGGAACCGTTGCTTCTCCGAAAGCATACAATAATTTGGCGCCATGGATGATAATGCCGCCGTATTCCTGGGCACTGCCGGGAAGGAAGCCAGGCACATCTACAAACGTTACTATAGGAATATTAAATGCATCGCAGAACCGGACGAAGCGCGCCGCCTTTCGTGAAGCATTTATGTCTAACACACCTGCAAGAAACATCGGCTGATTGGCAACGACGCCAACGGGCCTGCCGTTGTATCTTGCAAAACCGATAACGATATTCTTGGCATAACTGGCCTGCACCTCAAGGAAGTCGGCACTATCCACGGTGTACCGGATGACATCCTTTACATCATAAGGTTTGTTAGGACTGTCCGGAATTATTTCGTTTAGTTTGTCTTCGAGTCTGTCAATCGGATCATCATTACGTATGATGGGAGGTTCTTCAAGGTTGTTTTGTGGAAGATAGTCAATCAGTTTGCGGATAAGCAAGATACCTTCTTCTTCTGAGTCGGTAAGAAAATGCGATACACCTGATTTGGATGCATGAACTTCCGGACCACCAAGATCCTCCGTTGAAATTACTTCCCCCGTAACTGTTTGTACTACTTTCGGACCTGTAACAAACATGTAAGAGTTCTTCTGTGTCATCAAAATAAAATCAGTAAGTGCAGGAGAATAAACCGCACCACCTGCGCATGGTCCGAAAATGGCACTGATCTGTGGAACAACTCCGGAAGCCATAATATTACGCTGAAATATTTCTGCATAGCCGGCTAATGACCTAACGCCTTCCTGTATCCTTGCACCACCTGAGTCGTTGAGGCCGATCACAGGTGCGCCCACTTTAGTTGCTTCATCAATGATCTTACAGATCTTTTGCGCAAAGGTTTCCGAAAGCGAGCCGCCAAATACAGTAAAATCCTGCGAAAACACATATATCATTCGACCGTCAATAGTTCCACGGCCCGTTACCACACCATCCGAGTAATACTTTTCATTTTCCAGGCCGAAGGATTTGGTACGGTGTGTAACAAACATGTCATATTCTTCAAAACTACCTTCATCCAAAAGCAGTTCTATACGTTCACGGGCTGTAAGTTTCCCTTTTTGATGCTGCGCTTCTATGCGCTTGATCCCACCGCCAAGCCGGGCCTCCTGGCGCTTCGCAATGAGTTCTTTAATCTTATCGACATTTGATGCCATAATCTATCGGGGTTTTAGTGACTATTGTTTGACTTAACAACGTTTCATGATCCTTGTAAGCCTGACCGAAATGTGTGTGTGTGTGAAGAAATGCGGGCAAGGAAATAAAACGTCATTTTGAAATGTTATTGCTCACTTGTCAATGCTGACGCTTGTTTTCGCAGAGCTCTGTTAATACGCCCATTGTGGACCTGGGGTGAAGAAAGGCAATATCCAGTCCTTCTGCTCCTTTACGAGGCTTGGTGTCAATTAGCTGAACGCCCTTCGAAGAAGCATCGGAAAGTTGACCTTCAATATTTTTAACCGCAAAAGCAATGTGATGAATACCTTCTCCTTTCTTTTCAATGAATTTGCTGATTGGCCCATCCGGAGCAGTACTTTCCAGCAGCTCTATTTTAGTTTGGCCTATTCTGAAAAATGCGGTTTTAACTTTTTGATCTGTTACTTCTTCTATCGAATAACAGGTGAGACCAAGCACGTCTTCATAATACCTGATTGCAGCGCAAAGATCCTGTACCGCTATGCCTATGTGTTCAATATATCGTAACTCCATCCTATAGTTTTTTAAGTTAGGAATATGATTATAGTGGAATGCCGTCTATTGTTTTTCCCGGACAGGGTACCTGGATTGATCTTTTCCGGCCAGGGCTCTTTTTTAACCTTTGTGCGGTTAAAAATTCATCTGATTAATGCAACACATGGAATTTGTTTAAGTACACGTCCGAAAGCTTTATTAAGAAGTGTGTAAAAGTATAGCCACTTGCTTGCGCAAACGCTGACTCTTATCACATTTGCAAATAACTTTTATCAATTTCAGTTCGTGAATTGTCAGGCAAGAAATATAAAGTCCAGATACCATACTGCTACTGCGGCGAAAAAGCCTGACAATGCCGGTAAAAAAGCAATTCTAAAATATCTGCCAAATGTTAACTCTTTTACCATGCCCATAGCTACAACCCCGGCAGCCGAACCCACTACCAGCAGAGATCCTCCGGTTCCTACTGTGAGTGCAAGTAATATCCATATATTGCTATCGGTAGTCTGAGCCATTTTTATAGCAATATCCGTTAGTGGCACATTATCCAATACAGAGGATATAATACCAAGCGCAACATTCCCAATGATCAACGCATTTTCATTTGGCTCATAGCCATAAATAAGATGAGCAAGTTTCTCCAAAAGCCCTCCCGCATGCAAAGCAGCAACAGCAATAAGAATACCTACAAAAAATTTAAGAGAAGCTATATCCGTTTTTCTAATCAGGTCCTCAATAGAAGCTGACAGGTGTGTGGCAGTACTACTAAAACGTTTCATCAGATCAATAGTGATCCATACAATACCTAACCCCAACAGCAAGCCGAAATATGGAGCAAGTCCGATAAGGTTAGCAAAAAGCGGCAGCAGGAACGACATAAATACGACTGTGACAACCGTCTTTTCCGACCTGTCTAATTGTGTTATAATTTCTTCTTCATCATCATCTTTAGGCACAGGTTTTAACTGTCTCACAAGTAGCGCTATCGCAACTGCACCCAGCACTACAGAAGGCAGGATTCCTTTTACAATAATTTCACCTGTTCCGAATTTTTTGGCAAACCATAACATAATGGTTGTAATATCACCAATAGGAGAAAAAGCTCCCCCTGCATTAGCGACAATCACAATGCCCGCGGCTACAACCAGCAAATTTTTTCCCTTGAAAAACTTTCTCGAGATCTGTATCATGATGACTGTAGTGGTAAGATTATCAATAACCGCAGACAGAAAAAACGCAATAACGGCAACTAAAACAAACTGCTTTCGATCTGTAAAGTTTAAAGAATACAGCTTACCCCTGACCAGATCAAAAAAACGATAATGGACAAGTATCTCTACAAGGCTTAATGCACAAAGAAGAAATATAATTATGCCAAATACGCCTGCTCCCGTTTCAGTTAAATGGTGTGCGATATCTTCCGAACCCAGTTGAGTGGCAATAAGAATCCAAAGTAATGCACCGGTAACCATTGCCGTGGCGGATTTGTTAATTCGTATCGTGTGTTCCAGAACAATCATTGCAAAACCGGTAATAAAGATCGCTGCGGCAAGAATTGAAATAACAGGGTTCATATGCTACATATTTAGTTAAATAGCGGGCTTGTCATTTTTTGAAAGGAATAAGATGTGTGCCGATGTGACTTCACTGAATCTACACGATAAATTTATTATGGCGCTCCTTTTTTAAAAATGGATTGAGGCAAAATAGTCGCTGGTCATTGCTCAAAAAATGATAATTATCAAGACTACAAAAGCCAGCAGCTGACTTTAGCATCGCAAGTATCGTGAAATGCAATACAGGCAATAGTTTGGAAGTGTAGTCGCCCCGTTAATCTTTAATTGCAGGATAATAATCAAGTGTAAATAGTGAAAGATGAATCATCCCAATTTCTTAAGAACATATATGTGTTGTTACAATAACAGCACTGCCTGCTCAACTTATTTAGTTAAAACAACATCTGCATACCTGCTTCTTCAAAACATGCAACAAATCAGTTTTTATCTTTTACACCTATACTACTTTAGCCTCTTCTATTTTTATTCAATTTTCTATTTAACTCCTATGAAGAAGCTTTTTAAGAAGAGAAAATATTCAGCTGATGAATATGCACAGGGTATTCTGCAAGGTGATCGCATAATATTGAGCAGGGCGATCACATTGATCGAAAGCAAATTACACTCCGATAACGAACTTGCAGAAACTGTTTTGCAAAAGATCCTGCCGTTCACAGGAAATACACTACGCATAGGAATCACAGGTATTCCCGGGGCGGGCAAAAGCACTTTTATTGAAGCTTTTGGAAAATATCTTACTTCTATTGGGAAGCAGGTAGCGGTGCTGACTATTGACCCTACCAGCCGGAAAACGAAGGGTAGTATTTTGGGTGATAAAACGCGGATGGAGGAATTGGCGAATGATGTGAATGCATATGTCCGCCCTTCTGCGTCGGGCGATACATTGGGCGGTGTTCATTCTAAAACCAGGGAGACAATGCTGTTGTGTGAGGCCGCCGGATTTGATGTCATTATAATTGAAACAGTAGGTGTAGGACAGAGCGAAGTGAGTGTTAAAGGCATCGTTGATTTCTTTCTTTTGATTATGCTGGCGGGTGCCGGTGATGAATTACAGGGCATTAAGCGTGGCATTATGGAAATGGCTGATGCCATTCTTATCAATAAAGCTGATGGAGATAATATCACTGCTTGCAAACGTGCAAAGCAGGAGTATGCAAATGCATTACACATGTTTGCTCCGCAGGAAAATAGATGGAACCCCCAGGTACTGTTGTGCTCTGCTATACAGAAAATGGGTATCGCTGAAACCTGGCAGCTGATCAGGCAGTTTGAAATACATGCAAAAGAAAACGGATCATTTAACCGGAACAGACAAACCCAAAACAGGCAATGGATGCATGATGTCATCAGCTATTATCTTCAACACAATTTTTATAATAATGGCAGCATAAAAGATGTGCTGCCGAACCAGGAACAACGGGTTGAAACCGGCAAAACACCAGCAGTAGTGGCCGCAAAAAAATTATTGAAAATGGCAGAGGTTGCAGGTGATAAAAAAACGTGTGAAATTTATTAATGGTAGAGGCGGGAGGCATCGCGCCTCTTTAAATTAGATACCGACATTATTCTTCAACCCAGGCGCCATATGTGGCGGGTTATTAATAAAACGACGATTATTATCATCAAGAGGCGCGATGCCTCCCGCCTCTTGATAATTAAATGCCGACAATCATGATCGAGGCGCGATGCCTCGCGCCTCTACCCGATTACGGCGCTAATCGTTCAATGCGCCAATCGTTGCTGTTTACGCGAGTGTACAAAAATCTGTCGTGCATGCGGCTGCTTCTGCCCTGCCAGAATTCAATGCAACGCGGAATTAAACAATAACCACCCCAATGTGCGGGACGTGGAATGTTGTCGCCAAATTCATCAAGGTATTTCTGGGTATTTTTATCCAGCACATCCCTGGACTGTATGATGCTGCTTTGTGGACTTGCCCAGGCACTAATACGGCTGCCTGCTGGTCTTGAATGGAAATATTCTTCACTTTCGCTTTCTGCTATTTTTTCTATCAGGCCTTCTATGCGTACCTGTCTTTCCAGCTCTTTCCAGAAAAACAATATGGCGGCTTTATGGTTTTCAGCTATCTCAATTGCTTTGTGAGAATTATAGTTGGAGAAAAACACAAATCCGTTCTCATCAAAATCCTTCAGTAAAACGATGCGCGCATGTGGAGTTAAATTTTTGTCGCAGGTTGCCAGTGTCATGGCATTCACCTCATCTATATCGCATTTTACTGCTTCGTTCCACCATTTGTTAAATTGATCGATTGCATCCGGCGCCAGGTCCGCTTTGCTGAGTGACTGAAGTTTGTAGTCTTTACGTATATCCGCTATTTTTTTGTTCATAATCACGAAGGTTAGTTTTAACAAATTTAATATACCTGCCAGGACCAATAAATGATGAATATCATTTTGGATAATGATTAAAACAAAGATAAAACGTAAATAGTTGAAAAAAATACAGCGTCCGGGGGACGCTGCAGCGATAGTTTTTAACCACAGAGTGAATAGAGTTGATTCACTGAGCTGCAAGGAATAAAGAGCCTGATTGTCTGCAGAGTCAGTGAAACTCTGTGCCTTAACCCTTTTACCTCTGTGGTTAGGCTTTTTTATTAGACTACCTGCAGATACAGGAATCTCTGTGCCTTAACTCATTTACCTCTGTGGTTAATTTCTTACCAGGATCACTTTTTCTTCTTCGGTCTTGCAGACATTGAAGGCGGCGCATCTTCATCCTTGCTTCCCCATTGCATATTGGGCTCGGGGCCCATTTCAAGAACCAGGCTTCCTCCTTTCACCAGGTCAGCATGATAAAACCATGGTTTTGTTAACGGCTGACCGTTCAGCGTTGCAGACTGGATATACCTGTTCACGTCTGAAGTATTGTGCGCCTCAATGGTGAACGTTTGTCCGGGATAATATTCCGGATCAAGATTGATGGTGACTTTCTCAAACAACGGACTTCCTATTTCGTAAAAAGGTTTTGTTGAAGCGCCGCCATCAGTCTGGAACAATCCCATCGCGGCCATTACATACCATGCGCCCATTTGTCCCTCGTCCTCGTCACCCAGCCAACCGTGATAAGCGGTAGCCCCATAATATTTGCTCATGATCTCCCTTGTCCATTTTTGAGTCAACCATGGCTTGCCGGAATAGTTGAACAACCAGGAAGCCTGCATGTTTGGCTGGTTACCATGGTTGATCGGAACACGGTCGTACAGATCACCTTCAGCATTGAAATTAAAGCGTGCTGACTTTTCAAAACCTTCATCAAGACGATTGTTGAATTCATCTTTTCCCATCAGGTTCAGAATGCCTTGCACATCATGCGGGTTAAAGAAACTATATTGCCATGCATTGCCTTCAAGGTAACCCGGTCCGCTAAACGACGTGCAGCAGTATGGGTTCCATTCTTTAACCCATGTACTGTCCTTGTGCTTCATGCGGATATATTTCACAGATGTATCAAACACATTTTTATAGTTACCTGCGCGCTTAATAAACATGTCATACTCTTTCTTTTTACCCAACGCTTTTGCCATCTGCGAAACGCACCAGTCGTCATACGCATATTCCAGTGTATTAGAAACCTGCCCCTCTTCTGTTGGCACGAAACCCAACTTCATGTACGACTCAAAGAATTTATTACCCGCATATCCACCTTCCGGCGTTACTACTCCTGGTGTGGTTTGTTGATGAAGCATAGCTTCAAATGCCTTATTTACATCAAAGTCACGAATGCCTTTTTGGTAAGCACCAACTATTAAAGGAATTTCATGCGAAGCTTCCATAATGCCCGAATATTCAATACCAGCGGGTCCTTTAGGAAGCCATCCGCCTGTCTTGTAAATTTCCAGTAGCGACCTCACCCAATTACTTGTGAGATCCGGATTAACAAGCGCCCACAACTGGTTAAGGTTCCAGAATGTATTCCAAAGCGCGTCACTTCCGTAAACTGGCGAATTTTTATCGACCTGCCGTACTATTTCATTCACATCTACATACTTGCCGTTTACATCGCTCCATGTTGTGCGGGCAACGTATGATCTGTAGAGATTTGTATAAAATTTCTTTCTGTCAACATCAGATCCGCCCTCAATTTGAATTTTGCCAAGCAGGGCGTTCCATGTGTTTTTTGCATTGTCCCTTACGCCGTCAAAATTCCAGTTGAAAGGATTCATCTCTGTTTCAAGGTTCAACCTCGCCTGTTCTATGCTTACAAGCGATATTGCTGTTTGCATTAAAATAACATCGCCCTTTTTGGTTTTGAAGTCGGCATACGCCCCCATCTTTCCTTTACCTGCAATTGCAGTTGTATCTTTGGTCACTTTATTCCCTACCCAACCGCCAAAACTTTCAATGGGTCTGTTGAAGCGAACTACAAAATGCACCGTGTAATCATTCCAGCTCCACTTTTGTTTGGAGTAACCTTCAATTTCCTTGTCGCTTACTTTTGTAATTTTTGCGTCCAGTATTTCCGCAGTATTTTCAAACGGAATATCAAGATCTAACAATATATGCGCATCCTCTTCATCTGAATAAGAAAAGCGGAAGAAGCCTGCGCGCGTGGTGCTTGTAAGTTCGGTGGTGATGTCGCCATTCATGAGTTTTACCGCGTAGTAGCCCGGGCTTGCCTGTTCTGTTTCTTTATAAATCCTTGAACGGTAACCGGTCGTCCAGCCTGTAGTTGGTCCATCTGCCGGTCCACGACGGGTGTTCAGCGCACCTACAGTCGGCATTACAGAAAGACCCGCCATCGTCCATGAATGAATATGACTAAAGCCGCCAATATTATTAAGAGAATATTCGTAGCCTGATTTCCATACGCCTCCCTGGTTGTCAGGACTCAACTGCACCATTCCAAATGGCATAGTCGCACCCGGATTTAACATCCAGCGGGACTCGGATGTGCCGAGTAAAGGATCGGCGTAATCAACGGGTTGCTTTTGAGCAGTAGCACTCACTAAAGCAACAAAAAAAAGTGCAAAGAAGAATATCTTTTTCATGGTCATGTTAAGGTTTGAGATAAACAGAAGGTCTTTTTATTTTGAAATGTTTTAGGATACAAGTTACAGAATGTTCTAATGTCCATACATATGAATCTCCTTTTTTCATTCATCCGAAAGACTTTAATAAATTTCGTCTTTGTATTATCTTCACCTACGAATAAAAAAGCGACAGCAGCCAGCAAGGCAGAATGCTGTTTTCCTGCCTGCATAAGCCCAACCTTGTTAGCAGCTACATTATTAAAAATTCAGCAATGAAAAAGCTTTTGAATTTTGTGACACTTATGCTTCTGCTTTTAGTTACCGGAGTCTTTTGGGGAACATGGTTCACTTTAACAAGATCCATTGAGGAATTTTCCATTTCGGAATTCATCCACATTGGCAAAGTGATAATAGCAAATGTGGCGTGGCCCATGAGAATTTTAATGCCTTCGTGTATCCTGTTCCTATTCCTGGCCACAATGTCTCATCACCAAAAGAAAAGCCCCGGATTCTATCTGTCACTTTTTTCCTTATTATTGATGATTGCTACTCTACTGATCACTTTGATCGTTTTAGTTCCCATTGACAATCAAATAAAGAGCTGGATAGCAGACAATCCACCGGCTGATTGGCAAAACATAAGAAATCGCTGGCAATTCTATCATCAGGTAAGAACTATAACTTCTGTTGCAAGCTTTGGATTTTTCACGGTCTCTTTTCTAAGTGCTTCAAAAAAAAGCATTTAAAAGTTTAGACTTTCCCCCACTGTTTGTTTTGAAAGTGATCGAAGGAACATATTCTCCGCTCCATTTTCAGATGCAGATAGAATTCGAATATTAAATTGATACAGAATAACAGATGCCTCCAGCAGCAAAACAGCATGGATCGTATTCCGAAAAAAGGGGAAAATTACGTGCATATATTGACTCCCTTTTTTTAAAAAAAATTTGAACATTCTTTAAAGTAAAAAATCCCTTCTTCGTACTGAAGAAAGGATTTAAAATTTATCTGAACAGATGGATTATCTATTTCCCAGGAGAAGATGCCAACTCGTACTCCAGCTTGCCGCCCTTTACAATATCTTTAAACAAAACAGATGACTTTGACATCGCGGGTGGACAAACTTTGTTACTTCTCCACTCTTAACATAACCACTTCCAGTGCATCAATTGTTATTTCATCAGCAACCTTGTTCAGGATATGTTCCCCCGTATTACTATATACGATGCTTTTAACCGGATATTTCCACTTCAATGCTGTTTGTTGTTTCATATCGGTTGGGTTAAACAACGTCACTATAAATGCATTTCCCTCATCAGCAGGTTTTAACGCTGTTACAATAATATTTGGCGAGCTTAATTGTAATAAAGATTCCGCCTGCTCATTACCGGTTGCATCAGCAACAACCAACGGCTGCAATAATGCTGTAGCAAACCTTGTCGCCTCCGCAGGATCATATTGTGAATGCGGCCGCATAGCATACCGGAATGTTATGATGCCATCCTGATAAGCTCTGTAATTTGTTTCCCAATGATTATTTAACGCCCATGAATAGAGTGTTTGTGTCTGATCAATTTTCTTTCGCCACACATCAGGATTTGTCTGTCCACCTAATAAATTTGCAGTAACGCCCCCAACCTGAATAAGTGGTGCATCCAGGCTAGACCATGTGATACCGAAGTTATCGTTACTTACATCAACCCACCGGTTTGTTTCCAGCCAGTTTTTACACGAGCCGGGTATCTGATCTTTTTCCGGTTGCATAACACCAAAAGGTATGTCGATATTCATTACACCGCGGGATACATTAAACGGAAATCCAAAATTTAAACTCTCTTTTCCACCCACATTTGCCCAGGCATAATCACCGGGTACGGGATTGAGCTCCGCCGGTTTTTTGTCTACAATATTTGCCACTTCAACATAATCAGCACCTGCTACCAGCCTTATTTCACGCGTTAATTTGTTAGCACCGGGAGCTTCGCTTTGCACAGATAACACAGCCATTACCGGCCCGGATTCTTTGACTTTTATTGTTACAGGTCCGTTGCGTTTAATAGTTGCTACATCATTACCGCGTAGAAACAGGAAATCGTTTAAATAATTGCCATTTGCAGAATCAGCAAAATTATTATCAATGGCCATACATCTAAGGCTTGTTATAGCGCCGCTTGTTTTATCTACCACTACACGTATTAAGCCGTTATCTAAAATATTATCAGTGGCAAGCACCTTCGTTGCGTCAAAGCCTACTCCGTTATTTATGGTAAAACGCTTAGCTGCAAACGGCGCTATATCTTTTGCTACAAAAGCCAGTTCGCCGGTTGACAAACGTTGTGAAGGAAATACATTTCCAGCTGCATCTTTAACAACATCTCCATTTGCTGACTGTTGTGCAGATACAATTACCAGCCCGGTTTTCGCCCATGAGTTGGTATTCAATACATCAATGGTATTTTGTGCGCCTCTGCCGCTATAGGCCCTGTGCAAAAGAACTTTAGAAATACTATCGGCTGCCGTTGCGTAAGATTTTTTTATCTCCCACTGTTCTATTGTTTTCTGGCTCAACGGTGTGCTTACGCTTATATCAGCTCCCCATGTATGTTCAGAATATAGTGATACATGTTTCCATCCATTTTCAAAATCTGCTGTTGGATATTTACTACTGTTAGCCATCGACCAGACAGTTTCAGCCTGTGTTAACCTTTCGGAACTTGCCCTGTTTTGTGCAGTTTCAAAAGAAGAAGATCCTGCACCGTCCTCCCAGTAACCTGTCCAGTCACCTTTTTCAACAGGTAATGTACTTCCGTATTTATCTTCAAAGGTTTTAAATGCTTTGCTGGTAGATGTGATAATAAATTTTGGCCAGGTATATTTACTGCTCCAGTCTTTTACAAAATCGCTTATTTCTATATCCGGCACAGCATTGTCACCATGGCCTGCCCAGCGTATATAGCTTATATCGTAAGGAAAATTAATTTCTTTAAGCTTGCCTACATAGTTGGAAACAAAGTCGGCATTAAGTGCACTTACACCATGTGATAACGCATACCCACGATAAGGAATCCATACAAGCACTTTTTCTTTGCCCGAAGGAGATACCCAGTAGAAAGGTTTATTCTCCCACTTTACGAGGATATCGCCAATGCGGTCAAAGTTATTGGGCGCATTGGAAAAATATTTTATACCCGCGCGGGCCATGGCAGCCACGGTTCCCCATGTATTACCCGGCACATCGCTTAGCATGGCGGCATCAATTGTAACATTGCATTTATTGCCTAACTCTGTTGAATACTTAAACAGGTTTATTAATTCTTCTGGTCTGCATAAGCCTGTTAGTGTATTTACATACATGCCGTTCAACGCAACACTTCCATTTTTAACTGCATTGTAAAACGCTGCTTTCTTATCCTCACTCATGCGTTGCAGGAACAAGTCCGCAACATACGTGCCTTCTACATTCCAGACAAACCTGGCTCCCTCAGGATAGTTTTTTGTTTTTTCTGCATACTCAATTCCTGTCAATAAATTGTTGATTTGCTTTTCTTCAACGGCTGATTGAATTTCCGTATAACCAATATCTGTATGAGAATGTGGCAATACATAAATCGTCATTTTGGTAACAGGCTTTACGGTAACCTTTTGCGTTAACAATACCTTACCGCCTTTTTTTAGTGTTATACTTATAACCGAGTCTTTGGTAACTTCCGGAGCTAAAATATCCGCTTGCTGATACCCTGTTGGCACAACAATATTTTGCGATAATCTCCTGCTCAGTTTTGCAGTAAGATTAGCCTGATCGCCGGTATTGGTCAGCATTAATTTTACCGGCTGGTAACTGCGGTTATTCTTTGTCTGTATAAAAGGCAGGCCTGTTGCTTCTGCCACCGTTATATTTGGAGTAACAGCCTGTGCAGTAATTTCTGCCGGCGCCGTAAGTCTTAAATTATCATATACCATCCAGCTTCCGCTTTCTGTTGTAAGCGAAATAATATTGTTGCCCGCAATAAATTCTGTTGAAGGTATTGTTACTGTGAAAGTATATTTTTTACCACCTGTTGTATCGCCACTAATTGCTTTAGATGCGCCCCGCGGTACTGTTACCGTATGCTTGTTATTATTGACTGTTACGAGTAATTTTATTGAACGGCGACCAACATCTGCCAGTTGAACCGTAAAAACTGCATCACTTTTACTACTTGCATTTTTTAAACCAAACACCACAGTAAATGTATGTTTGCGGTTACCTGCCCATCCGTCATCCGGACCGGGATGACAATAAGGCCAGTCCATTTGTTCCGATGATTTGCCTACAATAAAAAATCCGTCCTTAGAAAATTTACTGTATTGATCCGGTGCCAGTGCAAACTTGTTTTGCTTTCCACCTATCTGCCACAACAGGTTTTGTTGAGCACTTGCAGTGCCGCTATATGATCCTATTGCAACTATTACTATCAGTACAATAGTTTTTAATGTTGCAGTGGCCTTTTGTTTAAACATAATATATTGTTGCTTTTATTAGTTAGTATAATAACGCAAAGTGTTGAAGCTTTTCTCTTTTTGGCCGATATTAATAATTCCGTTTTTTTGTTATGACCCGGGCAACAGAACTTCTATGAATCGTTCCTTGCGTCGCACACTTGCACTTTTGTTCTTTATTGAGCTATGCGAAGAAATGGAACACGAATTTGAAAGGTCAAGAACGAATTTATTATAAATCGTTCAAACCGGTCCAATTCGTTTCAAATCCGTGTTCCGAAAAGTTTCGCAAAAAATTTTACTCCCCTATGCCTCGACCGTCTTTACCCGGTTGTAAAAAACATTCCGTACTTCGTCAATTTTTCTGTAGCAAAATAACTCATCCTTATTCATACATTGGATTTTGCGGTTGTAGATTCGGATTACGCTGCATTTCTGTTGGCGGTAACGGCAACAATAAATCTTTTGTCGTATAAAACTGCCCCCTGCCGTTTGAATGGCCTATCAACGCAGAAAATGTTGGATTAGTACCTGACACGTCCGGGTAAAGCCTTGTACGTAACATATCAAACCAGAAATGCCCTTCCATAGCAAGCTCCCTGCAACGTTCGGCTAAAATAAAATTTTTTCGGCCTGCCGCATCACCGGGTATAGCTGGCATATTTATGTATGCCCTGTGTATAATCGGTTGCAGGTACGGTGTTGGATCTTCACCTAATTCGTTGGCTGCTTCTGCTGCTATTAAATATGCATCTGCCATCCGGTAAATGGCAGTGTATTTACCTGAAGCTCCCGTCATAAATAATGCTGCACTATCATACCACCTGTAAGGCATGGCGGAAAAACTTATAGCAGTATCGTCACTACTGGCTGTGCTTTTATATACAAACGAGGTGCTATAGAACTGCTTTTCATGCCTGCGGATATCATTGGCGCTGTCATACATTTTTAATAACTGGGTAGAAGGTGTCCATGTTGATAGAACCAGCGAGTATTGTATTTTTAAATTAGTGGAAGGTATCGGACTTGGAAATGTATTAGGGAATGAATATTGGGGGAAAGGTGATTGTTGTATAGAAGGATCGTATTCTATAAAGAAAAGATATTCACTACCCTTATCATAGTCTGACAGACGAAGTTTGTCAAAAGGTGTTAATCTACCAGAACTTGTAAAGAGTGCATAGCCACCGCCACTGTTCAATAGCTCCTTAGCAGTGTTTAACGCTTTCTTGTAATATTCTACGCCTTTTTGCAATGGATAACCCGCCATTGTTAAGTATACTTCTGACAACATTACCTGCACCGTTCCTCTTGATATATTATTACCGTTGAAGCCCATTGGCACATCTGCCAGCATTCCGTTTGTAAGAGCCCAGTTTAAATCCTCCGTAATGGAATTGTATACAGAATCAACTGATGTGCGTGGCATATAAATATTGTCCAGCGACGTGTACGGTTTTAATATAAGCGGCACTGCGCCAAACAACCTTATGAGATAATAGTAATTTGCGGCGCGAAAAAATTTCGCTGTTGCCAGTATTTTCTTCTGGGCCTCAGCATTAATATTCCCATTATTCTCCACGTTAGCTATAATTGAATTCGCATCTGCTATAGAGCTATAGAAATTCCTCCAAATACCGCCGAGGTAGTTCGCGCAATTATCCGGCCCTTGTGTTAGAGAAGCAAAGTTTCTTATGCTGGTATTTTGTGCCACTACATTATTTGCAAGACCCGACATGTTATCAAATGTAAAACTGTTTGATGCATCGTACAAGCCTCCTCTTACACTATAAAAGGATGGTATACCCGTACCTTTATCATATAAATAATTTAGCGCGCTTAATGCCTGTTCGGTTGTTTGATAATATTCTGATGCCGGCATGTTGCTTTTGGGTGTTTCCTGCAAAAACTTGGTACAGGAAGTTGAGGTAAATATTGCAGCAACAATGAATACCTGTATTATTATTATTGAGTGTTTCATTTTAAAATCTTTACTATTTTATAAAATCGATCTTAAGTACGAAGTGCTTTAATTCGGGCATTGCTTATTACTCATGCACAACGCTCCGGAATCCATTACTTGCTAATTAATGTTGTTGTTGTAGATTGTTGTATTTTATCTTTTTCATTAGTAATGCTATAGTTGAAGAGTGCGACGCAAGAAATGCTTAATAGCATTCCTTTGGTGGGTTCATAATAAAATTCTCGCACCATATCCATATCCTATCTCTATTAAAATATAACATTTAAAGACTTACGTTCAAACCAGCTGTAAATGTGCGTGCTTTGGGATATTGATAAAACTCAATATTCTGTCCAAATGGTGGTGCTCCTGCAGTGCTCCATGAAATACTTTGAGGATCATAGCCCTTATAGTCACCGGATTTAATGAGGAACAGGTTTTGAGCACTTATATACAATTTGGCCCGTTTTATTTTTAATAACTCCGTAAAATGCGTGCTGAAATTATAACTGATTGCAACGTTTCTTCCTCTTATGAAAGATCCGTTTGACACCCAATGACTATCGAAGCAGGCTGTTTGTCCCGCATCCGGTGCAAAACGCAATTGCTGTATGTTAGTATTCTGATTTGCCGGAGTCCATCCGTTTAACACTGTAGATAAAGAATTGCTATAGCCAGTTCTGTCTTCTGATGAAAACAGGAACGCCTGGGCCAGACTGGCACCCTGCGAAAATTGAAGATCAATTAACAGATCAAAATTCTTATAGCCAAATGTGTTTACAAAACTGCCTGTCCAGGTGGGCGCACCTTTACCTAAAATTGTTTTATTGGCAGATTCTTTTTCTTCGCCTGCATGATAAGGATAGTTGGGATCCTTTGCTTTGCCTTCAGCAACTTCTTCGATGCTGTATGTACCTAACCTTTGATAGCCCCAGAAAGAACCTGCGGCTTCACCTACCCGCAAAATGGTAAAACCATCTGAAACCGGTCCCCAATATGGACCGGGAAATATATCTTCATTATTGTTACCCAATTTTTCTATGCGGTTTTTATTATAGTTGGCCACAATACCCATTTTCCAGTAAGAGTTCTTTTGCTGAATATTCATAGTGTTTAATGCTATATCCAGCCCTTGATTACTCATGGATCCTATGTTGGATAAAACACCGTCAAAACCTGTACTGTTTGGTATGGGTTTGTTTAACAGCAAATCGGTAGTTAATTTGTAATAATAATCGGCTTCTAAAGAAATCCGGGTTCTAAACAGCTGCAATTCAAAACCTACATCCGTTTGTGCTGTTTTCTCCCAGCGCAAATCAGGATTGGCCAGGTTTCTTACGTAAGATGAGCCTACCCTACTACCATTAATTAAACTTGTCTGACTGTTAATGGTGGCAATACTTTGATAAGAACCTATTTCGGTATTGCCGGTAAGGCCATAACTTGCCCTTACTTTTAAATAATTTATCGCAGGTATTTTTTCCATAAACTTTTCTTTACTTACTATATAACCTGCGCCGGCTGATGGAAAGAATGCATACTTATTGGATGATCCAAAACGTGATGAGCCGTCATCGCGGCCGGTTAATGTAAGCAAAAACCTGTCGGCAAAAGTGTAACCTATTCTCGCAAAAAAAGAATTGATACTCCACTGATCATAACCGCTTCCCGGTGCGTTGGGCTTGCCGCCTGCGCCCAGGTTATACATCTGAAAATAATCGTCCGAGAAATATTGTGTTGAGCCGTTTAATGTTCTGTCTATCCTTTGCTGCCAGCTTGCACCAGCCATAGCATTAATGCTGTGTTTTTTATACTTTTTTCTATACGTTAAAAAGTTTTCCCATTGCCAGTAATTATACCTTTCACTTTGCACGCTGGCCACTCCTTTTTGGTCAGCAGACCAGTTCATTATTGTTGACGGTGAATAAGAATCGTATAACATACTCTGCATATCAACTCCTAACTGCGTTTTAAATTCAAGATCCTTTGCCAGCTTAAAATTGAAGAATAGATTGCCAAACAATTGGGTGCGTGTATTCCGGTTGACTTGTTCCTCCAAAAACTTTACGGGATTTTCTGCGGGATCTAAAAACGAAAACGTTGATGACATCATATTATTCGCCCATTCACCATCCGGTAATTTTACAGGGAATATGGACGGCATTTCTATCATAGTTCTTGTTGGGTTATTACCGCCGGTACTTGGATATACAACATTCTCCACAGTGTTGTTAATCATGAGGTTGGCGCCGAAATCCAACCAGTTATTTATTTTGTTATCATGTGCCAGTCTTGCATTTAACCTGCGCAAATCTGAATTAAGCATAATGCCCTGGTTGTAGCTATAATTCAGGAAAACACCTGTTGAGGAGTTTTCCCCACGTTGCTGGATAGATATTTGATGATTGTTAGATACTGCAGTCCTTGTTACTTCATCCTGCCAGTCTGTATTATAAATGGGTGTTCCGTCAGTTTTAAACAAGCGCGTATCAGATAAGTCCAGTGTACGGGGTCCTGCTCCCCATAGTGGATTGTTAGCCATGCCTTGTTTTAATACATCCAAAAACTGTCGGGAGTTTAATACAGAGATTTTATTGGCCATTTTACCTATACTTAAAGAAGCATCATATGTTATAATGGTACCTTTAGCTGAGTTGCCTCTCTTGGTTGTTATTAGTATTACTCCATTTGATCCTCTGGCTCCATAAATACTTGTTGCCGATCCATCTTTTAATACTTCTACATTTTGTATATCATAAGGTTCAAGTATTGTATGTTTGTCATTGCTACCCCATCTACTACATATAACGGGTCTGTTGAGGAATTGATGGAACCTATACCTCGAATAATAACAGAGGGAGAACCGGTAGGTGACCCAGAGTTTAAAGCTATGTCCACGCCGGCAACGCGGCCCTGTAAACCCTCGAGCGCATTAGTTACAGGTCGTGCCAGCAAATCAGTGGCTTTAACTGAACTTACGGAACCGGTAACATCTTTCTTACGCATAGATCCATAGCCAACAACCACAACAGAATCAAGGTTATTTTTAATGGCTGGTAGTATTACATCCTTTGCCATGTCAGCAGGCTTTTCAACTTCCGCATAGCCTACCAAAGTAAAAATAAGCTTGCTGCCTGCGGCCTCGATGGCAAGCGTATAATTACCATTGTCATCAGTAATGGTTCCGGCAGTAGTTCCTTTAACCAATACTGATACATTTGACAGCGGCTTACCAGTTTCATCCGCAACACGTCCTTTAATTATAGTACTTTGAGCAGTTGCTGACATCGTGCATATTAAGAGTAAATATGTTGCACGTAAAAGGCTTAAGAATCTCTTATACGAAGATTTGTTCTTTTTCATATTTGAATGGAGTTAAGGTTTTACTTTGATTAATTTTTCAAACAATCGTATTCCCTGACTATATAAGGTGGATTTTCAACATTATCCTTAAAACACAAATTGGCATGACTTCATAAAAAACAAAACAATTTCCGGAACCATTGATTACCAAAAGACTGTTATATAGAATTGGACACAGCAGTATCCACAAATATTTATATAGTTATTACATTGTCACGGTGGTAATTCTGATAGTATAGCATGACAAGCTGATTGTGTATTTTTTTTCATGCCAGGTTATATTAAAAGTGAAAAAATTGCTTGCACAGGGCTTCGTGAAAGCCGTAATAGAAATCTAATTATTGGTAATGTTTGTACTAAAAGCTTATCAATTGCATAACACGCTGATTAGTTCCATTGATTTATCCTGTTGCTAATATTGTTATACTTCGGTGGAGCGGCCAAACAAGAATAGCTACAACATAAATTTGCATCATCAAAAAAGGATATGCAAGCATCGGCTTTGGCGCCCTAACTCATCTCACATTCAGACAGCTCATGTCATAAACAGCAAAAAAGAAACTGCTGACTGATTCACGGGTTTAAGTAATAATTAAAAACATGTTCAAATGTATGAACATATAAATACACATTTATTGAGATAAATCATGTTTTGAAAAAAATTTAAACATTTTTTAAAGCAAAAAATCCCTTCTTCGTACTGAAGAAAGGATTTAAAATTTATCTGAACAGATTGATTATCTATTTCTCTGGAGAAGATGTCAACTCGTACTCCAGCTTACCACCTTTTACAATATCCTCGAACAATACTGAAGGCTTTGACAATGAAACACCATTAAGCTTAGGTTGTTTTATATAAATGTTTGAGGCGCTGTTGTTGCGCGTTATGATTTCAAACTTATTTCCACTATAATATTTCTTGTTTAGTTGTATTGTCACTTTATCAAATAAAGATGACGACACCTGCATTTCGGGTTTGCTTAAGCCACCGCCCTGCACATCAAACAATCCGATTGCGCCAAGTACATACCAGGCACCCAGTTGCCCCTGATCCTCATCCTGCCCGTAACCATAACCGTGTATTCCGTCTGTTCCATAGAACTCGTTACAAATAGCGCGCACCCATTTTTGTGTGAGCCATGGCATACCGGAATAGTTAAACAACCACGGCATATGTAAACAAGGTTGATTTCCCTGGTTGTAAAATCCTTCCAAACCGGAAAAAGCATCGATCGTTTTACCACCACTGAAAATATCTTTTTGTGACATTAAGAAGATACTATCCAGCCGTGAATTGAATTCTTCGCGTCCCATTTTATTGATCAATGAAGCAGGATCGTGCGGCACATAGAAAGAGTATTGCCAGGCATTCCCTTCCTGGAAACCTCTCCAGGGTTGTCTTGGATTGAACTTATCAATAAATTTTCCATCAGCATAACGTGGGCGGACAAACTTTGTGGTAGTATCAAATATTTTCTCCCAGCCTTTTGACAGACGCATCAGCTCATTATAGTCATCTTGTTTATTTAATGCTTTAGCCCATTGTGCTACAGCAAAACCACTGAAAGAATATTCAAGTGTATGTGACGCAGAAAAACAGGATTCTTCAAAGCAGGAATCCAGGTGATCAACATATCCGTATTTGCGAAAGCGTTCAACATCTGCCTTACCAGAACCCTTTGGCCGATCGGTATAACCGAGCTCATTTTTTAAGGCTGCAGCATATCCTTCCTTTACGTCAAAATCACGAATGCCGTACATGTAAGCACCGGCCAATACCAGGCTCACAAAATTGGTTCCTACACCGGAGACATACTTGCTTGTTGCAATGCCATCACCCAGCCAACCAGCATCTTTATATACCAACAATTGGCTCTTTACAAAATCGGAATAATACTCAGGATAAGCCATGGCCCATAATGGGGTTAAATTCCAGAATGCCCCCCATATAGCATCTGTATTGTAATGCTGATGCAATGGTTTGCCGTTCGCATTCAGAGCGATTTGACCAACAGTTCCATCATTTTTAGGATAGGCTCCGTTAACATCACTTGCCAGGCCACGACCCAGCAGTGCATGATACAGGCCGGTATAAAACTTCTCTCTGTCTTGTGCTGCACCTCCTTCCACTTTAATTCTTCCGAGATAATTATTCCAGCTCGTCAAAGCATTGGTCTTAGCCTGGTCAAATGTTAAGGTAGCTGCTTCTTCTTTTAAATTCAGTCGTGCATTTTCAACTGATGTGTAAGACAATCCGGCTTTTACCGTTATCTTTTCATTTTCCTTGGTTGAGAAAGTAAGATACAATCCCGAACCTGCACCCTGCATCTCTTTTACGCCTGCAGTTTGTGCATCACCTTTAAATACACCAAAGGAGGTTGGCTTTTTATCGACAACAGCAGAAAAGTACATAGCAACTTCAGCCCCGTGCTGGTATTTCTGCACATAAACCGGCAACGTGATTACATACCCTTCTATACGGCCATCATCTGTCATATACACTTTTGCATCTTTTACTTCGCCGCTTTCACCTTGCTTGTTTCCTATATCGAACAAAATGTGCGCATCCTCACTTGCCGGAAATGTGTACCGCTGAAATGCCACACGTGGTGTGGATGTAAGTTCAGCTTTAATACCATAGTCTTTTAACAACACGGAGTAATAGCCAGCTGTTGCTTTTTCATCTTTATGATCAAAGCGTGAACGATAGCCTTTTTTTCCGGCATCTTCCATCAATCCCGGTGTTGTTCTCAGTTCTCCTGTGGTTGGCATAAATACCACGCCACCTACCTGGAACTCATGAAAATTGGGAAAGCCTTCTATTGATTCATGCCTGTAGTCATAACCAACCGCTTCCCATCCGCTTTTGTTACCATAATGCCCGTTTGTTGACGGTGCAGGCTTAGCCATCGCAAATGGAACTGCGCCAGGCGTAAAGTGAAACCAGCGGCAATGCGCTGTGCCTATGTAAGGATTTACGTAGTCTGATATTTTTTTTGATGATTGAGCCTGTGCTTTCGCAATTAATAGAAGCACAAGAAACGAGACTATAAATTTACGGCTTGTCATAAACCTTTTTTTAGGAGTTATTTATGAGATACTCATCCGGTGCAATTGTGCCAGTTGAGCGACTAATTCGTTGAGATGATTCTATTCAACCTTAACCCGAATAAATCTTGGCCGGTAAAGATCCGGGTACTTTTGTATGTCATTAAAAAAGTCGAAAGAATTTACATTATAGCTTATCAGCAATTCATTAGGGGTTGAAAAGTTGGAATGCGCCTTGGCATTATAAGTAAAAATATTTTTACCCAATTTTATTTCTGGACATTCCCAAATTTTTATCACGGGACCAAATGGCCCTACGGGAGACGAACCAAGTCGTAAGCCAACTGCAGAGCCTATTCCGTCAACCTGAAACACCAATGCATAGCGGCCGTCTTGCAACCTTGTTACACTTAGCTCGTTAGACAGATGATCTGTAATGTTTGCGATCGTGTGCATATCGGCGTTCCATTTTCTTCCATCCCAATATCGCCATTCTGCTACATTCCCAATGTCTTTCGGCTTTACCCTGGCCGCCACCAAATGTTTTGCTTTCCCGCGCACGCCATACACATACACAAAGCCATCTCCGTTAGCTATGCCGGTCTTTTTTGTGTTCACGAAAACACCTGCACCAAATGAAGCAAATTGTTCTTCATCACCGTCATTCAAAAATGGTAAATCTATCTGCTGTAAATTCTTAAAAGGTGGCCGGCTGTAAGCAGGAATGGTAATTAAAGTAGTACCGACTTCTTTGAACCCAAATACACTGTCTTTGGTATTGCGGATAGTGTGGCCAAAAAGATTTATTTCGTTATTTCTTTCGGTATTCACAAATCCATCACCCAGCCAGTAATAATCGCCTTCTTTTGTTGCCGGAGTACGAGGCTCAAACACAGACAGCGGCTGACCAATTGATGTACTATCCCATTTGAATTGAATCTTGTCCTTTTCAGAAATTGTACCCTTTACGTAAGCTACACTGTTATGGATCATTACATAACCCGGCTGCAGCTTGCCATTGATGATGTCGCCGATCATGCTGTCACTAAACACAAGCATTGTCGTATCATCATCAGCACTTTTTGTATCCTTACCGTTTAGCGGAATGGCATAAATACCATCTGCTCCAAACCAGCCATGTTGCCTGTTGAAAAGCGCTGTCCATTGCGAATCCGGTTTTGCAGTAAACTTAATTGTAGTATTGTCTGTGCTTTTTGCGACAGCCATTTTATTGCTGCTTTTACAAGCAACCAATGACACAGACAGCATTAGTATGCATGCCGCAGTATGTTTTATACTTCTGCAAGCCTGGCTATTCATGAACTAAGTTTAATAAGTTATCCGGTAAACAACTTTCAGTAGTTTTTTTACTACTATTTCACAAAGGCTTTTACAATTTTAATTATTCCGGAAGATCCGTTTGTCAACTTGTATGATCCTGCAGCAGCGGGTATAACAAAGGTTTCGGCATAACTGAATTCCTGTTTCTCACCACCTGCAGTTTCTACAATTACAGATGCTCCTTCTACAACCATCAGCACATGCGCTTTATTTTCTGTTTGTACCTCAATAGAGCCATCAAACTCCATCCTGTGAACATCATAAAAATGTTCGGGATGCGTAGGTACATGAACCAATGTATAGGCATCTTTCTTTTCAAGGATTTCAGGCTTTGAGATCAATTCTTTGCAAACCTTGTCACCGTTTCTTTCAAAGTTCAAATTATTAAATGCATGTTCAATGTTGATTGGTCTCGGTTTGCCGTCAAGTCCCGGCCTTACCCAATCATACATTTTAAAAGTAAAGATGTACGGCGTGGCACTAATTTCCAGTACCATATTGTTCGCGCCTGAGCTATGTATGGTACCGTTCGGGATAAGGAAAAGATCGTGTTTTTTTGCGGGAAATTTCTGAACGTACTGCTCTATTTCGATTGCCTCGCCGCTGGCTACACTGTTATTAAGCGCTTCACGGAATTCTTCTTTATTAATATTTTCCTGAAAACCAAGATATACTTGCGCATCATCTTTACAGTCGAGGATATAATAAGTTTCATCCTGCGTTATGGTCTCGCCGAAATTTTCCTGTATGTACTTTAGGGAAGGATGGCATTGTATTGAAAGATTACCTCCGTCAAATGTGTCCAGAAAATCAAAGCGGATGGGGAACTCTGTTCCAAATCTTTCAGCATCTGCACCCAGGATAGATTTATTCTCCAGTAACATCAGCCAGTCAAAAGCAATCTCCAGTAACCATCCATCACTCTTGAAAACAAGGCCATTTTCCGGAACGATCAATTCAAATGACCATGCATAGTTGATCTCATCTTTATTGAGTCCTTTTATCTTTTCTTTCATCCACTGACCGCCCCATGCACCTGCTGCGAACCATGGCCTTGCACGCAACACATTTTTCGCCAGGTGATGAACGCCATCCCTGATATCCTGCGCCAGTGACCAGTTAATCGTAGAAACCTGCTGACCATCAGCTATGATTGCAATTTTATCAAGTATTGATTGTTTGTGATTAAACAATACCACCCAGTCAACAAAATAAAACCGTTTATACATCTCTTCATTTGTATCAGTAGTAGATGCACCAAGGTTGCGGATGCTTTTTGCCTGCATCCTGTACTGGATCTCATCTTTGGGAAGATCGATGTATATCACAGGTGCGTTCCAGTTACTCAGCGCAGCACCTTCTCCTATCAGTATCACAATATCAAATTTATCAGAAACAGACAGGGATTGTAGTTTCTCAATATCATAATAATCAGCAAGCTGAATGGTTGCACGTTTGCCCCAAACGGTACCGGGCGTGCCAATAAAAGGCTGTACCAGCTGAGTTATTTTTTCCTCGCTTTGCCTGAATGCCGACATTTCATACCAGAGCACACGCTTACCAATTAACTGCAACTGACTGCTTAATGCATTGCGAATTGAGTTCCAGTCATTGCCACCAAAACCATCTATCAGCACTGTCTTATGGGTAGCAATCCATGTAGCCAATGTGTCATATCCCGATTTAATTTTGCCGGCTCCTAGGGTTGCAGCAGGGTAAATATCATAATCAGCGTGTCCTAATCCATTCGTATTATGTTTAACCGGTAACAGTGGCTGCGTGGTTTTTCTCAAGCTCATTATATCATTATTTTTTAAAGAGTTATTGCGCTTTACAACAAGTGCAGCGCCGGCAATAGCCTGTTGTTCAGTATTGTTTGATAAGGTGCAGGGAATGGAAATATTTAAACGATCTAAAACATGTTGAAAATGCGGCATAAAACTGCCCGCAGCCTGTGTGATATTGCCTCCGATCACCACGCAGTCTGCTTTAAAAGACTGGATCCATGGAGCGATGCATTCCGCAAGGGTTTCACCGAATTCTTTAAACACGGCTATTGCATGCGCATCTTTTTCTTCTACTTTTTGCTGAATTTCCCGCGCATCTTTTGCATCATTGCCAGAGCGGCTGTTGTATTCTTTTACTAACCAGCGGGTGGAAATATAATCCTCTGCCATACCCTCTCTAAATGGCCAATTGTACAAATATCCGCCATCAGGCACACCCGAACCGTTATGTATTACCTTTCCGTCCGTCATGAAAGTGGAGCCGAAGCCGGTGCCAAGCGTTAAAGCAATTACATTGCTGTATGCAGAAGCGCTCCCACTCCATGCTTCGCCAAGCGCAAAGCAGGAGGCATCGTTTTCAAAACATACTGAGAGCTCTCCATTAACACCAAATGCATCCACAAAACATTGTCTGACGTTAACACCATACAGGGAATGATATTTACAAACACCTTCAATCAGTGAAATGCCATTTGTGTAATCAAAGGGACCGGGCATAGCAAAGCCTATACCTCCCAATTTGACATTATCAACGGAAGCCTGTACCTTTTTCAATGCATCTATCCATTGCTTTAATATTACATGGGCCTGTGCCTGTGCATCTACGCGCGCTCTGACCATTGATTCTTTAATAAGAGAGCCGTTTTCTGCATCAACCAACGCGGCCGTAATGTGCGATCCGCCAATATCCGCCGCCAAAAAACATTTTCTGTTCATCATAATTTTCCGGATAAATATTCTATTGGGATGATTTCAATTCAAGTTCTGGCTGTGTTTCTTCCTTCATACTAATTCCACAAACAAGCATATATAATATTCCTGCAATTAATACTGCGATGGCACCATTCTGTCCGCCAACTACATCTGCCACATAACCCGCAATAAAGGGCAACAATGCACCACCTGCCACACCCATGATCAGCAATCCGGAAACCTCGTTCGTTTTTTCCGGTTCCCTTTGCAATGCCTGGGCAAAGATGATGGAAAAGACATTGGCGATGCAAAGACCAATAGTAAAAATCAATACATGCAACACCTGGATTTGTGAAACAAACATCAATGCCAGTGTACATATAATTGCGAGCACCATAGTAATGATCATAAATCTCCTGCCTGATATCCTTGCAAGCAAAAAGCTGCCACACAAAGAGCCGACGGTACGGGCAGCAAAATAAGTACTCGTTGCGAGGCCTGCTTCTGCAAGTTCTACGCCACATCTTTCCATAAGAATTTTCGGCAAAGTGATGTTTAGCCCCACATCAACCCCAACCAGAAAAAGTATACCAAGGAATAACATGAGAATTTGTTTGTTGGCCAGCAATCTAAAACAACTGTTGAATGTAGTTGTTGCAACGGGCGCCGATTCTCTTTTAACAGAAGTAGCAAACAGCCAGATTGCGGACAACAATGTCACTGACCCAAATAATGGAAAGATCAGCTTCCAGTTACCCCATTTACTTACTGCAAAAGCGGTGATAATCGGACCCAGAAAAGATGCTATCGCTTTGATAAACTGACCAAGCGTTAACGAGCTTGCCAGACGGCTGCCGTCCACCATACCTGCCAACAATGGATTCAATGACACCTGCAGTACGGTATTACCAATACCCAGCAGGCAAAATGCAAACAGAATGACCGGGAAAGAATAGCTTAAAAGGGGAAGAATGAGTGATACTGCACTGATAACAAAGCTTAACAAGACAGTGTTCTTTCTACCGATCTTGTTCATTAGCATGCTGGTAGGAATGGAAAAAACAGCAAACCAAAGAAACACCATGAACGGCAGGGTGTTGGTAACGGTATCGGAAAGCGAAAAGTCCCGTTTTATATAATTTGCGGAAATGCCAACCACATCCGCAAACCCCATTATGAAAAATCCAAAGAAAACAGGCAGCAATTGTATCAAAAATGGCAAGCGCTTTGACATATTTTAAGTATCTTTTGGAAATGAAAGGTACGTATTAGTTTAATATGTTCATACATATGAACATAGTTTTTATTGACAACTGATAAGAATCATGTTTTTGGGAACCACGGAGACGTTGAACCACGGAGACAGGGCGGCACGGAGAAACACATCGTTTTTTGCCACGAAGAAGCAAAGACAGGAAGAAGCACAAAGATTGAACCACGAAGACACGATGGGCGCAAAGGAGCACAATGAAAAAAAGCAATATTGTTTAACGTTGATGCTGAATTTGCTAAACACGAAAAATACAAATCAGTGCTTCAGTGCCTCAATGGCAAACGCTTCGCTTCGATAAACGTATAACGTATAACTTACAACTCAACTACTTCTTAATATCTATCGAGTAGGTAAATCTTTCAGAATGATAATAGCCCAGATTGTATTCGATGGGGCGATCGCCGAGGTCGTAGACAAATCTTTCCCTGAAAAGGATTGGCGCCTGGGATTCTACCTGCAGTCTTTTGGCGATCTTGCCGGCGGCACGGGCACTGATGTTTTCGCTGGAGCGTTCAGCAACGATGCCGAATTTCTCTTCCAGTAAAGTGTACAGCGGTTTATTCAGGTCGTCTTTTTTGTCGATAACAATTCGTGGATGAAAGTAGCTTTCAAAATAAACGATCGGCTTGTCTCCTACACCTTTAAGCTTGGACAGCTTGATAACAGGTGTTCCCGGTTTTATATTAAAGAAAGTAGCCATTTTTTCATTGGCTTTCACGGTTTCCAATTTCAGCAGCAGGTTGGAAACGTCGATGCCACGGCTTTGCATCTCCTTGGTGAAACTATACCAGTTGTTAAGTCCCGTAGATAATTTTTCCTGCGGGGCTACCTTGGTACCCACGCCTTTTTTACGGGTAAGCAGGCCTTCATATTCCAGCTTGTTGGTTGCCTGGCGAATGGTATTGCGGGACACACCAAGGCGGTTGGCCAATTCAACTTCCTTTGGTAAAAAAGCACCGTTTTGGTATTCTTTTAGTGCAATAAGCTTTCTTAATAACTCCTCAACCTGAATGTGTAAAGGCAGTTTGCTTTTATGACTTATTTTAAGATCCACTTGGTATAATTTAATCGGAATGTTCAAACATACATAATAATTGCGATGTAGAGAACATAATCCTGCAGAGATAATTGATAGTTGAAAGTTGAAAATTGAAAAGGTGGAATAGCTTTCGCTTACCTTTTTAAAGCAAGGTTCGTTAAGCGGTTCCTTTTCACAATTTATCTAAATTCTTTGTGTGACGCAAACTAAAAAAGCAGCTGTTACGCTGCTTTTGTTAACTTACTAATGTTCCCACTTTTTCTCCTTTTACTACTTTCATCAGGTTGCCGGGCTTGTTCATGTCGAACACAATAATTGGCAACTTGTTTTCCATGCAAAGTGTAAAGGCCGTCATGTCCATTACTTTAAGGCCTTTCAATATGCACTCCTGGAAAGTAATGTTTTCATATTTGGTAGCGGTAGGATCTTTTTCGGGATCTGCCGTGTAAATGCCATCGACCCTAGTTCCTTTCAGTATCACATCAGCTTGAATTTCAATCGCGCGTAAAGAGCCAGCAGTATCGGTGGTAAAATAAGGATTACCTGTGCCGGCCCCGAAAATCACCACGCGGCCTTTCTCAAGGTGGCGCATTGCTCTTCTGCGGATATAGGGCTCAGCTATCTGCTCCATTTTAATGGCGCTCTGCAACCGGGTGTACACGCCGATCTTTTCCAGCATTGCCTGCATGGCCATACCATTGATCATTGTCGCCAGCATGCCCATATAATCCCCATGAGCTCTTTCTATGCCACTTTCTTTTTCATTCAAACCGCGATAGATGTTTCCGCCGCCGATAACTATTGCAACCTGCGCTCCCGTATTCACAATTTCTTTAATATCATTTGCATACTGTTCAATGATCGCCGCGTTAAAAGGATCAAATCCGTGGGACTGGTTACCCATCAATGCCTCTCCGGAAAGTTTTAAAAGAATACGCTTGTATTTAGGCTGCATATGGTTGTAGATTACAGTTTACTTAAATAAGTGGTTGCAAAGAACCTGAATTTTATTGAGAATGGGAAATTTTAGCAGCTATCAGCTTTCAGCTTTCAGCTATCAGCCCTGCTGTCACTCAATTGAAACACTTTCTCTTATTATGTTCAGATAAAATATGCTGCACCGGAACCAGCCGATCAGAACACATTCTTTGGATTTAGCTGTTAGCTTTCAGCTTTTTACCAGCACACAATGGAATTAGTTGCCGTAATTGCGATTGAAAAAGACTGTTCCAATATCATGAGAGTACACTAAAGCTGTTCACAAGCTCGCGGAATAACTACTACACGCGAATTATCCTGTAGACTGATAACTCTATTATACGGGAGTAACTCCCAAGTATCGTGGCCAGGCTCACAGCTGATAGCTGATAGCTCACAGCTACAAAAAAACCCGGCACTTTCGCACCGGGCTCGTATCTTAAACGTGTACGTCTCCTAACTACTAATCTTCGCTACAATAAACGTACAACGTATAACTTAAAACGTACAACTTAAAACTAGCCTAAAGCTACGCGTTTGAATTCGATCACTTTCAGATCGCTGTCAACGCTCTTCAGGTAGTCAGCAACGCTCTTGCTTCCGTCTTTAACGAAAGGCTGAGCCAATAAAGTCTGTTCTTTGAAGAAGGCGTTCAGTTTACCTTCAGCGATCTTAGCGATCATTTCGTCAGGTTTACCAGCCATTTTAGGATCAGCTTTCATAGTTTCTACTACGATAGCTCTTTCTCTTTCTACTGTTTCAGCAGGAACGCTGTCAGCATCTACCGCAACAGGGTTCATAGCAGCAATCTGCATAGCTACGTCTTTACCTGCTTCAGCAGCTTCTTTGGTAAGAGCAACCAATACACCCATTCTGTTAGCGCCATGGATATAAGAAGCAACATAAGGTGCATCCACTCTTTCAAATCTGGCAACACCGATTTTTTCACCGATAGAAGCTAATTTATCATTGATAAGATCTGCAACTTTAGCACCGTTGATAGAAACTTCATTCAGTTCTTCAGCAGTTTTTACGTTGTTTTCAACAGCAGCATCAGCAATGCTCTGAGCGAAAGCAACGAAATCAGCATTCTTACTTACGAAGTCAGTCTCACAGCTGATCAACACTACGAAACCGGTTTTGTTATCTGCAGTTGTTTTAGCAATAACAACACCTTCTTTAGCTTCACGGTCGCTACGTTTAGCAGCAACTTTTTGTCCTTGTTTACGCAACCAGTCAATAGCAGCTTCAAAATCACCGTTTGTTTCAGTTAAAGCTTTACGGCAATCCATCATACCGGCGCCTGTTGCCTGGCGCAACTTGTTAATATCAGCGGCTGTAATTGTTACAGTTGACATATTATATAATTTGAATGTTGAATGAATAAATGTCGGTGAAATATTGAAGTATTTGTTGACTTCATGTTTATTTAACCGATAGGCAGATTATATATAAAAGTTGGGTCAATAATCACTGAAGGATTAATGACCCAATTATCATTTATACAAGTGATTATCTTCTTGGACCACCACCCTGACCGCCACCACCAGTTCTGCGGCTAGCGCCACCTGGTACACGACGTTTAGGTTGTCCTGCACCAGCTCCGCCGGGTGCGTTGTTGCCGCCACGGGAGCGACCACCACGTCCACCTTCAGCTTCTGCCTCAGCAAGTAAACGAGCAGCTTTCTTTTCAGCTTCGTTGTCAACTTCTTCTACGTCATCTTCTTTAGCAGCCTGGCGTTCAGCCAAACCTTCAGCTATAGCAGCAGTGATGTAGTTGGTAACGATAGCGATAGATTTAGTAGCATCGTCGTTTGAAGGAATAGCGAAATCAACTTTGTTAGGATCACAGTTGGTATCAACCATACCAAAAGTAGTGATGCCTAAACGTTTAGCTTCAGCCAAAGCGATGTGCTCGTGCCCGATGTCAATCAGGAACAATGCTGCTGGTAAACGGCCAAGCTGAGCGATACCGCCCAATACTTTTTCCATTTTTTCTCTGTCGCGGCTCAGCATCAAACGCTCTTTCTTTGTGATGTTCTCAGCGCTACCGTCAGCAAGCATTTTTTCGATGCTCTGCATTTTCTTAACGCTTTTACGAACAGTGTTGAAGTTAGTTAACATACCACCCAACCAACGTTCAGTGGCGAAAGGCATATTTACTTTTTTAGCGCACTCGCTAACGATTTCTTTTGCTTGTTTTTTAGTGGCAACAAACATGATCTTTTTGCCACTTTTAGCTATCTGTTTCAAAGCAGCAGCAGCTTCCTGCAGGCCATCAACAGTTTTATTTAAATCTATGATGTGAATACCTTTCTTTTCAGCAAAGATGTAAGGTAACATCTTAGGATTCCACTTCTTACGCAAGTGACCAAAATGCACACCTGCTTCGAGCAATTGTTGTTGTAATGAAGTGTTATTTTCCATTGTTATAGTTTGAATAATTTGAAATTTGAGATTTGAGATTTGAAATTCGAGATTGATTGATTTAGCAACTTGATCTCTCTTATCAGATTTAAAATTGAACATTTCAAATTTTCAATCTCAAATCTCAAATAAATAATATTAACGTTTACTGAACTGGTAGCTTCTACGAGCTTTCTTGTGACCGAATTTCTTACGTTCAACACCACGAGGGTCACGAGTTAAGCAACCAGCAGCTTTTAACGTAGGACGGTATTCAGGATTAATTTCAAGCAAAGCACGGGAGATACCCAGTTTAGCTGCTTCTGCCTGACCTTTTAAACCACCACCTGTTGCATTGATCTTAACATCAAATTTGTCAGCAGATTCGATAGCTTTCAAAGGAACTTCCACCTGGTTCTGTAAGTAAACCAGCGGAAAATATTCTGTATAGTTTTTGCCGTTAACAGTAATGTTACCTTCACCCTTGCTGATGAAAACGCGGGTTACGGCTTCTTTACGACGACCAACTGCATTTTTTTGCTTTTCCATTTATGATAATTAGGAATGAGTTAATTAGAATTTTAATTCTTTAGGTTGCTGTGCGAAGTGAGGATGCTGAGCACCTGCATACACAAATAATTTTTTGATCATTTTGCGGCCCAGACGGTTTTTAGGTAACATACCTTTTACTGCTCTTTCCATCACAACTTCAGGGCGACGCTTCAACAGATCTTTTGCAACCTCTTCTTTTTTACCACCTGGGTAACCAGAGAAGTTAATATAAGTTTTGTCATCCAGTTTGCTGCCTGTGAAAGTAACTTTGTCAGCATTAATTACAATTACGAAATCGCCACAATCAACATGAGGTGTGTAATAAGCCTTATTCTTACCACGTAAAATAGCGGCAATTTTAGAGCTTATGCGACCTACGGTTTGATTGGTACCGTCTACAACGTACCAGGTACGCTGTACTGTAGCCTCGTTCGCATGTTTGGTAGTGAAATGAAGATTACTCATAGTTTTTAATTTGTGTCATTGCCATCCCAATGACTTTTTTAATGGAGCGCAAAGTTGCGTTTAGTAATTGGATTTACCAACGAATTGGAAATTTATTTTGATACACACTTCTGCAACACATTGATTTACAATAAAAAAAATGATTGCCTTTTTAAATTACAGGTGCAAATGTGCGGTAATTAAGGATTTTTTAGGAGAAATGAAGCTGGGACCGCGATTTAAAAGATTGAGGAGATTTTTTGGATTGAGCGATAATTAATTTAAAAGTTCTTCTATTTGGAGTCATCGATTTGCAGATATGAAGGTGCTGTTTCGTCCGGGCATTTGTATGGGAGCAGCAAATTGCCGTTAAAAATTGCAGTATATTTTTCTTTTTCCGGGAAAAGGGAAAACAGATAATCGATAAAAGCCACAAGCCCCATCATACTTTACCTTTTTGCACTCTTTAAGTGAAAATTTCAATTCAAATATTTTCCTTAAAAATAATATCATAAAAAAATGTGAAAAAAATTTGGAGGATTGAAAAATTAATCCAAATCTTTGCAACGTAAAAAATTATTAACCATATATGCCACGCATACAATTACATATAAAATCAAATAATGAGTTTAGCCAGGAATTCGGCTATATCATTTTTGAGGCATATACTGCTGTTGATGAGTGAACCCCACAAAATCACTGAAGGATATGCCTCGCAAAAAGCGGGGCTTTTTTATGTCCACAATGTCAGGCTCACAAAAAATGCGTTTCCTGGATCTGGCTAAATAATGATCAAAATGAACAAAGAATTACAACATACCCGATTTAACAAATACCGCATGAATCTCATGTTCTTATATACTGTGTGCTATAAGCTTAATCAGCCTGTGCAACATATACAGCATACAGGCAATGAGAGTAAAAGCGAATTTCCAGGACCGGCTAACGTCCATACATAAGTTAATACATACTTATTTAGGGCCCGGTCACAAAATGACCGGGCTTTTTTATTGGCCCAAACGAAAGCAGCAACAAAGATGTTAAACGCTGATCCTTTTTAAACTGGGGCCTGTTCGTCTAACGGTTCAGGATATCACACTTTCGATGTGATGATATGGGTTCAACTCCCATACAGGCTACTATTGGGTGGTGCAAATGGTTAGCATTTCAGATTTTGACTCTGAAGATGCGGGTTCAAATCCGGCCCCAATAACAAACATGTTGGCTTTAGCTTAACTGGCAAAGCGCCACACTGTGGATGTGGAGAACAGGGTTCGAGTCCCGGAGTCAACCAAAACTGACCTGTAGCTCAATGGTAAGAGCGGTTGCCTTATACGCAAAAGGTTACCGGTTCAAGTCCGGTCAGGTCAACAGTATACAAATACACATAAGATCTCGTGGCTCAACTGGCAGAGTAATCGGCTTTTAACCGATAGGTTCCGGGTTCAAATCCCGGCGGGATCACGAAGGATGAATAGCTCAATGGCAGAGCTGCGGCTTGTTAAGCCGATGGTTGAAAGTTCGAATCTTTCTTCATCCGCAATGAGTGAGTGCGACGAAGCTGGAGAGCCGTGGCGGTCTGTAAAACCGTTGCCTTCGGGATAAATAAGTTCGAATCTTATCACTCACACTTGGAGAGCGTCCGGTTGGTCGAGGACACTGTCTTGAAAACAGTCAGCCTTTTAGGGTCCGGGGGTTCGAATCCCTCTCTCTCCGCCTTTAAATATAAGAAGCAACAGGTGTCTTGGCAGAGTTGGTCTATGCACCGGACTGAAAATCCGGCTAAGAAGGTTCGATTCCTTTGGACACCACTTATGAAGAAAATGTAAAAAAGCATGCTATGGAACAGAATCAACGATGGCGGAAACTGAGTGGGCAAAGGGTTTACATTCCTATTACTGAAGAAGTAGCAAACACTTTGTCAAAGGAAATATCCGCAGGCAATGAAATGAAAGTTTGTATTGGCACAGACAGCCAGGTGAAGGGCGATGAAACAGAATTTGCTACGGTAATTGTTTTCATTCGTAAAGGCAAAGGAGGTTTTATGTACTTACGCAATGAGATTACCAGTCAGAAAATGCATATCAAACAAAGGATGTTAACAGAAGCCAGCAAAAGCATTGAAGTTGCCTACGCACTATGCGGCATTTTTTCAAAATATGGCGTGGATCTGGAAGTTCATGCTGATATCAATACCAACCCTACATTCAAAAGCAATGGTGCATTGAAAGATGCTATGAGCTTCATTACAGGAATGGGATTTGTTTTTAAAGCAAAACCTGAAGCGTTTGCAAGTTCAAGCTGCGCGAATAAAGTTGTTCAATAAGATTTTTAAAATAATTGTTCATCAACTCTACATTGGGTAATGAACATAAAGGCTTGCTTAACGGCAAGAAGGGAATTGGCATGTTTCAGCAAACCGGATGTGTGTTTTATTACACCATAGTGCAGCGGTAGTAACCTGCTGTATGCTGTTGCGTTAATATGCAATTTCCTCCAATAACACTGTGTGTCCGGGGTTCAAGTCCCCGCGGGGCAATTGCCTTGTAGCTCAGTTGGTAGAGCAACAGCTTCCATGCAGGTTCGAATCCTGCTCCGCTGAAAACGGGTAGCCTAATGGCAGGTAAAGCAGGGAAGTCCGCTGCTTCCAAAAAAATGGCGATTTACTTAAAGTATGGACCGTTCTGTGTCGTTTGCTTTAACGCGTGTGTGCACGCAAAGCAATGGCAACAGGTGTCTGGCCAGCGTATCAGGCTAAAGTATTAAGCAGCAAAGCTCTTTTATCTTGCTCAAATGGAATTGACAAGAGACTCGGAAAACTGCTTTGATCAATCATACGGCAGCTGATATCCGCCATGTACAGGTTAAGAACGGTCGTGCTTTAATATCAGGAAAAATTATTCAGAAGATATATAAAAACACAGACATGAAAAATGTAAGAGTGAATGCCTACCAGGTTGGTTTGGTATTCAAACGTGGCGTATATCAACGCCTGTTGAAAGAAGGGAGCTACTGGTTTTGGGGTTTGGAAAATATCGTATTGTTTGATTTAACAAAACCATTTATCGCTCCTGTTGAGTTAAATATTCTGTTACAAGATGCTTATATCGCAGAGATGCTGGAGATTGTAATCGTCGGTGATAATGAAATCGCGTTGCAGTATGAAGATGGATTGCTGAAACAAGTGCTGACCACTGGTAGATATGCTTATTGGAAAAATGCTATTCAACGCACTTTTGTTCGCGCTGATATTAGCAAGGTAGAAATAACCGAACCAATTGAAAGATCGGTTCTGCAAAATAAATTGCTGGCTAACTATGTACGCAGCTTAACTGTAGAAGGTTATGAGCAGGCAATTCTTTTCGTTGACGGAAAATATGTACAAACCATTTCTGGTGGCGTATATTATTGGTGGAAGAATGCAATCTCTGTATCTATTGGTAAAGTGGATAAGCGTCAGGCACAATTGGAAATAAACGGCCAGGAAATAATAACCAGGGATAAGGCAACATTGCGAATCAACGCATGGGCGCAGTACAAAGTTATCGACATAGAAAAAGCTCTTCTGCAAAATAAGGAGTACGATAAGCAATTGTACATTTCTTTCCAGTTGGCATTGCGGGAATACATTGCAGGCTATGGATTTGACGAACTGCTTGAAAAGAAAGAAAGCATTGCTCCTTTTGTATTGGAACGTGTAAAAGAAAACGCGATAGTGCTGGGAGTAGAAGTTACAGGCTTTGGCATCAGGGATATTATATTGCCCGGCGATATAAAAGAGATAATGAACCATGTGCTGGTTGCAGAGAAAAAAGCACAGGCAAATACCATTATGCGAAGAGAAGAAACAGCGAGCACAAGAAGCCTGTTGAATACTGCTAAACTAATGGAAGAAAATAAAATGTTATGGAAGCTGAAAGAAATGGAGTATGTTGAAAAAATTTCAGAAAAAATCAATAACATCAGCGTAAATGGTAACGGCGCTTTAATAGAACAATTGAAATCCATCTTTATAGCTAAGAATTAAAAATAACATCCGGCTCTGGCCGGATGTTTGAGTTTCTCCGCAAGGTTTCACAGCTGACCAAAGCGGTATGCCGGATCAGCCTGATTTTTGTTCCCTTTTTTTCAGCTCATGTAACTGCCGGTCGTTTTCTATCAGCTTTTTGAGTTCCGCCTCTTCCGGCAAATACAACAGGTATTTACTGGCAAAGAGCTGCCGGTTTTCAGCTAACATAGAATACTTAACGATAGTTTCATCTTTTTCAGAACATAGCAAAAGTCCAATTGTGGGATTGTCTCCGTCAGTCGTTTTCAGGTCATCATACATACGTCTGTACATGTCCATCTGGCCAATGTCCTGGTGACTCAGTTTACCTCTTTTTAAATCAATCAAAACAAAGCATTTCAGATAATAATTATAAAATACCAGGTCAATAAAATAATCCGAACTGTCGGTCACGATATGCTGTTGACGAGCCACAAAAGCAAATCCTTTACCCAGCTCCATCAAAAATTGCTGCAAATGAGTTGTCACAGCATCTTCTAAATCTTTCTCTAAAGGCAGATTTTGACCCGAGAGTCCCGCAAACTCAAGTATATATGGATCTTTGATCAGGTCATTGACTGAAAAGGACTCTGCTAAAGACTGTTTTTGGGCTTGTTTTACATTTCGCTCAAAATATAAGCTTTGAATATTCCGGTCTAGTGTACGGCTGTTCCAATTACCTTGAATAGCTTCGTTTATATAATATGATCTTTTTTCGGACGTTTCCTGCCTGCTTATAATACGATAATGAGTCCAACTCAATTCGGTACGCACTGCGTTCCAAATTGGAAACGAGCTGTAAAAAGCCCGCATATTATTCAAATTACGTTCATCAAATCCTTTTCCAAATTCCAGTGTAAGCTGTACGCTCAGATTTTTCAGAATAGCCTTGCCATATTCCGCACGGGCATTGCCATTTTGTTCGTCCTGAACAATCAGTTTCCCAATCTGCCAATATGTGCTTAACAGTACGCTGTTAATTGATTTGAGTGTTTGTCTGCGGGATTCAACAATAATGCTCTTAATCTCATCGAATAAAGACTGTGACATTTTTAAGGTTTTGGGGTTCATTAATAATCATGCGTTGAGCATTCAGGCAAATATATTATCAATTTTTATCATGATGAGGATTATTTAATTCTTCAAATTCGCCGTTCATCAAATTTTATCACCGTTCATCCTAAGTGAAAAAATTTCAAACAAATTTAATTACTTCAAAATCAAATAGTTATTACATTATAGAATACTGCCTCATACCCATTACTGAAAAAAAACTGGTACTATGTGTTGCATAGTACTAAAATTTACCCCATCTTTGTGTTGTCAATGAAACAAAACACCGCGAAAGCGGAGAAACAATAAAAAAATAAAAACCCCGGATATGGATATTCAAAACACACAAAGCCAAATGAGGAAAGGGGTATTGGAGTTTTGCATTCTATCAATTATTAGAAAAGGAGAAGTTTATCCGAGTGATATTGTTGATAGCATGAAAGCGGCCAACCTTCAAATCCTGGAAGGAACCCTCTATCCGCTCTTAACCAGGTTAAAAAATGCGGGGCTTCTCACCTACAGATGGGTTGAAAGCAGCTCCGGACCCCCACGCAAATATTTCAGCATGACTGACAAAGGACTTGAGTTTTACAATGAACTGGAAAGAACCTGGCAGGAACTGGCTGACGCGGTAGATGCAATCACAACCCAAACCAACGGACAACTAACAGAAACTCCCAACACTAACCAATAACTTTTATACCATGAAAAAGGTAATCAATATAAACTTTCAAGGCCGGGTGATTCCGATAGAAGAGGCCGCCTACGACATATTGAAACAGTATGTTGAAAGCCTTCGGAATTTCTTTGCCAACGAGGAAGGACGTGACGAAATAATCAATGACATTGAGGGTCGTATAGCCGAACTGTTTAGCGAATCCTTAAAAAAAGGTAGTACATGCATTACTGAGGATGATGTAAACGCCATAATCGCCAGCATGGGCCGCCCTGAAGATTTTGATGATGATGAAACCAAAGTGAAATCTCAGCTTGGCAGCGAGGCAAACAGTCATTCTGCTAACAGTGGCTCATACAGTGGCAGCAAACAACAATCTGAAACTTATACATCTACAGGGCGTGGACGCTTGTATCGTGACGAAGATGATAAAATTTTAGGTGGTGTTTGTGCCGGCCTGGCAAACTACCTTAGAATTGATCCGGCTATTGTCCGTATTCTTTTCGCGGTAATAACCATCGGCGGGTTTGGAGCAGGCTTCCTTATCTATATATTAATGTGGATCATCCTCCCAAAGCGTACGCTGCAAAGGGAGGAAATAAGAAAGCGTCTTTTTCGTAACCCGGAGGATAAGGTAATTGCGGGTGTTGCGAGCGGTATCGCTGCTTATTTTGACATTGCCGTTTGGATCCCCCGGTTAATATTCGCTTTCCCGCTGTTGTTGGGTATTATCACCTCTATTTTCAGAAATATCTTCTGGCATTTTGATCCTTTCCCCGGTGTGATATTCGGATCATTCGGAAGTACGCTGTTTATTATATATGTAATTCTATGGGCTTTAATTCCTGAAGCAAATACAGCTTCTGAAAAACTGGAAATGCGTGGCGAAAAAGTAGACCTTAATACCATAAAAAACACCATCCAGGAAGACCTTTCAGGTTTTAAGACCCGCGCTGAAAAATGGGGAACTGAATTTAAGGATAAAGCCCAGCAAATGGGTTCTGAAATAGGCGCGACAGCAAAAAAAAATGGCAGCAGAATTGGGCACGTAATAGGCATCATTTTTAAAGCTTTCTTTCTCTTCATCGCTGGTGTTATTGCCTTCGCGTTACTCGTGGCTTTAATTGGTATGATCATAGGTGGTGTAAGTGTAATGCCTCTGAAAACCTTCTTCCTTGATGGTTTTAATCAAACCTCACTTGCCTGGGCCACTGTACTGCTGTTCTTAGGTGTACCTATCTTAGGCTTCTTCACCTGGCTGGTAAGAAGAATTCTGAGAGTGAGATCTAAAAACCCTTACCTGGGTTATATATTCAGCGGTTTGTGGGTGATTGGTTTGATCTGCGCTATTTGTCTTGCTGCTTCTATAGCCCGCAGCTACAGAACAAAGAGTGGAGTTGAAGAAAAAGTAAGTCTTGTGCAGCCCACCAGCAACAAACTGTTCGTGACCACTCCAAGGATCTCTTACAACTTTGAAGGTAGCGACTGGTACGGCATTCACTGGGATGATGATGGTCTCTTTTACGGAATTAATGAAGACAGCCTGATCATGCGCACCGTTAGAGTGAGTGTTGTAAAAAGCAACGATAAAGACTATCACCTGCAAATGGTAAAATTCAGTCACGGTATCAATCCTGCAATCGCCAGAAACAATGCACAAAAAATAGATTTCAGGATAAACCAGGCAGACAGCATACTTACCTTACCCAATGGATTTGCTATCACAAAAAATAACAAATTTCACAACCAACAGGTATTGGTGATCATAGAAGTACCGGTAGGAAAGAAAATAGAACTGGACGAAAGTATCAATGGCTATAAATGGTTCAATGTAAACTTTAACTACAATCGCAGAAGAGGCTGGAATGTTGAATGGGAAGACAATTGGAACGAAGGCTATAGCTGGCGCGAAAACACAGAATATGTGATGACTGCTGAAGGACTAAAAAGTACCAAACCTTCTAAGGATGAATTGGATGAAAAGCAACGTGACAGCGAAATTCACAAGGACGAACTGGACGAAATTCAACGCCAACGCAAAGAGCTGGATGAAAAACAAAAAGAGCTGGAAAACAAATTAAAAGATGATAGCACACGCTACCATTATCAACCCGAAAAACCTGCAGCTCCACAAGAACAGCCAGCTGCACCAAAAGCAAAAGCAGTAAAAACAGCTTCAATATTTTGGGGAAATCCCTCACAGTATTTAATAGCAAGATTCGCTATATAAGTCGGTTAAAGTTGGGACAACCAGAAGGACCTTGTTCTCGTTTGAGGGCAGGGTCTTTTCTTTTGGCTGTGAGCTGTCAGCTATTAGCTCTGAGCTTGGGTATCAGGTTTCAGGCGTCAGGTATCAGGCATAAGATATGAGCTATAAGGCTTGAGGTATAAGAACGATAGGATGTCTATCAGGTTTAAACTAACATCAGACATTTCCACTACATCGTACACCGTACCCGCCCGAACGTGCCGTCGGTATGGGCGGGCATCTAACCTCCTACATCAAAAGCCGCCTGCTGCGCCTAAGTACTTCGTAACTCGTACTTCGTACTTAAAATCCCACGCTGTCGCATTTAATCACATCAGACATCTAACATCGTACACCGTACATCCAACACCGAACATCGTACATATGCCTTACTTTTGTACGATGCAGTACACACTAAAAAAATCACTTGGACAGCACTTTTTGAGAGATGAGAACATTTGCCGTAAGATTGTTGCTGCGCTGGAGAAGAGTTTAGAAGATACTGCAATTACGCAATTATTGGAAGTTGGCCCCGGTGGAGGTGCGCTTACCAAACACCTTATTCAGCTTGCTAATATTGACTTCAAAGCGGTTGAGCTGGATGACGAGAAAGTAACTTACCTGGAACACACTTACCCCGGATTAAAAGATAAGATCATCCATAAAAGCTTCCTGGATATTGATGCCCCTTTTGACAACAATTTTATAGTCGTAGGCAACTTTCCTTATAACATTTCTTCACAAATACTTTTTAAAGTTCTTGATTGGAAAGATCAGGTGCCTGTGTGTATCGGTATGTTCCAGAAAGAAGTAGCCCAGCGTGTTGCTGCTAAACCCAACAGCAAGGTGTACGGCATTATTAGTGTGTTAATACAAGCGTTTTATGATGTGGAATACCTGTTTGATGTGCCGCAGGGCTGCTTTAATCCTCCACCCAAAGTAATGAGCGGCGTTATAAGACTTGTAAGAAAAACGAATGCTTACGAAATGAGGTCTGTAAAAGATTTTTTCACAGTAGTAAAAACCTCTTTTAACCAACGCAGAAAAACGTTGCGAAATGCATCCCGCAGCCTGTTCTCAGAAGATGTATTAAAAGATGAAATCTTTAATAAACGCGCCGAACAACTTTCAATAGACGATTTTGCCGCACTAACGTTTAGAATGAAATAAAAGAAAGCTTAAAGCGCAAAGCTTAAAGCTCAAAACCATTTCCTGAGCGAATATTGTCTCCTGAAAGATGGGAATTCTCCGTGTCTCAGCTATTGTCAATTGTCAACTGTCAATTTTCAATTAAATAAATTTTAGTGTTTCGCCCGTGGCGCCATGTCTCTGTGGTTCAAAAATTGTTACTTTGCTGCTCAAAAAAATTTCAGCAGTGCAACCGAAAGTTTTAATTACCGCCAAAACACACGAGTATTTAAGGACAAGATTAGAGAGCAGTGGTTACGAGATCATTTATCTTCCGGCTATTACTTACGATGAGCTGAAGAATGGCGCGCTTGCTGAAGTGTCTGGTTTGATCGTTACTACCAGGTTAAAAATTGACAAAGACATTCTCGATAGCGCTCCCATGCTGAAATGGATCGGCAGACTCGGCAGCGGAATGGAACTGATCGACGTTCCTTATGCAGAGAGCAAAGGCATACTTTGTGTAAGCAGTCCTGAAGGGAACCGTAATGCTGTTGCTGAACATTCAATGGGTTTCATTCTAAACATGATGAACAAGATCGGCAGCAGCTTCAATGAAGTAAAAGAAGGCAAATGGATCCGCGACGCGAACAGAGGAACCGAACTATTCGGCAAAACTGTCGGCATCATAGGCTTTGGTAATACCGGCGGCGCTCTTGCAAAATTGCTTGGCTCTTTTGGAGTAACTGTGCTTGCTCACGATAAATATAAATTTGATTTCGCCAAAGATCATGTGCACGAAGCCAATGTGGAGCAGATAGCCAGGTATGCAGATGTGATCAGCCTAAATCTCCCCTTAACGGACGAAACCTTTCACTACGCAAATGATGCATTTTTCAATAGCCTTGAAAAAAAGCCTTATTTCATTACCGCTTGCCGTGGTAAGGTAACAGATGCTTCGGCGATTATCCGTGCATTAGATAATGGGAAAATTGCAGGCGCCGCACTGGATGTTTTAGAAAACGAAAAGCTGGAAACTTACACAGAAGAACAAAAATTACAGCTGGAAAATCTTTGCAATCGCCCCAATGTTATTATAACTCCGCATATTGCAGGTTACAGTCATGAAGCATATTATTTGATGGCGAAAATTGTGTTGGATAAGATAGGGATATAGCTGTCAGCTTTGAGCTATCAGCTTTCAGCAACCGATGCGAATGCAAGATATTTTGTTTTATTGGCGAGGACCTGAGAGGTAAGTAACCCCTCGGCATTAGTTATAGATAAAATTATCTCACCATTTTCTTTCACCCGGTTTTAAGCTTTAGGCTTTTAGCTTTAAGCCTGGATACATCTTTACCATGCCGCATCATCTCCAGCCAGGTTTTAAGCTTTGGGCTTTAGGCTTTCAGCTTTTACCTCCCCTCTATCGTTGCCAGGAAAGTAAGATCATGGTTACGGTAAAATGAACCGGAGGCATTTTCTGAAGAACCCGTCCATTCCTCGCCGTCCGGGTAAGGGTCTTTTTCCGTCCAGCTGCCTTCCCCAATGGCAATCATTCCGCCGTTATTACAACTAATTTTAAAGCCATACTGCCTGTGAGCATCCAACACAATTCCATCCATATTAAACTCGAGCCATTGGCCATCAGTTGAGTGATCTACTTTCACATGTTTTTCGAGCAACGGCTTCTGCCACACGTGATTTCTTTCATCAAACTCAAACAGCGTAATGCTTGCATCAGTATGTGCAGTCACCATTTCGGAAAACAATTTGATCGCCCGTAAACGCCCCGGCTGTTTAATATTGAACGTTTGTCCGGCTGAATAATGAATGCCGTTTGAACAATGGCCAACCCAATAAAAATGACCATTTATTTCATTGCCAACATCATAATGATGTAAGGAAGTTGTGGAAGAAACGTTTTTTTTCATCGCCATTCTATTTAAGGTTCCTATCGGGGGAATGAGTTGAGAGAATGCAGCGAGTATTTAAATTTCCTGAAGTCTACCAGTCGTTTTAATAACTAATTAATATCCGGCCCCATATTATCACAAACGGAAAAAAAACAGGTTTAGTATGCCGTTTTTTGTTAAAATTCTCTGATAGAATAGCGGGTAAGAATTTGTTTGTTTTGAAAAAGGTTTTTTAAATTTGTATTTACTGCAACGCTACGCATTGGATGTGGCGTTGTATTTTTTTTACCCCCTTCAAAACCAGAAGACTATGAGTGATGTAATGTACGTGTCTAAAGAAGCATTTGAAAAAATGAGGGAAGAGCTTCATCATATGAAAACCGTGGAGCGTCCTGCCGCATCAAGAGCCATTGCTGAAGCGAGGGAAAAGGGTGATCTGCGTGAAAACGCCGAATATGATGCTGCCAAAGAGGCTCAGGGAATATTGGAAGCTAAAATGGCGCTGTTGGAATCGCAGATTGCAAGCTCCAGGATTGTTGAAGCAAGTGAAATTGATACCAGCAAAGTTTCAATATTAACGAAGGTCACAATAACGAATGTTGCCACTAAAAAGACTTTTACCTATCAGATTGTCGGTGAAAAAGAAGCTGATCTGAAAAGCGGGAAAGTTTCGGTTTCATCTCCTATTGGCCAGGGCTTGCTTGGCAAAACCATCGGCGACATTGCGGAGGTTAAAGCGCCCACCGGTGTATTGAAATTTAAGGTGGACAATATAACGATCTAAGGCCTTATCATGATATTTGAAAGAGGCGCAGCAATTACTGCGCCTCTTTTATGTCTGAAGAAGACGTGCGACAATGCCGAAGCGTTAAGGGCTGCAAATACTAAAACCTGCCGCATATAACGTACAACTTAAAAATATTGCTTACAATTGCCGTATAAAACAACTGTATGACAATCTTCTCAAAAATTATAGCAGGCGAAATCCCTTCTTATAAAGTTGCAGAGAACGATCAATTCATCGCGTTTCTGGATATTTTTCCGCTTGTTCGCGGTCATGTTTTGGTGGTTCCGAAAATTGAAGTGGACAATTTCTTTGATCTGCCGCAGGAGTACATCAGCCAGTTGTTCATATTTGCACAACCAATTGCCAAAGCCATCGAAAAATCTTTTCATTGTAACCGTTGCGGCGTCGAAGTAATTGGCCTTGATGTGCCTCATGCACATGTGCACCTGATTCCTATTAATTCTGCCGATGATCTCAACTTCACCCGTCATAAATTAAAGCTCAGTCCGGATGAGTTTAAAGATGTGCAACAAAAAATACTGACTGCACTAAACAATTAACCGGTTGATGGGGTTGTAAGTTAATGGACTTTAACATTGCGTTTAAAGCACCGTTTGCTAGTTTTAACAATCAACCATCAGCATGATCAAAATTCTGGTACTGGCTACAATCCTGTTTTCGGCATTCCACGTTCAGGCACAAGAAGATTATGTAGTATTAAGGAAAGGAAACAAAACAATACAGCGTTTTACAAGCGGATCGTATATAGACTGCAGGTTAGATAACTATCAATGGATGTCGGGCTATATAACAGCCATAAGACACGATTCATTATTTATCCGCCAGTTCCAGGTAAGAACTATAGGGAGCATATCAGACACTAGCACATTCGGAATTTTTCCCATCCATATTAATGATATTAAGGCCTTTCCCAAACAACCCGAATCTTTTGAATTTATCAAGAATGGCACCTTGTTTATGATTGGCGGAGGTGGTTATGCCGTGTTGAACATCGCGAACGGACTTATCAATAATGAAGAAGTGTTCAGCGGTGATAATCTTACCAAGCTGGGCATCGCGTTAGGTGTTGCCGGAATCGGGGTAATAATGAATGTAACACACTCCGACGTAATCAAGGTTGGAAAGAAATACAGGCTGCAGTATGTGAAGCTGAATCCGTAGAGCTGTCAGCTAACTGCTCAGTTTGCAGCTCTTCGCAAATTGATGAACCTGTTTCAACTGAGTGCTTCGTACTTCGTACTTTCTCCTTCATCAACATCGTACACCTAACATCCTACATCTAATCATCGTTACATTTAAATGAACCTGTTTCACTTATGTACTTCGTACTTCGTAACTCATACTTTCTCCATCTTCCACATCGTACACCGTACATCTTACATCTATTACCGCACATTTAAATGAACCTGTTTCACCTACGTACTTCGTACTTCGTAATTCGTACTTTCTCCTTCTTTCACATTGTACATCGTACCCTTAACATCCTACATCTATCGTCATACATTTAAATGAACCTGTTTCACCCACGTACTTCGTACTTCGTAATTCGTACTTTCTCCTTCTTTCACATTGTACATCGTACCCTTAACATCCTACATCTATCGTCATACATTTAAATGAACCT
>CP128386.1:3806549-3912566 GCA_030345135.1 Chitinophagaceae bacterium DXS
GTTTCACCCACGTACTTCGTACTTCGTAATTCGTACTTTCCCCTTCTTTCACATCGTACCCTTAACATCCTACATCTATCGTCATACATTTAAATGAACCTGTTTCACTTACGTACTTCGTACTTCGTAATTCGTACTTTCCCCTTCTTTCACATCGTACATCGTACACCTAACATCGTACATAACGTCATCCATCGTACACCAACACCGTACATTTAATAACATTCCTCTTTTAGTTTTCCCTTTTGACTTATATTGCCGCCGCAATGGCAAAGCAATCTAAGTCTTCTAAGTTCGGGCGTTTTTGCAGAAAGCTTTTACGCATTTTTATAATACTCTTCATTCTATCCAATATTTACCTGGTGGTATGTAAGTGGGTTATGCCTCCAATTACCATAACGCAATTCACCAACTTTTTCGGTTATGGTTTAAAACGAGATTATGTAAAATGGGATGAGATCTCTCCCAATCTCAAGCTAGCGGTGATGGCCAGCGAGGATCAGCTTTTCCCGGATCACGATGGTTTTGACTGGAAGGCATTGGAAAAAAGTCTGTCGACCAATTCAAAAAAGAAAAACAAGATCAGGGGTACGGGTGCCAGCACGCTCAGCCAGCAAACAGCCAAGAATGTTTTTTTGTGGCAGGGTAATGGCGTATTCAGATATATAAGAAAAGCGCCTGAATTCTATTACACCAAAATGATTGAATGGGTTTGGGGTAAGAAAAGAATACTGGACGTTTATTTGAATACTGTGGAAATGGGCCCCGGCATTTTTGGTGTTGAAGCTGCTGCGCAGGCATATTTCCATAAATCGGCCAAAAATGTCAGCCGGAGCGAAGCTGCGATGATCATTGCCTGCCTGCCCAATCCCAAAGTATTTACTGTAAAACCTATGAGCAGGTTTGTTCAATGGAAGTATCAATGGATACTAAAACAAATGAACAATATTTCTGATGATCCGGATATAATGGCACTGACGAAATAATGGCAAATACAAAATGTGGTTCGGTTAAATCGGCATTGTCAATTCGAAAGTCGTGTATTGCTAAATAACGTCTTGTAAAAAAGAAAAACTCAAGCTCGATTATTATTGCGTTCGCCTCTGCTGAGAAACTGATACACGCAATTCATAAGACAAACAAATGTCTTCGGCATTTTCGTTGCGCCTTAGCTCCTCTGCGTTCGTTGCGTGAAACCTTTTGAAAGATTAAGATGACCTTTGCCTGAAACTATTCTTAACTATACCGTAAATTGCTTTGCTGTTATTCGATTTTTATAAGCAAAACCAGCAAGGATGAACGTTCAGGAACTGCTAACTTCAAAACTACCTAATGTAGGCACCACAGTTTTTACTACAATGAGCCAACTGGCGCTTGAACACAATGCTATCAATCTCGGACAGGGCTTTCCCGATTTTCCTATGAGTGAAGAACTGACTGCATTGGTTTGCAAGGCTATGAGGGATGGTTTTAACCAATATTCACACATGAATGGAGTACCCTCGTTGCGGGATGGTATTGCCGAAAAAGTTTCCGCTTTATATAAGACAAATATTCATCCCAATGAACAGATAACTGTAACGCCGGGGGGAACCTATGCCATATATACTGCGCTTACAACTATTTTGCAACCCGGTGATGAGGTGATTGTATTTGAACCGGCATACGATAGCTATATACCTAATATAGAAGTAAACGGTGCGGTCCCTGTCCGCATTTCATTGCAATATCCTGACTACGCAATTCCCTGGCAAACCGTGAAGGAACGTTTAACAGCAAAAACAAAAGCTATCATCATCAATTCGCCACATAACCCAACTGGTGTTGTGCTTAGCGCAAATGATATACAGCAACTGAAGAACCTGGTAGAAGGAACCGGCATATTTATTATTAGCGATGAAGTATATGAGCACCTGGTTTTTGATGGTCTTCAACACGAAAGCATACTGCGTTATCCGGAGCTTTTGGCTAGAAGTTTTGTTTGTTTTTCATTCGGCAAAACCTATCATTGTACAGGATGGAAAATAGGTTATTGCATTGCACCTTCTGCATTAATGAAAGAGTTTAGAAAAGTGCACCAGTTCAATTGCTTTTCAACAGATACACCCAAGCAAATTGCATTAGCCACATATATCCATAACAAAGACGCCTATCTTTCATTAGCGGCTTTTATACAAAAGAAAAGAGATTATTTTAAAGAGCTAATGTCCGGTACGTTATTCAGACCGTTAACATCACACGGAAGTTATTTTCAATGCTATGATTACTCCGCTGTCAGCAATGAAAAAGATATTGACTTTGCTACACGCATTACCAAAGAATATGGCGTTACTGCTATTCCCGTATCCGTTTTTTATAAAGATGGAGAGGATAATAAGGTTGTGCGTTTCTGCTTTGCCAAGCAGGAAGAAACATTGCGCCTTGCAGCAGAGAGACTAAGAAACATTAAACCGGTATTGTAAATAAAAAAGCCGCTTATAAATAAGCGGCCCTATCAATACCCAATTTATAGAAGCTAATTAACCGAATATTCCAGCTTTCTTCAAAGTCTTTACACCTTCGCCAATTTTGTAACCATTCTGGTAGATCTGAATTTTGTAATCACCAGTCTGATAGTGGCTATCTTGTTTCCAGTCGAAGCTGATCGGAGTGCGTTTGCCCTGTTCGTAGTTAACATTTACTTTGTTAGTGAAAACTTTCTCACCTTCATCGCGAGTCTGGAAAGTTCCGCTTGTTGAAGGAACAGAAATTACTTTTCCATCAGGACCAGTAACTACAACATACAGATCTTTACTTCCGCTTGGAGCAATTCTGTTTTCATCCAGATCAAAAGATACCCGTAACAGATCTGCGCGCTTTGCTTTTGTAGTAGATACTTCTTTACCACTGCCTTTTACATTGATCGCAGCGATGTTAATATTGGAAGCGTGCAGTGTAGAACCAACATCTTCAATATGTGCTTTTTCAGTCTGAGTAGTAGTAAGTGTTTGCTCAACTACTTTCTTCTGAGAAGCAAGTGTATCTCTTTCTGTTGTTAATTGCTGATTAGAAGTAGTAAGCTGTGCATTTTCGGCTTTCAACTGTTCTACTTGTGCAAGCAAATCGTTGATCTTGCCATTCAGCTCAGCGATCATCGCTTTTGCTTTACCAAGATCAGAATTTTTCTTGCGCAGTTCATCTTTAATGTTTTGTTTCAGTTTGTCAATCTCAGCTTTACGTTCGCCAAGCTGGCCCTGAAGCTGTGTATTGCTACCTGTTAAAGAATCCATTCTGGCTAAAGCAATGTTATATTCTTCCTGAACAGCATTGCGGGCAGAGTCAACATTTGAAAATTGTGTTTGAAGCTGGTCAATCTTTTCAGATGACTTATTTTTGTCATAAATGATGTAACCCCAGGTTACCAACAAAGCTGCTATAAGAACACCATAAATAACTTTGCGGTTATCCTTCGGGGTCTGTTGGGGTTGATCTCCGCCTGTTGAAGGATAATTTGTGTAAGCCATGTTTCTAGTTTTTGTTTTAAATTATTTTATAAATATTTTAAATGAACAACGGTATATCCCTTTTTGATTTATTGGTACTGGACATTGAAACCGTGCCTCAATTTGAAGGTTTTTCTCACTTAAATATACAATGGAAATCCCTCTGGATCGACAAAAATTCCAAAATCGTGCCAGAAAATATTACACCCGACGAAAGCTATGAACAACGGGCTGGAATACTTGCTGAGTTTGGTAAAATCATATGCATCTCAACCGGTTATTTTTTTGAAGATGAGCAAAAAAACATATGTTTTAAGATCAAAAGTTTTTACGGAGATGACGAGAAAGAATTACTCAATTCTTTTGTTGCAATATGTAATAAATTTTATCAGCGTAACAGAAACTTTCAGTTTTCAGGCCATAACATTAAGGAATTTGATATTCCCTATATATGCAGAAGAATGCTTATTAACCAGATTCCTTTACCGGAATATTTACAGATTCACGGAGCCAAACCATGGGAAATAAAAATGCTGGATACATTACAGTGGTGGCGTTTTGGCGACTATAAGAATTATATCTCTCTCAATCTTTTGGCAAGCGTATTGGATGTACCTACTTCTAAAACAGACATTGACGGAAGTATGGTGCAGCATGTATATTATAAAGAGAAAAACCTGCAGCGTATTGTTGAGTATTGCCAGAAAGATATAATTGTAGTGGCGAATGTTATACTAAGGTTTAAGAACTTACCGATTCTTAAAGATGAACTTATAGGCGTTGTATAAGTAAGGTGTCGGCGGCGTCAATATTTCGTTATAAACAACAGGCCTAAAGCCTAAAGCTTAAAGCCAAAAGCTAACCGAAGCGAAGTTTTTTAAACCGTATAAGGCATATAAGAGCAAATAGTATTTTGCCTACAATAATAATTGCACTTAAACGAATTTATATTTACTTAGCCAGACCGGACTTTCACCATTGACTACTGACTATTCACTAGTTGTATAGAAGAATATGAAGGCGTTTAATTCATTAGCGCGTTATCCATCAGATGTCGCGCTATATCTTTCAGATGAACGGGAACGTACAATTCTATTTATAGGTGCTGCTTTGTTTGTTGAGCAAAACAACTTCTATACTGTTTTCTTCAAGCCGGCCCTTTATAATATTGGCTTCAGCATAATTACGGGTAGTATAAAGTAAAAACCAATCCATCGTTTAATTGAGAATTGAAAGTTGAAAATGGAAAATGATTTTAATACAATACTTTAGTTTGAGTCTAATGCATTGTCAATTGTCCCCGCCTGAATGAATTCTGTCGGGCAGAAATTGTCCATTGTCAATTATTCTATCGCTTTCGCGTTTAAATAATATCATTACGAATATAACAGTTAATGCGCCGGCAATACCAAGGTACCAGGGAAAATGATCATCCATAGATTCCGTGTTCATCTTACCGGCTTTGCTCAAGGCATACATTTGAACTACCACAATTGCGTTGTTGAAGAAATGAGCGAAAATATTCAGCCAGGCATTTTTACTGAAGTAATAAATATAACCAAGCAATAAACCGAGAAACATGCGTGCTAAAAAACCGTAAAAAGAAAAATGTATAGCGCTGAACAAAATGCTTGTTATCAAAATTCCGACAAAAACATTTCTTGTAAGGTTGATCATTACAGGCTGCAGACACGACCGGAATAATAATTCCTCAACAACCGCCGGAATAAGTGCTATGGTAATAAGTGTTAATATTAAATCCCGGTAGTTTTTCATAGTCGCAATAACCACTACCTGGTCTTTATATTCATCTTCCATTCTTTTAAATTTTTCCATAAGGGACTTTCCCACCGGAATCATCTGATTCAGTTCTCCCAAAGCGGCACTCACAAATATGGCTGTAAACATCGCAATAATGACATAGGTCAATTGTTTGGCGGTTGCATTTTTGTTAAAACCGAGATAATTGAAAGGCTTTCCTCCTACTATAACAGCAAAAATCACCGCGGGAATACCAAAACTAACAAGTGCTCCAACACATTGCGCCATCCGTGCCGCGTCAACATATTTAGGGTCTTTTATAGCATTAATTGCCTCAGTCATAGGCAAATGCGTCATTCCTATAACCGTAGCAAGCACCGCAAATCCTCCTAAAATCAGCCCCGCTCCCGTAACTCCTAATAAAATAGCCACCTGCGACCATGGCGCAATTGTTTGCCTGGAATACATAACATTCATAAATAAGAGTGTAAATTTGCGATTCTTTTAGATTAGTTATAAAAATATTGTATTCCTTCCGGCAAGATTAGAAAATATATAACCTCTTTTTATTTGGCGGAGGAGCATTTAAGCACATGATTAAGATCGGCGATATACAACTACCGGATTTTCCTTTATTATTAGCTCCAATGGAGGATGTAAGTGATCCCCCGTTCCGCGCAGTTTGCAAGGATAACGGTGCAGATCTTATGTATACTGAATTTATTTCCAGTGAAGGGTTAATAAGAGATGCTATCAAAAGCCGCCAGAAGCTGGACATCTTTGAATATGAAAGGCCGGTTGGCATACAAATATTCGGGGGTGATGAAGAAGCAATGGCACTGAGCGCTAAAATTGTAGCTGCAGTAAACCCTGACCTGGTTGATATTAACTTTGGTTGTCCCGTTAAAAAAGTTGTGTGTAAAGGTGCCGGTGCGGGCGTGTTAAAAGATATTGACCTGATGGTTCGCCTTACGAAAGCCGTGGTAAACTCAACAGATAAACCCGTTACGGTGAAAACCCGCCTTGGTTGGGACGAAGCTTCCATTAACATTGAGGAAGTGGCTGAAAGATTGCAGGATGTAGGAATAAAAGCGTTGAGTATCCATGGACGTACCCGTTCCCAAATGTACAAGGGCGAAGCTGACTGGAGACTGATCGCTAAGGTTAAGAATAATCCAAGAATACAAATTCCCATATTTGGTAACGGAGATATAGACAGTCCGCAAAAAGCACTGGAATATAAAAACCGTTATGATGTCGACGGTATTATGATAGGCCGTGCTGCCATTGGTTACCCATGGATCTTTAATGAGGTAAAACATTTCATTAAAACCGGCGAAACGTTGCCTTCCCCTACTATTCAACAGCGCACGCAGGTAATTCGCAAACATCTACAGCGCAGCATTGAATGGAAAGGTGCAACACTAGGCATCCTGGAAATGAGACGGCACTACACTAATTACCTGAAGGGATTTCCACACATAAAAGAGTACAGGAACAAACTTGTAACATTTAAGACTTTTGAAGAAATTGACGAAGTGTTGAATGAAATTGCTGTTCGTTATGACGGCTTTGTTCCGGAGAGAATTGTTGCAGCGTTCTCTGCTTCACAAACCGAAGAGTGCGCAGTCATGTAGAACATGCCAGCCTGGTCGTCTGTACTATTTAATTTTTACCAATCATACAATGCATTATGACAGTAGCACTCCAAAAAGAATAAGTGTGGTAAACAATAATTTTTCCCTGCTGTTCTACTTCTTTACTACACCACGCAATACACTACAATGAATGTAATTACCCGGGTAAGAAATTATATTAAAAAACGCTTTGATCACATCAGAAATGAACGGGTTAAATTAAGCATACTACAGGCCATTCCTTTCTGGATCGCGTCTTTACTTACCGGACTAATTGCGGTACTATATGCCAAACTTTTTGCCTGGACAGAAAGTGTTTCCGCATCTGTCTATGGACCGCACCGCTGGATGCTGTTTATCCAGGCTCCGGTGTTTATGTTGTTAGGCTGGTGGCTGGTAAAACTGTTTGCACCGGGATCAAGAGGCAGTGGGATTCCACAGGTAATGGCAGCAATTGATATGGCGGCCGCACCAAAATATAAAAAAAGCATAAGCAGCCTTTTAAGTATTCGTATAGCCATTACCAAAATTGCATCCAGTTTATCTTTAGTGATGGGCGGCGCCGCTATTGGCCGCGAAGGACCAACAATACAAATCGCAGGTTCCGTGTTTGACTTTATATACAAATACATCCCTTCGAGCTGGCCAAAACTTGCCAGGCCGAATATGATTGTTGCCGGCGCAGCGGCAGGGCTGGCGGCAGCTTTCAACACCCCGCTTGGTGGTGTTGTGTTTGCCGTTGAAGAATTATCAAGAACACATATCAGTTTTTACAGAACAGCATTGTTTTCTGCAGTTATCATCGCCGGTTTAACAGCCCAGGGAATACTCGGGCCTTATCTCTATCTCGGTTATCCCGAAGTAGCAGGCACTTCCTGGTTCATGTTCCTTTTAATCTTCCTGGTTGCCGTTCTGGCCGGTATAGCCGGAAGTTATTTGTGCCACCTTATACTCCGCGTTCTGCGGTGGAAAGCTGCCACGTTTACAAAAACATTTCAGCACATTTTGTTTATAACCATCTGTGCACTGCTTCTTGCATCATTTGCATTTTTTGTGAATACGGCCATCCTTGGATCGGGCAAAGAGATTATGCAGGAAGTCCTCTTTACTGCTGAAAAAACACAGGCATGGTACATAACACCACTAAGGCTTATCGGTCCGCTGTTCAGCTTTACAACCGGAGGAGCAGGCGGCGTATTTGCACCTGGTTTAACGGCAGGCGCTTGCATGGGCGCATCGGTTGCCGATTGGTTTCATCTTTCTGCAACAGATACCAACTTGTTAATACTTGCAGGAATGGTTAGTTTTCTAACCGGCATTACAAGAACCCCTTTTACATCGGCAATATTGGTATTGGAAATGACGGACAGGCATTCTGTGATCTTCTATCTTATGCTGGCTGCGCTTGTAGCAAACATAGCATCGTTGGTGATTGATAAGAAATCATTCTATGATTACCTGAAACACGATTTCATTCATGAATTTGGAAAGACGGATCAATTGAAAATTGAAAGTTGAGAATTGAAAATGATGTGCGAATGGGCAAATATGCGAATGTGCAAATTCGTGTAGTTGGTAGCTCCTGTTTTATAAAAATGAAACAAAAGAGAAAGGATTGTATTCAATTAACAATTCCGCACAGAACAAATCAGACATCTTCAAATCAGCTATCAGCGATCTCCCTCATTGTCAATTCTCAACTTTCAATTTTCAATTAACGAAGCATGTGCGAATGTGTAAATATGAGGATGTGCAAATGTACCAGGATTAGGACTTAATGGGTTTGATCTTTCTATTTTGCTATCGCCCTTTCAGGGCTTGTTTGCATCTTGATTTGGTTCACAGGGCGGTGACTTGTGCTAGTGCCATCGCCCTTTCAGATACTTATTGAAGCGAGTAAACCACATGCGAATTTGCAAATATGCGAATGCAGGAATGTCCGAATGTGTACACCTACATGCTGCAATCAAGCTCTAATCAAATGAAATAGATCGAAAGAAAAAAGATTGAATTCGATTAACAATGTCGCCGAGAACAACGGACATCCCAACTCAGCAATCAGACATCTCCCTTCATTCTCAATTCATCATTTTCAGTTAATTTCAGCAATTTTGCCGAAAACATATCAGACATCTTCAAATCAGCCATCAGCCGTCTCTCTTCATTGCCAATTCTCCATTTTCAATTAATATCAACAATTTCGCAGAAAACAAATCAGACATCTTCAAATCAGCCATCAGCGATTTCCCTTCATTGTCAACTCTCAACTTTCAATTTTCAATTAACTAAAAGAATTCAGCGGTCCATTCACGCGCAAACGTCTCTCCCGCTGCCAACGAATTAATGCCTTCTTTTTCTTCCAGCTTGCCGGAGGCATTTACACTATCTGCAATACCGCACCAGGGTTCGATGCAAACAAAATCTGCATTCTTAGCGCTCCAGATTCCCATGTATGGAAATCCATCGAACTGCAACACCAGGCCATGGCTGGTTTTGTTGCTTAATAAAGAAATCCGGTTAGATTGAAGATTTTTAAAGACCAGCGCGTCTTCGTAAAACAATTCTTTTTGTAAAGCCAATTCATCGGTATTCTCCAAAAAAGGCACCGGCTTTTCCTCTATCAGGCCATCACCGGAAAGCGGCCATTTACCCGCATTTTCAACCGAACTGAACTGTAAATAATAATCCTCAAATGTAGTATTGATAACAAGCGGCACTGCAAAAGCAGGATGACCTCCAACAGAAAAATAAATTTTCTCATTACCCGTATTATGCACCGAATAAGCTACTCTGAGCATACTGCCCTGCAATGTGTAGGTAATAAAAAAACGGAAATCAAACGGGTATCTGATATGTGTTTCTTCGCCGCTTTGGATGCCGAACGTAACTGATGTTTCGTCCTGGGCCGTTACAACAAAGGTCATATCTCTTGCAAATCCATGACGTCCCAACTCAAAAGTCTTGCCGTTAAATGAGTATTTATTTTCTTTCAGACCACCAACAACAGGAAATAATACAGGACTTTTCTTTCCCCAGAATTTACTGTCTCCACTCCACATATACTCAATGCCAAAATCTTTGTTGATTATGCTTTGAATTTCTGCGCCTTTCGCACTAATCACTACCTGCAAGATATCGTTTTCGATCGTGTAAAAAGGAATACTCATAGATAATTGAAAATGGATAATTCCTGCCCGACGAAGGTCGTTCAGGCGGGGAAAATTGAAAATGTCAATCAACACTCACTTAACATCAGATTATTCATCACTTTCTTTGATCACTTCATCTTGCGCATTGGCAACAAGCACGGCGCTCATTTTACGCAACGGGTTCTTGTTATTTTCAGCGTATTCAGAACGCTTCCTTATAATGTCTACCGCTACAAATATGGCCTCAAGAAAAGAACTTTGATCCGCCTTTCCTTTTCCCGCAATATCAAAAGCTGTTCCGTGGTCAGGGCTTGTTCTAATTGCAGGCAATCCTGCAGTATAATTTACGCCCTCACCAATTGCCAGCGATTTAAAAGGAATCAATCCCTGATCGTGATACATGGCTAAAACCGCATCAAATTTTTCATAGCTGCCGCGTGCAAAAAAAGCATCGGCACTATAGGGCCCAAAAGCCATTATATTTTGATTCTTTGCTTCTTTGATAGCAGGCTTGATAATGGTTTCTTCTTCGGTGCCGATCAAACCTTCGTCTCCGGCATGCGGGTTAAGTCCTAACACGGCAATTTTGGGTTTGCTGATACCAAAATCTTTCTGCAGACTGCTATTCAATATTCTCAGCTTACTCAGAATATTCTCCTTTGTAACAAAGCCTGTGATCTCTTTTACAGGCACGTGCTCGGTTAGCAGACCAACACGAATGTTTTCAGCTGTCATCAGCATTACAACATCCTGGGCACCGAATACATCCTTGAAATAAGGTGTATGACCACTATACCTGAAATCCTCGCTTTGAATATTTTTTTTATGAATAGGCGCAGTAACGATGGCATCTATCGAACCGTCCTTTAGTGCGGCAGTTGCCTGCTGCAATGACGAAAGCGCATATTTTCCACCGGTTTCATTAAGTTGCCCCGGATTGATCTGAACCTCTTCTTCCCAACAACTAAAAAGATTGATCTGTTTATTGTTCAATCTGCTGAAATCTTTTACAGGCTGATAGCTCAAATTGATGTCTGGCAACGATTTTCTGTAGAAATTGATGCTTTTATTGCTTGCAAATACTACAGGAATACAGATATCAAGAAGGCGGGCATCGCCCAACGCTTTGATGATCAGTTCCAAACCTATGCCGTTCAGGTCGCCACAAGTGAATCCAACAACCGGCTTTTTCAACTCGTTACTCATCTTGTAAAAAATTTGAAGTGTAAATGTAAGGGTAAAAGGCCAAAGCTTAAAGTCTGGTTCCGCCGGCCGATAACCAATATTATTTAGCTAAGTCATAGATGCCAAAGGCATTTTCGCTGCGTCACAGCTTCTTTGAGCTCCCGCATGAACCCATTTAAATTCAGATGATTTATTTAGAAACTAGTCTGGCCCGGTGCCATTGCCTTCTGCAGAAAGCCTGTAGTTAATTCAATGCTCAATTAACTTATTTTTGCGGCCAATAAAAAGTTATACATGAAAAGTACTCCTTTTACACAAAAACACATTGCACTAGGTGCAAAAATGGCGGAATTTGCAGGCTACAACATGCCCATCAGTTATTCGGGCATTAACGATGAACATGCAGCAGTAAGAAAAAATGCAGGTGTTTTTGATGTAAGCCACATGGGAGAATTCATTTTAAAAGGTGAAAATGCACTCGATCTTATTCAGAGAGTAACCACAAACGATGCTTCCAAATTAACAGCCGGAAAAGCGCAATACAGCTCGCTGCCCAACGAAAAAGGCGGCCTGGTTGATGACCTGCTGGTATATTGTATTGAGGAAAACAAGGTTTACATGCTTGTTGTAAATGCATCCAACATTGAAAAAGACTGGAACTGGATAAGCCAACACAATAACAAAAATGTTGAAATGCACAATGTAAGCGATAAGACCGGGCTGCTGGCAATACAGGGACCTAATGCCTGCAAAATACTGCAACCACTTACTGATCTTGATATCCTTAATCTTAAATATTACACTTTTGTTAAGGGCAAATTTGCTGGTGTTGATAATGTTTTGATCAGTGCAACGGGTTATACCGGCGCCGGGGGTGTGGAGATCTATTTTGAAGACAAAGATGGTAATGCTGAAAAAATATGGAACGCCATTTTTGAGATCGGTGCGGCATCTGGCATTAAACCGATAGGTCTGGGTGCAAGAGATACGCTTCGTTTAGAGATGGGCTTTAGTCTTTATGGAAACGACATTGATGATACTACATCTCCATTAGAAGCTGGCCTGGGCTGGATCACCAAACTGAATAAGCCATCTGATTTTGTAGCAAAAGATATTTTTGCAAAACAAAAAGAAGAAGGTGCAAAAAGAAAGCTTGTGGGTTTTGAGATGATTGAAAGAGGCATTCCAAGACACCATTATCAAATTAAAGATGCACAGGGAAATGTTATTGGTTATGTTACGAGCGGCACGCAAGCTCCATCATTGAACAAAGCAATTGGACTTGGATATGTTACAGTAGAAAATTCAGCGCTTGATTCGGAGATCTTTATTGATATTCGTAACAATCCTGTTAAAGCAAAAGTGGTTAAGTTTCCTTTTGCATAACCAGTTAAAAGGCAAATGAGTTTAACCGGATCATTTGCCTTTTCTTATCTCAATATTCCATGCCACTAATCCATCTTACAACAGTAATACATGCGCCCGCGCAGCGCGTGTTCCATCTTTCCCGCAGCATAAAGCTTCATGAAATATCTATGAGGCAAACCAATGAAAAAGCCATATCGGCGACGGCAACCAATCTAATGCAGCCCGGAGATGTAGTTACGTGGCAGGCTCGTCATCTGTTTAAGAAACGATTGCTAAAGGTTACAATAACAGAAATGCAACAGCCGGATTACTTTAAAGATGAAATGATAGAAGGTGACTTCTTAAGCATGAACCATGAACATCACTTTAAGGCGATTGTCAACGGAACTATAATGATTGATCTTTTCAAATTTGAATCGCCATTCGGAATTGCCGGAAAAATATTTAACAGCGTTTATCTCACCAACTATATACGCAAGCTTCTTACCCAACGAAACATGGTTATAAAACAGTATGCAGAGTCTGACAATTGGCAAACTGTTTTACACGCTGAAGTAACAGCTGTATAGTTACAAGTTGCCTTCACCGTGCTCCTGCACATACTTATGCTATGTCTCTTTTTAAAAAATGAAACGAAGTGTTGTGCACAAATAGAGCCTGCAACCCGCATTAATTGACGAGATTAATTGTTACATTCGATCATTCTATTATGAAGAAGTACCTTTCAGTTCTTATCATTTTTGTGACGCTTACATCATGTAGCAGACGCGTAACTGAATCTGGTGTTGCCTCATTTTATTCTGACAACCTTGAAGGAAGAAAGACTGCAAGTGGCGAAACATTCCATCAATCAGATTATGTAGCGGCACACAAAACACTTCCATTCGGTACAAAAGTGAAAGTGAAAAATCTTTCTAACGGAAAGACAGTGAAGGTTCGCATCAATGACCGCGGGCCTTATGTTAAGGGACGCATTATCGATCTCTCTAAGATTGCTGCAAAAAAGATTGACATGGAAAATAAAGGTATAACCAAGGTCACGATACAGTACAAACGAAAGAAAAATAAATGATCGCGAGTAGGTGAGTTGAAGTAAATGCAGAAACATCTCAAAACTTTTTTATAACAACGGTTGTTATTATTGCAACACATTGGAATAATTTCAGGACTCCGGCAACGATACGCGGAAAAGGTTGGTGTATCTGAATTTTAATTGCCTGTTTCTGAGTTTTGTCTCACATTTCTTTATTCTTTTGCTTTTTAATCTGTTTCCACTAAACTGATGCTCTTGGAGAAGCACCTACATATCATTGTGCCACGGATTCCACATCCGGTGGATAATAGTAATCATTATGATGTGTACCAGATGATTGCCGCACTACACAAAAATGGTGTAAAAATCCATCTTCATTGTTACAACAGCAGCCATGATGATATTCAGAATATTGTGCGACAACTTTGTGAATCTATAGATTTTTACCATTCAGAAAACAGTCCAAAAATATTTTCAAAACCCCTGCCATATATTGTTGAACACAAGAAAAATGAATTACTGATTGAAAAACTTGTGTTAGATGATCACCCAATATTAATATTTGGTATTGCTTGTAGTTATGTAGCAACTTCTCCCCGCCTACAACAAAGAAAGAAATTTGTGCGGCTTTATCATATAGAATTTCAAACCTACAAAACCAGGTGCTTTTATTCGTACAATCCGTTCAGAAGAATTTATTACTGGAACGAAAGCAGGTTGCTTCATGCATATGAAAAAGCATTAATTGCCAATATTGATGGTTACGCAGCAACATGCAAACGGGATATGCGGATGTACCACAAAGAGTTTGATTGTACATCTGTAAGATTTATTCCGCCTTTTTATTCGCGTGTTGCAGAAGCGCCGGAAGGTGTTGGCGCATACAGTCTTTATTTTGGGGACCTTAGCGACGTAATGCATGAAAAAACAGTGCTGACACTTTTAAAAGAAGTGTATAAGTTTATTCATATTCCTCTTGTTATTGCAGCAAGCAATCCTTCGCAAAAAGTGTTAGATGCTGTAGCAAAACATCCTCATGTTCATCTTGTTATCAACCCTGATGAAGCTTCATTGCAAGATATACTTTCCAAAGCCCATATTATCTTACTGCCATCGAGATATGAAACAGGTATTCAGCCCGGATTATTGCAGGCCTTATATAACGGAAGACATTGCCTGGCGAATTCAAAGGTTGTTATGAATACGGGTCTTGAAAGTATTTGCCATATTGCAGATTCGCCCGAGGCATTCCGCCAACGTATATCACAACTATATCATCAGCCATTTACAAAACAGGAAGGATTAGACAGGAAAGTTTTACTGGACAATTTATATCCCAACAAAACAGCAGCAATGCTTATGGATTGGATATGGGGACATTCATTTGAGATTTGAAATTTCAGATTTAAGATTATCAGGCTTACTAACGCGAACGGTCCTACATATTGTCATCATTGATTAGCTCTGGCATCAAAGCAACGGAACTGCCTTATTCAATTTCAAATCTCAAATCTGCTATATTTCTACCGCTGCAGCACTATCAACAACCCGGTTTCTTTCAGTTTTAAGCATACGTGAAGGATAGCGATTGATCACAATAAAATCGTGCGTTGCCATAATGATTGCGGTGCCGTAATCTTTACAGATATTGAACAACAACTGCATTATCTCGTCACTGGTTTCAGGGTCAAGGTTACCGGTAGGTTCATCGGCCAGCATTACCTTAGGAGAGTTTAGCAGCGCTCTGGCAATATCTACACGTTGCTGCTCTCCGCCACTCATTTCAAAAGGCATTTTAAATCCCTTACTTTTCAAACCAACTTTATCCAGCACATCGTTTATCTTTTCTTCCATCAGTTTTTCATCCTTCCAACCGGTGGCTCTCAACACAAACTTCAGGTTCTCATAAACATTTCTATCCGTAAGCAATTGAAAGTCCTGGAACACAACACCAAGGTTTCTACGCAAAAAAGGCACTTTTTTCCAGGTCATCTCTTTTAAGTTGAAGCCCGCAACGGTTGCCTCGCCTTCTTTTAAAGGAAGTTCACCATAAAGCGTTTTTAATAAACTACTTTTTCCTGTTCCTGTTTTTCCTACCAGGTAAACAAATTCTCCCCTGTTTACATTAAAATTCACATCCTGCAACACAAGATTACTTCCCTGATATATATTGGCGTTTTGTACTGATAGAACGACTTCCGGCATAGTGATTAAAATTCTTGTCCAAAAAGATAACTGTAAAGTTAGCAGTCTATGCTTATATATAGAAATCAATCATCATCCAACTAAAAAAATAGTTTTAAAACTAAATTATTAGTTATACCTTTAGACTGGTTTAGTTTAGCTAACCACAATAATAAAGCCATGAAACCGAGAGAACAGATAAAACAACTTACGAAGGCCGAAGAACAGGTGATGCAGGTTCTTTGGAAAATCGAGAAAGGTTTTCTCAAAGATATACTGGATGAAATGCCGTTGCCCAAACCACATTCCAATACAGTTGCTACTATTCTAAAAATATTGATAGATAAAAAATTTGTATCCACAGTAACCTTTGGAAGAATGCACGAATACCATCCCCTTGTTACCAAAGAGGCGTATTCTAAAAACAGTTTCAGTGGTCTTGTAAAAAATTATTTTGGCGGGTCTTACAGCAAGGCCGTTTCATTTTTGGTGGAAGAAAACAAGGTAAGTGTTGAAGACCTTGAGTTACTATTAAACCAGATTAAAAAGAAATAACATGCATACATTGCTGCTATACGTATTAAAGATGACAGTTTGCGCTGCACTTTTTCACGCATACTATTTTTTCTTTTTAAGAAATGAGCGGTTTCATTATTACAACCGGTTCTATTTATTGGCGGGATGTATATTATCGTTGTTGATTCCATTGCCCGAGTTGAACTGGTTCACCGTTGAAAGTGACAGCACCAGCACAATTGCATGGATGAACATTTTGCATCAGGCAAAAAATACCACACCAACAGAGCCTGCAGCAAGCGTTTCATGGCAATCAATAACCCTGTATATCAGCCTGTCTGTGTCTGCCATTCTATTAATCACCCTTATTTATCGTATCATAAAAATTTTTCGTCTCAAGCACCAGAACAACTACGTACGACTGGACGATTTTGACCTGATAAACACTGAGGCACGCGAAGCGCCCTTCTCATTCATGAGGAATCTGTTCTGGCGGAATGATATAGACTTAGATGATGCTGCCGGCAAACAGATCATGCAGCATGAAATAACGCACATCAGGCAAAAACACACCTGGGACAAGTTGTTTGTTGAAACGCTTTTATGTGTGTGCTGGTTTAATCCTTTCTTTTGGCTGATGCGAAAGGAACTGTGGATGATTCACGAGTTTATTGCAGACCAGGAGTCCGTAAAGGACCGGGATGCCTCGGCATTTGCCGCCATGTTACTTCAATCTCAGTTTGGCAAAAGTATTTTTGCACCGGCACAATCATTTAGTTATTCGCCTGTGAAAAGAAGACTGCTAATGCTTACTATTTCCAAACAAGCCAAATATTCATACACAAGAAAGATGATGATCCTGCCGGTGTTTGGCGCAATTGTATTGCTTTTTGCCTGTAAACTTCAACAAAAAGAACGATTGGTGAAAGACGAAGTTGCCAGGACAAATGATACACTTCAACCAGCTGCTAAAGACACATTAAACATCCGACCGTCGCTTGAGGATCTGGTCGCAAAAACAGTGACAAAATCGCAAGCGGATACACACAAAACGGCGCAAATTCAAAATAGTGCAAAGGAGAAGGCTGCTCAACAACAAAAGCTGGCGATAAAAACCAGTATCGATAAAACTTTGGCAACTACAAATAATAGAGAAATCCATGAAGCTAAAACAATACCTGGCCAAAACATGCTTTCCCAGCAAAAGGGAGCAATAATATGGGGATTTTCTGATAGTGATACAGCAAAGGTTTCAGCCGTTACAATCAAAAGCGCGCAGCAGCCGTTATTTATTATAGACGGATATGAAAAAGGGAGCGCTGATGTGGCACAACTTGATCCTGCAAATATTGAATCTCTAACGGTATTGAAAGATGAATCTGCAAGATCGCTGTATGGCAGCAAAGGCGACAATGGCATCATTATCATAAAAACGAAGAAATTATCAAACAAAGGAGAAGCGCCTTTACACATACCACAAACCAGCAACCGTGTGCTTGATGTAAAAACTTCTGCGACCAATTAATTATTGTTCGCAGAAGTTTTCAATCTTTATTTACCGCCCTTTATAAATCTGCGCGTTAAAGAGATTTTACCAATATAAACATCAACAAAGTAAACTCCGGAAGCATAATTGGCTACATCGATTGTTTGTTGCCAATTAACCGTTTGTTTATCATAGTTTTTCAGGAAGACAATCTTGCCGTTAAAATCTGTCACACGAACTGTCAGCTTACCTTTTTCATCGTTAGACAACCGCACATTTAATGTGCTTATTGCAGGAACAGGAGCAAGCACAAACATATCCGGCACTTCGGTGTGAGACATTCTATCTTTTACTTTAAAGCTAAATGTTGATGTTGCTGATTGTCCTTTATTATCTGTCACGCGCAATTCAAGTTTGTAGGATCCGGCAGCCAATCCGGATACATGGATTTCAGAGCTGGAGCTATTATACAGCGCTACCCCGGACGGAGCGTTTAACAGGCGCCAGCTATACGCCCTGATGGTACCATCAGGATCATATGAAGCACCTCCATTTAATCCTATCACAGAAAGCGGTAAAGTATATACAGAATCGCCCTCTATGATTGCTATGGGCGCAATATTTACGGTTTGCTGTTTCACAATAAAGTTGACAACAGTATCAGCAATGCTGCCGGCGTTATCTGTTACTGAGAATCTGAATTTGTAATTGCCCTCCGTAAGGTTATTTATCGTGAGCTCAGGTTTATCCAACCCTTTAGCAGAATAGCCTGATGGACCCGAAATATACAACCACTGATACGTATGTATACTTCCGTCCGGATCATAAGATGCAGAGCCATCCAGTTCTATTGAGTTGTCGGGCAACGTTATAACGGAGGGCGCCTTGACGATAGCGAAAGGCGATGCATTACCCAGTGCAGGTTTCACCACAAAACTAAAAAGAGCTGAATCGGTATTGTTCTTGTCATCTGTTACAATCAGCATGAATGAATATTCTCCATCAACAAGATCACTTATACTTATTTCAGCCTGGGTTGTCCCCTGCATTTTAAACTCCGGAGGTCCCGAAACAAATCTCCAGACATAAGACTTGATATGACCATCCGGATCATAAGAGGAAGTTCCGTCAAGATTAATAGAATTATCCGGCAACATTACTTCTGATGCTGCTTTGATGACTGCAACAGGCCCTCGGTTTGCTACCGGTGCGGCACTAACCTGCAAAGTATCAGTAGCTGTTGCAACTCCTCCCTGGTCATCCTTCACTGTTAATCTGAAAACGTACAAGCCTTCGGATAGATTACTCAAGGACCACGCAGGACTAGAATTGTCATCCGCATTAAATCGCGCCGGCCCGGAAACATATTGCCATAGATACGATTCTATTTTTCCGTCTTCATCAAATGAAGCCGAGCCATCAAGCGTTACCGTTTGCTGCGGAAGCGTAATAACGGATGGTGCCCTTATGATGGCAACAGGAAGAATATTTGCTCCTTCATTTTTAACAACAAAGTTTGTGATGGCTGTATCTTTCAACCCTATGCTGTTCCGCACAATTACACCAAACCTGTATGAACCCACCGATAATTTCTTTAACGTTAGTGTCTGGCGATCAACACTGGCAGTAAAACCCTGAGGACCGAATACGTACCGCCAATCATAGCCGGCGATACTTCCTGAACTGTCATAAGAAAAGCCGGCATCGAGTACAATTGAATCTTTCGGCAAAACAATCACTGATTCATTCTTTATAATGGCGACCGGTGGTGTTGGACGTTTAGGCCCATTCTTTACAACAAAGTTAGTTATGGCTGTATCTTTTAACCCCGTATTGTCCGTTACAATTACACCAAAACGATATGAACCGACGCTTAGGCCATCGATGGACAATGTTGGCTGACTACTATCTGAAACAGTAAAACCTTTTGGTCCAAAAACATAGCGCCATTCATAGGACTTTATCGTTCCGGTAGAATCATATGATGAGCTTGCATCCAGGGTAATATAGTTTTTAGGCAGTATAACAAGTGCCTCATTATTTATAACGGCAACCGGAGGCGTTTTTTCCTGCTGTGGATTTTTTACAGAGAACCTTGCGAAGCCTGTATCCTTTAGGCCTGCACCATTGGTTATAATTACACCAAAGCGGTAAAAACCTTCAGTGAGATTTTTAATTTCAATGACAGGTAGCCTGTCATTGACAATTGTAAAGCCCGTTGGACCGGAGATATAACGCCATTCAAAACTGCTTATCCTGCCTGCCTTATCATAAGAAGCACTGGCGTCCAATATTGTCGAATCCTTCGGTAAAAGAACGATCAGGTCATTGGTTACAACAGCTATGGGCGGCGTAGTTTCCTGGGGAGCTTCTTTCACCACAAAGCCGGAAACAGCGGTATCTTTTAAACCCAAATTGTTCGTTACAATCACGCTGAATTTATAGCTTCCCGCAACAAGATTGTCAATCATCAGAGATGGCAATTTATTGTTGCTCATGGTATATCCTGACGGACCTGAAATATATTTCCATTCATAAGTGCTGATCTTTCCTGAACTATCATAGGAGGCACTTGCATCAAGTTTAATAGAATCCTGAGGCAGAACGATCACTCCTTCATTTTTAATTATCGCAACAGGAGGTTTCCTAATTTCCGGAGCCGGCTTCACGATAAAGCTTGTTATCGCTGTGTCCTTCAGTCCCACATCATTGGCTACGATCACTCCAAACCGGTAGCTTCCGGCGGAAAGATGACTAATCATTACGGAAGACTGTTTGTTATTGCTCATCGTAAAGCCCCAGGGCCCTGAAACGTATCGCCATTCATAAGAACTGATCTTTCCGGCACTATCATAAGAACTGCTTGCATCCAGCAGTATTGAATCTTTGGGCAAAACGATCACCGCATCGTTTTTCACAACAGCAACAGGTGGCTTCTTAACCGGTGGAGCGCTTCTGACGATAAAGCTTGCAATGGCGGTATCTTTCAGGCCGGCATCATTGGTAACTGCGACACCAAACCGGTAGGATCCCGGAACCAATTCTTTAACCATAACGGAAGGCGCCTTGTTGTTCGTCAGTATAAATCCGGACGGACCTGATACATACCACCATTGAAATAAATTGATTTTCCCCGTCTTGTCGTGTGATGCGCTGGCATCCAGCAATATGGAATCTTTAGGAAGAACAACAACCGCATCATTTTTTACAACAGCCACAGGAGGCGTTCTTGTTGGTGGTGTATTTACAACCCTGAACGAAGTAATTGCGGTATCTTTTAAGCCGGCATCATTGGTTACAACAACCGCGAATTGGTACGTTCCTGCAGAGAGCTTTTCCAACGTTAAAGAAGACTGCTTTCTATTGGAAGCTGAAAATCCCTGAGGGCCTGAAATATATTGCCAATTGAAGGCAACTATTTTTCCAAAGCGGTCATACGAAGAGCTGGCGTCCAAAACAATTGAGTTATCCGGCAATTCAATTACCGGATCATTCTTAATTATTGCAACAGGTTGTACTCTCTCAATAACAGTTAACGTTTTTGTCAGGGAAGCTGAAATGCCCCGGTTATTGTAAACTGTTAACTTCACCACATATTGCCCTGCTTGCCTTACATAGAAATAAGTTTTGTCATCATTTGGATTGGTAATATTAAACCCGCCCGGTCCGGATACATATTCCCATTTATAAAACAGCCGTGACTGATCATCCGAATATGACCCTGAGCCATCCAACAGTATAGGATCTTTACGATTGAGAATTACAGTATCCGGGGCTTTGATTACAGGATGCACTTTTACATCTGAGGGTGGCGGCCGCTCGCCGCCTCTTGTATATTGCAACATCCATTCATAAACGTTCAGGCCGTTTGGACGCCAATCAGGATTAAATGTTGTGGACCATGCATCGTGCCCGGACTGTTCAAAAATATTCATAATGGGCTGAGGATCCATCGCCGGCTTATAAGAAGTGAGATAGTCGTACCAACCAAGCGTATATTTTACAGAAATTTTGCGATCGTATCTGTTATGTGTCATCCATAATGGCAGATTGGTTGAAGCCACATTCTGGCCGCCATTACCTGTAACATTCTGATTTTGAGAAGCTGTTACCATCGCTGCTACTCTCCCGGCATAAGTACGTGAACTTCCTGCGTAATACATGCACGTACCTCCGCCAAGGCTAATGCCTGTGAGATATATGCGGGATTCATCTACCCGGTATTTACGAACCATGTAATCAATGAGCTCGTCAATTTCAACAGCACTCCGGCCAATCACGGTGAGCTGAGGACAAATAACAATAAATGAAAATTTTTTACCACCAACAGTAATGGTTTCCGGAAATTTTTTTTCCTTGATTAATTTAGGTATCGCATTTTTCGGCACTTTTTTAAGGGCATGCTGCGAGCCATCGCCTACCTCATCAATTCCATGGAAGAATATAATCAGTGGATATTTTTCAGCGGAAGAATGATAACCTGCAGGTAGATATTCCCAATAACCGTTTATATGTTTTGTTACGGGTGTGGTTATGGGTGTGTTGGTCTGCGCAAATAGCATTCCGCTCCAAGCCAACAACAGCATTAGAACAATTCCGGCCTTATTAAAATGAGACGTGTACATGCAGCATTTTTTAGCATTCTGCGATCACCATTCAAAGCCTTTAGGGCTATTCCTTAATTAAGCTGCCTGAAAAATACATTGTTCTCCTGATTTTGGCGGTATATCCTTCCCGGATTCTTATATGCCTTTTTCACTAATACTTAATTAAATGGGTTTCTTTCAGAGGTTGATGCTGAGCTTTCTACTTAATAAATCTTCCTCTAAAAAACTCTTTTCCTACTATCACTTCCACAAAATAAGAACCAGTAGCAAGGTTTGCAACATTCATAATCGTTTTCCAGCTGGCAGTTGCTTTAGTCTCATTTTCTTTACGCACAACAATCCTGCCATTCATATCTACTATACGGATGCTTAGTTTACCGGTCGTGCTATCATTGAGGTATACGCCAAGGTATGAATTAGCCGGTACAGGTGCAAGCGTTAAACCTGGCTTTGTTACAATTTGCAAAGAGGGCATACCGGGGTCGCCACCACCCTGCTTTCGGAGTACCAAAAAGTTAATGCTGTCCGCAGCGGAAACACCATGGGAATTGTATACAATCAGTTTGAAAACATATGCACCTTCACTAAGATTCTGAATGGTTAAATCAGGAAGTGTAGTATCGGAAACGGAAAAACCTTGTGGACCAGAAACATATTGCCATTTGTAAGATGTGATACTGTCGCCGGAGGAATATGAATATCTTCCATCCAAAGACAGTGAATTAACCGGCAGCACAATTGTAGAACTACCAAAAATTACAGCGACCGGTGGATTTGTTTGGTAGGAGCGGGAAACGTCAAACCTGAATGTATCTTGTGCTATCTTTCCGAGATCGTTCGTCACCGTTAAGCTAATCGTATAAATGCCCGTACTAAGATTATGAAGTGTGATGGATGGGCTAAGTGAATCTACAATACTTAGTTCCGTTGGTCCGGAAATAAACTTCCACAAGTACTTACGGATATTGCCGCTCAGATCATAAGAAGACAAACCGGTAAGCCTCACGGAATCAGCAGGCAAGTTAACAAGCGTATCTCCCTGGATGATTGCAACTGGTTTCTTTTGTGCTGGCAGACTATCTGGTCTAACCAAAAAACTGAAAGTGTCAGTTGAAGATCCGCCCTGGGAATTCATGACAGTTAGCGAAATAACATACATGCCCACAACAAGACGATTGATATTTACCGATGATTTGGAAGAATCGCTTATGCCAAAGCTTTGAGGACCTGCAACATATTGCCATTTATAAGATGTAATGGCTGCAACGGTATCGAACGACGCATTGCCACTCAACACAATTGAATCCACAGGCAACGTAACAAGTGTATCGCCTTTGATAATTGCAACCGGTTTAACTGGCGGTTTTGGCGGATGCACGACAAATCTAAATGTATCGGAAGCAAAGCCTCCTCCTGAGTTTCCCACTGTTAATGTAAAGGTGTAACTACCCTCCACCAAATGATGCAGTTTTAATTGCTCATTCGTCCCGCCGCCAAATGTATAACTGAATGGCCCCGATATGTATTGCCAGTTATATGAAGTAATATTACCGACTGTGTTGAAAGATGACGTTCCGCTAAGTGTTAATGAATCAACAGGTAAAGTAATTGCTGTATCCCCTGTAATAACAGGTATTGGCTTCACAGGCGGCAGCACTTTAAAACTAAAAGTATCAGAAGCAGTTTCTTTCCGGTTATCTGTTACCGTAAGTGCAAAACTATACGAGCCTTCAACCAGACGCTGCAGATGCAGAACGGGCCCTGAGACATCTTTTACATTGTCATACGCTTTAGGTCCGGAAACCTGTTGCCATGCATACGAAACAATATATCCATCACTATCATGCGATGAAGTTCCGTTAAGACTAACCGAATCAACAGGTAAAGTGATTAACGAGTCAGCAGAGACAACTGCAACGGGCAGCATATTTCTCACCACAACCACACGTTTGTTTGTACTGAACATTGTGCCCGAACTGTTTTTAACTGTCAGTCTAAAAGTATATAAACCAGGAAGCAGATTTTGCACAGATGTTATTGGCGTTGCCTGGCTTTGAAATGATGGGTGGCCCGGGCCATTAACATATTGCCATTCATAAGAAGCTATTGGCATAATGCGCCCCCCGGTTGACGAGCTTCCGTTAAGCACAATCGAGTTGACAGGAAGATAAACTGTATCAGGTGCAGTTATACTGGGATGTAAAGAGTCAATCTGCCGCCGATACTGCAGCATCCATTCATAAATATTCAGTCCCCGGGGTCGAAATTTCGGACTAAACATATGTGACCATGCATCGTGACCGCTTGTATCAAATATATCAAGCAACGGTTGTGGCTGATAAGCTGTTTTTTTAATGCGGTCTACCCAATCAGTTGTGGTACTTGGAAGAACTACGTGGTCTCCTTTATTTACTGCAAACCAGATCGGCAATTCGGTTTGCATGAGATTTTTTAAAGGAACATCCCTTACTACCAGGTTTTGCGAAGCAGTGGCAAATGCGGCAAACCGGTTGCTTCCCATAGTAGAATCGGTGCAATAAAACATTGCAGTGCCCCCTCCATAACTGAGCCCCATGATGTACATTCTGCTTTGGTCTATGTTATAGCGCGAAACAACACTATCAACAAAATCATCAATTTCTGTCCATGTTCTCCCGGAAACAGAAAGTTGCGGGCAAATGATCACAAATTGAAAAGTGTCTTTATTTACAATGAATGAATCAGGAAATTTTTTGTATGCAATCAGCCTGGGAATATCATTTTTCAACAACTTTTTCAAATCGTAAAAATCGCCATTGCCTATTTCTCCTATTCCATGAAAGTAAAGCAGCAGCGGATATTTTTTGGGAGATGACGAATCATATCCATGCGGTAAATATTCCCAATAGCCACCGATATGCTTGGTAATGCGTGCGGTTACAGGAGTAAAAGTCTGTGCTGCTGTTCTTATGGAAAAAGCAGCTATCAATATGAGAAAAAATGGCATATGAACTTTGCTGACGTAAAGTTTCTTCATTAGACTTTATCATTTTAAAAATGATTCAGGCAAAATGCAATCGGGGACATTTTTTTCTCAATTAAATATTGGATCAGAATTTCTCAGAGGGAGGAATAAATAAGTGGAGATTGAGTATTAAAAATAACATTTCTTTTATAACATATACATTAAAATGCCGTTATTACACAAAAAATGCCGGCGTTTGGCCAGCATTTTTATATTGAAGAAATAAAATTATTTAGTACTCTATTATATTGCTATTTACAGTAAGCTGTAATTTTTTTTCAGTTGATGTTTCAACACGTCCGATTATTTTAGCCTCGATTTTAAATGATGAAGCAATTTCAATCATTTTTTCCGCAGCTTTTTCATTGGTGAAAATTTCGAGTCTGTGCCCCATGTTAAACACCTGGTACATCTCCTTGTCATCAGCTCCAGAATTTGCCTGTATAAGTTTAAACACAGGAGGAGCCTCAAACAAATTATCCTTAACAACTTTCAGAGAAGCGGGGAGATATTTCATGCATTTTGTCTGGCCACCTCCACTGCAATGGATTACGCCATCTATGTCATCAAAATAATTATCCAGCAAGGCTTTCATTAAAGGTGCATATGTACGTGTTGGGCTCAGAATTAATTTGCCAATATTAATATCAGCAAAACCCGGAACACCGGCGGCATCGGTCATCCTGTTTTTGCCAATGTAAACTACATTCTTATTTAAAGAGGGTTCGAATGTTTCAGGGAAATTATCGCCATAATATTTATTCAGCACATCATGACGAGCGCTGGTTAAGCCGTTGCTTCCAATCCCGCTGTTGTAAGCAGTTTCATACGTTGTTTGTCCGGCACTTGCGAAACCCACAATAACGTTGCCTGCTTTTATATTGTTATTGGTGATCACTTTGCTTTTGGGCCAGCGTGCCATCATGGTTCCATTTACAGCAATTGTTCTTACCACATCTCCCACATCTGCTGTTTCGCCGCCGAGATACTGAATGTTTACACCGTATTTTTTCAATTCATCAAAAAACTCCTGTGTACCGTTAATCACTTGTTCCAATACTTCACCGGGAATGATCGTTTTATTTCTATCAATAGTTGAAGAAAAAAGCAGATTATCACACACGCCCACACACAGCAGATCATCAAGGTTCATGGCCACAGCATCCTGGGCAATTCCTTTCCATACGGAAATATCGCCTGTTTCTTTCCAGTACAAATAAGCAAGAATGCTTTTGGTGCCTGCACCGTCGGCATGCATAATATTTACAAAATCATTGTCCTGCCCTATGAAATCCGGATACATCTTACAAAATGCATGTTCATATAAACCCTGGTCCAGCTTTTTAATAGCCGCATGAACTTCTTCTTTTTGTGCAGAAACACCTCGTTGTGCGTATAATGACATCTATTTTTTAGTTGAATTGGTGCAAATGTACAATTCAAATATTAATCGGCTGTAAGGTCACGGTACGGATTTACACTTACATGGCTAAAGGTTATCTAGTGACTATTGCCTACTCATATAATCAGTTATTACTATTTGTTGCAAAATTCGCTGGCATTTTTAGAAATTATTCCGCATAACCCGGTAATCAATCGTTTGCGTAAATATTAAAAATAGCTTTAAAAAAAGTTAAAACCAGATAAATTTGAAGTTGCCACTGGTACGCTAACTACTAACGAATTATGAGGTTGCTATTCCTTTCAATTCGGGTACAACGTACCGTTTTTTTAACCGCTAGATTAAAGTCAAATTATGAGAAAATTGAACCTCCACAAACACTTGTTTGTGTGGCTGATTGCATGTTTTAGCGTTTCCCTTTTACATGCCCAGCAAACTACTGTTCGGGGAAAAGTGACCAACTCAAAAGGAGAACCGGTTTCATGGGCCAATGTTATTGTCAAAGAAACTAAAAAAGGAACTTTTACCGCACAGGATGGTACTTATTCAGTCACCCTGTCGACTAACTCGTCAGATCAGACATTAGTATTTTCTTCAACGGGATTTGTTGAAAAAGAAGAGCTGATAAATGGCCGCGCTGTAATAGACGTTGTTCTGCAGGACCAAACCAATAAATTGGACGAGGTGCTGGTTGTTGCATATGGTACAGCGAAAAAATCTACTTATACCGGTTCTGCCGTTACCATTAATTCAGAAAAAATAAGTAAGATCTCCGGCTCTGGATTAGCCGAAACGTTACAGGGTATGAGCGCCGGCGTAAACGTGGTAAATAATGAAGGGAATCCTGGTGGGGACACTCGTATTCAAATACGTGGAATTGGTTCTATGAGCGCATCATCTAACCCGCTGTATGTAGTTGATGGTATGCCGTATGATGGTAAGCTGACTTCCATATCGCCCAGCGACATTGAGTCTATGACAGTTTTAAAAGATGCTGCTGCAGCTTCTTTATATGGGTCACGTGCGGCTAACGGCGTAATTGTAATCACCACTAAAAAGGGTAAAGCTGGTCAGCCCAGAATTAATTTTAGAAGTGCTTTAGGTACATCTGATCTTGCTGTAAAAAATCCTACAAAAGCCAATCCCTACCAGCAATTAACCAATACCTGGGAGGGCCTGTATAATGATCAGTTCTATAAATATGGTCAGACGGATGCGTTTGCCAGGCAATTCGCAACTGACAATGTATTGCCAAGACTATTAAAGAAAACATTTGATTCCAACGGAAAAGCCATTTATGTGTCGCCTTTTAAATACATAGACGAAGATTATGTTTTAACAACAGGTGAAATTAATCCGGATTTGAAGATGGCGTGGAACCCGTCAGACTATGATGCTTATGGCGCTGTATATAGCCGTAAACTTCGCCAGGATTATAGCATGGATGTAAGCGGTGCCAGTAAAGATGGTAAAACCAATTACTTTTTTTCAAGCTCTTATTTAGACGATAAAGGCTACGGACTTTCGCAGTATTACAAACGTTATGGCTTTCGCGCCAATATTTCTACCCAGGTAAACAACTGGCTGGAAGTTGGTGGTAATATGGCATACAGCAATTCCCGCCAAAACACGTCCGGCTTTATCCGTGCACTGGTATTTTCATCCACGATGGCTTCTCCGTGGTTAAGAAACCAGGACAATACTGATTGGGTTTATTCAGAAAAAACAGGCATCAGAATGCTTGATTACGGATCTTATATAAATAATTTCTTCGGCGCGCAACCATTGTCGGGATCTGGGGATTATTGGAATAACCCAAATGATTTTGACTTCAATAACGTTGTAGGAAGTATGCTTTCTTCACGCTTTTATGCCAGCGCAAAATTGCCGTTCGATATTAAATTCAAAACCAACATCAGCATTGATGATAACCTGTTGCAAAATATAAGTTACGGCTCAGCTGTGCACGGCGGCGATCAGCTGGCGCCTTATGGTGTTACTGTTAAAACCAACGGCGGAACTGCTTCACGTGACAATGACCGAATCACTTCCCTTACGTGGAATAACTTGTTAACGTATGACAAAAGATTCGGCAACAATTCACTAAGTGTATTGGCCGGTCAGGAATTATATTCTTACAGGGACTTATATAATTCCGCTTACGGGGAAGGCATTATGCAGTTAGGCCAGTATGAGCTTGCAGCAACCACCAAAAACTGGTCAAACACTTCTTATAGAAACGTGTATGGCCTGTTAAGCTTTTTAGGTAAAGTAGACTATGGATTTATGGATAAATACTTTGTATCCGCCAGCGTTAGAAGCGATGGCTCTTCCAAGTTTTCAAAAACAAACCGTTGGGGTAATTTCTTCTCTGCTGGTGCTTCATGGAAATTATCACAGGAAGCTTTCATGAAAAATACCAGGTGGATAGATTATATGTCACTAAGAGCCAGCTACGGTACATCCGGTAACGATAAACTCCTGAGTCCACAAGGCGACATGATGTACTATGCTTACCAGGGCACTTATGAGAATGACAACATGTACAACATGCCGGGTTTAAAACCTGCAACTGTTCCTACGCCTAATCTTAAATGGGAAAAAAATGCGCAGTTTAACGCTGCAGTAGATTTCAAATTATTCCATTTCCTGAATGGTACTGTTGAATACTATGAACGTAAATCAAAAGATCTATTATATTATCAGCGAGCTCCATTGTCCAGCCAGGTCGGTTCAGCAATCGGCTTTAATACGAACCTGGGCGATATCTCGAACCGTGGTTTTGAAATTACACTTGGAGCAACAGCTATCAATACATCTGATTTCAGATGGAGTATTGACGCCAACTGGTCTTCTTTAACCAACAAGATAACCTACCTGCCCGGAGATCCATTTCTTTACACTGAAAGAGTTGCTTCCTACAGAATGGAAAAAGGTCATTCCCGTTATGAATTCTATATGCCCAGCTCAGCAGGTGTAGATCCCCAAACAGGCAGCGCTCTTTATTGGATTACTGATGCGTCCGGCAAAAAAGTAACAACTGACAACTTCAGCAAGGTAACTGCCAATGATTATACATGGCAGGGCTCAGCACTTCCAAAAGGTTACGGATCAATTACCAACAGCTTTCAGTACAAGGGATTTGATGGTTCGTTCATGTTCTACTATTCTTATGGATCAAAAATGTTTGACTATACCTATATGGAGCGCGTAACCTTACGTGGTGGCGTTGGCGTAATACAGGATTTAGTTGGAGACAGATGGAGAAAACCAGGTGATAACGCGTTACTGCCACGATGGTCTGATGATGATTATTCAAGCACGCGCAAACCAACCAACTTCTGGATATTCAATAATGATTACATAAGATTAAGAAACCTTAGCATTGGTTATACATTCCCCAAACAATGGTTACAAAGAGCAGGCATCTCCAAATTGAGAATATATGTATCAGGCGATAACCTGCTAACTTTTGGAAGCGCCAAACAACGTTACTCTGATCCGGAAACAGGTGTTACTGGTAATAACTATAATGGCAATAGCGTAACGGATAACGGCTATCCTGGTTCAAGGAGAGTATATATGGGCGGAGTACAAATTTCGTTATAACCAATTAAAGCGAATTCAAGATGCAAAAGAATATAAGATCATTTCGATTTATAGCCATGCTTATTACAGCCATTTCTTTTACGGCTTGTACTAAAGTAATGGATACAAATTCATCAACGGCAATTTCTGATGAAATGGCGGAGGCGAGTGCCACCAATTTAAATATGGTTCTCACTTCTACATACCGGGAGTTATTTTTTAACATACAAGGCAGTGAAAATGCTGGTCCACAAAATTTACCTGGTGGCGATGGTGTTTATGCAGGCTTAACTGGTTTACAGATGTATGTTGACATTGGAGGCGCAGATATATTGAGCCATACGAACATGGGTTACAACCCCGTAACAACTTACAAATACGATCCGGTTAAAACACAGTTTACCGGTAATGCAAGCGCTATCTGGCAGTCAATGTATCTTTCAATTAACCAGGCAAATATCATACTGGATAATATTGATGCGGCTACGGGTGAAGCTGATTTTAAAGATCAAATTAAAGGACAGGCGCTCGCTATTCGTGGCTTGTGTTACTTTCACTTAATTCAAAATTACCAGCAGACCTACATGCTGGCTAAAAACAAGCCAGGTGTTATTTTGCGTACATCTTCAACACAGGACAATAGTTTGCCGCGCGCTACGGTTGAAGAATGCTATCAACAAATTCTAAGCGATTTAAAAGGAGCTAAAGAGAGCCTGGCCAAATTTACACGCAGCAACAAATGGACAATTGATAAAACAATTGTATCAGGTATTCTTGCCCGCGTTTACCTTGTAATGAATGACTGGACAAATGCATTGGCCGAAGCCACAACCGTTTATAGCCAATACAACCAGCTAATGACACGTGACCAGTTCAGAAGCGGTTTTGATGATGCCATTACCAATAACTATGCAGAAGTAGCATGGGCCGTACCATTTACCAGCACGGATAATTTAGGCGGCGAAACTCAGTTTAACTTTTGGTACAACCAGGATGCTTCTTATGGTGAAGGATATTCAGATGGGCCTATCTACAGCTTTCTTAATCTGTTCGCAGATGGTGAATTTGAACAGCTTTTTGAAAAAACAGATGACAGGTACCAGTTCTGGAAACGCACCAACAATGCAAGCGCCGAAATCAATACCAAATGGGCTTATGATAAGTATAAACATTATGGTGACGGCGGCGGTGCAGTACAAAGCAATACGCGTCCCGAGGTGACATTAATGCGCGGTGCAGAGATGTTGTTGATTATGGCAGAAGCTTCTGCACAATTAAACAATGGAAATGGGTTGACTTATTTGAACAATCTGCAAAAAGCACGCAACGTTAAAAATTTGACCAACGCCAGCGGTAAAGACCTGCTGGAAGCCATTTATGTTGAAAGACGCAAAGAGCTTTTATGTGAGGGCGTTACCGGCATATATGATTTGTTGCGCTTACAAAAACCATTGATCCGCAAATGCCAGACGCCTTCATATGTAGAAGGTCACTATACCTGGGGTGTATCGTTCCTTGATGGTTATAACGCATCTTCTGCAAACCCGGTTGGTACAATTCCTTCAAACGATTACCGCTTTATATGCCAGATTCCCCAAATGGAGTTTGCCAATAATAAAGCACTGACTGCTGCCGATCAAAACCCCTTCCAGGGACAATAATCCAGTCTTTACTAATAAAAACGCCGTTAGTTTTTGCTAACGGCGTTTTTTTATACCAAAATAAATCCTGCGTTTTCAGGAAGCCGCGCAAAATGAGGATGCTTTAAATTAAGTACTTCGTACATCGTAATTCGTACTTTTTAATGAACCCAACCGACTGGCTAAAGCTAATATTCAAATTTTCATCCACGATTGCAACAGTTTCTCTTAGTTTTGCGCCACAATTATGCAGGTACATCGCGATTTGGATCTTTTGCCTAAGTTTAAGAATGCTGTTGTCACCATCGGTACTTTCGATGGCGTGCATCTTGGCCATCAGCAAATTATAGCACAATTAAAGACTGAAGCCGCAGCCATAAAGGGCGAAACGGTGATCATCACTTTCCATCCGCATCCCCGCATGATTGTTGGAACGCATCACAATATTCACATTCTCACTACCTTAAACGAAAAAATCGCGCTTCTTGAGGCGCATGGTATCGACCATCTGGTTGTTGTTCCTTTTACAGAAGCCTTTGCCGCACAAACGCCCAAAGAATACATCCGTGACTTCCTGGTGGCAAAATTCCAACCTCATACGGTGATCATAGGCTACGACCACCGGTTTGGCAAAGGACGTAAAGGAGATTATCACCTTTTGGAGAACAATGGAAAAGTATTTGGTTTTGAAGTAAAAGAGATTCCGGAACATGTATTAAACAATGTTACCATAAGCTCCACACGCATACGCACAGCGCTGCTTCACAACGATATTACGACTGCTGACAGTTATCTCGGCTATGATTATTTTTTTGAAGGGACAGTAATAAAAGGCAACCAGTTAGGAAGAACAATCGGCTATCCTACAGCCAACCTGATGATTGAAAATGAAGAAAAACTGGTACCCGGTAATGGTGTATATGCAGTAGAAGTAACGCTGATACCCAATGACGCTGCACCCGTTTACAGATCCGGCACTATTTACCAGGCCATGATGAATATTGGCAACCGTCCGACTGTTGACGGAAAGAAACGCACAATCGAGGTAAACATTTTTGATTTCGACAAGGACATTTACGGGCAGATGCTTCGCGTCTATGTAAAAAAATATTTACGTGGCGAGGTTAAATTCAACGGACTGGATGCATTAAAAGAACAACTGGCCAAAGATAAAATACACGCGCTCGGGGAACTAAGTGGAAAATAAAGCCACAAGCGCTACGTCATAATCTTTACAATCAACTCTTTCATCAGATCAGCATCTTCCGTTCCTGCGTCGCCAATACCAATACTTCTCAGGTTATATTGATGAAGTAACAGCAATATTCTTTCAACTCCGCTGTATCCATAAGTCTGCATTGCCTGCATACCTGTTCTTGCGGCAAAGGGGTTTCTGTTGAATACAGGAATCAACGCCTGCTCGCTTTTGTTGTCCATCCCGAAAGCAGCATATACTTTACTAAAAAATCCGTAGATGGTAGGTAATATCAGCTGAATCGGCGCGGCTTTAGGGTTGGCTTTAAAGTATTGAATAATCCTGATTGCCTTAGCCATGTCTTTTTTTGCCACAGCATCCTGCAATTCAAACACATTAAACTCTTTACTAAAGCCAATGTATTCTTCAATATCATCCTCGTTTATATCTTTTCTTGCCCCAAGGTTAACGGCCAGTTTTTCTACCTCATTCTGCAAGCGGCTTAAATCGTTGCCGATATGGTCAACCAACAGAGCCAGTGCTTTCTGATTGATGGAAAGGCCGTGTTGTTGAACCATTTGGTTCGTCCAATCAGGCAACTGATTATCGTATAATTTTTTTGTTGTAAGCATTTCGCCATGCTTTTGAACCTGCTTGGCAAATTTGGTGCGGGCATCCAGCTTTTTCTCTTTATAACTTACAACGAAAACTGTTGATGGCTGCGGATTTTCAATATAAGGTTCCAGTTTTTCAATATCACGCATTTGCTGCGCTTCTTTGAGCAGAACAACCTGGCGCTCGGCAAACATCGGGTAACGGCGGCACGCATTTACCACAGAAGCCCAGTCTGCATCGCGTCCGTAAAAAACAGTAAGATTAAACCCCGCTTCGCTCTCTGATAAAATATGATGTTCGGCGTAGTCAACAACGCGGTCAATAAAATAGGACTCCTCTCCTTCCAACCAGTAAACCGGCTTAAACGATTGCTTCTTCCAATCAGCTAAAATTTTTTCCGCAGACATGCGGCAAATATAGTTGTTATGTGCGATGTAAGGTGTGAGGCATGAGGTATCAGGTGTGAGGTTTGAGGTTTGTGTCCTTACGCCTTACACCTCATGCCTCATGCCTCCACCTGACGGCTGATAGCTAATAGCTGACAGCTGGATTTGCTTTTCCTTAAAATAACACTAATTATTACATTCGGATTTTATTTTATCTATGCGCGTGCGTTTTTATTATATATTTAAAGTAAAAGGCTTTTTTAATTAACGAATGCTGACAATGACACCATACAGATTATTTGATGCGATTGAATACCAGTTGAACAAGTTTCCTAAAAGTGATATGCTGACTTCTAAAGTAAACGGAGAATGGAAACCTAACAGCACTCAACAGGTAAAAGAGATTGTGAATAGATTTAGTGCTGGTCTTCTGCGATTGGGAGTGGCTGCAAACGATTTTTCGGCAGAAAACTCAGATAAGATAGCCATTATTAGCGGCAACAGGCCGGAATGGTTACTTACAGATATGGCAGTACAGCAAACCGGGGCGATCCTTGTTCCTATTTATCCTACAACCAATCCTATTGAGCTGCAATTTATTTTGAATGATGCCTCTGTCAAATACATTTTTGTAAGCAACAAAGATCTGCTGGACAAAGTAAAAAGCATCAGTAGCGGCGTTCCCTCACTTAAAAACATCTATACTTTCGATGAAATTGATGGCTCTGATAATTATAAAACAATTCTCGATCTGGCCGATGAAACTGCTCTAAACGAGGTGGAACAAATAAAGCAAAAAATTGACTGGGAACATCTTGCAACCATCATCTACACATCGGGAACAACCGGTACGCCAAAAGGCGTTATGCTCACACACAAAAATATTGTGAGCAATGCTTTTCTGTCAAAAGAAAGCTTTCCGTTTGAAGATGCACCGCAACAAAAAATATTGAGTTTTCTTCCACTGAATCACATTTTTGAAAAGATGGTAAGCTATATCTACATCTTTAGCGGTATAAGCATTTACTACGCAGAAGGAATGGAAACGATAGCGGAAAATCTCAAGGAAATTAAACCGGACGGGTTCTGCACTGTTCCAAGATTGCTTGAAAAAGTTTTTGAAAAAGTAATGGAAAAGGGCCGCGAATTAACTGGCATTAAGAAAAAGCTATTCTTCTGGTCGGTAAGGCTGGGAGAAAAATATGATAACAATATCGACGGCGGCTTTTGGTATAACGTTCAGTTGCAACTGGCTAACAAAATTGTTTTTAGCAAGTGGCGGGAAGCACTGGGGGGTAATATCAGCTTTATTGTAACCGGAGGCGCAGCCTGCCAGGAAAAATTATTACGCATATTTAATGCAGCGCAAATACCTGTGTACGAAGGCTATGGACCTACTGAAAACAGTCCGGTTATAAGCGTAAACCGCAAGCTGCCAGCCGGGAACACTATGTACGGCACTACGGGACCTCCAATTGATGGCATTGAAGTTAGACTTGCCGAAGATGGCGAGATTTGCGTAAAGGGCCCTTCCGTAATGAAGGGTTATTATAAACGCCCTGATCTTACTGAAGAAGTGTTAATAGACGGGTGGTTACATACCGGGGACATTGGCGTTTGGGTAAACAATAAATTCCTGAAAATCACCGACAGAAAAAAAGAGTTGTTCAAAACCAGCGGAGGAAAATATGTAGCTCCGCAACCAGTAGAAAACAAGCTAAAAGAAAGCCCGTATATTGAACAGGTTATCGTAGTAGGTGCAGAGAAGAAGTTTGTAGGTGCACTGATTGTCCCTTCGTTTTCTATGATAAAAAAATGGTATGTAGAAAATAGCCTCCCTTATACCAGCAACGAAGACGCGATTAAAAACCCAAAAGTAATTCAGTTATTTAGAGACATTGTTAACAGTTACAATGGCTTTTTCAACCATGTAGAACAAGTTAAGAAATTTGAATTGCTACCAAAAGAATGGGGCATTGACACCGGGGAAATGACGCCTAAACTGAGCATCAAACGCAAAGTAATAATGGAAAAGTTCAGGAATGAAATCGATAAAATTTATTCCTGAACCGGCAGTCTAAAATAAATGAAATGCGCGCCTTAAACTCATGCGACTTTTGTAATAAAAGCCTATGCCGGGAATTACCTTAAGCATAGGTAATAATTTATTGTAGAAGGATGGTTTCGGCTCCCGTTCAACAAGCGGAGAATAGTGAAGCTTTGTAATGGTAAACTTTATACACATTGAATCAAAGCATTTAATTTCCGCCACTCCTTCTGCAATAATATTATAGGATTCACCTTTTTTATAAAAAAATAGTTCTCCCGCAAAAAAGTCGTAGTCAATATCAGTAACTGGTAAACGGTCAAGATTGAACCATATTACCTTATCCTTTTCAATAGAAAAAGGTTCAACTATACTTACAGGCAATTTTGCATGTAAGCCGCTGCAATTGTAAAACATTGCCTTCTGCAACCGCAGGATTTTTTCAGATAGATAGATGTTGGGCGGGGTCGTCTCCATATAAAAAGTATTTAATTCTGGCTTCGTCGGCTCCACAGGACGAACAAAATCTTTCACAGGAGGGGCGTGTTATAAATATAAGACAATTAAGACAGATTTTTGTTGCATGGGTTCTGAAAAATTATTCACAACATAAATGCCAGTCCGTTAAAAAAGATAACACGGATAATCAGCAGAAACCCTTATATTTTATATAAGCAACCACATTTTTTAAAATGCAGTCCCAATCGCTTGTTTTGAGACTCAAAGGTTGTTTAGCCGGGGTAAATAAATACAGCGAAAAATCACAGTACTTCATAAAATTTTTCACAAAGCACACTATCTTCTCCAACAAATCGTGTTATAGTTTGTCCGTCCGGGAGTTACGCATTTTTATTAATAATTTTCCATTCACTACTTTTATGCAAACTGTACTATGCATATTTTAATTATTGAAGATGATCAGCGTGTGGCAGATTTGATTAAACGCGGACTGGACGAACAAGGTTATTCGACCACTGTGGCATATGATGGTGAAATGGGCAGGAAACTTGCGCTAAATAACGATTACGATCTCATTATAACAGATATCATTCTTCCCAAAATAAACGGCATTGATTTGTGCAAGGAAATAAGACAGGCGCTGCCGGATATTCCTATTATCATGCTTACTGCATTGGGAACTACTGATGACAAGATAGAAGGGTTTGATGCCGGAGCAAATGACTACCTGGTAAAACCGTTTGATTTTCGTGAATTGCATGTACGTATAAGAGAATTACTCAAGCGAAAAGGTAGCCAGGCACAGGGAAAAGGTTTTGTATTGAAAGTTGCCGACCTGGAAATGAACATTCAAACAAAAACGGTAAAACGTGGTAACACACCAATAGACCTGACCCCAAAAGAATTTCGCCTGCTTGAATATATGATGCAAAACAGCGGGCGCGTACTTTCACGCGTTGAAATTGCAGAGCAGGTTTGGGAAACAACTTTCGATACGGGAACCAACTTTATAGATGTATATATTAATTATCTGAGGAAAAAAATTGATAAAGATTTTGATGATAAATTGATCCATACAAAAACGGGCATGGGATTTATTTTTCAAAGCAGCAAGCAAATGACATAGTCAGGAAACACCTGGCATTGCTATATTTCCAAAGTAATGAATTCTATTAATGAACGCCAACACCGGCAATGAAAATAAGAAATAAACTTACACTACTCTTTACCGCAATGATTGCGGCACTCATGATTGCATTCGCATTATTTGTTTACTACACTTATGACCAATACAGAAAAGACGAATATTACAGGCGTATTCATCAGCAGGCCATTACAAAAGCAAACTTATTGTTTGATACAAAAGTTGACTCATCCACATTACAGGTAATTTACAAAAGCTCAAATGACGTTTTGTTCCAGGATGAGATGGCGATTTATGATACTGACTTTAACCTCATTTATCACGATGCTGCGGAGATTGATAAGGTAAAGGAAACGCGTTCTATGATTGATGAAATCCTCAAAAAAAAAGAAATAATGTTTGAGGCTAATAACCTTCAAATAGTTGGCTTTTTATATACACACGGAGGAAAGAATTATATTATTACAGCCGCAGCCAAAGACAAGCCGGGACTGGCAAAACTTGCAAACCTGAGATTCACCTTGATAACAGCTTTGATATCTGCCATTGTGATCATTTTTATTGCAGGCAGATTTTTTTCAAAGCAGGCACTACAACCCGTGTCGAACCTTGTTGACAATGTTAACGAGATAACGGTCACCAACCTTGACCTGCGTGTTAATGAAGGCAATGGCAAAGACGAAATTGCCGAACTGGCTGTTACCTTTAACCAAATGCTTAACAGGCTTGAAAGATCTTTTAATGCACAAAAAGATTTTGTGTCCAACATATCGCACGAATTGAGAACGCCATTGGCCGCAATGATAGGAGAGCTTGATCTTGCTGCAGCAAAAGACAGAAGCGAAGAGGAATACAAGCATGTGATCAATCTGCTAAGAAACGATGCGCAAAAACTTGTGCGATTGATAAATGGGCTTCTAAACCTCGCCAAGGCAAATTATGATGAAATAAATATTACGTTGAGAGATGTGCGTCTTGACGAAATTCTGCTTGATGCACGGCACGATATCATTACTTCAAATAAAGATTACAAAATAAACCTTTCCTTTGAAAAGGAAATAGAGAACGATGACTTCATCTCTATCCATGGCAATGAATACTTACTAAAAGTTGCCTTTATGAACCTAATGGAAAACGGGTGCAAATTTTCCGGAGACAAATCCTGCAATGTTATCATCAACTATTATAAAGACAAAACTGTAGTCCGTATTTCAGACAACGGAATAGGCATTGCCGAAGAAGATATTTCGAAAATATTCACTCCTTTCTATCGTGGCAAAAACAAAAAATATGCAGAAGGCTATGGCATCGGCATGTCCCTTTGCAACAGGATCATCCATTTACATAAGGGAGAGATCTACGTGAGCTCTGAAGTGAATAAGGGTACGACGTTTACGATTGAGTTGCCGCATGTGTGATGTCGAGTTGTAGGTTATAAGTTGTACGTTGTACGTCTATGGTAGCGAAGGTATGGTCGCGGCCCCTCACGAAGATTCATCCAAATACATTTAACTGACAATCGTGATGATCTAAAATGGTCTTAAACGTACAACGTATAACCTACAACTTCTCACTTCTCTAATAACTTTCTAATAACATTCTAAAACATTTCTAACGGCTCTCCCAGGCATATCAAAGTACTTTTGTTATTGTTTTAATGCTCGTGCGACTTATATGCAGAATTAAACAATTAAGCAATGCAGATTAAAATACTTTTTACCCTTATTGCCGGCATTTGCGTCAATACAATGTATGCGCAAACAAGCTACAGCCTGCAAAAAGCCCTGCAAACGGCAAGGGAAAACAATCCAACATTAAAATCAGCGGAATTAAATATCAACATAGCACAGAGTGATGTTATTACTGCGAAGCTTCGTCCCAACCCGGTACTTAATAATCAGTCGCTGCAACTTGTTAACTCCTCTAAGTTCCCTGCTGACACCAAATGGTACAATGGCGAGAACCGACAGATCTGGTGGCAGCTAACCAAGCCATTTCAGTTACCTCCTGTCCGCAAAAACAAAATTGAAGTTGCCAACCAAAGTGTAAAACTTTCCGAAAAACTATTCACCGAAACCCAAAGAAACCTGTTCCAGGACGTTGCATTAAAGTGGCTTGATGTGTGGACCGCACGTAAGCAGTGGGATATGATCATCATTGCCAAAGCCAATGTGGACAGCCTTGTTAGCACCAACCAATTGCGCCTTAAAAACCAGGTAATTTCCGAAACAGAGTTAATGAGAACGCAGCTTTTAGCCAATCAATATGAGTTGCAAATAAAAAATGCTGAGCAAAACTATAAGAATGAGCTGGCTAATTTGAAGCTGATCATGGGCGTGCAGGAAGATATAGGTGTGGATACTTCCATCAAGTTTATAACAAGTATACCTGAAGATGCCGATAGTCTTCTGCAGCAGGCACTTGCCAACAGAAGTGATGTACAATCATTGAAGTCAACAATTGATGTCGCAAATGCCAACATTAAATTACAAAAATCGCTTGCTACACCTGTGCCGGAACTTGGTGTGATCTATAACCCCCAAAACACCATTCCATACGTCGGATTTTTCGGGACAATTGAAATTCCGATTTTCAGCCGTAACCAGGGAGAAAGAAAAAAATCAGGCATTATTAAAGATCAGGCACAGCAGAATCTCGCATTGCTGCAAAAGCAGATCAACACTGAGCTGGGCACCTCCTACAGCAGTTATGTGTTGCAAAAGATGAACCTGGAAAAATTCAAGGCAATTCAACAAAAAGCTGAACAAATTTTATCCAACGTTAAATACGCTTACCTGCATGGAGGCACAACAATCGTCGATTTTCTTGAAGCACAAAGGTCATGGCTGGACACACAACACGACTATTATAATAACATGCAGCAGTTTAGAGAAAGCTATATAAAACTTCTGTATGCAACCGGATTGATTAACCAGTTAGCGCAATAACATCAACCAACTACGAATAAAAAATAAACGCATGAAACGTATTCTTTTATACAGTTGTTCACTTATCGTCATACTTTCTTCTTGCAGCAGCAAAGAGCAAAAACCTGTGGCGATAGAAAATACTACTCCGAAAGTTTCTGCGGACGGATCAAGTATTGCTTTCCCAACGGCATCGCAGGCAGATTTTTTTGCAACAGAAACCATTGGCAGCTCTTCTCTTACGTCCGGAATGATAGCGCCGGCAAAGGTATCAGCAACTGTAACAACATCACAGGAAGGCGCAGCGCAAAACATTGTGCTGTTTGAAAATCCGGACCTGTCAACTTCATATACAGCATTGCTGCAAAGCCTTGTAAGCATTCAGCAAAAGAACGCGGTTATTCAGCAAAAGAAAGCCATCATAGAAAAGAAAAAAATTGAAGTGGATCGTTTTAAAGATCTGGCTGCACATGGCGCGGGAACCGGTAAGGACGTTGCAGATGCACAAGTTGATCTGATGAGTGCAGAAACGGATCTTACCGTAACACAAAGCGAAATTGTTAACGCAAAAACAGCGATTACTGAATACGAATCAAAACTGAAAACGGGTGGCTTCAATCCGCTTGAATTGCGCAGAGCAGCTCCCGGCACCGCATACATCGTTTGTGACATTCCCGAAAGTGAGTTAAGCAGGATTAAAGAAGGAAGTGAATGTTCTATTGTATTTACCTCATTCCCGAACGAAAAATTTACAGGAAAGATTGATGATATAGCAGACATGATTGATGCAACCACACGCATGGTAAAGCTGCGCATTATATTAAATAATGCAACCGGTAAATTTAAAGCCGGCATGTTCGCAACTGTTTATTTCGGTATTAGTGAAGGCACGCAGATAAGTGTAAGTAAAAACTCTCTTGTTACAGTGCAGGCAAAGAATTATGTGTTTGTAAAGAAATCTCCAACAGAATTTATTAGGAAGGAAGTAAATGCGGGATCCCAGGTGGGCGAAAGGTTCATCGTTTACAATGGTGTTCAGAACGGTGATAGCGTTGCGATAAAAGGTGTTATGCAATTGAAAGGATTAAGCTTCGGTTATTAATACATAACAGCGGCAAAAAATATGCATCCGAAAAACTTCAAAGAAAAAATTATCAAAGGCAATTTCAGCGCCTTAACCAACTATGTGGAAAACGCACGTTATGTGCATGCCACAGAGCTGGCGCAATTGCTTGCTTCATTGCCGGAGCAAAAAGCCTTCGATACTTTTCATGTACTGCCGGTTTTTCACCAGGTAAAAACGTTTCCTCTGCTTAGCTTTCTGTTGCAGCAAAAAATAATACAGCGTGTTACTCCAACAAAAGCAGCACACCTGCTCAATGAAATAAATGCAGACGATCGCATCATTTTTTTCTCGCGGCTGCAACAAACAGAATTGCAGGAAAACATCGATCTCTTAAACACAAAAAACAAAGCTTCTGTTATTGCTTTGTTGGCTTACCCACAAAACAGCATTGCAAGATGCACAAATACCTCCTGTATAACAATTACCAAAAACATCACCATCGGAGAAGCCAATGAACTTATCAGGAATAATTATAAAGATGACAGGACGGCCGATATAGTTTATGTGGTTGATGCAAAAGGCAGGTTTCTCGGAGATATCCCCGCGAGAAGAATATTAATGACCGATCCGTCAAAACATGTAGAAGAGGTAATTGATGATTCAGTTGTGGTGCTTCATGTAACATACACTAAAACAACGGCCCTCGCTTTGTTCAGGGAATACAACTGCACCATGTTACCTGTGGTTGATGAAAAACAGGTACTGATAGGCGCCGTAGCCCTGGATAACGTAGAGCGTGCGGAGGAGGAAGCGGCAGCGACAAAGCTTCAATGTTTTGGCGGAGTTGCACCGTTGTCACTTTCCCATGCTCAAACAACCATCACAACATTGGTAAGAAAGAAAGTACTATGGTTGCTTGCCCTTTTTATTCTCGAAGCGTGCTCGCTTATATTGTTTTCGTTAAGCAAAAGTGTGTTGAACCGGTCTTTGTTATTCCTGCTTTTTATTCCGATAATACTGGCCGGCGGAGGTAATGCAGGCACACAATCTGCTTCACTCGTCAGCGGAACATTTTCGTCAGCTGGGTATAATAATTCAAGCAGGTGGCGGTTCTTCCGGAAAGAATTTGCAACCGCCGTTATTTGTGCTTTAATACTTGGCGCAATCTGCTTTGCATTCATTACGATCTGTAATCAACTGGGTGTATTGTACGACGCAGGTCATTGGAGCACTGTTGCATTTGGCATATCTGCATCGCTCGCATCTGTAGTTCTTGCCGGTTCTGTTATCGGCACAATGCTTCCGCTGCTCGCAAACAAATTCAAACTCCGGTATCCGCTGGTGTCTGCACCACTGGTTAATGTGGCTACCGACATAGCCGGAATAGCGCTATATTTTTTTATAACAAACAATCTGATTGATCAATCATTTCCATAAATCTCCCCATATGTTACAAGCGCAGATTTATATTGACAAGGACGACCTGAAAGGATCCAAACCTTTGTACGAGTACATCATGCAATTTCTTATCGAACACAAAATTGCAGGAGCTACGGCGTTCAAGGGTCAAATAGGATACGGACCGAGTCAGCACCTTAACAGACCACATGCTTTGTTCAGCTTTGATGAAATTCCTATCGTAATAATTTTTATTGATGAAGAAGAAAAAGTGAAGAATGCGCTTACAGCTTTGCGTAAGGAAGTAAAAAACGGGCTGATTATTACTCATCATGTTGAGAAATGGCAATAAATGATAAAGAACTTACTCTTATTCTCGTTAAGAAACCGCTGGGCGGTTATCGCCATAAGTATTGTACTGATGGCCACAGGCTATTGGTGCTTCAGACAGTTAAAGATCGAAGCTTATCCTGATATTGCGGATACCAATGTAATTGTTGTTGCGGAATATCCCGGGCGTGCTGCAGAAGAAGTGGAGCAACAGGTTACCGTTCCTATTGAGCGTGCCTTACAGAATACACCAAATGTGCTGGACAGAAGAAGCAGAACCATCTTTGGCCTCTCTGTTGTTCAGCTGACTTTTAAAGATGGCACTGATGATTACTTTGCGCGGCAGCAGGTAATTGAGCGTTTAAAAGACGCACAGTTGCCGGATGGTGTATCTACAGATCTTGCTCCGTTAACAACTGCGGTTGGAGAAATATTGCGTTATGTGGTTGAAGCTCCGCCAACATATAGCCCGACACAGCTGCGCGATTTGCAGGACTGGGTGATTAAGCCTGCTATACTGCAGGTTCCCGGCATTGCAGACGTAACAACATTCGGAGGACCGCTGAAACAATTTCATATCCTTACCTCTCCGGATAAGCTGCGCAAGTATAACCTGAAATTGCAGGATGTGATTGATGCCGTAAACTCCAACAACCAGAATACAGGCGGTAACGTAATTGAACGTGGAGGACAGGGCTTTGCGATCCGTGGTTTAGGTGCTATCAAAAATGAGCAGGACATCCAAAACATCGTACTTAAATCTGATGCCGGCGTACCGGTGTTTGTTCGCGATGTGGCCACCGTTGAAATTGGCCCGCCGCCACCAAACGGTGTATTGGGTTACACAGTTACCAAAGACAGCGTGAATGTGAACAGTGGTGTTGAAGGAATTATATTGCTGCGCAGGTACGAGAATCCGAGCGAAGTATTGAAATTACTGAAGGACAAAATGGACGAGATACAACAGACTGAATTACCCGATGGTGTTAAATTCAGGGTGTTATACGATCGTAGCTTCCTCATCGACCATTCACTTGAAACAGTGGCCCATACGTTAATGGAGGGTATATCGATCGTAATCATTTTGCTGGTACTGTTTCTTGGAAGTATTCGCAGTGCATTGGTCGTTGCCCTTACTATTCCATTTTCGCTTCTGTTTGCATTTATCCTGATGCGCTTTGTAGGCATACCGGCCAACCTGCTTTCATTGGGTGCCATTGACTTTGGTATTATCGTAGACGGCGCTTGTGTGATGGCAGAACACCTGATACGCAAATACAGGACCGTTACTCCGGAAGAGAGATCGCAGGGGATTGTCCGCATTACATTGCTGGCAGCCCAGGAAGTTGGCAGGGAAATTTTCTTCTCTGTAACTATTATCATCCTGGCTTACATGCCGATCTTGATGATGACAAGGGTTGAAGGAAAATTATTTTCTCCGATGGCGCTTACACTTGCGTTTGCAGTAATAGGCTCAATGCTTGCAGCGTTAACATTCATACCGGTTCTTATTTCCTTCTTCTATAAAAAGGCAATATCGGACGTTGACAAACCTTTGAAAGAACACAGGAATCCGGTGCTTGATTTCCTGGAAAAACAATATGGCAAGTTTTTGAATAGGCTTTTGAACAATACAAAGAAGACGGTGATTATTGGATTTGGTATTGTTTTAATCATCATTCTTTTTGGATTAAAACTCGGTACCGAATTCTTACCTACACTTGATGAAGGATCTATTTTTCTTAGAGGTAATTTTCCTGCAGGTATAACCATCCAGGAAAACGCTAAGTATGCACCTACCATCAGAAGTACAATCGCCAAGTATCCGCAGATTGCTTTTGTGATCACACAATCTGGCCGTAATGACGATGGAACCGATCCGTTCCCTGCAAACAGAAATGAAATACTTGTAGGCCTGAAAGATTACAAACTTTGGAGTGACACTATTTCGAAAAAGCAACTGGTTCAGGACATTAAGAGTGATCTGCAAAAGCAGTTGCCTTCGGTGCAATTCTCATCTGGTCAGCCGATCATTGACCAGGTGATGGAAATTGTAACAGGTAGTGCTGCCGACCTTGCTATATCAATTGTTGGTGATGATCTTCAGTTTATGCGTAAGAAGGCGGATAGCATTGTGAACATTGTCAAGAATACGCAGGGAGCAGACAATGTAAACATCGAGCAGGAAGGTCCGCAGGAACAGCTCGCCATCAATATCAATCGTGAACAGGCTGCACGTTTCGGCATTAACGTTGCCGATATACAGAACATGATTGAAGCGGCCATTGGAGGTAAGGCAATTTCAATCTTGTATGATGGCACCAAGAGATACGACATTGTTGTACGTTATCTTCCGCAAGACAGAAATAACCTGGAAGCTATTAAAAATTTGCAGGTACCTTCTGTGGGCGGCGCGCTGATCCCGATGAGCCAGTTGGCTGATATAAAATTTGTAGAAGGCCAGACAAACATTTACAGATACAGCAGCAAGAGAATGGTAACCGTTCGTACAAACATCCGCGGCCGGGACCAGGGAGGATTTGTAAAAGAATTACAGGCCAAGATTGATGCACAGATACATGTGCCGAAAGGCTATAATGTTATTTATGGTGGTCAGTATGAAAACCTGGAAAGAGCGGGCAAACAATTGTCTTTAACCATTCCGCTTACAATTATTATTGTATTGCTCTTCTTGTTTATGTTATACAAAAACATTGCACATACACTTGTTACAATGAGCTGTATCTTATTTGCGCTGGCTGGAGGAATATTCGCGTTACTAATGCGTGGATATTACTTTAACGTGTCTGCAGGTGTGGGATTTGTGAGCATCTTCGGGATCTCTGTAATGGCCGGTGTGTTATTGGTTTCGGCAATTAACAGAAGGCGCGAGCTGGATGACAGTAAATTAAAAACTGTTGTACTGCATACTTCCAGAGAACAATTAAGAGCATTGCTTTCAATTCTGATAGTGGCGATTGTAGGCCTGGTGCCTGCAGCCAAATCATCCGGCATCGGATCTGACGTACAACGTCCGCTGGCTACTGTTATTATCGGAGGATTGACAAGCACATTAATATTTGCCCCTATGATTATACCCCCATTGTATCTATGGGTATCTAAGAGTAAAAAGAAGGTAACCCCCATGAAAAAAGAGGAAGAGTTAGTTTAAAAAACTTAAGCGTACAATTCCTCCGACTTTTTACTTCCAGACCGCCGGGACTTATCTAGTATAGGTTCCGGCTTTTTTTTGAACCACGGAGGCACGAAAGACACGGCGAAACACGACGGTTTTGCCACGAAGACACAAATACTCAAAGATGCACGAAGATTTTTAACCCACAGCAACACTGAAGCACAGAAGAAAGAACTCTAACCACAGAACTAAAGAAGTTTATTAAGGAGTTTCACATAAAAATATTCTGTGCTTCAGTGCCTCTGTGGCAAAACCTTCGCTTCGATAAACGTATTACGTATAACTTACAACTTATAACCTCCCTTGGACTGTCATTTTCAATTTTCAAATTTCCCCGCCTGAATGACATCTGTCGGGCAGGAATTGTCCATTAAACAACGAGCAGATTCTCACAAACCGTTTGACTGAAAATTGTCTTGCTCTTGTTGTTTAGCAGAACGGACATAGAGCGGTCAAAGTCCTGGATGTCTTTAATAACAATCACTGAACCGATGCTTAACCCTACCGAATCAAGGAATTTAAGAAATGCAGTTTCATGATTCAGGACACCAGTAAGTTTATATTTTTTATTGATTACACCTTCGGATAGTTGTGTTGCTTTAAAAACAGGAAGCTTACCATTTGCGTCTGGAATGGGTTCGCCATGCGGATCGAATTTTGGATGCCCCAGCATTTCATCAATCCTGTCGAAAAACAGGTCTGACTGAATATGTTCTATTTGTTCGGCAATGTCATGTACTTCCTCCCAGCCAAGGCCCATCACCTTACTCAGGAAAAGCTCTGTCAGCCGGTGTTTTCTGAGTATGTGCAAAGCCATCTTCTTTCCTTTTTCGGTCAGCTCAATGGCCTTATATTTTTCGTATCGCAATAGTTTTTTTTCAGCAAGTCTTTTGATCATGCTGTTAACGGTAGACATCTTTATGTCCAAACTATCGGCAATATCCTTTACAGAAATTTCTTCAGTTTCAAGGGATAGGCGATATAGTGCCTTTAGATAATTTTCCTCGGTTAAAGTTATCATACCCGTAAAAATATCATCTTTTAGCATCAAAAGATCGTGGTTTAAACAAAATTTAAATTGTTAGATTAGTCTAACTTTTTAGTTTTGTACATCAAATTATAAAATATGAAGTCTCTGCTGCTCATCTTTCTCTCCACCTTAGTATTAAAATCGAATGGCCAAAACAAATTAGTTAGTATAATAGTAAAAGACAACATCAAAGCCTCAACATTAAACAAATGTTCTATATTTTCTCTCAATTCTGCCGTTTCAGGTGTTACAGATGATTTTGGAGTTTTTTCATTTCCGGCTGCAAAAGTAAAATCCGGCGACAAAATCGTCGTTTCATTCACCGGTTTTAAAAATGACACCATTTTAATTTCCGGAGAAAAAAGTATTTACCGTGTTTTTTTGCAACCCGCTCAGCAACTTTTGGAAGAAGTGGTTGTTACCGGCGTTTCCAAGGCCACACATATAAAAGAGAATCCGGTTGCGGTGATCAGCGTTTCTTCCAGAACGATTGAAAAAACGATTGAGAGCAACATTATTGATGTTCTCACTAAAAACGTCCCCGGTCTTACCGCTGTTAAAACCGGCCCGAATATTTCAAAACCGTTTATTCGCGGTCTTGGCTACAACAGGGTGTTGACGCTCTATGACGGAATTCGCCAGGAGGGTCAGCAATGGGGCGACGAGCATGGCATTGAAGTGGATGGATATAATTTGGAGAGAGCTGAAGTAATAAAAGGCCCCGCAAGTCTGATGTTCGGCTCTGATGCTTTAGCGGGTGTAGTAAGCCTTATCCCGCGTTTGCCAAAAGAAAAAGATGGCAAACTTCATGGCAAATTCACTTCTGAATACCAAAGCAACAATGGTCTTATCGGTAACGGGATCCGCCTTGATTATAGCAGCGAGCATTGGATGTTCGTGGGCCGCGGCTCATACAGGCTTGCTAAAAATTATACCAACAAAGCCGATGGACGTGTTTACAACACTGGTTTTAAAGAAACCAATCTTGCCTTTACTGCGGGCTACAATTCGCCCAAAGGCTTTACAACGCTGAATGCAACACTCTATGATAATCTGCAGGGAATACCCGACGGTAGCCGCGATTCATTGACGAGGCAGTTCACCAAACAGGTATTGGAAATGCCGCTGGATGATATTAAAAAGAGACCGGTTGTAACGGATGATGAACTGAATGGCTATGCACTCAGCCCGTTGCATCAGCATATTCAGCATTACAGAATTTATACAAACAACCAGTACAGAATTGCAACAGGAATGCTTGATGCCAACGTGGCTTTCCAGCAAAATATCAGAAGAGAATACAATCATCCTACCGAAACAAACCAGGCTGGACTTTTCGTAAGATTAAACACGATTAACTACAGCATGGCCTACACGGAGTCAGGAATTACCAATATGGATATTTCCGTTGGCGTTAATGGAATGTATCAATCTAATGTCAACCGGAACGGCACTGATTTCCCTATACCAGACTACCGTCTTTTCGACGCAGGCATTTTTGGTCACGCGAAGTGGAAATACAATAAGTGGACAATAAGCGGGGGAGTACGTTACGACACAAGGCAGTTAAAAGGCAATGATTTTTATGTAGCTAAAAATCCGGCAACCGGGTTTGAGCACCAGGTGTTTCCGCCCGATACAGCCAATGCAAGGCCGCAATTTCCAGCCCTGCGGCAGTCGTTCCAGGGTACATCTCTCAGCTTCGGAATAACCTATCAACTTAATAACCATATCAACCTGAAAGCTAATATTGCCCGTGGTTATCGCGCACCCAATATCACAGAAATTGCCTCCAATGGATTGGATCCCGGAGCGCATATCGTTTATATTGGCAACAGGAACTTTTTACCTGAATTCAGTTTGCAGGAAGACATCGGAGTTGGCCTTGAATACCCGGATCTTTCGGCATCACTAAGTTTGTTCAACAATTCTGTGCAGCAGTACATTTACCTGGCCCAGGTAGTTGATGCACAAGGTAATCCGGTAATTGTAGAAGGTAATAAAACCTTTCAATATCAGCAGGCTTCGGCGCATTTATACGGGCTGGAGGCAATATTAAATCTGCATCCAAAGAACCTTACAGGTTTTTCATTCAATAACGCTTTCTCCGCCATTCGGGGAATTAATACCAAACCTGATTTCAAAAATACAGGAGTACAGGGCGAATACCTGCCGTTTATTCCGCCGCTCAAACTTCTAAGCAGCGTTAATCAGCAAATAAAGACTTCTTCAAAAGTCCTCCGCCAGATCAGCCTCACTGCGGAAGCGGATGTTAATGCTGCCCAAAACAGGTTTATGGCGCTTTACCAAACTGAAACTGCAACGCCCGGCTATACATTGGTCAATTTCTCAACCGGAGCAGATATTTATTACGGTAAGAACAATTGCGTTCAGCTCCAACTACAGGTCAATAACCTTTTCAACGCAGTATATCAATCCAACCTGAGCAGGCTTAAATATTTTGAATACTACACCGCCTCGCCAAACGGAAGATCCGGCATTTATGGTATGGGAAGAAATGTGTGTGTGAAGGTGGTGGTGGGACTGTAATAGCTGTCAGCTTTTAGCTATCAGCTATTAGCCCCGTGCAAAAGCGTAACTGTAACCAACATTTCTTCTTTATAAAAACAAAAAAGACCGTAGTAACAGCGGTCTTTTTTTATAGAGATTTATTCATTAATTATCCATATCTCGCCAAAGCTAAAAGCTGATAGCTGACAGCTCACAGCTAATAAAGATCGTCCAGCTTCATCTTCAAATACTTAATCACACTTCTATGAGTGCTGAACACTGAAATGCCTACACCCATCAATACCAACCCTCCGAAAAGAACAAGCGTTAGTGAATTGTCGCGAATTGCTTTTAATTGAGGGAACTGGCTTTCGGCCCATTGCATCAACGAAAAAAGAATGGCGATTGCAATACCGGAACTGATCAAGCCATTCACAATAGCACGTAAAGCCATTGGACGGGCAATAAAGTTGCGGGTTGCTCCTACCATTTGCATGGTCTTGATCAAAAAACGGTTACTAAACATGGCAAGTCTTATAGTATTGTCTATACTAACAATAACGATCAGGCATAACACAATGGCTACCACCAGGAATATCAGGCCTATTTTAGAAGTCTTCTCATTAAGATTGTTCACCAGCAACTGCGGATATTGTAAATCAGTGATTTGATTACCGTAAGCATTCAGGATGGAGGATTGCATTTTGGCCAGGCTATCTTTATTAACGTAGGCCGCCTTTGCGTAAAAATCTATACTTTCCGGAAACGGATTGTCTTCCAGTATTTTGCCCCAGTCTTCATTATTTTCCTTGTTCCAGATCTCTTTGGCTTTTTCCTTGTTTACGTAGGTAACATCTTTCGCAAAGGGCTGGGCCGTTATGAACTGCTGAATCTGCGCGATGGTGTCTTTATTCATGGTGCGCAGGTAAGCACTGATGCGGATATCTTCCTTAAACGTGTTACCAACCTGTCTGAAATTCAAAAAAATCCATCCCATCACACCCAGGATGAGCAACACAATCGCCACGCCAACAATGCTATAGATGTAACTGGGTTTGCTCCGCCTCAATGAAGATTTACCTGTTTCTGCCATGCCAATATATTATAGGATTAGTGAAGAAAGCAAATTTAGGGGATTCGCTTACATTTGCACACACTCTTAACGATTGTTTCTTGGCCTTAGTATGGTCTCATGTGAAAAAAAATGCGAATATTTATTTCAATGTTAACGGCAACACATTTGCCCGCGGCTAAATTGAAACCATAAGCGCTATTCCGGGATTTTTATTATACCATGAATGGCAACTGCTTTTTCTTTAAGATCCAAAGCGGCATTTGAGTAATTTTCGCAATACAAATAGTAAACGAACAAACGACATATAGTACAATGGAATACAACTTTCGGGAGATAGAAAAAAAATGGCAGAACAACTGGAAAAGCACCAATGCCTACCAGGTGAGCAACGATTCTTCCAAACCTAAATATTACGTGCTGGACATGTTCCCCTATCCGAGTGGAGCAGGCCTTCACGTGGGACATCCGCTTGGTTACATCGCCAGCGATATTTTCGCCCGTTTCAAAAGATTAAAAGGGTTTAACGTACTTCACCCAATGGGTTACGACGCATTCGGCCTTCCGGCAGAACAATATGCCATTGATCATGGCGTTCATCCGGCAACCAGTACTGCGCAGAACATCAGCAACTTCCGCGGACAGTTAGATAACCTGGGATTTTGTTACGATTGGTCAAGAGAAGTACGCACCAGTGATCCATCTTACTATAAATGGACACAATGGATCTTCCTTCAATTATTTAACAGCTACTATAACAGGCAGACCAACAAAGCTGAAAGCATTGAATCACTTGTTGCCCTGTTTGAAAAAGAAGGTAATGCAAACCATATTTGTCCCGGCGATGCTTCACTAAGTTTTTCTGCTGATGAATGGAAAAGCTATTCTGAAAAAGAACAACAGGATATTCTGATGTTGTATCGCCTCTCCTATTGCGGTTATGGAGAAGTAAACTGGTGCGAAGCATTGGGAACCGTTTTAGCCAATGATGAAGTGATCAATGGCGTTAGCGAAAGAGGTGGCTATCCTGTTGTTAAAAAGAAGCTTCGTCAATGGTACCTCCGTATCACTGAGTATGCAGACCGTTTGTTGCAGGGACTTGAGACAGTTGACTTCAGCGATGCGATGAAAGAAATGCAGGGCAACTGGATTGGCAAGAGCTATGGAGCTGAAATAGATTTCGCCGTTAAAAGTGAGCAGGGAAAAGTAAGGCAGATGCGTGTTTATACCACACGCCCTGATACAATTTTTGGTGTGGACTTTATGGTTGTTGCTCCCGAACTCGATTGGATTGATGAGGTGAAAGGCTCAGCGCAGGCTCAGTCTGTTGATGAATATATTGCATATGTAAAAAGCCGCAGTGAAAGAGAACGCATGGCTGAGAAGAAAATCTCCGGCTGTTTTACAGGCGCTTATGCCATCAATCCTTTTGATGGTCGTGAAATTCCTATCTGGATCAGCGAATATGTGTTGGCGGGCTACGGTACCGGCGCTATCATGGCCGTGCCTTGCGGCGACGAACGTGACTTCAAATTTGCGCAGCATTTTGGTATTCCGATCACTAATATCATCGGTGAACATTATAATGGCGAAGAAGCCAATCCTACCAAAGATGCTATCCTGGAAAACAGCGGATTCTTAAATGGCCTGGTAATGCGCGAGGCAATGACCGTAGCAATTGACAAGATTGAAGAGATGGGTATTGGTAAACGCAAGGTCAATTTTAAAATGCGCGATGCCGCATTCAGCCGCCAGCGTTATTGGGGAGAACCGTTCCCTATCAAATGGATCAATGGTATCGCCTATCCGTTGAGCGAAGATCAACTGCCACTTGAATTGCCTTACGTAGAGAAATATGGACCGGGACCAGAAGGTGAAGGACCTTTGGCCAATATTGAAGCATGGACGTCGGAGCATCTGGAAACAAACACAATGCCCGGATATGCAGGATCTTCCTGGTATTTTCTCCGCTACATGGACCCTGACAACAATGAAATTTTCTGCAGCCGCAAAGCAAGTGACTACTGGGGCCAGGTAGATCTTTATATCGGAGGAACTGAACATGCTGTTGGGCATTTGCTGTACAGCCGCATGTGGACGAAGTTTTTATTCGACCTCGGATTGATAGGTCATGATGAACCTTATAAAAAACTGGTTAACCAGGGGATGATACAGGGTTCGTCAAGGTTTGTATATAGAGTTCATGGTGCCAACAAATTTGTTTCTGCAGGATTAGCTGATCAATACCAGACAGACAGATTACATGTAGATGTAAACATGGTGGATGGTGTTGAACTCGATACCGAAGCTTTCAAAAAATGGAAAGCTGAATATGCTGATGCAGAATTTATCCTGGAAGACGGAAAATATATCTGCAGCTCAGAAGTTGAAAAAATGAGCAAGAGCAAATTCAATACTGTTAATCCTGATGACCTGGTTAACAGATACGGCGCAGATACTTTCCGCATGTATGAAATGTTCCTTGGACCTGTTGAACAAAGCAAGCCATGGGATACAAAAGGTATTGAAGGGGTGCACCGTTTCCTCCGTAAACTGTGGCGCCTGTTCTTTGATGAATTGAAAGGCAAGATTTGGAACGAGGAAAAAGCAACAGATGCCGAATTGAAAATATTACACAAAGCGATCAAAAAGATTGAAGAAGATACAGAACGCTTCTCTTTTAATACCGGGGTTAGTGCTTTCATGGTTTGTGTGAATGACCTCTCTGATGCTAAATGCCACAAACGCGAAGTGTTGGAATCTTTACTGATCATGCTTACGCCTTACGCACCGCACGTTTGTGAAGAGTTGTGGAGCCAATTGGGCAATCAATCATCTATACTCGATGCTTCTTATCCTGCGTTTGAAGAAAAATATCTTGTTGAATCAACCAAAGAATATCCTATCAGTGTAAACGGAAAATTAAGAACAACCATGAATATTGCATTGGATGCCACGCAGGAACAGGTTGAACAGCTGGTACTACAGAATGAGGTTGTGATAAAATGGCTGGATGGCAAACAACCCAAGAAGATCATTTATGTAAAAGGACGCATGGTTAACCTGGTGATCTAATTGCACGATCATTTGGTTTTTGAATACCTGAAATTACTTTTTAATGAGCTGCCGCATGGCAGCTCATTCTTTTTGTTATATTAGCATTGTGTTGCATGCATTAACAAACATGAAAGTGTGGAAATATAATCTTGTATTAACATCATTCATTATGAGAAACCTTTTATCAATTTGCCTCATCGCATTGCTCTTTGCCTGCAATAACAATGCATCCAAACACGCTGCAAAAGATTCCACGATTACAAAAGAAGATGACAATAGCAAGGCTGATGATATAACCATGCAGGAAGTTGAAGGTGTTTACCAGGGTACTTTACCTTGTGCCGATTGTCCGGGTATTGCTACTACCATTCAGCTGAATGAGGATAGTACTTTCCTGATAGAACAGGTATACAAGGACAGGAATAAAGGCAGTGCATTTTACAGCCTGGGAACATGGTCACTAAGCGATAGCATTGTTTCCCTAAAGGGTATTAAAGACGGCCCTTCCATGTACAAAGCAACACTCAATGGTCTGCAACAATTGGATATGCAAGGCAAGGAAATAGTGAGCACAGGCAACCTGAATTTTAATCTGCCTCGTGTGGCAAACAAAAGCTTCAACACAAAATCAAATATTCCGCTTGAAGGCATGTTTGTTTATTACGCTGATAGCCATTTACTCACAGTTTGCGCAACAGGTAAAACGTATCCTGTGGAATTGACAAAGGAAACCGTTAACATGGAAAAAGATTACAGCGCACTTAAAAAGAAAGATAAAGAAGCTTTACTGGTGAATGTAGAAGGCACGTTTGAATTCCGGCCGTCGATGGAGGGTGATAAACAGGTGCTGACTTTTGTAGTTAGGAAGTTTATTAAGTTTCTGCCGGGGGAAAAATGCAAATGATTTTTTGAACCACGGAGGCAGTGCGGCACGGAGAAACACGACGATCATTTTCTTCCACAAACTTTGCGCTAAAGATATCGTCGTGCTGCTTTTCGCCGTGATTCTTTGTGCCGTTGTGCCTCCGTGGTTTACTCGCTGCGTAGCAGCGTTTCAACGTATCGTTTAATGTAGTCTTGTTTTTGCTTGAGTTTGTATTGCATGATGAACCGCGGATGCGGGACAGCTTTAATGTTTTTAAACCACTGATATTTCTGGTTTAGCTGGTTGAGATAAGTAAGATTTTCCCCTTCTCCGATACAAAAACAAACATCGGTATTTAATCCCCACGATAACTGCTTATTGATACAATCAACAACGAACGGTTCGATTAATTGTTTCAATAATTTATCGTCATAATAATTCAGATTCTTACCTTTTTTCACAAAGCCAAGCGGACTTATTGCAGTGATATAGACCTTACCGTAAAATGCATTCGTGCCACCAAATGCCTCGATCATATCATAGATGAAAACGGATGATAATTCCTGTTTCTTCTGAAAGTCATTTGCAATACCACAATCCCGTTCAAGACGAATTGGATCAGTAAAGGGAATACCCGTTATGCCGCCACCGAAGCGACCGGGATTTATACCCATCATGATATGTCGCGGCTTATTATCGTTGTAAAATTTTTTATAGAATGCAGAACAAGCTTCCCGCACTTCTTCATCTTTATGTGAATCTAATACTCCCACACCTTCGGGAAGATCGAACGGCATTTTGAGATGAAACAAAAAGTCAAGTATTTTTTTGGAGAGGGACATGTACAAAAGTAGGAGGATTGGAGATTGGAATCATTATTGTCAGACTAAATTTCAACAGATTGAGTCACGATCCTTGTTAGCTAATAGTGACAGATGAACTTTCATCCAGCTAATCCCTCTTAATAAATTAAACCTCGTCGATGCAATCATTATCAGGCAACCTATCTTTTCACACTTTTAGTCGAACAATAATGATCTTAATGTTTGAGAGGAACATACGTTCATTGGAACTATCAGCTCAGTCCAGTATGAAAGCCACCCTAACTATTTCTACCTTTGCATCAAACGATCTGCTATGCAAGACTATAACTGGAGCACCTTTACAAAACGTGTCCCTATAAAAGCAAGCAAAGAAGCAATTTACAACGCGTGGACCACGCAAGCCGGACTTGAAAGCTGGTTTCTGCGTGAAGCCCATTTTACAACAAAGGATGGCGTTGCTAGAACTCCTTCAGAACAAGTTAAACCAGGTGACAAATACAAGTGGCTATGGCATGGTTATGATGACTCAGCTGTTGAACAAAATGAAATATTGGAGGCTAACGGCACCGACTTGTTGAAATTCATTTTTAGCGGAAACTGTATTGTCACCGTCAGCATCAAGGAAGAAGCCGGAGAAACACTCTGCGAACTGACGCAACAAATGCCAATGAATGACGAAAAGGAACAACGTTATTTCTATATTGAATGCGGAAAAGGATGGTCGCTCTATCTGCTCAATTTAAAATCAATACTGGAAGGAGGTCTGGATCTTCGCAACAAGAATATAAACTTACCGAATGTTGTTAATGCTTAATGCTCATTAAGTCATAATGTAAAGTCCGATAAATTTCATCTATCGCACATTCAGATTATCGATGTTCAGGAATGATGGCAACGAATCAATTTTGAGATTCATTAAATCACTTCAAAAACACGCATTATGGTATTGGAATTAACTGATCACAATTTTGCATCACAAGTGGCGAATGATAATAAGCTAACTGTTGTGGATTTTTGGGCCGAGTGGTGCGGTCCCTGTCGAGCGCTCAGCAATGTTATTGATGAACTTTCCGAAGCCTATAGTGGGCAGGCTAATATGGCCAAAGTAAATGTGGCTTACAACCCGGAATTATCCATTCAGTATAATGTTAGTGCAACTCCTACACTTCTGTTTATCAAAGATGGTGCAGTAGTGGATAAACAGGTTGGCACACTTTCAAAGATCGCGTTGGAAAAACGCATCCGCGAGAACCTTTGAGTGGTAAGTGATAAGTTATACGTTGTACGTTTAAGCCCTTCGCTTAGAAAAACGTATAACGTATAACTTACAACGTATAACTTACTCCATATTTTGTCTCAGCCACTTCTCTGCTTCTTCTGCAGTCCAGCCTTTACGTTGGGAGTAATCATTCAACTGGTCCTGCGAAATTTTACCTACGCCAAAGTACTGGCTTTTTGGGTTGCTGAAGTACCACCCGCAAACACTTGCTGCCGGATACATAGCCAACGATTCAGTCAGCTCAATACCAGTATTTTCAGTTGCATTTAAAAGATCGAACAATTTGTATTTCTCAGTATGATCCGGACAAGCGGGATAACCGGGGGCAGGTCTTATTCCGGTATATATTTCCTTGATCAGTTCTTCGTTGGTAAGATGTTCATCCTTAGCGTAGCCCCAGTAATCTTTACGCACACGTTCGTGTAACACTTCAGCAAAGCCTTCTGCAAATCTGTCCGCCAGGGCCTGTAACATAATCTTGTTGTAGTCATCGTACTGGTCGGCAAATTTTTTCAGGTGAGGTTCAATACCGTGAATAGTAACGGCGAATGCACCTATATAATCTTCTATGCCTGTCCCCTCCGGCGCTATAAAATCAGCAAGTGATAGATTTGGCTGATCCGCAGCTTTCTTCACCTGCTGGCGAAGGAACTCCAATTTTACCGGCTCTCCATTATGATTTACGCGCACACTGTCCGCGCCCGTTTTTGTTGCCTCATAAAAACCGATAACACCTTTTGCCGTCAGCCATTTTTCAGTAACAATTTTGTCCAACAACGCGTTGGCATCGTTGTACAGTTTCGTTGCTTCTTTTCCAATTACAGCATCTTCCAGCAACTGAGGAAATCTTCCACCCATTTCCCACGCAATAAAGAACGGACCCCAGTCTATGTATTTACGGATCTCGGCAAGATCGAACTCTTCAAAAACTTTTGTCCCAAGGAATGAAGGTTTCACAGGTTTATACTCGCTCCAATCAACTTTTACAGCATTGTTTTGTGCATCTGCAAAAGAAATATATTGTTTGAACGACTGGCGCTTGCCAAAGTCATCTCTTAATTTCTGATACTCAGCTGCTACACCTTGTAAAAACGCGGGCTTGTTTTCATTGCTAAGTAATGATCCGGCTACTGTAACACTTCTTGATGCATCCAACACATGCACAACTCCGTTACCATACTCAGGTTCTATTTTAACGGCTGTATGTGTTCTTGATGTAGTAGCGCCACCAATCAACAGTGGTTGTTTCATGCCGCGGCGTTTCATTTCCCGCGCAACATGCACCATTTCATCAAGCGAGGGTGTTATCAATCCGCTCAGACCAATAATGTCGGCCTTTTCTTTTTCCGCTGCATCTAAAATTTTATCAGCCGGCACCATCACGCCCATATCAATGATATCATAGCCATTACAGCCTAATACTACGCCTACAATATTCTTACCAATATCGTGTACATCACCTTTAACAGTCGCCATTAAAATACGGGGTGCGTTAGATGTGTTACCTTGTTTCTCTGCTTCAATAAAAGGCGTTAACCAGGCCACGCTTTTCTTCATTACCCTCGCGCTCTTCACCACCTGTGGCAGGAACATTTTACCTGCACCAAACAGATCACCCACCACATTCATGCCGTCCATTAAAGGACCTTCAATTACATCCAGTGGTCGGGGATATGTCTGCCTTGCTTCCTCTGTATCTTCATCAATGTATTCAGTAATACCGTTTACCAGTGCATGTTTTAAACGCTCTTCAACAGATGTTTGTCTCCACGCATCATCTTTCTTTTCCTCTTTACCTGTTGCTTTTACTGTTTCGGCAAAAGCAATCAATTTATCTGTAGCCTCGTTATTATCATTGTTCCTGTTAAAAATTACATCCTCACATAATTTTTTCAGCTCAGGTTCAATCTGGTCATACACCACTAACTGACCTGCATTGACGATGCCCATGTCCATGCCCGCCTGGATTGCATAAAAAAGAAACACGGAATGCATTGCCTCACGCACATGATCATTTCCTCTGAAAGAGAACGAAAGGTTACTAACACCACCGCTGATCTTTACGAGAGGAAACTTTTGTTTGATAATGCGGGTCGCTTCAATAAAGTCCACCGCATAGTTATTATGCTCTTCAAGACCGGTAGCTATCGCGAATATGTTAAGATCGAAGATGATATCCTGCGGATCAAAACCTACTACTTCAGTTAAGATCCTGTATGCTCTTTCACTGATGTTTACTCTTTTCTCCAGAGTATCAGCCTGGCCATTTTCATCAAAGGCCATTACAATAACTGCAGCACCGAAGCTTAAGCAGATTTGTGCCTGGTGGATAAATTTCTCTTCGCCTTCTTTTAATGAGATAGAGTTAACAATACACTTACCCTGCACACATTTTAATCCCGCCTCTATCACTTCAAATTTGGAAGAATCGATCATCACCGGAACCTTGGCGATATCCGGTTCACTCTGCAGGTAGTTCAAAAAAGTGGTCATCGCCTGCACACCGTCAAGCAATGCATCGTCCATGTTCACATCGACGATCTGAGCGCCGCCTTCTACCTGCTGACGCGCAACACCAAGGGCCTCCTCAAATTTATTTTCTTTGATAAGCCTGGCAAATTTTTTAGACCCGGTAACGTTGGTACGCTCACCAACATTCACAAAATTTGTCTCCGGCCTAACAATCAAAGGCTCTAATCCTGATAAACGTAAATATGGTTTAATGATCATGATAAATTGTTTTGCCACTAAGACGCTGAAGCGAAAAGGTTAGCCACCAAGACGCTAAGACGCAAAGAAGCACAAAGTTTAAAACTGAGATCCCAAGTATGCAATGAAAAAAATTGCATCAAAGGACCATTCTTTTAATTCCATCCTTTATAAGTGGGACCGTAAAATTTATTATATATCCCAATCGTTTATTGCTCAAACGCAAATAACTCAGCAACTGAGCCTCCCAAACCGGATGATAGATTTCCTGCGCCTTCAACTCAACTACCACTAAATCACCTACTAATAAATCCAGTCGCAATCCCTCTTCAAACATTACCCCATCATACATGATCGGAACTTTTAACTGCACACTATGAGGAATATCCCTTTTATTCAATTCATAGCAAAAGCACGACTCGTAAACTTTCTCCAACAAACCAGGCCCCAATTTTTTATGCAAATGAAATGCAATATCAACAACCTGTTTACCGATCCATTCTTCTTCGCCACTTAATACTCTTACCATGGCATGTTTTTTAAGTTTAGGGATTTCTTCGGGTTTTAGGCACTACGCCAATTCCAAAATTTGAAGCTTTGTGTTCTTTTTTGGCTTTAGCTAACCTTTCCTTTGAGCTTCTTTTTGTCTTAGCGTCTTCGTGGCCAGGCTTTTTTAATAAACTTCCTCCACTACAGGTAACTGCCTTGGCACAAATTTCTTCACTTGTTCTGCTATATGCTTAATATGATCGGGGGTAGTGCCGCAGCACCCACCAACGATGTTCACAAAACCCTCCTTGGCCCACTCTTCAATAAAATGCGCTGTCTGGTGGGGTTGCTCATCATACTCACCCATCGCATTGGGTAAACCCGCGTTGGGGTACGCAGATGTATAGCAGGAAGCAATCTGAGAAAGCTCCTCAATATGCCCGCGCATTTCCTGTGCACCCAAAGCACAGTTAAGGCCAATGCTCAGCGGTTTCGCATGCTTAACGGAGATATAGAAAGCCTCGAGCGTTTGACCGCTCAGCGTTCTTCCGCTTGCATCAGTGATGGTACCACTGATCATTATCGGTAACTCCTTACCGGTTTCTCTAAAATATTTTTTAGCAGCATAAATAGCAGCTTTGGCGTTCAGTGTGTCGAAGATCGTTTCGATCAACAATGCATCAACACCGCCATCAGCCAACCCTTTGATCTGTTCATAATAGCCATCAGCAGCTTCGTCAAAAGTTAATCCCCTTGAACCCGGGTTATTTACATCCGGTGAAAGGCTCAGCGTTTTGTTCAATGGTCCGATAGCGCCAGCGACAAATCTGGGTCTGCCGTCTTTCTTCACATATTTCTCTACCGCTTTTCTTGCACACGCAGCAGCGGCTACGTTCAGTTCGTAAGCCAGCGACTGCATGTCATAATCAGCCTGGGCTATGTTGGTGCTGCTGAAAGTATTTGTTTCAATGATATCCGCACCGGCTTCAAGGTACTCTTCGTGAATACCGGTAATTATGTCCGGCTGCGTAAGGCAAAGCAGGTCATTATTGCCTTTAACATCAGTATGCCAGTCTTTAAACCGCTCGCCACGATAATCGGCTTCCGTTAATTTATGACGCTGGATCATAGTACCCATGGCACCGTCAATAATTAAAATACGCTCCTGCAAACATTCCTGTATTGTCTTCATCCTCTTAAGTTTTAATCCGGCGCATATAAATGCAGGGGCATTTATACCGATCCGGTCCGTTCAGGTAAAAAACTTTTACCGCAACAAATGCGTAATTGAAAATGCTAATAAAACGTGTGGGAAACGAAGTGAGGTTTCTTTGCGTTTATTAGTTCAATTTTTTTTAGCAGGCCGAACAATAAACAAATCCGCCTGAGTATGCAAAAATAAATGAAATGTATTAGAATCCGAAAATTTAAGGTTTTTCACGTGGTGAAGGGTTTCACGCAGCGTGCGCGGAGAAGCAACGGCGCGGCGGATAATGCTGCGTCTTTGCCCCGTTGCGCCCGCTGCGAGAAAGTGAATGTTTCACGCAGCGAACGCGGAGAAGCAGCGGCGCGGCGGATAGGGTTGTAGCTCAGTTTTGTTTTCAGCGAGAAATTTTGGGAAATCCAGTATTTCGCTGCGTCTCTGCCCCGTTGCGCCCGCTGCGAGAAATGAAATTGTTTCACGCAGCGAACGCGGAGAAGCAGCGGCGCGGCGGAAGGTGCATCTTTAGCTCAGCTTTGCTTTTGGCGACAAATCTTGGGCTGCAATATGTCGCTGCGTCTTTGCCCCGTTGCGCCCGCTGCGAGAAAAGGAAATGTTTCACGCAGCGAACGCGGAGAAGCAGCGGCGCGGCGGAAGGTGCATCTTTAGCTCAGCTTTGCTTTTGGCGATAAATCTTGGGCTGCAATATGTCGCTGCGTCTTTGCCCCGTTGCGCCCGTTGCGAGAGAAAGAAATGTTTCACGCAGCGAACGCGGAGAAGCAACGGCGCGACGCGGCAGTTCGCTGCGCCGCCTTTTCGTTGCGACCGCTGCGAGAAAGAAATGTTTCACGCAGCGAACGCGGAGTAGCAGCGGCGCGGCGGACATCGCTGCGTCTCTGCCCCGTTGCGCCCGCTGCGAGAAATAGCTGTTCAAATGCGCCCATTGCGAGAAAAGAAAGCTCTTTTAAAGAGATTTTGCCGTACGTTTGACCCCAATTTATGCAATTAAGCCGCCGAAATAAGATCATTCTCAATTATATAATAGGCCCATTGCTTTTTGTTGGATTATCATTTTCCATCTATCAAAAAGTCAGAAATCAAACAAATCTTCATGGTTCATGGCAACTCATGAAAGATTCTTACAAGGGTCCGCATGGCTGGTATTTGTTTGCTGTTGGCGTCTTTAGCATCGTAAACTGGGGAATTGAAGCCCGTAAATGGCAGGTTTTAGTGAGGCATGTGCAAAAAGTCGGCTTCTTTACGGCATTCAAGGCGGTGTTGTCCGGGTTATCCTTCTCTCTTTTTATACCCAACCGTGTAGGGGAATATGTAGGAAGGATTGTTTACATGGAAGAAGGAAATCGTTTAAGATCTATTTCCCTTACCATTGTCGGTAGCATGAGCCAGGTAATTATTACCCTTGTTGCCGGTATTGCCGGATTGTTCTACCTGCGTTACAATATTCTTACCCCTGGTCATCCCCTGCAGGGATTATCGACACTTTGGCTAAATGGATTAATTTACATAATAATAATAGGCACGATACTTATGATTATTGCATATTACAGGGTGTCGTGGATAGCAGCCATTGTGGAAAAACTACCTTTTGTTTCGAAATATAAATACCTGATTGATAAGGTAGAAGAGTTTCACTGGAAAGAATTAACAAGAATTTTGGTGCTGTCAACCGCAAGGTATATTGTCTTTATCGTTCAGTACCTGCTTATGTTCCGGGTGTTTGATGTATATGTAAGTGTGGCAGACGGCGCAAATATGGTATGCGTATTGTTTTTAGTATTGGCAATCCTTCCAACAATTCCAATGGCAGAGTTGGGCGTTAGGGGCGAAGTGAGTACACAGTTGTTTGGATTACTTAGCGCGAATACGATCGGCATTTTATACGCCGCTGCGGGTATATGGCTTATAAACCTTATTATACCCGCATTGGCAGGAAGTTTGTTCATTTTGACAGTAAAATTATTTAGAAAATAGCGTGAAGAAATTAATTGCAATCATCTGTGGACTTATTAGTTCTATTTCGTTAACTGCGGGAGATGATTTCTGCGGTATCCGTAACACTGCTTTTCAGTCTGGCGAACAATTAACCTACAATGTATTTTACTCTGTTGTGGGCATTTATGTAAATGCAGGAACCGCAACATTTACAACAGGTCTTGAGCACGTTGGCAACAGGCCGGTTTATCATGTAGTGGCCGCCGGCACTTCTAACTCCAATTATGACTGGATTTTTAAAGTGCGCGACCGTTACGAAACTTATATTGATACAGCCACGCTTCAGCCCCTAAAATTTATCCGCAATATTGATGAGGGAGGCTACAAAAAGTATGAGAACATTACTTTCAACGCTCAGACAAATACAGCGATTACCAATACGGGCGTATTTAAAATACCTACGTGCATACAGGATGTAATAAGTGCCATATACTACGCGAGAAACATTAATTTCAACGCTTACAAACCGGGCGACAAAGTTCCTTTCGATATGTTTCTGGATAATGAGATCTACCACTTGTATGTGCGCTATATGGGCAAAGAAGTGGTTAAAACCAAATACGGAAAGTTTAATGCCATCAAGTTTAAACCGCTTTTATTGAAAGGAACCATTTTTGAAGGTGGCGAAAAAATGACCGTTTGGGTAAGCGATGATGCCAATCACATCCCTTTACGAGTGGAAAGCCCTATTGCTGTAGGAAGTGTAAAAGTAGACATGATGCGCTACACCGGCCTGAGACATCCGTTGAGTTCACTGTTGAGGTGGAAATGAGACGATGTACGATGTTAGATGTACGGTGTACGATGTGATTAGGTGCGACAGCATGATATCTTAAGTACGAAGTACGATTTACGAAGTACTTAGGTGCAAAAGGCTTTTTTTAGATGTAAGGTGTTAGATGTACGGTGTACGATGTGATTGGGTGCGACAGCGTGATATTTTAAGTACGAAGTACGATTTACGAAGTACTTAGGTGCAACGGGCTTTCTTTGATGTACGATGTTAGATGTACGGTGTACGATGTGATTAGGTGCGACAGCGTGATATTTTAAGTACGAAGTACGATTTACGAAGTACTTAGGTGTGACGGGCTTTCTTTGATGTACGATGTTAGATGTACGGTGTACGATGTGATTAGGTGCGACAGCGTGATATTTTAAGTACGAAGTACGATTTACGAAGTACTTAGGTGTAATGAGCTTTCTTTGATGTACGATGTTAGATGTACGGTGTACGATGTGATTAGGTGGGACAGCGTGATATTTTAAGTACGAAGTACGGTTTACGAAGTACTTAGGTGTAACAGGCTTTTTTTGATGTACGATGTTAGATGCACGCCCGCACCGATGGCACGTTCGTACGGGTATATTGTACGATGTATTCAAACCTGATACCTCACACCTCAAACCTCACACCTGAAACCTGATACCTGATACTCTCCCCTCTCCCCTCCCCCCTTTTTCCTTATCTTCCATAAAAATTTGTCATATGCCTACCCAGGAGCAATTTCTTGAAGCTGTAAAACAGGGATATACTTTTAAAGGAGAACATGTTAAAATAGGTTGTGCAATATTGGACGGACAGGTTGTAACCGGTGCGGATGTGCTTCTTCCTTTGAAAACCATGAACAGGCACGGGCTTATTGCCGGTGCAACCGGTACTGGTAAAACCAAGACTTTGCAGATGATGAGTGAATACCTGAGTGATGCAAGTGTTCCTGTTGTATTGATGGATATAAAAGGTGACCTGAGTGGCCTGGCAGCTCCGGGGTCCGCAAATGATAAACTGAATGAACGTTATAAACTGTTGAACTTAACATACGAACCCACAGGTTTTCCGGTGGAATTACTTACGTTAAGCAATGAGAAGGGCGTAAAGCTCCGTGCAACTGTTTCTGAATTTGGTCCGATACTGCTAAGTAAGATATTGGGATTGAATGATACGCAGGGTGGACTGGTAGCCATGATCTTCAAGTATTGCGATGATAACAAGCTACCACTGCTTGATCTGAAAGACTTTATTAAAGTATTACAATACATCGGTGATGAAGGCAAGGCCGAAATGGAAAAGCAATATGGTAAGATCTCTACAACTTCTACCGGAACGATTTTAAGAAAAGTAGTTGAACTGCAACAGCAGGGCGCCGACCAGTTTTTTGGTGAGCCCAGTTTTGAAGTGGATGATCTGATGCGCATTAGCGATGATGGCCGTGGCATGATCAATATTCTGCGCGTTACCGATATGCAGAACAGGCCAAAACTGTTTTCCTCCTTTATGCTGCAGCTTCTTGCTGAACTGTATGCGGTTTCTCCGGAAGAAGGCGACCTGGATAAACCCAAACTGGTAATGTTCATTGATGAAGCTCACCTCATCTTTAATGAAGCTACGGATGCACTATTGGAGCATATTGAAACCATTATAAAACTGATCCGTTCCAAAGGCATTGGCATTTTCTTCTGTACGCAAAATCCACAGGACGTACCGGCATCCATTTTAGGACAACTTGGTTTAAAAGTGCAGCACGCATTAAGGGCTTTTACCGCCGCGGACCGGAAGACAATTAAACAAGCAGCAGAAAACTTTCCCGAATCACCTTACTATAAAACAGATGAATTGCTCACGCAGATGGGAATTGGCGAAGCACTGGTAACTTTATTGAATGAAAAAGGTATCCCAACTCCGTTAGTGCATACTATGCTCTGCTCGCCCAGAAGCAGGATGGATATTTTGAGTGATGTGGAAATTGATGCATTGGTAAACAAAAGCAAGCTGGCCACTAAATACAATAAAGAAATTGACAGCGAAAGCGCATATGAGATCCTGAATCAAAAATTGGAGGACGCCGCAAATAAAACCAAAGAAACCACAACCACTACTAACAGCAAAACTCAAAAAGAAGAAAGCATTTTTGATAACCCTATCTTAAAACAAGTAGGCCGAACAGCCGCAAATGTTATTACCCGAAGTTTATTGGGTGCCCTGGGATTGGGAGGAAGAAGCAGCACCAAAAGGAAAAGTCTGTTCTAAGGAGCTATCAGCAATCAGCTGTTTTGACCTGAAATGGCCCTTATCTGCTAAATAGGGCAGGTATCATTTATCAACATTATTAACTAACACATCAGACATCCACCACATCGTACACCGTACATCTAACACCGTACATCTAACACCGTACATCTAACATCGTACATTAAACGTTGCATTCCTTGCAAACGCCGCTCATTACAATATCAGTTTGCTTTGCTTTGAAGCCGATTGGTAGTTGAATGGCTGGGATATCTACATGATCCAGGCAATAAGTTGTGCCGCAATCATCGCAAATAAAGTGAACGTGATTGTCATGGTGATGGCCTGCGGAACATTCATCTTTACACAAGGCGTAAAGAACACTATTATCGGCAGTAGGAATGGTATGAATAATGCCTTTTTCTACAAATGTCTGCAGCGTTCGGTAAATAGTTACACGATCAAAATGTTCGCCGCTTTGCTTCTCAATGTCGGCATGCGCCAAAGCACCATTGGCACTTTGAAACAGCTCCAATATTTTCTTCCTGCTCTCTGTTATGCTTAATTGATTTTTCTTCAACAATTCAGCAATTCTCTTCTGCATAAAATACTTTTTATTGAGGATTATTGGTAAAGATACTGGTTGAAAATCCGTTAGCTCCGGCCTTTTCCTTCAATAACTTTTTGATATCTTCTTTCATTGATGCCAGTTCGTCTTTCTTAAGTCCGTCATATACATGTCCGCGTACCTGGCCATTTTTGTCAACAACTGCAAAAAACTGGGTATGTAAAAACTGGTCCTTAATATCTACCAGGTTATTATTGGGGTCATCCAGCAAATAGCTGTTCCTCGCTGTCTGGTACAGGCTGTCCTTACGTCCGGTTAAAAATACCCATTTATGTGTGTCCACTTTCAAGGAATCAGAATAGCGTTTTAACACAGGAACGGAATCTGTTTCAGGATCGCAGGTATGGGAAACGATCATAAAATCCGGTTCATCTTTAAAAGTCTCGTAAACATCTTTCATGTTGGTGTTCAACCTTGGACAAATGCCTTTACAGGTTGTGAAAAAATACTCTACTACAGTAACCTTTCCCGCCATATCTTTTTCTGTAAACCGCTGTCCATCCTGGGTTGTAAAAGCAAATGGTTTAACATAGTTAATAACCGGGCTCTTTGCCTTCCAGTTATCCGTGCCCCAAAAAGAGAATACTAAAAACAATGCAGCCAGCACAATAAAAAATATAGAATACCCTATGAACTTTTTCATTTTGCAAAGGTACGTCAGGAAATGATAATTTTGTTTTGCAACTAGGTTGCAAATGCCTACTTTTGCACTACTCTTAACGTGAAAGAATGAATGTAAAGATTAATTGGGATGCTTTAGGAATTACCGCTTCGGTAGCGTGCGCTATACATTGTGCTGTTTTACCACTGTTTTTAACCACGATGCCGATATTTGGGTTCGAGGTGATCAATAACCTTGCTTTTGAAGTTTTTATGATCATTTTGGCTTTTGGTATAGGTTCTTACTCACTTTATCATGGCCGGAAGAAACATCATCATAGTTATCTTCCCTTGATTATCTTCTCCTTCGGGATCAGTTTTCTGCTGGCCAAACAGATCTGGCACCACTATGAGGTGTTGCTCCTAATGCCTGCAGTTTTACTGGTTGTTTCCGCTCACTATTACAATTACCGTCTTTGCCGCAGAGCAAATCACTGCCACGAGCATGATTGCAATCACTAGCTGTGAGCTATCAGCTGCCAGCTTTGAGCCGATCTGAGCGTAGTGAAGTGGAAATAGAAGCGCTTGCAATAGCTATTTTGCCTTTTGACTTTTTATTCCTGGTAGCTAACCGCAGAAAGCTTCCCCGCGAGATGTTCTTTTTTGTCGTGAATCATTTGCAGAATTGCCTGCATTTTTATGTCAACCCCTTGCTGAATAGCCAGAGATGACGGCGGAATCAGCACATCGGGTATAATACCCCTGCCTGCTTTTTCTTTGGAATGATCTATTACCACGCGATAGAGCGGGAAAGTTACCCTCAGTTTACTGTTGGGCAGTACAAGGGTAGGTAAGTATACTGCAGAGTTTCCATAGCTTCCCCCACCAGTTTCCTCTCCTACCACGGTTATATTATTTTGTCCCTTTAAACTATTCACAAACATCGTTGCCGCGGAGAAAGTAAAACCGCCCTGCAACAGGTAAACCTGCCCTGTAAAATGATTTTTCTTTTTGGGTTTGAATAGATTGTTTTCGTAATAAGTATAATGTGCCCGGCCATCATCTTTTTTGTGTGTGGTAAACTGCATCGCGAACCAATAGGCAATTCCAGGCGAAATGTACTTTTTATATGCAATGTTTTTTGACACTGCAGCAACAGTGTCTGCGACTTTAAAAGGTTTATCGATAAGGTATTTAGTCAGCCGGATACTGTTGGAAATGTTCCCTCCACCATTCTCCCTCAAATCTATCACCAGGCTGTTGATGCCATGTTTTCTCAGCTTTTTGAAACTCTTTTTATAAAATGATTTCAGGTTGGCATTGTTTGAAAAAGTTGCCAGCCGCATGTATGCGATGCCGTTGGCTGTATCAAACTGGATGTTCTTTTTTGCATTGATGTATTGCGGAAATGTTTTTCTTGGCGGCGACGGAGGAAGGATCTTAACATTATTGCTATTCTTCTTTGTTGAAGTATCCCGTTTGCGTTCGTAAGCATTTACAACTGTAGTTTTCTCCAGTCCGGTGGAATCAATATAGCCTATTGTAAACTTGTCCGATTTACCAAATGCATTGTAGTAAAAAGCCGGAAAATTAAAACTGCACAACTGGCTTTTGAAGTTTTCGCTATAGCCGTCGGTGCTGATAAAACTGAATATGGAATCGAGCAGGACTTTGTTTGTATAACCGTTGATGGAGGTTATTACGGTGCCCCTTTTCAGCACGGAGTCCCTGGGGAATGCATTCGCGACAACCACGATGCTGTCATTCCATGTTTTTACATACAAAGGAAGAAAGGGCAGCTTTGAGTGCCGGAAGTATTTGTTGTAAGACCTGGGATAATGCACCGAAGTATGCCCGCATTTTATCTTACTCACCAACCATGCCACACGGTTTTTAAATTCGAATTCAGTAAGTGAATCGTTCAGATTATAAAGCGCCGTATTGAAATACAGATCAAGGCTATCTTTTGATGTGTACCAGTAAAGACTCGGATGGTCAGCCTCAAGCACTTTTTTGAGCAGCACCACATCTGACTGCATTTTGTCTGGCGCAATTTTGTAGCTGCTGTCGAAAGACGCGTTTTTTGCACTACTACAAGAAGCCGTTATCAGCCATCCCGCAATCACCAATAAAAAGAAACCTGTAGATCTGCTCATTTCCGCATAGGTTATACGTTGCAAGTCTTCCGCTTATACGCTTAAACTTATGGAATAAATTCAAAAGCACAGGTACCAACTTAAGCATATTTTGCAAACATTGTTACGCAAAACGCTTATTTAACAAATGCATTCCATCCCTGCGCAGTTATATCAAATGTGTTGCCGCCTTTGGTAATCAGTTTGCGCCCCTCTTCTTCATCGAGCATATAGCCTATAACACTGATCTCTTCATTTAGCAAGATCTTCTCGTGATCTTCCTGCCTGATGGTAAAGATCAGTTCATAATCTTCTCCGCCATTAAGTGCACAAACCGTAGGATCCAGACCAAATTTGAAAGCCGCCTGCCTCGCTTTTTCGTCAATTGGTATCTTTTCTTCATAAAGGCGGCAGCCAAGGTTACTTTGTCTTGAAATATGCAATATTTCGCTGCTCAGTCCATCGCTTATATCCATCATAGAAGTAGGCACCAGGTTGTTCTGCTCAAAGAAAGCTATGATGTCTTTCCTTGCTTCAGGTTTAAGCAGTCTGCCCACTATATAATCTTCACCTTCCAGATCCGGCTGAATTTTAGGATTCTCCAAGTAAATTTTCTTCTCCCTTTCCAGTAAAGTCAGTCCGAGAAAAGCACCACCCAGGTCGCCACTTACACAGACCAGGTCGCCACTGTTTGCGGTACTTCTTTTTACAAATGCTCCGGGGGCTACTTCTCCCACAGCTGTAACAGAAATTACAAAGCCTTTTTGAGACGAAGCAGTGTCACCACCGACAAGATCAACCCCATATTTCTCACAGGCCGCATAAACGCCTTCGTAAAATTCATCCAGCGCCTCCATGCTGAACCTGTTGCTGATGCCAATACTCATGGTGATCTGCGTAGGCTGTGCATTCATGGCATATACGTCACTCAGATTTACTATAACACTTTTATAACCAAGATGTTTGAGCGGCGTGTACATCAAATCAAAATGCACACCCTCCAGCAAAAGATCCGTGGTAACCACCGTCTGTTTTCCAAAGTGGTCAATCACTGCCGCATCATCTCCCACACTCACAACTGTTGATGCATTCTGTATTTCAAAGTTCCTCGTCAGGTGATCGATAAGACCAAATTCGCCGAGGGAAGAGATTTCTGTTCGAGACATATGATGTACGATTTACGATGTACGGTGTACGATGTGATCTACATTATACACCTTTTTATGTACGATTTACGATGTTAGATGTACGATGTTATTGGCATTATACACCTTTTATGTACGATGCTAGATGTACTGTGTACGATGCGACCTACATTATACACCCTGTTATATACGACGTACGATTTTAGATTTAAGATGTTGGCCATATTGTACATCTGGTTTTGTACGAAATGCAATTTTAGAGATAAAACATGTTTACTGATACATCGTACATCTAAAATCGTAAATCGTACATCACCTCATTTTCTTGCTGAATTAATTGTGGCTACAAATATCCTTAATAAAGTTTCTCCTTCAGCCATAATTGCATCAATTTCAGTTTTGAAATGAGCATTAAACTCATTTAACAAATCAAGGAAGAACAATGTTTCATCAAGTTCCTCTTCTACTATTTTCAGTTTGTTGATAAAATCAGGGCGGGATTTGGCGCGTCTGGCTGCCCTGTAATTTGCGGCCACTGAACTGCTGCATCTAATAATCTGGTTACTATAACTCCTGTTAATCAGATTGTTTTCGAGTTTCAATATAAGGTGTGCGACATCCACTGCCAGTTTCCTGGTACGTTTTTTAAGCTCTTCGGCATCCATGAGGGTTTAGTTTTTTGCAAAGTAAATGCTTAATCCTCTGCGAAAAATTTCTCCCCGTAAATGAACCAATAGGATTTTGTAACGTGAACCCTTTCTACATCGTACACCGTACATCCAACATCGTACATAAACTACCTGCTACACTACAACGCTTCCATCAATCCACTTCAGCAGCTCATCATGTATCAATCCATTCGTTGCCACGATACCCGGTTGGTAAGGATTATAGTAGCTGCCCGAAAGATCGGTTACTTTTCCACCTGCTTCCTCAACTATCAGGAAGCCGGCGGCGCTGTCCCAGGCATTGAGCTTGTGCTCGTAGAAGCCGTCGAAACGGCCTGCGGCAACCCAGCAAAGATCGATGGCAGCACTGCCTAACCGGCGAACGGGGATGCCTTGACGAATAAGCCTGTCGAATACTTCGAGCGGACCGTTTGGCTGATTGATGTATGTATAGGGAAAGCCGGTCACCAGGCAACTGGTTCCGACATCTTTTTTTGAACTCACGGAGATCTTGTCGGTATTTAACGTTGCTCCGAAGCCTCTTTGCGCAAAAAACAATTCACCAATAAAGGGATTATACACGGCGCCCATCTCCATCCTGCCATCGACTTCCACGCCGATGCTTACACAGCAAATGGGAATACCATTAGCATAGTTGATGGTACCATCAATCGGATCAATGATCCATTTGTAGATGGAATCCTGCGCCAGGATGCCGCTTTCCTCAGTAAGAATATAATGATCAGGGTAGTCTGCTTTAATGATATCGATAATTACCTGTTCACTCTTATGATCAACCTCCGTTACCAGGTTGTTAACACCTTCCTTGTTGCTAATCGTAAACGATTTGTTGAAATATTCTTTCAGTACTTGTGCCGCTGCATCTGTTGCCTTTAGTAGTGTTTGTTTTAGCATCCGCAAAGATTAATAGAATTGTTTAATTCTGTTTGGTTTTAACGTTACAAAAAACCCGGGACTACTTAGCCCGGGCATGTTGGTTGATTTTGGTTAAGAGAAACTAATTTATACTTACCCTGTCGGGATGTAAGATTTAATTACTTCTTTGCATCAATTTCTTTACAAAGCGCATCGAATATTTCATCGATAGAACCCTCGCCGTGCACATTTACAACCTTGTTAAACTGACTGTAATATGCTGAAACCGGCAATGTCTCATTCTTGTAAACATCCTGTCTTTTCTTTTGAATTTCAGGATCTGCATCATCCAATCTGCCGCTTGTTTTTGCACGGTTTACCAGGCGTTTGATCAGTTCCTCTTCATTTACCTGTAAAGCGAGAACGATATTTATAGCTGTTTTCTTTAACTCGAGGAGTTTATCCAGTGCTTCGGCCTGTGCTACTGTGCGGGGAAAGCCGTCAAATAAAAAGCCCCTGGCGTGTGGATTGGCGTCTAAGGCGCTGCTAATCATTCCGATTACAACTTCATCGGGTACCAACTGACCTTTTTCAATAAAGTTTTTAGCTTCAATTCCCAAAGGCGTACTTTCTTTCATTTCTTTACGGAGGAGGTCACCTGTGCTGAGATGGATGAGTCCGTATTTTTCAATCAATTTCTCACTCTGTGTACCTTTACCGCTACCCGGAGGGCCAAATAGAATAGTATTAAACATTGCTAACTTACCTTAAATGAGCAACAAATATAACGGTTAGCGTTTAAAATTCGTTTAACAAAATTTGCAGTTCGTTAGAGGAGCTTAAAGCCAAGGGCCTAAAGCGTAAAAATGAACAAATGTGATAAATTTTAATAAGTTGGGATTGGAAGCGCTTAAAGCTTAAAGCCCAAAACTGAATAAAATGTATGAATGATAATAAAACACGAATTCTAACCTTTGAATGGCGAACAAATTCTCTCACCAGACCGAAACTACCTGAAAGCTGACAGCTGATCGCTGATAGCTTATTGCTGTCATTGTGTCCCGCGTTTTCTGCGGCATGAACTTTGGACGATTATTTAAGATTTCTTTGCAATCCGGCAGTATCTTCTCACCGTTTATTATTGAAAAAAGCATGAAAACAATTTTATCACTGACCTTTGTGTTACTGGTGACGATTTTTACCGGATGCTATTCACAAAGCACTAAAAAGGAGAATAAAATGGACAGCACTAACAATAACGAAAAGAGCAAAGTGTACTCGAGAACCGACACTTCAAAAGTGGTGATGAGTGAAGACGAATGGAAAAAAGTATTATCGCCTGAAGTGTATTATATAGCAAGGCAGAAAGGTACCGAGCGCCCTTTCACAAGCAAGTATGAAACTTCTAACGAAGTGGGCACTTATTACTGCGCAGCATGCGGCAACCCGCTTTTTAAAAGTGATACAAAATTTGAAAGTGGCTGCGGCTGGCCAAGCTTTTACGAGCCCATAAGCAAAAGTTCGATTATCTATACGCCGGACAATAGCCATGGAATGACCCGCACAGAAGTACAATGCGGACGTTGTAAGGCACACCTGGGCCATGTATTTGAAGATGGACCTCCGCCAACCGGCCTGCGCTATTGCATTAACGGTGTAGTGCTGGACTTTGAAAAAGCAAAAGAAGCAGAGAAGGGTTATAATGAGAAGAAACAACAATGAGGCAAAGTCAAAATTCAAAAGTAAAAATTCAAAACTTCAGCTCGTAGTTGCTAATTGAACACAAGCAGCGTCAGATTTTGAGATATAAAAGAAAAGATCGTTGAAATAAATCAACGATCTTTTCCTTTTGAGACAATTATTTCGCTTCGATTTTTTGAATTTTTACTTTTTACTTTTGACTTTCTTAAATTTTCACCAATCCATTCCGTATCGCATAAAGCACCAATCCAACTCTTGAAGTAGTACCCAATTTTTCAAAAAGATTGCTACGGTACATTTCTGCCGTGCGGGGGGAAACATCCATAGAATCTGCAATTTCCTTGTAAGACTTCTCGGTGCAACAGAGTTTAAGGAAATCAATTTCTTTGTCGTTTAAGCTTACAGCGTGCACTTCTTTGTTTTCTTTTTCGCTTTGATTGATAAAATGAACAAGCTTTCCGGTAACAAGCTCATTCAGGAAAAAACCTTTGGTTAAAATATCGTGGAGCGCAGTCTTTAAAATATCGGGTTTGCTGTCTTTTAAAATATAACCTTTTGCTCCATGCTTCAACATGCGTATAATAGCGGCATCATTATCCATCATAGATAAAACGAGCACTTTAATATCCGGCTTATTTTCTTTTATCCATTTGGCCGTTTCAAAACCATCCATTTCGGGCATGGTTATATCCAGCAACACAACTTCAGGTTCCTCATTCTTGGCCAGTTTTTCAATAAACTGCTTACCGTTGTCGGCTTCAAATACAACCGAATAATCCCCAAAAGAATTAATTACAGAAGCGAGGCCACCTCTTAACAACGCGTGATCATCTACTAATGCAACTCTTGTCATACTTCCGTTTTTTGATCTTGTAATATACTTAATTTGATAACTGTTCCTTCCTGTGGCCGTGAGTTAATCTCTAAATTTCCGCCGATAAGTTCTGCTCTTTGTTTCATGCTTTTAAGCCCGATACCGGTTTCGTGGGAATTGAGCTTTTCTATGTCAAATCCAATACCATTGTCCTTTATCGCGATACACAAAGTGTCATTTTCTGCATCAATCTTTACACAAAGCATGGTTGCTTTTGCGTGCTTTAAAATATTATTAAAGCTTTCCTGCATAATGCGGAAAACCACAATAGTTTGTTCGGGAGTTAACCGCACATCTTTTGTGGTGCATTCCAGCCTGGTATCCAGGTGAACGGCTTTCTTAATAATATTCAACTCGTGCGCTATCGCATCTACCAACCCTATATCGGTGATCTTTTCGCTATTAAGGCTTTTGCTAAGGTCGCGAAGGTCCGTAATGGCCTTGCTCAGCAATTCTTCAGTAATAGCTACTTTTTCATCCGAAGCACCATTGTTGAAAGTGTTTAGGTTTAATTTGGCAAGACTCAATACCTGGCCAATATTATCATGAATTTCCTGGCTAATGTTTCTAAAAGTTTGCTCCTGTATTTCCAACTGAGCCTGCAAAATTGTTTGCTCATACTGCACCTTCAAATCAAGCATTTCTTTTTTATGTAACATTCTTCTCTTATGCATTTGTGTGATCAACAAATAAAAAAATACCAGAAAGAACAGTACCAAAACCGTTCCTATAATAACAAAAGTTGTTGTGATGATTGGCGCTTGTAACATAATAATCCAACTGACAGCATTATAAATTTAGTAACAATGGCCAGATGTATAATTCTATACACACTTTTTGCTTCTTCCAGCATGTTTAAAGAGATGTAATATCTATAAACCGCAAAAACTAAAACGCTTGCAGCGGAAAAAACAAAGAAAGCGCTTACAATCCAAAATGACGGTTGTTTTTGAAAACTTAGTATTTTATCACTCTTTGCCAATTGAAGCATATAATACATGCAGCAGGCAACAACTATCAAATAAGATAGACAAGAAGTGTTACTGTTATAGACATTTAGCGGTTCCCACATGAAAATATTCACCAGCCAAAAAACAAAAAATACACCTACACCCAGTATATACCATCGCAAATTAACCTTATTGGCCGTTTGCTTTATAATATAATAAGAAAGAAACGCAGTTTCAAACAAAGTGTAAAAATGATACAACGCCAGGTTATTCATTTTATAAAATGACATGACATTGGTAACTGCTGTAAAAACAATACTTATTACAAGATAAATAAGCAACATCATTTCCTGCCTGTTGATATCGCTCCATAAAATCAAATAAATAATGAGCGATATTAATGGCATGTAAGTGTCGTCCGACCTGATTATCTGTGCCAATACTGAGTTATTCATGAAAAAGATTACATGTTTAGAACATTCTTCGTGCTACATTCTGCAGGACAAGGATGTAACCCTGCTACAAGGCTGAGGCTTCCAGTGCCGTTGGCAATAAGAGATTTAGCTGCTTTTGGAGCTTCACCATTGCCATTCTTCTGGTTTTCTCTCAAAGTCTTCAAACTATCCGGTACCTGAAAATCATTGTATTTACCATTTTCATCTTTTTCACAACCGACAACTACAAGGGTGGGGACCATAAAGTCCTCAACTATTTCACCACCAAAATAGATCCTGATGCCATCCAGTTTACCCTGTTTTTGTTTTAAAATCTTTTCAATTTCCTCACGGGTAATCAAGTAGCCTTTTTTCTGAGAAACGGACTTTGGCGCATTTTTCATGTATTTTTTAAATACACCGATCTTTTTTCTTGCGTCATCCCAATTGGTTGTCATAAATTTTCTTTTTAATTAGATTGATTAATAGGGTAAAAGAATCTTCAGTTTATGCAAAGAAAAGCACAATCAAAAATGTGGAAATTGTAATTATTCACAAGTCAAATTGTGATTTTTCACACCAGTTCAAAATGCTTTTTCCTTTGTCTGTTTTATATGTAAAATTTACTTGTTAAAGGTCAAAAATCATAGGGTATGCCATCTTGGTTTTTCAACATTGGTTTTATCAGTTACCTTCGCTTACCAATTTAATCTTATATGAGCATCAGGTTAAGTCATCTCGCGGAAAATCTTATAGGTTCTGAAATCGTTAGATTAGGCAATGAAATCAATGACCGCATACGCAAAGGTGAGAAGATTTTTAATTATACCATAGGAGATTTTGACCCTGCCATTTTTCCCATTCCGAAGGAACTGGAAGACCTGATTGTAGATGCATACAAGCACCATTATACCAATTATCCGCCGGGCGACGGACTATTGGAGCTGCGTACTGCAGTTGCCGCTTTTATCAGGGAATTTTCCGGGTTGGATTATGCAACCAATGAAATTCAGATTGCTTCAGGCGGGCGTCCTCTTATCTATACAATATTTAAAACGATAGTTGACAGGGGTGACAAGGTTATTTATGCGGTTCCATCCTGGAACAATAACCACTACACAAATATGAACGATGCGGAGCATTGTGTAATTGAAACCTCACTCGAAAATAACTTTATGCCGACCGCAGCTGATATTGCCCCTCACATAAAGGGTGCTGCGTTAGTTTGTCTTTGTACGCCTCAAAATCCCACGGGAACCACACTTCCTAAAGAGGAGCTGGAGAAAATCTGCGATCTGATCCTGGAGGAAAATGACAAAAGAGGTCCGGACGAAAAAAAGCTTTACCTGATGTTTGATCAGATGTATGGTATACTCACATTTGGTGATACCCGCCATTACAACCCGGTTTCTGTGAGGCCAGCGATGAAAGCGTATACCATTTTTGTTGATGGCATATCAAAGGCATTCGCTGCTACCGGCGTGCGCGTGGGTTGGTCCATGGGCCCTGCAGAAGTCATCAGTAAAATGAAAGCATTATTGAGCCACATTGGCGCCTGGGCACCGATGGCTGAGCAAAAAGCAGTCGCGGGATATCTGACACAGACAGAAAATATACAGCGATACCTGGACCACTATAAAAAAGAACTTGAAAAAAGGTTGCAGCATATACATGAGGGTTTTATAAGTCTGAAAAACAAGGGTTATAAAGTAGACGCAGTTGCTCCCCAGGCGGCTATTTATCTTACCATTAAAATTGATCTGGCCGGTCAAACACTCGGCGGACAAAAACTCAACAACCAGGGAGATGTAACAAGTTATATCCTTAGTGAAGCCAAACTTGCCGTTGTTCCTTTTTATGCTTTTGGAGCAGATAAAGATTCTCCATGGTACAGATTAAGCGTGGGAACCAGTAAAATAGAAGATATTGATGAGATGTTTAGAAAGCTGGAAGCAAAGCTGAAAGCTTAAAGCCTAAAGCTTAAAACTGGTTATACTTCAGATGATGTTTGGTTGTCATAAATGTGAGAGACATTTGGCAAGGGCTGAGGCGTAAGGTATGAGGCATAAAGCTTAAAGCCTAAAGCTTTGAACTGTATAAACGCCCAAGAGAGTGTTTTTCATTTGTGTAAAATGAGAGAATATAAACGGCGCCTTTCCGCTTTAACTTAAAGCCCGAGCCTAAACTTAGAACTGTATAAATGTCGGCGAAACTGTTTCGCAATTTTTATAAAGGAGAAAAAATTCATTTGCTGCGACAGCACTTTAGCTCAAAGCTGATAGCTAATAGCTGACAGCTAGTTTTTATTGCAAATAAAAACAAATGGCTTCAATTCCTTTGCCCGTGCGGTTCTCCAAATAACGTGAGGTTTGTGGATAATCTTGTAGCTGTTCACATTGATGACTTCATTGGCAATGCAAAATGCTTCTATACTTTCGGTGCGGAATAAGAGTTCATGCAAAAGCTCTATCTCACGATCCATTTGTTGGCGATTCATAGTAAAGCTTCTGGTTAGCACAAGCAAATCCCTGTTATTATAGGGGGAATTCATACGACTAAATTTAATGTTCACAGGTCACTACCCTACAATTCCCCTGTGCGAAGGGCAGCCGCAATTCTTTCTGCTGCTCTTTCCATATCCGTTGGAATTGCATGATGAAATAATTACAAACAATGCCGAAATCAACAAAACTACGCCCAGGTTTACTTTTCTATTCATAATATTGCCTCCTAAAGTAATATTTTTTTTAAAAACGGTTACATTTTTTTGAGCACAGCAACTTCAAATAAACGGGTTCTTGTTGCACCTTTAGATTGGGGGCTGGGACACGCTACCCGGTGCATTCCGATCATTAAGAAATTGCTTGAAGCGGGCTGCTCAGTTTTCATAGCTTCTGACGGGCCTCAACTTGCTTTATTGAAAGCAGAATTCGACGAAGCCGTTCGCTATCTGCAACTTCCCGGTTACAGAATCAGCTATTCTGTAAGCAAACGTTTTTTAGCACTGAAAATTTTACAGCAGACACCTAAAATTCTGCAAAAGATAAACCGTGAGCACGAGTGGCTGCAATCTGTTATAGACCAACATAAAATTGACCTGGTTATTTCCGACAACCGGTATGGCTTATACTCATCCAAAGTGCCTTGTATTTTTATTACGCATCAGCTAAATATAGCCGCGCCGTTTAACCGGCTGCGGAATTTGATCAGAAAGATCAATTACCGCTTCGTCAATAAATACACTGTTTGTTGGGTGCCGGACACCGCGGCTATCAAAAATATTTCGGGAGAATTGTCTCATCCATGCGAGCTTCCGCGGACCCCGGTCAAATACATCGGACTGCTGAACCGGCTAAACCCACGTGCAGCACAGCATACACAATATCAGTGGTTAATAGTGCTGTCCGGACCAGAACCACAACGCACTGTTCTGGAAAAAAAGCTAATTCAATTAATTTCAAAACTTGAGGGAAAAGTGCTGTTGGCAAGAGGAAAACCTGGCTCGACTGAGAGGTTGGATATGCCAGGCAATTGCGTTGTAGCAAATCACCTGACAGGAAATGAAATGGAAGAAGCTTTTGCCAGTAGTGAGTTTGTTGTAAGCCGGTGTGGCTATACGACCGTAATGGAACTTGTTGCCTTCAGAAAAAAATCGGTACTCATTCCAACTCCCGGTCAAACTGAACAGGAATATCTTGCAACACATTTAATGGGCCAGCACTGGGCCTACTGCTGCTCTCAGGATGACGATCTGTTATTGCATTTTAATAACGCGCAATCTTTCGAATATAATTTTCCATCTTTTAATGAGTCGGGGCTTGACGAAGCCATTCAGGAGTTAATCGACAATTGAAGAGGGACAATTGACAATGCTTATTTGCTCGAAAAGGGTTGTGTCAAATAAAAAAAATACAGCTACACAGATATCCACGGAGCGGTACTGAGTTGCACAGAGAATACGGCGAGGTCTTTTCTGTATCTCAATGACGTTAGGCGGACAGCTGCTATCAACCAGTCCATCCATTCGCATATTCGCACATTCTCTCATTCGCACATTCTCTCATTCGCACATTGCATATTCGCACATTCTCCCATTCGCACATTCATTGTCAATTTTCAACTTTCAATTATCCATTACCCTACGCTTTCGGGTAATCAAAAAACTGAAACGTTTTTTCAGCATCTGCAAAATTGGCCCATGAAGTAATATCGGCATCTATTGCAAAGATGGCGCAGGTAGGCATTTCATCTATCCGTGTGCTTGTGAGTGTGTTGACAAAATCGGTAATCCCGGGATTGTGAGAGAAAATGGCTACTACATTAACATCATTATCTATTTTCCGGATAACATCATAAAAATTGCGTGCATCAGCAAGGTATAACTGCTGAACCTGCTCAATTTCTTTCTTTTTTAAACCGTATTCTTCTGCAAAATATGCGGCAGTAGCAAGGGCTCGTTTTGCAGGACTTGAAATAAAAGCATCAATTTTCGGCACTTTTTTCTTAAGACGGGAAGCCATTTCCGGAGCGTCTTTTTCGCCACGATGATTTAATGGTCTTTCAAAATCCGGCAAATCATTATTGGACCAACTGCTTTTAGCATGACGTACGATGATGATCGATTTCACAGCAAACTCTTTTAAGTGTTAAAACAAACGGATTAAATCGCAATGCAAAACGCAAAAATAAAACAGCTGCAGGTCTTTTAAACACCGCAGCTGCTGTTATTATTTGAATGGTATCACAACGTGACTACCAGTTATATCTTATTATTAGTAGCCCCTTACATCCTTTCCTTCCATATAGTTAATGAAAGCTTTATTCACCACACGGTTTCCACCCGGCGTAGGGTAGTTTCCGGTGAAGTACCAGTCACCTGTGTTCGTAGGACAGCTTTCATGCAAGTCTTCAATAGTCTGGTAAATTACCTGAACCGGAATATCCAGTTCAACAGGTGTAATTAATTCAGCAATCTTATTCGAAATCTCTTCGGGAGTAAATGGCTTGTAAACCAGTCTTACCAGGTTTTCAGTATGTAGCTGGTTGGTACGTTGCAATTCTTTAACCTGCTGGTAAATACAATCTAACTCAGCTTCCTGTCCTCTTTCTTTCCACAATGCAATTGCAGCTCTGAAAGCAATAAAATCTCCCAGCTTACTCATGTCAATACCGTAACAGTCAGGGTAACGGATCTGAGGTGCAGAAGAAACCACAATTATCTTTACAGGATGTAACCTGGCCAGCATTCTTACAATGCTTTCTTTTAGGGTAGTGCCACGAACAATTGAGTCATCTATCACCACCAATGTATCTTCATTCTTGCGAACTGTTCCGTATGTTACGTCGTACACGTGCTGCACCATCTCGTTACGGCTGCTGTCTTCAGTAATAAACGTGCGCAGCTTAACATCTTTGATGGCAATTTTTTCCTGGCGGATCTTACGATTCACCATTTCCTGCAGCTTCTCTTCAGTTACATCATTGCCCCAGCTTAAAATACGTTGTACTTTAATCTGGTTCAGATAAGTCTCCATGCCTTTCACCAGGCCGAAGTAAGCAACTTCAGCTGTGTTAGGTATGTATGAGAAGATGGTATTTTTCAAATCGTAGTTAACAGCTTCCAGTACAGGTTTGCTCAGGTGGTTACCCAATGCAATTCTCTCCCTGTAAATTTTTTCATCGCTACCGCGGCTAAAGTAGATCCTTTCAAAGCTACATGCTCTTCTTTCTTTTGCTGGAAGCACCTGTTCAACTTTGTAGTTGCCTTTATCATCCACAATGAGGGCATTACCGGGCATCAGCTCCAGTACTTCATTTTCACCTACATTAAAGGTAGTCCGTATAGAAGCCCTTTCACTTGCTGCAACAATTACTTCGTCACTGATATAGTAATAGGCAGGACGGATACCGTGCCCGTCTCTCATCACAAAGCTGCTACCGTTACCAACAAGCCCGCTTATAGTATAACCACCATCAAACAAAGGAGTAGCTTTTTTCAGAACGTTAGCCAGGTCTGCATGGTTAGGATTCAACGCATCTTCTTTTGCAAGAAAATGATGAACCACTTCCATCATTGCAGCCAGATCACTCTGTTTCTGAAAATCTCCCGGATTTATATTTACGAGGTCAAAAAGTTCTTCTGTATTTACAAGATTGAAGTTTCCTGCAAGCGCAAGGTTTTTACCTGGTACCAGGTCTCGCTTGATAAAAGGATGGCAAAACTCAACGTTGTTTTTGCCCTGGGTGCCATAACGAAGATGGCCCAAAAGCAATTCGCCCAGGAAAGGCACATGGCCTTTCATTAGGCCCGGATGCTTTTTAATATCCGGTTGGTATTTTTCCAGTTCCTGGATCTCAACACCTATTTTATGAAAAATGTCTGCTATTGGTTGCTGTACGTTGCTTCGCGTGCGGTATAAAAACGGATGTCCTGGCTCAATATTCAACTTTACTGTAGCAATACCGGCGCCATCCTGGCCACGGTTATGCTGCTTTTCCATAAGGAGGTACAGCTTATTCAGGCCATACATCACGGTACCATACTTCTGTAAATAATATGAAAAAGGCTTTCTGAGGCGAATGTAGGCCAGGCCACATTCATGTTTTATTGCATCACTCATGACGGAATTTGAAAAGAAGCCGCAAATTTACGACTGTCTTTTTATAGATGGACGTAAATCTTTCTAAATTATGGTTTCTGCAACATGCCGGCGTGGCATGCTTCCCTAAAAATTACAAATTTCAGCGATTTCACTGTTTAGACAAGCTCCTGCATTTCAACGGATAAGCTTTCCGCCAACCACAAGAACTCAGCTACAAAAACATCAATACTATTCTGGAAAGACGGATCAAGTAAATTGCCGTCAGCATCAAATTTCTTATCTACAAACGGGGTAATCAGCATATGAGGAGAACCAATTCCAAATAAGGCATTGATCAACAACTGTATTTGCTGACTTGCGCGCATGCCGCCCAAAGCTCCAGGGGAAGCTGTCACAATCCCAAATGTTTTGTGAAGTTGTTTGGGAAAATGGTCAAATAAATTCTTCATGGCAGGTGTATAGCTGCCGTTGTATTCCGGTGTAACAAGAATAAAAGCATTTGCAGAAAACATGCGTTTTGCAAGCGGTTTTAATTCATCCGGCGCTTTTTCTACACTCGAAAAAACTTCCTGCTGTAATAAAGGAAATTGCCAGTCGCGTACATCAATAATGTTTACTGTGTGTTCAGTTTTTTCTGTGAGATATTTTTGAAGAAAAAGAGCCACCCTGTAACTAACGCTTTGATTCCTCGGACTCCCTGACACTATTTCTATATTCATATATTTTATTTTGAGACGGTTATTCCTGATGCAAATTTCCGCACAATGGCCATAACCGGTTTGTCATTTACGAAAAAATATAAAGAGAACGCAGACCAATATTCAAAATTATCCATATATATTATACCAATCAAAAAATGAATGCCAGCCGGAAAAACGCACAGGAGAAGATATGGATGAAATTTTCTTAGGCCACTAATACATTATTGACCATATCCCCTCCTTTCACACACACATATATTGCCGCTATTAATCTGCGCTCTTTATTATTTAGGCCTGCTTAACCATCTGAGCCTGGATATTCAGTTTTACCTCATCACTTACCACTATACTACCTGTTTCTGTTAAACCGTTCCACAGCAGGCCAAATTCTTTACGATTTATTTTTCCTTCCACTTCGAAACCTGCTTTTGCTTGTCCGTAAGGATCTACCATTGTACCTCCATATGTAACTTTTAAAGAAATTGGCTTGGTTACATCACGAATAGTAAGATCACCGTTCAAAATGTAATCCTCATCGTTTTTCTTTTGGATAGAAGTTGAAACGAATTTCATTGTAGGAAACTTAGCGGCAGAGAAGAAATCATCAGATTTCAGGTGGCCATCCCTTTGCTCGTTGTTGGTTGAGATACTGTTTACATCAGCTTCAAAAGTTACTTTCGCATCAGTAAAATCCTCCGTATCACTATCCAGTGTAGCGTCAAACTTGCTGAAATTTCCTGTTACATTGGTAATCATCAGGTGTCTTACTTTAAAAGTAATTTCTGAGTGTACCGGGTCAATTTTGTACGTAGCCATTGTTTTTAATTTTTAAATTTTATAAGAAATTGTGTTTTTAAGATCAATTGTTTTCTTCAATTAGTATACCCATTTTACCCATCTGGTAATCTCTGAAGGCTTCCAGGATCTGGGTTTCATTATTCATTACAAACGGACCGTGGGAAGCAACGGGTTCCTCCAGTGGTTTTCCCGTGCCAATCAATATTCTTGTATCCTTTAATGCTTCCAGCAAAAAACCTTCACCATCATTGTTGAAAATAACTGCGTGTTTTCCATCAACATTCCGGGCGCCATTTATGTTCAGTTGGCCATCCAACAAATACACGAATGCATTGTGGTCCTCAGGTATCGGAAAGAAATACTTTCCACCAGCTTTCATTTCTGCCGTAAAAGCGTTAATAGGAGAAAGCGTTGGGACCGGACCTTTAATTTGTTGCAGATCACCGGCAATGACGTTGATATTAACCAGCCCGTCATCTGTTGAAAAGTGTGGTGTTTGTTCAGCTGTCAACGGAAAATAGGAAGGCTGATCCATTTTATTCTTAGCGGGCATGTTGATCCAAAGTTGGATGATCTCCTGCCTCCCACCCCTGTCATGAATGTCTGCCGGAGGTCTTTCACTATGGATAATTCCCATACCTGCATGCATCCATTGAGTTCCGCCTTCATATATTGTGCTGTTGTTTCCCCTGCTATCGCGATGATGAACACCACCTTTGAACACGAATGTAACGGGAGCAAATCCCCGGTGCGGATGTGGGCCAACTCCTGCCTGATGCGGCGGCACCAACGTAGGAGCCTTTATGTCAGCATGATGCAGCAGTAAAAAAGGATCCACCTGTTCTATTCCCGGAGACGGTATGGGTTGTCTTACCGGAAGACCGCCCATATCGTATAAACCGGCATATATTACGTGCTGAATTGATCTGTTCTTCATAAATTAGTTCTCCCCAATATTCATTGGCACTTCAATAAACAGTACTTCTGCGTTTGAGTTGGCTTTAACGGTAACAGTATTTGTTTCTGAAATACCTAAAGCATCTCTTTTAGCCAGTTGCTGGCCATCTACAGCTACATCGCCATCAATTACAAACACATAAACACCGTTTGAATCTTTTTTCACGTCGTATGTGATGGTTGTTTCATTTTCCAGTTTGCTCAATGAAAACCACGCATCCTGGTTAATATGAACAGCCTTGTCATCGTCAGGTGCAACCACTGTCTGAATGATGTTTATCCTGTCCTCAGGTTTGAAAGTTTTTTGTTCGTACCTGGGTTCAATATTGTATTCTTTAGGAAATACCCAGATCTGCAGGAATTTAACTTCCTTGTCTTTATTAGCGTTCATTTCGCTATGAAGGATCCCGCTGCCGGCACTCATTATCTGCACGTCATTTTGTTTAATGATCTCATGACGGCCGGTGCTGTCTTTATGCTCAAGATCACCAAAAAGAGGAATGGACACTATTTCCATATTCTCATGTGGGTGCTTACCGAAACCGTAGCCGGGATGCACGGTGTCGTCGTTTAATACGCGCAAAGCTCCAAAGTGAACTTTTTTGGGATCATAATAGCTTGCAAAACTGAAAGAATGATAACTATCCAGCCAGCCGTGATTTGCGTGGCCTCTTTCTGAAGATTTGTACAAGATAGTTTTCATAACTTTTTTCTCCTTTTTTGTAAATTACATGTATGTACATGTATATGATTAAAAAAAATTTATTGTTCGGTTGACCTTAGTTTATCCAACATCTCATTGAGACATTGTGCCGCAGTTTCATCAATCACGATCATTTCCTCTGTGATCTTGTTTACGCGTTCGGTACTAAGCCCAAGTATATTAATGCCGGCCGAAGTAAGTGTAACAACAGTTTCTCTTTTGTCTGATGCAGAGGTATTACGCTTAACCAGCTTCTTTAACTCGAGTCTGTCAATGATTCTGGGCACATTTGAGTTTTTCTCAATCATCCTGCAGGCAATATCTTTAACGCACATTTGCTCAGGATGTTTCCCTTTAAGGATGCGTAACACATTGTATTGTTCATGTGTCAATCCAAAATCTTTTAACTCTTTGCTCATCATGGTCTTTAACCACCAGGCCGTATACAGTATGTTCAATCCCGCTTTATGCACTTCGCTCTTAAATTTTGTACTTTTTATGGCCTCTTCCAATTTCATAATGCAAATATATGTACATACATCTAATTTACAAAATTTATTTTGGCTAGGGGCTGTCAGCTGTCAGTTATGAGCTTTTGGGTGTCAGGTTTCAGGTATCAGGTGTCAGGTTTTGGGAGTTTGCGGCTAGCGTGCTTAATTGAAAATGAAAGTCGCTAAACTCCATATCGTTATTAATGCTAACCTGAAAAATGAAAAAGCCCCCGCTAGCGGAGGCTTAATTATTTATTAGTTCTGCTGAACCAAACAATCTCAAATTTCAAATCTCAAATCCCTAGTTCGCATCCCTTTGTGCTGCAACTGCTTTCCATTCAGCAATATTTGAACAGGCGTTGAACTCTTTATCGATACTAATGAAGTAAGTCGGAATATGTTCAGAGAACCAAACTCTTAATGCTTTATTCTTCTTTTCTTCAAGCGCCCTGTTGGCTATCTTATTATAGTCATCTTTCATGTTTTCACGGTGAGGTTCGCTCCTGCTTTTCAGATAGATGAGCCTGGCGCCTTTCTTTCCGTTTAAAGTAAATGCAACTGCTTTAGAGATGTCACCCACTTTCAGATCTTTCAAAGAAACCACCATGTCTTTATCCAGCTCATCGATGGTCACGTAGGTAGAGCCATCCTGGGCCATTACGTTACCACCTGTGGTTTTGGTGCTTTCGTCGTCACTGAACTTTGCAACTGCAATATTAAATGGAATGGTTCCATCAACAATTTTAGTTCTAACGCTATCCAATTTAGCTTTAGCACCAGTTATTTCATCATCCGTTACGGGCGGGATTTTCAGGATATGCCTTACGATCGCATCGTCCCCGGAACGGCTAACCATTTGAATAATATGAAATCCGAATTTTGACCTGATAACCGGTGAGATCTGTCCCTCTTTTAAACGGAACACTGTAGACTGGAAAGTGGGATCCCACATTTTATCGCTGCGGTTAAGGCTTAACTGGCCACCATTCTCTTTTGTACCCGGATCATCAGAATAGAGCTTTGCAAGGGCGTCAAATTTTTTCTGACCGCTTTCCACCTGCTGTTTCATGCTGGTCAATTCCCTTATTACATAGTCATCAATGTCTTTGCTGGCCTTGGGATAGATCACAAGCTGACTTATTTCCAGTTCACTCTCATAAAACTGCAAGCTGTCTGCGGGAATCTTGCTAAAGTACTCTTTAACTTCTGTAGGCGTTATTTTGATGCTTTCAACAATCTTTTTACGCATAGCATCAGAAAGCATCTGCTCCTTAATACTCGGTCTGTAATCTTCTTTCAGCTGATATACTGTTTTACCGGCTATTTCTTCCAGTATTTCTTTTGAACCGTACATGCTGATAAAGTAGCGGATACGATTGTCCAGCGCAGCATCCAGCTCATCATCACTGACTGGCAACGAGTCTCTTTGCGCTTGTAATACCAGGGCCTTTTGAATCAGCTGGCCCTCCAGGAAGGTACATTCAGGATCGGGCGGTAACTGAGCTTGCTGCCCCTGACGTATATAGTCAGATATTACGTTGGTAATATCTGAACGGAGTATGATCTTATCACCAACCTGAGCCGCAATTTTATCTGCTACAACCTTTTGACTCTGTGCCGAAACATTACCTGTAACAGCACAAAAAAAAGCAGCAGCGATAACCAGAAATATTTTGTTCATAAAGTAATACTGAAATGCTTTCAAAAATAGGCTTTTGCGCATACCTCCGGACATTTGATTAACAGTTTTTAACAAAGAATTGGAAGGGGAGACAGTGTTAGATGTATGGTGTACGATGTACGATGTTGGCATCGGAAATCGCTGATGTCTGATTTGAGGATGTCTGATTTAGTAGATGCAACAGCGATATGCCGATAGAGGTCGCTTTGAAGGCGCCTGTTTGGCTGGCCCTCCCTTACACCTACTTAGACTTATGCCTTACGCCTGGCATCTTAACACTGAAACCTTTGCCTTATACCCAAGCCTCACACCTGATACCTGACACCTGATACCTCACATAAATAAAATAACACCGGCTACAACCGGTGTTATTAGTATGATTTTTAAGTATTTACAGTAACTAGAGTGTACGTTTAACTTCTTCCTGTTCGTAAGCAACCAATGTGTCGCCAACGTTGATGTCGGAATAGTTTTTCAGAGTTAAACCGCACTCATAATTTGTTGCTACTTCTTTTACATCATCTTTAAAGCGTTTTAAGCTGCCGAGTTCTGCAAAAGCACCTTCCTGTCTTGGATAGATAAGGATACCATCGCGGAACAGACGGATCTTGCTGTCACGTTTAATCTTACCCTCTGTAACATAACAACCTGCAACTGTTGCTTTATCAAATTTGTAAACTTCACGTATTTCAACAGAAGCAACTTCTTTTTCTTCCACTTTCGGCTCAAGCATACCTTCCATCGCGCTCTTCACTTCTTCTATCGCGTTGTAGATGATAGAGTATGTTTTGATCTGAACGCCTTCGTTTTCTGCAAGTTTGTTTGCCTGTGAAGAAGGACGAACGTTAAAGCCGATTACAATAGCATCAGAAGCTGTTGCCAGCAGAACGTCACTTTCAGAGATCTGACCAACTGCTTTATGAACCACTCTTACAGCAACTTCTTCAGTCGATAATTTCTGTAATGAGTCACTCAACGCTTCTACAGAACCATCCACGTCACCTTTGATGATAACATTAAGCTCTTTAAAGTTTCCGAGTGCAAGACGACGGCCGATTTCATCCAGTGTAATGTGTTTCCTTGCACGCAAGCCTTGCTCACGCAGGATCTGTGCACGTTTGGTAGCCACATCTTTTGCTTCGCCTTCGTCGTGGAATACTTTGAATTTCTCACCCGCCTGCGGAGCGCCGTTCAAGCCGAGGATCACTACCGGCGTTGAAGGGGGTGCCTCGTCCACACGCTGGTTACGTTCGTTAAACATGGCTTTGATGCGGCCAAAATGCTGACCACTCACCATCAGGTCGCCCTGACGCAATGTTCCGTTCTGAACAAGAACAGTTGCAACGTAACCACGACCTTTATCAAGAGAGGCTTCAATGATGGTACCTGTTGCTTCCCTGTCAGGGTTAGCTTTCAGATCCAGCAATTCAGCTTCCAGCAATATTTTTTCCAACAACAGGTCCACATTAAGTCCTTGTTTGGCAGAAAGTTGCTGGCTTTGGTATTTACCACCCCACTCTTCTACCAGTAAGTTCATCTGGGAAAGCTGTTCGTAAATCTTTGTAGGATTTGCGCCTTCTTTATCAATCTTGTTGATCGCAAAGATCATTGGAACACCTGCTGCCTGAGCGTGGCTGATGGCCTCTTTGGTTTGAGGCATCACCGCATCATCCGCAGCGATCACAATAACTGCAATATCTGTTGCCTTGGCACCACGTGCACGCATCGCGGTAAACGCTTCGTGACCCGGTGTATCAAGGAATGTAATGTGTTTTTCGTTCGGTAATGTTACCTCGTACGCACCAATGTGCTGGGTGATACCACCCGCCTCACCGGCAACAACGCTGGCATTTCTGATATAATCCAGCAAAGATGTTTTACCGTGGTCAACGTGACCCATGATTGTAACGATCGGAGAACGTGTCTTCAGATCTTCTTCGCTGTCAACTTCTTCTTCTTCCTCTTCTTCAAGATCATCCAATCCGATGAATTCAACTTCATAACCAAACTCGCCCGCAACCAGTTCAATAACTTCCGCATCCAGGCGCTGGTTGATGGATACCATTATACCAAGGCCCATACACTTGCTGATCACTTCAGCAAAGCTTACATCCATCAGGTTTGCCAACTCACTAACGGTAACAAATTCCGTTACCTGTAGTTTGTTATCTTCTCCTGTTTCGCCCATTGCTTCGGCCATTTCCTGGCGTTTTTCACGACGGTATTTTGCTTTTAAGCTCTTACCGCGACCACCGGAACCGGCTAGTTTAGCCTGAGTTTCACGTATTTTTTCCTGAATTTCTTTCTGATCGATTTCTCTGTCCTGGTGTGCTATGCGCGGAGCATTTCTATTGCCGCCTCTTCTATCGTTACTTCCGCCACGTGCGCCTCCACCTTGCTGGCCGCCGCGGTTAAATCCACCACCGCCTTGCTGACCACCACGGTTGAAACCACCGCCTTGCTGACCCTGACCGCCACGGTTAAATCCGCCGCCGCCTTGCTGCTGACCACCACGGTTATAGCCACCGCCCTGCTGACCGCCGCCTTGCTGGCCTTGCTGACCGCCGCGGTTGTAACCACCGCCGCCTTGTTGTCCGCCACCTTGTTGTCCACCGCGGTTAAATCCGCCGCCCTGCTGGCCACCTTGTTGACCAGGATGACGCTGGAAGTTTCCTCCGCCGCCACCTTGCTGACCCTGACCTTGAGAATCACCACCTTTTTTATCAACCGGAATGCGTTTGCGTTTGCGCTTTTCATCCCTGTTGTGAGAAGGCTTCGGCCTTGTATCACTGTCAACGGGCAATTCAATTTTGCCTAAGATCTTCGGACCTTCAATTTTTTCAGCCCTGATATTTTCGATTACTGGAGAAGAGCTATCTCCTTCGCCTGCTTCAGCAGGAGCATTAAATTCCGGTTTAACCACTTCTGGTTCTTTTACTGTTTTTTCAACTTTAGTGCTCTCTGGTTGCTGCTGTTTAACAGGCTGTTCAATTTTTTCTGCTGCAGGTTTTGTTTCTTCTGCAGTTATCGGACTTTCTTTTTTCTCTTCAGCAACAGGCTGTGGGGCCTGTGGAGCAGTTTGCTTTGGTTCTTCCTTCACAGGTGCTGATTCTTCGGCCCTGTTTTCTTCCTCTTCTTCTTTCTTCTTTACAATCTTTTTAGGTCTTGTTGAAGAATCGATTGTGGAAAGATCAATTTTATTGATGATTTTCGGTCCCTCTATTTCAGGAGCCTCAATCTTGATGACTTCTTGTTCGCCGTTTTGCGAAGTTTTAGCTTCAACCTGTGGTTGTGGCTGAGGCTGAGGTTCGGCTACCTCTTTCACCGGTTCTTTTTCCTGCGCAACAACTGGTTGCGGCGCTGGTTCCGGTTTAACTTCTTCTTTTTCTTTAACCGGTGGCGGAGCCACTTCCTCTTTTGCTTTTACCTCTGGTACCTCGGTTGCTACTTCAACTACTCTTTCTTCTTCCTGTTCTGCTTTAGTTTCTTCTTTTGTTGCAGGCTTCTTCTCTTCCTTCTTGAAAACAACCTCATCCTCTTCCCTGCGCTTTCTTCCCTCACCCTGAATTCCTTTAGGAATTTCAATAAGGTCTGCTTTATTTTTAGCAACCTTATCACTTTGAAATTCCTGCTGCAGGGCACGGTACATGTTTTCCGACAACTTAGCTGTAGGCTTCAGCTCGTCGCGGTTAAACCCTTTACCGGAAAGAAATTCTACCAGGGTATCCTGGCCAATGTTAAATTCCTTCGCTGCGGCTAATAATCTTGGTAATTTAAGTTCTGACATTCAGTTTTTTTTATTTCACCGATCCAACCCGCTCCGGGCGATCTGTTGTTTTATTCTTAAAAGCCTTAATAGTAACCCTTCCCACGCTAAAGTACTACCGAAACAGAAATCTTATTATCAACTGTTTGTAGCAAAACCAACTGTACTTTTGCTAAGCCGGTCTGTAGAAGGCTTTTACTCTCTTTCAAATTCTTCTTCCAATACTCTTCTTACATCTTCTATAGTTTCTTTTTCCAGGTCTGTTCTTCTTTCAAGTTCCTCGGTGGTTAGATCCAGTACGCTGCGCGCTGTATCACAACCAACGCGTTTCAGTTCTTCAATAACCCATGGTTCAATTTCATCGCTGAATTCTTCCAGGTCAATATCAAATTCTTCAACTTCTCCTTCATTTTCGCGGTATACATCAATATCATAACCGGTCAATTCACATGCCAGTTTAATGTTTACACCACGGCGTCCGATAGCCAGTGAAACCTGGTCGGCTTTCAGATACACGTCCGCATGTTTTCTATCGTTATCCAGCTCCATATAACTGATTTTAGCCGGCGTTAACGAACGCTGAATAAGCAATTGGATATTGGTAGTGAAGTTAATTACGTCGATGTTTTCGTTCTTTAATTCGCGAACGATACCGTGGATACGGCTACCTTTCATACCAACGCAGGCACCAACGGGATCAATTCTGTCGTCAAAGCTTTCCACAGCAACTTTTGCTCTCTCACCTGGCTCGCGAACAATTTTGCGGATGCTGATAAGGCCGTCAAAAATTTCAGGAACTTCAATTTCGAGCAATTTAGCAAGAAAATCCGGGCTTGTTCTAGAAAGAATAATTACAGGTGTGTTATTTTTCATATCAACCCTGCGAACTACAGCCCTGATGTTTTCACCTTTTTTGAAATAATCCTGAGGAATCTGCTCACTTTTGGGCAGGATTAACTCACTTCCTTCTTCGTCAAGCAACAAAACCTCTTTTTTCCAAACCTGGTATACTTCTGCGCTGACAATTTCACCTATTCTTTCACTGTATTTCTTAACGAGCACATTCTTTTTAAGATCGCTGATACGGCTTGCCAGCGTTTGTTTTGCGGCAAGGATAGCGCGGCGACCGAAATCGAAGATATTTACTTCTTCGTACAATTCTTCACCCACTTCAAAATCCGGCTCAATCTTCACTGCTTCATTATATTCAACTTCAGCCAAAGGATCCTGCACTTCCCCATCTTCTACGATCATACGCCTGCGGATAATTTCCAGGTCACCTTTTTCGGCATTAACAATTACGTCGAAATTGTCATCACTGCCGTATTTCTTGCGAAGCAAAGTTTTGAAAACATCTTCAACCACCTTCATCATGGTAGGACGGTCAATATTTTCTGCATCTTTAAATTCCTGGAATGCCTCAATTAAGTTGATACTTGCCATTGCCTTATTTTTAAAAGCTTTAAGCCGATACGCCGTTTGCCTGTTAGCAAAACGGGCGGCGGATTAAAATTGTATTTGAACTGTTGTTGATTTTATATTAGTAAATGGAATTACAATTTGCTGTGTTACAGCCTTTTTTCCCTTGCCTTCGGTATGTTCGATAATGATATCGCTTTCCGCTACCTCCAGCAGCTTCCCTTCCTTAACTGCACCATCATTGAAAACCACTTCGACCAACCTGCCCACGTTTTTGACATATTGCCTGTTATTTTTCAGCGGCTCTCCAACGCCTGGCGAAGAAACTTCCAGGGAGAACTCTCCTTCCGGATACATGCCTGTTTCTTCAATTAACTTGTACAGCTTCCTGTTGAATTGTACACATTTATCAACTGCTATACCTTTATCGCCATCTATAAAAACCTTGATGTTATTCGTCGGTTTTATTTTAACATTCACTTTAAAATATTCAGGTTCTTCTGCCAGCAGTTTGTCAACCAACTGTTCAATAACCTCTAACTGTGTATCTGTTGCCATAGTAAAACCCGGAATTGAAATTTATTCTATATAATCTTCGAAAGAACAGTTTTATGTTCTTTCCCAATATCTTTAAAACGCTGTAAATAAAGGGTTAAACTGTCCCGGAGACGTCAGGTAAAAAGAGAAGGGAACGATGTCGTTCCCTTCTTTACTTCTTTTCCGTTTGCAAATGTAGGAGAAAAGATCGAGCCAGCAAAAAAAAGCTGTCAGCTATTAGCTATCAGGTATCAGCTTTTTTCCTCGCTCTTTGAGTTTCTGATTCTAATTGATGATAATCTTCCCAGTTCTCCAATAATAAATGATCCCGTTAATCCTTTAATCTCTTAAATCAGGTCTGCATCAGCTTTTAGCTACCAGCAGAAAGCTATCAGGTGTCAGCTATCAGGCATCAGCTTTTTCCGCGCACCTTGAGGTTCTTATTCTTTTTCGCGATAGTCGTTCGAAGATTAAATCCCATTAATCCTCTAATCTGTTAAATCCCGGTCCGGACTGGTTTTTAGCTGTCAGCTATCAGGTATCAGCTTTTTTCCGCGCACCTTGAGGTTCTTATTCTTTTTCGCGATAGTCGTTCGAAGATTAGAATCCCATTAATCCTCAATCTGTTAAATCCCGGTCCAGACTGGTTTTTAGCTGTCAGCTATTAGCTACCAGCTTTTTCTTCGCACTTTGAGTTTCTGGCACTTATTGGTGATGATCGTCACAGTTCTCTGGTAAATATGAATCCCGTTAATCCACTAATCCTCGAAATCCCGGCCACGACAAAAATCCCGGTCCCAACAAAAATTCCAGCCCCAATCATAATCCCGCTAATCCACTAATCCTCTAAATCCCGGCCCCGACAAAAATCCCAGCCAGTTTTAACACCTTTTCCCAATCGTACCCTTTAACTTTGCCCCATGATCAAGATTATACTTTCCATTCTGCTTTTCTATTTTCTGTATAAACTGGTGTTCGATTTTATTGTGCCGGTTTCCAAAGCAACCTCACAGGTAAGGAATAATATTGAACAAATGCAGAAAATGCAACAAGAGCAGTACAGGCAACAACAGCAACAGCAGCAAGCCCAGGCGCAAGCTCAGGCTGCACAACAGCGGGCAAGTGCTGCACCAAAGTCAAAAAGCGACGACTACATTGATTTTGAGGAAGTTAAGAACTAAAAAATAGCCAGGGAAGACGAGAATCTTCCCTTTTTTATGCCCGCTTCAGTCTATTTAAGTACGAGTTACGAAGTACGAAGTACCTATGTTCAGCAGCCCAATTTCCCTTCATCCTTTCTTAGGTTTACGCCTCAAACCTCAATCCTTACACCTACCTTACGCCTTACACCTGATACCTTACGCCATTGCACCTTCATTTTCAATTTTCAATTGTCAACTTTCAATTAAACATTATAGCCCCAGATCCAGCACTGTCTTAGGATGCACCAAATGAATTGTTTGCAAGCCAGCTTTTTGCGCGCCTTCTATATTTGAAAAAGTATCATCAATAAATACAGTTTCTTCCGCCAGCAGGTTTTCTTCGGTTAAAATATGGGTGAAAGATTCCGGATATGGCTTTCTAAGGCCAAGCTCGTGAGAATAGTAGGCCTTTTTAAAATAATGATTAAAATCGGGGAAGCCCGTTTGCTCTGTAAAGCTTACTATAAAGGCATCGTAGTGGATCTTATTGGTATTTGAGTAGAGGTAGACATTGTATTTTGTCCTGATCTCATCCAGCCAGACAATTCTATCTTTTGGAAAATCAAGTAATAAAGCGTTCCATGCATCCCTGATCTGTTCGTTGGTGATGGGTTCGTAGACTTCTTTTCTGAAGCTGTCGTAAAACTCTTCTGGACTTATTTTACCGGTTTCCAGCAACTCAAACATGGGAGTAGCATGATGTTGCGTAAAATGCTCTTTGAAATTTGTAAGACCTGCAGCGGCGAATGCTTCATTGGTTTTAGCAAAGTCAATATTCATAAAAACTCCGCCCAGGTCGAAGATGATGTTTTTAATGTTCTGCATGCAACAAAACTAACTGAATGATTTTTACAAAATATCTTGGATTGTATTATGTTTTTTCTATTTTTGCGCTCCCTTAGCGTTAGCGAATTGTTATGCATTTTGCTAACTCAGGGCCTATAGCTCAGCTGGTTAGAGCACCTGACTCATAATCAGGGGGTCCCTGGTTCAAGCCCAGGTGGGCCCACAAAAGTTGAAAAACTTAAAATTTATAAGAGCCGCGTAAGAGATTGCGCGGCTTTTTGTTTGGGGAACCACTGAGGCAGGGAACCACGGAGACACGAGGGCACGACGGTACACGACGTTTTTTGCGATCGTGATTGAATCGGTAAACATGATCCTGCTGAACACGCGCGCCGGGAGGAGTTTAATTTGGACCTCCGGATATTCCTCTTCGAAATGCAGAACTATTAAAAAAATTTCCTGACCGAATTCTCAAACATCAAAGGCCGGAAAGGAAGATGTTATCAGTATCGGACAATGCTCGATTTGATTATGCAAAAGCCAATTAAAAGTTTGTTAAGTCAATAAAGGATAAATTAGCGTTGCCTTCTTGCCTCCTTATTCGCCAGACCTGTATGCTACGTAGATTATCGGCATTTATTAAGACGCTTATTACATATTGTAGCAAAATCAAAACGTGACATTTTATTTGTAACATGACAGTAGTTCTAATTTTACTTTTTTTTTACTTAACACGACTCTTGTTTTTTCATCTTTTCTTTCATTAGTGCTATTTGTTGCGCCATGTCTTTGTTCTGAGCATGCAGCCTGGATACAACAACACTTAAGTGAAGCAGGTAAATCAGGATAGCAAATATGGCACCCGTAAATACCAGGTTGGGCGCTTCATACACACCAAACAGCCTGGCCATAATGCCCAATCCATCTCTCCAAAAGGAAAATGTAATTAAGATAGTTGTGCAAACAATCCAAACGATCGAATACTCTTCGCGCAGTTTTCCTTTTAATATCAGGCGAGTGATGTAGCTTAAGAAGAGTAGACTTGCAATGATAGTGATGACCTGGATCTTTGCCATTTGAATTGAGTTTTAAGACGCATAAAAGTATAAAAAATTCCAAGCGTAACCTTGCACATATAGTAAACCGCAGAGAATGCGCTGATGGATGAAACACCACCTTGTCGCTCATTCATTTCAACCGGAATTTCTTTAATGGTTAATCCGTTCAAAGCAAAAACGATAATGGACTCAGGCTCGGGATATTTGTCCGGGTAGTATTGTACAGACAATTCCAGTGCGCGTTTGTTAAACAATCGAAAACCTGAAGTATTATCCGTAACTGTGATACCGGTCAGTGCTCTGTTTAATTGTTTGAAATAACGAATGCCCGCCCTTCTTGCAGTAGATGATTGAAAACCTTTTTTTTCCAGGAATCTGGAGCCGATCACAATATCACAATTGCCTTTTTCTGCTTCACTCAATAAGTCGGGAATAACAGATACCGGATGTTGTCCGTCTCCGTCTGCCTGGATCGCATAGTCAAAACCGTTTTCGTATGCGTATTTAAAACCGGTTTGCATAGCACCGCCGATGCCCAGGTTTACGGGCAAATCCAATAAAACTGCATCTGAAAACCTTCTTACAACATCGGCTGTATTGTCTGTAGAGCAATCATTTATTACGGCAGCTTTCAATTCAAAATTTTCATCTATCGTAAGCGAATAAAGTTCTCTCAGTAATGGACCGATTGAAGCAGCTTCATTGTAGCACGGAATGATAATTAATACTTTTTTAGGTTGAGACATAGGCTATTGGTTGTCGATACCGGTTACAAAGCTAAAGTATAAAACAATTGCAAATGAAGCGGTACAGAAAACCTTAAGTGAACCCGGTTTCAATAATGCTAAAATTTAAAGTCAATTTGAAACACATATAAACACGTGATCGTATAAAATAATGGGTAATTGTTATCGTATTGTATGAAAGTGTTGTAGATTTGAAAAAATCCAATTAAAAAAGTCCTCTACCACTGCTTATGATACGCTTTGCCAAAATTGACATGAATATTGATATTCAGGCAATCCAAAAAGAAGTGATGCAATTATCTTCCGATTGGCAACTGCATTTAAATATCAAAGATTACGCAGGCAGTTGGTCAGCGTTATCATTAAGATCTCCCGGAGGTAAAGCAAATAATATCATCCCGCAACTTCTTTCCGATACGCAGGTTTTTGAGGACACACCTTTAATGACGCAATGCCCGGCAATACAAAAGGTCATAGCCGGACTTGAGTGCCCGGTGTGTTCGGTACGGTTGTTAAATTTAACAAGCGGCTCTGTTATCAAACCCCACAAAGACGCTGATTTAGCATTTGAAAAAGGTGAAGCCAGATTGCATATTCCCATTTTTACAAACGAAAAGGTATTATTTTATTCGGAAGATGAACTGGTGCCGATGAGAGAAGGCGAATGTTGGTACTTGAATGCAAATCTTATACACAGCGTTGAAAACAATAGCAATTCAGATCGTATTCATCTTGTAATAGATTGTATGGTGAATGATTGGTTGAAAGATATTTTTGACAACGCAGAAAAAAGTGAAAAAGAAGATGTAGAAAATATAGAAGAAACATTATTGGTTATAGATGAGTTGAAAAGATCCAATACACCGGCAACGCTGGCCTGGGCCGCTTCACTGGAAAGCCGACTGAAGCAAAACGTTTTAAATTAACAGAGCAAAATCTAATAGTCCTTATGCATACCTCCGGTGTATCCGATTTGTATAATTATATTCCTTATAGTTTAAAGGAGGGCAAAACCGTACAATGGTTGAAGACCGGCAATATCCCTTATACCGATCCTTTTTTCGATACAACGCTGTTCAAGATCAAATATTTGCCGGAAAATCAAAAAAAGTTTAAAAGCAGTAGTTCTGTTGATATGTTGAGTGTATGGTCCAAAGAACAGGCGTCCATAAAACCTTCTGCTATTATATTTCATGTGTCAAGATGCGGTTCTACTTTATTATCTCAGCTGTTGAGTTTAAATGAAAAGCATATTGTATTATCGGAGGTGCCTTTTTTTGATGATCTTTTGCGATCAAAGTATAAAGAGAACGGAAAAGATTACAGTCATCTATTAAAAGATGCAGTTGCATTCTATGGACAAAAAAGAAAAGGAAATGAAGAACAACTTTTTATAAAGGCAGATAGTTGGCATCTGTTCTTTTATGAAGAATGGCGGGCTATCTATCCGCAAATACCTTTTATTCTATTGTTCAGAAGGCCGGACGAAGTTGTGCGGTCCCAAATGAAAAATAAAGGGCTTCATGCAGTTCCGGGAATGATAGAGAAAGAAATATTTCAATTGGGAGAATTACCGGAAGTTGGAGGGGCCTATGAAATACACGTAGCAGCGGTGCTGGAACAGTATTACAAAAAAATGCAACAAATAGCAGTCATCGATAATAATGTGCATTTGTTCAATTATAAAGACGGTATAGAAAATATTGCTTTGAAAGTGTTGCATTCCTCAGGAATACAATTCGGCAAAGGCTCAGAAGATTTATACAATGAAAGAATGCACTTTGATGCTAAAGACCCCTATAAAGTGTTTGATGAAAAACCTTTATCAGGTTTAAATACAGACGAGCATTTGCAAAATGCATTTATGGCATACAAGGCATTAGATGCAATCAGAAAAAGTTCTTTACAACAAGTGTAGCATAAAATCGGTTAATTGTTGTGAGGCCTCTCCGGATGAAAGCAATGACGTATTGACGATGAGATGCGGATGGACGGGAGATTCATAAGGATCATTAATTGTTCTTTAACCAAAGCGGCAATAGTACTTTTCCGGCACCAGATAAACCGGTAAGTTGAATTAAGGGCAGAAAGATAAATTTATAAACAATAATAGTATTTAGATGGAAAGTATTTCAGTAGGAGTGTTGCTGCCTTCGTCCACTATTTTGCCTATCAGCAAAGATTTTGAGAAAGGGTTGAAGGATGGATTAAAGCTTTCGCCGGAGATCAACGCAGAAATTGTCAAAGAGTTTATAGGACAAGGCAGTTTGAAACAAACAGAAGAAGCGTGCAACAAGTTTTTTAATTATCATGATGTAGATATTATAACAGGAATTGTCTCAAGCAAGGTAATGGAAGACTTGTCTGAAAGTTTTAAAACAAGAAAAAAATCCATTATCATAAATAACCTTGGCGGCCATATTCCGAATGTAAAAAAAATAAACGAGTACATATTCGTAAACTCAATGCACTTGTGGCAACATGCCTTTACAATGGGAAAATGGGGCGTACAAACTTTGGGTAAAAAAGGGATGTTCGTAAGTTCTATATATGATGCGGGTTACAGCTTTTCGCAAATGTTTAATATGGGCATGACAGCAGGTGACCCGGAAAGCAAATGGTCATTTTCGGTAACGCCAATGCCTGCTGCCGGGGAGTTGGCTGACATCAGCGTTCTTTTTCCTTTTATTGAAAAGTATGAACCTGATTTTATTTTCGCAACATTCTGCGGTAAGGAAACGACATTGTTCTTAAACGAATTTATAAACAGAGGCTGGCATCATAAAATCAAGGTAACAGGCCTGCCGTTTTTAACGGCACCGTTTGAGCCTTTGCAAGAACACTTAACGGTCTACTCAACATTGCCGGTAACCAACAAGCCTGAGTATCTGGCAGAGAAAGCATTCTATGATTTGGGTTATACAACAGGAGTAAATATTGCTAAAGCTGCATTGGCTTCTGACGGCACCGATTTGCAAAAGCAACTTGAAAACTTACATAACATGTTTTCTGTTGCCAATAACAGTTCAGGAGATGAATTGACGATTGTTAAATATGATTTGCCGGCTAACGGAAGTAAACCGGCGCCTTCAATCGTAACATCGTTCGACACTTTTGATAAAAAAAATCAAGCCATGCAAACATTACATGGTGACATGAATTTTGGATGGGCTAACCCTTATCTCTGTATATAGTATGAGAATATTACTGCTTTGTAATTCAGATTTACTTGCTATGCCTGCGGCTATAGCATTGCGTAACAGAGGTGAATTGGTTGCTGTGGGAATAACCGAAAAGTCGAGTAAAATATTGATGCCGGCTTTAGCAAGTATCGGTATTGAAGGAGATTCTATCCATGTTCTTACAAGAAAAAATATTGAATCGGACCTTACACGGATTATTACCGAAAATGAAATTGATGTTGTTTTCGTAATGACGTTTTCATGGAAAATTCCAGCATCGGTATTAACGCTTCCCAAGAAAGGATGTATCAATTTTCATTTTGGTTTGTTGCCGGAATATAAAGGGACTGATCCCGTGTTTTGGCAGTTGAAAAACATGGAGCAAAAGGGCGGTATCAGTATACATGTGATGACGGATGAAATTGATGCAGGCCCGGTTGTATTGATTGATGAACTACCTGTGATACCGGGTGAGACTTACGGTATCCATTGTCAGCGATTGGGTGCACTGAACGTTAATACAACTCGTAAGGTGCTAACTCTATTGGAAAAAGATGAAGTGTTGCCTGTAATTGAAAGTGATCAATCCGGAACTTATTGTAAAGCTCCAACCGAGCAAGAGCTTACCATTCATTGGAAAACACAAACGGCCGATGATATAGAATGGTTGATAAATGCAACGAATCCCAGGTATGGCGGCGCTACAACAAACATTCGTCAAATGCAAGTGCGAATATTGGAAGTTTCACCCGCAACAGTAAACATAGATCCGAACAATACACAAGAAATAATACCGGGAACTATAGTGTATGCAGATCAGGTGTATGGATTGATTGTGGCATGCCGCGATAAACAATTTTTGAAGGTGAATATTGTGAGTATGCAAGAAGGGTATTTGTCGGGAATAAAATTGTTCAGCTTAGGGTTTAAACCCGGAGAAGTGTTTTATTAATTATTCTCCCGGACTATTTGAAAGGGAGCGCCGGCGCTTCTTTTATTCAAAAACTGGCATTAGACTTAAATGATATTAAACAATTATCCTTAAAACAAAAAACTATGGACGGAACAGTAGGCGAAATCCGCATTTTTGCAGGAAACTTCGCACCGCGTAATTGGGCGTTTTGTCAAGCGCAGCTTATTGCCATAAGACAAAATCCCGCCTTGTTCTCTATATTAGGGACATACTATGGCGGAGATGGAACTACAACTTTCGGGCTGCCGGATTTTAGAGGCAGGGCACCGATAGGCGCAGGCCAATCTCCGGGAAATTCTCTTTACACCATTGGTGAAGTTGGTGGAGAAACTGCACATACATTGAACCTCACTGAAATGGCAGCACACACTCATGCATCTTCGGTAACACAAACAGGTGGCTCAGCTACGGCTACATTAAATGCCAGTTCTACTGCTGGTACCTTGGCAAGTCCGGGTGGTAACCTGATTGCAGGCGACGGCAACTTGACAGTGTTTGCACCGGGTAACAGCACACCGGTTGCAATGGCAGCCAGTGCGGTATCGCTTACCAATGTTACTATTCCGTTGCCTACTGCTGTTGATGCTGTTGCGGGTGGCAACCAACCACATAACAACATGCAACCGTATATTGCTATGAGCTTTATAGTTTGTACAACGGGGACATACCCTGCCAGAAATTAATAAACCTAATTAAAAAAATATTTTATGGAAGGAACAATGGCTGAAATTCGCTGCTTTGCAGCAAACTTCGCTCCTAAAACCTGGGCGCTTTGCAATGGACAAACATTGGCAATAGCACAAAATCAAGCATTGTTTGCGCTTTTAGGAACAGTGTATGGCGGCGATGGTATTCAAACCTTCAGTTTGCCGGATTTTAGAAGCAGGATACCGGTGGGTACAGGAACAGGCCCAGTGGGTACTTTTGTTTTAGGACAAAAAGCAGGCGAAGAGTTTCACACTTTGCTGGCTACAGAAATGCCTGCACACAATCACCCTATCGCCATAACTGCAGGTACAGGGCAGGCAACGGCTAATATTACTTTAAATGGTACAGATACTGCCGGTACTTTGGCAGTACCCGGCGGAAACTTATTGGGCGCGGATGACGGGAACGGCAATGTTACTATATATGCTTCGGGAACGAGCACTGTTGCTGCAATGGCCGCCGGTTCCGTTACTATAAGTAATATTACTGCGCCTACCGTTGGTATTACGTTAGCCAATGCAGGCGGTAACTTACCTCACAGTAATATTCAACCGGTATTGGGAATGAACTATATTATATGTATGCAGGGATTATTCCCTTCAAGAAACTAATTTTTTTACTCAGTAAAATAAAAAATTATGGAAGGTTATTTAGCAGAAGTACGCATGTTTGGTGGCACTTTTGCGCCAAGGGCCTGGATGTTTTGTGCCGGACAGCAATTGCCCATCAGTAATTATACAGCGCTTTATGCGTTGATCGGTACCGTTTACGGAGGCGATGGCGTTAGTACTTTCAATTTGCCCGATCTCAGAAGCAGGGTACCGGTGGGTACAGGTCAAGGCCTCGGATTGGCAAACTATAGTCTGGGTATGGTAACAGGTACAGAAAATGTTACGTTGCTTCAAACCCAATTGCCCGTACACACACACGAAACAACTGTTACGCCAGGTACTGCAGCTGCAACTGCGACAGCTACTTTAAATGGAAGTGCACCAGGAGGAGGAGGCGTTACTCCTGCAGGTTCTTTATTGGGCGCTGATGGTAATGGTTCCACAGTTTACGCTCCTGCAGGAAGTGCTACCACTCCTATGGCAAGTGCTTCAATTGCTATTACAAATTTTTCAGGGCCTGCACCTAATGTTACTGTTGCTGCCGTTGGAAGCAGCTTACCTCATAATAATTTGCAGCCTTATCAAGTGATTAATTATATCATTTGTACGGAAGGTATTTTCCCTACGAGGAATTAATTTTGTTGTACAATAACTGATATAAAACAAAAGCTCCCGTCATGGGAGCTTTTATTTTATATACACACTTTAAAAAAATGAAATACATAGTAAAGAAATGCAGTTGCGGTAAAATGAAAAGAGCATCTGTAAGATGCTCTTTTCATTGAATCTATAAACTTACAATTACATTTTTGTAATAGTAAAAGTTGAAGGACCATTGGCAGGTAGAGTTACGCCAAGTGCTGCGAGGTTGAGATTTGTTAAACCAATTTTCACAACATCTCCCGCAGTCAATTTCTTTACTGTTGATATTGTGCCGCGTGCCTGAATTATATTGCCTCCTATTGAAGTACCGTTTGCATTATTAGAACCGACTCCCACGTCTGTTGCGGTACCGTTAACATAGATATTCGGGTAAATGAGAGCGTTTCCTGTAGCTGCAAGATTAACGGTTATCAAATAAAATCCTGTGGTTCCAACCGTATAACTATAAGTGGAGGTATTAAATGAACCGTAAGTTGGCGTAACTGAGGTAGTGTTAAAATTCACATCAGCAGTAAGAGTACTTCCGCTTGGTGGTGTGATTGTTTGGGAAGTACTCATTGTTGCCAGTAGTTCCACCGTACTTCCTCCACCACTCGGTGTACTGAATGCACCTGTACCGTCTAAGTATTTAGTAGACGAGCCTGAACCCGTTCCCAATCTCGCGGCCGGTATAGTACCTGAATTGGCTTGTCCCAATGCCGTTACTATATTATTACCCGTAGTTGGGCTATTGGTTGTAATGCTTAATGCCAGCGAACCTGCGGTATTTGTAACGTCGCCGGTATGAGCAGGTTCAGCACTTGCAGGCAATGTAGTTACCGGGTTAGTGGGTGCAAAAGGACTGCTTCCTGTTATATAAATCTGATTGGCTGCTGTACCAATACTAAATCCTGCACCTGTTGCACCCGGCGCACCGGTAACCCCGGTAGCTCCCGTAGCGCCTGTTGCACCGGTAGCTCCTGTGACGCCTGCTGCACCCGTAACACCTGTTGCTCCGGTTACGCCTTGAACGCCTTGTACACCTTGTATTCCTTGTGGGCCAATAGCACCTGTTGCACCAACTGAACCAGTAGCACCTGTATAACCTGTAGCGCCTTGAGCCCCTGTAATACCAGTTGCTCCGGTAACGCCTTGAACACCTTGTATTCCTTGTGGACCAGTATCACCTGTAGCACCTGCCACGCCCTGGATACCTTGTGCGCCAGTTGCACCAGTTGCTCCGGTAACGCCTTGAACACCTTGTAACCCTTGTGGACCAGTATTACCTGTAGCACCTGCCGCACCCTGGATACCTTGTGCGCCAGTTGCACCTGTTGCTCCGGTAACACCTTGTACACCTTGTAGTCCTTGTGGACCAGTATTACCTGTAGCACCTGCCACGCCCTGGATACCTTGTGCGCCAGTTGCACCAGTTGCTCCGGTAACACCTTGTACACCTTGTAATCCTTGTGGACCAGTATCACCTGTAGCACCTGCCACGCCCTGGATACCTTGTGCGCCAGTTGCACCAGTTGCTCCGGTAACACCTTGTACACCTTGTAATCCTTGTGGACCAGTATC
>CP128386.1:3912666-4534262 GCA_030345135.1 Chitinophagaceae bacterium DXS
ACCGGTAGCTCCTGCCAAGCCTTGAATACCTTGCATACCTTGTGCGCCTGTTGCACCTGTACTACCCGTAGCACCTTGTAAGCCTTGAATACCCTGAGCTCCGGTAACACCTTGAATACCTTGTATACCCTGTGCGCCCGTTGCACCCGTACTACCTGTAGCACCTTGTAAGCCTTGAATACCCTGAGCACCGGTAGGGCCTGCAGGTCCTGTAATACCTTGTACGCCTTGTATACCTTGAGATCCTTGTGGTCCGGTAGCGCCTGTTGCACCTCTGGCACCCGCTGCACCCTGAGGTCCGGTAGCACCTGTCGGGCCTGTCGGACCCGTAGCGCCTTTAGGGCCCCCGTTTAAAGAATATAAGGCGAATGGTACACTTAATAGTTTTGCGGCACCCATATCTATGTAACCGCTACCCAAATCAACTTCTGTTTGGATATACTTTTGCGCACCGCTGCCCCAGGGGATGGCGCTGAATGTACCTGAAGTAGCATGACCATTACCTACTTCAATAGAAAACAAGCCATATTGGTTTGTGGCTGTTGATTGGGTTTCCTGGTATTCTACACTGCCCGTAGCAGAACCTGCATGGATCGTAATACGAATATTTACATTCGTATTGATCAGCAACGCTCCGTTCGAGCCTCTTGCCACGGCCTGGTACTTAAATGCCTGAGGTTGTGCCCAGGCACTTGTGCAGACTGCCGCAAGCAGTAGAAATAGGATATAGATTTTCTTTTGCATCCAACGAAAATTGAGAATTGAATTATAAAAAGGATTATCGTTTTAAAAGCTTTACCTGGCCCTTGAAGTCTTTATCGCTTCGTACACGTACCACATACATACCGGATGCATATTGTGCTACATTCATTTCTACATACAGATAATTATTGTTCGAGAAATTGATGTTGATGGTTTGCAGTATCCTGCCCATCATATCCACCAGATCAATGGAATAATTGGCGTCGGGTACATTGTTCAATGCAATCTTTACAATGCTGGAGGCCGGATTGGGAAAGAGCGTGACTTTATTGCTGATGTCTGCATTTAAGATTTCTTTCAACTCTATATCGGGTTGAGCAAAGCCCACGGTTAAATATTTATGCACCTGGGGAACTGCAAGAAGGTCTGCTACAGGCTCGCCTATAACATAAGTGAGTGACAACTGCGGCTTGATAACGGTTTCGCCGGCAGGGCAAATAACACTCCTGCTGATTGTTTGAGCATTTGAATGTGTTACAAATGAGCAAATGACGATCCCGAAGTAAATGGAGTTTCTCATAGCTTTATTCATAGTCCCGGTTGGCTTGGGGTGAATTATAGCACAATATACGCTTCCTTACGCATATAAAAAAACGTATAACTATCCGGTTGCCGGGTTGATAATAAAACGTTCCTGGTAATATTACCGAATAGCAAGTTGTTAGCTATACGCCCGTCCCGGTAATGCAGTCATTTCACGAAATCTATTATATGATATGTTGGGCAGGAGTATACCCTACGCCAAATTAAACACCTGAATATTTTTGATGTATAAAAAACAGGCAGGTGCTAAAACAAAATTGACAGTTATGCCGGTATCAAAACATGCCGGGATTTTTTTATGTAGTTAACTTCTATACAACCAGTGAATAGTGAATGGTCAATAGTGAAATGCACAAACCGGTTGAGTAAATGTATGCTGCTTAGTTACTTCTATCTCGCGCCTAGCCTCTTATACGCCCTTATGTGCCTTCTATACAACTAGTGAATAGTGAATTGTCAATGGTGAAGGGCACAAACTGGCTGAGTAAATATATGCAGCTCTAGCCATGATGGACCTCAGGCGTAACTTCATATATGCCCTTATGTGCCTTATATGGTTTAAAAAAAATTCGCTTCAGCTTTAGGCTTTAGGCTTTGGGCTTTAAGCTTTATCAGTTGTTTACAACGAAACGTTAATGCGGCCAACTCCTTACTTATATGAGGGTATGAAGCAGGATATACAATGGTGCAATAGAGGTAACAAAATAACAACTATAAATAACAAGCACTTTTAAGGCTGTTAACTGCAAATAATAATATCCGGCTAAACTAAATGATGCCAATATAGCATGTCAAAGAATAAGATTGAAAAAGGGTGTCTTCTTACTGTTTGTTTACACAAACATTAAGAAAAACACCCTTTTTTGCTATACGAAGCTGAGAAAACCAGAACTATCTTTTTTCTCTTTCGAAATAATCCTTATAAATTAATTACCCAGGTACTGCCGGTATATGTACATATTGCCTCCATAAACCAATCTACATTACTTACCAAGTTAGTGCCCGATGGCCAAGTTGCACCATAATATAAAAAAGCGGCACTGGCTTGTGCAGATAAGTGTATAGTGCAGTTTGAAATACTTGTACCGGAAAGCATAATTGTTATTGTAGAGCCTACAGCCGGAGATGAAGGCAAGTTAACTGTAACATTATTAGCACTTATTATATAATTACCACCTGCCACCGCACTTAAAGTACTGCTGCTTACAGAATAGGTTGTCCAGGTTGGGGCGCTATACTGTGGTATATTCAAAACACCACTTGAAAATGTTGCGGCACCACCTGTACCTGTTGTAGTTAAAGTAAACGGAGCTGCAAACGCGCCTGAACCATTAAGGAAACTCGTAGACGTGCCTGAATTCGTTCCCAATCTCGCGGCCGGTATAGTACCTGAATTGGCTTGTCCCAATGCCGTTACTATATTATTACCCGTAGTTGAGCTATTAGTTGTAATGCTTAATGCCAGCGAACCTGCGGTGTTTGTAACGTCGCCGGTATGAGCAGGCTCGGCACTTGCCGGCAATGTAGTTACCGGATTAGTGGGTGCAAAAGGGCTGCTTCCTGTTATATAAATTTGATTGGCTGCTGTACCACTACTAAATCCTGCGCCTGTTGCACCCGTAGCACCGGTAACCCCCGTAGCACCTGTTGCTCCGGTCACGCCTTGAACGCCTTGTACACCTTGTATTCCTTGTGGGCCAATGGCACCTGTTGCACCAACTGCACCTGTAGCTCCGGTAACACCTTGAATACCTTGTATGCCTTGTGCGCCCGTTGCACCTGTACTACCTGTTGCTCCTGTCAGGCCTTGTACACCCTGTACTCCTTGCGGACCAGTATCACCCGTTGCACCAACTGCACCTGTCACGCCCTGTATACCTTGTGCGCCTGTTGCACCCGTACTACCTGTAGCGCCTTGGGCACCTGTAACACCTGTTGCTCCAGTAACGCCTTGAACACCTTGTATGCCTTGTGGACCAGTATCACCGGTAGCTCCTGCCAAGCCTTGAATACCTTGCATACCTTGTGCGCCTGTTGCACCGGTTGCTCCGGTAACGCCTTGAATACCTTGTATACCTTGTGGACCGGTATCGCCGGTCGCACCTGTCATGCCCTGAATACCTTGTATGCCTTGTGCGCCCGTTGCACCCGTACTACCTGTGGCGCCTTGTAAGCCTTGAATACCCTGAGCTCCGGTAACACCTTGAGTACCTTGTATGCCTTGTGCACCAGTTGCACCAGTTGCACCTGTTGCTCCGGTAATACCTTGAATACCTTGTATACCTTGCGGACCAGTATTACCTGTAGCACCTGCCATGCCCTGGATACCTTGCATACCTTGTGCGCCCGTTGCACCTGTTGCTCCGGTAACGCCTTGAATACCTTGTATACCTTGTGGACCAGTATCACCGGTCGCACCTGTCACGCCCTGAATACCTTGTATGCCTTGTGCGCCCGTTGCACCCGTACTACCTGTAGCACCTTGTAAGCCTTGAATACCCTGAGCTCCGGTAACACCTTGAGTACCTTGTATGCCTTGTGCACCAGTTGCACCTGTTGCTCCGGTAACACCTTGTACACCTTGTAATCCTTGTGGACCAGTATCACCTGTAGCACCTGCCACGCCTTGAATACCTTGCATACCTTGTGCGCCCATTGCGCCTGTAGCACCTGTAGCGCCTTGTAAGCCTTGAGATCCTTGTGGTCCGGTAGCGCCTGTTGCACCTCTGGCACCCGCTGCACCCTGAGGTCCGGTAGCACCTGTCGGGCCTGTCGCACCCGTAGCGCCTTTAGGGCCCGGGTTTAAAGAATATAAAGCGAATGGTACACTTAATAGTTTTGCGGCACCCATATCTATGTAACCGCTACCCAAATCAACTTCTGTTTGGATATACTTTTGCGCACCGCTGCCCCAGGGGATGGCGCTGAATGTACCTGAAGTAGCATGACCATTACCTACTTCAATAGAAAACAAGCCATATTGGTTTGTGGCTGTTGATTGGGTTTCCTGGTATTCTACACTGCCCGTAGCAGAACCTGCATGGATGGTAATACGAATATTTACATTCGTATTGATCAGCAACGCTCCGTTCGAGCCTCTTGCCACGGCCTGGTACTTAAATGCCTGAGGTTGTGCCCAGGCACTTGTGCAGACTGCCGCAAGCAGTAGAAATAGGATATAGATTTTCTTTTGCATCCAACGAAAATTGAGAATTGAATTATAAAAAGGATTATCGTTTTAAAAGCTTTACCTGGCCCTTGAAGTCTTTATCGCTTCGTACACGTACCACATACATACCGGATGCATATTGTGCTACATTCATTTCTACATACAGATAATTATTGTTCGAGAAATTGATGTTGATGGTTTGCAGTATCCTGCCCATCATGTCCACCAAATCAATGGAATAATTGGCGTCGGGTACATTGTTCAATGCAATCTTTACAATGCTGGAGGCCGGATTGGGAAAGAGGGTGACTTTATTGCTGATGTCTGCATTTAAGATCTCTTTCAACTCTATATCGGGTTGAGCAAAGCCCACGGTTAAATATTTATGCACCTGGGGAACTGCAAGAAGGTCCGCTACAGGCTCGCCTATAACATAAGTGAGTGACAACTGCGGCTTGATAACGGTTTCACCGGCAGGGCAAATAACACTCCTGCTGATTGTTTGAGCATTTGAATGTGTTACAAATGAGCAAATGACGATCCCGAAGTAAATGGAGTTTCTCATAGCTTTATTCATAGTCCCGGTTGGCCTGGGTAAATTGCGGCGCAATATAACACATATAACTATCCGATTGCCGGGTGGCACTAAAACGTTCCTGGGTATATTACCAAATAGCAGCTCGTTATGGTGGCGTGAAAGCGCGAAAAATGGTTAAGGAATAAGCTCCGCCCCTTATATTCGCTTGTTTTTACATAAGAAGTGATAATAAAAAAATTAGTGAACATGAGGCTTGCATATGCCGATAAAAAAGCATTTTTCTGACAAACGCTTGCTTCTTATTCAATAAATTTTATTGCCATGAGTATTTCTACCAACCGCTGTGAACCCTTCAGGGTAATGTTTTTTGGAGTTTGGTGCACACTTCATTTTTTGTCGGACAGCAATGATTTGTAATCCGCTTTCAAAATAATTTGATGAATATCTATTCTTGCTTATCATTGTGCTCCACAAAGATTGGATGCAGGTAAAGTATCATATCCTTTATGGCTTCGAAGACAAAACTTCTTTGTTATTCCATGTTACAATGAAGAGGTTTCATTTTCGTATATGTTGAAGGGAATAAGTTTTACCGGTGTAAATGTTGGAACCGGAGGCTTTTTCCATACTTATTCAACTGCTGCATTTTAGCATTGTGGTATAAAAGGTGCGAACTAAAACCATTAAAGATCATATCCTTGCTTAAGGAGGATCTCTAAAATATTAAAGAAGAAATCAAGAATAAAGATGGATCAACCGTCAGCTAATCCAATTTCAAAAATGTCAACTACAAACAGAAACATCTTAATCGGCGGCTTAGTATTGCTTATCTCTCTAATAATGGCGTACTCAAATCATTTCCATAACGGCTTCCATTTTGATGACTCGCATGCTGTTGTAGATAACGTTCATATCCGGAACATTAAAAACATTCCCTCGTTTTATACCGATCCCAAAATGTTCAGTGCAGATCCCGCACACTGGGGACTGCGGGCACTGGTTACCACTACGTTGGCTATTGATTACAAGCTCGGAGGCAGCTTAAACCCTTTTTATTTTCAGCTCTCCACTTTTATCTGGTATATCTTTTTATGCCTGATGATGTTTTTTATGTATAAAAATTTATTGCAACGATCGATAAAACATAACACGGCAGCTTACATTGCATTGATTGCTACCGCATGGTTTGCACTGCATACCGCCAACGCAGAAACTGTTAACTACATCATTGCCCGGTCGGATATACAGTCAACGTTATGTATTGTGGCTTCATTCCTGATATACATTACATACCCGGCAAAGCGAAAATGGCACCTGTATATTATACCTGCATTTATCGGGGTCTTTGCTAAAGAAACCATGTTGGTACTTATCATCCTGTTGTTTTTTTATATCCTGTTGTTCGAAGACGACCTTTCCGTTGTTGATTTGCTTAAACCTAAAAATTTTCGGTTTGCGTTCAAAACCATCCTAAAACTATTGCCGCTAATAATAGTAATAGTGGTTGCACAGATATATACGCTGACAAGAGTAACTTCTATACCGGGCATTTCTAATCCCGCTTCTTATTACATATTAACTCAGACTTATGTATGGCTTCACTACTTTATAGCGTTCTTTTTGCCAATGAACTTAAGCGCTGATTCTGATTGGTCGGTTATACTAAACATTTTTGATGAAAGAATAATTATAGGAATTGTTTTCGTTATCGGTTTAATAATAACGATCATCAAAACATCAGCAAAAAAAGAGACCAAACCTATCGCATTTGGATTAATCTGGTTTGCAGCCTCATTGCTTCCGACCTCGTTGGCCCCCTTTGCCGAGGTTACAAACGACCATCGCATGCTGTTTGCTTTTGTAGGTTTGGCCCTGAGTGTAGTAACTTATATAGGTTTATTGCTCATTAAATTTGAAAAACAAATTAAAGCTAATAAAGAGTACCGGGCACTTATTGCTTTAAGCCTTTTGTTAGTTCTTGGATTAAATGCTTATGGCGTTTATCAACGCAATAAAATATGGCACGATGAAGAATCGTTATGGCACGATGTGACTATTAAAAGCCCTTTAAACGGACGCGGCTTGATGAATTATGGCCTTACGCAAATGGAGAAAGGAAACTACTCTGTTGCCGATATTTATTTTCAAAGGGCCTCTCAATACCTCCCTTACTATAATACGCTTTTTATTAATACAGCAATATTAAAAGGAGCCATGGGTAACCCGCAAGAAGCCGAAGCTAATTTTATTAAGGCCAGGAACATGAGTCCGAACACTTTTGATTCATACGTTTTTTATGCCCGCTGGTTAAAGCAGGTTAATCGCGTAGATGAAGCAGTTCAAATGAGCGAAAAGGCTTTACAACTGAACCCTTATTCATTAATGGCGCTTAATATACTGATGAGTAGCTACAACACATTAGGCATGTGGGACAAATTGGTGGAAACCTCTAATAAATACCTCGCTTTGGCCCCCGGAGATACTACAGCACTTACATTTCAGCAGGCAGGCAAAACCCATGCTGCCATTGCCGAAAGAGAGGCTCCTGTTACCGGCAACACTGCAACAACCTTAACTGCGGCTAATTATCTTGACCAGAGCTTAGCTTATTACAACCAACAAAATTATTTGAAATGCATAGAGGCCTGTGAAGCCGCCTTAAAACTAAAACCGGATTATGCCGATGCTTACAGCAATATGGGAGCCGCTTATAATCAGCTAAAACAGTGGAATAAAGGCATTGAAGCCTGTCAAAAAGCCTTAAAGATCGACCCTAACCATAAACTTGCAAAAGGCAATTTGGCCTGGGCCGAAAGCGAATCAAAAAAATAGCCTTTAACAAACAACTTTATTGGAAAATGGCTGACTTGCATTATACACCAACTGAAAAATTAACTGTCAAACGCCCGGTTGACCGTATCAAGTATTTAAGAGATGCGTGTATTAATAAAAAAGTGCTCGACCTGGGATGTTACGACGAAACAGCTTTGGTAAAAGAAGATACAGGTAATTATTTATTCGGCGAGATTTCGAAAGTGTCGGCATTACATGTGGGGGTTGACAACTCCAAACTATTGATCAACGGAGGTATAACCTATAGCGATACTGTGAGGATAATGTATGGAGATATTTACAACCTGGATAAGTTAGATCTACATCATATCGACTTTGATGTAATTATTGCCGGAGAATTGATAGAACATCTTCCAAACACGCTTGTTTTTTTTGAGAACTTAAAAAAACAATTCGCTGGCAAAAGGCTTATTTGCTCAACACCCAATGCAACAAGCTTACACAACATGATTCTTTCACTAATAAAACGGGAATCGGCACATATTGATCATGTTCAGGTATATTCTTATAAAACACTTAATACTTTATGCAAACTTGCCGGATTCAGCAGTTGGCAAATTATTCCGTACCATGTTAAATTCAGTGAGATGATATTGAATGCTAAAGGAGGAAAGAAACAGGTAGTCAAAATCTGTGAAAGAATAGTCAATGGCTTTGAGCGTATTTTTCCAATGACAGGTGGCGGCTATATTATAGACATAACAATATAAGCCACACTCGTTCTATTGTTATTGCAAATTCTCTTTATGCCCCAGGGCATAAACACGTGCAATAAGTTTAGCAATGCGCTTGCCCCACATTAATTCAAACAACTCAAGTTCTTCTTTTTGACGTAAGCCCTTTGCTAATTGATTGGTGGTTTCCGATCCCGGATGTATACGATGGGTGATAAGCCTTTTATTAATATACATAAACGCTCCGGGCCGCAGCGCCAGCTCATACCAGGCATACCAGTCCAGCGCGCAAGTATATTTCGGTTGAAATTTAAAATCATCGCCTAACTCCGGCATATTAAATGTTACAGAAGGACAGCATATCGGATCGCCAAACAGCAATATCATTTTTTTTAATAAGCTGCTTCTTATAACACTGCTAACTATAAAAGGCAACAACAAACTGCGTTTAATAAACGCATTTAACGAGAATGACCTTAGCTCATTATTAACCAAATCACTATAATTTGTGAAAGCGATTTGTATTTTTTGAGCACTATTATGTTTTATAGCATTCGTCACAACTTCTGTATAACGGCTATCATAAACATCATCCTGGTGAGCAATAGTAACCAATTCTGTATCAGCTTTTAATAAAGCAAAATTCCAGTCATTTGCTATACCTCTCACCTGACTGTCGTTAATATAGTATGGTATATTATACTGGTCAGCGATGCTCTGTGAATAAGTCGTTGGCGTTGATGTAGCGATAATAATTTTACTTTTTGCCGTCTGACCAATAAGGCTTTGAATACAAGCCTCCAGGTAAGGCGATTCCTGATATACCGATAATACGAATGTATGTTCCATAATACTCCCGAAAAATAAATATTGTCCTTACCTGTAGTTGCATTTTGATCAAATAATTCAAAAGGATCTGCGTCTACTATTTCTCAATTATTTTCTTCCGTTACCGGTGAAAATTTTGGGTCTAAAGATGGATCTGCTCCAGGCTAACCAATCGGGTAAAAATAAACATTAAATCCATTCGGAATACTGGTATCGTTTTCAGTAGTTAAACTATTTGGAGTACGTTCATATAAGTTTTTCTACCATAAGGGACCTGGTATTTACGGAGATTTATTACTGCAATATTGTGCAAAATTTCTCCCATTTCGTTTTTGTGAATTGGGGCATAGACGCTCATTCTCTAATAAAATTCTTAAGAATTGTATATAAACAATCGGATACCACGCATTATGATACGTCTTTATAAGTTCCCTGGTATATTAGCTCTCTGTGCATTGCAAAGACTAAAAATTTGATTTTCGCACATTTATTTTCTCTCATCACATCGATGAAACCCATATCCGCTTGAACTAACTAAAACTGCTTGAATTGGAACAGCCTTACCCGTAGGGCATTAAGCTCAATAGAAAACCCGTCCATATGGTCTTCCACTGTCCGTAGGACATTAACCAGCAAATTCGTTCTATCAATTAAAATTTGATTTTCGCACATTTATTTTCTCTCATCACATTGATGAAACCCATATCCGCTTGAACTAACTAAAACTGCTTGAATTAGAACAGCCTTGCCCGTAGGGCATTAAGCTCAATAAAAAACCCGTCCATATGGTCTTCCATTGTCCGTAGGACATTAACCAGCAAATTCGTTCTATCAATTAAAATTTGATTTTCGCACATTTATTTTCTCTCATCACATTGATGAAACCCATATCCGCTTGAACTAACTAAAACTGCTTGAATTAGAACAGCCTTGCCCGTAGGGCATTAAGCTCAATAGAAAACCCGTCCATATGGCCTTCCATTGTCCGTAGGACATTAACCAGCAAATTCGTTCTATCAATTAAAAAATGAATTATTTAAAATAAGTCGTGATGCATGCCCTTACCACGGTAAGCAGGTTAATGCCCTACGGGCAAAAATTGCAGTTGCCGGATTTTTCTATTGAGCTTGAAGTCCTACGGACTAAATTCGAATTCCCGATAATTCTTCAGCAGATCTGAATACACACGATTGCGGGATCAGAAAAAATCTATTGGTGTATATGTGATAATAAAAATACCCGAATGAGACAAGGAACTACCAACCACTGAGACGCGGCGGCACGATGATTCACTTAGTTTTTGTGATCACGATTGAATTGGCAGGCACGAGGATTTAATGCGCTGCGTCAAAATCAAAACTTCGCCGCGTCGCCGCTTCGTTGCGCACGCCGCGAGAAACCCGCACTCCTTAGATTGGGACAAGCGAAACTTTTTGGTACATTCGTTATCTGTTACCAATCGCCATCTTCAACGGCAACTTCAATAAATAACAACTGGCAAACAATGGATAATACAAGAGTCTACAAAATGTCTTTTGCGAGTGTTTATCCGCATTACATTACAAAAGCCGAACGCAAAGGCCGCACAAAGGAAGAAGTGCATGAAATTATTTATTGGCTGACAGGATATGATAGCCAACAATTACAGCAGATCATCAACGATAAAACGGACTTTGAAAATTTCTTCGCCAAAGCTCCGCAATTGAATCCGAATGCTTCAAAAATTACAGGCGTTATTTGTGGCTATCGTATTGAAGAGATTGAAGACCCGCTGATGAAAAAAGTTCGATACCTGGATAAGTTGATTGATGAGTTGGCGAAAGGGAAAACAATGGAGAAGATTTTAAGGAAGTAAGGTAAGCAGAAGGCTCAAAGCACAAAGCCTAAAGCTGACCGAAGCGAAGTTTTTTAAACCATATAAGTAAAGTGTCGGCCACGCCAACGTTTCTTTGTAAACAACTGATAAAGCTTAAAGCCCAAAGCCTAAAGCCTAAAGCTGATCGAAGCGAAGTTTTTTAAACCATATAAGGCATATAAGAAAATATAAGAACTTTTGCCCGGGATAATAACAATACTTAAACGACAATATATTTACTTAGCCAGCCCGGACCTTCACTATTGACCATTGACTATTCACTAGTTGTATAGAAGTAAGGTGTCGGCCGCGACAACGTTTCTTTGTTAACAACTGATAAAGCTTAAAGCCCAAAGTCTAAAGCCTAAAGCTGATCGAAGCGAAGTTTTTTAAACCATGTAAGGCATATAAGAAAATATAAGAACTACAAACAGGATGCTCCTACGGAGCAAAACCTCCAAAGCTTCCTTAACTAAACGACATTGGCCTAAAGCTGACCGAAGCGAAGTTTTTTAAACCATATAAGGCATATAAGAAAATATAAGAACTTTTGCCCGGGATAATAACAACACTTAAACGACAATATATTTACTTAACCAGCCCGGACCTTCACTATTGACCATTCACTATTCACTAGTTGAATAGAAGGCATATAAGAGAATATAAGAACTTTTGCTTAGGATGATAATAACACTTAAACGATAACACATTTACTTAGCCAGACCGGACCTTCACCATTGACTATTGACTATTCGCCAGTTGCATCTATTACAACCATTTCTTAAGGTTAAAAAAACAGGGAAGTAGTCATTTCCAAAATTTGAAATGACTACTTCCCTTTATGGAGTTTTGTGTTTTTTCGTTCTTATTGAGTCTTATGAAAGGTACAAGCTATTTCAGTGTGAACACGGTGTGGAATTTTCTCCAGTTAGCAGGGTTTCCGCCGCTGTAATAATAGTAATACAGGTTGAACTTTTTGCTCAGCGGATCGTACGTTGAAGCCTGTGCAGGATCCTGCTGAATTGACACCACCGCATCAGGATCGGCCGAGATGGTAACAGAATTGTCCGGGTTGATTGTTATAAAATATGTTATGCCGGGGTTGCTGAAATACCAGTAACCAGCCGTTGCCTTTATGGAGTTTGCGCTTGCTGTTATCAGCTCCTGGGTATAATTGGCGGGACAGGTTTGAAGACCGGCGGATGCATGGTTCAATGTACCACTTTCCGCATACATACCCTCCCACTGGTTTACAACCGGCAATGGTGAAACAGAAATAACCCATCGAGTTTTGTTGCCATTTGCAGCAGTTACTTCGTAGGAAACAGGTGCGGAAAAGTCGCCCGGCGTTCCCAGTTTAGGAGCACCATCAACAGGATGTACAATGGCAGCGTCGGGAACATTTACAACTCCCCAAATGTTAGTCAGTTTTACTTTCACTTTTTCTTTTTGAGGAAAGCCTGCGGGGAACACAGGCGTTACATAAACTGTATCATGCGATATGGAAATCTTCCTGTCCAGTTTAACAGTTTGTACAACGGTACGCTCATTTTCATTGGTTGTACCTTTATTGTCAACAATTGTGTCTGCGTATTTATAAACGAGGTAAAAATCTGTAATGTTATTCAAGGATGAATTATTTGCCGCCGGAAGATCTTTCTTTAAACATGAAGTAAAAAGAACCGGCAAGGCAAACAATAAACCCAGCATTAATATATTTTTCATAATTGATCAGTTATTTGATTTCAATAATAATTTACCAGCCTTCATTTTGTGTAAGGGTGGGCAATGCAGTTATTTTACCTTGCGGAACCGGGAACAGGTATCGCTTCGGTGTAAATTTCAGGGGCTGCCCGTTGTTGTCAGCCACTTCATACAACTGGTAAGCAGTTCCATCAGAATTAATTGCAATTCCGTGTGGCATTCCATTTAGCTCAGGTATGGCGAGGGCTGAATTTGCATAACCTGGTTTTAAACCACCGGACAGCTGCATTCCCCATCTTAGTAATGACCAATACCTGTCGCCTGTTTCAAGAATCAGTTCTACATGACGCTCTCTTCTGTAATCGCTCAACAGATCTTCTCCGGACGAAGTAATAGCATTTGTAAAGCCTCCATGCTTCTGATATGTTTTGGTAATGTATGTTTTTGCTGTTGCTTCGTCGCCCAGTTTTATGCATGCCTCTGCATAGTTAAGATAGGCCTCACCAAGACGCAATACGCTGTAACAATAATCTGTAGGATCTGAATACCACAGTTTCTTTGCCTGGTAAACATACTTGTTGAACAAATAGCCTGTTTGTGACGCACCGCCATTTATATTTCCCCCGTTAAGTGGTGAAATATTCGATGACACATTTCCGTTGGCTCTCAGGTATGCCCAGTTCTTAAAATACTTTGAGCTGTCGTAAATAATTGTTGAATAAAACCTTTTATCCCTGCGCTGATACATTTTCTCATATACACTTTTCCCGGTCGCGATAAAACTGGTTGCATCCCATTTACGTTCTCTTCCATCAGCATCAGTTACCAGGTAATCATCCACAAGATCTTGTGAAGGAACGTAGTTCATCCATCCTTCAAGAGACTCCTGCAATGGAAATTTCTGCATGGCTGTTGCAGTGAGCTTAGAAGCTAACATATCTGAATTAGCAACCAAAGATTGCATCGGCGTACCGTCGAAACTTGTGTTGGTACTTCTGCGTTCATATATCAATATGTTTTCCGGTGAGGTGATCGCAGAACTGTATTCGTTGAACAGATGCTCATAATCATCCAGCGAATATTGGTTAAGCGCAAAAAGTGCATTGCCGGCAGTCTTTACAGCTGTGTAATAATTGTTGTCGTTTAAGTACGCACCTGCCTGCAGGGCCACTCTCATCTTCAAGGCATAAGCCGCTCCTTTTGTTGCACGGCCTCTTTCATTTGTAGCAGGTAGTAAAATGGCCGCGCTGTCAAGGTCACTTAATACAAAATCGTACGTTTCCTTAATGCTTGAACGGGGGATGTTAAAATCACTATCTACAGTCAGCACATCCTTCACCAATTGAACGCCACCAAACCGGTTTGCAAGGAAGGAGTAAATTGAAGCTCTCAAAAAATATGCCTCACCCAAAAATGTATTTTTCTGCAGTTCAGTCAAAGGTGATTTTGGGATATTCTGAAGGATCAGGTTTACACTTCTGATGTTGCCAAACTGTGACCAGCCTTCATCTGCATACCTGTCAATCTGTTCTGTTTTTTCGCCAACATGTCCACCGCCCCATGGTTGCGTTTTCACACTTTTTGTTATTGCATCGTAATCCCATGAAAATATGTAGCCCATGCAATTAGCGTAACAGTTATACACGTAGCCCTGGGCGAGACTGAAATTGCTCCACACATCATCCCCGGTATATGAGTTAAGTGGCTTGGTGTCCATCACTCTATTACAGGATATATATCCGAGGGACAAAAAAGTTATAATATATAGAATGTACTTCATAGTCAAATTGTTTAAACTTTCCAATGATTAAAAACCGACCCTGATACCAACAGAGTAAGTACGGTTTACCGGATAAAAGAAATTGTTGTTGTTTGCCAGCTCCGGATCGAAATACTTTTTAACAGATGAAAAAGTGAGCAGGTTTGTTCCGCTGATATGGGCAGACAGGTCACTGAATATTTTTGTTTTCACCCATTTTTTGAAGTTGTAGGAAAGGGTCAAACTTTTCAGTCTTACAAAACCTGCATCCTTTAACCAGAAGCTGCTGCTGGTATAGTTATTAGATGAGTTCATGGTGCTGTTACCAGCTCTTGGGAAAGTGGCTGAAGTGTTGCTGCTTGTCCAGAAATCTTTCTGAAAGTCAAAATTGATGCGGCCTAGTCCTTCACCACCCTGTAAGTAATTTCCGAGGTAAACATCACGCTTGCCTGTTCCCTGAATTAAGGCGTCCAAGCGAATGCCTTTGTATTCTATACCGAACGGTATACCAAATGTAAACCTGGGAGATTGAGACAGCCCCAGTCGGCGAAAATCCTGCGCATCAATCTTGCCATCTCCGTTGGTATCCTCAAGCCATACGTCACCTACACTTAATGCTGTTGAAGTCAACCGGCTCGGGTTATTCAATATATCAGCATAATTCTGGTACAGACCATTGGCGCTATACATTGCACTGTAATAATTCTGATTAACACCCCATGCTCTTGTATAAGGATTGGTTAATGTAGCACTGTCTTCATTGGTACGTTCCCATAAATAATTAAAGTACGTGCCATTAATTCCAACGTAACCCTTCAGGTCTTTGCTGGCACTCCAATTATAATTTAACGAGAAATCTATGCCTTCTTTACGTGTTGCAGCATCCGTAAGTACCTGGGGCAGACTTTGGCCCAATGGGTCGGTATATCTGAATGCAGGGCTGCCTAAAATGTTTTGGGTCCTGGTATAAAAATAATCAACGCTTCCTGTCAGTTTTTTATTCAGCGTTTCAAATTCCAAACCAAAATCGCGTGAACCGGTTTTGAACCATGTAATATTCTGGTTAGAGATTGTAAGACCTCCTTCATAATAGCCATTCTGCAGATTTCCATTCGCAACATATGCCTGGCTGGTAACGCCATATTGCGGAATGTAAGCGTATTTGGTACCACCAATGGAACCAACCTCACCGTACGAAGCTTTAAATTTCAGGTAAGAAAATACATCTGTCAATCGTAATTTCTGGTAAAATTCTTCAGATGAAATAATCCATCCGGCGCTTATTGAAGGGAAGAATCCAAAACGTTTTGAAGGGGGAAAGTAGTCAGAACCATCATAACGTCCGTTAAGTTCTAAAAGATATCTTCCCGCATAGTCGTACTTAATTCTTCCTACATAACCAACTTCGCCCCATTCGCTGGCCGATCCGTCATTTGTTTGTGTTGATGCGTCACCCGCAAACATTTGATCTATAGCAGTAGAAGGAAAGTTTGTTCTTGATGCACTGAACCATTTGTTATTGCCGCCACGTACTATTGAAACAAATGTGGCGCCAATATTGTGTTTGCCAAAGCCTCTGAAATAGTCTGCCTGGAACTCTGCATTATAAGCTTTTGTATCACTACTTGTCTGTGACAAAGATGGTTTAGGTGTAGGATATATTGTTCCGTCGGTATTATACTGTGTGGCCAATACGTTAAATACTTTGGATGGATTGGATGCAATGGAATAATCACCCAATACTCTAAAACTTAGCCCTTTCACCCTGGGCACATTCCAGGTAAAAGCAAGGTTTGCATCATTGAAGAACGTTTCAGATCTCGCATACCCCGGCGAGTAGATTTCCGCGAGCGGATGATCCACCAATCCTGCCAGTGTACCATCCTTGTTATATGCCGCCTCAAATGGGCTTTTAGCAACTATATGGCTGAATATGGAGGCTGAACCTGCAGGTGGTTGTGTAGAATAATTGTAATAGCCATTTAAAGCAAAAGCAACATTTAATCCTATCTCATCAAAGTTTGAAACGATCTTGCTGTTGTAAGAGAACCGGTTTACTTTAAATGAATTGTTTACGTAATTGCTTCCCTGGCTGAAATATCCCAACCCTACATAATATTTTGTCTGACTGCTTCCTCCGCTTACTGATAAATTATGAGATTGTTGAAGCGCAGTCTTTTTAAAGGCCAGTCCATACCAATCAGTATTGGGATACAGCGCAGGATCCAGGCCGTTCTTGATCGTATCCAACTGACCAGGAGTGTAGGCTGAATACTTGCCATTGCCAACGGATTCACCAATTGCATTTGCCACAAGCGCTTTGTCGTAAGCGTTAATTAATTTCGGGAAATAGCTTGGCGTATTGAAAGCAATATTGTTGGAGTAGACAACTGCAGGTTTACCTGAAACCCCTGTTTTTGTTTTTACCAGAACGATGCCTGCACTTGACTTAGAACCATATACAGCCGTTGCAGCAGCGTCCTTTAAAAAACTGATATTTTCAATATCGTTAATATTCAGGTTAATAAACGTTGCCTGGTCACGGATTATACCATCAATAACATACAACGGAGCCGTTTGGCCGATTAAGGGCTCACCACCTCTGATCGTCATAGAAGGAACACTGCCAGGCTCGCCTCCGCTGAAATTTACAACAACGCCCGCAGAGCGGCCAGCCACAGCTGATTGAATATCTGTATAAGGAGCATCTTTAAACTGGTCGGTTTTTAAAGTACTAACTGCACTTGTTACTTTTTGTTTCGACTGTGTACCATAGCCCACAATAACGACTTCAGAAAGATTAGCAGACACTTCCTTCAACGTAACATTGATCGTACTTTTTTTATCTACTTTTATTTCCTGCGTCGCGTATCCTATGATGGTAAAAGTGAGTGTTGCATTTTCGTTGACTTTAATCACATAGTTACCTTTTTCATCACTTATCACACCAGCACCTGAGCCTGTAGAAACACTCACATTTGCAACAGGCTCGCCCTTACTGTTGGTAATTGTACCACTTACCTCTATAGTGGTATAATAACTGTTCAGCGCCTTCAACACAATCAGGTTGTTACCCATAACAGTATATGTAAGGCCTGTGTTTTGCAATAACTTATTCAACACCTCTTCAATATTCTGGTCTTTCGCATCAACAGTTACCTTTACATCCTCCGGTAACAATAAATTGCTGAAAACGAACCGGTAGTTAGATTTTTTTTCAACTTCTTTTAAAGCATCTTCAAGTTTAACCTGGTTTAAATCAACCGTCACTTTTTGCTGGGAGTAAGTTTTAGCAGAAACCTGGAGGGCCGTAAGAAGGATAATGAAGGCAGTCATTTTCATAATCATAAGCACTTTTAGAGCGCCACAAAAACGCGGCGGCCTGATGAAGGGGCCATTTTTTTTCATAATTTAGTTTTGATTAGTTTAAAAATGCGCAAAGGGTTAACCTTTGCGTTCAGGGAGTAGTGGCTGCAACCACTGCTCCTTTTTGTTTTCCGGGGCTTAGGGTTAAAATTATTTCGTCATAATATTGTTCAAATGTTTTGACATGTAGATAAAATGCATTCGATTTGACTAACAGTAAGTTACCGGTGCCTTTACTTTGAAATAGTTATTTCACGTCCGTTGATTTTGTAATTGAAGTGATACGATAGCTGAAGGGATTTCAACACTTCATCTATTGACTCTCTCTCGAATATTGCTGTAAACGGATATTGGGCTACAACTGCATCAGCAAAAATGATTTTTACTTTATACCAGCGTTCCATTCTGCCCGCAAACCGGGAGAAGGTTTCATTAGTGATCTCGAATTTATTTTCCGTCCACGCGGTTTCAACAATCACATTCTTCTTGTCATAAGACAATGAGTCCAGCGATAGGTGGTTTTGAACAGGGTGCTGATCGTTGAATACCGGAATTACGATCTTTTGATTGGGCTTAAGAATAATCTTTTCTCCATTCCGTTTCACGGTGAGTTCAATCTGTCCTCTAACCAGTGTAGCTTCGGATTGCTCACCCGGATAAGCTCTCACATTAAACATTGTTCCCAGCACCTTTATGTCGTAGTCATTAACATGTACAACAAACGGAAGCGCCGCATTATGCGTAACGTCAAACATTGCTTCCCCTTCCAGCACTACAGACCTGTTATCAGTACCAAAACCCTTTGCCAGCAACAATTTTGATCCGGCATTTAAATACAACCTGGTGTTGTCCGGAAGAAGCACATACTTGCGTTCTCCCTCAACGGAAACTATTTCCCGCGAACTATCAAGCGGCTGTTGCTGTGCAAGCTCAGGGCCTGAATTTGTTTTTGTACTGCTGCTATAGCTGACTGCAGACCATACCATTACCGCGAGTGCAAGAACCGCAGCAGCATATCCTAATACGCGCCGGTAGTTAAAAGAACTTTTGTGATTACCGATCTGAAGTTCATTGTCAATCGCAACGTTTTCATTTTCATCTTTTACCTGGAATGCATATTCTTCGGTAAGCATCAATCGCAATCCTATTACCAACTTGCGGGCTTCATCAATGATTGGCAGGTCATTGGGGTGCATTTCAATATACTGCTCCCAATAGACGATGTCTTCATCGTTCTTTGCAAGACAATAATTGATAAATGAATCGTCAATCGTTAATTCTTCTATCCGGAGCTGTTGAGGCATGCAGTCGTTTTTATGATAGACGAAAGAAGCAGAAGTTTTTACCAGTTTTTTTGCAGAATATTTTTATTTTTTTTGAGAAAGGCAAAAATGTGAAAGTCAATACTATACTATTCCATTTACAAGGCATAAGCCTAGCAAGCTGATGATCACACCAAATTCCATTTTCGGGGAAACAGCCTGCAAATCGGCACGCAACAGCTTAACGCCTTCAAAAAGATTATTGTATACGGATCTTTTGCTGAGACCTGTGCGCTCTGCGATCTGTTCTGTGGTGAGGCCTTCGAAGAATTTGAGATAAATAACATTGCGGCACCTTGCCGGCAGATTGAAGTAGGCTTTGCGGATATTGGCAATCAACTCGGTGCTGGCCTGGATCTGTTCAATTGTTTCCTGTACAGAAGGGGAAGTCTGAAAATCGGGCAGATCACTGTAATTGATCATTTTTTGCCTGGATGCACTTCTATGTAAATCTATCAGCTTTCGTTTAAAAGCTACAGAAAGGTAAGCTTGCGGATTGTCGATAGATGCAGGATCCACTTTTTTCTCCAGCAGGTCCAGGAAAAACTGGTGAATCGCATCTTTCGTTTCTTCCCTGCCATAGCCCAATCGCATGCCAATGTTAGCGAGATGAAGGTGGTAAGTACTGTACCAGTTATTAACATGCACGGAAATTTCCTGGGCCTCATTCATGGGAGCAAACGTTCAATAAATTGTCAACTAAATTTGTCTTTTTTGTTACATCGGCCAAACACAAACGTTTGCATAAGTTTTTTAGTGCATGTTTATCGGCAGTTTAAATCGTTGGCTGGGCCGTGAAGAAAAACGTCTAAGTGCACGTCGCCGCGCCGCAGCTTCTCCGCGCCCGCCGCGTGAAACTCACCTACAGGCTTCTCCGCAACCGCCGCGAGAAATCCATCTACTTATTCGAAGCAACACCCAGCTTCTTAAAAGCCTTAATCACTTTTTCAGCGATAATTTCATTGCCCTTATCAGATGGATGCAATCCATCATAGGTAACGTTTATTGCCGCCGGCGGATAAGGATATTCGTCAGTTGCGGGATTAAAAGGTATTTTGGTGGATTCGGGATAAGTGTAGTTTACATAGTTGCCTGTCTTCGGATCTTTCAGACGCTTAAAATTGACGAGCCGTGTGATATCAAGCTTCTTATCATGGTAAAGATCAACAACAGGAATGTGTTCTGCTTTTCCGATGGCAATCACAGCTGCTGCAAATGATTCCAGCGATTGACCATTCTTGTCTTTATAAGAACCATACGCATTGTTGGTGGCATCGGCCAAATACACAAAATCGTTGCGCTGCATAGGTGTGATCAAGACTATCTTGGCTTGCGGATTTAACTGGCGAATCTTATCAATAATAATTTTGAATGAGCCATATGCAGTATTCGTACCTGTACCGTTTTTGTAATCATCCATACTGCCGACAGGACGCCCTCCCCACCAGTCATTCGTGCCCAGGAATACAGAATAAACATCAGCTTTTACCAGACCGAGCTCTTCGATATGTGTAGCGATGTCAGTTGACTTCCAACCATTGTGCCCCTGGTTGATATAATGTACATCGGGCATGCCCGCAGTAACGCGACTTAAGTATCCTCTGGTTACACGATTGCCGGTTTCATCAGCATGATCATTCAGGTAAGTGATGGAGTCGCCGATGGCTACCCAAACTGTTTCTTTTTGTTTGAAGGAATAAAGTGCAATCAGCGTGACTATAAACAACAAGTATTTTTTCATGGCTTCAATCTGTAGTGTTAGATTTCGAATGTACAAAAATTAGAACTCTGAAACCCGGTAAAAAAGACTGCTTTTCCCGTGGCTGAATTCTTTGCTTCTTTCTTTAATTTCTGTGCTTCAGTGCATCAGTGGCAATAACAGTTTCTTGTGCCTTGCGGCACTGGCTAACCATATTTTTTACCACAGAGGGAAAGGAGTTTTTTCACGGAGTAGCACTGTTTTTTTTGCCACAGAGGCACTGAAGCACAGAGGCAAGCAAGGCAACTCTTGTAGTTTTTTTGTTGCAGAAAGATTATTGATCAGCAAGCTTCAACTCAATGCTTCCACCTTGTGGTTTGATGCGATACAAGCCTCCATTTGTCGATTTCTCAATACTGCCTTGCATTGCAGTTAACTTGTATGCGTGACCATCAAATTGATAATTGGCGCTTTTATCGCTGATGTTTTGCAACGGCGTCTTTGCATCTGGTGCAACATACAGATCTAAAAACCAGTCAGCAGTTTTGCCCTTTCCAGTGATCGTCATTTTATTTTCTTTCAAATCTATTTCAAACGAGCCATCACCTGCGGGCCATGAAACATGTGCCGTTGTGTTGTCTGTATTGGTAAACGCAGGATCGCCGCCATGAACGGCCACTTCCTTGCCATTCTCATTCATCATTAAGCGAAAGCCTTCAAGGTTGTTTGCTTTACCCCATTGAAAACCATCCACAACAGGCAACGTATAGAAGAAGCTTTGATTAACTTTTGTTACTGCGTTCAGGTATTTATCAGGAACTGTTTCATTGAACAGGTGAATATCTGCAATGCGCAGGTTGCCATTCTTCCAAAGCATATTCAGGCGATAGAACCTGCTGTTATACCAGATCGTTTTTTGGTCGCTATCACCCAGATCTTTGGTCACGGTAAAAGTAGTTGCAGGCGTTACCTTGTAGGTGTTACTAAACCATCGGCCAGACTCACTCATCGTCTCCACACGCACTTTACCTTCCTGCTTCATCCGCGCAATAATCGGCATCTGCATCTCCAGTCCCTTTTGCATGCCGGCCCATGTAAAAGAATTTTCCTGGCCAGCCTGTGTATAGTTAAAGCCCAGTGCCGGATCTGTAGAGAAAACCTGGAAGAACCAGTTGATCCATTGTTCATTACCGCCCCCATGCTTGTACACCGGCTCCAGCGTGGTTACCTTTCTGCCATCTGCATATTGCCTGATCGGATCGCTGCCCAGCATTCTGAATACCGGCACCGGCAACTGCTTTTCCACATGTTGCGCGGGCATGTATGCATTAACGCGGCTGGGGTAGTATGCCTGGTTCCAATAGCCGCCCCAAAGCGTAAAGCCATCTGTACCCACCTGGTCCTTACAGTTTGCAGAGGCAACAATTTTATACTTGTCATACATGTAATTGAGCGAGTGCGCATCAATAACCCAGGATGCTACGGACTTTGGATAGTAACCGAAGATCTTCTTGAAATCTGCGAAATACACATCAATGATCTTTTCGCGCTCTGCAGGTGTATAGCCCACAGAAAAACCAACATCCGAGTGCCAGTCCCACGCAAACTCACCTCTCCATTTAATACCGGCTTTTTCAATCAACGGTTGTGGAAGCTCCCACCAGGCGCCGATCTCAAATTTATCTTTCGGAAGGCTTTTTAGCAGTTGTTGATAATGGCTGTCGATTAATGCATCATATTGTAATAGAAAAGTACCACCAAGCTGGTATTTGTTCATAAGTTCTATTTGCTTAACAACTGTTTGGTACAATACATCTTTGGTGATGGCTGAATCACGAGGTTCTATTTGGCGAATGAAATTGACGATGTTGATGATGCGAGGTGAAGGAGATGCATTGCTGGTGTTTGATTGGGCATGAAGTGAGATTGTTCCTATGAACAAGGAAAAAAGAACTACGGCAAGCAGACGATGTAAGACCATGATAGAATGTGGTTAAAAGTTTGAGGGATAAAAATAGTGGGTTGTGGGGAATAAATCGTGAAGGGTGAACTTTTTAAAAAGAAGGCAAAGAAAATTCTTTTTCAATTTGCTTGCATTTTTCACAAAACCAAAATATTTTAGTAGTAAACTTTTTTGATCCAAACCTGGTAGAAGCTAGCCTTTACCCGAAAGAGTGTCAAAATGAATCTTAGACCTTCTCCTATCAGATGTTGCAATTCGGATTTTGTTTGCTGTTTCATATCATCAGCAGCAGTACTAAGTATGCCCTAAGAATGGCTTATAGCCTTTGTGAAAATTTGTCGGCCGATCTACAAACTATAATGCATTCTTTAAAGTAAAAATTGAAGATGCCAGATGTATTTGACAAACTAGCAACACATTTCTTTAGGCCTTCGATTAGATATCATATTGAAGTTTATTGCTTGGAAAAACTGCCGCAAGTTGCAAATTTGAATCGATTTAGCCTGCTTATGGGTTATAGTCAAATTTTAGGACAACAGACAATAACAGAGCTATGTCGAAAATATCTAAGTTTTCGAAGCCATTTCTTCAACAGATGGAAACTTGGCGTTACAGAACCTTATTGAGATATACTGTCCCTATAACTAATGATTAGGGCCGTTGTATGTTTTTCGAACTACGCGATTAGGTTTAAATTTTCTTGATAATGTTAAATAATACATACCCATGCTTAAAGTTAATTCATCATTCATTGCTTATGTTCTGAAAACAGCACTTATATTGATACCATTCACCTACTCATCATTGATTCAAGCCCAATCCCAGACACCTATAGTGCATTATGAAACCTATGACTATCTAAATGATGCAGACAAGGTGTCATTAAAAAAGGAGAAGTTCGACTCTCGTGTAGGCCTGAAGATCATCAATGTAAATAAAAAGTTAGTAGACATTAATAAGGATATTAATAAGACATCATTTAATGAAGAAACACCTGCACTCTTCGAAACCTTTGCAAAATCCACTGCACCTGCACCTGCAGCTGGTGGTAACGGCCTAGCGCCTGCGGCCCTTGCCGTTTTTAATAACAACGATATCTTACAGTCTAATATACCAGAACCATTACGTACAAAAATATCGTCATTTCAGCAAGACTATACTCGACTTGGCACGACGCTAATACAAAACGATGGTCTATTAAAAAAGTTTGGAGAAGAATACACGCATGGCAAAGCGATACTGCAATATCACAGCGACCTTATTTCCTTGCAGAACATATGCAACCGCGCGTTCAACGACATACTTAACGATGTTAACAACCTAACTTTGCAAACGTTCACTAATGCAGCGTTGGTACCTATACCAGCCGACAAAGCACTACTTTTAATTGGCTCAAATTATACTCAAAACCGAGGCATTGTGAATCGCTATATTACTAAGACCATAGACAATGCTAAATCCTTTTATGACCAAATCAACGCAGCATTTTTACCAAGTAATCTTGATAAACTGTCTATTGAAGAGAAAGCTTTGAAGGACACTTTGAATTCGATAGAAACGTCGCTTAAGCGAATTAAAAATCCAAATACGCAAACACGAAACCTAATTGATGCAGCACACAGGACTAAATTATCCAACGATTTAGGTAACTCATTAAAAGACTTGGAAGAACTCTTTGACAAAGCAGACATCAACAAATTGTATAAAGACTTGGAAGCGCTTGGCTCTGCAGGTCGAACCGCTTTATTTGACACATATGATTGGTTCAATGTCAGCAACTATACTTACTATGTGTCCCCACAAACAATTGACAAAGACCTAACAGTAATTTCTGTGGCAATTGAACCCAAAGAAAATGTACCATGCGGCCCACTGGCCAAATCGTTCGAACTGCGGGTGCGTGCTAAAGGAGGAATCAAGATTGATTTCAGTACCGGCCTGTTTGCAAATTTTGGCGGCAACAATTTCCTTGATCAAACCTACCGATACGATTCTGTAAGTGGACAACCGGACAAAAACGTTATTGTCCAAAACAAAACAAAGAATATTATCTTTCCCTCTGTAGGCGCGCTGATGCACATATACAAAAGAAATGGTAAGGATGCCCATTTCTCTGGCACTTTCGGTATCAGCACGAAAGATTTGGAAACGATAAATTATCACTTGGGGGGCTCGCTAATCTTCGGCTATTCACAAAGATTTATTTTATCGGCGGGTGCGACACTTACCAAAGCTACTCTTATCAGTGATAGCTATGAAGTAGGCCAAGTGGTGAATAAACCAACTGAAGGGGCTGTAGTACCTACCGATACCTTTAACAGACTGGGATTTTTCGTTGCTTTCTCGTATAATTTAACTGCTAAATAGCAAGTATTATGTATAAATCTAGCAGAATCGTGCCGCTTTGGATTCTCCTTGGGTTCCTGTATCCAAAATCACTAATAGCTCAACCAAGCACGGATAGTTTGGTTACTCTTTGTCTTGCCCAGTGCAGCAATAGCACAAATAATGTCGTTGCTAATTGTTTTCAATCAACCACTTCATTGGTCCGAACATCTCCAATTCGGGAATATGATGCAAACCCGTATGCAGAATTTGACTTAGTGATCGCAACCCTTAAGAAAGACATCAATAATCCCTATCCTCTTACTTATACTTTCCGCTCTTGCGAGCAGGTTTGTAATGCAGCCTCGGTCATGATAGATACCAGCCGCTTTATTTTTTACAACCAATTTTTTCTAAATAACCTACATTCTACTTCTGCAGAACTTAAATGGATTGTACGCTGTATCATAGCGCATGAAATTGGGCACCACATTCTTGAGCATACTCTTCCTGGTTCCGGAAATTTGTATCCCGAACAAAGAAGGAAGCAGGAATTATTGGCTGATTATTTCAGCGCGTTTGTAATCAAACAATTTCCAGGTTCTACACTTAATAATGCATTAGCTGGCATCAATGCCCTCGACCCATCGCAATATATACCCCAAAACGATCTACAGGAGACGAGTGCAGAATACCCAACGTTGGCCAACCGTAGAAAAGCTATTATTGAGGGATTTACGCAGGATTCTACTAACCCATTGCGGATTGCAATGTTCAAGAAACTGGATAGCATAGGTGTGCGTAACCTGCAAAGGCTTGGAAGCACGATCATCTTGCGTGAGATTGACAAACAAATTTCCTTTAATAACATCAAGGAAGCACGGGAAAAACTAGCTCAGTTGGAAAAGCAAAAATCTTTGAGTCCCGCGGAAAAAACCGCTATAGGCAATCTAAAATCGCAGATAGATAAACTTAACAACCGGCCAGGCCAATCTTCCATTGATAATATACAGTTGAACGAAACGGATATTGAAAACCTCAAAAATCTATACGATAATATAAAAAATAGCACACAACAGGATGATAAAAAGAAAGCTGAAAGTCTGAAGAAAACAATCCAGGAACTAGAAAAAAAGAAGCAGGAATGAAGACTGTGACTTTGGCGAAGAAATCCTATCATGTTTGAAATGACAAAAGCCCTCTCTGCTCCAAATATTAGAATAGTCATGCAATACCCCAAGTATGCAGGGAGGTTCATGCGCGAGGCATACTTGTGCGAAGTAAAATAAGCGTTTAATCTTAGGCACAAGTACGCCCACGCCTAGATGCCACTATATAAAATTGCGCCAGGAATGTGAATGGCTTTTATTTAGAATGTTAATAAAATCCTTAGTATGTATCGAATTAATGTGTTAACAATTTGGTTAAAAAAACAAATTAAAAAAGAGCAAGACAGTTCTTACAAAGCGATCTATTCTATAATATTAGGATTAGCTGTTGGGCTATTTGCCGGATTTCTATCACAAGATGTTGCTTTCAGCTCTGTCATCACTAAAATTGGCGGATTGGGAATTTCAATAACTACAATTGTCAGTGTTTTTTACTATTTGCATAAATATGATGAAATAGAAACGAGAAAAAGTGATTTTCTAACACATATTAGTGACGTAATAGACAACCAAGAGGATGCAGAAAACCATGAAGACAAAGCTTTATATCTTTCCGAAATTAAGCCTGAGATTTTGCAAGACATTATTATAGACATTTTAAAAAATAAAATCACCGAAACTACGTCATCGCCTCAATGAAAAGAAAATGGAAAAAAAAACGGTTAAATTGCTATTACTGCTGACAGCGTCTGCTGCAATTTCTTTTATTTTTTATTTACAAGGGGCTAAATTAGAACTGAAAGAAGCTGACATTTCTAAAGCCAAAACAGATAGCTTTAGAATTGCTCTTAATTATAAAGATTCACTAATTCATTTTCTTAGAGATAGTTTTCATTCAAATAAAAATACTGCCAGTGCAACTACACCTCAAAATCCACCAGTCATTATAAATAATATTCCTTCACAACAGCCGGGGAATAAATCTCAAATTCCTATTGCGTTTTATGATAGTATTGCAGGCTTGACTGAATCAATTGGCAAATATCTATCCAGTTTACCTTCCCCGAATATCAGCCGCGTTTTACCGACAAAAAATATTGACACATTGTGGTTACTAAAGCTAAAAAAGATTTATAACGACAGTTTAAATACAAAGCTAAATGTGCTCTGCAACAATGCTATTGGTATCGCATTAACACGTTCACGTAAAGACACATCACAAACATTAGGTATAATTAAATCTCTGGTCACCGAAATTAATAATGATCTTATAAAAAATGAACATTTTATAAGTGACGCAACAAATATTGTCATAGATGAAAATAAATCAATAACAGACAAAACAAATAGTAATACAATTTCAATTTTTTACAAAATTTATATGGACGACCCTCTACGTCAAAAGCTTGAAAGTCTAAATCAATTTTTGCTAATTACGGACTCAAGAATCGATATTACATCTTTGATTGTCAAATTAAAAGACCTTTGCTCAATTAAAAACGGATACTATACTTACTTCAAATAGACTACCTACAACTGCAGGACTGGACGGAAAGCAATTGAGTTTCACAAAATCTAAATCTTATATTTGTCCCCACACATTCTTACAACTATGGCGGAACATACCACACACCTCGGAGAAAAAATAAAGCATTTGCGCGAAATGCTCGGTGCGACCGTAAAGGCAATTTGATAAATATTCTTTAGCAAGAATCAGGTCAGATCCACAGCTATGTTATCAATGTTGCTAAACGGTGATTGCCTAAACCAGAAAGCCTTCCTGGCTATGGAGCAGAGGCTCCTGAATATCTGGCATGGCAACGGAGTACTGCTTTCTTTGTATTTAGCTAATAGGGATCAATATAACAGCGTTTCAGCCCATGAAGGTCAAACTGCCGCCATAGCAGGAGTAGCGCTCACTTTACCAGAAGCCGTATTCTTTGCTGCCTTGTATTCGCTGGCAATTTTTTACAGGCATAGACCTGAATTGCACATGCGCTTTATGTGCAGTACCGCTTTTTTGTTGATCAACCCTGCTTTGGGCAGAATGTTCAGAACCTATTTCGGTTTTACGCCTGGATTCGCAATAAGTAGCCTTATTGTGCTGGCGCTTGTTGGAGTAATAATGATTGTGGATTCATCGCGCACAAAACGCATCAGTCCGTTCACCCTGGTATTTAGCCTGCTGTTGCTGCACAGGATAATTTGGCAACTGAGAGACACTCCTTTTTGGCAGGCAATAGGAAGTGTGATAGCGAAGATATTTTGATGACAGACAAGGCTATTTCCCTTTCGACAAGTGTTCGGAATAGGAATTCGAAGGCGGTGAGATAAATACAGTTACGCGGAGGGGCACGGAGAAGACACAGAGGTGCACAGAGAGAAGTTCCGGGCGATGTTTCGTGAGACACGAACCATGGCGGTGAGAATAGTTCAGATCTTGCAAACAAGTTACGATCTGGCAATAATTTTACATACAAACCAACTCATAACTAAATGAGGCCAGCCTTACAACAATTTTGCATTAACAGAACTACTTACTTCCCGGATTAATTTCCTTGCAGGCATACGTAATATACGCCGGTTCTCCGTTAGGCGCAAAGCCCAAAAGAGGTTGAACGCCGGCATCTAAATACCAGCTTGTAGGATACCCCTGCTCATTAACAGCGCCTGTTTCAATGGCCAATGGATTTTCACTATAGTTCAAATCGAGAAACTGCCAGACCTTATTTGTCTTGCGTATGTTCTTAACGCCGAGTAAATAAGGATAAGTGGGTGGATAGCCGGATGGTTGATTCCCCGCCAGATTATATTCATACTGCTGTGTGGTGAATGTTCCGTCGGGCTTATAATCTTTTTTAGCAACAACACGGCCCTTGTTGTCCAATTGATACTCTATCAGGTTAACACTTCCATAAGTTGTTGGCCTATCGCCTGGCCATCCGGTGCCGTAATTAAAAACACTGTCTACAATTAATGAATCTGACACATAAACGTATTTGTGCCAGGTAATAAAAGATGTGGAGTCTGCATAGTTACTAGTCCGTTCGTACCCTATCAATCGCTGCTTATCATCGTATTTAAAGAACCGGCTATAATCCAGGTTGTCAACATATTTGACACTCACAGGATTATTATGGCCGTTATACTGAAAATTGGCAATCAGGTAATCATCTTCATCACCTCGCCCGCTGATCTGTTCAATTCTACAGGTAGCAGCAGAATCAACGGGCGGTTTACCAGGTGTAGTTGGTTCACAATCTTCCATATTCTTTTTGCAAGCAGTGAAAGCGAGTACAACTATAATTATCAGGATGTATATTATCGCGGTATCTTTTTTCATACATAAGGTTTGAATAATTCAGGAAACATAAAACAACAAGAGATCATTTGCATGAATAAGTAACGGTAGCAGAATCTTCTAAATCCCATCCTAAAAAGGGAGAGATGTTATACTCAACGGTGCCCGGATAGCCGGACGGTATATAATCATATCCTTCATGCTGGGACATGTTAACGCTATAATCAAGATCTAAAAATTGCCATACTTTATTTGTTGCACGGATATTTTTGGTGGTGAGATCGTATGTTTCTCTGTCACTGCGCCTCAGGTTCCCATCGGCATTGTAAAAGAAGGTTTTGACATAATGATACTCATATTCAATATATGAATGCCGGATTACCCGGCCCTTATTATCCAGGTTAAAAGTGTCAATGTTATTGGTTGTAACGATCAGGGAGTCATTAACATACCTGTACATGGTATCTATATCACCGGTGTATGTTGTGTCAAAGGTTTTGTGATAACCGAGAAGACGGTTTTGACTGTCATACTTAAAAAACATGTTGGAAATTGCAAACTTGTCGCCGTTCTCTACCACTATGCTCAGCGGATCATTGTTGACGTTATAAGAAAAGTTTGCTGTGAGGGGAATGTCAAAGATGATAAACTTATACGTTTCAATTCTGCAGTTGGATGCGACGGGCGTACATCCACAATCATCCATTGATTTTTTGCAGGCTGAAAAAGACATGCATGCTGTGAGGAACAGCAGCAAACGCAGCAGGGTGTTTTTCATATTAAAGATTTACAGGTTATGGTTTAATAGTCTAAATGAACAAAAACAATGTAACTCGTTTGGAAATGTCCTTTCTTAATTAGCGAACAAGCAGTTGAATTAGAGAGTGAATTATCTGTATGCAATTTATAAGGGGTGGCGTAAAGCTACAACTGGGAAATGGGAATGTCAATAGGGAGGTATTTAGTTCAAAAAATCGGTGTGTTGACGCAGATCGGTGCATAATGTATTACACAGAGAAAACAGCCGGAGAAAAAACCGAGGACCACAGAGCTTTGATTGGCAGCAGATTTATGATCAACAACTTAGGACAGAATGGATGCAAGTTAGTAATCGACTCTCTGTGCAACTCTGTGTCTCCTCCGGCTGCTCCTCTGTGTAACCATTACACCAAAAAACAGCAGGTGGCGACACCGAGTTAACCAGCAAATTATTTGACGCTAACCACCACCTTCTTTTGCGGATCGACACTCACATCTGTATAAGATACCATCTTACCTGAAGCATCTTTACCCACAACTGCCTTTTGCGTTCTTCCATTAGCTACCAGATTGTTGTGTGAACCATAAAACTGCGCACGCCATATTACTTTGCGCTCGCCGTTATTGGTAAATTCAGATGAGCCGGGCTGATGTTTTACAGAAATATTTGTGCCGAGCAACGGAACATTTTCGATGAAACAGGATTCATTATTATTTGCCTTGTAAATCGTTTCCACCCTGTTATATCGCGCATCCGGTTGTATGCCCATTAACCCGTTAACAAAACCGAGTATTACACCATAAGAAACTTCAGGATACTCACGCCTTTCCGTTTTAGGATCTGTAAGCAATAGCATGTATTTAGCAGCCTCATCCCAATAACCGTTTTGATAAAAAATATACGGGAAGTAGGACATGTTTTCGACGTTCCACGTATTGTTCAACAAATGTTCAATTGTATGACGTTTTCTGGCACTATCGCTTAGTGCGCTAAACCAAAACAGGAAGGTTTCTCCTTCATTCTTGCCGAAAGCTCCTTTGTTGCTGTAAAAAGTATTGTAGAGATTTTCCTTCTCATCCCACCAGTGTTTGTCGATGTGTGTTTGATATAGCGCGGCCTCTTGTTCGATTTTTTTGGACTCTGCTGTCTTACCATTTTCTTTAAGGATTGCTGCGTAAGATAAAAGCCCGCGATAAATAGCGGCGACCAAATCAATCCCCATCTTCATATTGGGAACACCTTCAGAATAAGAAGGCAATCCTCTTGCGCGGTGAAATGCATCTTCATCATTGTAGGCTGCGCCAGCGTTTGGATGAGCTGGTCTTGTCAGCAAAGAATCCGGCTGTAGTACCCAACGATTAATATAATCGCTGGCTGACTTGTCATGAAAATATTTGAATGTAGGATGACTGATGTAATCCTTATCGCCGGTCCATAAATATAGTTTCCAACAGGCGTTCATGATATCGAAGTTGGCATTGAGGTTGTACCAGAACGCAGTATCATTTCGGTAGTCTTCAGGTGCGGGTTTACCATACCTGTTGATCTCCCAATAGCTGCACCAGTCTTTGGACTCAGAGATATTCTTTGCAAACAGCGTGAACATGTTTTTATTCGCATCAGTCAGCCCCAGCGCTTCTGCGGGAATAGCCTGGTGGGCTACATCCCGCATGCAAAATGCATAGCGTGGTGGCAAAGCGGATTCGTACCACGGACCGACAGGATCTTCCGGTTTGCCTTTGTAGTGCAGCGCCATTTCTTTGGCGCGAGAAAATGCGGTTTGCAGATCTGGGTTGGAAGAAGTGAAAGTAATACTGTTCTGCTGGGCGTCAGCAGGAGTGATGATGCTTGCAAACAAACTAATGAAAGCTAATATCATTAAACGTGAAACCATTTTGAATCTTTTAATTATTAATGTCGCAATATGTTCGGAAAAACATGTCAGGCAGGATTAGCAAATTTGTTCAAGTCTGGCATTTATTTCTCTGTGAACCTCTGTGTCTTCTTTGGCTGTTTCTCAGTGTAACAAAAAGTTACGCAGAGAGCACAGAGCAGACACAGTGTTTCACAGAGAATACATCAGGCTTAGCAACACCAGTTTTAGGCTTTAGGCTTTGGGCTTTAATCTTATTTCCAGCGGCTCCATTCCATTCCAATTAAACTTTTGCACCGAGCCATCAGAGTGGCGGATATTAATCTGGTATTGGCCACCGGATCTTGCTACATCTATATCAAAATCTGATTGAAAGAGATGAAGCTTTTTAAGCGACATGTGCTGCCATCCTTTTGGCATTACGGGCTGACAAAGAAATTTATTAAATCCTGTGACGCGAATACCGAACAATCCTTCGGTAATAACGCGACAATAGAGCCCGCTTTCTGCTGCGAGGTGACGTTGATTCCCTTCTGGCCAGGCTTCTATTGCATAAGGCACATGTTCACCCAACAATCGCTTTCTTGAATATTCGGATAAATACTTTGCAGCACTGTCTGTAGAACCTGCATAAAAGGTGCCCCGTAATGCATACAACAAAGCACGATCCCAGTAAGTGTCAGAACCGGCTTCGGTCAGCATGCCACTCTTTGTCCATAAATAAGGAGAATAGAGTGCTTTTAGTGTGCCTTCTTTTCTATCAAAAATTCCCATGGTTAAAGGCATGCCAATCCATGAGCGTAGCTTATCATTGCCATCATAATAACGGTAGGTTGTATAACCCTGCACAGTACTCCCAAAATATTGCTCAATGTTCTTTCTTAGCGTTGTTGCTTCATTGCGTAACTGGGTGGCCTTTGTGTTATCGTTCAATGAAACAGCAAGATCTGCACCACTGATCAACGCACCATAAGCCAATGTGTTGGTTGAGAGATTAATTTTTCCCGCAGGAAAACGACCTTCGAGTTCATCAGCATCAGACTGAATGACGCCTTGGCTGGTTTTCTTCTTTCTCAAAAATTCCAGGCACCAGTCAATTAATGGCCATAACTTTTTTGCTTCATCTTTATCCCCGTAAGCCAGGGCAAACCTTGCAGCTCCATAGGCGATCATTGCCTGGTCTCCCCTATCGCCGGCCCCATTCCAGACATCAACGCCTTCAGCAATAATAGAGCTGGGAATTGGTTTGTAATCATCATTCATGAACTTAGCAAACCATCTGAAACTGTTGATTGCCGATTCATTGCCTTCTGCATTGCCGAGAAAAGGAAAAAAAGGATCCACATATTCCGCCTGATCATTTGCCCAGATGGCCGCATAGTACGATCCGCCACCGGGACCATGCATCAGTCCGCCTTTGGTATCATAAATGCTTTCCGTTACCCTGATCTTCGCAAAACCGAACATTTTGTTGACAATGCTATCCGGTGTTTGCAGCACAAGATTCTGCTGCATGTCCTGCACAAACTGCATGCGCTTGATGTATTCATAACTTGCTGAATAATCATACGGCTGATCGCAGGTTTTGCGTGCAGAATAAACAACTGCATAACTGATATCCTCGCCCGGCTTTAGTGCAAAACCGCCAAATCCATAGGTAGTAGTTGATAACACATAACTTCCATACACGCCTTTTTTCGGATCTGTTGTATCGGCAGATTGCCTTGCAGGGACTTGCAGCGTGATGGATGCATTTCCATTATTCGTTATCCTGCATTGTTCAATAACAGCGGCTTTCGTGGTGGATGGAAAAACGCGGCGTTCTAATGTCACGTTTTTTGCGAGGGCGCTTTGAATGGTCAATATGCCATTGATGCTAAATGAAACAACTTTTTCATTAGCAGGAACGCCATCAATCACTAGGGGCGGCATATTCTTCCCGGATGTGTTCCAGTTCAGGCTGCCTCTTGTTTCATTAGGAATCGTGCGCAGCATAGGGAAGTAAAGCTTTTTATCCAACACAAGTCCCTGTCCGTTACTTGTGCCGAATGTGACGATTGCTGAAACCTGCTTGCCGCTCATTTCCATGTGATCGGTATGTGGCGTATCATTCGCCTGAACGCTCCATTTTATACCCTCATTTCCTTTCATGTGCCACCTGGGTGACTGCCCGTAGCCTACCTGGCAAACACTACACGCGAACAATACAATAAACAATCTAATCATTATCTATATTTAGTTTTTATCAGACGCAATTGACCAGTCAAAAGTAAAAATTCAAAAGTCAAAAATGGTCAACGCGAAGCTTATCTTAATTCATTGCCGTTCGCTTTAGCGAACGGATTAATGCCAATAATGAACATGGCTTTAGCCAAACTTTTCGATTTTTGGGGCTAAAGCCCTGTAAATAGTTATCCTCGCGTCCGTTCGCTAAAGCGAACGGCAATGAAAAATGCAACCATCTAATTTGATCCATCAACTTCCAAACTGAACACGTCACCTAAGTCTGTCTACCACGCTCGAATTTTCATTTTCTTCCGATAACATCGCGGCGACTTTTTTACTTTTTACTTTTGAATTTTTAATTATACCCCTGATTCTGTTTTATCGCAGGATTTGCCTGGATCTCACTACGTGGAATAGGGTAAAAATAAAAGTTTGGCACCCATGTTCTCTTTTCTACGGTATTTATTTTATAAGTAAATGATGTATTTGAAGGATCGGTGGGCGTTATGATGATCCCTAATGCATCCCCTGCGCCGCTTTCTGCAACACCCCATCTTCTTAAATCAAAAAAGCGATGGCCTTCAAAACAGAGTTCAACCTGGCGCTCTTTCTGAATTTTCTGGATCAGATTTGTGCCACTTATATCCGGCATACCAACTCTTTGCCTGATCAGGTTAACGTACTTCAGCGCTTCCACACTGTTACCAAGATTAGCCTGCGCTTCAGCATAATTTAAATATATTTCGGACAGGCGGAAAACGATCCACTGCGCAGGCGCATAAGGCACTGAAGAAAAAATAAAACTGTGATCAACCATTTTCAAAACGGTATAACCTGTTTTTGATGCGTTCCATGGCGCATAGATACTTTCTTTTGAGTCAAGCCCGCCTTCAAAAAATTCTGCCGGGCGGCCATGAAATTCTGCACCATTATGCAGGATGTCAGCATAAAAACGCGGATCCCTGTTGTCATAAGGATGACTGGCTTTTATTGGATCGCTCCAGCTAAAATCAGTGCCGTCTTTCATCTGGAAAGCATCAACCATTTGTTGTGTGGGATTGTAGGCACTGTAGCCATTACCACCATCATAACCATTGGGACTAAGATCACGGTTGATGGTATTATACCTGTCATCAAAAACGTTTCCAAACACCCTTCCAAAAATTACTTCAGAATTAAAGAAGTCGGTGAAGATGGTTCCATAATTTGATGCATTTGCGTACAATGCATACAGCGGCATATCAATAACCGCCTTTGCAGCATCGGCGGCAGCCTGCCATTTTGCTTTATCATTAGAGGTATTGAAATATGGACTTGCTGCATACAACAGCAATCTTGATTTTAATGCGAGCGCCGCACCAACAGTTGCTTTTCCATTATCTGCACTTGACACAGTAGTTGGCAATGCCGGTACCGCCTGATCAATATCTTTCAAAATAAAATCTTTCGTTTCATCCCAACTCGCCCTTGTTTCGTTAAATACCGTATCAGTAATTGAATACGGCTTATCCACCAATACAACTCCGCCGAAACGCTTCAACAATTCGAAATAACAAAGCGCACGTAAAAAATGCACCTGTCCTGTGGCGTTGGTAATAAATGCTTCGTTACCTGTAGGATTGAGTCTGCTTATGTTTGTGAAAAAGGTATTGGCCTTGTTGATGGTATTGTACAATGTTGACCAATAGTTAAGCGTACTGCTGTAGTTTAATGGAAATGAGCTGTTCTGGTTATCCGGCGTTGCTTGTCCCAGCACATATTGTTTTTCATTGCACCAGTTAAAGTTGCTGTAGAGCTCATCTGTTTGAGCGCCCCAACCGAAGCCGGCATCCTTATAAACAAAAACTGATTCGCTATAGATCTGGTTTATGTAAACCTGCACCAGATCCGGACTTGACCAAACGGTCTGATCGTTGTATGAACTTGTAGGCGTTACGTCAAGTACACTTTTACAGCTGGCAAAGCTGATAAGTAAAAGTATAATGACAGGTATGAATATATTTTTCATTGCTAATTTTTTGATGCACTAAAAGGAAAGATTTAAACCAACATTGATCACCCTTTGTACAGGATATCCTAAGCCAGAACTGCTGGCAGGTGCTGACTCAGGGTCATATGAAGGGCCAAATTTATCAATAGAGAAAAGATTGTTTCCGCTCACATAAATCCGCAGCGCCTGTATTTTGGCTTTGGCAAGTAATTGCGTTGGTATGTTATAACCGATCTGAACATTCTTCAATCGTAAGAAAGCATTGTTTCTTAGCCAGAATGTAGATGACCACGCATTAGAACCAAACCTTGCATTTGTAGGACCGTTGAAGTTAACAGGGTATTTATTGTCGCCTTCTTTCTGCCATCTGCCTGTAAAAAACTCTTCAGCCATATTTAATCCGTTTGGCATTAAGATCGCCTTGGCTGCGGCCTGTCCGCTAAAAAATACCGTTACATCAAAGTTCTTATAAGTAGCCCCCATTGTTGCGCCGTATACAATTTGCGGCACGGGAGATTGTGTTATTCTTATTTGGTCAAGTCCATCAATCTTACCATCTCCGTTGATATCCTTATACTGAATATCGCCTGGTTTTGCACCGACAGGATGCGGTGTTTTTTCTATCTGATCCTGGTTTTGATAAAGTCCGATAGCATCATATAGCAAATAGGCTGAACTGGGATAACCGGTGCTTTTTTGATAAGCCGGAACAGAAGACGCTTCAGCAATATTGATGATCTTATTGGCCACATAAGTAAAGTTGCCGGATACATAATAAGAGAACGATTTGTTCACCGGCTTGCGATATTCCATCGCGACTTCGATGCCGCGATTCAGTACTTTACCAAAGTTTACATCAGGCAACACGAGACCGGAGTATGCGGGAACCACTGCAGTATTCGGCCTTAGGATATCCGAACGCATGGAGCGGAAAACATCTACCGTTACACTAAGGCGATGCCACAACTGCATATCTACTCCAATATTTGCATTCGCTGCTCTTTCCCATGTGATATAAGGGTTTGGACTCGGGCCGAGATTAAAGCCTGCATATTGTGTATAATCAGAACCATAGAAATATCCGTTGGCGAGATAAGTTCCGTTTTGGCCTGCCTGCAGTGTATACGTTTGCAGATATTGATATGGCGCAACCCTGTCGTTACCCAAAGTACCGTATGAACCTCTCAATTTCAGATCTGTGATAACACCTGATTTAAAGAATGCTTCTCTTGACACACGCCATGCTGCAGAAAAACCGGGAAAGAAACCAAATCTTCTGCCGGGTGCAAATATGGAAGAACCATCATAACGCAGGTTTACATCAATCAGGTATTTATCGTCATAACCATAAGAAACCCTGCCGATATAATTCTGGCGGGAGAAAACATCTGTACCTGAATTATTGGTAGCGCCGATAGTGCTTCCTGCATTTAACTCCTGTACAGTATTACCGATAAAACCTGTGCGGTATGCAGATAATGTAGTAGATGTTTGTTTCATCTGCTCATAAGCAGCAAACACATCCAACGCGTGCAAGCCGAACCTTTTTGTATAGCCAATTTTGATATTGTACAACTCGTTCGGCTGGCGTTGCTGATTTAATGTAAGATTGGGCGTTCTCGTTGAATTGACCTGTTTAAGCGAATCGCCACTCTGATCATACGCATAAGCCGGCGGCGGCGTTGCATTAAACGTTTTGTTGTTGTAGTTGTACAGGTCATAAGCATAATAACCTTCCAGTCTCAAGCCTTTGGTAATAGAAGAAAGATCCCAGCTAAAGCCGGTTTTTGTCTGCAGGAAGTCGTATGAATTGTTTACATAACCCAATGCGCCGTTTACCGTATAGAGTAATGCATTATCCGGTGTACCAGAAATACCAACGCCCACTTTGCCATCAGGATACTGACTTACGAGATAAGGATATGCGGTCCACAATTCATGAAAGATACCGCCCGTTCCATAAGAGTTTCCCTGCTTGAATTCATGGCGGTACAAAACATCTACATTAATCTTAAAACTGTTGGTGGCCTGAATATCAAGGTTCGCCCTGCCGTTCTTATTTTCATAATAGTCTGCACCGCCTTTGTACATGCTATTCTGGCGCAGGTATTGGCCTGATACAAAATAATTCACCTTGCCTGATCCGCCACTTATTGAAATGTTGTTATTGGTTTGAAATGCCCAGTTGCGCATCACATCATTCCACCAGTCGGTGTTAGGGTGGCCGAGCGGATCTGACCCATCTTTAAATTTCTGGATATCATCATCCGTAAAAAATGGCTGCTGCCCTATGTAATTATAATATTCGTTGGTAGCTATCGCATACTCATAAGAATTGAGCAACTTAGGTACACGCGTTGGTTGCGTGAAAGATTCGTTGGTACTGAATGTCAGCGAAGTTTTACCCGCTGCACCTCTTTTTGTGGTGATCAAAATAACACCATTGGCGGCCCTTGCGCCGTAGATGGCGGCAGAAGCATCTTTCAAAACAGTGAGCGTAGCAATATCGTTTGGATTGATCCTGTCAAGCCCTCCCTGTCGATCCGGAATACCATCAATAACAATCAGCGGAGAATTATCTCCCAATGTACCTATGCCACGTATGTTGATCGTTCCCTGATCTGCACCAGGTTCACCACTTCTTGTGTTTACAACCAGACCAGGCAATGAACCAGCCAGGCTGTTAGACAAAGCAGCCACAGGGGACTTGGACATTTCGGCTCCGGAGATAGTTGCCACAGAACCTGTAAGACTTGATTTCTTCTTGGTGCCATAACCAATCACTACAATTTCATTCAGGCCGCCTTCTGCGCGGGTTGACATTGCAATGTGAAGATCACCTGAACTATCTGAAAGATTTATCTCCTGGCTTTGATAGCCCACATAAGAAAACACCAGCACCTGGTTGTGAGCATTTAACTGGATGGAAAAATTTCCTGAAACGTCAGTAATGGCGCCTTCTGATTTGCCCTTAACAGCGACCGACACATCGGGCATTGGTTGTCCTTTCTCATTTACTACATTCCCTTGAACGGTTCGCGTTTGTGCCCAAAGCAGTGCAGGACACTGAGCGACGAGGAATAGTAGCATAATAGTCACCAACAGGTGCCTATTACGGCAGTGTTTCGTTTTCATTTTGTTTATTTTGATTTTTAGCAAGCACAATAATGTAGCAGGCACCGTTTTAACGGCACATCATCTCTTCAGCTAGATCCAGTCTTATTTCCGGATTATCTGACTCGCAATCTTTTGTTTCGGTCTATTCTGTTCTACTCAAAATTAGAAATTTATTTTATTAACCAAAAAAATTTGAAAATATTTTTAGAAAGGATTTTTTTTAGTCTATAATAGACCAGAACAAACCTATCTTTGGAGAGAACCGACGTGGATATAGTCACAGTAAAGCAACCTATAATTTTGAACCATGTTAATGCAACCGATTTTTGAGAAAATACAGGAACTGAAATCCATACCTTCTTACTCTAAGCACGATCAGTTAGTTCAGGGCATTATCAATGCCATTGATGAAAAAATAATAACCACCGGCAGCCGCCTGCCTACCATTAATGAAGCCATCAATGAATTGCGTTTTGCAAGGGAAACGGTTGTTAAGGGTTACAAGGATCTTATAAGACGTGGCATTGTAGAATCAAAGGGCAGGAAAGGATATTTTGTGGCGAACGGCAATACCGGCCAGATCGCAAAGGTTGCATTGCTGATGTATTTGATGGATTCTTTCCAGGAACAATTTTACCGCACTTTCAGAGACGAGTTAGGCAACAAGGTGCATATAGATATTTTTTTTCATCACGGCAATATCGAAATTTTTGAAACGATCCTTAACATGATCAAAGGCAAATATTCGATGTATGTGATTTCGCCCATTCCCCACCCCAGAACCAAAGAATTATTGAATGAGATACCACGCGCCAGGTTTATCATGTTCGACCGTTTTGAACCGATCGGCGGGGAATTCAGTTATGTGTGCCAGGAATTTGAAAAGGCAAGTTTCGATGCTTTTTCTGCGCTTGCAGACAATATCAAAAAGTTTGACGAGATGATCTTCTTTCACACAAAAGATTCGCTTGATCCGGTTGAGATCATTAAATCCTACAAAAAATTCGCAAAAAAATATGGCATTAATGCAACGATCAAACCGCATTATGTGCCGGGCACGATTACTAAAGGCAAGGTCTATTTCTCATTGAACAACGCTGAACTTTGGGAGATATTGAATGATTGCAAAGCCGCTAAACTAAGCCCCGGAAAAGACATCGGCATTCTTTCGCATAATGATGAGCCTGTAAAAAAACTTGTTGCAGACGGCATTACTACTTTTTCAACTGATTTTGGACTGATGGGCAAAAGGGCCGCACAGGCCATCATCAAAAAGGAGTCAGTACAGGAAATTATACCAAGCGTTTTAATAAAGAGAAAATCACTTTGATCCTGAAAGATGAATGCCACTGCATTAATAAGCTTCGCGATTGCACTTATTGCCATTGTCTCCATTTCATGGTATAAAAGGCAGACGCCTGTAAATGCCCTCGGCTTTTTCTTTGCCAATAAACAGCTGGGCTATTTATCCGTAGGTTGTGCACTTTACTTTACAAATGTCAGTGCGACTGAGTTTATCGGCGGCAGTCAAACCGCGTATATCAACAATATGTCGGTAATGGCATGGGGCGTAAGTTCAGTGCTGGCAATGCTGATCGTGTCTGAATATATTATACCGATCTATTTGAAAGGCAAGATGCTGACCACTCCTGATTTTCTGGAGAAACGCTTTGACAGTACAACAAAAAAAATTGCGTCCTTAATGTTCCTTGTGAGCTACTTCGCCAACATCTTACCGATTATATTGTATGGTGGTGCAGTTGCAGTAAATGGACTTTTTCATTTCACAGATCATTGGCCGTATGGATATTTCAGTATGATTGCGCTTCTTGTAGTTTGCGTGGGGCTGCTTGGTTTAATGTATTCGACTATCGGCCTGAAAGCAATTGTTGTATCGGACGTGTTGTTAGCAATTTGCCTTACGCTTAGCGGCATCCTGTTTTTATACTTCGCATTCAGCCATCTTGGAAATGGCAGTATAGTAAAAGGTATCCGGTTGGTCACCTCATCTCACCAGGAACACCTTAACGCGATAGGAACCAAAAACGATGCCGTCCCATTCTATACGATGTTCACTGGCATGTTTATCATCAATTTATTTTATTGGGGCACAGAGCAGGTAATGCTTCAGCAGGCGCTTGCAGGCAAAAGTCTTATCGACATACAGAAAGGTATAGCCATGGCGAGCTTTGGTAAATTATTGGGACCATTTTTATTTATCCTTCCTGGCGTACTGGCTGTTCATGCAATACCGGGCATACAAAACTCAGTTGAGGCATTTCCGCGAATGGTAAGCCTTGTAACCCCATCCGTAATTACCGGAATCATAGGAACGGTAATGTTTGGTTCAATTATCACATCTTTTTCGGCTACACTAAATAGCGCCAGCACCCTGTTTGTACTTAATTTTTATCAGCCGGCGAAAGAGCGCAAAACGGGAGTAAAAATGAAAGGCGAGCATGTGATTAAAACTGCTAAACGTTTCGAGGTAATTGTTTGTGTGGTTGCTATATTAGTGGCGCCATTTATTTATTTTGTTAAGGGGAGTTTTTATACCTACATTCAAAAAGTGAGTGCTTGCTTCAGTATTCCAATTTTTACAATTGTTCTTGCTGGATTTGCTACAAAATGGATTACATCATTTGCGGCAAAGATTGGGTTGATTGTGTGCATAGCGGGTTATATCATAACGCAGTTTTTATTGGACACTTCTATTCATTTCCTGCACATGATCTTTATTCTCTTTTTATCTACTATGGCCATCATGGCAGTTATAAGCAAATTGTATCCATCAAAAACTTTAGCTGAACCTATCCGGTTTTCGCAATCCGAAACAGCACTGCATTACTGGAAGCACCGGCATATCGTAAGCATTGTATTATTGGTACTGATGCTAGCTGTGTTTGTCTTGTTTTCGAGGTGGGGAGTGGCAAAGTGATGGAATTATTTTAAGAATTCAGCCAGCTTATTAATCACCTCATTTCGTCTCAAATTCTTTGCTATAATCTTTCCTTCAGGATCTAGAAAAAAATTGCGGGGTATCGCCGTAATTGCATAAAGTTTCGCTACCTGATTATCCCAACCATTTAAATCGCTTAAATGCGTCCACGTCAATTGATCCTGTCGGATCGCTTGCAGCCACTTTCCTTTATCTGTATCGCAGGAAACAGACACAATTGCGAACTTTTCTTTGTCGAATATCTTTTGAGCCTTTACTAAAAATGAGCTTTCTTCCCTGCACGGCCCACACCAGCTTGCCCAAAAGTCTAACAGAACATATTTGCCCCGAAAAGAAGACAGACTTATTGTCTTTGTGAATGAGGTATCTTGTTGTATAAAATCCGGGGCAATCGCTCCGATGGATAATGTTTTAAGCAAATCAATTTCCTTTCTGAAATACTTCACCTGCTTGTAATGATTAACTTCTGAAACTTCATAAAACCTGATCAACGAATCGGCCTTCTCTAAATTTGAATTGGCAAAGCCTCCAGCCGAATTGATACTCGAATATGCAAAAGGATATTTTTTAATAAGCGCCTCAATCACTGAGTCGGTGCTTCTGTTCGCATCTTTTAGGCGTGAGCCAACGGCGGCTATCATTGCGGTGTCTTTATTCTTTTCAGCCTCCGCCTGAAGCTTGAACAAATTCTCAAAAACAGCCCTTAAGCTATCCGATGTACTAAATGCCATATATATCTTGCGTATATCATTTTCCCTGGAACCATTGACAGAAGAAGCATACAACTTATTGGCATCTCCAGTAATCTTAATAGCTACATTCTCCAGGATGAATTCAAAAACACTATTTACTCCTTCTATTTCCAGTCGACAAAAAGCCGGCTCTACGACTTTTCCAGAAAAAATAAAGTTTCCTCTAGCATCTGCAATTGCCGAATCTTTAAAATTAGCATCCTTGAAGAAATCCTGTTCTGTTAAATAGATCATCTTCCCCTGTGAATCTTCCAGATGGCCATTTATTAGATAACTTGGATTTGACTTTCTGCTATCAGTGGTGTTGGCGCTTTGCGAATAGAGTATTGAACAAGAACTGAAAAAGACAAAGAATAGCAAAAAGATTTTCATAAGCGTTTTAAAGTTGAGGAAGAAAAATAGCCATCAATTTAAATAAAAGATTTGTAGAAAATCACAAATAGAAAAATAATCCTCATTCATACCAGCCAAAGTGTACAACCAATATTAATTTAAACTAGATGAGACAGTTCGTTACCCAGCAAAAAAAAAGTCAGAACTTGTTAATATAGCAATAGCCTAATAACAAATTGACGCATACTTTTATTTATAAAATTATAGTGTCAGGGTAAAAGATTGCGGCATGACTTTAAACATCAATAAATTCCACTGGCTTAAACATTCTTAATTATTGAACTATATGAAATTAACACGGCATCTGTTTGTTTTTACAATCGCTTTAATCTCCTTTCATCTCCATGCGCAAACAATTTCTGCAGAGAAAATAATTAAGCAATACAGGAATGTATTTTCAACACCGCCGGCAAAAACGCCAGGAACTGTTGCCGTTGATGCACCTTTACTTGGAAATGGTTTTACGGCCGTTGCTATTTCCGGCAAACCCGAACAACAGAACTATTACCTTGCCCGGAATGATTTTTGGCGATTGAAATCCGGCTTTAATGAATCTTATCCCGCAGTATTAGGCAAGATCCAAATTAGTGTTCCGTCATTAACAGATGCGTCATATCATATTGAGCAGGATCTATACGACGCAACAACTATAGCTGATTTTCACAACACGTCTTCATCTGTCCGGATCATCTCGAAAATGATGGCAATGCAGGACATACTGACGATCGAAATCATTAATAACGGAAAAGACGTGATCACCGGCAATGCATTACTGACGCTGCCAGAAGACGATCAGTTTCACGTCAACCCACCGCTTGAAAATAAATTCACAGACACATCCGTTTCAGGAAATGATAATGGCACGCAGTGGATCGCAAGAGGCTTTACGAAGGATGTCACCATAAAAACTTTTGCATCTGCGGCTTTAAAAATAGTAGGTGATCAATCACATATTTTCACCATTTCTCCATCCCAAAAGGCCATGATTGTGTGCTCGTTCTCGGGCAACAACACATTAAGTAACTGCATTCAACTGGTAAAACAGAATACTAAGCGCATAAATTCAGAATACCTGAATCAAGCAAATACGCAACACCAAAACTGGTGGCATCATTTCTGGAACGAGAGCTGGATAAATATTGAAGATTCTGTAATTGCGCATCAATACTACGCTTCGCAATATACGATGGCATCGTGCAGCAGGGATGCGAAATTTCCTCCGGGCATATTCGGCAGCTGGGTAACCCGTGAAATTCCGGCATGGAACGGAGATTATCATCTTAATTATAATTACACAGCTCCGTTCTACGCTTTATACTCATCCAACCATTTGCAACAGGCATTGCCCTATGAAGCACCATTGCTTGACTTCATGCAACGGGGCAAATACTATTCTCAGAAGATCGCACAGATCCCGGACGGAATTTTATACCCGGTTGGCATTGGCCCGTTGGGCATAGAGACAACACGGGAAAATGACCTGATGCGCAAATACATGAATGGTTATATTTCCGAAAAGCAGGTAGAAGATGAGGGACTGTTCTTCGGTCAAAAAAGCAATGCAGCTTACTGTGCTGTAAACTTCTCCATGCAATTCTACAAAACATATGATATTGCATTTACCAAACGTGTTTATCCTTTCGTCAAAGCTGTAGCTGTTTTCTGGCAACACTATTTAAAGAAAGAAAATGACAGATACATTATTTTGAACGATGCAATACACGAAGGTACCATTGGCACTAAAAATCCGATTCTTTCCCTGGGCCTGGTGCCGTCAATTTTGAAAACAGCGATTGACATGAGTAGTTTGCTACATGTTGACGAGAGCGTGCGAAAAGACTGGCAAAACAAGCATGATTCAATTGCCCCATTTCCGCTCCAGGAAAAAAACGGAAGAACAGTATTCAGATATAGCGAAAAAGGCACTGCATGGTGGGATGGAAATACCCTTGGCATTCAACACATATACCCCGGCGGACAGATAGGATTAAATAGCGACAGCAGCCTTTTGCAAACTGCACGCAACACTATTGATGAAATGCAACGCTGGCTGGACATGAATGGCTCTAACAGCTTTTTTCCGGCAGCTGTAAGGGTTGGCTATAATGCAGATACGATACTGCAAAAATTACGTGAATATAGTTTGCATACCTATCCAAACGGTTTTCAGCTGAACAACCCACACGGAATCGAAAATTGCAGCACGGTGCCGAACACCATTAATGAGATGCTGTGTATGTCCCACCAGAATACAATTCGCGTTTTTGAAGTGTGGCCCAAAACAAAGGATGCAGCTTTTGAGAAAATCAGATGTGATGGCGCTTTCTTAGTTTCCTCAGCGCTAAAAGACCAATCAGTTCAATACATAAAAATTATGAGTGAAAAAGGAAAGGACTGTGTGCTAAAGAATCCATGGCCTAATAAACAGGTGATCGTAAAAAGTAATAAAAGAAAAGAAATGCATGTTAGCGGCGCGATCATCTCATTCAACACTGCTGCCGGAGAAGAGTTAATGCTGCTTCCCGGTTAACGCAAATCCTAACATAATACGCCAATCAGCTTGAACAACTCTCTAGGTTAATATCATTAACTAACGACACTGTAAGCTCCAGCGGAGCTTCCTGTTTAAAATCCGGATTTTTTAGTTTTCTAAATTATATTTTACATAGATACATTGATCTGGACATTGATATTGCCGCGGGTTGTTTTGGAATAAGGACATGTTTCATGTGCGGCTTCAACCAATGCTAATGCCTGTTCCGGTGATAGCCCGGGTAAACTTACATTCAACCTTGCCTGTAAACAGAATCCATCGTAATTGGTTGCCAGATCCACTTCAGCGTCAATGGCAACGTCGTTAGGAATTATGATTGACAACCTTGGAGCGTTGTGCCGCATGGCGCCAATGAAACATGCGGACCAACCTGCGGCAAATAACTGCTCAGGATTGGTTCCGGCTCCTGTTCCACCGGGTGTTGAAAGGTTAATTTCCAAACGGTCATCGCTGCTTTTGGCTTTGCCTTCACGACCTCCTGTAATGCGTACCGTGCCTGTGTATAACACTTTCTCTATTTCTACCTGAAAATCGTTCTTAACATCGATTAGTTGTTGCTCAGTCATGATATTCAATTTATGATTTGAAAATTATTTTGCATATCCTGCTGCTTCTGCAATTGCGTCAGCAAATGCTTGCGGAGTTTCCTGTGGCAGATTGTGTCCTGCTCCTTTTATGATGTGGTGCACATGCTTAGCTGTAAACATATTTGCATAGGCTGAGCCATCACTGGCAGGAACAACACCGTCTGAATCACCATCGAGCGTTACTGACGGCACTGTAATTTTCGGTGCCGTGGCTAGCTTTTCCTCAATAGCATCATATTGTTTTTCTCCCGGCTCCAGGCTCAGTCGCCAGCGGTAATTGTGAATCACGACAGCTGCATAATCGGAATTTTTAAATGATGCTGCAGAACGGTCATATGTAGCATCATCAAAATGCCAGTTTGGAGAAATGTTTTTCCATATCAATTTGTTGAAGTCATACCAGTTTGCAGTATACCCCACTTTACCGCGCTCTGTTGCAAAATAATATTGATACCACCAACCCCATTCAGCTTTTGGAGACAAAGGCTTTTTGTTTCTTTCGAGATTGTTAATCAGATAGCCATTTACACTTACCATTGCTATGCAACGCTCAGGCCATAGTGCAGCAATGATATTTGCAGTTCTTGCTCCCCAGTCAAAGCCGCCGATAACTGCTTTTTTAATATGGAGCGCATCCATCAGATCCAGAATATCCTGTGCAACTGCGGCCTGCTCACCGTTCCTGAAAGTGTCTTTATTAAGGAACAGCGTTGTACCATGCCCTCTTAAGTGAGGAACGATCACCCTGTAACCTTTGGCGGTCAGTAAACCCGCAACTTCGGTATAGCTATGTATGTCATATGGCCAGCCATGCAATAATATTACGGGCACGCCGTCTGCAGGACCCACATCAACATATCCCACATTCAAAACACCTGCATTGATTTGTTTAACGGAGTCAAAAGATGCCGCTACGTTATATTTTACATTGTTATCTGCGGAAGACGCAACAGCATCTATTGAACTGATGATTACTGTCACCACTAGAAATATCGCAACCGCCCATACACGAGAAAAAGCGTGCCTTGTATTATTTTTCATATCAGCGAAAAATTAAGAAGTGAGTAGATGATTGTTTTGCAATAATGCAGTGTAAAACTACCCGGCTACCCGTGCACTGAAAGGTTGCTTGTTGGTGAAGCGGACAAAATGATGGTTGAAATAGACAAAGCGTTTATTGATTAATTTTAGAAGGAGCTATACCAAATTGTTTTTTGAATGTGTAGGAAAAATGAGACAGATCTTCAAAGCCGAGATCGATATAAATATCTGACGGCGCTTTTCTTTTTGTGGTGATCAAATAATATGCTTCCTGCAGCCGTTTTTGAAGCAGCCAGCGACCGGGAGTTGTGTTGAATTGCTTTTCGAAATCGCGCTTGAAAGACGCTAGGCTTCTTCCGGTTAGATATGCAAACCTATCCAGGTGAACATTAAAGTGAAAGTTCTTGTTCATAAAAGCTTCCAGATCTATTTTGTACGGATCCGCAAAATCAAACAAAATATCCTTCAGCCTCGGATCCGCGTGCAATAGAAGCAATATGCCTTCTCTCAGCTTTAATTTCACCAGGCGCTCATCGTGAAAATTATCCGCCTGCTGATAATCCAGCATGGACTGGATATAGTTGTTAAAAAAAGCATTGCTGTTGATATCTATAACCGGATTGTCCATTGGCTTTTTATCTGCTGTTATTCCGTACTCGAGGCTAAAATCTTTCAACACCTCCTGAGTAAAATAAATGGACAGCGATTTGAAACTTTCCTTTTCCGAAGGTTGCTTAACAAATTTGAGCAATTGATTCCTTCGCACCAGGCGCAACGCACCAACTTTAGATGGATAGCTTTTTGATCCGTCGTTCAACGTTAACGTTCCGGAGATCTGATAGCTCAATGTATGGTCAGGCACAAAGTTCTCACCGTCCCGGCTAACATTGTAGTAGCAGGAATACAGAATAGCAGACTGTGTTTTACTTTCCATCTTCATCAAGATAAAATTGCTTTGGGCTCAAGTTGCTCTTTTATGCCGTAAATGCCACCTTCCCTGCCGATACCCGATTGCCTGAAGCCACCAAACGGCGCCAAAGGATCGTGGTGCATGGTGTTGATCAACACCCTTCCTGCGTTAATTTTCCTGGCAATATTATTTGCTCTTTCCACATCAGAGGAACTAATATACGCCTGCAATCCATAAATTGTATCGTTGGCCATACGGATTGCCTCTTCTTCTGTACGGTAAGTTAATATACTTAATACCGGGCCAAAGATCTCTTCGCGGGCAATTGTCATATCAGGCGTAACATTTGCAAATACTGTTGGTTTTACAAAATAACCTTCAGAAAATCCTTCAGGTTTCCCTTCCCCACCAATTAGCAATTCGGCACCTTCTTCAATACCGGATCGGATGTAGTGCTGAATGCGGTCATATTGTTTCTGATTGATCAATGGACCGATATCTGTTTTTTCATCTGAAGGCAATCCCACTTTTAAACCACGAACAAATTCCACAATACGTTCCTTTATTTCAGGAAGCAGTTTTTCTGGAACGATGAGTCTTGAAGCCGCAACACAGGCCTGACCATTGTTTTGAAAACAGGTATTAACGGCTAACGGAACCGCAGTTGCCAGATCAGCATCATCCAGGATAATATTTGGTGATTTACCGCTCATTTCAAGTGTTAGCCTTTTCATTGATTCGAGCGCATTGCGCGCTATTATTTTACCTACCGCAGTAGATCCTGTAAAGGTAACTTTCGCAATGTCAGGATGTGTTGACAACACCGGGCCAAGTGTTTCGCCACGCCCATTAATTACGTTGATCACGCCTGCTGGCAATCCTGCCTTATCAAAACATTCCATCAACACCCGGGTTTGCAAAATACTCAGCTCGCTCGGCTTAATAACTGTTGTACAACCCGCGGCAACAGCTGCAGCCAGCTTCACACAAACAGAACCTGCGTTGGAATTCCATGCTGTTAAAATAGCTGTTACGCCAATGGGAGTTGATACAACCTTTGATTTCCCAACCCGCTCTTCGAAATTAAAGTCCGCCAATACATCTTTGAAGTAAAGAAAAGTTTCTGCCGCGTAACGATTGGACCATAAGGCGCGCTGCGGTGTAGCACCATATTCTTCAATCGTGGCCTCTTTCAGATCTTCTACCCGATCCATAACGGCGTCATGCAAGCGCTGAAGATATTGCAGCCGTTCTTCTTTTGTAGATGTTGAGAACGATTCGAATGCTTTTTTTGCACTTTCGATAGCGCGTATGGTATCTTGTTCATCAGCAAGAACGGCTCTGCCTATGACCTGTTGATTAGCGGGGTTAATGATGTCGATGACTTCCGTACCATGCGGAGTGTAAAATTCTCCGTTGATGTACATTTTACTGATTTGCTTCATTGTGTTATAATTTGATAACGCAAATCTCGAACATCATCGCACGGTTGACTTTGGTAAAAAGCTCAATGTTGGTTTGTTGAAAAGCTCAGGGAGAATTTTTCGTTAAGAAAGAAACGTGTCCTACATCTTGAAGATGCAGGACACGTTTCTGCCGCTTGCTCACTTATGCACTTCTTAACATATCTGCATATTCATTTGGTAAAGGACTTTCTTCAACAGCTTTTGCAGCTTTTTCAATGTCATAGTTGAACCTGATAAATTCAACTTTTATCGAATCAGTTTTTTCGATGGAACCCTCTTCATTAATATGCAACATAACATATCCTCCGCGCGGGTCACCATCTTTTGGCTTTCCAACTGAGCCGATATTTACGGCATGCCTGAAATGATCTTTGCCGTCTGTACCGGAATTCAATATTCTGTGATAAGGTTTATGCGTGTGGCCGAAGCACATAATGTCTGCATCTGCATCCTGCATAATTCGCAGCAAACTTTTTTCGTCTCTGTCTTCGAATAAGTATTCGTTTATCTTTCGTGGACTGCCATGAACGAGCAGCAAGTTTAGCTTGTCGTTATTCAATTGAAATTCCACTTTTATGTGGGCAGGCAACGTTCTTAAATAAGCTCTTTGTTCGTTTTTAATAATTTCATTGGTAAAAGATATAGAAACACTTCCATTGGCTTTCTCTTGTTCTGTTTTGTATGCGCAGCCACATTCATTACTCATTCTTCCAATGCCAAAGTCATAATTACCTGCAATTGTAGGGATGCGACGGCTACGTATTTCATCAATCACTTCGTTAGGCCAAACATTATAGCCAACAAGATCGCCAAGACAGTATATGGCATCCGGATTTCTGGAATCAACATCTTTAAAAAAAGCTTCTAATGCCGGCAGATTTGCATGGATATCTGAGAAGAGTGCAATTTTCATCTTTGATTTATTAGTGGTTTTATGTGGTTAATGTACCGTAGTATTTTTTCCTTAGCCGGGATGCGACGTTAACTAAAGCGATCAGAGCCGGTACCTCAACCAATGGCCCTATAACTCCGGCAAAAGCCTGACCGCTATTAATTCCGAATATACCTATCGATACTGCAATCGCTAATTCAAAGTTGTTTCCGGCAGCCGTGAACGATAGCGCAGCATTTTGTGAATAGTCTGCACCAAGCGATTTTCCAAAGAAAAAAGTAACGAGAAACATGATCGAAAAATATGCTACCAGCGGAACGGCAATTCTAATAACGTCAAAAGGAATAGCAACAATTAATTTGCCTTTTAAACTGAACATGGCTACAATAGTAAACAGCAGCGCAATCAGCGTGGCCGGACTAATAAGCGGAATGAATTTCTTCTCGTACCAATGCTGCCCCTTAATTCGTATAAGAATAAATCTGCTTATCAATCCGGCTGCGAAGGGAATGCCTAAATAGATCAATACACTTTGTGCAATTTGATGAATGCTAATGTTAATATCAAGCCCTTTAAGCCCAAAATACGGAGGAAGGATGGTGATATAGAGCCAGGCGAAAAAGCTGTAAAAAAGCACCTGAAAAATACTGTTTAACGCAACTAAGCCTGCAGCATATTCCCGGTTGCCTTCGGCCAGTTCATTCCAAACTATAACCATTGCAATGCACCGGGCAATCCCTATCATAATAAGCCCGACCATATATTCGGGTTTATCGTGCAGAAATAAAACGGCTAAAAAAAACATTAACAGGGGCCCGATTATCCAATTCATCAGGAGCGAAAGAGAAAGAATCTTTGTGTTACGGAACACTTTTCCCAGTTGCTCGTATTTAACCTTGGCCAATGGTGGATACATCATCAATATCAATCCTGCTGCTATCGGAATGTTTGTTGTTCCGGATTGAAAGGAGTTAATGTAATCTGCTGTTTTCGGAATAAAGTATCCAATTGCTACCCCAACGACCATTGCCGTAAATATCCAAAGCGTCAAATAGCGATCTAAAAAAGTGAGCCGCTTTCTATTGGTAACAGGCGCACAAGTGCTGACGGACATATGTAGTAAAGATTATAGTTTGTAAAGATTAACAACAGCCGCTTCCCGGAGCACAACAACCAGGCTTACGAGCAAAAACAGTTATGCTGTAAATTCCTGTGTCGATCTTCCGGAACGCGTCAATTTCTTCCGCTTGTAAATATTTCGACAGAATATCGTCGGGAATATAAATGGCTTTCTCTTTTTGTATGGTTATCGACTCAAAGCCGGCATCTTTAATTAAAGCCAGGTATTCTGTTTTTTGAATAGCACCGCTAATACAACCAGCGTACATTTCTGCAGCTTCTTTTAAATTACCGGGCAATTCTCCCACCAAAACAATATCAGAAATACTGAAGTGTCCGCCAGGTTTAAGCACACGGAATATTTCACTGAAAACCCCTGCCTTGTTGGGAACCAAATTCAATACACAGTTGCTTACAATAACATCTGCAACGTTTGCCGATACGGGTATTTTTTCAATGTCGCCCTGCCTGAATTCCACATTGTTGAAATTGCGTCTTTCCGCGTTTTGCCTTGCTTTCTCTATCATCGCAGGAGTAAAATCGATTCCAATTACTTTGCCTGTTTCGCCTGTTTGCGACCTGGCGACAAAACAATCATTACCCGCACCGCTTCCCAAATCAATAACAACGTCTCCCGGCTTAATTTGCGCAAATTGAGTGGGCAGTCCACAGCCAAGCCCTAAGTCTGCGTCGGCATTATAACCTTCCAGTTTTGTATAATCGTCACTCATTATGTTGTATACCTCAGTAGAACATCCACCGGAACCACAGCATGAGGATTGATTTGTTTCTTTATCCTGTAAAGCTATTTCGCTATACTTCTGCCTTACAAGATCTTTCAGTTGTTGATCGGATGACATAAGTTTAATTTTTAAATCACTATCGCAATATTGCGATGATATTAGGCAAAAAAATCAGCAACACTTACCGGTAAGCGTTACTTCTTTAAAGAATGAGTTGAATAGTTCCTTGTATTTGATCCAGATCTTTGGTTCAATGCAGTAACAAACACTTGCGCCTTCAATATTTCCCTGAATAATGCCGGCTGTTTTGAGCTCTTTTAAATGTTGAGAGGTTGTAGCCTGGGCCAAACCCAGCTCCTCCACCAAATCTCCGCAAACACAGGCATTCTTTTTAACCAGGTACTGCAAAATGGCAATGCGGGCGGGATGGGCCAAAGCCTTTGCCATGGTTGCAATTTCATTTTGTTCTTTGGTAAATAAGTCTGCTTTTGTAGCTCCCATATCGCAATATTACGATGAATATTTATGGCGGCAAATTTTTTTTATAAGAGAAGAAGTAATCATCAATGTCAGTAGAAGCAAAAAGGTGTCCTACATTTTTGAAATGTAGGACACCTTTTTGCTATTTATTGTTATAATTTTTTTTAGAGCTAAAACTTCATCAATACCGGTAACGCCCTGAGAAAAAAATGTGTCCTACATTTTAAAAATGCAGGACACATTTTTTTCTAACTGTCAACAGCATACGCACTAATAGTAGCGTCCTGTCTTGATCAAATATGCTTTTAATAATGCCGGCTGATCAGTTTGAATAATATTAGCTCCATACTTTAATACTTCTTCATAAGCCGATGCATTTGAGGCTAAGGCTTTTTTATCAACATCTCCCAAAGCATTGATCCAGATTCTTGCATGGTTGTTTTTAATCGTACTAACAACATGCGCAGTATAGTGAGACGGATCGATATGCACTGCTTCCACTTTCATTTTAGGCATAAGTGTATCAACCATAATTGCATTCTCCGTTCTCATAAGATAGCGAAACGAAGGATCCGTAGCTCTCAGTGCATTTACCTGCTCCGGCTCATATGCCAGGAAAAAACAATTATTTTCAGAGTGTGTGCTTTTAACTGTCGCAACAATCTGGTCGATGGCTTCATCAGCCTTTATATCCAGATCCACCAGTATTTTTCCTTTAGCAACCATCAATGCTTCCTCCAGTGTAGGCACTTTCTCTTCAGTCGGTTGCCCGTTATGCATTAATCGCAGATTCCGGATTTCTGCAAAGGTTAGACTATCAACGCGTCCGGTTCCGTTTGTTGTTCTGTTTACCGTTTTATCATGCATAAGAACCAGCTTGCCATCTTTTGTTCTGCGAACATCCAGCTCAACAATGTCTATACCTAATTCAATGGCTTTTTTGAAAGATGCCAAAGAGTTTTCAGGTGCCTCAAGATGTGCGCCCCTATGCGCTGCGATCATTACAACAGAGGATTGAGGGTTCAGAAATGTTTCGTTTATCTTCTTAAAGCGCGCAGTTACGTCCTGGGCTATTGAAACGGTGCAAGAAATAACGCTTAAGACTAAAAAAGAAATGATTGACTTTTTCATTGGTTTTGCTTTATGGCTGATCTGCAAATAATTGTAACTTGTTTAATGTATGACATTAAATGAAAATAAACACGCAATTTGTTAGCGTTTGTCGATTTGGGGCAAAAGTAATTTTCATCGGGTTGTCATGGGTTTAACTTTGTGTTATCATCAAATATAAAGGCCCCCAACTAAAAAGAAAAGGGCGTAATTATGAGAAAATACTACTCACTTACTACTTGAACTTAAGGCTCTTTTATCTATAATTTATTTAGCTGCATTTTAATCTTGTCTCTTCCGGAATTTGCCTGAAAACTGCTTCATTCAAAAGAAAACAAAAGCCTCCGACTAAAAAGAAAGAGGCGTGTTGAATTAGACCTATTTTTAAAAAACTGTTCGAAAAATATTTGACCTGCGCATATGTTCATCCATCCACATTTTCCATTTTCTCCTCCTGCAAAAAAAACACTGCGCATATCGTGATAAAAAGCTCCCCCTAGAAAGAAAGGAGCGTACTATTCATATGTACTAAAGTGCAAACAAATTTACCGGTCGTTTAATTATAATCGTCTCCCAAAGCACAATTGTTTTGTAGACGTTTGTCGAATTATTCTATACAGGAAGCCTTAAACAATGGGTATTACACAATCACAGAAAAGTAAAAGCCCCTTCCTAAAAAGAAAGGGGCTAACTAATTATATTTATTTATTTCAGTTGGATAACTCGTAGTTTAATATGCTTACTCCAGTGTATTTTTCCATTTAGCAGTGCGGCCTGTTATCCATACAGGAAGATCCGGATTGTTAGTGGGGCTAATGATTGCCCAACCATCAGGATCAGAAGCCTGAACACCACTTGGATAAGTCATTTTTTCTTTCCACTTGAATCTTTCATATTGAGCAGCCGGATTTGTACCCAGGTATTTAATTAACCTGCGGGCAGCAGTATATGGCACTTCAAAGTTCAACATGTTGTAATGCAGCTGAAGCTGATTAAAAATTGCCTGAACTTTTTGAGTACTTGACATTGCATCAAATTTCTGAGCTGCAAATTCAGCATAGGCACTTGCATTATATTCCATTGCAGGCTTGGTATTGATCCTGGAATCATCCATAGTTGACGGCATGGCCGGCAAAGTTGACTTAGAATATTGATTTGATACATTCAGGTCGTACCAATACTTACATGATAACTCAATCGCTTTTTTGTAGTGATCGCGAGCAGCACCGTTCAATTGACCAAAACCTCTTACTGCTGCTTCAGCTAAGGAAAGCTCAGTTTCAACAGCATGAATAGTAGGATATTTCAACGCAAAGTTGAATTGCGGGCGCACATTGTATTCTGCAACAAGAATGTTCTCAGTACCTACGTTCCAGTTATTGTCTTCGTAGTTAGCACATTTGCTGCGAAGTGTTTTTAACAGGAATGCTTCACGTTTAGACAAATCTTTCTGTGATGCGTCATCCAAAGTGATTGACTGGCTGTTGTTTTTTCCGTAATAGAAAGTTGTTTTTGTTATATCAGTTAAGATAGGATCGTTGATATAATAACCACGCATAATCTGGTTAAAATAACTGTTTGCATCGGTTCCGCCATCCCATTTTGTATCAACGCCAAGGTATCTGCCGCTCCAGTCAGGAGAGAAGATGTAAGAAACGCGTGGGTCAACAGTACCATTTACCAGGCCTGTTGTTGAATTATCGCCGGCAAAATAGTATAATGTCTGTCCGTTCACCACTTTGCTTCCTACAGTCGGTTGACAATTCATTACATCCTGCAGGAATTTCTTGCCTGCACGGCAATCATCCGCTCTTTCTCTGTAAGCACGGGTAATACCCAGCTCATTACAAATACGGGAAGGTGCAATAACCGCGATGTCTGCTACACCAGCTACATCGTTATAATCAGACAGCAAAGGTTTGCCTGCCAGGTCAGCAAGCACCTGGCTTGTCAGGCTGGGTAGCTGCTCGCTCACATTCATTGCACAACGCAACCTTAATGAGTTAATGTATTTACGCCATTGCAAAAAGTTTCCATTAAAAAGAATGTCCTGCTGGGCAAATGACGCCTGCTCCGTTGCAGAAAGTGTCAGGTTGGTCAATACATCATCAGCAGCTTTAAAATCACTGATGATTTTAGGATAAATATCTGATTGCCCCAGGTATTTTGCTTTAACGCCATCAAGGCCACCAGCTGAACCTGTTTCAATGTAAGGAACCTTATCATACATATCAGTAGCTCTCTGATATGCATAACCCTTTAAAACATGCATCAGGGTTATGTACAGGCTATCCAGATTGCTTCGTTTTCCGGCAGGAATGTTGTTGTATTCACGTTGAGCCCAAAGTATTGGAGTGATCCATTGGGTATTAACAAAGTTAAATACAGACTCGTTAAAACCGCCGGTGCCCCAGTCGTGCTCAACATCCGCAAGGGAATAAGCGCTTCCTTCCGCAGTTGTGTGATAGATCTGAATCGCATTCCCCATGATCCTGTCTCCGCTTCTCACCTGGTGGTAAACAGAACCGTAATCGCCACTGAGGAAGAATCCCTGTGTTAATTGGGAAGTGAAAAATCCTGAGATAACGCTTACTCCGGACTTATCGGCCATTTCTTTCGAATACCCGTCGGGATTTTGGTATAAGTCTTCTAACTTCTTTTTACACGCTACCGAAGACAGTAACAGCGTAAACAAGAAAAATGATTTTATTTTTATGAATTTCATCTTAGTTGTTTTTAAAATTTAGCTTTAATAGAAAATCCTATTGAACGCTGTGTAGGTAACGCAGTTGTTCCGTAAGAACCCACGCCCCAACCTGTTCCGTTGGTTGATTCAGGTATTGAATTTGGTGCAGCTTTGTATAGATAAGCCACATTGTTTGCAAAAACTGAAATCACCAGGTTGCTCATGAACACTTTTTGAGCGAACCTTGGGTTCAAAGTGTAGTCAAGAGCCACGTTACGCAGCGCTATATAATCGCTTTTGTAGATCCTGTCTTCGGGGAAGAAGCCATTTGAGAAATAAGAATCATAATAATAATTCTCTGCAGAAACAACTTTTGTATTCTTTGTACCATCTTTGGCAACGCCATCCAATATCACACCATCGTGGAAGGTTGCGCCACCGTTGGGGTTTACGCCCGCAACTTTAGCAGAAGACGCATCCAGGTAGTAATCAGCTCCACCATGTGCAGCATCTCTGTATTTCAAAGACTCTTTTAAAACACCTGCAGCCATCATATAAGTTTCAGATCCTGACAGGAAGGTTGCACCAAACTGGTAGTCCATATTGGCAAGAACCCGGAAGTTTTTATAAGAGAAAGATGTAAAGAATCCGCCTGTTACATCAGGAATTGTTTTGCCAATCAACTTTGCAGTGCTCTGATAGTCATAGCTTGATCCCGCAGAGTTAACTACTTTTTTACCATTGTTTGGATCTTTAGGATCGTTTGGATTGTTGTAAGTGTAGTTTGATTTGGTCAGGTAAAGCATGCCATATTGTTGGCCAACATTTGCCACAGCATTTACTGAGTTGAACGCGTTCCACAATGTGAGTGACTGCAGTTTGCCATCCAGTTTCTCAACATAAGTTTTACCACTTGCAAACATCAAATTCACATCCCATTTGAAATCTTTCGTATAAATTGGTTTTGTTTTAATAGCCAGTTCCCATCCTCTGTTGGTAACCTCACCAGCGTTCATACGAATGTTCTTAACGCCCATACCGGGAGGTGCAGCTACAGCCATAATCTGGTCGTAGATATTAGATCTGTAATAAGAAAAGTCTACGCCAAGTCTTCTGTTCTTGAACAGGTAAGTTTCCAGGCCAAGCTCATATTCACGTTTACGCTCAGGTTTCAGATTAGGAATGCCATTCGCATCCATTGGAGGAAGATCAGATGGAGGAGTAAGTACATAACCGCCGCCGGTTTGTGATGTAGCATAGTTCACATTACTGAAATAGCGAGGGCCCGGACGACCTACATCAGCCCATGAAGCTCTTACTTTAGCATAATCTACCACCGCTGGCAGTTTCAGGCTCTGACTTAAAATCCAGCTTGCGCTTAAACCAGGGTAGAAATAACTGTTGTTGTTCGGAGGCAAAATGGATGACCAGTCTTGTCTGGCCTGTGCTTCTATAAAAAGCTGGTTTCTCCAGGCCATCTGTGCTGATGCCAGCAAGCTGTATAACATGTCCTCTCCGTTATTAAACTGGTATTGAGGTTGTACACCCAACGGCAGGTTGTTAAATGAGAAGTAGTTAGGAATAACCAGTTGTCCGTAACCATTAACAGAGGCGCCTTTTCCTTCTGTATAATTTCGTCTGATCGCACCACCTACAAAACCAGACAGATCAAAATCAGCATTTATTTTGGTATTGAAGTTCAGCATACCCTGGCCGTATGTATTTTTGTAAATGTTGGTCACATCACTGTACATAAAACCACTGTTAGGTCCTGTCAACTGAGGATCCAACAATTTACCTTTATATACATTTCTTTCGGTGCTGTAATCCATACCACCCATTACTGTAGCACTGAAGATCTTCGTCAGCTTAATGTCAGCTGTTAAAGACTGAATGTTGTGCGTTCTTGTGAAAGTGGACTGATTTTCCAGCTGATCCCATAGAAAACCTACAACAGCCTGCCTTCCGTTTGAAATCAGATTTCTACGTTGGGGGCTGGCGAAGTAGTTATAGCCATCAGGCGTTACCATGTGCGACTTTAACAAGCCTACATTAATATCTGCACTATACGCTCCAATGTTTGCCTGCTGGCCTTCACCGTTCATGGTGTTCAGGTTGGCTGCATTCACATTTTTGGAACTATAAAAGTTGCCTGTATATTTAAGCGTAATGTTATCGTTTAGTTTGTAAGATGTATTAAGACTGAAAGTATTTTTGGCATACTCAGAACCTGGCCTGATCGGAGTCATGTTCATATTAGTATATGAAAAACGGATCTGGCCCTGATCGTTACCACCACTTACAGCCACATTTGCAGTGTTCTGATGTCCTGTCTGGTACAGATCGTTGTAGATATTTTTGGTTTGAGCCTCCCATGGTCTTTCAACACCATCCCACCATACAAGCTTCACGCTTGGGTCGAAATGAGGTCCGAAAGCCGCAGCACCATATCCATCTCCTAAAGAAGTAGCGAGTGCTCTTTTTCCGTTTGCATCAATATAATATCCCTGGGCATCGTTCCTGGCGTTACTGGGGCTGGATCCTGTTCCATATTCATTTTGTAATTTAGGAAGGAACGCAGCACGATCCCATGTAGTGGTAAAAGAGCCTGCTACGCCTAAACCTTTACCTTTAGCACCGCTTTTGGTTGTAATAAGCACAACACCATTCGCACCTTCACTACCATATAATACAGATGCTTTAGCACCTTTCAGAATTTCGAAGGATGCAATGTCATCAGGGTTGATGTCGTTGATACCGGTACCGTTATCACGGTCTGTAGCACCATAACCCATTTGTGTATTTTGGTCGTGAATGGGAACGCCATCAACAACAATCAAAGGACGAGTTGATGAATTCTGGTCAAAAGACACCGCGTTACGAATGTTGATCTTCATACCACCTGATGGACCTGCGGCTGTAGCAGCAACCTGTACACCTGGTGCAGCACCATAGAGTGCCTGTAAAGCATTGGATGGGGTACCGCTGGCCATGATCCTGTCATTGTCAATTTTTGACACAGCATAACCCAAGGCTTTAGCTTCTTTTTTAATACCCAACGCGGTAACAACCACTTCCGCGCCAGCATCCTGTGCGCCAGTTAAAAGCGTTATCTGCATGGAAGAAGTTGCAGGGATCTCTTTGTTTGAATATCCCACATAGGATACAACCAAAACCGCACCCGGCTTTACTTTCAGCGTAAAGCTGCCGCTTTTGTCGGTAGCAACCCTGTTGGATGTTCCTTTTTCATTAATGGTTGCGCTTTCAAGACCGTTGCCGGCAGAGTCCCTGACCGTTCCTGCAACCGTCATTTTTTCTTGCCCATAGGCAAACATGCTTCCTATGCAGAGCAGCATAAAAAGCAAAAGACGTGTAGTTTTTGTCTTCATCGTTGTTTGTTGTTTAATTGAATAGTACAGATTTGAAGTACTCTTATGAAAGGGGTACATGTGTTAATTGTTAATTTTTCATTTTTCAGCAGGGTTACACTTTTTCATAGTTTTCCATTACTAAAGCGGCCGCTCCTATTAATTCAGCCTGGTGTCCTAAAGAAGATATTTCGATAGAAGTTTTCTCAGCTAATCTTGGAATGCAATGTTCATTTATAGCCTGTTGAATGGGCGCTTGCCATAATTTACCGGCAGAAGCACCCCTGCCACTTAAAATGATGACTTCAGGATTCAACACGTGAATAAGAATAGCAGCTGCACGTCCGATATTATAACCAGATTCAGAAAGCAATTCGATGGAGAACTTATCACCTTTGGCAGCAGCATTTATTATGGTATCACTCGCCTGTTCATAGTTTTCCGGAATACGTTCCAATACTGAGATCTTTCCATTATTCAGCCCGGCTTGTGCCTTTTCTGAAACTACCGCAAGTGATGCTTCTGTTTCAAGGCAACCGGATTTACCACAACTGCAGATCTTACCATTTGAAAAAAGCGGCATATGACTGAATTCACCGGCAAAGCCATTATTACCCCTGAATAATCCCGCATTCAGGATCAACCCTAAACCTATACCCCACCCAATGTTTATCACCATTGCGTTACGTTTCTTTTTGGCTGCGCCAAAACGCAGTTCGGCCAGGGCTATCAAACTGCTGTCATTATCAATAAATACAGGTATACCTACCCGCCCTTCCATAAACTCTACAATGCTTTGCTGTCTCGTTTCGAAGAAGGAATAATTAAGACCTTTCTGGATATCAACAAATCCCGGCATTCCTATACCAACGCCTGCTATAACAGTCTTTTCAATTCCGGAAGCCCCCACCAATTCATTGATCTTTTGAGAAACCAGATCCAATGCGTCGTAAGCATCTGCCAGCGGCAGATCGAATTTCACCACCGGAGTAACAAACCTGTTATGCATATCCATGATAGCAATCCGGCTAACAAACTGATCCATTGCCACTGCTACTACATAAATAATATCAGGCTTAATCGCGTAGGTTTGCGGCCGGCGCCCTCCTGTTGAGGGTGCATAACCCGTTTCCAATACCGCCCCGGCACCGATGAGTTCGGCCAACATTTTGGTTGTAACAGGAATGCTTCTATCAATTCTCTCGCTTATGTCTGAACAAGACAATATGTTTTCGAAATACAGCTGACGCAGTATTTTTCTACGGTACAGAAGATTTTTGCCTGGCATAAGCAATGGTAATTGTAAATAAGGCGGCATAATTAGAACTAAACCTGCAATTAGTTTGTAGACGTTTGTTTAATAGAAATAAAATTAGGTAAGTATTTTGCTTTTTTAATTAGACCATGATGCTTTTGATAAAATTTAAAATGTATTGGATAATTTTGAGAAAGAAATTGGATGTTAGAGTAAACCATTATGAATCAAAATATAATTCGATCTAAAGAATGTTCGTTTGTTCATACAAACTTTTGCCGTCGAAGCGTTCGGAAAAGCGTCCATTATGGTCTGAAATTGCTGTATGTGTGCCAATGACAGATTTGTAAAAAGTTGATTTTGATTAGTGCCGCAAGTTGCATTGTGGGGAAGGAGCGATCGCCCGTCCGAACGGAGTCATCCGGGCGGAGGTTTGCCTTGAATTTTCTTTCCTGCCCGACTAGTCATTCAGGCGGGGGTTACTTTCTTTTTTTCAAGAACGAGAAAGTAACAAGCGCAAAAAATGAAAAGGCCTGATTCGTGAAACGTCTGACCCGCTAATTTGTTGTTGGTAGGCTTAAGCACATTGCTATGCCTCATACCAACAACGGCGGTCAGCGTGATTGTGCAAGTCCTGTCATTTTGTTTTTGATTGTGGCAAACCAAATTCCCAAGACAAGGGAGCTTAAAATTGGATTTAGGATTATAGAACAGATATTTTAAAACGTTATTTGAAGCAACAGACTTTTTCTTGCTTCTGCCGGAAAAATCGATTTCTCCTGAAATAATACAATTCTTTCAAGTAAATTTAGATAACAAGACTGTGATTGTTGCGCTGGCACATTTCCTGTGGCTTAAAAATGCCAGGAGAATAAAACCAATTGAAGATTAAAGACCAACTGCCAATAATTTCCAATTAATGCTGTAAACAAATCAACCACCTATGACACCGGTTTCCAGGAGAGCTTTTATCAGAAATACAGGAGGTGCCAGCATTGCACTCTGGCTGGGCGTTTCATACGATAGTTATGGTGGAAAAACGCCTGATGCATCCCTGGCAAAAAATTTCACACCGTATATTCTTGTAGAGTCAAACGGTAATATCACCATTTACAATACAAAACCTGAAATGGGCCAGGGAACTTTTCAATCCATCCCTGCATTGATAGCGGAGGAATTTGAAGTGTCCCTCGACCAGGTTATCATTAAACAATCCAACGGGGAAAAAGAATTGGGGAATGCCCAAAGAGCAGGAGGCAGTTCATCCATAAGAAACAATTACACAGATCTCAGAAAGATTGGCGCTTCCGCCAGGGAAGTATTCATTACGGCAGCCAGTACTAAATGGGGCGTTGACGTTGCAAGTTGTTACGCTGAGAACGGGAAAGTGATTCACAAACAAAGCAATCGAAAACTTGCTTATGCGGACCTGCTGGAAGAAGCTTCCAAACTCGAGCTGCCAAAAGAACCAAAATTAAAAGATCCAAAAGATTTTAAAATATTAGGCAAACGCATCAAACGGCCGGACGTCGCGCTAAAAACAAACGGAAAAGCCGAATTCGGTATCGATGCACAAGTGCCGGGCATGTTGTATGCCAGTGTAGAAAGGTGCCCGGTGATAGGTGGTACCCTAAAAAGTTTTGACGCCGGTGAAGCGCTGAAAATTCCCGGCGTTGAGAAAGTTGTTGAGACCGAGAAAATAATGGGGCGGCATCATTCAGTCGGCGTTGCCGTTATTGCCAATTCTTACTGGACCGCACTGCAGGCCCGGAAGAAACTAAAAATTGAATGGGATACAAAAGGGTTTGAAACATTTAATTCCGTTGATTTTGAAAATCGTTTGCGTGAGCTTGCAAAGGAAGAAGGCATAATTGATAAAAATACGGGCGCGATTGAAACACTGAATTTGCCAAAGGAAAACATAGTTGATGCTTTCTATGAAACACCGATGGCAGCGCATCACACATTGGAACCGATGAACTGCATTGCCCAGGTAAAAGGTGACCAGGTTGAGATCTGGACATCCACGCAAGTGCCCAGCTCAGTTACCGGCAACGGCGCGAATGATCTTCATAAACAAATCGGTTTTTCTCCCGATAACATTAAGCTGCACGCAAAATTTATTGGTGGCGGTTTGGGCAGAAGATTGTATATCGATTTTATTATTGAAGCTGTAAACATTGCCAAACAAACAGACAAACCTGTAAAGGTTATCTGGTCAAGAGAAGACACTACCGAATTCGGACCATTCAGGCCGATGACGTTCTCTCAACTGAAAGGTGGCTTTTCTGACGATGGCAAGCTGGTTGCATTTGAGCACAAAGTGATCAGTCCCTCCTACCAGGAATCTATGCGAACAGATTTCGACAAAACCAAAGTTGACAAAACAATGGTTGAAGGCATTGGCGAACAGGCGTACGAAATTCCAAATATCAAAACATCCTTTGTAAGAGCTGACTTTCATATACCTGTTGCCGCCTGGCGATCTGTAACAAGTTCTACCATCTCTTTTCCGCATGAATGTTTTATTGATGAACTGGCCTACAAGGCAAAAAAAGATCCGATGGACTTCAGAATGGAACTTCTTTCCAAACCATCAGATACAAAAAGAGTCCTGCAGAAATTAAGAGAAGTTTCCAGCTGGGATAAGCCGCTGCCCAAAAATAAAGGCCGTGGTGTAGCCCAGTGGGAATTCTTTGCAGGCTTATGTGCACAGGCGGTTGAAGTAACTTACAACGAAGACAGATCCATTAAGGTTGATAAAGTTTATGCAGTTATTGATCTTGGTGAAGTGGTAAGCCCTGACAACGTGAAAAACCAGGTAGAAGGGGCGATTGTGATGGCTTTGGGTGCCGCAATAAAACCAGGCATAACATTCGACAAGGGCGTGACCATGCAACATAACTTTTACGACAACCCGCTGATCCGCATTAATGAGGTACCCGAAATTGAAGTGCATATACTGGCAGAAGGCGGCAAAGTTAAAGGTGTGGGAGAACCCGGATTACCGCCATTTGCACCAGCATTGGCCAATGCAATTTTCGCAGCCACAGGAAAGCGTATCCGAAAAATGCCGTTCGACATTAAAAGCGTTTAGATTATCCGGCTTTAGTTTGAATTTCGTAACGAAATGTTTGAAATTTATAAAGCGCTACTAAAAAGATTGAAATATTTTTATAATACACGTTTTGCTTAAACACTTGTAAATCCATCAACCTGCAATAACAGAAATAAATTGCCAGCTTATGATCACACTAAATGTTAATCAGAAATCCTATAAAGTAGATGTTGATCCCAACATGCCCCTTCTATGGGTAATAAGAGATGTGATTGGCCTTACAGGAACAAAATACGGTTGCGGCGTGGCGCAGTGCGGCGCATGTGTTGTTCACCTGGATGGTGAAGCCGTTCGTTCCTGCGTTACAAAAGTCAGCCGTGCCGAGGGGAAAAAAATTGTAACAATAGAAGGCTTGTCACAGCACAACGACCATCCGCTGCAGCGTGCATGGCAGGAGATTGACGTGCCACAATGCGGTTATTGCCACTCAGGCCAGCTAATGTCGGCTGCAGTATTGCTTCGCGAAAATCCCAATCCAACGGATAAGGATATTGACGCTGCCATGGCTGGAAATATTTGCCGTTGCGGTACCTATCTGCGCATTCGCAAAGCAATTCACTTAGCAGCGGAAATGCAGCGCAAGGGAAAATAAACTACATCATCACGCATAGCTAAATCCACGCGAGGTTATGAAACAACACTCAGCAATGAAACCGACAAATTTTCCTTTAAAAACAATAACGGTAATGGCCATTATTCTTTCTGTAATAGGAATAATGACCACCGCATTTAAAGCCAGGGTTTCGCCGGGCGGTAATCCAGAGTCCAGTAAAATGAAAAGGGACTCACTGGCATCCGTACAGGCATTTATGGATGTGTACAAGGTATTGATGAGCCCGAGATGTATGAATTGTCATCCTGCCGGAGAAGCACCGCTGCAGGGCGATGACAGCCATATACACATTATGAATGTACAACGCGGCAAAGATGGAACCGGCCTTTACTCAGCCAAATGTTCCAATTGTCATCAGCCAACAAATGTTCCGGGAGAACATACACCTCCTGGCAATCCGAAATGGCAATTACCTCCGGGCGATATGAAAATGGTTTTCCAGGGTAAAACAGCCAGGCAGTTGGCCATGCAAATAATGGATTACAATCAGAATGGCCATAAGAACAAAGAACAACTGCTCGAGCATGCACACGATACACTGGTAAAAGCAGCATGGAACATGGGTGAAGGACGCACGCCGCCACCATTAACTCACGAAGAATTTGTTGCGGCCTGGAACAAATGGATTGAAACAGGGGGCTACGCACCCGCTGAATAGCAAAAGTTTCTCGCGGCGCTCGCAAAGAGGCGGCGACGCGGCGATAGATATTTCACGCGGCGAACGCAAAGGAGCGGCGGCGCGGCGATAAATACAATATATTAATTAACGTAGCGTCGTTGCTTCGCCGCGCCCGTTGCGTGAAACAAATAAAATAACACACGTAGCGCCGCTGCTTCTTAGCGTCCGCTGCGTGAAATAAAAAACAAACTGAAATGTCACAGACAACAGATGTAAAACAGATCTCCAGGAGAAATTTTCTGAGAGTATCCGGACTTACCGGAACTGCACTGTTCCTGGGATTCTACTTTCCTGCAAGCGGCAAAGAAGGAAAAGTGGTTGCTGGCGCTGATGCCAACGAGCTGGGCATAGAAATGAATTCGTGGATCCTTATAGATACAAACGGTAAAGTGACCATTGTTGATCACAGGGCAGAAATGGGACAAGGTTCATTCCAGTCTGTGCCGCAGATTGTTGCTGAAGAACTTGAAGTTGATCTGAAGGATGTCAACGTAATCTTTGCACAAGGCAACCAGGCAAAATATGGCAGCCAGATCACCGGCGGCAGTTCAACCATTCGCGGCTCTTACAAAAATCTGTTGAACTTAAGTGCATCCGCAAGAGAAATGTTGATTGCCGCAGCAGCGGCAAAATGGGGTGTACCCAAATCAGAATGCTATGCACGATCAGGACAGGTTTTTCATAAATCATCCAAAAAGAAATTTCATTACGGGGAGCTGGTTGTAGCAGCCTCCAAACTTGAAGCACCTAAGGATATCGTACTTAAAAAACCTTCGGACTACAAGCTGATCCGGAAACCGCTTCATCGCAGGGATTCACCTTTGAAAACAAATGGAGAAGCCGTATTTGGCCTGGACAAACGCCTTCCGGGAATGGTGTTTGCAGCAGTAGAGCGAAATCCGAGATTACGTGGCACCATAAAAAGCTATGATGATACCGAAGCGAGAAAAGTGCCCGGCGTTAAGCAGGTGATCAAAGTGAAGATGAAGGTGTTTCAATCTTATCGTGAGGGTGTTGCTGTAATTGCCAACTCAACCTGGGCCGCCATGCAGGGAAAAAAAGCGTTGAAGGTAGAATGGGATGACAGCAGCTTTGAACACCTGAGCTCAGATGAGATCTACAGCCGGATGAAAGAGGCGCTCAATACCAAAGAAGGATTGTCATTTAAGTCGCAGGGTGATGTAAACAGCGTTATTCAGCAGGCACAAAATAAAATCGACGTTATTTATGAAACGCCTTACCAGGCGCACTATTGCATGGAGCCTTTGAACTGCGTTGCCAACTATCAAAAAGACAAACTGGAAGTGTGGGGCCCCATTCAGGCACCAGACTGGGTACAGGATTTTTTAAGTAAAGAAATGGGACTCGCGAAAGAGAATGTAATCATCAACATGACTTTCCTGGGTGGCGGTTTTGGCAGAAAAGCCTTCCTGGACTATCCACATGAAGCAGCGGTGATCTCCAAAGAAATCGGAGCACCCGTTCAGGTCGTATGGACAAGAGAAGATGATGCTACACAGGGACCTTTCAGGCCTGGCGTAAGTTACCGCTGCGAAGGTGTAATTGAAAACGGTGAGATCAGTGCCTTCAAGGTAAAACTTGCAGGGCAGAATATAGGCCATATGGACGGCGGTGGTAAAGACAAGCCAAACGACAGCGCCTCTGAAGGATTTGTAAAACATTATTTCGATAGCATTAAAAATCTAAGCATCCAGGATGTTCCTTTTGAAACACCCATACCTATTATGTGGTGGCGATCTGTGTATGCATCAACCAATGGCTTTGCTTTTGAAAGTTTTGTAGATGAGTTGGCAATACAGGCTGGAAAGGACCCGCTTGAATTTAGAAGGCAATACCTGAAAGACGAAAGATGCCAATTGCTTATCGATAAAATGGAAGAAATTTCCGGCTGGAAAAACAGGAAGAAAAACGAAGGGTTTGGTGTGGCTATTACAGAATGTTTTGCATCAACTGTTGGCCAGGTGGTAAAAGTGTCAAAGGATGTTGATGGGAAAGTAAAAATTGACCAGGTGTGGGCAGTAATGGATTGCGGCTGGTACGTTAACCCCGACATTATCAGGGCACAGGTGGAAGGCAGCATTATTATGGCTTTGGGCGCAGCAACAATTCATGAAGTAACTTTTAAAGACGGTCTTGCGGAGCAAAAGAATTTCTATGCGTATCAAATGCCACGTATTACTGATGCGCCGCCGATAGAAATACATATAATGGAGAACAGTGCGGATGCAGGTGGCGTTGGAGAACCCGGGCTACCACCTTTCACACCGGCTCTTACAAATGCAATATTTGATCTGACAGGAAAACGAATAAGAAAACTGCCGTTTAATTTAGCGAGTGTTTAGGCGATGGAATGTTTTAATGGAACGGAGGGTTTTGAACCATATGAGGCATATAAGGGAGTATAAGAGCTTATGCCAGAGGATCATAACAACCGGAGCAGCCTTACATTTAATCAACTAGTTTATGCCTTTCCCCATTGACCATTCACTATTCACGGGCTGTATAGAGGCACATAAGGGTGTGTAAGAAGTTGCGCCCACGGATGATTATGACTAGAGCCGTATGCATTTACTCAACCAGTTTGTGTCCTTCACCATTGACCATTCACTATTCACTGGTTATAATTTAAATCTTAAACAATGATCTCTTTCTATGAAAGAACTGAACGATATAGTGGCCGCTTATGACAGGGCTGTTCTGCAAAAAAAGCAAACAGCGCTTGTTAGTGTGGTAAAAGTAGATGGCTCATCGTACCGCAGACCCGGCGCGAGAATGCTGGTTACTGAAGACGGAGAGATTACCGGTGCCATTAGTGGAGGATGTCTTGAAGGTGATGCTTTACGCAAAGCTCAACTCGCCATGTTTGAAAAAAGAAACAAACTGGAAATTTACGATACCACTGACGACGAAGACAACAAACTTGGCATTCAGCTGGGATGCAACGGCATCGTTTATATCCTGTTTGAACCTTTGCAGATCCATGATCCGCATAATCCGTTAAACTTATTAAAGAGGGTTGCTCATAGCAGAAAGGATGCAGTAATAGCAACGATTTTCAATGAAGATAAAAGATTACACCAGCAGGGGACTGTTTGCCTTGTGAATGAAAATGAAACGATAGCCTTGTATGCTGATGCGGATCTGCAGGCAGATGCAAGTGTGGTACTTGGCTCAAAAAATTCTTCTGTAAAAAACTATGGCGATCACACAGCTTTGTTTCAGTTTGTTCCACCATCTATTCAATTAGTTGTTGCAGGCGCGGGAAATGATACGCAACCGCTTACAGAAATGGCGTATATACTTGGCTGGAATATTGTGATTGTTGATGGAAGACCAGCACATGCAACGCAACAGCGGTTTCCGAAAGCGGGTAAAGTATGCGTTGCGAAACCACAAGAAATTTTGAGCGCGGTAAATGTGGATGAAGAGTCGGCTTTTGTTTTAATGACGCATAACTACAATTACGACCTGGCCGTTTTGGAACAGATCATGCGGACCAACTGCAGTTACATCGGTGTTCTTGGACCGAAGAAAAAATTGCAAAAGATGTTTGATGAGCTGGTTGAAAAAGGCACTACAATAAGCGAAGATGCATTACAAAAAATATACGGCCCGGTTGGGTTAGATATCGGCGCTGAAACTTCCGAAGAAATTGCATTATCTGTTATTGCAGAAATTAAAGCAGTGTTCTCCGGAAGAAACGGCACTTCATTAAGAGAAAGAAAGGTTGAAATTCACGCACGTCCAATTATGTAAGATGCATAAAACCGCAACCGTTATCCTGGCAGCAGGCAGTTCTACCCGTCTTGGGCTTCCCAAACAATTACTCGCTTACAATGGAAAAACATTATTGCAGCATGCAATTGACGAAGCTGCCAAAGCAGGTGCAGATCCCATTGTAGTTGTATTGGGATTTAAGGCTGAAGAGATTTCTGAGACAATTAAACGCAATAATGTCGAGCTCTTTATCAACGCCGGTTGGGAGCAAGGTATGGCATCCGGAATTTCCGGCGGAGTTGGCAAGGCATTGCAGCTCGATGAGAAGCTGGAACAACTCATCATCACCGTTTGCGATCAGCCTTTTGTTACGGCATCCCTTTTTAATGAATTGAAAAAAGTTCAACGGGAAACTCAACAGCATATTGTAGCCTGTGCGTATGCAGATACAATAGGCACACCTGTTCTCTTCACAAAAAAATACTTTTCTCATCTACAGGCACTTACCGGCGAAGAAGGCGCAAAAAAAATTGTAAAAACGAATATGGATGATGTTGCAGCTGTTGAATTTTCACCAGGCGAAATAGATATAGATACTGTGGACGATTATGATGGCCTGGTGCAAACCGAATAGCCGGATGTTTGCTCCGCAAAGGCCGTGTTCCACGGCCGTGATTTTAAAACCATATAAGGCATATAAGGGAATTGAAGGCTTACAATGAAACAGACCAAAGACGGTGCAGCAGCTTAGAACAAGAACTTTTATTCTCTTATATTTCTTATATGGTTTAAAAAAATACTACAGATTTTCTTGTTAACTCAATTCTATTAATTTGACTGAATTGTTAATGGCTGCTATTAACGCTTATATTATCTTATATGCCTTATATGGTTTAAAAAAACCTCCATTGTTAAAAATTAGAAGAAGTATTGTGGCGGGTTCTCGGCGCAGTAAATTGATTATATGGCATCATAGGATAACTACTTCTTTCAATGCCAATACTTCCGGAAATGGAAAAAGTCTTGTCATCATTTACATACATTAATCCAAGTTCGGCCCTTGTGTAAACACCCAGGCTTCCCGGTTTCATGTAGCTATTTGTTTGAAAACCTTTCGGCATATTGCCGGTAATAAATGCCTGGTTGAAGTTAACGTAACCGGGCGCTACTGACACGCCTGCAAATGCATATAAATTATTATTGAGCTTGCGGTTTAATTGCAGACCAATGGGTGCAGAGATATAGGTGGCCGTATTGCCACCGGCGAAAACAACACCGGTGGAAATTCCAACATATTTGCTGACAAACCATTTTTTATTGGAAAGGTCATTATTCTTCAATCTGTCATGCGCAGAAAGGCTCTCGCTCCGCCGGTAGTCGGCATAGCTTGATGGAAATAAGTCCTGCGCGTTTAAAGACGACGCAGCACACATTAATAATCCTAAAAATAACAACCCGCGCATTCTGTATCAGCTTATGTGGTAAAAGTACGGCTTGTTAACTTAACCTGCAACGCAACCGAACCAATTTTAAGCAATATTATGCAGAATTGATGACGAACATATCAACTTAAAAATCAGATTCTCCCGGTTTATGCAATCGTTAACGGGAACGGTTCCGTAAATATTTTCAACAGGGTTCAACCAAAAACCGCCCATTGTTTTTTAAATTTATTAACAATTACTGTTTGCCAGTTTTCGAACCTCCCGCGAAGACACCATAAGATTGCTAAGTTTAAATTTTTGCGTATGACAAGACGCTGCCTGTTTCCTATCATATAATCATTGTGATAAGACGAACTATTTGCGGAATATTAAAACATATTAATATCCGGTTATAAGCAGTTTTTGTTATGCAACCGATTGAATAAGCACTCTCCACTGGTCTGCCTTCTGCAATTTGAATAGCAAGCAATTAGTAAATAACAATCTACAAATCAGCCCCATGAAGTATAAGCTGTGGTTCCAAACAGTCCTTTTCAACAAGATGTTGTTGGGATGTCTTATTCTGTCTTTCAGTTTTACCCTGACTTTAGCCCAAACTTCAACAGTTACGGGTAAGGTATTGTCCAAAGATGCAGACACTGCCTTAGCTGATGTAAGCATAAAGGTAAAGGGTACCAATGTAGGCACCACAACCAAAGCTGATGGCTCGTTCTCCATACAGGCACCGGCGAATGGAACATTGGAAGTTGGCTATGTAGGTTTCTTTTCCCAGGAAGTGGCCATTAGTGGCAGTAAGAATCTAACAATACGCCTTGTAGCAGATGTACAGTCACTGCAGCAGGTAGTTGTAATTGGTTATGGTACACAAAAGAAACGTGACCTTACTGGCGCTGTTAGTTCCGTCAATGCAGCCACAATTGCCAAGATGCCTGTGACGACTGTAGATCAGGCGTTACAGGGGCGGGCAGCAGGCGTTCAGGTAGTTAATAACGATGGTGCTCCCGGAGGCAATATGAGTGTACTGATCAGAGGTATAGGAAGCCTTGCAACAGGTGGTAACACACCGTTGTATGTTGTAGACGGATATCCGACAACGGGCAACATGAACAATCTTAATCCAAATGATATTGCTTCCATAGATGTGTTGAAAGATGCTTCAGCTACCGCAGTGTATGGTATTCGCGCTGCAAACGGTGTTATCATCATTACTACAAAAAAAGGTGCACAAGGTAAGCTACAGGTATCACTTGACATCTTTGAATCCATCCAGAGCAAACCCAAAATGTATCATATTCTCAACGCGCAGCAATTCGCCACTTTAGCCAATGAAGTTGCAGCAGCTGATCCCCAACAAAACTTCCAGGTGTTTGCGCCGTGGAAAAACCCGGAATCACTGCATAGCGTAGATTGGCAAAATGCAATGTACCGCACAGGGCTTACACAAAACTATACGCTGGCGATCCGTGGTGGTAATGATAAGATCCAGTCATCAGCTTCAGTCGGCTATTATGATCAAAAAGGCATAGTGCAGGGATCATTCTTTAAAAGATATACTTTGGGCGTTAACCTGGACTATACGCCGGTAAAATGGCTCAGGTCTTCTACCAGCGCTAAATACACCTATCAAAATTCTAACAACCCCTTCCCCACCGGAAATCTTGTACAGTTGACAGAATTGCCGCCCACACTTGACAGTGGCAACAAGTTCACTTACCAGATAAAAGATGATAAAGGCAATTATGGCTTTTATAATCCTATCTACACGTATGTTGCGAAATATGGCAATCCACTTTACAGTATAGAAACCAATCAATATTCAAACGTAAACAACTTTCTTCTAGCCACTTCTTCATTGGAAGCGGCTGTTTGGAACGGCATTAAAATAAAAACCAATGCGGGCGTAAATACCAATAACTATTCCGGTTCATATTTTCAACCGGAAGATAACCGGTTGATCAATCAATATGGAGGGCAGGCGGGATCATCTGCAAATGCATTATACTCGCAACACCTCAATCAAACTTTTGAGTGGTTATGGGAAAACACTATTTCTTACGATAAAACATTTGGTCAACATGCCATACACTTTGTTGGAGGTATATCTGCACAGGAAAATACTTATACGGCAATGGGAGGCAGTGGAATTCCACCAAACAGTGTGATAAGAGATCTTGCACAAGTAACTAATCTTAGACTTGATCAAAATGGTAATGGCCAGGTTAAAAGTTCTCTGGCATCGGAGTTTGCCAGACTGAGCTATGGGTTTGGAGATAAATACCTGATCACAGGTACTATCAGAAGAGATGGTTCTTCCAAGTTTGACACCGGTCACCAATATGGCGTATTCCCTTCTGGCGCAGTTGCGTGGAGGGCTAAAGAAGAATCTTTTCTTAAAGATGCCAGCTGGCTTACAGACCTTAAGTTCCGTGGCAGTTATGGCGTTGTGGGCAACCAGGGAGCCATACAGCCGTTCCAGTACCAGGCATTATACTCCACCGGGTATGGCCCGAACTTCGCTCCAGGCGGTGGACAGAGTAATCTTGGCTATCCCTTCGACAAAATATATCAAAGAGGTTACGCGCAAACACAACCAGCCAATCCCGACCTGAAATGGGAGACAGATTACATGACTGATATTGGTCTTGACGCCGCTTTCTTAAAAGGTGAATTGACCATTACCGGCGACTGGTTCCACCGAAAATCAAAGGACTTTTTGCTTACACTTGCTGCTCCCGCACAAACAGGATACAATTACCTGACACGTAATGTAGGTAGCATGGAAAATAAAGGCGTTGAACTGGCTGTTAACTATAACCATGGCGTAAACAAAGATTTTCACTATGGCATCGGCGCCACTTTCACATCAATTAAAAACACACTTACCAGTATTGCATCAGGCACCAACTTTATCACCAATTTTGGAGGCGTAATTCCAGCTGGTAACGGATGGAGCACTTTCACAGAAACATTTGTAGGGGGACCTGTGGGCGAGTTCTATGGATATAAATCACTTGGCGTATTCCAAACACAGGCACAGGTAGATGCACTGAATGCGGCCTCTGCAGCAAAAGATCCCAACTATCCTTTCTATCAAAAAACCGTCACTATGGCCGGTGATCGTTACTTTGCTGATGTAAATGGTGATGGCCATGTTGATGCTACTGATCAGACAAGTCTTGGCAGTCCACAACCTAAATTCTATGGCAGCCTTAACCTGGATGTTACTTATAAGGGATGGGATTTCAACGCTTACTTCTACGGTGTAAATGGCAACAAAATACTCAACTATCAAAAGAGTGCATTGGAAAGTTTCCAGAACAGAAGTTTTGTGGGCGTGCAGAATGTGAGCTATGAATACTATGTAAATCACTGGACACCAAACAATCCCTCCAACGTATATTCCCGGGCCAGCTACAATGATGATGCTACGGGCAGTAACGTTCCTTCAAGTGCCTGGATTGAAAACGGCAGTTACATAAAACTGAAAAGCCTTACAGTTGGCTATACTTTACCAGACGATTTGCTAAGAAAGATGACACTTACTAAAGTGCGCGTTTACATATCATCACAAAATCTGTTCACCATAACCAAGTACAGCGGTCTTGATCCTGAGATCGGTATTCAGGGTAATAACGCCACACAAAACGGCGTGGATAATGGAACTTATCCGTCATCACGGTTTTTCACTTTTGGCTTAAACGTAACATTCTAATAAACCAACGAAAACTATTGAGACTATGAAACTGAACAAGAAATATTTAATTGCACTGGCTCTCTTTGTTGCGTTTATTCCCGTGGCAATCATTCCTATTGCATGTAAAAAGAGCTTCCTGGTGCAAACAAATACGTTCCAGTCAACGGAAGAAGCCACCTTTCAAAAAGCTTCAGATGTTGTATCGCTTGTCAACAGCATTTACGACACCTACCAGAATAGTAACCTGCTTAAAAAATCCATATGGTATTACGCCAACTTCCAGACACATGACTGGTTCAACTATGGAAACGATATTATCTGGAACTATTACGCGATACCTGCGGATTTCTATGCACTGCCTGACTTCTGGAACAATGCATACATCGGTATAGCAAGAGCCAATTCTTCCTTTGGTGTGATTCAAAAAGCACTGGACAAAGGAATTCTTACCGCAGATCTGGCGCAACGGTTAACAGGCGAAGCCTATTTTCTGCGCGGCATGACCTATTACTACCTGGCAGGATCATTTGGAGGTGTGCCACTTGAATTAAGCGACAAAACAAACGGCCTTACGCCGCGTTCTGCCCAGGACTCTGTATTTATGCAAGTTGTTGCCGACATGGATAAGGCCGCAGAACTGCTACCATGGAAAGAAAACCTTCCTCCCGCTGAACTTGGCAGGGCAACAAAAGGTGCAGCATTAGGTTATGCGGGTTCTGCAAGAATGTGGTTGAAAGATTATGCCGGCGCCATCCAGAATTTCAATGCGCTGGAAGGGAAATATCACCTGCTTACCAACTTCATCGACGTACATGAATACAGCAATCAGAATAACGACGAATCGCTGTTTGAAATACAATTTGAAGTACCGGACGGAGGCTCTCAAAGCTGGGATGGAAGCTGGCAACCGCCGGGAGGTGAAATTGCATGGATAGATGCATTTAGCTGGCCATGGGAAATAAGCGGTGAAGGCTACGACTATGGCAACCCGGGCCTCTGGCTTTCTTACCAGGCAGGCGACAAACGTAAACTGGGAACGATTTGCGGCCCTGGTGACTCAAGTATAAGCCCCGGCATTATTGCAAAAGGTGGAATTAGGAGTTACGCACCCGTTAAGTCCGGATTTGTAGCCGGAAACAAAACATATATTGGAGACGACGGAAAGATCATCAACACCTGCGGTTCGCTTGCGCGTCCATGGTACGGTGATGATGGCAAACGCACCGGCTACTATTGCGCCAAGCACTGGAGAGACCCGACACTCAGTGGTAGTAACTCATTTGATACTACCGCAGGTTCTCCGCAAAAGATCTTTGGTGCACAAAACCAGATCATGTTACGCTATGCAGAGATCCTCTTAAGCAGGGCTGAATGCAAGATCCGCACCGGAGATGTTCCCGGTGGCTTGGCCGATATAAAACTGGTAAGAGACAGAGCCTGGGGTGGCACTGCTCCCGCTGTTATGCAGGATGGCGCCAACTACGACGGAAGTCCTTCAACACCAATTACCGATCCTCTGCAAATGGTTTTAAGTGAATACAGGCACGAACTTACCGGCGAATATTCATTGTTTTATGATCTGCGCAGAGCCGGTAATGATGTGGCTGCAGCTTTTATCAAGAAAGCTTATGGCACTGTTGACAATCAAAATAATCCAATACCTAACCCGGCGCCGGGCCCAACACATGATGGCAAACCACATGGTTTGTTCAATGCTTCACTTCCGCCAACACGTGCGGTATTACCCATTCCGCAGGTAGCGATAGGATTGAATCCTAATCTTACACAAAATCCGGGATATTAAGCAACAACTAATTAACTTTAAAAAGGGGTTTCCAAAGAACCCCTTTTTTGCTGACCACATTAACATTCGCTGCTTACTTAAGATGATTGCTATGAGGCTATTAAAAATCTTTGCGCTCTGCTTTTTTCTGTTTTGCTTTTTAGCCTGCAACAACAAAAAAACTTTATTTGAAGAGGTTCCGTCGTCACACTCCGGCATAACGTTCAATAACAGGATCACAGAAAGTGATTCCCTGAATCCGATTGACGTGGTGAATATTTATAACGGAGGCGGAGTTGGTGTCGGCGATTTTAACAACGATGGCCTGCAGGATATTTTTCTTACAGGAAACATGGTTTCGAGCAAACTCTATCTTAATAAAGGCAGTTTTAAATTCACGGATGTGACTGATGATGCTGGTGTTGATGGAATGGGAAGATGGGCAAGAGGTGTTGCAGTTATTGACATAAACAATGATGGATTATTGGACGTTTATATCTGCAACACTATTTACAAAGACTCTTTAAAAAGACGAAATATTCTCTACGTTAATCAGGGCATAGACAAAAACGGCATTCCGCATTTTAAAGACCAGGCTGAAGCTTACGGACTGGACATTAATGTTCAGTCTACCATGGCAAGCTTTTTTGATTATGATAATGATGGAGACCTCGACATGTACCTCACCGTTAACGAAGCTTCCAATGGTTATGATGCATCGGTTTTTACCAAACGCAATAGCGGCACTCAAACCCCAAGCATGGGAAGACTGTATCGCAACGACATGGATGAGACATTGAAACATCCCGTATTTCACAATGTTTCCCAACAGGCCGGGATTGTATATGCAGGTTTCGGGCATGCTGCAACTATTTGCGACCTGAACAATGATGGCTGGAAGGATATTTATATTTCGGATGATTTTATCTCCAACAACCTGCTTTACATCAACAACCACAACGGCACTTTTACCGACCGTTCAAAGGAATATTTCAAACACACTTCTTTCAATGCAATGGGGCAGGATGTGATCGATATCAACAACGATGGACTGCCCGACGTGATAGAACTGGACATGAGCCCTGAAGACAATTACCGGAAGAAAACAATGACAGGTGCAAGTAACTACCTTGTGCAGCAAAATTTTGATCAGTACGGCTACCAGTATCAATATGTCCGCAACACATTGCAACTAAACCAGGGCATGGTATATGATGAGAACGACTCGATAGCGAGACCTGTATTTAGCGATATCGGCTTTATGAGTGGCATTTCTCAAACAGACTGGAGCTGGACGCCTTTGGTGACAGATTTTGACAATGATGGTTACAGGGATATTATTATCACAAACGGTTTTCCTAAAGATGTTTCCGACCGCGATTTTATAGTGTATCGCAAACAAAGCACAAAGTTGATCAGCAAACAGGATCTGATAAAACAGATCCCGGAAGTAAAGCTGCATAATTATGCTTACAGGAATAACGGCAACCTTACCTTCAACGATGTAACCAATAATTGGGGACTATCCGTTCCTACCTTTTCCAATGGCGCCGTTTATGCAGACCTGGATAATGACGGCGACATGGATGTAGTGATCAACAACGTTAACGACGAAACGCTTGTTTACAAAAACACAGTTCGGGATAAAAATGATTCAACGTCATCGTTCCTCAGCATAAAATTTGTTGGAAGCGCTGCCAACAGGAACGGCATAGGCGCTTCTGCAACCGTATTTTATGATCACGGCAAACAGCAGGTGTATGAGAACAATCCGTATCGTGGCTATTTGTCGACCATGCAGACTGCAGCTCATTTTGGTTTAGGTAATGTAACATCGATTGATTCAGTAATTATTCAGTGGAATGATCAGTTGCAACAAAAAATTGTTGGCGTAAAACCTAACCAGGTGCTTACAGTCAATATTAAAGATGCCCGACGGCTACCCAATCTATCAGCGAACGCGAAACCGGCTGCCTCTTTATTTAAGGACATTACCAAAAGTGCGGGTATAACTTATAAACATCAGGATCGCGACCTGATAGATTTTAATCAGCAAAGTGTATTGCCACATAAATTTTCAGAATATAACCCGGCGCTTGCAGTTGCCGATATGAATGGCGATGGACTTGATGACATTGTTTCAGGAGGTAATCTCAGCAGTCCTGCCCAGCTTTTCCTTCAACAAAAAAACGGTTCTTTCATTCAAAAGAATTTTCTCCCTGATATGGACAGAAACTACCGGGATGAAGGCATTCTTTTATTTGATGCAAATGGTGACGGCAAAACTGATGTATATATTGTAAGCGGTGGCTTCAGGGAAGCGGAAGGCGATTCCACTTACCTTGACCGGCTTTATGTAAATGATGGAAAAGGTCACTTCACTCAGGACTTGTCCGCATTACCAGCAAACACAACAAGCAAACTTTGTGTAAAAGCTTTTGATTATAACGGGGACGGGCTTGTTGATCTGTTTGTTTCAGGACGTGTAAAACCGGGACGATATCCCCAACCTGTTAGCAGTTTTATTTACAGGAATGACAGCCGCAATGGCAAAACAACATTTACCGATGTAACAGCCGACATTGCTCCTGCTTTAAAAAACATTGGCCTGGTGTGTGACGCCTTGTTTACTGATTTTAATAATGACGGCCAGCCTGATCTTATACTTGCAGGCGAATGGATGCCTGTTACATTTTTTCAGTTTAAGAACGGCAAATTTGAAGATGTTACGAAGCTTACGGGTATTGCGGACAAAACAGGTTGGTTTAACTCAATAGTGGCAGGAGATTTCAGGCACACAGGAAGAACTGATTATATTATCGGCAATGCCGGATTAAATACGTTCTACAAAGCCAGTGACGAATTCCCCGTTTATATAACTGCCAGTGATTTTGAAAAGAATGGAGGTTATCTGTCTATTCCATCATTGTATCTGCCGGATTCTTCAGGCGTTAAAAAAGAATTTCCGGCTAACGGAAGAGACGATATTATTGAACGCATGCCATCCATTAGAAAACGCTTTCCTGATTACAGATCTTTTGCGCGTGCAACCGTTACGGAAATATTTACGCCTGAAAAAATGAAAACTGCATTGCGATTGAAAGCCAATATGCTTCAATCATGTTTTGTAAGAAATGACGGCAATGGCAGGTTTACATTGATACCACTTCCTGTGCAGGCACAGATGTCTGTGCTGGACGGCATGGTGGCAGATGATTTTGATGGCGATGGCAATCTTGATGTATTGATGAATGGAAATGATTTTGGGACCGATGTAACCGTTGGAAGATATGATGCTTTAAATGGCCTGTTATTAAAAGGTGATGGCAAGGGGAATTTCCAGGCGTTATCAATTGCGCAAAGCGGCATTTTTATTCCCGGTGATGGAAAGTCGCTGGTGAAATTATTGGGAAGCAATGGCAATTATCTTGTAGCTGCGAGCCAGCATAAAGATTATTTAAAACTGTTCCGCTTAAATACAAAACCCAAAACAATAAGAATAAACAACGATGACATGTTTGCGATGATCACATACAAAAACGGCAGCACGCAAAAACAGGAATTCTATTATGGTGATTCATTTCTATCGCAATCCTCACGGTTTATAACAATAAATGAAAATGTTAGTAGCGTAACGGTTACAAACAATAAAGGAGCTAAACGAAATATTCCCCTTTAAGCAACCGTGCAAAAGCTTAAAGCCCAAAGCCTAAAGCTCAAAGCTGACCGAAGCGATGTTTTTTGAACCATATAAGGCACATAAGGGCGTATAAGAAGTTACACCGGAGGCCAATAATGGCTAAAGCAGTATAACATTTACTCAGCCGGTTTGTGCCCTTCACCATTGACCATTCAGTATTCACTAGTTGCATATAAGGCTTTCACACATAAACTTACATTTCTTATATGCCTTCTATACAACTAGTGAATAGTCAATAGTCAATGGTGAAAGTCCGGTCTGGCTAAGTAAATTTATTCTCGTTTAAGTACAATTATTATCGTAGACAAAATCCTTATTTGCTCTTATATGCCTTATATGGTTTAAAAAACTTCGCTTCGGTCTGCTTTAAGCTTTATAAGTTGTTTACTATGAAACGTTGGGGCGGCCAACTCCTTACTTATATGGTTTAGAAAAAAATTTAGCTTGCTAAACACCTTGCTTTGCTTGAATCGCCAATGATTAACTGTGCGGGCAGGCACTCATTTTCACAATCAATATCAGTTCTTTTTGTTTCTATTGCTTTTATTAAAAGCATGGCTGCACGTCTTCCCATTTCGAAAGCAGGCTGACGCAAAACAGTGAGAGAAGGCTGCATAAGATCGGTTATATCAAGATTGCTGAATCCTACAAGAGCAAAATCTTCCGGTATCTTCAGGCCTAGATTTTTGCAGCAACGCAGGAACGATGTTGTTAGTTTATCTGTAGATAAAAAAATGGCGTCTGGTCTATGTTGTTTGCTGAGTAAGCTTTTCAAAACTGATTCTACTTCTTCATAATATCGTCCGCCATGGGGACAATAGTTGATCATATTCTCATCATAAGGTACTCCATATTCCCTGAGCGCTTTAAGGTATCCTTCAAATCTTTTCGTAGTTATATATAAGTTAGGGGCGTTGGCGATGAAAGCTATCTTTCGATAATTATTTTTAAGCAGGTGCGCAGTTCCTTCATAAGCTGCCTGCACATTTTCAACAGTAACTGCATGGCTTTGCACACATTCTACAATCCTGTCAAAGAAAACAATCGGAAGCCCTTTTTTATGTAGATCACAAAAGTGGGAAAAATCATTTGTTTCTTCTGATACGGATGCCAGACAACCATCAACAGAACGCAACGCGAGAAAACTAATGTTATTAATCTCGCCTTCTTCCGTTTCCAGGCTTTGGGTAATCATCACCGTATAGCCTTTTTCATTTGCAACAGATTCAATTCCGTTGATGACCTGCGAAAAAAAACTATCCGCAATTTCAGGAACAACAACCCCGATCGATTTACTCTTTCTTGCCTTCAGACTTACCGCGATAGGATTGGGGGTATAATTAATAGTTTTTGCGTACCCAAGTACCAACTGTTTGGTCATGTCGCTTATCTCATAACTGTCTCGCAAAGCCCTGCTAACAGTGGATTTGGACAAACCCAGGGCATGGGCAATATCTTTTATGGTAGTTGCCTCAATTCGCATATAGCTCTAAGCAGTTAATATTGGTTAGTAATAAAGGCACAGCCGCAAAATCAATTATTTATCTTCTTCATTAATTCACGCATAGGCTCTTTTAAAATTACCCCGTTTATTGCGGAATACGATCAAAAGCCCTGGAACATTTAAATCTATTCAGCAAAATTTAATGTCAGAAGTGCTTACCTATTCAGGTGTTTACGATAAATATTATTTCCTCCCGGTAACATTCCCGTCTGTGCATTGTTATAATTAGAACCGTGCCTGCTCCGCATTTAAACTTACTGCTGCTGATTTTTTAAACAAATACTCATAACGTTTTAAATCACATTGCAATGAAAAAAATGTACTTTTTCTTGTTAATGGCAATGAGCCTTTTGCCAAATATTTCCATTTTAGCGCAAAACTGGCTTACATCAGGAAACACTGGCCTTACAAGCTCCAATTACCTGGGAGCTAAAGATGCGCATGATGTCATTTTCAAAACCAATGCATCGGAAAGGGGGCGAATCTTCAGTGCAGGAGGATGGCGATTTGGCACATCAACCAATTATGCAAAAATTGATACGGCAGGTGCACTCACTTTCACAGGAACGGGCACATATCGTGTCGGCGGAAATAAATATGTCTTTAGATATACCACCCAACCAAATATTGGATTGTATTATAACAGTACTAAATCGCAATACGAATTCCGGAACAGCAGCGCAATACCGCGGTTTACAGTAAGTTCTACAAGCGGCAATGGCGCATTCACCGGCACACTTAAAATCGGAGCATATACACTGCCCGCTACAGACGGCACCAACGGGCAGGTACTGAAAACCAATGGTGCAGGTACAGTTAGCTGGTCCACCGTTACCTCTTCCTCACCGGGCTATTGGGCAGCAAACGGCACAACAATTCACAACACAAACACCGGCAACGTTGGGCTTGGAACTTCTTCTCCCGGCGCACCACTTCATATTCTGAATGCCAATGCCTCAGAGTTACTGAGATTGCAATCAGCTTCGCCTTACATTTCGTTTTATGATAACAGCAATGTTTACCAGGGATTTTTATGGAAGAACGCCACCAACGATATGGTGCTTGGCACTTCCTGCAATAATGCAGCCGGGAAAGTTATAATACAACTCAATTGCGCAGACCATTACACTTTTGATCAGAATGGGATGCAGATAAACAGCGGAGCTTCACCCGGTATTAACTTCAGCCAGAACAATGTTACAGCCGGAAGTATTTTTACAAACGTCAATGATCTTAATATAGATGCTAAAGTTGTTAATCCCCTGATTTCCCCTGCAACAGCAACGCCGGGCAATCTTCTTTTACAGGTTAACAGAACCGGAGCCTTGAACTTAAAACTATTTACGGGCAATGTGGGCATAGGTACAGCAACGCCAACAACCAAGCTGCAGGTTGGCACAGGTGACGCAAGCTGGGGAATAACACATTCTAGCAGCACAGTAAAAGTTGGTACATATATCGGTTCATCAGGCGGCTGGCTTGCCACCAGCACTAACAGCAATCTGTATTTTGCAACCAACCTGCTTAACGGGAACAATTATGCACAGCTGACATTGTTAACCAACGGCAATTTTGGCGTAGGCACAATAAATCCGCAATTCAAACTTGATGTGTGCGGAACCATCAGAGCCAAAGAAGTGTTGGTTGAAACCGGCTGGTGCGACTATGTGTTTGACAAAGACTATATACTGAAACCGCTTGATGAAGTAAAAGATTTTATTGAAGAAAACAAACATTTGCCAGACGTACCTTCTGCAACAGATGTGGCTGCTAACGGTGTACGGGTTGCCGAAATGGATTCTATTATGATAAAAAAAATAGAGGAGCTTACACTTTACGTTATCCAGCAAAACAAGCAGATAAAAGATCAAAACAAGCAGATACAGGAACTGGAACAAAAGATTGTCTCCATGCAAAAACAATCCGGCGCAAGCACTTTGTATATTAAAGAAAACCAGTAAGGTTTACAGTTTCCATCCAAACATTCATCATTAAAAATTCTACGGATGAAACATCTACATTATAACAACGTGCATGGCGTCAAAAATAAAACCAGGAACATATTCTTTTCTCTATGGCTTGTATTGTGTGCATTTGTATCACATGCACAACAACCACTCCCATGCGGTGGTTACAAAATAGATATGCCCAAATTAAAAGCGGCCATTGAATTTGAGAAAAAGAATCTTCACGCATTAACGGTGGGTAACCAGCTGGTGCGCGTATACTTTCACATTGTAACCTGTGACAATGGCAGTAATGCCGCAGCTACGGAAGCGCAGATAAAAACAGAATTTGCTACCCTTGTGAGCGACTATGCGGGCGATGGGATCTGCTTCATTAATGCAGGGCTTGATTATGTTAACAGCACAAAGCTGGATACCTTATTCAATGCTACAAGCGATAATGCTAATCTGTTCGATCCATACCGTGTCCCCAACTGCATCAATGTTTTTTACATGAAGAAAATATTGGGAAGCAATGGAGCCTGCAGCAATAACTGCGGCATTGGAGGCACAAGTCTGAAAATACCAAATACGTTTTGCCTGATCTCGTCAGGAAATATTGGTGCAGGCCATACCGTTTCTCATGAGGTTGGCCATTGCTTTGGCTTGCTACATACATTTGAACCGGCAAACGGATTTGAAGATATTGATGGCTCCAATTCATCTTCAAGTGCAGACCTGATAACAGACACTCCGGCTGATCCTTATGCGTACAACAATCAAAGTTGTTTTTCTACATCATCCAACGGTTGTACATATACAGGAAACTGCAAAGATCCCAAGGGCCAAACCGGTTTTAGTCCACCCTATACAAACATGATGGCTTATTGGTGGGCAAACAGTTGCTATGCAAATTTATTCTTCACCAACAACCAGTTTACAAGGGTCAACAGTTTCTTAAGCAGCAATAGTGATTTGATCAATTGTGCATCTCCTGCAGTTGCGGTTGTTGGTCCTTATATCTTCCCGGTATCTGGTGGTTATATTATAAACTCCGGCATCACCCAGCTCTCAACAATTGGCAATGTACCCATTACCGGTTCAACAATTGCGATTTTAGGTGGTGGCACAGTTTATCTTGAACCAGGATTTCACGCATACCCTACTACCGGTTTTGTGCGTGTACAAGGCGCTTATTGCTACAGCGCAACAAATTTGTCATTACGAAAAGCAATGGAAGATACATCGGCGACATTACTACCGCCAGTAGGCAAACTTCCTCTTGAAGAAAAAGATTTGTTGAAAGCTTATCCTAATCCGGTTGCATCTATACTGAATGTGTCTCTTAAACTACAAAACGATGAACCAACCGTTCGTCTCCAATTATACAGCAATAACGGCGCAAGGATCAAAGAGATAACCTTGCACAACATACAAAAAGGTGAACTAACAACACGGCTTACAGTAAGCGATTTACCAGCCGGGTTATACCACCTGATTGTATTGTACGGCAGCAAAAAACTCACAACCAAAATCATCGTAAGCAGATAAGGTGGATATATGGCGCCATGATGTACATGTTATGTCATGGCCCTTTTTTTTCAATTGACAATTGAAAAGGGATAATTGACAATGGTGGTTAATTAAGCAGGCATCATCAACTCTGGGAGAAGTATGCCCTCTGTGGATCTCTGTGTCTGCTCGGTGCTCTCTGTGTAACTTTTATTTTATTACTAAGAGAAGTAACGCCTCGTGAATTGATGTGATTATAATATTTTCTGAGTGTTTGATGTTGACTAAATTGTCAATTATCCCTTTTCAATTGTCAATTAATATATTTGTATCCTTGCATGAAAAACGAAGCGCATACAGATAACTTAGACAAAAACAACATTGATCCCGCGTTTGATTATGTAATAACGCCATTTGCTGTTTCGCAACTAAACAGCTCTTTTATCCTGCGTCATTGTTCGGAACTCGTGCCAACAGAAGCAAGAGGTTTCTTCGACATGCAGCCGGAAACAATTTCTGTAAATAAAGTTGTCTTCAATAATTCAACTGTCACGCCTTCTTCATCAACCGTTACAGTTGTTCAAACGGATGATCGCCTTATTCTTTCCTGCGCATGCAGCCAGGAAAAAAGAAAGCTCTGCAGCCACCAGGCAAGGGCTTTGTACAACATCATGGAGCGGGAAGAAATAAAAGCGTTTTTTGATGATGAACTCCGGGACCTGTTAATCCGGCACGCTGCAAAAGAATACGGATTAGAACAGGAAAAAGAGCTTGATAACTTTTTCACGATTGAATACGGCAATAAGCGGGTTAACGTACAACCTATCCGGAAAGAACTACTACCATTTACCAATGAAACAAAGAAAATATTTCAGCAGAGCTTGTTATCACGACAACATGGCGAACCTGTAAATATTCCCGATGGTTCCCTGCAGAAATTTGTGGTGCTAAAGCAGCACAAATATTATGGCCACCTGTATATAGAACTTTTCGAAGCAACTTTCAGTCAACAGGGAAAAGTAAAAAATCCTTTACAACTCGTTAACCCTTCAGATGAAACATGGCGTGCAAATAACAATGCCGCTATTAAATTTTTCGCAGCCATTACTAATTTTCAGCAGAACCACAGTGTACAAAAAAACGCACCGTCAATTGAAGCATTGAAAGCTGTCGTTACAAATCCTTTAGAATTAAATTTTTACTATCATAAGGCAGAAGTTTCAGAGAATGTAATTGCCAGCTCCATTAAGCCGGTTAAACTACAGCTTTTAAAACGCAACATACAACTGCATGTACAGTCAAAAAACCATTTTTATGAGGTAAGCTGTTACGTGCAATTGCGTAACAAATGGTTTGATCTGGCTGATGTTGAGCTTAAATATGATTACTTTATACTATCGGAAGATACGTTGTATCTTATAGATGATTATGAAATATTAAAGGTAATCGACTTCTTCAAACAACATCACTACAAGCTTCTTCTTTATGCATCCAAATACAAAGAGTTTCAACAGGATATATTGACGCAGCTTGAAAATAAGATCAAGATCTCTTATGAATACCTACATGCGGCTACCGCACAACAGATTGAAGATAATGGCTTCAATCAACCGCTGGAAAGAATATTGTATTTAACCAGCTCTCAAAATTATATTCGTTTCTCACCGGTGATAAAATATGGTGATGTTGAAATTCCAATTCTATCGAGAAGGCAGATCTATGCACTCGATAACAAAGGAAAAGCATTCACAATTGAAAGAAATGAGGAAGCCGAACTTGCTTTTACTGCATTATTGTTGAAGCAGCACGCTGATTTTTTCGAGCAGCTTGACTACGATTATCTCTATCTGCATAAGGACCGGTTTCTTGAAAACGATTGGTTTCTACATGCTTTCGAGCAATGGCGGGATGAAAACATCACTATTCTTGGATTTAACCAGCTACCCAATAACAGGTTGAATCAAAATAAAGCAAAGATCACCATTGAAGTAACCAGCGGCATTAACTGGTTCAACACATCCGTTTATGCTCGCTTTGGCAAGCAGAAAGCATCTATAAAAGAGCTTCATAAATCCAACAGAAACAAAAGCAGGTATGTACAACTGGATGACGGAACACTCGGCATTATTCCTGATGATTGGCTAACGAAATTTGCGCATTACTTCGAGGCGGGGGATATAGCTGGCGATATAATTCAAACGCCGAAGATCAATTTTTCCGGTATCACGGAAATGTATGAGTTGCAAATGCTATCACATGAAGTAAAAGAGGAAATTGATCTGTACAAGGCGAAGTTTGACAACTTTGATGAAATTGAAGATGTGGAATTGCCAGAAGAATTTACGGGAACACTCAGACATTATCAGCAACAGGGATTGAACTGGCTCAACTTTTTGGATGACTTTAATTTTGGCGGCTGTCTTGCAGATGATATGGGTCTTGGTAAATCAGCACAGATCATTGCATTCATTCTTACACAAAGAAAAAAGACCAATCGGAATACCAACCTGCTGATTGTACCTACTTCTCTCCTTTTCAACTGGCAACAGGAAATAGCCAAGTTTGCACCAACGCTGAAACTGTTTACACATTACGGCTCCAGGCGTGCCAGGAATTTAAAAGAGTTTGATCAATATGAAGTCATCTTAACAACATATGGAAGCATTTTAGCCGACGCACGTTCTTTAAAAGATTATACCTTCAATTATATTTTTCTTGATGAGTCACAACTAATCAAAAATCCGGGCTCACAACGTTACCAATCCGTTTGTCTGTTAAAGTCAAGAAACAAGATCATCATTACCGGCACACCGCTGGAAAACAACACATTTGATCTGTACGGACAATTGTCTTTCGCATGTCCCGGTTTGTTTGGCAGCAAGCAACATTTCAGGGATTTATATGCCATACCTATTGACAGGTTTAAGGATGATAAACGCGCTGCAGAGTTACAACAAAAAATAAATCCTTTTATTTTAAGACGTACCAAAAAACAGGTAGCAAAAGAACTTCCCGATAAAACGGAAATGGTGATCTACTGCGAAATGGACGGGGAGCAAAGGAAAATATATGACGTGCATGAAAAGGAGTTTCGCGAGTTTCTTTCCGCGCGTAGTGATGAAGACATTCCGAAAACTGCCTTACATGTATTAAAAGGATTGACAACACTCAGGCAAATATGCAATTCGCCTGCCCTGGTAAAAGATGCTGCATACATGCATACTTCAGCCAAAATGGAAGCGCTGATGGAGCAAATAGAAAATAAATCGCCACAGCATAAAATATTGGTATTCTCGCAGTTCGTTTCAATGCTGAATCTTATCAAAAAAGAATTGGAAAGAAGAAATATTTCATTTGCTTATCTTACAGGAAGCACCAGGAACAGAGAAGAAGTAGTTGACTCATTTCAAAACGACAGCAATGTTCGCGTTTTTTTGATAAGTCTGAAAGCCGGAGGTGTCGGCCTTAACCTGACGGAGGCAGATTACGTTTACTTAGTTGACCCATGGTGGAATCCGGCAGTAGAAAACCAGGCAATCGACCGTTGTTACCGTATCGGACAAAATAAAAAAGTAATTGCCGTCAGACTGATCTGTATGGACACTGTTGAGGAAAAAATAATGAAGATGCAACAAGCCAAAACATTGTTGGCAGATGATCTTGTAAGAACTGACAACAACATGCTTAAATCTTTCACGAAAGATGATCTGTTGCGTTTGCTGAAATGATCAAGCCCAAAGCTGATTGCTGATTGCTTTTACAACTTTCGTTACATGTCTGATAAAAGAAAAAATATTGAGACTGTAATTGGCCTGTACAACATGATTCCGAATGTTGTTTGGTCGGTGATAAATTTTACACCGGTTTATTTTTTCTATGCACTACCCGGAAACTTACATTATTTATGGATTGTGATAGCCATCAGCCTGGTTGGATTTTTTTTACCAAAATCCTTCTATAGCCGATTACAACTCAGCAATTCAATACGCACTTATAACAAACTGGGCATACGCATTGTAAGAAAATACGCGCAGGATGGGGATCTCATTAACAGACTCATCAGAAAAAAATACCCGGGCTATAAACCGCACATTCAGCCAAACTTTAGAAAGCATATCGGAAAAACATATTTCTATGAAAAATTCCATTTCGTTTGTCTGCTCTTTTTCTTGCTTACAACGGTGCTGGCATTTATGCAGGAGAAAATAATATTGGGGAGTCTGATCACCATTGCCAATATACTGTACAATGTGTATCCAATTCTCTTGCAGCAATATAACCGGCTTCGCATTATGCTGCTGCTCAAACATACGCGCCGGTTAGCTCCCGATGAATAACAGGATCTTAAGTACTTTTGTGCTCAATATGTTTTTTGTTTTATGAGCTCATCGTTGATTCTTTCCACATATAAAATTTTAACCCGCGACATCTCGCTTTATGTGCCTGAACCCGGAAAAATTGTTGAAGCATTTAAAGAAGATAAAAACAGGAACATTTTTGCCGCTGCTCCTTATTGGGCACGCGTATGGCCGGCTTCAATTGCAATGGCTACATATATTGAAAAGAACAAAGAATTTTTTGCCAACAAAAAAGTCCTGGAACTGGCCGCTGGCCTTGGCTTACCTTCACTAATAGCAGCAAGTTACGCATCTGAAGTTTGCTGCAGTGATTACCTCGAAGAAGCACTGTCTGTAATACAAAGCTCAATTGCACTTAATAGCATCACCAACATGTATTGCCGGTTAATAGACTGGAACAACGTTCCTGCCGATGCAGATGCCGACGTTCTATTATTGAGCGATATTAATTATGAGCCGGCAGCATTCGACACCTTGTTTCTCGTGTTGCAGAAATTTATTCAGCAAGGCACATCCGTTATTTTAACTACACCGCAAAGATTAATGGCAAAGCCGTTTATAACACGCTTATTTCCTTTTATAAGACACCAGGAAGAAATTAGTGCTATCATCGGTGAGCAGCAGTCATTTATTTCGCTTTATGTACTCGGCTGATTCGTTTCGGGGCTTGTCTTTTACCTTAAAATTTTAGGTCACACATTATTCTCATTTGTTTAATTCATAATATTGCACGTACCCAAATTTTTCGTACCTATGTTTTTACGCCTTAAGCCAATTCTGCTAACCGCATTGTTTTCAGCCATTTTTCTTTTAGCCTTTTCACGCGAGCCACTACCTAAAACGTTGCTTTGGCGCATTTCCGGTAACGGTTTGCAAAAGCCATCTTTCCTCTATGGAACTTTTCATCTGAATGACAAACGTCTATTTCAGTTTACAGATTCTGTATATCATTCAATTGAAACGAGCCAGGGTTTGGCGATTGAAGTGAATCCTGATGAAATGGCCGCATATTTCGTTAATAAGCTTTTTGATGAAATAGGGAAAGGAAAAAAATTAAAAGATCTTCTTTCCGAAAAAGACTATGAAAAGTACAGCGGTGTACTCTCAAAAAAACTAAAGAAGCCGGCCGACAAAATAACCAGCAACGATATTCTCAAGGAAAAGAATAAATGGATGTCTGACTATTTTGAAAAGGGAGAAATGCCCACTTTCATGGATGCCTACCTGTACAATATTGCGAGGCGCCAGGGAAAATGGCTTGGGGGAATTGAGGACCTGTCTGATCAAACCAGTCTCAGGGACGACCTTATCGATCAGTCGGATATTACTGCAATATTACATTCTGAAAAAGGCGAGGCGGACAAAGCAATGGAAGAAATGATTCGCCTGTATACTTCTCAAAATATAGAAGGCATTGATTCTTTCACAAACGAAACTTCTTCAGAGAAGCAAAAGGACCTAATCCTGATTCATAGAAATATTAAGATGGCGCGCCGCATGGATAGCCTGGCCAATGAAAGAAGCATGTTCTTTGCAGTAGGTGCGGCCCATCTTCCCGGAGATAGCGGTGTAATTCAATTGCTAAAAGACAGAGGGTTTAATGTAGAGCCCGTTATTTCTGCTAACAAAATAGCTCCGGATAAATACACATTCACAGAAGTGCCAATCCCCTGGCAAAAGGTAACAGACGATCAGAATTATTATAGCACCAGTATGCCGGGAAATCCTGCAGAAATTAAAATGTATGGTGTTGTTAAAATGAAATTCCTGCTTGACCTTTTCAACTTCAAAGGATACTGCACAATGGCCAGCGCCATTCCCGGCAATATCACCAACCATGATAGCCTGCTTGACCGCATGGGAAAGGGAATGTACAAAAACACAAAAAATGTGGAAGTAAACAAGCTTTCAAAAAATGGTATTCCGGGAAAGGAATTTATATATACAGTTGACAATTATACAAACCGTGTTCAAATATATTTTCAAAATAATATTGCATACATGGCCCTTATATCAGCCATGAAGAAATCCGGTGTAAGTGATGAAAGCGCAATAAGGTTTTTTGACTCGCTTAGTATCAGAAAAAATATCCCGGTCGTTGCAGCAGAACAAATGTTCTCATTTAATGATCCATTAATGGGTGTTAGCTTAAACGCGCCAGCAGAGTTAACCTTTAATAAAGAATTGAGCAAATCAAACGAGGGCTGGAAGGTTAGAACCTTTTCGGGTGTAGATGCACATACCGGTTCATACATATTTCTTATGAGCAAGGATGCAACCGACGGACTATACATAGTAGATCACCGGGCAATTTTTGAAGACCTTGCAAAAAAATATAGGGAGTTATACCCGAAGGTTACAGAAAAAGACAGAACTGTTAATGGTAGATTCTTTCGGGAATTAACATGTACAGGCAATAAGGATAACCCATCCATACACATGCGGATCATTATTGCGGTGGCCAATAATCGTAATATTATCTTTTCCATAGTTGGAGATAAAACCAGCATATACAATAAACAAGTTGAAGACATGTTTAGCAGCGTGAGGATTAATATTAAATCCACTGCTGCCTGGAACACACAACAAGCTCGGGACAGTTCATTCACGGTTTGGGCGCCACAGCCGTTAAAACGGATTGAGGCAACTGAAGATGCAAAAGCATACACCGTTACCTATGACAGCACCACTGCAATGTCTTTTATGATATTTGAAGACACATTGGGTAAGTACAACTGGTATGAAAGCGATAGCGCATTCTGGCATGAAAACATACATTTCAATACGGAGACAGACTCTGTCATTTACGACAAACGTGAGAAAATATTATCCGGTGAAACAAGGAGCGCCCTTTTAGAATCAAAAAATAAAAACGTTTTTACAAGAACGAAAATGCTTGTTAACGGAAACATCCTGTACAAATTATTTGGCTTTGGCGACAGAGAAATACTGCAGGAAGAGAATGCCGAAAAATTCTTCAATTCTATAAGTTTTAAAAATGCTGCAACGGGTAATTATATTACAATTTCGAAAGCATCTTTGATTTTACAGGATTTAACCAGTACCGACTCTGCCACAAGAGTGCAGGCATACACCGCTATTACTGACGCACCATTCTCTAAGAATGATCTTGTGAGTTTACGAGACGCACTTTTCAAAAATTATGAGTCTCCATGGCGTGATGAAGACCATTATAATTCAGTTGCTGTTAACAGGCGCATTAGTAATAAACTGCAAAAAATGCAGGATACGTCTGCAGTAAATTTTATAGAGAAAGAATATCCTGCATTAAAGAGTGAAATGCGCCCTCTTGCATTGGCAACGCTTGCAGGAATAAACACAACGGATAGTTATTCCGCGCTGGCAAGATTGCTGGATAAAACGGCGCCGATAGATCGTTTTGAATACAGCTTTTTCGGTAATCTTGAAGACAGTTTATCATTAACGGCCGAAATATATAAACATCTTTTGCCGTTTGCCAAAGATTCAGTGAATGCCCCTTCCATTGCGGAGCTCATGTTGACATTGGTTGATAGTGGCTTCATTAAAATAACAGACATTGCGGCGTCAGAGAATCAATTTATCGAAACAGCTAAATCACTGCTGCCGTTCTATAAAACAAACACGGCTGACAGCAGTAATTACAATTATGACATCTATTCCTTATTAAAATTAATCGGCAGATATAATTCTCCGGTAGGCATTCAGACGGTGAAAAGCTACCTTTCGGCTAAGGAACCTTATCTGCTCAAAGTTGCGGCGCTTATCCTTCTTGAGAAAAATGAAGAAGTAAATGCATCGGTATTTACAACGATCGCCGCCGACAGATCAATGCGTACCAGGCTCTATGACGACTTGAAAGAAAAGAACAAAACATCGCTGTTTCCGCGTAAATATTTAACCCAGTCATACTTTGCAGAAAGCCTTGTTTATAATGCTGCTTCTGATGAAGATCTACCTTCTTCTCTTAAGTTCTTAATGCAAAAGCAAGGCACATACAATGGAAAGACTTACAACTTCTTTTTGTATAAAGTGACTTACGGAGAAGGTGATGACATTTCATCCTATTTGGGTATTGCCGGTGGCTTTAGCTCAAATGCAAATAATATCGAGCCTCTTGATGATGTTTCCGGAGTTTATTGGGAAGAACAGTTTAGCCAGGATAATATTTCAAAATTCTTCAAGGCATATCTAAAGTCTTTAGAAGAAGAAAAGTAAGCATATAAATAAGGCTTCATGAACGGGGAAATTTGTGTTGAAATGGTTTTTCAACACAAATTTCCCCGATTTGCATTTGTCATTATCGCTGCAACATCTCATTTTGCTGACGAACGCTAATTGTCATTTCGACGCAGGAGAAATTTCTTAAAATTGAACAGATAGATCTAACCTTTTTATGCAAATTTTCAACAGCTCTAATGTCGGGAGAGTGTTAGAATTCATTTTTTGGCGGCAATTTTAAAGCTTGCTTTGGTTTCATCATATACCATACGAGAAAGATCTGCTATGAGTTTTATTATAGTTCTCCTTACCAAGTGTTCCGCTTCCTCCCTTTTCTCCGGAACCTCTTCGTTAAAATCATACCGTTCGTGTTCACAACGAAAATAAAGCTCTTGCCCAAAGCTCTTTTTAGGCTTAAAAGTTTTAAATAAAAGTATCCCCATACTTGAAAGAATAATATTAATTTAATTCAAAAGCCCTGGCTAGACAGCCAAGGGCTAATCACTTTAAATCGAGATTGCAAGTTACTAGTGTGATTCTAAAATGCCATGTCGTAAAGGGTTTAAAAATACTCCTGGAATTATTTTTTAGAGCTTGCTCATTGGCACAATTCCCGATTGCAATTGTCCAACTTATTAATTTTTTCCCAAAAGACAGACGTTTATTTTTGATGCCACTAAGATTCTTCGCCATCTTTCACTTTCCCTAACTAGGACGGGCGCTTAAATTTTTCTACAAACCTTATTAGTGTGTCTAACTGAGGGGTTGTAATGTCTGGATTTTTGATGCTGCTAATACTCGCATTTAACTTTCTTCCATCACAGTTGAGTTCAACATTAGCACGAGAATCGTCATATATTACAGGCATTAATCGACCCAATGTATCATAACTACCAAATTCTATGCTACTGAAAAAATCCTTTGTAAGAGCAAATAGAGTATCGCACAAGTTTTTTGAAAATGCAATTTCAAAAGTATCATTAGGAACAAATTTGTGAATACTGGGATTAACCTCGTCAACCTTGCTTCTATAAGAAATATTGTATAAAACTAAAGGTTTTGTTAATGGGTTAGTGAATCTTACGGAATCATAAGTATTAATAAACAAATTATTTAAAACGTACTTAGACTTCTGCTCACCCAATGCATTTGAAATATCAATTGCAATAAGATACTCATATTTTTTCACTACTTGATACTTACCGTTTATCGTTTTGTTATTTTCACTATTACAAGAAGCAAAAAACAAAGTGCAAATAAGCATAAATAAAAAAAAACGATTCATAATAATTTATTATTTGGATTAATTTAACTAGCTGCTTCTTCGATACTATTAATCATTACCAAAGCTGTTATTTGTATTATAAACCTTTCCGTTTTTATCTACTTGATAAGGATCATTCAAATTATGAATCAACATCTAAAACCCTTGTATTCTCATATCGATATCGAGTATTGAAAGTAGGTACAATAAGGGATGCAGGAACCGCAGCTATTTTTATTCCACTGGCTGTAATCTTTTAAAAAGTCACTTTATATAATACGCAATTGTTAGTAACAATCTGGGTATTGAGGTTATGGCCTGAATACTAGTGTATCGCTAAACCCCAAAGTTTCAATGTGAAGTTTATACACAAAACCTTTACTCAAACGTAACGTATCTCCATTAAAATGGTACCCCTCATTTTCTAAAAAAAAGTATATTTTACTTTTTCCATCACCATTAAGATTCTTATAAATATTTTTTTTCCCTATAAAATTATTAAGTGTGTCATATTGCTCAATCGCCACGGCCCTTATAGGAGAGTTATTTTTTTCTTCGACAAATTCATAATCTTTGCTAATCAAAAAAACGGGTTGCTTGGCATGGCAAGAATAAAACACAACTAAAATAGTTGGTAGGTAAAAAAATACTGCTATCTGAATTACTTTCATAATCTAATGCTCTTTTTTTTCAGATTGTAATCTATTAAAATTATCTACCAATTTCATAAGATCATTAAACGCTTGCGTGTAAGCCTTCTTATCGGTATTACCTTGAGCAGTCTGCATTTGTTGCAGTAGGTCTAGAATTTTATTGCCCGATTTTGTTACCCCATTTTCGGTAGTTGTGTAGTTTTGAGAGTCGTAAAAAGAATCGAAACGTGTTTCATATCGAATAGCGTCCTTTTCTATTTCAATTTTATCATGCAGCTTATTGGGGTCCGTTGTCTTATTTTCCGCCGCTTTTGATGCAGCATCTATTCCATATGAAAACAACCAAGCTGCCACAGCCTTTTGGTAATCTTTGTTAGAATTAAAATCTTTTCCAAACGCGTCAATAAACTGCTGAACATGGGCTATTTCATGTCCTGTTAGCTTTAACCAACTTTCTCCACTATTATTGGCTGCGTAGTTTCCTGTATAATTTATTTCAAAGCCTAATGTAACAGCACCGTTTTTATAACCAGTTAATCTGTCATGAAGTGGTTGATTTATAACAATATTGGCTTTAGCACCTGTAGTCCAAAAAGAATTACCGTATAACCTTGCATACATTGCCACAACTGGCAAATTAAGTTTCGTTTGCCCAGATTTATTTTTGCTGGCTATGTATGCTGGCTCTAATCCATCTAAATCTATTGCAACTGTCGGCTCGTTTCCTGCAAACTGATAAGGCGCATATTGGGCATAGTGATCTGCAAGCCTATCTTGTACAAAGAATCGTCCTATTTGATTATCATAAAACCGATGTTTATAATCATACCACTCAAGACCACTTCCATCACTAAATTCACTATGTTGTTGCTCATACCCATTGAAGCGATGTTTGTTCTCCGGCTTACCCGCCGCCTTAGAGCTGATGCCCGTCATTTGCAGGCCGAATGGATAATAGTGTGTTTCCTCCACCAACGGCCCTCGTTCATCACTTACCTGGAAGTTATCAAAGTACACCAGGTTGTTGCTTTCGTTACTAATATAAGCATACGCAAAACCATTCTTCGGTGCTTCTTTGGCAACTTTTACAATCGGCTGCCTACTTCCAACGGTGTTTACCTGCACTATTTCACTGTTCTGTGCTACAAATTTAAACTGTTCGTCAAAAAACAGGATATTTAAATAAGCTTTGGGTAACGTGCTGGTTGCAGCCGTTGTCTGAGGCCTTAGCAGGCTGGTAAAATCGGTGCTATTATTCAGGCCATTAGCAACAAGATTCCCGCTTCCTTTCAGTGCGGCTCCTGCAGCTCCATTGTTGATGGCTGCGGCCAGGCTCGTGATCACGCTGCTGATGCCATTGGCATTACTGTTATCAGTTGTTGCAGCCGGTATATAATAATCAACGGTTACATTTAGTTTGTCCGTAGCCATCACTTTGATAATCTTCCCCACACCGATACTTTGTGCGCTCTTCTGTAGCAACTGCACCTTGCCACCATTTAGACTTTCGTCACCAAAAGCACCAGGTCTTGTTGTGCGTGCTACATCCACATTGGAATAATACAGCTGTTCATTTGCCTGGGTGGCATCTTCAAAGCTCGCCAGCGGATAGTTGTCTTTTTGTTGGTCATCAGTGAGTACCATCCTTACGTTTCCTAAATGATCTTTTAAGAAATAATCATAGGCGTATCCTCCTTTAGAAAATGTACTTTTCCGCATCCTTCCTTCTTCACTCCCGATGTATTGAAGGATATTGTCTTCATAAACGTAATTGCCCAAATAAGTGGTGGTCCTTACCGGTTTACCTGTTTCTGCTATCCTTTTTTCCAACTTGTTACCCAGGGCGTCATAGATATAAGTGATCGTTCCCTTATTTTGTACTGTGATCTGCCAGGGCAGGTTTAGATGATTGTATACAATACCACCAGCCGCAGTAGTACCAATGTCTTTGTTTAAGTCCTTTACCATGTTGCCATTTCCGTCATAGCTATAGTCTACTTTAGTATAAACATTAGTCTCATTCTTATTGGGGCTATAGGCACTGGTTCTAAAATCTCCCAGTGCTGTCTGTGCATCATTGTTATTGTCTAATACACCTTGCAATCTGTTGCTCAAATTGGTATTGTAATAGGCATAAGTGAGATTATCGATTTGTGTGCTGCTTGTACCTTTCAGGCCCCATTGTTGCATCTGTTTGATGTTACCGTTTTCATCATAAGCGGTTCCATTATTGGTACCATCGGTTCCCATCTTTAGCGTGAAGTCAATACCTGCAGAATTATTCCAACCACTGGAGTTTTGCTTGAAGTCGGCAAAAAGCAGCCTATTTACCCGGTCATAACCCAAACCATAACTACGCTCAGCTTTATCCCCATTGCTCTGCCAACGCATACCCGCAATATTGCCATTGTATTGATTGGTTTGATATCCCCAATCATAGCTTAGATCCATGCCGAACCATCGGTTAGCTGTAGCCTTGGTTGTCGTACCTCCGTACCCCTCCCAGTTGATGCCTTTAAGCCAGCCGCGGATATTGTACCCATAGTCCTGGGTTTCCATTGCGGTTGCCATCAGGTTGCCTGATGCATCCTTTTGCTGGCCCACTTGTTTGGTTTTTAGTTTTCCAAGTGCATCGTAACTGTTGCGGGCAATTTTGCGCAATGTGTTGTTGTCGTCATTAAGCTTTTTTCTTACTTCTAATACCCTGCCTGCATGATCATAATCGGTTTCTGTTAAGATTGCCTGATTAGTGGCGCCTGCTGCGGGATTATTGTGCACCTGGTAGCTCGAGATCACTTTACCTGTAAAATCATAACGGCTGGTAACTATATCCAGACCGCCCTTGTAGTTATCCGACTGCGTCTGTACAGCTCGTCCTTTGTCATCATAAAAACTTGCTGTTTCCAGCCATTTGCCGGAACTAAGATTATTTACATCTTCAATTGCCCTTACCTTGCCTCCGGTAGCTAATCCTGTAGTTTGCGTATTTGTGACCGATGGCAGGTTATCACCATAGCCATTGCTACCAATTCCCAGCTTACTATTGTATACTGCATTGTATCTTTTGGCAGTAAAGCTATAGTCATCGTAATAAGTATTGGTCAACGCAGTATAACTGGCGCCTTGTGGCAAAGGATTAAGCGACACTGTGGCCGTGTTGTTATCAACAGAAGTTCCAGCACCCACAATTGCGGCTTCAAATGAAGCTCCGTCTTCACTGGTAAATCCAGGTAAAAACTCAATACTGTTGGTTGCGCTATACTTTTGTACACCCGCGGTACGCTGGCTAACCTGCAGATTTGCCGATAAATCTTTGATCAATGCGGGCAGATTGTTTTGATAAGTTTGAAGGTTATCGCGTGTGGAAGAAGAGTAAAGAATCCCCGTTTGAATAGGTCTGTTTAATTCATCATAGATTGTATATGCCCACTGGTTCTTGTTTTTCAAGTTTGCATCTTGCGTGAGCACCAGTCTGTCGACGGCGTCATAGACCAAGTATGTCCATCCTGCGCCTGGAGTTTTTTTTGCAATCATTCTTTCCCGGCTATCATATTCATAGCGAAAGCAAAGTTCGTTTACTATTGTTTGACTCAAAATCCAGCTTCCTGCCGTAATCATAGCAGCGACTGCTTTGGGTGGAATAACAAAGCGTAGTGATCCATAATCATCGTACACATAGTAGGTACACAAAAAGTTTTGATACCCTGAATAATCAATTGAAACACTCCCGTTCTGTATTTTTTTCAAAATCAATTTGCCCTCGGCATCTTTATACTCCACAACAGCATTGTTGTTTTCGTCAATCGTAACAATTTTGTATAAGGTGGCAGCAGCAAAAGCCGTTGCAACAGTTGGGATATTTTGGCCGTCTGTAACATTAAAAGCATAGTTATTGTCTATCTTCCATTTTTTTACATCGTCCCCACTAAGATTGAGAAGGTATTTTGTTTCGATTCCCTTGCTAGCTCCTATCCAGCTATTACCTGCAGCCATACTTTTTATAGGCCTGCTTAATAAAGACGCTTCAAACTCGGTCTTCCCATAATAAAGCTGCTCTCCGGACAATGAAGGTTGTTGAGAGAGGTAAGTGCTGCTGTAAAACGTTTTCTGATCACTAAAGGAATTAGGTTTATAGTTTCCATCAGTTCCGTTCGCATAAGGTAAAAACTGGTATGCCTCGCGACCATAATCATCATAAGCAACAGGAGCTACAACATCTTTAGCGTCTGGTGCGGCATGCCACAGGACCGTCTGTAGTGGCCTGCCAAGCCCATCAAAATACGATGTTGATCGTTGTACTTCGGTTTCGGACCTCGAGGTGCTAATCACATCTGTTTCCTGGCGGTACGGACGGTTGGGTTGCCAGCTACGCACAAAGTTGACCGGCGTAGTGGCAGGAACCCCTGGTAAAAAAGGCATAACGTTTGTTGTTGACGTTTTTGTTGTTTGGGTAGGTACATTTGTCTGCGCAATTACCTGCATTACACTCATCCATCCAATTAGCGATACAATACCATATATAGACTTACACATTGTTAATGATTTACATTTTAATATTGAATTCTAATATCTCCGTCGGTAGTAAAACTCATATCGTAGAGCGTTCCATTGTTTACTCCAATCAGGGATCGATAGGTAATGCCATATTGGTATAGCTTTACTTTGTCAGAGGACGAAAACGCTACATGGTATTTGCCAGCAGGTATGGTAAGTTTTACATTAGCTGAGTTGGGAGCAATGATAACCGGGCTTCTCGGTCCCGTTATTGTACTTACAAACAACACTGTAATTGTTTCATTCGTATTATTGGTTGCTAGAAAATTGATGTTATAGCTAGTGCATGTGCCGTTTGTATTGGCATAATTCTGTCCATTTACATTTGCATCTTGTTCTGCCTGCGCATCAGCGTCTGCCTGGCTGATGGTACTTGTGTATTTTCCCGCCGGAACCGTGTATGTTACAGCAGATCCGACCGCGGACCCGCTGCAGTTGTTACGTGTAAAGATGGTTGGCAATGCAGCGTTTTTGAAAGTTTTTTCTACGCAATCTGTTTGATTGCCCGCAAAATCATAACAAAATTTCTTCCGGATATTTTTTTGTGCATCCCTGATTAAACTAAGCCGGGAAAGAATATCGTAGTCATAATAGGCGATGCTGTTGCCGGCATCACACTCACTTGTTATGCCAACAAGCGGCGCATATGTATAGGATACTAGTTGTGCATTTTTGGGATACAAACGGACTTCATCAATTGTTGCTGCTCCGGATATCGAAATGGAAGTTGAGTTTTTGACAAGATGTTGATAATAAGTCCAGCCATCTACTGTATTTCCGGTTAGCGAAGAAACACTTCCGGAAACCGTACAGATCCCATTCTTGCTCCAATAAGAGACCACATATTCATTAACACTATTCAACCCGCTTTTAGTCATGGTTCCCGCAGTCAGGCTATAACACATTTTACCAGTAGGAGCAGTATTATCATTAACAGGTGTTCCGGCGAAGGTCCAGTTCCCTTTCGCTTCCGCTTCAAACGAAGTATAGGCTACATCACCATAAGTCGCATTGGTAATTTTTGCCACATTATACTGATTGTTGTAGTCCCAAAACAAACTTGTCGTTTGCCCATTTACGGTGTATTGCTGAAGATTTCCGTTTGATGCATCGTAGCGGTTGTAATTAATCTTCTGTGGATCATCTGCATAAGGATGTTTTCGCTTGGAAACAAGCGCCGCATCTTCCAAAATTCTATCCCCTTCCTGGCGAAAGGTTTTCAAATACTTATACACTTCCGTGGCCGACCCGTTATCATATTTTTTAGATATACTCAGTGAAACAATATCTGACAAACGATTGGCAGTAACCATGCTATTCCACATAAGAATGCCTGCGCCATAGACAGGCCTTGATATGTTGGTTTCTGTTACATAGTCCGTGTTTAATGTCCGGACTGTACTCAAGGCCAACTGGTTGTAATTATCGTAAGAATTGGTGGTTTCCACTTTTAATGCCTGGCCATTAGCATAGCTGGTTGCGGTAGATTTGGATACCAGCGTTTCAAAATCGAAAATCGGATAATAGCCTATCATGTTTTGCTGAAAAGGAAAAACTCCTTTATCATTTAGAATAAACAAGGTTCTATAACCGAATAGCCGCGCCCCATAGTAATAATTTGAACCCTTATTGACATATTGATAATCCTCCTGTTTTAATAACGTGGTAGTATTATCATAATAACTGACCGTTTTAACCGACCCATTTTCTGGTAGTGCACTATTTTTGATGGCAGGCAAGGTTACATTGAGTTGGCAATATTGTAACGCAGCGCTGTTGACTTTATCAGGGTTATTATAGAACTGCATTGTCTTCTTCCCCAGCGCATTTCCTGAAGGATCAACATCCTGCATAGCCACTTGATCATATCCTATTCCATTGATGGATGAAAAAGGACTTGGAGCATAAAATCCTGCTGCACTCACTTCATTGATCGTTGACTGGCGCGCATAATATTGATCTCCTTGTTTTGGCATTAGCCATGTATAAGGGTAAGATTTAAAAACCTGTATTGGTAATATTGCTTTGCCCCCACTGTAGCTATAGACAGTTTTTTTAGACTGCGTTTGATCATCCCTCTTATGTATCACGGATTTTATCCTTAACCCATTCCCCGAAGAAATGGTATTAGTAGTTGCAGCATAATCCGGATACCATACATTATCGAACTGGTTTAATTCGTACTCAAATTCAACAGTTCCGCCTGTAGGATATTTGATTTTTTCCAGGATGCCAGCCTTGGCGTATTCAATATTGGCAGAGTGATTATTACCGTTATCACCTAAGTCAGTCTTTTTAAATCTTTTGGGATTGGGAATTAGAGAAGTATTGGTCAGATTCCCATTGTAAAATCCCCAGAAATCCTGGGCGAAGCAATTTTTAGGAGGCAGTGGCTTATTGTTGTAAGTAAACTCATATAAAGCCCCATCACTCTGACGCAGCGATTTGAGCCGAAGCCTTAAGTTTGCATAGGGCTTATAATCGTCTGAAAGATTATACCCATTTGTTGGTGCAGTTAAATAATCGAAGTAATCGTAGTTAAATTTAAACTCTTTCGTAACGCTTGCTGCAGAAACAGAAATTCTGTCGAGTTTATATTCATTATTAACATCATTGCGCGCAGATAGCGAAAAATCGATTTTGCCTTTTGGGAAAACAATAGATGTAATGATTAAGCGATCTTCGGTTGAAGTAGACAAGTCATAGGATAGAAGACCAGAACTGCCAAACGCATTGGATATGCCGCAAGCATCTGAGGGGTAGCCAAGGAGTTCCGATTGCGCTATCCCGGCTGTTCCTAACACACCCAATTTCCAATTTTGTGAAAAGTTGGGAAAAACCTTACCATTTGGTGTCCTTTGGTAATTAAAAGTGATTGTTCTTTTGTTGTTAGTCACAACACGTGTCAACATCCACATTTTTGACGAAGTGGTTAAGGAGCCACTCCCACATGCAGAGGCAATACTGCTGGTTTTAACTTCAGCCTTTTCTTCGAAAAAAAACTGTTCACCTGTAGGCACCTTAATAGCCCATGTGTCACCATTTTTGCTAACCTGATAACCCTTTTTATTCAGGACGATAAAAGTGTTGCCAGGCCCATCCCAATCTAAAATAAAGTTGATGGAATGGCCTGGAAAATTAGCCTGAAAAATATCAGGTTCAGCATCATATGATTCATGGTTTTGAAAAAAAGCCAACCGTTGCTGATCAAAATCTCCTTTAACAGGCATGTAGTAATCTGTGACAATTTTGTATGAAAGCTCCGGCAATGTCTGCGCTATAGGAAAAGGATTAGACCAACCAGGACCAGGTATCCAATGTCCTGCATCAGTCATTTTGGCGCTATAATCCCAACGTCGGGGTAATTCAGTGGGTAGTGGCCCATAGAAATAATCTGGTCTCATTTTAACCAGCGGCTTATTCATATAACTACCAAAATCATCTCCATCATTCACAGTTTGAATAATGCTTCCAAATTGCAGATTCCATCCCAAGCCAACCCAGCCGGCTTCTTCCGAAACGCGAATGCCGTTGGAGTGATACGATAGATTGACTGGAATTTTTACTCCGTCTTCCTGTATTTCGTACAAGGGTATTGAAATGCTCGGAATACCGGTATACTCGCTCACCGGCATTTCTGTATACTTTATAAATTGAAACTCGGCAGGAGTAACTGTTTTAAAATTATCAAACAGGGGTTTATAAGATTGCGCATGTAAGTGCTGAAAAACGAAAACTGCAAGCGCAACAAGTAATATTATTCTATGTCTCATTACGGTAAAAATTGTAATCGCGATTTGACAACCTTTGTAATTCTGTTTTATTTTTTTTCAAGGAGAGCTAGCTTCTTTTCCAACTCAATCACATACAGCGTCAACTCTTCCACTTTCTTCAACAACAACTTCTGCACCTCACCCAAATCATGACCATCCTTCTCAATAGTCAATGCAGATGGCATTTCAGGCAAATGCTTATTTTCTTTAACGAAAGATGAAACAGACACAAGTGAAGGCAGCTCATAAGACGAATCAAACACATAATCCGGCCAGTCGGCGGCAGCCTGTGATACGCGCACTTTTTTGGCCAGCACTGTACCATTGACTGAAAGTTTTTCGGTGGGAGAAGTCGTACCAATACCGACCTTTCCAACGGCAGGCGCTATGTTGACATTACCATTTTTGGCTACGACTAATCCCATTGAATTCGTCAGACTTGAATAGACATAGAAATCACCATTTTTTACCGGATAATTAGAACCGTCAAGATGTGCTACACCCAGCCTTATTACTTCGTCATCACCTGGAGTCTGAAAGCGTATCTCCGGCCATTCCCTGGACGAGATTTTTATATAATTGCGTTGAGCTGTTGTACCTGCATTGATGTTTCCTATAGTTGAAGTATTTCCGTTTACTGATAAATCATTACCCAGTGTAGCTCCTTTTGTATTGACATAATAATCAACAATTGTTTTATAGGTATGGGTTGGGCCATTTGTCTGTTGAAAAGGCAATGGGTTTTGTACGCCATCATATACCACCGGATTTACATTGGCATTGGCCTTGTAATAATAGGTGGTTGTGCCACCTCTTAACCAAATTATGATTTTGGCATCACCGTTCAGATAAGTTGCATCTGTCCATCCGGCTACGAACCTGTCAATAACAGCATTTGCCAAAAGACAGCTTCTTATATCAGCATCAATAAAGTTGGCAGCGTTGCCCCAGTTGTACGTATGATACCTGAACTTTGATATAAGGGCACCTCTCCAGGAGGCATCCGTATGAACAGCAGCCCTGCCAATTTCTAATTCTGTGGCAACATTTTGCCAGCAATTGCCATCCAAAAAAGTTACAGGGTAATATTTATCAATATCTCCCTTTACTTGAAAACTACCTGACTCCGCCTGCACTGAGATACAGATAAGAGTCATAATAACTGCAACCAATATCTTTTTCATGTTATTGTTTTTTAAAAGCTTAGTTATGATTAACTACCTGTTGTTCTATTTGCTCAATACGTTTTCTTAATGCTTCATTTTCCGATCTTAAGTCTTTAATGGAGCCGTTCTGATCAATGATATAGAGGGTCAACTCTTCCACTTTCTTCAATAACATTTTCTGCACATCGCCTAGATCATGCCCATCTTTTTCTATCGTAGATGCAGAAGGGATTTCAGGCAAGTGCCTGTTTTCTTTAACGAAGGATGAGACTGATTCTAATGATGGTAGGTTATACGCCGAATCAAATACATAATCCGGCCAGTTGGCATAATTCTTTACCACAGCTTTTGTGAAAACAGCAGCTCCATTCACTGCAAGCTTATAGCCTTTAGTATCAGTTGTTCCTATACCAAGAGAACCTTGGGTAACACGAAGGCCATTGCCCTGTACGTCCAAATAACTTTTGCCATACTGCGTGCCAGGATCAATGACAACACCAGTGGTCCAACCCAATCGTAGCTGTTGATAGTTGGGAGCAACCCAGTCACCTGCTGTTCTATGCACTCCATAAACAGTGGGATCACCGCTACCGCTATACCAGGTAATGCCATTAGGTAGGTTCGTTTTATCTACATCTGCAAAACTGAGCTTCCCTGCCGGGTTGGTGGTACCGATCCCTATGTTGCTGGGAGTAGTGATGGGGTCAAGATTTACAAAAGGCTGTACATTGCTGACGAACTCGTCCTTTACTATTGACAGCGTTTCATAATGTGCATAGCCGGTAAAGGAAAAATAATACAAGGCTGAACTATTGTTTATTTCTACGGCTAAATAATTCACATTATTATACGTAAGCGTTACCAGGCGGGCAGCTTCATTATAAGTGATCATACTCCCTCTGTTGGCATTATAGGCGCTGGATGTATTCACTTCTACCGTCCATTTACGGTTCCAGGAGCCAGTATTGCCGCGAATTGCGGTGAGTTTCCCCATTACATGCCGGTCATCGAGCAGTGTGCCGCTATAAATTTCATGAAGCAATAAATAGTTAGGCCCCTGGCTGTCTTCAGAAGATCCAGGGATCATCCTGTCTACATAATAATCCCTTGCGTTCTCAACTACATGAAGTTTTCCCCTGGGCATGGTTGTACCTATTCCAACACTGCCTGTTGCAGGAAAAGTATTCTGTGCCTGAAGGTTTTCCAAGGTTGTAATCAAACTAAAAAAAAGTAGTATTCTTTTCATGATGCCATCGGGTTTATATTAGTTCTTTCTAAAAATTCTAAAAGCCGTAACCAATTCTGAATTTGAGTATCTGGGCCCTTGGTACTTGTTGTGCAGCTATAAAATCATATAAAAGCTGCATACGCCCTTCTTTCTTCGTTCCAATCTTGTATTTCTTGGTAACACCTGCTAGCACACTACGCTGCCACAGATTGATGTTTTGTGCAGCTGGTGATGGCAATGCTCTCAAGCTGCTAAAAGCCCGCATGTAGTTGTACTCAAAACCTGCACTCAGCCATATACTGCCTTTGGCCTTTATGTCCATATAGCTGCGCAAACCAACGCCCTCATTGCTTAAGGCCAACTTTTCCCAACCTTTGCCCAAACCCAGCTTATAGCTTGCACCAATGCCCATCACCGCTTTATCGCTTAATTTGTAACCTAACTGAACTGCTATGTCCGCTATCGTTGGCAAATAATTGGTTACGCCACTTGTCTGTATTGTCAATCCATATTCAAGTCGCTTTAAAAAGCTTTTTGTCTTCTGTTTATTGGGCCTAAAATCGGGCATGGTCATATCGCTGCTGCCACCCGTTAACCGGTTCAGCTTGTTTTTTAGTTCATTCATTTGAGATTCGGCCTGCTGTACTTGCTGCTGCATAAAGGCTTCTGCGTTAGCACCACCACCCATTGGAGAATTAGTGTTTAATGGTAACCCTAATCGTTGGCTGATCATTCCTTCTACCTGGGCCCTTGTCTGCAATCCTTCCAGCGCCTGCGGTGTGCCATAGTTGGCTGGTATTCCAAACAACTGCGCCAGCATGCTGTTTTGCTGCATGAACTCCTTAAAGGCCGGCAATTCTCTTACTAAGGAAATAGCTTTATCCTCCAGCTTCCTGCGATTATTGAGCAGGTTTTTATATTCAGATAATTGCTGTTGATAGTAGACAACCTGTTTATTAATGCCCAGCAATTCTTTACCTAGACCAAACTGAGTGAGTTGTTGTTTTAGTTCCTGTTCTTTCTGACGAATGAAACTTTGGATTTCATTGGCTTGCTGTAGTTTGCCTTGCAGTTCCTGTAATTGTCCGCTGATCTGTTTTACTTTTTGCAATTGTTCCAATGGAAGCTTTGTTCCGTTTTGTTCCAGGAAACGCATGGCGGTCTGCAGGCTGTCCATACCTGGGATATACTCCTTTAATGGATTCGCTATTGATTTATCCAGTGGGGCTTTTAATTTGTTCCGGAGATCCTGGTAAGTACTTTCGGATCCGGCAAACAATTCCTTTGCTTTTGTACTGTCTTTTCCAGCCAGTTTGCGTTGCAGTTTTTCTTCCTTGCGCTGCATCTGTACCAGGCAATGCATGGTGTTTTCATTAATGGCATTGGTCAGGGATTGGTATTTCTGATCAATCTGACGGAGTGCTTTATCACCAATAAAGGACACGTTATTATCAGGCTTTGTAGAATCTTGTGAAGGCTGCCCATAGGCAAGCAGTAAGCAACATAAGCCCGGAAAAAACAGGGCGATCTTTTTTTTAAGAGTCAGTGGTTGTTGTACAGATATTTCCATAAAAGCTTAGCTTTTAAGTTTGGTTTTAAAAAAAATCAACTTAAAATCATTGAGGACGGATCAATAAAACATTAGCTCACAAAATCTCTTGTCTCAATTTTTATAAACCAGGAAAAACGGTCAATGCTTTTGGTATCTTTATTTTGGTATGTCCTGCACTTGTATCACACAGCAATAAACACAGGGAGTACAGTTGTATCAAAGCCCGACCACTAAATTCATGTTCAGACATAAAGCAAAATTAGACGGGGGGTAATTCCAAACACCATTGTATAGATCAAATAATCATCCCGAAAATTATTACTGTTAATACCATAAAGAGCGTCTTTTGCCGTGCATACATATGGTCCGAAGACTTAAAGGATTAAATGCATTAAAATCAGCAGGGAAATTTTTGTATGAATTCAAATAGAAAGTGTCAAATAGCGCGACGTAACAGCATTACAATTGCATCACTAGCTTTATTTGATGCTAAGTTTTATCCGGGATAGTTTTTTGATTTTTTTCAATTAATACGAAAGAATCAACAAAATAGTGATGTTTGTATGTGGATGTTATAGTCATTTTATTACCTATAACAACCAAAAAACAATCCTCAGAATGAAAGTTTTGTCCGCTACCTCAATCATCCTATCTATATCGACTCATCAAGAAAGGCATGGCTTATCAGCTCAAAGCAACTATTTTATATTGCAGGAGTTGCAGGGAGAACCTTACGATCTTTCAAAGATATTGTGATCTGGTTCCAAAATTGAGCAGCATTGCAGTCCTAAAAACGTTGCTTAAAAATTCAACACCACCGATTGCAAGAAAAGTTCTCTTTCGCAGAAATGATGATGTCAATCAAAGTTTCCGCATATTCGAAAACTTTGTTAACCATTTGTATTATATTCGTTACTAGCCTTCTCTTAAACATAACCCCTCTGTTGATTCATAAACCGGTTTTAAAACATGTAGGTCACATATGAAAAAATCAGGCGCTGCTATTCTCGAAACCAAACAACACTATGCTTTACTTGATGGACTAAGAGGCACTGCGGCTTTGACGATTGTTGTTTTTCATTTTCTTGAGATGGTTTACTCAGACTATAGCAAAAATTTTCTCGGTCATGGCTTTCTGGCTGTAGACTTCTTTTTTTGTTTATCGGGTTTTGTAATCGGATATGCTTATGATAACCGCATTCGCAATATCGGCGTTTGGGAATTCTTTAAATCAAGATTAATAAGACTGCATCCGCTGGTTATTTTAGGATCTATTTTGGGCTTGGTTGGATTTCTTTTTGATCCTTTCGGTGGTCATCCGGAGCTGTATAGCGCCGGTAAGATTCTGCTGATGTTTGTCTGTTCAATCTTCCTCATTCCTTTTCCTGCAATTGAGGAACGTGGCTTTGCCCTGTTTGGTTTTAATTCACCATCATGGTCATTATTTTATGAGTATATCGGCAATATCGTTTATGCATTTATTCTTTGCAGAGTTCGTAAAAGCATTTTAATAATACTTACGGCAGCATCAGCCATATGGCTTTGTGTGGTTGCTTTTAAGGCTGGCACTTTGATTGGGGGATGGGATGGTAAAAGTGCCTGGGATGGAATGGCCCGTTTATCATTTTCTTTTCTCGCAGGTCTGCTGGTTTATCGCTGTAGGCTGATCATTCAAAACAAGCTCGGCTTTATTGGTTTATCGTTGTTGCTGGTGTGCCCTTTTGTTATGCCTTATTTTAAATGGAACTGGCTGGCAGAATCTCTTGTTGTTATTTTTTACTTCCCGCTGATTATCTCGCTTGGAGCAGGTGCAAACATCGTCCACCAGGGAATGAATAAACTATGTGCCTTCTTCGGAAAAATATCCTATCCGCTTTACATGATGCATATTCCCGTGATCTGGTCCTTTGGTCATTATTACAGCACAAACAAACCAGACACAAGGCAGCTGTTTTATATCATAGGTATAAGCACCATCCTACTGGTTGCTATGGCTTACATAATAATGATTGTATTTGACATTCCCGTTCGAAAATATTTAACCAACAGGAGAAGAAAAGCACTAGCCCAAAATGAAGTGAGAGAAGGCAAAAAAGCGATAAGCAATGCATAAGCTCATTACTTACCTTTTTAAGGCAAGGCAATAATATGCCAACTACTGATTTTGTCAGTGGAAAAAATTTGCAAATGCAGGCGAAGCTACAACTGCTCGTGCTGCTGCACTACATAAAGATCTATCAGTTCGCCTATTTCCTCAGCTTCCGGTGTTGCCTGTTCGCTGTGTGAATCCATCCAGCGGTTAGCACCTTCAGTATCTTCCTTTACATGAATATGAAGATCTCCATCAACCAGGTGAACAATATAGCCTTTTTCATTAGCTCTTGAGTGCGGGTCTTGTTCTACAACAACCTGCCGTCCTTTGTACTCGATGGTAAATTCTTTTTTCATATCGTTAAAGAATCAATCTCAGTGCCAAGTTATAATTCTTTAGCTCAGGCTGCAAGAAAATCGCCTTCCATTTTACGTTTGCTGTCAAGGTATTTTTCGTAGATAACTGCACCCATCGGTTTTTCGTACACTTTGCTTTCCAGCCAGGAGATTACATCCAGGTATGCAAAAGATCTTGTTTCATACCTGTTTTTCTCAAGATGCTTGATCTTATGTAGAAACTTTTCCAATTCAGGTTTCAGCTTTCTTGGAGAAATAGCGAATGACGTACGCAGGAATCTGAACATCTCTTCCTCAACCACTGTAAGATTTTTCATCTTGGCCATAAACCTGTAGACAGACTTCATTAGTGATTCAATTATCTCGTAGTTACCCAGTTCGTAATGAGCCATCAAATGAAGCAAGCGCGCATAACATTGCAGGTCTATGCGCATATCGGTATTTCCATGTATAAGATTCTGGAGGTAATCTATTGAAGTAGAATAGTCGCCGTTGCCAAAATACAGGCTCGCTATCTTATAGTTTGAAACCATTATTCTATGCCTGTCTATATACAACGAATACTCCTTCATCTTTTCCACAATATGTGGTACCAGCTTTAAACCATCTGCAAAAGTACCCATCATCAAATGCTGATTCAGTTTGGCACTGCTGATGTAAATAAATATGTGAATGCGGAAGTTATCGTGCAGGTTGGCTACCGGTGTTTTAGCAAAATCCTCAAAATCCCGCAGTGTTATTTCAAATTGCTGATAGTTCCGGAGATCGAAGTGCGCATTCAGGAGGTTATGCATTCCTTTTATATAATGACCTATCTCCACGGTTTTCATCAGTTCCTGTTCTTCGTACAGGTCGATCCATTTACGGCTATAACGGTAATACATTAAGAAGTCCTGCCGTATAAATGCATACCAGCAATAACTCTGATACAGGTATAATTTCTCGTAAAAGTCTGTGACCTTGTGTGCATTGGCCGGAAGGTTACTGGAAAAAAAGTTTCTTACATCTTCTTCATCAGCAGGATTGCGCGCGTGGCCATTTTTAATGTACCAGCGATATAATTGAAGTGCCAGGTTAGACAATCTTACAACACTATCAATATGTTCACTGATTTCCAATGCTTCAGCAGCAAGAAGATCAGTCTTTTCTTGTGAGCTGCGGGTAATATGCAGCGTCTCTATTTTCTTTTCCAGGGAAATTACCTGCGCCAGGTAGTTGTATTTGTGATTGGCCTTGGCTAATTCCTTTGCCTTTTCAAGCATTTTCAGCGCCTGTGGCTTTAATCCTTTGTTATAAAGCACACGGGCGTAATCAAGATGCTCGCTTAATTGGAGATCAATGTTCTCGGTGCTTTTCAGAAGCCTGAGGCTCGCAAGAACCTGTTTATACAAGTGCGTTTTCAGATTGGCCAGTTGCGGTTTGGTAATGGGAGAAAGTCTTTTCATTAAAAACTTCTCGTCATATTCCGGCAATTTATCCAATGCATCAAATAACTGTATGATTTTCAAGTCTTCCTTAGCGGAACTCCGCTTTATATATAATTTAAAATGCCTTTTTTCAGATTTTTCCAACGATTGAACTAATTGAAATAAAGCATCTGTTAAACTGTTGGACGTCATAATGAAATTCTCCTCAAATTCAATATCAGTAAGGGTTTTAATATTTATTTATCATTTTTGGCGTAATAAAAACACGATTAAGTTGTCTTGTACGCCAAAAGAATGCGTATTACTTTTACATCAGAATAACAAGAGATCATACAGCAAGCAACCGAAAGAGCAGGCAACAATAGTTAAAGGACCGTGGTAAAAGCAGAAAAAACCTGCCTCTTTGAACAAAAAAAAATTTTCGAACTTTTTTTCATATGGCAAGCAATCGTTAGAGGCCATCTGTTTCTACAGTGTGGCTTTTTTCTTTTTGTATCAACGAAAATAAGCGTTATTTCCAATCCAAAAAATTTTTCTTCGCCATTTTAGCAGGTCGTTTACGCATTTTATCCAACTTTAATTTGGCCTGGTAATCTCAAATTAGCCATTCATAATCAATGTATTCGGAGATTTCGAAACCCGACGGATCTAGCTTTGGTATTATGGCTTGTCCAGAGGTTGGCGGTGAAACGTGATAAAAAGAAAGGTGCTTTTCAAGGGATAGGTAGAACCCACAGCTTAGACTTTTTTTCTAAGTATTTGTAAGGCTATTTGTTCCACTTGCTGGCCGGCATCTGGCTTATGAGAAAAATAAGTGCTTATTTTAAGAATTAATTCTACAGATGCCATTTGTTTGTTCAGGGCTCGGATAATAACGGGCTTGGATTTTCGCGTATAGGTAACCAGTTTTTTAACATCACCTCTTGTCTGCTTTTCCTTCCATATAGCGTAAACACTATCTGGTACAGCAATTACATTTGAGCCGAAATCTGCTTTACTTTGTATTTCTTTTTTGTTTACCAAATATTTACTATTTTATTGTTTGTTTAGACAACAAATCTAAGCATTAATTCTAAACTTTAAAAAACATATTAAATTTTTCTTTCAATGCATATTGGTGAATTTTTAAAGCGATTCAGGGATGCAAAAAACCTAAGCAGGAGCAAGATAGCTGCACAAATTGGTGTCAGCGAATTCCGGCTGCAAAAGTGGGAGGACAAAAATTTCAATCCCAAAAGCGCTGATAGTGAAAAAATTCGCAGCTATTTCAACCTGGTCAGCATTCAATATCTCTCAGAAGAAATTCTTGCAAAATGCATTGCTGCTGAAGATGGGCAATTGAACAATAAGATCAGTTTTGAAGATATTTTACAACAAAAGGATCTGTTATTACAAGAAAAAGACAAACGTATTGAGGAGTTGCAGAAGCTTGTATTAGCCCAGGAAGAAGTGATTAACAGGTATAAGGCAGGCAAAGCCGTACCCGGCGGACAATAGCCTATTCTACTTTTCGAGTACTTTATCCAGCAGATCTTCTAATGACTGCAATTTTTCGGCAGATTGTTCAAGTTTCACCCAATCCGCACCGGATTTATTTTTTTCAGTAGCCAGCCAGATAAGTACCATAGCAATATAGTCCTGCATGTCTTTACCGGAAAAATTGGTTTTAAACTCAAGGATCTTATCATTAATAAGCTTGATGCTTTTACGGACAGATTCCTCGTCCTTAGGCTCAATCTTCAGGCGGTAGGTGCGATCGCCAATGAGTATATTAACAGGTATTAATTCTTCCATACGTTAAGCGTTTAGCAATGCCAGGCAGCGTTCCACCTCTTTCAGATATTGATCAATTCTCTTCTCAAAGTCTTTTTTCGAACTTTCGTCCCAGCCATGTGCACCAACTTTAAGCGCATCAGCCTGCTGCTGCAGCAAGTCTATTTGTTGCTGTTTCGCCGTTGCATCTGCTCGTTGTTTTTCAAGCTCCCTGGAAAGCTGCAGGTTTTCTTTCTGCAGTTGCTGGTGCTGCTTTACAAGCTGTTGAAGCTTTTGCTGCAATCGTGTTATTTGCTCTTCCAGTTGAAACATGACAGTTTATGTACGATGTACGGTGTACGATGTTAGATGTACGATGTTAGATGGACGATGTTATTGATAAAGTACGATGTTAGAGCCGGAGCACACATCGTACACCGTACATCTAACATCGTACATTTGCTCATTTTCTTATTTCTGCGCTTAAGTCTTCCTCAAACGCTTTGATCAGCTTATTGGTGAAACCCTCAATCTCTTTATCTGTAAGTGTTTTTTCGTCATCAGCAAACGTGAAATTAACCGCCAGTGATTTTTTATTTGTTCCCAGCTTTTCACTTTCGAACACGTCAAACAATCTTACTGTTTGCAACTTTTGCAACTTTAATTTTTGAACTGCTTTTTCAATAGCATCAAACGAAACAGATCTGTCAACCACTAAAGCCAGGTCACGCTGAACGGACGGAAATTTCGAAACTTCAGTATACCTGATCTTTTTCTTTTCAAACAACTTCAACAACTGTGCAAAGTCAATATCGATAAAGTACACGGGCTGTTTAATATCAAATCCGCTTAACTGAGCTTTGCTCACTTCGCCAACCAGTCCCACATGTTGTTTACCAATAATAAAGTTCAGTGCGGTAGCATATTCCGGCAGTTCAGTTAATTCAAAAGTTACAGCTTCTAATCCGCACCAGTTAATCAACGCCTGAACAAGTCCCTTAGCCCTGTAAAAATCGTACCGTAAACTTTTGTTGCGCCAGCTATCTGCATGGTTTGCCCCGGTTATGTACAGGCAGAAATGTTCATCTTCCCTGTAAGAAGTAGATTTAGCACTATGGTGATATGTTTTTCCAAACTCAAATAATTGCAGGTCGTTGTTCTTGCGATTGATGTTGTATGCTATGGCTTCCAAACCGGTCTGCAACATTGAAGGACGCATTACATCAAGATCAGCACTCAGGTTGTTCAACATTTTTACTGTAGTGTTGAGCACCTCTTCGGAAAAATATTTGCTGTTCGTTACAGAGTTGGTCATGATCTCATGAAAGCCCTGTCCTACCAGGTAATTTGCAATCTTTTCCTTCAGAACATCTTTTAAACCGCCATCATCAACAGACGGAGTTATTGTGATGCTTGTTGGGATGGAGATATTATCAAGACCGTCGATGCGCACAATCTCTTCCACAATATCTGCCGGCAGAGTGATATCCGGCTTGCTAAAAGGCACTGCTACCCAAATCTCGTCCATACCTTCCTTGATCAGTTCAAAACCAAGACTGGTCAATATCTTCTTGATCGTATCCGGGTGATAGTTTTTACCGCTCAGTTTTTTCAGGTAGTGGTATTTGATCGCCACCTGCAGTTTGTCTTTTTGAACAGGATAAACATCAACCAGGTCGCTCGAAATTTCACCGCCGGCAATTTCCTTTATTAATAAGGCCGCTCTTTTCAATACCGTTACAGTAGCTGAAATATCCACACCTTTTTCAAAGCGGGATGCAGCATCTGTTCTCAGGCCGTGAAACAAGGATGTTTTACGAATATCAACCGGGTTAAACCAGGCACTTTCGAGGAATATGTTTTTAGTCGTATCCTTCACACCGCTATGCAGACCGCCAAATACACCGGCAATACACATGGGCTCACTTTCGTTGCAGATCATCAGGTCTTTTTCAGAAAGCTTGCGTTCTTTTTCATCCAATGTAGTGAATGGTGTGCCTTCCGGAAGATTCTTGACAATGATCTTATTTCCCTTTACTGCGTCTGCATCAAATGCATGTAGCGGCTGCCCTGTTTCATGCAGAATATAATTGGTAATATCTACGATGTTATTGATGGGTCGTAGTCCGATTGCCACCAATCTATCCTTTAGCCACTTTGGAGATTCTTTGATAGTAACTCCGGAGATTGAAATGCCCGCATATCTTCTGCAAGCTTCTTTATTTTCAATGGTAACGCTGATCGGTAAATTGTGGTTATCTGCTTTGAAAGCATTGATAAAAGGAGTCTTAACCTTCGCATCATTTTTTGTGTGATGTGTCAGGTAAGCACACACGTCACGTGCCACACCCAGATGGCTCATGGCATCCATGCGGTTAGGCGTAAGACCAATCTCAAAAATGTAATCATTATAAACCTGGAAGTAATCAGACGCAGGCGTACCAACTTTAACATCGTTTGGCAATACAAGAATGCCATCATGACTTTCACCCAGGCCTATTTCATCTTCAGCACAGATCATCCCAAAGCTTTCTACGCCACGGATCTTGGCTACTTTCATGGTCAGCGCATCACCTTTTACAGGATGAATTGTTGTTCCTACAGTAGCTACCACAACTTTCTGACCGGCTGCCACATTCGCAGCGCCGCACACAACCTGTAATGGTTCACCTTTACCCACACTTACTTTCGTAACTTTCAGTTTATCGGCATTCGGATGTTGTTCGCATTCCAATACTTCACCAATAACTAACCCAGCCAGCCCTTCTTTCACACTTTCATATTTATGCAGGCTTTCTACTTCCAGTCCTATTGATGTCAGAATCTTTGATAATTTCTCCGGTTCAATTCTTTCCGGCAAATAATCACATAACCAGTTATATGAGATTGTCATGTATCGCTCCTTTAATTCAATTGCCTGCAAATATAACGGATGTGGGTGAGGTGGCGGAGGATTTATGGGAAAGACCAGACAATGTACGATGTTAGGTGTACGATGTTAGATGTACCCCGTCGTTTAAGGTTCAGTGTACAACTAGATAAGGGTGTCAGCCGTTCGAAACGCTCTGGTCAATTTTTCTTAATTTTAATCGAGCCATGCCACATAAATCATTTTTTTAACTGACATTTTACCCTTATTTGCGTTGTTTTTATTTTATTATTGCATTGAAAGCGATTAAAAAAAGATAATATGATAACCGAAAAATTCCAATTAACCGGCGTCTTTGTTCAGGACCCTGAGACAAAGGGATTTACGGCTTTTTTCGCACAGTTGCCGAACATTATTGCGGAAGGAGATACTGAAGAAGAGGCTACACATAATTTAATTCATACTGTACAGGCAGTTTTCGAACATCAAAAAAATATCGAACTGCAGTCAGCATGCGCTTCTCAAAGCAATGTGATAACAAAGCCCTTTAACCTATCTTTTGCATAAGCAATGACACGAGCAGATTTTTACGATTGGCTTATAGCCAACGGCTGTACAATTGAGCCCTTACCCGAAGATTCCAGAGGAAACGTAATAAAGATCAAAAGCCCACGAAGCAGTAGCTATGTATTTTATAATACTCCAATAGATGACAGGCCCGTAAAATGTTATTCGGTTTGTACTATTTGTCATCAACTTTATGTAGATGTCCCGGACGAGTGTAAGGAGTTTGAACAGCTGGCTACTATGATAAAAAATAAGCACTATCCGAATAGATAGTGCTTAAAAAAAATCTTATCATGCCTGGAATAAATGCGAATACTATCCCGCAATCATCGTGTTCACAATCACCTTATCCTTCATTAAATCCCGCACAGTTTCAGCGATGGCAACGGCGTCGTAGCCACATTCACGCTGTAATTCTTTTGGCGTTCCGTGTTCTACAATTCTGTCTGGGATTCCCAATATTTTTACCTCTGCCTTGTAGTTGTATTTGGCCATAAATTCTAAAATGGCACTGCCAAAACCACCGGCAACAGTACCGTCTTCCACTGTTACTATTTTAGAATATCTTCCAAACGCTTCATGAAGCAGCTCTTCGTCAAGCGGTTTAACAAAGCGCAGGTCATAATGCGCGGGATTAATTCCTTCAGTTCGTAATTCACGAATGGCTTGCGTTGCAAAGTTTCCGGGGTGACCGAATGAAAGGATTGCCACATCCTGTCCGTCTTTGATCTTGCGCCCCTTGCCTATCTGCATTTCTTCAAACGGTGTTTTCCATTCCGGCATAACACCTTCGCCACGTGGATAACGGATCACGAATGGCAGGTTCATGGTTGGCAACTGTGAAGTATACATCATGTTGCGCAATTCCTGTTCATTCATCGGAGAAGCAATGATCATATTTGGGATGCACCTGAAATAAGCTATATCGTATGCCCCGTGGTGGGTTGGTCCGTCCTCCCCTACCAATCCCGCCCTGTCCAGGCAAAGCACAACCGGCAGCTTTTGAATGGCCACGTCATGCACAACCTGGTCAAACGCGCGTTGCATAAACGAAGAATAAATATTACAGAACACCCGCATTCCTTGCGTAGCGAGTCCTGCACTCAGCGTAACTGCGTGCTGTTCACAAATTCCAACGTCAAATGCGCGGTCCGGCATTTTTTCCATCATGAACTTTAAGGAAGAACCACTTGGCATGGCGGGCGTTACACCCATAATAGCCTCATTCTTTTCTGCCAGTTCGATTATTGTGTGTCCAAAAACATCCTGGTACTTAGGCGGTTGAGGAACATCCAGTTTCTTTTTATAGATCTCACCGGTTACTTTATCAAACAATCCGGGAGCGTGCCATTTTGTTTGATCTTTTTCTGCCAGTTCATATCCTTTCCCTTTTACAGTAATGATATGCAACAATTTAGGACCGGGAATACTTCTCAGATCTTTCAGCGTATCAACCAACTTAGTGATATTGTGGCCGTCAATCGGACCAAAATACCTGAAATTCAACGCCTCAAAAAGATTGCTGCTTTTGCTTACCATTCCTTTAAAACCTGCTTCCAGCTTGCTGGCCATATCGCGGGTAAAACGTTTGCCAACCGGCAGTTTGCCTAACAGGTTCCAAACGTCGTCTCTGAATTTATTGTAAGTATGTGAGGTTGTGATGTCAGTAAGGTATTCTTTTAATGCGCCAACATTGGGGTCGATGCTCATGCAGTTATCATTTAGAATAACCAGCATATCAGCATCTGCCACGCCAGCGTGGTTCAATGCTTCGAAAGCCATACCAGCCGTCATCGCACCATCGCCGATAACAGCGACAGATTTCCGGTTTTCACCTTTGTATTTTGCTGCCATCGCCATACCTAAAGCAGCAGAAATTGATGTGGAAGAGTGTCCTACGCCAAATGTATCATATTCACTTTCACTGCGTTTTGGAAAACCGCTAAGACCATTGTACTTACGGTTGGTGATAAATGTATCCCTGCGGCCGGTAAGGATCTTGTGGCCATAAGCCTGGTGACCCACGTCCCAAACCAGTTGATCGTAAGGAGTATTATATATGTAATGAAGGGCAACTGTAAGTTCTACTACGCCGAGACTTGCCGCAAAGTGACCGCCATGTACGCTTACTACATCAATAATATACTGACGCAATTCATCGCAAAACTGGTGTAATTGTTCTCTTGGAAGCTTTTTAAGATCATCCGGATTGTTCACCTGACTTAATAGCGGACCTGGCAGTATTTCCATTCAACTCAATTTAAGGTGTAAAAATACTATTTTAGCGGCTAAACCTTACATACCGAAAAAAACACCGGAGATATTTATTTTATAACGTTTATCCATTTATTTGGCCGCGTTAATTTATATACTGTAAATTAACAAAAATTTTATTTTTCGACACAACATTCAACCAAACAGCCTTTGCATTTTACCTTTAATCACTAAGAAGATATTATAGCGCGGGCAATAAATTAATTTTGAGTTCCCATGAAGTTTAGATTATCAGCATATTGGTTGTGCCAGATTGCCGGATGGGCATTTTATGGCCTTGTGTTCATGTTCCTGGCGTTAGTGTTCGAACAGAATATCTCTACCCTTTTTGTCCAACGACTTCTTTTGCAATTATTTATGGGTTTATTTTTTACCCATTTGCTCCGCGAATTCATCAATTACAAGAAATTACTACCTCCACTCAATAAAAGAGAATGGATGTTTTTGTTGGTGCTTGTGCTAACAACCTGCGTTTTGTGCAGTTTCGTATCGAGTGTAATAGTTGAAACGCTTTCACTGTACGATCCGCAGATGAAAGCATCTTTCGCCAAGCGCTTTTTGTCCGATATGTTCTATGATTCTCCCATTATTATTGTGTGGGCCTCTATATATTATGTTTGGCACTACGTTGAAGCAACCCGCAAAAGCCAGCTTGACCGTGTACAGCTGGAAAGCGTTGTAAAAGAACTGGAGCTCAAAACCATCAAATCCCACATCAACCCACATTTCATCTTTAACGCCCTGAACAGTATCCGCGCCCTTGTAGATGAAAACCCTGAACGTGCAAGAACCGCCATCACCGAACTTAGTAATATACTTCGCAGCAGCATGAAAGCTGATTCTCTCGAAACATCTCCGCTGGAAAGAGAATTGAGCATTGTAAAAGATTACCTGGCTTTGGAGCATATCCGTTTTGAAGACAGACTGCGAATTGAATATGATATTGACGAGGATACGCTTGACCAACAGGTTCCGCCGATGATGTTGCAAACCCTCGTGGAAAATGCGATCAAGCACGGCATCAGCAAACAGATAGATGGCGGCATCGTTAAGATCTCATCAGGTTTTAAACAAAATCAGCATGAGTTGATCGTTCTTAATACAGGAAAACTGAGCAGTGAAATTAACCCTGAAGGCTTTGGGATAATGAGTACCTTTAACAGGCTTAAGTTGTTATACGGAGCCAAAGCTTATTTTGAAATAAAGAACGTTAACGGAAACCTCGTGGAAGCAAAAGTTATCTTGCCTTTACAACCACTATAGTCACAAATAAATCTGAAGCATCAAAAAAATTTGAAGTCATGTCCATAAAAGCAATTATTGTTGACGACGAACGCTTAGCCAGAAATGAATTAAGGAAGTTATTGCAGGAGTTTAATGACATTGAAGTGATTGAAGAAGCAAGTAACGCCGATGAAGGAATTGAAAAGATAGAGACATTGAATCCTGACCTTATCTTTCTTGATATTCAGATGCCCGGTAAAACCGGTTTTGATATGCTGGCCGAATTGGAGAAAGCCCCCCATGTTGTTTTTACAACAGCCTATGACGATTATGCTTTAAAGGCTTTTGAAGTAAATGCACTGGATTATTTAATGAAGCCAATTGAGCCCCGCCGCATGGCAGACGCTATTCAAAAAGTAATGTTTGAAATAAGCAAGGAAAAGGCAGGCATAAACGGCAACATAAATCGTGGTCCGTTAACAGATAACGACCAGGTATTTGTGAAGGATGGAGAACGCTGCTGGTTTGTGAAACTGGGTGAAGTAAGATTGTTTGAGAGCGTTGGTAACTATGCACGTGTATTCTTCGGAACAAATAAGCCTCTTATCTTAAAATCACTCAACGCCTTGGAAGAAAGACTGGACGACAGGATCTTTTTCCGCGCCAACAGAAAGCACATCATCAATCTCCGCTGGATTGAAAAGATTGAACCATACTTTAACGGTGGCCTCCTTGTTGAACTGAAAGGCGGCGAAAAAATAGAAGTAAGCCGCAGGCAGACAGTGAAGTTTAAGGAAATGATGAGCCTGTAGGAAGACCGTAAGATGGTAAGACAGTAAGACCGTAAGATCGTAAGACAGTAAGAGAGTAAGACAGTAAGAGAGTAAGAATGGAAGTTGATTGATATAAATTAAGTTGCGGCAACTAAAGAAATCAGCGATCAAACAATCAGAGATCAGCGATTTGCTTCCGGCATTTTCAATTGTCCCCGCCTGAATGACATCAGTCGGGCAGGAATTTTCAACTTTCAATTAGCATAAATCGGAGATTCAAACATACAACCAACTATGATTAAAATTACTACTACAGCGTTGCTGACGCTTTTATCGGTATCCTATGTATCAGCGCAAAAAATCAATACCATCATTAATGCAGACGAAGTAAAAAGAATAGAAACTGTTCTTAGTTCGGATGACATGCTCGGCAGAAAAACTTTTAGCCCGGAGATTGACAAGGCCGCAGACTTTATTGCATCAGAGTTTAAAGCAACAGGATTAAAAACATTTCCCGGCTTATCTTCCTACAAACAACACTTTCAATTAATAAAACCAGTAGTACAATCTCAAAGCCTTACAGTAGATGGTGCCGCCGCTGATGAAAAAAACTTTGCAGTAGTTACTTTAAAGAATGAAATAAATATAACCGAGAAATCAGGACTGCCTTTTACTTCTATAAAAAAAGACGAAAATTTATATGAGGCCGCTTCAAAAATTGTTCACTCAAAAAAGAGCCAGGTTGTAATTGTAGATACCTCTTTTGCAAAATACTTTGGCCGCATTACGAATTACCTGAAAAGCAGATTGTTTGAAAACCAGCAGGATGTTCTTTTCATTTTGTCTGACAAGCAGCCAACTTCCTTCTCTTTAACTGCAAAACATACTTTCCAAAAATCAGATTTGAATAATGTTGTAGGCGTGTTGCCAGGTAAGTCAAAGAAAGATGAATTTGTTGTTTTCTCCGGACACTATGATCACCTTGGTATTGGTGAAGCCGTGAACGGCGATTCCATTTATAATGGTGCCAATGATGATGCTGCAGGAACTACAGCAGTTATTATGCTTGCTAAATATTTCAAGGCGTTAAAGAATAATGAACGCTCAATTATCTTTGTTGCTTTCACGGCAGAAGAAATCGGCGGATTTGGCTCTCAATATTTTTCAAGACAACTGGCTCCGGAAAAAGTAATGGCGATGTTCAATATTGAGATGATCGGAACAGAAAGCAAATGGGGCAAAAACTCCGCGTATATAACAGGATACGAGAAGACTGATATGGGAGACATTCTTGCTAAAAATTTAAAAGGATCTTCTTTTTCATTCTATCCTGATCCTTATACCTCGGAACAGTTGTTCTACCGCTCAGATAATGCAACGCTTGCGAGACTTGGCGTTCCGGCGCATACCATCTCTACATCCAAAATGGATAACGAACCCAATTACCACAAACCAAGTGACGAGATTGAAACATTGGATATGAACAATATGGCTGAGATCATTAAGTCTATTGCAATAAGTTCCACCAGTATTGTTAGTGGCAAGGATACACCTTCGAGAGTGAAGACGGAAGAACTTCGTTAATTGAAAATGGACAATTGAAAATTGAAAATGAAGTGTGCGCATAGATGGATGGCTATCGCTGATGTCTGATTTGAGGATGGCTGATTTCGCTTATCTATTCACACATTTTCTCATTTCCAGATTTACATATTGGCACATCTACTCATTTTGCGCATGTACTTATTCGCACATTTCGCCGCCGCCATCATTGTCAATTTTCAATTGTCAATTTTAAAATGAACCTTGACCTGTATGAACAGATATATACTGCTTACAATACTATTGATCTGTTTTTTAGTAAACTCCTACGCAACAAAATTGACGGGCATTGTGTACAATGAAACCGGCAAACCACTGGCATATGCGTCTATTACTGTGAAGGAGACAGGTAGGGGAACGACAACAAATGAGTCAGGAGCATACATCCTGGATCTTTCTTCCGGCAATTATACGATCAGCGTTCAATATATTGGCTACAAAAAGCAGGATAAAAAGATTCATATTAGCAACGATGCGGAAAAATTGGATTTCAAATTAGAACCGCAAACTTTTACACTGAATGAAGTTGTAGTTAAGTCCGGAGGAAAAGATCCTGCATACGAAATCATCCGCAATGCCATTAAGAAAAGGGAAGAATACCGTGCACCTTTGGATTCCTTTACCTGCCAGGCCTATATAAAAATGATGATCAAAACGCGCGGCCTGCCAAAGCGGATCTTTGGTCAGAAAATTGACAGCGCGGATCTGAAAGAAATGGGTGTTGACTCACTTGGGCGCGGTATTGTAGCATTGACTGAATCTGTAACTAAGGTCGCTTATAAAAAACCTGAGAAGCTTAAGCTTGAAGTGCTGTCAGGCAGGGAAAGCGGTTCCGGCGGATATGGATTTAACTTTCCCACTTTTATCAACTTCTATGACAATAATGTGGAAGTAATGAGCGACATCATTGCACCACGCGGATTTGTTTCTCCGATCGCTAATGATGCGCTTTCTTTTTACAATTACAAGTTTCTCGGATCATTTTTTGAAGATGGAAAAGAAGTCAACCGGATAAAAGTAATACCTAAAAGAAATTATGAGCCGCTATTCTCCGGAACAATAGAAATAACGGAGGGGGATTGGCGCATCTTCAGTCTCGATCTTCAGCTTACCAAACAATCACAGTTGCAGATGTTGGATACCATGCACATCCGGCAGATCCACCATGCTATCACACCTAAGGTTTGGCGCGTTAAAGACCAGGTTACTTACTTTACTTTTAACCTGTTTGGCATTAATGCCATCGGCAACCTGGTTAATATTTATAACGACTACGACCTCAAACCAAAGTTCCCCAAAAACTACTTCAATAATGTGATTGTGAAGTATGATACAGCTGTGAACAGAAAAACGCTGGCCTACTGGGATTCGATCCGCCCGGTTCCTTTACAACCGGAGGAAGCAAAAGATTTCAGAACCAAGGACAGTGTGTTTAAGGCGAAGAAAGATTCAGGTTATTCCAAAACATTTATTGATTCGCTTCGCGCAAAACAGGGAAAGGTTACTGTGATGAATATTTTGTGGAACGGTGTAAGGCGGAGCAACTACAACCCCGAAAAATGGACGACTTTTTATTGGAAGCCGTTACTCAAGCAGATACAATATAACACGGTGGAAGGGCTTGCAATGAATGCAGAAGCAACTATTAAAAGAGCTTATCCTGCAGCAAGCGGTGAACTTAGCTTTACGCCACATGTCCGGTACGGGTTTAGCAATGGCCATTTAAACGCATGGGGAACTTTTGAATGGAATAACAGAACGTTCAACAAAGACACTTCCGGCAAATATGATTTTGATGAGTTTGGGTTTGGCAACAATTCGCGCAATCGCTTTTCACTGAGTGGAGGTAAAAGAATAAACCAGTTTAATAAGGATAATCCAATATCGCCTTTATTCAACAGTATTGTGACGCTTTTCTTTAATCACAATTACATGAAGATCTATGAAAACATTTTTACAGAATTCAACTGGATTCATACGAACAACAATGGTTTGAAGTATGGGCTAAACCTGCTGTATGAAGATCGGATCCCTGTTGAAAACACGACTGATTTTTCCATCATTAAATATGACTCTCAAAAGTTCACACCGAATTATCCTTATGAAAAGATCTCGTCGCAGTTTCCGCGTCACCAGGCAGTAATTGCAAGCGCGTTTGTGGAATACCAACCGGGACAAAAATTCATTGAATTCCCCAATGGCAGAATGTTTATCGGCTCAAAATATCCAACGTTTACTTTGAATTATCAAAAGGGTATTGAAGGTATTTTGGGCAGCGATGTAAACTTTGACAAATGGTCATTCTCAGCCAGACAGGAGCTAAAATTAAAACTCTGGGGACAGTTTAACTACCGTGTTAACATTGGAGGTTTTCTCAATACCAGGAGTGTCTATATACAAGATTACAGGCACTTTAATGGTAACCAGATCATTCTTGCCAGTCAATACCTCAATAGTTTTCAGCTAGCGCCATATTACGCAAACAGTACAACTGCTTCATTTTATACCGCCGCACATATGGAGCATCATTTTAATGGTGCTATCACCAACAAGATTCCGTTATTCAAAAAACTCAATTGGTTTCTCGTAACTGGTAGCAACGCATTTTATGTAAATAGCAATAACAACTATGTAGAAATCTTCGGTGGTATCGAGAATATCTTCAAGCTCATTCGGGTGGATGTTGTCGGCGCATACCTCAATGGCACAAGCGGCCAGGTGGCAGTGCGCATTGGACTGGGGGGAATACTTGGAGGAAAAATCTCATTCACGAATAATTGATAATTGACAAGGGAAAATTGACAACGATTGCAGCGAAGGAGAACCGGCTAATTTTGTTTGTATAAACACTTCCCTTAACAATTACAGTTACACAGAGCTACACTGAGAAGGCACTGAGTTACACGGAGGGTTGCCCCATTTGCACATTCGCACATCTACACATCCGCACATTTTCAATTGTCAACTTTCAATTATCAACTGACTACGCCGCGTTTGTTCTGAATTTTGCTTTGCGCTGGAACAACAATTCGGTTACGTAGATCAGCAACATGCTTACTGCTGTCGTTGCAATTACTTTACTGAAGAAGAAAATGAAATCGTTGAACTGCAACCATTCAAGCAGTACGAAATAAAGATTATGGAAGAAGGCCAGGATTAACACATATACGCTGTATGGTGCCCAGCCAAGACTTTTAATGCTTGGTTCTATATAAGAAAATTCGGTTTTTTCCTGGGGCAGTAAAACGTTTAATAAGAACGGTCTGATATAGGCAATCAATACACATGGAGCGGCATGCATACCCGGCGTTCCGGTAAAATAATCCATACACAAACCAAAGATGAATGCAACGATCATCAGGCTGATGCGGGACATATTAAACGGCAACCACAACACAAACAGGAAATATAAATACGGTTTTACATATTGATGCAATGGCGGCACTTTGTCCAGCACAAAAGCCTGCACCAGGATGAACAACACAAAGCGGATAATATTTTTAAGTAAAGTGCTCATTAGTTCTTAGGTGTTTGTGCTTCCAGTTGCTTTTGCTCGTTCCAGTTTGCGTTGTCAATAATATAGGCATACTGCATGGTGAAAAAGTTAGTTGCAGCTTTCACCTTGATATTGTAAGTACTTCCGGAAGGTTCAATGGAAAAATTGTCAATCTGTCCAATCATTAATCCGGGAGGAAATATGCCGGACAAATTACTGGTTAGAACGGTATCACCCTTTTGTATTTTTGCAGTCTTAGGAATATTTCTCAATACAACAATTGAAGCATCTTTTCCGTCCCATTCAACAACGCCGTTATTGTATGCGCCTTTCTTCAGCATTGCACTGATACCCGATTTATGATTGAGCATGCTCATCACTCTGCAGTAGTTATCACTCACCATAATAACCCTTCCCACTACGCCATCCGGACCAACTACAGCCATATCAGGATGAATGCCCTGCTTTCTGCCTCTGTACAAGGTGATGTAGTTGTTTTCTTCGTTCACTGAGTTATTTACCACTTTTGCAGGCAGGTAAGTAAACACACGAACCTTGTAAGTTGAGTCTTGTAACAGGGAATCCAGCTTTTGCTGCTTTGTACTATCAGGCCCTTCAAAACTTGTCAGCAGCTCGTTACGCAATCTTGCGTTTTCGGCTTCGAGCTGCTTATTCGTTTCTTTCAGCCTGAAATAATATTCTACATTATTGTACTGCTTGCCCATTTTGCCGGTTATTTGGCCGGCCACATTTGAAAAAACAGCCTCATGCGTTTTATTGTATTTTACAAGTATGGCTATACTTAACCCTTGTAAAACAAGGAACATGAAAAAAGTAAAAAAACGCCTTATGAAGAGAATGATGTTACGCATGCAGTTTTCTATAATTCATGATCCGATACCAGGAAACCGCAGAACGGAACACCGGATAACAGATTTTCTTCGTGAGCACCAGTTCTATCGCATTACAAACGGATAGCGCTGATAATTTTTTAATGAGATTCCCGTACCACGCACTACACTCTTCAATGGATCATCCGCAATATGTACAGGCAATTTAATTTTCTGGCTTAAACGCTTGTCCAATCCACGAAGTAAAGCACCACCACCAGTCAGGTACAACCCTCTGCGGTAGATATCCGCAGCCAGCTCAGGAGGTGTGGTTTCCAAAGCTTTTAAAATAGCTTCTTCTATTTTAAAGATGCTTTTATCCAATGCTTCGGCAATTTCCTGGTAGCTCACCATAATTTGCTTGGGAATACCGGTAACAAGGTCACGGCCGTTTACGGGTATATCATCCGGAGGAGTTTCCAGGTCTTTCATCGCAGCACCGATCTGGATCTTGATCTGCTCCGCAGTTCTTTCACCGATCAGTAAGCTGTGGTAACGGCGCAAAGCTTCCATAATGTCAGCTGTAAATTCATCACCCGCGATACGGATACTTTGGTCGCACACAATACCGGCCAACGCAATAACGGTAATACCAGTGGTACCACCTCCAATGTCAATGATCATGTTACCAACCGGCTCTTCCACGTCGATACCGATACCTAGTGCAGCCGCCATTGGCTCGTGAATAAGATAAACCTCTTTTGCACCTGCCTGCTCAGCACTATCCCTAACCGCACGTTTTTCTACCTCCGTAATGCTTGATGGTATGCAGATCATCATTCTCCAGCTTGGGGGGAACAATGGCTTTTTGGAATAGATCATTTTGATCATTTCACGGATCATCAGCTCAGCAGCGTTAAAGTCGGCGATTACACCATCTTTCAGCGGCCTTACGGTACGGATGCTTTCGTGTGTTTTTTCATGCATCAATAAGGCACGTTTACCCACAGCCAAAACCTCTTTAGGGTTGTTACGGTTAAGTGCAACTATTGAAGGCTCATTCACCACAATTTCATCGTTATGTATAATAAGGGTATTTGCGGTACCCAGATCCATTGCTATTTCTTGTGTAAAAAAATTAAAAAGTCCCATTATATGAATTGTATTCCTTGTATTGTTATCGAATGCCTGCAAAATTCATAGAAATAACCCGAATAAACAAAAAGCAGAAATTTTTACTTTTTCAGCTTCCCTCTGAATTAACATTCACCCAGACTAAATGTGTAAATTTTTATCGGCCTATTAGAAAATACTGTACCAAAAACGATTTTCTTCCAACTTATTCTTCTTTTTAATCATAAAAAGAATTACTCGAGCTTTTCACCTTTCGAAGCCTTCTCCTTTAGCTGTTGAAAGTATGCTTTCGTTTCAGGAGCAAAATAAGGAAGTACCTCTTCCGGATATTTTCTTTCTGCTGATTCAAGAAACTCTAACGCTTTTTCAGGATGGTTATTTTGCGAAGCAATTATCGCGGCTGTTCCGTACGCAAAACGGTAATTATTAAGCAACTGGATATTATCCCTGTTATTGAGGTATGACCTGGATTCAGTAGAAATATGTTGCAGTTTCTGCAATCTTAGCTCAAGTTCAAAAGTATTATCGCCTTTGGGATGAGTTACCATTTTGGAAGTCAGGCCGCGCGATTGCAGGTACGTATCCAGGAAAAGACTCATATTAGGCGGAACATCGCCCGCAAAAAACACTTCTTTTTCAAAGGAATTTTGCTGTAAAAGATTGAGGACAATTTTATCTGAGCGTAGAATAAACTTACTTGCGTAGGTTGGTTTTAGCTGCCAGGTGATCAGGGAATCACCATATTTATCATTTTTATTGTTGATCGTAACGCTTCTTGTCGTCCATTTCTCTACCTCTACTTTAGCCAGGTCATCCGCAGAATAGGAGACATTCAATATGCCCTTTGTCTGCAGCCATGCAGGATACCACCTGGTATTCAACAGGTTAAGATCAATAAAACGGACATCCACCCGATACCGCTCAATCACCTGGAGATACAGCAGATAATACAGATACATATCGCCATTGGTAAACAGGTAAGCGCCGGCCGAGCATTCATCAACCACCTGGCGGAAATAATCCAGGACAGTTCTGTTCACACCACCACGCTGAAATGCCTGGCGCAAACACCATTCGGCCGAGTCTCTCTTGTCCTCATAAAAATACCTGTAAGCCTGTGAACCCCATGCTGTAAGGATTTTTGTGTGCGGATCGAGCAGCAGAATTTCTCCTTTATAAGTATCACTGTCACTAAGTGCAATGGATTTTTGAAAAGCTTCACTGGCCTTCATGGTTTGATGAAGATCCACATCAAGCATCGTTTCTCCGTCGAAGGAATTAAGCCTGTCAAGCGCATAGCCATAATAATACCAGGCTTCTGCTTTGGTTGAATCGACGGCAACCACTTTTTGCAAAAGATCGACAGCCTGAGTGTAATCCGGCGACAGATCCATGCGGTTGCGCTTCATTTCAGCCTTGGCTTTTTCAAGGTTATGGGCGGCATCGGCTGCTGCATCCTGGGCCAGGGCTGCATTCGACGCTGCAATCATGAAAAAAAGTATGTATAAAAAAAGTTTTTTCATCCAGGTATAACGTGGTTTATTCAAATTCAAAACCAATATCCTTCCTGTAATAGATCCCTTCGAAATTAATTTTCTTTAGTGCTTCTTCCGAACGCTCAACGGCTTCTTTAATATTTTCACCATAGGAGCTCACTGCCAATACTCTTCCGCCGTTTGTAACCACTCCGTTTTCCGCCTGTTTGGTTCCTGCATGAAAAACAATGGTATTCTTATCAAACGATCCATCAAGACCGGTTATTACTTTATTCTTCTCATAATCACCGGGATATCCGCCACTTACAGCTACAACGGTACAACAAGCGCGGTTATCAAAATCAATTACAATATTTTTTAACGTATTGTTATGTAAAGCCACAAAAAGCTCTACCAGGCTATTTTTCAGCCTTGGCATTACCACCTCTGTCTCGGGGTCACCCATGCGGCAGTTATACTCAATAACAAAAGGCTCATCGCCTACTTTTATCAGGCCAAAGAACACAAAACCCTTATAAACGATATTTTCCTTTGCAAATCCGTTAATGGTTGGTTTAATGATCGTCTCTTCCACCTTTTGCATAAACGCTTCATCCGCAAAAGGCACCGGGCTTACACAGCCCATACCACCGGTATTCAGACCTGTGTCACCTTCGCCAATGCGCTTGTAATCTTTCGCGTGGCCGATAATTTTATAGTCAGCTCCATCAGTCAACACGAACACGCTGATTTCAATTCCTGTCAAAAACTGTTCAATAACCACTTTGGAAGATGCATCTCCAAACTGGCGATTGACGATCATTTCTTCAAAAACATCCAATGCTTCTTCATGTGTATTGCTGATTACCACGCCTTTACCAGCAGCAAGACCATCTGCCTTTAATACGATTGGCAGGCTGTGAGAGGCGATGTATTTCTTTCCTTCTTCAAAATTTTCGGACGTGAATTCTGCATAACCGGCAGTAGGAATATTGTGCCTTTGCATGAATTTTTTGGAAAAAGCCTTGCTTCCTTCCAACTGGGCGCCGAATTGAGAAGGGCCAACCACCATAATATCTTCTCCGGCAAAATAATCGTAGGCGCCTTTCACCAGTGGCTCTTCGGGGCCCACCACCAGCATTTGAATTTTATTCTCTTTGCAAAACTTCTTCTGGCTCTCAAAATCATTTACGCCAATTGCCACATTGGTTCCAAAAGCAGAGGTGCCGGCATTACCGGGAGCGATAAACAATGAAGAGCAAAGTTTGTCCTGGCTTATTTTCCATGCCAGCGCATGCTCCCGTCCACCTGAACCCAAAAGAAGAATATTCATAGCTGATTTTTAAAAATTGAACGAAAGTAAATAGTTGAGCGCGAATATTGTAAAGAAGTTTTGGAGCTGTCAGCTGTCAGCTATCAGCTATCAGCCTGTTTCGACTGTTCCAGAACACCGTTTAATTACCACATGTTAGTCGTAAAAAGACGATTTTTTAAAATTCTATGCTTCTACCTCAAGCCTTAATCCTCAAACCTCACAGCTGACACCTGATACCTGAAACCTGATACCCAAAGCTCATAGCCAATAGCTAAAAGCTAACAGCCAATTAAGTGTTTAAACGTAAAGCTGCCGTTCAATGTTGCATTTTCTCACTTTTTTCGAGCATAATATAAATTTCTCTGTATTTTACGCCGCCCCCAAACGGCGCAACGTCAAAAAAACATAAGAAAATTCTACTCTATGCAGGAAAGTGCTGAACTAACGGAGCAACCTATTGCAGCCAGAAAAAGTCATCCGAAAGGCTTATATATTCTCTTCGCCACAGAAATGTGGGAGCGTTTTAACTTCTATGGAATGAGGGCGATCCTTATTCTGTTTATGACAAAGGCCTTATTGTTTGATAAAGTTTTTGCATCTAACTTATATGGAAGCTACATAAGCCTTATCTACTTAACACCATTGCTGGGCGGTTACATTGCGGATCGTTACTGGGGTAACAAACGCTCCATTATTGCCGGCGGTATTGTAATGGCAATCGGCGAATTATTGTTGTTCTTCTGCGGATCATTATATAATAGTGCACCGGGGCTTTCGCAGTTATTGTTTTTCTCAGGATTGGGAATGATGATCACCGGCAACGGATTTTTCAAGCCAAACATTTCTTCCCTGGTTGGTCAGTTATATCCTTCTACTGATACAAGAAAAGATGCAGCATACACCATTTTCTATATGGGGATCAATACCGGCGGAGCGATAGGACCGTTCGTTTGCGGATTGTTTGGTGATACCGGAAATCCGGCAGATTTTAAATGGGCATTCTTAATTGCAGGCATCGGAATGGTTATTAGTGTTATTGTGCAAAGATTGTTTCAGCACAAATATGTTGTTACTCCTGAGGGAAAACCTTTGGGCCAGGTTCCGGCTAATGTTCCCAAATACATGCTTTCGCCCGTGCTCACTATTATTGGTATGGCAGTGATTTCCGCTGTTATGATCGGTTTGTTTTACATTGATGCAAAGGTTGTAAGCTATTTATTCTATTTACTGATTGCATGTATTGTAGGTATACCGACAATTATCTTCATGGACAAAACGCTCTCACCAAAAGAAAAAAAACATGTAACAGTAATATTTGCTGTGTGTTTCTTTGTCATCTTCTTCTGGGGCGCCTTTGAGCAGGCTGGTGCGTCGCTTACATTTTTTGCGGAAGAACAAACTGACCGTCATTTAGGTTTGAAAGTGCCTACATGGATTGTTCATACATTATCGGCATTATTGCTTTTTTATGTGTTTAAGCTCTATAAAAGAACGGCGAAAAATTTGGCGACTGATTTTAATAAGAACCTGCGGGTAACGGTGTATGGTTTGTTGTTGATACTTGCAGCGGCAACAGTTTACGCCAATATTTACATTTTACAGTCGGGCCAGTCTTATGTAGAAAAAGATGTAGTGCCTGCAAGCTGGTTCCAGTCCCTGAACTCAGCATTCATCGTGTTATTTGCTCCTTTCTTTGCATGGATGTGGACCAAATTTGGCAAGCGCGAGCCTGCTTCTCCCACAAAAATGGCCTGGGGATTATTACTGCTGGCGCTCGGTTATTTCTGGATCGCCACTGGCGTAAATAATCTGCATACCGGCGTTAAAGTAAGCATGATCTGGCTTACCGGTATGTACGCATTACATACATGCGGTGAATTGTGTTTGTCACCAATCGGGATGTCCCTCGTAAATAAATTATCTCCACTTAAGTTTTCTTCTTTGTTGATGGCTATCTGGTTTACGGCAAATGCCTTTGGCAACAAACTGGCTGGCGTATTAAGCGCATTGTATCCTCCGGGAATAGCTGAAATTCAGAAAGCTGAAAAAGCAGGCATCAACCTGGAAGAGATCCTTTCCAAAAAAGTAGTGCCAACTGCCGACCAAATTACAAAACTGAAGAGCCTTGAAATTCCTTACGAATTCAAATCATTTGCAGGATATCATATCAATAACCTGTATGACTTCTTCATGCTGTTTGTATTTATGGCAGGCGTAGCATCAATCATATTGTTCTTCCTGACAAGAAAGTTGCAAAGCATGATGAAGTGATCTCTGATGTCTGATTTGATCATCTCTGATTTGCTTTAGTTCGGGCAGGTAAACTAATTTCAGCCGCTTTAACTATGAAGCAGTTCGGATATCAATAAACAAAACTGAACGCTCATCGCAAATCAGAGATCAAAAGATCATACATCAGCGATAAATATCTTATTTTGTAGTAATGTAAACCAATTGCAATGTCCAACGAAAAAGAATTTCATCCCTTTGTCGCGCCCGAAGCCCAGGTAAAAGAGTTTACCATTAAAGCCATCATCATGGGTGGAATTTTTGGTATTATTTTCGGCGCAGCTACAGTATATCTCGCATTGAAAGCAGGATTAACCGTAAGTGCTTCCATTCCCATCGCGGTTATTGCAATAACACTCGGAAGGAAATTTCTGAAAACTACCATTCTTGAAAATAACATCATTCAAACCACCGGCTCTGCAGGCGAAAGTATTGCAGCGGGGGTTGTATTCACCTTACCGGGCTTTTTGTTTTTGACTGAGCCAACCAGCGCATCGTTCTTTAACTATATAACGATATTAACGCTGGCGATCTTCGGCGGTATACTCGGAACATTAATGATGATACCGTTACGCAGGTCGCTCATTGTAAAAGAACACGGCGTATTGCCCTATCCGGAAGGTACTGCGTGTGCTTCAGTATTAAAGGCCGGTGAAAAAGGCGGAGATTTTGCAAAGACAGCATTTATGGGTCTTGGCTTTGCTTTTATTTATGCACTATTACAGAAAATATTTCACGTTATTTCAGAGCTTCCAAAATTTGCTACTCACCAGGTTAATAAATATTTCCCCTCGGCTACATTAAGCAGTGAGATAACACCGGAGTATATGGGTGTTGGGTATATCATTGGACCAAAGATCTCTGGCGTGCTTGTGGCTGGTGGTGTGTTAAGCTGGTTTGTGTTTATTCCTTTATTGGCTTCAGTTGTGCCGGGTGATGTTGTGGCTGCGCAGCTTGTTAAATTGGGTTATCTCGCAAACCTTGCAACAGGCGGCGGACCTGGCAACTGGGATCCTGCAACACATCAGTTTGCCGATTGGTCCGTGGCGCTGTACCGCGCTTATGTAAGACAAATTGGTGCCGGCGCAGTTGCCGCAGGCGGATTTATTACGTTATTCAAAACCTTGCCCACTATCATATCTTCTTTCAAAGGAAGTATCAGTTCTCTGAAAGAAAAAAATGATACCAATGCGGTAGTTAAAAGAACTGACAGAGATCTTGACATTCGCGTTGTGGGTATTGGAAGTGCCATACTTATTATATTGATGACTGTGCTTCCGCAGGTGCCGGGAGATACCATCATCAGCAAATTGATATTGGGTGTACTGGTGATCATTTTCGGTGCATTCTTCGTTACAGTTTCTTCCAGGATTGTGGGATTGATAGGAAGTTCTAATAACCCGATCAGCGGTATGACCATCGCAACCATCATGGGTACATGCCTGGTGTTTATCGCAGTAGGCTGGACAGGAAAAGTGTATGAGCCGATGGCGCTTGTTGTAGGTGGTATTATTTGTATTGCTGCGGCTAATGCCGGTGCTACTTCGCAGGATTTAAAAACAGGTTATATAGTGGGCGCCACACCGCGTTATCAACAGTTGGCATTATTTGTAGGTGCGATTGTTTCTTCCCTGGCAATAGGTGCGACCGTAAAAATTCTGGATACGCCATCACGAGAAATGTTGGCGCAGGGCATTCAACATGCTATTGGGACGGACAAATATCCTGCCCCACAAGGCACACTGATGGCCACGTTGATTAAGGGTATTCTTTCTTATAACCTGGACTGGCAGTTTGTTTTAGTCGGCGTGGCGATTGCTATTGTAATGGAACTTTGCGGCATTAAGGCGTTGAGTTTTGCAGTGGGTGTATATCTTCCACTGAGTACAACGTTGCCCATATTTGTTGGTGGCGCAATAAGAGGCATTGTTGACTGGAGAAAGAAAAGAAAAGGTGAAGAGGTTCATCCGGAGGAAGAAGATCTTGGAAAGGGCAATTTGTTTGCGACTGGCCTTGTTGCAGGCGGAGCTATTGCAGGTGTGATAGTTGCATTCTTATCCGCAAGTGATAATGTAAACGCTGCGCTGGCAAAGTGGAGCGCAGAGCATGGATTGGTGAACTTATTATCAGATACAGGATATATGTTATTAGGCGTTGCATTCTTCGCATTTATGGGAATTGTGTTGTACAGGGTTGCAATAAAGAAAAATGAAATAGAGCTGGAGAATTAAGCTTAAAGCCTAAAGCGAAAAGCCTAAAACTGATAACAGGTTTTAGGCTTTTTTTTTAATACAGTTACACGGAGAAAAGGCAGGAGAAGACATAGGAGCTGCACAGAGAAAATGCCATCACCTAAACATTCCCTTTTAACCAATCCCGAAGGGATGAAATTATTATAGACCCAATCGAAAACATTGCATATAACCGCGAAGGGGTGGCATTATAAAACATAGAACCTTATATGATTAGCTGTGTTGATCCGCAATATTCGGAGATGGTATAATGTCACCCACTTCGGGGTTCAGCCCCCTCTGAAATGATGATTCTATAATAATTTCATCCCTTCGGGATTTCCACTGCCATACTTGAATGATTGTCTCCCTTAAATGATCATATAAAACCGAGATGGTTATAGTTCGCATTCAATACAGCCTTATCATCCGCGCCGAGCCATTTGTTTAAAACCGTTGCATACACTTCCTTAAAATCCACTTTGTATTTTAAATCCCCTTCATCCAGATCATTTAAATCCGGCATGGGATTCAGCAAACCTTTTTGCTTCAAACCGCCGCTAATAAAAAACATATTGTTTGCTGTACCATGATCTGTTCCGCCGCTTGCATTTTGCGATACTCTTCTGCCAAACTCGCTGAAGGTAAACAGCAGCACATCCTGGAAACGATTGTTATCCTTCATGTCCTTTACAAACGCAGACACCGCATCATTAAGCTCGGTGAACAATTTTTGTTGTTGCAGCTGTTGTGCCACATGGGTATCAAAACTTCCGAGGCTTAAATAATAAACTTTTGTGTTGATATCGGAAAGAATAAGTGAAGCAACGGTCTTTAAATTCTTGCCGATCTCTGTTCCCGGATAGGTTACTGAAGAAACATGCTTTTTACTCTGCTCAAAAATATAATCGGCACTACTTAATGTTTCGCTCATCACTTTATACAGATAATCTACCGGTTGTTCATGTTGGGCTGCATGATGGGCTTCCGCCAGCTCCCTGAAATATTTCTGATGACTCGTGTTATACAATCTTCCCGGATCCTTAAACGCCAATCCCTTGTTATTTGTTCCTTTTAAAGCAAGACTCAAAACATCATCAATCTCCAGGATCTGCGTTGGAGCCGAGCAGTTTTGGCATTGCTCATCAAGGTATCGCCCAAGCCAGCCGCTTTGTAAATATTCATTGGAATTGCTTGCTGTCTGCCAAATATCCATGCTGCGAAAATGGCTTCTATCCGGTATTGGATAACCCACACTATTCAGTATTCCGAGACTTCCGTCATCGTACAGATCCTTAAAACCAGGCAATGCGCCATGCAATGCAGCAGCATCATTTAACTGCAATGATCTGCTTTTATTTATTCCCAATCCTGGCCTCTCCCGATAATAAATATCATTGCCGACCGGGATAACCGTATTCAATCCATCATTTCCTCCACTTAACTGAATCACAACTACAACCCTGTTACCAGCAGGCACAGGATCAAATTGCCTGCTCTCAAAAGCCTTCAGAAACTTCGGCATCATGAAGGCAGTCGTTGCCAGTGAACTTATCTTTAAAAAATTTCTTCTTTTGATCAGCATGTGGTAGCCATTTAACACAATTGATATTCAGGTGTACTCATCAACGCGATGGTCGTTGTTTGAATATATGCTTCCCTTGAACTCTTATCGACAATACCCTGCACAACAGTTTCATTCAATGATGAAGGTGGTGTTTGCAATAATACCGACTCCATTACATCGTAGAGATATTCTCTCCCTACGCTTTCAAATTGTTTCATGTAAGATGGCCAGTCGATATCTGCATTAATACGCAACCCTGGTCTTGCAGCACCACTTTTTGCGGATTGTGATGGAGTTGCCTTAAGCTGAGAATAGTTTTCCTGCATTCCCATTTGCTGGTCGTCATCTGTCTTTGGTTTTATATTAAAAGATTCATCTTCCTTAATAAGCCTGGCGAGGCTTAACCTCAACATCAGGGAAGAACTATCTATCCAGTTAGTGCCACCAGGCCAACCGGCAACATTCGGCGGATAAAATAATAGTTGACCAAGCACACGCTGCAAGAGTAATTGCATCGATTCATTTTGAAACTGCATGGGTAGCGTCCGTCTTATTCCTGCAATCAATTCAACAGGAGATTTAACACGCGAGCCAACATTCTTCTCATCATAAAACCAGTCTGCGGTGAAAATATTTTTCATCAGGCTACTGATGTTGTAATAGCTCTTATAAAAATGCTCTGCAAGATGTTTTACTTTTTCTTCATCAGGACTATCGTTCACCAAATATCTGTAGATCTTTCGTGTGATGAACAATGCTGTTTGCTTTTGTTGTAAAAGAATATCAATAACATCATCACCGTCAAAATTGCCAGCCTTTCCAAGAACTGTTTTCACGCCATCATCATGAAACATTTTACGGAATACAAACTCGCCATTCATTTTAAATCCCCAGCCGGTAAAAGCGCGCGCCGCTTCCTTCACATCCTGTTCTGTATAATGTCCGCGACCGAGCGTAAACAGTTCCATTACTTCACGTGCGAAATTTTCGTTTGGATGCTGCTTCTTATTCTGTTGATTATTTAAAAAAGACAGCATTGCAGCGCTCTTGCTTACGGCACGCAACAGATCGCCAAAGTTGCCGAGCGCATTGCTTCTTATCTCATTCAACAATTGTTGCTGATAGAAAATATTCAGATTGATGCAAGCGAAATGCCCGTGCCAGAACAAAGACATTTTCTCCCTTAATTGTGCATCGCTGTTCACCATTTCATGGAGCCAGGTAAGATTGAGACTTTTGATGTCCTCGCGACTTTGTACGCGCACCTGTTTCTTTTGTTCTTTGGACATTTCCTTCATTTGATTTTCCAACTGTACGGCATTGCCGATGCCCATGAATAAACCTTTTAGGGAGTTGTCCGCCACGTCAAAATAACTGGGTTTAGCCTGCGACTTTTTTTCAATGATTTGATAAAGATTATTTGGAGGAATAGTCGACAACCGGCTGATATCATTAACTGCAACACCAAAACCGGCCCGCCACAACAAGTGCTGATTCTTTATTTGAGTGGTAAGCACCATGCGAAAAATTTGCTTTTTGACTTAACGTGTAGCCGCAGGTTTAATTGTGCGAAGGATTAGCCACAGAGGCACTGAAACACAGAGTTTTTTAAACCACAGGGGACAGGGAGTTTTTTTCACAGAGTTGCACAAGGTTTTTTTGAATGCCACAGAGGCGCTGAAACACAGAGTTTTTTAAACCACAGAGGACAGGGAGTTTTTTTCACAGAGTTGCACAAGGTTTTTTTGAATGCCACAGAGGCGCTGAAACACAGAGTTTTTAACCACAGAGGACACGAGTTTTTATTCTCAGAGTTGCACGAAGTTTTTTGAATGCCACAGAGGCACTGAAACACAGAGTTTTTTAAACCACAGAGGACAGGGAGGTTTTTTCACGGAGTTGCACAAAGTTTTTTTGAATGCCACAGAGGCGCTGAAACACAGAGGACACGAGTTTTTTTTCGCGGAGTTGCACGAAGTTTTTTGAATGCCACAAAGATAGATTTATAAAATACAATGCAAGCTTGTGGTTAAAAACCTCCCGCCTCAAGCCTCATACCATACACCTCATATCTATCGCATCTATTCAGTGCTTCAGTGCTTCAGTGGCAAACAACTCCCACCATGCACTCTGTGAAAAAACTCTATGTCCTCTGTGGTTAATCTCTCACCTTATCACTCCTGCACTCCACCGTTTAAATTGTAATTCCGACTTTTTATATCCACAAAAAATGTATATTACAAATCCATTTCTAACAATTGCCAAAACCAAAATCTTTATGCATCGCAGAACCTTTATTAAGAACACCTCGACGGGACTTATTTTTTCCGCGGTTCCTTTTGCGCAAAGCCTGGGCGCATATCAGTCCAAATACACTACTGCATTGATCGGAACAGGTTGGTGGGGAATGAACATTTTGCGCGAAGCCATTGCTGCAGGGCAATCTAAAGTTGTTGCCATGTGTGATGTTGACGACAATCAACTACAACCAGCAGCAGCGGAAGTAAACAAGTTAACAAGTGATACACCCAAGCTGTATAAAGATTTTAGGGAACTCATTCACAAAGAAAAACCACAAATAGTTATCGTTGCAACGCCTGACCACTGGCATCCGCTGATCATGATTGAAGCAGTGAAAAACGGTGCCCATGTGTATGTCGAAAAACCGATCAGTCATACCATTAAAGAAGGCATTGCTATGGTGAAAGCAGCGCGTGACGCAGATCGTATTGTTCAGGTGGGTACGCACAGACGCGTTTCTCCACACAACATTTCCGGCATGGACTTTTTGAAATCGGGCAAAGCTGGAAAGATTGGAATGGTGCGCGCTTTTGTGCATTACGGTGGCGGTCCCGGTCAAAAAGTTCCGGACTCTGAAACGCCTAAAGGATTGGATTGGGACATGTGGTGCGGCCCAGCTCCATACAGACCATTCAACAAAACCATTCATCCGAAAGGATTCCGTTTGTTCTTAGATTATGCGAATGGACAGCTCGGCGACTGGGGCATTCACTGGATGGATCAGATCTTGTGGTGGACAGAAGAAAAAGCACCGAAGAAAATTTCGTCTTACGGGGCACGTTATATCCGGCAGGACAATACAGATGCACCGGATACGCAGGTTGTAGAATACCAATACGAAAGTTTTATCGCCACATGGGAGCATCGTCTGTATGCGGCAAATGAAGCAGAGAAAGCCAATGTGGGCTGCTATTTTTATGGAACAGAAGGAACATTTCATATGGGCTGGACGGATGGCTGGACCTTCTATCCTTCTGACAAAAACAAACAAATCATTCATCAGGACCCGGTTCTTCATACAAAGGATCAGCACAACATCAAAGAGCTTTGGGCCAACTTCCTGGATTCGATTGCCAACAAACGCAGACCGGTTTGTGATATTGAGATCGGACATAGATCCACCTCCGTTAGCTTGCTGGGCATGCTAAGTTATAAACTGGGCAGAAGTATTAACTGGGATGCGGACAAACAACTTATTATTAATGATCCTGACGCGAACAAGTTGCTTATGAGGGATTACAGGGGCGAGTGGAAATATCCAGTGTAGCTGTCAGCAGTCAGCTATCAGCTGTCAGCTAATTGACAATTGAAAAGGGAGAATTGACAACGTCAATTTCGTTTAGTTAAGAGTTGTTAAGTTCAGGCGCTCATAATATCACGATCAGTTCAATATTCGGGAAACCTCTCCTGTCGAGGTGACCATTCGGATGCAGAATTCCAAATTATATACTCGTTGTTAGTGCTGCTGTGGTTATTTTTTCTGATAAGCCAGGATGATCATGTTGACTGGAAAATTGGGGTACCACAATCAAAAAGGTAATGACATTATAGCCGGCGTCGATAGCCCGTAGGGCTTATAGCTCAATAGAAAAACAATAATTTCTGCTCCTCTTGTCCGTAGGACATTAACCAATTAATTGGTCAAGCCCTAACGGGCTATGAGGTTCTCAATTCGATCATTTCTACTGAGCTTAATTCCCTACGGGAAAAATTATAACTGTAATAAAATCATTGGCACGACAGAGACATCTCCCAAAGTTGATAAAGCCTGATTATTAAACAACATTGAATGGACAATGAAGATGGTGAACGCTTATTTCAAATCATACATCAAAAAATCTGAGATCAGCGATTAAAAAATATTTGTCCGGTCAACATTTTATGTAGATTTATCACTCAAAATGTAACCGATTGCACCAACGCTATGCTTATGAAATCATTTATTAATCGTTTTGCGCCCATTCCTGTTGTCATGTCCGTTCTGCTAGGAGCATGTACTTCATCTTCCGAAAAAAAGGAAGAGACTTCAAAGCCATTGACAGAAGCAGAGAGACATTTGCCGGAGAATGCGATCCGCGGATTAAAAGTCGCTGACGGATTAGAAGCTTCTTTGTTTGCGCATGAACCTATGCTGGTTAATCCCACCAATATTGATATTGACGAAAGGGGACGTGTGTGGGTTTGTGAGGCCTACAATTACCGCAACCAGTTGAATCCGCAGAATCCGGTAAAAAATGAAGGGGACAGAATTCTTATTCTTGAAGACACTAACGGTGACGGCACTGCTGACAAACAAACTGTATTTTACCAGGGAACTGAGATCAATGCGCCACTGGGCATTGCGGTTCTGGGCAATAAAGTAATTGTTTCCTGCAGTCCCAATGTGTTTGTTTTTACAGACGAGAATGGTGATGGTAAGGCTGATAAAAAAGAAACATTGTTCACCGGCATTGGTGGTATTCAGCATGACCATGCCATTCACGCTTTCAACTTCGGACCAGACGGCAAACTGTATTTCAACTTTGGTAATGCAGGTGACAGCATTGAAAACAAAGAAGGAAAAGTGATCCGTGATCCGGAAGACAACATAGTAAGAAATGATGGTAAGCCCTATCGCCAGGGAATGGTATTCCGTTGTAACCCTGATGGAAGCGAGTTTGAAGTGCTCGCGAATAATTTCCGCAACAACTACGAAGTGGCGGAAGATTCATATGGTACGATGTGGCAGTCGGACAACGACGATGATGGTAATCGCGGCGTAAGAATAAATTATGTAATGCCTTATGGTAATTATGGTTATACTGATGAATTAACAGGCGCGGGCTGGCGTCAGCGCCGTGTAAATATGGAGGATTCTATTCCATATCGTCACTGGCATTTAAATGATCCGGGTGTTGTGCCTAATCTTCTGCAAACCGGCGCCGGATCTCCTACGGGCATGGTTATTTATGAAGGCAATTTGCTTCCGGAAAAATACCGCAACCAAATGATCCATGCAGATGCCGGACCTAACGTGGTACGGTCGTATGCAGTTGAACCGGATGGCGCAGGCTACAAAGCCACCATCAATAATATTGTAGAAGGAACAGGTGATAACTGGTTCAGGCCTTCTGATGTTTGTATCGCTCCTGATGGGTCATTATTTATTGCAGACTGGTATGATCCAGGTGTAGGCGGTCACCAGGTTGCAGATCTTGATCGTGGAAGAATCTTCAGAATTGCACCAACAGGTAGCAAGTATTCGGTTCCTTCATTCAATCTTGATAATCCTGACAATGCTGTAAAAGCATTACAAAGCCCCAATATTGCAACACGTTATCTTGCCTGGCAGAAACTGCATAAATGGGATACCGACGCTATTCCTGCATTGGAAAAATTATACCGTTCAGATAATTCCCGTTTCAGGGCAAGAGCGTTGTGGTTGCTTGGCATAATTCCGGGCAAAGGATTTGGCTACATTACCGATGCATTGAAAGATAAAGATGATAACATTCGCATCACTGCACTTCGCATTGCACTGGAAACAAAAGCTGATACCATTGGAATAGTTAAACAACTTATCAACGATCCTTCGGCACAGGTGAGAAGAGAAGCTGCCATTGCACTGCGCCATAATAAATCAAAGGAAGCTCCGGAATTATGGGCACAACTGGCTAAACAATATGACGGAAAAGACCGCTGGTATCTGGAGGCGCTGGGTATTGGTGCAGACAAACAGTGGGATACATTTTTTCCCGCCTGGCTCGCCGCAGTTAACAACAACTGGAACACAACTGAAGGCCGTGACATCGTTTGGCGCGCAAGAACGCCACAAACATTGCCGCTGCTCGTTCAGATTGTGAGTAACCCGGAACATAATCCGGATAACTACCTGAAGTTTTACAGGGCATTCGATTTTAATCCCGGTATAGACAAAGAAAAGGCTTTGCGTTCACTGCTCGAGGGCCATCATCCGCAACAGGACAGAATTAATTCTATTGTGTTGATGTTAATCGATGAAACAAAAGTTCCGATGACACCTTCTTTTAAAAATGCTATTGCCAGCGCATTAAACAGCGTGGAAGGCACACAGGATTATGTTGATCTTGTAAGCAGGTATAAACTGAGAGACAAGAACAATGAGCTTTTGCAAATAATTGAACAGAGCAACGACAAGGGTTTACAAACCAGTGCCATAAGGGTATTGCTTTCTACCAATAACGGAGACGTATTGTTAAAGAAGGCATTGGAACCGAGAGATAGTACTTCACTTAAAATCATCAAAGCCCTGGGCGGCTATGAGGACAAAAAAAGTAAAGATATTTTGCAGGCCATTGTACTCGATACCAAATATCCTGCGGACCTGAGAAATGCAGCCATAGAATCATTCTCGCACGGATGGAGCGGAGAAGACAGGTTGCTTGCACTTGCCAAAGAAAACAAGTTGCCTGAAGATGTTAAACCGGTTGCAGTAAAAGTGTTATCAACTGCCTATCGCGGTGAAATCAAAAAAGAAGCAGCTAAATACTTGAACATTTCAACCGGCCCTGTAAATAAGATATCGCCGGTAGCACAACTTGTCACGATGCATGGAGATGCAACAGCAGGGGCCGCAGTGTTCACAACTTATTGTGCAACCTGCCACCAGGTAAATAATAAGGGAACTGACTTTGGTCCGAAATTGTCTGAAATAGGAAGCAAGCTTTCTAAGGAAGCTATCTACACATCCATTATGGAACCGAGCGCTGGCATCAGTTTCGGCTTTGAGGGCTATTCTTTCAAACTGAAAAATGGCACACAATTGCTCGGCTATATTTCCAGTAAAACAAATGATGAGATCACCATAAAGATGATTGGCGGCACAGAAGAAAAACACGCCAAATCAGACATCGTTGAGCAAAAACCTTACGACAAATCGTTAATGCCGGAAGGTCTTGCACAAGGCATGGGCGAAAAGGACCTGGTGAATTTGGTGGAGTATTTGACGACGCTGAAGAAGAAAAACTAAAGTCGCAAGTACGAGGTACGAGGTACGAAGTACCTGGTTTCAGCAGGTTCATTTTATTGAAACAGCGCATCTCTGATGTCTGATTTTTGGATGTCTGATTTGATTGAAGCCTGGAGTTTCAGTCTTAATTAATTAAATGATTATAAGCCCCAAGCCGTTAGAATTTATTGCATTCTAACGGCTTTTTTGTCTAAAAAAATCATCATCCATTTAGCTTTACCCAAAAACATTAGCCTGATCAAAATTGAACAGCAGCTGATAGCTGAAAGCTCATAGCTGATGGCTACTTTTTGCAATTTCTGTCTTAATTAATAGAAGTTTACAAGCAGAAAGCCATTAGAATTTATTGCATTCTAATGGCTTTTTTGTCTAAAAAAATCATCATCCATTTAGCTTTACCCAAAAACATTAGCCTGATCAAAATTGAACAGCAGCTGGCAGCTGATAGCTAATAGCTGACAGCTAATTTCATATTTGCATAACACTCCGGTAACGTCTAAATAACATTAGGTAGGGTACTTTGTAAAACCTCTTACAAATGGAAAGAAGACCTGTTGATGTTGTTGTGATGAGTGACCTTCACCTTGGTACGTACGGCTGCCACGCGAAAGAAATCGTCAATTATCTTAAAAGCATTTCGCCCCAGATCCTGATCCTCAACGGCGATGTTATTGACGGATGGCAATTCAGCAAACGATATTTTCCTGTTGCCCACATGCAGGTGATCAAAGAGATCATGAGCCTGCTGAGCAAAGGAACACGCGTAATTTATATTACCGGCAATCACGATGAAATGATGCGCCGGTACAGTGATATACAGATCGGCAATTTTCAGTTAACGGACAAGCTGGTGATGGAAATAAACGGTAAAATGACCTGGATCTTCCATGGAGACGTATTTGATGCCACTACGAAAGGAGGTGCCAAATTACTCGCTAAAATGGGTGGCCATGGTTATGACCTGCTGATCCTGATGAACAGTTTCATTAACTGGTGGCTTCGCCTGATGGGCAAAGAAAGGATGAGTTTCAGCAAGAAAGTAAAGAATAGCGTAAAAAAAGCTGTTTCCTGGATTTCTGACTTTGAGCAGACTGCAGCAGAACTGGCCATTGAAAAGAACTATGACTATGTTATTTGCGGACATATTCATCAGCCACAAAAAAGAGTTATCGAAACAAAAAATGGTAAAGTAACCTACCTGAACAGTGGCGACTGGATTGAGAACCTGACCTGTCTTGAATACAAACAAAACGAGTGGACAGTTTTTCAATATGACGAAAAGAACTTCCCCGCGGTAAATCAGAAAATAGATAAGAAGCTGCCTCAGCTTAATGTAGTTACAGATGAAGTTGGCCTGTTCATTCATTCACTTTTACAGCCACCAATGGGCGAAGAACCTAAAGTGGTAAACTTCTAAAATAAATCCAATGTTATTCAACGGCGATTACACCCGTAACAACTTCTTTCATATACCGCGCAAAAGCCGGATATTGTATGCCGTTCAGGCAACAGGAAACGGCCACATTGCACGTGCATTGGAACTAATGCCATTCCTTCAAAAATGCGGCACCGTTGATGTTTTCCTGAGCGGCAGCAACAGCAATCTTTCCTTTGATCTTCCTGTAAAATACAGAAGTAAAGGTGTTAGTCTTTTTTACGGTAACCGAGGCGGATTGGACTACTTGAAAATGATGAAAGACATCAGCCTGAAAAGGATCTGGAAAGAAGCGAATGACCTCCCCGTTGAGAAATATGACATTGTTATAAACGATTTTGAAAGCATTACCTCGCTCGCATGTAAGCTGAAAAAGGTAAAATCTGTAAATTTTGGACATCAGGCAAGCTTTCAATCTTCCAAATCACCAAGACCTTCATTTAAAAACCTGAGCGGCGAATTCATTCTGCGTTATTATGCCACTGCCACTGACTATATAGGTTTGCATTTTGAGCAATATGATGATTTTATTTTCTCCCCGGTTATAAAGAAAGATGTACTGGAAGCGAGCCCGTCAGATAACGGACATATCACTGTGTACCTGTCTCATTACTCAGATGAGGTTGTTGCGCCCCAGCTTCGCAAACTGGATGGTGTGCGTTTTGAGGTATTCTCCAAAAAAGTAAAGACTGCACAAACAACCGGCAACATTACTTTTATTCCTGTGAGTAATGCGGCTTTCAATCAAAGCATGATCACCAGCAAAGGCATTATTACGGGCGCCGGCTTTGAAACACCCGCAGAAGCATTGTATATGGGTAAGAAATTGTTGTGTTTGCCCATTAAAGGCCAATACGAACAATTGTGCAATGCCGAAGCCCTAAAGGGTTTTAATGTACCAATTATAAAATCTATTGATGACAATTTTGCCATTGTTGTGGATCAATGGTTGCGGGAGTTGAACCCACGACCACTTAAGCTTAGCCATTCCACCGCTGAGATTGTCGACATTGCTATTGAACGTGTAAGAAACTTACAGGAAGACTTTGATGCTGATGTGTTGCCGGAAGTGGTGGGGTATGCGTTGTAAACGTTGTACGTTTTAAGTTATACGTTGTACGTTTGGGGTATGACTGGCGAAATTGGAGCAATGTCCTGATTACGGATCGCTTATTGAAAGCTGATTGATTTAGATTCATTGCCGTCTGCTTTAGCTGACGGAACATTGTTGCTCTTTTAATCCGGGCTTTAGCCCACGAACAAAACGGCAGCTAACGATCCAAATTTTACCGAAGGTTCTTCCGTCGGTTTGCTGCTCCCTTTGCGGTCTCTGCGTGAAATCCTTCCAACTTATCTTTTGCAAGTGGTTACCGTAAATTTGATCGCTGGCTTATAAAATACTTTTTGATCCGGCGAGCCGTATTTCTTTACGGGTTCGTTATTCATAATATAGAAAGAACCGTCATCTCCCGTTTCTCCTTGCTGCAATCCTAACGACCAGCGGTTTTGCATGTTCTGGAGCCAGGAAATTTTGTCGTTCGAAGTCTGCAAATTCTTGAATTGTTCAATTTGTTCTACAGGATAGATGAATTCAATGCCTATTACAACATCGTTGAAATCAAAATATATCTTATTCTTTGGAAGCGCAAAATTGTTCCATCCTTTTGCAGTCGCGTACATTACAAGGTTGGTGTCTGTAAGCTCCTTGCCCGGTGCGTGTTTTACATCATCCCATTCATACCAGTGAAGCCTAATTGGCACTTTAAAATTAGAAGTCGTCTCATTCATCAACAGGTTAATATTATCAATATACCCGCTTCTCCCCTTGTTATTCATATATCGCGCTATAATAATAAAGCGCGTCTCGGGCCCCGGTCCAACATACTGTTTAATATTTCCTACCCGCTTGTTAAGTACGACCTGCGTTAGTTTTTTACAGCTTTGCACGACAACCGGAGCCAACACATTGGTCGACTGCTGGAGCTTTATTTCATTTAACGATAAAAGTTCTTTTATAAGAAAAGACCGCTTATCATATCCCAGAAATTCAATTGAAACCTTATCGTTCACATCTACAGAATCTTTTTCCAGGAAGAAATTTCCTAACGAATCCGTGTAGGTGATCTTCGCATTGTTACCGTAAATAATAGTGGCGTAAGTAAGTGGCTTACCGGTGGTAGAATCTACAACCTTGCAGCGGATATCCTGTGCGAAAGAGTGGATACAGCTCAATGTAAGCAGGATGGTGACGAGGCGAAGATTCATACAGTTAATTTTAAATTATACCGGTTAAAACTACAAGATTAAGCATTTTTAATGTAGAGCGCATTTTAAAAACATCCTGATTGTCGCCATTTAAGATCCCTGCCGCAAATCAAAATAATCGGTATTTTATTTGCTGTATCCCTTTTACCATTTATCACTTATAAAACTGAACATTTTGATATTTAAAGTGTTTTATTAATTTTGTGGTAATCTTATTAGCGTACTATAAAGCTAAATGGTTATATAGTTGAATGTGGCTTTTTCTTGCCACTGCATTCCGGAGTTAAACCAAACCATCTGTAAAAGCACCCTCGGGAACGTAGAAAAAACAATTATATGACAGCTAGAACAGTTAAACCGGCATTTCCTAAGACTGGAGAAGATCTATTTCTACAGCTAAGACATGAAGTAAACAGAACAGTAAAAGCTTTAGAACCTACCCGAAAAAGAAGAATTAAAATCAAAGCTTATCTGTTTCCTGTACTTTATGTCGTCGCTTATTTTGTGGCACTGATATGGGGAAAGAACCTGGCAATCTTTTATTTAGCCTACTTTGCAATGGGCATTTTCCTCGTCCTTAATTATCTGAATATTGTACATGAAGCAGTTCATGGAACGCTCTTCAGAAGTAATGCAATGAACAAAGCTTATGTTGGCTTTTTCGACCTGATGGGCGCCAACAGCTACATTTTCAAGATCAGGCACGTTAGATTCCACCACAATTATCCAAATATCCAGGGATGGGATACGGACTTTGAACAGAGCCCGCTGGCACGGGTCTTCCCGCATGGCCCGTTTTCAAAAATGCATAAATACCAGCACATATACCTGCCCTTCCTTTACCCGCTTTATCTTTTTAACTGGCTACTGGTAAGGGATTTCAAGGATTTCTTTAAGAAGGATACTATCGTTCGCAAACTTGTTACTGAAATACCCGGAAAGGAATATGTAAAGCTTTTCTTCTTTAAAGCCTTCTTCTTTTTTTACATGCTCGTTCTCCCTGTACTGGTAGTAACCCTGACATTTACGCAGGTACTCATTGGCTTTTTGATTTTTATGTTTACTGCGAGCATATTTTCGTTGTTAGTGCTTTTGTCGCCACATGCAAGCATTGAAAGCGAGTTTCCTATGCCGAATGAAAAAGGACTGTTACCTTCCACCTGGTTCGTCCATCAATTGTCCTGCACCAACGACGTAAAAGAAGATAACTGGTTTACAAGATTTTTTATGGGATGCTTTAATTACCATATTGCGCATCATCTGTTTCCCTCAGTTAATCACGTTTACTATCCGGAGGTAACGAAGACCATCAAACAGTTTGCTGAAAAGAATCAGTTACCTTACCGCACTTACTCTCTGGCTACATCGTTAAAAAACCATTATATACTGCTGAAGAATAATGCCTTTCATGAGAATATTTTTGAGGAGACGATGTAAGGGGTAGTATAGAAGAGCATTTTTTTTACACGCTGGATTTCTCTTCCTGATGAACTGTACGTTTCGGTTTATAAGATTGAAATAAGTAACTGTGTTGCGAATTTTCCTTTTCCGCATTATTGCCGGAAATAATTTATCGTATACATTTGACATAAGTGAGACAGATACTTATTCAATCTTAGAACCTTGCGCCCAATGAATATTTTACTATCTTCTTTTGATGCCTGGTGGCTATCCAAAACCTCCCTTGAACAGATCCTTTGGGGGACTGCAGTTATTGCAACAGTATTACTGGGAATCCAAACATTGACCGGATTTTTAGGAGGAGATCACCATAGCGCCTTTGGCGACGCTGATGATGCAACCGCACACGACGATGGCATACATTCACAGTTCTTTACCGTAAAGAACTTGCTTGCATTCTTTACCATGTTTGGATGGGTGGGTCTAGGCGTTTTCTCCATTTCCAACAATATCACCTACACATTGCTGTCGGCAACCGGCGCCGGCGTAGCCACAATGATACTTATAGCCTGGCTTTTTAAACAGATAAGCAGGCTTCAATATAACGGAACCACAGAATTAAAAAATGCAGTTGGCCAGGTCGCTAAAGTTTACCTGAACATTCCAGGCGGCCGCACGGGTACGGGAAAGGTGCACGTTACCATACAATCGGCCCTAAAAGAACTCGATGCAATTACAGACGATGGGGATGCTCTACCAACCGGATCCAATGCGAAAGTCATCGCCGTTATTACAGATGACACACTTCTCGTTACAAAAAACAATTAATCAACAAATTCACATTTTGTAAAAAATCCCTTATGGAATACATGTTCATTGGCATAATTGCCGTTGTTGTCTTTATTTTTATTTTGATCTTATCCCTTTTCAGACGCTACAAACGATGCCCTTCAGACAGAGTGCTGGTTGTTTATGGTAAAGTTGGCTCAGGACCTGATGGAAACCGTAGCGCAAAATGTATTCACGGCGGTGCAGCCTTTATCTGGCCCATTATCCAGGACTATTCATTTCTTGACCTTACACCCATTTCGATAGAAGTAATGTTGGCAAATGCCCTGAGTAAGCAAAATATCCGCGTGGATGTTCCTTCGCGTTTCACTGTGGGCATTTCGACAGAACAGGGCGTTATGCAAAATGCAGCAGAACGTTTGCTTGGCATGCAGCGTCCGCAAATACATGATCTTGCAAAAGACATTATTCTCGGTCAGATGCGTTTGGTTGTCGCGATGATGGACATTGAGGAGATCAACAACAATCGTGATAAATTTCTTACCAATATAGCGGGCAGTGTTGAGACTGAATTGAAAAAGATCGGTCTGAAAATGATCAATGTAAACGTCACTGATATTAAAGATGAGAGCGGATATATTGAGGCATTGGGTAAAGAAGCTGCTGCTAAAGCCATTAATGAAGCCAAAATAAGCGTTGCCGAACAGGAAAGATCTGGCGACATTGGTAAAACGCAGGCTGAAAAAGATCGTGATATTAAGATTGCAGAAACGTATCGCGACCGCGACAGCCAGGTTGCCATCGCCACAAAAGACAAGGAAATCTCAATTGCGGCAGCTAAAAGAGATGAAAGCATTGGTAAGATAGAAGCAGAAAGAGACACCCGCATTAAATCTGCGGAAGCCAATGCGGATGCTGTTAAAGGTGAAAACCTATCGCGCATACAGATTGCCAATTCAGAAGCAGAAAAAAGAGAAAGAGAGGCCGAAGCGTTGAAACGTGCTATGGCGGCAGAAAAAGTGCAGGCAGCAATGGCATTGGAAGAGGCCTATACCGCAGAAAGAAAAGCGGAAGAAGCTCGCGCCGAAAGAGACAGGGCATCGCAAAATGCCAATATTGTGGTTGCTGCAGAAATTCAGAAACAACGTGCTATTATTGAAGCACAGGCTGAAGCAGAAAAAATCCGCGAAAAAGCAAAAGGTGAGGCTGATGCCATTTTCGCGAAAATGCAGGCCGAGGCAAATGGTATGTTTGAAATATTGACGAAGCAGGCTGAAGGTATGGACAGGATTGTTAAAGCAGCTGGAAATAACTCAAAAGACGCCGTGTTATTGCTAATTGCTGACAAGCTACCAGAACTGGTTAAAATGCAGACCGAAGCAATTAAGAATATTAAGATTGACAAAGTTACCGTTTGGGAAAATGGTAAAGGTGATGGACAATCTTCAACATCAGGTTTTATCTCAGGTTTGTACAAGTCTGTACCGCCGTTGAAAGATATTTTTGATATGGCGGGAATGGATTTGCCCGAATATCTTGGAAAAGGCAAGCAAAATGATCATTACATTTCAGACCTGCCTGCAAAACCAGATAACGTAGAATAATCAAATAAGCTTCTCGATACACGCATATACCGCGTAAACTCATTTTTTCTAAGTGGTGGCATTTGTTTGCACGAGCGAATAGAAGTCGCCACTTATCATTAGTTAGTGCTGTTCTTTTCCATATATTCATGTCTTCGTTCAACCTTGCGGAACATAAAATTTTAAAAATAAGAGGATGCAATTCAAGAAAGCAGCAACACTTCTCCTGTTAGGCATAGGCCTTTTTTCAACAACCTATGCACAAAAAGTCAAGAAAACAGTCTTTGTAATTGTTGATGGAATTGCATCCGACCTGATTGAAAAATTACCTACACCCAATTTGCATGCTATTGCAGGCAAACAGGGTTTTTCAAAATCTTATGTGGGCGGAATAAAAGGCAGCTATTCAGAAACACCTACAATTTCTGCGGTTGGTTACATTAGTGAACTCACCGGCACATGGGTAAATAAACATAATGTCTGGGACAACGACATAGCTGCACCGAATTATAATTACTACACGATATTCCGCTACTTGAAGCAACAATATCCATCCAAGAAGACAGCGATATTCTCCAGCTGGGAAGATAACAGGACCAAGCTTGTTGGCGATAAATTTGCGCAAACCGGCAATATCGCAGTTGATCATCATTACGATGGACTGGAAAATGACACGGTAAACTATCCGCATGATAAAAAACGCGACTTTATGAGTAACATTGATGAAAGCGTTTCGCAACATGCCGCGGATTATATAAAAAGCGATGCACCAGACCTTACCTGGGTTTATCTTGAATATACAGATGACATGGGTCACATGCACGGTGACAGTCCGGAATACTATAAGGCAATTGAACTTGCAGATAAGCGCGTTGGCTACTTATGGCAGGCCATTCAATACAGAGAAAAGAATTTTAATGAAGATTGGCTGATCGTAATTACGACTGATCATGGCCGCGATAAAGCGACCGGAAAAAATCACGGAGGACAAAGTGATCGCGAGCGTGCAAGCTGGATTGTTACCAATGCAAAAAGCCTGAACGAAGAATTTAAAGAACCTCATTTATCCGCCGTTGATATAATGCCATCAATTGCTAGGTTTATGGACATCAACGTTCCTCAACAAAATGCGTTTGAAGTGGATGGTATTCCTTTCATTGGGGAAATTTCTTTTATTCAGCCCGCCATTTCCTTTGCAGATGGAAAGGTGAATATAAACTGGAAGGCAATTCAGAAGAAAGGTGATGTAAAAGTTTTTGTCTCTACTACCAATCAGTTCAAAAAAGGCGGAAAGGATGAATATACAGTGTTAGGTTCGGCACCTTTGGCAGGCCAAAAAGCTTCATTCAAGCTACCCGAAAGCAGCACTGGGTTTTATAAAGTGGTTTTACAGGCGGACGGAAATAATTATAATTATTGGAGTGGGAAGAGTCCTGAGTAGTTTTCTAATTGACAGTGGATAATTGAAAATGAAAGGCGATTAACCACAGAAGCCACGGAGTTTTTTTCACGGAGTTGGGGAAGTAAAATTGTTGTACATCTCTGATGTCTGATTTTTTGATCGCTGATTTATCTCATGTGCGGCATAGCAACCGGTCACAGACAGCGCTTCTCTTACGGTCTTACGATCTTACTGTCTTACGGTCTTAATGCCGTACATCTCTGACGTCTGATTTTTTGATCGCTGATTTATCTCATGTGCGGCATAACAACCGGTCATAGACAGCGCTTCTTCTTACGGTCTTACGATCCTACTGTCTTACGATCTTAATGCCGCACATCTCTGATGTCTGATTTTTTGATTGCTGATTTATCTCATGTGCATAGCAACGAGTCACAGACAGCGCTTCTCTTACGGTCTTACGATCTTACGGTCTTACGGTCTTAATGCCGCACATCTCTGATGTCTGATTTTTTGATCGCTGATTTATCTCATGTGCATAGCAACGAGTCACAGACAGCGCTTCTCTTACGGTCTTACTGTCTTACGATCTTACTGTCTTATTAGCCACAGAGGCACTGAAGCACAGAATTTCTCATTACAAGAAATACTCTGTGCTTTTTTATTTTGATGATCAGCGGTGTACTCTGTGAAAAAAAACTCCGTGGCTATCTGTGGTAAAAAATTTTCACCTCGGTAGCCCATCCGCTTTCAATTGTCCCTTTTCAATTTTCAATTAATTATTTTCTACCGTCTTATGTAATTCTCTTCTTTTCAGCATCAGGCAATTATAAAACCACCTGACATGCAGCGACTACTGGTAATTTTATTCCTGGCTTTACCGCTTATTGGCATTACTCAAATTGACTGGAAAAACCTAAAGAAGAAAAGCGATGATATTTTTACATATCGCGTTACCACTGCAGAAGCAGAGAAATATATCAAGCTGGATAGCATTCCTGTTGACGTGTTCCTCCCCAGAAAGCCCGATTATGTTTTAAAGAGATATTACGATCAGGATAGTTTACCAACCGGCCATTACATATTATTGTCTGTTGACGACATCAACATCAAAGCAGAAATCATTAACGTCACCCGCCTTTATGTATCACCCACCGTAAACCGGAATGTACCTCAAATTCAGATCAGAAATACCAATGGAGGATTTGTGACCAATGCACAAGTTTGGGATAACGGACATAAAACAACATATATTCCACAGGCGCAGGCATATCGTCTGAAGAAAAAAATTCGTGATGAGGTTGCCATAAAAATATTTGCACCGGGAGATTCCACATTCCTGATCCTTAATGGAGATAATTTTCAACCCTATTCCTACAAAAAACATTTCCCCGATACACGTGTTGGAAAAGTAATAACATGGCTTCCCAGAAAAATATCGCCCTCGCATGCTTATCATAAATACTCAGACAACAACAAGGCAGCCGGCGCCAGGGGTTACATATTGTTCAATCAACCAAAATACAAGTTAACCGACACTGTTAAGCTAAAGGCATATATCATAAATAAACATCAGAAGCAATACACGAACAACCTCCGTTTGTATTTACAATTCTATAAAAATGGCAGTGCCAAATCCCAGCTGCTTTCAACCCTAAGCCCTTCCTCTCCGGGGGCATATGTCTATAGCTTTCCGCTGCATGACTCGTTACCATCAGATGCAACGTTATCAATCGTCTTTAAAACAGAAAAAGAAGACTATGTGTTAAGCGGAAATTTTAAAACAGAAGACTACCTGCCTGATGAAATCTCAACTTACAATTTCACTTCTACCAGGAAAGATTATTTCTACGGTGACAGTCTATTGTTTGAAGCATCAGCGCAAGATGCCAATCATCTCACACTATTGGATGCTTCTGCAAAATTGATCCTAACTACCTCCACCGTTTCAAAATTTTATGGAAATCAACAATACATTGCTGACACAATCTACACTGAACAAAAAAAATTGCTTACTGAAGGGAAAACACCATTTGTGGTGCCAGTCAAATATTTACCTGCTGCCGATGTCACCTTAAAAGCTTTGCTGCAATTCCGCAACAGTAATAACGAGCTGCATGAACAAACACTCACCTTAACATACAATGCTCAAAAAGAACAATTAGTTACCTGGATTACGAATGACACATTGTACGCAGATTATCGTATCAACAACAAAAGTGTAAATACTGTAGCCAGCATGGAAATGGATGGCAATTTCAGTAAGGAGCAGGAAGTAGGCCTGCCTTATAAAAGCAAAATTGATCCTTTCGCAGAAAGCTATAATTTCTTTATTGAGAAAAAAGATTCAGGGAGTTTATATTCCTCTATCGATATTCCGGCCAACTACAATGTTCCATTTTCAAGAATAAGCAGCAGCGACACGATAGGTTTCTCTCTGTACAACAATTACAAGATACCGGTTAGTTATCTGGTATTGGATGGAAAAAAGATTGTAGCGTCTGGAACAGACAGCACTTCTGTTATTACCTGGGAAAAGAAGATGACTCTAAAACATAAAGGGTACACCGTTCTATGGCAATATGTATGGGGTGGCAAACAAAAGGAACAACAGGATCGAATAGGTTTACTTTACAGTAAGCTGAACATAGAAGTCAACACTTCCGCTTCCGTTTATCCCGGTCAGCAGGATGCTGTTAAGATACATGTGAGCGACTACAAACACACGCCCGTTCCTAACGTCAACCTGGCCGCCGTTAGTTACAACAGTCAGATCACAAAGAATTTTTATGTTCCAGATCCACCTTATACAGATAAACACAAAATAAAATCGTTGCGCACAAAGGGCGTTTATGAAAACGATGATCATGATCCATACTTTTCAAAAAAATATTTATTGGGCAAGCACCAGCAATGGAAAAGAATATTCGGAGTAGACAGTATCTTTTACTACAAACTTTTGTTTCCTGAAAAAGCTGTTACGGATGTGACTACGCGCATCACCAGCTACCTGCCACAGGTAAGCATTCATGTTACGGATAATGGTATCCCCCAATCAATCGCTCTTTTATATATCAACCGGGGCTTTATGTACATGGAAAGTTCAGCAGATACAAGTGAATATTGTTTTCAGGCTTCCACGAGCTTCATAAAAGTGGGTGTGCGTTTACGCAATTGTTTTTTTGAAGTGGACAGTATCTATATGCAACCCAATTATAAACATGATGTAGTAATTGACATGAGTAAGCTGGCGAAGGAAAAAATAAAACCCATGCCGGAATATTTCACAACGGAGGAACGAAAACTAATTGAGAAACAAATGATGCGCGTAAGAAATAACTATGGTTATTTATGGCAGGGTACTAAAGTCACGCGGCTTTCCGGTCAAGACATGATGATAGGGCCATTCAATGATTACGATAGCCTGCATTTCTATCAGCCTGCAAATTATGATCTGCATTTTGTAAGAGAAAATGGATATGAATACAATTTCTCGCCAAAGATCTTACGCCTCGAAAGAAAACCAATATATGCTGCATCTGCGAAAAAGATCATGATAAATGAAACGTTGAAAAGCTGGAACAAATGGGGTGACACATTATCACTAGTACCTGTCATCAATTATGAAAAGGTTGAAATACATGAACCATACATTGCCGATGTTCCGCAGAATATAACCAGAGCGACAAAAACAGGTCACCTGCTATTCACCGCGGGAAAAGACAGTACGCTCAACCCTGTTGCAGCCAGAAATATTCGCCGGATAGCTTTGGTTCCAATTATGGAAAATGGTCAGCAGCTTGTCGCAACTGTTACAGGAAGATATGCATTCACCAAAATAGAGGCCGGCGAATACATGCTATATCTTATTGATAGCAGATGGAACACAGCATCCGGTAAAATTCAAATTCGGCAAAATAGGACATTGTGTATCGCGACTGAGAACTGGAAGTTCGCTGCCAATGATCCGATCGTTAAGCAATTGGAGTATGAAACAAAAAGAAGAAGGAAGACTGATAATAATCCAATAAAAGTACCCGTTACCGGCAACAAACCACAATCCGGAAAGTTGTCAAAAGGTTCATCTTCGCTAACAGGAAACATAACAGATAGTATTTCAGGAAAACCTGTTCCCTATGCCCTCGTCCGGATCCATGATAATTTCACCAACGGGCAAACTGATGTGGCGACTGACAGCAACGGAATATTTCACGTACAACAGATTTTGGAAGGAACTTATAATGTTTCAGTATATGCATTAGGTTACAACGAAAAGTCGTTGATTATTTCCCTCTCTAAGGGAGAGGACTATTTTTTGCAGCAACGGCTGTCTATAGGACAGTTGAGCTTAAATGAGGTGGTAGTAGTTGGCTATGGCGTGAGTAGAAAATCCGACATAACAGCATCAATAAGTTCTGGCAAAACCAGCAATTTGCTCTTCCTCCAGGGAAAAGCAGCCGGTGTTTACGTGGGCTATGCCGCAACGGCCAATTCAATCAGCATAAGGGGATTAAGGACTTTTTCCGCAAGTGAAAAACCTTTGTATGTAGTTGATGGCATTTTATATGAAGACCTTCCTGCCAGCATTTCTCCGGACACAATAGCCAGTGTGGAAGTAATGAAGAGCACTGAGGCATCTGCGATTTATGGCGCCCGGGCTTTTAACGGTGCCGTAATTATTACAACAAAAAAAACAGCCGGAGGAATGAGAAAAAACTTTAGAGATTACGCGTTCTGGCAGCCAAATCTTATTACAGATAAAAATGGACAGGCGTCATTTTTCGTAAACTACCCGGATAACATAACGGGGTGGGAAACATATGTGATTGCTATCGACAAAAAGCTTAGAACGGGAAAAGCGATGTTGTTTACGCAATCCTTTAAGCCATTGCTCGCGCAACTTAATACGCCGCAATTTCTTATAGAAGGCGATTCAGCTGTTCTTATCGGAAAAGCAATGAACTACACAAATGATTCTTACAAAGCCCAACTTAGCTTTAGCTTACAACAAAAACAATTGTTACAAAAAAAACAGGATCTTGAAGCAAAACAATCTACCATAACACGATTACCGATATTGGTACCCACCAATTCAGATTCATTGCTGGCAGCATTTGAATTGCAGTCGCAAACAGGTTTCAAAGATGGAGAGGAAAGAAAAATCCCGGTCCTCAAGAAAGGTATTGAAGAAACCAAAGGAATATTCTGGCAACTGCATAGAGACACCACCGTAACCTTTACAGCTGATGCCAACGCCCAGAATGTAGAAATAAGTATTTTGAATAACGGCCTGGAGCTTATGTTGAAGGAAATTGAACATCTAAAAGACTATCCTTATGCATGTATGGAGCAAACTGCCTCCAAACTTCGGGGGCTATTAATGGAAAGGCAGATAAGAGAATATTTGTCACAATCATTTAAAGAAGATAAAACGATCAACCTGTTATTGAACAAACTGCAAAAAGCACAACATTTTGATGGGAGCTGGAGCTGGTGGGAAAATGGCCGGTCAAGCATCGACATCACATGCTACGTAATCAATGCGTTATTGCCGGTGCGATCGCAACAACTTGTCGGAACCAGTATAAGGAATGGCCTGTTGTACTTGCAAAGCCAACTTCCCACATTAAACCGAAAAGAAATGTTGACAGCTTTGCTTACGTTATCTGAAGCAGGTCATTTCATGGAATACGGACCTTATCTTAAAACAATTCCGTTCGATTCAATAAGCGTTCACGGACAATGGCAATATGTGCGTATCATGCAAAATCTCAAAGCTGACTATTCAAAGCAGTTGAACTACCTTATCAACAAAGGTACGCGCGGTATACTTGGCGGGCTGCATTGGGGCGATGAAAATTATAGATGGCAAAATAATGCAACCTCAACAACATTGCTTGCACATCAGGTAATCGTTGCAGATAAGAGCACGCAATCGTTGCAGCCAAATATTACACAATATTTTATGGAGCAGCGAAGAAACGGCTATTGGCGCAATACTGTTGAGAGTGCAGGAATACTGTCTGCGATTTTACCTGTGCTGCTGAATGAAAACAAGAAAATCGCAGCACCGGCAACCATCAGCGTTAGCGGTGACACAAGTTTTACAGTTACTCATTTTCCATTTCATCTTAAAACAGGCGCAAATAAAACGCACCTGGAATTACAAAAGACAGGAGGCGGTATTACTTATGCCAGTATTTATCAAAAGTTATGGAATCCGCAACCACAGATAAATAAAGAACTATATAACATTTATACAGCGTTTACAGCAAACGGACAAGAAATGGAAACTATTAAGGCCGGCGAGAAAGTAAAAATGATCATTACCATTGAGGTTGAAAAAGAAGCAGAATATGTAATGATAGAAATTCCTATACCCGCAGGTTGCACCTATGCAGAAAAAAGCCAGGACAGCTGGCAAACGCACAAAGAATTCTTTAAGAATAAGGTTGCTTTGTTCGCTGGGCACCTTGCGGTAGGCAAACACAAATATGAAGTTGAACTGGAAGCAAGATATACAGGAAGTTATACGTTAAATCCCGCAAAAGTTGAATTGATGTACTTTCCAACGTTCTATGGAAGAAATGAGATGAAAAAAGTTTCAATTAATTGACAATTGAAAAGGGAAAATTGAAAATGAAAGGCGATTAACCACAGAAGCCACGGAGTTTTTTTCACGGAGTTACAGAGAGTTTTTGCCATATAAACACAAAAGCACAGAATTTCCAATTAGACGGAAAATTCTGTGCTTTTTAATCTTATTAAACGTTAACCGTGTACTCTGTGAAAAAAACTCCGTGGCTATCTGTGGTTAAAATTTTCAGTGCCTACTGGTTCTTATTCCTTCATTTTCAACTTTCAATTCTCAATTTTCAATTCTTCTTCACAATCTTAATCTCTGGCCCATTCGCAAATGCCTGCCAGTTTTTTTCTGCTTCTTCAGCAGTTATTGTGCCTTCATACACCAGCATTCTATATTTTAATACATGATCTTTTCCCGGTGTAAGAGTCCAGTCCTTGTTTCTTGTGGGGCTAAAGCTAAAGAACACATCTCCCCTGCCGTTCATCTTCTCGGGCCATACGCGCATTGGCTCAGGATAATTATAGTTGGCCGGAAATGACATGAATAAGATTCCGGAATGGCCATTGTTAATCGCGCCATCCAACATGCACCAACGCGCGGTGGATGCATCAGCATCTTTTCTTGTTTTGTTTTCAGAAGTCAGCACTTTGCTGTTGTCATCGTTCCATTGCTCTGTAGCGCGATAGCCAAATCCGCCATAGCGGTATTCTTTAAGAAAAACAGTATCAGTAGTTGCGCAGTTTAAAACGGAAGTAAAATCCCATAACCATTTTTTATCGCCAATGTTATAAACACGCACATCCCATTCTTCATTCATGGCCACTTTTTCTCCCGCAGGATCGTTCAACACCACATGCTCCTGTAAAGCTTTAAAACCACCAAATACAGCACCCTCGTCTTTAGAGATAAATTTCGCAAAACGCACTGTGCCTTCTTTCTTTACCAGGTTCCAGAAGTCAACAATTTTTCCGCGGAAACTAACTTCAGTCCATGGATTCCACAATCCGAAATGATGATAATGATCCGGTGCATTGATGCGTGTCATTACATTTCCATCCGGCGACCAAAGCGGGTGTATAAAGCCGCTGCGTTTAAATACAGTATCAACGCCTTGCGGCGGATACATCGTTGCATAGTTGTACTGTAGTACTTTTTTCCCGGCATCGGTTACAAGCAGTGTACCGTTTTCATCTTTGATGCCAATCTTATCTTGCCCAGAGCCGTCAGGCATGTCGGCTCTACGTTTCTGTAATTCAAAAACACCTTCCTTGTTTGTTGGCTGCATCATCCACCATAAAAAGCGATGATATCTTTTTTCGATCTGGAAAGGGACAGGCGTTCTCTTGCCTTTACTTACTTCTACAAGTTGCAATGTTGAATCCGCATCCTTTGTTAACGGATCCAGGTCTATGCACACCGGCTCTGCAACATACTGCTGGTGTTGCTTAATACTAAACGTAGCAATTACCTGTGCTTTTGCACACACAGTGGCCAACAGACCGGCGGCAGAAATAAACAATACTTTACGCATAATATTTGTTTAAAAAAAGTGAGCCATTATTAATGACTCACTTTACGACTACTCAACTAACTACCTAAAAAACTATTTTGGTATTGTGGTTAATGGAGGTTGATTGTTTTCAAATCCATCATATCCTTCATTCTGATTTATAACTCCACTCACGTTGGCGTTGATGGCAGCTTGTGGAATTGGCCATAATACATGGTACGGGCTCATTGTGTACTCATCACCATGGTTGGTTTTAACACCTTTGTTATAAAAATCTGTTTTCTCCATTATGCGATCATAGAAGAAATTACTTTTTGAAAAGTTTTGCATATTGTACGTTTTACCGTTGTATGCAGGCTTACCCGTTTGTGCAAGGATGTATGAGATACGCGTAAGTTCAACCTTTCTTGGTTCTTCCCAGTACAATTCACGTGCGCGTTCATCGAGAATGGTTCCGATGTTTACATCAGATGCGCTGATCGGAGCACAACCAGCTCTTGTTCTTACCTTGTTGATGTCATCTGCTGCCTGCTGCAACTGACCTTTCCAGAAATACGCTTCAGCTCTCAACAAATACGTTTCTGCCAAACGGAACACATACCAGTCGCTGTGACCACCACTTGGATTAGCATTTTCAACATCCGGAACATACACTTTGTAATGCGGCCAATCAAACCAGCTTCTGATAGTATCTATGCAAAGTATCTTACCGGAGTCATTATACAATTGCAGATTTTTTAAATAATACGGATCATTTAAAGTCTTTAATGCAGGATTATTATACACCAGGTCCTGCATGCGCATCCAGTTTCCTTTTGCGTGACGAAGGTCATTAGAATCTGTCCAGATCATATGCGTAGAGTACCAGCTTCCGCGGCAGCGGCCAATACCGCGACCAACAGCTGTGATCTGCTCATAATCCAGGCTTGGCGTATTCTTTTTCAGAGCATCTGTCGTGCCTTTATTTCCCGCAGGAGTATTAATGTTGGAATGTTCAAAAGGTACATTCTGACGCATGGTTGAGCCACCTCCGCTAAAGTCGCCATTGTTTTTGTAACCTTCTTTATCTATTACCAATAAAATTCCTTCAGTGTTTTCTGAACGTGATTTATTTAACGGACGATGTAGGTCCCAAATAACATTTCTGGTGGCGTCATCTTTATCCACGCCAAATCTTTGCGTCATCAATGCATAACCTCCACCATCGATCACGCTGCTGGCAGCAGCAATGGCATCATCAAATTTGCCCAGCGACAAGTCTATCTTCGTAAGCAAATGGGCAACAGCCGCTTTGTTTACAGAACCACGATCTGTTTTGGCGGGAACCCACGCCAGCGCGGAATCCAGCTCAGCCTTCATTTCCTGTAACACCACTTCTCTCTTTACAGAAGCGAAGTCAACTTTCGGTGTGCTCAGCAGAGACAACGTAACAGGAATATCGCCAAACTCATGACAAAGCATATAATACCTGTAGGCACGATGAAAATAAGCTGTTCCTAACATGGCGTTACGCTCATCGGGAGATTTCCACTTAGGAAGATCTATGTATGTCACTACTGCGTTCGCATTCTTTATCGCTTTATAAGATTCTGTCCAATACCAACCGATGCGGTTATAGTCAGTGCTGTTCAAGTTTGCGGTAGGCGTAATTTGGAGATTCATGTTTTGAGCCGGACCGGATTTATCGGTTGTTCCCTCTACTGCTACATCAGAAAAAATGAGCTGACTAATAATCGGTGACCCGTCTCCAAAAAATTCACTGCGTAAGCTCGCTTCGCAGGAAATTAACATATCCTGCATACCCGCAGCCGTTGATAAAGTGTTGTCCGGCGTATAAAAAGAGAGTGGCTTAGGTTCGAGAAATTCTTTCTTACAGCCGGTGATCGTTGCTATAGCGACCGCAGCGGATGCAACTATATATAGGGGTTTTGATAATCTATTTTTCATAAAAGCATTTTTAGGTAATTAAACAACCAGCCTTAAAGTGTTACGTTGATGCCTGCAGTATAGATTCTTGGCGTAGGGCCAAAAGTTGGACCTGAAGAAGGTTCCGGATCCCAATACTTCCAGTTTGGTGAATACACTGCTGCGTTCTTAATGGTGAAATAAAACTTGGCATCCTGTACACTGATCTTTTTAAGGAACGTTTTAGGAATGTTGTAGCCAAAGCTTATGTTGTCCAGGCGAATAAATGAGCTCTTCTTATACACGCTGTAAGATGCACCACCATCGCTTGACGCCAAACGCGCGTAATCGTTGATCGGGTTTTGTGGTGTCCAGAACGGGAAGGTGTAAGAGTTTACACGATCAGGAAACGCTGCGCTTCTGTTCTTCGCCTGATCGAAAGCATTCATCTGACCCCAATAAGAATATACAAGGAATGAGAACGTAAAGTTTTTGTAGAAGGTGAATTCATTTCTTAATGTCCACCTGAAGCGTGGTTCTTTGAAGCCCAGGAATTCCCTGTCTGCATCAGTATACTTGCCATCATTGTTTACGTCTTTTACGTGAAAGTCACCAGGATAAACACCATATTTTTTAGCCTGTGCAGAGTCCGGTGTTTGCCAAACGCCCAGCACGCGCTGATCCCATATTGCATCAAGAGAATGACCAATAAACCATTTGTTTACTGCATCGTCACCTTCTTTATAACCAATTACTTTTCCGTTGGCATCTTTAATTGCAACCTGGTTACCGTACAGGTGAACAATCTCGTTCCTGTTCAAAGAAAAGTTGGCAGAAGTATTCCAGGTAAAGTTGTTACGCTGAATGTTTCTTGTGTTCAGATTTATCTCAATGCCCTTATTGTCTACCTGTCCGATATTTGTCCAAACAGACGTAAAACCGGTTACATCAGGCAGCGTTCTTTTTGCAAGCAGATTTGTTGTAGAGCTTTTGTAGACATCTATGCTTCCATCAACTCTGTTTTTAAGAACAGTGAAGTCTAAGCCCAGGTTAAATGAAGCTGTTTGCTCCCATTTAAGTTTGGGGTTAGGCATATCGTTTACATTTAACTGTGTTACCTGCTGTACAGAACCATTTTGCAGAACATGCAGATATTTAGATGTAGTAAGGTCAGCCAACGCTGAATATCTACCGATATCCCTGTTACCATTTAAACCATAACTAACACGCAACTTACCGTAGTTGAGCCAATTGGTTTTTACAAAAGATTCATTGGTGAATACCCAGCCAAGTGCGGCTGAAGGGAATGTTGCATATGGCTCTGCCTGGCCAAATGCTGAATAACCATCTCTACGCACTGTAGCAGTCAACATATACCTGTCTTTATATGAATAGAACAGGCGTGCCATTAATGCATTTGCAGTACCTACTTCATCACCAAGGGTCCCTGTTTCATCATTGTAATCTCCGGTGTTACCAATTGAAGGATTTATACCTGATGCCATGTTATGATATCCCAAAACATCAGAAGGGCTAAATCCATTGTTGTTCATATAGCTGCGCCATACCTGGTATTTCTCGGCGTTCGCAAGCAATGTTACGTCCAGGTGATGTCTGCCAAAATCTCTTGACCAGTTGATCAGGTTATCGACCTGCCATTGATAGATCTGCCTGTCCTGGCGCGTTGCAAGACCTCCCAAAGGAGCCCATTCCTGGTATGCAGAATTTTGTGCCTGGTAAAACTTGAACCATTCAAATCTTGGCGTAAAGTTTACCTGGTATTTGATACCGAACGGCAATGCAACCTTGGCGTAGATATTGGAGTTTAAAGAGTAGTATCTCTTTAATTTGTCTGTGTATTTAGGCGCAGTGAACGGTACTTTACCACCACTCGCTTCATCGTTTGGAATATAACGATAGTCAGATGAGTCATCTTTGTAAACAGATCCCCATGGAGAGTTAGGACTGATCACGGTCCAGTCAAAAGGCACTGCACTTTCGTCTCTCACGCTGAACTGCGTGTTTGTACCAACACTAAGAAAATTGGTCACTTTTGCTTCAAGGTTCAAACGGGTGCGCGCAACATTGTATTCATCGTTCGTAACAATGCCTTTGTTATCCATATAACCAACTGACCAGAAATAAGACAAGCCGTCTTTTCTGCCGGATAAACTTAAGTTATAATCTTGTCTTAGGCCATTCTGAAACACCATATCATACCAGTTCTGCGAAACACCTTTTTTGTAGTTGGCAACTTCCACCGGTTGAAGGCCGAGACGTTGTAACCAGATAACCACAGGATCTGAGTTTGGAGCTGATGCATCATAAGCCAGCCAATCTTGAAGAGATACGTCTGAAGGCAGCGTCCTTGGATCATCATACTGATAAGGTTTCGCCTTCAGGTTGGTGCTATATTTAACGTTTCTTCTCCATGTGTTCAAAAAATCATCCGGACCATACACCGGCTGGTTTACACTCATTGTTGCCAGACCTGTGCTCGCGTTCACATTTACAACCGGCTTACCTGTTTTACCTTTTTTAGTGGTAACCTGGATAACACCACTCGCCGCTTTGGCACCGTATACCGCAGCAGAGCTCGCGTCTTTCAGTACGTCAATCGTTTCAATGTCATTTGGGTTAATGTCAGCTAACGCACCATAATAGATGGTTCCGTCCAAAACCACTAACGGACTGGAGCTTGCGTTCAACGTGTTTTTACCTCTCACCTGTAAGCCGGCATCACCTTTAGGAGATGTAGCCAGGCCGATGTTCAAACCAGGCACATTGGCTCTTAACAGATCCTGCACAGATGCAGGATGTTCGTTTTCCAATTGAGAAGCCTTTACAGAGGCAACAGCACCCGTAAGATCTTTTTTCTTCGCAGTACCGTAACCGATAACAACTACCTGTTCAAGATTGGACACTTCCGGTTGCATTTTTAAATTAACCTCGCTGCGGCCCTTTACTGCTACTGATTCTTTCTTATATCCAATATTGGAAAAGATAAGAACCGAGTTAGCTGACAGGCCGGTCAATTTAAAATTACCGTTCTCATCTGTAGTGGTGCCTTTTGTTGTACCATCTATGGTTACAGCAACACCAGCGAGTCCCTGCGACTCATTTTCGCCGGTTACTCTTCCATGCACAGAATGGGTTTGAGCAGATGCAATACCCAGGCTGGCAATTGAAATAACACCCAACATGAACAAATAACGGTAGAGTGTTTTCCATTTCATAAGCAATCGTGTTTTTGGGGTGAATGAAAATGTTTACGATCAAAAATTGAAAAGATTGATAGTTGATTTTCCATCGTACAATGCATTTATAAATTGAAAATTGTTTATAGGTGCATTTGTGTGGCGCTCGTCTTTCAGCCTTTTACAGTTTCAGTTTAGTTTTAGTTTTTATCTACAGTTTTAAAACCCGATGGAATTGCCGCCGTCAACACATAAAACCACGCCCGTTACATACTTCGCAGCATTGGAAGCCAGGTACACAACAGCATATCCTATATCAGCCGGCTCACCCAATTTGCCCATTGGCGTGCGGCCCATCACTTTAGCTTTACGCTCAGGATCGTTGTTCAGTGCTTTTGCTGACATATCTGTTGCAATAAAACCTGGTGCAATACAGTTAACACGGATACCTGATGGTGATAGCTCTACTGCCAGTGATCTGGTCATGCCCTCAATAGCAGTTTTAGATGCAGTGTAAGCAACCACTTTCGGCAAACCGTATTGTGCCGCCATTGAGCTGATCATTACTATACTGCCTCTTTCTCTTTGCAGCATAAACTTTGCAACTTCACGTGTCACAGCAAAAACAGCCTGCTGATTTACCTTGATTATTTCGCTGAATTCTTCATCTGTAACATTTATCGCTTCCTTCTTCAAATTAATTCCGGCATTATTTACCAGTATATCTATCGCGCCGATCTGTTCTTCTACTTCTTTTATAAATGCAGGGATAACAGAAAGATTCGCCAGATCCACAACTTTATATGTTGATTTTTGCCCGAGTTCTTCACAGGCGCTGCGTAACAAAGCTTCATTTCTTCCCACAATAGTTACAGATGCTCCATTTTCTACAAGTGCTTTAGCTGTAGCAAAACCCAGTCCTTTACCGCCACCTGTTACCAATGCATGCTTTCCTGTAAGATCAAATTGATTTATGTATTCCATGTTTCCTTTACGTATTTAAGTTTTGAACCGGCAATATATTACCATTACGGTCACAGCACATCTCTTTAACCGTTTGAAATTTTCATTCCTAACGCACCTGCATTTATGTAATATGATTTTTTACTTTGTTGTAGCCATTTGCAGCGCTTTAGTAGTAGTGTAATATTTTGCTATCATGTTCGGCTGCTCCCAATCGGGCAGCTTTTTATTTTTCAGATATTGAAGAAAACGCTCCATCACCTGTCCAAAATGAGCTTCGTGGCCAACCTTGTAGGAATCAGGAATATTCATTTTCCATCCTTTTACAGTCTTCACTACACCAATGCCCTGATAGTTTGCAGCAATTTGTTGTATAGCGGCCTGTAGCTTTTGTTCAAAGTCCGCATTGTTTGTTAGTGGTTCTATATATAATGTTGGCTGAAACTGTTCTTCCTTTCCTTGCTTAATAATAAGGTTCGCCTTGGTTCCGCGGAATAACGAGTAATGTGTGTCCCCACTTCCTTCCGGTGCCTGGTAATGCCACAACGCGGCTATTTTAGCATGAACACCATTTATCGTATAATTGATATCGCCATTAGCAATAATATTCAGTACTGTATCTTTCTGTACAAATTTTTTAAGGAACGAAGGAAAGCTGTCCTGTCTTGTCATTGCTGCAAACTGAGAAAGGGTTAAAGGCGTTGCCCATCTGCTGGCCGATTCAACTACGATATCTTTTTTGTAATCGATGATCTTGTCAGGAAAGCTCTCCCATTGCACCAGGTCTACAAGGTGCGTTCCTACATCAGCCATCGCATCGCCTTGTTGTTCAGGATCAAAAAACCATGTTGGTCTCTTTAGTGCATTGCCAGATACATATTTGTAAAAGTGATGCACGCTCTCCATTACCACAGCTGGATTATCTTTTGTGCCTTGTTGTAAAGTGCCAAACACATCTTGTTGCTTCATTAATTCGCGCTGGAGGATAGTGGTGATTTCAGAACGTTCTGTCATAATATCGTACAACAGCACATTCTTTTTATTGGCTTCTTCAAATGACTGCAACAGCAGGTCGAAGCCGGCAGAAGTTATAGCCATCGGCTTATCCGCCAGAACATTCAAACCTGCGTCAACAGATTTCTTGATGTATTCGGTTTTTCTCAGATTATTACCAGCTATAACTACCACATTTCCTTTTTTATCCGCAACCATCTTATCCAAAAAATCATTGCCCTTGTATATTTCTTCCTGCCAGTGCGTAGGCTTTTCCGTCCGTTCGTTGTATTGTTTTACGAGAGCGAGATGTGCATTTAGCTCTTCTCCGTCAGGTGCGTATACATGAACAACACTATCAATGCCCGGATACATGGTTTTTTGTACCAAAGCAGCATGAAAGTGCCCCGGATCCAACGTGATTAACCTTACCATTGAAGAATCAGTATTCGTTCCTTTTGCGGTGCTTCCTGAATTACATGAAACACTCGTCAAAGCAAGAGCAGCAAGAGAAAATGTGGTTAGTTTGTTAAACATAATTGAGCTATCAGCTGTCAGCTATTAGCTATCAGCTGGTTTTTAGTAATGATTTTGTTTGATCGCATCCCTAACGCTTCGTTAAGGAAATAATATCCGCGTAATCTTTCTATCAACTCCTTTCTAAATCGTGTATTCCTTCATTCATCATCAACCCAATCCCGTTAATCCTCAAATCTTATAAATCCAGGTCTAGACCAGTTGGTATGGCCAACGTTGCGGTTTACACAACATTGCATTCGCCTCATCATCGTTTTTAAACTTCTCCTGGATCGGATCCCAATAAAGTTTGCGTTTTAACTTCATCGCAGCATGATTGAGCAAACAAACGGAGCAGGCTCTATGTCCAACTTCAATTGGTGTAATAGGTGTTTGTCTTGTTTGAATACAATCCAGCCAGTTACCATGATGCTCTTTACTTTCATACAGATGCAATTCATTCTCCCCGATCACTGAAGTAAGTATTTTGGGATCGCTTGCATCAAGTGCTTTCGCATTTTTATCTTTTGCAACAGGATCGTTTGCTGTTGCGGAATAGTTGCCACGCGTAACAAAGATCCATCCATCGGAACCAACAAATTTTACACCGTTAGGATATTGGTCGCTTGCCAGTACCCGCACACCATTTGCAAACAGGCTTTCCGTTTTAAATGAGCCATGCACATCCCATAAGCTGCCGGCAGGAGGCCACTCGGCAGTTCCGAATATTTCAACCGGACCGGTAAATTCAGTACCCATTCCCCAATTGGCAATATCAAAGTGATGCGCGCCCCAGCCTGTGATCATACCTGCACCAAATTGCTCAATGCGCAACCAGCCTGGTCTCGAAAAATCATTCGTGGGATGAACACGTTTTAATGTATAAGGAACATAAGGCGTAGAGCCCAGCCATTTTTCATAATTCAATTCTGACGGTACCGGCATTGGCTGCTCGACTGTGGCTTGTTTAGGATCATCAATTGGCAAGCCAACATAAATAGTATGCAGTTTACCGATGCGACCATTACGAACCAACTCACATGCGCGTTTAAATTGCGGCATCGAACGTTGTTGGCTGCCTATTTGTAGTATGCGTCCTGATTTATGTACTTCATTACTTAAAAAACGTCCTTCAGAAATAGTGAGTGATGCCGGCTTTTGCATGTACACATCCTTACCCGCACGCACTGCCGCAACAGCAGGTATTACGTGCCAGTGGTCAGGTGTGCTGATCAATACTGCATCAATATCTTTATTTGCCAGCAATTCAAGATAGTCGTCATACCTAATAACCCCATTGTATGGCTTTCCCTCCTTCTTTGAATAATAATCATTCACCAGTTTCTGCGCAGAAGCCAGGCGGTTCTTATCAAGATCACACACGGCAATAATGCGTGCTTTACCGTGCTGCCACGTACCTGGCATATCATGTTCACGGGAAATCCTGCCTGTACCTATAGCTCCTATATTGATCCGGTTGCTTGGTGCATATTTACCAAACACACTTGCAGGAACAATTGTGGGAATATTTACAAGTGCAACACCGGCGGCACCTGCAATAGAGTTCTTCAAAAACTTCCTTCTCGATGAATCGTTGGTTTTCTTTTTCATAACTATAGGTTTTGAAAAGCTATGAGCTGTCAGCCATCAGCTTTCAGCTTTTAGTAACTATCTATATATTTAAACATCCGCACATAAAAAGACTCGCTTCATTTGCATAATCGCACATCCGCACATTTGCACATCTACACATTTGCACATTTAATATGGCAGCGGATCATCCGGACTCTTAGCCTTCGCTTTTGAATAATCCGGTTTATCGTTGCCACCAGCCACCCACTCTATTCCACCAAGCAAGTGTTTTTGAAAAACGGGATTTGAATAAGTAGCGCTGTCATGCCCAAGTGTTGTATACCATTGTCTGCCTCCATCAAATTCGTGACACCAGACTGAAGGAAAAGTCTGTCCGTAGAAAACAGGTTTGTCCTTATCGTCCACGCTACTCAGATCATGAACTACAAGCACATGCAGATCCGGATTTACTTCTTTTACATAATAGCATTCATCATCACACTCCCATATCTGAGGTAAGGATGCTGTTGAAGGATGCGTGTTATCGATGACAATGTCTTTAAACTTCTGATGAGCTGCATGACGCAGGAAAGTGGCGCCCAGCAAGCGTTTGAACCATGGCCAGTTGCGTTCTGTTCCCGATGCGGAATGTATTCCGATAAATCCTCCGCCGGCCTGAACGTATCGCATCAAAGCAACCTTTTGTTCATCTGACGTAAAAACATCATTATTCGTATTATTAAAGATGAGAACATTGTACTTTTTCAAATTTTCTTCTGTGAAATCTTCGGGCTTGTCAGATACATCAACAACAAAACCGTTTTCCCTGCCAAGTTGCTGCAAACTCGAAGTTGCCGCTGCAATATTTTGATGAACATAGCCCTTGCCATTTTTGGTATATACAAGTACACGTTTGTTCTTCAGACTTGCATTGGAAGATGAGGCCGATCTTTTTGCTGATGTGCACGCAAATCCGAATGCTACAATTGCGGTAAGCAGACACGTTATACCAAGTAACTTTTTCACAGTACCCATAATAATTTTAAATCCTGTTTAATGTTTTTCTGATTATTTGCCGGCAATAAACAATGGCAGGTCTGAACACGCTATAACAATGCAATGTTTTGCATAGCGGTAAACAAAGTTTTTTTCATTATGCGCAAGGTCTATCCAATCGTTCCAGGCAAAAGCAATTATTCCGGTTCTTCATTCAAACATAAAAAGAATATCTGTTTAAAACACGTGCTGCTAAAATTGATTAGCAAAGCAATTCGCCTCACTCGTTGCCGGGAACGTTTGCGTTGATGTAACCACGGTTTTTTCCCAAAAAAATTTTAAAAATTTTGAATGAATAACCTTGTTTATTAGATATCTATAAATAGATTTATGCTTTAAACCCCTTATAAGCGTTATAATAGTGCAATGGATAATTCGCAACGTATAGTCACAATTAAAGATATCGCTCAAGAGTTGAAACTCTCTGTGAGCACGGTTTCCCGTGCGTTAAGAGATAGTGCTGAGATAAAGCTTGAGACAAAGATGCTGGTAAAGGAAGTAGCAGCAAGACTGCACTACACTCCCAACCCCATTGCATTGTCACTGAAAGAAAAAAGAAGCAAGATTATCGGCGTCATCGTTCCTGAAATTGCCAATAACTTTTCATCCAACACTATTGCAGGCATTGAAGACATCGCTTATAAAAAAGGTTATCATGTACTTATCTTTCAAAGTCATGAAAAATATGAGCGTGAAAAGGAAAATGTTCAGCTCCTTGTTTCCAGGCGCATTGATGGCCTGATCATTTCGCTTGCGAACGAAACACAGTGCTATGATCATCTTACTGATACAATAGATAAGAACATTCCGCTCGTGATGTTTGATCGTGTGTGTCATTCAATCAACGCACATAAGGTAATTACCAATGATTACTTTGGCGCATACAACGGCGTTGAACACCTGATACAACAAGGATATCACAACATTGCACTGATAACGCTACCGCTCAACCTTTCCATCACACAGAACAGGTTAAACGGTTATAAAGACGCAATGAAAAAATACAATCTTCCGGTTCGTGATGAATGGATCATTCATAGCCCAATCGACGTTGTGTGCAGTGAAATGACGATCAGAAGGATCCTTGAATCGGATAACAGACCGGACGCTATTTTTATTTCTGCAGAAAGATTGAATATCATCTGTATTAAAGTGATAAAAGAAATGGGGTTGCGTATTCCTGAGGACATTGCTATTGCCGGCTTCTCCGATAATCCCATCACGCCTTATCTTGCTCCCGCACTCACTTCTGTTAAGCAACCTACATTTAACGTTGGACAGAAAGCAGCCGAACTTATTATTGAATTGATTGAAAACAATAACACTACAACACAATACCGCACCATTCAGTTAGATACTGCGTTAGATATACAGGCCTCTTCAAGAAGAAGACAGTAAGACCGTAAGATCGTAAGACAGTAAGATGGTAAGAAGATGTGCTGTCTATGTTTAGTTGTTATCTCGCACCTGAGAAAGATCAGAGATCAAAAAAACAGACATCAGAGATATAAGACCGTAAGACGCGTAAGATCGTAAGACAGTAAGAAGGTAAGAAGATGTGCTGTCTATGTTTAGTTGTTATCTCGCACCTGAGATAGATCAGAGATCAAAAGATCAGACATCAGTGATATAAGACCGTAAGACAGTAAGATCGTAAGACAGTAAGAAGGTAAGAAGATGTGCTGTCGATGTTTAGTTGTTATCTCGCACCTGAGATAGATCAGAGATGAAAAAATCAGACATCAGAGATATAAGACCATAAGACGCGTAAGATCGTAAGACAGTCAGAAGAAGTGCTGTCTATGAATTATTGGGATTTTGCGCCTGAACAAATCAGAGATCAAAAAATCAGACATCAGAGATATAAGACCGTAAGACGCGTAAGATCGTAAGACAGTAAGAAGAAGTGCTGTCTATGAATTATTAGGATTTTGCGCCTGAACAAATCAGAGATCAAAAAATCAGCGATCAGCGATATACCAAAACGCTTTATATTTGACGACAACATTTTAAACACCTCTCAAATTGATTGCTTATGTTCATGGAACAGACCATGCGTTGGTATGGCCCTAATGATCCGGTTAGCTTATCAGATATTCGCCAGGCAGGTTGCACAGGCGTTGTTACTGCGCTTCATCATATTGCTGTTGGTGACATATGGCCGGTTGATGAAATAAATAAAAGAAGACAACAGGTAGAAGATGCAGGAATGACCTGGACGGTTATTGAAAGTCTGCCTGTACATGAAGACATCAAAAAACACACTGGCAACTATCTTCAATATATAGAGAACTACAAGCAGAGTCTTCGCAATGTTGCCGCATGTGGATTGAAAGTTGTTACCTATAACTTTATGCCGATCCTTGACTGGATGCGTACAGATATTTCCTATGAAATGGCCGATGGCAGCAAGGCATTGTATTTTGAAAAAGCTGCTTTCATTGCTTTTGATCTTTTTATTTTAAAGAGACCAGGCGCTGAAAAAGATTATACTGAAGATGAGATCAGTAAAGCCAAAGCAAGATTGGAAAGCATGACTGCAGAACAAAAAGATGTTTTGTACACCAATGCATTACTTGGCTTACCAGGAAGTGAAGAGCGTTTTACTGAAGAGCAAATTTTGAATGCATTAAATACTTATAAAGGCATTGATGCGCAAAAATTAAAACAGCATTTGTTTTTCTTTCTGCAGCAGGTTGTTCCCATAGCGGAAGAAGTGGGATTGAAAATGGCGATCCATCCTGATGATCCTCCATATCCGATATTGAGCTTACCCCGTATTGTAAGTACAGAGCAAGATGCTGTTGAATTGCTGAACAGCATTCAATCTCCTGCAAACGGTTTGTGCTTTTGTACGGGATCTTACGGTGTAAGAGCGGATAATGATCTTGTTGGAATGGTTCAACGCCTGGGCGATCATATTCATTTCCTGCACTTACGCAGCACAAGACGTGATGCTGAGGGCAATTTTTATGAAGCGGACCACCTGGATGGTGATGTTGATATGTATGCAGTAGTGAAAGAAATTGTGTTATTGATGAAACGCAGAAATGTTGCAATTCCTATGCGCCCCGATCATGGGCATCAAATGTTGGATGATCTGAAAAAGAAAACCTATCCCGGTTATTCTGCAATTGGAAGATTGAGAGGTTTGGCGGAGTTGAGAGGTTTGGAGCTGGGGATAGCGAGAAGCCTCTAAGAAGACATGTAAGACAGTAAGATCGTAAGATAGTAAGATAGTAAGATGGGCTGTTCAGTTTTGAATATCCCCTTTCTATTTAGCATCGATTCGTTCGGTGAACAGTAAAAAAATAGATCTGGAGAAAGATAGCGCTTCGGCAAAAAACGTGTCCTACACTTGCAAGTGTAGGACACGTTTTTTGTAAATCCAGTTAATCCCCTAATCCCAAAAATCCCGGTCAAGATAATGCCACCCCTTCGGGATTAGTAGAAGACACGTAAGACAGTAAGATCGTAAGATCGTAAGATGGGCTGTTCAGTTTTTGAATAGCCTATTTCTATAAAGCATCGATTCATTCGGTGAAAAGTAAAAAAAATACATCTAGAGAGATCGGGCTTTGCAGCAAAAAACATGTCCTACACTTGCAAGTGTAGGACATGTTTTTGCAAATCCTGTCAATCCTCCAATCCCAAAAATCCCGGTCCAGATAATGCCACCCCTTCGGGGTTATTTTCGCCAAACTATATGATTATGCTATAATAATTTCATCCCTTCCGGATTTGTAGAAGACACGTAAGACTGTAAGACAGTAAGAGCGTAAGATGGGCTGTTCAGTTTTTGAATAGCCTATTTCTTTTTAGCATCGATTCATTCGGTGAACAGTAAAAAAATAGATCTGGAGAAAGATTGGGCTTTGCAGCAAAAAACGTGTCCTACACTTGCAAGTGTAGGACACGTTTTTTGCAAATCCAGTTAATCCCCTAATCCCAAAAATCCCGGTCAAGACAATCCTAATCCAAATCCTAATCTAGGGACCACGGCTTCCTGATATTTGCCTTCGCCAATCTGTTTGCTTCCTTATCGTGCCTGAATTTTTCTTTTTCCGGGTTCCATTCCAGCGGGCGGTTTAACCAGTAGGCTATGTTTGCTATGCAACACAAACTGCTGGTGCGGTGACCAGTTTCTGCATTGCAAATAGGTTGAGTGCCGTTCTTAATCGCATTTAACCAGTCAGAATAGTGATCATCACTCTTATACAAATGAATTTCATTTGGCTGGATAGTCGCGGTCACAATATTTGCAGGATCGGATGTTAAATATTCACGGCTGATATCAAGCGTTCCTTTTGAGCCAATAAATCGTACACCAAAACCTCGTCCAAAGTCCATGTGCTTCATCACTACGCCATTTTTATACACCATGGTAAGGTGCTGATGGTCCTTACCGTCAGGAGGATAAAAATGAACCGGACCGGATTCATCCATGCCCAGGCCCCATTGTGCAATATCAAACATGTGTGCACCCCAGTCGCTCAAAATGCCACCACCAAATTCTTTGTATTTTCTCCAGTTAGGAAAGATGTCTAACTCTACAGGCGGAGCATAATCCGCATTAAAAGGCACCAGTGGCGCAGGACCGCTCCACATGTCCCAGTTAAGCACTGATGGCACTTGCTGTTGCGGCAGCGTTGCAGGCACAGCAGCCACACCAACATTCACTTGCACTTCCTTAACATCACCGATGTAACCATTGCGAACAAGCTCGCAGGCATGGTGGAAAGTCTCGCGGGAACGCTGCATACTTCCCGTTTGGAGTATAACATTATTCTTTTTTGTTGCATTTACCATTGCCCGGCCCTCTTCAACTGAATGTGCCAGTGGCTTTTCGCAATACACATGCTTTTTTTTATTCGCAGCCATTACGGTCATTACAGCGTGCCAATGATCCGGAGTGGCAATAACCACCGCGTCAATATCCTTTCTATCTAATAATTCACGAAAATCTTTATAGCCGGTAATGCCTTTATAATCCATTTTGTCTTTGACCTCAGCATATAACTTTTTCGTATTTGATTCGAACAGATCCAGTTTTTGCTGATCTACATCGGCAGCGGCGACCACCTGTGCGCGGGTGGCAAAGTTGCGAACCAATCCTCTCCCCTGTTTTCCTGTGCCGATAAATCCCAGGTTTATCTGGTCACTTGGAGCAACATAATTTTTTCCTCCCATAACATGGCGGGGAATAATGGTAATAGCAACAGCGGCCTGTACAGTATTTATCAAAAACTTGCGTCTTCCGGCGGAGTAGTTGGGCCGGGGTATTTGTTTTTTCATGTGGAATCGTTAAGCGTTCTTTCAAATATACTTAATCCACTCTATGATTGTTAAGCCAGATCACTTAAAAAAATTATACATATATAGCTGTAAGTAAGACTTACAGCCCCTTCTATATTTGCATTTACTCGCAAGCCCACATTCATTATCTTTGCCAACCTTTTATTTTTTTAATATGAGTCAACATTTGTCCGAACAGGAAATCATCCGCCGTGAAAAGTTAGGAAAGCTGAAAGAAGCAGGCATAGATGCATATCCTGCACCTTTATATCCCGTATCACATTTTTCTGCTGATATCAAGAAGGAATTCAGTGAAGAAACAAAAGACAATTTTGCCAGCGTTTGCGTTGCAGGCAGAATCATGAGTATCAACGACAAAGGCAAGGTTTTCTTTATAAAGATACAAGACAGCAAAGGCATTATTCAGTTGTATGTAAAACGCGATGACATTTGCCCTGGTGAGGATAAATCTTTCTGGGATAATGTTGTAAAACATGGACTGGATCTGGGTGATATTATCGGTTCTACGGGTTTTGTATTTATCACTAAAACAGGCGAAACATCCATACACGCGCAAACAATTACCTTGCTGACGAAATCCCTGAAACCGCTTCCTGTGGTAAAAAGAGATGAGCACGGGCACGTTTTTGATGCTGTCACTGATCCTGAGTTCCGCTATCGTCAACGTTATGCGGACCTGATCATCAACCCGGATGTGAAAGAAACATTCGTAAAAAGAACCAAACTGATCAATACCATCCGCGACTTTTTGAATGGCCAGGGTGCGATTGAGGTAGATACGCCGGTATTGCAATCTATTCCGGGTGGTGCTGCGGCCAGACCGTTTATGACACACCATAATACGTTGGACATGCCTTTTTACCTGCGTATTGCGAATGAGCTGTACTTAAAAAGACTGATCGTTGGTGGTTTTGACTGGGTATATGAATTCAGCCGCAACTTCCGTAATGAGGGCATGGACAGAACACATAATCCTGAGTTTACCGTGTTGGAATGGTATACAGCTTATAAGGATTACTTCTGGATGATGGAAGTGACCGAACAATTAATTGAAAAAATTGCTCTGGCGCTGCACGGAACAACAGAAGTAAAAGTTGGCGAAACTATCATCAATTTTAAAGCGCCGTTCAAACGTCTGAGCATTTATGACGCGATAAAAGAAAACACTGGCATCGACATCAGCGAAATGAATGAAGATGAGCTTCGCACTACCTGCAAACAACTGCATATTGAGGTAGATGCTTCAATGGGTAAAGGCAAGCTGGTCGACGCATTGTTTGGCGAGAAGGCAGAATACAAATATGTTCAACCGACATTCATTATAGACTATCCTGTTGAAATGAGCCCGCTTACCAAAAAGCACCGCAGCAAACCGGGGCTGGTTGAGCGTTTTGAGCTGATGATCAATGGAAAAGAAATTGCGAACGCCTATTCTGAGCTAAACGACCCAATCGATCAACGTGAACGTTTCGAGGAGCAGGTTCGTTTGATGGAGCGTGGCGACGATGAAGCAATGTTCATCGACTATGACTTTTTACGTGCCCTGGAATACGGTATGCCTCCTACCAGTGGTATTGGTATTGGAATTGACAGGCTTTGTATGTTGATGACCAATCAGCCTTCTATTCAGGATGTGCTGCTGTTCCCGCAAATGAGGCCGGAAAGAATGGAAGAGCAGGAAGATTAGCCGCAAAGACGCAAAGACGACAAGAAGCACAAAGAAATAAATGACAAAAGCACAGAATATAAGTTTTATTCTGTGCTTTTTTTATGTTTAGTATTCGAATTCTTCTTTTTAAGAATGCTGATAGCTCAATGCTGATAGCTGAAAGCTTATTGAACCGGCGACGGAGCAGGCGTTTGTGCTGGCGGAGGAGGAGTACTATCGTTGTTCGATGGCAATAAGCTGTCTCCAACCAACAGGTTACCGGTGGCATTTGTAAAGCTATATTTGCTGAAATCCTGTTTTGCGGTAAGTGCAGCACCGCGCAGGTTTTCGCCGGACTTTTTATGAACATTCACCGGCTTGTCTGAGTAGAAGATTTGTTTATTTTGATCCCACCATAGTTCGTCGCAGAACAACGTATCACCCTTGACGTTGAATACAACAACACTATCACGTAAGAATACCTTATTGTCGTTTTGAAGATAGTGACCGTATTTGGCGAACAGATGACTTTCCATTTTCAGGCTGTCGTTATAAAAGATCACCTGGAGCGATTTTGGGAAAATGGTACGTGGCGTATCGTTTTGTGTCCGCAACATTTCAGGAGCAGTCAGCCGTGCTTTCATAACACCGCCTTCACTCATATAACTTTCGATTTGTACGCCTTCTTCAACACCTGTTCTTTTCTTGCCCAGATCCTGTACTTCTTCGATTTTATTCTCACAGGAAAATAACAGCAGCGCCGGAAGCAGTATTGCCCATTTCTTATTTATGCGTAAAAAGCGTTGTATCATAAATTCTGTGAAATAAAATCGGCCCAAAGATAAGTGAAGAAACGTGTAAGCCGGCACCCCCTGAACGTTGCAAATGTCATTTTAACAGGAGCTCTAAGCATTCGGCTATCAGCTATCAGCCTTGAGCCATCAGCTATGAGCTATCAGCTTTGGATTTTGATCTCAATCTGCCTAATTATCAGTTTCATTCTTTCGTGTAGCTTTTGCTTTCGCCCCTTCAGGGCTTGATCGATATTGTGTCTTTTACCCAGGGCGTTGCCCTGGGCTAATGCTCTAAGGCCTTCAGCCTTAGCCGGGTAAGGATTAAGTTTACCCTTCTAATAGTGTAAAATTTCTTAGCTAACTTACAAGGTGCAATTCTTGGACACCTCACACCTCACACCTCACACCTCACACCTCACACCTCACAACTCACATTTCACATTTCACACCTCACACTCACACCTCATGCCTCATGCCTCATGCCTCACACCTTATGCCTAAAACCTGATACCTGACACCCAGCTCATAGTCCACAGCTACTTATTCTCCTCACTAATCGCATACAATCCCTTATAAATCAGATATGGATCGAAAATGATCTCTGATTTAAGATGCGGTTTAAAGAAATGCATATCACCTCCGGTGAGGAATACCTTAAGATTGGCATATTTGGCCAGGTACTCGTCAATAATGCCGTCAATTTCTTTGCTCATGCCCAATATTACGCCACTGAGCATGTTTGTGCGGGTATCATAGCCAATCAGGGGAAAATTGCCGTCAGGTTTTATCAAAGGCAACCTGGCGGTAAACTCGTGCATGGAGCGGAAACGCATTTCAAGGCCGGGTGATATTCCTCCGCCTAAAAATTCGTGACGCTTATTAACAAAATTGAAGGTAATACATGAGCCCAAACCAACCACGAGGCAATGATTTTCAGGAAATTCATGCATGGCACCAACAACCAGCCCCAGCCTGTCGGCACCAATTGTTTCTGGCTTTCCAACAGGTGTTTTAACAGGTAACCGGCTCAGGTGATTGAGCCTGTGAAAATCGGAATGCTGTTGTAAAAGCTCATCCAAGGCCTGATTGTGATTAATTACAGAAGATAGCAGGGTTCTTATTGGCTTGTATTCCCCTATCAACTCCAGAATGGTGTCGTTACTATCATCTTTCAATACAAGTACATCGGTCAATTCTCCGTTGGTAAATACGGCGCACTTTAAGCGGGTGTTTCCAAAGTCAAAGCAAAGGGTGGTCTGCATCATTAAAGATCTAAATTAAAACCTTTCAGTTCCCTGAAATGTCCGTTAAGCTGAATTTTTTCTTTTAGTTTATCTATGCCGCCTGCAATGGGTATTATCTTATTCAGATGGCGTTTTAAGTATTCCAGGCGCTGATCTTCCTGCAACAGTCCAAGCAACTCATATTCTTCGTGTAAGGAAAGTCCTGCGTGATGGGCTATATCATAACTTACCAGCTCGTCATCATTCTTTTTAAAATCTTTGGTCACTTTCAGCAAGCGGTGTAATTCGCGAATGCCTGCAATAATGCGGCGCATCATGTTAATATTCCTCTCGTCAATTGTGTCCGGATAGTTCACAATCGCGCCGTCATATAACTTGTTGGGAACAGAACGTATAATCTCCAGTATTTTGAACATGCGAATTCCCTCTGTGCGTATATCCATACGACCATCTTCATAAACTTCGGCAATCTCTTTGATCTGTACCAACGTACCCAATTCTTTAACATGACTGTCAATAACAGCAGGAATGCCAAAAGATTTTTTTTCAGTAAAACATTCGTTCACCAATTGTTTATAGCGCTCCTCAAAAATATGCAGGTTAAGTTGCTCCCCGGGATACACCACAATATTCAACGGAAATATGGGAATGAAATTAATCATGCTAAACCTGGTATGGATGACAGAATAATAGTTATAGCTACAGCAAATTCCATGCTTTCTTAGTGCAAACTTATTGATATTAGCCAAATGAGAGAATGCCCGTTTTTAAAAAATAAGAAGCCCAACTTTATCGTAGGGCTTCGGTTGACAAATCCGTTTAACACTACCACAGAGGATAGCCTGTATTATACCATTCATTAGACGTAACGTCACCTTCGACATGTTGATAAATCGTACCATTTAAGTCAAGCGTCCACATTGGTGTAGGTTGCGACGGAGATGTGATCCCACTTCCGTTATATTGGGCAAGCAGCAGGGTATAGTCTCCGCTTTGGGTAATGCCTGTATTAAGATTTATTTCAGGACCAACTTGATAGCCACCTGAACCAAAATTCACTGTCGCCGCCCCCTGTAGTGAAGTTCTAATCTCCCTCCTTTCTCCTGCAGGTTGCCGTTTCTACCCTTCCATTCTAACTTAATTCTTAAATATATATACGAACGCCATACAATAGCCGGACCAGCGGGATAATTGCCCTCGTAGTAGGTGATGATTTCATGCACATATTTTCTGTCACCATTCATAGTCCTTCCCTGGTAATTAATTTGAAAAAAAGTTTTCTGATGTCGAGCGTCAAGGGCGTTGGAAAGAGAGAAACTGGTTCTCTCATTATCACTTGACTTTTTTTGAACGAGAGAGCTTCCGGCAGGCACACAATCTTTGATCAAATCTGGATTTTCTTTTAATTTACTCAGCATTGACTCAGATTGTTTGGAAATAAAGTACTTTTTCCCGCGACTATACCAAACAATATAATCACCGATTTGAACTTCACCATCCTGATTAATCACAAACAAAAAAGGCAAGGGAAAATTAAATTGCTTTAAATCTTCAATTTCTTCAGAAATCTCAACATCATCATCAGACTGGCTTCTAAGATAAAGCGACTTAAACCCACTCGTATCGCCGGCAGCGGCAAGTTCATCTGCGGATTTCGACATTCGAGCTTCCACATATTCATAGAATGCACGTTCGTCGGAAAACACCAATCTTCCGTTAATCAGTTGAGGAGCATCACGTTCTTGACTGGAAATTTCGTTCGCAGGTGCTGTTGCTTTCTTACTGCAGGAAAAACTTGTGAATGCTGCAAGCAAACTCAACAAAAAAATTCGTTTCATAAATAGAGTTTAATGTTCAAACTCAAAAATGAGAGAATGTAATAGTTTAAACACTGACTTTAATCAACTTAGTTTTTCATTTTCAGTTAGTAAAAAGATTTATTTTACGCTGTTTTTCTAACGCTAATCGATAATAACACCATGAAGATCAGTGGCTTTACCATTATTAAAAATGCCGTGATAAATGACTATCCTATTGTAGAAGCCATTACTTCCATACTTCCGGTTGTAGATGAGATGATTGTGCTGGTTGGAGACTGCGATGATGATACAGAAGAACTGGTAAGAAGCATTAATAGCAATAAGATCAAGATACATCACTCAGTTTGGGATCAAAGTCTTCGCCACGGCGGAAAAGTTCTTGCAGTAGAAACAGATAAGGCTTTTCAATTAATAGATCCGGCCAGCGACTGGGCATTTTACATTCAGGCTGATGAAGTGGTGCATGAACAATATTATCCTGCAATAATAGAAGCGTGCAAAAAATATAAAGATGATATGCGTGTGCAGGGACTTCTTTTTAAATACCTGCATTTTTATGGCACCTACGATTATGTTGGTGATAGCAGAAAATGGTATAACCGCGAAATAAGGATCATACGGAATAATAAAGCTATTACAGCTTACCGCGATGCGCAAGGTTTTAGAATTGGCACAACCAAACTGCCTGTAAAACCAATTGATGCATACGTGTATCATTACGGATGGGTGAAAAGTCCCAAACTAATGAAGCAGAAAATGAAAAATGTGAGTCGTTTTTGGAATGATGATACAGATGAATGGCAACAATTCCTTGCATCTGAAGATGTGTTCAATTACGATGATTTTGATTCACTGCAAAAATTCACGGCAACTCACCCTTCGGTAATGCAAAAAAGAGTGGCTGAACAGAACTGGCGTCTGAATATAGATATCTCAAAAAAACATTTCGACCTGAAGGACCGGTTTCTTTATTGGTTTGAAAGAAAAACAGGCATTCGTCCTTTCGATTTTAAAAACTATACCATTGTAAAATAACGGATTAACTTTTGCTAAACCACCGTGTGTATAACAATCACTTTTGCAATGCATGCTTATTTTTGCTAAATGGATAATCATCAGTTGATAAAAGAAATAGCAACGGGAAACTTTCGTGCGCTGGCAAGAGGCATTTCCCTTGTTGAAAATGAAGCTGATGGTTACGAAGTGCTAATGTCAGACGTGTCTTCCTATTACAACAATGTTATTGGCGTTACCGGCCCTCCCGGTGCAGGAAAAAGCACACTTGTTGATTGCATGATAAAAGAAATTATTACAGAAAGTAAGAAAGTGGGTGTGATCTGCGTTGATCCTTCGTCACCTTTTAACAAAGGCGCGATTCTCGGCGACAGAATAAGAATGAGTCAGTGGTATAATCACCCGAATGTTTTTATACGCTCGCTTTCTTCAAGGGGAAGTATGGGCGGGCTTCATCCGAAGATTATTGAGATAACAGATTTGATGAATGCCGCCGGTTTCGATTATATTATTATTGAAACCATTGGTGTTGGGCAAACAGAAATTGAAATTGCTGGTCTTGCCAATATCACATTGGTTGTTGTTGTGCCTGAAAGCGGCGACAGTATTCAGACAATGAAATCAGGCCTGATGGAAATAGCTGATATTTTTGTGCTGAATAAATATGACAGACCCGGTGCCGATGAATATTTGCGTAACTTGTATGACACATTGAACCTGGAGGATAACAGGAGTATTCCGGTTATAAAAACTATTGCAGAACAAGGTTTCGGCGTAGATGCTTTATACCAGTCCATTCAGCACATACTGGAAAATAATCCTGCACTGGATAAAAAATATTGGCTGCTCACGGAAAAAGCCTATCACCTTATCCAGGCCAACAAAATGGCAGGAATAAAAAAAGGAGAGATTTTTGAAGAAATAAGCCGGTATATCGCCGGGCACAATCAGTTTAATTTGTATCAGTTTATAAAACCATATATCCAACAGCCCGGCGCTGCAAATTATAAAGCTACACGATGAAGAACATTCCGGACAATATTTTGATAAGCAGAACCGACAGCATTGGCGATGTGGTACTCACATTACCGGTGGCTGCAGTTTTGAAAAAGCACTTTCCGGAAATGAAGATTGGCTTTATCGGAAAAAAATATACAAAGCCGGTTATTGAATCCTGCACGTATGTTGATGAGTTTATTGATGCGGAAGATTTCCTGACCAGGGAAGTAACTATCTGCGGAAAGAAGCCACAGGCTATTTTACATGTTTTCCCCACAACCGGAATTGCAGAAAGAGCGAAGGCTCTGAAGATACCATTGAGAATTGGCACCCGCAACCGCCTGTACCATTGGTATACATGCAACGAGTTGGTGCGTTTAAGCAGAAAAAAATCAGATCTTCATGAGAGCCAGCTTAATCTTAAACTGCTGGAATTTTTTGGCATCAACAAAACATATAGCCTTGATGAAATAAGCGAGCTGTTTGGAATGAATAAACTTGAAACATTACATCCATCATTTAAGGCATTGATCGATCCTTCGAAATACAATCTTATTCTGCATCCTAAATCGCAGGGAAGCGCAAGGGAGTGGGGACTGCACAATTTTGCCACACTCATTAAGATTCTCGATCCTTCCAAATTCAACATATTTGTTTCAGGCACTGCAAAAGAACGGGCTTTGCTTGATCCTCTTTTTAACGAGGCCGGCGATTTGTTTACTGATCTGACTGGTAAAATGGATCTGTCACAGTTCATTCCTTTTATAAAAGCATGCGACGGATTAATTGCCAACAGCACGGGCCCCTTGCACATCTGCGCAGCAGTTGGACGTGAAGCCATCGGTATATATCCACCGATGCGACCGATACATCCGGGCCGATGGGCACCGGTCGGAAAACATGTTCATGTGTTTGTAGAACACAAGTTTTGTGACGATTGCAAAAAAACAAAGCATGTTTGTCATTGCATGTTAGGTATTCGTCCTGATAGCGTCAGGGCTATGCTCGAATTTTCATACGGTAACAAGCAACTAAAAAAAGAAACGGTAAAAGCCTGATTTGGCACTTCGTATTTATTGTTAGCACAGCTTTAAAATTAGCTTAAAAAAACATCACAAATAATATATCATTATTGTGTACTGCCAAGGGAGGGCTATGGAGTTTTTTCCCTTAATTTGCTCCCCTAAAAGATAACATAATGCCGACAAACGGATACAAACGATACTTTAAACTATTCAGGAATATTCAGAACCCGGGCGTTTATCTGCGCAATAAGGTTGCCAAATCTGAGTGGCCGTTGCATTTTGTTACAAAGCCAAATGCCATCGAACTAAGCGTCCCCTCAAACCTTTTTCTGGTGTTCAAGGAAATTTTCATGAGCGATGTTTATGATATTGAAGACCTGATAAAATTATTGCCTTCTGAACCCGTAGTAGTTGACATTGGCGCCAACGTGGGTTTTTTTGATTTTATACTGTTGTCTAAAATAAAGAAGGCCAGGATATTTGCTTATGAACCAATGCCGGCTAATGTCGGGCTTATGAATAAAACAATCAGTCAAAATAATTTGCAGGGATATATCTCTCTTCATCAAATGGCTGTAACTGGTAAGCCTAAGGACAATATCGAGTTGTTTGTTGAAGACGCCAGTGATAATACAGTTATAGCATCCGTGTTCGAAAACTTTAATGATGTGAACACAAAAAAAATATCTGTTCCCTGCATTTCGTATGAACAGATAGTAACAGAAAATAAGCTTGGCCTGATAGATGTACTGAAAGTGGATTGTGAAGGAAGTGAGTTTGACATTTTTTATAACACACCTCCCGAATTGATCAAACTTGCAAAAGTTATTTCGGTGGAAATTCATGATCTGGATAGCGACAAAAACAATATTAACTACTTCAACAATTTTATTCAATCGCTGGGATATACAACCACACACACACAAATCAACGGATTTTGCCATGCATTAACTGCAATAAAACAATCCTGATTTGCAGATGAAGGCTAACCACAACATTCTGTTCGACTGTGAAAAAATGCGCCATCCTAATACGGGCGTATTTTACTTTTGTTTAAACCTTGGACAGGCACTTCAAAAAGCATACAACAGCGCCAGGGAACAACTACATTTTTATACGCCTCAAAACCAGGCGACGGCCTTTGGCAACGAAGCTTCTTATGTGCATCACAAATCATGGCACAAATTTTTTAATCCCGCCGCAGGTAAAATGGATGTTTGGCACTGCACTTACCAGCTATCAAAATATTTACCGCACAATAAGAAAACAAAAAAGATCATCACTGTTCATGACCTCAATTTTTTGGTTGACAATCCCGAAAATCAGCAGGAACAGATCAAGAAAATACAATCATTGATTGATCGGGTGGATGAAATTGTCTGTATCTCGGAACATACAAAGCGGGATGTTTTAAATTATCTCGGAACGAGCAACAAGCCCGTGTCCGTTATTCACAACGGCGGTGGCGTAAAAGAGTTTGCCGGATTTGACGCGCCGGTTTACAAGCCTTCGAAGCCATTTATTTTCAGTATCGGAATGTTCTTTGCAAAAAAGAATTTTCATGTTCTCCCTTGTCTGCTGAAAAACAATGACTACGAATTGATCATTGCAGGCGAACGCAGACCGGATTATGAAGCAAAGATTTTGGAGCAGGCAAAATTGTATAATGTAAGCGACAGGATTAAACTGATTGGAAAAATATCGGATCAGGATAAATACTGGTATTATAAAAATTGCCTTGCATTTGCTTTTCCTTCAATTGCTGAAGGCTTTGGACTGCCTGTTGTGGAAGCCATGCATTTCGGCAAACCTGTATTCTTATCAACGCATACATCGCTGCCGGAAATTGGAGGAAAAGAAGCTTTTTACTTTAACAGCTTTGATTGCGACGCAATGAATACCGTGTTTGAGCAAGGGCTTTCCCAATTCAATGATGAATTATCTGAAAAAGTGAAAGCAAGGTCAAGAGAATTTACCTGGGAGAAAGCTGCGGAACAATACCTGGAAATTTATCGTTCATTTTATTAAGCATTTTAAATGAATGTGTCCTACATTTTAAAAATGTAGGACACATTCATTTGCGAACAGACGCTTTGCTGGGCCTCCACGCTCCGCAGCTTTATTTTGTCGCCGCCGGCGACAGATACATCGTCGGAGGCGATGGAGTGAGATCACGCAGCTAAAAGATGTCCAGAGCAAGCTAACAAAGCAACGGCACAAATCATTTTTCAAAAAATACTGTACTGGAGAGTTTTTCGGAAAGTAATATTTTAACCTATAGGCATTTTCTTTTTAGTATTAACCTCTCTCAATTACATTTTTCAATATTTGCCTTGCAAAGTGAATGCGGCTTTTTATTGTTCCTATCGGTTCATTCAGCATGTTTGCAATTTCAGCGTATTTATAACCTTCAAGATGCAAAACAAACGGTACTTTAAAAAGCTCCGGCAATTTGTGAATCTGGATTAAAATGTTTCGGGACAAAATATCCTGGTGAGAGCTTTTGCTTATGCCATGATTGGAACTTTGTTTATCCGCTGGGGCATAAATGATTTCGGCAAATTTTCTTCTACGCCTGTATTTATTTATAAAGATGTTTCGCATGATAACATATAGCCATGCGCCAAGGTCTGAACCGGCTTTAAATTTCTCCTGGTAAATAAGCGCCTTGCAAAATGTTTCTTGTAGCAGATCCTCTGCATCTTCCCTGGTTCTTGCAAACTTTTGTGCAACTGTGTTTAGAAAACCCGAGTGTTTTAGCAACGATTTGTGAAAGCAGGGTTCATTCATTTTATAACTGTTTTTAAAGTGGCGAACTAAAAGACGATTCTGAAGTACGAGGCGCTTTTTTATAAAATCAAAGCATTATCTAACAACAGCTTGTCGCACTTCGACCCGTTTATTTTTCAACAGTCACAGTAAAATTTTGTTTAATAAGTATTGCGGTTTTAATACGATTTTTGCATTTATTACAATTTTTGGTTATTTCAGGATTACTACTTACCGCAAGCTGTTTGGCAAAACAGACACGCTTTAAAGAATGAAAAGCGCACAAAAAGATTTTTAGAAGATTTCGGAGACGGGCAAAAAAATGTCCTGCATCTCAAAATTGCAGGACATTTTTTTGCCGACAGCTCTTCAGAGCCTCCGGCGACAGATACATCGTCAAAGGCGATAGAGTAAGACCACGCAACTAAAAGGCGCGAGGACCACAGGCAGGTTATTTATTCCTTTTCTCAACCAGGTGGACAAACAATTCATCCATCCCCTCACACATACGCTCCTTAGAATACTTTTCAACCACTGCTTTCTTCGCATTCTCCAGCATCGAATTCAGATCTTCATTTGATTCAAGCTGTTGCAATTGCTCACAAAAATCACTTTCATTATTGTACTCAAACAAATACCCCAATCTTCCATCTTCGAGTAATTCTTTTGTTCCGTCTTTATTGGTGCCAACAACAGGACAACCGGAAGCCATCGCCTCCACTGTCACCATTCCAAAATGTTCTCCTCGCGAAGCCATGGCGAATACATCTATCGCACGATAAAATTGCTTTACATCCCAACTGAATGGTAAAAAATGAACGCGATCTTTTATCTGCAGTGATTCTGCCAGGGAATGCAGGCCATTCATGTATTCTTCGCCATGTTCGGGCGTTATGTTACCCATAATGGCTAAATGATAGTCAGACTGATATTTTTCCTCCAGCACTTTTATACAACGGATCAAAAAATCCTGTCCTTTTTCCGGATCAATGCGACCCAAAACACCTATCAGCTTTACATTCTGCGGCAGATGAAGATTTTGACGTGCTGATGATTTTGTTTCGGGATTTTCAAGAAAAGGTTTTGCATCAATGCTTAGTGGAATCAATTTTATTTTGTCTCTGGTAATGGTTGTTTTCTCCAGCGTTTCTTCAATAAGATAAGGCAATGGACTTATCCATGCATCAACCATTTGATATCGCAGCATGTGAACAGGCGATTTCTTTTTAACACCAACTTTCATTTGCTGTTGATAGATAACAATTGCATTGGATTTATATAGGCGTTTATATAAGGAGGCTGTAGCTATATCTTTGTTAAGCGCAGTAAAAATAATTGGGGATTGATCATTAGCGTTTATCCATCTTCGCATGTAAGTCACTTTGCGCCACTTCATAAAAAAACCTTTAGGCACCGTAGTGATATTCTTACTGAATTTTCCCGCTGCTTCATGCATTTTAGAATCACCCAACAAAAGCAGATGCACCTGCCATCCATATTCTGTAAGCCATTCAGCTAATTTAAGCGTATTGATTTCCAGTCCTCCGAAGCCCGATGAAACACAAGATATATATAGCTGCTTATCCATGATACGCAAAAGTAATGGATTAGTGTGGGCATCAGCAAACGACTACAACCAGATATATTTCTACGTCGTTATTTTCGCATTCTTCAAAATAAAAAAGCTCCCCGATTTTTGTTTGGAGAGCTTTAGCAACATTTAAAAACTCTATATCGTTTAGCTAAGCATGCATCTCCAACGTTGGGAGATGTCTCCTGTCGTGCTCATGACAGATTTTAGAACAGTTACAATTCCCCGCAGGGAATTAAGCTCAACAGAGAAGACCGAATTGGGGGCATCATAGCCCGTACGGGCTTTAACCAAGGGGTTGATTGTCCTACGGACAAGAAAGCCTTTGTATGTTGGGCCTTCTATTGAGCTTAAAGTCCTACGGACTATCGAAGAAAAGCGTACTGTCATCTCTTTTTGATTGTCGTTTGCCAAATTACTTGTCGACATGACGTTCCTGGCTTATCAGAAAAAGTAATTGCAGTAGCATCAATGACGAATTAACTATAATGCGGTAATCTACACTCACTTCGTCACCTCGACGACTGGAGAGGGCTCCCCAATATCGATCTGATCATGACATTATGAATGGTTGATAATGACAACACTCTATTAAACGATATTGATTCTAAAAACTAATTATTCTTTCTCTACCAAATTATCTGCGATCTTATAAACCGCAATCTGTTTTAAGTACGGTGTTGCTTTAGCGTTTTTAATTACAATATCAACCGCATCTGCTTCTTCAGCCGGAAATGTGAGAATCCGTTTTCTGCCGATTGTTGTTGCTGAGATCTCTTTTACAACTGAACCATTCTTTTTCAATTGTACTGAAAATGAAATCACTCTTTGTCCAAGCTCGATTGGTTCCTGTAATAAAACACAATTAACAGCAGTTGATTTTGGCAATGCAACGCTGAAAGTGTTATTGGTTTGCTGAACAGCTTTCCATGTCTTTGAAGCTACAGGTTTACTTAGGTTTTCGTCAAGCAATTTTCTAAAGCCAACCAGCGAAGCACTATCGTAAGATGTAAATAATCCTCTTCTATCAGGAGGAACATTCAACAAAAAGTTTGCTCCCCTTCCAACTGACTTCAGATACAGGTCAAATAATTCTTCTGGTGTTTTGACCTTTGCATCTTCTGTCTGATGATAAAACCATCCTGGTCTGATACTTACGTCGCATTCGGCAGGAATCCAAACCTTTCCATTAAAATTACCGCTATTCAATGTATCTGTTGACGGTGCACCAAGGCCACGGTTAAAACCCGCAGTATCTAACAAATTCCAGTTTGTTTTGCCGGCAATGCCTTTCTCATTTCCAACCCAACGCATATCAGGGCCAATATCGCTGAACACAGGTGTATTAGGCGCAATCGTGCGCATGGTCTGCTCAAAACGATGCCAGTCATACACCATTTTTTTACCGTTCGGGCCTTCACCATTCGCGCCATCCCACCAAAACTCAAACAATGGTCCATAACGGCTCACAACTTCTTTCATCATATCCACAAACACATCGTTGTAACCCGGTGTTCCATATTGCGGATGATTGCGATCCCATGGCGATAAATAGATGCCCAATTTTAAGCCATATGCTTTACATGCATCGCTCAATTCTTTCAATACATCACCTTTTCCATCTTTCCACTTGCTTTCACGCACTGTATGTTTTGAGTATTTGCTTGGCCAAAGACAAAAGCCATCATGATGTTTTGCTGTAATGATAATGCCTTTTGCACCTGCGGCTTTCGCTATTCGAGCCCATTGACGGCAATCCAGCTCCGTTGGGTTGAACACCTCTTCATGTTCTGTTCCATGTCCCCATTCAAGATCGGTAAATGTATTCGGACCAAAATGAGTGAAGAGATAAAACTCCTGTTCCTGCCAGTTTAGTTGTCTTGGCGTTGGCAAAGGTGGCAATAGTGCAGCCTTTTGGGCAGTGGCGCCTAGTCCTAACAAGGATAACAAAATCGTGTAACCAAATTTCATGTTGTGTGTTTTAGACCTCTTCCATTTTCATGAAAGAAGTTGCAATGTATTAATCTCTAAACAATTTACTCAAATGCATTCTTCAACGTAACTACCTGTCCTTTTTTAACATTCATCGTCATCACATTTCCTTCTTCCAGCTTTATCGAACTGCGGTTTATGCCTTCGGACAAATAAGTTGGGAAAGGGCGTTTGATTCGTAGCTGTCCCTCTTTTTCAGCTTTAACTTTCACTTGCGTTATTACACCATTTTCTTTGGCAGCACTTACGACATATGCTCCTTCCGCACGAAGATCTTTGAAAGAAACGTCTTTCCAGCTTTGTGGCACAGCTGGAAAAATTTCGATATAGCCTTTGTTACTTTGTAGTAAGAGTTCATGTACGCCTTGCGCAAATGCAAAATTTCCTTCGAGTGTAAAGGGACGGTAAGTGAAATTGGAATATTGTCCGCCTTTCTGATCGCCGTTTAAATGAAAACTGTTTGTAGAACAAAAATTAGATGCAAATATGCGAAGCTGGTTAACAGCACTATCCGCTTGCTTTGCCCTCGCATAAATACATGCAGCCCAGCTAAATGAATAACCACACCATGCTCTTGTCCCCATCTTTTCCAATTGATGTAATGAGTTCTCCATCACATCTCTGTCCGCAGGCTTTTCAACATCCAATAAACCCAAAGGATAGATTGCCATTAATTGTGCGTGATGACGATGAGATTCATCCAGGTTCTGACCCGGTGCAATTGTTAAACCCGTTTCATTTATATCAAATGCGGGAAGCTGATCATAAATACTTTTCCAGTGCTTCGCTTCGTCAGGCTTATTCATTGCCATAGCAACTTCTGATGCCGTACTTAAGGCATATTTATAGAGTGAGAGATCGTAATTGGTATAATTTTTAAACCATGCCTTAATGGAGTTGTCATGATACTCGGGACTTGAACTTAAGGGCAATACACGTTTACCATTTTGCAGGTAGGTAATGTTTTCGATAAAAGTCGCTACGTCATGTATATATGGATACAACCGATCTTTAAGAAACTTTTCATCCATGGAATATTTCCATTGCCAGTAAAAATGTTGCGCAAGCCACGCGGATGTGGACGGCGATAATGAATACTGGATCCAGCCACCCATTGCAACACCATCTAAAGTAGTTACGCCCGGTACATTCAAACCATCAACGCCAAAATATTGTTTCGTCAGCTTCTTGTTTTCATCACGAATTTTCCAAAGCCAGTCAGTATATGATTCTGCTTCCTGCAAATGGTTGCCGGTATAACCGGGCCAATAACTTAACTCTGTATTCAGGTCGTGATGAAAATCTCCCTTCCATGGTGGAAGGTTTCCGTTGTCTGCCGTCCATACAGCTTGAAGCGTGATGGCAGGTGCACCTTTACGTGCCACACAACCTAACTTGTACATTTCCAGGTAATATTGTTTTTGAAGCAGCGGATCCGGGATTTTCAAAGCGGACTGTTGCCAGTAGTTTTTCCACCATGCAATATGTTGTGCAAGCGCTGCATCATAGGTGGCTTCTGCCGTATTGTTATTTTTTGAAGTAATCGCACTCACGACCCACGATCCTGTAAGTACATTATTTTTCTTACTCCATTTAATGGTTATTGTAAATCCCTTGTTCTTATCTACCGGCTGATAGTAAGAAATCTGTCCCTGCGATTTTTTTATTGTCCCCTTGTCATATCCAAGGCTTTCAAGACCCAGGCCTTCAACTGAATTTCCCTGGCTTGCTTTTCTTCCGGTATTGTAAGGAGGGGCAATTATATCGGGCTGAATATCGGCAGCCAGATTACTAAAACGGAAAAAGCCAATATTCTTATTTGCAGTTACAAATGTTTGAAGTGAAGTTCCGTTCTGCCATTCCACCATGCATGTGGCTGTTTCAATATCAAGCGTGGTTTGTTTCACTGCACCTAATGAAGCTATATTAAATTCAACAGCCCCGGCAGGAATTTTTGTTGGATGGGGATTGGCTTCATAAGGGTCATCGCCCAATTTATGAATCGTATCGTACGTGTTGTTTTTTACTTGTTGTTGTACAAATTTGAAATTGAATTTTGAGAAATCAATTGCCGGACGTTCATCCCACAAGTCTGCCCTATCCAATGAAAAGCGTAGCTTATCTCCCTTTTGCCAAACCAACGCGCCAACCATGCCATTGCCTAATGGCATTGCCTCATCCCATCTTTTAGGAAGTGAATCGACCTGTAAATTGTATGCTTTTAGAGATTGTGCGTTTGCAGAAAAACTACCAGCTGCAGCTACGATAATGCATGACAATCTGATTAAAAAAGACTGACCTATTGCACGATGGGCCTTTGCACCAGCGACGTGTCCGATGGAAATGAAGGCACGATATATCCACCCGAATCCAGTTTTGCCGAGGGGAATTGTTTTTGCAGCTCTGCCCATAGTGTCTTATCTACTTTAGTTTGATACAAATAAATTCGTTTCAGTTGCTTTAGCTGTGCCAGTGGTTTTATGCCATTGGCGGTAACAGCCGTGCCTACTAAATTAAGATAACGCAATTTGGACAGGTTGTTTAATTTGCTCAAATCCTTATCGGTAATTAACGTATGATCAAGAAACAGTTTAATGAGTGAGGTGCATTGCGCGATTGCGTCAAGGGCAGCATCGTTAGTATTGGTATTGCTCAGCTTTAAACTAACCAGCTGCTTTTTTAATTGTACGATCAATTGCAGCTTTTCAGGCGTTATCACTGTATCATTCAGAAAATTAACCTGCAGGTAATTGGAGTTCTGTGCAACGGGTATTACAATTGCACCGGCTTTCCTGAGCGCATCAATTGTTTTTTCATCCGCCTTCGTTACCTGCTCTGCAGGAATATCCTTATCTGCTATAGTCGCAGAACCTTCTTCAGAAGAGCCGCCTTCAGCATTTTGGAAAGATAACAGTACCGGCTTTATGCTATCAGCCTGTGGCAATTGATTGACTTTTTTATCGAAAGGAGCACCGTTACCGATCCACCATTTTATAACTGTAATTTCTTTCTGAGTGAGTTGGGGCTTCTCCTTTGGCGACATATGATGTTCATCTTCCCGCGGTAGCAACACTCTTTTAATGATCTCACTTTCATCCGTATTTCCGGGTTTGATTACCACACCATCCTTTCCACCTTTCATCAATAACTCTTGCTGATCCATGCGAAGTTTACCTTTCTGTTTTGTTGGTCCATGGCAACTAAAGCATTTTTCCGCGAGTATAGGTTGAACAAGATCGTTGTACGCCATTGCCTGCTGCACATCGGGAATAGGTTTGCGTTTAAACTTAGCATCTGCCTTTCCTTCAAGGGCGCTTGTGAGGTAGTCGGCTCCGTGTGTGAGATTACCACCAAGATGTCCGGTAATAATGATTAGCAACACAAGCGCACCGCTCATTATTTTATAGATCTTGTCGCGCCTGTTGTTAATTCGGCGCACATATAATAATGCCGAAACAATCGCAACGCCAAAGCCCATCCACATGTGCCAGCTAATTGCTGACCTGTCGTATTCACCGCTTAGTGACAATAAGTATCCTGTAATACAAGAAGCAAACGCACTTAACATACCAATCAGTAAAGAGATGGTAACAGCTTCTGAAAGGCCGGCATATTTTTCTTTTGTAGAAAGATATTGCATGAGCAACGCTATCAGCAAAATGCCAATAGGCAGATGAACCAAAACGGGGTGAAAACGACCAAGAAATTCAAGCATGTTTTTAGCTTTCAGCTGTCAGCCTTGAGCTGTCAGCAACTCGTAATATTCTTAAAATTTATTTTTCATTTTACAGTCATTCATAAAATGTGAAAAGCTGACTGCTGATAGCTCACAGCTACGCATAGCGTTTCCTCAACGTTTGCATCATATGCACATTAATTGCCCATTGGTCAGCCACCGGCTGGCGCGTATAAGGTAATGAAGGCATATAATCCATCGGACCGAATTCTGTCAGAACTGTCAGAACCTCGCCTTTTTGTTTTTTCATTTCTACAACTTTATCCCACCAGGCGAAATGTGCATTTACGGCATCGGCCCATTCAGGCGCACGGGGATCATTCACTTGTGGTCCTTCAGGATGACCAATGCGTGCATGAATATGATCAACTCTTTCCAGCGTTTTATCTACAGTCCTCTGTTGATCATGCAGTAAACTTTCACTCACATTGCACCAATGTGACACGTCAAAAGTTATACGCAGTTCCGGAACTTTTTCAATATACTGTTTCGCAACAGGTGCCGCGAACAACATGCGTGAACGATGTGTTTCATGGCAGATCTTAATGCCTGTCTTTTTGGACAATTGTGTTGTATGATCAATCAATTGCCTGTTCTCATCAAATGAAAAATAATCACGGCCAGAATGACAATTAATGTACAATGGTTTCTGGATCGTGTTTGTTGCAGCAGCGTCAATCATCATTTTAAAATGATCGAAGTGTTTATCAAAATCACTTTCATGTCCCGCACACAGAAAACCAACTTCCAGTGAATACTTCTTTAATGCTGCAAACAGTTCATCCTGGTCTTTCTTTTCCACCGGCCACCAAATCTCAATGCCGTCGTAACCTTCCTTCTTTACTTTCTCACAATATTCGTCCATCGATCCTTCAAAGCCCCAGTTGGTAGCAAGTACTTTTAAGCTAAAGCCTGTATTCATATTGTTGGTTTGTTGTTGTGGTAACGCAAAACTGTCTAAAGATGTTAAAAATAAAGCAGTTGTTGCAGATACTGATGAAGCAAGAAAATTTCTTCGGGAAAAAAGCATGCGATGTACGATTTACGAAGTACGATGTACGATGTGTTCAATGCAAAACTTTTCATAGAACACACGCCTTCTTAATTTAAATATTGATTTATTGAAACTATCTAACCTCGGCACTAAAAGCTGATTGCTGATAGCTAATAGCTTATAGCTGACAGCTGACAGCCTTCTTCCTGATACCTCACACCTGATACCTGACAGCTGGTACCTACCCAACAATATCCGTCAGCACCCTTCCCTTCACATCTGTCAACCTGAATGGCCTTCCCTGGAAAGGATAGGTGAATTGTTCATGATCGAAGCCAAGCTGATTTAAGATGGTAGCCTGTACATCAAACGGTTCCACTTTGTTGGTCACAGCACTATAGCCAATTTCATCGGTTTCGCCGTATGAGTGTCCTTTTTTGATGCCACCGCCTGCCATCCAGATAGAAAATGCTTCAGTATGATGGTCGCGACCTTTGAACGGATTTTGTTTTCCTTCCCTGTTTTCCATCATCGGCGTGCGACCGAATTCTCCACCCCAAATTACCAGCGTTTCATCAAGGAGGCCCCGTTGTTTCAGGTCGAGGATCAATGCAGTTTTCGCTTTATCTACCTGGCGACATTTATTGATGAATCCAACATCTATCGCAGTAGAAGAATCAGTACCATGACTATCCCAACCCCAATCAAATAATTGAACAAAACGCACACCTTTCTCCACCAGTTTTCTTGCAAGCAGCACATTATTGGCGAAGCAGGCTTTGCCTGGCTGTGTGCCATACATATCATGAATATACTGCGGTTCGTTATTGATGTTCATGACTTCCGGAACAGAGATCTGCATGTTATACGCCATCTCATATTGGGATATGCGCGAAAGAATTTCCGGATCGTTGAACTCCTTATATGATTCTTCGTTCACTTTATTAATAGCATCAATGGAAGCTTTACGCAGGTCTCTGTCCATACCATGCGGGTCTTCAATAAACAGAACCGGATCGCCTTCGCTTCGGCACTGCACACCCTGGTATACACTTGGTAAAAACCCGCTGCCCCAAACGCTTTTTCCTGCATCAGGGAAACGCCCACCGCTTGTCAGAACGACAAAACCAGGTAGATTCTGATTTTCACTACCCAATCCATATGTCACCCACGAACCAATACTTGGTCTTCCCAAACGTGGTGTACCAGTGTGCATCAGCAACTGTGCCGGCGCATGATTGAACTGATCGGTAGTCATGGATTTGATGATGGTTACTTCATCGGCGATGGTTGAAAAATGCGGTAGATTTTCACTTATCCATAACCTGCTTTCTCCGTGCTGGGCAAATTTTGCCTGCGGACCGAGCATCTTAGGAACACCTCTTATGAAGGCAAATTTCTTTCCCGCGAGCAAAGATGGCGGACATTCCTGTCCATCCATTTTCATCAACTCGGGCTTATAATCAAACAGCTCAAGCTGAGAAGGTGCGCCTGCCATGTGCATATAAATAACGCTCTTCGCCTTTCCGGGAAATTGCGGAAGCTTCGGCAACAACGGGTGCGCCGGGTCAAATGCAATTGGTGCAGTTGCAGTAGATTTACTATTGCAGCCGAACAATGCAGCTAAAGCAAGTCCGCCCATACCCATTGCACTTTCTTTTAAAAAGTGACGGCGCGTGTGTAACCGAAGCGCAGTATGCTCCGCCTCTTTCACCAACCGCTGATTATGTATTTCTTGTCGCGTCATATTAAGCTATTAGTGGTCAGCTATCAGCCATCAGCCGATCGCAATTAATCACCACATTTTATTAATCATTTTACACCCACATTTGCACATTCGCACATCTATCAATTCGCACACATTTTCAATTCTCCCCGCCTGAATGACGTCAGTCGGGCAGGAATTTTTAACTGTCAATTAATTTTTTGTTACTACTTCGTCCAAATTCAGCATCGCATTTGCAACTACAACCAGCGCCGCGAAATCCGGTGTTGTATTGTCTTCCTCTGTCATTTCTTTTGCCTTGCTTATATCTTTCGTGAATTTTTGTTTTGCTTCGTTATAGAGCGTTACCAACACCTGTAATTTTTGTTGCTCTAACGGTTTGTAAAGCATCAATTCATAGCCTTTGGAAATTTGCTGTTGAACGGTGTTTCCAGCCGACTGCATGCGCTTTGCAAAATGCCTTGCAACGTCAACATATGCTTCATCATTTAATGTAACCAGTGCCTGCAGCGGCGTGTTGGTTCTAATTCTCCGTGCCATACAAACTTCTCTTGCGCCACCGTCAAAAGTGATCATTGACGGATAAGGTGCAGTACGTTTCCAAAAGGTATATACACCACGTCTGTATTGTTCATTGTTAATGCTTTGTACCCATTCAGCACCGTTGTAAGGCGATTGCCAGATCCCTTTAGGTTGAAATGGAAATACGCTCGGACCATATAATTCTTCATTCATCACACCGCCGATATTCAATGCCTGGTCACGTACTTGTTCTGCACTTAGTCTTACGCGTGCTCCCCTTGCATACCATTTATTGTAGAGATCTTTTTCGCGTAGCTCAGGCGTCAATTTTGAATCTTGTCTATAAGTTGCACTCATTACCATTTTCTTCAATAATTTCTTTACGCTCCAATTGTCTTCGTTCATGAAGTTGTAAGACAGGTAATCAAGCAATTCGCGGTGAGTTGGGGTAACACCCTGCGTACCCATGTCTTCCAAAGTTTCTACTATGCCTGCACCAAACAATTGCTCCCACATGCGGTTCACCAATGTCCTTGAAACAAGCGGGTTTTGTTTGTCGGTTAAAAACATTGCAAGGCCCAACCTGTTTGCAGGCGCCTTCGCAGGCATGGCAGCAGCAAATATGTGGGGAATGGAAGGTTTTACTTCTTTGCCTTTTACCAGCCAGTTTCCTCTTTCAAACACATAAGTCGGGCGATACATATCATCCGGATTATCCATCATCACAGGCGTAGTTGGAGCATTTGCGGTCAATAACTTCCAGAACAGTTTATTATTCGTTTCATAGTCTTTTGTTCCTTTACCCGGAAATTGTTGTGTAAAGTGCAGCCAATCGAACATCATTCCGTTTTGATCAGGCTTTACGATAGTCGGATTCTCGTAAGTCAGATAAATATCATGAACACCGCTTTGCATCAGAAAATCAACCGGGCTAATTTGCCAGCCCCTGGTTGGCTGTATATTGATCTTCACAAATACAGGACCGTTAGTTGAGTCAAGGTGCATGCTTAAAACTCCGCTGGTCAATCCGCTTGTGTATCGCAGTATAAGTTGATTTGTATTTTGAAGATCAACTTGTTTAAAACGTGCGGATGAATGATTTCTCATTGCCAGCCACTTGGTATCGGCAAGTGAACTGCTAACGTATTTATCTGATGTAAGTGAATTGATGGATGGTTGCCATGTTTTTATAAAGCGCTCAATATCTTTTGCTCTTTTTTCAGAACTTTCCTTGGTAAGCCACGCAGTTAATGAGGTCAGCTCATTTGTCAACGTATCGTTGAATGTGCGCAACAGCGGATAATCGGCTTCTGTATCTTCATCACGGCTATTGTTAAAGTAAGCCATGAATTTATAATACTCATCATGTTTAAACGGGTCATACGGGTGACTATGGCATTGCACACAAGAGAAAGTGGTGCCCATTACCGCTTCCCAGGTGGTATTTACACGATCAATAATAGCAGCTGTTCTGAATTCCTCATTATCAGTTCCACCCTCATCATTGGTCATGGTATTCCGATGAAAAGCTGTGGCTATATATTGTGCATCGGTTGGATTTGGCAGCAAATCGCCTGCAACCTGTTCTGTTAAAAACTGATCGTAAGGTTTGTCTGAATTGAAAGCTTTTATCAGCCAGTCACGATAACGCCAGATGCTTCTTACATCATCACGTTCATAGCCTTTTGTATCAGCGTAGCGGGAAAGATCCATCCACATGGCTGTCCAACGTTCACCAAAATGTGGCGACGCCAACAATGAATCAACCAGCGTTTCATAAGCCCGCGGCCCGTTATCCTGTAGAAACTTTTTAGCAACATTTTCAGATGGTTGCATGCCTGTGAGATCGAGGCTCACGCGACGAAGCAATGTTGCCTTGTCAGCTTCGGGTGAAGGTTGCAATTTTTGCTCTTCCAGCTTTTGATAGATAAACTTATCAATATCATTCTTCGCCCATTTATTGTCAACGTCGGGCACTGCAGTTTTCTTTACCGGTACATAAGCCCAGTGTTCGCCCCATTGCGCTCCTTGTTTCACCCATTTACGCAGAATTGCAATTTCATCCTTGCTCAGCGGCTCATGTTTAAAAGGCATCCGCTCTTCAGGATCATCAAGTGTTAAGCGCCTGATCATTTCGCTTCCATCCGGATCTCCTGGAATAATAGCTGGCTGACCTGACTCGGTCTTTGCCAATGCTTCTTCCCTAAACAGCAAACTGAAGCCACCTTTGGCTTTTACACCACCATGGCAGGAAATACATTTGCGGTTAAGAATAGGCTTTACCTGCGTGCTGTAATCAATCTTGTCTTCCTTTGTTACACACGTAAAAAACAAAACTGCTGCCGCAAGGGCAATACTTATCAGGGCAATTTTACTATGTAAGATTTTTTGCATGCGAAATCGTTATGTGCTTTTTACGGTTAGCGTATTCTTTTATCGTGCTACTTGTAAATCTCAAACAGTGTTTGGTACGTTTTTCTGGCTTCAATCCTTTCTCGTAAAAGCAGGTAAATTTAAATTCTTCCTTTCATAAATGATCACTTTGCAGCAGTTTCCGCAAACGGTTGCATAAATGTGGCACCGTTAGTACACAATCCAAATGCTAAATGTATTTAGAATCAATTTTTTATGCCTATGAGTTTATTTACAAAGTAAAAATTCAAAAGTCAAAATTCAAAAGCCTTAACTGATACTTGCTGCATTAATGCATCTTGCTCACAATCAAGGTTTTAAATTTTGACTTTTTACTTTTGAATTTTGCCTTTATTTCCCGGTATTATTCATCTTAATCACATAAGCATACTGGCTTTTGATTTTATTGGGATCGAATTCGGGAAGACTAACTATCACATTTTTTCCATCCTGTTTCCATTGCAGACTTTCTTTGGTATCTAACAATTGCAGTACTGCGTTTTGATCGAGTGTAATATCCTTTATGGTAAACTTCCTGTCGGACGGCCATTTCGGTATAATAGCGTATAAGTTGTTCGCTGTTGGGTTGTAGGTAAAGAAGCATTCCTGCACCGCATAACCAGGTTCGGGATCAATCGTAAGCTTCAGCATCAGGTCCTCAACTGTTTTAAAATCATCCTTTTTGGGTTTGTAGTCAGTTTTGCCTTCGCTCCATTGATGTGGTCTTTTCCAACGCACGGTGCTGTAAATAGCCTCGTTGTTAATTTTCATCCAATCGCCCATCTGGAGTAATCTTTCCTGCATAATAGGCGGAATTTTGCCGTGCTCATCAGGACCAATATCCAGCAGAAAATTACCACCGCGGCTTACCTTATCAACCAGGCTGATAATTAACGACTGGGTGGAATTGTAATCCCACGCGTCTTCTTCGCGGTTATATCCGTAGGAATATCCCATGCCACGGCTCTCTTCCCAGGCGTGATTGGGAAAATCAAGCTCGGGCTGATATTCAGGTGTAAAGAACCCGGCATGTTTAAACCTGTTGTCCTTTCCCCAACGATCATTCACCACCAGCCTGTCTTTAACCGGACTTTCATTAAATGCCCAGGTCAGGAATTCCTGCGATTTCCATCTTTCCGCGGGAAGCTCCCATTCGCCGTCAGTCCAGAATACATCGGGTTTATAAGTCGTGATCACATCTTTCATTTGCGGCCACATATGATTTTTAATGTAGGCGTCTTTATCCTTTAACCAAAGTGGATTGTACCATTCGTACAATGAATAATACATACCAGGATGTACAGAAGTTTTTCTTAATGCAGTAAAAAGATCGCCGAGTAAGTCACGCTTAGGCCCTACCTCTGCAGCGTTCCACGGAAATCCCCAATCCCTGCTGGCATCTTTGCTTGGCCATAAAGCATAGCCATCATGATGTTTGGATGTAAGCACTACATACTTTGCCCCTGATGATTCAATTACTTTGGCCCATTCATCGGGATTATACAATTCAGCTTTGAATTGCGGCGCGAGCTGATAGTAGGTTGTGCCTGCTCCAAATTTTTTATTATGATAATCTACAACAGCTCCTTTAAAAGCTTTTGTCTGCAACCAGTACTGATACCATTCGGAATAATTTCCTTTGGGTGCATACCCCGGAACGGAATAAACGCCCCAGTGAATAAAGATCCCAAACTTGGCGTCAAGATACCATTGTGGTGTTGGGCGCTTATCAAGACTCTCCCAATTGGGCTGATAAGTCTGGGCAGAAAGATTGGTAACAAAAGCAGCAGTTACCATACATACAGCGAGAAGACAATTTTTTTTCATGTACATAACAGGCTAAACGTTAGGTGTTTTAATGATGGAAGATAATGAAAAAGCAAGTACGAGCTACGAAGTACGAAGCACGCAAAGTTGAAGAGCTCTAATTACTTTTAACACCTTCAAACAGACAAAGTACGATTTACGAAGTACGAAGTACCTGACCTCGGACAGCATCATAAATATTAAGCAAAGTCAAAGCCTTCGTCGCTTTGCGCCGCTCCGATTCGCCGCGCCCGCCGCGTGAAAACCTCCGCATGAAACAACAAAAAACCCCGTAGAAGAAACCTTCCCGGGGCTTTGCCATTTAAAAAACATCACACATATTTCTACTGCTACTTAATAATCAGCAGCAAACCTTTTCCTTTCTCTACAGCGATATTATCCTGGGCATTGAACGATTTTCCTGCCTGGAAATTTTTAATCTCAGGTGCAGTAATTGTAGCTTTTGCAGCGTCTATACCCAATGCTTTCCAATCAATCTTTAACTGAACATCGGTTGTTGCGTCAGCCCAGCTCGCAATGCTTACTAACGCCGATCCATTCTTTTTGTAAACTGTCGCCAGCACTTTGTCGTTGGTAGTTCTTACCGGACAATTCGGGCTCCAGCAACCAATCATTTCAGAACCTTTTATTCCGAAATCATCCCACACTTTCCAGATATAACGGGGATCTGAATTGTCTGTCCACGGCATACGGCTGGTCATGCCATAGATCATTCCACGCCATGCGTTACCGCCATCCTGCAACATTTCACCCATTAATCCGAATGGAATACCGCTTACTTCTGTCAGGAAGAAATCTGCCGGATTTTTCTCATAATCAAAATATTCACCAAACCACAAACGATTCAGGTATGGGAAGTGCTCCATGTATAAGTTGGCACTGTTGTTAAAGCCGTCACTCTTGTTGTATTGGTTTGCTGAGTGCAGATCAATAATGCCGGGATGACCATCTTTTGTCAGCACACGTTTAATACGCTTCATCGTAATACGGTCAAAGGCTACATCATCCAGGTAAATACCGTCAATGCCTACATTTTGCGTCAGCCAGTTCATGCCTTCTACATAGTAGTTGTGCCAACGGTTCATGCCGCTGTTGATGATGGCCGCATCCTTAATTTCAGGTACAAACCATGCAGCAATATAATCTGAATCAATATGCTCCTGTAACCAGCTAAAGCCACCACCTTTGCCGGGAGAATATACTTCGTGACCAAGGCTACGCAAAGCAAATGTCTCGTAAGCATGATTCGACAACTCGCGCACAGTGTTGTATATTTTTACTTTCAAACCAAGCTGATGTGCCGTATCAATATAATTTTTCATCGCCTTCCATTCAATGAACGGATAGTTGATCCATGGATTGATAGGTGTTGCGTGGTGAATGTTTATGATTGATGCACCTGCATTTTTTATCGTGTTCAGATCATTGTATTTGTGATAGAACCTGTTCTCCCACTGAAAATCCGTATTGATGGTATGGAAAGGCGTGATCAATAAAGTGAAGTTATAATACAGCACATCACCTTTCTTCATGCTTCTTTCACCACTGTAGTTGTTGGCAAGAATGGCATCGCCTTTTTGTGCAACATTAATCCCTCCTTTGTTATCATTACCCCATGAAGTTGGTAACAACAAAGGTTTCTGCAAGTAGAAGTTCGTATTTAACGGACGAACATATTTTTCATCGCGTAATGAATATTGCAATCCTGCATTCACGCTGCCGATCCATGCACCGTCCTGGTTTTTGTGTGCTACATCCCATTTCCAGGAAAAGTCATCCGGACGGTTACCACCTTTCTGCCCCAATCCCATCATATAAGTTGATGCGGATTTCCGGAAAGGAATATGCATCGCAATGTCAGAAAGCGCCACATCATTTAATGCTGTAAGCTTTACAGAATAATATAAGAATCCGTCAAACTCGATAGATGCAGTTACATCCATTTGTACATCTGAAGAACTGCTGTTGGCTTTCCAGCTAACGGTGCCGGATTGTTGTTGTGTAAACTGCAGACCGTTGTTTTTTAGCTTTATTTCCTGTCCGCCATTTTTCTCAGTTATATGAAAATGAATCGGCTCTGTAAGAATATTGTTGGCAGTTGATGCAATGGATGTCATCTCCGGTGTAAAAAACGTCTGAATTTGTTTAGGTAATCCATTCTCATCCAATTCTATTTTTCTGCCTAACAGACTGATGGTTTTATCATTTACCTGCAATGCCGTATAAGGAGCAATTACCGCATTTTCCTGCGCCAATGTTGAGTTCAGCCATTTTAGCCTTGTCATCATCCACGGTTTGTCAATGCCGCCATGTTCAGTTGTTTTATTGGTTACCACCAATTTAATATTAACGGTCATAGGCGCCAGTCCAGCCGCAATAACTTTTGCAGTACCACTGTAAGTTCCGGCTGCTGCGTCTTTCGGAATATCAATTCCGCACCACATAGGCTGCACAGTGCCTGACCCAACATTTACAGTTTCAACCAATGGTTTGTTATCATAAGAGGTGCCGTTTGTGTTGATGCAATACATATTAGCTGCGGCAATGGTAGCTCCGTTAGATTTCAGATCGCTGAAAACAACCTTAACATCCTGCAAATTTTGCAGCGCATACACGCCTAACTGATAAGTAAAATTTTCTCCTTTATCTGTTGTATCAATGAATGTTGTTGCAGCTTTACCCGCTTTTACCCAACGATAAGGCAGATCATTCGGCATGCGGATGCTGTATTGTCTTCTTTCCGGGAATACAATAAAGGGTTTACCTGCATATTTTGAAACAAGCGAGTTTGTTTCTTTTTTCGTAGCAATTACTTCCATCGGATAAAAACTATTGAACTCATCAATTGATTCTATTGCTTTTACAACGGCAGTCGACTTTGTGCTGCTGGCTTTTGCAGTCCATTCTGCTGACGCCGTTTGTTCAGGTTTTAAGTAAACACCCTTGGGATAATTGTTTCTGCCCTCATTTTTGGAAGGCATATAGTATATATAATACGTCCCCTTTCCTGAAGTTGGTTCAAAACGGATAATACCTTTTTCCCTGTTTATGCTCTCGATTTTTACGTTTAATACCTTCTGTCCGCTTTTGGCGTCTTGTACAATGATTCTTTTTTCTTCCGAATGTTCGTCTCTTCTTCTCCAGGGAATGGACGCTTCAGCAACAGCCCCCTCTCCTTTAAACTCAACGACTACACGGTGGTTGCCTAACGAATCTGCATTCCAGCAATTTTTGCAGGAAGTGTAGTTTATTTCCTGCGCATGAAGCATTACTGCACCGAGGCATTGGAGGATACAAAATAAAAATAGTCTTCTCATGTTGGTATTTTTAAGAACAACCGCACCTTCAAACATATGGCTTTCTCTACGCGTTGGCCTGACTAAACGCATGTTGGGAAATAATATATGACTGAAGGGATTTGAACGGGGTTTAAAACTATGCGATTATGAGCTATTGAGGCAAGGCAAACGTTTGTTTTAATTTAATGAAACCATGTTAGAGTTGAAACAAATGAGAGATTTTTTTTGAGGCATATAAGGTAATATAAGGTTTGGATTGCTTCACGCCTACACGGCACAACATAATGGCTAAAAACTCATTGCTGAAAGCTAATAGCTATTTTTAAACCATATAAGGCATGTAAGGGAATATAAGGTTTTGATTTGATTCACGTTTTGCGACATCACTAGACAGTACATGCATAATGGCTAAAAGCTAACAGCTACGTTTAGCCATATAGAGCATAGAAGAACATATAAGATCCATGTTCTGCGTCTACACTACTTGTAGGAAGCAATATCTACGACCGACGCCTTCGGCGTCGAAGCATTAGCATTGGGCAACGCCCTGGGGAAAAATAGCAAATGATGATCAAGCCCTGAAAGGGCGTAAGCATTAAAAAAGCCGAACGATAGAAGATAATTAAACTTTTACAGACCTCATGTTCTGCGATTTCGCAACATGGTAAGATGTAACAGCTGATAGCTCATTGCTGATAGCTCACAGCTAAAAGCCGACAGCTAAAAAAACCGCAGCGTTAATTCATTGCTGAATCACACTACGGTTTGCAAACCAAAACCCTGTTTAAATATTCAACTTTATGGCTGAATAAGTTTTTTTTAATCTACCAACTAGAATGAAGCCTGCGGAAGACCGGCTGACAGCTCATTGCTGATAGCTGAAAGCTAAACGATTATTCCGTCAATGTTATTTCGCCTTTTACTGTTGCAGGCTCTAGCAGGTGCAGATCAAGCACAACTATTTCGTTGGTACCTTTTTTCAACCAGGAAGCAGGACAATACAAACGCTGTTGCGGTCCGCGGTTCCAGTAACGGCCAAGGTTATGCCCATTTACCCATACAACGCCTTTCGCATATTTACTCATATCGATGTAAGTATCACCGGTTTCATTCAATTCAAATGTTCCTTTGAAAAACATACCATTCTTTGGATCGCTTACTGTTTGAAGTTTAAGAGAAGAAATAAATTTTTCATCGACAGGCAGCAGGTATGTATCCCAGCTCATTAAGGTCATTCCATTCAACGTAACTCTGTCGGTGATCCCTTTGCGATCGATCATATATTGTGCAAAGTTGATGTGCCCCATTCCTTCTACCAGGATGTCAAGCACCGGCTCCTTGCTTTCAGTCTTCGGAAGTTTTATGCTCCATTTACCACCATCACGATAGATCGTATCAACAAATTTTCCATCCACAAAAACCAATGCATAATCATGTGGCTCGGTAATAGTAAGCGTTCCACTCTTATGACCGATGAGTTTTGTTCTGTATAAAATAAAACCCTGGTTTTGATCGTACGCTTCCATTGGCTTAGGCTGCGGAGAAGCGATTGGCTTGGGCAATTGCTGCCATAGAGATGTAAAGGGCTTAAGCATTACATCAGGAACTGAGATCGCGGGTATTGCTTTCGGAACATCCGGTATCTTGTACGAAATATACTTACTGATCAGATTTCTCAGCGCGTAATACTTCGGCGTAGCTTGTCCCTGTTCATTTATCGGAGCATCATAATCATAACTTGTAAGGTCAGGCTGGTATTGTGTTGCAGAAAAAGCATTGGCGCCTGCAGTAAATCCGAAATTGGTGCCACCGTGTACCACATAAAAGTTAACTGATTTTTTGTTATCCATCAGGTAGCGCACTTCTTTCAATAAACCTGCGGTATCAGGTCTCGCCCATTTTTCACCCCAATGGGTTAACCAACCGGGATATGTTTCACTGCTGAACGAAGGCACATTCGGATTGCGTTTGCTAGCCTGTTTAAAATCTTCATCACCGGAACCGCTATCCAAACCAATCGCAGCGCCATCGATATTACCCGCTTCAAGCATGTAAGCGGTAGCACCGTCAGCAGTATAGAAAGGAACATTGATGCCGTTATCGATCCACATTTTCCGCAGCGTTTCAAGATATGTTTTGTCGTTTGCGTAGCTACCATATTCGTTTTCAACCTGAACCATCAGGATTGGTCCGCCGTTGGTGCACTGCAGGGAGGTAACTTCTTTTGACAGACGTGCCACATACTTCTTCACCGCATCCATATAGTGCGGGTCCATGCAACGTATCTTAATATCCGGGATCTTTAAAAGATATGAAGGCAGTCCGCCGAAATCCCATTCCGCACATACATAAGGCCCCGGCCGTAACAACACCCACATACCTTCTTCCTTACAAATACGAATGAATTTTGCAATGTTGTGGTTACCAGTCGAAAAGTCAAAAACACCCGGTGCAGTTTCTTGGTAGTTCCAAAATACATAGGCAGCGATGGTATTGCATCCCATGGCTTTTGCCATCTGGATGCGATGACGCCAGTATTCTTCCGGAATACGCGCGGGGTGCATTTCACCACTAATCATCTGGAAGGGTTTGCCATCCAGTAGAAAATCTGTCTTACCAAGAGAAAACACATGTTTCTGTGATTGGGCTGCGGTTGACAAGAACACCATCAACAAGAGCAGGATTATTTTCGTATATGGATATTTCATAATGACAAACCTATTATAAATGTTTGAAAGATGATGCTTTTAACGCAAACGATTGCATCAAGCTGTCAGCTATCGGCTATCAGCTGGCTGTTGAGCTTTGAAGAGGTTTATAATTGGGGTGAAGCTTTATTCCTACAATTGTTGGTAATAGAAGAAATTATCTGCGAAAGGCCATTTATAATCTCCGGCTAGATCTTTTAATTAACTATTAAAATCAAATCCCGTTAATCCTTTAATCCCTCAAATCCCGGTCCAGACAAAATCTTGCTTCTTCTTTCAAAATCAAATCTGTCAATCTCCTAATCCCTTAAATCCCGGTTCCAAACTTAATCTTAATCCCAGTTCAAAATCCCAATCCGAGTACCAATCCAAATCATTAGTTTTGGCTCCTATGTGGATGATTTGCAAAAAAGAATGGCAACAATTTTTCGGCAGTCTTACAGGTTACATAGCATTGGTCATATTTTTATTGCTGACCGGCTTGTTTCTTTTCGTCTTTCCCGACACCAGCCTGCTCGATTTTGGATATGCTTCTCTCAACGGATTTTTTGAACTCGCTCCCTGGCTGTTATTGTTCCTGGTTCCGGTTGTAACCATGCGCAGCCTTGCAGATGAATACAAGGCCGGCACGTTTGAGCTGCTGAAAACAATGCCGCTGAGCAATGCGTCCATTGTGTGGGGAAAAATAGCCGGTGCGTTCATTACCATTGCAATCGCAATTATTCCAACTATTATCTACGCTTTTTCCATTCAATCATTAAGTTCCGTCGGCGGTATTGATGTGGGCAGTACTATTGGTAGTTATGCCGGTCTTTTGTTTCTTGGTGCGGTATTTACGTCCATCGGTGTTTGCGCCAGCAGTCTTACAAACAATACAGTGGTTGCTTTTATCGTTGGTGCCTTTATGTGTTTCATTTTATATAATGGATTTGAAGCCATCAGCAAATTACCTGCGCTTGGTTCTGCTGGATATTATATTGAAATGATGGGCATTAAATTTCATTATCACAGCATAAGCCGTGGCGTAGTTGACCTTCGCGACATTATCTATTTCGCGGGCATTATCGTTTTGTTTGCATTGATCACTCAAAGAATGTTGGAGAAGAGATAAGCTATGACTTTTGTTCAAAGAATATTACGACATAAATACTGGTGGGTTGCCCTTCTTGTTTTTTTTGCAGGATTGATCTATGTATCAGGCTTGCTGAATTACCGGCTTGATTTAACCGCCGAAAAACGTTTCAGCCTCAACAACTCAACCAAGCAATTACTCAACGATCTTGATACTGTTGTTACGGTTAAAGTTTTTCTTACCGGAGAGCTTCCATCAGACTATAAAAAATTAAGTCTTGCAACAGAAGATCTATTGAACGAATTCAAAGAGAGAAGCCACAACAGAGTACAGATCGCTTTTGAAAAGCCCGGTGAAGATCTTCCTGATAGCAGCAAGATGACGTTATATGACAGCCTTGCCCGGCACGGCGTTGTTTTTGAAAGAAGTGAAGATGTAACGCAATCCGGCAATAAGGCAACACAACAACTGATCATTCCTTCAGCACTTGTTTATTATAAAAATCTGCCACCTTTTGCCGTTGATTTAAGAAGCAGCAGGAAAGTGTTTAAGAACTTCAATGTGATGAATGATATTCCGCAGGAAGATAAAGAAGCTACCCTTAACGCAGCAGAAGCTTTACTCGAATTTAAGTTTGCCAATGCCATTGATAAATTAACGCGCAAAGAAGTGCCTGTAGTCGCGTATGCCGTAGGCAATGGAGAACCAACTGATTTACGTGTGAGCGATTTGGGTGAAAGCTTGCGCAACGATTACCGTTTAGGAATTTTTGATTTGAAAAAGGCCTATCCCAATCCAAAAGATATTAATGCGCTATTGATCGTAAAACCTCAACAACCTTTTACAGAAGAAGATAAGCTTAAACTTGACCAATACGTAATGCATGGCGGTAAGATCATTTGGTTTGTTGACAAGTTGTATGCGGAGCTTGACAGTCTGATGCGCAGCCGTGCGGATTTTGTCGCTTTTGACAGAAACCTCAATCTTGATGACATCTTGTTTAAATACGGTGTTCGTATCAACGGCGATCTTGTACAGGATTTAAACTGTTCAAAGATTCCTGTAGTGGTAGGCTACAATCCTGATAACAGTCCAAGGATGCAACGCACACCGTGGCCCTACTATCCCTTTTTGTCTGCCTATAACAATAACCCTATCTCAAAAAACCTTGACAGGGTGTTGCCTGTTTTCCCATCAAGCATAGACACAGTTAAGGCCGTCGGCATTCAAAAAACCATTCTGTTGGCTACCGACACAAATAGCCGTACGTTAAGTTCGCCTGCGTTAGTCAGCCTTAACAGTATTCAAACAGATGCAGATTTCCATTCCATGAACAAAAGCCATGTTCCGGTTGCTGTTTTATTGGAAGGAAAATTCACTTCTTTATTTGCCAATCGTTTGTCCAATGAAGTAAAAGACAGCGTTACGAAGGCGCTGGGTCAACCATTTGCTGCACAATCTTCAGAAGAAGGCAAGCAGATTGTTGTATCAGATGCAGATATTGTTACGAATGCGGTAAGCAATACAAACGGACCAATGGCAATGGGTATGCTGCCAATGGAAAATTACCGTTTTGCCAACAGGGAATTTTTCCTCAATAGTGTGGATTACCTCGTAAGCAATAGCAAAATATTTGAAAGCAGGAACAAAGACTTCACGCTTCGCCTGCTGGATAAGAGTAAAGTTCAGGAACAAAAAACGTTCTGGCAGCTTGTTAATATCGGTGGGTCTATTCTTATTGTTATCATCATTGGACTGCTAGCTCAATGGAGAAGGAAAAAAAATTACGCATAGCGACCCGGTAATCTGAGTCACTACGCGTTTTGAATAATATCTAAGACCTGTTTTTTAATTTGATAGCTTAATAAATCTTCCCGAGAAAGTTTCGTTGCCAATTGCAACTGTAACAAAGTATGAACCTCCCGAAAGATTGGTTACATTGACTTTCTCTTTCCAAACAGATGCAGTTTTATCAGCGCAGCTTTTCCTTAACACTATTCTTCCCGACATATCCGCAATGTGAACTGTTACTTTGCCTGTTAAATCATTAACCATCGACAAATTCAACTGATCATTGGTTGGCACAGGAGACAATTTTAATTGCTGTGCTTTGGGTTCATTCAACTCCAAAGAAGAAACCTCAGATCCAGAGTGCTGTTCAGCATTTGCAATGCGCTGCCCTGACGAAAGAGTCACTGTAAATGTGACGGTTTGCGAATTACTTCCTGCTTTGTCAGTTACTTTAACGCGATAAGTATATGTACCGTTTGTGAGATTGGTAACTGCTGTTATTGCCTGGGTGGGACTTTGGATGATCGCATTCTTTGGGCCTGCCATATAATTCCATAGATATGATGTGATCGTGCGGCCCGGTACAGTGTATGAACCCGAAGCATCTAACGTCACTGTTGAAGTAGTTACCGGACCCGGATTGGCGATAACGGCAACAGGGCCGGTTATGGCAGCCTGGTTAACTACAACAGTTGCACTAGTTGAATCTAGTTGTCCGGTTCCATTTTTTACGATTAAGGCGAATACATAAGTTCCTGCTTTCATTTTTGTAACCTTAAGCAAGGGCGCAACTGTACTGCTTAGCACATATCCTGTCGGCCCGGAAACAACAACCCAGCGATATGTCAGTCCACCATTGCTACTTGATGAAGAACTACCATCCAATGCAACAGAATCAACCGGAAGCGTGATGGAGTTTGGCGCATTTATGACGGCATGTACAGTGGGCAATGCCGGATTAACAATGATCGTTGCTGTATCTGTATCTTGTTGTCCGGTAGTATTTTTTACGGTCAGGGTGACTTTGTAAGTTCCTTCTTTCATGCCCGTGATCTTAATCACAGGCTCAATTGTGTTGTTTATAGTATAGCCAGCCGGACCTGATATAACAGCCCAGTTATAACTCAAATTCCCGTTACTGCTGGAAGAAAATCTTCCATCCAATACTACAGAGTCAACCGAAATAGAACCTGGCCCGTCTATCACCGCATTTACGGTTGCTGCTGCAAGATTGACTGTAAACGTAACGCGTCCGCTGCCACTTCCGCCGGCATCACTCACTTTTACCTGGAAGGTATAGGTTCCGTTGACCAGGTTACTTACTTTAGTAATGGCTTTTGTACTGTTTTCTATGATGTAGTTTTTCGGACCAGATATATAATTCCATTGCCACTTTGTAATTGTACGTCCAGCCGCGGTGTACGAAGCAGATGCGTCTAATGTTGCTGATGTACCGGTAACCAATCCGGGATTTCTTATCACCGCCACAGGACCTGTAACCGTTGCATTCTTTACCAAAACGGATACGGTATCAGAGGACTCATATCCCCGGTTGTTCTTAACCTTCAAAACGAAATCGTAGATTCCTCCGGTTAAGCTGGTCACTTTTACAACCTTGTTTGTAGTCGAATTGAACACATAGCCGGAAGGTCCACCAATGCAGGACCAATTGTAGGAAGCGATAGTTCCTAACGGGTCGTATGATGCACTGCCATCCAGGGTAACTGAGTCAACAGGCAATGATATAGAAGACGGAGCCTGCGCTACAGCTAAAGGATTCGGTCCTTGTACAGTCACGACTACGGCGTTGGATGAACCTGATACTCCTTTGTTGTTGGAAACGGTTAGTTGAATAGTGTATTTACCCGGAGAAAGCTTAGTGAGTGTTGCTATGGATGCAGTGCTGTTGTTAAGCTGGTAACCCGCCGGCCCCGAAAGCACTTTCCATTTATAGGAAATAATCAAAGCTCCGCTGTCGGTGGAAGAGGCAGATCCGTCCAGCGTTATCCCTTTCACAGGAAGCGTAACCGTGTCCGGCACCGAGATATACGGATATACGCGCCTGGTTGCTGTATCCGTTCCCCTGGTGTATTGCAAAAGCCATTCATAAACGTTTACGCCACGTGGCCTGAATGTTGGATCAAATAGCTTTGTCCAGCTATCATGGCCGCTAACTCCAAATGTGTCGAGCAGGGGCTTCGGATTCATCGGAGGGGTATAAGCGCTGAGAAAATCATACCACCAAAGCGTATACGTATAAGGTATCGTGGGATCTTCAGTATTGGTTGCGAACCACAAGGGCATATTTGTGGCTGCAAGAGTGCTGGATTGCAACGTATCCCCGCTCCAGTCAGTAGATGCGGAAACAATCCCCGCAACCGAATTCGCATCGCTCATGGATGAACTGGCTGAGTACAAGATTCGCCCCGCTCCAAGACTTAGACCGCTCAAATAAACACGTGAATCGTCAATACGATAATGGTGCCTGATATAGTTCATCAGAATATTAAAATCCTGTGCGGTTTCAATGGCGGTGTTCGCGAGCTGCGGAGAAATCACTATGTACGAATAGTTTTTTCCGCCCACAGTTATAGTCTTTGGAAACAAACCATCAGCAATCACCTTTGGCGGCCCGTATGTTAATATCAGCTGCAGATCGGTTTGAGATCCGCTGCCCCGCTCTCCTTTTCCGTGGAAAAACAACAACAGCGGATAAGTTTTATTGGACGTTGCATAATCTGCAGGAAGGTACTCCCAGTAACCGCCGATATTTGGAGAAATGTATGTGGTAATTGGCGTAAAGGTTTGCGAAGAGACATTTAATGCAATCGCGAAGGACAAAAGAACAATCATTGTCCTTTTATAATTTGGCAGGTACGGTACAGTTATGCCTGGCATTCTAAATAGGTTTAAGAATTGTACGGAAATTGTGAAGTGTCTATCTAATCTATCATTTAATCAGGGGGTTTACAAATTTAAAAATTACGCAATTGTAATGCGGAGATTCACTTTGTGATACGGAAATTTGACTGAATCTGAGTGAGGTTGATGCGATTTTTTGCGGATAATTAGGTTTGATTTATAGCCCCTGCAAATGATACAGTATACTCTGCAAAGTTTAAGCTTTGCAGAGTATACTAATAGTAATTTTGAGAATTTATTTACTCAGTTTAATAAACCTTCCGGAAAATTTTTCATTGCCAACAAGAAGTGTAAGAAAATAAGATCCACCGGTCAGGCCTGAGATGTTTATCTTTTCACTCCAATGAGCAGCTTTTTTTTCTCCAAAGCCTTTGCCCAGGAGTGTTCTGCCCGACATATCGGTAATATAAACGGAAACTTTTCCCTTTGCATCATTAACAACAGATAGATTCAAATAGTCATTGGCAGGTATCGGAGATAGTTTTAGTGTCTGAAACGCGTTATTGTCTTTGTCAGGAATCACGTCACGTGAAGAATATTGCTGCGCAGTTGCTGTACGTTGCGCCAATGGCAGCTTAACCGTAAAGGTTACGGTCTTACTGTTGCTGCCTGCCTTGTCTGTCACTTTAACACGGAAAGTATATGTCCCGTTGGTCAGGTTTTTAATATTGGTAATCGAGCGTGCAGGATTCTCAATAATCGCATTTTTAGGTCCCGCCATATAATTCCACAACCATGAAGTAATTGTACGGCCCGCAACAGTGTAAGAGCCCGAGGCATCCAATGTTACAGAGGTTGTGGCAATAGTGTCTCCCGGGTCTGCGATGACTGCCACAGGGCCTGTAGCTGTTGATTCAGTCGTCAGGCTTCTTTTATGCTTCAACATCCACTCGTATACGTTTAAACCACGTGGGCGATAGTTGGGGTCATACATCCTGGTCCAGCTATCATGAGACCTGAGCATCGCACTGTCTATGAGTGGTGGATTGGTCATTGCCGGCGTGTATGTTTTTAAATACTGATACCACCAAAACGTATTCGAATAGGGGATCTGATAATCCAATGTATTGCCGAACAACCATATCGGCAAGTTAGCGGCAGCTATTCTTTTCGCGCTTGCTACATCTCCACTCCAATCAGTGGATGCAGATGTAAGCGCTGCAATGGATTTCGCATTTTCCACAGAAGAGCCTGCCGCATGCAATATTCTTCCTGCACCAAGGCTTAGGCCCGTTACGTAAATCCGCGATTCGTCTATCCGGTAGCGCGATTTAATGTAGGTCATCAACGCATTATAATCTGAGTCTACCGGGATCTCCCTGTTTCTCAACTGCGGAGAGATCACTATAAAAGAAAATTGCTGTCCATCTACTGTGAATGTCTTGGGAAACAGTCCTTCATTTATCAGTTTGGGCGGACCGTATAATAAAATGCGTTTTAGATCTTCTGTAGTGCCATTACCACGTTCGGCCTTGCCGTGAAAAAAAACAAGCAAAGGGTATTTCTTTACTGAAGTGCTATATCCCTGGGGAAGATGTTCATAGTATCCCCAAAGATTTGGCGTAATGACAGTACTTATTGGTTTGTGTGTCTGAGAAAAGCTTGCTATACCAGGGATCAGACAAAGAATAAAAATCCATGCCTGGCGGGCATGAACGGGATTATGCGCAGCAGGTTTCATGTTAACAGGTTAAAACGTTAGGCAGTCAACATCATCAAATAATGTGCTTTTATTGTTTTTTAGAGATTAAAATATTTGCAGGAACACAAAAAAATTAATCCGCACAAGTACAATGACAAAACATTAAAAGATCCCACGGGAGCGGAACACCAGGGTTTTGTGAAGGCGATGGCCAGTTGAACGATATAATAAAACAAGTATTTAGTTATTCTTCTTTTTGTTCCATCAGTGCAACATATGCTCCTCCGGGATCCTGGATTACAACAAATGAAGAAGCGCCTTGTGCATGGCGCGGCCCATCAACAACACGACCTCCCAAAGCGATACATTTTTCAATACTTGCATCAAGATTTTCTACAGTTATATAATTAAGCCATTGTGGAGGCAGGTTTATATTGACCCCTTTATTATGACAAATTCCTGCAACAGGTTCATCATTGCTCATCATCACATAATCCTCATAGTCGCCCATGCTCAGGCCGCTGGCGGTCCAGCCGGCTACCTGTTCATAAAAACGCTTTACGCTTTCTGCATTTTCAACTGTGAGATCAAGCCACAAAATTCTACCTGTTTTCATTTGTCAGTATTTTGGCATTTGTTTCATCTGTACTGGTTCCGGACACTCATCTTAAGCAGGCACAAAAACATGCTCAAATAAAACAGATTGCATCAGCTAGTCATCAAATCTTTGACCTGCCCTGGGTATTACCAGCAAGCTTTTGCGAAGCGTTTGTTTGAGCTGTGTCTTAACAATTTGTCCCATTGTTTTACACCTGAGGAAGAGCGTTTGTTTAAAATAGTCAGCTAATTCTACGCGAAGCTGTTCAATTTTTTCAGGCTTGGAAATATCATCGGTATTCATAATATCCAACAACTCTTTGATCCTGTACCGAGAAGAAACCAACCTGATTGTGATCATGGTTCTTTCTTCCGCCTGGTATTGGGAAATACTTTCTTTATCCAGTTGCTTTAAAACTTCCTGGACAATAGGATAATTCTCCTTGAAGAACTGGGGAAGATATAAATTCCTTCTTCCTTCATAACTCTGCTGATCAAAATCTATTGCACGGATGCGATATTGGAAATCTTCTATATCCGGCGTAATATTCACTACGAAATTATAACTCCGCATATCACCCAGCAATCGCACAAAACAACGTTCATTAAACTTCACAAATTCTTTCGCAAACCTGATAACATTTGTATCGGAACGATACAGATAATTTTTGATGAAATCATCGCCGGGAATTCCGGGAATATGCTCTTCCACCAACGTATTGCCTGCAGTTAGAAATGTAATACGATTTGGAGATAACAAATGCTCCAGCTCAAGTCCATATATCCGGCTGGAGTCGGCTTGCTTAATGTAGTAATGATCGTAATTGTCGTTAAACTTATTTACGATACGAATTCTGAAAGGATGGCTGTTTCCAAAACTGCAGAAATCTATGCGTGCCACATCAAGATGTGTGTTGTAGCTGAAGTCACCTTCAGTTTTCAGTATTGCATAAATATCAACAAGTGCTTCGCGCAAATATTCCCACTCACGCATATCGTATGTAACAGTTTCCCAAAGTGTTTCTTTGCCGTTCTTATCTTTTAAGGGAATGGAATATGTGAAGCGGAGAAGATCATTATAACTTGCCGGCAGCTTCACCTCGCGACCATATTTTTTCAGGTATTGACGCAAAAAATCATTGACAGGAAAAATGGGCTTTTTTCTGGATGGACGTATATGCTCAACCGAATGGAAATTAACCTCTACCATGTGGTGAAATTACGATTTGGATTTGGAATTTAGGGTCTGGACCGGGATTTAGGGGATTTGAGGATTGACGGGATTGCAGTGAAAGTCAAAATGCAAAAGTCAAAATGCAAAACCTGAGTCTGGACCGGGATTTGGGGGATTTGAGGATTGACGGGATTGGATTTATTTCCTATTCAAAAATGATTTGAAACGTCAATTAACAATTCATACGATCAAAATGAAAGCGTGAATATGACAGCAGTTAATCCTACTAATCCACGAATCCCACAAATCCTGGTTCAGACATCCTAATTATAGATATAAATCTCAATCGTTCCGTCCTTCTTAATCGCGCCACGGTACATGCCTGCGGTGTTGAAAGGCATAGTCATATTGCCGTTTTTATCGAGGGCTATCAGGCCCCCATCGCCGCCCAGTTTGCCCACTTTTTCAATAACAGTTTTTCCTGCCTCACTAACGGAGAGTCCTTTGTATTCCATTAAAGCGGAAAGATCATGAGCTACCACATTTCTGATGTAAAATTCGCCCCAGCCGGTACAGGAAACTGCGACAGTATTGTTATTGGCATAAGTACCTGCACCGATGATTGGCGCATCTCCAACGCGTCCGTATTTTTTATTCGTCATTCCGCCTGTGGAAGTGCCTGCGGCAAGATCTCCGTTGTTATCCAGTGCAACACAACCAACCGTTCCGAATTTGTAGTCGATATTGATGATCCCCAATTTCTTTTGATCGGTTTGCTGATTGAAGCTGTGATCAAGCTTCGCTTTGATTGAGTCTTCTTTCAATGCTTTTTGCAATCCATCCCAGCGTTCTTTTGTCCAGAAGTATTTCGGATCAACTATCTGCAGTCCTGCTTCTTTTGCAAATTGCTCCGCTCCTTTTCCAATCAGCATTACGTGCTCTGATTTTTCCATCACTGCTCTCGCTGCACTGATCGGGTTTCTTATAGTAGTTACACCAGCTACAGATCCCGCAGCAAGTGTACGTCCATTCATAATTGCAGCATCCAGTTCGTTACGTCCGTCATGCGTAAACACAGCCCCTTTGCCAGCATTAAAATGCGGGTCATCTTCCAATACCCGGATGGTTGCTTCTACAGCATCAATACTCGACTTGCCAGACTTCAACACAGCATAACCCGTTTCAAGTGCTTTTTGTAATACAGAACGATAGACAGCTTCTTTTTCAGGTGTCATGTTTTGACGTGTAATTGTTCCTGCGCCTCCATGGATCACCAAAATATAATCGCCTTTTTGCTGAGCGAATAAAGAAGATAAGATGACCATGCTGCACATGAAAAATAAAAGCAGACGTTTCATGCAGTAGTAGATTTAACTCTTGGTTTGATCAATTGTTATTAGTGAAGATACATTCAAAGGGAAGATCTTCCCATCCCGCAGATAAATAAATTTCGATTCGAATTTTTTTATGCAAGAAAGTTTATAGCTTTGCAGCGCTAAACTTTACAAACCCAAACTTCAGTGGAGGGTTTTATATATGCTTGAACAATAACTACATATCGCATTGACGTCTCCGGAGTTGCTTATCCGGACATTTATTTCCATTCTGTATTGATGTATCCCTTAGCCATTTGCAATCATTTACAAATGCATGGCATAAATCAATTGTGCGCTGACATTTAATCCAGAACGCGAAATATTCCCGTCGCCAACAAATTCCAGTCATTTTTTATCCATGCAACAGCGTAAGGGAATTCTATTGCCCTTACTCATCACGTTGCGCTTAATCGCTGCATAATAGCAGCTAAATACAACAGAATGAAAACTGTTATACAACTAAAAGAACTAAGCAAGCTGGGCTATACAACAGATATCAGTCGCAGCATTGCAGTCAATATTATATCAAGGCATTGCAAGCATGAATCCAGGCACGCACTAGCTGAAATTTTAAAAAACATTTTGCTCGAACCATCACAATGGAAAACACATGAAGTATGGGGAAAGCTTGCACAACAGTTCTGTGACGAAGAAGAACAACCACAGGCTGATTTTTATTCATTGAAAGATGAAACAAATGCTGCACCGTGCAAAACATATGGCTCGAAAAACATCGATAACGCTGCAAAGCAACAAATGCGTGTAGCACTACAATTACCGGTCGCAACAAAAGGCGCTTTAATGCCCGATGCGCATGGCGGGTATGGATTACCTATAGGAGGTGTACTTGCAACTGACAACGCAGTGATTCCTTATGCGGTTGGTGTTGATATCGGATGCCGCATGGCACTTACGATTTTCAATGAAAATGAAAAATATGTTCAGCGCTACACTCACCAGGTAAAAGAAGCGATCAGACAGTGGACGCATTTTGGAACAGAGGGAGCGCTTGAAGTAAGACAGGAACATGAAGTAATGGATAATCCGTCTTTCGAAGCGACATCATTACTAAAAGAATTAAAAGGTAAGGCCTTCAGGCAGTTGGGAAGCTCAGGTAGCGGCAATCACTTTGTTGAATTCGGTACGATTGAAGTAGTTGAAAACAATTCATTGCAGATACCAGCAGGAAGATACACAGCACTGCTCTCCCACTCAGGTTCACGCGGTTTGGGCGCAGCCATTGCCATGCATTATTCCAAAATTGCAAGAGATGTTTGCAAGCTTCCACGCGAAGCGCAACAATTGGCATGGTTGGATATGGCAAAAGAAGAGGGACAGGAGTATTGGCTAAGTATGAACCTGGCCGGGGAATACGCCCAAGCATGTCACGAAAGGATTCACGCTAACCTCACAAAGGCATTGGGATTGCAACCACTGGTAGGCATAAGCAACCATCACAACTTCGCATGGAAAGATATGATTGAAGGCCGCGAGATGATTATACATCGTAAGGGTGCAACACCTGCTCACGCAGGAGAAATGGGTATTATTCCAGGTAGCATGACTACGCCCGGTTACCTGGTTTGCGGCAAAGGAAATGCTGAATCATTGTACTCTGCTTCACATGGAGCCGGCCGCGAAATGAGCAGAAAAAAAGCGAAAGAAACTTTCACCAACTCAGCATTGAGAAAAATGTTGTCACAGGCAGGCGTTACACTCATCGGTGGCAGTGTGGAAGAAGCTCCTGGCGCTTACAAAAACATTGACACAATCATGCAGGCCCAGACTAGCCTGGTAGACATCCAGGGAAAGTTTATGCCTGGAATTGTAAGAATGGACCGGGATTAAGTCAATTAAAAAATTATCAAATCAAAGGCCGGCTGTTTGATGCAGCCGGCATCGTCCTAATATGGAAGAACAATTAATTCAAATAAGTGCAGGACGCGGACCGGAAGAATGTAGTCGCGTTGTAGCCAAAGTTGTAGAACGCATTTTACGTGAAGCCAGAACAAACAATATAGAAGCAAAGATGGCAGATAGCGTAAAAGGTCATTTAAAAGATACATTGGCTTCGGCGCTAATAGTTCTGCGCGGAAAGCATGCAGCTCACCTTGCAGAAAAATGGCAGGGAACGGTACAATGGATCGCGCAAAGCCCGTACCGTAAGTTCCATCGCAGAAAAAACTGGTTTGTAAGCGTGCAGCTTTTTGATGCCGCACAGAAAGCAGCCTTTAATGAAAAGGATGTTTCTTATAAAACCTGCCGTGCGTCCGGACCTGGCGGTCAACACGTCAACAAAACGGAGACAGCAGTTAGAGCAACACATCAGCCTTCCGGCATAAGCGTAGTCGCATTAACCGAACGTTCTCAACTGCAAAACAAAAAGGAGGCATTGGAAAGGCTTCGTTGTAAAGTACTTGCCTGGCAAATGGAAAAGAATATGGATGCTGCCAAAGAACAATGGCTGCAACATACCAATTTGAAACGTGGAGATGCGGGAATGGTTATTGAGGAACCATTGTAAAAAATTCTTACAACAACGGCGAGAGCATTCTTGCCGTTTTTTCAAACATTACTTTCAGGAAGGCACGTTTTTCCCATCTCACAATATCAATACGTTCCGCGTGCTCAAGATCATCGTAAAACGCTTTGGTTAATTGTTTCGCGATGTGCGGATCGTAAATGAAGGCATTCACTTCAAAGTTCAGTTCAAAACTCCTATAATCCATATTTGCTGTACCAACTGCAGCTACCGCACCGTCGTACACCAATGTCTTTGCATGAATAAATCCTTTTTTATAAAAATAAATTTCAACACCGGCATCAAGCAGATCGTCGTAGTAAGAATGCGCTGCTGCATTTACAAATCTTGAATCGGAAATACCGGGAACAAGCAGCTTTACGGAAACGCCACTTAATGCAGCAACAATTAATGCGTCCAGTAAACTATCACCGGGTATAAAGTAAGGTGTTGTGATCAGTATTTCTTTTTTCGCCAGGTTAATCGCCTGAAGCAGCGAAAACAAAATGCCTGGTGTTTTTGAATCAGGACCACCGGCTGCTATTTGTACCAGTGTATCAGTTTCGTATGTCTTTGGCTTTGGGAAAAACATTTTAGTTGGTTGAAGCTGCTGGTCGCTGCAGAAATTCCAGTCGCATAAAAACAGGTATTGCAGATACTGACAGCCGGCGCCATCTATACGTAAATGCGTATCCCGCCAGTAAATCCTGTTCTTTTTATTACCGTTGTTGATATACCTGTCGCTGATATTTATACCTCCTACAAAGGCTGTGTGTCCGTCAACAATAATAATTTTTCTGTGATTGCGATAATTCAGCCTGTTGGCAAAAAGCAGGAACAGCACCCTGTAAAATGGATATGCTTCCACCCCATTCTCAATAAGCCCGGGCACAAACTTGCGGCGGATCGAGCTGCTGCCAAAATCATCATAAATAAGTCTGACTTCAACACCTTCTGCAGCCTTTTGAATAAGGATCTCTTTTATCTGGTTGCCAATTTCATCATCTTCAAAAATATAGTACTCAATGTGTATGTGATTTTTCGCCTGTTTTAATGCCTCCAGCACTTCCGGAAATTTTTCCTCACCGTTAAATAACAATTTTACCCGGTTGCTGTCTGTTAAAGGGCTCATGTTGTCTTTCAAAAGCAGACAGGCCAGTTCACGGTTTTTCTTTATTTCAGGCGGGTTGGCAGCTAATATTTCTTCGGTTGATTTTTGTATTTCAGCCTCCATCTTCTGTTGCAGCGTATCGTCTGCCAGCAGCTTTTTACTATAGAGATTTCGCTTGCGATAATTGATGCCAAGGAAAAAATAAGAGATCATTCCTATAACCGGAACAAATACAGCGAACAAAAGATAGGCAAGTGTTTTAGTGCTTGTTCTTGTATCATAAATGATCCTCAAGCAAACTATGATGAGAATACCCAGGTACGTTAGTTCAGCAATCAACAGCCAGTCGATATTTTTAAAAAACATATGCTATTCTTTAGGGTAATCTGTTTCTTTTCCTATCATGCGGTTCAGAAAAAATCGTATGGTGTTCCTGTTCCATCCTTCAAAACGTCCACGTTGTACAGCAAGCATATCATCCATTCCCTCATTTAAATAATAGTGAAAAGTAAAGGGCGCATTCGTTCGCTGCCAACCAAGCACTTGCCCAAAGCGTAATACATTAAACACAAGGGTATCATTTTGCTGCTGTACAGAGTAATAACCATGACCAAAGCGAACAAGGTTATTCACTTTTGGCGATGTTTTGAACGATTGCAGCAGGCTAAGGTTTGATGGATAATAACTGATCTTCACCGGCTCATCTTTCTTATCCAGTATTGAGCGGTAGCCAATATAATAACCCGTATCTGTTTTAGCTACAGCATACCAAAGTAACGAATTAAATGGAGTGGGTGTAGTGAAGTATGACGAATAATTTATGTCATTTGATCTTAAGGATTTTTCAAATTTATTATCAACAACCAATTTATTGCAAACACAAAAAAGCAGATAAGCAAGCGCTGGTACCAGGCCACCAAGCGCAATGCGTTTTTGCATTTGCGCGCTTCGCTTCACAAAAACGAGCGTTATAGCGGCCACCGCAAGCGGTAATGAAAACAACGGATCTGCTACATAAATAAGATTAAACGACACTCTTCGATGTAACAAAGGCTCCAGCAACCCTGTGCCGTAAGCATTACATGTATCCAGCAAATCATGTAACAAAATTTGTAAACCAAAAAAGAGCAGAAATTTTCGAAAGGGAATATCATGCGGCCGGTGTAATCTGTCAGCAAGAAAACTAAAAATTAATGCTGCAAGAAGGCCCGCAAAAAGTCCGTGCGTTACACCCCTGTGTACAGAAAAATAAGCTGTTGGCTCAATCCAGAACGCTCCAACAAAATCAATATCAGGAAAACTCTGAGCCAGCGCACCCCATATCAGTGCTTTTTTACCAAGCTGTTTGCTGAATAAAACTTCACCTATACAAGCTCCGATGGCTATGTGCGTAAGAGTATCCATTAGCTGAATTTTATGATGGATCTGCGCAACGCGATCTCTATGAAAACTAGCTCAATTTATGCAACAAATATCTAATAAGTAAAAGAGGCTGCACTCAACATTAGGAGAAACAGCCTCTTTATTAAATAAGATTATAAAAGTATCCGGTGATAGCCTTTAATGCTATTGGATCCTGGTAGTGTTTAAAAGGACCACCTTTAACACAACATCATTTGAGAAAGCATGATCGACACCGGCGCTATATGCATCAAATACGCCCACATCCAAAACTCCTGCAGAGTGGCTGGTAATATAAGTAACCCCGTTAATCACTTCGGGTATCGGTTCAAATGTATTTTCTCCGTCCAAAGAAATATAAGTAAGCACTGCACCCTGCTGCATAACATCGTTGGTTATTTCGGGAATAGATAATGAAATAGAGAACCCTTTTCCGAAATCGGTATTGGTTGTTGGCTGCCATTCATTTGGATGGATCGTAAAAAATATTGATTGTCCTGCATCAACAACATTTGTTACAGTTTTGGTACAGGATCCAGTTGCAAATAGAATCAATAATAAAAGCGCACCGGTAAAGAGCTTCATAAAGTAGTGTTTTACATTAAGTAAGGTATAGTTACAAATAACATAGCAGAAATAATACCACCTTTGTATACTATAACGTAGTTGGTGGCTAAATAGTTTCTTTCAGCAATTAAATGCGGTGAAAATGTCTAGATTAAATTGAATATCCGAAAAATATAAGATTGATTTAATTATCAATTGCTTAAAGTGCTTTCTCCATCTCGTAGTGCGGCACGGTTACTTCTATAAACTCGTCGCCTATTTTGACATAGCCCAGTTTTTCATAAAAACCCAACGCAGTTTTGCGGGCATGCATGCATATTTTCTTAAATCCGCGGTCGCGGGCAACATTTTCTGCAAAAATCAATATAGCCCTTCCAAGCCCCTTTCCCTGTAAACCCGAAGTAACTGCCATTTGGCGTAATCTTAGAATTCCAGGTTCAATTTCGGTCAGCAGGCAGCAACCTTCCATTTTATCATCGTCAAAACATCCAATTAAAATATCATGCTTCTCTTTTTCCAGTTCTTCGGGCAAAAAAGTAAGTCCGAGTGGTTTACGAAGCATTTGCATGCGTAAATCCACCATTTGTTTATACTCTTTTGAACCGTAATCAATAAGTTTTAGTGCCATACAACCAGTTTGCGCCCGAATATACCAATCATTTTTTACAAAAAAGGCAGCTTTAAAAAAACAAACAAACAGAAGTTTTTACAATATGTGCAAACAAAAAAGCCATAACTCATTGTGTATTGGTCAAAAATTATATTTTTGCGCCTGTATCAAAACTTACAACAATGTCAGACATTGCAACAAGAGTTAAAAAAATTATAGTTGACAAGTTAGGTGTTGACGAAGCAGAAGTAACCAATGAGGCTTCTTTCACCAATGATTTAGGTGCTGATTCTTTAGACACCGTGGAGTTAATTATGGAGTTCGAGAAAGAGTTTAACATCTCCATTCCTGATGAGCAGGCTGAGACAATCACTACTGTGGGTCAGGCTATTACTTACCTGGAAGAGCACGCTAAATAAGGAAATTATCCTTTTTTTGTTATGCAATAATTACAATCCGCCTACGGTAGCAAAAAAGTACTCGAAGGCGGATTTATCACTTTCAAACACAGGCTTATTTGTATGCAGTTAAAAAGAGTTGTTGTTACTGGCATGGGTGCCATTACTCCTTTGGGAAATACATTGCAGGAATTCTGGGATGGCTTGGTTAATGGTGTATCCGGTGCTGATTTCATCACCCAATTTGACGCATCAAAATTTAAAACCAGGTTTGCCTGCGAAGTGAAAAATTTCGACCCTACAAGCTATCTTGATAAAAAAGAAGCCCGTAAAATTGACCGTTTCTCTCAATTTGCTCTTGTAGTAAGTGACCAGGCAATGGCTGACGCCGGCCTTCACAGGGATACCATTAATGCGGACAGAGGCGGTGTGGTGTTTGCCAGCGGTATCGGCGGTATTAATACATTCCAGACTGAAGTTTCCGAATATGCAAAAGGCGATGGAACTCCGCGTTTCAACCCCTTCTTCATTCCTAAAATGATCCTGGATATTGCTGCCGGCCAAATTTCTATGCGTCACAACCTGAGAGGACCCAACTTTGCTGTTGTAAGTGCTTGCGCCAGCAGTACCAACAGTTTAATGGAAGCATACAATTTGCTTCGCCTTGGTAAAGCCGACTTCATTCTTGCAGGTGGCAGTGAATCTGTTATCTGCGAAGCCGGTGTGGGTGGTTTTAACGCCATGAAAGCCATGAGCGAAAGAAATGATGATCCAAAAACTGCAAGCCGCCCCTATGACAAAGACCGTGATGGCTTTGTTATGGGAGAAGCTGCTGGTATTGTTGTTCTGGAAACCCTTGAAAGCGCATTAGCAAGAGGCGCCCGCATTTATTGCGAAATAGCAGGTGCCGGTGCTACAGCAGACGCTCACCACATCACTGCTCCTCACCCCGAAGGACTTGGTGCCAGAAATGTTATGATTGCCGCATTGGAAGATGCAGGCATGAAGGCGGAAGATATTGATTACATCAATACTCACGGAACATCCACCCCATTGGGTGATGGCGCTGAAGTAAAAGCAATTACAGATGTATTTGGCGAGCATGCTTATAACCTGAACATCAGTTCAACAAAATCTATGACAGGCCATTGCCTTGGTGCAGCAGGTGTTATTGAAGCGATTGCTTGTATAGAAAGCGTTGTTAATGATGTTGTTCCGCCTACCATTAACCACTTCACAGACGATCCCGACCTTGATCCGAAACTTAATTTTACCTTTAACAAAGCGCAAAAGCGTACAGTAAATGCTGCCCTGAGTAACACCTTTGGATTCGGCGGGCATAACGCATGCGTTATTGTTAAAAAATACGTAGCTTAACATTGTGGGCTTATTTAAAAACATTTTTAGCCGGAAAGGCGAGCCATCATTTGAAAGCCAACTGAGAAATGTGTTGGGATTAAAACCCGGCAATACAACCTTATACCGTATTGCGCTAAGTCATCGTTCCGTAAAAGAAGGGGCTGATGAGAACAACGAACGCCTTGAATACCTGGGCGATGCGGTGTTAAGTGCTATTGTAGCTGATTATCTTTTTAAACGTTATCCATACAAAGGAGAAGGTTTTCTTACTGAAATGCGCAGTAAGATGGTAAACCGGCAGCAATTGAATGATATTGCGCTAAAAATGGGTTTGAAAAGGCTTACGATGTACAATAAGTTTGATAATGCCCTGAAGGCCAGCCAGATATTCGGAAATACACTTGAAGCCCTTATTGGAGCCGTTTATCTTGACAAGGGCTACATCAAAACCCAAAGGTGGGTGCTCCGCAGCATCGTTATCCCTCACATGTTTGTGGACGATCTCGAACAAATTGACATCAATCTTAAAAACAGGCTGATCGGTTGGGCCAGTAAAAATGGCAAAACCCTTGAGTTTGAGACCATTGATGAAAAGTTGGAGAATGGTCGCCGCATTTTCACCATCGCAGCTGTACTGGACGGTGAAGCCATATCGCAGGGCCGCGGATTCAATAAAAAAGACGCCAGCCAGATAGCTGCGCAACAGGCAATAGAGAAGCTGGGAATCTGATGGCTGTGAGCTATCAGCTGTCAGCTATGAGCTTAAGTACTCTCTCAATCCAAATTCAGGTACTAATATTTTTCCGTTCACAGATTTGAGCACTCCTTCATTTTAGAGAGCGTAAAAGGTTTTATTCACACATTTATTCGTACCACGCTTTAGTGAATAACAAGTTCCAGTCTTCTGTTTAGTCCTTGCTCTATAATTTTAAACAACGTTGAAAGCTGAATATCTGCGTGCCCATTTTCGATTCTTGAGATATAACTCTTCTTCGTTCCAGTTTTCTCAGCCAGTTCAGATTGAGTAAGATTAGCTTTCGCCCTTTCTTCTTTGAGCATTTCACCCAAAATAAAGGCCTGTGACTTTATCTCAAAATCTGTCCTTCCCGGCGTTCCGGGCAATCCGTATTTCTTGTCGAGCTGCTTATCCCAGGAGACAAGTTTATTTTTTGATTTTTTTTCTGACTTCATTTTCCTCAGTGATTTGCTTATCAAGAAAGTATTGTTTTTTTAGTTTTACAGCCAACTCAATTTCTCTTTTAGGAATTTTCTGCGCTTTCTTTTGAAATGAGTTTATGAGAATGATCAAATTTCCTTTATCAAAAAAACAAAATATCCGGTAGATGTTGTTTTGATATTCTACTCTGATCTCATAAATACCATCCGTTCCATCAAGATGCTTTAAAAATCGTTTAGGAACCTGATCGATCTTTTTTACCAATTCAAATACATAATCAATTTTTTCCTGGACTTCCTGGCTTATAGACAGATAGAATTCTGGAAAATACTTGCCGTACGATAGAATTTGCCTTTCCATCAATTAAACAAAGGTAACTAATTAGTGAACATTTAGGGTTGTCAATTCAAAATTAATGTTTACACGGACAACTGGGTAAATAATATTCAATTTATTCTTAATAATTCCAGCGTACTTTCTGTGCATTAGCGAAATTTTTATCCAGGTTGGATCGATTCAATTCGCATATCTGCACATCTGCCTCCTTTTGAATTTTTACTTCTCTATTTTCAATTAATCTCTTGGCACAATTCAATTAGCACACTATTCGTCGACTTAGGGTGAAGAAAACATACCAATTTGTTATCTGCACCGGGTTTGGGAACAGTGTTGAGCAATTGAAAACCTTCTGAAGCCAAACGGTCCATTTCTTTTTCAATATCAGCTACCTCAAACGCAATATGGTGAATGCCTTCGCCCTTTTTTGCGATGAATTTGCTGATTGCATTTTCATCACCGATTCCTTCCAGCAATTCGATTTTTGTATCGCCTTTCTTAAAAAAAGCCGTTGTAACATTTTCGGAGTCAACCTGTTCTTTCTTATAACATGCTGTATTTAACAGTTTTTCAAACAATTCGATTGAGGTTTCCAGGTTGCTGACTGCTATGCCTATATGTTCCACTTTCTGCATTTGGATTGATTTTCGATATAAGAAAATAGATGGTTTCTATTACCAGCGTCATGTAAAATAGAACCATTTGACCTAAATTTGTGATCTTATAAAAGAAATAACCGATTTATGCTTAAGTTACCTATTTATTTAGATAACAATGCTACCACACCTATGGATCCCCGGGTTCTGGAAGCCATGTTACCGTATTTCACTGAACATTTTGGAAATGCAGCCAGCCGTAATCACCCATTTGGCTGGGAAGCAGAAGAAGCCGTAGACTATGCGCGTGAACAAGTGGCTAAACTGATTGGCGCTGATCCAAAAGAGATCATCTTCACTTCAGGCGCTACGGAGAGTGACAACCTGGCTATTAAGGGTGTGTTTGAAATGTATGCAAGCAAGGGTAACCACATCATTACTGTTAACACTGAACATAAAGCCGTTCTGGATACATGTAAACATGTTGAAAAAAGCGGTGGCGAAGTAACTTATCTGCAGGTAAAGCCTAACGGCCTGGTTGACCTGGCTGAGCTTGAAGCTGCCATTAAGCCTACAACTATTTTAATCGCAATTATGTATGCTAACAACGAAATAGGCGTTGTTCAGCCGGTTAAAGAGATCAGCAATATTGCAAAAAAACACGGTGTACTGTTCTTTACAGATGCAACCCAGACTGTTGGTAAAATACCTGTTGATGTGTTGAAAGATGGTATTGACCTGATGGCCTTCAGCGGCCACAAAATGTACGGGCCTAAAGGCGTAGGCGCTTTATACGTTCGTCGCAAAAACCCGAGGGTTAAAGTTACTGCGCAGATAGATGGTGGCGGCCACGAAAGAGGCATGCGTAGCGGTACGTTGAATGTTCCTGGTATTGTTGGCCTTGGTAAGGCTTGCGAACTGTGCCGTCTTGAAATGGAAGAAGATACAAAACGCATCAAAGCTTTGCGCGACAAACTGGAAAATGCTTTAATGGAAATTGAAGAGAGCTACCTGAACGGAGATAAAGACAGCCGCTTACCACATGTTAGCAATATCTCTTTCAAATATGTAGAAGGCGAAGGATTGATGATGGGCTTTAATAAAACAATCGCTGTATCATCCGGGTCTGCTTGTACTTCTGCATCTCTCGAGCCAAGCTATGTATTGAAGGCATTGGGTTTGGGCGATGATCTTGCCCACAGCTCACTGCGTTTTGGTCTTGGCCGTTTTACAACTGAAGATCAGATTGATTATACCATTCAGCATGTTAAAGACACTGTAAACAAATTGAGAGACATGAGTCCTCTTTGGGAAATGTTTAAAGAAGGTGTTGATATGAACAGCATAGAGTGGGCACATCATTAATAAGTACGAGGTTAGAAGTAGGAAGCACCTTGAGCAACGTTGCTAATTCTATTTAAACCTTTTGTTTTGAAAAGAAATAAGGCAAAAAGTAATCTAACCAGGCATTAAAAATTCATAACCGTTAATTCAAATTAGTCATGGCATATTCAGAAAAAGTAATTGATCATTACAGCAATCCTAAAAACGTAGGAACGCTTGATAAATCTTCGAAGAACGTTGGTACAGGCCTCGTTGGCGCACCTGAGTGTGGCGACGTAATGCGTTTGCAGATTGAAGTTGATGAAACTTCCGGCATTATTAAAGATGCTAAATTCAAAACATTTGGTTGCGGCTCTGCTATAGCATCATCTTCACTTGCAACAGAGTGGCTGAAAGGCAAATCTGTTGACGAAGCATTGAAGATCGACAATATGGAGATCGTAGAGGAACTGAATCTTCCTCCTGTAAAAATTCACTGCTCTGTACTCGCTGAAGATGCTATTAAAGCAGCTATCAACGATTACCGCAAGAAACAGGGACTGGAAGAGTTGGTGTTTGAAGAAAGAATCCACTAAAATGTACGGTGTACGATGTTAGATGTACGGTGTAATTGACAATTGACAGTTGAAAATTGACAATGACAGGAAGTGAAGCAATCTTGGTTCTCTACCTTACACCTGATACCTGACACCTGATACCTCAAAGCTGGCAGCTGATAGCTGAAAGCTCATAGCTAAATAGACAAACATGAGTGTAATAGCTGATAATGATAATGCAATACTGGTAAGTGATAAGGCAAAAGCAAAAGTTGCCAAACTGATGGAAGAAGCGGGTATTGCTGGTGATCCAAGTTATTTTTTGCGCGTTGGCGTTGTTGGTGGTGGATGTTCAGGATTGAGTTATAAACTTGATTTTGATAACGAAGCTAAACCAATGGACCAGGTGTTTGAGAATAACGGGGTGAAAGTTGTTACTGACCTGAAGAGTTTTCTTTACCTGGTAAATACAGAACTGGATTTCTCTGACGGTTTAAATGGTAAAGGGTTTTACTTTAATAATCCCAATGCCAGCCGTAGCTGTGGTTGCGGTGAGAGCTTCGCTGTTTAATTTGCGGATGGGCAAATATGCAGATGTGCGAATGAATTACTGATAGCTGAAAGCTTATATAATTGAATAAAAAAGATCGGGGTAACACAGCTCCGGTCTTTTTAGTTTTTTAACTTGTGCCAAATATATTTCTGTGACCATAGCAGCATTATACGAGATCTTCAGGCAACATCCTTCCATTGCGACCGATACAAGGAAACTGAAAAAAGGCGATTTGTTTTTTGCATTAAAAGGACCAAATTTCAATGGAAATCAATTTGCTTTACAGGCACTTGAAGCCGGCGCTTCGTACGCTGTTGTTGATGAAGATATTGATGCAAATGACGAACGTATCATCAAAACGGAGGACGCTCTTTCCACATTACAACAGCTTGCGAAATATCATCGGGAGCGGTTCAATATTCCTTTCATTGCGATAACAGGTAGTAATGGAAAAACAACAACAAAAGAACTTGTTGATGCGGTTGTATCATCTCATTATACAACGTATACAACCCAGGGAAATTTGAATAACCACATTGGCATTCCGCTTACGCTATTAAGTGTTAAGGATGATGCGCAGATGGCTGTTATTGAAATGGGTGCGAACCACCAGAAAGAAATCGCAGGTTATTGTGAATACGCCAAACCGACGCATGGCATTATCACCAATGCAGGTAAGGCCCACCTGGAAGGCTTTGGAGGCATTGAAGGTGTGAGAAAAGGCAAGGGCGAATTGTTTGATTACCTGAGAAGCACTAACGGTACTGCCTTTGCGTATGACGATTACAATTACCTTCATGAAATGGTCAAGGGTATTTCATCCGTTACATGGTATGGAACCAGGAACGGAACTGTAACAGGTGATGTGAAAACCAGTGAACCTTTTTTATCAGTTGCCATCACAAAAGGAGCGGGCTTTGATGAAATCAACACACAATTGGTCGGCGCTTATAATCTGCCCAATATTTTATGTGCAACTGCAGTGGGAAAATACTTTGGTGTACCCGACGAAAAAATAAAACAATCCATTGAACAATACACGCCTTCTAACAGCCGGTCCCAGCTTATAGAGAAGGACAGCAATAAAATAATACTGGACGCCTACAATGCAAATCCCACAAGCATGAAAGCGGCAATTGAAAATTTTGCGCAGCTTCATGCAGATAAAAAAGTGCTCTTGCTTGGCGGGATGATGGAATTGGGAGAAGAAAGTGTAAAAGAACATGAAGCACTTATCGGCTTGCTTAAACAATACAAATGGGAGAATGTCGTTTTGGTTGGCGGAGATTTCAGCAAAATCAACCATGATGGCTATATCTATTTAAACAATGCCGACGAAGCACGTAACTGGCTGCAACAGCAACAATTACAACGTGCATACGTACTTATTAAAGGATCGCGCAGTATGCAAATGGAGAAAGCCATCGCATTTTAAGATTCCTTTTGCTTGCAATTGTGTTTTATTGTTGGTACATTTACGACTACCAGATATCGCTATTTCTCACTGAACAATATTCCTATGACAAACTTTATCCAAGAATTTGCGAAAACATTTCTTTCCAAAAAGCAATTTCAGCAACTTTCCAAAGAAGGAGCCATTGTTATTGATGTAAGTGCACCAACAGAGTTTAGCGCAGGGCACCTGGAAAACTCGCGTAATCTGCCTTTGCAATCTTTAATTCAGAAAGTTCCCCAGCTAAGTGTTCAGAAAAAGCCTGTTATTGCAGTATGCCGTAATGGAGTAAAAAGCAGCCTTGCTGTTGCGCTTCTGTCCAACGCAGGAGTTGAAGCGTTTAATGGAGGGGCATGGCGGAATTTTGTGGAATGTTAGATGTACGGTTTTAGATGTACGATGTGGTCTTAAGTACGAGTTACGAAGTACGAAGTACTTAGGTGCAGCAGTATTATGTACGATATACGGTTTTAGATGTACGATGTGGTTTTAAGTACGAAGTACTTAAGTGCAGCAGCGTTATGTTGGACGCACCGTTTGCAATGCTGATAGCTGATTGCCAATGGCTAATTGCTAACAGCTGATAGCTAAAAGCCAATAGCTGACAGCTGATAGCTTTTACGTACCTTTGCAGCACAGCGATTTTAAATTGTTTTTATTATGAGTGGCGAGCGTAAACCATCTTATCTGTTAAGTGTATTAAGCAATAAGTGCCCAAGATGCAGGGAGGGAAGGATTTTTAAATCCGGTAATGCGTATGATCTTAAAGAAAGCAAGTATATTAAGATGAATGATAAATGTCCGGTATGCGGACAACCGACGGAGATAGAAGTTGGCTTTTATTACGGCACCGGCTATGTGAGTTATGCAATAACTGTTGCGCTTACTGTTGCCACTTTTATTGCCTGGTGGGTATTAATTGGATTTTCTATCCAGGACAACCGGATTTTCTATTGGCTGGGCCTTAATTCGCTTGTATTGCTGGTGCTTCAACCTGTCATAATGCGATTGTCGCGAAGCCTTTGGCTAAGCTGGTTTGTGAAATATGATAAGGATTGGGCCAACAAGCCTGCAGATCACAATGAACGTGTGGTACCGGAACAGATGGGGAATTGGTAAGAAGCTTGGAGCTGTCAGCTATGAGCTATCAGCCTTTAGTAGCCAGCACATCTGGCAGGCCGGAATAAATATTTACACAAATAGATTACAATAAAAAAGGCCTTGCGGTGCAAGGCCTTTTTTATTAGTTCAATTCCCTGGTTTCCTCGTAATTCCTGATTTTATTGTACAGGGTTTTCCGGTCTATGTTCAGAATTTCCGCGGCTTTCTTTTTATTAAAGTTTACTTCCTTAAGAAGGCTCATGATCGTTTCATATTCTGCCTTTGCCGCTGCATTCTTCAGGTCCCTTTCTTTTGAAACAGGTTGCTGTGGAGCAGCAGCGCCTGGAGTGGTGGCTGAGATCCGTTGCTCGGTATCAGTGATCAATGGTGCATTCTTAATTTCCCACGGCAAGGTAGAAGCACTTATTTTGCCTGAAGGTGTAAGCAGTACTGCCCTTCTTACCACGTTACGGAATTCCCTTAGATTACCCGGCCACGAGTATTGCAAAAACGTACTCATAACATCGTCATCAAAACCTTCTATTTGCTTGCCTATTTCCTGGTTGGTCTTTTCGAGAAAGAAATTTGCAAACAACGGTATGTCTTCTTTCCTGTTTCTCAGCGGCGGCAGATTGATGGAAAATTCATTGAACCTGTGGTAAAGATCTTCCCTGAACTTTCCACGCCTGTAAGCGTCCTGCAGGTTTTCGTTAGAAGCAACTATAATACGTACGTCAAGGCTCATTTCCTTGTTACCGCCAACTCTTTTGAATTTCCTTTCCTGGATAACCCTCAACAACGAAGCCTGAATATCGTAAGATAGGTTCCCGACTTCATCAAGGAAAAGTGTGCCTCCGTTTGCCAGCTCAAAATGGCCTTCCTTATCAGCTAATGCTCCTGTAAAAGCTCCTTTCACATGTCCAAACAATTCGCTTCCCGCAAGCTCTTTAGACAGCGTACCGCAATCCATCGCAATAAACGGTTTGTCTTTCCGGCTACTTCTGTCGTGAATTGTTTTAGCAATAACTTCTTTACCTGTTCCACTTTCTCCGTACAGAATAATACTGTAAGCGGTCGGAGCTACTATATCAATCTGAGTATACAGTTCCTTGGTAACAGGTGAAACCCCAACCATAAAATTGCTATTGGAAGACAGGGGCGCAAGCGCATTTTTTTCCTCGGGCTTTCTTGCTTCAGCTGCCTGGGAATGTTGCGGAGGCGAAGGCTCGCGTAAAGCCAGGGCAAGGACATTTAATACTTCATCCGGGATTAACGGCTTGGTAATGTAATCATAAGCGCCCAGCTTTATTACTTCCACAGCAGTTTTAATGTCGGAATATCCGGTGATTATAAATACGATTGTCTCCGGATTCATTTGTTTGATCGCCACGAGTACATCCTTACCTTCTTTATCTCCCAGCCTGTAGTCACATAACACAATATCAAACGGTGTTTCTTTGCATTTTGCTATCCCTTTCAAGCCGCTGTGAGAAACTTCTACTTCGTAGCCGTTTTTCATAAGTAACCTGCTAAGCAGTGCGCACATGTCAATATCATCATCAATGATGAGTACTCTTTTTTTCATACGATTTTTTTACTGTTTAACATTATAAGCCACAGTAGGATTCAGGTTTTGTCTTTATAAAGTTACATTATCGGAACCTCTTTTGGCAGAGAGGCAGTTATTCTTTGTCAATAAAAATGCCTAAAATGATTAAACGTCATTTTTTCTCAGAGATGCAGTTTTCAACACCGAAACTATGGCACATTTTTATGATCGTACCCTTTGAAAATTTGCGGTTTTAATCATTTGACATGAATAGAGGAAAAAGTATTACCCATTCAATCGCTCATTCAACGCTACAGGTTTTGATAGTAGATGATGAAGTTGATATATGCTATTTACTTACTGGAATGCTCCGTCAGAAAAAAATTAGAACTACCTATGTAAATACACTGTCTGACGCCGAATTACTGTTAAAAAAGGAAATACCGCAAGTGGTTTTTTTAGATAACCATTTGCCTGACGGGCTCGGATTGGATTTCATTTCCTATATAAAAAAGTATTATCCATTGACCAAAATTGCCATGATTACTGCAAATGATACTTATGCGGACAGGCAGAAAGCGGCGCATGAAGGGGCAGATTTTTTCGTAAGTAAACCATTTTCCAGGCAAACAATTTACAATATCGTCACCGAGGCAACCTCATAGTGTGGATTTTTTTCCCCATTTTTAATTGGTAAAATTTAAATATATTTGTTCTCTGCACGGTTCAGGAAGTATTTGAACCGTTCTTACTAAAAAAGATCTTTTTAAAATCGCTACCTATATCTGAATATTAGCAATAATATTCAAACAATGGTTTCTTAATTGAAACAGTTGTTAACCTTGAAATCACAGCCCTTGTTGTAAAACGAGGGCTTTTTTTAAGCTTCCAGCGTTATTGTAAAAGAAGTTCCCGTTCCCGGAGCGCTCATCACAGCAATTTTTCCGTTATGATTTAGTATGATATTTTGTGTACTGGTCAATCCCAGGCCTGTTCCATTTGGCTTTCGCGTGAAATAAGGTTCAAATAGTTTGCTTACTGTTTCCTCATCCATGCCGCTTCCATTGTCTGTAATCCTGATAAGGCATTTGTCACCATCTTTTTCGGTCTTTATGTTTAAAACACCGCTGGAAGATTCCATTGCCTCAACAGCATTTACAATAATGTTCAACAAGGCTATTTTCATCTTTTCAGGATCCACTTTTATATCGCAGAGGTTAGGATCGTAGCTTTTTTCCAGTTTAATATTTTTGAGATCAATCCGGTCCTTGGCGAGCATCAGCGTATCATCAACCAAATTATTAACGTTAACCTTTGTATACTGTAACTGAACAAATTTTGTGGAATTGAGCAGATCTGTTATCAGTTGATTTATACGACTTACATTTCTGTCAATCATCCCCATCAACAGCGCTATTTCTTCATTGTTGCCATCTATTTCTCCCCGTAATTGTTCTGAGGCAAGGCCAATATTCGTGAGCGGGTTTCTCACTTCGTGCGCCATTGTGCGGGCAATGCGGCCGGTCGCAGCAAATTTCTCAATGCTGCGCAGTTCAAGAAGTTCTTTGTTAGCGCTGTTAAGCTCTTCTATTCTTTTCTCCAGTTCATCCCTGTAAGCCATTGCGCGCAATTTGGCCTCTTCTTTCAGCTTGTTTTCTCTGTTGTAGATAATTACCGAATACAGGGCCAGCAGGGCCGCCAATAAAAAAGACGTGATGTTTACAAACCGTATCGCCGAAGAGAATGAATTCATATCCTCTGCGGGGTATTTAAGTGCATTCTTACCCTTCAATTGCATTTGGGAAATAATGGCTTTTGCAGAGTCCATGAACTTTTTTTCATCGAGTGCTTTTTGCCGAAGTTCAGGCGTAACAACATGCCCGTTCTCATTAAAGCTATTTACAGCAAGGGAAAAAAACTCGTAGCGCCTGTCAACAAGCTTTTTGAGCCTGGCAATTTTTTCCTGGGACTCGTCATCGCGTGCTATGTGTCTTAAAACTCTTAGTACAGAATCTGCTCTGCCGTGGCCATTTTTCAGAGGTTCAAGAAATGCAGCATTGTCAAAAGCCAGGTAACCGCGCATGGCAGTTTCCCCGTCTTTTGTATAGGAAATAACAAACTCAAGGTTGTTCAGGATGTCTTTTGTCTGATTAATGGTGGTCGCCTGCTTGATCAGCTGGTTTGAAGTATAAAATGTCAGAAGATATGAAATAAACAAAAGTGTAATGGCGGTAATAAAACCGATGCGTATCCGCCCGGCCAGTCGGGATGCAGCAGTGGTCTGTATATTTTGAAGGAGATTGATACTTTTCATCCGTTAAAGCAAGGGGTTTACTTTTCACAAATCAGCTATTTAAACACAATTTAAACAATTGTATTCATTGGTTCCGTTTAAGGCTTCTGCACCCAAACGCTCACAGATCCGGCCATTACCTGAAATTCGCCGCAACCATCCTCATCCAGTTTTATTTCACCTTCATGATTGCCTAAAAGGTCAATAAAGGTTTTTCCGGCGTTTCTTGCGCCGGTATCCATTGTCTTAAAACCATCTTCGCTATTGGAGATGATAACTGCACAGCCTGAATTCCCTACTTCATCTACACCTTCCCGGGTAAATCCAATACAATTGGGATGGTCCAGGTAATCTCTCTGTTCACCGTAAGCATATTGCTTCCTGGCTAAGATCAACTTGTCAATTTTATCGCAGGCAGGCAAAAATATTTCATAGTCATTTCCATCGCCCCCCTTATCTGTGTACGTTGCGCTAAACAGGTCCGGATAAAAAATACAGGGATAGCCTTGAGCCCTTAACAGGATAAGCGCATATGCAATCGGTTTAAACCATGCTTCAACAGGCGCTTCCAGGGCTTGCAAAGGTTGAGTATCATGATTGTCTACCAGTGTTACAGCCAGTTCCGGTCTAGTTGCTACTAATGTGTCATTGAATATTGTAGTAAGATCGTAGTCTTTTCCGGCATTTGAAGCTTTATGAAAATTGTTGTGCAGAGGCACATCAAATAAGCTCATGCGGCCTTCTGTAACATCTATATAATTCAGCAATGGGTTAAGATCAATAAACCAGTATTCTCCAACTGCAAACAGATCATCCTTTGTCTCGGCCCGCATAAAATCGAGCCATTCTTTATAAAAATCCTGATTGATATGCTTAACTGCATCTAATCGAACGCCGTCAAATTGCACGGTATCATAATACCATTTGCCCCATCTTTTCAGTTCTTCCCTCACAGCCGGATTTCTGAATTCAATGTCTGCAAACATAAGGTAGTCATAGTTGCCCATTTCCTCATCTACACCATCTTCCCAGCCCGGACCGTATTCGTTCTGAATACTGAAAATGGCGGTTTCCTCTAAATCTTTGGCATAGTCAATGCCCGAAAAACAACTATGATCCCAGATAAACTGTGAGTATTTTCCCTTCCGGGCAGGAAAGGTAAATTTTGTAAACGCTTCTATTTCAAACGTATCGCTGATGAACTTGTTTCTGTCTTCCGGATCAACCTTCCTGACTGGTATTTTTTCCGTTTCATCCGCTCCGCCCATATGGTTTAGAACTACGTCGATATAAACACGCAGTCCCGCAGCACGAGCTGCATTTACAGCCTCAATATACTCATCCCTGGTGCCATATTTAGTTCTGACAGAACCCTTCTGATCAAATTCACCCAGGTCATAAATATCATAAACATCATATCCCGGAGAAAAGCCACCCTCAGTGCTTTTATAGGCGGGCGGCAACCAAACCGAAGTAATGCCCATCTCTGATAAATTCTTTGCCTCGTCCTTAAGTTTGTTCCACACACTTCCGTCAGCAGGACTATACCAATGAAAGTACTGAAGCATTGTGCCATTAAGCATGAAATAAATATTTACTTTGAAACATGCATTTGGATCGTATCTAAAACTAAAAGAAGAATCAGATAAATAAAACCAAACACACTAAGTCCGGTCTGATTATAGCCGGAGATTACAGTACTTTAAAATATATCATCTTTACGTGATATCTCTTTTAGACTAAAACTGTTGAGCAGTTTAATTTTCAGGTAAGAATATAAAATCTCGTTGAGTTGAGACTGCATGGTATTTCTTATTTCAGAAAGAACCTCACTATCGTTTAGTACAGACCTGAAAGCTGATACAACTTCTTTCTCATAATGCATAGCACATTGAAACGGACAGTTAAAACTGATGTCATCATTCCTATCCTTTTCAGGTGTATGCAGGTCCTGCAGTGGAAATACATGTGAAAGACTATCCATTTGTCTCTGGATATTTTCCTCGCATGGCGCCGTTTCGGTAACAAAAGTGAGGATACTTCTTTTTAAATACTTGTCTTTTATCTGTAAGCCTACATTTTCCATTTTAATTCTCGACGCCCGCACTGTCGTTAATAGCTTTGCCAACTTAGCGAAAGAGTGGCGAATTTGTCTTCTTTCTCTGGTATTCAATGTGGGGTGTATCATGACAAGCATATTATATTCATTAGCTCAACAATTTTAATGCCTGTAATGTTTATTACAGGCATGGGAATGATTAAAAAAAAAATAATTCCTTAACATTTTTCTTTCGTTCCTGCTGTCTCTGTTTGTTTTAGCTATGCTCTTTGAATAAGACCCAGCAACAAAGAGACTACTGCTAAAACAATCAGGATATGGATTAAACCGGTTGCATTGTACACAAAGAACCCAAGCAACCAACCTATCACCAGTATTACTGCTATCAGATATAATATCGATCTCATAATTTTAAATTTAAGGTTAGAAATAATTAACTATAGGTTATATACATCTATCATGTAGGGAATTTCATCCTTACAACATGGGGGAAAATTCCACGCAAGATCCCCATTGAACATAATTATTTGCCACAGTCCGTTATCGCATTGTATTGCTGAAAACATATACCTGAAATTCTGATTGTAAATTTCAAATACGGTAAACTCTCCGGACAGATATTTATGATAACCAAAAGCATAGTTTGCTCCTCCCCCGGTAAACCATTGGATCGGCTTGTACTCATCACACTGGTAATTGAAATACCCGGCCAAACTCTGCCCGGTCTGTTTTGCGAGGCTCGTAAATCCCAGATCCTGCTCTATCCATTCTCCTGTTTCCACATCTGTAAAAAATATGTTTTCATAACCATCTTCAAAACAAACTTTAGCCATCAGGTGCATCGGGTGATCTATCAATGTAAAACTTGCCAGGGTGGCCTCTTCGCCATTTTGTATATATATTAAATGTTCCATTGTTCTGCTTTAAGTATTTTACTATCGCCGTTATAACTATACCGGATAAAAAATCTGTGCCACATTTGCTTTATAGCAGCTCATCTTCCAATATCTTCATTACTATTTTTTCTTCAGAGCTAAGTGTGGTTTCATTTTCATTGGTATCCATATTATTTAATTCGGTTATGTATTTTTCAAGGCTTTTGTCTTCGTACCTGGAAATAATGGCGGGGTGCACATAATATTTTCTGCACACTGTTCTTGTATTTCCAAGTTGTGTGGAGACAATGTCCAATGCCTGTACGATTTTTTTCTTGGCTTCGGTTTCCGTTTCAAAGAATTGAAGCTCCTTAAAGGCAAGCAACGCATGTATGGTGCCGTTCCAGGTACGGAAATCCTTGGCTGTAAAATCCTCGCCGGTTATTTCTTTTATGTAAGCGTTTACCATTCCCGAATCAATCTTTCTTCGCTCATTGTTTTCATCGTAATACTGAAATAACTCCTTGCCCGGTATGTCTTTACATTGTTGAACTATTCGTGCCAGCCGCCTGCTTTTTATACTCACATTCTGAAACACACCTTTCTTTCCTTTAAAGGAAAATTTCATATCGCTACCTTTTATGTCAACGTGGTTATCTTTTAGCGTGGTTAGTCCGTAAGAACCGTTGGCTTTCTCATAAGCGTTGTTGCCTACCCTTATTCCGCTCTTATACATAAGGCTTATGACTGCAGCCAGTACTTTTTGTTGAGGAAGACCGGGAAGGGAAAGATCTTCTTCTACCCTTTTTCTTATTGCTTCCAGGCTTTTACCAAATGCATGCAAGTGATAGAACTTGCTTATGTTACGGGCATCAACCCATAAAGGATGGTACTTATACTGCTTTCTGTTCCTGGCATCAATACCGGTAACCTGCAGGTGACCGTTTGAGAGATCACAAATCCAGACATTTTCCCATGCCGGCGGAATTACCAGTGATTTGATCCTTTCCAGGGTGGTTTTATTCCGGACTTTTTTTCCATTAAATACATAATCGAAAACATCTCCTCTCCTTATTCGTCGAATACCGGGGTTGGAATCACTCACATATTGCAAATGAATGGCTTTAGCCATTTGTTCACAGTCCATCAAGGACAGCCTGGGAAGTTTTTTAGAAAGAATTGCATTCATACAAGCGCGTACTATTATTGTACGGACGTAAAAAGAATTGTGCCTTATATATTTAAAGGCATTTTTTGTGGTAGTATGGCCGAGGACTGACGCCGACTGTAGATTTATATATTTTGCTGAGGAAAAAAATCATCAAAAATTAACGCGACGAGCTTAAGAAAAAGCTGCTTTAACATCTTAGCACGCTTTCGTGCAAAATGGTACAAGCCTTGTTTTATTTATAAGCGTAACGCTACCGCTTATGTTATATAATGATACAATAACCGAAAAGGGCAACCATCTGAAATTTCTTGCAGAAAAGATTTGTGAGATAAGAAAAGCGATATTCCGGGCTGATGTTGATACTATGCAAACCTTGCCAAACAACCTCATTAATACGCTGGACGTAGATGAAGAAGGACATGTCTGGTTTCTTACTTCAAGTAACGATAACTACACAAGATTCAGTGAGAAGGAGTTTTATGCATACCTCGAGTATTATCAAAAAGGACGCGATACGCGGTTGTTGGTAAGTGGCGTAGCAACTATTCAGGAAGACGCATTGATTCCCGAGAAATTTTCGGCACAGCGGGCTTACACAAACGGAACAACATTTATGATTAAGTTGAAGATTATGAAGGCGGAATATAGCTATGTTCCCAAAAAAGCCGGAAACTGGAAGGAATGGATCTCCCATCTCTGGAAGCGCTGCTGGCCGATAGAAACTTCCGGGCAATATGATCTTTTTTAGAACCTTTTACAATCATCTCCACTATACATGTCCTCTTATAAAAGAGGTTGGGTAAGCCCCAACCTCTTTTCTCCTTTTAGGGCTGATGGTACATCCAATTTCTTCCCCTGAAATAATTGCAACCGGCATCCTCAATAAGCAGCTTGATTAGAAAATTTGGTTTGCCACAATCAAAAATAACATGACAGGCCCTTGCCGTTGATAGCCCGTAGGGCTTACAGCTCAATAGACAATCTAATAATTTATGCTCCTCTTGTACGTAGGACATTAACCCTACATTGGTTAAAGCCCTAACGGGCTACGATTACCTGAACTCATTCATTTCTATTGAGCTTAATTCCCTACGGGAAAACTTGTCGTTGTTCTAAAATCTGCCATTTGCACTGCAGAATTTGGTTTACCACAATCAAAAATAGAATGAAAGGACGCTTGCGCAATCACGCGGACCGCTGTTGTTGATATGAGGCGGAGCAATGTCCTTAACCCTACCAACAAATTAGCGAGTTATACGTTTCACGAATTAGGGTTTTTCATTTTTTGAGCTTCTTACTTCCGTTTTGACAGTCGTCTCCCAGTTACACATTGCGAGATTTGATGGAAGCCCAATCATCAATATAATGTATCTTCAAGAACATAATGAAATGCCCCTTTCTTTACCGCTACACCTTGATTCTGGTTTTGCTAACAACCAGAATCGCTGTATGGGGGCAAAGTGCTGTTATTAACAATACAGTCGATTACACTATTACAAAAAGACTACTTTCCATAGAAGAGGGACTTGCATCTCACGAAGTATTTTGTGGCCTGCAGGATAAATCGGGCTTCATGTGGTTTGGAACACGAAATGGACTGAATCGTTATGATGGTAAAAATTGCCTGCTCTTTACCCGGCAGCGAAATAAACTACAGGACAATAAGGTTGTGCAGCTTGCAAAAGACGATGCCGGCAACCTGTTTATTGAATATGGCAGCACCGGCTTTCAGCTTACAACAAACGGCAAAGTGGACGTGATGAACGCTGCTACGCAGGAAGTACAAACACTCACAGCCGCCTTTCCAAACCTGCCTTTTAAAGAGCAGAATGTTTACTGGATCTCCAACGACGGCACAGACCAAATAAACTTTCTTACAGCCAATCCTTTCCAGCTCTGGAAATATTCTTCAAAAAAGGGATTTAAATTGCGATACCAGATTAACGACTGGGGATGGAAGGATTCTTTTCCCGCTATCGACTTTCGCAGTACCGGACCTCAATGCTTTTTTGCTAACGGAACAGCCCTGGTCAAACTGTTTAACAGAGCTAACCAATACTTAATAACGGATAAAACCGAAGTTATATTCACGCAGCCGGATGCTTTACGATCCCTGCCCATTGGCTTCAATAGTCAGAACGATCTGCTCATTGCTTATAACACTTCCACCGAAACGGACAGGTTTAATGTGGGTGCTGTAACACATTCGGGACGCAGTTTATTTCCTTACAATATTCAGCGCCCAGGTACAGATAGTATAAAAGGAAAATACTGGTACCAGATAGCCTGTTCTGCAGACGGTGCATCAAGTATACTTTACATTGGTACCGATGCACTCTATCTCTGGAATGAAAACACATTCCTGAAAATAGTGGACAAGTCAGAAATAAAGAATTTTGAGAATTTATTTCTTTACCAGCTCTTTCTCGACAATTTTGGAAACCGCTGGCTTTGTACTTCACTCGGCATATTGCAACTGAAGATCGAGAAGAACAGGTTTAAACAGTACTTCACCAATAAACAACAATTTATTGAAACAAACAGCCAGGCCCGGGGAATTTACGCGGATACAGAAGGCAGGGTTGTCGCCAATATATGGAGAAATACTTTTCTACAACAAAATGGCTACCAGAAAAATGTTGGCGACGCTGAGATAAAGTATGCACTTGTCAACCACAATTCTACCCTGTACTGTGGCGGTAGCAACCTGTTTCGCTACGATGAAAACAGCAACACACTTTCAAAATTTTCCGGCGGCTCAGGAACTGAAATATGGTCGATGCTTTCAGTTAATGACAGCCTTCTTTTGTTGGGAAGAACAAATGGATTTTTGTTGTTTAATTCCAACACCAAACAATTCGATTCTCTATCCTACTCGTCACAAGAAGCGAAATTTGTCTATCGCTTTTTTAAAGATGCAAATGATACCATATGGGCAGTAGCGGAGAATGGATTGTACAAAATTGTCAGAGACAATAAACAAACACCTTCGATCAACCGGCAATGGTCCGTTGTAAAATATCAATCCCGCTTCATCGACCAGCTTAGTTTACTGGATGCGTTTGCTGATGCCAGCGGAATATATTGGCTGGCAACAAATGGAGAAGGATTATACCGTTGGGATAGAAAGGCAAATAAATTTCAACAATTCAACATCACCGGAGGCTTTCCCTCCGATGTGTTATACAGAATTGAACCTGACAACTACAATAACCTTTGGATAAGTTCTGACTACGGGCTCATCCGCTTTAACACAAAAACCTTTGCTGTTAACACCTACACAACGGCCGAAGGTATATCGCATAATGAGCTCAACAGAACATCCTCCTTCAGGGCAAAAGACGGCAAATTGTATTTTGGAGGAATAGATGGTGTGAATGGGTTTGATCCTAAGGATTTTGAAGCTGATACCAGCTCGCTGAATGCCCCGTTACGCATTATTGCATTTAACCAGTTCGTGGGTCCGGAAAACAAACTTGTTAATAAAACAAGTGATTTGCTGGCAACATCACGAATTACACTTGGACCGGATGACCAGTTTTTCACACTCGAGTTCCGGCTACTGGATTTTGCCAGAGAAGAAGCAGACCGTTATGCATACAAGATCGAAGGCGTTGACAAGGGCTGGATCTACATCAACGAAAATTCTATTCGTATCAGCGGGTTGCCATATGGTAAATTTGCCCTCCATATTAAATCTCAGAATCGCGAAGGTGCCTGGAGCAAAAGCGAGTTAAACATTCCGCTAATTGTTTTAAAACCATTTTACCTGGAATGGTGGTTCATTACTTTACTGGCGGTATTATTTATTGCCGGCGTGTATGCCTTCATCAGGTTTAGAATAAACCAGCTTGCTGCAGATAAAAATAAGCTGGAACAAACGGTAAGCGAAAGAACGATACAGTTAAAACAATCATTATCCGAGCAGGCTGAATTGCTTGCTGAGAAAGATGTTTTGATGAAAGAGATACATCACCGTGTAAAAAACAATCTGCAGGTAATTTCCGGTCTTTTGGAATTACAGAGCAAAAGCATGGATGATGAAACTGCCAAAGAGGCCCTGATGGAAGGACGTAACCGTGTAAGAAGCATTGCATTAATTCACCAGAACCTTTACCAGTTTGAAAACTTAAGCGGCATCGAACTAAAGCAATTTGTTACTGATTTGTGCAGGCAGATTGAAAGTGTATATAAAAAACAACACCCGGTAGCTATGCATATTGATGTGCCGGTGCTATACCTGGATATTGATTCAGCTGTTCCCCTTGGTTTGATTCTGAATGAATTGTTATCCAATTCCTTCAAGTATGCCTTTAATAACGGTGTTAATGGAGAAATAAATCTTGAAATTCATACAGTAACAGAAGGAAGATACCAGCTGAAATTTTCGGATAACGGACCTGGCTTGCCGGAAGACTTCGATCTGAGCCGCGCAACTACCTTGGGCATACAATTGATCAACGACTTAAGCAGGCAAATTGGAGGCAATGTGAAATACGAGTATAAAGACGGCGCTCTGTTTATCATTAATTTTACTAACCGTAACTTACGTAAAAACGAAGACTAAAAACCTATGAGCGTTTTAAAAATAGGCGTTGTAGAGGACGAACTTGTGATAGCCAGAACTATTTTAAATACCCTGGATGAGCTTGGCTATGCGCAGTGCGGACCTGCAATAAATTATACCGAGGCAATTGAAATGCTTGAACAAAACAGGCCTGATCTATTGCTTTTGGATATTCAATTATCAGGCAAAAAAGATGGCATTGATGTAGCACAAAAGCTGAATGAACTATATCATATACCGTTTATTTTTTTAACAGCAAACAGCGACGGAGAGACAATCGACCGCGCAAAAAAAGTGAGGCCAAACGCTTACATTGTAAAACCCTTTACCAAAGAAGAATTGTTCGCTGCCATTGAAATTGCATTCAGCAATTTTACCGGCAATCACCCTAATTCAAAGACAGAACAAGGCAGTGCTTATCATACAAAGGATTACATGTTTGTAAGAGATGGATATGTATTCAGAAAGATATTTTTTAGTGAATTGTTGTACCTGGAAAGTGACGCCAATTATGTTACACTGCACCTTAAATCTCAAAGGAAAGTAATGGTGCGATCGACTTTCAACGACTTCATTTCCCATTTGGATCAAAAAACCTTTATCCGCATCCATCGCAGTTATTCCGTAAACGTTAGCCTGGTAGATGATGTTTTTCCCACTGAAGTTACTGTTAGCGGCATCAGGATCCCCACCGGAAAATCTTATAGAGAGGATCTCCTGAAGGCGTTGGGTATTAATGAAACTTAAACGTTCCAACTTTCTTCTCCCAAACTTCCTGCTGTTCATCCCTAACCTGGCATATTCGTCCCTTTTATTTTAAAACCCCTCGGAGCAAGTGCAATTTTGTTCCTGATATGGCGCTACTGGATTTAGACAAGATTATTATTCAACGGACAGTTATCGGGATACGCTGCACAGCATGCGGCGGCAACCTGGTAGCTAAGAAGAGATCCGTCATATCAAGGATTATAGGCATAGTTTCTTTTGGACGATTGAAGCCGCAGCGATACGAGTGTGAAAACTGCAAAAAGAAACATCTGCTATTATAAATTAATCAACTAATTCAAGTACCAATAAAACTAAACTATATGAGTATCAGATTAGGCGACGTTGCGCCAGACTTTCAAGCCGAAACAACACAGGGCGTCATCAATTTTCACGAGTGGATTGGTGATGGCTGGGCTATTCTTTTTTCCCACCCAAAAGATTTTACACCTGTTTGCACTACCGAATTGGGTTATATGGCCAAACTAGCTCCCGAATTTGAACGAAGAAATTGCAAAGTGATTGGTTTGAGCGTGGACCCAGTAGAAAGCCATTTAAGATGGGAGAAAGACATAGAAGCAACTCAGGGATATGCGGTAAACTATCCGATGATCGGCGACTCAACGCTTGCTATTGCTAAACTGTATGAAATGCTTCCTGCGGACGAGGTGGGCACTTGCGAGGGCAGAACTGCGGCCACCAATCAAACAGTGCGTTCAGTGTTTATAATCGGACCTGATAAAAAGATAAAACTGCACCTGACCTACCCAATGACAACAGGCCGTAACTTTTATGAAATATTGCGCGTACTCGATTCTATGCAGCTAACAGCTGCACACAAAGTTGCTACCCCTGTAAACTGGAACAATGGCGACGATGTAATTATAGTTCCCGCAGTATCTGACGAAGAAGCAAAAGCAAAATTTCCCAATGGCTGGAAGACAGTTACGCCTTACCTGCGTATCGTGGGGCAGCCAGGAAAGAATTAGTTAAAGCAAAAAGCCTAACATTGTGAATTTAAAATCAACGTGAGGGTTTTGATATAGAATAATGTCACCCTTTCAGGGTTTGGGGAAAGTATATTTCGCTTCTCTATAATAATTTCATCCCTTCGGGATTTGTACCGGGGCACCCTCATTCACCTGAGCAAGTTGATATTGAAACTGAAAGCTCAAGTCGATTGAAAATGCTTTTGCGCTACGTTAGGTAGTCGTGGAATAGTATTATCGCAAATTGCGGCTCAATGTTCTTCTGGAAAGAGTTTTTACGCCGTATGCAATGTCTCAATCAGATTTACATTCAGGAGACCTCTCCTATCGTGCCAATGACAGATTTTATAATAGTTGCAATTTTTCCCGTAGGGAATTAAGCTCAATAGAAATAATCGAATCGAGAACCTCATAGCCCGTTAGGGCTTTAACCAAATTAACAGGGTTAATGTCCTACGGACAAATAAGGACCTTGCGTGTTAGGACTTCTATTAAGCTATAAGCCCTACGGGCTATCGACAAAAGTGTGATGTCAACTCTTTTTGATTGTGGTTAACCAAATTACTCGTCGAGGGCACGGTACGGGGGCAGATTTTTCACATTGTCGCTTATTCGCCACAGGTGATGCTGCAATTATTTTTTCTGACAAGCCGGGATCGCGACGATAGGAAATATCTGCCAAATTTGACGATCTATGCTCGACTAAACGACATTGGATTAACAAGTATTCTGATTCATTTTAAAATGCAAATAAAACAGTGTATGCTTGCAGCAGGGTACTTCGTACCTCGTAATTCGTACTTATAACAGCCTTCTTCATTTTTAACCACCTTTAAAGTCCATACAATGAAGCTACGGGTAATAGTATTGGGTGCAGGTTTTGGAGGATTGGAACTCAGTTCAATACTTTCTGAAACAATAGGCGATAATCTCGATCTTACCTTAATAGATCAAAACGACTCTTTTTTCTTCGGCTTTTCAAAGCTTGATGTAATGTTTGGCCACAAGGCTGCTAACACAGTTAAGATTCCATACAGCAGCATTACCAAGCCCGGTGTGCGTTTTTGCAAAGAAATCATTACAGCCATAGACCCGGTTACCAAAACTGTTACTACACCGAATGGAACGCATAAGGCCGACGTCCTGGTAGTTGCACTCGGTGCCAACTATGATATAGCAGCGACACCCGGACTTGCTGAATACGGCAATGAATACTATACATTTGAAGGTGCCGTAAAATTGCGCGACATAATTCCCAACATTAAGAAGGGACATGCAATTGTTGGTGTTTGTGGCGCGCCTTTTAAATGTCCGCCTGCTCCGAGCGAAGGCGCATTGATGCTGCATGATTATCTCACAAGCGGTGGCTTACGTGATGAATGCACCATAAGTCTTGTGATCCCCTTTGGAAGCCCTATCCCACCATCGCCTGATTCTTCAAAAGCATTGGTTAAAGCATTTGAAGAAAGAAATATTCAGTTTATTCCGCAACACAAAGTGAGTGCACTTCGCGAGAAGACAGCCATCCTGGATGACGGGACTGAACTACCTTTTGATCTGTTCCTGGGCATTCCTAAACATGTGGCGCCCGATGTAGTACTACAAAGTGGCCTGACAGAGAATGGGTGGATACCTGTTGACAGGGCCAACCTGCTTACAAAATTTCCTGGTGTGTATGCAATCGGTGATGTTACCAGTATAGGAACGCCCAAAGCAGGTGTATTTGCCGAAGGCGCAGCAAAAATTGCAGCAGCTTCTATAATTGCTGCATACAGAGGAACAGAAAACGATAATCCATATACCGGCGCCGGATCTTGTTACATTGAATTTGGCAAGGGACAGGTTGCACGTGTTGACGTAGATTTCTTCTCCGGACCAAAGCCCTTTGGAATTCATCATGATGCATCCGAATTGTTGGTAATAGACAAGGAAATATTTGGCTCCAGCAGAAAAGCGCGCTGGTTTGGATTGAACGATGCAAAACAAGATGCAGCCACCGGTTTGGCTGAACAGGTTACACAAACAAATTAAATCTGAAAAAAATGGCAACTTATTTAATTGAAATTCCTCACTCTGAAAACACATTTGAATGCAAACAGGTAATCAAATTGTTTGTTGAGTCCGGATCACATCTGCTGGCAAATGCACATTGGGGATGCAAAGCCGGCGTTCACAAATCATGGTTCATTAATGATTTTAACAGCAAGGAAGAAGCGCTTCAAATTGTTCCGCCTTTTTTAAGACATTCCGCATCAGTTATTGAGTTGACAACATTTACTAAGAATGATATTCAGCAATTTGCTGAAGCGAATAGCCATTGAGGGATAGAGCTTAACTCAGCAAAGACATCATATAAGTACGAGTTACGAAGTACGAAGTACTCAATTTTGAGCAGGTTATCTTTTTTACATGTCGAAGACATTTATTAAAGCAGTAGAAGATTCTTGTCCGTTTTTAAAAGGTCATTTGAAAACACCCTGGCCTGCAAAATAATTGCAGGCCTCTGTTTTTTTGATGGGGAAGGTTTAATACCGATAGCACTTGTTGCGTCGATAAACATTAAACGATATATCGAAGACAGTGGATATGTCTCTGTGAAACTCTGTGTCTGCTCCGTGCTCTCTGTGTAAGTTTTTTTATTACACGGAGAAACAGCCAAAGAAGACACAAAGACCTACAGAGTATTTAACTATTTGCGGCCTTCTCCTGAAACTCCTGCAACGTTATTTCGCCGGATGCAAAGCGATACTCCAGTAATGTGTTTTTTTCTTTTCTGGTAAGCGGTCTGTTATAAATGGCTTGCAATACTTCGTCCTCGTGAGCAAATGGCTTCATAACATGCTGAAGTTTATTGAACGCCTCAAAATAACGCACACCGAATATTCTTAGTGATGCAGCATTGAAATGGATGTAATCTTCATTCGCAGTCAATTCTTCAGCCGTAACAAAATAACAGTTCTCATGCGTTTGGGCGAATTGCACCAACGCTTCATTCACTATTGGATATGAATCAAAATATTGACCGTACAAGCCCTCAGTTAAAAAATCTCCAAGACCGCCTACGATCAACGGAATATCCGGAACACTTAACTGATGACGTAGTTCTGTAATTATTGCGTTGAATTTCTCTCCATACACTGCCGCACGATCCGGGAAACAATCGGTTTCGCCCTGGTGCCACAAAATGCCTGCAAGCTTACTGGTTCGTTGGGCCAGCCTGGCCTCCGCAACTGCATGATCAAAAAGCGCTCCCCCAACAGCCCAATCCTCCAGGCTTGTGCCTCCATCTGCACAGGGAATCAGCCCTATTTCTTCTGTCTCATTTTTTAAACGCCAGGCTGCCGCAAAAGACGAAGCCAGACCAATACCAGCAGTGGGACGATCATAATTGATGGGCTCAGACATTATCTGCCATCTGCCATTCCGCAGCATCTTTATTCCTTCATTAAAAATGAGCGGAACATCTTTTTTAAAACCACGGCCGGCCATATTTGACTGGCCTATCATAAGAAATGAGTGAATCATGTGGTAATTTTTGGTGACATTTTCTTCAGCAAGCAAGCTGAAGCGATTTGACAAAACAGCAAAAAAAAATGCCAACTTTTAGCTGACATTTTTTGCGGAGACGGCGAGATTCGAACTCGCGATACAGTTTCCCGTATACACACTTTCCAGGCGTGCTCCTTCAACCACTCGGACACGTCTCCGTATTTGAAGGGTCGCAAAAGTACTATTCTAATTCTAGTTGCCGAAAATTTTTATGGCATTTTGAGTAGTAATATCTGCAATTTCATCGGGTGTGACATTCTTTATGCCAGCCAGCTTGTCTACAACATATTGCAAATACGCGCTTTCGTTTCTTTTACCACGGAATGGAACCGGTGTTAAGTACGGCGCATCTGTTTCTAATACAATATGTTGCAGATCTATTTTCTGCAGTACTTCCGCAACTCCCGCATTTTTGTAAGTTGTAACGCCACCAATTCCAAGCAAAAAACCCATATTAATAATTTGAACAGCGCTTTCATAACTGCCACTGAAACAATGAAAAATTCCTTTTAATCCTTTTTCTGCAAAGGGCCTAACAGTGTTGATCGTTTCCTGCATGGCGTTGCGGGTGTGGATCACAATAGGCAGCGAAGATTGCAGCGCCCATTCCATCTGCGTTTCAAAAGCCTCATATTGCTGTTTGGTAAAGGTTTTATCCCAGTAAAAATCAAGTCCGATTTCACCCACAGCAACAAAATGTCTTTTATCAAGCCAATCCTTAACAATCGCCAGCTCCTGCTCATAATTTTCCTTCACATAACAGGGATGTAAACCCATCATCGGGTAACATATGCCCGGATACTTTTTTTCCAGGTTTAGCATACCTTCTATGGCGCTGCTATCAATTCCAGGCAGGTAAAAACGTTGAATACCAATAGTTTGAGCCCTTTTAATCACTTCATCAACATCATTATCAAATTCTTCGGAATACAAGTGACAGTGCGTATCAATAATAGTCATTCGACAAATGTCCGGCTTTTTTGCGACCGATTGGGATTACGGCCTAAACATTAAAAAAACATTAAAAAATTAAGATTTTAAAATATGAAACTTTTACTAATTAATTAGGAACCAATTAAGTATTACATAAAATTAACTTGCAAAAATATTATCTTTTGGTGAACGCTTTGATATGAATGATATAACCCTTACTTTTGATCAGTTTTCATAGGGTACGGATTAAAAACGGGCTAAGGTTTCTACCTTGGCCTTTCTTTTTTTTAACCATCGCGTTAATTTCCACCAATATTTAATTGAATTGACTAACCCGGCAGACTTTTGAAACTATATCCTTCTCTACTAAAATAAGCAAGCACTTTAGGCAAAGCAAAACTCATTCTGTCCCATGCCTTTGTACTGTCGTGAAAAAGAATAATTGATCCTGGTTTGGCGTTGAGCACCACATTATCGAGACATTTCTGAGGAGTTAATGCCATATCAAAATCTGCACTTAATACGGACCACATGATGATCTTGTATAAATGCGCGTTTGCCGAAGCGTTACCTGGAGCCTGTAGAAGTTTTGCCTGGAATTTTTTGATCCTTCCGTAAGGCGGACGAAATAAATTTGAATCGATATGCCTGGACGCTTCAAAAATATTGGAGAGATAGGTTTTATTTTCCGTTTTCCAACCATTCAAATGATTATGTGTATGGTTTCCAACTCGGTGGCCTTCATCAAGAATGCGCCGATAGATCTCCGGTTGTTCCACCACATTTTTTCCAATGCAAAAAAAGGTTGCTTTTGCATTGAACTGTTTCAACTGATCAAGCACAAAAGGAGTCGCCGTTTCGTGTGGTCCATCATCGAATGTAAGATACAGTTCCCTCTCTTTTGTCGGCACATCCCAAACAAAGCTTGAGGGATACAAGCGCTTTAACAGCCAGGTGTTTACCATGTAGAACATGGTTCAAAAATAGCGAAGAAAGTGAATCGTCAATAGTGAATAGTCAATGGTGAACTCTGCGAGAGGCTTCGGGGAATAATTACAACTTGCGGATTGTGAATGGTGAAGAGCCAATCAATGTCGTTTCCTTAAGAGGTTACAAAAAGTAAAGCAAGCCTGAATCAGGTACTTCGTACTTCGTAAATCGTACTTGAATAAATCTTAGTGTTTCTTAAGGAAACGGCATTGAATAGTCAATAGTGAAAGGGTGCAAATCCTTAACTACTATCGACCATTTTCATTAGGAAAGCAAAAACCGTATCTCCAAAAAAATGGTCAATAGCGAAAAGTGAGTAAAAAGTAAACCCGGAATAATTAAAACTGAACCTTTCCGGATTACTTTGAACGCCCGCACCTTTCACGATTGACCATTCACTATTGACCCACTTCACTATTGACTATCAAGCCCCCTCCAGCACAATCACCACATCATCTTCTTCACTTGCATTTGGCGTAATAGTAACTGTTCCGTTTTTAAGAACGGCATTGACTGCACCGTTGCCTTTGAAGTAATAGGCTTTGTTTATTTTTTTGTAAGGGAAATTTTCCAATGTAATCGTTCCAGCGTCTTTTTTCAAAACATGCACATACATTTTGTTGGTGCTTTGCGTTACTGCTCCCCATGCTTGCGGACGCAGATAACCACCTTTTGTATTGTAGATGGTCTGGCCATAAGTCTGCAACCATTTGCCCATATATGCCAAACGTTCCTTAAACTCAGGCTGAATATCACCGTTCGGCATTGGCCCGATGTTTAATAAAAGATTCGCTCCATATCCGCTGGCCCTGACAAGATAATCTATCAGTTGCTTAGGTGTTTTGTAAGATGTATCCGTAATATTAAAACCCCATGATCCGTTGATGGTTTCACATGTTTCCAGCGGCAATTTGTTTGATGCTTCCTGGAAACTCAGACCGGATTTATTTTCGCCTGGCAGATCTCTTTCAAACATCTGGAAATCCTCACCATCAAAAGGAGTCAGGTGATGGTTATTACCAATCATGCACTGAGGCTGTAATTTGTGGATAAGGCCGTAGATCTCATCATATTTCCAGTCAATTCGGGAACTTCTGTCCTTTTCTCCTTCAGGCGCGGTCTGATCCCAGTGGCCGTCAAACCAAATACCTGAAATTTCACCATACTTAGTAAGCAATTCGGTCAACTGGTTCTTCATAAACTGAAGATAGCTCGCGTAGTCACCTTTTCCGGTGCGGCCACTGTACTGGCCTGTACGACCTGTTTCATGCGGATAATCTTCTCTCCTCCAATCCAGCAAAGAATAATACAAAAAGAGTTTCACCCCTTGCTTGTGGCACTCATCAGCAACCATCTTCACGATATCTTTTTTATAGGGAGAATTCATAATGTTGAAATCAGAATACTTTGTATCCCACATGCTGAATCCGTCGTGATGACGCGTGATTAACGTAATATACTTCATACCCGCATTCTTTGCCATGCTCACCCATTCCTGCGCATTAAAATCGATCGGGTTAAAGAAATCCATCAGGCGGGTATAATTCTTGACGGTGATCTTTCTTTCATTCATCACCCACTCACCGGAACCGGGAATACTGAATGGTCCCCAGTGAATAAACAGTCCAAATTTGGCATCAGTGAACCATTGCCGGTCCTTCAGATTTTCCGCAGAAGGCACGTATTTGGTCTGTGCGGTTGCGGCAACACAAACAAAAGCAACCATTAAGCTCAAAAGCATTCTTTTCATCGGTAATTGTTTTAGCAAAAATTAATAGACAACTAAAGATATGGAGATCGTTGAATGTACGATGTTAGATGTACGGTTTTAGATGTGAAGAGGGGGAAGAATGTTAAGATATAGGAAGAAAGTGGTAACGGCATTGTAATGCACGGTGTTAGGTGTACGATTTTAGATGTACGATGCGGCTCAAGTACGAGTTACGAAGTACGAAGTACACAAGTGCGACAGCGTTGTGTTGTGTGTACGGTTTTAGATGCAAAAGGAAGTGGTAAGTTGGAGGCTATACGTTGTACGTTTTTTCAGCGGAGTTCAACTTCATTCCCAGTTTTTACTTTTTCAATTTTGACTTTTTACTTTCTCCCACACCTCACACCTGAAACCTGATACCTGAGACCTGACGCCTGAGCCCAGTCAGCTGATGGCTGATAGCTGATAGCCGATAGCTCCCTATCTTTGCCAGTTATGGAAAAGAAAGTAAGAGTCCGCTTTGCACCCTCTCCAACCGGGGGATTGCATTTGGGCGGCGTAAGAACAGTTTTGTTCAACTACCTTTTCGCCAAACACAATGGCGGCGATTTTATTTTACGTATAGAAGATACAGACCAGACAAGATTCGTGGAGGGTGCGGAAGAATACATTTTTGAATGCCTGAAATGGTGCGGCATTGAGCCGGATGAAAGCGTTCTTCATGGCGGACCTCATGCGCCATACCGACAAAGCGAGCGTAAAGCATTATACAAAGAATACGCTGACAGGCTTGTTAAGGAAGGTTATGCCTATTACGCTTTCGACACAGCCGAAGAGCTGGATGTTAAAAGAAAAGAGATACCCAATTTTCAATATAGCCATGCTACGAGAACCGGCCTGAAGAATTCATTAACGCTGCCTCCTGATGAAACGCTGAAGTTGCTGGACGAACAAACACCTTATGTTATCCGCATCAAAATGCCTGATAATGAAGAGGTTTCTTTCACTGATATGATCCGCGGTCACGTTAGCTTCAATTCATCTTTGGTGGATGATAAAGTATTGCTGAAGGCTGACGGCATGCCGACCTATCACCTGGCTGTTGTAGTAGATGATCACCTGATGGAAATTACGCACGCATTCCGTGGCGAAGAATGGCTGCCCAGCGCACCGGTTCATGTACTTCTTTGGAAATATTTGTTCGGACTGGAAAATATGCCTGAATGGGCACACCTTCCGTTGATCTTAAAACCCGATGGAAATGGAAAGCTGAGCAAACGCGATGGCGACAGACTTGGCTTCCCTGTGTTTGCAATGAACTGGACCGATCCGCGCAGCAATGAGTTTACACAAGGTTTTCGTGAAAGAGGCTTTTTGCCAGAAGCATTCATTAATATGCTTGCTTTGCTCGGCTGGAACGATGGCACCGACCAGGAAATTTATTCCTTGCAGGAGCTTGTGGAAAAATTCACCATGGATCGCGTTCATAAAGGCGGCGCAAAGTTTAATTACGACAAGGCCAAATGGTTCAACCAGGAATGGATCAAGCGTTACAGCACTGAACAATTGAAACCATATGTAAAAGCAGCGTTGGCTGAACAAGGCATTTCAATACCCGACGAATCTAAACTGGACAGAATAATTGAGCTGGTAAAGGATCGCTGCACCTTACTCAGCGATTTTGCACCTCAATCTTCTTTCTTTTTCCAACACCCTGCAGAGGTTGACATAACTGCCATCAAGCCAAAATGGGACGACAAGAAGCAACAGTTTTTTGCTGAGCTCATCAGGACGCTTGAATTAACGCCCGTCTGGAAACACGATGATCTCGACAAAGAATTCAAAGAAATGGCTGCAGCACATCAGATAAAACCGGGAGAACTAATGCTGCCCTTGCGCATTATGTTGGTAGGTGGCAAATTTGGTCCGGGTGTATTTGACATTGCAGAAATCATCGGCAAAGAACAAACGATCGAAAGAATTAAGAACACGCTGAAGCTAATCAGCAATGCATAAGCATTAAGTACGAGGTACGAAGTACCTAGGTGCGTCAGTTTACGTAATGGCGATCTTGTTTACGACAAGGTCGCCATTAGATTTTCAGCTATATACCAGAGCCGGTTTCTTTTTCGCTCATGTAATGGCATTGCAAAAGCTAAACCTGCCGCACACAAGTACTTCGTACTTCGTACCTCGTACTTTTTCTTTTCACACCTTACACCTGATACCTTACCCTTTACCCCTCACTCCTCCCTCCTCCCTTCACCATTTCTCCCTATCTTCAACAAAACCCCAGGGAATGAAAAATCATGTAAAACTGCTGTACATTCTCACTGTTGTAAAAATCATTCTTCCTTTTTTGTTACAAGACGCTTCTTATCAGCCTCACCGGGATGAATTTTTATACCTCGCGGAAGGACAGCATTTGGCCTGGGGTTATATGGAAGTGCCTCCGTTGCTTTCCGTTTTTGCATGGCTTACCCATTTATTTGGAGGCAGCATGTTCTGGATAAAATTCTGGCCATCGCTTTTTGGCGGACTGACATTCTTCCTGACAGGCAAAATCATTATCTCGCTTGGCGGCAGGGCATTTGCTGTTTGGCTTGCATTTCTTCCTTTTGCGCTAGACGGTTATTTGCGTCTTTTCTTTCTCTTTCAGCCCAACTTTCTGGAAGTGTTTTTCTGGACGGCAATTGCGTTTTCTATAATCCAATACATCCAGACAAACAAAAACAAGTGGCTGTATTATTGCGGCTTATGTGTTGGCCTCGGGTTAATGAGCAAATACTCAGTCGCATTTTATACAATAAGCATTCTTGCTGGCCTGGTTATGACTCCTCAGCGAAAGATTTTTGCCAATAAGCATCTCTATTTCGCAGCAATTATTGCAATCATCATTTTTCTTCCGAATATCATTTGGCAATACAACCACCTTTTCCCGGTGTTGCATCATATGAAGGAGTTACAGGAAACGCAATTGCAATACATCAACCGTCCCGCATTTATCATAGACCAGTTTATGATGAACCTTCCATGTGTGTTTATCTGGATCGCGGGATTGTTGACGTTGTTCTTCTCATCATCGTTACGTGCGTATCGCTTTATAGCGTGGGCTTATCTTTTTGTGATCATTCTCTTGCTTTATCTGCAGGGTAAATCATACTATGCACTGGGTGCATATCCGGTGCTGTTTGCATTCGGCGCATTTCAGCTTGAAAAAATTACCAGTAAACGTTTCAGATGGACAAGATTTGCCATGATATTGTTTCCTGTGGCATTGGGATTGTTTTCGTTACCGCTTGTCCTGCCCATCGCCAAGCCGGAAAAACTTGCGAACTATTATCAAAAAACCGGCATGAACAAAACGGGAGATTTTAAGTGGGAAGACTTGAAAACACACCCGCTTCCACAAGACTTTGCAGACATGATCGGATGGAAGGAGCTCGCAAAAAAAGTTGCTGCAGTTTACTCCACTTTGCCATCGGAACAAAAGCAATCCATCTTTATTTATTGCCGCGGATATTATTCAGCTGGCGCTCTCAACTACTACGGACCATCTTTGGGACTGCCTGAAGCATATAGCGATGACGCCAATTTTTTGTGGTGGCTGCCGGACTCCTCCCACTCGAAAAACATGCTGTTTATCGGCCACAACATTCCCAAAAAAGACGATCTTGTTTTTCAACAGTATGAAAAATATGAGATCAAAGACTCCGTAAATATGCCTTTGTTTAGAGAGAATGGAATCAAGGTGGTGCTTTTTGAAAATGGCAATGATTCACTAAACACGTTTATCAACAGATCAATTGCAGAGCAAAGGGCAGAATTTCTGAGGAAGTGATCAAAACGACTTTTTTAATTGACAATTGAAAGTTGATAATTGAAAATGTGCGAAAACCTCTGTGCTCTCTGTGGATCCTCCTGTATTTCTCCGTGTAACCATTACACTCCTTTATGAGGTACATAGTTATTTTCACAAGATTTTTTAAGAAATATTCTAAAAAAGCTGACGCACAGAAATAAAATCAGACATCAGAAAACCAGACATCAGCTATCTATTCTATTTTTGGAATAACTAACAACGATTCACATGCCAACAGAACTGAAAAGGCCACCCAGGGTACTCGTAGCAAAAGTGGGATTAGACGGACACGACCGCGGCGCAAAAGTAATTGCCACCGCTTTAAGAGACGGCGGAATGGAAGTGATCTACACCGGTTTGCGCCAGACTCCTGAAATGGTTGTGAACGCAGCGCTGCAGGAAGATGTGGATGCCATCGGTATCAGCATTTTATCCGGCGCCCACATGACGGTTTTTCCAAAAATCATCAACCTGATGAAGGAAAAAAACATGAACGATGTTCTTTTAACCGGCGGTGGCATCATACCCGAAGACGACATGAAAACCCTCCAGGCCATGGGAGTCGGTAAATTATTTCCGCCCGGCACGGCAACCGGAGAAATAATCAGCTACATCAAAAACTGGATAACAGAACACAGACCATTCTAAAGCTCAAAATACTGTTCAGAACAAAAATAAAAACAAGTAGGAACAAATACATTACACTAAAATATATCTGACTAACAAATTCAATTTTTGCCATTATCTGAGTAATAGTTAAAGAAATATTATCGTATATTTATTTTAACTATGATTGAAAACACACTTCTTTACACTTACAGGGAACAGACAGGAGTTTGGGACGAGATGTTCGGGCAGGAAGGTATTAGAGATCATTACAAAAACTTTTTCTGCGCCATTCAAAACCTGTCGGAAGAGGAAATGACTCATAAAGATGAGCTAGCAAAAAAGCTGTTTATGAGCCAGGGCATCACATTTACTGTTTACAGCAGCGGCGAGGGAATTGAGAAGATCTTTCCTTTCGACATTATTCCCCGCATCATTCAAAACCATGAATGGATGCATGTTGAGCAGGGAATTAAACAGCGACTAAAGGCGCTGAATATCTTTCTTAAAGACATTTATCACCAGCAATTCATTATCAAAGACGGCATTGTTCCGGCAAAGCTCATTTACTCATCACCTAACTTTTTAAGGGAAATGTGTAATGTAAATGTTCCGTTTGATATCTACACGCATATTGCCGGCGTTGACCTCATTCGTGATCACGACGGGGAGTTTTACGTGCTGGAGGATAATTTGCGTACACCTTCAGGCGTATCCTATATGCTGGAAAACAGGAGTATTTCCTACCGCATTTTTCCGGATATGCTGCCAAAGAATAATGTGCGATCTGTAAAGAATTACCCGGATCTTCTTTTAAAAAATCTTCTTTCACTCGCCAACAGGCAAAGCAGTGAACCAACCGTTGTACTGCTTTCCCCCGGTATTTATAACTCGGCTTACTTTGAACATACCACGCTTGCACGATTAATGGGTATTGAATTGGTGGAAGGAAGGGACCTGGTTGTTGACAACCATCATGTGTACATGAAAACAACCAAGGGCTTACAGCAGGTTGATGTGATCTACAGGCGCGTAGACGATGAATTCATTGATCCGTTAGTATTCAGACCAGATAGCATGTTGGGTGTTCCCGGAATTTACTGGGCATACAGAAAGGGCAATGTCGCCATAGTAAACGCAATGGGTAATGGCGTTGCAGATGACAAGGCTGTATATGCTTATGTACCTGATATGATCCGTTATTATTTAAACGAAGAGCCCATTTTAAAAACTGTTCCTACCTACCAGCTGGCTTATCCTGAAAACAGGAAACTGGTTTTTGAGAACATGCACAAAATGGTGATCAAACGCACCAATGAATCGGGCGGTTATGGCATGCTGATAGGCAATTCGGCGACCGAAGAACAAATGGATGCTTTTAAAGTAGCCATCGAGGCTGATCCGCGCAGCTTTATCGCACAACCGATCATTAGTCTTTCATCAACACCTTGTTATATCAACGGTGAATTACAGCCAAGAAGAGTGGATCTGCGCCCGTTTGCACTTTACGGTCCGGATGGAGTAGACATCGTTCCGGGCGGACTTACCAGAGTTGCATTACGTGAGGGATCCTTGGTTGTAAACTCATCACAGGGAGGAGGAAGTAAAGACACATGGGTTGTTGCATAACACTTTAAACAAAGGCAATTTGATGTTGATTTTTCTGCCTCAGTAAAAATCAATCAGGCGGAAAAACTTTAAATACTACACTACCGACGCTTGCTTTTATGAAATGAAGCCGGACAATGCCGGCACATAACACTTTTACAACATAAACAAGGAAGATATGCTTAGTCGCGTAGCAGATACTATTTACTGGATGGCCCGCTACATGGAAAGAACCAACGGCATGTTGCGTGTACTCAAAACTAACTACATTTCTTCCCAGGAAGAATTGACTGACTTTAGCTGGCGCTCCGTTCTGTACACCTATGGCGGACTACCTCCTGACGACATTACCGAAATTGAAGAGGATTCGATTAAAGTGATGGATTATATTTTGCTGGACCGCAACAACCTGCTGTCTGTGATCAATAATATTATCCGTTCGCGGGAATGTGCTCGCGCAATCCAGGATCACATCACACGGGAAGTGTGGCAATGTTTGAATGATTATTATCACTCCATAAGAAATCCCGATATAGCCTACCTGATGCGTTCCGGTGATCCTGTTTCTATTCTTGATTCATTAATTCAGCATAGCCTTTTCTACAATGGAACCGTAGATATTACCATGCCGCGGGGCGAAGGATTCAATTATCTGAATATTGGCAAGCTATTAGAAAGATCTATCCAAACCGCAGACATTTTAAATATAAAACTGCGGGAACTCAACTACGATTCAAACGACAGACTGGAAGCTCCTGCGCTAAGATATTTACTGAATTCCCTTTCAGGTTATGAGCTTTACTTCAAGATCTATCGCGGCAATTTCACGCTTGATAATGTGCTGCAGCTTATCCTGTACAATACCAACTATCCGCATTCTATTTTATACTGCCTGCAACAACTCAACAGCAACTTTGAAAAGCTAAGCACTGAAAGTCTGCCGGAGAATTATAACAGGCTGGAGTTTTTATTGGGCAAGGCGATGAACAACGTTAAATATAGCAACATGCGCTCAACAAACGGCGAAGTGTTGCAACAGTTTCTTGTGCAGACGCGTAAAGAGCTGATTGAAATCGCCAACTCCTTTAACCAGTTTTATTTCGGAAACACTTAAACGTACTGTATGCCTTCATATTCCATAAAACACGTTACACGCTATGCATATGCATCAACTGTTATTGATTGCACCAACCAGATAATGCTGTACCCGGTTAATGATACTTTGCAGGAAGTAAAAAAACACGAAATTAATATTAGCTATAAGCCTTCCGTTGAAATCTTTACCGATTATTTCAACAATCAGGTTGGTGTATTTTCCATCGTGAGGCCACATACTGAGCTAACAATTACTTCTCATATTGAAGTAACGACGCACCCGGTAATGTTACCAGCCGATAATACACCCGCACAACTACAATGGGAACATCTGGATGAATTGAAGGAACAATTTCCTTACATGGATTTTATTAAGATTGACAATAACGATTTACATGCGGCGCTTGGAGAAACGGTAAAGAATATTGTCCATTACAAGCAAGATCCGTTTTACAATGCGCAGGCCCTATCCGCCTTTGTGTACAACAATTTTGAATACAAAAAAGGCGTTACAAATACCGAGACAAGCATTGAAGAAGTATGGGATCTTAAAGCAGGTGTGTGCCAGGATTTTGCGCATATTCTTTTAACTATGCTCCGCATGATCCATGTTCCCGCTCGCTATGTGAGTGGATACATCTGTCCGAAAAATCATGAGCTGCGTGGCGAAGGCGCCACACATGCATGGGTAGAAGCTTATATTCCGTTTTATGGATGGATCGGGCTTGATCCCACAAATAATTGTGTTGTCAGCGACAGGCATGTACGCCTGGCGATCGGTAGAAATTTTTCGGATTGTACACCGGTGAAAGGAACTTACAAAGGATCATCTGAGCACGTGCTGGAAGTGTCTGTAAGTATTGAGAACGGTCATTCAAGAAATGGGCAGCTCAATGGTCATGAAGCACCGGTTGTAAGCTATCGCGTTTCAGCAAACAAACCGGATGCGCAAAATTCTTACAGGATGTACCAGGAGATGCAACAACAACAGTAGGATGTACGATGTCAGGGGTACGATGTACGATGTGGGGTGGCAGGGTTGCAATGTGCTATTAAAAAGGAAGTACAGGCGCCGCAGGGATGCAAAGTAAATTTTGGGCCACGAAGACGCAAAGGACAAAAAGGGGCACAAAAAAAATGTTTGATTTTTAAAGAATGCGCCAAAGCGCAAAAGGTCACAAAGGCTTAGGTTTTAAAACGCATCAACAAATTCTCGGCCCGTTCAGTTTTGGGCTTTGCGCTCAGGCCTTACCTACACTCCTTCGCTTCGATAAACGTATTACGTACAACTTAAAACGTACAACCTGGTAATCAGTTTTAAGCTTTGAGCTTTAGGCGTTAAGCTTCTTTTTCGCTTCGATAAACGTATTACGTATAACTTAAAACGTACAACTCCGCGCAGCTATATTTCCGGCAACGTCACCCGCTTCCATTTAGATACAAATCTTATCAGAGCGATGAGCGCAATACAAATTAAAAGATTGATGTTATTAGTGAGTGAAGTATGTTTTAATGCAACATACACAATACCGCCTATTGCACATGCGGTGGCATACAATTCACCGCGCTTTAAAAGATTGGGAACTGAATTGCAGAGAATGTCAGCCAACAATCCTCCGAAAGTAGCGGTAATAACACCCATTGCAACAGCGTAAAATTCATTGATCCCGGAAAGCAGACTCTTCTCTATTCCCGCGACGGTGAATAGGCCAAGTCCGAGTGCGTCGGTGATTAGAATCGTTCTCCTGAATTTTCTGTAATCAAGCTTGAATAAAAAGGTGATCGTGGTAGAAGATAGTACAAGCACAAGTGCGATATTATCGTTTACCCAATTTACGGGTCTTATACCAATTAACAGGTCACGCAATGTACCTCCGCCATAAGCAGTAACGAATGCCAACACTGTGGCTCCAAATATGTCCATCCTGTATGTTCTTGCTTTAAAGGCGCCAGTTAAAGCAAAGATGAAAATACCCGAGTATGTAATAACGCTTAGAAAATTCATGCAACAAGCATTAAGATACCCAATATAGCGGCTTTTCGGGCTTGGGACAAAATAAAGATTGCATTGTCGCCATTATTTCATGCTTTGCCATGGTTCGTGTCTCACGATCCATTCATAGAACACAAATTGCTTACCTTAGAGATCGCGGCAGGAAAATCTTCATCTCCGCCATGGTTCGTGTCCCACGATCCATTCATGGAACACAAATTGCTTACCTTAGACTTTACGCGGCAGAAAGATCTTCATTATGCACAACCAAACAATCTGATCATAAACGTTTAAAAATCTTCTATGGCTTACCAAACGCTTCTGACAACTTTAGAAAATAACACGCTCATCATTACAATTAACAGACCCGAAAAGCTGAATGCACTTAACAGTACTGTCATTCATGAGCTGGGCAAGGTAATTGATGAAGTATATGAGAACGCCAGTATTAAATCAGCTATCATAACAGGCTCGGGAGAAAAAAGCTTTGTTGCCGGAGCGGACATAACGGAATTCCTCCAGCTGGATTCGTCACAGGGCGAAGCGCTTGCACGCAATGCTCAACAAAATGTGTTCGACAAAATTGAAAGCTCCCCCAAGCCGATCGTTGCAGCCGTTAATGGTTTTGCATTGGGAGGAGGTTGTGAGCTTGCACTGGCTTGTCATTTTATCATTGCGAGTGATAATGCAAAGTTTGCTCAGCCGGAAGTAAATCTCGGCATTATTCCGGGTTATGGCGGAACACAAAGACTCGTGCAAATTGTAGGAAAGGGCAGAGCGATGCAACTGGTAATGACCGGCGAAATGATCACTGCACAGGATGCGATGCAATATGGAATTGCAAACAAAGTTGTGAGCCAGTCGGAGCTGTTGCAAACAGTAAAAGATATTTTACAACTTATTCATACAAAGGCGCCATTGGCAATTACCAAAGTGATTGAATGCATCAACAATTTTGATCACACACAACAGGGTTACGATTTTGAAATAAAGAAGTTCGGTGAATGCTTTTCAACTGAAGACATGAAGGAAGGCGCTACGGCGTTTATTGAAAAGCGGAAGCCAAACTTTAAAGGGAATTGAAAATTGAAAGTTGACAATTCCTGCCCGACTGAAGTCATTCAGGCGGGGACAATGACCGGAGCGAAAAAACCTCTGTTTAATAGATAAATACATTACACAGAGTTCCACGGAGAAATCACGGAGTTTCACAGAGCTTTTATTTATTTTTTTCCTGCAGCATCCTCTCCAGGAGAGCAATTTTTTCGCGCTCACTTTTTATCAAGGCATCATATAATTCAACTATTTTTTCAATGGGATTGAATGTGCAGTGATGATTAATGCCGATTGTACCATTGCCTGTATTTGCACCTTCGTAGTTGTTTTGAATATTAAAGATGGAGGTTTCTTCATTAAAGTTTTTAATAGCTTCAACCGGAACTTTTAGTGCTTTTGCAACTTCATTCAGTATGTTATCATCGATCTCTTCTTTCGCTTCAAGTACCGAGACTTTCCTTTGATTCCAATCATCACCAAGATCAAGTGCAAGCGCTTCCTGTTTAACGCCCAATATTTCGCGCATCCGTTTTAAATTTCGTCCGTGGTGTATTGCGTTTGGCATAGTCTTATTCGTCATAATGATAAGTTTAAGGGTTTATGAACAGGCTGTGTTTGATGCAAATTATTATTTTATTTTTAAATCCTGAAGAATGACTAGCATAATAAAAACAGTTACACACAGCAGACACAGCGTTCCACAGAGATTTTCCGCTCCGTTTATTGTCCCCGCCTGAAATGACGTCAGTCGGGCAGGAATTCTCCATTTTCAGTTGTCAATTGAATTAAGGAGTTGTTGATCTTCTATCGTCAATGCGCATTTGAAGTGTCCTTCGGGACAAGAAGCATGGCCATGCAAACCGCAGGGGCGGCAGGATAAATTGATTTTTGTTTCCACTACAAAGCGCTTGTCACTCAGCGGGCCGAATCCAAAGGCATTGATCGTACTGCAGTAAACAGCGGTAACGGGCGCATTTACGGATGAGGCAAGATGCATGGGTGCAGAATCATTTACATAATTCATCCTTGCATCTTTGAACAGCGCGCAGGATTGAAGGAAATCCAGCTTGCCAGCAAGATTGATCACATTGCCACCAGTTGCGTCTTTTATTATATTACACAAATCCGAGTCATTTGGAGCACCGACAAGGTATACGAGTAAATTGTCCGGCAATTTTTTAATAAAACTGATCCACTTCTCGGGCGGATATTGTTTGGTAAACCATACAGATGCGGGTGCTATACAGATGTACGGTTGTTGTTTGTATTGCTCAACGCTGCTATAATCCTCTTTAGTAGGATAGAGCCTTGGCTTAGCAGGCTTGTCGTCAGTAAAATCTTCTATTAGTTTATTGTTCCTTTCAATCTCATGAAAGATATGTGGATCAGAAACATTGCTTACAATATGCTTTACTTTTTTGGTGAACGCAAAACTCCAGGGATTTTTATCGAATCCGATTTTTTCTTTTGCATTGGAAAAAGCAGTTATAAAACCGGTTGCGGCGAAACGCTGCACATTGATCACCTTATCATATTTCGCTTCACGGATCTGCTTCAACAGTTTTAAAAGATTGCCATACTTGTTCTCCTTCTTGTTCCAAACCAGTACATTCCTGATATAAGGATGATTCTTCAGCATCGATTCATTGCCTTTGCGCACCATATAATCTATCTCTGCTTCGGGGTAAAAGGCGTGCAATTTTTCCAAAACGCCTGTTGCCAGTATTACATCTCCAATAAAAGCGGTCTGAATTACCAGGAATCTTTTGTTCATCAAAGCAAAAATAATAAAACCACGGAGACACTAAAGGCACGGAGAAGCACAGGGTTTTAGTCACAAAGAGCAAAAGACACCAAAAAGCACAAAAAATTTATTATAGAAGAAGATCAGCCAACCTAGCAAAAATATTGTTCGAAGAGGCTTGCTCTTTTTTCCTGCGTCGTTTTCAATCTCTAAATGTCAGATTTTAATTCGCTTATCGTTGTGTCCCTTTGTGTCGTTTGTGGCTCCGTGGTTCAAAAAAAAACACCTTTGCAGGTGTTCAGTAATGTTTTGGTAGATTAAAAACTTATTCCGTGATAAATTTTTTAAGTCTTTTAAATTGCTTTCTTTCGGGTGTTTCAAACAGTTCAATAAACTTGTTGAACAGTCTGCCCAGGAAAGCCTGGTTTTCGTTTTTCATTGAATTGGAATTTGGAGCCGGAAAATATAACAAAATATTAAATTCGGAATACAGTCAACAAAATTTAATCCACTATTAATGTCAGGACTACATTTACTAGCGTCCGGACACAAAAAAGGCCGCTAATCGCGGCCTTTTGTACAAGTTTATTAAGAATTAAATTCCGTAAACGCACAGGAACTTAATACGCATAATCTTTAATTGCTCCCAGGTATAGTCGCTATCTGACATTTCCTCCTGCGCAACCTGTAGAGAAGATGTCTCGCAGCTTTTGAAATAATCCAGTATTTCATCCTGCTCATCGTCGTCCAGCATGTCGTCAATTGCGTAATCCAGGTTTAGTTTGGTTCCGCTGGCAACGATGGTTTCCATTTCTTCCAGTAATGCATCTAGCCTTAAGTCTTTGTTCTTGGCGATGGTTTCCAAAGGAATCTTCTTATCTACATTTTGAATAATGTAGATCTTGTTATTCGCCTTATTGGCAACGCTCTTCATCACAAAATCATCCGGCTTCTCTATTTCGTTCTCCTCAACATATTTTGCAATTACTTCAATGAACGGTTTACCATAACGCAACGCCTTACCCTTACTTACGCCTGAGCATTTTTCCAGTTCCTGCAAACTTGTAGGATACATCGTAGCCATATCCTGCAGTGATGATTCAAGGAAGATCACGAACGGCGGAAGTGCCTTCTTTTTAGCTTCCTTCTGACGAAGCTCTTTCAACATAGTAAACAACTTATCATCAGTTGCAGTGCCGGCATTTCCTGCACCTTCACTTCCTTCATCATCATCTTCATTAGCTTCCTCAAACAAATTGTTCAGCACAATCTTGAATGATGCAGGTTTCTTCAGGAATTTCTCTCCGTTTGGAGTTACTTTCAATAAACCGTACTCCTCAATATCTTTTCTTATCAGGTTCTCCAGTAACATCTGCCTGATCAGGCTGTTCCAGAAATGTTCGTCTTTTTCTTTTCCAATACCAAACACCGGCAGCTTCTCATGGCGGAACATGGTGATCTGCGGAGTAAGTTTGCCTATTAAAATATTTACAACGTATTCAGTCGGGAAGTTTTCATCCAAAGCAGTCACGGTCTTCAGTACCATTACAGCCTCATTCTTAGTCTCAACCTTTTCTTTCTGATTTAAACAGTTATCGCAGTTGCCGCAATTTTCTGTCTGCCATTCTTCACCAAAATAGTGCAGCAAGATCTTTCTGCGACAAACAGAACTTTCAGCAAAAGCCACAGTTTCGTTGATCAGCTGTGCGCCAATTTCCCTTTCACTCAACGGCTTATCGCGCATCAGGTGTTCAAGCTTGGCAACATCTTTATGAGAATAGTATAAAATACATTTTCCTTCCAGTCCATCACGACCTGCACGGCCCGTTTCCTGGTAATAATTTTCAATTGATTTTGGAATGTTGAAATGGATCACAAAACGGATATCCGGTTTGTCAATACCCATTCCGAAAGCGATGGTAGCAACAATCACCTGCACGTCTTCATTCAGAAACTGATCCTGGCGCTCTGCGCGCAGTTTTGCATCCAGACCGGCATGATAGGCGACTGCCTTAATGTTGTTTGCAACCAGCAGTTCAGCCAGTTCCTCAGTGGTTTTACGGTTGAGTGTGTAAATAATCCCACTCTTTCCTTTGTTCTGAGAAATAAAACGCACAATGCTTTTAACCGTCTGTTCCTTTTTAATTTTTGGCTGAATCTCGTAATAAAGATTGCCGCGGTTAAAAGAAGAAATAAAAATATTGGGATTTCTAAGTCCCAGGTTCTTTACAATATCGCTCTGAACCTTTGGTGTTGCGGTGGCAGTTAAAGCTACTACGGGAAGATTCGGGTTGATTTCATCCATCATTTCACGTAAACGTCTGTATTCCGGGCGGAAATCGTGTCCCCATTCAGAAATACAGTGCGCTTCATCCACTGCAAAAAATGATATGGTCAGATCGCTAAAAAATTCAATATTTTCCTGCTTGGTCAATGTTTCAGGAGCTACATACAGCAACTTTGTTTTGCCGCTAAGTAGGTCGTCCTTAACCTCTTTTATCTGCCCCTTATTTAATGACGAGTTTAAGAAGTGAGCCACATTATCATTTTCACTGTATCCTCTTACCAGGTCTACCTGGTTTTTCATCAACGCAATTAACGGACTTACGATGATAGCGCAACCTTCCATAATCATCGCAGGCAATTGATAACAAAGGCTCTTACCGCCACCTGTTGGCATAATAACAAAAGTGTCATGCCCATTCAACAAACTGTGAATAGCTTCTTCCTGCCTGCCCTTAAATTGCTCAAAACCAAAATTTACGGACAAGCCATCATGAATATCATAGCCATGAGGAGTGCCGTTTGATGAAGCGGTTACTTTTTTTGTACCGGCTTTTTTTTCTGCCGCCGGCTCTGACACAGTTGTTTTCTTGGACCGTGTACTCACTTTTTTTGTACTTGTTGCCATGTTTAAATAGGGGTCTCTCCCACACCTTTTTAGTGACTTCCTTAAGTTACTGCTTTAATCCGGATATGGCAATACATGCCAGGACCTGGATTTTTTTTACAACTGGTTGGTTAGTGTCTTAAAAACTTCTAGAAGGGCAGCGAAGTTAATAATCATACGAATAATAATAAACTCTTAGGTGTTAAAGTTTAAATTTGCAGCCAATGAAACAATCCATAAAACAGGTTGCTTCCCGGACCATTCAGGTAGAAGCAGCATCAGTTGCTGGCTTAGAGCAATTTATAGATGATAATTTTGAACATGCCGTAAAGACTGTTCACGAATGTAGAGGTCGACTGGTTGTAAGCGGAATTGGAAAAAGTGCGATTGTTGGCCAGAAGATTGTTGCCACCTTAAACTCAACCGGCACGCCTGCTCTTTTTATGCATGCCGCCGACGCCATTCATGGAGATCTGGGTATGATACAGCAGCATGATGTTGTTCTGATCATCAGCAAAAGCGGTGAAAGTCCCGAAATAAAGGTTTTGGTGCCACTCATTAAAAATTTCAGCAATACACTTATTGCGATGGTGGGAAACCTGAATTCATTTCTCGCCAAAAATGCCTCTATCGTTTTAAATACAACAGTAAACAAAGAAGCTTGCCCTCATAACCTTGCACCAACGAGCAGTACAACTGCCCAAATGGTAATGGGTGATGCGCTGGCAATTTGTCTGATGGAGCTGAATAATTTTACAGGTACGGATTTTGCAAAATACCACCCCGGTGGAAACCTTGGCAAGAGAATGTACCTGCGCGTGGAAGATTTGTATGTAAATAACAGCAAGCCGAAAGTTTTACCAACAGCTTTACTTAAAGAAGTGATATTAACTATTTCACAAAGCCGTTTGGGAACGACTGCTGTTGTGGATGAACGGGATAGTGTTATCGGTGTAATAACTGATGGCGACGTGCGCCGGATGTTAGAAAACATTGAAGATCTGCATTCTGTTCGTGCATCAGATATACAAACCCTTCATCCAAGAACCATTCAACCCGATGTACTGGCCGTTGATGCTTTTGATATGCTACGCAAGCACGATATAAGCGCATTAATAGTGGCAGATCCGGATGGAAAATATTTGGGCATTTTGCATTTGCATGATCTTGTTAAGGAAGGAATTATTTAATGTTTAATATGGGTGAATAGCAACAATACGCTATTTTGCCATTTAATTACCAGGAAATGAATAAGCATCATTATGTAGCTATTATGGCCGGAGGTATTGGAAGCCGCTTTTGGCCCAAGAGCAGGACATCATATCCAAAACAGTTCTTAGATATTTTAAATACAGGTAAAACGCTTATTCAGGCAACTTATGAACGTTACGCCAGGTTTATTCCTGCAGAAAATATTTATGTAGTTACTTCCCAGGATTATGTTTCTATTGTTGAAGAGCAACTACCTCAATTACAAAAGGAGAATATTGTTGCAGAACCAAGCCGCAAGAATACTGCTCCATGCGTGGCATATATTTCTTTTAAGCTGATAGAAAAAGATCCTGAAGCATGCCTGATTGTTGCACCAAGCGATCACCTTGTTCTTGATCCGGATGCGTTTGAACAGGTATCTCTGCGGGCGCTTGAATTCGCAAGAGATTCAAAAGCGTTTATAACACTTGGCATCAAACCTACCTATCCCAATACTGGTTATGGCTACATCCAGCACGATGTTGAAAGCGTTGCTGACAATATTCATAAGGTGAAAACCTTTACTGAAAAGCCTAACCTGGAATTGGCTAAAACTTTCATGGCCAGCGGAGATTTTCTATGGAACGCTGGCATTTTTATATGGCGCGTAGAAAACATCCTGCAGGCATTTGAATCATTTCAGCCTGAGATGTATGAGCTGTTTGCGCAGGAAAAAGAATTGTTTAACACACCACGCGAAAAAGAAGCTATTGACAGGATTTATCCGCAATGCACAAATATTTCCATCGATTATGCCATCATGGAAAAAGCGGATAATGTTTACGTAATTCCGTCATCTTTTGGCTGGAGCGATCTCGGCACATGGAACAGTGCCTATGATAATCTTGAAAAAGATTATCTTGGTAATGCGGTTGCCGGCGACAAGGTGATGGTGATTGACGCAACAAAGTGTATGATAGCTGCCGAAAGCAGCAAGCTGGTTGTATTACAGGGTCTGGATGATTTTATAGTTGTAGATACCCCGGATGTTCTACTCATCTGCAAAAAAGAAAAAGAACAGGAGATTAAAGAATACGTGGCAGAAGTGAAGCGGAACATCGGCGACATGCACCTGTAGAGAAGCGTAAAGCCTAAAGCTGAAAGCCTAAAACTATTTCCATTATCGTTGTGTTTCGGGAAATGTATAGCATTGTTCCTATTTTCTAATTATTAGCTTTTACTTTTGAGCTAGTAATTGACTGGTGGAGATGCTTTGAAGATTTGCTTACTTTATTCATATAAGAAAAAGCTTTTTATGATTACGCTTTTAGTTTTAAGCTTTGCGCTTTAGGCTTTAAGCTTTCAAATATCCCAATGGCATTCAACATTCAAACATTCAAGACAAGATCTTTAACCGCCGCAATATTTGTAGTTGTTATGCTTGCCGGTTTGTTGCTGAATTATTTTAGTTTTTTTCTGTTGTTTACCGTTATACATTTTGGCTGCTGGCTGGAATATCAAAAGCTGATTGGACTGATTGATGAAGATTATAAACAAATAACGCCGTTTCATAAGTACGGTGTAATGATACTTGGCTGGGGATTTATGCTGTACATGGCGCATCCATCCATCGGCATAGGGAATCTAACGCTTCATGAAATCGGATGGTGGCTGATGGTTGTGTTTGCACTCGCATTGCCCATTGCAGAAATACTGTTTAGCAAGCAACTTAATGTAAAACTGATCGGCTATTCGCTGACAGGTCTGTTATATATTTCATTGAGCTGGGGACTGATGATCGACATACGGAACAAGGGAATGGTTGATGGCGATTCAATTTTTCATTATGACTTTGGCTGGATTTACCCTATTGTATTGATTGCATCTATTTGGATCAATGATACAATGGCCTACATAGTGGGTTCTTTTATTGGAAAAACGCCGTTCTCTTCTATTTCTCCGAAGAAAACCTGGGAAGGAACACTTGGCGGGGCAATACTTGCTATTGCGGCCGTAACATTATTAGGCTATTTTGCTTTCGGAATGAAAGACTATACCTCACTTATCGTAATATCTTCTATTGCTGCAGTTATCGGAACCGCCGGCGATCTATTGGAAAGTAAATTAAAAAGGATGGCCAACGTTAAAGACAGCGGACATATCATGCCCGGCCATGGCGGTTTTCTTGACAGATTTGATTCTTTAATCCTGGCAACGCCATTTGTATGGTTTTACATCACTTTTTTTGCTTAAACCAGCCATCTTTAGATTAGACAACGGAGATGCTTTTCCACTTCAGTCATCAGACATCATTTCTCGTTATCTTTGCAGTTCAAAAAACTTACAATGACGGTTCACAAAGAAGGTTACAAATCAATTGGTATTGCGGCACTTATATTTGGATTAGTTAATATATTGTCTTTTTTCTTCCTGAGTGCAAGCCTTCCCTGGCTGACTGCCATTATTTTTATCGTAACACTGTTTCTATTTCTTTTTATAGTTTCTTTCTTCCGTATTCCGAGTCGCACTTTAACCGTTTCTGAAGGACAGGTGATATGCCCTGCAGATGGCAAAGTGGTTGTTATTGAAGAGATTACCGATGAAGAATATTTTAAGGATAAACGCATCCAGGTGAGCATTTTCATGAGCCCTGCTAATGTTCACGTTAACCGCAACCCCATGAGCGGCAACGTACTTTACAGCCAATATCACAAAGGAAAATACCTTGTTGCATGGCATCCAAAATCATCAACTGAGAACGAAAGACATAGTGTAGTGATTGAAAACACAAAAGGAACTATTCTTGTAAAACAGATTGCCGGAGCGCTTGCAAAACGTATTTGTAATTATCTGACAGCGGGACAGCAGGTGAAGCAAGGTGAAGAGCTTGGTTTTATCAAGTTTGGTAGCCGTGTGGACGTATTGTTGCCGCTGAATGCCAAAATTGACGTTCAGATGAACCAGGTAGTAAAAGGCGGCATTACCGTTTTGGCAACTCTGTAAGCAGAATTTTAAACATCGTTTATGCGAACCGGACTTTATCAGTCCGGTTTTTTATTGCCTGGGTATTTTATACGTTGCGTCGCCGCTTCGTAGCGTCCGCCGCGAGAAACCTTGCCCTTTTGTAAACACCCCCCCATAGTATACCTTTGCGCCCATGGATTACTTCAGGAAGCTATTGGATTTATTGAAGACTGAACGGGAAGAAGACCTTCGATCTTACAGACAACTTATTGAGAATTCTTCAGTTATAGATAGAAGAACGGCCGGATTGGCATGGTATCCCATTGCTATCAGGGGTTCCGAAGCCGGAAAAGGGGATTACCTGACCGTAGAAGTTGAGCGCACCACTCACCAGGATGTGAACCACCAACTCCGGTTTGGTGTTTCTGCGGTGCTTTTCTCAAACCATGATGCAAAAAACGACCGGCTGGAAGGCATCATCACCTACCAATCGAACAATACTCTAAAAATTTCCCTTCGTGTTGATGAACTGCCTGATTGGGCAAGTGATGGCAAACTGGGCATTGACCTATTATTTGATGATACCAGTTATGATGAAATGCAAAATGCGTTAAAAACTGCTGCAGGTATTGTCGAAAAAAGAGAAGAAGGACGTTTAGCGAGAATCTTAACCGGCGAACAATCTCCCACATTCGACAACAGTGTGGTTCATTATAAAATCCCTTCATTAAACACAGTACAACAACTGGCGGTAGAAAAAATACTATCTGCAAACGAGGTTGCCATTGTACATGGGCCTCCCGGCACAGGGAAAACAACCACTTTGGTGCAGGCCATTAAGGCGTTGACAAAGCAGAACAATAAAAAAATACTGGTTGTTGCGCCTAGTAACACGGCAGTCGATTTGTTAAGCGAAAAGTTATCTGAAGAAGGGCTAAACGTGTTGCGCGTTGGTAATCCAGCCAAAGTTTCTGACAGATTGATGGCTTTGACATTAGACAGCAAAATGTCGGAGCACAGCAGCATGAAAGTCATCAAGTCGCTCAAAAGACAGGCAAACGAATTCCGGAACATGGCGCAGAAGTACAAGCGCAATTTTGGAAAAGCAGAAAGGGAGCAACGCAAAGCCTTGTTTGATGAGGCGAGAAAAATAATGAATGAAGTTGGCAAGACTGAGCAATACATTATAGACGATCTGATTGCGAAAGCCCAGGTGATCGCTGCAACACCTGTTGGTTCTAATCATTATACCGTTCGCAATGTTAGCTATGATACAGTAGTAATAGATGAAGCCGGACAGGCATTAGAGCCTGCCTGTTGGATACCTGTACTCAAAGCCCGCAAGGTAGTTTTCGCTGGTGATCATTGCCAGCTTTCTCCTACTGTCAAATCTAATGAAGCGGCAAGGGGAGGGTTAAGTACAACATTGTTAGAAAAATGCGTTCAGTTATATCCCGATGCAACTGTGTTACTTGAAGAACAATACCGCATGCATAACGACATAATGGGCTATTCGTCAAAAGTGTTTTACAACAATAAGCTGAAAGCCCATGCATCTGTTGCAGACAGTTTATTATTGGGTAATGATAAAGCAGTGTCATTTATAGATACGGCAGGCTGTGGATTTGATGAAAAGCGGGAAGGCACAAGTACTTCAAATGAAGAGGAAGCGATCTTTCTTATAAAGCATTTAACACAACTCGTAAGAGAACTGGATCTGCATTACACAGAACAGAACTTCCCTTCCATTGCTGTCATCTCTCCTTACAAACAACAAATACATGTACTGTACGAATTATTTGAACAGTCCGACGAACTGAAAAAGTATCGCAATAAGATATCCATTAATACGATTGACAGTTTCCAGGGGCAAGAACGCGATGTCGTTTATATCAGTATGACCAGAAGCAATATTGATGGCGAAATAGGCTTTCTTTCAGATATACGAAGAATGAATGTCGCCATGACAAGAGCCAAAAAGAAACTGGTAATAATTGGCGATAGCAGCACGCTTTCTCAAATGGATTTTTACGCCGGATTTATTGAATATGCCGAGCAGATCAATGCTTATCAGAGTGCGTGGGAGTTTGTAGAAGACTAATTGACAATTGAAAGTGGACAATTGAAAATGAACGCGAAGAAAACTTTTTAACACATAGTAACGGAGCTATTTTCACACAACCTCGCAGCGTTGAAGAAACTTGCTATAAGTCTTTCCACAAAAAGGTTTTCGTTAATGCCCCTTTTTATTTGAAAATTATTGTTACAAAGAGGTACACGGAGAGACTCACAGTTGCGCAGAGAATCTCTCCATTTGCACATTTGCATATTCGCACATTTCCGCGTCGGCACATTTTCAATTGTCCACTGTCAATTATCCATTAATTAAAATACCAGTTTGAGTATTTCCCTGTGCGAGCTTATCACATGCTTCTTAAATTCCTCATACCATTTCTTCCACTCATCACCGCCCATGCCTGCCTGCATCGATTTTTCGTAATCATTAAGCGTCTCATATCCTTGTTCAAAAATCAGGCGATAGGCATCGCCGGTGAAATCTGAAAGGATTCGCACCTCTTTTGCATCAGGTGGCAGCAATTTTTGATCTTTAGCAGATTCGAGCAAGGTTTTTGCATCGCGGTAGTGACCGAATTGCAAATGGAAAATGTCTCTTACAATGTACATGGCAAGCGTTTTAATGTACACGTAAAATTAGTTTATGCCTCCACCCTTGTCAATGGTGCAGATTGGCTAGTTATTTAATGGTAAAAAGAAATTATTGCGTGTTTGCCGCTTCGGTATTACTCTTCTGCAACTGTAAAGATGCAAGCACGAGTTTTATCTCTCCAAAAGAAACATTGTCGCCAAGCTGAGCTTTTATCACAGTAAGCGATTCTCCTTCAAGCTTTTTAACCTCAGGTTCAATCAGAATGACCTTTTCCCGGTCCACCAGTTTTTCAACCGGTATAATTCCCTTTTCTACATAATGCGCTAAATGCCCCTCAATTGTCTGGACAGTAAAATTTCTTGCTGTCGCTATTTCACTGATGGTTTTTCCTTCAGCGAACAGTTTATATGTTTCTGCTTTTGTATCAATTTTTGGAGCAGCCTCGTTTTTCTCCGGTTGCTTTTTAATGGTCTTTCTTTCATGCATTTCTGATGAAAGATTGTGCTTCTCTGAATAGGCTGTAATAATGCGTAAAAATTGTTTTCCGTATGTATTTACTTTTGCCTTTCCGAATCCGGAGATTTGTTCGAGCTCCTTTTCAGTCTGAGGAAGATAGCGCGACATTTCTTCCAACGTTTTGCCACCTGCGACCATGAAAATAGGCAGATCTTTCTGATCACAGATAGCATCACGTAGCTGCTTCAGCTCCCGGTAAAGCTCGATATTGGGAAGATCAGTTTTGTATCCTTTGTTAGCGGCGGCATACGCATTAGCCTTGAACGCCGGCATTATAAAACTCTTGCCTAAAGCATAAAAAGAATCGAGTGTAAATCCTGCGGAAAGTCCTTTCATGATATGTTCTTTCCTGGCCACTTCCAGAAATAATTCCTGCAGGATTTCATTATAGTTGAGGGCCTGAGGTCTGCTATCTGTAACTGCGGGAGATTGGGGCAGTTGTTCCGTTATTAATTTAAGGTGACCTGCAAAATAATTTGCTGCAGCTTTACTACGATCCTGCAAAGCCATATTCTTTTCCGGCACAATGTCTTCTCTTACATATTGCTGCAATTGTGACCTGAATTTCAGGGCCACATTTTGCAAAGCTTCAATGGCCTGCTGTTGCTGCTCAATCCAGGGCATGGTATTTTCTGAAAAAGCAGAAAGATGATCAAGAACAGATTGATGCAATTTATTTACTCCGGCAAGCATCTTTTTAAAATCGAAGATTTCTACAATAAGCTGTCCCTGGTACTGCTTTTTATCTTCCTGCAAGGAAGAATGCAAATAATCGGCGCTTTGTCTTTGATTGGAAAAATGAATGATATGCTCGTTGCTTCTGATACTTGAGCTGGAGATCCGGCTTCTTAACACCATGCCATTCAGCGTTGTACATCGGCTAAGTGCCACATAGACCTGTCCGGATGCAAATGCCGCGCCGGCGTCAATAACAGCTTTTTCAAAAGTGAGTCCCTGGCTTTTGTGAATGGTAATGGCCCAGGCTAATCGCAGTGGGAATTGTTCGAAGGTACCCAGCACTTCGTCTTCCACCTGCTGCGAAGTTGCATTGATGGAATATTTGACATTCTCCCATTTCTCCTTCTTTACTTCAATTTCATTTATATCATCTTTGCACTGCACAAATATTGCTTCGTCTGTCAGTTTTGTAACGGTGCCAATCTTGCCATTAAAATACCGTCTTACTTTTTCAACATCATTCTTGATAAACATCACCTGTGCGCCGACCCTGAGCTGAAGCAGCTCTTCAGCAGGATAAGCTCTTTCTCCAAAATCCCCTGTAACCACAGCTTTGAACGTTGTTCGGGGAGAAGTTAATTTGGCAATTTCCGCAGCATTGATTGCATCTGCCTTATTGTTATGTGTGGTAAGGGTAATATAACCATCCCCCTTAACAGGCTGAAAGTCAGGATCAAATCTGTCATTGAGCACCCGAAAACCACTATCATCCATGGTATTTGTTCGCACCTTATTCAGAAGGTCAATAAAAGCCTGTTCGTTTTGCCTGTATATTTTGTCAAGCTCAATGTGCACTGGCTTTTGCTGTTGGATAACCTTACTATCGAAGAAAAATGTGCTGTCATAGTATCTCGACAAAATACCCCACTCTTCGTCCGACGCCACGGGTGGCAACTGGAACATATCTCCAATGAAAAGCATCTGCACGCCTCCGAATGGCTCAGCATAGCGATTGCGGAAATGACGGAGTACAACATCTATTGCATCCAGCACATCACATCGTACCATGCTTATCTCGTCTATCACCAGTAGTTCCAGTTGTTGGAGGACCTGGCGCCGCTCTTTGGTCAGCTTGATGCGCCCTAATAAATGGTGTTTATCTATGGATTCTTCCTGTGGCTGGAAACCTCTTGATTCTGGTATGTATGGCGTAAATGGAAGCTGAAAAAAAGAGTGAATGGTAACACCGCCCGCGTTAATAGCGGCAACACCCGTGGGCGCCACGACCGCGGTCTGTTTAATGGTATTTGCCCGGATATATTTTAAAAAGGTCGTCTTACCTGTGCCGGCTTTACCCGTTAAAAAAACAGAACGGTTTGTATAATGGATGAAATCAGCCGCCAGGCTAAACATTGTATTTTGAGGATCTTGCATCATTTCCTGTTCACGTGAATTGTAAAGGTAGGTTGTTGGGGGCAATAGTGGTGAATAGTGAATGGTCAATGGTGAAAGGTGCAGCTTCGGAACATTACGGAACCTTTTCAACATGATAAAATAGTGAATAGTGAAAAGGTCAATAGTGAAAGGTGCAGCTTTATAACAATATGGCACCTTTTCAACTTTGATTTGTCGAGCCTTTCCAATCGGAATTTATTCGAGGCGGCTTGTACGGTTATGATTTTTGAGCTTCCCTGGAGGCCGGACTGAAACGGGCGCATTTATTCGTATAAAAGGACTCTTTTATCCGTGGGACAAAAAGAGCTCCTCATGACCTTTCTTGAGAGACAACGATAGCTCTGAAACAATTCCGCTGCCACACCTTTCACTATTGACCATTCACTATTCACTCACAAAAGCTACTCCTCCAACGCCGAAGTATTCTTCTTATCCAGCAACAAAATCTCATTTACCTGTATTTCCGTAAAATAGCGCTTGATACCTTCTTTATCCGTATAGTTACGGCTGGTGAGTTTTCCTTCTATAGCAATTTCATTTCCCTTATCAACATACTTTTCAAGAATGTCGGCTACTTTACCCCAGGCTACCAGCGAGTGCCATTGTGTTTCTTTAACCCGTTCTCCCTTCTGATTCTTGTAAACTTCATTTGTGGCCATAGTGAATTTTGCCATTTTTTTTCCATTGTCAATAGTGCGGATTTCTGGTTTTGCACCTAAATGTCCAATCAACTGTACTTTGTTTCTTAAGGCGTACATAACTGTAGATTTTTTGCTTTTAAAAATTTATTTATTTCAACCGATTCCTTATTGATTCGATCGTGATGCAAAAGTGCAGTGGACGGAAAACCCGAGTCGGTTATTAAACGTTTGTAGTTGGATATAGTCGTTTAGAAACGTTTATACGCGGATATGTGATTGATTATAAGCGAGTTGAGGTTGACGTTGTCAAATACAGGTTGGATGACAGAAATGACAAAGTTGCTATACTACTCAGATTTATTTGAGTTTTAAACGGATTTGGCGAGTCCGCAAGACGCAATCTTCACTATAATTTCTCACCCAACTTTTGTAATATTAGATTACTGTTTTATAATCCGTAAACGCGAAAACCTTTCAACTGTCATACCATATGATACCTCAGGAAGCAAATCCAAATAACCGGGAATATGAAGCGATTCAGAAACGTTATTATACATCACACGGGCTAAAATTGACTACGGAGCAAGCAGCGGAGGTTTTTTACTACGAGCAACAAAGAGACATCCCGTCACGTAATCACTACTTTTCGTTGTGGGAAGAATTTGACTTTGAGTTTGCCGCTCTTCAGGATATTCTGACAGCCGAACAATTTGAGATTTATAAAATGAAGCATCAGGAGTTAATTCATCTGAATGAGCAGTTGTTAATACAGCAAGACGAAGAATACTCACATCAACTTGACGCAATTAAAGATGAACTTGAATATTGCAGAACTCAATTATTGCCCGCACTGGAAAGGGAGCGGATATTTGTCCTTCAAGCCTGTATTGATGAGAAGGAAAAGGTTGCATACCTGAAAGCGGAGTATAAAAAGTTTCTCGTCGACAGTAAAAAATTCATTCTTGTAAACCATTTCAGACATCGTAAAGCGTTACAACCCACATTATTGAAACTTTCGCTGCTCCGTCACCAATTAACTTGTCTGATCCCCGATTACTATTCCTTCCGGGCAAGTATGGATGCTCCAACGATGGCTATTGCAGGCTTCCTCGAAAACAAACTAAAAAAGGATACTGACATAACACGGCATAATTTAGATAGTGTTCTGCAAGCATTGAAAGAATTCAGGCAGGCAAATACAGCCAAACATTTGGGAGATATCCGCGGATGGCATACAATAGATATTGAGGATGAAGAAAATCTAATGTTCATGCTCTTACTCGACCCACAGATGTATGAAAACTTGTAACGGAGTTTTACAATACCCAATCGGGATTCGTATTGTTTACCCCCACCATTTTTGATCGCTAAAGGCAGGCATACAGTTTGTTAAAACAATCTGATCGCACACATATTGATTACCCTTTTTGTATGTTAGCAAAAGAACAACGCTAAACACAGTCGATCGAAATGTATATAAAATGTACCCCAACTACGAAACGATTATTCACAGTAACATTCCTTTTCCCGCTATTCTTTTTCTGTACAGGCCAACAGACTTTAACGCTAAAACTCACAAAGAGCGACTGTCGAAAAAATGAAGTTTTCATTTTCAACAATCGTGACACAATTCAATTTTTTCATAACAATCAACTGATCAACGAAATAAATCTGAAGAACTATCGCAGATGGCCAATATTGATGGATAGTTTCAAAACCGGTACATATGATGTATTTTTCAAGAATTTGTATGGTAAGAAGGTTTCTAAGACTGTTGTCATTCCTGACACAGCAACAAGTTTTGACCTTCATCTTTGTACAGATTCCCTTCCGGAATATCGCGTCAATTCTCTTGCATACTTAAAGAACCGCGATACTGTTAAAATAAGTTTCTCCACTTACGGCTGTTTTAATAATGATGAAGAAACTTTATACTTAACAAAAAAAGATGATCGGTTTATCGCCAGCTTAGTGAGCCATGAAAAGACGAAATCCGTAACGCTGGATTACTCAAGAATAGAAGCTTTCATCAGATTTGAAAACGAAATCCGGGAATTAAGAGATGTTATTGGATGTACGAGTGTCGACACTTACCTGATTACGATGCGAACCGGAACGCTGAAAAGGATTGACGGCGGTTGCTCATGGAATGGCTTTCACTATTTAAAAAAGGCATTATTCGGAAAGACGTAAAAAAAGTCAGAACAATAAAGGATTCGCTTTCAAAACAACTTCGAACTGCGAGTTAAGCGAATACGATATACGTGCTGAAGCCGTTTGTAGCTAAAAACACCCAACAAAATTTTTGTTGGAAATGTTATTTGGATTATTGTCTAAAAAAAATGCGACAATGGAGCGCCCTTCGATGATAAAACATTTGCGGGATATATTGATTCTGCCGTTCACGATGACCGTTATTGTTCCTTATTTGTTTTACAACAAATCGCAAACGCTCTTTGCTAACCAGGTCGTCTACAAAATAGCTGGCGTTATATTTTTTGCAGCGGGCGTCTGTCTTTTTATCTGGACCGTCTGCCTTTTCAGAACATTCGGCAAGGGAACGCTCGCCCCATGGACGCCTACGCAAAAATTAATTATCCACGGCCCCTATAAATATTGCAGAAATCCAATGATCTCAGTTGTTCTCTTTATTATCATTGGCGAAGCTCTTTTCCTAAACTCATCGAATATTCTCTTTTTCTCTGGCATTTTCTTTCTGATTAACACTATCTATTTTATTTTAAAAGAAGAGCCAGACATGAAAAAGCGTTTTGGAAAAGCGTATGAAGATTATAAAACAAATGTGCCGAGATGGATACCGAAGCTCCGATCATACAAAATAAACTCGTAAATCACTGAAACAAATATATATTTTCGAAATAGAAGTTTCCCTTTAGAACAACTTGTCTAAGTTTGTGTCGCTAATAAGTTACAAGAAATGAAGGCGAAAAAGAATAACCCCATTACCCTTGAACAATTCAAGGACAAAAACTATGGAAAAAGAGGCACCCAAAAACGAGAACAGCTAGAAGCTGGTTACCAGCATTTTAAAATTGGCTTCTTATTGCAGGAAGCAAGGCTCGAAAAGGGATTAACACAGGAAGAGCTTGCCGACAGGGTAGGCACTACGAAATCATACATTTCAAAAATTGAAAATGATGTAAAAGAAGTGCGTATTTCAACACTTCAAAAAATTGTTGAGGTAGGTCTTGGGGGACGACTACAGCTTTCAATTCTTTTATAAAAGATGTTGATTGCAATTTGAGCTTGTTTGATTTTAACCCTACTATATCAATTCTCCAAAACCTAACTATTTTTCAATAAATTTATCCCTCACAAAAAAACCTTTAACTGCACCATCATGGCTAACAGAAGAGACGTATTAAAAACATTCGGTCTTTCCGCCGGATTTGCTTTGCTTGGCAAACCTGCATTTTCACAACCGGTAAAAAGAATGCCGTCAGGCAATTTCAGATTTTGCCTGAACACAAGTACCATCAACGGTCAGAAAAGGCCTTTGAAGGAATTGGTTGACATTGCCGCACGGGCAGGTTATGATGGTGTTGAATTATGGATTGAAGATGTTAAAGAATACAGGAAAAACAATTCTTTATCAACTATGAAAAAGTTGCTTTCCGATAGCAAATTACAAGTTGAAGATGCCATTGGTTTTGCGCCGTGGATGAATGAAGATGAAACAAAACGCAAAGCAGGTTTTGCACAAATGAAAGAAGAAATGCAAATGATGGCGGAACTGGGCTGCAAAAGAATTGCTGCGCCTTCTGCTGGTGTAAGTGCAGATCAGCCATTGAATCTGTTTCATGTCGGGCAATGGTATAAAGAGTTGATTGACCTCGGCAGACAAACCGGTGTTATGCCGCAACTGGAGTTCTGGGGCTCCTCTCCTGTTTTCTATACACTCGGCCAGGCAATGATGGCAGCAACTGCTGCAAATGATAAAGATGCACGCGTGCTTCCTGATGTGTACCATCTATTCCGTGGAGGATCAGGATTTAACAGTATTGGAATGCTTAGCGGACAAGCATTTGATGTTATTCACATGAACGACTATCCCGGCAATATTCCGCGTGAACAACAGCACGATAGTGATCGTGTTTACCCGGGAGATGGTGTAGCTCCACTACATCAATTGCTTACTGATCTTGCAAAAATGAACAGCACAAAAGTTTTATCACTCGAACTGTTTAACCAGAAATATTGGAAACAAGATCCGCTGACTGTTGCAAAAACGGGACTCGAAAAAATGCAAAAACTTGTTGCAGCAGTAAACGCATAACGGATTAAAAGATCGATCACGTATTTTTGTGACCGATCTTTTATTTCAATCCCTGAACCATGCATCAACAAGCACCTAAACTCTGTCTCGCATGTAATAAGCCGTTGCTTGGCAGAACCGATAAAAAATTCTGCAACGACTATTGCCGCAATGCCTTTAATAATCAGCGAAAGCCGGCTAACAACAGTTACATAAGAAGCATAAACAATCAGTTGTTGAAGAACAGGCGTATCCTTGAAAGCCTTCTTCCGGCGACGGAAGAAATGAGCAAAGCAAGCAAGGACAAGCTAACGCAACTTGGCTTTGTGTTTAAATACTCCACCCATAGCTATGTAAACAAAAAAGGGAACGTGTATTTTTTCTGTTATGATTATGGTTATCTGCCGTTGGATAACGATGTATACCTAATTGTAAAACGCCGCGAAACCAATTAACGTTTTGAACCAAATAGGATTTTTTTTTGAACCATATAAGACATATAAGGAAATATAAGGTTCATGTTTTCTTGGTTAAATTATCTAAAGCAGAATTCACTTTCGGTTGCCGTCTTTAATATCCTTATATGCCTTCTATACAACTAGTGAATAGTCAATAGTCAATGGTGAAGGTCCGAACTGGTTAAGTAAATATATTGTCGTTTAAGTGTTACGATTATCCTGGGCAAAAGCTCTTATTTGCTCTTATATTTCTTAAATGGTTTAAAAAACTTCGCTTCGGTTCGCTTTAGGCTTTGGGCTTTAAGCTTTATCAGTTGTTAACAAAGAAACGTTGGCGCGGCCGACACCTTACTTATATGGTTCAAAAACGCTTCTATGTTTTCGAAAAACGCTTGCGTTTTTAAATTAAGCTACTATGTTTTCTACCCTCGCATATTTGCGGCGGTATTCTTGGGGTGAAAGCCCGGTTATCCTGCGGAAAATGGTTCTGAAACTTTTCATGTCATTGTAACCTACGTCATACATCAACGACTGGATCTGCTTTTCTGAGTTCTCCAATGCTTTTTTAGCAGATTCAATTCTCACTCTTTGCAAATACTCCAGCGGGTTATTTCTTGTAGCGGTTCGAAACCGGCGGATGAAATTCCGTTTGCTCATACACGCTTTTTCTGAAATTTCGTCGACTGAAATCGGCAGGTGAAAATTCTTTTCGATATAATCCTGTGCCAGCAGCACCGCTTCATCATTGTGCTTTCGCTGACTTTGAAAAACAGCAAAATGCGCCTGGCTCAATTTATCCATATCGATGGAAAACATCTTGCTCATCCAAACACAGGCTTCTCTTCCGCAGAATTTTTCTATCAGGTACAAGATCAGGTTAAGAGATGAGAACGCACCGCCGCTTGTATAAATGCCATCATTGTCTGTAATCACTTTATCAGGCTGAAGACTGATATCGGGATACCTGTTTTTCATATCTTCCATTGCCATCCAATGCGAAGTGCATGACCTGCCGGACAACAATCCCGCTTCGGCCAGGAAATAGCTTCCCTGGCAAAGACTGGCGACTTCGGCGCCCTTTACATACTTTTCCCTGATCCAGTTAATAATAGCTTTATTCTTTTCAAGCACAGGGACAGCCTGTCCATAGAATGACGGAACGATAATGAGATCGGGCGATTGTACGTCTGAGAGATTTTTATAACAGATAAATTGGGCTGGATGAATTAGTTGAATATTCTTCAGCTTTTCACTTACCAGCTCAATTTTAAAGGCTGGCCGTTTTCCCTGCTCTTCAAGAAACTGGTTAACGCCCGTTAACAGGTCCAGCGGACCAGAAATACATGAAAGTATGGCGTCCTCATAAATAAGTAAAGAAACCTGTTTCATGGTGCAATTTGAATTTAATCCTTCAAAATTATACAACAATTATGGCACAAATACACCCTCAATTAGTCGCAAATACACGCCGCAATTGTCTTTTTTTCTGATGACCTTTATGAAACAAAATTTCGATGCATGGAGTCAGTAACCCAGATAACGGGCGCCCCGCAGAAATTAAAAGTGAGTGCCACATCCATCAGCGATTCTACTTTTCAGCAAGTGTGTGGCGAAAGACTGCTGTTTAATGATGTTTCCTTAATCGGTACCAAAATCACCAATGCCAATTTAAGCGATCTTGAAATAGAGGGTGCTCAACTCGGCGGTGCGTATTTACACAATATCGGTATGCCACCGAAGGGCCATCCCGGTTATGACGAAAATGCCAGGCAACGTCCGCTCACTTTTGAAAAATGCGATCTAAGCAATAGTAAAATAAAGCACTGCGATTTAAGCGGCGTAGAGATAAGTGATTGCAAAATAAGCAATGCGAAAATCAACGGAATCTATGTTGAAGAACTGCTAAAAAGCTATAACGATAACCAGAAATAAAACGATACCGTTTCGTTAATGTAAGATCATTCAAGTACGATTTACGAGGTACGAAGTACCTAAATCTGAACAGGTTCAGTTTTTTTGTAAAGTCCTATACATATGGTTTGCATTGTGAGACAAGAGTATCGATAACTAAAACACCATTAAAAAAAGTGCTATGGAAAAAGAAACCGCAACACTTATGCAACCTGATGCAAAGGAGCTTGCTCAACACCCGGTTGTTTCACAACAGGAATGGAACAAAATACTGGAAGAGCATGTGAAAAAAGAGAAGAAAATGACGAAGCTCAGAGATGAGCTAAGAAGGGAATTACGTGCGTTGCCCTGGGTTAAAATAGAAAAGAATTATGTGTTTGAAAGCCCTTACGGCAAAACAACTTTATCTGATCTTTTTGGAAACAGAAGCCAGTTAATTGTAAAACATTTTATGTTCGGACCTGGCTGGGGTGAAGGATGTGTGGGCTGTTCGTTTTCAGCTGATCACCTGGAAGGAACAGTACAGCATCTTGAAAATCACGACGTGAGTGTTGTGGCAATTTCCAGAGCGCCCATCCAGGAAATAGAAGCATTTAAAAAACGCATGGGATGGTCGTTTAGATGGGTATCTTCTTTTGACTCCGATTTTAATTACGACTTTAATGTCTCTTTCACGCCGGAGCAGGTGGCAGAAGGCCATATGTATTACAACTTTGGTTATATAGATGCTCCAATGCAGGAACAGTCTGGCATCAGCACTTTTTACAAAGACGAAAAGGGTGATATCTATCGTACGTATTCTTTATATGCACGCGGTGAAGAGGCAATCCTGTCCACATATGCTCTCCTGGATCTGACAGCGAAAGGCAGAAATGAAGAAGGGAATCTTGTAAACTGGGTTCGCCACCATGACCGCTATAATGCAGGTGGTTTTGTGGATAATACCGGCCGGTACCATGCAGAAGAGAAAAAAGATGGAAGCGGTAGTTGTTGCCATTAAAATATAAGTCTTGAATTGTTCTTGTAACATATCAACCAACACATCAGGTGTAGTAAAAAAGACAGGCTCCGGGATGGTTTCCCAAAACTCCTCCTTGCAAACAATCCGGCAATGGGGAATTATTGGAGCCATCCTATTTATCCTGCCCAAATGCCCGCTTTGTCTTCTTGCTTTGCTAAGCATGGGCTCCGGTATTGGCTTGACGGCAGCGCAATCAAATAGCCTTCAGGGATATCTGCTAATTTTATTACTTGCAATTTTCATTGTGATCGCGCAAAAGATATATATCAGTCAAAATAACCTCCGGTCTACTCAAAATCTTCTCCAATCCAAACTTTCGATGCTATTGATGACTGCCCTTATTTCGATATTCATTTTTGGAAGCTTTTTTAACGAGCAGTTATTACATGTTGTATACTACAATGGCAGAATAGTCTATAGCTGCCCGGTATTGAGGTGAGTGTTTACATGCTGTTCGACATCTTAGCGTAGCACATGCCGGTAGCGAAAATGTCAACTTCCACGAAGGGCTTTCCTGCCCTTTTTCGCGTCCTTTCCCTACCAATTTTTTACTTAGCTATCCCTTAACAACACGCATATTGCATTTTGGTATGCCTTTTCGTATTTTGTTAGTAATAGCCCTCTTTACGCTTTAAAACTATTACCATGAACCTTAACCTTTACAACCAGGCCCGCGACATCTGGAAGAATATTTTCCCGTTGAAAGAACTGAAAATACATTCAGGAGCAAGGACTATCGAACAAAAGAGCTTCATTCCATTACAAACAGAAAACTCCTACCATTATATTTTCAATATCCGCCAGATGGAGATTGAGTATATCAGTCCGAATGCCGAACAAATCCTCGGATTTCCGCTGGATGAAATGAATGCACCATTTCTGATCTCACTAATTCATCCGGACGATATGCCCTGGTTTATGGCTTTTGAGAAGAAGGTGGTTGAATTCTTTAACCCGCTGCCGTACGACCTGGGACAGAAATACAAAACGCATTACGATGTGCGGCTTCAAAAGGCAGACGGCTCTTATATCCGGGTGCTTCACCAAATGCAATTAATGGATGCAGATAAAACCGGCATGTCAACCAGGGTTTTATGTGTGCACACGGATATTACGAGTTTAAAGAAAGGAGGGCATCCGGAGTTATCTTTTGTGGGTTCTGACGATGCGCCGTCTTATTTTGATGTTGAAGTAAGCTGGCCGGTAATAAACTAAGCACTCAGGGAAATAAAAAAGCCCCGATAATTCGAGGCTTTTCAGTGGTGTGGGCCGGGATCGAACCGGCGACACAAGGATTTTCAGTCCTTTGCTCTACCGACTGAGCTACCGCACCATCTCAATACTTTTCCGTATTGGGAGCGCAAAAATAGGATTTCTCACTAAACTGCCAAAAAATAAGCAACTATTTATTAAAAAATGTATTGTTTTTTATTTCGTCCCCTTGCTGAATCAGTCTTAAAGCACCGTCCCACAAGGTTTTACGCATACGCAAACTTTCTTTTGCAGCATCAGTTGCCTCAATCCATTTCTGTTTGTCATTACCGCAGAGGGCAGAAACCATTTCCATTGCAAGAAGACTGTGATGGTCGCCATCCACCTCTATATGTCTTTCAAGATAGTAATTGAAAATATCCAGTTTCCCCTGCAACTGAAGCGAAAGATCTTTTATAAGCTTATGAAACATTCCGGGTATCAGATCTTCACGGCCAAATGTGAAAACAGCCGCCTGAACGTATACCGGTTGTTGCTCAATTACATTAAATGTAAAATTTACAAAACTTTTGATTTCTTCCGGCAATGATAACTGGTCCATTGCTTCCTGCACCGTTTTGCCATTGGCCGTATGATGCAGTAATTCTTTAATTGACGAAGCGTCGGCTTCCATTTGATCCATAGCCTCCAGATACAACTCAAAATGACTTTTACGAACGCCCTCAGCATCTACATCACTTTCTTCGCCGGCAACGATCTCGTTTATGAGATAGCGGGTATTACCGTCGCCAACAGGATGCCAGGGCAGCGATACACAGGTTAGTTGCATCTGTAACGACTTCAACAACGACATAAAATCCCATACAGCAAAAACATGTGTTTCTGCAAAACGTTGTATGTCGGTTAGCTTATTGATCTCTTTGTACAAGGGGTGTGAAATAATCGATTCTTTTTCAGCTGCGAGTTCCTGCTGAAGCACTTCAATACATGACATAGATTATAAAAATTCCAGGGACGGAAGATTAGTTAAATAAAAGATTATCGGCGTGAGAACCCTTTGGTTATAAGAACAAAACGCCGGAGTTTTTTGCTCCGGCGCTTATTAAAATTATTAGAATTCACAGTTCTTCGGCGTTCTTGCAAACGGAATTACGTCGCGAATGTTGCCCATTCCGGTAACAAACTGCACCATACGTTCAAAACCAAGACCGAAACCAGCGTGCGGAACGCTTCCGTAACGGCGGGTATCAAGGTACCACTGCATTTCATCCACCGGCACATGCATATCTTCCATGCGCTGAACCAGTTTTTCCAGTCTTTCCTCACGCTGGCTTCCACCCACAATTTCGCCAATTCCCGGCGCCAGAATGTCCATTGCGGCAACTGTTTTACCGTCATCATTCATACGCATGTAAAACGCCTTAATTGCAGCCGGATAGCCTGTAACAATCACCGGTTTTTTAAAGTGCTTTTCCACCAGGTATCGCTCGTGTTCGCTCTGCAGATCTATGCCCCATTTAACCTCATACTGGAACTTTTTCTTTTTGTAAGCAGGGCTATCCAACAGAATATTGATCGCATCAGTGTAAGTGATCCTTTCGAAATTGTTGTTCAATACAAACTCCAGTTTTTCGATCAATCCCATTTCGCTGCGCTTATCCTGCGGCAATTGTTTTTCCTCTTCCGCCAGGCGCTGAGCAAGAAACTCGAGGTCTTCGCGGTTGTTCTCCATCGCATGGCGAATAATATACCTGATGAACTCTTCTGCAAGGTTCATGTTATCTTCAATATCGTAGAAAGCCATTTCCGGCTCAATCATCCAAAACTCAGCCAGGTGACGGGTTGTATTGGAGTTTTCAGCGCGGAAAGTAGGTCCGAAAGTGTAGATATCGCTAAACGCCATAGCTCCCAATTCGCCTTCCAACTGACCGCTAACCGTAAGGTTCGCACTCTTACCGAAGAAATCCTCAGCAAAATCAATACTTCCGTCTTCTTTACGGGGAGGGTTATCCAGCGGCAATGTAGTAACGCGGAACATTTCACCCGCACCTTCCGCATCGCTTGATGTAACGATCGGGGTATGCAGGTAAACAAATCCTTTGTCATTGAAAAATTTGTGTACCGCAAAAGCCAGTGAATGACGAACGCGGAATACAGCTCCAAAGGTGTTTGTTCTGAAACGCAGATGTGCCACTTCTCGCAAATATTCGAGGCTGGGTCTGTTTTTCAGTTGCAGCGGGTATTTTTCACCATCGCAATCGCCCAATACTTCCACAGTTTTAGCCTTAACCTCTACCTTCTGGCCTTTGCCAAGGCTGGGGATCAGCTCACCCACAACTTTTAAAGATGCGCCGGTAGTTATGCGCTTCAATGTATTTTCATCAAGTAAACCTAACTCGGTAACTATCTGTAAGTTATTATTGGTACTGCCATCATTCAATGCTATAAACTGGTTATTCCTGAAAGAACGAACCCATCCCATTACTATTACTTCCTGGCCAGTAGCTTCCTGCGCCAACAATGTCTTGATCTTTGTTCTAGTGTTGAACATGCATGTACAATTTAGCAGTTTTTAAATCTTAAAACCCGGCAAAGATAATCTAACACGCAGGTTGAACCATCTTAATTTAACGGTCATTTTGCAATGAACCGTTTTGGCGATAGCGTAAATCAATTAATATTGCCGAACGTACCGAAGGAAAACAGATCCCTGCTTGCAAATTCCACGATACAAAAAACGTGCATCTCAAATTTCACAAGATGGTCCGCTCATTCAATTGATATTGTCCGGGCGTCGGAATGTGGAAAATTCATTTTTTGGCACAACTTTTTGGGAATAAAGTATATAAATGTTAAAGTAGATAGTAAAAAGGATCAGATTGGCAAAAAATTTTCCGATTTTATTTTTTTTCATTGTATTATTGCAGGCAGAAACAAGCTGGTCAGTCAGAATTCATATCTCTCAGCTCACCTGTTTGCTTATCATCAATCAAAATTTTTCTTCAATCAATTTTAATGGGATTTTCCGAATTAAAAATGTATCCTTTTTTAGACCCTATTTATGTATGATATTTTGCAATTGAACGACATGTTAGTTCCTGAGTTGCTTGATGTTGCCGAGCATCTGAGCATTCCCAATTCCAAAAAGCTTAACAAACAGGAACTGATTTATAAAATCTTAGACAAACAAGCTGTTATGGCAAGTGAAAAAAAAGACAATGCTTCCGCTACTGAAAAACCAAAACGTAAACGCATTGTAAAAGCAAGCACGGGTAATACTACAGAAGAAGCGGTGGTAATGACTGAAGCAAAGCCTGCGAAAGCAAATAACGACGAAGCTCCAAAGAAAAAAGCCGCTAAGAAAACAAAAGCGAAAGCCGAAATAGAAGAGCCTGAAGTTAGTGCACAACAAGAAGAAGAGGTAGTTGTGAAAAACGAGCCCCAGATTGGCGAAGCCCTTCTCGCAATGGCTTTCGGAGATGATGAACCGCTTTTTGATGACGAGGTGATGGAAGAAGAAGAGGAAGAGGAAGATGAAAAAGGATTCCGTTCCGAAGAGATTGCACCTTCCCGTCCACAATACCGCAAAGAACCAGTTTTCAATATAGAATTTGATGGAGTAATTCAATCTGAAGGCGTACTTGAAATGATGCCTGATGGTTATGGTTTCCTCCGTTCTTCTGATTATAATTACCTGTCATCTCCGGATGATGTTTATGTATCTCCTTCCCAAATAAAGTTATTTGGTTTAAAAACAGGTGATACCGTTTTTGGAGCCGTTCGCCCTCCCAAAGAAGGTGAAAAATATTTCGCACTGTTAAAGGTTGAAACCATTAACGGTAAAGGCCCGGATGAGGTTCGCGACCGTGTACCTTTTGAATACCTGACTCCATTATTTCCATTCGAGAAATTAAATCTCTTTACCAGTCCAAGTAACTACAGTACACGTATCATTGACCTGTTTACACCAATAGGTAAAGGACAGCGTGGATTGATTGTTGCCCAGCCTAAAGTAGGTAAAACCATGTTGCTGAAAGAGGTTGCGAATGCTATCTCTCAAAATCACCCTGAGTGTTATCTGATGGTAGTGTTGATTGATGAGCGTCCTGAAGAGGTTACCGATATGGAGCGCAGCGTTAAAGCAGAAGTGATCGCTTCTACTTTTGATGAGCCAGCTGAAAAACACGTAAAAGTTTCTACAATCGCCTTGCAAAAAGCAAAACGCCTTGTAGAGTGCGGACACGATGTGGTTATCCTGCTTGATTCTATCACCCGTTTGGCAAGAGCACACAACACTGTTGCTCCTGCAAGTGGTAAGGTATTAAGTGGTGGTGTTGAAGCAAATGCTATGCAGAAACCAAAACAATTCTTTGGTGCTGCACGTAAAATAGAAAACGGTGGATCTTTAACCATCCTTGCTACAGCGTTAATTGAAACAGGTAGCAAAATGGACGAAGTTATCTTCGAAGAATTTAAAGGTACAGGTAACATGGAGTTGCAGTTAGACAGAAGACTGGCTAACAAACGCATCTTCCCCGCTATCGATCCTATTGCATCTTCAACTCGTCGCGATGACCTGTTGCTAAGCAAAGAAGTACTGGGCAAAATGAACATTCTTCGCTTATTCATCAATGATATGAATACTGATGAAGCTATGAACGAATTGCTGAGACGTATGCGCGGCACGAAGAGCAATGAGGAATTCCTTGCAAGCATGAACGGATAATCTAAGGATGACAAATCCTTATCCTCAAAATAAGTTATTCCAATAAGCACAATTCAATGTTTCAAACAGCCGCAATTGTTTGAAACATTGAATTTTATATAAGTACAGGTTCCATTTCCAAACCGTGTATCGCAAAAAAATCCATACAAATTTTACAATAATCAATCGCTTATGTCTTTACTTGTAGTAGGCACAATGGCTTTCGATGCCATAGAAACGCCCTTTGGCAAAACAGATAAAATAATCGGCGGATCTGCAACCTATGCAGCTTACGCAGCCAGCAACTTTACACACTCTATCAAGCAGGTATCCATAGTTGGGGAAGATTTTCCTGAAGAGGAAATGAAAGATCTTTCTGACCGCGGTGTTGAGCTGGAAGGTGTTGAAGTGGTAAAGGGTAAAAAATCATTCTTCTGGAGCGGGAAGTATCATCTTGATATGAACACAAGAGATACACTGGTTACAGACCTGAATGTGCTTGCTGATTTTAATCCTGTGATTCCGGACAGTTATCAGGGCGCCGAGTTTGTGATGCTGGGAAATGTAATGCCCGCGCTACAGAAGAAAGTAATTGAGCAATTGAAAGAAAGGCCTCGTTTGATTGTGCTTGACACAATGAACTTCTGGATGGAAACCGCTATGGATGACCTGAAAGAGGTATTAACGATGGTAGATTTGTTGTTGGTGAATGATAGTGAAGCAAGACAATTAGCCGGAGAATATTCTATTGTAAAAGCAGCCCGCAAAATACTTTCAATGGGTCCGAAATACCTGATCATTAAGAAGGGTGAACACGGCGCATTGTTGTTCCATGAGAACAATGTATTCTTTGCCCCCGCACTTCCGCTGGAAGATGTGTTTGACCCAACAGGAGCCGGTGATACTTTCGCCGGTGGCTTTATGGGGCATCTTGTTAAGACCAAAGATGTTTCTTTTGAAAACATGAAAACAGCGATCATTGTTGGTTCTGCACTGGCAAGCTTTTGCGTGGAGAAATTTGGCCCTGAGCGCCTGAAAGAAATCACCAAGCAAGATATTGACACCCGCCTGGATGAGTTTGTTCAGCTGGTGAATTTTGATATTAAGTTAGTGTAGCTTAAAGCCTAAAGCGCAAAGCTTAGAACTGTTCTACACACAATTATAGCTTTCGCATAAATAATAGTTTAAACGGCCTGGAACATTACTGTTTCAGGCCGTTTTTGTTTATTAGCCACAGAGGCACTGAAGCCCTGAAACTATCCGCACATTCATTTTCAATTTTCAAATTTCAATTTTCAATTAATTCGCACATCCGCACATTTGCACATCCGCACATTCATTTTCAATTATCCCCGCCTGAATGATGTCAGTCGGGCAGGAACTTTCAACTATCAGTTACCTAGTCACTGAATCATTCGCACATCCGCACATCCGCACATTTGCACATCTGCACATCCGCACATCCGCACATTCATTTTCAATTCTCAACCGCACTCCGCTCTTCACAAAAAATATCTTCACACCCAAAAGTTTATTACTTTGAGATACTTTCAAAAACAAAGTCTATGAAGCAACTACGGCTTGTACCCGCTGCAATGCTTATGCTGGCAGTGTTTTCCTGCAAACAGGAGACAAAAACAACAGAACAGAAATTTATTGAAACATCGCAACTGGACTCTTCAGTAAAGCCAGGCGATAATTTCTTTTTATTTGTAAACGGTAAATGGCTGCAGAAAGCTGAGATTCCGGCGACAGAAAGCAGCATCGGATCATTCCTGGATATTTATAACAGAACCAAGGACCATATTAAAACGATCCTCGACTCTGTTTCCAAAGCAAATAATACTGCGGGAACCATAGAGCAAAAAGTAGGGGATTTCTATGCATCCGGTATGGATTCCGCTACAATTGAAAAGCGTGGCTATGAGCCGGTAAAACCGTACTTGCAAAAGATAGACGGCTTAACCGATAGCAAAGACATCATGCAGTTTGTTGCCGAACAGCAAGTACTTAACAACAATCTTCTTTTTAGCATGGGCGTAGGCGCAGACGAAAAGAACAGCAGCATGAATATTGCGCTTTTTTACCAGGGAGGACTGGGGCTTCCTGACAGAGATTACTATTTCAAAACGGATGCCCCGACGCTGGATATTGTAAAAGCTTATAAGGCATATATTCAAAAACTGTTTACACTAACAGGAACAGATTCTGCAACTGCAGCGAAAAACGCTGAGACAATTTTTGCTTTTGAAAAACAGATGGCTGGAAGTCACCGCACCAATGTTGAACTCCGCGATCCGCAAAGCAATTATCATAAACTTGCTGTTACAGAACTGGATAAAAAACAACCGGTATTTGCATGGACAACCTTATTGAACAATCTCAACATAAAATCAGATTCTGTAAATGTGGGTCAACCGGCTTTCTACGGACAAGTAAACGAGCTGCTTAAAACAACTCCGCTCGATACATGGAAAATATACCTGCGTTTTCATGTTCTTGCAGATGCAGCCACGGCATTAAGCTCACCTTTTGTGGATGCAGCTTTCAATTATTCAAAAGTGTTAAGCGGACAGCAAAAACAAAAACCCCGCTGGGAACGTATTTACAGAAGAACTGATGCTAACCTTGGTGAAGCCCTCGGACAACTGTATGTAAAGAAATACTTTACCGCTGAGGCTAAACAACGCATGCTGGAATTGGTAAACAACCTACAGACTGCTTTTGATGCACGCATCGGAAAACTCGATTGGATGAGCGACAGCACTAAAGCTAAGGCCAAAGAAAAGCTTCATGCTTTCATAAAGAAGATTGGCTATCCTGACAAATGGAGAGATTACAGTAAAGTAACCATCAACAAAGGAACTTATTTTGAAAACCTTGTTTCTGCAGCAAAGAATGAATACGAATATAACAGGGCAAAAATTGGTAAGCCGGTTGACAAAACCGAATGGGGCATGACACCTCCAACCATCAACGCCTATTACAATCCGGTGTTTAATGAGATCGTATTCCCGGCTGGTATTTTGCAGGCACCGTTCTTTGATCTTACAGCTGATGATGCGATGAACTATGGAGCTATCGGTATGGCTATCGGTCATGAAATGACGCATGGTTTTGACGACCAGGGCGCACAGTACGATAAAGATGGTAACCTGAAAAACTGGTGGAGCAAAGAAGACTACACCAAGTTCCAGGCAAAATCAAAACAAGTCATCGATCTGTATAACTCATTCACTATCCTTGATACGGTTCATATCAATGGCGCATTAACTACCGGTGAAAATATGGCAGACATTGGCGGCATCGCCATTGCATACGACGCATTCAAATTAACCAAGCAAGGAAAGGATACAGCACGTATCGATGGACTTACTCCGGATCAACGTTTCTTCATCTCTTTAGGCCTGGTTTGGCGCGAGAAAGTAAAACCAGAAACAGAGCGTCTTGGCATCAACACTGATCCGCACTCTCCCGGTATGTGGCGTGTAAATGGACCTTTGATGAACTTTGAACCTTTCTATAAAGCATTTAATGTTCAGGCAGGTGAGAAAATGTATGTGGCGGACGATAAGAGAATCAAGATTTGGTAAGACGATGTACGATGTTAGATGTACGATTTTAGATGTAGGCGCAGTTATTGAAAGTACGAGCTACGAAGTACGAAGTACCTAAGTGAAACACGCCAGCGCATTGCGAACACTTTAATATGGGCTTTTGCTGATAGCTGACAGCTCATGGCTTATAGCTGTTAGTTAAAAAAATTTTGAATAACCAATTTTGATGATTACATTCGCAACCGCAATGACAAAAACAATGAAACATACAAAGCGTTCAAAGAAGCAGTTCTCCAACCGGGAAGGTGCGTAACGTTTGCGTATGTATAACATAACTAACAAAGGGCCTTCTCGGATGAGAAGGCCTTTTTTGTTATCGCAAACAGCTCATTTAATAACCAAAGCATAAACAAAAAAAAATCGTCCGCTGATGCGGACAAGGAGGATTAAACAACATGAAAGTAGCGGTAGTTGGAGCTACGGGTTTGGTAGGCTCCAAAATGTTACAGGTATTGGCTGAAAGAAATTTTCCGGTTACAGAACTGGTGCCTGTTGCCAGTGAAAGATCTGTTGGTAAGGAAGTTGAATTCAAAGGCAACAAGTACAAAGTAGTAAGCATGGCGGATGGCATTGCAGCAAAGCCTGCAGTAGCAATCTTTTCAGCAGGTGGCAGCACATCATTGGAATGGGCTCCCAAATTTGCTGAAGCCGGCATTACAGTAATTGATAACTCCAGTGCCTGGAGAATGGATCCTACCAAAAAATTAGTTGTCCCTGAAATCAACGCAGATGCGCTGACTCCTGAAGACAAAATCATTGCGAATCCTAACTGTTCTACTATACAGATGGTTGTAGCGTTAAACCCGCTGCATCAGAAATATAAGATCAAACGTATCATTGTAAGCACTTATCAAAGTGTTACCGGTACAGGTAAAAAAGCTGTTGATCAGCTGAACAACGAGCGTGATGGCAAAGAAGGCGAAATGGCTTACAAATACCAGATCGATCTTAACGTAATTCCTCAGATCGATGTATTCCTTGACAATGGTTACACCAAGGAAGAAATGAAGATGGTTAACGAGACCAAGAAAATCATGCGTGATGACAGCATTCGTGTAACTGCTACAACAGTTCGTATTCCTGTTGTTGGTGGCCACAGCGAAAGCGTGAACATCGAGTTCGAAAATGATTTTGACCTCGCTGAAGTAAAACAATTACTAAGCGAAGCACCTGGTGTTGTATTGCAGGACGATCCTTCTCAGCAACTATATCCAATGCCTTTGTTGGCGCATGAAAAAGATGAGGTGTTTGTAGGAAGATTAAGAAGAGATGAAACACAGCCTAACACTTTAAACATGTGGATAGTGAGCGATAACCTGCGTAAAGGTGCTGCTACCAATGCTGTTCAGATAGCTGAATATCTGCAAGGCAAAGGTTTACTATAATATTTTTTGTGAGTGGAAAGAGAGAACTTGTGTAATGCCCGGTTAGCGCCGGGCATTTTTGTGTGGGACTATTTTGTCTGAATGAAAGAAGGAAATTCTATTTAGTACCCGCAAGGAGGCATTGACATTAGATTAATACTAAAATTAGCGGCTATTGTTTTTCTTCCGCGGGATTAAGTGTTTTACAAAATATTTCCATAGGCTTCATTTATCGCGTTTAACGATAATTTCGCCACAGGTGACAGAGTAAGCTCACGCAGCTGGAAGCTGCACTAAGCTTATATTATTTCGTCATCATCATTCTTTCATTCGTCCAATTTTATCTAGAATAGATTTCAGCTCCTCTGCTTTGTTTGTGCCTACAAGTAACCTTTTGCCATTATTAAACTCAAGTTGTAATCCCTCATTTCCAGAAACATTAAACGCTTTTCCGTTACGTCCAAATCGCAAGCCCCAACCACCGTACTCCTTCAATGCTGAATATTTTCTGATATAGACTTTTTTTAAATTGCTCCAAGAGTATTGTCTGTATTTTATGTGAAAAGGAAAAAAACGAACATAAATTCCATCGGTTTTGATCACGGTGTCGAGGCGAAAATTTAAAAATAGCAGAGTCATTAGCATTGTCAAACCCGTTCCAATTAAAAGACCACTGTCGCTCATTGGTTTATCTCCAAATTGTTGCCCTTTAAATACTTGTTTGTATACACCAAAGAGAAACAATCCGTTAACCGCAAACAGGCCTAAAAAAAGCCACCATTGCTTAAACTTTTGTCTTTCGGAGAAAAGAACTTCATTGTGAGTTGCCATACTAATTGGGTTTTGCCATTTCATGTTTAAGGTTTCGGCTTACCATTATCATTAACATCTGTTGATCTCAGAAGTATTAATTGGCATCCAGATTAGGTCGAATAATTTTGTCCTAAAACTAAAGTTTGAAGCCGCGATTGCCTTTTGAATGCTTATCACACTAAGCAATCTGTCTGTAAACAAAAATGTCGAAACTGTGCCTGGCCGTAAATTCTTTTTTGACCAAATCATTGTGCAATCAATCTGTCCGTGAGCGATGATCGCTAAGCCGAAAAAAAATATAGTCGCCATTAATTGGCCCTGGTCTTATCATTGCTCCATGTGAGTCTTTTGCATGCTGTTCTTCAATACCGGTACTAGTTTGCTTTGGATAATGTCATCGAAGGCAGCAAGGTAAGCCCACGCAGCTTGGAAGATGGGCGGAGCAAACAACTTCGCAATACCTTCAATCTTTTATCGAAAATATTTCAGCCCTCACACTTCAGTATCAATACATCGTACATCTAAAATCGTACACCGTACACTCGCATCATCCCTCAATTCCCCGGTTAATAAACTTCACCATTGGTTGCAATGCATCAAATGCAGATGTAATTTTTTTAAGAAGTCCTTTATCCGTCAAGTCAGCATCCGTTAGTGGTTGCATGGCTAAATAACTTTTCAGTTTGATGAATTCAATGGCAGGATTTGTATCATCATATCCTTTCGGTGGCCTGCTTAAACTTACATCACCACCTTTATAAAGTTCTTTGTAAACACCGGTGAACTTTTTATTGGAGATGATCTTGCCAAACTCATCAAAACAATAATCAACTTCCTGTCTCACTTTTTTTAGCTCATTGGGCATTGGCATCCAAAGGCCGCCACCGACAAAACTTTCACCCGGCTGGCAATGAAAATAATATCCGGCATAAATGCTTTTTTTTCCGCCGCGATTAATGCTTGCACCAAAATTATTTTTGTAAGGAGATTTGTCTTTGCTAAACCGTACATCCCTGTTAATGCGGAACACACAATCCTTTGCCAGCAATGATGCCAGGTCTTCATCTTTCTTTGCGTGAATATCTATTATCTGCTGCACCAGTTGCAGAAAATCGGCTTTAGCGTTGTCATATGCTTTGCGGTTGGCATCAAACCATTCTTTGGTATTGTTCCTTGTAAGATCTTTCAGAAACTTGATCGTTGCGCTCTGTAACATTGAAACGGTTTTATTTGAAGTATTGATCAGTGTATTAAATCACACACTAAAAGTAGTATTGTTTCTATAATTTTTGGGGCAATGATCTGTGGAAGGATCTTTAAGGGTAAAGCAGTTAAATCACTATACTGTAACGTAACCCCAGTTTTCACCGTTCTTGATCCTCGTGATAGCCATTTCACTTATGCCATATTTTTCTGCCATTTGCTTATAGGTCAATCTTCGTTTCGGATTGGCAAGGCTTTGCTTGATCTGCTTAACCTGCATCAGTGTTAACTTCAGACCTTTCTTTTGCCTTACCGGATTTTCTTTGGCTTTTTGTTTTGCTGCAAGTACTGCGGGATTTTCCATATTGTGTACGGCCACTTCTTCCTGGCTTGCCCATCTTAAGTTGGAGACCCTGTTATCTTTCTTATCATGGTTTAAGTGTATTACCATAGAGCGGTTTGGACCAGGGTGTTTCAAGAAATAATCAGCAACCAATCTATGGCAAAGAAAAGCGGGATAATCGTCTTTAACTTTCAGCCTTAAAATTGTATAGCCCTCTATGGTTGAGCCGTGTAATAATACACCGTCTTTCTTTAGATCTTTTGTGTAAGATGCCATCCGGCCCATGTTGCTGATGGCGTACATTTTCTGAAGTTGTTGCCAGTTTTTAAAGATAATTTGTTTCCATTTTTCTTGGGGAAGGTTGGTAATCATATTTAACGGTTTAAGAGTAAAGTATAAAAATTCTTTTTCTGTTACAATGTGCGAAAACATGTATCAGGAAGAAGTCAGGGACCGGAAAATATCTTCCAGGTTGTTGCCTTCAGTCTGTAGCGAAACAATGTTCAGATTGCGATCAATTGACAACTGCAATAATTGTTTGCGTGCGTCTTCAGGGTTTGAGGTAAACAACCGCCAGCTATTTTCATTTATCCGGGTAACGCTGTTGACAGCAACAAGATCTTCCAGCCACTTACTGTCAACAATCTCTTTAAATGTAACTGCAACCATGTTGCCCTGCCTGCGTGTCTGCAAGCTATGCAGCGTATCGTCGGCAACAATTTCACCTTTGTTAATAATAATAATGCGATCACAAACAGCTTCTACTTCCTGCAGGATATGAGAGGAAAATAAAACAGTTTTATCTTTCCCCTGTTGCTTTATAACATTTCTTATTTCTATGATTTGATTGGGATCCAGCCCGCTTGTAGGCTCATCAAGAATCAGCACTTCCGGATCATGTATCAGTGCCGCGGCAAGGCCGGTACGTTGTTTATATCCTTTTGATAATTGTCCGATTTTTTTGTTCTGTTCAACCTGCAATCCAACCATGTCAATAACACGCTGAACATTCTTTGCCACATCAGATAGTCCGTACACACCTGCTACAAAATTCAGGTATTCCTTCACATACATGTCGTAGTACAGAGGATTGGCTTCCGGCAGATAACCGGTTTTTCTTTTTGCTTTCAACGGTTCAGTTGAAACATCAATACCGGTAACGGTTGCCACCCCTGCGTCCTGCTGCAGATAGCCGGCGATAATTTTCATTGTTGTACTTTTTCCGGCGCCATTCGGACCAAGAAAACCCACGATCTCACCCTTACGTACGGAAAAGGAAATATTATTGACAGCCTTTTGAGTCCCGTATGTCTTTAGTAATTCTTTTACTTCAATTGACATAGAGCCAAAGATAGTTATTCTGTAATTTGTTTATAAATGACCTTTATCATGTAGAAAAAGCAGATAAGCGATCAGTATCAGCTCTTAATTATGAAGCTATTGCACGCGCTTCTGTAACACGGCTCAGGCAATAGAAAGCAGCTCCCATTAAGGCAGCTTTATCATTCATAATGATGTTTACCGGCACATCTTCAAGCATCTCCTGCATACGATCGCAGTTAAGAAAATGTTCTACAAAAGCAGAAGATTGCAGCAACGTTTTTATTTTTGGAGGAATCCCCCCTCCCAAATAAATTCCTCCTGTCGCTTTCATTTTTAGCACCATGTTAGAACACTCGCGGGCCAGGTATTTTACAAACAATTCCATTGTTTGCTTAGCAATCTCAGAAGTTCCGGCAATGGCCGCTTCGCTAATGGCGGCAGAGTCATCTTCATATTTAAATTTCTCCTGCAACCATTGTTCTTCTTTATATTTTCCGCTTTCTTTTAAAAATGAGTAAATGGAAGTAATACCCGGACCTGAGACCAATCGTTCCCAACTAACTACGTCAAACTTTTTTGATAGGTAATCGAGTATCTCTACGTCAGTACCGGTACGTGGTGAAAAATCGCAATGTCCTCCTTCCGTTGCAAAAGGATGAAAATAAGTGCCATCCCAATAAAGTCCAGCTTCGCCTAAACCTGTGCCTGGGGCGACAATCGCAGCATTGCCTTTTATACCGGGATTCCCTTTGTAGATATTACAGATATCATCTTTATCCAAACACGCAAGACCATAAGCATTTGCTTCAAGGTCATTAATAAGCAAAACATCTTTGATGCCCGTTCCCTGTGCAATTTCGTCTGCCGTTAATACCCAGGAAATATTGACAAGATCTGCCCGGTTATTAATTACTGGACCAGCAACACCTGCGCAAAGGCAGTGTGGCTTTATGTTGCTGCCAATTTCCTGCAGAAACTCACAGGCAATTTGTGTAAACGATGAATAGTTTTGGGTGTGATACTGTTTAGCATTCAGTTGCTTCATGCTGCCGTCCGCAAACTGGTATACAGCAATATTTACTTTGGTACCGCCAACGTCTGCGGCTACGACCGTCGCATTTGCTTTAGGTAAACGGTCGCTGAAAATTAATGGTAGCAAACTGATAGCATTTTAATGTAAAACAATCAATTACAGTACAAAGATATCTCCAGCTATTTCGCAGACACCTGATATTAGTCACGACGAACTAATATCGCTGAAGCTTTTTAACACATTCATCCAATCGTGCTTTGGCAAGAAAGTTCTTTTCCAGATCTGCATTAAAGGGAACAGGCGTATCAAGGCTTGCGCAGCGAATAACAGGCGCATCAAGCATTTCAAAACAGTGCTCACTTATCCATGCACTTATTTCGCCGCCTATACCGCCGGTTAATGTATCCTCATGCAGGATCAATACTTTTCCGGTTCTTGCAACTGAAGCTTTGATCGCACCATAGTCAAGCGGAGCCAATGACCTCAGATCAATAATATCAAAAGATGTGTCAGCATGCCGGGCGGCATATTCCAGAGCCCAGTGTACACCAAGGCCATAGGTGATGATACTTATGTCATTGCCTTTTTGTACTATCCTGGCCTTTCCGATCTCGGTTTCATAGTACATCTCTGGCACCACATCACTTACACTTCTGTATAAAGCCTTATGTTCAAAAAACAAAACAGGGTTAGGATCATTGATGGCCGCAATCAATAAACCTTTTGCATCAGCAGCAGATGAAGGATACACAACCTTCAGCCCGGGAACATGTGTAAACCATGCTTCGTTGCTTTGTGAATGAAAAGGGCCGCCACCCACACCGGCACCTGTTGGCATGCGTATAACAACATCAGCGTTTTGGCCCCAGCGGTAGTGGATCTTTGCAAGATTATTCACAATCTGGTTAAAACCCACACTAACAAAATCCGCAAATTGCATCTCTACAACACTCTTATATTGTTGAAGACTCAGGCCCAAAGCTGTGCCCACTATTGCGCTTTCGCATAACGGTGTATTACGGACCCTGGCTTTACCAAACTCCTCAACCAATCCTTCAGTAACTTTAAAAGCCCCTCCGTATTCAGCAATATCCTGTCCCATCAAAACAAGCTTCGGATGCTTTTGCATTGATTGATACAGACCTTCCTTTATAGCATCAATAAAACGTTTTTGCGCAACATCACTGGCAGAAGCTAGAAGTTTATCAGCAACATCAATTACAGGAACGTCCGTATCTTTTAGATCCGGTGCGTAAACATCTCTTAACTCTTCGTTGCTGTCAGCAACAACAGGTACCTCATCAAATGCTGTGGCAAGTTCCCGCTCAATCTTTTCTTTGATATCGCTTTTTATCCTGCTAAGTTCCTCTTCGCTTAAAACACCCTGTAATAAAAACTGTTCGTAATTTCTGATGGGGTCTTTTTCAGCCCAGATATCGAACAATTCGGCGGGTACATATTTCGTTCCGCTGGCTTCTTCATGGCCACGCATCCGGAACGTCATGCACTCTATCAGGTATGGCTTCTGTTCGCGTAAACAATAGTCTCTTACGCCTTTGATTGTATCAATTACCGTGAGAATGTTATTTCCATCAATCTGTACACCTTCGATCCCATAACCTTTTGCCCGATCAACCAAACGTTCACATTTATATTGCTCACTAACCGGTGTACTTAATCCGTAGCCATTATTTTCAATAACAAAAATTACAGGCAGGTTCCATACCGCCGCCACATTCAGTGCTTCATGAAAGTCACCTTCACTCGTTCCCCCGTCTCCTGTAAAAGCAAGTGAAACTTGCTGTTGAGAAGAAAGTTTGTGCGCAAGTGCTGTACCGTTAGCAACGGCAAGTTGTGGCCCCAAATGAGAGATCATTCCGCAGATATGATGTTCTGCTGATCCGAAATGGAAGCTTCGCTCTCTTCCTTTACTACAGCAGTTCCGGTTGCCTTGCCATTGCATAAATAGATTGTGAAGCGGCATATTGCGTGTAGTAAAAACACCGAGATTACGATGTAGTGGCATGATCCAATCATCATCCTGCAAAGCATATGTACAACCAACAGCAATGGCTTCCTGGCCAATTCCACTAAACCATTTACTTATTTTACCCTGCCGCAACAACAGCAGCATTTTTTCTTCTATGAGTCTGGGCAGCAATAGTTTGTGATAAATATCGATCAATGCTTCATTCGAAAATAAATCCCTCGAAAACTCCATAATATATGTTGAATAGTGAAAGTTAAGGAAAAGGAGCTACCAAAAAATAATCCCGTACCGACAGACGCAAATCTTATGATTTTGCAGCAGGCAAATACATATATTTGGTTGACAAATTACTCAGCTCATGAAGGCCCTGGCGAATTCATTGCGCATTGTCTTATTTATCGTACTGTCAACCGTAAACTTCGAGTACCTCATAAACAGGCAATCTTCCACAGTGTTATTAATAATCTCCATCCTGCTTGAAATTGTTCTGTTTTACTTCCTGATTTTCAAACTAATAAAGCAATACTTCTTATGATTTCTGTCTTCTTCTTTTTACTGTTTGCGGGCATTGCAATTGCATACGCGCTGAAGAAAACTGTTCCTGCTAAAACCGGAAACGCTCTTTTAGGGGTCCGTTTATATAAAACTATTGGGATAGCTGTTCTCGGGCTAATAATTGCCTTTATTCAGCCATTCGTATTGGAAAGAGTGGATGCCGGTCACGTGGGCATTAAGGTTAACCTTACAGGTGACAATCGTGGTGTTAGCAAATTTGAATACAAAACCGGGTGGGTTATTTACAATACCTGGGTAAGCAAGTTGTATGAATTCCCAACGTTTCAGCAACATATTGATTACCCCGAACAACAGGTGATCACCAAAGGTGGATTTAGTGCCACGATTAAGCCATCTTTCAACTATGCGCTTAAGCCGGGTGAAGTTGGCGACATGTTTCAGAACCTGCGTCTTGATGTAAGGAGCATTGAGCAACAATGGCTGCAAACGGCCATCGTCGGCACCGTTAACGACGTTGCAAACAAGTGGGCGGTAGATGATATTTTCAATCAGCGCGAAAAATTTGAAAGCGATATTGTTACTGAAGCCAACCACAGGGTTTCAAAATGGTTCACTATCTCACAGCTTAGAACAAATATAACTCCGCCGCAGGCACTGCAACAATCCATCGAAGCAAAAACAAAGGCCATCCAGGAAGTTCAGGTTGCCGAAAACCAGCGTTTGGTTGCCATTGCCGAAGGTGAAAGAAAAGTGGCGCAGGCCCGTGCTGATAGTGCTGCCCAGGTAATCCAGGCTGCGGGTGAGGCTGAAGCCATTCGAAGAAAACAGGTTTCCCTAAGTGCCAATTATATTGAATACATGAAAATTCAAAAATGGGATGGTAAGTTGCCGCAAGTGCAAAGTGGCAACGGAGGTGTATTGCTGCAGATGCCGAAACCGGAGTAACTTAATATGAAAATTTGGCACCGTGTTTTAAAAAGACTTGCCGCAATGTGAGCATTAATTAAACCGGAGAGCATATTTAAATCTGATGTTACTTCGCTCTACGTATAATTAGAATATAATCTAATTACAAATCTTTACATTCCGTCCTTAATGTTTTCTATGATTTTTTTAAGTGTTCTGTTATCGATGTTATCGAATTCGGCCTTATCATAAATTGTAAGTAAATAAACTTCTTTATTTTCTGTGACCAGGTAGGTGATAACCCGAGCGCCACCGCTTTTACCCTTGGCCTTACTTCTTATGGCAACCCGAATTTTGTAAACGTCATTTCCTAACGACGTACCTGTCCTTGGATATAATGACAATGTATCAGCTAGATAATACAATTCGTCTTTTAAGGATGGGTATTTTTTGATAAGCCGTTTGGCTTCTTTTCTAAATTTGTCAATTAGGACAACCTTATAGTTCATTCAGAAATTCCTTGAGAGTTTGTTTTTTACTCCTTGTCCTTTTAAGGAGTGCCACTTCCTCAAACGCCTCTTTCAAATCAGATCTTATTTTAAGTGTTTGCTCGTATTTTCTTAACCTTAAAAGAAGTTTTTCCCACTCCACCAAAGGTAGCTTTACCGCATTAGGATTGCCCTTATTGTCTTTTAAGTATTCAACAGAGATTTTCATAATTCAAATGTAATTTTTTTTACAACAAATGAGACACAGAAAATACGAGAATGTTACACCTAAACAAGATCTGATTTTTCGCGACGATCCTTTTCCCTTACTCAAACCTGCTCCACTCCTCTTTTATCTTATCGCCTTTTGAGCTTTGACCGCTGTGTTCCCATTTTGTGCCATCCACTTTTGCGTCAAAAGTCAGGTTCATGCCTACTTTTGAGCTATCACGGGAGAAGAATTCTATTGTTTCCGTGTATTTGCCGTCTTTGAGTATGTAGGTTCCGCCGCCAGTTCCAAAAAATTCACCGGTAGATGTGTTCATTGCTATCCACTGAAAGCGTGTGCCGGATAAGATCTTAATTGTCTTTCTTGGACCATCTTCAATTACCTGCATAGAGCCATTGTTGTCTCTTGCACTGATGCGCCATGCTCCTGCCAAGACTTCATTGCCGCCATCAAGGTTGGTGAATGTTATATCGTTGCCGTTGAAATTAACGGTGAGTTCATTATTGTCTGATGAAAAAGTATTCGTTTCAGTCTTGCCAACCTTAGATTGATCGACTGTATTAAATTTTATAGTAGAAGCACTGGTATTTCCACTTACAATGTATGTTCCGCCCCATGAAGAGATAAACTTTTTATTATCCTTATCAAATACGGTGTAGGTAAAATAACCCGGGGTTAATAAAAGAACATGCTCGGTTGATCCGTCTTTTTTAACCCATGCGCTGTAATCCTGCGCGAAGAGTTGTCCTGTAAAGCACATGCAAATAAAGAGAAACAGAGCGGTGGTAAATTTCTTCATACAACAAGTTTTTTTGGTGAGTCTTAAAGTTCAGGAATATTGATGAGTAAAGCAAGTTAATTGATTAGGAGCTTAGAGCCTAAAGCCCAAAGCGTAAAACTATGCTCCGACGCACAATTAAACAATAGCCACAAAGACACAAAAACTAAAAGGAGCACAAAGAAAAAGAAATTGCCACTGAAGCACAGAAGCCCAGAATTTTTACCACGGAGTAGTGCAGAGTTTCTTCACGGAATACACAGAGTTAGATACGACACGCTCGCAATTTTTTATCATACGAAAGAAGCTTAAAGCGTAAAGCCTAAAGCTTAAAACTATTCCCCGACGCACAATTAAACAATAGCCACAAAGACATGAAGACTGAAAGAAGCACAACGAAAAAGAAATAGCCACTGAAGCACAAAATTTTTACCACAGAGTAGCGCGGAGTTTTTTCACGGAATACACAGAGTTAGATACAACACGCTCGCAACCTTTCATCATTCGCTCAAATAAACGTACAACGTATAACTTACAACGTAAAACCCAGTTTTAGGCTTTGCGCTTTAGGCTTTAAGCTTATTTCACCACCAACGTTGATATCGAATGTGGCAGACAGCTTGTTGCGGCGGCGCTGCCGTTGATCCATAAATGATAAGGTTGTTCTTTATCTGTACGGTTCATAACTACTACAACAATACTGCCGTCGGTGTTGCGGAATGCAGTAGTCTCCAATACATCTCTGCTTGAAGCAGTGCTGATGCGTCTGGCACCAGGACGTATAAATTTTGAGAAATGGCCAATGTAGTAGAAGGCATTCGTATAAATCAATTCACCGGTTTGCGTGTTTGCATGCACGGGTGCAAAACAAAAGTTTCCAACATGATTAGGACCACCCTTTTCATCGAGCAAGATGTTCCAATCTGTCCACGCAGTTGTTCCGCTGTTAAAATCATTGATCATGGAGTTGCCGTACTTTTCGCCCAGACTCCAGTTGAGTACACTATCCAGGTCGAATTTTTCCTTACAGCCTTCCGTAAAGATCAGGTTCTTACCCGGGAAGGCTTGTTCTACCATCTTTACATTGGCGAATTGCATGCCGCTGCCGGTCCATGTTTCGTACCAGTGGAAACCAATTCCCCACACATATTTTGCAGCCGCCGGATCACCGAGTATTACGCTTGCACGTTGATAAACCAGGTCCCTGTTATGATCCCACGCGATCAATTTTTTATTACCCATGCCGTTCTTTTGTAAAGTTGGTCCGAGGTACCCTTTTATAAAATCCCTTTCATCTTCTGCGGTATAAATACACGATTCCCATTTTTGCTTTGCCATGGGCTCATTCTGCACACTCAAGCCCCAAACGGGTATTCCCTTAGCTTCATAAGTCCTGATAAACTTTACATAATAATTAGCCCATGCCTGTCTGAATTCAGGTTTTAATTTGCCGCCTTGCACAAGGCTGTTATTGTCTTTCATCCAGGCCGGAGGGGTCCATGGACTTACAAACAAAGTAAGTTTACCACCTGCCGCGGCAATCGCCTGTTTGATGAGAGGGATACGATACTTTTCATCATGAGCAACACTAAAGGTTTTGAGACCGGCATCATTATCCTCAACATACGTATAACTATCACTTGAAAAATCGCAGCTTTGAATGTTCGTACGACCTAATGTATAACCAATTCCTTTTTCGCGATCGTAGTATGCCGTAAGCAATTCTTTTTGTTTATCTGCCGGCAGTTTTGCAAATACTTCAGCGGATGCATCCGTGATTGCTCCTCCGATACCAATAAATGATTGAAATGATTTTGCAGGATCAACAAAAACACATGGCTCAGTTTCCAGCGGTTGAGGCATAGCTGTAAAGGACGCAGTTCCATTCGGAGAGATCCGAAACCGGGTATTTTCAGCAGTCGTAAAAATGGAAATCGTTTTCCCCTCAAATTTTACATTTCCTGAAGATTGAATTTGGGCATTTAAGGTAAAGACTGAAGCAATACCCATTAAAGTCAGCAGACCCGTTTTCATAATATTTTTTTTAAGCATTGGGGGTAGGCTTTAATTTATAAGAAAACTAAAAAAGGCAAGCAGGTTAGCAAAATTAACCTACATGCCTTTATATTTTCAATAAATTATATCCTGTTTACCGTTGGATATTATTTACACAATTTCTTATGACTTAGTGCTCATAGTACTGTCCGGCCGGAATTTTATACACCATGCCACGTTGATATTTCTGCAGTGCCTTCGCTTCTGCATCATGATTTTTTGCCCATGTTGCGTAACTATCAGCACCACCGCCGAAAATCCATTGGTTATAAGCCTCAAACATTTCTTCCTTAATAAGGGTGCGTTGGTATTCAAACAAACGGTAAGGAAATTTGGGTGTATCGCCTTCGTACCATTGCAGCACAAATTTTGAGCGCAAAGAAGTAAGCGACTCTGGAGTAACACCCTCAGCCAGCATACCGGAATTTTGCAGGAACAAATTACCAACAGCCTTAATAAATGGACTGCCTTTTTTAACCGCATCAGCTAGTGTATTGCCGGTAAACAGTCTCTTATAATCAGCCGTCAATTGTTCTTTAATCTCTGCTGTTCTTGCAGTCAGGCTTTCAATATTGATGAAATTCTCTCCATACAATACTGCCCACAACACTTCATTCTTTTGAGAATAATATTTAGATGCGTTGTAAAAATTACCACTGCAGCTTGGGTCCGCCTCTATACCTTTTTCCCAAAGCTTTATAGCAGTTGATGGATTTTTTTCAAATTCCAGTTCACCATATTCGCTGTACAATATACCGCGATTGGGAAATTTAGCCAGGCCCTTCTTGTATAGCTTAGCGCATTCATCATTCTGTGCAGTTGCCTTATAAGCCATGCCCAATATCTGGAAACTTTGAACATCCGCATTCGGTTTTTCTACAAGCGATTTTGCGACGTCTATAGATTTTGAATAGTCTCTTTTTAATAAAGAAACATAAGCAAGATCTTTTGCAATCTCAATATCATCAGGTTTTAACTGGTTTGCACGGTCAAGAACCAGCACTGCATTGTCCAGGTCGCCCTGCTTCATAAATGTGCGTGCAGTTTCATGCAGTTTTTCCGGGTCCTGTTGCTGTGCCTTTACCACTGTGTAAGAACTAAGTAAAACGAGCGTTGCAAAAAATATTCTTTTCATCCACTTACTTTTAATATTTCAAAAACAGAAGAAACCTTAAAGCCTGTTACGGACGTTAAGGTTTCTCAGCTCAATTAGTTTATTATGCAAAGTACGTTACAAGTACGAAGTTAGAAGTACGAAGTACGTTAGGTTTGAACCTGTTGTGTTTTAATTAACAGCTTGCCGCCAAAGTACTTCATATTCACCTATCTTACTCAAAGTACGAAGTTAGAAGTACGAAGTACGTTAGGATTGAACCTGTTGTGTTTTAATTAACAGCTTCTGATAAAGCACTTCATGTTCATCTATCTTACTCAAGTACAAAGTTAGAAGTACGAAGTACGTTGAGTGCGGCAGGTTTCTTTGAACTTAACATTTCTTGTTGCCAGCTACTATAGTCAACCTTTAACAACTCTATCAACAGTTCCGAACGAGGTACTTCGTAATTCGTAATTCGTACTTATCCACTTATCCTTACTTAGTCATTAATCAAGTGCGTCAACAAGCCATCCCGAAGCTTCGGTTCAAACCAGGTGCTTTTTGGAGGCATTACGTTACCGCTGTCTGCAATGTCAAATAGTTGTTGAATGCTTACAGGATAAAGGCTGAATGCAATCGCCATTTCTCCGCTGTCAACACGTTTGCTAAGCTCCTGCAATCCCCTGATGCCACCTACGAAATCAATTCTTTTATCTGTACGCGGATCTTCAATGTTCAGCAGTTTGCTCAACACATTGTCCTGCAGAATTGTAACGTCCAATACACCGATCGGATCTTCGGAATAAGTGCCCGCTTTTGCAGTCAGCTTGTACCAGCTTTTGCCCAGGTACATGCCAAATTCGTGAAGACTTTCAGGTTTGAAAGGTTCTTCACCAATTTCTTCAACAATAAAATTCTCCTGTAAAGCTTTTAGAAAATCGTGCTCACTATGTCCGTTCAAATCTTTTACAACACGGTTATAATCCATGATGTATAATTGATTGGAAGGGAACAAAGTGGTAAGGAAGTAATTAGCACCGTCAGCGGCTTTATTGCCTAATGCTTTACGCACCTTAGCAGCAGATGCAGCGCGGTGGTGGCCGTCTGCGATATAAGTACAGGGCACTTTTGTTTCAAAATAGCCGGTGATGGATTCTGTAGCATTACTATCATTGATCAGCCAGATAGTGTGCTGGATCTGATCATCCGCGGTAAAATCATACACCGGGTTTTTGGTGCTCATCCATTTGTCAATCAACGCATCTATTTCTTCTACATTTTTGTACGCAAGAAATACATTGCCTGTCTGGGCTCCGGTTGTTTTAATATGGTTGATGCGATCCTGCTCTTTTTCAGGCCTCGTAAACTCGTGTTTTTTAATGATATCATTTTCGTAGTCATCCACCGAGCTAACACAAACGAGACCGGTTTGACTGCGACCATTCATGATAAGTCTGTAAACGTAATAACACTCTTTCGATTCATGAAAAAGGATCTCGCGTTTGATGAAAGCTGTCAGGTTTTCCTTTGCTTTTTCATACACTATTTCAGAATGGATGTCGATATTATCGGGCAGATCAATCTCACTTTTGGTGATGTGCAAAAATGAATTTGGGTTTCCCTGTGTTTCAATTTTTGCTTCCTGGCTGTTTAATACATCATAGGGGCGGCTGGCAACCTGTTTAGCAAGTTGCGCCTGGGGGCGCAATGCTTTAAATGGCTTTATTTTACTCATATTCGTTTGATAGTTGTTGTTTATAATGCTACAAACCGCATTACTTTAACTTACAGATTTTTATTGTTGAATTCAGTCATCAGTTCTACAAAAGCTTTCACACTGTCCATCGGCATTGCATTATACATACTTACCCGTAAACCGCCAACACTTCTGTGACCTTTTACGCCTACCATGCCATTCTTTTTGCATTCATCCAAAAATGGCTGTTCCAACTCTGGTCTTTGCATTACAAATACAGCATTCATAAAGCTTCTGTCCTCTTTATTCACTGTTGGAACAAAAAGCGGAAGGCTATCCAAAGCGTTATACAGATATTCAGCTCTTTCTTTCGCTCTTTTTTCCATCTCTGCAAGTCCGCCTTCTTTTTTTATCCAGCGCAACGTAAGCAGGCTAACATACACCGCAAAGACAGGAGGCGTATTTAGCAAAGAGCCGTTCTCGATATGAATACGGTAATCCATTATAGGCGGAATAGCTCTTTTAATCTTTCCAAGCACATCTTTTTTCACCACAACGAGCGTTACGCCTGCAGCACCCATATTTTTCTGCGCACCGGCATAGATCAGCGAATGCTTAGCAAAAGGCATATTTCTGCTGAAAATATCACTGCTCATGTCGGCTACAAGCGGCACATTGGTTTCGGGTAGTGCATGCCATTGAGTACCTTCTACCGTGTTGTTGGTTGTATAATGGAGGTATTTTGATGTTGCAGGAATCTCAAATCCTTTATTAATATACGTGTGATTTTTATCTTTTGATGATGCTACCACATTTACATTTCCAAACAACTTCGCTTCCTTGATAGCCTTGCTTCCCCAAATACCGTTATCGCAATAGGCGGCGGTTTCGCCATCGTCCAGCAGATTCATCGGCACCTGCATAAACTGTGTGGTGGCGCCTCCATGCAAATACAACGCTTCATGTTCTTCACCCAGTTGCATTAGTTCCTTTATAAGAGATCGCGATTCATCCAGTACATCCTGAAACCAGGAAGTGCGGTGGCCGATTTCCAGGAGAGACAAACCAATGTTATTAAAGTTAAGAACAGCTTCAGCAGCCTGGTTTAATACTTCCTGCGGAAGAATAGAAGGCCCTGAATTAAAATTGTGCATTTTCATGTTGTTAATGGTTATTGCGTTTGCAAAATAAAGCAATTGAAGTCAAAGCATTATTAGTCGTCAAAGCTATTCCAGATGTGTTACACCACCAGATACCACAAACTTCATAGCTTCAGCAGAATTAATATGTAAAGATTTTACCCGTGTTTTCGGCACAAAATAAGTTATTCCTGAAATTGCATATGAATGAGGAACATAAACCGTAACGTGCTCCATCAGGTCAAAGTGTGATGCATCCTCCTGCGTAATAAAACCAATGCGCCATACATCATCGGCATCTACATTTACCAAAACCGGTTTGTCAAACTTTTTCTTATTACCCGCAAAAGCCTCAAAAAAGTCTTTTACAGAACTGTAAATAAATTTAATTCCCGGCGTTTTTTCAAGAATTGTATCTACAACATCCACCAGTTTTCCCACAAAAAAAGAAGATGAGATCCGCCCGATAAGCATCACGATCACAATAACCACCACAAACCCAAGTCCCGGAATACGTCTCGGCAAGCCATTTTCATCCACGCCCATTAAATTGGGAAAAAGTTTGTTGGTAAGATCCGGCAGAATTGTATCCACAGAGTTAAACAAAAAATACACCGCATAGGCAGTAATGCCAATGGGGGCAATAACAACCAAACCCTGGAGAAAATATTGAAGCAATCTTCTCCAATGCAGTCCAACAAGAAGTCTGCGCCTCAGCGAACTCATAATAGATTTATTTTAACTGTAAAGTAAGCAACTATTACATTTCCGGGCATAGTATTACCAAACGCCGTATGCGCTATACTTTATTTATACTTTTTAAAACGTTTTGTAACCCCCTGCCGGTAAAATTAAACCTGCAACACATTATGTTTAAACATTATTTAAGCGTTAATCCTTATCTTGCAACTTATCCTTCATTTTGACCACTCAGATAAAAATGAAAAGAAAAACTAATGGAAACTATTGTAACGAAAAAAGTTTCTATAGTTTTGTCCACCAGTTTAGGAAAAATGAAGGAAAGAATACAACAAAAGGCGCGAGAATTATTCCTGAAATACGGATTTAAGTCTGTTACAATGGATGAGATTGCCAGCCAGTCAGGTATTAGTAAAAAAACTATTTACCAGTTTTTTGCTGATAAAGATGAGCTGGTTGAAGACGTGATGCAGAAGGAGTTGAATTCTATGCGTGATGAATGTATCCGTCAACGGGAAGAATCCCAAAACGCAATTGAGGAATTGATCCAGGACCTTGAATCAAAAATGATGACCATGGAGGCCATGAACCCTTTTATTGTTTTTGATCTGGAAAAATTTTATCCGCAAGCTTTCCTGGTATTTAAAAAACATAAGGAGAGTTTTTTGCTCGAGCTGATAAGGCGGAATATTGAGCGCGGCATTGAAGAAGGCGTTTATAGAAATGACTTTAATGTTGACATTATTTCCAAATTCCGGCTTGAAAGTTCTTTTTTAATCTTCAACCAGGACCTGTATCCCAATAGCAAATACAGCCTGATGGATGTTGCGAGAGAACTGTATTATCATTTTCTCTATGGCATATCTACCGAAAAAGGCAGACAGATCATTGAGAAATACCAACACAAAAAAACCATATAAAACCAACATTATGCAATATCTAAAGCGCATAGGAACCGTGTGTTTGTTTAGTGCTACAGCTTTTATGTCGGTTGCACAAAGTCCGCAAGCGGTCCCTGCATCTCAGACCTCGCAAGAGACAGCATATCATGAGTTTTCGGTACAACAATGCGTTGAATACGCCAGGAAGAATAATGTACAGGTAAAGAATGCACTGATTGATTACAAAATTCAACAGCAAACCAACCGGGGTATTACCGCCACTGCTCTACCGCAGGTGAATGGTAGTGTTGGTACTAACTTTTTCCCCAATGTTCCGGTGCAGGTATTTCCCAACTTTATTGCGATGGGAACCTACGGTGTTCTGGAGCATGAAGGCGTAAAGAACGGAAGTGGCCAACCCATTACCTCCCCTGCAGATTTTGGTTATATCAGTGCCGCTTTTGGTACCAAGTGGAATGCATCAGCAGGAGTTACTTTATCGCAGATATTGTTTGACGGACAGGTGTTTGTTGGTTTGCAGGCGCGTAAGGCTTCATTGGACTATCAAATGAAAAATTTTGAGGTTACTGATGAAAACATCCGCACCAATATTTACAAAGTGTATTACCAGCTGGTGGTTAGTAAAACACAGATGGAACAAATTGATGCGAACATTACACGTACGGCAAAACTGTATAACGATACAAAGGCGATGCATGCCAATGGTTTTACGGAGCAACTGGATGTTGATCGCGCCGCAGTTCAGTTAGCTAATCTTGAAACACAAAAGCTAACTACCCAAAGAACAATTGACAATGGTTATCTCGGATTGAAATACCTGATCGGTATGCCGATACAGGACTCGATTGTATTAACAGATAAAATCACTGAGGACAACATCAGGAAAGGTTTACTGGAGGACAGTACTTTCCAGTATTCTGACAGAAAAGACTATCAGTTGCTTGAGCAGGTTAACATTCTGAATGATTACAATGTAAAGAGATATAAATACATGTACCTGCCGTCCGCAAACTTAACAAGCCAGTTTGCCAAACAGGCTTATCGCGGACAATTCGACTTTATTGGAAAAGGCGATTGGTTCACTACATGGTTTATTGGCCTGAATATCAATATTCCGATTTTTGACGGAATGACTAAAGCTGCCAACGTGCAAAAGGCCAAACTGCAGGCAGAGCAGACGCACAACCAGATGGAATACCTCAAGTTGAATATTGATACCGATGTAGAAACAGCGCGTAACAAATTCAGAGCAGCGATCATTACACTGGAAAACCAACGCAACAATATGAAACTGGCAGAACAGGTATACAACCAGTCGAGGAAAAAATATGAAGCTGGGTTGGGTTCAACAACGGATATCACCAATTCGCAGACTGACCTTATCAATGCACAAACCAATTTTATCAATGCCTTATATGATGCTGTAATTGCCAAGATTGATTACACAAAAGCCATTGGTAAACTTCCATAAACACAACCATTACCATCAATTTCAAATTACTCTATATGCAAAGGGGGATACATTTAATACTTATCGCAGCCATTACATTAGCATTTGCTTCTTGTGGCTCAACTACAGATAAAAAGGATGATCTGTCCAAGAAAAAGGCGAAACTGGAAGAATTAAAAACACAGCAAATAAAGGTTAGCGAGGAAATAACCAAACTGGAGGAGGAAATCTTTAAACTGGATCCATCATCCCGTCCTGAAAAAGCGAAGCTTGTTGCATTAACATCAGTAGCGCCTTCAACTTTTACGCACTATATTGATCTGCAGGGAAAGATTGAATCAGAAAATATCGCTTACGTAACTCCTCGCGGTACCGGCGGCCAGGTAAAAGCAGTGTACGTAAAAAAGGGGGATGCCGTTAAAAAAGGGCAGCTTTTGTTAAAGCTTGATGCAGCGCTGGCGCAAAAACAACTTGACCAGGCACAAACGCAATTGACCTACGCAAAAGACATTTACCAGCGCCGTGAAAACCTGTGGAAACAAAATATAGGTACAGAAGTGGAACTGATCGGTGCAAAGAACAACGTTGAACTGGCTGAAAAACAGATTGCGCTGATAAAAGAGCAAATGTCCTTCAGCAACGTATATGCAGAAATGGATGGTGTAGCTGACGATGTGACTATCCGCGTGGGTGAATTCTTTACAGGAAATCCGCAGTCAGGTTATATCCGCCTGGTAAATACTTCAAACCTTAAGGTTACAGCTCAGGTTCCGGAAAACTATCTTGGAAAAGTTAAGCAAGGCGACAACCTGCTGATCAACCTTCCGGACATCAATAAAAATGTAACGGCACGAATAACCAATGCAGGTAAAATGATCGATCCGAATTCCCGCTCATTTTATGTAGAGGCTAAACTACCGGCAGATAATGTGTTCAGGCCAAACCAGATAGCACTTGTTAAAATACAGGATTATACAGCTTCAAATGCCATCACTGTTCCGGTAAACACCATGCAGACGGATGAGAAAGGAAAATTTGTGTTGGTTGCCGTTAAAGAAAACGGAAAGCTGATTGCACGCAAACGCGCGGTTACAGAAGGCCAGATGTATAGCGATAAGATTGAAGTAAAAAGCGGTCTTCAACAAGGCGACTCCGTTATTACGGAAGGTTTCCAGGGTTTGTATGATGGACAACTGATCACTACCAGCTAATAATAAGGCAAAAGTAAAAAGTAAAAATTCAAAAGCTTGGCGGCCACCCTTCGCAAGCGTACAAGAGAGGTGGCATCTAGACTTTGTAATGGAAATATTGCGCAATATGTATGACGTGCGGCATTACAGCCTCGGTTTTGACTTTTGATTTTTGAATTTTGACTTCTCAAATTGACTTGATGCTATTTTAACGCCCGCGTGGCAAAACTAAACTTAGTATGAGCGCACTTGAAAATATTACGGGAAAGTTTAAAGAGTTTAAACCTACCTCCTGGGCCATTAAGAATAAGACTTCTGTTTACTTATTAATGTTAATAGTCAGCCTTTGGGGGCTTAATGTTTTTATCACTACACCTAAGGAACAGTTTCCTGACGTGGTGATTCCCACTATTTACGTACAGACCATTTATGTAGGCAACTCACCAAAAGACATTGAAAACCTTGTAACGCGTCCGATTGAAAAACAGATAAAAGGCATAACCGGCGCCAAGATCAAAAAATTTACAAGTACTTCTCAACAGGATTATTCAGCTATTATCGTTGAATTTGATACAGAAGTAAAGACTGATATCGGTCTTCAAAAAGTGAAAGACGCCGTTGACAAGGCCAAGCAGGATCTTCCCAACGATCTTACACAGGAACCCACGGTTCTTGAAGTTAGCCTTTCTGACGTTCCGGTTATGTATGTGAATATCAGCGGTAACTACGACCAGCAGCGCCTGAAAAAGTTTGCTGATGATATGAAGGACAGGCTGGAAGATCTTTCGCAGATTAACCGTGTTGATATTGTTGGCGCCCCTGAACGTGAGTTTCAGATCAACGTGGACAATTACCGCATGCAAAGTGCCGGTGTAACATTTGATGATATTGCCGGTGCAGTTGCCCGCGAGAATATGGATATCTCCGGTGGTCTGCTGGATGTTGGCAACATGAAACGCAATCTTCAGTTGAAGGGCCAGTTTAAAACTGCTTTTGATATTGAAAAAGTAGTGCTGCGTAACAGCTCAGGAGCTCCAATCTACTTGAAAGATATTGCCACAATTAAAGACACCATTAAGGAAAGGGAAAGCTACGCCCGTTTGGATGGAAAAAATGTGGTTACCCTTAACATCATCAAACGTTCAGGAGAAAACCTTATCGAAACTTCTGAAGAAGTGCAAAAGGTTGTGGATGAAATGAAGGGTAGTCAGTTCCCTAAAGACCTGGATGTTGTTATTACCGGTGACATGAGCACCAAAACAAAAACTTCGTTCAACGATCTTGTTAACTCAATAGTTATTGGTTTCGTACTCGTACTGCTGATCCTGATGTTCTTCATGGGCGTGGTCAATGCCTTCTTTGTGGCATTGTCCGTACCATTAAGCATGTTCGTTGCGTTTATGTTTTTACCGAGCGCCGAAATTATCATCGGATCGCATGTAACATTGAATTTTATCGTGCTATTTGCGCTGTTGTTTGGACTGGGTATTATTGTGGATGATGCCATTGTGGTTATTGAAAATACACACCGCATATTTACACAAGGCAAGGGCCGTATAAGCGCTCCCCGAAGCGCGATGATGGCTGCAGGCGAAGTATTTGTACCAGTACTTGCAGGTACGCTTACAACGCTGGCACCATTCTTCCCACTTCTGTTCTGGCCGGGTATTATTGGTAAGTTCATGATTTACTTACCCGCCATGCTCATCTTTACGCTGACTGCATCACTTATTGTGGCGTTCATCATGAACCCTGTGTTCGCGGTAGACTTTATGTCGCACGAGGACGGTAAGCCTGAACCAAAATCAGCCATCTTTAAAAAGCCGATGTTCTGGATTGCGTTGGCAGCCGGTATTTTGCTGGATGTGTCCGGATACCCATTTGCAGGAAATCTGCTGATTTGCCTCGTACTGTTGGTGTTGCTATATCGCTATGTTTTAGATGGTGTGATCCACGCCTTCCAGCACCGTGCGTTACCATGGATCATGGGACATTATGAAGACCTGTTGCGTTGGGCACTGAAAGGATGGAGGCCCGTATGGCTACTGGTGGGAACATTTGGTATGCTTGTATTCTCTTTCGTGTTCTTCGGTGCGAGTGGGGTTCCTGTTGTATTCTTCCCGAAAGGTGATCCGAACCAGATCTTTGTTTACATGAAACTACCGGTGGGTACGTCCGTTGAGTATACTGATTCTGTCACAAAAATACTGGAGAACCGTGTGTACAAGATCCTGAAAATGGAGAACGGGAAAAAGAATCCGCTTGTTGAAAGTGTGATCACGAACGTTGCAGTTGGTGCCGCCGATCCAAACAGCGGGGATAGAAGTACACGCAGCGAGCTGGGCCGTATACAGGTTTCATTTGTTGAATTTGAAAAACGTGAAGGTATTCACACGCGTCCATATTTGGATAGCATCCGTAATGCAATGAAGGGCATTCCTGGTGCAGAGATCGGTGTTGACCAGGAAGCGAGCGGACCTCCTACAGATCCTCCCGTTAACTTAGAAATAGCCAGTGAAGATTTTGATAACCTGATCAAAACATCGGTTTCGTTGAAGAACTATCTGGACTCATTGCAGGTGCCGGGAGTTGAGGAGTTGAAGATGGATGTTGATTTGAACAATCCGGAAATTACACTTAGTGTTGACCGCGAACGCGCATTGATTGAAGGTGTGTCATCCGCACAGATCGGTCAAACGATCAGAACAGCATTATTTGGTCGTGAAGTATCAAAGATTAAAGAAGGCAAAGAAGAATATAAGATACAACTACGCAACAATGAATTGCAACGTAAGAACCTGGTAGAACTGCTGAACATGAAAGTGTTTTTCAGGGATATGGCAACGGGTGGTTTTAAAGATATACCGATAAGCAACCTGGTAAAAATTGATCTGACCAGTACGCTTGGCAGTGTTAAGCGTAAAAATCAGAAACGTTTGATCACGTTAAGATCGAATGTGCTTACAGGTTATACACCTACCGCTGTTAACCAGGTTATCGCGAGAGATCTGGACAATTTTAAAGGCAAGGCAGATGGTGTTACTATCAAGCAAACGGGTGAGGGAGAACAGCAGGCTGAGACAGCAAGCTTTCTTGGAAATGCTTTGTTGATTGCATTGATGTTGATCTTGTTCATACTTGTGTTACAGTTTAACTCCATCAGTAAGGCTGTGATCATCTTGACGGAAATCATCTTCAGTGTTATTGGTGTGTTGTTAGGATTTTCAATTACGGGAATGGAAGTATCTGTTGTTATGACGGGTGTGGGTATACTTGGTCTTGCAGGTATCGTAATCAAGAATGGTATCCTTGTGATTGAATTCACTGAAGAGCTAAGGGCACGAGGTTTGAAAACAAGAGAAGCAATTGTACAGGCGGGTAAAACACGTATCATTCCTGTATTGCTGACTGCATTGGCGGTAATACTTGGTCTTATACCGCTGGCAGTTGGTTTCAACATCAACTTCGTAACGCTGTTTGCAGATTTAAATCCGCATATCTTCTTTGGTGGTGATAACGCTGTGTTCTGGAAACCCCTTTCCTGGACCATCATATTTGGTGTAATGTTCGCGTTCTTTATGACGCTGGTTATTGTACCCAGTATGTACCTGATAGCTGAAAGATTGAAGAGACCAATGCGCAGAATATTTAAAGGAAGATGGGTAAGCATGGCTGGTATTCCGCCACTCACTGTAATATTCTTCGTCATGGTGTTTATAACGATGTTCGTTCAACGCTTTAACGTGGCTCGCCGTAGAAGAAAGCTGGTTGGCGAAAAAGTGAATAACGCATTCATTGGTAGTTGGTTTTAGGAAGCTGTGAGCTATCAGCTATTAGCTGCCAGCTTATTGCGGAGGAGATTTAAATGAAATAACAAAGAAGATCAGTCCGACAGACCCGATGGTTTTAGGATCTGAACTTTAAATGATACAGTTGGTTTTGGTTGAAATGTGTGCCGCCTTCTTAATTGAGGGTGGCATACTCTTTTAAGCTATGAGCTATCAGCTGTCGGCTATGAGCTTATCGAAGCGGAGATTGGAGCGAAGGTGAATATGCCGCCGTGGTTCGTGTCATCCGTGCCGTGGTTCGTGTCCCACGAACCACATCATCATACACAACTCACGACCCACATTATAACACAATAAAAAGACCGCTTTTCAGCGGCCTTCAATTTACACGGGAATAGGAACATGTTGTTCAATACAAATGAGCACATTTATTCATGCAGCGCTTCTTCATTAACCATTGACTCGGCTATCCTGGTAAGATTGGAGTCGGTTTCCTTTTCTTCGTTTAATGTTTGTTCCAGCAACTTTGCAATATCGCTATGCCCCATTGTTTTTGCGAATGTGGCGAGTGTTCCGTAAGAGGCTATTTCATAGTGTTCTACTTTCTGAGCCGCAGAAATCAATGCCGCATCACGCACGCTTGAACCATCTTCTGTTTCTTCCTTCAATTCTTCAGCTTCTTGTATTAGACCTTCCATTGCAGGACATTTTTTAGCTACAGGTTTCATTTCCAACAGTTCAAATACCTGTTCAAGGCGCTGCACATGCCCTTCGGTTTGAGATTGATGCTCTGCAAATGCACTCGCCAGCTCTTCAGACGTTGCTGCTTTCTGCATTTTTGTTAATGCTTTTACCAGTGCTTTTTCTGCCCAATAAATGTCCTTTACCTCATCAACAAATAGTTTGTGGAATTCGGAATTTTTCATTGATTCACTCATATTATCTCCGTTTCCACTTGCTGCATTTTTCATAACAAATAAGTTTAAAGATTTGACAATGATCGTTTCTCTATTTTGCTACAAAAATGCCGCCTGATATGCCGAACACTTAAATTACGTCTGAACGGTGTTACACATTGGTCCGCGTGAGTTGCAGATTACTTCTATTGATGAAATAATTCCTCAATAAATATAACCTGCAATATGTGGCCCTGGTTTGATAAGGTCCGGTTGGTGTGACATCAAACGTCCTGAATAAACTGTACGCTTCTTACCGTGCGTTTGCTTTGAGAACGCGCAAGAAATTTCCGCCGAGTATTTTTTTGATATCCTTTTTACTATATCCCCTGGCGATAAGTTCTTTCGTAATCAGCGGATATGTCGTCACATTATTTAATTGTTGAGGAGGCAGGCTTATACCATCAAAGTCGGAACCGAGACCAACATAGTCTATTCCAACAAGCTTAACTATATAATCCAAATGATCAAATAACAGGGAAAACGGGGCTTTGATCTTTTCAATTTCTGTTGCATATCTCTTATCAAGAATGCTGTCCACACTGTTAGGATTTACACTTTTGATGGAATCAATTTCATTTTTATGCAGCGCAATAAAAGCGTTATATTTTCTTTGAAAACTACTGTCAAGAAATCCCGAGAAAAAATTCAGTTGAATTACACCACCATTTTTTGCCAAGGCTTTGATCTGGTCATCTTTTAAATTTCTGAAAACAGGACACAGATTATACACGCAGCTGTGTGAAATCAATACCGGCTTTGTGGTTACACTTATAGCATCTTTAAAAGTCTGTTCCCCCACATGACTGAGATCAACCATCATTCCCAGTTCATTCATTCGTCTTACAATCTGTTTTCCTTTTTCGCTTAATCCCTTTGGCTGATGCACCAAAGAATCCGTTATTTCTTCCATAGCCGAAGTTGCCCAGGGATTGGAATTGTTCCATGTCAACGTCATGTAACAGGTTCCGCGTTTGCGCAGGCTGTCCAGTTTTTGTATATCATCCTCAATCATATGGCCGCCCTCCACTCCTATCATAGCCGCCAGTTTATGTTGCTTCAGCGCTTTTTTTACATCTCCATATGTTTTTGCAATCATCATGGAAGAGCTGTTTCGAGCTACCCACGCGTACAAAGTATCAATTTCCCGGTTGGCCCACGCAAAAGGTTGTGGCTGCTTGCCATCACACCAGATAGAAAATACCTGCACATCCACACCACCGGTTTTCATCCTGGCAAGGTCGCTGTGCGTTTTGCCTGCCAGGTTTTCATCAAAACTGTACCCTTTCTCAATACATGTCGAAATAATGTCGTTGTGGGTATCAGCAAGAACTGCTTTCTCATGTATTTTTTGGTATGATTGCGCATATGCAAACCGGAACAGGAATAAAAGACAAAGAAGGTATTTCATGCAGTTGTGTTTTGGTCTCATTGGTCATGAAAGATAGCCAATATTCGTTTTTATTCGCGGGCGTATATTACAAAATAGCTGATTAAATAAGTAGTTTAATGTTTTTGGCGGAGGGTTATCTTTGCAGCCATGCAAAACAAACCTACGATTCACACAATACTGTCTCCGTCATTGCTCAAGTTGTATAATGTTTCAGACAGTATCGTTGTGATCATCGATGTATTCAGAGCTACTTCAACAATTGCTACGGCTTTATTTAACGGAGCGGACAAGGTTATCCCTGTTTCCAGCGTGGAAGATTGCGTTACAATAGGGCGCAACCTCAACGCAATAACCGCGGGAGAAAGAGACGGAAAAATAATTGAAGGATTACAACATGGTAATTCTCCTGCAGAATATCCAAGAAGTTTTATAGAAAATAAAACCCTGGTATTAACAACAACCAACGGCACCAAATTATTACATATGGCGCTGGACAATGGCGCATCGGAAGTTATTACCGGTTCTTTCCCTAATATTTCGGCAGTTTGCGATCATCTTATCAGCCTAAAAAAGAATGTCATTCTCGGATGTTCTGCATGGAAAGATAAATTCAACATGGAAGACACACTTTTTGCCGGCGCGGTGATCAGCAGGATAAAAGAACATTTCACCGTCCATTGCGATAGTAGCATGATGGCGGAAGACATGTATCGTCTCCATAAAAACGATATTTACAGCTTCATCCGCAAAACAACCCACTGGCACAGGCTGGCGGCTTACGGATTAGAAAGCGACCTGGAATATTGTGTTACGGAAGATGTGGCGAATGTATTGCCGATGTATAAGAATAGCGCGCTTGTAAGATCGTAAGACCGTAAGACGTGTAAGACGTGTAAGATGGTAAGATTTGTAAGAAAGTAAGAGGTTGGAAAATAAGAGAATAAAGCCATGGGACAGATGCCTCATGGCTTTATTTTTATAACTATCACGTAAAGAATACGGCAGGTGTTTAATTCGGCTGCTGCACCTGAATAAATCAGCCATCAGCAAATTAGCGATCAGACATCCGACATCGTACCGCCCGAACGTACCGTCGGTACGGGTAGGCATCTGCAGTTGAATCATGAATACCTAAAAAGTACACACTTGCAACTGTGTACTTCGTACTTCGTATTTCGTACTTAACTACAATTTCCCGTTCTTGATCTCTTCAACAACTCCCGGATCCAGCAGCGTCGACGTATCTCCGATGTTTTCCATTTCGTTTTCGGCGATCTTGCGCAAAATGCGGCGCATTATTTTACCGCTTCTTGTTTTTGGCAATCCGCTTACAAACTGAATTTTGTCTGGTTTTGCAATTGGTCCGATGATGCGGGTTACAGTCTGCAAAATATTCTGGCGTTGCAGGTTATCATCACCATGACCGCCATTATAGATCACAAACGCGTAAATGCCCTGGCCTTTGATATCATGCGGATATCCAACTACTGCACTTTCTACCACACCGGCGTGCATATTGATGGCGTTTTCAACTTCGGCAGTTCCAATACGGTGACCGCTTACGTTTAATACATCATCCACACGGCCTGTAATACGGTAGTTGCCTTGTTCATCTTTCAATGCTCCATCACCTGTAAAATAAAGCTCAGGGTAAGTGCTGAAATAATTCTTTTTACAACGTTCATGATCGCCATAAGTCGTTCTGATGATTGCCGGCCACGGAGCTTTGATACAAAGATTTCCTTTGAACTCTCCGTCAACAGCTTCTGTTATTTCCTCTCCTCTGTCGTCAACCAGTATAGGTTGCACACCCGGTAACGGAAGCGTTGCCCAGCTGGGTTTTGACGGAGTAATACCCGCCATATTGGAAATAAGAATGCCTCCGGTTTCCGTTTGCCACCAGGTATCAACAATCGGACATTTTCCTTTTCCAACATGTTCATCAAACCAATGCCATGCTTCTTCATTTATCGGTTCGCCTACAGTTCCAAGCGTTTTCAGCGAAGTAAGTTTTTTGCCCTGCAATGGCCCGAGACCAAAGCCCATCAGGCTTCTGATAGCGGTTGGCGCTGTATAAAGAATATTTACACGGAATTTGTCAACAATATCCCACAAACGTCCTGCATCCGGATAAGTCGGTACACCTTCAAACATTAAAGTAGTAGCGCCTGCACTTAACGGACCGTACACTATATAGCTATGACCTGTGATCCAACCAATATCCGCTGTACAGAAATGGATATCTCCCGGCTGATATTGAAACACGTTCACAAATGTGTAGTTGGTATACACCATATAACCGCCGCACGCGTGTACAACTCCTTTTGGTTTTCCGGTAGAACCAGATGTGTACAGAATAAACAAAGGATCTTCTGCGTCCATTTCTTCCGCCGGACAATCGAACATGCCGAGTGTTTCCACTTTTTTCACTTCATCTTCCCACCACACATCGCGGCCTTTCAACATACTCACCGGAGTTCTCGTGCGGGTACAAACAATCACACGTTTAACAAATCTGCACCCAATTAAAGCATCATCAATAACATTCTTAAGAGGAATATCTTTTTGCCCGCGATAAGCACCATCACACGTAACAATATATTCCGCCTGGGCATCCTGCAATCTGTCTGCAATACTCTGAGCAGAAAAACCACCGAATATTACGGAGTGGATCGCACCGATCCTCGCACAAGCAAGCACTGCAATGGCCAACTCGGGAATCATCCCCATATAAATACAAACACGGTCACCTTTCTTAACGCCATTGTTTTTAAGTACATTGGCAAACTGGCAAACCTTATAATGCAAATCTTTATAGGTAAGAACGCGATGGTGTTCTTCCGGATCATTGGGTTCCCAAATAATTGCGGGCCTGTTGGCCAGATTTTTCAAATGCCTGTCCAAACAATTCTCTGTAATGTTCAGTTTTGCATTTTTGAACCATTCTACTTTAGGTTCCGTAAAATTCCATTCCAATGTCTTGTCCCATTTTCTTCTCCAGTGAAAATGGCTGGCAACATCCGCCCAAAAATTCTCAGGACTCTCAATACTTTGCTTATAAGCCTGTTGGTAAGCCTCAAGCGATTTGATCTGATAAGGATATGACATAAGTAAGCAACTGTTTAAGCGGCCTTAAATGTACGACCAAAGAATTAAACGGGTATGCGAAATAATTATAAATAATAGTGCAAACGATTGATAAAAATGAAAGATTAAAGCCCAAAGCCTAAAGCTTAAAACTTTCTAAATGCCGTATCAGACTAGTGGAAAGGCCATAATATCAATGTTTGATTTACAGATTATTGTAGTCATTTCAACGTGAAATTATTTTGTGATAGCACCTTTTGTGGTTACATTTAGAGAGTGGATAATGATGTTTACCGCTTCATTATCTGCCAGCAACACAAAACGATAATGCGCCATATATGAAACCAATGGAAAACAGCATTCGCCGGGTAATATTTGCTTCTTCGGCCGGCACGCTTATAGAGTGGTACGATTTTTACATTTTTGGCAGCCTTGCCATAGTCATTTCAGAAAAATTTTTCCCGCAAGGCAATCCCACGCTGGCATTTCTCTCAACGCTGGCCACGTTTGCTGCCGGTTTTATCGTGAGGCCTTTTGGTGCACTGGTTTTTGGACGACTGGGCGACATTGTTGGCAGAAAATATACCTTCCTGCTCACACTTGTGATTATGGGCGGTTCCACATTTCTCATTGGCTGTATCCCCACATATGAAACTTTTTCGTGGGCACCGTTAATCGTATTGCTATTGCGATTGCTGCAAGGACTGGCGCTTGGCGGCGAATATGGCGGAGCCGCTACTTATGTGGCCGAACATTCACCAGCAAAAAGAAGAGGTTATTATACAAGCTGGATACAGACAACTGCTACGCTTGGTTTGTTTGTGTCTCTCGGCGTGATACTTATAACACGTAATCTTCTATCCGACGATCAGTTTAAAGCATGGGGATGGCGCTTACCATTTTTGCTAAGTGTTATTTTAGTAATCGTGTCTATCGTCATCCGCATGAAGATGCATGAAAGCCCGCTGTTTAATAAATTAAAAGAGGAAGGCAAGACATCTGTCAATCCGTTAAAAGAAAGCTTCGGACATAAAACCAATCTTAAAATGGTTTTGCTTGCCTTGTTTGGTGCAACCATGGGGCAGGGTGTGGTTTGGTATACGGGACAATTTTATGCGCAAACATTCCTGCTGAAAACATGTAACCTGAATGATGTGCAGGCTAACACATGGATTGGTATTGCATTGTTATTTGCCACACCATTTTTTGTTGTATTTGGTGCATTGAGCGACAGGATCGGACGGAAGTCAATTATGATGGCGGGGATGCTCCTCGCAATTGTTTGTTACCGCCCTATATTTAAAACACTGTATAATGTGACTGACGTTGCTTCAAAAACAGTTGCGAACGAACATACCTCAACAAATTCAAAAGCTGACGCTAAAGATGCCTCGTTGGTGCAACTTATCACAACAACCGAAAAAACATTTACGGATGGTGCAAGCCTTAAAGAAATAAAAACCCAGGCCGCAGATGCAAAAACAATGGTTCCATTAGCCTCTTCAAAACCATTGGTAAAAAAGACAGTCACCCTTAATTCATCGGAGGCATGGAAAATAATTGCGCTCGTTTTTGTATTGGTGCTCTTTGTAACGATGGTGTATGGGCCAATTGCAGCCTTTCTCGTTGAAATGTTTCCAACCAAAATACGATACACAAGTATGAGTCTTCCTTATCATATAGGCAACGGTGTATTCGGCGGACTCGTACCATTTATTGCAACACTAATGTTTGAATATTCCAAAACACCCGCAAATCCGGCGGGCGACGTACTTGCAGGTCTGTGGTACCCGATCGCCATTGCAGGTTTATGTGCGATCATCGGCATGCTTTATCTGAGTAATAAAATAACGACGCATATTGATGAGGCCGAAAATGAATATGTTCATTCGACGCCTAAGAAGGAGATGCTGTGATAGGTGTGAGGGGGAAGGTTTCAGGTGTCAGGTATCAGGTTTAAATGTCTCACAATGATATGCACAGAATTGATTGAAATGTTTTTTTAAAATAGTTTGTATGAATCTGCTAAAAAGAATATTGGGCGTTGTATGGATGCTTATTGGTCCTGCAGCTATTGCTTTTTTGATTTATGAAGCCATTCAGAAAATAAGCGCCAATCCAAGCCAGGATGTTTACCTGCCGTGGATTATCATCATTACCATCTTTGCACCTATTGCAGTAGGATTTGTGATTTTTGGGTATTACTCGTTGAATGGGGAATACGAGTAAGATGTGAGATGTACGGTGTACGATGTACGATGTGAGAGGCCGGATGTAATGACGCGTGTTGGATGTGAAATCAAGTACGAAGTACGATTTACGAAGTACGCGGGTGTTGCTGGTTTACAAATCACTTGCCGGCTGATAGCTGACAGCTGCAAGTACGAAGTACAATTTACGAAGTACGTAGGTGTTACAGGTTTCGAAATCAGATGCAGACTCATGTTCTTTAGCTAATAGCTGAATGCTGATAGCTGATAGCTGCAGGTACAATTTATGAAGTAATCACTGTTATGGGTTTGTCAATCACATTGCTGCCTGATGACAAATGGCAAATAACTGATTGCTGACAGCTGATAGCTCATAGCTCATAACTGCAAGTACGATTTATGAAGTAATCAGCTGTTATGGATTGTCAATCACATTGCTGCCTGATGGCAAATGGCAAATAGCTGATTGCTGACAGCTGATAGCTCATAGCTCATAACTGCAAGTACGATTTATGAAGTAATCAGCTGTTATGAATTTGTCAATCACATTGCTGCCCGATGACAAATGACAAATAGCTGATTGCTGACAGCTGATAGCTAATAGCTCATAGCCGTTAGCCGTTTGTCATAATTTTATTGAGCGGCTTGTTGATGCAAGTCAATTGTTGTAATTTCAAAGCAACTTATTTAGGAAGAATATACCGCCGATTGTGCAACACACCTTTAGATCTATACAAACTATTTTGCTCCGGCTTAAACTACTATTAATCTGCATTGCCTGCTATTCTCCGTACGGTTGGTCGCAGCAGAAACAATATCCAGGCATGCCGCCTCTTCCGGCAATCAAGCTTTCTACAATTCCTTTTTACCAGATAACCGGCGGCATTATCATTGTTACGGCAGTATTAGACGACTATAAAGATTCGCTGAACTTTGTGCTGGATACTGGTAGCGGAGGCATCTCGCTTGATTCTACAACCTGCGCTTATCTTGGTGTAAAAAAACAACTGAGTGAAAAAACCGTGCGCGGCATTGCGGGAATGAAAACCGTTGAATTTGCATACAATCACACGCTCCAAATAAGTAATCTGAAGGTTGACAGCCTGGATTTTCACATCAACAATTATGATCTTTTATCGAGCACTTATGGGGTTAAGATTGATGGCATCATCGGCTATAGTTTTCTGCGGAGATATATTGTTGAAATTGATTACGACAAATTTCAACTGAATGTCTTTTTACAGGGTGCATACAAATATCCTAAAGGCGGATATATGTTGCGGCCATCATTCGGTACAATACCTATTCAAAACGTCTATGTCAAAGACAATAACAGTGTTGATACGCGTTACTACTTCGATACCGGCGCGGGCCTTTGCATGCTCTTTTGCAATGACCTGGTTAAGGACAATGAACTGTTTAAACGTAAGCGAAAATTTTACGCAACGCAGGCGGAAGGTTTGGGCGGAAAAAAAACAATGGATCTTACCGTTATAAGAAAGGTCAAAATCGGTCCGTACAGCTTTAAGAATGTGCCGGTTTATGTTTTTGATGATGAGTTTAATATTACCTCCTACCCCATGCTTGGCGGTTTAATCGGCAATGATATTTTGCGCCGCTTTAATGTAACGCTCAACTATGCGGAAAGGGAAATTCATCTGAAGCCCAATAAGCATTATACTGATTCTTTTGACTATTCCTATTCAGGGATGAGTGTTTACCTGATCAATGGGGAGATAACGATTGCTGATATTGTAAAAGGTTCACCTGCAGAACAGGCAGGACTGGAAAACGGCGACATCCTGGTATCTGTTGAAAATAACGTTACAGGAAACATACAGCAGTACAAAACAATGCTGCAAAACGCCGGCACAAAACTGAACCTCATTATCCGGAGAAATGGCGATTTGCTTACCAAACGGATTAAGGTAAAAAGTGTTTTATAAGACATTCATTAAAAGAGCCTGACAATTCACAGAATCGTTAAATTATGAATGGTTTTCCTGCAAGGGAGATATCCGATGTTTAATCCATGCTTTATTCGCATCTTTGCACCCTATTAGAGGTTGAATATGATACATTACAACAGATTTGTTCTGGATAACGGATTAAGGGTTTTGGTTCACGAAGATACAAGTACACCTATGGCCGTGGTTAACATTATGTATGATGTTGGCTCACGCGACGAGAATCCCGACAAAACGGGTTTTGCACACCTATTTGAGCATCTGATGTTTGGCGGAAGTATCAACATTCCCGACTACGATGAGCCCTTGCAAAGAGCAGGCGGAGAAAACAATGCTTACACAACCAACGATCTTACCAACTACTATTGTCAGCTTCCTGCGGAAAATATAGAAACAGCTTTCTGGCTGGAAAGCGACAGAATGCTTAGCCTTGCATTCAGCAAAAAAAGCCTGGATGTGCAGCGCAAAGTGGTTTGTGAAGAGTTTAAAGAACATTACATCAATAAGCCCTACGGTGATGTATGGCATAAAATGCGCGAGTTGGCGTATACTGTGCATCCTTATCGCTGGATGACAATAGGGAAAGATCTTAGCCATATAGAAAATGCGCAGCTAAATGATGTAAAAGAGTTTTTCTTCAAACATTACCGCCCTATTAACGCAATTTTAGTTGTAGCAGGCAATGTGAAAACAGAAGAGATCAAGCGCCTTGCAAATAAATGGTTTGGCGATATTCCAATGGGAGAAAAGTATGTAAGGCATCTTACAGATGAGCCGGTTCAGCACCAGGCCCGCGTATTGGATACGGAAGCAGATGTGCCGCTGAACGCTTTTTACAAAACCTGGCATATGGAATCCCGGTTGGAAAAAGGATATTATGTGGCTGATCTGATCACAGAAATTCTTGGCGGCGGGGGGTCTTCAAGACTTTACCAGGCACTGGTAAAAGAACAAAAGCTGTTCAGCAATATCGATTGTTATCATTTCGGAAGCGTTGATAAAGGGTTGATCACGATTGAGGGCAAATTGGTGAAAGGCGTTTCGATGGATAAAGCCGAACAAGCAGTCAACGAAGTAATTGAAAAGATGCAGGCTGATTCTGTGAGTGAAACGGAACTTCAAAAAGTGAAGAACAAAACAGAAAGCATCATTGCATTTGAGGATATGACCATCATGAGCCGTGCGAACAGTCTCGCATTTTATGAATTGCTTGGAGACCCGGATCTCATGAATAAGGAGCTGGAAAAATATCAGCAAATAACTGCGGGAGACATTCTTTCCTACAGCAAATCAACGCTGGATGCAGCAAATAGCAGCACATTGCATTACTATAGCAAGAATTAATATCAAAACACTTAGTTATTCATCCGGTCAATTGTAGAAGTGACCGGATGTTTTATTTATAGGGTAGCATAAAAAAAATCCCGTCATCGGCAAACAACGGGATCTCTACTATTTTACAATATCGCTTCAGCTAACTAAGTATAAAACGGACTGATCATCAAATAAACTACCGGTCCGGTAACTGCTACATAAAACCACAAGGGCCATGTGTAGCGGGCCAATTTTTTATGTGCGGCCCATTCGCCTGTTAAACCTCTGTACGCAGTAAACAGGATAAAAGGAAGAATGATGGACGCCAAAAAAATATGGGTACTTAAAATGAAGAAATACAGGATTCGTTTTCCGCCAGCCTGTAACTTTTCTTCGGGACTTACCAAACCGTCATGATTGATGTCACCATATCTGGCTTCACCGGCAAGCAGGTGGTGCGCTATGTAAGAAACAAGGAAAATAACTGAAAGCACCAATGCTGTAACCATCAGCCTCTTATGTAACAAATAGTTCTTTTTCTTTACCGCAATTAATGCGCAGACCAGCAAAAATGCAATTGTTGCATTGATAACGGCATTCATTTGTGCAAAAAGGTGAACATTAAAGCTGACATTTACTTCAAGCTTTATCTTTCCCAACGCAACCACAACTGCAAATACAACAAAGGAAAAGATGCCGATTAACCATGCTGCACGTTTATCGTTTTTTTGAAAACTTGCCTGTAACATAACTTATTTGGGTGTTTTGTTTTTCTTTCTATTAATAACAGGTGTTTAACGGGCATGCTTTTCAGGGGTATAGAAGGTTGGCTTGTCTATTTCGGGCTACATATTTTGTGCGGGCTTCTTCTTTTTAAACAGCAACGATATTACAGTAACCACAACAACGATTGCTATCACAAAAAAAATCGCCATCAATCCCGGATCGAATGGTAGTTTGGGTTTTGATCCCGGCTCTTTTTCCAACATCAGGGTGCCGATATCACGCGCCAGCTGCTTCAGGGATACTGAATCAAGTCCATTGTAAAAACCACGCACCACATACTCCTTATCCAGCAATACAAACCTGTTTGTATGCACGAAATCAGGATCTACCGGTTCAGTACTGAATTTATCAACTTTTAGTTGTTCAAAGGCAAAATTATAGATCGAATCCCTGTTTCCTGTAAGGAACCACCAGTTATCATGGTTAACGCCAAACCTGTCAGCATAATTTTTCAATCGTTCTACAGAATCGCGTTCGGGGTCCACGGTAAAAGAAAGAAATTGTACAACTGAGGTATCAATCTTCTGCCGGGTATCGCCTCCTTTCATGAAAGATTGCTGCAGCTTTGCCATGTTCTTTGTAAGTGTAGGGCAAATGGAACCACAGCTTGTAAAAAAGAAGTCTAATACAATAGCTTTTCCCTGTATGTCGTACAAACTAACACTATCACCCAGTTGGTTAACCAGCTTAATATTAGCTGTCTTGTGCCAGACTGTGTCGGTTACGATCTTTGAATCCTGAACGGTTGTAATGGTCGTATCAACCAGCCAGCGACGGGGTATCTGAACCGCGCCTTCACCCGCATATCTTACAAACATGTAACTCAATACAGGAATTAAGATTGCGATACATAATGCCAGAAGCGCTTTCTTGTTCATTTCTTGAATATTTTTTGCATTGGGGCGCGGTTTAAGTGAGCTTTTTTCAGCTTGATCCCGCTTTGCGAACGCGAAGTTAGCTGTTGAAGCTTTCTAAACCAGCATTGGCACCTATCTGCGATACTTCTTAACTAAACGTTATTGAAATCTTATTATAGCAAAAAACCATCGCCGTAGCAGACGATGGTTTCATTTTATCTTAAATAAATTCGCTCTAATACAGTTTCAGAAAATAGCCTTTTAACTGCTATTTTATCTCTTTATTCTCTTCATGCCCTTCATGACTTTCCGCCGGCGCTTTTTCTTTGCTGGCTTCATAATGATGCTTGTCGTAAGTGTTCCTCAGGTTCTTGTAAGAATTTCCATCAGCAAGAAACGCGATGATGAACCAAATGAATAACAACAAGGGAACACATATTGTCATGATCAGGTTTCTCAACTCATGACGAAGGTGCATGAAATAACCAACTATATAGAATGCTTTCCAAAGCATTAAGATCATGATCACGCCTTTTACAAAGTGGCGTTTTCCGCTTTCCTCAGGCCAGTCCTTCATCAAAAAGCCCAGTCCAAGTTCTACCACAGTAATGATGCTGAGGTAAATGGTTATCCTTACAACTTCTTTTTTTCCGCCGCCTTCATGTATAGCGTGCGCGTGACTAGCATTTTCAATATGTTCCATGAATATCTTTTTAATCGTTTAGTAAATGTCGTTCAGTTAAACCAGGTAGAAGAATGTAAATACAAACACCCAAACCAGGTCAACAAAGTGCCAGTACAAACCAGCTTTCTCAATCATCAGGTAATGTCCGCGTCTTTCGAATGTGTCACTCAGGGTCATTATCAGCATAATTGTATTGATGATAACACCAGAGAATACGTGAAATCCGTGGAAACCGGTGATGGTAAAGAAGAAGTTGGTAAAGTTGGTTGTAGCCATAGATCCGTCAGCATTGTGGAACGGATTGCGGCCCCACCATGCACCTTCGTGGAACAGATGAGTCCATTCCCATGCCTGGCAGCTAAGGAACGCTAAACCACCGATGATTGTAAGAATAAGATTGACTACAACTGCTTTCTTATCCATACGCTGGCCGGCTTGTACCGCCAACACCATGGTAACAGAGCTGATGATCAAAATAAAGGTCATCAAACTCACAAACAATAACGGGTAACCGGCACCTATTCCCGGGAAAGAATTAAACACCTGGTTAGGATCAGGCCATCCGTTGGTAGCAAAACGTGTTGTTCCGTAGGCAATAAGAAAAGCGCCGAATGTAAAGGCGTCGCTCAATAAGAAATACCACATCATCACCTTACCGTACTCTACATTAAAGGGGCTCTTTCCGCCTCCCCACCATTTGGGATTTGCTGTTGCAGTTGTTGTAGCCATGTTTAATCAAAAAATTTCGTTCGCAAATTTATTAGCTGATGTTGAAAAAGCGTGAATAAATCACGACTTTTTGTTTTTATATGACAAAAATTCTTTTTATTTCAAATAATTCTATCATTCTATGACTCGCTTTCACTAGCGATTTACGAATGAAAGAAATATAAAAAGATAGATCCAAAGTATATCTACAAAGTGCCAGTACGTGCTCACAATTTCAACCGGCACCGGACTATAGATTTTCTGCTTGTTACTAAATGCCCTGAAAAACAGGACGAGCAAAGCAATAACACCACCAAGAACGTGCACAACGTGCAGACCTACAATTATTCCAAGAAATGAAGCAGAAGCATTACTTCCTACTCCAAATATTTTAACTCCATGAAGTTGAAGATCTGTAAAACCGGTCCACTGTAAAGCGCCGAACAAGATCCCAAGCACCGCAGTAAGGGTGATAAGTGTTCTGTACTTTACCATATCCCTTGCTTTGAAAGCCTTTGCAGACAAAAACATAGTAAGGCTGCTGAAAAGGATCACCAAAGTTGAATACCAAAAGATCTTTGGTAAGGGAAACAGTAACCAGTTGCTTTGTTCCTTTTTTACAATATAGGCACTGGTTAAAGCTGCAAACATCATTATAATGCTGCCCAACGCCAGCCACATGGTAAATTTATGTGGATGGATACGTTTTCTTTCAGGGCTCGTCACGGTACTCATTATCATCACATTTAAATTTTTTCTGAGTTGTACGTTATACTTGGTACGTTGTAAGTTATACGTTTTACGTGTTCTGAAGCGGAGATTAGAGCGAGCAGAGCTCTGTGTATCAACTTCTTTTCCGCTTCCAAACATTCGCTAAGATCAACGTAAAACGTACAACTTATTACTTATAACGTTACAAATGCGTTTTATCTGCCAGCAAACTCAGTAATGCAACCGGCAGGTATATATAACTGCTGAACATTACGCGTCTTGCGGACTGCACATCCATTTTTATGTATAATCTGATAGATTGTACCACCATGAACAAGTTGCATGCGAGCACAATCCAAAAGCTTACTTTTCCGGTAATTCCAAAATAATACGGCATCATACCTATAGGCACCATCAATACAGAATACATGATCGTTTGTACTGCTGTAAATTTGGTCGGTCCCTTATCTGCAGGCAATAACTTAAAGCCTGCCTTACTATAATCCCCATGTGCTACCCACGCAATGGCCCAGAAATGTGGAAACTGCCACAGGAACTGGATGCCAAATAGTGACCAACCTGCCAGGTTCAGGATCTGTGTATTCGTAACAGTTACTACTCCCAGCGGGTTGAATACGTCCGTTGCAGCCACCCATCCAATCAAACAAGGCAATGCGCCGGGCAGCGCACCAACCAACACGGCAATAGAACTAACTTTCTTTAGTGGTGTATAAATGTATGCATACAGGAACAAACTAAAAGCCGATATCAGCGCTGACGCAAGGTTGAAATAGTAAAACATCATGAAGACGCCAACAATCCCCGCAACAAGTGCAAACCCATAAGCTTCATTTACGCTCATTCTACCGTTTGCAACGGGTCTTTTGGCCGTACGCTTCATCATCGCATCCGTGTCTTTCTCCACCGCCTGGTTAATAGCATTGGCACTGCCGGTAACAAGCATACCGGCAACGAATAGCAGTATAACATTCAGCCACGGAAAACCTACAATATTAGGAGCGAGCAAATAGCAGATAACGCAGGAAAACACTACAGTAAAACTTAACGTGAATTTCATCAGCAACATGTAGTCTTTCACTTTTGATGATAACTGAAATGCTGCCGGTGAAGATGAAGTATGTGTTGTGTTTTCTGTCATTCCGCAAAGGTCGGTCTAAAAACAATGCCCCGAAAGCTCGAGGCATTGCTGTTATTTTATAGTTTTTTTCAGCTTAATGATGGCTTTCGTGTTCTCCAACGGGCTGAGTCTGAGGGATAAACTCCTGTCCGTCTTTACCATAATCATATGCCCAACGATGAACCTCAGGAATTTCTCCAACCCAGTTACCGTGACCAGGATGAATCGGAGTAGTCCATTCCAAAGTGGTAGAACCCCATGGATTCAGCGTAGTAACTTTTCTTCCTTTGAAAATTGAATAGAAGAAGTTAAACAGGAACAGTAACTGTACAGCAAATACGATGATTACTACAGTAGAGATGAATTTGTTCAGCTCAGCAAATTGCTTGAAGCTTTCCCATACGCTGTAATCGTAGTAACGACGTGGCATACCGGCTAAACCTTCGTAGTGCATTGGCCAGAAGATCAGGTAAGCACCGATCATGGTTAGCCAGAAGTGAATATAGCCAAGCGTATTGTTCATGTAACGGCCGTACATTTTCGGATACCAGTGGTAGATACCTGCAAACATACCGAACATAGATGCAACACCCATTACAATGTGGAAGTGGGCAATTACAAAGTAAGTATCGTGCAGGTGAATATCTAACGCTGAGTTACCAAGCCAGATACCAGTCAAACCACCAGAGATAAACAAGCTTACAAAACCAATGGCGAACAACATACCAGGCGTAAACCTGATATTACCGCGCCATAATGTGGTGAGCCAGTTAAACACTTTAATGGCCGACGGTACCGCAATCAACAACGTTAACAGTACGAAGATGGATCCGAGGAACGGATTCAAACCTGTAACGAACATGTGGTGCGCCCAAACAAGGAACGCCAGGATTGCGATTGCGAACAGAGAACCGATCATCGCCATATAACCAAAGATCGGTTTGCGTGCATTTGTTGAAAGGATCTCGCTCACCATACCCATCGCTGGTAACAGGATGATATACACCTCAGGGTGACCGAGGAACCAGAATAAGTGTTGGTATAAGATTGCGCTACCGCCTTCGTTTGGTAAAGCTTTATTGGTAGAGGCAATGAATATATCAGAAAGATAGAAGCTGGTGCCGAAGTTTCTGTCGAAGATCAACAGGATGAAACCAGAGAATAATACCGGGAATGATAATAAACCAAGTACAGCAGTAAAGAACAGTGCCCATATTGTTAATGGAAGCCTTGTCATGCTCATACCTTTTGTACGCAGGTTCAATACAGTAGAGATGTAGTTAATCCCTGCAAGTAACTGTGAAACCACGAACAACGCCATCGAAGTCAACCACAGATCCATACCAGTTTTAGAACCGGGAGAAGCATCACCCAGCGCACTTAACGGAGGATAAGCAGTCCAACCACCACTGAAAGGACCGGTTTCAACAAAAATAGAAGACAACATAACTACGCTGGCAGCCAGGAAGAACCAGTAGCTAAGCATATTCATCATTGGAGATGCCATATCGCGTGCACCAACCTGCAAAGGAATAAGGAAGTTAGCGAATGTACCACTCAATCCCGCTGTTAATACAAAAAACACCAGTACAGTACCATGTGTAGTTACCAAAGCGTAATATGCTTCAGCAGAAATTCTTCCGCCTTTAGCCCATTTACCCAGGATATCTTCTAACCATGGGAAAGTAGCATCAGGATATCCAAGCTGTAAACGGAACAACACAGACATTAAACCTCCGATAACCGCCCAAACCATCCCTGTAATAAGGAATTGTTTAGCAATCATCTTGTGATCCTGGCTGAAAACATATTTTGTAATAAATGTTTCGTGATGGTGATGTTCATGATGCTCTCCATGATGTACACCTGAATGTGGTAACACCACAGCATCTCCGTGCAAAACAGCGTCGTTACTCATATACAATAATTTATTAAAACCGCGGAATTATTTGTTGTTATGCTCTAATGTGTGTTTCTAATTACATTTTTACCTTTTCTGTAGCAGCCGGTGCTTTGGCTGTTGACGCGCTATCCTTAGCAGCAGGTGTTGCAGGTTGTTGGTTAGCCGGATCTTTATCAGGGAAAGCTGCATAATAGTTCGGCTTTTGTTTAGCCATCCACAAATCAAACTCAGCCTGCGTTACTACCTCAATAATTCCCTTCATTGAATAGTGACCGTTTCCGCACATCTGGTCACAGCTAATTTCATACTGGAAGTTCGGATTGCCAGTCTTCTCCTTCATTTCCTTTGTAGTATATTTTGGAGTGAACCACAATGTAGTTGGCGTTCCCGGGACAGCGTCCATTTTTAGACGGAAATGAGGTAAACCCACATCATGCACTACGTCTCTTGAACCTATGATCAATTTCACAGGTTTGTCTTTTACGATGTACATTGTCTGAGTAACAACTACATCATCAAAGTTTTTAGAATCATCCCATATCTGACCTAACAGGTTGCTGTTAGCTTCATCAATGTTTCTAAAGTATTTTTTACCAAATTCTTTGTCTTTACCGGCATAACGGAAAATCCAGCCGAACTGTTTTCCGGTTACTTCTACCTGTAATGCATTTTTAGGAGCATCGCTGGTAAAGGCGAACCAGTTGCGAAGACCAATTACCACCAGCACGGTTAATGCAATAGCAGGAATTACGGTCCAAACAACTTCCATAGTATTGTTGTGTGGGAAATAGAACGCTTTGCGTTTATCATTTTCCTGGTATTTGTATGCAAACCAGAAAAGAATGATCTGTGTGATAATGAATACCACGCCGGTAACGATCAATGTTACCCACAGCATGCTATCCACTTTTTCGCCCTGAACGCTTGCTGAACCATGAGGAAGCAATGTTTTGCCGTACAGCATTTTATTGCATACGTACACTCCGATGAGCCCTAATACCAGAAAGCCTACCATTAGAAAGCCATTGACCTTGTTCTGCTGCTTTCTCGATTTTTCCTCGCCTTTAAGTACCGATACGTATTCACTCGCCTTAGCAATCTGGAAAATGATTAAAAAGACCAGAACAATTACCGCAATAGTAAAAAACATTGACATGATTCTGTATGAGTTATCTTATCAAAATAATATATAAAGCAATTGGCTACTTTGAAAAGGTTTTAACCCACATTCAAAGCAATTAGTTTTTCAGGGTGTTTAAGGTTAGCTATCAGTTCCGCTGAACGAGCAGTATTATTACGTATGGTGAATAATACTTTCTTTCAGGAACGGGTGATATTTTGGCACCAGTGGTCTTGATGCAAGAGCCTTACCGGTGAACAATATGATCATTCCAATAAAGAATGCTGCAATTCCGAAATCAAACCAGCTCAATGCTGCGTCGTCTTTTCTGATGCTGCCCATGATCATTTGGTAGAAATCAATCCAGTGGCCAAAAATGATCATAACGGCCATAAAGGTAATCAAAGTATAGTTTCTTTTAGCCGAACGCGTCATCAATATAAGTATCGGACAAACGAAGTTGATGATCAGGTTCAGGAAGAAAATGCCTTTGTAAGGACCCTGAACACGGTGTTTGAAGTAAACAGTTTCTTCAGGAATGTTTGCGTACCAGATCAACATATATTGTGAAAACCACAGATATGTCCAGAAAATAGAGAACGCAAACATGAATTTACCAATGTCATGCAGGTGCTCCTGGTTAGTGTATTCCAGGTAACCTTTATTTTTCAGGTAGATTACAAACAATGCAATAAGGCTCATGCCACTCACGAATGAGCTTGCAAATGTGTACCAGCTATACATGGTGCTGTACCAATGTGCATCGATGCTCATCATCCACAACCAGGGAACAGTAGAACCTACGGTCAATGCGAACCAAACAATAAACAAAGAAGCAGTAACTGTATTTCTCCAAATAAAGCTCTTTCCGGGTTCTTCACCTCGTAAGGCTGCATCATCAGCTTCTGCACTCAGTTTACGCATGCGGGCTCCAAGTAATGCCCAAAGACCAATTGCCAAAACAGTCCATACAAGGAAAAATACCGGATTCAGAAATCCTAATTTTCCTTTGAGGATCGGATCTTCTTTAGCCTCATCGCTCAACCAGTGGTAGATGTGATGATTGTGATCAACAAATACAATATATATAAGAACCAGGAATGCGATTGGTCCAAATATCAAAACCATTTTAGAAATAGCTTCAGGAACACGACGGAAAGCAACCTGCCAGCCGCCCATAGCCAAAGTTGTTGCACAAATAAAGAACATGCTCGCATTACAGATCAGCATCCAGTACAAACTGTTATACATGATTGTACCGATGAACTCATTGTGTTCTTTAGTGAACAGACCCAATATAAAAGCTAACACGCCCGCGCCAATGAGCCCGTAAGCCCAGGTTTTCATTTTTGCAGGAATCTCAAATTGTTCTCTTATTGAAGCCATTGTAAATCTCTTTTATATTATTTAGTGTTATTATTCCCGTATTACTTTGCTTTTTCTGTGCTGTCTTTAGCAGGCGCTGTAGCAGTTGCTGCCGGTGAAGCCGCAGGTGCTGCAGCTGTAGTAGTAGCACCACCGTGTTTCTCTGCCTGTTTTCCCTTAATATAATGTGCAATCTGCCAACGCTGTTTGCGCGTTAACTGAGATGCATAGCTACCCATCAGGTTTTTACCATATGTCATTACGTAGAACATCTGGCCATCAGGCATATTCACTGCAACGGCATCGTCAACAAGGTTTCTTGGCTTAGCAGGGTAAGGTCCTTTACCGTCTTTGTATAAAGGTCCGTTTCCATCCAGTTTTGCACCGTGGCAAATACCACAGTTAACCAGGTATAAACGTTCGGTTTCTTTTAACTCAGTGGGAGTCAGAGCTGCCTCCGGATTAGCAATCTGCCTTGAAGCAACGTAATTAGTTGTATCACCTGCTGCGTCTTTAGCTAAAGGAAAAGGAAGTTCTTCACCTCTTGCTACTGTGCCAGCCACAGGCAGGTTATTGTAAAATATCCTGTTCTCGGCATCGTTAGGATCAGTTGTAAATACGCTGGAATCACGTTGTGCGTATGTTTCATAAGCGCGGCTATAAGCCATATCCGGCATGTAGATAGCGCCGGGTTTGCGTTTAACATCGCTGCAACTAACCAGTGCAATACCTGCTGCAACAAAACTTATGATAGCTAATTTTTTCATCCGGAAACTATATTTTTCTATGGTAAGACGCGGTTCAAATATTTCTTTCGCTCCGCATCCTTTTTTAATTCAATTGTCTTTTATGCTACTTCCACTTGTTCTCTGATCAATTCCTGGTCCTTGTCGTAACGACCTAACCACCATCCAGGTTCAGCAACCTGAACATTCACCTCTTTTGCTCCGTTGTTACTTAAAAAACCTTTCAGCTCATCAATGTTCGTTTTACCGGTTGTTTCAATAACCATAACAAACAAATCGTCTGTAGCTCTTTCATGAAAATGATGTTTTTTCACAAAGGGCGCCATTTGACACAAGTAGCAAAATGAAAGCACCATCCCTACTGCAGAAAACAATACAGTAAGCTCAAATGTGATAGGGATCCACGCTGGTAATGCGAAGTGAGGCTTACCACCGAAGTTCAGCGGCCAGTCTTTCGTAAGAATCCAGCTAATGCTGCCCAGCGCGGTACTTGTTCCGCAAAGCGCATAGATAAAACCCGCTGTATGCAGGCTTGTTTCCCTCAAGCCCATTGCATGATCCAGTCCATGTACAGGAAACGGTGTATATATATCGTGTATTTTATAACCTGCCAAACGTGTCTTTTTCACTGCAGGAAATAAAACTTCTTCGTCATCAAAACAGCCAACAACAAATGTTTTCTTTGCCATATTTATAAGTTTGAACTTTTGGCCAAAGGCCATCAGCCTTTACAAATCTTAATCTAATTTTTTATATGCACCACAATTAGTGTGCATATTCATGTGCAAACTCTTCAGAACCTTTTTCTTCAATATTATCCATTCCATCCTTAAAGCTTTCGCCAGATGTCTTCAATACATATTTGATTTCCGCTACTGCAATCACAGGGAAGTATTTTGCGAACAGGAAGAAACATGTAAAGAACAATCCGAAAGTTCCAAGATAGAAGCCCATTTCCCATGGGGTAGGACTATAATAAACTGACCATGAAGAAGGCAGGTAATCGCGATACAGAGATGTAACGATGATCACAAAACGCTCGAACCACATACCTATGTTTACGATCACACTCATAAAGAATGTCACGAAAAGATTTCTTCTCATTTTGCGGAACCAGAAGATCTGCGGGCTTATAACGTTACAAGCCATCATACCCCAGTAGCTCCATCCATAAGGACTGAATAAATTAGCACGGCTGTACCAGAAAGTGTACCCTTCGTATTTGTTCTGGCTGTACCATCCCATAAACAATTCAGTAAGGTAAGCACAACCTACAATTGAACCGGTCAATACGATTACCTTGTTCATTGCCTCGATGTGACCAAGTGTAATGTAATCTTCCATACCGAATACTTTACGCAGGATCAGCATTAATGACTGCACCATTGCGAAGCCGGAGAACACCGCACCCGCAACGAAGTATGGAGGGAAGATGGTTGTGTGCCAACCTGGAATTACAGAGGTGGCAAAGTCAAAAGATACAATTGTGTGTACTGAAAGTACCAGAGGAGTTGATAAACCTGCAAGTACTAAAGAAAGAGATTCGTGGCGCTGCCAGTGTTTGGTTGAACCAGTCCAGCCAAATGCAGCTACACCATATAAATATTTACGAAGTTTAGTTTTAGCTCTGTCGCGGATTGTAGCAAAGTCAGGCAACAGACCAGAATACCAGAACAAAAGAGATACTGTAAAGTAAGTTGAGATCGCAAACACGTCCCACAACAGCGGAGAGTTGAAGTTTGTCCACAAAGGTCCGCGTGTGTTAGGATAAGGTAATACGAAGAAAGCCATCCATACACGTCCCATGTGGAAGATCGGGAACTGACCGGCACACATTACCGCGAAGATGGTCATCGCTTCTGCCGCACGGTTAACACCTGTTCTCCATCCCTGGCGGAACAACAGCAAGATAGCAGAGATAAGCGTACCTGCGTGACCGATACCTACCCACCACACGAAGTTGGTGATATCCCAACCCCATCCGATGGTTTTGTTCAGGTTCCACTGGCCAATACCGTAAGTTACCTCACGATAAACGCTGTAAACACCGAACATCAATAAAGCTACAGCTATAAAGAAACCAACATACCAAAGCTTTGTAGGTTTGGCCTCAATAGGACGGACAATGTCTTCCGTAACCTGGTGATAAGTTTTATCACCATACACCAGCGGCTCTCTCAGTTGTGATTCGTACTTTAAATGCATCTGCTATTGTTTTAACCAGGTTACCCTGATTTACTGATTCATCTGATTTTAATATTCTCTTACTGTTCTTACCAATTAAGCGTGTTCCGCTTCTTTTTTACCTGCAACGTCTGCTTCTTCTACTGTATTTCTAACTTTTGCCAGGTAGTTTACGTTTGGTAATACGTGTAATTGTTCCAGAGAAATGAACAACCTCTGTGGATTCTCCTGTCTTGTTTTTGTGATTGCGCTTTCAGTGCTGTTGGCATTACCGAAAACAATCGCATTGGTAGGACAAGCCTGTGCACAAGCCGTAGTAACATCGCTGTCATTCAACGGACGGCTGTCTTTCTTAGCTTTCAGCTTACCTTCCTGTAAACGTTGTACGCAGAATGAACATTTTTCAATCACACCACGGCTACGTACAGTAACATCCGGATTCAACACCATTCTTGTAAGATCATCATTCATCATCATTGTAACATCGCTGATGTGATCTCTCTGGTTGTCAGGGAAGCTGTCAGCACCTGTATAATCAGCCCAGTTAAAGCGACGAACTTTAAATGGACAGTTGTTAGCGCAATAACGTGTACCGATACAACGGTTGTAGGTCATTTGGTTAAGACCTTCACTGCTGTGGTTTGTTGCAGCAACCGGACATACGTTTTCACAAGGAGCGTTGTCGCAATGCTGACACATTAATGGTTGGAAAACTACTTTTGGATTGTCGATATCGCCGCTGTAATAACGGTCAATTCTCATCCAGTGCATATCGTGGAAACGCGCTACTTCCTCCTTACCTACAACAGGGATGTTGTTTTCAGCGTTACAAGCAACAACGCACGCACCACAACCAACGCATGAGTTAAGATCGACGCTCATTCCCCATTTGATACCTGGTCTGTCGTAAACAGGATAAATAGTTGCCTGTTTTTCGAACTTCTCGAGACCTCCGTAAGGAGCTAATTCTTTCTCTCTATCTTCACGAATTTCATTTGGCTTCTTGATGAAGTCTGCCAAAGTCAATTCTTTCATTACCTCAACACGTTTACCCTGGCTGGTATCGTAAATATTGTGCGTTTGAGTAAGCGCAACAGGGTATTTATCACCCGTTAATTCGAGCTTAACGTTAGAAGCAGTAAAGTCAATTGCACTTCCGTTCAGAGAAGCAAGGTGGTATACGTTTTTACCAACACCTTCAGCTGCTTTACCAACTTTTGGTGTACGTCCGTAACCAACTGCAATACCTATTGTGTTTGCCTGGGTACCGGGGATGATCAACACCGGCAGTTCAACCGGAGCTTTTCCATTTACGGTAACTCTTACAACTTTTTTATCAGGATTAACTTCGTATGCATCTGCCTGGCCGTTGTTTGTCAAATCTATGTTCAACAAGCTCTTTGCCATTGCAGGAGAAACGATAATGTAGTTGTCCCATGTAGCTTTGGTAACAGGGTCAGGCATTTCCTGCAACCAGGGGTTAGCAGCACCTTGTCCATCACCAACACCAACTTTCTGATACAGCACCAATTCAACACCATCTGATTTTTTAGCAGATGAGATAGCACCCGTTGCAGTAGCAACTGCAGCGCTGTTGAATGCAGAACCGGTTGCCGGAGCTTCAGCCGGAACGATAACACCGTCTTGCAGTGCTTTGTTCCATCCTGCTTCTCCACCCAGTTTTGCAGACCAGTAAGCTTTTACAAAGCCCAGGTAATCAGTTGTGGAACCACTCCATTTCAACAGACTGTCCTGCCACTGGCGTGTTTTAAATAATGGGTGAATTGTTGGTTGTATTAAGGAGAAATAACCGGTTTTAGCTTCTGCATCACCCCAGCTTTCCAGGTAGTGATGATCAGGAATGCTGAATTTACACAGCTGAGTAGTTTCATCCGCTTTAGGATTGAAAGACACAGTTGTTTTCACTTTCTTCAGTGCATCAGCAAATTTCTTAGCATCAAACCAGCTATATGCCGGGTTTGCACCGTATACCAAAAGTGTGTTAACGCTTCCGGCATTCATATCTTCAACGAGTTTAGCGAAATCCGCATCAACACCCTGACGATAATTATAAGTTGCACTCCAGTCGATGGTATTGCCACCAGCCTGTAATGCTTCGTTTATTGCATTTACTACAATCTGAACATTGGTATCGTTGCTATCGCTCACAACAAGCGCAGCACCTTTGTTAGCAGATAAAACCTTAGCAGCCTGCTCTATACCTGCTTTCAGTTTAGCGTCACTGATACCGCTAACGCCAGAACCATTGATCGCATTGTACAGCGCAAGAACAACCGCACCTTTTTCTGAGGGACGGTGTAAGAACCTGTCATCTGCATTAGAACCTGTTGTAGAGGCTACAGTTTCAAAATGAATGTGCTTGCTCATTACAGGATTCTTCTCGTCTATCTTCTTACCTTTTGAGTATTGTTTAGCAAACTCAACCGGGCTTAACCATGTACCCAGGAAATCTGCACCAATACTTACTATTGCTTTTGCTTTATCAAAACGGTAAGTTGGAATAGCTCTTTTACCATAAGTAGCTTCATTAGCCAGCAGTAAACCGGTGTATGAAACCGCATCGTACTGAACGTGGCGGCTGCCCGGATATTTAGCTAAAAATTGGTTGATAACTTCTTTGGTAGTGGGTGAAGTAACAGTGCTTGTTAAGATAACAACAGCGCCACCAAGCCCCTGAGCAACCGCTTTGTCTATTGCTTCAAGCGTTACTTCTTTATTATCGATAGAAGGAAAACGTAATCTCGCTGTATCATATAATTCAAGAACAGATGCCTGAACCCTTGCAGAAGTACCACCCTGTGTAATTGGTGACATGGTGTTACCTTCTATTTTAATGGGACGGCCATCTCTTACCTTAGCCAGCACACTTATTACATCTCCATCCTGAACATAAGTTGTGGCATAATAATTGGCTACACCCGGAAGGATATCCTCCGGCCTGTTAACAAACGGAATAGCTTTTTTCACAGGCATTTCGCAACTGGCGGCCAAAGCAGCAGCAGCAGTGCTGAAACCTAAATACTTTAGGAAATCTCTTCTTGGAGTAGAAGCCTGTAAAAAACCATTGTCCGCGCTTTCAAAAGGAAGTTCTTCTTTGAACTCATCTTTTGCAGCTTGCTGATAAGCTTCTGAGTTATTCAGCTCGCCGAAACTTTGCCAATACTTTTTATCACTCATACGTATGATGGTTAATTGCCTATTGCCTATTGAAATGATCCAACCGACAATTATTATTTATAAAACTGACAATATTCTTATTTACTCTTTGAACTAAGGAACACGCTACCGGTTCCTGCAAATTAGTAGTGACATTTCTGACACTCAGTACCGCCGATCTTTTCAACAGTGATGCCTTTTGTGCTATCAAGCTTTCCGTTCTTCAACTGATCGTGGTATTTTTCATAGAGGCTATAGAAACCATTGTCTTTGAATTTCACTTCAGTTGTACGGTGACAGTTGATACACCAGCCCATGCTCAGGTCAGCAAACTGATGAACTTCATCCATTTTGTTGATCTCACCGTGGCAGGTCTGACACTGTACCTGGCCAGCAGTCACGTGCTGTGAGTGGTTAAAATATACGTGGTCAGGAAGATTGTGAATACGAACCCACTCAATTGGTTTTGCTTTGGAAGGATCCCATGGCTTGCCGGGTTCGAAACCAGCGTATTTATATAATTTCTGTATTTCCGCAGTACCGTTTACTTCTTCTCCTTCTCCATTGTAGATCTTTTCTTTACCAGTGTATTCGTTGATAGCCTGGTGACAGTTCATACATATATTGATGGAAGGAATAGTTGCTTGTTTTCCGTCGTGTGCAGGACCGTGACAATACAAACAGTTGATCTGGTTTACACCTGCGTGAATTTTGTGTGCGAAGAAAATTGGTTGTTCAGGCTGATAGTCTTTGGTGCGGCCCAAACCAATCGCTCCTTTAGTAGTAAAATAACCACCGATCAGGAATAATATAATTGTGATAAATGCGATGTAAGCTTTGTTTCTCCAGAAAGGAACCGGCTCATGAGCAGGAACGCCTTCTTTATCATCAGCCATTTTGCGAAGATTGGCATTTACCTGTAGTAACGTAAAGGCAACGATTGCAAGAATGAGTGTAATAATACCGAACAACAGTGAGCTGTCACCTGTTTCCTCAGCCTGTGCAGCACCAGGAGCGCCGGCTGCAGGGGCAGCAGTTGCAGCAGCTTCTTCAGCTTTAACATAGTCAAGGATTGCGTCGATTTCCTTCTCGTTCAGGGTAGGAAACGCAGTCATCACGATACCATATTCTTTATGAAGACCTTCGGTATAAGCGTCGGTTTTCATGAAACCTGCCGGGTTGTGTACCCAGTCATGGATCTTTTTTCTATCACCCCAGGGACCCCTGGTTTCTACACCAGCCAGTGCAGGACCCGTTAACTTTTTTGTTACAGAGTGGCAGGAGGCACAGTTAGCTGAAAACAGCGCCTTTCCATCCTGAGCTGACACCTTATTACTAATTAATAGGACAAACGATGCGATTAATCCTGATACTACGTTTTTGATAAATCTTCTATTGTGGGTCATATTCACAATTCAATTGTTGGAATGTGGAAAAATATCCCTGAACGGCTGCAAAAATATGACACGATATTGACAAAATATCAAGGTGTATAAAATTTTTTTAGCCTTACCCAGCTTGACTTTCAGAGGATTCGCAGCATTGTCATGACAAAATTGTCATAAAAGTGTAAGCCGGGAAGCTGTCCGAAATCAGGAAATTTTTCTAAAATTTTCCTTAAAGCAAGGCGTCAAATGTTAAAATGACCTGAATTCAGATTAAGAAAATGAATTATTCGTAATTCCAATTTTCTCAGGTATTGAATTTTTTGCTCTTTTTGCGGCCCTTTAATTCGCGACAACAACCCTGAAAATTATCTTTCAGCTTTTCGGGGGGTGTTACATCATATTCAAATTATTTTACCTGGAACGGATATCTTGCGGGTCAATCCTCTTTGATTTATGCAATTTTTACGCTTGCGTGCCTGTGTATATTAAATAAGGTTATTGCAACAGATTTCACGTATCAAACCTTTACTTAGTATTTTAAAGATATCTTGCAGGCCGATTTAATAGTCATTTTATGAACATAGCCATTTTTGCATCAGGTGCAGGCTCTAATGCCAGGAGGATAATTGAATACTTTAAGGACGCTGAGACGGTAAAAATTGCACTCATCGTGTGTAATAAGCCTGGTGCCGGCGTTCTGGATATTGCCCGGGAACATAACATTCCTGCATTACTGATTGAAAAAGAGCAGTTTTTTAGAGGAAATGCCTATGTTGACGAACTTCGTAGCCATCATATCGATTTTATTGTTCTGGCTGGCTTTTTATGGAAAGTTCCATCAGCACTTATCAAAGCCTTCCAGGAAAAGATCATCAATATTCACCCTGCATTACTACCCAAATACGGAGGGAAAGGAATGTATGGCCAGTTTGTACATGAAGCGGTTATTGGTGCAAAAGATGCCGAAAGCGGAATCACCATACATTTTGTGGACGAACAATATGACCACGGTTCAACCATTTTCCAGGCAACCTGCCCGGTATTACCTGACGACACAGCCGCAAGCCTGGCGCAGCGTATTCATGAGTTGGAACACAAGCACTATCCAGCGGTTATCGAAAAGTTGTTGTTAAGTTAAAGACCTCAAATTTTTGGGCATTTTTGAAAAAGCTATTTAGATTGTATCCGCTACCCTGCATTAATATATATGAAGATGAAAACACTATTTCTCTTTCTTTTAGGGTACTTAGGTCTTGTAACAGCAGGCCTCGCGAATACCATTATTTTGTCGCCTGATAATAATGGTAATATTTATTTGAAAACACCACCGCCATACGGACCGGGCGATACTTTCATTATAAAAGAAGACGCAAAAAGCCTGGTTTTGTACAATATAAAAGGCTCGCCCAATAATTATGTTGTTATTACAACCGCGCCGGGTATAACCATTGGCGGCGCACCAAATCATACAGTCGGAATTTATCTGTGCCAATACGTGAAAATTTGCAATATGCATATTTCAGGTGTGCCTAATCAAATCGGCTTAAAAACACAATTATGTTCGGACATGACGTACGAAAACATTCAGATCGAAAATGCATCTGTGGGGTTCTCGCTGAAGAATGATCCGAAGCAAAATGCACCTGAAACATATTATCCTGTTACCATCAATAATATCGTAATTAAGAATTGCACTGCGAAAAATTGCAATAACGAGGGATTTTATATCGGTCATACATTTTCTCAACCGCTGTATAATCAAATCCCAAGCCCGATCATTGGTCTGACTGTTGAGAATCTCTATGTGGAAAATACAGGCTGGGATGGCATACAAATAACAAATGCCCAAAATTGTTCCGTTCGTGGGCTGAGAACCAAAAATACCGGCACGGCACAAAAAGGCGGGCAGGCAAGCTGCGTTGCTTTGCAGGACGCCGTTACCGGTTCGTTTGAAAATATTTATTGTGAAGATGGTACCGGCGGCCTAACGATTTTGGGCAATGGCGAATTCAACATAAAAAATGTCACTTTGAAGCATGTGGCGACCGCCATGAATTCCAACGCCATTTTTGTAGACAACCGCAGTGATCACGGCCTTGATCTACCGGCGCGAAAATTAATTATGAGTGATGTGAGCATTGTTGATGGCAATCCCAATGGCCGTTACCCGGTATACATCCTGGATGGAACTACAGGAAATCCACCTGCGAAAAAGGCTATTCCGGGAACAATCTCAAATCTTACTTACGAAAAATCTGTTTGGAAGAATAAAATAAATGATGCTGCACGAAACAAGTTTGTAGGAGGATCACTAAACTTCTAAGTCATTTTTCTCATCTACTCGGGCCTCAGGTCTTTTTCCATGAAGACAACATCTTCAATCGGGTTAAAGTAGTAGGGCTTTGTTTCAATAAATCCCTTTCGCTGGTATAATTTAATAGCCGGTTGTAGCCTCTTTAAGGTATCCAGCTTCATAATATCATAGCCCAGTTTACGCGCTTCGCAAATAATGGCATCAACCAGGGCATTTCCGATTGCGTGTTTTCTGTGTCCGGGCCTGACAAACAATCTTTTCATTTCGCAAAACCGCACTCCGTTATCATCATCCAGTTTTTGTAGTGCAACGCATGCGGCCAACGTATCATTCCAGTATGCAAGCAATAATGCTCCATCTGGCGGCCCGTATTTTTTCATTGGATCATCCAGCTCTTTTTCAAATTGCTGAAACTGCAGATCAATACCCAATTCCCGGGCATATTCATCAAATAATTGTGCAGCCAGACGAGTATCTTCTCCCGGACCTGTTATTCGTTGTATTGTAAGCACAGGCAAAAATAAACTGGATTACTTTGTTATAACCTATTGCTTTTTTTCGTCACCCGCACTTTCATTGTCATTGCCAGCAGATCTGGCCTTTATCTTTTTTGAAAACGTGAGCTTGAATTTCATTTTGCCATCATCGCCACTAACGGCCCGCACAAAAATGCTTGGCCCTACTTTAGAATGTACGCCCACATTTTGCGGACGTTTATCATCTTTCTTTCCAAGATTGCTTAATGGCAGTTGTATAAGTATATTGGAGTTTCCGTTCAATCCATAAATTCCTTCAACAAACATGCTTAGCACATTCGACTGAATTTCCATCCGGTTGATATGGATTTTATCGTGATCAATATCCAGCCTGTTTTTTAATTCCGCAAATTTTACATTGCTCAGATCGCGATTTCGCAGAATAAAATTTTTTATGTTCTCCAATGGTTTATAATTTACCAATGCTCCATTTTTTAAAGAGAAATCTACTGCGCCTGTGATCGAGTTCGCTACAACTGAACCAGAGCTGCTAATTCCAAGAGCAATATCTGCGTCTGCAGTAAAGTTTCCTCTTAAATTGCGGCTGGTAATTCCGTTTTGTCCAAATTCGTTAAACTCGTAAAATAACTTTTGAACGTTCACATTTTTTACGGCAACTGCAATTTTTGCATCATGCCTCGCAGCTCCGGGTTGTTGCACAGATCCTTTCGCTGTCAGGCTGCCACCCGCTGTATTAAGAGATATATTGTTGATGAGCCAATCATCTTTTCGAAACAGAATATTGCTGTTGAATGCGGTTGCATCAAATTGATCAAAAACAATGTGGCCAGCCTTCATATTTAATGAGAGTGTTCCGTTTTCAAGAATTTCATCTGCGTTCAAAAGAGTTTTCGCAAGCTTCGGTCCTTTTTTCTTTCTGGCAGATGAGGCGGTTTTGTTGCGCGAAAAGACTGATTTGAAATCACCGAGATCAATAAATGGTGCAGTTACATTGCAAACAATCATTGCCTTTGCAGGGTCGGACTGCATATAAGCTCCCGCATTTTTTCCCTGGACCTGTACCTCAAAATGGCTTTTATTAAGGTCACACTTGAAGTTATTTATGCTTATATCGTTTTCGTTAAAGATAATATCACCGTTACAATTGGTGAATGTAAGCGTCTTAGGTTCATACTGTATTATACCGTCTTTTACATGAATTGCGCCACTCAGCTTTTGCAGCAGCGCAACATTTGCCGTAAGGGGGCCGTTGTATTGCAGCGTCATTACCGCTATGCCTTCAATAAAGCGTATTGTCTGCAAATTGAATTTATTGTCCAGCGCCGGGAAGTCGGTAGTGGATTGCAGCTTCACGTCAAGCGTGGGATTGGCCAGGTCAGTTATCATGATGTTTGAACCTGCCACCTGTATTCCTTCCCAGTTACCAACAAAATTATCAAACACTACCATGGAGTTGGGGTCAGTTCTCGGAACGCCTTTCACGCGTTCATTAAAATAACTGCCTTTAAAACTGCATTTATCAAATGTTGCAATGGGCGTCTGTAAAATATTGTCTTCTGTGGTCCACTCAACTCTTACAAAAGGAATTGATTTATACATTAACGGACCTTCAATTTCCGCAGTTACATTAATGGGTTCGGACAGCTGATAGAGACTCAGCTTTCTTTGAATCTTTTCTGTAAGTATGGATAATGCCTGCTTGTAGACCAATTTTCTTGTGTCTACTTTAAGGCTAAACTTACCACTATCCGAGAAGTTAAAATTACCACCCATTGTATATAGCTGCTTATTGATGGAAGCCTTGGCATTTGAGAACTGCAGGCTTTTTTGCGGCAGATTGAATTTTATATTGAATGTTCCCTCTACTTCCTGATTTTGTAAATAAATGCCTTGTGCAAGGTTAAATCCTAAACCGTTTACAAGACATTTTTCTTTAAGCCTGATGTTTAAAACGGTGTCAACCTTTTTTATGCGTGCATCCATGTCCTTAATCAGGATATCATATTTCTTTTCCTTTTGTGCGTGGTCTATCACAACATGGAAGTTTTGCAGCTCTACATTATCAATAAATACTTTTTGTGATTTTTTGCCTGGTCTTTCAATTTCCCTTTGCTTGGGCTTCAGCAGGTAATTATTGGAATATCCTGAAGAGTCTGTAAAAAGATGAAAGCTTCCATTTGCAACTTTGAGATCACGCACATCGAGGTTTCGCTGGATTAACTGAACAATATTGAAGGTTGTGGACACTGTTTTGGCAACAAACAATGGTTCATGCCGCAGTGTATCTTTATAAGAAACATCAATAAGCCGGATCTCAATTTTAGGAAAATAACGCCACATGTTTATTTCAATATCGTTTATGTGCGCGTCGCCTGGCAGCAGTTGATGAACCGCATTGTTCACCTTCGAAAGTATGAGCCCTTTTTTATTGTTGGCCAAAATGCTAAGTACAATAAGGATAAGAACATATAATGCGATAATACTTAACAGTATCATCCCTGTTCGCTTTATGATCTTTCCTTTAACCAACGCTCTTTTATTAAGTAATAACGCTCAACAAATCATTTTGTTACCAGATATAAACACGCCGTTTCCCCGAAAACGCTTTGCTTAAGTACGATTTACGAAGTACGAAGTACCTAATCTTAAGCAGACTCATTTTTTTGCCAATATCTTAAGTAAACGTTATTGCCAGATATATTACCATTAGCATGCCAGCCCGCAAAATGCACTTTGCTAATCTTTGTATACCAGGCATCTCCGTAGGAGAAACATGAACATTCTTTTCTCGGCATTGGCAGTTCAAAAGGCCCAATAACCGATTTCTGCTGGTTTCATTAATGCTAAGTAAATTTTTCCTTGATAATATATGGCAGCATCATTCGCCAGGTTGGCCAGTCGTGGTGTATATCGTGGCCCCATAATTCAAAGTCATGCCAGATGCCTTTGTTCCACAACATATCAGAAAACTGTTGATTTTTTTCCGGTGCCTCATGATTGCCGCTACCTGTGTAAATATGGATATGATGGCTTGCGCGAATATTTTTGAGATACCATTCATCTGTAAGGTTTGGAATGTAGTGGGCAGGTGAGTTAAAATATACCTGCTCGTCCCAATAGCCATGTGTATACTCAGTAAGGTCGTACACACCGCTCATTCCAATTGCGCCGTTAATCAGGTCGGGCTTCTTAAAGAAGAGATTTACCGCATGAAAAGCACCCAGGGAAGCACCGCAGGTATATACAAATGTTTCTTCACTTGAAGTGTTGCGGATATACGGGATAACTTCGTTAAGCACATACTCGTTAAACTGGTTATGGCGGATGGCTTTATGAGCTCCTTCCTTTTGCCCGTTCAACCAGCTTTCATCGTTAACGCTGTTGATGCTGTAAACTTTCAATACACCGGCATCAATAAATGGCTTTAACGTTTGCAATAATTCAAAGCGCTCATATTCGAGAAAATCGGCGTTGGCTGTGGGAATCATCAACAATGCATATCCGTAATAACCGTATACAGCCACAGGCATTTCTTTTTGTAATGCGGGGCTAAACCATGAAACAACGTTCTTCTCCATGTAAAATCTTTTAACCTTTTCAAAAAATCTATCCGGTGCGTTCAACGGAGGCAGCATTGGTAATTGCGTTGCCACATATTACAGTAAGGAAGGTAAGGATTTTTATTTACAGGCAGGTCTTCTTTATCTCGTTCCAGAGATCTCTATAACACTGGGCTGCATAGCTGCTGTTAGCATATTCAAAAAGGGGTTGCTGATTGCTGCCCATTTTTTCAACATCACTTAAGTAAGGTATATAGTTTTTAAAAAACAACTTGTCTTTATAAAATTTCTCCATGGTTTCATGATGAAGATTTTTACGGTGATCTACCATGCTGAAGAAACATTTGAGTTTATCTTCCTGAAGCTCGTGTTCTTTAAAATAACCGGCAACTGTTTCAAAAGAGCGGATGGAAAGTGTAGTTGGAATGTTTGGCATAAGGATCCAGTCAGCCGCGTTAAAAACATTATCGTGCAGAAGTGATATGCCGGGCGGACAATCCAGGAACACTACATCAAATTGTTTTAAGCCGGCAAGCAAATTTTTCACCTTTTTCTTACTCTGTTTCATTTCATCCAACTGAACATCTGCATTGCGCGCAGAAATATCTGACGGAAGGATCCATAGCTTTTCAAATAATGAATCCTGGATGGCTTCCTGCATCTCAACCTCACCGGATAACAGTTTGCGTGTCTCATTTTTTACTGTTGGCTCTACATGCAGGTAAAAAGAAGACGAGCCTTGCGGATCCAAATCCCACACCAACGTTTTTAATCCATCTGCCGCGGCAAGATATGCCAGGTTAATTGTTGCGGCAGTTTTTCCAACACCGCCTTTTAAGTTGTATAGTGCTAGTGTTACCATGTCTTAAATATACAAAATTTGATTAATTGATAGCCTGAGACGTAATTGAAAGTCGACAATTGACAATTGAAAATGTGGGGCACACAATGACGGATTTAGAACAGTAACAGGATTTCCTGAAGGAAATTAAACTCAATAGAAACGGATGAATTCAGCGCATCGTAACCTTTTAGGGCTTTAGCCAATGCAAGGGTTAATGTCCTACGGACAAAAGGAGCGCAAATCATTAGACTATCTATTGAGCTTTAAGCCCTACGGGCTATCGATGACAGGCGTGCCGTCATTACGTTTTTGATTATGTCAAACGAAATTCTTCATTCGAGCCAACGATCACCCTGCAGCATACAACATTTTGTCAAAACTTTTAATTGTCGTCCTAATACATCCTAAGAAAACAGAATGTATATGTTTATTAGAATACCCACGCGGTCAGGCATAGCTAATAGCTGATAGCTCACAGCTGATTGCTGATAGCTATCTTTGCCCTATGGATGCAGATTTCAGGCTGAAAGTTTTTTATGCGGCCGCATGTAAACTGAACTTTACAAAAGCCGCCAACGATTTGTTTATAACGCAACCTGCAGTTACGAAAAATATAAAGGAACTGGAACAACAAACAGGTGTTACCTTATTTGAACGTAACGGAGGCAGGCTTATGCTGACCGAAGCCGGAGAAATATTGAAGGAACACGCCAAAAAGATCCTTGATCAGTATAACCAGGCCGATTATGCATTGAGCTTATTAAACGGAAAAGAATCCGGCATGCTTAAACTCGGTGCCAGCACAACGGTTTCGCAATATGTAATACCGACCATACTGGCGCTGTTTCATGCCAAACATCCAGGCATTCAACTGCAACTGGTTAATGGAAATACGGAGCAAATAGAAAGAGGTCTGTTGGATAAAGAAATTGATCTTGCCATTACGGAGGGCAGTGCCAGCAAGAACTCAATTAAATACATTCCTTTTCTAAAAGATGAAATTGTTTTAGTAACTGCAACAGCAAACAATCGCATTCAGCAAATTGAAGACTACAATGAATTGAAAAAACTACCATTGGTAATGCGTGAAAACGGATCCGGCACTTTGGCGATAATTGAACAAAGCCTGAAGGAAAAAGCCATCCATCTACCGGAACTTGACATAAGATTGCAGCTTGGCAGTTCAGAAAGTATCAAAGAATTTTTGTTGCATAGTAATTATTACGCTTTTTTGTCCGTTCATGCTATTACACGATATTTACAGGATGGTTCGCTAACGATTATTGAGATTGCGGACATGGATATACATCGCAAGTTTTACTTTGCACACATGTATGGAACATTAAGCGCCTTGCCTAATCTGTTTATGAAATTTGCCTTTCAACAACAATCACATACATAACTTTTGGTTATATACCATTACATATTGCCATTTCCCACGGATAAGCATACGCGATACTTTTGAATCTCAAAATAGCACGGATGAAAAACACAGATGACATGAAAACTAATATGGGGTTTGGTAACATTTTTAAAACTATTACAACAACTGCATTTGCTGCTTTACTTGTTATAGCTTCTACAATTTCAGGTTGTTTGAATAGTGAAAAAAAATCCAGGACTGACGTAGTAGAAAGTCACACAACTAAAGATTCAATTGATCTTTTTGCCAGGGCAAATGAACTGGTTGCGCATTTTCCACAGGACGAACAAGGCCGACTGATACAATACGGCTATAATCTTATAACAGAAACGCAGAAATATCTCGGACCAGAAATTAAGGATAAGAGCAAAGTGAGGACTGGTAATAATATGGCTTGCAAAAACTGTCACCTTGGTTCTGGGACAAAAGCATTTGCTGCTCCTTATATTGGATTAACGAAAGTCTTCCCTACATACATCGGTCGCGAAAACAAGATCGAAAGCCTTGAAGATCGCATCAATGGGTGTTTTGAAAGAAGTATGAATGGCAACGCCCTGGACAGCGCTTCCCGCGAAATGAAGGCCATTGTTGCTTACATCACTTATTTAAGCAATGACGTCGGCCAAAATGGCCGTATTAACGGACAGGGCTTTGTGAAGCTGAAAGTTCCGGCCCGCGCAGCGGATCTGGAAAAAGGAAAGATTGTGTTCACCAATAATTGTGTTGTGTGTCATGGTGCCAATGGTGAAGGAAAAAGAAAAGGTATGCCCGGTGATGGAGAAGGATATTTATATCCGCCGCTATGGGGACATGACTCTTATAATGACGGTGCCGGTATGAGTCGCTTGTTGACGGCTGCAAAATTTATCAAGGCCAACATGCCGTTCGGAGTATCTCATGATAAACCGTTGCTGACAGATGAACAGGCGTATGACGTTGCTGCTTACATCAACTCCTTTAAAAGGCCGGCAAAGGCACATAAAGAAAAAGACTATCCTGATTTGAGTAAGAAACCACAGGATTGCCCATATCCGCCGTACAATGATACTTTATCATTAGCTCAGCACAAATTCGGACCGTTTAAAGTAATGGACAAGTGATAATTCCTGCCCGACTGAAAGTCATTCAGGCGGGGACAATTGAAAATGATTACCATCGGCACATCTCTGTGAAACTCAGTGCCTCCTCTGTGATCTCTGTATAACCATAACTTATTCTTATTAACTAAAAACACAGTCGAATGACAGTAACATCGCGTGTCTTCTATGAAAACAGCGCATAATATTTTACTCTCTAAATACTGACACATGAAAAAAATCAAACTCATCACCTGCCTCGTTTTACTGCTGGCTGCAGTTCACCTGCAGGCACAAGACAATGCCCTGGAGAAAAACAGCCATTACACCGGCGCATCTGCAACAAAAAAGCAGTATAAAGCCATTTACCAGTTAGATCAAAATGATCCGCATATTATTGAAAAGACCTTTCGCAATATCAACAACGCATTATCCGACCCGCGTCTAACAGGAAAGTTGCAGGTTGAACTCGTTGCATTTTCCGGCGGGACCAACGCCTATCTTAAAAACAGTAATTACGGGGAAGATCTCAAAAAGCTCGTCGAAAAAGGCGTCATTGTTGCGCAATGCAATAACACATTACAGGAAAGAAACATTAGCCGCGATTCTTTGTATAATTTTATAGCCATTGTTCCAAGTGGCAATGGTGAGCTGATCATACGGGAACAGGAAGGCTGGACCATTATTAAACCATAAATGAATGTCGTTATGAAAAGGAATGGAATTATTTTGCTATTTGCTTTACTTCTGGCAACATGCATAAACGCACAACAAAAAACTGATAAACACCGGTTTGATCCGCCCTGGAACACTCCTCTCAAGGGTGGCGTAAACTTTACAGTTCCGGGTATTGACAATGTCCCTGATCTGTTTGGAGACATCAACGATCCGCAGCTGGTAGTATTCTTTGCAGGCAACCAGTTTATGGTGTTGGATGAATTGCTTGAAGCCTTCAAAACAGCGTACCCGCAGTACACGCGCATCTTTGTGGAAACACTGCCTCCGGGCATTCTTGCCAAACAAATAAAAGAACAGTCACTCGTAATGGGCAATATGCGCATTACCCTTGCGCCTGATATTTTCAGTGATGGAAAAAACAAAATGGAGGACTACGCAAAGCAAGGCTGGTTCGACACCATGCACATCTACGCAAAAAACAGGCTGACCATTATGACATATAAGGACAATCCTTTACAAATAAGGTCTTTCAAGGATTTTGGCAAGAAAGATGTTCGCATCAGCATGCCCAATCCTGCGCATGAAAGTATAGGAAAGCGGATTGAACTTGCTTATGAACAAACCGGTGGGGCCGCACTTCGAAAAACAATCATGGATGAAAAAGTGAACAACGGCACAACGATGCTTACTGCTATCCACCACCGCGAAACACCGCTGGCCATCTTAAACAAAACTGCAGACGCAGGACCTGTTTGGTATACAGAAGCATATTATCAGAAGATGATCAACCATCCGGTGGAGATCGTTGAGATACCCGAGAAAGAAAATATTTATACAGAATATGTTGCCGGTGTGTTGAAAAATGCACCGCATAAGGACGCAGCCAATGCTTTTCTGCAATTTATTACAACGGGAAAGGGTAAGGAGATTTATAAGAAGTATGGATTTATAGTTGAATGAGATGAGCCAAGAATAAATTGTGGTTCGTGAGACACGAACCACGGCGGCCAGGAAAAATGTGTCCTACACTTTTGAAGTGTAGGGCACGTTTTTTCCGCAACTTCATTCAGTACCCCACAAGTCTTATTTAATCAAAACGCTTTCTCATTCAGCCAATCCACAACCGGATCCATCCAAACCTTTCTTGCTTTGTAAAAGAACCCGTGACTCAGACCGGTATTTAATATAAGTTCTTTATGACTGGCAATATGCGGCTGATTCTCAAAAACCTGGAAGCAGGTGCCGTGCTTGTCAGACTTTTCAATGATAGAAAGAAACTTCCCGTACAGCTGAATTCCATTGAAATCTTTATAGGTATCCGGCCAGCACCCTCCCATCATTACAAAATGAAGTTTATCGTTTTTCAACCGGGAAGATGCAAATAAGCCAATTGGCCAACCGGCTGATGCGCCAACAACAATAATGCTGTCAACACTTACGCCATTCCGGAGCAATGTATCAACCTGGTTTGCAAGCCTGGTAATGTAGACCGAGTCGTTGACATCCGGCATTCTTCTTTCACTTATAATATTAAAACCACGGTTTTGAAGAGAATCAAGAATGGTGGAATATTCATATCGTCCCCATTCCGGTGCACCATTATTGATTGCATTATCGCCAACATTGGTGATCAGTTGGCCATGTAAATAGAACAAATATTTTTTATAGGGAGTATTGCCTTTGGGAATAAATGCGCGGGTAGTTTGGCCTGCGGCGGTTGAGCTGATGATGATCAACAGAATCAATATTCTCATGGCACGTATGTTTATTGGTTGAGGTATTGCAGATTTAGGCGGAGGTTAAGAATATGTCCTACACTTTGAAAGTGTAGGACATATTCTTAACCTCTACTTCATCACTTCCAGTTCTTTTTGCAAGCGGAACATTTCATCACGAAGCCTTGCTGCTTCAATAAAGTCAAGATCGCGGGCAGCTTTCTCCATATCCTTCTTCACTTTATTAATTGCTTTTTCCATTTGAGGAATGGTCTTATAGTTTTCCTGTTCTTCCGCAGCTACATTGCGAACAATATCCTGGTCACCCTGAATGGCGTACGGACTTTTTACATCAAATCCTTTAATGTCTAACACAGATGTCTGCGCAAACACCTGCTCTTTACTCTTCGAAACCGTTTTGGGAACAATGCCGTGTTTTTGATTATAAGCAATCTGAATCTCACGGCGCCTGGAGGTTTCGTCGATGGTCTTCTGCATGCTTTCAGTCATTTTATCCGCGTAGAAAATTACCAACCCATCAACGTTACGCGCGGCGCGGCCGGCCGTTTGAGTAAGCGATCTTTCGTTACGCAGAAACCCTTCTTTATCTGCATCCAAAATTGCAACAAGAGAAACCTCAGGTAAATCAAGCCCTTCACGCAGAAGGTTAACACCCACCAATACGTCTATTTCTCCAAGACGCAATTGACGGAGAATCTCCACACGTTCAAGGGTATCCACGTCGCTGTGAATGTATTTTGATTTAATGTTGATGCGATGTAAATACTTATCCATTTCTTCCGCCATGCGTTTGGTAAGCGTGGTTACAAGTACGCGGTCGCCTTTTGTAACACGCTTATCAATTTCTTCCAGCAGATCATCTATCTGGTTTACGCTGGGTCTTATTTCGATCGGAGGATCCAGCAAACCGGTAGGTCTTACAACCTGCTCAACCACTACTCCCCCTGTATGTTCCAACTCGAATTCACCCGGCGTTGCACTCACAAATACTGTCTGATCAATTAAATTTTCAAATTCATGAAAATTCAGCGGCCGGTTATCCATTGCGCTCGGAAGGCGAAAACCATAATCGACTAATATTAATTTGCGACTTCTGTCACCACCATACATTCCCGCAACCTGGGGAATTGTCTGGTGACTCTCATCTATCACACACAAAAAATCTTTTGGAAAATAATCCAGCAGACAGAATGGTCTTGTACCCGGCTGGCGGCGATCAAAAAACCGTGAATAGTTTTCAATACCATTGCAATAACCCAGTTCGCGCATCATTTCAAGATCGTATTCCACTCTTTCTTTCAAACGCTGTGCTTCAATCAACTTGCCGATGTTTTTAAAATATTCCACCTGCAATCTCATTTCATCCTGAATCTCATGCATGATCTGCTGCATCATATCCTTGGGCGCTATATACAGATTGGCGGGAAAGATGGCAGCCTCATCTACGCCCGAAATACGTTTGCTGGTGTTTACATCGATGCGGTCAATCTCTTCAATCTCATCACCAAAAAAAGTAATGCGGTATCCGTAATCCGCGTAGGGCAGGTTAATGTCCACGGTATCACCTTTTACGCGAAAAGTCCCGCGCTTGAATTCTATCTGCGTCCTTGTGTACAGACTGTTTACCAACGAATGTAGAAAGCCCTGGCGAGAGATCATTTGTCCCTTTTGCAGTCGGACAATCCCATTCTCAAACTCAGACGGGTTACCAATACCATAAATGCAACTTACACTTGCAACAACAATAATGTCCCGCCGACCTGTAAGTAATTCAGAAGTGGCTTGCAGGCGCAGTTTGTCCAATTCCTCGTTGATGCTTAGATCTTTTTCGATATAGACATCACTCACCGGCATATACGCTTCCGGCTGATAGTAGTCGTAATAAGAAACAAAATAACCTACTGCGTTTTCGGGGAAAAACTGTTTAAACTCTCCATATAACTGGGCCACCAGCGTTTTGTTGTGCGTAAGTACCAGCGTTGGTCTTTGCACGTTTTGAATAACGTTGGCCATGGTATATGTTTTACCACTACCTGTTACGCCCAATAAGGTTTGAAACTTTTCACCACTTAATATTCCTTCTGTTAATTGTGCTATTGCCGAAGGCTGATCACCACTCGGCGCATAAGGAGCATGTAATTTAAACGGCATGTTACGAAGGTAGGAAAAGTGGTACGTTGTAAGTAGTACGTTATACGTTTATTAACGAGGAGGAAATACAGGTGCAACATGGTATTTTAAAAAATGCAATGACTTCGGTCCAATAAACGTACAGCGTATCACGTATAACTTACAACTTCCCCAAGTATTCCGCCAGCCTGTTAACTGCTGCAGCCGCCGCATTAATCTGTTCCTGCGCTTCTTTAAAGTTTCGCTGTTCGATTGCTTCGCGAATTCCGGGCATGGTTTTAACCCCGTAGCCGGTGTAAAATCCGGGTGCATAAATGCTGTGCTTGAACCAGCTTCTGCGCGGAAGGCCATCAGGCAGTAACAGCGATTGTTCGGCCTGGTACAGTTTGTTGTTAAATGTTGCTTCAGATGTTCCTGCCGTTAGCATTTTTTTGGATGAAGAACTTAGGCTATCGGCATTTTTTTGCAGTTTATCCAATGCGTTTTTTAGTCCTGAAAAATCGATATAAGGAATGGGATCTTTTGCAGCCGGAGGATTGTAAGTAAGCGTTGGATCGGCGGCAAGCTGATAGAGTTTTTTCCCGATTACTTCGTTTTCAGTAGCAGTTGCATCCCGCAGATCGTCAACCATTGACTGCAATTCTGTAACATAACTGTTGATGGTTTTATGCAGGGATGAGAAATTAAAAGGCAACACGTCTGCATTTGCCATGCGGAGGACGGCAAGTCCTGCAGTTTGAGAAAGCGCGAGGCCGTATGCAAAGCCCGGGTCTTTAAACCGGCGATAATCATCATAAGAGTCGTAAATGGAATGGTATTCCCCTCCCTCATCTTCACCACCGAAACCCAGGTTTAAAGACGGGATGCCGGCATGCTGTAAAAATGAAGAATAATCCGAACCGGAACCAAGTGCACCCAAATCAAGATCCTTCTTGCTTAGTGCATCCTTTTTTGATTTTGTGGACGTTGCATTAACAACTTGCCTGGCATTCGCCCTTTCAAACAGAGAAACTTTTGTTTGAGGATCAGTTAGCTCTTTCGCAATGCCATCCATTAATGGTGTTAAGGCATGTGAGCCACCGGCTTCCAGAAAGCCGCGCCCGTTATTATCTGTATTAATATATACAACGCATTTCTGTTGCAGCTCCTGCTGATGATCTTCCAGCCATTCTGTTGAACCGATTAACCCAGGCTCTTCTCCGTCCCAGGCGCAATACACCAAAGTGCGTTTAGGTTTCCATTCGGATTTTAAAAGAGCTCCAATGCTTTTGGCTTCTTCAAGCATAGACGCCAGACCACTCGCAGGGTCTGCAGCACCATTCACCCACGCGTCGTGGTGATTCCCCCGCACAACCCATTGATCGGGATATTGCGCTCCTTTAATTTTTCCTATAACATCATAACATGGAACTGTGTTCCAGTTGAATTCGAGCTTCAAATGCACTTTTGTTTTGCCGGGACCAATATGATAGGTCAGTGGCAAAGCACCTCTCCACGCTGCAGGAGCAACAGGACCTTCCAAAGCTGCCAGTAACGGCTGTGCATCTTTATAACTGATTGGCAAAACCGGTATTTTCAACAAATTGACCGCTTCATTGTGCGAGGCAATTCTCTTCGCATCTTTTGTAGAACCGATGCCAGGTGTTAACGGGTCACCAGGGTACACCACCATATCCATCACTGATCCACGCTGAACACCATACTCATTCTTGAATGCACCTTTGGGATAAACATCTCCGCGGAAATAGCCGTCATCTTTCGGATCAGAATAAATGATACATCCGATGGCGCCATGCTCCTGCGCAACTTTTGGTTTAATACCGCGCCAGCTTTGGCCGTATTTGGCAATTACGATCTTGCCCTTAACATCAACACCCAATTTTGCCAGTTCATCGTAATCTGCCGGCAAACCATAGTTCACAAATACCAGGTCGCCGGTTACATCTCCATCGGCGCTCCATGCATTGTAGGTCGGCAATTGCCCTTCTTGTCCGCTGGTAGCATCTTCTTTTAATGCTGGCTCTTTAAGAATGGCTTTGTATGCCGCCGGTGAAGTCATTTCCAGCAACCTTGTTTTTGGTGTAGGAAACAACACCTGGTAGGTTTCAATATTTGTTTCGAAACCATAATCCTTCAGCCTGGCTGCTATCTGATCTGCATACAATTTTCCCGCAGGAGAACCAATATTATGCGGCCTGTCGGAAAACTGCCTGATCGTAGCACCGATATTCTCAGCGCTCAACGTATTGTTGAAAGTTGTTTCGGTTTGCCTTTGCTGCGCACTCGATTGCTCTGAAAAACCTGCTATGGATTTTGTTTGTGCTGAAGCAAATAGTGTGCTTACCAGTAGGCATGCACTGCCGAGAATGATTTTTTTCATGCAGTTATGGTTTCGTTTAATGAGTTAATGGGGCAGGCAGTCGAAGACTAAATATAAGAAATTTGAATAATTGAAAATGGAGAATTGAAAATTGAAAATGCACAGTCATTTAGTTAAGCATACATCGTCAATTTCGGGAGATGTCTCCGGTCGTGCTAAATGACAGATTTTATAACAGTCCCAATTTTTCCCGTAGGGAATTAAGCTCAATAGAAACAATCCAATCGAGAACCTCATAGTCCTTTAGGGCTTTAACCAAATAAAGGAGTTAATATCCTACGGACAATAAAGCCCTTGTGTGCTGGACCTCTATTGAGCTTAAAGCCCTACGGGCTACCAACAAAAAGTGTACTGTCATCTTTTTGGATTGCACAAGGAAAGGGCGGCCCGACCTGCAATTCCCTTCATTTTCAATTGTCAACTGTCCCCGCCTGAATGACTTGTCGGGCAGGAATTTTCAACTAACCAACAGTTTCACCCATATATAATCGTCAATTATCTCATTGTTTTTTATGGCTGCTTTGCGGCGAATAGACTCGAGATAAAAACCGTTTTTGCGTAATACTTCCATTGAGGCTTTGTTGTGTTCAAACACTTCTGCATAAATGCGGATTACGTTAAACTGTTTTTGTATGTAGACGAGCATTTCTTTGACCGCGGCTGTTGCTATTCCGTTACCCCAATACGGCTCACCAATAAAATAACCTATTTCCACATTTTTCCGGTACACATCGTCTTTTAAAACACAACCAATGCTACCTACAACTTTGTGTTCACATTCTATGGCAAAATTCAAATGAGGTTTTTCGCTCAGGCAATGATTGATCCACTGCAGGGCATCCATAACGGTGTATGGACTTGGCAATCTGTCACGCACATTGTTCCAGATATTTCTGTTATTGGCTATAAGAGCCAGCTGTTGTGCATCTTCACGTTTCCACTGACGGAGTATTACCTGGCTCATATACAATCGAAACTTGGATAAACGTTGTAAAAATTGCGGCAAACGACTTCGGGCAATGCGGAGTTATCAGTCCCAGAACTATGCGTTACTATATTTTTTCCTCGATCGGTCTTTTAAGATAATCGGTATAGCTGGGGAGAATAGTTTCATATTCTTCGTGCATAAACGGCGACGTCATAATAAAATCAGCAGTAGCACGATCGCAAGCCATCGGAATGTTCCATGCAACGCCCAATCTCAACAGGGCTTTTACATCACTATCGTGCGGCTGTGACGACATAGGATCCCAGAAAAAGATCAGCACATCAATTTCACCACCGGCAATCATTGCTCCAATCTGCTGATCGCCACCTAAAGGACCACTTAATAATTTTTTGATCGGTCTGTCCAATGCGTCTTCCACCATGCGGCCGGTTGTTCCGGTAGCAAATAATTCGTGTCGTGACAGAACGGTTTTATTATACACAACCCAATCAATCAGGTCATTTTTTTTATGGTCGTGGGCCACCAATGCTATTCTTTTTCTTTTCCCGATCACTTTAATTTGTGCCATAGCTATTGTTTAAGTGGCGTAAATGTAAGGCTTTTTATGTACGATGTGAGGCGATGTACAATGTTAGATGTACGGTTTTAGATGTGCGATGTATAATAAGTACGAGTTGCGAAGTACTCAGGTGTGAGAACCGAAGTAAATGTTAACAGTGATTGATCAAAAGCCGGGAATTGAAAGGTTTACTCCGGTAAATCTTGTGGCTCAGTGCTGCAAAAAGACCACCGATAGCTATGGGCTATTAATCGCAGAAGCGATGGAGTAAAACCACGCAGCCGGAAACTACATGGATTGGAGATACTATTAGAAGGATTATAAGCAACTTATGAAATAGTATTTCAAGTGCGAGGAAATCTCTTGCCTCACATCTTAAACCTCAAGCCTTACACCGGAAACCTGAAACCTAATACCTCCCCTCAATACGCTGATCCCTCCATACGCGTGTTCTGCAAATTCGCCCAGATCACCTCAAGTATATATTTGTCGGCAGAGGGGGAACTGCCTTTGATTTTTACATATTGCAAAGTGCATGTTTCTGGCTTGTTGGTTTTTTCCTGATTCTTTGTGTAGGCATAGCCAAAACCTTCCACATTGCTTCCTGAAACCTTTATTTCGTGCTCAAACTTCCACGATTTCTTTATGCTGTTTCTGAGCGCATTAAAGTTGCTCATAAGGTCGGGATATTTTAATTGAGAATACTCAGTGCCTATGTATGCCTTATACAATTTATCATCGGCGAAATCCATTCTCAATACATTATTGGTGCCATTAAAACAAGGTATTTTAATTCCGCCAGCCTTGTATGTCAATGTTTCCAGGACAATTGAGTCGCCGCCACTGCCGTAAGGAGGCCTCTTTTCCGATTCGGTGTTAACCAGCTTTATATTGCTGTATCTGCTATTAATGGTATCTACAACCGTAGGTTTACTCATACCCGGTTTAATGGTAAACAAGTTTTCAAACGCACAGCGAGCAGTTTGCGCATGCAATAAGGCACTAAACACAGTGGCGATTATTACAAGAAGCAGCTTTTTGGACATAACTTCTATTTGACATTTTAGGATTAAGTGATGACAGCACGCCGCAATCGCGGGCAGAGCTGTATCTAACTTCCTAACAATCAATAATCGTTATTGTTCAGTTTGTTTCCGGGATAAACAAAAATTAATCGGCCTTAGTTTACAAATACCTCATCTACAAAAATCCACCCTTTACTGCCTTTTCCGCCATGCCACTCCGGAAGTTTGGCGATAGGAACAAGCACTATTTTAAGACATTTAACCGTTGTTGGTTTAAAGTCGCAGGAAACAGAAATATTTATTCTTTCAGTTTCCGTCTTTTCCGGTTGTTTCGGCTCAATGCGGGAAAGCAAAGCCATGTTTTTTTCATCTGTGCCACCCCATATTTCGGCTCTTACCGGAGGAAATATATAACCGTTTATATCTTTGAGAAGGCTAATTGTTACATTTTTTGCTTCTACCGGTTTGTTGTACATCATTACGGCCACCATATTGCTATCCTTGTAACCGAGCCATTTGCCACTGCCCGCGTTCAAATCGCTTTTATCCAGGTCAATTAGTGTTTTCGCACCGGCGCCTTTATATCTCGCATCCGGTCGCGTCACTAACACGGCACTGTCTGCAACATAAGTTGTTTTGAAAAAGTGTTCCTGGATAATATCGCTACTGATCCATCCCGGCTTAAAAGCTTTAGCCCTGACGGTGACATCCTCTTTTAACACCACATTTTTGTCATAAACCGGGGAGTTTACGCTGTCAGGATCTTTTCCATCCAACGTATAGCGAATGGTCGTGCCGTTTACATATTGTTTCAGCTCCAACGGCAATGGTTGGGCCGTTATGATGGGCTGTTCATTCTGAAAAATAGGAGGCGTCAATTTTAATACAACAGTATCCCCTTTGAATCCGGTTTGAAAACTGATGTTCTTGTTCTTAGATGCAAGATATTCAGCATCCTTTGATACTACAGACGTGTTCCACAAATACACCGTTTTTAGTTTCGGTAAAGATGTAAGAGCAGTAAGATCGCCCGATTTTACGGTTGTACCGGAAAGTGAAAGGCTTTTAAGGAATTGAAGGTTTTTCAACTCTCCCAATGTTTTTCCCGTTACAGCTGTAAAGTTGAGATTCAGTTTTCTCAGATTCTTGAACCTGCTGATGATTTTAAGATCTTCATCCTTTACACCCATGTTTTCCAGGTTCAATTCTACCACCTGGTTTTCCAAAGGCTTTAATTCTTCCAGTTGTTTGGAATCATAAAACGGTTTGTTGTAGAAATTTACAACTAACGCCGGAGAGCCTATAGCCACCTGGGATATTATACGATTGTTGTTTGTTAGTTTCTGGATTTGTTTTTCATCGGCAGCAGCAAAATCATACTGCTCGTCGGCAGATTGCTTTAAGACTTTCGTCGCGAGAACACGCAACGTGTCTTTCTCAGGCAAATCGATAACCCTTTTATCAAATAAAGAGCCGCCTTTGATCCATGCATATAAAATGGACATCTCCTCTATACTTAACTGAGGTTTTCCCGCCGGCGGCATGTGTTCTTTTTCTTCTTCCGGAAGATGAATGCGATGCATCATTAAACCAAGATCGGCCCTGCCGGAATCCCACAGTTTTCCATTCTTGCCACCTTTCAACAACAACTCTTTTGTATCCATAACCAACTCACCCTTCGCCTTGCTGCTGTTATGGCAACCCATACATTTTGCCTGGAGTATCGGTTGCACGAGATCGGCATATACGACCGCATCCTCTAAAGGAGCGACTTGCTTTTTCTTGTCGGGAGTTACCGGTGCCAGTACAAAGTTTTCACCGTGGGTAATGTTTGCTCCCAGATGTGAAGCAATGGCAATTAAAACAGCGATCGACAATGCTGAGGCATAAGAAAACAATCCGCCTCTTTCTATTTTTAGTCTGAAAGAATAAAAAGCGTAGAGGACAAAAGAAGTGGATGCACCCAGCCATTTGTGCCAGGCTATCGCGTCGGAATCGTAACCCGGTTCTCTTGAAAGAAACAATCCCATTAAAGCTGTAACGGCCGCTGAAAGCGCAGCTGCAAGCAGCAGGATGTCAGTAACATCTTTGTACCACTGATGTGATTTTAAATTCTCTGAAGCAAATAGTTGCCACGCCACATAGAGCAAAACCAATACAATAGGAAAGTGTAAAATCAGTGGGTGCATACGACCTATCACCTGCAACCATGATGGTACCACCAATCTGCTACTAAACACCAACAGAAAAAACAATAAGATGTTTAAAGGAAGCAGGGACGCCGCTACAAGTTTTTTAATTTTCATGAAATCTAAAGCAAACTGGTTGTTATGAGTACGAGTTACGAAGTACGTAGTACCTAGGTTTGACAGCACCTAACATTCGTAACAATTTTATTGTTAAAACAGAAAACTACGAAGACGAAAAGCGCAGGTCTTAAAAAGGAACTTATAATATAAGCCGGTTTGTGTATTTCCAACCGGCCCGAACCTTTCGTACCTCGTACTTCTTACTTCGTACTTTGCCCTACGCTGTTCTCTTTAATTTATAAGGATAAACTTTTCCTGAAGCCCACTGCGCAACATATAAGTTTTCATCGCTGTCAACACATACGTCGTGTGGATGAACAAATATTTTTTCTGTCTGTTGCATTGGTTGCAGTACACCGTTTACATATTTAGGTTCGCTTCCACCAATATTGCTTACTACTTTATTGTCCTTATCCAGGATGGTTACAAAGCCGGAACCTTCCAGCTTCATATCCGGAGAGCGCAACACAGCGGCATATAAATGATCCTTATGAATTACCGGGCGGCATACACATGCGCCAGGCAATTTGATCACTTCAAGCAACTTGCCTTCTTTTGTAAAACGTTTGAAGCAATTACGCGTTCTGTCTGTAACAAGCAAAGTTGTTTCACCGCTACGTTTGTCAAACACTATACCGTGCGCATTATCCAGATGCTCATCTCCTTCTCCCCTGCCACCAAAATAATGCTTCAGATTTCCTTTGCTGTCATATTGCAACACATACTGTGCTCCGTAACCATCGGCAATGAAGATGTCTCCATTTTCATCAATGGTTGTTTCGGTAGGAACAAATTCCTCCGCTTTTTTATAGATTCCCGGATCCATTGGCGTACTGATGGTCAACAGAATCTTGCCGTCCATTGTTGTTTTATACACCTGGTGTTTTGCTGTATCGGTAATATATAAATACTCTGTTCCATTTTCATTATGGAGCGTTAAACCGTGTGCACCGGGAAATTCATGTCCCCAGCTCTCCAACAGTTTACCCTTTGTGTTGTAAACAAGAATGTTGTTCTTTGTTTCGTTGGTAAGCAGAAAAATACGGCCGTGTTTATCCTGCACCATTTCGTGACAGTCGTTCACCGGATATTGCGTGGGGTTGGCTTTGCTCCATGCTGTATCCAATGTATAACTCATATTGTTGTAGCCGTATACTTTGCCTTTTTCTTTTGCAAACAAGTCCTGCATAATCAAAATGCCGCCGGTAGCAAAAGAGGTTTGTTGTAAGAATTTTCTGCGGTTCATAATTTTTGTTGTGTTAAGGAGAGTTCGATGTAATATTTTAAGCGATCAGATCTTTAATTACTTTGCCTGCCACATCTGTCAGGCGATAGCGCCTGCCCAAATGCCTGAAGGTGAGTTTTTCATGATCCAATCCCATCTGGTTTAAAATTGTTGCGTGGAAGTCGTGAACGTGCACCGGATTACTTGCAATGTTATAGCCAAACTCATCGGTTTCGCCATATACACCCGGCTTAACGCCACCTCCTGCCATCCATACAGTAAAGCATCTTGGGTGATGGTCTCTTCCGTAATTATCGAGGGTTAATTTTCCCTGGCAATAGTTGGTGCGGCCAAATTCACCACCCCAGATCACCAGCGTTTCATCTAACAGTCCACGTTGTTTAAGATCTGTTATTAACGCTGCACTAGCCTGGTCAACGTCTTTACACTGACCTTTAATTTGTCCCGGCAAATCGCCATGTGCATCCCAACCCTGGTGGTACAACTGCACAAAGCGTACACCGTTCTCACTGAGTTTGCGGGCAAGCAAACAGTTTGCTGCGTATGTTCCCGGAACCAGGCAATCAGGGCCGTATAATTTAATGATTGATTCCGGCTCTTTACTCATATCTGTTATTTCCGGCACGGCTGTCTGCATGCGGAAAGCCATTTCATATTGCTGGATCTTGGTGTTTATTTCGGGATCGCCAAACTGCTGGTAAGAAGCAGTGTTCAATTCAGCAATCTTGTCCAGCATTTTTCTTCTGTCCGCCTTATCAATCGCATCCGGATTGTTCAGGTATAATACAGGATTTTCACCGCTGCTGAATTGTACGCCCTGGTGTATTGAATCCAAAAATCCATTACTCCAGAGTTTTGAATACACCCCCTGTCCGTTGCCCTTGCCTTTAGAGAGCAATACACAAAATGCCGGCAGGTTTTTATTCTCACTTCCGAGGCCATAGCTTAACCATGCGCCCATGCTCGGTCTGTTGCCCACTTGTGCCCCCGTTTGGAAGAACGTCAAGGCAGGATCGTGGTTAATGGCTTCTGTCCATATGGTTTTGATAATACACAGATCATCCGCTACACCGGCAGTATATGGCAACAATTCACTGATCTGGGCACGCGCGCGACCATATTCACCAAATTTAAAGACAGTCCCGGCCAGTGGAAAATGTGTCTGATCAGCTGTCATCCCAGTTAAGCGTTGGCCCATGCGTATGCTTGCAGGAAGATCCTGCCCGTGCATTTCCTGCAACTTTGGCTTATAGTCAAACAGGTCCAGTTGGGACGGAGCGCCGTTTTGAAAAAGATAAATGATGCGCTTGGCTTTTGGCGCAAAATGCGGTAAGCCCGCCATAATTGTTTCTTCACTCCCGCTACTAAACAGATCGGGAATCAATAGAGAACCCAATGCCATGCTGCCAATACCAAGGCTAAGCCTTGATAAAAACTTGCGGCGGTTGTAGTTTAGTCCGTGTTCGAGGATTTCCTTTTCCATTTTTATTTTTTTCTCGCGGCGGACGCAACGAAGCGGCGGCGCGACGATTTTTTATGCTTCACGCGGCGGTCGCAAAGAGGCAGCGACGCAGCGATATTTTTATTGTTAAAGACGGAATTTTCAATTAGCGAGTTTTAAAAGCTGACTGCTGATAGCTAACAGCTCACAGCTATGACTTCGTTATTGCTTCTTCCATGTTATAAATCGCGCTGATGGTTTTCATCAGAGATGCCAGGGAATTCTGCTCCAGCCTGTCGTTCTTGTGGAATTCACCTACGTTCAAAGTTTTCTGTGCGTCCAGCTTCTTTTGTTTGAATTCCTGCAATTGATCGTCATAATAACTTTGGAGGATCTTCATCTCTGCGTCCGTTGCTTTTCTGCAAATGATCAGGCGGAACGCTTTGTTTATTTTATCCGTTGCAGAGCCAGGTTCCGCTTCCAGTTTTTGTGCAAGCACGCGTGATGCTTCCAGCACTGTCGGATCATTTAGCATGATCAATGCCTGCAGCGGCGTATTTGTCTTTAAGCGTTTTACTTCACATTGATCGCGGTTGCTGGCATCAAATACAATCATAGATGGAGGCGGCACGGTTAATTTGATAAACGTGTACATACCTCTTCTATATAAGGCATCGCCGTGATCCTGTTGATAAGTTGCTAATACACCTCTGCCACTTGATGCAGCTTCCCACAAACCTTTTGGCTGATATGGCTTTACACTTGGTCCGCCAATTGTTCTTACAAGCAATCCACTGCTTGACAGAACCATATCACGTACAAATTCAGCGGTTAACCTGTTGCGGGGACCATGCGACAAATAAACGTTTTCCGGATCAATACCTTGTTTTTGGTCCGTTGTTTTAGTTGACTGCCTGTAGGTGGCACTCATTACCATTTGCTTCATCAGGCGTTTAATATCCCAGCCGTGTTCCATAAAATCTATAGCAAGCCAGTCCAGCAGTTCAGGATGAGAAGGCAATTCGCCCTGCATACCGAAGTCGCCGGTTGTTTTAACAAGACCGCGACCAAAAACTTCTTGCCACATTTGATTCACAAATACGCGGGCCGTTAGTGGATTGTTTCGATCGATCGTCCATTCTGCCAATCCAAGACGGTTACGCTGAAATTTAGTCGTGTCATACTTCATTATAGCAGCAACGGCAGTTGGCTGCACTTCAACAGAGGGCGCATCGTATACGCCGCGTTTCAGTATATAAGTCTTGCGCGCCGTATCCAGTTCCCCCATTACAGAAACAGTAAGAGCGTTCGTATCTTTATAGTTGATGAATGAAAGCAGCTTCTGCCTGTCCTCTTGCGTAATTTGCATCAGCGGATTCTTGGCTGGTTTAGATGTGCTAACATCACCTTCATATCCTTTTTCTTTTGTATTGTTGAAAAATGCAAAAAGCTCGTAATAATCCTTCTGGCTGAAAGGATCGTATTTGTGATCATGACACTGAGCGCATTCTATTGTGATGCCCATAATACCCTTGCCATAAGTTTTTGTTTTATCAAGTATATATTCAATTCTGTACTCTTCCGGAATAACACCCCCTTCTTCTGTGTACTTATGGTTGCGGAAAAAACCGGTTGCGAGGATCTGTTCCTTGTTTGCATCAGGAAGCATATCGCCGGCAATCTGCCAGGTAAGAAATTTATCGTAAGGGAGATTTTCATTAAATGCATGAATTACCCAGTCGCGCCAGGGCCATTGAGAACGGATGTTGTCATCCTGGTATCCGTAAGAATCAGAGTAACGTGCTACGTCCAGCCAGTGCTGTGCCATTTTCTCTCCGTAAGCTGTGTTCTGCATCAATCTGTCGACAACCTTTTCGTAAGCATTCGGACTTTTGTCATTCAGAAAGTCATCCATCATTTGAATTGACGGCGGCAACCCGGTTAAGTCAAACGAAACTCTTTTTAATAGTCTTTCTTTATCAGCTTCTTCATTTGGAGATAAGCCCTTTTGTTCCATTTTCGCCATAATGAAATTGTCCAGTTCATTCTTTGGCCACTTTTCATCTTTTACTTTTGGAACCGGCGCTTTCTTTGGCGCAATAAAAGCCCAGTGGCGTTCATATTTCGCACCCTGTTTTATCCATTTTTTAAAAAGTGCAACTTCATGTTCGTTTAGTAATCCAAGATGCGATTCCGGTGTAGGCATCTGGTAGGTAGGATCCTGTGAACTGATGCGTTTGAACAATTCACTTTGTTCCGGTTTACCGGGCACAATAGCATATGCTCCCTTTGTTTCAGTCAGAGGCGCATAGGCAGATTCGGCAATATCCAGACGCAAGTGCGCCTGCCGCTTATTGGCATCGGGACCGTGACATGCGAAACATTTGTCTGATAATATCGGGCGTATGTTAAAATTATAGCTAACAACATCCGGCATCGACTCCGCAGATCCGTTCTTATTATTACATCCAACTGTAGCAGCAAGCAGCAAGGCAGAAAAACCGGCACCTATCCAAAGTAACCTGGATCGAAAAAAACAATCGCTATTGAACATTAGTGTTTTATTGGCAGCTTAATAATGTTCAACCAAATTACAGATTTCTGAGGTAGCTCCCAACAAATAATTCAAAATTTAAAAAGTTAATAGTGGATTTTATTGATTTTGAGGGTTGTTTGTACGAATGTCTGAACAAATGAACCTGAATGTGTACGGGGATTTTAAAACAGCAAAAAGCGCTCTGCGATTGGGATGAGAATTTTAATAAAATGATTGATTTTTGTCAAGACGGGCTGGGAGCTGCCGGGACCAGGATTTTTGGGATTTAAGGATTGACGGGATTTATTTAATATTAACCGGAATGTGAGTGGTCCGGGATATTGAAGCTTTTACTAAATAGATTCGAAGTAATTTCCGGCGCGCAACACCTGATACCTGATACCTGATACCTGATATCCGATATCTCAAAGCTAACAGCTAACAGCTGATAGCTAAAAAGCGTTACGAGCTGAACCTGACAGGTCCAACCCATAACGCATCAAAATCCTTCCTGGTGAACTAAATAAAATTACTCACGCCATCCTTCGCTACGATATACGTAAAACGTATAACTTACAACGTACAACCCCATTAAGCTAACACTGTGATCAGGCTTTTAACAATAGCGCCTAACTTAACTGATTCCAATACTCTTGCTTCAGAGCTGCCATGCTGCAGAACCGATTGTTCATGTGATGTTACGCACATTTCGCAACCATTGATGGAGCTGATCACAAGACTTGTTAATTCAAAGAATTCCTTGCCCAACACAGGATTCATCATGATGCTCATTTTGATACCTGCAGGCTGTGTGTTATAAAATTCTTTGTTGGTGAAATGACGGAAACGATAAAAGATATTGTTTGCGTTCATCAGTGAAGTGCACGCCACGATCTCTGCAATTTCTGCTTCTGTTGCGCCTTCTTCACGAGCCTGCTGTAAAAAGCTTTCTTTTAAAGGCTCATACTTTTCATTGGTTGCAACGGCCAATGCTAACAATAAAGCCTCTTTCTTATTTAAATATTGGGTGTTGTTAAGAACGTTCCCCACATTTATTTTAAGGTCTTTAATATAGCGATGTTCCGTTTCTAAGAGGGCGATAGTGGTTGATGAAAGATTATGGTCTGCCAATCCAAGATCGTTAAGCAAATTGGAGAATGTTTCGTTTTGAATAGCTGTACTCATAATTATAATGTTTTAGAAAAAGGCAGATGGTGATCATCTGCCTTTGCAAATGAAGTGTAGATTAGTTCATATTCAACTTAGCAGTCAAAGTCTCTTCGCCTTGTTTCCAGTTGCAGGGGCAAAGTTCATCTGTCTGCAAAGCATCCAACACGCGCAATACTTCCTGTACGTTACGGCCTACATTAAGATCGTAAACACTTACCCAACGCACAATACCGTGTGGATCGATAATGAATGTAGCGCGGTATGCAATCTTTTCTTCTGCATCCAGGATACCTAATTCTTCAGCTAAAGATTTAGAAGTGTCTGCCAGCATAGGAATTTTCAGGTCGCGCAGATCAGCGTGATCTTTTCTCCAGGCCAGGTGAACAAACTCAGAATCTGTAGAAGCACCGATCAATACCGTATCGCGATCTGCAAACTCGCTATTCTTTTTGCTGAATTCAGCTATTTCTGTAGGACACACGAAAGTGAAATCTTTAGGCCACCAGAACATTACTGTCCATTTACCTTCTGCTGTTGCTATTTCATTGGTGATTTCTGTAAACTCTTTTCCTTTTTCCAATGATACTACTGCTTTCTTCTTAAAAGCGGGGAACTGACTACCGATTGATAATACTTTGCTCATGTTTGTAAATTTTAATGCGTAACTACTTATTTTGTAATAAATAGATTTAAAATCGGGTGCAAAGATGCGGGACGGAAGTAATAGAAAAAAATTGTTAGTTTCTATTAATTCATAGATGAAGTCTATAATAATATTTAATTGACAATTGAAAAGGGACAATTGAAAATGACTAGCGGAGGAGAAACGAGTACGGGACAATTTGCAAGTCTGGACTCGCATCGTCACTTCAACTAAATCATGTGGTACACACAGCGAAGATGAGACGGCAGATCTGCATCACGCGCTCTGTGGAGCTCTGTGTCTTCTCCTGTATTTCTCCGTGTAGCCATAACTGTTATTAAGCACTATTAATCACCAATCATTGTCAATTTTCAACTTTCAATTGTCAATTAATCAAGTATCTTGAATGATGAATATTCCTCTTCCACAGGTTTTGCTTTGCCTTGTTGCAGGTATTGCCATTATTGTGTTGCTAACGTCTGTATGGCGTGTTCACGCTTTTTTTGCTTTATTGATCGCGAGTTTTGTAGTAGGACTTGGCATGCAAATGCCCGTTGAAGAGATCATTACGACAGTAAAGAAAGGCTTTGGAAATATTATGCAGTCGCTCGGGTTGATCATAGTATTGGGAACAACTATTGGTGTAATCCTTGAATACACGGGGAGCACCAGCGTACTGGCAAATTATATTCTTGGTAAAGTCGGACATAAACGGGCTCCACTTGCCATGAGCATCACAGGATTTATTGTTGGATTGCCTATTTTTTGCGACTCCGGCTATATAGTATTAAGTGGTCTCAACAATTCCATTGCACGGAAAGCGGCGCAACCTATAGCCGTTATGGCTGTCTCAATGGCAACGGGATTGTATTCTGTTCACTGCCTTATTCCTCCGCATCCTGGTGCTTCTGCCGCAGCAGGAACGATGGGTATCGATTTCGGCAAGTTGATCTTATGGGGAAGCCTGATTGCTATACCCGCTGCGTTGGTCGGCCATTTGTACGCGCGTTATTCCGGACGTAATACGCCTCTTTTACCTGAACATTCTGAAGAGGAAGAAAAAGGCACCGGCAACATAAATCCACCGTCCGTTATGCGGGCTTTTTTACCCATCGTTGTTCCGATTGTGTTAATCGCTTTAAAATCTTTCTTTTCGATTGAAGCTAAAGATGGAGGCTTTTTGATGAACATTATTTCCATATTGGGCGATCCGGTGATTGCCTTATCTATTAGTGTTTTGCTTGCTTTGAATTGTGGTCGTAACTGGAATAAAAAAACATTGGGAGCATTGTTGCAGGACGCTGCGGAAAAAGCAGGTGGTATTCTTGTGATCATAGGAGCGGGCGGTGCGTTCGGCGCTGTACTGGCTGAAACCAATATCGGCATGCATGTGAGTCAATCGCTTTCATTAAGCGGCATGGGATTGCTGTTTCCTTTTTTATTGACATGTTTGCTAAAAACTGCGCAAGGTTCGTCAACTGTGGCAATAATAACAGCAGCGTCAATTGTGCATCCGTTGTTACCCGCACTACATATTACAGGTTCTAACGGACCTATGCTTGTCGTGCTGGCAATGGGCGCCGGATCTATGTGTGTGTCTCATGCAAATGATGCATATTTCTGGGTGGTATCCAAGTTTTCAGGATTGGAGATGAAGACGATGCTAAAGACTTATAGTGTTGCGAGTATATTGATGGGAGTGACGAGTTTTTTGGCAGTGTGGGTTTTGTCATGGGTGATAGGATGAGGTTATTTAACCACAGAGGGCATAGAGTTTTTTTTCACAGAGTAACGCAGAATTTATACGATATTACTCTGACCTGAATCATAATATGTTTTGCCTCTGAGACACTGAAGCACAGAGGTCTTTTTCCTGTGTTACTTTGTGTAAAAACTGCTTTAACTCTGTGGTAAAACCTCCGCTTAGATTATCTTAACAACAGAAGTTGCGAACTGAAGCTAGCAGTCTCAATTTTTTGCTATGTTCAAAAGATCAAGGCAAGCGCGAAAGCCTCCGGCCGCTTTGCCGCCAGCGCCTCTCCAAAGCGCAGCCATTGTTCACTCTTTTCAATTAGCTTCTACCGATTATTATTTTCAGTAGTATTTCTGTCTCCCTTCAAACGATTGCCCTTTAATCTTTTTTACACAGCTCTTTAATCTGGTATCAGCTCATGTAATTGCTATCTCCTACACTTAAGTACTTCGTCAATCCTACTTCGCAGTTTTTAATTTTCGTCACTGAGCTCAAATTTTCTTTCTGTGAAACTCCGTGAAAAACTCTGTGTTCTCTGTGGTTAAAAACCCCCACTAATGTTTAACTTGAGCAGAATGAAAAACAACGACTTAAAATTACTACTTCCGTCATTTTCAATTGTAAAATTTCCATTGTCAATTACTTTCCTGCTTATAATCGGCTTGATTGTTTCGTTCTCCGGGAAAGCGCAGTTGTCTCAGAAGCTGGATTCGCTTTTCAAATCCCAATCACCAACGGAGCCGGGATTTGCACTGATGATCCGGCAGAATGGAAAGGAGATATATAATAACGTGGTGGGTATGGCGAATGATTCGATAGGCTATAAGATTACAGATCGCACCAACTTCCGTATGGCTTCTGTTTCCAAGCAGTTTACAGCGATGGCTATTCTTCTTTTGGAGAAAGATGGAAAACTTTCAGTGAATGATCCTATTTCCGAATATTTTCCTGAGTTACCCGCTAATGTTGGAAAACCTGTTCTTGTGCGCCACCTGCTTACTCATTCTTCAGGCATTATTGATTATGAATCATTGATTCCGGATACCCGGACAACACAGGTGTTGGACAAAGATATTTTGGATTTAATAGCGCATACCGACACAACTTATTTTAAACCTGGCACGCAGTTCCGCTACAGCAATTCAGGATTTTGTCTGTTGGCATTGATCATCGAGCGTGTGTCGCATCGATCTTTTGCTTCGTTCATCAAGACAAGAATTTTTGCACCGCTGCAAATGACAGAATCAACTGTTTATGAAAAAGATTCATTAATTCAATATCGTGCGATGGGATATGCGCGTGACAATAACGGCAGGATCATTTTCTCAGATCAAAGTATAACCAGTGCAACTAAAGGAGACGGTGGCATTTATACTTCGTTACATGATTATGCAAAATGGACAAAAGCATTGGAACAAAATAAGTTGATCGATTTATCTGCTGCATTGAAGCGCCTGCATTTCGCTATCAACAATTGGCCAGACAGATATTATGCCGCTGGCTGGTTTGAATTGATCGGCAGCGAACATGTACTGTTTCATTCAGGCAGCACATGTGGGTTTAATAATTATGTGATCTTAATTCCGGAAAAGAAAGTAAGCATTGTGTTCTTTTCCAATCTTGACGACAGGCTGGCAACATTTGAAGCAATCATTCAGATTTTGAAAAGCGAGGGTTTTGGAGATTTCAGCGATGTGTTTTGGCTACATAGGTTAACAAGTTAGATAAGGTTGTCAGTAATTGGGTTAATGTCCTACGGACAAGAATGGTCATGTTGTCTGCTTGTTCTATTGAGCTTAATGCCCTACGGGCAAGGCTGGTGAAATTGCAAGTTGTTTTGTTTGGTGAGGCTTCTTGCTTATCGCAAATAAAATCAAGTGTCGATATCAACATTCATTTATAATTTCGATCGATCAACACATTTATATCAAAATTTATTCCTTCCAGGAAATTAAATGTCCTACGTACAAGGTTGTTGAGACGTTTTATAATTGTTTATAATAGTCTGGTACTTCTTTATTGCAAATCAAAAATTTTCGGCTTGAACCATCGAGCTGCCAATTGCCCGTAGGGCATTAAGCTCAATAGAAAAGTTGCCCTATAATACCTTATTGTCCGCAGGACATATACACTGCGTTGAACGTATTAATCAACTCTCCGCGCTTTTCCTTGCCACTTTTGCTGATACTTTCCTGTTAGGCGTTTTTATCCTTCTTGCAGCCTGAAATTGCGTCTTGCTTCGGCGATGTGTTTGGGCTACATTGGTTAACGAGTTAGATTGGGTTGTCGGTAATGGGGTTAATGTCCTACGGACAAGAATGTTCATGTTGTCTGCTTGTTCTATTGAGCTTAATGCCCTACGGGCAAGGCTCGTGAAATTGCAAGTTATTTTGTTTGGTGAGGCTTCTTGCTTATCGCAAATAAAATCAAGTGTCGATATCAACATTCATTTATAATTTCGATCGATCAACATATTTATATCAAATTTTTTCCTTCCAGGAAATTAATTGTCCTACACACAGGGTTGTTGAGGCGTTTTATAGTTGTTTATAATAGTCTGATACTTCTTTATTGCAAATCAAAAATTTTCGGCTTGAACCATCGAGCTGCCAATTGCCCGTAGGGCATTAAGCTCAATAGAAAAGTTGCCCTATAATACCTTATTGTCCGCAGGACATATAAATTGCGTTAAATATTCCAATCAACTCTCCGCGCTCTTCCTTGCCAATTTTGCTGATACTTTCCTGTTAGGCGTTTTTATCCTTCTTGCAGCCTGCAACTGCGTCTTGCTTCAGCGATTTGTTTGGGCTACATAGGTTAACGAGTTAGATTGGGTTGTTAGTAATGGGGTTAATGTCCTACGGACAAGAATGTTCATGTTGTCTGCTTGTTCTATTGAGCTTAATGTCCTACGGGCAAGGCTGGTGAAATTGCAAGTTGTTTTGTTTGGCGAGGCTTCTTGCTTATCGCAAATAAAATCAAGTGTCGATATCAACATTCATTTATAATTTCGATCGATCAACATATTTATATCAAATTTTTTCCTTCCAGGAAATTAATTGTCCTACACACAGGGTTGTTGAGGCGTTTTATAGTTGTTTATAATAGTCTGATACTTCTTTATTGCAAATCAAAAATTTTCGGCTTGAACCATCGAGCTGCCAATTGCCCGTAGGGCATTAAGCTCAATAGGAAAGTTGCCCTATAATACCTTATTGTCCGTAGGACATATACGCAGCGTTGAATATATTAATCAACTCTCCGCGCTCTTCCTTGCCAATTTTGCTGATACTTTCCTGTTGGGCGTTTTTATCCTTCTTGCAGCCTGAAATTGCGTCTTGCTTAAGCGATGTGTTTGGGCTACATAGGTTAACGAGTTAGATTGGGTTGTTAGTAATGGGGTTAATGTCCTACGGACAAGAATGTTCATGTTGTCTGCTTGTTCTATTGAGCTTAATGCCCTACGGGCAAGGCTGTTAATTCAAATTCAAATATTCATTTTAGATAAAGAAAAATCAAACCATATAAGTCAGGTGTCGGCCACGCCGACGTTTCTTTGCAAACAACTGATAAAGCTTAAAGCCCAAAGCTATAAGCTGACCGAAGCGAAATTTTTAAACCATATAAGGCATATAAGAGAATGTAAGAATTTTGTCTACGGTAACAATTGCACTTAAACGAGAATTAATTTACTTAGCCAGACCATACCTTCACCAGTGAACATTGACTATTCACTAGTTGTATAGAAGACATATAAGGAAATGTAAGTACCCAATGCAAAATCAATAAGAAAACCTTGGACGGCTACGAATTCCTTATATTCTCTTATATGCCTTATATGGTTTAAAAACAAATCCTACGGATTTATTTGTGTTCGTCTTTTACATTTAACACACTCACAGCCCCCAGTAACATACAAACACCGGCAATCACTATTGCATAAATGGCCTGTCCGTTATAAAAGTGTTTTACGATCCAGCCGCCGAAGAATCCATTGACGATCTGCGGAAATGTGATGAAGAAGTTGAAGATTCCCATATAAACACCCATTTTCTTCGCGGGTAATGATCCTGCAAGTATAGCATAAGGCATGGCGAGAATACTTCCCCAGGCCAAACCAATTCCAACCATGGATATCACCAACAGATCAGGATTACTGATGAAGTAAACAGATAACAATCCAAGTCCGCCGGCTATTAATGAAAATGCATGCGCCTTTTTACGACCAAATCTTTTTGCAATCAATGGCAGGCACAAGGCATACACAGCAGAAACGCCATTGTAAATACTGAATAAAACACCAACCCAGTTACCAGCATCGGCATAAGCGGCAGAATTGGTATCACCAGCAGGTACTTTATAGATATGCTGCGCCACAGCCGGGGTAGTAAATACCCACATAGAAAACAATGCAAACCAGGAAAAAAATTGAACCAATCCCAATCGTTTCATGGTGGCGGGCATATTGGCAAAATCTTTTGCAATAGCAGACAGGCCTTTGTGTTCTTCTTCAACATCAGTTGGCGCAAATGCCGCACGTTCTTCGGGAGAGTACTCTTTTGTTGTTGTGATTGTCCAGATTATCGAAGCTAGTAATATAAATGCGCCAATATAGAAAGACAGTTTCACATTAAAAGGCACAATGCCGGGATTATCGGTTTTTGCAACACCGAACCATTCTGTTAATATATATGGCAGTGCTGATCCAACAATGGCCCCTACTCCAATCAGGAAGGTTTGAATGGAGAACCCGACGCTTCGCTGATCATCCGGTAAATTGTCTGCAACCAAGGCACGAAAAGGTTCCATTGCAACATTGATGGATGCATCCATGATCATCAGCATACCTGCGCCAATAACCAATGGAGGCAAAATACTTGCAAGGAAAGAAGAGTTAGGCATCAGCACCAATGCAAGGGACGTTAGTATTGCACCAGCCAGGAAATAGGGACGCCTTCTGCCGAGTCTGTTCCAGGTACGGTCGCTATAGTGACCAATAATCGGCTGAATGATCATACCGGTTAGGGGAGCAGCGAGCCAGAATAAAGAAAGATGTTCTACATCTGCACCATAAGTCTGCAGGATGCGTGAGGCATTGCCGTTTTGTAAAGCAAATCCAAACTGAATTCCCAGAAATCCAAAACTCATGTTGAATATCTGCCAGAATGAAAGGCGGGGCTTTTCCTTTAAAAGTTGCATAGTTGCAATCGTTTTTTTAAACCACAGAGGACATAGAGTTTTTTTCACGGAGTTGCACAGAGTTTCTGTTTCGTGAAATGCTTCTTTGGGCGCTGCGGTAATTAATATATTGGCCATTGAGGCACAGATATTTTTCCGTGTAACTCTGTGAAAAAAACTCCGTGTCCTCTGTGGTTAACATTTTCTCAGTGGCTACAATTTATTTATTATTTCAATCGCCTCACATCTTTTCTCAATCTATTTCTAATATGACTGCGCGCATCGAAGGCACCTGTACATTAATCCCTTTACCTGCATTTTTCAAAGTACGCTTCCTGTGGCTTAAAATATCGGTTACTGTAACGGTTTGTTTGCTCAATGAAACTTCTGCCGGCAGTACAATATTTGTTGCCAAAGCCTTCTCCGCATGGAAATTAGCAACAACCAGCACCTTTTTCTTTTCAGTATATCTTACATAAGCAATCGTTTTATCTCCAGCCTCTGGCTGATCAATTACAACAAACTTTCCTTTACAAATAGCTTCGTTACTTTTTACTGCGTTTAATAAACTAACATAAAACGAACGTAATGCCTTTTGATCAGCAGACAATTTTGTTCCGTCAAAAGCACCATCATTCATCCACCGCTGATGCGCCGGAACTCCCCAATAATCAAACATGGTGGTACGGTTGTCATCGCCGCCAAAGCCTTCTTTTCCTTCACCCTTCTCTCCCACTTCCTGCCCGAAATACAGCATTAACGGACCGTTAGACAACGTTGCAGACACCACCATGCCAGGAACCGCTTTCCACGCATCCTGAGCGAAATCTTTAGATGCGATCCGTTCTTCATCATGGTTCTCCATAAACCGAAGCAGTTTGCCATAATAATTTGAGCGTTCATTGCTGGCAATGCTTACAATATCTTTCGTGTTGCCTTTCGCTTCATTCTTTGTCAACCGTTTAACAGCATCATACAATCCAACTTTATCATATAAATAATCAAAGCCACCTTCTCCCAGGTATTTGCGATAAACATCCGGGTTGTATGCTTCCGCAATAAACACAATAGCAGGATTCACTTTTCTTACTTGCGGAATGGCCCAGCTCCAAAATTCAACCGGCACCATTTCAGCCATGTCACAACGGAAACCATCAACATGTTTTCCAGCCCAAAACAGCAGGATATCACGCATTTTTGTCCATACAGGCGGTATCGGCTGGAAATGTTTTTCTTCTTTATTTAAATAATCAACACCGTAGTTTAGCTTGATGGTTTCGTACCAATCATCGATGGAAGGCTTATTGGAGAATACATTGTTTCCGGTTGCTTTCGCCGGACTTTCAGCAAACTTCCCGTCTTTTAACGGACTTTTGAAATCATCGCCTCCGGCATTTACACCTCCGGGGACAATAAAACTTTTTCCAGTGATATAATAAAAGTCGTTTGATGCAGAAAATGCTTTGGTAGTGTCATCGTTAACGCCAAATGTATTTGTTTTGGAATGATAGGTACGCGCAACATGATTGGGGACAAAATCAATCAGCACTTTTAATCCGTGTTGATGTGTACGATCAACCAGGGATTCGAACTCCTTCATTCGGCTATTGACATCTACGGCAAGATCGGGATCTACATCATAATAGTCACGAATGGCATAGGGAGAACCCGCGCGACCTTTTACAATGTCCGGATCATCTGGCTGAATACCAAAGGCCCGATAATCAGTCATTGTTGCATGTGCAATTACGCCAGTGTACCAAACATGGCTAACTCCAAGTTTCTTCAGCTCTTCTAACGCTTTGCCATTTATGTCGCCGAACTTGCCAACACCGTTTTGCTGAATTGAACCATAATATGCGTTCGTTGAGTTCGTATTGCCAAATAAGCGAACCATCATTTGATAGACGATCATCTTTTGGTCAACAGTATCTCGTTGCTGCGCGACCACAACTGTAGCTCGCAAGAAAAACACGAGTAGAATAAAGAACCAATTGAATATTTTTCGAACCTTTTTCATTGGCTGGGAATTTTGGGGATTGAACCATATAAGTAAAGTGTAGGCCGCGCCAACGTTTCCTGGCACAACTGATAAAGCTTAAAGCCCAAAGCTGACCGAAGCGAGGTTTTTTAAACCATATAAGTCATATAAGGTCGTATAAGACCTTACCTCCGGGGTTAATACTGACCAGAGTAGTTTATACCTACGCAGCCTGTTTGAGCCCTTCACCATTGACCATTCACTATTCACTAATTGGATATAAAGCATATAAGGGAATATAAGTCATCATCCTGTATTTAATTGTCCTACACTTTAAAAGTGTAGGACAATTAAATACAGCCCTCGACGTTCAAAAAAATCTATACTACTTCCACATTAACCTTTTCTGTTTTTATATCCAACTTCGTATGTGCATTTAACAAATATTCTTTTCCTTCTATTGTAATATTAACTGCTTTTGCTGAACGGTTGATTAAATGAACACCTTCTTTATTGATCTGCACATTTATGATTGCTGAACGGAAGGCAATATTAAATGAAAAGGCTTTCCATTTGCCGGGAATAAACGGATTAAAGATCAGCCGGTCATTTTGTACACGCATGCCCGCAAATCCATGCACGATACTCATCCAGGTTCCTGCCATTGACGTAATATGTAGTCCGTCTTCTGTGTCATTGTTGTAATCATTCAGGTCAAGACGGGCCGTGCGCAAATAGAATTCATAAGCTCGTCTTTCATCACCAAGCTTCGCGGCCAAAACAGCATGAACACATGGCGACAAAGAACTTTCGTGAACCGTTCTTGGTTCATAAAAATCAAAGTTTCTTCTTATCGTATCAAGATCATAATTCTCTTCAAAGAAGAAGATGCCCTGCAATACATCAGCCTGTTTGATGAAGCAGGAACGTAAGATCCTGTCCCAGCTCCATTTCTGGTTGATCGGACGTTGGTCTGCAGGAAGATCTTTCACCAATATTTGCTCTTTATCCAGGAACCCGTCTTGCTGAAGAAAAATTCCTCTTTCTTCATCAACCGGAAGGTACATATTGTCGATGATGTGCTGCCATTTACCAATTTCTTCAGCATCATTGAACTGAAGTTTATGAGTCAGTGTCCGGAATTTATCAGGAGCGGATTCACGTACAAATTGTACAGATTGGATGGCATAGTCCATGCACCAGCATGCCAGCATATTGGTGTACCAGTTATTGTTTACGTTATTTTCATATTCATTCGGACCGGTTACCCCCAACATCACATATTGCTTACGTGCCTCGCTCCAGTTAACACGCTGGTTCCAGAACCGCGCAATGCCAATCAATACTTCCAGTCCATAATCTGCCATATAGCTTTTATCGTCTGTATAGCGTATGTAATTATAAATTGCATAGGCTATGGCGCCGTTGCGATGAATTTCTTCAAAAGTGATTTCCCATTCGTTGTGACATTCTTCCCCATTGATCGTTACCATCGGGTATAACGCGGCACCCTTGTTGAAGCCAAGCTTCTCTGCATTTTCAATTGCTTTACCTAATTGATTGTAGCGATATAGCAGCAATTGTTTCGTAACCCTGGCATCAGCTGTTGCCAGGTAAAAAGGCACGCAATATGCTTCGGTGTCCCAATAAGTAGAACCACCATATTTTTCACCTGTAAAGCCCTTGGGACCTATGTTCAATCTTGCATCCTCGCCCGTATAAGTCTGGTTCAGCTGAAAAATATTGAACCGGATTGCCTGCTGTGCGGAAACATCTCCATCAATAACAATATCGCTTTCCGCCCATTTGGCTGCCCAGGCTTCTTTCTGCTCCTGAAGCATCATATCAAAGCCTTTGGCTACAATTGCATTCACCTGCATTTCGCAAGCAGACAGCAATTGCTCACGCGGATGATTTTCCGAGGAAAGATTCGCAGCATACTTATAGATAACCGTTTCTTCGTTTGCTTTAACAGCAAGACTGCAGGAGATCCCAACAAATTTTTCTTTTGTGATCGCTTCTGTCGGCAGATCCAGCTGCTCACCTCTCTGCGTAACGCAAAAATGCATTCCGGAACAAACATCAAAGCCGGTTTTCTTTGTGCGAAGCGTAATGAAAGCACCGGACGGATGTACATCTCTGCTTATTTCGTCCCAGAACTTTTCATCGTAATTTGAATCCTGGTTTTTTATATCACCATCAATAAAAGGTGTTATAGTAAGGAGGCCGCTAAAGTTTAATGGAGTAACCGAGTAGCTTATCACACCTGTCTCATCATCAACTATGCTGCAAAAACGTGTTGAAGTAACTGCCACTTGTTTGCCCGATGGTAAAGTCGCGGTAAAGGAACGCTGCAGATAACCTTCTTGCATATTCAGCTCGCGGCGAAAAGATTCTACTGTGCATGTATGCAGATCCAATTCTTCGCCATCTATCTGAACGCGAATGCCGATCCAGTTGGCAGCATTGAGCACTTTGGCAAAATATTCAGGGTAACCATTTTTCCACCAACCAACGCGCGTTTTATCGGGATAATAAACGCCTGCAATATAATTTCCCTGAAGTGTTTCTCCTGTATAGGTTTCCTCAAAATTACCACGCTGGCCCATGCGGCCATTGCCGACGCTAAATATGCTTTCCGAAATTTTATTGTAGGAAGGAACAAAACCTTCCTCTATAATCTTCCACTCATCCGCTTTAATATATTGCTTCATATGCTGATTAAAACTTGATTCTAAAATTTATTTCCCGCTTTGCTATTGTTTCACGCGGCGAACGCTAAGAAGCGGCGGCGCGGCATTTTATTCGTAGCGTCGTTGCTCCGCTGCGGACGCTGCGTGAAACTTCTTCCGAAAATTTCTCGCGGCGGGCGCGGAGAGGCGGCGGCGCAGCGGTTTAATTCTTTGCGTCGTTGCTCCTTTGCGAGCTTTGCGTGAACCTTTCAAAAATTTCTCGTGGCGAGCGCGGAGAGGCGGCGGCGCAGCGATTTAATTCTTTGCGCCGTTGCTCCTTTGCGAGCTTTGTGTGAAACTCTCAAAAATTTCTCGCGGCGGGCGCGGAGAGGCGGCGTCGCGGCGTTTTAATTCTTTGCGTCGCTGCTCCTTTGCGGGCTTTGCGTGAAACTCTCAAAAATTTCTCGCGGCGGGCGCGGAGAGGCGGCGGCGCAGCGGTTTAATTCTTTGCGTCGTTGCTTCTTTGCGACCTTTGCGTGAACCTTTCAAAAGTTTCTCGCGGCGGGCGCGGAGAGGCGGCGACGCGGCGGCTTATTCTTTGCGTCGCTCCTTCTTTGCACCCTTTGCGTGAAACTGTATTCTCCGCGTGAAACTTATATTGATTGAATGTCGGCGATGGTTATTTTGTTGAGGCCGCTGACAAGGATGTCCGCGCCGTGCAAAATTTCGGCCGAGCCAATGCCTACCGTATGCATGCCTGCCCGCTTCGCTGCTTCAATACCAGCTTCGGCATCTTCAAAAACCACACAGTGCTGCGGCCGCTCATTCACCAACTCAGCGCCTTTTAAAAACACCTGCGGATCTGGTTTTGAAGCTGTCACGATATTTCCATCAACAATTGCATCAAACAACGGCAGCACACCTGTTTTATCCAATATCAGTTTCGCATTTTTACTGGCGGATCCTAAAACCACTTTATAACCTTTCTCCTTTGCTGCGACCAAAAAATCGTGTGCTCCCGGCAATAAGTTTTCAGGTGTCATCTGTTCTATCATTGCCAGGTAGGCGTCATTTTTATGTTTGGCCAATACCTGAATTTCCTCTTCTTCTTTTACCACATTTCCCCAGCTAAGGATCAGTCTTAATGAGTCTATGCGACTCACTCCCTTCAACTTTTCATTCTGCAATTCTGAAAAATCAAATCCCAACTCGTTGGCCATCTGTCGCCACGCTTTGTAATGATATACAGCCGTGTCTACAATAACGCCATCCAGATCAAAAATGCAGGTTGTAATAGTGTTTCCCATTCTTATTCAAAAGTTAATATTCAATTATTTCAATTCCAGTACCCACGAGGTCTTAGCCGGAATAGTGATCTTTTCTGCAATGGTTATATTATCACCGCTGACTATGTTAGTGGCTTGCGTAAAGCCTTTCGTTCTTTGTTCAAAGCGGGCTGTTGTAATTGTATGTTCTTTCTCTTCGGGATTTGCAATCACCATTACTGTTTTCTGATCATTATACCTGAAGTACACATACACACCATCTTCAGGCACATATTGCATTAATTTACCGGTTTGCAAAACTTCGTTGTTCTTGCGGTAATTGGCCAGTGTGCGGACAAAATTAAATGCATCATTTTCCTGTGCAGTTCTGCCTTCTGCAGTAAACTTGTTTTCCTTATCGCCTTCCCATCCTCCTTTAAAATCGAAGCGCACCAGGCCATCAGGATTAGAAAAATTCTTCATCAGAATTTCTGTGCCATAATACATTTGCGGTATTCCACGTGTGGTTAATAAGATGGAAAGACCAATTTTATATTTTGCAAGATCTTCACCAACCATCGAGTAATACCTGCTCATGTCATGGTTATCCATAAAGAGCAGGTTGCGGGTAGGATCTTTGTAAACGAAGTCTTCAGACAGCACACTGTATAATTTTGAGGCACCACTGGTCCAGCCGAATTTGCCATTCAGCGTTTCATAAATACCTTCTTTTACCGCAACATCTGTTACACCCGGAAGCTTCGTATCAAATCCCTGGTTGATCATGTTGCCTTCGCAATAAAAGGCCTGGCTTACCACTGAGTTTACCAGTGCTTCACCAAAAATGGAAAAGTTGGGATATTCAGTTTTCACGGCGGTCATCCATGAAGCCATAAACTTCAGATCATTGTATGGATAAGTATCTATACGAAAACCGTCAACGCCAGCATATTCAATCCACCACAGATAGTTTTGGGTAAGATAAGTTGCCACGTAAGGATTGCTTTCGTTCATATCAGGCATGGTTGGCACAAACCATCCGTCTACCTGCAACTTCCAGTCAATATCAGATCTGTAAGGATCCATTGCAGGTTGATCTTTATATGTTGTCTGCGTATACTTTGGCCAGGGATGCACCCAATCTTTCATGGGCATGTCTTTCATAAACCAGTGTTCATTGCCACAATGGTTGGGCACAACATCTTTAATAACTTTCAGACCGATGCTGTGGCATTTTTCCACATAACTTTTATACAATTCGTTTGTCCCGTAACGCGGATCAATCTTGTAAAAATCAGTTCCTGCATACCCATGATAAGATGCCTGCGGCTGGTCGTTTTCAATTTCCGGCGTCATCCATATAGCAGTAACGCCAAGATCCTTGAGGTAATCCAGGTGATTCATCACACCTTCTATATCACCACCATGACGATAATACATGGAGTCACGATTCAACGTGGTTTCCTTCATGCCTTTTACAATATCGTTTGTTTTATCCCCGTTGGAAAAACGATCCGGCATCAGCAGGTAAATAAAGTCTTTATTTGTAACGCCCTGCGCCCTGTTGGTTGAAGTATTTTTTTCTTTCAGCTCGTAGGCGTAAGTAAGTTTCTTTTCTTTTTTCTGATTTGATGAAAAACTGATATCAAACTTTCCGGGTTTTGCAGATGCATTAATATTCAGATCAATGAACAGGTAATTTGGATTTTCTACCTTATTCACTTTCACCAATTGCACACCCGGATAATTGATGCTAATGGCGCGTGATGCGATATTGTTCCCATGGACCAACAGCTGTAACTGCTGATTTTTCATCCCTGTGAACCAATTCATCGGTTCAACGCGATCGAGCGCAGCGATCGATTGTGCACCTACGTGTACTTGCGAAATGATAAAAACAAACGCGATAAAAAAAACAATCTTTCTTTTCATGAGCATTGTTGTTTCAAAATGAATCAAAATTCCTGAGACAAACCTGAGACCAATAACAAGTTAATATTTAAGATCACTTTTAAAATATCGATCTCTCAATTTTAGTTTAAAATGCTACTGCTGAACAAATGATATTCGCCCGGCTGCAGCGTTGCCGCATAATTTCCACTTACGGTTATCGCTGCGTTGCCATTCAGACAATCATACCAGGTTCCGGATGCCGGAAACGGGATTTTTACCTCCTGCGGCACCACGTCAAAATTGCCCACCACTACAACATTTGAATTCGTACCAGTAAGTTTTATAGATTTTGTTTTTCCACTTAAATCATACTGGAAATTGGTTGTTGCGAATACCTCATTGTTCTTTTTCAATGACGCCATTTTCGCGAACACATTATATAGCGCAACGCGACCGGGATCATTCCTGTAGTTCCACAGTATTGGCTTTTCGCCGGTTCTTCCGTTTTGTTCAATCGAAATATCGTAACCTAGTTCACCAAACTGCCAGATCATTTTTGGCCCGGGCATGGCAAACAAGAATGCAGCTGCCATTTTCTGCCGGTTCAGTGCTGTCGCCTCGTCCTTTACACTGTAACTACCAGAAGCATTTCCGTATTGAATGTTCTTGAACATCAGTCTTTCTTCATCATGGCTCTCTATATAGGTTACGAGATTGTAAGGTTGAGTAAAACCATGTGCAGAATAAAAACCTCTTGAAAGGTCTGAGCCATCGGAATAGCCCATTGTTGCCTGGTTCATGCTGGCATTCAAATTATTCCACAACATCATTCCTTCAGCAGAAAGTTCCTGTTCTTCCCTGTCTTCAGCAAAATGTTCGAGTATTACATAGAAATTATTATTATCAACAGTTTTGATGAAGTTGTTGTAGTCTTTCCAGATAGCAATGCGGCTTGCATCATACTGGCTCCATGCATTTACATCATCGCCTGAATTCTTTTGAGTGAACCCTTTTGACAGATCGAAGCGATAGCCATCTATTTTATATTCCTGCATCCAGAATCTCATTACATTTTTGCAGAAATATTTTGTAGCCTGACTTTCGTGATTAAAGTCGTATCCTACACTGTAAGGATGTGTTGCCTGCTGGTTAAACCACGGACTGTTTGCCGCCGGTTTGTCATTTTCAAAATACAATTGCACCATTGGTGACTGTCCGAACGAATGATTGAGCACCATATCTAACACTACCGCCATTCCTTTTTGATGACATTTGTCTATTAGTGCCTTCAGCTCATTTTTTGTGCCGTAGTATTTATCAGGTGAAAAGTAAAAATCAGGATTGTAACCCCAGCTTGAATTGCCTTCAAATTCATTAACTGGCATCAGCTCAATTGCGTTCACGCCTAAACGGCTTAAATAGCTTAATGTATCTTCAAGCGTTTTGTAATTATGCGCCGCCATAAAATCACGCATGTGCAATTCATAAATTACAAGGTTCTGCTTTTGCGGACGTGTAAAGTTTAAAACCTGCCACACATAGCTTGCCGGGTTTCCCTGCATGACACTCACTATGCCCGTAGTTTTTCCTGTCGGATAAGCTTTCAGGTTAGGATAGGTGGAAGCGTTAATATACTGGTCGTTATCAGGATCCAATATTTTTTCACAGTACGGATCTGCGATTTTCAGGCTGCCATTAACCAGGTATTGATAAGCATATTCTTTATTCGGATCCAGTCCGTCTATCTGAATCCACCATATATTGCCATCTAATGACCGCTTCATAAATCCTTTTGGATCTGGCTGCCAATTATTGAAATCTCCTATCACAAAGAGGTTTTGTTTACCAGGTGCATATAATTTGAAAATGGCAGACGTCCCGTTATTGATAAAAGTAACGCCGTCTTTCGCCCCGGCAGGAGGATCCGCAACTTCAACAATGCCTGTTAAAAGAAAACTTTGTTCAACGCTATTGTTGGCAACCACCTTGATTAACTGCGGACCGCCAACTGTTATTTTTGCCTTACCACTAATGGTTGTAGCATTGGCTGCTGAAGCAAATGTTACGCCGTTCAGCATTAAGGTGAGGTTTGCTGCTTGTGAAGAAATAGCTGATATGTTCACTTCATCACCGATAGCACTTGCATTAACACCCACCGGCACCGGGTTGAACTTTGGCTCAAACTCTGGATTGGTAAAGCGAAGATTTAATTGAGTGTGATCGTAAACCGGAATAAACATGTCGCTTCCATCAGCATTGCGCGCAACCTTAGATCCATCGGCATTGCGAAACAGAACCGCGAGCTTCAATATTTTTTCTCCCTGGGGAACATTATAAAAAGAACGGGGAACAAAGCTTATGGAGAATTTATTATTTCCCAAAGCCTTTGCTTTCGCCGCAGCAGGGGCTGCGACACTCCAATCGTACTTCACATATTTCCAGCCGCCATTGCTTTGATCTGTTACCACACCTGAATAGATGTAAACATCTCCTGCAACATTGCTCAGTTCTTTATTTCCTTTTGAAGCGTCGAATGTAATAACAATAGTATCGTTCGCCGAAGGAAAATCCGGAGACCATGTTATCAGGCCCTGCTGTTGTGTAACAGAAGGGGTAGCAGGCTGCTCCTGTGTAGGAGTACCTATTTTTTTACAGGCTACAGAAAATGCAATAAGCGTAAGAAAAAGGGAGAATACTCTTTTCATGCTATGAGCTTTCAGCTATGAGCTATCAGCCGTAAGACGTTACAACCATAATATTGGAGAACGCTTAAGGCTGAGAGCTGGAGCTGATTCCAATTTTTTAATGCTTTTTCAGTATGTAGGTAAACTTCGCGGGATTGCTCAGGTCTAGCGTTACATCATATGTTCCCGCTGCATCTATAACCAGGTTGGCGCCACCATTTGTCAACGTGCCTTCTGCATCCCCTTTTCCAAGATTTATTGCCCAGTCTTTATTCGCACGGAATTTCATTTCACCTGCGGCAAGTGACAATGTCAATTTCCATGTATTTGAGGCGGCATCAAATTGCATCACTTGATCATTTACGGCATCCCATCCACCAACTGCAGAACCAATGATTGCCCAAACTGTTTTAGTATATTTCCAGGTAAGGTCATCAATGTTCGCTTCTATCAGGTAGTATGCGGGATCTGGTACTGTGAGGTTATCACCGGTTGTGCTCAATTTACCAGGACCGCCCGTTCCATAATTGGTATGGTTCCAATCTGCCGCGCTGGTTATCTTAAACATGGTGTTTGCATCGGGGAAATTTACATAGCCTGAATGCAAGCCTTTTCCATCCCCGGAATACAGCTGTGGCGCAGTTGCAGGAGACCAGTTCTGGTAGCTTCCGGGCATCCATAACCAGGACTCTTTCAGGTATGAATTGATGGTGAGATCAACCACATTTGAATAAGTGGCAGGATATGAATCGCTGATCTTTGCCTGTACCCTTGCTTCGGCAGCATCAGAAGTATAGGCTGTCAACCCAAGTTTCAAAGCAATGCTATTCAGCTGATCAACTGTTAAGGTAGCTGATGCTGTACCGTTTGCGAAAGTCATCCCTACCGACTGTGCGGAATCAAAGTTCTTTCCTTTTTTGCCAAACTGCAATGTATAGGTAACCACCGCATCGTAACCAAAGTTGGATGCGGAGCTTGTAAACGTAGCGGCATTGTTTGCTGCGCTGTCTTTCTTTAAAACAAAATCCGTTTGAGAAGCAGCGAGTGTAATTGCACTGCCCTGGTTCGCTGTAGTGCGTACTTCATCTTTTTTACAGGATACGCCGAACAACGAAACAAGCGCAGCAAGCAATGTTAATATGGTGAGTCTTTTTTTCATGACACGAGATTTGTAATGATTAGTACTTATCATTTTGTTTTAAGTTGGGGTTAGCAGTAAGGTCGGTAACCGGAATCGGGAAGATGTTGAAATGTGCATCCACACCGGTACCGTTTTTCACACCACCCTTCCATGGCCATACATAGTTGCTGGTGGTGAACCTGTTATACCTTATCAGGTCGGTTCTTCTGAAACCTTCCCAGTACAATTCGCGTGCACGTTCATCCAGAATGAAATCGAGACTAATATCTGCTACATTTCCCGAAGCATCGCCATAAGCTCTCTGACGCAGTTTATTGATATAGCTTATTGCAGTTGCTTTGTCACCACCAGTGCCGCCGCGCAATACCGCTTCAGCGTAGATCAGGTATTGTTCAGCCAGGCGGAAAAGCGGGAAATCCACATCACTAAAGCTTTGAGAAACATTGCTGCCCGGTGTTCCGTCTGAATTTACATTTCTGAATTTTGCAACAGCCAGGCCATCTGTAAATGCAGATACATTGTCAATCTCGATCTTGTCACCCATAAACATGGAGCGTGAATCTTTAGTCGTCGCATAGTTTCCAAACAGCAAAGGCAGATTTTTTGTGGTGCGTAAGCCGCCCCATCCACCGCTACTGATTCCGAATAATTTCTGATCCATGCTGCCACCAACTGACGCGTTAATAATAAAAGAAGTACCGCCGTAGCTCTGTGTATGTAAACCATCATAAGCAATTGGAAAGATGACTTCGTTGTTATTCTTATTATTATCAGCCAGGAACAGTTGATTGTATTTTGCCTTCAGGTCATAGCCGCCGGCAATTACTTTGTTTGCATAAGTAAGCGCATCCGTATACCTGGCTGTTCCTGTATAGGTTTCAGCATTCAGATACAATCTTGCCAATAATGCCCAAACAGTAGCCTGGTCGGCACGTGCGTATTCATTTTGGTGAGGAGCAACCATCAGTGGTTCTATTTCTTTTAGTTCCTTCTCTACATAAGTAAAGAGATCTGCTCTTTTTATTTGAGGAGGCAGGTATTTACCGATAGGATCATTTTCCGTAACAAATGGAGGATTTGCATACAGATCCATCAGCACCCAGTACTGAAACGCTCTGAGAAAGCGCGCTTCAACCCTGTAATGTTTAATGTCATCTGCATCAGCTCCGCTAATACCGCGACCAGCAACTTTATCATCTGCAGATTCCCTGATGAACTCGTTACACATGCTGATCTGGAAAATAGCACGGTCATACAAACCCAATAGGAATGGATTTGTTGATGTCCATGACTGATAGTGCAGATCCGGAATGCCCGGGTCGTTCCATCCGCAGATGGCTTCATCTGTTGTTACTTCCTGTGCGTTGAAGAATGTACGCAGGAAATCGGCATTACTACCTTCATCAAGCCCCTGTACGTCAGGCGAACCTGCAGGACCTGCGTTACCAGTCAATGCAAAGCTTCCATAGACTTTTGCAAGCACTTGTTTGTAACCTGCAGGTGTTTTGTACACAACATCCGCAGTAATATCATTTGTCGGCGTGCGGTCCAGATCCTTGGTGCATGATGTTGCAATTACTGCAGAACCCAGAGCCACACATATATATTTAAATAAATTCTTTTTCATCTGTTTAGTTTTAACCGTTAGAATTATTAGAAAGCAAGGTTTGCGCCCACAGTATATATTCTTGGTCTGGGATAGAACTTGTTATCTATACCGCCGAAGATTTCCGGATCAACACCTGTGTATTTTGTTACAGTAAATACGTTCTGACAGTTCGCATTCAGGATCAATCCAAACCTGCTTTTACCCAATTTTCCTAAGTTGTAGGTAAGGCCAATGTTATCCATCTTCAGGAAAGATGCATTTTGCACATAGTAGTCAGACAACGCCTGTGAATACTTGAAGTTTGTATTTAATACATCTGTTGTTCCGTTCTGTAAATATTCCAATGGATTCAACATTGTTTGCGTTCTGTCCAGGTTGGATGCAACGTTGTTATACATATAGTTACCCAGGTTTGCACGCATCACCATGTTCAGTCCCCATTGCTTGTAATTTAGCTGGGTACTGAAGCCAAGGATAAATTTCGGGAACGGAGATTTGTAGTGATAAAGATCTTTCTGGTTAATGATGCCATCTTTGTTCAGATCCTGGTAAGCGCCTTCAATTGGTTTACCATTCGCATCATACACTTGTTTGTACACAAAGAATGAGTTGGTGTTATAACCAACAGAGTTCATCTGGATGTTATATCCTGTTGCACCGGCAATACCACCTGTTGGGTTACCCAGGAAACTGGAGTCTGCAACTGCTGTAAGCTTGGTGATCTTGTTCACATTGTAAGTGAAGTTGAAGCCGATGTCCCAGTTAAAATTGCTTGTTCTTACTGCATTGGCGTTGATGTTAAACTCAATACCCCTGTTTTCCACATTTCCAACGTTTGTCAGCAACTGGTTAGCGAAGTTGGAACCAACGGGGATCGGAATAACGCTTAACAGATCAGAAGTTTTCTTGTAGTAGAAATCTATGCTACCGTTAATCCTGTTTTTCAGGAAGCCATAATCAACACCCACGTTGTAAGCTGCAGTCTGTTCCCATTTCAACTTGCTGTCATAAGCGCTTGGTCTGTACATATTGTACAATGAATTGCCAAGCTGGTATTGCGCAGTATTGTTACTAAGTGCATATACAGGCAGGTAAGAATAGTTGGCTATACCATCCTGCTGGCCTGTTTTACCATAGCTTAAACGCAGTTTCAGGTCTGAAAGCACATTGGAGTTTTTAAGAAATTCTTCTTCCTTCAAACGCCATGTGAAGGCAAGAGAAGGGAAGTAACCCCAGCGGGAATCTTTTGCAAAACGTGATGAACCATCTGAACGGATAGAACCTGCGAGAATATATTTTCCATCGAAAGTGTAGATCAGGCGAGCATAGTAAGAGATCAGGGTGTTCCTTGGCTTATCGTAAGGAAACGCCGGTTTTGTATTCATGATGGTATCACCATTCGCACGTAATGTGTAGTAATTGTAGTTCGTGCTCATGTTATCATAGTAACCATAACCTGCAGTTGCGTTGATGTTACTTTTGATAGATTTGATGTCTTTGTTGTAGTTCAGGTAAAACTCACCAACCCTGTTGGCAATCTCCTGTTTGTATTTTGACATTCTGCCTGAGTCTGTCCATGCCTGTGCAGCATAGGCCGGAATAAACACATCGCCGTGTCCGTGCGATACGTCATAACCCAGGTTTAAGTTGGCATGCAGTTCAGGAAGAAAATGAAACGAATAATCGAACTGAATGTTGCCGTAGCTTCTTTCAACCTGGCCTTCATCGTTCTTTTGCATCAGCAAAGCAACCGGATTGCGTGTTGCCTGCCCGTTGGGAATCGCATCTTCACCTGTACCTTTTGTCCACTCATAATAGCCGCCGAATTTTCCTTCTGCATACACAGGTTGTGTTGGATCGAAGGTTGCAGCAGCGCCAATGGCATCCTGGTTAGCAAAACGTGTTTTGGTGACAGCGCCTTTCAGGTTAAGATCAACTTTCAGGTGGTTGTCAAAAAATTTAGGATTAAGACTTATTCCTAAAGAACCGCGTTGCATTTTATCCGTTTTCAAAATGCCTGTCTGGTCAAGATAACCGGCAGATACACGGTAAGGGATATTCTTTACAGAACCTGTAACATTCAGGTTATTATCTGAAGTTATACCTGTCTGATAGATCTGATCCTGCCAGTCTGTGTTCGCTGTTCCAAGCAATGCTTTTTGCGCATCCGTTCCCAGTGAATCGACCAAAGTGTGGAATTGATTGGCAGAAAGCACATTCACTCTCCTTGCTACTTTTGACAAAGAGAATTGCGTATTGAAGTTGAAGACAGGCTTTCCGGCTTTTCCTTTTTTGGTGGTGATAAGAATCACACCGTTAGAAGCTCGGGAACCATAAATGGCCGTTGATGCCGCATCTTTAAGAATCGTCATTGACTCAATATCGTTCGGGTTGATCAGGCTAAGCGGATTGGCTACACCGGATACGGCGGCAGAACCATCAGGATTTTTAGTATAAGCCAAAGGCACTCCGTCAATCACGATCAACGGATCATTGCTGGCGCTAAGTGAAGCACCACCGCGAATACGGATGGTACTTCCGCTACCAGGCGCTCCGCCGTTTGAAGTGATAGAAACGCCCGGCGCCTTACCGGCAATCAGTTGTTCCGGAGTTGTTATAGATCCTTTCTGAAAATCTTTTGAAGTAACCGTGCTTAAAGAACCTGTTGATTCTTTTTTGCGCGCAGTACCATAGCCGATAACAACCACTTCACCAATATCGGTAGTGCCATGTTGCAGCGTAAAGTCAAGTGTTTCATCACCGCTTAGCTGAAGCGTTTTTTCCAGCTGCTGGTACCCGATGAAGTTGACTGTGATTGTGTATTTACCAACGGCAAGGTTGGCAATTTTGTAATGGCCGTCTATGTCGGCAGCTGTGCCTCTATTTAGTTCTCTGATGGTAACAGATGCGCCGGCGAGGGGCTGATTGTTTTCACCTGTAACTCTTCCTTCGATAGAACCTTTTTGTTGGGCGTAGAGAAAAGTAGATAGCAGGGAGCATACACTGAGGAGTACAAATTTCCACAAGGGAGATGTTTTTTTCATCTGGCTCGTAATTTAAAGTGACTAGTTTGTTGCTAACAGCGGTTAGCGGGTATAAAAGTAAGTAGGGAACGTTCCCGAAAATTAACAAGTCATTTCGAAGTTATTAACATTACATTTTTAATGAATTTGTAAAAGAGGGATTTTATTTTTTAATCTATTTTATATCAGCTATAAAAACATTTAATTATTTCATAAATTGAAATAAAAACATGTGGATAACTTCTAGGGAACGTTCCCGAAGTAAGAAGATGAAAAAACGTTTTTGCAAAATTTGAACGCTGAATTAATGAACCATTTGAGGATTTTTTTAAACCATATAAGGCATATAAGGGAATATAAGGTTGACGCCGGGTAGAATTCGTCCGCCGCAAGCTTAACCTTCCGTTTATAGTTTTTTTGTGAATATGATAGCATATGTTTACGGAGCTCATACTTCTAAACAACTACTTATATTCTCTTATATGCCTTATATGGTTTAAATTTTCTTCCAATCGCGAAGCGTAGCGAGCGATTCCAACCAAAAATTACATAGTTCCAACCGCCGAAGATTTGCGTTGTATTAACTCAGAGTTCAGCACAACTTTCCGTGTCGCAAAATCTGCTTTGGTTTCATCATCAGCAAGTATCTTGAACAGCACATCTGCTGCTTCAAGCCCCATGTTATAAGCTGGTTGAATAATAGTTGACAATGCAGGATTCAATAACGGTGCTATTTCAAGACCGGAAAAGCCTATTACTTTAACCTGTTCCGGAATAGAAATATTCAGCTCCATGCAGGTGTAGTATGTTGCAATAGCCAGACGCTCAACCGATGCAAAAACGCCATCCGGTCGCAATTTGGAGAATGTATCAGAAAGAATGGAAATATTCTGTGTAAGCTCATTGCTGCAATCAACAACAAGATTATCGTCCGTCTCAATGCCGTATTTATCCAGCGCATCCAGGTAGCCCTGCATACGCGTTTTACCAATGGACAAATTTTTATTCACCACCAGATAGGCAATTCTTTTACAGCCCTGCTGTAACAGGTGTTCCGTGGCAAGAAAGCTACTTTCATAATCGTTGGTAGTTACTTTCGCGGTTTCAATATCCTCATACACACGGTCAAAGAATACCAGCGGGATATTTTTCTTTTGAAGCATTTTCAAATAGCTGTGATCCTGCTCCTCCCCTGAAACGGACATGATGATACCATCCACTTTTCCATTACTGAGGTTCTGAACGAAGGAAACCTCTTTTTCAAACTCATCATCTGTCAGACAGATCAGAACACTATAACCGTTCTTTTTCGCCACCTGCTCTATTCCGTTAATGGCCTTGGAGAAGAAGTTGTTTGCAATCTCGGGAACAATAACCGCAATAGTGTTGCTCTTTTGAATTCGCAGATTACTGGCGTGGTGATTAGGTGTAAAATTGAGCTCCCTCGCGCGCGCGAGGATCCTTTCTTTTGTCTCTTTATTGATGCCACTGTTGTTTCGGAAGGCCCGGGATACGGTGGATTTTGAAAGGTTTAAATCTTTTGCAAGCTCAATAATATTAATATCTGCCATTGCGGCAAATCTAATTATAATTCAATAAAAACCTAATCTGCGCTTAGCGTACGGTTAATTAAATTGAGATAAAAAATACCGTTAAAAAACCGCGTGAACCGGTCGTGCATAGGCGCATGACTATCATCTTAGGGTATAAACACCCAATACTGGCATGGAAATTTGATTAAGGTAGTTATTACTTAATTTTTAAAATTTTCAGTCATGCCAAACACTAAAACAGATAAGTTAGGTTTTTCTACAGAAAATCCTGATACGCAAAGAAACATAGCTGCAAAAGGTCCAAGCCAGGGTGTTGGTAAAGCAGACAGTCATCATGCTGTTGGGCATCCATACGATGAGGACCTTCAAACCCAAATAACAGCAAAATCGAAGAATAAGAAACAAAACATGAAGAAGAAATAGGGGTTTTTTAATTGAAAATTGAGAGTTGATAATTGACAATGTGTGCATGCCTAAAATAGGTTGCAACTCTCAATTTTTATTTTCAGGAACAGTCGCCAATCCAGGAAAAATCTTCGTTCAATTTCATTTTCAATTTTCAATTGTCCCTTATCAATTATTAAAATCCTCCGCCGATCCATTGTCAATTTTCCCCGCCTGAACGACCTTAGTCGGGCAGGAATTTTCCCTTATCAATTATTAAGATTCCTGCAACTTATTGTGTGCTATCTTTACTTATCTGATTTTCTACGCTTATTCTCCCTTAAAATCTAAACGCTTTTTTATGGATAAACAACAAATCCGCGACGCCTACGAGCTGTACTGGCTCGAGAATGGAACAAGGCCCATTTCAGTATTTACTTTTTGTAAAAAACTTGATATATCAGAGCCCGATTTTTACAATGAATACAGCTCTTTTGAAGCCATAGAGAAGGATATCTGGCTGTATTATTTCAATAAAACGGTTGATCAGATACAGAATGACGAAACATACAAGCGATACACGGTAAGAGAGAAATTGCTAACATTCTATTTTGTATGGGTTCAAACATTAAAAGAGCACAGAAGTTATATTTTGTTGCACAAAAAATCACTCATCAATTATGGTGTGATGCAACCCAAACCAGATGTGCTGGAAAATTTCCGCAAAGCCTTTTACGAATATGTGCGCAACCTGATTAAAGAAGGTTATTCCACACATGAAATAAAAGAAAGAAAATACATTTCCGACAAGTATGTTCATGGATTTTGGGTGCAGGCATTATTCGTGTTGCGTTATTGGCTGACTGATACCAGCGAGAAATTCGAAATGACAGATGCGGCTATTGAAAAAGCTGTTAACCTCAGCTTCAAACTTATTATTGAAAACACGTTAGACAGCCTGGTTGACTTCGGAAAATTTCTCTTCACAAAAAAATAATGGACAAGAACTTTTTTCTGCTCCATCCAGATATACATGAAAGAACAATCTAAGATCCCTACTTCCAAAATAGAAAGAGCGGGCCGCTTTGTGTCTACCGGTTTCAAAGTTGGCACCAATTACCTGAAACATTACACCCGCAAACTGGTTGATCCGGAGATTGATAAAGAAGATCTTCACCAGGAAAATGCAGAGGACATTTATGAAACACTGAGCAATCTGAAAGGAAGCGCGCTTAAGGTTGCACAGATGTTGAGTATGGACCGAGGTATGCTGCCCAAGGCATATTCAGAACGTTTTGCCATGTCGCAATACAGTGCACCACCTTTATCCGGTCCGCTTGTTATAAATACATTCATAAAGACATTAGGCAAAACGCCGGCTCAGCTTTTTGATAAGTTTGAGATCAGTGCTGCAAATGCTGCATCTATCGGCCAGGTACATCACGCCTGGAAAGATGGGAAAAAGCTGGCTATTAAAATACAATATCCAGGTGTGGCGAACAGTGTCCGGACAGATCTCCGCATCGTAAAGCCTTTTGCCATGCGGCTTGTAGGTATGAGCAAGGTTGATATGGATAAGTATTTTGATGAGATAGAAACGAGGTTGCTGGAAGAAACAGATTATACGCTGGAGTTTAGAAGATCCGTTGAAGTATCTGATCTTTGCGCGTATATACCCAACCTGGTTTTCCCCAAATATTATCCGGAGCTTTCCTCAGAAAAGATCATCACGATGGATTGGCTGGAAGGCAAGCACCTGAAAGAGTTTTTAGAAGACAGGCCTTCGCAGGAAGTACGCAATAAAATTGGTCAGGCTCTGTGGGATTTTTATCAGTTCCAGGTACATCAACTTAAAAAAGTGCACGCAGATCCACATCCGGGCAATTTCCTGATGCGCAATGATGGTACCGTTGGTGTTTTTGACTTTGGCTGTATTAAAGAAATTCCTGAAGATTTCTATGTGAATTATTTTAAACTGACTGAGCCGGAAATTTTAAAGAATGATGAGGAACGGAAACAAATCTATCTCAACCTGGAAATGATTCATCCTGGTGACACGCCAAAAGAAGTAGCATTTTTCTCGCAACTGTTTCAAAAAATGATTGACCTCACCACCTTGCCGTTCACAAAAAAAACTTTTGATTTTGGTAACGACGCCTACTTCGAAGAGATTTACTCTTACATGGAATACATATCGAATCTTAAGGAAATAAGGGATTCAAAAAATGCCAGGGGTTCCCGGCATTCGCTTTATATTAACAGAACATATTTTGGGTTGTATTCGCTTTTAAATGATTTGAAGGCAAATATTATTACGGATAAAAACAGGATACTGGATTTAACGGGCGGTTAATTTGTAGAGACGTTGCAATGGTAGAGACGTTGCAATGCATAATGCGTAGAGACGTTGCAATGCAACGTCTCTACAATGCAACGTCTCTACATGCGGATACGGCCTTCCGTTATTGCGGCGGCGCCGCGGTTGTATTGTTGTTTACAATTGGCCATATACCAGGCGTTGGAACGCTTACACCTTTTGTACTACCTCTTGTGCTATTATCAGCTCCGAAATAATATAACGGCCATCCTTTATAAGTAAGCTGTGTGCGGCCAAATACCTGGATGGAACTAAAGTCCGCTTTACTTAAAAAACTTGGAACCATATTAACTCCGTTTATTTCTGCAATTGGCCAAATAGCATTGTTGCTAAAGTCAGGTTTGGTGAACGTATTTGTATTCATCTTGTCCGGCTTAAATGAGTAAAGTGTTTTACCGACACTGTCCACAATAAAGAAAGTAGCTTCAGCTCCCGGAGTATAATCGCTTTTATACTGCACACCGTCTAATCCAACAAGCTGGGCTTTGGCAACCATTACTGAGTAATCCGGCTTTGCAACAAACCAAATGTTGCTTACATTATCTCCATTAACATCTCCGGCAGCAGCATCGTTTGCATAGTAATAAAGCGGCCATCCTTTATAAGTTGTCTGCTTAGAGCCATCGGAGCGGGTGATCACAGCGAAGTCGCTGGCATTTAAACCGGCAGATAATGTAGGATTTTCCTTTAGGAATACCGGCCATACTGCAAGGCAACCACCAGTGCAAGCAGACGCGCCACTTACATCAAGTGAAAAGAAATACAGTGTTCTTCCCATACTGTCCGCCAGGATATTTCCGAAGGTCGAATTATTGATTAATTGAATACTCGGTTTTGGCGTTGGAGTAGAATTAGAATTATAACTGCTACTCTTAGAGCACGAAACAGACACCAGGCATGTTGCAACAACAATATATAACAACCATGAGGTTTTAAACTTTTTCATTTAATTACGTTTAATGAGGAATTGTGTTTGTTTGCGGTACCATAATTAGTAATACGTCGAGATGGCGCCGGGGTTGCCTGGGAGGCAGGAAAAAGCTTAGAGCTAAAGCCCAGAGCTTAGAACCGGATATAGCTACAAATAAGCTACACCGCTTAATAAAATTTTTCGGAGTAGACATAATAAAGATTGGAAGGCAGTTCTGAGTAGTCGACAATGGCTTTAGTTTTAAGCTTTAGGCTTTGAGCTTTCCCATGACTTTTATCATTTTCCATCTCCCCCATCCTCTCCACCTTTGCCGCATTTTTAAATGCAACTGTGAAGAATGTCACCTTCTATTGAATTACTATCTCCTGCCGGAAATTTTGAATCTTTAACTGCAGCCGTCCAGGGAGGCGCCGACGCTGTGTATTTCGGTGTTGATCAGTTGAATATGCGCGCCAGGGCAACGATGAATTTTACCTTGCAGGATCTTTCTGCTATCGCTGAACAATGCCACGCAAGCAATGTCCGCGCCTATCTAACGCTGAATACTATCGTGTACGACCACGATCTTTCCCTGATCAAAACAATTCTTCAACAGGCGAAAGCCTCATGCATCGATGCCGTAATTGCTGCAGATCAGGCCGTTCTTGCTTATGCTTCATCTATTCAAATGCCAGTGCACATTTCTACACAGGCAAACATTTCCAATATTGAAGCCATCAAATTCTATGCACATTTTGCGGATGTAATGGTACTGGCCCGTGAACTTAGCCTGAAACAGGTAAAGACTATTTGTGATGAGATACAGCAACAGCAGATCTATGGACCTTCCGGCAGGCTTGTTAAAATAGAGGTGTTTGCACATGGAGCTTTATGCATGGCTGTTTCAGGAAAATGTTATCTGAGTCTGCACAGCCACAATGCATCCGCGAACCGCGGGGCATGCATTCAAAATTGCAGGCACAAATACCGTGTTACAGATATTGAAGAAGATGTTGAATTGGAGATCGACAACGAATACATCATGTCATCCAAAGATCTGAAGACCATCGACTTTCTGGATGAACTTATCGCATCAGGCGTTTCCGTATTAAAGATTGAAGGACGTGGACGTAGTCCTGAATATGTGAAAACGGTAACATCCTGCTATCACGAAGCAATAGACGCATGCGCAGAAGGCATCTTCAGTGAAGAAAAAATATTTGAATGGACTAACCGGCTGCGGGAAGTGTATAACCGTGACTTTTGGGGCGGTTATTATTTAGGTCAGAAAATGGGAGAATGGAGCAATGCTTCGGGGTCAAAGGCAACTACTAAAAAGATCTACCTGGGAAAAGGTAAACATTATTATAGTAAAACGCAGATTGCAGAATTTGAAATAGAAGCTTATCAATTGCATGTTGGCGACCGCATATTAGTCACCGGACCAACAACTGGTGCAGTTGAAACGACAATAAGCTCCCTGCATATAAATGATTCAGGAGCCGCAGAATTTGCGACTAAAGGTGATCGATGTGCATTTCCTTTGGAATGCGCTATTCGTCCGTCAGATAAACTTTACAAAATAGTAAACGCAAATCAGTAATGCATGCCTACCATTGTTTATAGAAGAAATAAATGCATTGGCTGCAATTACTGCACAGAACAGGCACCGGAATTCTGGCGCATGTCTAAAAAGGATGGTAAAAGTGTTTTATTGAATTCAATTGAAAAGAAAGGATTCTGGACATTACGCATCCGCGATGAGGAAACTGATATTAATGAAAGGGCAGCAACAGCATGTCCTGTAAAAGTTATAGAGGTTAGGTAGCAAAGGGTTGTGTCCTACATCTGAAAATGTAGGACACGTAAAGCCCGAAAAGCTCTGAAGCATGCAAGTGTCTTACAACTGCGGGGTGTGGGATACTTACTTCACGTTTGAATTGTATATTGCAGATAGCAACCTCGTCTTTTACGATAATTTGTTGTGACGGGAAGCGCTCAATTATCCTCATGGCAAAAATATTTACGCTTTTATTGTGTATTGTCTGTACATGCTCCTTCGCGCAAAAGACAGATGAGCATCAAAAAATATATCGTGTTCACCTTGGTTACGAATTACCGGCTTCAGTGGCAGCGATCGGGCTTTCCAATCTTGGCTTTAAACAATTGGGAAAGATTGCGTCTCTATCGGAAAGTGAAGCAGCTGCATTAGATCCCTACAGCATTAATTCTTTCGACAGACCAATTGCTTTTTTGAATCCTTCAGGATTTGAAAATGCAAGCAAAAAGTCCGACCTGCTTTTGAATGTGGCGCTTTTCAGCCCGGCATTGCTGGTGATTGACAAGAAAATCCGGCATGACTGGCTGGACCTCCTGACCATGTATGTAGTAACTCACGCAGTTGACAATGCCCTTTATTTTGCTGCACAGTTTTCCGTCCGCAGGCCAAGGCCTTTTACTTATAATCCTGAAGTGGCCTTGCAGGATAAGGTGGGTGACGGAAAAACCAATTCATTCTTTAGCGGACACACCGGTTTCGCAGCGGCATCCACATTTTATGCCGCAAAAGTGTATACCGATTATAATCACGTCAAAGGCTGGAAGCGAATGATGTGGTATGGCATTGCTTCTGTTCCGCCAGCGGTAGTAGGCTTTTACCGTACACGGGCAGGGAAACATTTTAAGACGGATGTTATTACCGGTTTTATAGCCGGAGCAGCATCAGGTATACTTGTTCCTGAATTGCACCGGATTAAAAAGAAAAAGGAAAATTTATCATTCGCGCCGTTTTATTCGGGAGATGCAAGTGGGATTACGGCTACATTGAGATTCTAATATAGATTATGCAGCATTTGTTTTTGGCAACATTGTACCCACTCGCCGAAAAAAATATATGATTAAAGGAACTATTCTCTTCCACTTGAAAATAATACATTAGTTTTTCAGACTGAAAATTTTCAACCTGGCATGACACCAAAAACACTAACAACCGACGGCTTGTCCGTTTCTTATCTTGAAGCAAATCCCGGCGCAGAAAAAACAATCTTCTTTATTCATGGTAATTCATGCACTGCCCGCATGTGGAAAAAACAGTTGACCGACACGGATTTAAAAGATTACAGATTGATTGCTTTCGACCTTCCCGGTCACGGACAGTCTGACAAGTTTCCGTTGGAAAAAACTTATAGTTTGCCGGCAATGGGTGAAGTGGTCGCCAAAGCGATTGTTGAGCTTAGCGGAGAAAAAGAATATATCGTCGCAGGTTTTTCCCTGGGTACCAACATAGTTGCCGAAACCCTGGCATTCGATTTAAAGCCTGCCGGTCTTGTATTTGCAGGATCATGCCTGCTCGGAGGAGAAATTGCATTTAGTGATGTTGCTCATCCTGATTTTGACGCAACTGTGATCTTTACCGACCATCCGCCAAAAGAGCAAGTAGATAAATTCTGGATCAACGCTTTACCACGCAGCGGAGCTGGCGAGGTAAGGTTATTCAGGGAAGACTATGATAAGGCAGACCCGCCGTTCCGACCATCTGTGCTGCAAACAGCTTTAAGCGGAACAATAGCTAACGAAATTGAACTGGTGCAACAATACGGCAGGCCTACTTTTTTCATTTTCGGCCGCGAAGAAGCTTCCGTAAACAACAACTATCTGGATAACGTTCCGTTGCCATTTTGGCGTGATGCTCCAACAATAGTGCCGGATGCCGGGCATTTTGTTACGTTTGAACAGCCCCGGATTTTTAACCGGTTACTCGCAGAATATGCCGATGAAGTGTTTAAATAATACCATTTTTTACGGCGAAACTGAGCAGCTCAAATGAATTTTTGCAATCAGTTTTTTGCAGCATGCTTTTGCGGTGATTATTGACCGTATTGATGCTGATCCGCATTTTTTCAGCAATTTGTTTGCTGCTCAGTCCATCGCAGATCCATCTCAGCACTTCTGCTTCCCGCCGGCTAATATCCAGCATTGTTAGCTCGGGATAGTAATTCTTTTGATAAACAATTTCCGCTTTTTTTGTGCCACCGGGTTTATGCAAACATTCTATCACATGGGTCATGCACTTGTCCCGCTTGAAAGGTGTTATATCTGTAACATATCCTACTGTTCCAAGCGGAACACCTTCGGGAGATAAAATAAAACTTGACCGTTGAAGGAGCGTTGCAAAATCGCCCTTTTGTGTTTTTATACGGAATGTGTGTGAGAAGACGAAGTTGACAGATTTTTCCGGCGCGTGATTGCTCAAAAAAGTCAGGTTCTCCGGAAATATGTTTTCGTTGTAAATTTCAAAATCGTCAGGATGCCATTTACCCACATACGCATCTACACCATTCTTTAAAAAATATGCTGCGGAATAGCCCACAATGTTAATCACCGCTTTGTGTACATAACCATAGTTTCTTACAGTGTAATCAATCATATAAGGCGCATTCCCGCTGTTAAATGTAAAATCGGTTCTTTCAAACGCTCTTCTCAGAAAGTGCGCTCCGGTTTTTACAAATGAAGGATTTTCCTGTTTTTGTGCTATTTCAAGGCTGCCGAGAAATGTATGTGAAAGGGGGTACATATCTAGATCTCAAATTTTTAAATAGCTATAAATGGCTATTTTTCGGAACAAGATACATATTTAATTTTACTTAATCAATGTGCAATTACCCTTTTTCGTCCCGGGACCTCTTACTAACTGTCAGCATGTTTCCCCGAGATTAAAAAACAAAGAATGGCGCCTTATTTATTCCCCCCGGGTTGGTTCACTATAACCAACCGCTATTCTTTTTTTATCTGTTTACAGTTATGCCTTTTAATTACCTTATCAGCAAAACCGTTCCTTTGAGCTGTATGTTTTTGTCTTCCTGGCAAACAGCATCAACTATATAAATAAAAGTAGAGGATTGGGCTGTTGGCCGTCCACCCACCACACCGTTCCAGCCTGCTTTTATATCATTGGGCGTAAAGTTCTCCCGGTAAAATACAAGTTTACCCCAACGGTCAAATATTCTGAAGTTTTTTATCTTTTTAAGAGCGTGTCCTCTGATATAGAAAATATCATTTATTCCGTCACCGTTTGGCGTGAAGGCAGTCGGAATATATACGGCTTCTTTATTGCAAAGCACATGCACAGCAATGGTATCAGACGCCGTACAACCCTCTTGTGTAAGGACACGCAAAACAATAGATTCATCATGATCGGCAATAAAGTTGAGATCCTGGCACGATATACATTTTGATGCTGTCGCGATGTTCCACAGATACGACTTGATATTCCCGCTTGCCGATGCGTGCAAGGTTACCGGACTACCGGCTGGTACAGTAATATCTGAGCCCAACGAAACTATGGGGTTATCCACTACGTTAACCATAACTGATTTCTTCTCGTCGGGACAGGCATTTCCACTAACACCGGTAACATGATAAGCAGTTGATGTAAGGGGTGAAGCGATTGGAGATGCTATGGTTGGGTTATTCAGAGAAGCGTAATTATCCCAAAGGAACAAAGAAGTGTTAGCGGTTGCCGAAAGCTGAGCTTTTGCACCTTTACATATTGTTTGTGTATCGCAAACTTTCAGATCGACCGGTTTATCAACCTTCACAAATACACTGTCAGTTATGGAGCAGTTGTACTTATTGGTTGCAGTAAGATAAAAATTGGTTGAGACGAGTGGTTTAACAGATAGCGATGCACCGGTTCTGGTAGCTAAATTATCGCCGCTCCCATTGTTCCAACTATAATTGTCTGTACCCGTGGCCCGCAATGTTACTGCAGATCCCCTGCATATTGTTGTATCGTGCGTTATTACAGGCGAAGGAAGCGGATGAACTATCAACAACATTGAAGAAGAGTCCGTGCAATCATGTTCCGATATCGCTTTGTAACTAACAATGTAATTACCTGTATCAGAGAACATTTTTACAGCATGATGAGCGACTCCCTTAACCGGAGTGTTATTAACTATCCATTGGTAACTTATTATTTTATCCTCAGAAGATGTGAGCGCAATAAAATCTACAGGCGTATTCAGACACGATTCCTTATTGGCAAAAAGTTCAACAGCCGGATTTCCGTAAATTTCAATGGCATTCTCTTTTGTTAAAGATGAACTACAATTGTTTTCCGTGGTAACATGCAAAGAAGCTGTGTGATTGCCTTTTCCAGCGTAATAGCGCGTTAGTGTAGATTGATCATGGTAGATAGAATCATCCAAACGCCATAAATAACCGGTGATTGGAAAGGCGGATGAAGAAGTATTAATGAAACTGACATTTCCCGCACCGCAGCGGACGGAATCCAACACAAGAAAATCTGCTTTAACCGAGTCGATTGTAATTGTCATTATTGCAGAATCCGTGCAACCATTTTTTGTTGTTGATATTAGTGTTAAGTTATGCTTACCTGATTGCCGATAGTTTGTATTTAATATTGTATCTGCCGAAACAAAAGCCCCATCTATCAGCCACGAATAAGAATGAATGGGATCGGCACTTGTAATATCCGGTTTATAATTCAATACCGGTGAATCAGAAGGGAGGCAAATAACGTTATTACCCTTTATGTTTAGGACAGGTGATTGATTTAAATGAATGGTAATCGCATCACTTTTGTCCGTGCAACCATTTTCCGTGGTTACAAACAATGCCGCTTTCACATCGCCGTAAAGATCGTATTTGTGTGAAGTCCCATTGTTTGCAACGGAATAATTTCCATCACCGAAATCCCATTCTGCTTTCGCTATTGTATTTGCCGGTGTTGAAGTATTTGTAAAGAAAATATTTCTGTTTTCTCCACAGATAGAATTCGCAGATGTAGTAAAACTGGCGCGTACATTATCTATGACAATTCTTTTGGAGGAAGAATCAATACAACCATTAATTGTTGTGGCAATCAACTTCAGATCATGAACACCTGCCTGACGATAATTGACATTTGGATGCTCATTTGTTGAAATCAGCGAATCATTTATCAGCCATTTATAAGTTTCAATAGCATCCGGACGCTCAATTCCAGCCGAATAATCAAAGGATGCTACCTCTTTTGCAAGACAAACTACTTCCCTGCCATTAATAGAAACTACCGGTTCCTCATAGATACTCACTTTTTCGTTCGCGCTCGCTTCGCAACCATATTCATTTTTTATTTCCAGGGCAATTTCATATTCTCCAGGCGTATTGTACTTGAATGCAGTGGGATGTATCTCATCAGAAATCAATTCGCCATTCACTTTCCATTTGTACGATGCTATTTCCGAAACTGCAGAAGCCGCAGAAACTTCTTTCACCGAAGCAGTGCCATTACCGCAAAAACGGAGGGAATCAAGTTGAAAAGCAGCAGATACTTTATCTACAATAACACTGTCTTCATTTACAAGCGAAATATGGCAACCTTCATCACTGGATATAATCACATTCGGCAAATATTTTCTGGGAGCCGTATATGTATGTGTTTGAGCAAACGCAGTTGGATCTACAGGTAACGTTCCATCACCAAAATCCCAACTGTAACTAGTTACATTTTTTGTGTCTGTAACCTTCATCTCAAAATCAAAAGGCACGCAGCCAACTGTGTTCTCATACCGCAATTTACCAGCCGGTCCTTTGATGTGTATGGGTTTTGTTATTTCATCAATGCAACCATCCACTCCCTCAACATGCAGCTTTATCATATAATCACCGCCCATCTCGTAAAGATGTCCGGATATATCTTTTTGGGCAGAACTACCTCCCTCACTAAAAGTCCATGTGCCTGGGCCGGCATTAAAAGATTTATTCGTACAGCTAACAGCGACAGGCGGACATTCATCCGGATTACTTATCTCAAAATCAGCGACGGGTTTCACCACCTTTATTAGCTTTTCTTTGGTTATTGTATCCTTACAGGCTGGCATATTTTGTTCCGCTACTGTGAGGGTTACTGAATACCGGTTCACATCTTCGGGATAGGCGTGCGTGGGGCTGGACAAGGAAGACGAGCTGCCATCGCCAAAAAGCCACACATTCATTGTTCCCGACGAAGTGGTGGATGCATTATAAAAATTCACGATCCCGCTTCCACACATGGAGTCCCTGCTAACGCTGAAACCTGCCTTTGGCCAATAGCTTTTAACCAACTTGCTGACGGTTTTTGGCGCCGACTTACATTTATCCACATCTGTTACGACGAGCTTTACAGAATACTCAGCCGCAACGGCCGATGCATTTTTGAAAGGCAATAAAATCTTTTCAGGGATATTGTCTTTAGTGTACGACAATGTGGGCGTTGATGGTTGAGCATCGCCTGTGCGCCATATATACCAATCCCATTTATCTATCGGTAAAGATGCATTCGGTGTGGACTTATCGGTGACGGCCTTGGTAAATTCAAGCGCTTTGCAGCTCAATATATCCGGTGCGTTATAATCCGCCTGCGGACCGCTGATTTGAACAAGATCAGGATATGTACCCTCTGTTATGCATCCGAGTTTATCAGTGATCTTGAGAGAAACCGGATATTTCCCGTTGGAACTGTACGTGTGTGTTGTGTAGCCATCTTCAGCAGGATCGAACGAACTGTTGTTGATTGTTTTGGTGGATTTATCGCCAAAGTTCCATACATATTGCTTTACATACTGTGCATGAATTCCGGACGTTCTGAACGGCACCTGCGTCTGCGTACAAGTAGCAGTTTTAGTAAGATAAATGATTGGTTTTTCATCAATGATCACCATTTTTTTGGTTGATGTACTTACAGCTCCTGTTAATGCATCCTTTCTTGTTACTGTTACATCATATTCTCTCGTTCCCGCAGCGGTGTATGTGTGAACAACAGGGTTCTTATTTCCTGTTGTGGTACCATCTCCAAAATCCCAGCTCAAAACAGAATAGTTATTATCCGTTCGTTTGCTAAAGTCATCCGTGAATATGATGGTGTTTTTATTTTCACAGGTGTTTAAAAAGCTAAATCCACCGCTGGCGGCATTTCCTCCGCTGCCACTGCCATCATCCCTGCAGTTGTCGTTAACCTGCACACTTATTCCATTTGAAACAGCAGTACATCCGTTTTCCGTGGCTATTTCTACCTTAACAATGTAAGAGCCTTCATTTATGTAAAAGTGACCAGCCGTATTTGTGGTTGTTGTTGAAGAGGTGTTATCGCCCCAGTCCCAGGTGTAAGATACTATTTGTTCATTCGCATTGGCTGCAGCCGTGGCCTGTATAACCAAAGGCTTACAGCCTTGTTGCGGAACAACATCCAGGGTTACCGATGGCTCCCGCAGATCCACAAATTGACTTACGGGTGAACTTTCGCAACCCGATATTTTGTCCTTAATAGTAAACGTTACATACTTTGAGGCGGCAGAAACGTAAGTATGCTCCGGATCTTCCAATGTGCTCAATTGTCCGTCACCAAAGTTCCATACATATTCATAGCCGGTTCCTTTGTAGTTTGAAATATTATCGAACCGGATAGCGAAAGGCGACTTACAAAGATGTGTTGGTGTTGCCTGAAACAAGGCTATCGGCGATGATTTGACGGTTGTGAAAGACGTAGCCTCGGAAGTACAGCCGATTGCCGACACCGCTTTTACTTTTATAAGATACGTTTCATTGTTGCTGAAGATGTGGCTTGCCGAAGCTCCGGCGGCGCTTGTATTATCATCCGGAAAGTACCATGTTATATTTTGTGCCAGCGATGAAGGGGAAGCGATGGCGGCATAGTTAGCAGATTTGCCAGTGCAGACTATTAACGGTGCCGACGAAATACTCACATTTGGCGTACCCGCATAAATGTAACGCGACGCGATAGATGATGGACAGTTTGTACCATTGTTCACAGTTAACTTCACATTGAATAAGCCGGCGGCCTGGAACTCGTGTTGTGGATTTTTATTGCTTGAGGTTCCTCCGTCACCAAAATCCCATGAATAACTAACGCTCCCATTCCCGGTAGATGTGTTATTGAAATTGATCGAGAAAGGACAGCTACATGAGCCATTTTTGTCGGAGCTAAATGCCGCTTTCGCGGGGTCAAATACTTTTATTATTTCCTTTGCGGCAACTTCGCTCTTGCAGTTATAGTCATTGTAAACAATAAGAGAAACGGTAAAATCTTTTTTATCTGAAAAAGAATGTACAGGGTTTTGAACTGTACTGCTTCCGTCACCAAAATCCCACTGCCATTTGGTTATCGCACCTGAAGTGGTGGTGGACCTATCGGTGAACGTAACATCCAGCGGCGCACAGCCTGCTACTGTGCTGGTTTCAAAACCGGCAACAGGTCTCGGTTTAACAATGATTGTTTTAGCACTTGAAACAAGCTGCCTTCCATCTTCCATCACCAGGGTTAGGGTAATTGGAAAATCTCCGTCTGTAATATAATTATGCCCGGCTTCAATATCCTTTGCTGCAAACGTGCCGGTAGTGCCATCGCCAAAGTTCCAGGTACGCGACACTACATTTCCCGGGATATTCGACACATCCGTAAACTTTACAGCGACAGGTGTGCATACTCCGGAAAGGGAAGTATCAAAAGCCGGAGCTTGAGCAATTGTTTTTAATGACATTAACAGAGAAATATACAAGAACAACGGTCTCATGAAAGGATTTGGAGTTGAATTAGAACATGGAACTAAATTGGATTGTTACAACGTTAGGGCGCTACCCGTGTTTCTCACGGCTGCTATTGAATGGTTGTGACAGCGCTGAATAATTACCCGTATTTGAACAATTGTTGAAAAACGAAGTCATGCAATTATTGGTGTTCAGTTTTTAAGGGAAGCATGAGTTTTATAAAAGGGCGACAACCAAATATAAAAAAGTTTTATGTAAAAAGTTTACTCAACCTTTCCCTTATTATTTACCAGATCCACCACTCAGCACCGATGCCAATAAACTGACCGATGCTCTTAGCTCCAGACTGTTGCAGATAAGTTGAATACAGATTGTTTGAAGCGAACTTGTTATAAAAAGCACATTCATATACAAGCCTGATCTGTGGTCTGGCCCACACGTCGCGTTTTCCGGTAGGAACTATTGTGGGAATAATACCCAGCTTAAACATGGTTGCATACGGTTGGGAACCATCTTTTCTGGCAGCGTAGTTGGCTTCATGGAGCAAGTGAAACCAATTGGTTATGTACCATTGCCCTCTGAAGCCAACTGCCAGATCGGTTTTTCTGTTAAATACCTGCCTGTTCATAAAGTCCGGAGCCTTATTTGTACTATCTGCCGCACCCTTGCTATGGGTATAAAGTGCATATCCGTTCAGGGAATAATTCCTGTTAAAGTTGGCAAGAAAATGTTCTGTGAGCGCAATTGAATAAGCGTTCTTAAACTTTCCGGTTTGCAAATTGGGAGCTCCGTAAGTAAGGAAGGTTTTTGAACCACCACCATCTCCGCCATTTGCGATTCCATATCCATAACGTGCAGAAAATTGCTGAAAAGATCCGTCGAGGAACTGTTTTATCGGGATAATATGTTTTACACCAAGAACAAAGCCGAGATCCGCAGGGTAATTATATCTTGTTGTATCGCTTACCGTTGCATTGTTGAGCTTGTGGAATTCGCCCAATATTTTAAACTGTCCCCATTTATTGCTAAAAAGCTGTTGCTCCAGGATATAAACCTGCCTGCCGCGGAGACCGAGCACTGGCGTATTGTTTACAATGTTCAGATAGAAATATGGCGGCACAGAACTGCTTGTATCTACTGCACCGGGCAGCATTACAGCGAATTGCGTGTTTTTGTACTTGATGCCAAAGCCCTGGCTGGTGTGATCATCAAAGTAAAAATAATCGGCGATATGAATATCACCTCCCCTGAAATAGCGTGCTCCCACCCAAACGGACCAGTTTGATCCTGCAATTTTCTTTGCTTCTACATATAGTTCCGGAATAGCTGTGGTGATACTACCGAATGATTTGGAAGTACTTCCTCCGATCAGTTGTCCTTGAGTGGGAAAAAAACCAAACCTGACCTGTGCATCAATGCTGGTGGTATCTTTATTGGCAGTTACAGGACTGAAATGAAGTGCACCGGCAAGTTCAAAATAATCACCTTCCTCCAGGCGACCGCCTACTGCGCCCATGCCGTTCAGGTTAAGATTGCGCCCTACAGAGCCAGTAATACCAGGCGCCCAGCCCACACCCACGCGACCATAAGAGCCGAAGGAAAAAAGTTTGTTGCGAACAACCGGTTCCTGGGCCAGGCTGAAGAATGACAAGCAGATTCCCAACCATGTACAAAGAACATACAATGCTTTCCGGTACATAGCGAAAGTTGGTTTATCTTATAACAACAAAAGGTAAAATGAGTTGAAATAAAAGAAACTAAATTTCACATATAACCGTAAAACCAAATAAGTGGTTTTTACGGATACGCTTTGTTTACCGCGAACACCTGACCCGGCTATTTATAGGCAACAAACAATCCACCTGATTCATTTCTTTCCCAAATGATTTTTCGTCCGAAACCCATACTGCTGTCTGTTAATTTAACTGCACTTAGGCGGATGGTAAAAATTTCTCCTTTCATGGCAATCGCCAGGGGATGTCTTTTATTATAAAAGAACGAAGCATCTCTGCATAAAAGATGCTTCGGATCAAGAACCTCTCCGTTAAATTGTATGCCTTTTATCGCCAGCTTGTTTAATTTGTCTGGCAAAATGGTACCTGAAACGCGCGCGTTTTCCCTGATTAAAAGAGCATGTTTTGAATTGGAAGAAGACTTAAAGTAAATAAGTCCTTCTTCAGCATTGAAAGCGAAAAAACATGTAAAACAATAAGGCTGGGCTTCAGTATCGATACAGCAAATAGTAGCCGCTGTTTGTTCTTTTATAAAATCTGCAATCTGCTCATTCATAGTACAGTGTTTATTTTTATTGGCAGAAGGCGCAAAGATAGCAATTATGGACAAAAATGTCCTTAATAGAGTCGTTATTCAACGATCATTGGGTATATTCCTTAAAAAAAACACGACTTCTGCTTTCAGAAGTCGTGTTAAACAATTATCCGGGTAAAATCCATTATTGCACCACCAGTTTTTCGGTAGTCACTTTCGTTCCATCAACTACACTTACCATGTACAGGCCTTTTGGCAGCATACCTATTTGAAGTGTCTGAATACTTTTGTTTGTTATGTTTTCTTTAATGAGCGCATGTCCTTTTAAATCGGTAACAGTAAGCCATACAGATTTTTCCTGGTTATGAACAGTCCGGGTAACTGTTACATAACTGGTAGCGGGATTCGGGTAGAATTTAATTCCGTTGTCCTTTTTCCTGTTAATCCATACTGCTTCTATATTACTGTAGGAAACATTTCCATTGGCATCGGTTTGCTTTATGCGATAGTAGTTAACACCTTCAACAGGTGCTTCATCCAGGTAATCCAATGCTTCCACTTTCTGTTGTTTTCTTGCGGATGCTGCAGGATTCAGTGGCTTGAATGTAATGCTGTTGGGCCCCCGTTCAACCATATAAGTTGAGCTTTCATCAGCCATTTCCGGTGTCCAGTTAAGCCTTATTTTATCATCATTTTGCAGAGCGATCAGGTGGATAGAAGCGGCGGAGGCAGTTACTGTAAATGAGTCCACACGCACAAGGCTCCAGTTGTTCTTCGCATCCTTTACACGCAAATGCAGATAATGTTTTTTACCCGTAGTAAGTCCGGATGGTACTAATAGCGCAAGTGTTTTCTTAACCGTGTCGGCTTGCGGTGAAATTGTTACGGCATGTCCTTTTCCAACGCCGGGATCGGTATCTACAAAGTATTCAGCCGCAGCTATGGACGGCATGTTAGCTGCAAATGCGGTTACGTGAATTAAGCCACTTGCTGCCGGACCATAATGGCCAGATGTATCCTTAAACCTGATGTATAAAACATGCAGGCCTTCCTGCAAATTGCCGACTGAAAGAGACTGTGTTGTGCTTATAATATCAGACCGGCTAAAGGATAATTTGGTTCCTTTATCTTTCCCCGGATCTGTATCAAAAAAATATTCTGCACCGGACAGTTGCGGCATCGCCGAAGCATGGGCCGTGATATTTACCGGCCATGCGCTAACAGGACCGTAATGTCCAGCACTGTCATTATATCGCAAATACAATATATGCGTACCTTCTTTCAGGTTCTTAGCTGTGAACAACTGTGTGGTGATAACCGATTGTGCTCCGGAAACATTTATTGGTGCCGCCTTGTTTGTGCCGGGATCTGTGTCAAAAAAATACTCCATTGTTTTCAGGCCTGGCATATCGAAATATTTATCAACCGCAATAAGAGTCGATGTCCAGGATCCCCATTGCCTGTTTTCATTCTGAAAACGGATGTACAAGATGTGAGGGCCTTGTGACAGCCCTGCAGCAGATAAGCTAAAGGTACTTCTGATGGTATCGGCAGCAGTAAAAGTTATCGATTTGGCTTTGCCTGAACCCGGGTCCGTATCAAAGAAATATTCCAGTCGGGATAGCTTTTGTCCTTTAGAAACCAGGAATCCAAGCAGTAGAGCCAATATGTATAGTGTCCTTTTCATTATAAAATGTTGTTTATTGGCGGAGTGTAAGTGCATTCAGAAACAAATGAATCCAGCCACAATCAAATAGACGTTTGGTATGATACGCCCCGTTATAAGCATACTTTCACCGGCTGTATTCTTTCATGGAGGATTCATTGTCAAGGGGGTCTTTGGTTCACTTTAATACAGGGGCCGGGTTTAAACCTGGTAACGAGTAACTGATAATGCTTGCTTTATCCGCCAGGTTACAGAAGATGCATCACTAAACATGGAACAGGTAACTAATTGTTTTTCCGTGCTTCAAGCGTAACTGAAAGCGTTCCGTTAGATGCTACCGTCGGGTTCGCAATTTTCATCGTGAAGATATAAGGCAATCTGCTGGTTCTGCTATTGTTCCAGTTCAGGCTTCCGGTTGTGTTGTACAATAAGCCCATATCTTTTCCATCGTTGCCTTTATTATTTGCAGGACCAGCAGCAATGGTAAAGTTCAACAAGGGGTTATCTGTTCCGCTATTAACCAATGCCTGGTCTGCCATCTGCGGATCCTGGTTAAGAACATTGCCACCACCATCAACATTGCTGTTTTGTGTCCAGGGTGCGGTTGCGGGAGTATTGAACGTTATATTGTTTTTGAAAGTGCATTTTACGGTGGAAGATGTGCCATATACCGGAGCTGCTTTGCTGAAAATATTATTCTGAATTACAAGGTTGTAGCAGGCATAATAACTGTTTGTTCCAAACGGATAATACAAGCCGCTGTAATAAAACAGGTTATGATCTACGACAATATTGGAAGAATTTGTGAAATAGAGAATCCCGCCGGCATAAAACAGGTTGTTCTGAATAATAAAATTGGAAAAGTAAGAAGCTACATTTGCCTGGATGTAAGATTTTTCAAACCAATTGCCTTCAAACAGGTAGCCGCTATAAGTAAGCGTGTTGGCGCCGATGGTAATACTTCCTGTGAAATGGTTACGGATAAAACGGAGGTTGTTGATGGAAGCTGTAGTAATATTCAGTCCCACAAATGTGAGTCCCTGGATTTCAGATCCGCTTGCTACGGCGTTATTGATCACGCTTGTTGCAACTGTAGCAGGCACAGCAGAGATCTGACTTTGTGGCCACCAGCCTGGCCCTATAATTACCACGCGTTTATTTGCCAGGGTAAAGCCGGTATAAGTTAAGGATGTGCCTTGCACCATGATAGTGTCTCCGTTTCCACTTGCATCTATTGCAGCCTGAATGGTGCTATACTGTGCAGAAGGAGTTGGTATGTTACAAACTGTTCTTACAGCAGCGAAAGAAAAACTGCAAATCATTAACAACAGCGGCAGGAAAGTGTATATCTTTTTCATTTTTCTGAGTTTTCTTTTAACAGATGATAATATTTTGGTTAGCAGCAACCTCCAATACACAAAAAAGTATTGATCAACCATTCGTTTGTATGGTTGGTACATTGCGACACTTGAGTGAACCGGGATTACTTTATTGAACGACTATCAGAATTGTGTTGTAAACCTAGTATTGGCCACAGGTTTTTGCAATCAGCATTTATTTTTTGAAGATGCTTTATGATTTTCTGACAGAAAGGATTGATTTTTTGAAAAGGCGAGGTTGGGTTTCACGCGGCGAACGCAAAGAAGCGGCGGCGCTGCGGAAAACCATGCTTCACGTTTTAGTGAACAGGCAAGATGTTTAACAACCACAAAAAGAGAAACATTTTAGAAAAAGTCAACTAAATCCCGAAGGGATGAAATTGTTATAGAATGATATAGACGGCGGTATTTAAAACCCGAAGCCCGCCTGACCGGACGGGCAGGGGTTGACATTATACTATGCCACCCTTTCAGGGTTTGAATAAATAATTTATGCATTTACTATAATAATTTCATCCCTTCGGGATTGTATCGGGTAATGATAGCCAGGTAGCCAACTTAGTCTCAGAAAAAAAATTCATAATTCGCACCAGAATGATGCATTCCATTTTGAAGTTTTTTATTGTCATGCGGTTTTTCATTGCTTTCGGAGCCGTAAGTAAAACGTGGTTAACCACAATCAAAAAGAGATGACAGTACGCTTTTTGATCGGTAGCCCGTAGGGCTTTAAGCTCAATAGATATTCTAACATACATGGTCTTTATTGTCCGTAGGACATTAACCCTTTTTATTTGGTTAAAGCCCAACGGGCTACAAGGTTCCCGATTCGATTATTTCTATTGAGCTTTATTCCCTACGGGAAAAATTGCAGCCGTTATAAAATCTGTCTTTGCTACGACAGGTAGTCGATAGTCGAATGCAACGCCACCAGTTAAATATCATGTTGTTTTTCTTCGCTTTCGAAATCGCAAGTAAAACGTGTCCTACACTTGCAAGTGTAGGACACGTTTTACTTGTCATCAGGTCTTCCGTTGTCCGCGTAACCTTAAATGTTTCACACTTTTCTTCCTGAACAGAAGCGAGCCCACACTTATGCCGATGGCCAGTGCAAAAAGAAGAGAACCGGTGAGTACAAAATTGTGAAAGGTTTCGGTTAACAAACCTGGCGTGCGAACGGACGTATCAGTATCTGCTATTTTCACTACTCCAATCATGGTTCTGTAAGCATACAATCCGGGAATCATTGTAATGCATGCCGGCATAGAAAAAACTACCGGTGGTGTATGTACAACATGCGCCGCACCAATACTGCAAAACCCAATGAACAAAGAGCCTGCAAGTGTAGCCGCTATAATCCCTATTTCAAATTCTTCCCGCAAAACAAAACGTAACATATGTCCGCCTGCGCCAAGCAATCCGGCCATTATAACCGCTTTTTTCGGTGCATTAAATAACAATGCAAACCCAACGCCCACAAAAAAAGCCAGCAATCCGTCTTGCAGTACACGTAGTATTACCGAGTCAAAACTGATCATAACAAAGGTTTTAATAATTACTAAAGCCAATGAGCATCATGCTTAAGATCATACCGATCGCTATACCAAGCAAAATGCACGCAGCATATAAGCCCCGCGCCATGGCTGTGGGAATATGCCCTTCAATCATGTCCATAATCGCATTTAACAAAGGCACACCGGGAATGAGATATAAAACACTTGTTGCCAGTGTTGATTCAGGCGTCTTTCCAAAATGATACAACACGTCCATGCCCGCAATAAGACTGGTTACAAATGAGGCAGGGACAATACAGATCAGTACATTAAATTTCAGCCCCGCCAACAAACGCCGGAAATATAAACCCGCGCAGGAAGCAACAAATGCCACAAGAGCATTTTTGTAATCGCCATGCATTAACATACACAAAGAAGCGCAGGCGATGCCAATGCCAAAATAAATCTGGCCCGCTGGTCGGTGAGGCATTTTGCTAATTATCTCCAGCTCCCGCTCAACTTCTTCAAAAGAAAGCTGCTCATCTTTAACGCGCCAGGATAAAACACTTATCTGACTAACAATACCATAATGAACACCATGATGCGCCACTCTTTTGAATTTGGTAACCAGGTTCGAGTTTTCCTTGTCCTTTAGGCTGACCATGATACCGGTAAATGACGAGAACAATTCAATCTTACAGTTCCATGCGTTGGCAATGCGGCTGATATTCACGTTCATCCTCCTGCTGTTACTTCCCGAGCTAAGCAATAAAACGCCTATACTCAGCAGCAGGTCTGCAATGCGTTCCGTGTTTTCTTTGTGAGATATAGAGGTTGTTTGTTCCATTCAAAAAGTGTTATACTTCTATGAATATTTTAAAAGGCCGCAAAGTAGATTGTTTTTATAGGTTTAAAGGTGATAAAAATCAAACGATGTACGATGTGAGGTGTACGATGTGAGCATCCTCTAACTGCAGGGCCTGTCATAAGTACGAGTTACGAAGTACGAAGTACTTAGGTGCTGCAGTTTCATTTTTCACAATCTTTTTCATGTACGATGTACGATTTTAGATGCCTGCCCGTACCGACGGCACGTTCGGGCGGGTACGATGTGGCTTCGAAACAATGTGCTGTCTATAAGTACGAAGTACGCTGATGCATCAGTTGCATAGTTCACAATCTTTTTCATGTACGCTGTTAGATGTACGGTGTACAATGTGAATGGCTTCTGACTACTGACCCTGTCGAAAGTACGGGTTACGAAGTACGAAGTACTTAGGTGCAGCAGTTTCATTATTCACAATCCGATTCATCTGCAATCTTAGATGTAGCCACCTTGTAACTGTCCGCTGTCTCACAAGTACAATTTACGAAGTACCACTTGCTAATCCAAAGTTCCATCCAACCAATCCTCCAATCCCATAAATCCCGATCCAGACAAAAATCCTCGCTCCAAATAAAAAAGCAGGCTTCCATAAGAATACCTGCTTTCTTTCTATATTCAAATCATAATGTTATCCTATTTGAGAAACCAAAGCTCAATCCAATCAATCCCCTAATCCTCCCAATCCCGGTCCAGACAAATTTGACCTGTCAAATCCTCGTTTCCTAATCCTGGCCTACGATTCTAAGTTTTGCGTAGTTCAACATAATCTTTTTCTCTCCGTTCAGTTCAAACTTCACCGTCGCGATCGGGTTGTGAGCGCTCCCTTCCAATTTCAGCACGGTACCAAACCCAAACTTCTGGTGCTCCACTTTTTGCCCGGCCTGCAGATTGCTGGTATCGCTGGGAACAAAGTCTGCCGAAGGCTTATGTTCAACCACTTTTGGCGCTGTGGCCTGAGGTGGCATATAAGAAGGCTTGCTTTCGACAGGCTTGCGTTCAGGTCCAGCTTTTTTTGCTGGTGGTGGTCCATATCTTTTTTCAACGCTTGCCATGTCATTATAATCACCAAAGCCGCGTTGCATGCGTTGGTAGGCAGAACCTGCATTTTCGAAACTTCCTTTGTTGTGCAATCCGCCACCAGCGTAGGTTTTATCGATATATTGCTCCGGCATTTCATCCAGGAAACGGCTGGCTTCGTTCTGAACAAGATTTCCAAAACGGTAGCGCGCATTGGCGTAAGTCAAAAACAATCTTGCTTTTGCCCTTGTAACTGCTACATAAAATAAACGGCGCTCCTCTTCCAACTCTTCGCGCGTGTTGATGCTCATGGCACTTGGAAACAGTGTTTCCTCTACCCCAACCACAAATACTACCGGAAACTCAAGACCTTTTGCTGCGTGAATGGTCATCAGTTTTACAACATCCGCATTTTCATCATCGTCATCAGCATCTGTCAACAACGTAATTTGTTGCAGATAGGCGCCAAGACTTTTCTCTATTACTTCACCTTCTTCACTATCGGGGCTTTCTGTCCATTCTTTAATTGAGTTCAGTAATTCCTGTACGTTCTCGTAACGTGCTAAACCTTCAACCGTTTTATCATTAAACAGTTCTTTCACCAGATTGGTATGTTTACCTACCTGAACTGCTACATCATACGCATTTTTATCTCCAAGCATGCTCTGGAAATAGCGCATCATGGTAACAAAGTTGTTGATGGACTCCAGCGTTCCCGCTTTAAATCCAAACTCCCCTGCGCGTTGCAATACTTCCCAAACAGTAATATTCTGTTCGTTGGCAAAAATTACAATCTTTTCAATGGTTGTTTTACCAATACCACGAACCGGATAGTTGATAATACGTTTCAACGCTTCTTCATCTCTTGTATTTACTACAACGCGCAGATAAGCAATAAAGTCTTTGATCTCTTTACGTTGATAGAAGCTTACACCTCCAAATATTTTATAGGCAATCCCCATTCTGCGCAAGCTTTCCTCGAAAGAACGGGATTGCGCGTTGGTTCTGTATAAGATCGCGAAATCGCGGTTATAATAATGATTGCGGAGTTTTTGTTCCTGTATGGTGTCAGCAACAAAACGGCCCTCATCATTATCCGTCATTGTGCGGACAAGCTTGATCTTCTCTCCTTCTTCATTATCGGTCCAAAGATCTTTAGGTATTTGGCCTTTGTTATTTTTAATTACTTCGTTAGCAACATTCAGAATGCTTTTTGAGCTGCGGTAGTTCTGCTCCAGCTTCACCACTTTCACATCATCGTAATCTTTTTGGAACTGCAATATGTTTTCAATGGTTGCGCCGCGGAAACTATAGATACTCTGCGCATCATCGCCCACCACACAAATATTTTCATTGGCTGCAGCCAGGAGTTTTGTGATCTGATACTGAACGGTATTAGTATCCTGGTACTCATCAATCATGATGTACTTGAACTTATGCTGAAATCTGTGCAATACTTCAGGAAAAGTTTGCAGCAGCTCATACATTTTCAACAACAGATCATCAAAATCCATTGCGCCATTCTTAAAACAACGTGCTGCATATGCCTGGTAGATCTGAGCAATAGCCGGGCGGTTACTGCGCATATCTTCCTGCTGAATATAATGATCCGTTGCATATTCGGCCGGACCAACCAATGCGTTCTTTGCCTGCGAAATACGGCTGTGAACTACGTTAGGTTTATAATGTTTATCATCCAGGTTAAGTTCATTGATCACAGTTTTTAACACACTACGGCTATCATCCGTATCATAAATAGTAAAACTGTTGGGATAACCGATGCGATGCGCCTCTCCTCTCAAAATTCTTGCGAATACACTGTGGAATGTTCCAATGTATAAATTGCGGGCGTTACTGTTTCCCAGTATTTTTTCAATACGTTCTTTCATTTCTGCCGCCGCTTTGTTGGTAAACGTCAGCGCCAGAATGTTAAATGCATCAATGCCCAGGTTCATTAAGTGGGCGATGCGGGTTGTTAGTACCTTGGTTTTGCCGCTACCTGCGCCAGCCACAATCATCAACGGGCCATTTACATGCGTTACAGCCTCTGCCTGTTCCTTATTCAGTCCCTTTAAATAATCTTGCATGGTGCGAAGATAGGATTTGGGAAGGGAAAAAGAATGGCGGAGCGGGGCTGTTGTAGTCAATAGTGAATGGTCAATAGTGAAAATTTGGAACATTTGAGAAGTCAATGGTGAATGGTCAATAGTGAAAGGTGTAACAGCCTCCTATTTTGCGAAGCCGTGGTAAAAAATTTTTAAAAAACAAATATTGGTCGTTAACACTAAGTTTTTCAACAAACCTTAAAATGTCGGCGAATGAAGCACTTAGATTGAGCGAGAACCTCTAAGAAAGAAAGTCTGCGCCACTTTCTGCTATTAACTATGCCCTTTTCCACATGGTATTTTTTTTAGCAAAAAGAATAGCTAACAAAAAAGAAACGAGCCGCACCTTTCACTATTGACCATTCACTATTCACTATTCCTCCCCATCCACTATTCACATCTGAACTCTATCATTATCTTCGCGCCCATGACAGGCATCGACAGCGTTCAACTTAACCAGGTGATAGTACATAAAGTGGGTAATCCTTCACGCGCGGAAGAATTAAAACTTTCGTTGAATCCGCTCTCATTAAATGATGAGATGGTAAGAAAGTTGCTCACAAAATATTTTCTGGGTTCTTTCAATGAAAATGAAACTTATCGTTTTACACATATAAGTGATGTAAATCTGAACGAAGTTTTCAATTACGTAACACAACTTTTTGAAAAACCGAATGAATTTGTCGAGACTTCGGCTATCCTGGCGCAGTTTCTTTATTCAAAAAGTACGCACGTAAAGGTGAAAGAAGGCGAGTTGTATGTCGCTTTGTTTGACGATGTTCCTTACGACGGTGACTTTGTGCAGGCTGTCGGGCTTTTTAAAAGTGAAAGCAAAGAAACCTTTTTAAAAGTTTTTCCTCATGGCAAAAGCTGGGAGGTAATTCAGGAAGAAGGTGTTAACATCAATAAGTTGGATAAGGGCTGTCTTGTGTTCAGAAAACACCAGGCGGATGGCTATGTGGTTTGCATAGTTGATGCCACCAACAAACAAAACGATGCACAATACTGGGTTGACGATTTTTTACAGGTTACGCCATACACAGACAGTTATCACAATACAGATAAATATCTCGGTCTCTGCAAGCAATTCATTACGAATGAATACGCAGAAAAATTTGAGGTGAGCAAAAGCGAGCAAATTGATCTCCTAAACCGCTCCATGGACTATTTTAAAAGCAAGGAAGAATTCAACCTGCAGGAATTTGCCGAAGAAGTAATTCACCACCAGGAAGTGGTAGACACTTTTATGGATTATAAAAAGAATTATGAAGCGGCGAAGAATTTTACCATGGAGGATGAATTCAGCATTCATGTTGCAGCAGTAAAAAAACAGCAGAAAAGCTTTAAAACCGTACTTAAACTCGACAAAAACTTCCATGTTTATATCCATGGGCGTCGCGATTTAATGGAAAGAGGTTACGACGAATTAACTAACAAACAGTATTATAAGCTGTACTTTGACGAGGAAAGTTAGGTTAGTTGAGAATGGAGAATTCCTGCCCGACTAAGTTCGTTAGGCGGGGAAAATTGAAAATGATTTGTATCTCTTTAATAACCTGATTTATTGCGAATAATACATGTTATAGAACATAATGTAAATAATTTTTAGACTTTTATCCACATACGAATTGTGTCGAGGTGACATGTTTCCATTTTAACTTTTTCCTGATTTTGTAAATACAATTTCCCGATTCGGCAGTAAAAAACTCCGGATTAGGGATTTTTTTGCGCAAAATTTAACGCTGTGAAGAATATTGTGTTTTTTTTCTGCGCTTTAGGAACTGGAATTGTTTCTGCAAATGCACAAAATGCTATTGTAAAGGGGAAAGTTGTTACTACGGACGGAAGACCTGCTGAGTCAGTTGCGGTTGTTTTGAAAGAATCACGCAAGTCTACAATCAGCAACGAAGACGGAACCTTCTCGTTCAAAAACGTAAAACAAGGCAAATACACTGTTGTTGTTTCTCATACAGGTTTGCAAACCAAAGAACAAAACATAAACATTCAAACAAGTGATGAAACCCTTCAGTTGGACTTTACGCTTGCCGAAACTGCTCAGCAACTGGATGAAGTGATCATCAGTGGCAGAAGAAGCACAAATATCCGCACGGTTTCTGTTGGAAAAATTCCTATTTCACCAATGGATCTTCCACAAAGCGTTGCTGTTATTGGCGAAGGAACTATCACCAACCAGCAGGCAATGCGCCTGAGCGATGTAATAAAAAATGTAAACGGTGTTTATCTTGGAACTACTAGAGGTAGCACACAGGAAGCTTTTTATGCACGTGGATATAGTTTTGGTAGTGGCAACATGTTTAAAAACGGATTCAGGGTTAACTCCGGCGCTATGCCAGAAGTGAGTTCACTTGATCGCGTTGAAATATTAAAAGGAAGTGCATCTATTCTTTACGGTAACGTTGCGCCCGGCGGCATTTTGAACATGGTTACCAAGCAGCCTAAGTTTGAAACAGGAGGAGAAGTTTCCATGCGTATAGGAAGCTACAGCCTGTATAAACCTTCGTTTGATGTATATGGCCCAATCAATTCTAAAATAGCTTACCGCGTTAATGGTACCTACGAAAATGCGAAAAGCTACCGTGATGTTGTTAAATCCGAACGCTATTATATCAACCCTTCCCTGTTGTTTAAATTAGGTAAACGCACGGAGTTATTGGTTCAGGGTGATTACCTGCATCACAACTTTACACCTGATTTTGGTATTGGTTCTATCGGCGACACAGCAATCGCTCCTCTTCCACACAACAGGTTTCTCGGTACTAACTGGCAATACACCAAAACGGATCAAAGCACTGCCGGCTTTAACCTGAAACACCAGTTAAGTGACAGATGGACATTGAATGTCGGTGGTTCTTATCAATCGTATAAAAGAGATTACTATTCTACTGAAAGAATTCAGATCAAATCAAACGGAGACTGGGCAAGACCTATCAACAGACTGAATTCAAATGAAAAATATTATGTAGCCCAAGCGGACATTAATGGTAAATTCAAAACTGGTAAAATTGAACATACACTGTTGACAGGTATTGATGCGGACAGGTATTATACAACAAACTATGCGTATGATATTGCTGGTATAAAAAGTGGCATTTATGATACTATCAATATTTTTGACAATGGCAAATACACAGCCCGCACAGATATGCCTGATGCAACCAAATCAAAAGTGGGTCATCAGCCTACCAACCGTTTTGGTGTATATGCACAGGATCTGATCAGCCTTTCTTCAAAATTAAAAGTATTGGTTGGCTTGCGCTGGTCTTACCAGAATGCGCTTGCACCAGATACGTTGGCTTATGCAAGTGGTAAAACTACTGTTGGTAAAGACAAAATTGATAAAGCTTTCTCTCCAAGAGTCGGCATCGTCTACAAACCATTTTCTACAACTTCCGTTTTCGCGAGCTATTCAAATTCGTTTGTACCTAACACTGGTACTGATATTTATGGTGGTCAGCTTGATCCCTCTATTATCGATCAATTTGAAGTTGGTATCAAAAACGATTTCCTGAAAGGGTTGCTTTCTGTAAATGTTACAGCTTATCGCATCATCAATCACAACCTGGCACAAACAGCACAATTTGATTCTTTGGGTAATCCGAACAGTAACACAAACCTGAAACAACTTGCGGGTGAAACTACCAGCGATGGTATTGAACTGGATGTAGTTGCACATCCTGTAAAGGGCCTTGATGTACTTGCAGGTTATAGCTACAATAACATGCGTTACACAAAAACACCGGATGCGAAAGGTAACTATGTTGAAGGACAGAGACTGGTTAACACCCCTGCCAACACTGCAAATGGAAGCGTTTTCTATACTTTCCAAAACAAGTTAAGAGGTTTTAAAGTTGGCGCTACGGTTGTTTATATTGGCAAACGCTATGGCGGATGGAACGATACAAAACAGCAAACACAAACATACTCCCGTTTAATTCCTGTTGATGGATTTACAACACTCGATTTCAGCGCAGGTTACACTTACAAAAAGGTTTCATTGCTGGCTAAGATCTCCAATGTTACCAACGCTTTGAACTACTATGTTCACGAAAACTATAGCATCAACCCAATCCCTCCAAGACAATTTGTAGCAACCGTTGCTTATAGATTTTAATTGATGGTGAGGCAATTTTAGCAATCGCTGACATTCATAAAAAAGGCTACCGGTAAAAACCGGTAGCTTTTTTATTTCCTCACTTTTTGCTTTCGTAACTTTAAGTACAACAACAATCAGCTTATGAAAAAAATTATCAGTATTGTTTATCTTCTTTATTGTTTCAGCATCGGGGCATCCGCTCAGGATACCACATCTCATCCAAACACATCAGCCAAAGGATGGACCGATTTATTTAAAACCGATCTTTCCAATGCCGTATTCCCCGATGGTGTATGGAGCGTAACGGATGGCGTATTGACGGCCACAAAAGATGAAGCTATCTGGAGTGAGAAATCTTACAACAATTTTGTGCTGGATCTGGAATTTAAGAATGCGGAAGGAACTAATAGTGGTGTTATCGTACATGCCAGCGATATTAAAAACTGGATACCACATTCAGTAGAAATTCAGATTGCAGATGATTATTCAGAAAAATGGTCCAGGGCCTCACCAACATGGCAATGTGCAGCAGTTTTTGGCCACCAGGCTGCAACCAAAAGAACAGTTAAAAAACCAGGTGAATGGAATCACTATACCATTACATGCATTGATAAAAAAATATGGATAGTACTAAATGGCGAACTGGTGAACAGTTTTGATATGAGCTTATATACTTCGGCAACCACCAATCCCGATGGTTCACAAATTCCTGCATGGTTAAGTAATCCGTTATCATCATTGCCCCTGAAAGGACAGATAGGCTTACAGGGTAAACACGCAGGTGCGCCAATATGGTTCAGGAATATTAAAATAAAAGAAGTGAAGTGAAAGTTGTCTTACACTTTGAAAGCTCAGGACAACTTTCTTTCACGTAGTAACATAGAAAAGCCGGAGCAGCTTCAGCGCCCCGGCTTTTTCGTGCTTGCCAGGTTTTCATATCATACGAATGAAAAGTAAATACTACTGTTTAACTTGAGCAGCATCAGGTTTCCTTGTCGTATCCTTTTTAGAAGTATCCTTCTTGGTTGTATCCTGATAAGATTCGTAAGAAGCCAATGCCTTAGAATTTACTTTCTGCGTATGGCCTACTGTAATTGCCGTTCCAAATACAGCCACTGTAACAAGGCCTGATAATAATAATTTTTTCATAGTCATAAACTTTTTTTGATTATACCATGTTATTTTTCAAGTATCATGCCATTAATAAAAAGCGGGTGAAAAAACATAATAAAAAAAAACTTAAAGCATCACCTGTTGAACAACAATGTCGCAGTATTAATTCAACTTTATACTTATGAAAACATTCTTGGCTTTACTGCTATCAGTTCTTGCCATAATAGTATTTGTAGTGGCCTCTAAACCTGACTATGATGAGTGCATGCAAATGGGAAAACAAATTGCGGAAAGACGGATAGCCCGTAAATATCCCGGGTACTTAAATGTTGCAGATACCACGTTGGATAGTGCAGCATTGCATGCCCCTCAAAAAATAATTGTTACGGACAGGTTCTTGTTTAAAGAGATTACATACTCATGGAACGGCCATGTTCAATTATTAGGTAAGGCTTATCTTGGAAGTTTTCATATTTCACCGGACACGGTTGGAAGACCGTAAGACGCGTAAGACGCGTAAGACACGTAAGACACGTAAGATAGTAAGACAGTAAGATAGTAAGAAGGGAAGAGCGGTCCAGTTTGGTAAGATTAGAGAAAACATTTCATTTATCACTCTCACCAGTAATCCTAATACAATTTAATGTACTGTGCTATCGGCAACATGCATTTTTCCGGACTTCACACGAACACTATCGCCTGTAGATTGCCTGATATACTGTGAACCGGTGCATGCTGCATATGCGATCATTAGTACTATCATCAGCACCATTACAACAACTTGCTTTTTCATAGCGAGGTTTATTAACCTGTTGCAAGGATAAAGCCGCTTTCTTTCAAATAAGGTAAGTGTTCTTTTAAATAAAATTTTATACGCACGCGCGGCACTAAATACACATTTTCCTCTTGCTGTTGGCAGTTTAATGTACAAACAGGTTTGGTTCAAAAATTGTCACATTATACTGTTATGAAAAGGAATGTTCATATTGGCATGTCAGGTTGGAGTTATGGCGACTGGAAAAACGTGTTTTACCCTTCGGGTATTAGCAGTAAAGAATGGTTGTCATTTTATGCTGAATCATTTTCCTGTACAGAAATCAATTCCAGCTTCTATCGTTTGCCGCGCAAACAAACAGTTGAAAATTGGGCTGACATGGTGCCGAAGCATTTTTATTTCTGTCCGAAGCTAAACAGGTACATCACACATCTGAAAAAACTGCGTGAACCGGAAGAACCCATGGAGCGGTTCTTCGGCGTATTTGCCCCGATGTTAAAAAAGATGGGACCGGTATTGATACAACTTCCTCCGTCGCTCTCTTTTCATGAAGATGTAGCAGCTGCTTTTTTCGGGTTATTGAAAAACAAGTACAGCGTTGCAGATTTTGTATTGGAGCCGCGGCACAAAAGCTGGCTGGAAGACGAAAGCATCAAGCTGCTAAAAAAGTATAAGATTGGGTTTGTAGTCTCACAATCGGGCGTTGGCTTTCCTTATGCCGAATATATAACATCAGGGAACATTTACGTTCGCTTTCACGGACCAGGTAAGTTATACGCATCTTCTTACACAGAAGAAGAACTTACTTATTTCGCTTCTCTGTTCAAAAAATGGCTGAAAGAAAAACATAGCCTGTGGATTTTCTTTAACAACACCTATAATGGCATAGCTATCGAAAACGCCAAAGTACTTGAAAAAATGCTCACTTAAACATTCGTGATCACATCAAAACATCAGATATGATAAAATCTTGGCCTTTACTTATCAGACTTACATTCATCTTACTCTTACTGTTCCTCGTTCTTTACGCTCTTTATATAGCGCAGGGCATTTTCGTTCCGTTGGGATTTTCTCTTCTGCTGGCTATATTGTTGCAGCCAATACAGTTTAAATGTATGCGGTTTAAAATTCCACGCATACCGGCCATTATGATTGCCATGCTGGTTGCTGCCATCGTTCTTACCGGCATACTGGTATTTATGTATTACCAGGTTTCAACTTTCGTAAACGATTTTGGTACGGTTAAGAAGAATTTGCTGCAGTTTTTTTCCCAGGTGCAGGACTGGTTCAGTTCAACATTCAATGTAAGCAAACAGAAACAACAGCAATTAATTGAGCAAACAAAGGAAAACAGTGTCGAAAAAGTTGGCGCGGTAGCTGGCATTATTGGTGCATCCTTCGCCTCGGTAGTTGTTGTTCCTGTGTATGTATTTCTTTTTATGTACTACAGCGACCATCTAAAGCATTTTATCGTCAACCTGTTTGATCAAAAACATCTAACTAAGGTAACGCACGCGTTGCAGGAGGTCCGTACTGTTATACAACATTACATTACCGGGCTTTTGTTAGAAACTACCTGTGTGGCTGTGCTTAATAGTATCGGTTTAATGATCATCGGTGTTCCGTTTGCTATATTGCTTGGCGTTATCGGTGCCATCTTAAATCTTATTCCTTATATAGGCGGTCTTATTTCAGTTGTATTAACAGCTTTAATAACATTAACCAATACGGGCGATGCATATAAAATGCTTGGCTCATTTATCGTTTATTTGATAGTACAGTTTATTGACAACAATTTTTTTGTTCCGCGCATCATTGGTTCACATGTAAAACTCAACGCGCTTATTTCCCTTATTGCAGTTTTAGTTGGCGGCGCCATTGCAGGTGTGGGCGGTATGTTTTTAAGTATTCCTTTTATAGCCATTGCCAAAGTGGTCTTTGATCATGTGGAAGATCTCAAGCCATGGGGAACATTGTTTGGTGATGAGGAAAATGCAGGTTGGAACTTACGGTTGGCCAGAAGGAAAGCACGCGCAATTCAGGCAAACAAAAAAGACAAGTGATACAAATACCACTTGCCTTTTGCAGATTAGACAGGGATTCGGAAAACAGCTATCTTGAAACGGCATGTATGCCTTCTGCTATTTCTTCAATCATTTTTTTGTTGAATGCATCAAGATCTTTGGGACTACGGCTGGTAACCAACCCGTTGTCCACCACCACTTCTTCATCTTTCCAGGTAACGCCTGCATTTTCAAGATCGGTTTTGAGAGAAGGATAGGAAGTCATCTCTTTTCCTTTCAGCAAACCTGTTTCTATCAGCAGTTGCGGACCATGGCATATGGCTGCAATAGGTTTGCCTTCATCAAAGAATTGTTGGGCAAAGTCTACACAATCTTTATTCAGCCGCATTTTATCCGGATTGATAACTCCGCCGGGAATCATTAACGCGTCATAGTTTTCTACGTCTGCATAAGCAACCTCTACATCAACGGGCAATTCAATGGACCAATGATCATGATCCCATGCTTTTACTTTGTCTTTTTGCGGAGACACTATATGCACTTTGGCACCAGCATCTTCTAAAGCCTTTTTCGGACTTGTCAGTTCCACTTCCTCAAAGCCGTTTTCAGTAAGTATGGCAACAGTTTTACCTTCTAGCTTTTTCATTACTTTTTGTTTTTGTGATTTTAGAATGATTTATGCCAAAACCGCTACAAAAACCAAGCCTCCGGAATTGTGTAGAATTTTTACGTGCTAATACTTTTTCATACAGGTTTTACATATATAACTGCGACGCTTTGTTTTGCCTGTGTATTTTTTTTGAATGGGATGTTTTTGCGGACATTCTTTTTGTTCATATACTTCCCAATGTTTCTTCAGTTCATATTTCTTTTTCCATTTGAGAAAGTCTTTGCTATAAGTTTTTGTCTGCTTGATAAGAGCTGTAATCTTTTCCGGGGGAATGTTTCCAAGTTTTGATTCAGGATGAATCTTAACACGATACAAAACTTCATTACGGATAATGTTACCAACACCTGAGAAAATATCAGCATCTAACAAAAGATCTCCGATCTGCTTGCTTTTATCCTGCTGAAGCAACATTTTTTTGACATATGCTGCGCTCCATTCAGGAGAGAGCATATCGAGTCGCCAGTCGTACACATCATTGAGATCCTCATTTATAATTTTTGCAGAAGCAACGTAACAGTTTAGCTCGCCGTTGGTGAAGGCCAGGTGTACACTGGCGTTCACGCCTTTTTTTCGATCGTTGATGCGGTAATTTCCAAAAAGTCCAAAAGGTACCCTTACCGTGAAATCGTTAAAACAGATCAGGAAATGCTTTCCCCAGGTTTTAAAGTCAATAACCTTTTTATGCTCCAGTTGCGAAAAATCAATTTTCGCATACCCTTTGGCTTCTTTAATGATCTTTCCTTTAAACGGCGCAACCTCTTCCTTTAAAATAACCAGTGACGGACCTTCCATACTATGCTTTTTCCTTTACAAGACCTTGTTTGGATCTTCCCCATTTGGACAATATGGTTTTATCGTTTAACAGGAACAGAAAACCATCCTCAAACCGATAATTGGTTGTTGACATCAGGTTGTCCAGGAATGCTTTTTCATTATACCCCTGGCAAGCCATTTTAGTTGTAACCAGCTGATTATTAAATATTAGAGAATCACCCTGCACCGAAAACCGGCCTTTTAAGCTATTACATCCGGTATTCCCGGAAAACGAGCTTTCTTTTAGAGAAAACTTAAGTGTAGGTGTTGTGCCTGTGGCGGTGTCGGATGCCATTGCCGGTTGCAAAAACCACTCGCCTTCAAGAGATGGCGTTTTGGTCTGTTGTTTGAGTGTTGTTCCGCCAATACTTGAAAAAGCAACCAGAAGAAATACGTAGACAAATATATTTTTCATGGCTTTCATTTTTTGATGTAGAAAATGCGCTGTTATACCCATAATACAGGGAGTATTGTTTCAATTTTCCTGCCAGCAGCAGAAGACTGTCGCTAAATCTTAACAAAATGGTTTCCAATAACGAAAATGCCAGGCATAGAAGCTTTTTATTCTTTCATTAATTTTGTCTCTATGCAAGACACAATTGTTAATAAAGTTGCGGAGAGCGGGATTATATCGCTGGATCTTGAAAACTTCTATCCAAAAGGCGAGATAAAAGTGTTTGATCTGAAGCATCATTTATTTATGGGATTGATTTTGAAGGAGAAAGATTTCAGGGCTGCCCTTCAGGCGACAGATTGGGAAGCTTATCGCGATGCTTACGTTGCAGTAACCTGCTCGGCCGATGCGGTAATTCCCATGTGGGCATATATGCTGGTTGCTACATATTTGCAGCCGGTTGCCAAAGATGTGGTGTTTGGTGATGAGAAAAGCCTGGTAAATACCCTCATCATAAAAAACCTTGGTTTTGTGAACGGTGAAGAATACCTTGACAAAAGGGTTGTGGTGAAAGGCTGTGGAGACGTGCAAATACCAGAATCAGCCTACCTGGAAATAACGAACAAGCTACGCCCATTCGCTAAAAGCATAATGTATGGCGAGCCGTGTAGTACGGTGCCGATTTTTAAGAAGAAGTAAGAGTGAGAAGGAAAATATTGGAAAAGTTCGGGGAAGCCCGGACTTTTTTTGATTCCATAAGAAAAGTATGCACACCCAGATACTTTTCCTGAGAAAGAATCCGGGTTAAATTTATTAACGCCAGGAATTCAGGCTGCCCCCTGCGGCAAAACAAAAAACAGCTTCACCGTTCCACGAGCCATTTACTATCTTCATGCTGTTAGAACATAAGCAAAAGACACATTAGCCGAACAATCGGAATTGAAAAAATAACGTTTAGAAAAAAATGGTTATGGAATTTGAAATACCATTATTACCCCCAACATCTGACATTGAAACAAAAGCTGTATTGAAACAGTTGGCTAACGCGCATCGCTATCTGGCATTGTTGAATGGAAGATGCAACGTGATACCAAATGAAAATATTTTGATTAACACCCTTTCCTTACAAGAAGCAAAGGAAAGCAGCGCTATAGAAAATATTATCACCACACACGATGAAGTTTATAAGGCTGAATTATTGGAAAGTTTTGTAAATGACGCCGCCGCCAAAGAAGTAAGCCGTTATGCACAGGCCTTAAGACAAGGATTCCAAGATGTCCGGAAAAATAAACTAATTACCAATAGGCATATTCTGCAAATACAGCAAACGCTGGAACAGAACGATGCAGGATATCGAAGAAATGCAGGCACTATACTAAAAAACGAAAGAACCGGAGAAATTGTCTATACACCACCACAGGATTATCCAGCCATTGAGAAATTAATGAACAACCTTGTTCAATTTATAAATGATGAATCAATGAGCGATGCGGACCCTTTAATAAAGATGGCGGTTATCCACCACCGGTTTGAGACGGTGCATCCGTTTTACGATGGCAATGGTCGCACCGGCAGAATTATTAACATTCTTTATTTAGTTAAAGAAGACCTGCTCACATTACCTATTCTATATCTGAGCCGCTTCATTATTCAATATAAGGCTGACTACTACCGGTTGTTACAACAGGTAAGAGTAGACGGAAATTGGGAACCATGGTTACTGTTTATGCTTAAAGCAGTAGAAGAAACTGCCAAGCAAACCCTTCATTTGATAGATGGAATAAAAAATCTGATGCAGGATTATAAAAAACGCATCCGAAGCGAGCTTCCTAAAATATATAGCCAGGATTTGTTAAATAATCTGTTTAAACATCCTTATACCAAAATAGAGTTTTTGGAAACTGAACTGAATGTGAGCCGGCAGACGGCCTCTATTTATTTGAATAAACTTTGTGACGCTGGAATGCTCACTAAGATCAAGATAGGAAAAAGCAACTTTTATATGAATGATCCGTTATATCTGCTTTTTTTGGATGGAGTACCACCCGCTCAACCAGCGGAGCCTATTACCACTATAACTCGCTAATATTTAATGGATTATCATCTGTCCGAAAATGCTCTTTCTTAACATATCGAAATAACATGTTAGAATTTTCGTATTTTACAAACACGAAAATAGGACATGTTAGAATTTTTGTATTTTCTTGACACGTGTTAAAGATATCAGGGCAAAAACCTATTTCATTAACATGACAATAATTCCAAACGAGACGCAAATTATGGTTTCCAAAAGCCAACCCAACAAACTTCCTCTTCATTTGGAATTGTATTTACACTATGGCTAATAATAAACGCTATAAACTAAAAGGAGAACAAATAAGAAGCTTGATCGAACCAATGGGAGGTTGCATCGCAACCGACAAAATAACTGTTCACGGCGAGTTGGTGGATTATATGTTACGAGAAAAACCAGTCAATGATATAGATAGCGGATGGCAGTTTTTTTCGGGAACAGAAGATCAAGATTATGTCAATGATCCAAATAACTCTGCAATTTATGATGTAAATACAATTGCAAATTACGACCCTGCTATAATTCCTTATTTGCATCTGCCTGTCGGAACGCAACTTGAGCGGATTCGCGGAACTGATAAATTTCAGATTATACCTGGCTAAAATAAGTTACTCACATCCCAATCGTCATTTCCTTGCGACGTGTCGAGCGTACTTATGCAGAGACAGCCACTCCTTCAAATTTGTTTCGATCAATGCGTAAAAAAAATATAATGCGTCCCGTACAAGTACGTTCTGCTCAAAATCAACTGTACATATTTGCGCCAGTATCGGCTAACTGTTGTTTCTGACGCTGTCTCTATTTAATTGTAACGATACAATTCCTAATTTACTGATGGGCCATCGCAGCGATTATAAAAAACTTATTTCGCTCCAGACCTTTTTTTGACCGAGCACTATTTATTAATATGTTTGCTGATGCCTTATTTAATGACAAACAACCAATAACCAACATAGCAATGTTTAAAAAATATAAGAACTGGTATAGTAATTTGAGCCCTTTGAAGCAGCTGGCAGTCTCGTTTATTATCAACTGGTTCATATGGTTAATTGGTTCGTTGCTCGGTGATAAAGTTTTTTTTGATGAGCCACATTCAACGAAATATCATCTTTTTTACGCAACCTGGATGGCTTTTATTCCCACCATGTTCTCCAATTGGGCAAAAATGAAAACACTGTTTAAGAGTGAGAATAACACAACAGGAAGTGCGCAGTGCTAAAAGGCTAATCCCGGCTATGACAAAGTATTAAGGGAGCAAAGTATTCACCGATATCCACGGCAAATTGTTTGAAGGAGCCAAAGAAAAATTATCCACCACCAATTTATCCATAAGCGAAATCGCAAAGTTGTCAATATCAACGGGCAAAACTATAACCATCAAATCGAAATTAGAGGGACCAGTTTTTCTCTTGTGTCAGTGACAGACCCGTGTTTAAAATTATTAGCAGATCACAATTTGTTTTGAAGATCTGAAACCAGTCTCTGTATAGCTCTGTGTGTTCTCCGTGCGCCTCTGTGTAATTGTATTTTTTATTTCACATAGGATGAAAAGGCAGAAGCAGAAACGGAGTGCCACGGAATCGTTTGCGTATTTATCTAAACCCTAAAATCTCATTCTGCTTATCTTTAAACGAAAGCAATTCTTGTCATATGCCCGACAACAACTATTCAAGAAGAAAATTTTTGACGCAGGCCGTATTGGCTTCGGCTGCAGCAGCCACGCCTGGTTTATTAATGGCAAAAGGCCGCGGCTCAACGCGCAGCTCAGACAAAGTAAATCTCGCTTGCATTGGTATCGGTAACCGGGGCGGCGAAATTATCCAGGAGCTTTATAAAACCGGCCTGGCTAACATCGTAGCACTTTGTGATGTGGATATGGAAGCACCTCACACGCAGGCTACACTCAAACAGTTTCCGGATGTGCCGCGTTTTAAAGACTTCCGCCAGATGTTCGACAAAATGGGCAACCAGATTGAAGCTGTTTCAATCGGCGTTCCCGACTTCGCTCACTTTCCTATCACCATGATGGCGATTAGCCTTGGTAAGCATGTATATGTGGAAAAACCCATGGCCCGCACTTTCAACGAAGTGGAACTGATGATGAAGGCTGCAGCTAAGCATCCCAAAGTGGTTACGCAAATGGGAAACCAGGGGCATTCTGACGCCAATTATTTCCAGTTTAAAGCCTGGAAAGATGCTGGCATTATCAAGGATGTGACCGCCATTACTGCCCACATGAACTCAGCAAGACGCTGGCATGGCTGGAATCCAAATATTACTTCTTTCCCTGCAGCAGAGCCTGTTCCAGCTACACTGGATTGGAATGTATGGCAAATGCAAACACAGGGACATCAATATAATAAAGACTTTGTAAACGGTCAGTGGCGCTGTTGGTTCGATTTTGGAATGGGCGCTTTGGGCGACTGGGGTGCGCATCTGCTTGATACCGCTCACCAGTTCCTGGATCTGGGTCTTCCTTATGAAGTTACTCCGCTGAAACTGGATGGACATAACAACTTTTTCTATCCCATGTCCACCACACTTTCCTTCAAATTTCCGGAACGCGGCAACATGCCACCCGTAGAAGTGAAATGGTACGACGGACTGGATAATCTTCCGCCTATCCCTCCGGGTTATGGTGTTCAGGGACTGGATCCGAATATTCCACCTCCAAGCAACGGACCAATCAAGCCGGCGAAACTTAACCCCGGCAAAATCATCTATAGTAAGGAACTGACTTTCAAGGGAGGTTCTCACGGCAGCACTTTATCCATCATTCCGGAAGAGAAAGCAAAAGAAATGGCTTCGAAATTACCGGTTGTTCCGGCAAGTCCTTCCAACCATTTTGCCAACTTCCTTAAAGCATGTAAAGGAGAGGAACAAACACGTTCACCGTTCTCCATTGCAGGGCCATTAAGCCAGGTCTTCTGCCTGGGTGTACTGGCGCAATGGACAGGCGAGAAAGTTAGTTTTGACAGAAAAAAGAAAATAATCACCAGCAGCCAGAAGTTAAATGACTTGCTGGTTGGTCCTCCCCCGCGCAAAGGATGGGAGCAATATTATACCGTTTAGTTAAGTACGATTTACGAAGCCCGCCCGCGCCGAATGCGCATTTGGACGGGTACGAACTACGTGGGTGCAGCATGCTTCTTTATTGTTAGCAACGTGAAGAAGTGAAACTCGTTAATCCCGAAGCAAGTCAATCCAAAGGCAAGTTTCGGGATTATTTCTTTTTCGGCAATTCAAAAATTAGCTTTGGGTAAGCAACATATACTTTCAAATGACAGAAGACGCATTTAAAGTAACGATTCATATGGTTTCAAGTCTCGACGGCATTATTGCCAAAAGAGACAACAGTGTTTCCTGGTTTGAAACAGTTGACTATTATGAAAGAGGAGTTGATGAACAAGACCCGGCTGAATTTCTCAAAACTATAGATTGCTATGTAATGGGAGCGCGCACATATGAACATGCGCTCGAACTCTCAAAATCTTATGGCCGGGCTTATGGCAACACACCGACGATTGTAATAAGCCATAGAGATCTTCCCGTTGAAAGAAAGAATGTCGAAATTTATTCAGGAGACCTGAACAAACTCGTGAATGAACGGCTGAAACCAAGCTATAAAAATGTTTGGCTGGTTGGTGGAGCAATGCTTGCGAAAGATTTCATTCATTTAAAGCTGGCAGACGAAATCAGGTTATCTGTTCTACCTGTTATCCTGGGTGATGGTTTACTGTTCTTTAATCAAATAGGAAGGGAGCTTGCCTTGCACCTGAAAAATGTCACCGCCTACAAAAGCGGTATAGTTGAACTACATTATGAAATAAAAAAATAAACGCTCCAAATAATCCAGCTCAACTCAATTTTGTTTCGATCAATATTAAGTTTACCATTTGGAATTGTGTTGGGCTTTTGTACTTTTATTCTCGCTAACGATTTTCAATTGTTCCCCCATCTCAAAACCGTTACCTGTTGCAGCCCGCCAAATGACCATCCTGTTAAAAAATAGATCATGCATTTTTTAACTACCAAATAATACATGCAATGAAAAAAGCAGTCATTACTTTAATCTGTGCCCTGTTTAGCTTTCATTCTTTTAGTCAATCGTTACAGAAAGGAAACCTGGTCGGTCTCCACACTTTTAGTCCTACTTTAAAAGATGGTGTTACGATGGAAGATTTTGCAAAGTTTGTTACCACTAAAGCAATACCTGTTTATGAAGATGCCTTTCCAGGTATGAAAATGTATTTTATCAGATCCTTGCGAGGAAAGGATAGCAGCAGCCTGGGTATTATTTATATGTTTAAAACCGAATCCGACAGAAATAAATACTTTGGTTACAGCGGCCAATTGACAGAACTTGGCAAGGCCGCTGTTGCAAAACTGAGTGATATTGGAAAGGAATTTGAAAAATATGAAGTGGCATCTAACGAGCCGGACATATATAACGATTGGCTGGTTGAGTAATTCGCAATTCCATGTCGTTTTGTTAAGAGTTGTTATTCCCAAATACGCACAAACTATCAGGATCAAATTCATATTAGGGAGACCTAATAAAGCATCTCCTCTGTGCAGCTCTGTGTCTTCTCCGTGAAGCTCTGTGTAATTGTATTTTTTTATTTCACAAAGGAAAGGCAGAAGTGGACACGGAGTGCCACAGAGAATATGTTCGTGTTTTCCAAAACAAAGAACAATTCTGCACCATAGACCTATCATCGACGCCCTCTCTTTTCCGATGACTAACTCTTTCATGTAAAAAAATTTGCGTAGCCAAATAACTACATTATATTTGTAGTCAAATAGCTACATAATGAATTTACGAAGAGACGTTTTCCAGGCAATAGCAGATCCAACAAGAAGAGCTATTCTCCTGTTGGTTGCTTCACAAGCCATGACCGCAGGCGCCATAGCTTCAAACTTTGATACTGCAAGACCTACCGTTTCAAAACACCTGCAAATACTTACCGAATGCGAGCTGCTAGCCCAGGAGCAGAACGGCAGGGAAATTTATTACCATATAAATGCTAACAAAATGAAAGAAGTAGACGATTTCATTGAGCCATTCCGCAAAATGTGGGATGACAGGTTTAACAAGCTTGAGGCAATTATGAAGAATTACAAATCAAAAAAATAGTACAACATGGAAAGAAAAACAAAGGTCCATGCCGAAGAGGGTAAACAGGAAATAACAATCACGCGGGAATTTGATCTTCCGGTAGAGCTACTTTTTAAAGCATACGAGGAACCTGAGATTGTTGAGCAATGGATGGGAACCAGGGTACTGAAACTGGAAAGTAAAAAACACGGCAGTTGGCAAATTGAAACACCTGATCCCAAAGGCAATGTGGCTTTTCGTGCTAATGGTGTAATTCACGAATTCATTCCTGTCCAGAAGATCACGCGGACATTTGAAATGGAGAATACTCCGTTTGGTGTTCAGTTGGAGATCTATGAGTTTGAAAGGTTGACTGATGATACAAGCAGACTGACGATGCATGTAATATATGAATCAGTTGCCCAAAGGGATCAGGTTTTAAAACTTCCTTTTGCCCAGGGCATCAATATGGCGCACAATCGCCTTGAAGAAATTGTAAGCAAATTAAAATAACGGACTATGTCAAAAAGAAATAAAATTATCTACTGGATCGCTACACTTTGGCTGGCATTGGGAATGGTGGCAACAGGATTGGTGCAGGTGCTAAAACAACAGGCGGAAGGACAGCTGTCACCGCCCGGCGTTTATGGTATTACACAACTTGGCTACCCGGTTTATTTTCTAACCATAATAGGTGTATGGAAGCTTTTAGGTGTTGTTGCCATTCTCGTTCCCAGGTTTCCTTTACTGAAAGAATGGGCATATGCAGGCTTCTTCTTTATTATGTCAGGAGCGATATTCTCGCATATTGCAACCGGGCACTCCATGAAGGAAATGTTTCCGGCGTTGCTACTTCTTGCACTTACTGTTGTATCTTGGTATTTCAGGCCCGCCGATAGAAAAGTGATTTTAGTTAATCAATAAATCAGAATTCATGAATCCCAAAGTTGATTTCTTTTTTGACAAGGCTACAAAATGGCAGAAAGAGTATGAGCAATTGAGAACAATTGTTCTTAATTGCGGATTGGAAGAAGAATTGAAATGGGGGAATCCATGCTATACTTTTGAAGACAGAAATATTGTCTTAATTCACGGATTTAAAGATTATTGTGCGCTGCTGTTTTTTAAAGGGGCATTGTTAAACGATGCGCATGGAATGTTGATTCAGCAAACTGAAAATGTGCAAGCTGCACGCCAGATCCGCTTTACTGACGTAAAAGAAATAGTAAAGAAGCAACGAGCCATCAAGACATATATTTATGAAGCTATCGAGGTTGAAAAAGCCGGATTGCAGGTAAAACTGAAAAAGCCAACAGAATTTGCGGTTGCCGAAGAGTTTCAAGTAAGATTAGGCAAGAACCGGGCTTTAAAAAAAGCTTTTGAAGCATTAACGCCGGGGCGTCAAAGAGCTTACCTGCTTTATTTTTCCTCACCCAAACAAGCGAAAACACGCGAATCGAGAGTTGAGAAATATGTCCCGCTGATTTTGGAAGGAAAAGGGTTGAACGACTAATTAAGGAAGGGTGCACGCAGCGTACGCGGAGAGGCGGCGACGCGGCGATAATTCAAAAGCAAAAAAACGGGCAAAAGCAGCATTAAATTAGCAGCAGTATGAGTAACGATAAAAGGAAATTGACAGCGTCGCAAAACGAAGAATTGCTCCAGGTGTTGAAAGCACGATTTGAGAAAAACATGGCTCGCCATAAAAATATAAAATGGGCTGAAGTTCAGGCAAGGCTTGACGCTCAACCGCGTAAATTATGGTCGCTAAACCAGATGGAAGCGACCGGCGGCGAACCGGATGTAGTTGGGTTGGATAAGAAGACCGGCGAATTCCTTTTTTATGATTGCTCTGCTGAAAGTCCAAAGGGCCGCAGAAGCTTTTGTTATGATCACGAAGCTTTGGAGAAAAGAAAAGAACACAAGCCCGAAGATAGTGCCGTTAACATGGCAGCTGAGATGGGCATTGAACTTTTAACGGAAGAACAATACAGGGAGCTGCAGCAGCTTGGAAAATTCGACACAAAAACCTCCAGTTGGGTTGTAACACCTGCTAACATAAGAAAACTGGGTGGCGCAGTATTTTGTGATCGTCGCTATGATACTGTCTTTTTATATCACAATGGAGCAGATTCGTATTACGCCGCAAGGGGATTTCGCGGATGTTTAAAAGTGTAGGTATTCATAAATTCTTTTGAAACGCTGTGCCTTCCACAGCGTTTTTCCATCTGAATATTTCCAAAAACACATGTCCATTATACTTGATCGAAAGTACATCCGGATGCCAAGCTCAGGGCTCATAGCTGAAGGCTCATAGCTTTTTCAAAACCATCCCCGTCTTTTAAACTGCCTGATCATCCACACAGGAATAAGCAGCATAAGCGCAACTGCTATGTAAAATCCGTATTTATTGTGCAAGATAGGTATACGTTCAAAGTTCATTCCGAAAATACCGCCTATCACCGTAGCCGGCGCCAGTAAACATGTTACAATGGCCATCACCTTCATTACCTCGTTCATTTTCATATTTACCTTGTTAAGATAAAGGTCCTGAAGGTTCACCATCATATCTCGATAGTTTTCTACAAGGTCTGAAGCCTGTATCGTATGGTCATAAACGTCTTTGAAATATTTGGTCGTTTTTTCATCCAGCAACTCGCTGTCACTCCGTATAAAACCATTCACCAGCTCACGTACCGGAAGAACATTTCGTTTTAGTACGATGAGCTCTTTACGCAGGTTATTAATGCGGGCGAGTGATCTCGCATTCCCATAGCGAATAATATCCTCTTCAAGCAGTTCAATTCTTTCGCTCAGCTTTTCCATTACCACAAAATAATGGTCAACAATCATGTCTATTAGGGAATAACACAGATAATCCGCACCGGACTGTCTCAGCTTTGTGCCAGAGGCCTTTAGTTTAGAACGGACAAGGTCAAATACATCTCTTTTAGGATCTTCCTGGAAAGTGATCACAAAATTTTTTCCGAGTACAATGCTGATCTGTTCCTGCTCAACCGCAAGCACTTTTTCGTTGAAGAACAGCATATTCAACAGACAGAAAAGGCCTTCGTCCATTTCGTCCATCTTAGCGCGTTGCCCCACGCTAAGAATATCTTCCATAAAAAGGTAGTGTATATTGTACTGCCTGCAGATAGCTTCCACATCAGCCTTGCGTAAACCATCAATATTAATCCAGCTAATATTATCACTGCTCTTAAAACTGAAGCATTCTTCAACCCTTGCAAAGGTATACTCCCTTATTTCAGTAGCGCTATACTCAAATACATAGATATGAACATCCTTTGCTTCTTTCCGCTCAGGTATCACCGTAGGATTTACGGTAAATATTTCCTTTGTTCTTTTCGTGTTTGCCTGCGGAAAGAAAAGCTGCAAATATTTATTGGGATTGATCGTCATAAACACAATTCATTAATAAGGAACATTGGCCGGGCTTCATGATCGTGAATGGTCAATAGTCAATGGTGAAAGGTGAAGCAGGTTTAATTATATCGGTCATCTTGAATGCCAGTTAATTCAACGGCCGTAAACATTATATCGACACTACAATTAATAACTGCAAATATCCACCTGATAAAAATTCTGAGCAAGCTCGCATTTTTCACTATTCACCATTCACTATTCACCATTCACCCCTAAACAATTCTTTTCCCAAAAGGCATTAAAGAAAGCTCCACCAATTTCATGTGTTGCTTGGCAAATGGTATTCCTATTATTGTTATAGCGAGTATAAAAGCGAAAAAAATATGCACCAGCGCTGTGTACCAACCGCCACAAATAATCCAGATGATGTTGCACAATGTTGAAAGGCATCCGTAGTTATTGGGGCCGTTTTCAATGCGCGTACCAAAAGGCCACAGAACTACAGCACCAATTTTAAAACATTGAATACCAAAAGGGATGCCTATGATTGTGCAGCAAAGCACCAGGCCCCCTACAAAATAACCCAATGCACTTAAAAAGCCGCCGAATATCAACCAGATTAAATTACCCAGAATGTTCATCATGGAAAGATAGTTGAAACTTTTTTATTATTTCACAGATTTGCACGATTGAAAAAACATCCAAATATTCTTACCGTGGAACGTTTTATAGAAGAAAGAGTGTTACTTTGTAGGATTGAGGCTACTTATGATAATGCTAAGACCTGTTTTTAACTTAATTAGTTGGGTTTTATTTTTTTTTACCATCGCATTTTTGACAACATCATGTTCGTTAAAAGCAACACGCCCTCAGGTAGCAAAGACAGGGGTGATTGACCTCCGGAATACAGATCTTACAAATTCAAAAGTACCTCTAAACGGTGAGTGGGAATTCTACTTCGGCCATCTGTTAAAACCCGGCGAAAACACGCCTCCTAAAACATACACTGAATTTCCCACACTCTGGAATAATACAGTCGTCAACGGAAAAAATTTACCAGCTTTTGGATATGCAACTTATAAGCTGGATGTATTGCTTCCAAAAAAAAGGCCCAAACTGATATTGCAGGTTCCTGAAGTTTACAGCGCCTTCCGCTTGTATGTAAACGGACAAGTGAATGCCGAAAATGGCGTTCCCGGAAAAACCAGGGAAACAACAGTGCCCTATTGGAGCACGATCATCAGTAGTCTGTTGCCAAATAATACGGATACGTTACACCTGTTGCTACAGGTAAGTAATTTTCATCATCACCGGGGTGGGCCTTACCACCATATTGTTATTGGAGACAGACAAAGTATCATTCTGAAAAAGAACAGGCAAATAGCACTCGATTTTACCCTGGCAGGATGCCTTTTTATGGGCGGACTTTTTTTTATCGGTTTGTATTTGTTTGGCCAGCATGATAAAGCCATCCTTTTTTTCGCATTGTTTTGCATAACCTACAGCTATCGTATAGCAGGCGTTAGTCCTTATTCCCTGCACACAATTGTGCCGGATGTAAGCTGGTTTGTAACCCTGCGGCTGGAATACACAACGCTTTTCCTGAGTGTACTTTTCTTTGCACAGTACATGCGCTTTTTATATCCGGCAGATGTTCACCGGCCCGTTGTAACGATTATGTCGCTTATTTCTTTGGTGTATACGCTTTGTGCTTTGGTGCTTCCTGTAAAGATGTTTTCATCCATGCTAAACTTCTTTTTGGTGGTGCTGCTATTGTTCATTGTTTATGGCATGTACCTTTTTATAAAAGCCGCACGCAAAGAACGTATAGGGGCCAAATATGCCTTAATAAGCACAGCGGTAATCATCGTTGTATTTATTATCATCAACGTTAACTATTTCTATAAAATCGAGGCATCTAATTACATTCTGTTGTTCGCAGCTTATCTGCTGTTCTTCTTTTTTCAATCGCTTATACTGTCTTTTCGGTTTGCAACTACTTTGAAAGTTGCCAAACAACAGGCGGAGCTTGGTTTAAAAGTGAAGTCAGAATTTCTGTCCACTATGTCCCACGAAATAAGAACACCGTTGAATTCTGTCATAGGTACAAGCCAGTTACTTATACAAAATAATCCGCGCCAGGATCAAAAGGAGAGTCTGGACGTGCTGCTGTTCTCAGCAAACAATCTGTTGGTAATAGTGAACGATATCCTTGATTTCAATAAGATAGAGGAGCAGAAAATTACTTTTGAACATATTGAAATGGATTTGGCAGCCATCGCCAGAAACATTATCGCTAGTGCCAGGGCCAGTGCAGAACAAAAAGGTATTGCCCTGAAACTGGAAATGCCGGAGCTTAAAGTAATTGTAATGGGCGATCCTACGCGCCTTAGCCAGGTGTTATACAACCTCGTAAACAATGCCATAAAATTCACCCATACCGGTTCAGTGTGCTTACGTATTAAATTGGTTTCGCAGACTGATGAAGAGCTTAAATTAACTTTTGAGATAGAAGATACCGGTATTGGCATAGAACAGGATAAACAAAAACTAATATTCGATAAATTTACCCAGGCGGACTCTTCCACTTTAAGAAGTTATGGTGGCACCGGTCTCGGCCTTGCTATTTGTAAAAGACTATTGGAATTACAAAACTCAACGCTGCAATTGAGAAGCCTGGTAGGCGTTGGTTCCGTTTTTTATTTCACACAGTCTTTTGAAAAAAGCAACACTCAGTACCCCGTAGAAAACATACAGTCAAATAAAGAAAATGGCAGTATGAAAAATTTGCAAGGCGTTAAAGTATTACTGGTAGAAGACAATCCGATGAATGTGTTTATAGCCAAGAAGTTCCTGGATATGTGGAAAGTGGATGTTGAGGTGGCTGATAATGGCGAAAAAGCTGTGGTTATGAGCACGCAAAATAAATACAATATTATTCTGATGGATCTCCACATGCCACTTGTTGACGGATACGATGCAACAAAACGGATAAGGGCCACAGGAAACCAAACTCCTATTATCGCGCTTACAGCCGCTATTCCTTCTGAAATTCAATCCAAGGTTTTTGAAGCTGGTATGAATGGCATACTTATAAAGCCATTCAATGCAAATGAATTATTTTCAGTTGTTTCAAAATCTTCAAACAATCATCTTAGTTCGCAGCATTAACATGCCGCTATCCAAAAAAGTTAAATTTCATGGCATCTATATTGCTGGCTAGCAATTAATTCACTTGCTTTTTTGTTATCTTTAGGCAACAGCGATTGTTGCTACATTTCTATTACATGTAAGCCATGTACCTTTGCACCGTTTTTACGGTGTAGTGAACATTGGCACAATATTTAAAGGTTCTAATTCATTTAAATTTATTTGACATGAAAGCATTGTATGTTACCGTATCCATTCTATCCTTTGGTCTTTTATTCTCATGCGTTAGCCCCAAAAAAGTAAGACAAGCCGAAGCTAAATATGGACAGTTGAACGGCGCCTATCTTGAATTACAACAAAAGCTCAGAAACTGTGAGCAGACTTCTAAAGATTCTTCAGCGGCATATGCCAGCAGCCGGGCTGATTACGAATCAAGAATTCGTGCATTGACTGACCAGGTAGACTTCTTAAAAACCAACAATACCCAGGTATTATCACAGCTTAAAGATTTGTCTGTTATCTCCAGCTCCCAGGCTGAAAGTATCAATAAATCACTTGAAAATATAGGCGCTAAAGACGCTTATATCAAGGATCTGCAGTCAGCAATGGCTCGTAAAGACTCCTTAAACATGGCGCTGGTGATGAATCTGAAAGGTGCTATAGGTAATCTTGATGATAAGGATATTAACATCAAGGTGGATAAAGGTGTAGTTTACATTGACATCTCTGATAAACTACTTTTCAAAAGCGGAAGCTATGTTGTTACCGACCGCGCGAAAGAAGTGTTAGGAAAAGTTGCGGCGGTTTTGAACAACCAGCCTGATATTGAATTTATGGTGGAAGGCCATACTGACAATGTTCCTTATAAAGGTAATTCTGTGTTGCAGGACAACTGGGATCTGAGTGTTAAGCGTGCAACTTCTGTAGTAAGAATACTTCAGGATCAATACAATATCAAACCGGCACGTATGACAGCAGCGGGTCGCAGTGAATATATACCTGTTGCGACAAATGATTCTGCAGACGGAAAAGCAGCTAACAGAAGGACAAGAATTGTTATTCTACCGCAGTTAGATCAGTTCTTTAAACTGTTGGAAACTCCGCAGGGTAAATAGTTAGAGCGATAACGATTTAATATAGATAAATGGAAAGGCGGCTGAATATCAGTCGCTTTTTTATTTGGGAGCTGATTTGATTAGATTGAAACATGGTGATGTATTTGTTTGCAAAACAGATGGAAAAACATTTTAGAAATGCATTTGAAGACCTGCGGTCTTTGGATTTGAACCATATAAGTAAGGTGTCGGCCGCGCCAACGTTTCGTTATAAACAACTGGCCTAAAACCTAAAGCTTAAAGCCCAAAGCCTAAAGCTGACCGAAGCGAAGTTTTTTAAACCATATAAGGCATATAAGAGCAAATAAGGATTTTGTCTACAATAATAATTGTACTTAAGCGAGAATAAATTTACTTAGCCAGACCGGACTTTCACCATTGACTATTGACTATTCACTAGTTGTATAGAAGGGATGTAAGGAATATAAGTTAAGCGGCTGTTCGCCGCTCCGCGAAGCCTCCTGGCTTCGTGGCTTTACTCTATCGCCTTTGGCGATATGTCTTTTACAATTAATCGCTCCAAGCGATAGAGCAGGTTTGCGGAAGCTGGGACTTCCGCAGAGCGGAAAATCTTATATTCTCTTACATCCCTTCTATACAACTAGTGGATAGTGAATGGTGAAGGTCCGAACTGGTTAAGTAAATATATTGTCGTTTAAGTGTTACTATTATCCTGGGCAAAAGCTCTTATTTGCTCTTATATGCCTTATATGGTTTAAAAAACTTCGCTTCGGTTCGCTTTGGGCTTTAAGCTTTATCAGTTGTTTACAAAGAAACGTTGGCGCGGCCGACACCTTACTTATATGGTTTAATTTCTTCCGCCCTTCCAGGGCGTTGCCTGTGCTAAAGCTTCGACGCCTTCAGCGTCGGTCGAGAAGCGCTAATTATACCCAACAAAAAAAGGGATGCTACTCTCGTAACACCCCTTTCTATATTTCATTTAGTTATCTACTAATAGAATTTGCTTCTGTAATCTTTTACAGTTGCAGCTTGCCTTAAGGAGGCCATAGATCTGTACCCGATCATACTGCGCAACGTATTTTCAAGCTGTGCTTTCAATGAAGCAGGATTGCTTTCCATAGAAGCTTTTGCACCGATGGATTCGCCTTTTACAGCAAAAACACCAGTAGTACCTGCGATCGGCGAGCTTACTTTTCCCTGTAAAGATTTGTTGAATGCAGCACCAACCATTTTAGGTTCATTTCCTACAGCTGGAACAAACGGAGTTTGGAAAGAAATGCTATCTGCTTTCTGTACAGATGCGCCAGCACCCTGAGCATAGGATTCTAAAGTATTTCCTTTCATTTTTGTATCAACGATCACCTTGGCTTTCTTCTCGTTTCTGATGATACTTTCAACCATTGGTCTTGCAGTAGCTGCATTTTGTAAACCTTCTTTATTAATATTGGTAATAATTGCAACTATATACCTGTTATTAATTTTAGTAGGCTCAGAAATAGCACCAAGCTTGTTATCATATACCCATCTTACAAAAGTTCTGCTTTCACCTAATGTACCAATGTTAGCATCGTTTTCCCTTATTTCAGTAGCGGGTAAAACGGGTTTACCTTGTTTAACCGCATTCTGCTCAAAGCTCTTCATATCGCGGCTTACAGCTACAAACTGGCTCGCTGCATTACTTGCAGTTACATCTGTTTCAGCGCTAACTGCGATTGGTTTTGAAACATATGCGATCTGGTAGGCGTCTTCAAATTTCTTTTGGTCAAGAACTTCAATATAATGGTAACCACCATATGCAGCGTTCTCAACTTTCACCGTTTTCTTATCACCGGTTTTGCCGTAGAATATGGTTTCAGCGAACTCTTTGCTGATGCTTCCGAACTGCATTGCAGTAAATGTATATTCTCCGTTGGTAGCTTTACTTCCGGGATCATCGCTGAATTTCTGAACCATCGAATCGAAGCTTGCACCATGGTTAATAGCGTTAACAATGCTGTCAATTCTTTTCTTGGCAACGCTATCAGGTAATACAGGCTGTCCCTGATTTTCTGTCTTAATTAATATGTGGCGGCATTTTACAGAATCAGGCATTACACGGCGGCTGATCATTTTAGCCAGGGTGTAGTTAGTATTATCAAGATACGGTCCGAACACCTGTCCGTCTGCCAGTTTTAAAATGCTGTCAGCGCTCGGAACCTGTACCGTACTTTTTGTGATGTAACCATCATAATAAGGAATAGCGCTTCCTTTAGAAGCAACAAATGTTTTCACGTTTGCAGTAGGAGTGTTAACAAACTCTGGTTTAATTTCTTCCAGTTGTTTGTAAACAGCAGCACTATCCTGTGAGCTTGGATTTGCATCAAAAGCTACATAAGAAACAGAGCGTGTTTCTTCATCCTGCTTAAACAGGTTCTTATGTTTATTCACATAGTTGTTAATATCATCATCAGATACTTTGATGGTGCTGTCAACAACTGAATTGTAAGGAACAAATACATAAGAAACGCTTGCGATAGAATTATTATCAGCGCTCATTTTCTCAACCATCCATTTAGGAATGTATGCAGCACCAGTGATCAAAGACTGGTATTTGCGTTGTAATGTCTGATCGATTGTTGGCTGAATATATGCTTCATAGATCGCATTAACCTGCGGATCATTTTTCTTTTTCTTAAGCTGGTTAAACTGCTGTTTAGCCTGCTCCATATTAAACTGGCCGGTATTAGGATCAGTAAATGCCTGAACAAGCCATTGCGGAGGATTAGCACCGAACAACTGGTTGCTTATTTCGTCACCTGTAACCTGTACGCCAAGTTTTTTGTATTCTTTATTCATCAACACTTCATTCACCATCAGGTTCCATACACCCGCCATCAACTGTTCGCGGGGCATGTTTGCTGCCTGCTGGTTGGTTTGCTGAATAAATTCTACTTTTCTTTCAAAATCAGCTTTCTCTATAGATTCTCCATCTACTTTACCAACAGTTGTGGTATTAGCGAATAAACTTCCTTTACGGTACAAGCCATCCTGCAGAATAAAAGCAATTAGGGCAAGAGCAATGATAATAAAGACAATCCACGCGCCTTTATCACGAATTCGTTGAATTACTGACATATTAGTTAATACGGTTTAATATAAGGATGGCAAAAATAGGGGAAAAAACATTTCAACAAATTGTGGATAACGGCTGAAAATATTGTCGTATTTGCTTTTTTGGGCTTTTTGGCGTTTTACCCCCATATATATTATATATATGCATGCAGAAAACCATAATCCTGTGTTTTTTTATGTAAAAAGCGGTAAAAAAACTTCCGTGGAACATTAATTAACACAAAAATGTTGAAAACCGGGTAAAGCCGTTAATAAACTCACTTTTTAACAATGCGGATTGTGGACGCGAGTGGAATAACTAAGGCGGTTTTCCGGTTTTTTCGATTTTCCACTTTCTTAATCACTTTTTCCCCCATCTTAATTAACAGTTAATTACTTGTGAATTACCAGATGGGCATAAACCGGTTTAAGATTTTCCACCGATGTGGGTAAAGCCGCCTTTTTTATATTTCACGAACGTTTCACAGTGTGAGTTTTATGTGGATATGTGTGGATAGATAATCAGTCATTAACTTTGCATTGTGGGGATAAGAAAGTTATCACGATATCCACAGCCGTAATAGTAATAGCTTTTTTTTTATAAATGTATTATTAAAGAATATTACGGTCGATATTCACATTTTTTGAGAGTGATTTCAAAAAATTTTTTTCTCAGGTTGTTGGATATTTGTTGCCTGCAAAAAATTAAACAACGCACGATGAACAATCTTAATGTAGTTCCGGATGAAGTTTTGCAAAGAGCAAAAGCAAATGTTGATTCGAACGGTTATTTGAATATTGAAATAGATCCGCGCCTGGATCTGTTTGCGGAAATAGAACGATTGAAGAAAGAAAAGAATGCAATACTGCTGGCTCACTATTACCAGGAGCCGGATATACAGGATGTTGCAGATTATATTGGCGATAGCCTTGGCCTTGCTCAACAGGCAGCAAAGACAGATGCTGATATAATTGTATTTGCCGGAGTGCACTTTATGGCTGAAACGGCAAAAATTCTCAACCCAAACAAAAAAGTGCTCCTTCCCGATTTAAAGGCCGGATGTTCCTTAGCCGATAGCGCTCCTGCTGATTTATTTGCCCATTTTAAGGCAAAATACCCCGGGCACATCGTAATTAGTTATATAAACTGTACAGCCGAAATTAAGGCCCTTAGCGACATAATCTGCACATCTTCAAATGCAGAGAAGATTATAGAGAGTGTTCCGAAGGATCAGCCGATCATTTTTGCGCCAGATAAAAATCTTGGTGGATATCTCAACAAAAAGACCGGACGCAACATGGTACTGTGGAACGGTGCATGTATGGTTCATGAAATATTCAGCCTGGAGAAGATCACTAAATTAAAAGTCCGTCACCCTAAAGCCAAATTGATTGCGCACCCTGAGTGTGAAGATGCTGTTTTGCAGGTTGCTGATTTTGTTGGAAGCACAACGCAACTGTTGAAATATGCTATTCAGGATAGTGCAGAAGAATATATTGTTGCTACAGAAACAGGTATACTGCACCAGATGCAAAAAGATGCACCTCACAAGACATTTATACCGGCCCCGCCGAATAACAGCTGTGCATGCAATGATTGTCCACACATGAAGCTGAATACACTTGAAAAGCTGTACCTGTGCATGGAATATGAAACCCCGGAAATCACCATGGATGAAACGCTTAGAAAAGCGGCTTTAAAACCAATTGAGCGTATGCTTGAAATAAGCAGGGCTGCAGGTCTGATTGGCGGATAGATGTGGATAAACTGTTGACTTTGTTGGTTTGTTGTTCTTGACAATTAGCTGCCTTTTGTGAACGACTACATGGATAAATAAAGATATTTAATCAGGTAGGTTATGGATACAATGCAACGAATCAGGAACGCCTATAAAATGGCGCGGGATTATCCTTCTCTCATGTCTATGCTTATTGACATTGGAGTTGCTTCTTATACCGTTGATGTTGCTACCAGCACGGTTTTGTATCGGATGCCCGAAGGGGAAAACGTTATTCACATAAGTGATGTTGTTCCCAGGGAAATTGCAAGAAGTTTCAATAAAAAACAGGTAACACAAGCGATCAAGGACAAACGTGAAGACAAGATTGATTATCCTGTTTTTATGACCGAGCTTGCAAAATCGGGCGTACGGTTTTACGAAGCCACATTGAATGGCATTAGTAAGAAAGTAACTTACATTGGGCCTGATGGTCACTTTGAAGAGAGGATCCCTCTATGAGCTAATATTATTAAGCCGGGCATAAGTTTGTTCATCTTTTGTTGAAGCTTGTCATGCAAAAATTTTTATCAGAAGAATAAACAGCCTGGCTTAATAATATTTTTCTTCACCTGGTGTGAATAAAGCTATGGTTCATGAAAATCGGAATAAGCATCAGGTCGCTTATTCACAATTGCATGTTGATAACCTCTCAGAAATAAGAAAGCCATCTGGAAAGATGGCCTTCATTTACTAACCCATATAGTTCTATTAATCTTCCTCAGCTTCCTGTAAAACAGAGCCTGCGGGAACATCCATAAGTTTTGCCCTGATCTTACCTTCTATTTCATTTGCTAATTCAGGATTGTCTTGCAATAATTTTTTCACTGCCTCACGACCCTGGCCCAGTTTGTTGCTGTCATAGCTGAACCAGCTACCGCTTTTCTGTACAATGCCAAGATCCACACCCATATCAAGTATCTCACCTATTTTGCTGATACCTTCACCAAACACCAGATCGAACTCTGCAGAACGGAAAGGAGGAGCCACTTTATTTTTTACAACTTTTACTTTTATACGGTTACCGATTGCTTCATCACCATCTTTGATCTGTGCCATACGGCGGATATCCAAACGTACAGAAGCATAGAATTTTAAAGCGTTACCGCCGGTTGTTGTTTCAGGGTTTCCAAACATTACACCGATCTTTTCACGTAACTGGTTAATGAAGATACAAACGGTATTTGTCTTGCTGATAGTAGCTGTAAGTTTACGTAAAGCCTGGCTCATTAAACGTGCCTGTAAGCCCATTTTGCTATCACCCATTTCACCTTCCAACTCACCTTTCGGTACAAGCGCAGCTACTGAGTCAATTACCACAACATCCAGCGCACCGGAAAGAATTAAGCGGTCAGCAATTTCAAGCGCCTGCTCACCATAATCAGGTTGAGATATTAAAAGGTTATCCACATCAACACCCAGCTTTTGCGCATAAGCGCTGTCAAAGGCATGTTCGGCATCTATTATCGCACAAATGCCGCCTTTTTTCTGAGCTTCAGCAATCACATGCGTGGCTACAGTTGTTTTACCTGAAGATTCAGGTCCATATATTTCAACAATTCTTCCTTTTGGTAATCCGCCTATTCCAAGTGCAGTATCAAGACCGATGGATCCGGTTGAAACTACTTCCAGTTGTTTTTCGGCCTTTTCATTCATCATCATTACACTACCCTTGCCAAAATCTTTATCTATTTTATCTATCGTGAGCTTGAGTGCTTTAAGTTTTTCTGCGTTTGACATTATTATTCGTTTTAGAGGTAATGAGAAAACAAAACTAATTAATTTATCAATATAATGCTAAAAAATTTAGAATATATTTTGTTCTGCTACACAAAATAAAGGGATATTCAATCAATTTGACTAAGTAGTTTTGCGTTTCAAAAACATTATATACGTAAGCCAAAGAGTTGGTTTTACGTTGCCGATTTTTGCGTTGCCGTAAGTTATACACAGATATGTGAAGAAGGCTGTGAACAAGATGAATGTTGATTTGTTTTAGCATTGAGGCTTGCAAAAAATTGCCGAATCTTTAATCTAAAATTATAAGTATGGGAATTGCTCAAATGATGTTGCCGGAATTAAAACACGAGGCGGCTAATACACGTAAAATACTGGAGCGTTTAAAACAAGCCGAAGATAAGTTCGAGTGGAGACCTCATCAGAAATCTTATACCATGGGTCAGTTGGCTAGTCACATCGCCAACCTTACGACGTGGATAACTATGACAATTAACAGTGATGAACTTGATTTAGCCAGTAGTCCGAGAAGGCAACCGCTGACGGGTTTTTTGGAGGTGCTGGAGGTTTTTGAAAAGAACCTGGATGAAGCCACGAAGGCACTTGAAGGGGCTGATGACAGCCTGCTAATGAAGAAATGGACCTTGCGTAAAGGTGATCATGTTATTCTGGAATTACCGAAGGCGGCAGTAATCAGGAGTATGGTATTTAATCATGTTGTACATCATCGCGGTCAGTTGACCGTATACCTGAGATTGAATGATCTTGCGGTTCCCGGCATGTATGGCCCATCCGCAGATGAGCAATAGCACAAAAGAAAACCGGCAGTAATAAGTGCCGGTTTTTTTCTGGTTGCGAGGTGTACTCTATGACTGATGCTGATAAAACTTATTTTTCAAGTTTAATTTCGCCCAAATCCGTTGTTTGTCCGTCGGCTACCTGAACGCCTTCCTTAATCACATCTTTGTAAGGTTCAGTTGCGTCTATCATCACTTTATATGTACCAGCTTTAGCATTTGTAAATGTAAATGCTCCCCCGCTAATTGTGGCTCTTATAGTGTCTGTAGAAGATAGCGCCCAGGCTTCTTTCGCGCCATCGGCAGGTGTAATAGATCCTTTAATTCCTCCACCCTGCAGATTGGTGAATGCAAAGAAACCAGCGGCAGATATAGCAAGGGCCGCAAGGCCCAGTTTAACTCTTTTCATATGTGCTCAATTTAATGTTAAACAATAAAGGTGAATTCTTTTAGCTTATTGCTATTTTTCAAGTACCATGCCAAGCTGTTGACAACTTTGTTAATAAAAAAAGCCACTTGGTGGTGGCTTTCATAAATGTTAAAGACGTTTGTACAGTTTTCTTAGCTTTTCACGCGTCATTATCTTTTCCCAGTCTGCGCCGAGTGCGTTTTCCCACAAGGCTTTCATGCCGAGGGAAACATTGATCATGGTATCGAACTGTTCGTCGGTCAGATCTTTGCAGATGCCTTCCGGAATATCAATATTATTTTTTTCAACCATTTTCTTGAACTCCGCTGTTCCTTCAGGATAATATTCTTCAAGATGGTTCATTACTATACAGTTTCCAATTCCATGTTTGGTTCCCAACAGATAGCTTAAGCCATAGCTAACAGCGTGGGTTACGCCTACCTGGCTATAAGCAATGCTCATTCCGCCGGCATAAGATGCCATCATCAGTTTATCATCACTTTCTTCGTCCCACGTGTCTTTTTCAAGAAATACTTCCTGGCAAAGCTCAAGCGCTTTTTCACCATAGCTTTTGCTGAATTCATTCAGGTAAGTTCCTTCCAGACTTTCAACGCAATGGATATAGCAATCCATTCCCGTATAGAAGCGCTGATTAGCCGGTGCGTTTGCTGTTAATTCAGGGTCAAGAACTATCTGATCAAATGGTGTATAATCAGAGTTCATACCCAGTTTTTTAGTTGGTCCGGTAAGTACACAGGTTCTGCTTACCTCAGCGCCGGTTCCGCTTAACGTTGGAATACCTACTTTATACACACCGGGTTTCTTTACGAGGTCCCATCCCTGGTAATCGGCGGATGAACCCTCATTGGTCATCATTAAAGAAACGGCTTTGGCCAGATCCATTACAGAACCACCACCAATGCCAATAATACCACTTACCGTTCCGAATTCTTCTTTTAGGTCTTTGGCCAGTTTATCCACATAAGAGGTCTTAGGTTCGTGTGTTACATCAATATAAATAAGTTTGTCATTGCCTTTTAATGGAACTCTGTCAGCCAAAGGTTTTCCTTCGAAAAAGTAATCGACAAAAAATACCATTGGAGCACCGTTTTTGCGGTTAGGAGCAAGAATTTCATCCAGTTGGTCAAAACTTCCTCTTCCGAAAATCACATAATTTACCATCCTGAAGTTGCGGAACTGTGCCATAACATTAGATTTTATGCTGCGAAGGTAATAGTTTGAGTGGCATGGGTTTACTCATTTCTGGATGAGATAAGAGTTTTAATAATTTCTTGTATGTCTGATTGTGAATAACCTTTTTGTAAAAGATAAGTTGTTGTTTTTACCCTGCACGATTGATCTGTTTCCTTAGTAAGTGTTGATATCTTTTGCCTGGCAAGATCTTCAAGTGTAGCATAGTAATCATCCATGTCTATTGAAGCAAGTGCTTCTGTAATGTATTCCTGTGAAATGCCCTTTAATTTTAAAGCATACTGAATCTTTCGTTTTCCCCAATGTTTTAATCTAAATTTGGATCCGGCGTATTGAAGGGCAAATCTTTGTTCATTTACAAATCCTTCTTTTACCAGGGAGTGAAGTATTTCTTCGCTTTCAGCAGAATTTAATCCGTAAGATGCAAGCTTTTCAAGCGTTTCAGCCGGTGAACGCTCCTGATAGGCACAAAAATTGCTGATTTTATGTAGTGCTTTTTGCTTTGTAAGATTGTTCAAGAATTGAGCTTTAAAAATTAAACAAATTCTCGTGAATAACCTGCAAAGATTGGAAATTTAAAAGTTATGCCCCAAATGAAAGCTATGAGACTGACCATTTGTGTTGTTGATGATGACAAAGTTTATCAGTTCGCAGTGCGTAAGACTATCGAAGCCACGGGGATGGCTGACAGCGTATTAACTTTCTCCAACGGGGCTGAAGCAATCAGCTATCTGGAAACCCACAAATCAAGTTCCGATCTTCCTGATATAATCTTCCTTGACATCAATATGCCGGTAATGAACGGTTGGCAGTTCCTTGAGAATTATGCGCGTATTTCATTAGGTAAAAATATTCCGGTTTATATGGTGAGTTCGTCAATAGATGAACACGATATCAATAAATCAAGACAATATCAATCTGTTGCCGACTATATTCTTAAACCCGTGCATAAAGAAAAATTCAGCCAGTTACTGGCTTCTATCCCGCACAACTAATTCACATTCGGGTGTGAATAAAGCTGAAATGTAAAACTGGTTTTCCATAATAATTTATTTTACAGTAGGTTTGTTGGATTACAAAACTTGAGAGCGTTTTATGAAATTTATTGTATCCTCTTCAGCTTTATTAAAACACTTACAACAAATAAGTGGTGTAATTAGCGCTAATACGGTATTGCCAATATTAGAAGATTTCTTATTTGAGATTCAGGATAAAAAATTAGGAATTGTTGCTACCGACCTTGAAACCGTTATGAGAGTTGAAATGGATGTGGAAAGTAAAATGAACGGTAGAGTATGTATCCCTGCAAAGATCCTGATGGATTCTTTGAAAAACCTTCCAGATCAGCCGCTGACATTTAATATAGATAGCAAATATGCAGTTGAAATTACCAGTGATAATGGTAAGTATAAAGTAATGGGTGAAAATCCCGATAACTTTCCCAAAGAGCCATCAGCGGATGAAACCAATAGCTTTAACATGAGCAGCGGAGCCCTGATAACTGCGATCAATAAAACTTTGTTTGCTGTTAGCAATGATGATCTTCGTCCTGCAATGACAGGTGTTTTCTTTGAACTGAATGGAAACAGTGCTCAATTTGTCGCTACGGATGCGCACAGACTTGTACGTTATAAAAGAACAGATGTAGTTTGTCCAAAATCAGACAGCTTCATCGTTCCAAAGAAACCTTTGAACTTGCTGAAGAATGCATTGCCTGACAATTCAGATGAAATAACGATCAGCTATAACAGCAATCACCTTTTCATTAAGCATGGTTCAACACAATTGATCTGTAGATTGATTGATGCGCGTTTCCCAGATTATAAAGTCGTTATTCCTGCTGACAATCCTTACAAGCTTGTGGTTGTTAAATCTGATTTCCAGAGTGCATTAAGACGTGTAAGTGTGTTCAGTAATAAAAGCACTAACCAGGTTGCTTTGAACATAAGCGGCAGCGAGCTTACATTAACAGCGCAGGATGTTGATTTCAGTTTTGAAGGTAACGAGCGTATGAGCTGCCAGTACGATGGTGAAGATCTGCAAATTGCTTTCAACGCAAAATTTTTGATTGAGATGCTGAATGGCGTTGATGGTGATGAGATCAAAATGGAGTTATCAACACCAACAAAAGCGGGTCTTATTAAGCCGATTGAAGAAGAGAGTAACCAGGAGCTGTTGATGCTTGTAATGCCACTAATGCTGAACAACTAGAATAGCTTAGTATAAAGTGAAAACCACCGTAAGCACGGTGGTTTTTTATTTTAGTGAGAAAATATTTGTTTCACGCGGCGAACGCAAAGATGGGGCGACGCAGCATGTACTTTCCGCGTTAGCGCTTCTTAAGACTTTGTGCTGCTTTGTGTTCTTAGTGTCTTCGTGTTTCAAATTGTTTTCCCTCATTGTTACACAAGTAACATTTTATCAATTGCCGAAATAGCTGTTTGTAGCCGCTCTTCATAGGATCCGTTTATCTGTACCCACGGGGTCTGTTGATTTATAAGAAGGTCTTTGTAAATGTGGAACAGTTCTCTTCTGTAAATTTCATCCGGATATTCGCGTAGTTCATCCTGCACCCATGGCAGATCTATATTGCACAACAAGTAGAGATCATATTTGCGTGTAGTGATCTGATCGAGTATAAACTGATGACATCGCTGAAATACATATTCGCACCAGACTTTCATCACATACATGTCTGTGTCTATGATCAATGGTTTGATCTGCTGCGGATCAATAACGGCAAGGTGTTCAGAAGTCTTTTCTTCAAGAGACAATTGTCCTTTTGCAATTGTAAGCAGATCATCATAATTGTATTGCCTTTCGTGCGTCAGCAAATATTCTCTTGCATATTCAGCGCACCAACTTGTGTTGTAATGCGAAGCCAGCAATTCACATAGAGTACTTTTGCCCGTTGACTCGGGACCTATTACAACTATCTTTTTTCTTTCGTACATAAAGGCAGTACCGTTATGATGAATTTATATTGAAATATGATTGTCTTATTATAAAGCGACATTTGTCGCATAGTATAATTTGAGCAAATAAAAACCCCGGAAATTATTTCCAGGGTTCTTATTATATGCTAATAAACTTATTCAGCTTCGGCAACTACTTCTTTTACTTCAGGTATCATGCGTTTCATCATTCCTTCAATACCGGCTTTTAAAGTGATCATTGAAGATGGGCAACCGCTACAACTTCCCTGCAGCATAAGGTTTACAACACCGCTGTTATAGCTTTTGAACTGGATAGCACCACCATCCATTTCAACTGCGGGTTTCACATAGTTGTCTAACAATTCTTTGATGCGTTTTACTACGTCATCATCATCAGCGGCTACATCATTGGTAGCTTCCTGTTTTACTTTTGCAAGTTCGTCCTCGTTAACAACTATACCACCACCTTCAAGATAATCTTTCAGGAATTGTTTAATGGTTGGAATAACGTCCTGCCAGTCTTCTGTCTCCTGCGTTTTTGTAAGTGTTACAAAATTGCTGGCGATAAAAACGCTTTTTATAAAAGGAAAGCTAAAGAGCTCTTTTGCTAATGGAGAAGGAGCTGCAGTAGTTTCATCAGGAAAATCTATGCTTTTACCGGGGAACAATAATTTGTTTGCAACAAATTTCATTGTTTCCGGATTAGGAGTCATTTCTGTATAAATGCTGATTACAGGATTTCCGGTTTTAATCATATCACATCTTTTTACAACGGCAAAAATAATAAATTCAGACAGGTTATTTACCCTGGCCGGAATTTACAGGATTTATTTAGAGATTAATTTCGCTTGTCGAAATTATTAAGGTTCTTCTTCCTCCGGCTTGCGAATGAACACATCTGGTTTTTCGGATTTAGTTGGTTGTATATGGCGGAACTGATAATAACATTGCTGTATATAATATCCAAGTTCTATATCATTCATTGCGAGCATCACGTCATAAGGAGGTTTGTAAATCATTATAAATGAATCCAATGATTTGCCATCGAGATTGGTTAGTTGCTTGATCAACCTTTTACTGAATCGATGTAGCACATATTTATCCTGTTCTTCAAACAATAACCTGTTTTGCAGGCTCGCCATCTGACGTTTCTTTTTATACCTGAAAACATCGATCAGTGCATCCAGATCAAAAGCGGAGGTCACACTTCCGGGAACATATGAAGATGGCGGATTGCTACTAATTGCAATGCCGGGCTTTTTGTAATCAAAAGCCTTGGCGTAATTCTGCCTGTTTAAAATGGAGTCCGATCTATAATCGCTGGATCTTACTTTAACGGCAGGCAGCCAGGCGACATCAATGTGAAGTCCGACTTCAAAACTGTAGGGATTAGCTATTGTATCCACCGGATACTTTTGGGTTCTTTTTCCAAAGTAAGAAAACCAGATCGAATCACCACTTTTTACAGGTACGGTAAATTTTCCCAGGCTGTCAGTTATGAGGGTTTTCCCTGAAGTGGTAAAAACAGAAACGGCTTCGAGGGGTCTCCGGTTTGAATAGTCCACAACCTTACCTTCTACATTGTATTGTTGCTGAGCCTTGCTAAACGAATAACTGAAAGAAAAAAAGAGAAATAAAATGAATGTAAAAGATGTTCTCAAAACAAGCCGTTTATGGGATAATATTACAAACGCGGGACCATTCATAAATGGTAGGAAGTGTAATTTAACACGATTTTCTTAATAAATCCGGGCATCTCAAAAGCAAGTGGCAATCAGCCTGTTAAGGACGATTGCCACTTGAAAAAATATATGAGAAAAACTACCGGCCCATGTATACCATAAGTATTTGTACGTCAGTCGGACTAACTCCGCTGATCCTGCTTGCCTGGCCCAGGGTCTTTGGTTTTACTTTTTTAAATTTCTGGAGTGCTTCGTTGCTTAACGATGAAATTCCGTCATAATTAAATGAATCCGGAATTACAAGGTCTTCCATCTGTGACATTCTCTGCACGAGTTCCTGCTCCTTCTCGATGTAACGTTCGTACTTCACCTGGATTTCAGTCTGCTCAACTATCTCCGGGGTATACTCTGCGAACAACGTTTTCAGCGTTTCGGAAGAATCGATCATATCCTTTAATGTCACGTCCGGACGGAGCAGAATCTTAGCTGCCTTTTGCTTCTCGGTAAGTGCAGCAGATTCTATGGTCTCCAAATAGCTGTTTATATCCGCCGGTTCTACTGAGGTTTCGGTAAGCAGCTTGCGCATGGTAACAACCCTATTCTTTTTATCAAGGGTCTTTTCCATTCTTTTCTGGCTTGCCAGTCCCATTCTGTAACTCATTTCAGTCAATCTCAAGTCAGCATTATCCTGCCTTAATAAGGTACGATACTCTGCCCTGCTGGTAAACATCCTGTATGGTTCCTCCGTGCCTTTACTAATTAAATCATCGATCAGTACTCCTATATAAGCATCGCTTCTTTTCAGGATAAGTGGCTCAAGATCATTGATCTTTTGATGAGCATTGATGCCGGCAATAAGTCCCTGGCAGGCGGCTTCCTCATAACCGGTAGTTCCGTTTACCTGACCTGCAAAGAATAAGCTACTCAGAAGCTTTGTTTCCAGGGAGTATTTTAACTGCGTTGGTGGAAAATAGTCGTATTCAATGGCATATCCCGGTCTGAAGAATTTTACATTTTCAAAGCCAGGGATATGTTTTATAGCTGCATACTGAACTTCTTCAGGTAATGAAGTGGAGAATCCGTTCACATAAATCTCAATTGTATTGAAACCTTCCGGTTCAACGAAGATCTGGTGCCTTTCCTTGTCAGCGAAACGGTTGATCTTGTCTTCAATGCTAGGGCAATATCTTGGCCCCACTCCTTCGATTCTACCAGTATACATCGGGCTTCTGTCGAAACCTGTTTTCAGAATATCGTGAACTGTCTGGTTTGTATAGGTAATATGACAACTTCTTTGCTGGGTAGCTGTGATCTTTGGAACATCCAGGTATGAGAAGCCTGTTATCTCTTCATCACCCAGTTGTTCATCCATTTTAGTGTAGTCAAGACTGCGTCCGTCAACCCTTGGAGGAGTTCCGGTTTTAAGTCTACTGCTTTCAAAGCCAAATTCAACCAGCTGCTCGGTAATTCCTGTAGCTGCTTTTTCTGCTACACGGCCACCACCAAAACGTTTTTCACCAATATGAATAATGCCATTCAGGAATGTCCCGCTGGTTACAACCACTGCCCTGGCTTTAATTTCATGACCCAGACCCGTTACAACTCCACAAACCTTGTCTCCTTTTATAACAAGACTCTTCACCATATCCTGGTAAAAGTCAACATTAGGCGTCTGTTCCAGCATTTCCCTCCATGTTTGGGCAAAGAGCATCCTGTCGTTTTGTGATCTGGGACTCCACATGGCAGGCCCCTTACTCCTATTCAACATCCTGAACTGGATCATTGAACGGTCGCTCACTATCCCACTATAACCTCCTAAGGCATCTATTTCCCTTACAATCTGTCCTTTAGCAATTCCGCCCATTGCAGGATTACAGCTCATTTGGCCGATAACCTGCAGATTCATCGTTATTAATAAGACCTTACTACCTAGATTGGCAGCGGCGGCAGCGGCTTCAGACCCTGCGTGACCGGCACCAACCACAATTACATCGTATTCTGGAAACATCTGGCTTTATTTAGGGTGCAAAGATAGACTGAGATTTTGGTAAGAATTCTTAAAATGGATTAAGATGTTTCACGTGGAACGGGGATTGGGGCCGGGATTGGTTGGATTTTAGGATTAACAGGATTCGAAGGCGTTTTATGTTCCACGTGGAACGAGAAAGGAAGGAACTAGGATTGAGATATGGTTTATTGATAGAAACACTGATTACAGATGCTAGATATATATCCGGAATATTGTGGCCATATTTTCTAAATCATAAATGAAAGCGAATTATGGAGAATGCTTTTGTTATGCCTGGGTTTGTTTAAATAAATTAAGGGCTAGAGGGTTAGGGTCTAATTGTTGTTTTATGATTAATGTTGGGGCTAGAAAAAAAAGTTCCACGTGGAACTTTATCTTGAATAGAGGTTTATGTAGTAGTCTTCTTTGGAACGCATTAGTTGGACTTCTTCCTTCTTTTTATCCTTGTAACCGCAAAGGTGGAGAGCGCCGTGGAAGATTACCCTGAGAGCTTCTTCGTTGAATGGTGTTTTAAGTTGTTTGGCATTGTCTTTAATCCTATCTACACTTATATAGACTTCCGCTACTATTTCGCTGGTTTCGCTAAGGTCGAAGGTGATGATATCCGTATAGTAATCATGCTGCAAATGTTCTTTGTTAATGGTTAACAGGAATTCATCCGAGCAAAAGACGTAGTTAATGGCCTCAAGTTTCCTCCTTTCTTTTTTAAAGATGGTTTCGACGAATTCTTTTACCCTGTTTTTGTCGCTGAGATTCAGCTTGGCGTCAGCGTAGTTAAAGGTTACTTTTTTTGACATTTTTTGTGATTTCGCTTCCAAAATTCGTAACAAAATACTGTAATACAAGTCTACATTTGCTTATTAATATTTCAGAGATGAAGAAGTTGTCTAATATTCCCATTGGAAAGAGTGCAGTGATAAAAGCGTTTGAAAAAGATGATATTTTTATTAAGCTGATGGAAATGGGTTGTGTACCGGGCGAAATAATCAAGGTTGAACAAAAGGCGCCATTGGGAGATCCTATTTCTATAACAGTGGCTGGATATAACCTGAGTCTGCGCATTAACGAAGCTGATCAGATACTTGTAGAAGAAATCAATTAAAGCCAAACCCCTCCTTACATGCATATCGGATTGTATTTTGGTTCATTTAATCCTATTCATATTGGTCACCTGATTATCGCCGAATTCGTTGCAAACAATACTGATGTTCAACAGGTTTGGTTTGTAGTCTCTCCACACAATCCCCTGAAGTCTGAAGCCAGCCTTTTAAATGAGTACAATCGCCTCCACCTGGTAAACATAGCTATAGAAGATAATTCCAAACTGAAGGCCACTGACGTGGAATTCAAACTGGCGCGACCTTCCTATACAATTGATACACTTACCTATCTGCAGGAAAAGTATCCTGCCAACCAATTCAGTATCATCCTGGGTTCGGATAGCTATCAAAATCTTCCAAAATGGAAGAACGTAGATATCCTTAAAAGAGATTATGCCTTCATCGTGTACCAACGCCCGGGGTACCTGGTTCAACCTGAGCCGGAAGTAAAAGCGACTGTTCTTGATGCCCCCCTATTGGAAATCTCTGCTACTCAAATAAGGAAATTTATAAAGAACAACACCTCAACGCGTTATATCCTACCGGAGAAGGTGCGGATGGAAATTGAGGCGAATAGATATTACAAGTAGAGCGCAAAGCCTAAAACTTATCGAAGCGAGGTTTTTTAACCACAGAGTGAAAGGAGTTTTGGCACAGGGATGCACGGGGTTTTAGCCACTGAGGCCTAAAGCTCAAAGCTTAAAACTTATTGAAGCGAGGTTTTTTAACCACAGAGTGAAAGGAGTTTTGGCACAGGGATGCACGGGGTTTTAGCCACTGAGATACTGAAGCAATAAGTTTATTGGGTAGGATAAATGTCCCGTTTATTTATGATCTTATAATCGTCAGTAGATTCCTCCCGGCGATTTCTGGTAATCTGTGAAAACAACTCCGTTCACTCTGTGGTAAAAAGCTTCTTTGGGCTTTCGTAAAGATAATTTGCTGTGTTTCGTTCCTGTCGTTGTGTCTCCATGGTTTATATCAACCAACCCAGTAACAGACAAAGCGCCGGGATAAACGGTGTTCTGATCTTAGAAGAAGATAATAGGAAGAAGGTCGAGAAGATGATCACAACGTTCATAAAGTGAACAGTAGATCCGTCCGTGATATCGATAGAAATATCTTTCATCAGATAAAAGCATGCTCCGGTCATAATTCCCACAACGGCAGCATTAACTCCTTCCAGGGAACGGAATATTACCGCATATTTTTTCAGGTTGTGCCATACAGGAAAAAAGAAAAGAACCATCAATGCACTTGGTAAAAAGATCGCGATGGCTCCGATTATACAACCGGTGATCTGCATTCCGGGACCTTTATCTTTTAATACCATTCCGCCGACAAATGAGCTAATAGAAAATACGGGACCTGGAATTGCTCTCACCAAACCGGAACCCGTAAGAAATTCTTCTTTGTTCATTCTCAGGGCATTTGGATTTTTCTCTTCTACCCTTTTGGTTTCCGGCCTGGTTACATACTGTTCATACATCAGCGGCATTAATACATCGCCACCACCAAACACCAGGCTTCCAAAACGGTAAAAGTTTTCAAATAAATTGTATGGAGCCCTGTTCTTCCATTCCTGTTTACGGGCAGTTTCACTTAGAAAACCCGCAAGCATAAAAATGGAAAGAAATATGATCAGGTTGCCGTAATTGACTTTTTTAGGCGGTATACCCTTTTGAGGAATTCTTTTATCACTAAAATTCGTAGCTATGCCGGCGGCCACCAACACACAAGGAAATACCCACGGCGTTTTGAATAACAGGAAGGTCAACACAGTGACCGTCGCCATAATTATCCGCGTTATCGTATTATTCACGCTTACTTTAAACAACCGGAAAGCCGAGAATGCTATGAAGCCTACAGCCATTGGATGTATAAACTTGAATATCCCCGGATCTATAGAATGATCACTGAAATAGTCGAGCAAAAAAGATAACCCGCCCATTAACGTACACGCCGGAAGTATCCATATTAAAAGCGTCAAAACAGCAAGCGGAAGTCCACCCCTTTTATACCCGATAAGCGTAAGTGTTTGTGTTGAAGATGCCCCCGGAAGCATTTGACAGAAAGCATTGAATTCAAGCAGCTCTTTTTCTGAAATGTCTTTCCGCTGGTGGACAAATGTTTTGAACATCATCCCAAGGTGGCCCTGCGGGCCGCCAAATGCTGTTATGCTATGAAAAAAAACAGCTTTGAGAAATGATATGTGACGAAATAAATAAATAATAATGAAGAAAAATTAGGCAAACTTATAGATGTTTAAACTTTATTCTGCATAAACCCATTATTCTCAATCGCATAAAGGTAAAACTTCTGACATTAAAAAAATATGATAAAACCAATGAAAAATTAAGGATATACCATCTGGTAGTATTTATCTATTTGTTATTTTAGCAGCAGAAATTCACGCAAAAGACTTTCTTCGTATTTAAAGTTTGTAATAATCGTTTACTTCCGTACTGAAACCTTTACTACATTTGATTTTTAGTTTTTATGGAATATAATACAACAAGAAATTATCTTGTGATGAGAGAGTATGGCAGGCATATTCAAAAAATGGTTGAATACCTGTTGACAATTGAAGATCGCGAGACTCGCCAGAAACAGGCACAGGTAGTTATTGAACTCATGGGCTTTTTAAACCCACACTTGAAAAACGTAGAAGATTTCCGTCATAAATTGTGGGACCATCTTTTTTATGTCAGCAATTTCCAGCTGGATGTTGATAGCCCCTATCCCATTCCTCAAAAGGAAACCTACAAGGCTAAGCCTGAACCGATTCCATATCCGAAGCGTTATCCCAAGTTTTCTCACCTTGGTAAAAACCTGGAGCTGGTTATTAACAAGGCGCTTAGTGAGGATAACCCGGAAAAGAAAAATGGGTTTGCTCATTCTATCGCTTATTACATGAAGCTGGCTTACAGCAACTGGCACAAAGAGCTGGTTCATGATGATGGCATCAGAAGTGAGTTAAACAGCATAACAGGCGGACAGCTTGAGTTTAGCAACACACCATATATTAAACACCGCAATCAGAATTTTGAACGTGATGATTATGGACGTGGTGGTGGACGTGATAACCGCAGACAGAATTTTTCTAACCGCAATAACAGAAACAGCGGTGGTGGACGTGATAGCCGTAATGGTAGCGGCGGACGCGATAACCGTAATGGTAATAACCGCGACAACAGAGGCGGCAACAACGGTAACCGCAACCAGGGCGGTTTCAAAAAGCGCTTTAAATAAAGTAAAACTGCAGGTTGCGGCACAGCTTCCTGTATATAAAATAAATAAGGCTGAAGTGTTGAAATCTTCAGCCTTATTTTATTTTTGACCATTCAAAACCCAACTGTTTATGCTGCAGCCGAATGCCCTTCAACAACAGTTGTGTAATTGCTTTTTCCGATTGATTTTAAGAAACGAATAAATAAATTTTATGGCTTCTTTTGAAGTAAGAGGTGGCAACAAATTACAAGGCGAGATTATACCACAAGGTGCAAAAAATGAAGCACTGCAGATTATTTCCGCTGTGCTGTTAACACCTGAGAAAGTTACGATCAACAATATACCTGATATACTGGATGTAAATCTATTGATAGAATTGTTGATGGATCTGGGTGTTAAGGTAGAAAGGCCGCAGAGAGATATTTGTACTTTTCAGGCAGATGAAGTTGATATTGATTTTTTAGGATCTGAAGCGTTTCGCAAAAAGAGTGGCAAGCTTCGTGGAAGTGTAATGGTAGCAGGCCCTATGCTATCCCGCTTTAAAAAAGCATATATACCAAAGCCAGGGGGAGATAAGATCGGCCGCAGAAGACTTGATACACATATCATAGGTTTTGAAAAGCTAGGGGCACGTTTTGAATACAATGAAGACCTGCATTATTTTCAGCTTGTGGCACCTGATCTGAAAGGTACTTACATGTTGTTGGATGAACCTTCTGTAACAGGTACAGCAAACATTGTAATGGCTGCGGTAATGGCGAAAGGAACAACAACTATTTATAATGCTGCATGTGAGCCTTATCTGCAACAACTATGTAAGATGTTGAACAGAATGGGTGCAAAGATCTCCGGTGTTGGTAGCAACCTGCTTATAATTGAAGGCGTTGATTATCTCGGAGGAACAACACACACGATGCTGCCTGATATGATTGAGATAGGAAGTTTTATTGGTCTTGCAGCAATGACACGAAGTGAGATCACCATTAAGAATGCCGGCATTGAACATCTGGGTATTATACCTGAAAAGTTTCAGCAGCTTGGCATACAAATGGAATTTCGCGGAGATGATATATATATACCATCACAGGAAAAATATGAAATAAGTACTTATCTCGATGGTGGTATACTTACTATATCTGATCACCCGTGGCCAGGGTTTACACCAGACTTGCTAAGCATAGTGCTGGTAGTAGCAACACAGGCTATCGGCAGCGTATTGATCCATCAAAAAATGTTTGAAAGCCGTCTGTTCTTTGTTGACAAATTAATTGATATGGGGGCACAGATCATTCTCTGTGATCCGCACAGGGCAACGGTTATAGGACTTGGAAGAAGAAATAATCTTCGTGGTATTACAATGAGTAGTCCTGATATCCGTGCGGGACAAGCGTTGTTGATTGCTGCATTAAGTGCAGAAGGGAAGAGCACTATCCAAAACATTGAGCAGATAGACAGAGGCTACCAGAATATTGATGCAAGATTGAGAAATCTGGGAGCAGATATAAGGAGAATTGATTAATGTACGATGTACCTGAGATTTTTGACTTTTTAATTTTGAATTTTGACTTTAATTAAGCGCATGAATAATTTTGAAACACTACAACGTATTATTTTAAACAGGCGGAGCAACAAGCCTGTGTTGATGAATGGTAAGAAGATTGACGACAGTCTTGTACAGCAGCTATTGGAATTGGCTGACTGGGCTCCTACTCACGGACACACAGAACCATGGCGCTTTATTGTATTCAGTGATGATGCAGTTACAGGCTTTTGTAAAACACATGCTGATCTATACAAGAGCATCACTCCCGAAGAAAAATTCAACACAGCTACTTTCGAAAAGTTGCTTCATATGGGTGATAAGGTTTCACACGCAGTAATTGTTTATTGCAAACGTGGTGATAATCCTAAGATCCCCGTACTTGAAGAGATTGCAGCAACATCTGCAGCTATTGAAAACATTTTGCTTGGAGCCGAAGCTTTGGATATAGCTGTACTTTGGAGCACGGGCGGCCTGGTACACAACTCTGCATTAAAGCGACATTTTAACCTTCGTGAAGAAGATACCATGATGGCCCTGTTGTACCTGGGTTATGTTGATGAAACTGTAAAAGAAGGAAAAAGAATCGTTCCGCTGGAAGAAAAAATAGTGTGGAACAAATAACAAACACATTTTAAATGAAAGGCCTTGAAACATTGTTCAAGGCCATTTTATTTCGATGTATCGCGACATTTGATGTTTATAAATAAAAAAACCTTGAAGAATTAGTTCTCAAGGTTTTGTTACCCGACCTGGATTCGAACCAAGACAAGCAGAACCAGAATCTGCCGTACTACCGTTATACTATCGGGCAATCGTATATTTCAACGCTGCAAATGTGACGAATTTTTTGCAAAAAACCTGAACAAATTCACTCAAAAACAAGGAAAAATCTTGTCGCATAAACATGTGGCTCCGTTTGTTTTTTAACAAGGGGCAGGCATAATTAATAATGCTCTTTGCCACCTAACTGGTTCACAACATTCGCATTGTCCTTAATATTTACATGTAACTGAATTATATTATGTTTTTTAAAGTAGGTTACCATCGTGTTGTAAAAAAACATTATCTCATCATGTCCCCCGGATAACCCTATGCATCCCTCAGTCGGCATTCTGACAATATTTTTTCCATAACGCAGTCGTTGTACGGGATGAATTCTGAACTCTCTCCTATTCAATATGCCGATAGAAGACCCTGGTTTGAGGATCATCTTAAACCCAAATCCCTGTTCATCCAAAAACTGATCAACTCTCATCGGCCGCGTAACAATGTAAGTACCGTTTGGCAACAATCCATTGTTCATTGCACCACTCAATGCTTCGTACGATGCAACCAAAGCGGTATTGCCATCATTGTTGTTTGAATAAATATTCAGCCTGCCTTCACCCTGCTGCCTGATCTTTCCTTCATTCAACACATCCTTTGCGTAACCCGTGAATTCAAGAATAAGATTTTTACATCGTGCAATAATATCATCCATGGGTTGGATTTCATCACTGTTTTCAAACATGTCGCTAAGCTCAGTGCTGATATTCAGGCCTGCCATCGCTGCTATCTTGTTTAGTCCTATCCGGCTATTCAAAAACTTGTGATCAGGTTTATTGTTGTAATAATCTTCATCAACTACCATTTCAATAGACAGCGACGTGTTATTGACAATGGAGATTTTTTCTCCATGAAGATTATTGTAGATAACAGTATCGCCGTTTGAATTGCTGTAATAAAATTGATTGTTGGTAATGACCATTGCCGGACTTTTGTACCCGCTGTGAACAACTGAAGTAGTTGGCTCTGTGGCTTGTTTGACTACTGCGTTGCTGAAAACAGTTGGTGAAGAGACTTGCTGATGATCACTTTCAACAATATGATCTATGTTATTCGCATTTTTCTTAAGAACTGATTCAAAAGGATGCAGGCTTTCTTCCATAGCAGGCCTACGCGTATGTGTTATTTGTAAATTATCGAAATAAACATCTGCATTAATTGTTTCGTTACTTACAAAGATCAATGCATAACCGTTTTTACTGAATGCTCTTTTAACAATGGACAATGTCTGCACCTGGGTTGTTTGATTTACCTGCTGTGATGTACTATTAAGATCGTCACTTGTAGAAACAGCATTAAGCGAGTCATCAAACAACAACACATTCAGAAAAGCAGAAGGCGTGTTGGTTGTAGCTGAATGTTTTCTTTGTTTTAGATAATCTGAAACAGACAAATGCACACAGGAATCGTTTCCTTTAAATATCGAAACGTCCTTTATGTTATCAGCAAGAATGTTCACGATATCTATTCCTGCTGAATGATCAAAACAACTATCTGTTGATGAAGGATTGTACCATGCATTAACAGACGCACTTATTTCATCGCCGCTATTTACTTTAATAAACATGTATGTGCCAATCTTTGCATTGTTTCCATTTAGCCTTTGGACGAATTCATTTTCTGAAATGTCTGTTTGAGGATAATCCGGAATGTTTTTCTTTTCAACTCTCGCAGAATCTGCACGCTTATAATATAACCTTTCTGTTGAAAGATTATTTGTTTCAAGAGATGCTTTGGTATAAACATCGGTTTGTGTAACATCGCTAAAAACCATTCGCATATTGCCAGGCGGATCTTGTTGAAAGTTTGCCCAAAATAAAGACGCATTATTATCATCATTGTTACTACGTAATCCGCTGTTGAAGTAATTATTTTTTACATCACTATATGTAAACAAACCCGTATAGTTAGTAGTAGTGGTACGTGCTGCGGTTATCACAATATCCTTTGACAAAGCATGTAGCCACTGATCTTTGAAAAAATACTTCGTGTTTACAAATTCATATTTTTCCGTGTAAGAATTATCCTTGATCAAAGGAGAATTTTTAACTTCTGTATTGTTTAAATGAAAAGTATACGAACTATTATTTTTTGCAGATAAATACGGGAGATAAAAAAATCCGGTAAATCCTTTTGAAGATGTATTGATAGTGCCAATTATATTATAACCGGAAACAAAACCCAATGAGGAGTCAGGATAAATAAATGTTTTATGTGCAATTTGTGTCTGACGGAGGTTTTTTAAGCATAAAGCCTCCGTTGCAAATGCTGTGTCAAAAGAATATTGGGCCTTTACACTACAAAAGGTCAACATAAAGAGTGCAATTACCACCGGAAGTATCGCCGGTCGTCTAAATACAATCTTTCTCATGAACACAGCATTTTTTGATCACACGGTAATCAGCCTGTGCTACGTATAAGAAAATAATGGTGATTTTTTATCAGGTATATCCTGTTTGTATAACAACCGCCGCAGCCAATTGGTTTAAAAGAAAATAAAACGCTATAATCGGCTTAATGCGTGAACATTCATACCGTGCGTTTGTTAATAGAAAAAGTATCCCCGGCGTAAGTGCGGTGCGCTTGAAAAACATTTAAAAAATTCTCTATAAATTTTTACCTGTTAAACAATTAATACTGTTCAAAACCTCTAATCATGAAAAAATCCCTGGCAGAGTTTATCGGTACTTTTGCACTTGTTCTTTTTGGCTGCGGTGCGGCAGTAATATCAGGAAAAACTCCTGAAGGGTCGGCCGCCGGTATTGGCCTACTGGGCATTGCATTTGCTTTCGGGCTTTCTGTATTTGTTATGGCATATGCAATTGGGGGAATTTCCGGTTGTCACATCAATCCGGCAATCACCATTTCAATGCTGGTAGCAGGAAAGATAAGTGCTGCTGATGCCGTTGGATATATTATTGCTCAATTCCTTGGAGCTACCGTTGCGGCCGGGGTGTTGTATGCCATTTTGCAGGGACATTTAGGATTTGAACTGAAAGAATGGGGTCTTGGATCCAACGGCTGGGGACCTGGTTACCTGGGAGAATATTCAATGACTGCTGCCTTCATAGCGGAAGCTGTATTAACTTTCCTTTTCCTGTTTGTAATATTTGGAACGACATCCAAATTCGGCAATTCCACCATGGCAGGTGCCGCAATTGGTTTTACCCTTGTACTTATTCATTTATTTGCCATACCAATAACCGGAACCAGCGTAAACCCGGCGAGAAGCTTTGGACCCGCCATTTTAGCCGGTGGAATGGCACTTAAACAATTATGGTTATTTATCGTTGCGCCGATCGTTGGAGGTGTGGTGGCTGCCATAGTGTGGCGCGGCTTATTCGAAGAGAAGTAATGAAGAGGGATAATTAAAAAGCCATTTCCCGTAAATGGGAAGTGGCTTCTTTTTTTGGTGATATCTTACTCAACGCCGATCAACACTTCGGTAATATTGTTCGCGGGATTTTCGGTATCAATATTTAAATACATTTCACGACATTCCTTTGTTGGAAGCATAGACATCTGATTAGCATATACTGACCCAATTACTTTTTCATACGTTGTACCCAGCTCTTTCCATTCGCCATGATGAATTGACGAAACATAATTCAACGATGGCAGGGTTTTAATTTGAAATTTGCCGGTTCCGCTTGCTTTTCCATTTACCGGAAGGGCAATCTCCAGTGTGAATTCGGTATCCGGTTTTCCATCAGCGCCATAGTAAATCCAGTATTGCGGCCCGCCGATAAATAAGTTAAGACGCATAGCTTCTTTATACAACTCCCCCGGCACCTTAATTACAAATTCATGCATGGTGCCTAATGTTGTTTTCGTTGTAAAGTAAAGGACCTGCATGGCAGGAAGGGTTCTTTTTTCCATAACTGAATAATTTTACTGCAAAGAACATTTACTAAACGACAGCATTATGTCAGCATCTTTTTAACACAAAAAAAATTAAGAAGCGCTATAATGTTGATGAAGCGTTTTGCATAAAGCCTGCACCGTATTTTTTATGCTTTGAGGAGATTCAATGATCACCTTATCAGTAAACATTAAGATCCATCTGCAAAATGTATCGGGGAAGCCGTTTAAAAAAGTAATGCGGACATAGTCTCCCAACAATTCTTCCGATACAAAGCCATAATAATATTTATGCTGGTGAATAAACGGCATCATTTCTTTTTTTATGCGGATCACTATTTCGCGGAGGGTTTCTTCGGTGCGCATCCTTTCAATATATTCTTTGATGGATGGATGTCTGTCGGTTTCAAAGCTGATGTCAGTTATTTCAAGTGATTGAATGCGGCTGATCTTAAAATCGCGATAATCATTCCGTAATGTACACCATGCAATACAATGCCATGCACCGGCGTAGTAACAGAGACCGATCGGTTCAACAATACGGTCTGATTTATCGGCATATAATTTTTGATAGTCTATGCGTATAGATTTTTTATCAATGATCGCACGCTGCAGGTCAGACAGGTATTTGTTTTCACCCTCATATCTTCCGGAAACCGGTCCCATTACAAGAACCGTCTCTTCCAGTTTTTCAATATTCTCTTTATCTGTTGCACGTAACACTGCCTTTATCTTAAAGAGTGCACTTTCGAATTGTTTTTTTACAGTAGGGCTTGTAAATTTTTCAGCAAATTTCCCGGCCAGTAAAATAGATTGGGCTTCTTCGCTGGTAAACATTACCGGCGGAAGGCGATAACCTTCCATAATACTATAACCAATGCCGGCTTCGCCAATAACGGGAACCCCTGCTTCATCCAGCGCTTTTATGTCGCGGTAAACGCTGCGCAGGCTAATATCAAAACGGTCAGCAATCTGTTGCGCAGTTACACGTTTCTTTCCCTGTAGATGTATGAGTATGGCGTTGAGTCTGTCTATGCGATTCACGATAACAGCATTTGAAAGTTAATTGATAATCCCGGAACAAGGGATATGAATACTAATCAAGCAGCAATGGATCTTCATCTGTTAATGTAAGATTGACTGCATCTGTTCCCGCTATACCTTCTATCGATCCTCTTATATGAGCAGCGTTGAGCAATACTTTTTCCAATTGCTTTTCCCTGGCCTTCCAAAGTTTTTCCATAGCGTCGCGCTCCTTCTGAATGCTTAGCTTCATGTTCATAAAACCTTCGCGAATGGCTTTCCATTGCTCGCCAAATTCATTGCTTGTGAGGTAATCATACAGCATTACCATTTTATCACCTTTATTTTCCTGGCTTTTTCTAACATCTGCAATTTTGAGAAGCGCATTGCGCAACATCAGCGCAACACTTCTTACTTCTATGAACGTACAGATGTATACACCATCGCGCTCACCAAAACGTTCCATATCTTTCGGTAAAGCCTTGGTTACTATAACGGCAACATCTGCACCGAGACTGCGCATGTCAGCCTTTAACTTCTCAATCCATTCATTGGAAAAATCTTTTGTGCGCTTGCTTTCATAAATAATTCTGCCGGCCTCATTGCCAAACTGGTTGCGTACGGTTTGAATACAATCTGCTCCACGAACGCCCTTGCCCACTTCAGAAATTTCATCGAAAGGAAATGCGGCCTGGAGAATTTCTTCCAACAATAACTCCTGTACTTCGCCCTGCAACTGCATGCTGCCCTGCTCTGCACGCCGCTTCATTTCATCGGCAAGTTTCTTTTGATCCTCCAGTTGCTTTTCAAGTTCCCTCATGCGTAACTGAAACTCCTGTTCTTTAACATTCATGCGTTCCTGTTCTTCTTTCACCAACTGCTCTTTCAGTTGCCCACGCTCCTGCAACAGTTTCTTTTGCAGTTCTATTTCCAGTTCTTCTTCTTTGGCTTTTAAGGCCTGCTCTTTCTGCAAAAACTCCAGTTCTTTTTTTCTTGCTTCTTTTAATTTTTCCTCACTCTCAGTCGCCGATTGCTGAAGCATCAACAAACGGTTTTCATAATCCGAACTTACCGATTTACGAATGCTTTGCTCTATTTGTTCGTTGCTTTTCTTTAATTCTTCATCGAGTCTTTGTTTGAAAACTTCTTCCTGTTGTTGCTTAAGTGAATTAAACTCCTCCTGTTTGCGCAATAATTCCAGCTCTTTATTTTTCCGGTCAGTCTTTAATTCTTCTTCAAGCTTTCGCTGATTTTCCAATTGGAGCTCCAGTGCTTTCTTGCTTTCCTCAAATTCCTGCTCCCTGGCAAGCGCTCTTTCTTTTTCTTCTTTTGTCAATTGCTCTTTTAACAGGTTGCGTTCCTGCATCACTTTTTTCTGCAGCTCTAGTTCCAGCTCCTGTTCCCTTGCATTCAGCGTTTGCTCTTTTTGCAGAAACTCCAGTTCTTTTCTTCTCGCCTCTTTTAATTTTTCTTCGTTTTCATTTGCATTACGTTGAAGCAATTGCAAACGGGTTTCGTAGTCTGACGAAATAGACTTGCGAATATTTTCTTCAATTTGTTCGTTGTTCTTTTTGAGTTCTTCTTCCAGTTTTTTTCTGAAAGATTCTTCCTGCTGCTGTTTTATATTATTGAATTCTTCTTCTTTGCGAAGCAACTCCTGCTCCTTGCTTTTTTTAAAATCAAGCATTTGCTGACGGAGTTGTTGCTTTTCTCTTTCTATATTTTCCTTCAGCTCGTCGTTCAGTGCATCTTCTAATGGAAACTCATGGCCACAAGATGTGCATTTGATAATTGTAGGCATATTCCGTTTTTTGCAGAGCTCAATATTACAAAAAGGCTGCTAAGCTTGCTGCAAATTGTGGCAATTTGTGAGAGATGGTAAAAGGGAAGGGTTGATAAAGAAGCTTAAGGATTGAATTTATATGAGCTGTTGCCGCAGTCATAAATCATTGATACCTCGTTGTTATATTCATAATTGAGCGGAGTTTTACTATCATAGCGTTGTTGAATCTCCGCAGTAACTTCACCAAATACGGGATTAACCAGGAAATGGGTGCTTGTTTGAGCATTTCGTTTAAAACAGTTTTTACTGTTTACTACAACAACCGCTAAAAGACCAACACAGAGGAAAGCAGCACAGAAAAATAAATTTTTCATCGTTTTGTTTTTAGATAAGGTTATTACAGGATCATGTAATTGGGACACGAAGGTAATTCCCTTCATAAGCCTTTGTCCAGAGGTAAATGCACCTGTTTTTTTTCTTTTTCTCACAGAATAAACTGTGAGAAATCACAAACAGCGTAGAGTGTGTGTTAGAACTAATATTAAATACGGGCTTTATTTTCGATGGAATTCTGTAGTACCGCCAGCCTTGTGCCTTAAAATAACTAATTTACACACTGCATTTTTAACTGCTTACAGAAAAAACGAATACGATCTTTTTACCTTTCAAAACCGCGCTTTTGTACCGGACTATTTTTAAGAAAACCAGGCTAAACAAGCTAAAGGCGTTATTGCTGTTTAGCTATTGTTTGGTTTCAGTAAAGATGTTCGGTCAGGTCAATCCTTACCATCTTAACGGGAATGCTTACCAGGAGAACTGCCATTGCTACACACTTACCAACGATAATCCCACTTTTTTAATGGGTTCAATCTGGAATATCAATAAAATTGATCTCAGTGTGCCGTTTGATTATCATTTTAATGTATTTCTTGGTTGCCAGGATCAGGACGGCGCAGATGGAATAGCATTCGTGCTACAGCCACTGGGAACAAGTATTGGAACATATGGTGAGGGCATCGGCATACAGGGCGTTTCTCCTTCTGCAGCAATTGTAATAGACACATATCAGAATTACAACCGTGATGATCCCTCATATGATCATATATCCATTAACCTCAATGGCGATATAAATCACAATAGCCCGAATAATATTGCAGGTCCGGTTACGGCTATTGATGGCAATGATAATATTGAAGACTGCAACTGGCACGTTTTTAGAATCATTTGGGACCCGGCATCAAAACTTCTTTCGGCTTTTATAGATGGCAAGCCTCGTGTCTCTGTAACAATTGACCTTATTAACACTGTTTTTCAAAACGACCCAAAAGTGTTCTGGGGTTTTACCGGGGCAACGGGCGGATACACAAACCGCCAACGTTTTTGCACGTCACTCAATGCTACTTTCACTGTGCCGGAAGACCAGGTAACCTGCTTCCCCACTCCGGTTAATTTTCTGGATAGTTCCACTTCTTTCGGCAAGATCACTAAATGGATGTGGGATTTTGGCGATGGAACAAAAAGTGATCTTGAACAACCGCCTCCACACGTATTTCCAGCACCCGGCGACTATATTGTGAAATTGAATATCCAGGGGAATGATGGGTGTGTGTCAGATACTTTCAGCAAGAAAATAGTGGCCGGATCCAAACCCACTGCAAAGTTTACAACGGAAGCGCCGCCTTTTTGCTCCGAAAGAAGCATTCTATTTCACGATGTTTCTGAAGTGATTTATGGCACAATCGACCATCGCATCTGGAACGTAAATGGAGATACTACAGAGGCCGGCGCTGACGGACTGCAAACAATGCTTCCATTGGGCAGTAATAACATTTCACTTTTAGTTACCACACAGGAAGGATGCGTTTCTGATTTATTTCAGCGGAACATTGAGGTATATCAAAAACCATCAATAGCAGTAAATGATGTGAGAGACATGTGCAAAAATGAAGATCAGCTTTTTGTGGGCAACGAAGTGAGCAACACTGTGCCAATAAAAAAATGGTACTGGAGTTTTGGCGATGGCAAGCTGGGATTTACTTCGCCACAACAGCACAGTTACCGCGATACAGGAAAATACTCGATAATGGTGTATGGTTTAAGCGAGGCCGGCTGCCCGTCGGACACTATTTGGAAACCGATAACCATTTACGGCACAAACGCTTTTGCCGGACGCGATACGATTGTAAGCGCAGGACAGCCATTACAATTGCAGGCAACGGGTGGGGATAGTTATTGGTGGAGCCCTTCTTCCGGACTGAATAATCCTACAATTCCAAATCCTGTGGCGACGCTCCAACAGGATGTTACATATGTTCTGACAGCTAATTCTCCGGCCAATTGTCCAACCTCGGATACCATTCGTATTAAAGTGTACAAGGGGCCGGATCTATACGTGCCTACAGCATTTACGCCCAATGCAGATGGAAAGAATGATGTTTTCAGGTTTGTCGCCGCGGGAATGCAGGCAGTGCATTATTTCAGGGTGTTTAACCGTTACGGTCAGCTCTTATTTTCATCGGCCTCGTCTTCCGTTGGGTGGGATGGAAATTTTAAAGGCCAGCCGCAACCGGCAGGCACTTATGTATGGATGATCGAAGCTGTTGATTATCTTGGTAATCTTGTTAAAAAACAGGGATATACAGTTTTGATAAGATAGGTTTAAATGGTTGGATGTTGTTTATATCTCTTTCGCAACCGCATTCCTAATGAGATAAGCATAACGCCAAACATGATGGCATAAATAGCGAAGATGATCATGATGGAAAGTATTCCGACAAAAGGATTTCTGAGTAACAAAATGCCAAACAGGATAGTTAAAATACCGCCGAATATATACCACCCTTCGCCGGTAATTGATTTTCGCAACCTGATGGCAATAGCAATTTCCGCAATGCCGGCAACAAGTGTCCAGAAAGCAATAAAATAAATGAGCGCTGCTGCAGTAGCAAACGGGTGATAAAACATGATTATACCGACAACTATGCCCGTGATACCCGAGAACAGGAGCCAGCCCCAGTCCGGGTTGGTCCTTCTTGAACTGATAGCGGAAACTACGCTGAATATTCCGTCAACAAAAAGAAATACACCCAGGAACAGAATGAGCGTGGCAAATGCAGCGCCGGGAGCAAAAAGGGCAATAAGCCCAAGAATAATTGCGAATACGCCCCTGAGTACAAAAAGCCACCAATATTGGCTAAACAAATGATTCATAGCAAATATGTTATGTGTGAATAACAATGAGGTGCCAGAAATGTTCGGAGGTTGAGGATTTGCAGAATAAGAAAGAAGCATCTGTCCAAATGGTAAAATTCTCTTCGTGTCAATAAAAGGTTAATTTCAGTGGCGTATTTTTTCATTGCCGTTCCGCTTTAGCGAACGGTAAATGAAGGCTTCTCGAAGTCGGCTTTAGCCATACAGCGGAATTATTGGGCTAAAGCCCAGAATGGATGGGAGATCAATTAGCATCCGTCGGCTGAAGCACGACGGCAATGAATCTAAATCAAGCAACTTCACTAGGATATGTTAGTTCATTTGCGTTGCAGTCCTTTTAAATTTCGGAAGATTTCTTTATGTCGAAATGACGTTGATCGTTTATCAACACCAAGGATTAGAGCCAGCCTCCGTGCTTTTTGCGATGATAATAAGATTGCTATTACAAGATAATAGAGTCGAATGATTACAAAGCGTGTGATTTCATATAATTGATTTCATCCTGCAAACTTTTCATTCGCAGCAGCAAATGCTGGATTGCATCAATACCTTCCATATTAATATTCAAATCATAATGAAGATGAATAAATTTTTCCAGGTCGTGCAGTTGGTTGGTATGAATAAAGGTTTTTTCTTCAATAACATTTAGCTCAATCAACTCGTATTCCTGCAACGACTGGATAAACGACAATTCAATATTGTAGTGAACACAACATTCTTCGGCAGCAATAAAATCTGTTTGCATAACAAAGTGTTTACTGTATTTATAATGCAGCTAATCGTTTAAATAATTCCTTCTGCTGGTCTGTCAGGCCCGTTGGTATTTTTATAGTGAATGTTACTATAAGGTCACCATGCTCTCCTTCTTTTTTATATACCGGAAATCCTTTTCCCTTCAGTTTTGTCCTGGTTCCATTTTGTGTTTCAGGTTTAACTTTCAGCTTAACCTTGCCATCCATTGTATCTACCATAACTTCTCCACCTAAAACGGCGGTATACAAATCAAGATCGATGTTAACATAAAGATCATTATCCACCCGTTTAAAAACCGGATCCTCTGCAATTACAAATGTTATGTATAAATCGCCCGCCGGACCACCATTAACGCCGGGCCCGCCATGACCTTTCAGCTTAATCACCTGTCCGTTCGCAATTCCCGCGGGAACAGTGATGCGGATATTTTTTCCATTTACCGTTAAAGTATGCTGATGTGTTTTTGCAGCATCGCGCAGGTTTATGTGCATTTCTGCATTGTAATCCTGCCCACGAAACTTAATATTACCGCTTCTTCTACTAGTGCTGCCACCACTTCCGCCAAACATAGATTGAAAGAAATCGGAAAAGTCGTCATCATCAAAATGCTGGGAAAAATCTGCGCCGCCACCACCCGCTCCTGCATAGGACTGAGAAGCCCGCGCTTTTTCATATTCTTCCGCATGCTGCCAGTTTTCGCCATACTGGTCGTATTTCTTTCTTTTTTCAGGATCACTTAAAACTTCATTCGCTTCATTTATCTGCTGAAAAGTTTTATGCGCGTTCTGATCGTTTGGATTTAAATCGGGATGATACTTCCTTGCAAGTTTCCGGTAAGCTTTCTTAATATCATCTGTGGAAGCACTTTTATCTACTCCTAATACTTTATAATAGTCAATAAATGCCATAGCTTATTGTATAATGTATAAAGGCAAATTTTTTGCTGTGTTTATATCCTGGTGACCTGTATTGGCTCAGCCAGGTTTTGAAACTTAAATTTACTAATACCTCTTCATTTGTCCGCCAACATTTGGATAACATAATTTGAGGTAATTGGTTTAGTACTACAATCATTGTGCTGAAAACGGGACAATCAATGTCGTTTCCTTAAGAGGTCAGGAAAAACAAAGCAAGCCTGAAATCTGGTACTTCGTACCCGTCCGAATGCGCATTCGGCGCGGGCGGGCTTCGTAAATCGTACTTGATGAATGCCAATTATTCTTAAGGAAACGACATGGACAGGACAATAGAGAATGACTCGCGAAGATTATATTTGCAGACATCTTCCAAAAAATCATTCCTCATGAATCAGGCACCAACCATTACAACATTGTTCCTGGATATTGGTGGAGTTCTTTTAACCAATGGATGGGACAGAACAGCAAGAAAATCTGCTGCTGAAACCTTCTCACTCAATCTGGCTGAATTTGAAGAACGACACCATCTTACTTTCGATACTTATGAAGAAGGTAAATTAACATTGGATGAATACCTTGACCGTGTAGTGTTCTATGAAAAGAGGTTTTTCAGCAGGCACGATTTCCGCGAATTTATGTTTGCGCAATCGTCACCGTTTGACGATATGATAGAAATGGTAAAAGGGCTGAAGTCCAGGTACAATCTGAAAATTGCGATTGTAAACAATGAAGGAAGAGAACTCAATCGCCATCGTATTCATACATTCGGACTGAATAAGTTTGTTGACTTTTTTATCTCCTCATGCTTTGTGCATTTCAGAAAACCCGATGCAGATATTTTCAGAATAGCCCTGGACATTGCATTGGTGGAACCGGATGAAGTTGTGTATATAGAAGACAGACCAATGTTTGTGTCTGTTGCCGAAAGTTTAGGGATCAATGGCATTTGCCATACGGATTATGCTTCGACGAAAGAGAAGCTTGCTGCCTGGGGACTTGGATGAGACGTTGATTGGGACGCGAATTGTCTTGACCGGGATTTGGGGGATTAAGGGATTGACAGGATTTGAATTTTTTTAGCCACAGAGGCACTGAAGCACAGAGGATTGCTCTCTCTGTAGCAAACGAAAAAACACTGTGTATTCTGTGCAAAAAACTCCTTTACCTCTGTGGTAAAAACCGACATTTTCAATTTTCAACTTTCAATTATCCATTAATTCCGGACCTGGATTTGGGAGATTGGGGGATTGATTTTTTTAGCCTCAGAGGCACTGAAGCACAGAGGAATTTGAATTGCATGATTTCGTGTATTCTCCAATGTATTTTCTCTGTGCGATCTGTGAAAAAACTTCGTGTCTTCTGTGGTAAAAAAATTCAGTGCTTCAGTGGCAAACAAGGTTATCGTACAAAGAAGCTAATTAAAAATAACACAGCCAACACATACATCACCGGCGAAATTTCTTTTTTACGTCCGCTGAAAAGTTTAAGCAATACATAAGACAGCATACCAAAAACAATACCTTCGGCAATGCTATAAGTATAAGGCATCATTACAATAGCGAGAAATGCCGGAACTGCTTCTGTTACATCGTTGAATTCAATTTGCTTTACTGCACTCATCATTAACATACCCACAATTATCAAAGCCGGAGCTGTTGCCGCAGCAGGTATCATTGCAAATAACGGTGCAAAAAACAGGGCAAGAACAAACAAACATGCTACTGTAAACGCTGTTAGCCCTGTACGTCCACCAGTTGCAATACCACTTGCACTTTCAACGTAAGCCGCAACAACACTCGTTCCCAAAATAGATCCCACGGTAGTACCGATAGCATCCGCCAACAATGCTTTTTTTGCCTGGGGAATTTTTCCGTTTTTATCAAGTAGCCCGGCTTTGCTACATAACCCTATCAGCGTTCCTACAGTATCAAAAAGGTTAACCATAAGCAATGTGAAAAGAATCACCAGCATATCAAGACTGAAGATCTTTTCAAACTTTAGTTGCATGAATGTTTCCGAGATGGATGGAGGAAGGCTCACAACTTTCCCGCCCGCTGGCAATTGGGTAAGGCCTAATGGGATACCTGCAACGGTCGCAACGGCTATCCCAATAAGTAAGGCTGCATTTACGTTTTTAAACATCAGAACAGCACTAACCAATAAGCCAAGCATGGCGATGATAGGTCCGGCAGATTTTATGTTACCCATCTTTACGATAACGCCGTCCAACTGGTTATTGCCAATATAAGTCATGCCGGTTTCCACAATGCCTGCATTCACCATTCCTATCAACGCAATGAATAAGCCAATGCCAACAGAGATGGCATGTTTAAGATTTATTGGAATACTATCAATGATCGCTTCGCGGATACGAAACAGCGATAAAAAGATAAATAGCAAGCCTTCCAGGAAAACCGCAGTAAGCGCAAACTGCCAGGTATAGCCCATGCGAAGAACAATAGTGTACGCAAGAAATGCATTCAATCCCATGCCAGGAGCCAGTGCAATAGGAAGCTTGGCATAAAAAGCCATTACCAGCGTGCCCGCAACCGCGGCAAGCGCGGTTGCTGTGATCTGCGCTTCGAAAGGCATTCCGGCTTTGGAAAGAATAACAGGATTTACCACCAGGATATAAGCCATTGTAGAAAACGTAGTAAGCCCTGCAAGAATTTCTTTTTTTACAGTTGTGTTATTCTCTTTTAAGCGGAAAAAAGATGATAGCATAAGCGACCAGGTTATAAAGGGTATAAGTTTAATTACGCTGTGAAATTAGTTGATATAACGCAAAGGAGAAGTGGTAAGTTGCAGGTTATACGTTGTACGTTTTTTGAAGCGGAGGGAGAAGCTGAAAGCGTAAAGCCTAAAGCTGAAAGCGGTGCGCGTGCGAACGATGACGTTTAAGGGGTGCTCATGATTTCCACTATCTGAAGAATAAGTTGAAGTCGTTCTTCACGGGCTTTGCGAAATAAAAAGGCCAGCAAATTATTCGCTGGCCTTTCCTTTAAATTTGGAATAAGATTGTAAGATATAGTGCTGCTTCACCATTCACCATTGACTATTCACTATTCACTTTTTATACTGTATCCGGTAAATAGTTCCCCCCGCATCGTCAGCCACATAAATAGATCCGTCTGCACCCTGCGCAAGTCCGCAAGGTTTGTGCTGAACGCTGGTTCCGGTAGGATTAAAACCATCTGCAAAGATTTCCCATTGTCCGGAAGGCTTGCCGTTTTTGAACGGAACAAAAGCTATGAGATAACCTTTCTGCAATTCGGGTGATTTACCATGAAAGGCAATGAAAGCGCCATGCTTATACTTTTCAGGAAAAGAATTACCGGTATAAAATAACAGTGCGTTAGGAGCAAGATGCGCCGGAAAAGCAACTACCGGGTCAATGGTTTTTTTGCCACCCGTTTTCTTGCCATCGCCACCATATTCCGGAGCGAGGATCTTTTTATTTTGCTGCTGATCGTAATATACGTAGGGCCAGCCGGCGTCGTCTTCTTTGCGAAGCTCATACATTGTTTCTGCGGGCAGTGTTGCATCCTGTTCTTTTGAGAAATACTGCGGATACAAAAGATTTAACTGGTCACGGCCGTGCTGCATTACAAACAGCGAGTTGGTTGCGGTGTTCCAATCCAGTCCTACAACATTTTTTAAACCCGTAGCATAACGAATGCCATCTTTAAAATGCTGGTCCGCTTTATCGGTTTTGTATTTCCAGATGCCGCCGGCGGAATCAAGAATCGGGCAAGGCATTGGCGCAGTAAGATTTTTCCCTTCCAGGCATGCATTGGCGTAAGAGCCGACATTTACATACAGATTGCCTTTATTGTCAACTGCCAGCGATTTTGAATTGTCCCTGTTGTGATTAACCAGCCCCGACACAATTTTTTCCGGAGCGTCAGGACTGATCACTTCATTGTTATCATTTAGTTTGTAACGATAGATATCATCGTTGGATGAAGCATAGAGATAGCCATTCTTCACAAGAATGCCGGTACCAGGATAGTTACCAAAACCAATTTGTTCATCCGGGTTTCCATCTCCATTGTTATCTTTTAAAAAGTAGATGCCCTTGCCATCTTTCAGTTTGGACAATTTTACATAAATATCACCTTTATTGGTAACAGTAAGATGCCTGGCCCCGTTAAGACCCGTAGCTATAATATTTGCATGAAAGCCGGAAGGAAGCGTTAATGGTGCTGTAGGCAGTGTGTCATTAAGAACTTCATGCACAATAAACGTGGTATCCTTTGCATAGGCCGAGGCAAATCGTGGTAATGCCAGGGCCGATAAAAGACCAAGACAGTAAAAAACTTTTTTCATGGTTGCTTGAGAAATATATGATGGATAAAGATAAAGGTTGATGTGAAAAGGCACGCGCAAAAAAGCGAAATAAAGGGACGACTAAGTAAAAACGTAGCACAGGATGGAAATCAACCTTGTCTGCGGTGCAACATTTGAATTGGTTTGGTCAATATTTAATTGCCTTGATCCACAACAGGATGCTCCTACGGAGCAACACAATCGAACAATCCCTAACTAAATGATATTGGGCTATAGGTTAAAGCCCTAACGGACTATGATGTCTGTATTCGGGCATTTCTATTGAGCTTAATTCCCTACGGGAAAACCTGTTATTGTTATGAAATCTGTTATTGGGCACACACGAGGTCCCAAATACTGATTCGATTGTGATATTTTATGAGTGTTTGATATAGAAAACTTTTATCTAAACGACATGGGCTTGCAAATAGAGCATCAAGAAGATAAAGGAAGTTATCCTGGATTAGACTGACACAAGAGCGTTTGTCAACGAGTATTTTTTTCCAGCAGCCTTAATTTCGTCTGTAATCTCGTCCATGCTTGTTTTTGATAATTCAAATCTATTCGATAGTTCCACACAGCCGTTTAATGTCTGCTTTGAAAGCTCAATACTTATCAGGTCGATAAGATCGCTGAAAGTGAGATGTTCGCTCCGGAAACCAAACTTATTGTACTCAACATCTGATATAGAAATATTAAGCATCCGCATGCTTATCCTTTAATTCGTTCCAATTTACGCTTTTATCATCTTGCGAGAACTTCTGTCAATACTCATTTTTAACTACCGGTTCCAACTCCGCCATCTCCTCTTCAGAAAATATCCTTGATTGAATATAAAACCGCACACCCAACGGTATCTCAAGTGAAAAGCTGCTGCCTCTCCCCGGTGTTACATCCAGGATAAGCTGCGTGTGTTTCCAATATTCAAACTGATCAGCGCCCATATAAAACTTGCATCCCTCTATCTTTCCAAGGCACACATCGCTTCCGCCAATTTTGAACTCGCCGTCGGCAAAACACATGGGCTGCGAACCATCACAACAACCGCCGCTTTGATGAAACATCAGGGGGCCATGTTCTGCCCGTAATTTTTCTATTAGTTCTATTGCCTTTGGTGTGGCAATTACTCTTGGAATTGACATACGCTGTTTGTTATTTTTAGAAAAAATAACCCCCGCTAAAAAGCAGGGATTATTGTTCGTGTGATATCCGTTTTAATCCGTCAACGAAATCGTTTCGCCTGTCAACGACGCAGGCAGGAATTCACACTTCCTCCTTCACCAATCACTATCACTAAAAAAAGCCCAATTTTTGCTTGTTATAAGAGATCAGCATGTTTTTAGTCTGCCTGTAATGATTCAGCATCATTTTATGCGTCTCACGTCCAAAGCCGGATTTTTTATAACCGCCAAATGGAGCATGGGCCGGGTAGGCATGATAACAATTCACCCAAACACGTCCGGCCTGTATAGCTCGTGGCACCTGGTACAATTCGTGTGCATCACGGGTCCAAACGCCGGCACCCAGTCCATACAATGTATCGTTGGCAATTGCTATCGCTTCTTCTGTTGTTTTAAATGTGGTTACACAGCTTACCGGTCCAAAAATTTCTTCCTGGAAAACGCGCATTTTGTTATCGCCTTTGAATAGTGTAGGCTGAATGTAAAATCCGTGTTCAAGCCCGCTGTTCTGATGGAAAGCTTCGCCTCCACAAAGCACTTGCGCACCTTCCTGTTTGCCGATGTCCAGGTAGCTGAGCACTTTATTGTATTGGTCTTCTGATGCCTGCGCACCCATCATAACAGTGCTATCCAGCGGATTGCCCATTTTAATGGCTTTCGTACGCTGGATAACGGCGTTCATGAATTTGTCGTAAATATTTTCGTGCACCAGAATGCGGCTTGGGCAGGTACATACTTCGCCCTGGTTCAGTGCAAATAAAACTGCGCCCTCAACTGCCTTGTCAAAAAACTCATCGTCGGCGGCAGCCACACTTTCAAAGAAAATATTGGGGCTTTTTCCACCAAGTTCCATGGTGATTGGAATCAGGTTTTCTGAAGCATACTGCATAATCAGGCGGCCTGTAGTGGTTTCACCTGTAAATGCAACTTTCTGTACTCTTGGCGATGATGCCAGGGGTTTGCCAGCCTCTGGTCCAAAACCGGTTACTATGTTCAAAACGCCCTTTGGTAAAATGTCGCCGATCAGTTCCATCAAACACATAATGCTCGTCGGTGTTTGCTCAGCTGGTTTAACAATCACACAGCAACCTGCTGCAAGTGCCGGTGCAATTTTCCATGTGGCCATGAGCAGCGGAAAGTTCCATGGAATGATCTGTCCTACCACGCCAATGGGTTCATGCAGGTTTATGCTCACGGTAGTATCGTCATGCTCACTAATAGTTCCCTCTTCGCTGCGGATAACGCCGGCAAAATACCTGAAATGGTCAATAACAAGTGGCAGATCTGCCGCCCTGGTTTCGCGGATGGCCTTGCCATTGTCTATCGTTTCGATAATAGCCAGGTATTCCAGGTTGTCTTCAATAATCTGTGCAATTTTTAAAAGAAGATTACTGCGATAAGCTGCCGCAGTTTTACTCCAGGATGGAAAAGCTTCATGTGCGGCGTCGATGGCTTTTTCAATATCCTTCGCATTACCACGGGCGGCTTGTGTAAAAACCTTACCGTCGATGGGCGAAACGTTATCAAAATATTGCCCGCTTTCAGGAGCAACCCACTCTCCGCCGATGAAATGATCATATTTACTTTTGAATTGGGGACGGACCGCTACCGTAGAAGCCGGCGCAGCTGTTTGAACAGAACTCATAGGAAGCAATTTAATCGTTAATTAATACAGCTAATATTTATTAAAAAACGCTCAAATGGCTTCACTTTTGTATTTTTTTATAGCATAATTGTACCGCTCTTAAAAAAAACTTTTTAACTTGTTATTGTCCTAATAAGGAGTAATGGGTTATAGCTTCGCCTGTTTTGCTAATATGAATTCCAGAATTGTTGCAGACCTTAGATTTCAACAAAAAGGCGTGTAACTTTTGCCCCCTATCCTTCCCCCGGCTTCAGGCACTCTGCTGTATATCCGATTAAACTATTTAAAACATCCTTCTATGCCACTAAAAAATTTGCTGCAGAAAATTGATCTAACCAACCCCGGGCAATTGCAGACACTTGTTGAGAACAGACGGGTGTTTAATCTGGATAATTGCGAGCTGAATGTGTTTGAAAGCTATGAACAGGCTTTTGGAATACCGCTTACGTTTGGTGATTTTATTATTACCAGTATGGTGCGCGGAAAAAAAATTATGCATCTCGACAATAAGCCGGCGTTTGATTATCTGCCGGGGGAAACGGTTGTAGTTCCTGCAAATGAAACAATGATGATAGATTTTCCGGAAGCTACAGAAGCCAACCCCACGCAGTGCATTGCGCTTGCTATAGATGCTTCTTATATCAACGAAACGGTGAATTACCTGAATCAATATCACAACGTAAATAAACAGAATAATAACTGGAACCTTAGGTTCAACCAGTATCATTTTACAAACGATACTGAGATGAGTGACCTGATCAATAAAATAATACGCATTTGCACAAGCTCCAACACAACCAAAAATATTCTCGCCGACCTTAATTTGAAAGAGTTGCTGATAAGATTACTCCAAAGCCAGCAACTGGAGCAGGTTTACACAGAAAGTAAAACAAACAGTAATCATAGCCGCGAACATTTTGTGTTGAATTACATTCAGGAACATTTATGCGAAAAGATACACGTGGCTACATTAAGCCGTAAGGCATACCTGAGCAGGACCATCTTCTTTAAATGGTTTAAAGAACAATTTGGAACCACACCATCAGAGTACATAAACAGGGAAAGAATAAAACTGGCGAAACAATTACTCACCAACCCGGAGCACAACGTACATACGGTTAGTACCATGACCGGATTTATTGATGCCAATTATTTTATCAGGGTCTTCAGAAAGCTGGAGGGGGTAACGCCGAAGACGTATAAAGACTGTCTTGAGAACTAAATAAAAAAGGCGCAGAATTTAACTCCTGCGCCTTTCGTTTTTATAAAGATTGTTTAATGTACTGAATACTTTTTTGGACGCTTTCAAATTTGTCAGCCATGTAAATGCCATCCTGTTCAACGAAGAAATGTTTCAGGCCGGCAACATCTGCTTTTGCAAAAATGCTTTTGAAATCGATGCTTCCGGTGCCTACTTCAGCAAACTTCACATCTTTCAGAACATCCATAATGGGCTTGTGATCCAGATCGCCACCGGTAACTTTATTCGTTTTGGACTTATCCATATCTTTTACATGCCACATGGGAAAACGGCCGGGATATTTGGTGAAATAATCAACCGGGTTAAGTCCTGCTTTTTCAATCCAAAAAAGGTCCAGCTCAAAACACACCAATGACTTATCGGTGTTTTCCAGCATGATATCTAAACCTTTCTTCCCGTTATCAAATGTCCGGAATTCCCAGAAGTGGTTATGATAACCAAGCTGCAGGTTGTGTTTCTTACAGAGCTCGCCTCCCTTGTTCATTTGATCAGCCATAAACTTGTAATCATCAGCAGTAAGTTTATCTATTAATTGAAACGGAGGAACAGGAATAATAAGATATTGTTGCCCCAACTGGCTGGCAATTTCTACCTGTGCATGTAATGCATCTTCGTTGCCATTGCCGCGGGTTAGGAAATCATTCAATGCGTAGTGGCCACTGTATGTAACCAGGTTGTTTTCTTTTAGAACAGACGCCAGTTCTTTGGTATCAAGCCCCCAGAATTTTCCCTGTTTATCTGCGCCAAATGTTTCTACATTGGTGAAGCCAAGCTTAGCCACTTTAGCAATGGTGCCTTTTGCATCTTTGGCAAGTTCCTCGCGCAGTGTGTACAACTGCAAACCAACATCTTTTGTAGACACTTTGTAGTTGCCGCGGCTGAATATATTGGCGGGCTTCATTAGCATGCCTGCTGCTACCAATGCTCCTTGTTGAAGAAATGTACGTCTGGTACTCATATTGTGCATGTGATTTATAGGTAAGCAAAATAAATTGCGATGGTGTTGAATTGTGTTTTGTATTTACACGGAAGTTACGTGCGCAGATATAGTATTGGCTGGCAATCATATTAGATAGCGTGACAGTTTTGTTGGTATCAAATCTAGGGAAATTTTTGTGTCTTTATTTAAATAAAGTTTCACAACGTCGCAGCTCTTCTCACAGCACTTTTTCCTGGTGCAGGTAATTGCTTACTTCAATAAGGTTCAGGTCGGGGTCCCGGAAGTAGATGGATCTGATAGTGCCTATTGCACCGGTTCGCTCCACAATGCCTTCTGCTATCTCTATTTGCTTTTCGCGCAGCTCATTCAGAATCGTTTCCAACGGCGTATCAGCAACGAAACAAAGATCAGCCGAGCCCGGCGTGGGTTTGTTTGCCTTTGGCTCAAACTCTTTCCCTGCCTGGTGAAGGTTTATTTTTTGATTGCCGAATTGGAGTGCTTTCCTTCCATTACCAAAAGTCACAATATCCATCCCCATAACAGAGCTGTAGAAATAACAGGTGGCTTCAATATCGGCAACTGTTAATACGAAGTGATCTAATCTGTTGATAGTCATAATGCTTGTTATTTAGAAGTGATAGTCAGGAGACGTGGACGCGGCAGGATTTTAAAAACTACCTCTAAGATAAAGAATGTTAAAAAAACCAAGCAAGCGTTTGTGTGCATTCAACAAGTGATGACCGGGCCGCACAAGAATGGAAAATTGAATAGTTTTGCGGGCTTAAAAAGGAAAACACCTGGTAGGTAAGACTTTCCGATTCAATAGGAAAATATGAGAATTGCAATTAATGGTATGGGACGTATTGGTCGTCTTTTGTTTCGCAGGTTAATGGATCAATCTGAACATCAGCTGATAGCCGTAAATGATATTATGGAAACCGATAACCTGGCGTATCTGCTGAAGTATGATTCGCTTTATGGAACATTACAGGAGAGCGTTGTAGCAGAAGGAAACAATCTCATCTGCGGCTCGAAGAAAGTAGTGGCGCTGAAAGAGGCAAATGCAGAAAATTTGCCGTGGAAAGCATTGGACATTGATATTGTGCTGGAATGTTCCGGCAGATACACGAGTAAAGAAGGGGCTGAGGTCCATCTGAAAGCCGGCGCAAAAAAAGTATTGTTATCAACAACCGGTTCCTCTGAAATTCCATTGATGATCTATGGTTATAATCATCATCAGTTAACAAAAGATACGCCGATTGTTGCGCCCGGTGGTTGCATGACCAATTGTACTACGCATGTGTTGTATATTCTTAACGCAATAGGGATTGAGTCTGCACAAATTAATATTCTTCACTCCTATACATCAAGACAACAACTCGTAGATACCTGGCACAAGCAGTTCCGTCGCGGACGTGCGGCTGCGGAATCTATTATACCGGTTGAAATTGACCTGCATGTTTCTTTAGAAAGATTAATGCCGGTTTTGAAAGATAAAGTAATGGCAACGTCCACGCGTGTGCCCGTTACGAATGGCGCAATGGCTGATTTCTCTATTCAGTTAAAAGAAGCAGTAAGCGCAGCAGATATAAATGCACGCTTCAAAAAAGCTGCGGTGAATGAATACAAAGGTATTCTTGATTATACTGAGGACCCGTTGGTTTCTGCAGATATCAAAGGCAATAGAAATTCATGTTTGATTGATGGAACACTTACATCTGTTGTCGGAAAGCAGGTGAAGATAATTGCCTGGTTCGATAACGAATATGGCTTTACAAGCAGGATGCTTGACTGGCTGGACTACTGGAAGAAAGTAATGAACTAAATAAAAAGAAGCGGCTGAATAATCACTCAGCCGCTTCTTTTTTATTAAAAGCGTTTTGATACAATATAAATAAATCCCTCCCGGTTGTTTTTAATAACCGGTTAACGCCAGAGATAAACAGTTTACCTGTTAATCAAACTTGCGGTTGATAGGAACACGCGTGCGTTTCCTTCTTCCGTCGTCTTCATCTCTTTCCTGTGGCCGCCCATAGCTGCTCTGCTGAGATTGACCAAAACTCCGTCTGTCATTTCTTTGACCATAATTACCACCGCCTCTTTGTGGTCTTTGTTGTTGCTGGCGGTTGTTATCAGGTTCAATCTTAAATTTAAGAGGGTTTTCAGCTAAAACTTTTCCTTGCAGTTCCTTAATAGCTTGTTCAGCTTCAGTTGTAGTTGGCATTTCTACAATACCTCTTCTCCTGCTTTTCAGGGTAAGCGGATCATAATATACCTTAACATACGAAACGCGTCCGAATGGAAGAAATAGAGCCTCGAGTTCAAGGTCTGTGTAATGTTGCGGCAGTGCCGATACGGTGAATCTCATTTTATTATACCTGTGTTATTGCAAAGATAACAAGTTAAAGTTCAAAAAGAACTATCGGAAGAAACGAATTTGGGAATTAAAAGCTCCTGAAAATCATATAATTAACTTTATCATATAATGTATCTGTTACACAATGAAAGTGGAAGCACAATGCTAACAACTCTACGTTCATATGATGGAAAACATGACAAATTCCCCCTGCCTTGATATATGTTAACACATGTTTCAACGTCGCTTCTAATCTGCCCTTACCACCGTTTAGTTATTGTTAACTTTTCAGGTTAATACTTGTATAGTCGTTATCATTTCTTTTAAAATAACATTATCTGAATCACCGGATTTTTATTACAAAAACTTAATCTATCTTAGGAATGCAATATTGATTATACTTTCATTTTCACATCTGCCCATTCGCCCATTCGCCCATTTGCAAATTTGCACATTCACTCATTTACTTACCTTCGCCCTCTAACCATGCTCAAGCCCGTTATAACAGAAATTTTCCACAATGTCTAAAAGAAAAAATCAACCGGGAGGCAAACCAAAACAGCCAGGCCTTTCTGTGCTGCTCAAGCCTTACCGGAGCCGAATTGTTCTGCTTATTGCATTTGCCCTGGCAGGAAATGTTTTTAATTTATGGATCCCAAAAATTATCGGACAAGGTATAGACAGCTATACACAAGGTCATTATGTGCAAAGCTCCATATTGATCCGCTTTGCCGCTTCTGCCCTGCTTATATTTCTTTTTAGTTATCTGCAAAGTGTAGCACAGACTTATTCTTCTGAAAGAGTTGCAAAAGATTTACGTGAAAAACTGTCTGATAAAATTTCGCAGCAAAGCTATACATGGGTGCAGCAATCAAATCCATCCAAACTGCTTACAAATCTTACGGCAGATGTTGATTCTATTAAGATGTATGTATCCACCGCCATTGCATCTATTGCTTCATCCGTGTTTATGATCATTGGTGCATCTATCTTGTTGCTTACAATTAACTGGAGGCTGGCCTTGATTGTGCTTACAATTATCCCGATCATTTCATTTACATTTTTCACCGTATTAAAAAGAGTGCGTTCACTGTTTATTAAAGGAAGAGGAATAATAGATACGCTTAATAAAACTATTAGTGAAAGTATTCTCGGGGCTGCATTGATAAGAGTGCTGAACAGCCAGCAACTGGAATTTAGCAAATTTGTTGAATCAAACACAGGCGCAAAAGAAAACGGTTTCAAAATTCTGAATTTGTTTGCCATTATGATCCCTGTAGTAGTATTCACAGCAAACATGGCCGGCGTTGCAATACTGGGTGTTGGTGGCCATTTTGTAATCGCCGGCACGATGACGCTTGGTGATTTTGCAGCATTCAATAACTACCTGATGATGCTCGTTTTTCCCATATTTGTGTTGGGCTTTATGAGTAATATTATTGCACAGGCAGGAGCATCTTACACACGTATCTCTTCTGTATTACAGGCCCAGGATATAGTTGATAAAGGAACCATCCAGGCAGATGTGAGAGGTGATATTGTGATGGACGGTGTTAATCTTTCACTGGCAAACAAGCCTGTTTTAAAAGATGTATCCTTCAGCATAAAATCAGGAACGCATACTGCTATTACAGGACCGACGGCCTCAGGGAAAACACAATTGCTTAACCTGATGATCGGGTTGCTGAATCCTGATGACGGAAAAATATACCTGGATAACAAACCGCTCGAAGATTACCGAAAGGATGCTTTGCATCAGCAAATGGGCATTGTTTTCCAGGACAGCATTGTGTTTAACATGAGTATGCGTGAGAACATTGCCTTTAACCAGCAGGTAACTCCCGAGGCTATGCAAAAAGCAATTGCAACAGCCGAACTGGAAGCTTTTGCATCAACACTGCCGCAAGGACTGGATACCATAGTTTCAGAAAGAGGTACAAGCCTTTCCGGCGGACAAAAACAACGCATGATGTTGGCAAGAGCGTTGGCAATAGAACCCAAAGTATTATTGTTGGATGACTTTACAGCAAGAGTGGATACACTTACAGAACAAAAAATACTGGCGAATATTAAAAGAAATTATCCGGGAATAACTGTTATCTCCGTAACACAAAAGATCAGCTCGGCAGAAAATTCTGCGGAAGTGATCTTGTTAATGGAAGGAGAAGTGATCGCCTCAGGCACACACGGAGAATTATTACAGACCTGTCCCGAATACATTCAGATCTATCAATCACAAAGAAGCACCGGCAACTATGAACTATGATTTAAACAGCCTTACAGAGGCTCAGAAAAATAATACAGCAAAGGCATTGCGAAAACTGGTGCGCTGGCTTGGCGAGGAACGTCGCGTACTTATATATGCTTTTATTACAATGATGATCACATCCGGTATTAACCTTACCGGTCCGTTAGTGATAGGTTATACAATTGACCATTATGTAGCAACAGGCAATTCTTCAGCGGTGATCACCAATTGTTTTGTTTTATTAGGATTGTATGCATTGTCATTCAGCACAAACTATCTGCAAACAAGATTGATGGGCGGCGTTGGTCAGCGTATATTGTTTAATTTACGTAACGGGCTTTTTACAAAACTTAACCAGCTGCCACTTGCATTTTTCAACCAGAACAGAACGGGCGATTTAATATCAAGAATTAATAACGATACGGATAAGGTAAACCAGTTTTTCTCACAATCATTGATGCAGTTTGTTACCAACATTTTTATGATGTTGGGCTCTGCCATTTTTCTTATCGCCATCAATCCGCGTCTTGGCGCAGCTGCATTGGTTCCAGCTGTATTGATACTGCTCTTTATCCGCGTTATTTCACCTCTTGTAAAAAAGAGAAATGCACGTAACCTAAAATCAGGTGGTGCAATGAGTGCAGAGATCCAGGAGAGCTTGCAGAATTTTAAAGCTATCATCGCGTTTAACAGAAGAGATTATTTCCGCCAGCGTTTTAACGAAGCAAGTACAGATAACTATAAGAGTGCAATTGGTGCCGGTTTGGTAAACAACATTTTTTTACCGGTGTTTACGTTCTGCTCTCACCTGGCGCAGTTGACGGTACTTATTTACGGGATCTTTCTTATTACACATGGAATGCTGACTGTAGGTATCCTCATCAGCTATTTTGCATATGTGAGCAATTTTTATTTTCCGATCAGGCAACTGGCAACTATCTGGACAAGCTTCCAGGTTGCAATGGCAGGATGGGACAGGATCGCCGTTATTCTTGATCTTGAACCTGCAAAAGCACGCCCAGCGCTTGATGCAAAAGCTAGCCCAAATACATTACTGTCTTTTCAACATGTACATTTTGGATATCCTGGAGGAGAGAAAGAAGTATTGCACAATGTAAGTTTCGAGTTACAGCGTGGAAAAACTTATGCTTTTGTTGGTCCTACAGGTGGAGGTAAATCAACTACAGCCTCACTGATGGCAGGCTTGTATAACCCAACAGGCGGAACTGTTCTGCTGAAGGGTAAAGACATGCAAGTGTATGATGGAGAGCAACGAACAGAAAGCATCGGGTTCATCTTGCAGGAGCCATTTCTGTTTAGCGGAACAGTAAAGGACAATATTCTGTACGGCAATAAAAAGTACGCACATCTTTCCAATGAAGGTCTTGAAAAAGTAATTAAAGAAGCGCGACTTGAAGGATTGCTGGAAAAGTTTGAAGGCGGCCTGGAAAGCAATGTGTCTGATGCAGATAGCGTAAGTCTTGGACAAAAGCAATTGATCGCATTTATGCGTGCAGTGCTCAGGCATCCTGAATTGTTGATATTGGATGAAGCAACAGCAAACATTGATACACTAACTGAAAATCTGCTGGAAGACATATTGGAACATCTGCCGGATACAACGACAAGAGTAATAATTGCACACCGGTTAAATACAATTGAAAGCGCCGATGAAATCTTTTTTGTGAACGATGGCCGCATCAGCAGGGCAGGTAACTTCCAGGAAGCACTTGCCATGTTAATGCAGGAAGCGCGGGTGAGTTGAGAAGCAAGCTTAAAGCCCAAAGCCTAAAGCTTAAAACTAAGTATGTACTCCCAATAAAACAATCTCGACTTTTTGATAAATGCGCGAATTTGATAACTATTAACTTTTCTAAAATTAAACAGCAGTTCCAGGCTTTGAGCTTTAGGCTTTAAGCTTTGAACACCTATCACAGCTTAAATCATCATTTAAACTTAACAACCTTAGCTTTGATACACGTATAACGTACAACTTACAACAATCCTAAGTTCTAGGCTTTGAGCTTTAGGCTTTAAGCTTAGAAACCGGGAAATATCTCCACATTTTTCAATAAAATCCCTTTTTAAGGACAACTTAAAAGGGATTTTTTGCTTTTAGTCCTTTGGTTTGAGTTTTGATAAAATTTATAATGGACCTGGTGTTGTTTTGTAAGAACCGGCACCGGGACATCTGTCAAAATATTTTCTAACCAAAAACCAGGATTATGGATTACTACAAACTGGCATTTACGCTTAACTCAAACAAGTTAAACGGTATTAAGCTGAAAATGCTGACCGACATACTGGTTGAGGCTAAAATAACCAATAGCCTGCTGTCGAAACTTGTTGCTGAAAAGAATGGGATTGACGCATCCGGTGGCGGTTTTTCGGAACAGGATGTTTTGAGAAAAGAATACACAAGAGATATATTAACCGCATTATATGCAAACGATGAAGAACTGCCCGACGAGATAAGGCAGCTGATGAAAGACGAAGAATAAACACATAAACCATGTAACCATTCAAATGAATGGAATGAAAAAGGACAAGCGGTCGTTTAACCTGGTTGTCCTTTTGTTTTTTCAAAGTTGGTCTTTTCCGCGATTATCGTTATTTTCAGCCTTGTTCGGCTTGTGAGAAAACTGATGCATTATAGAGCCCTCACCCTGGATCTGGATGCTTCAATGTAAAATAAATGTACCTTGTTTGTTATGCATCTTACCGATGCTTCATAATTACTTAACACGGAATTGCTTGTTTTGCCCCTTCGATAAGCTGTTGCTAATGCGCATGCAGCCCGTAACGGTTGCAGCCAGGTAAATTAATGTATGAAATTTATTGCCGGCATTTTTACAACTATATGCTGCATGGTTATTTATAGCAACCTTGCCGGTACTGAGCGCAGTTATTTAACCAGGGACAGAGCTGTGGACCGTTTTAATAATATTGCCAGAAAATTTTCCTCTGCAGCACTTGAACTAAAAAATTCTGTTGAACTATTAGATAGCTCTAACCCGTCAACAATTGCACATGCCAAGCAGGCTTTAAAACAATGCCGGCTGCAATACAAAGGCATTGAATTTTTAATGGAATATTTTTTTAAAAGTGCAGCGGTAATTTATAATGGCCCGCCAAAATTTGAGGTGGAAGAACCTTATATGGAATACCAGGAGCCCACTGGTTTACAGGTAATAGAAGGCTTACTGTTTGAAAAAATTACCAATGAAAGTAAAGTGAGCCTTCGGGAGCAGGCGGATATTGTATACTCGTCGGCTAAAGATCTTACTGCAACAATATTTGGATTTAAGGCCACGGATAATCAAATTCTGGAAAGCATAAAGCTGGAACTGATCCGTATTAATACGTTGGGGATTACTGGTTATGATGCGCCGTTACTTAAAACAGGCATTGAAGAATCTGAAGCCGCATTTCAATCCATACAATATGTGTTGTCAGTATTTGCAGAAGTTAATTCAAATGACAGTGTTGGAATATATTTATCAGGCAGTATAAAATACCTGCAGGACCATCCCGGTTTTGATGATTTTGACCGGCTGACGTTTCTAACGGAGTATGCCTTGCCGCTGGAACGGAACATCCATAAACTTATTAATGAAAAACATCTGGAGTTAAATACTTCCGCCGGAATTTTAAATTATGATGCCGGAGATCTTTTCAACGATGATGTAATTAACATCAATGCGTTCCCATCGTCAGACACGATCAATAATCAACACCTGGTTCAACTGGGAAAAAAATTGTTTTTTGAAAAAGCGTTGTCTGCCAATAACAAAATCAGTTGCGCAACATGTCATGATCCTGCAAAGCATTTTTCAGACGGATTGCCGAAGAGTGTGGCATTTGACGGGCATTCTCATGTTACACGCAATGCACCTTCATTATTTTACGCAGGCTTTCAGTTTGGACAGTTTTGGGATGCAAGGGCGAAAACGCTGGAAGAACAGATTCAAACAGTTGTTTCCAATCCATCAGAAATGAACAGCAACGGCGCTACTGTCGTTGGTAATTTATCTGCAAAATCATCTTATCATCCGGACTTTAAAAGAGCATTTTCTAATTTGCAGGATAGCCTGATCTCATTCAGAAAAGTGTCGCAAGCGATCGCTGCTTACGTGCGAACACTTAATCCAAGAACTTCAGCTTTTGATGATTACATAAAAGGTGATAAGTCGGCGCTGACAAAACAGCAAATAAAAGGATTCAATCTTTTTATGGGTAAGGCGCAATGTGGTACTTGCCATTTTGCACCGCTATTTAACGGACTTGTTCCTCCGCTATACAATATGTCGGAACTGGAAGTGTTAGGTACGCCTGCAAATGGTGATCTGGAAAAAGCATTGAATGATACAGATAATGGGCGCTATAATTTTTTTCCGTTAGAAGTGTATCAAAAAGCATTTAAAACGCCAACAGTGCGTAATGCATCGGCAACAGCGCCATACATGCACAATGGAGCATTTAAAACACTGGAAAAGGTTGTTGAGTTTTATAACAAAGGCGGCGGCAACGGAATTGGCCTGAATATAAAGGGCCAAACCTTGTCGTCAATTCCTTTAAATCTCAATGATGATGAGATAAAAGATATTGTGAGTTTCATCAACTCACTGGAGGATAAAGTGCCCGGATAAAGACAACAGATTTAACAAGTATAACCAACATGATCGTGAAAAAACAATTATTTCTTGCACTGGCGGTTGCGGCTACTATGTCTGCCATTGCACAAAACACTCCGGCTAAAACAGAACCGGCAAAAAGTGTTCAGGCACCCAAGCAGGAACGCAGGCCCGATGTATTGGCTGGCCTTATTCGCGGACCATATTTACAAATGGCGACAAGCAAAAGCATCGTCATCCGCTGGCGCACAAATGCTTTAACAAGAAGTGTTGTAAACTTTGGTTCTTCAGAAAATAACCTGGATCAGCAAGCGGAAGATCCCGCGCTTACTTTTGAACACCAGGTGCAACTTACCGGGTTATCTCCCAGAACAAAATATTATTATGCTATTGGTGGAGGTGCAGGTGATACATTGCAAAAAGGTAAAGACAATTTTTTTGTGACACTCCCTGTTCCTGGCGATGAAGGTTTTTACCGGATTGGTATTTTGGGTGATTGTGGTAATAACTCCACCAACCAACGCCAGGTTCGCGACCAGGTTGAAAAATATATTGGTGATGATAAACCAATGGATGCATGGATCCTGTTAGGAGACAACGCCTATTCCAGTGGCACAGACCCTGAGTTCCAGGAAAAATTCTTCAACATCTACAGAGATAATTTTCTTAAAAAATATCCTTTGTTTCCTTCGCCCGGAAATCATGATTACAATGATTTTTATCGCTTTAAAGCCACAGCACAATCAACGCATGATATAGCGTATTATCAAAACTTTACTATGCCTACAAAAGGCGAAGCAGGGGGTGTTCCTTCTGGTACAGAAGCGTTTTATTCTTTTGATATCGGTAATGTACATTTTCTCTCACTTGATTCTTACGGAAAGGAGGACAATGCCACACGATTGTATGATACAACCGGTGCGCAGGTAAACTGGATAAAAAAAGATCTGGAAGCTTACAATCAGAATCCCAAACGCGGGTGGATAGTTGCTTACTGGCATCATCCTCCTTATACGATGGGATCACACAATTCAGACAAAGAAGAAGAACTGGTTAAGATACGAGAGAATTTTATTCGCATTCTCGAGCGTTATGGGGTAGATCTTATCGTGTGCGGCCATAGTCATCTTTATGAACGCTCCCGATTAATGCACGGACATTATGGAATGGAAGCAACTTTTAACGCAGCAACTAATAACCTCAGCACTTCATCGGCCTTGTATGACGGAAGTGATAATTCTTGTCCATATATAAAAAAATCAGGGGAACAGGGAACTGTTTATGTCGTTACAGGATCTGCAGGTGCTTCCGGGAAAAATCAACCAACCTATCCGCATGATGCTTTCTATTATTCAAAATATGAGATTGGAGGCGCTTCTATGCTGGAAGTTCAGGGAAGTCGTCTTGAGTTGAAATGGATCTGCGCGGATGGCGTGATAAGGGACCATTTTGTAATGATGAAAGATGTAAATAAAACTCAGAAAATTCAGTTGAAAAAAGGCGAAACAACTACGCTTACCGCTTCTTTTGTTGGCGACTACAAATGGAACAAAAGTGCGGATACAGGCAGAAGCATTAAGGTAAAGCCGCCGGTTGGCAAAACAACTTATGAAGTACGCGATGCCAACAGTTGCGTTAAGGATATTTTTGAGATAACAGTTGCTAAGTAAGATTGACGTTCAATTGGCTCATCTTGCAACTCTCTGTGCAACTCCGTGTCTTCTCCTGTATTTTCTCTGTGTAACCATAATTTTTATTCTATACCACGAACAATTAGTTACATAGAGAACGCTGAGAAGACACGGAGTTGCACAGAGAATAAACCTAAGTACGCAATACATTCGAACCCGGGGACAATTTAGTTAAGAGCGGCAACACGACTGTTGCAATGTTCAGACCTCAAACCTCAAACCTTACGCCTGATACCGTCCCTTGCAATTCTCCCCAATTCCTGTTAATTTAATACAAGTCTCACACCTTTAAACCTACACGTATGACACTTAAAAGTATCCGGGATATAGATCTTACTCCCGATTCCGATAAAACTTATTTCAATATTGACAGGGAATGGCGCGAAGAATTCATTTACTTTTTAATGGTCGATCGTTTTCATGACGGTGCTGCGCGTTCGCCCGTTTTATCTACCGAAAGATCGAAAGGATTTACTACCGGCAACGATTTTTACGGTGGCAAAATAAAAGGCATCACCAATAACCTAAATTATATTGCCGGATTAGGCTGCACAGCAATCTGGTTATCGCCGGTGTTTGAAAACAACGACAAGTCTTATCATGGCTATTCAATAAAAAATTACTTACAGATCGATCCCAACTTCGGAACGAAAGAAGACCTGGTTGAATTGGTGCAAGCAGCGCACAATTTTCAAAAAGATGGCAAACCATTTCCAATCAGAATAATCCTGGATGTTGTTATAAACCATTCGGGTGATAACTGGTTTTATAAAAATGAAGATCAGCCCGGTGTTAATCCTTATTTGTACTATGATGATATCACATTTGATTTCGGCAACTGGAAATCTGATGATCATCCTGTGCCGCAGGAACTAAGAAATCAGGATCTCTATCACCGCAAAGGGAGAATAACAGATAACGGTTATGATCGCTATCCTGAAAATCAGCATGGTGACTTATTTGGGCTGAAAGATTATGCAAACGATGATGATGAAGCAGGTTCTGAGTTGATCAATATTTTGATTAAAAGCCATTGTTACTGGATCCGTGAAGCCGATATTGACGGTTTTCGCGTTGATGCAGTAAAACATATGGGAGAATTGGCCTGCTCACGCTTTTGCTCAAACATTCGTGAATATGCGTACAGCCTCGGAAAAAGAAATTTCTTTCTGTTTGGTGAACTGGCAGTCAGCAGTGATGATATTTATAACAGGTATCTCGGACAAAATACTTCGCAAACCGACGGCAACAGAACTGTGTTCTTTGGTATTAATTCATTACTTGATTTCAGGCTGGCGCAGGGTGACGGAGAAAATGCAGCATTGCGGGAAGTAATTACAGGAAATGCTGGTCCCGAAACGCTTTACAACCGCCTTTCCGCGCAGGAACATCGTGCGCTGAACCGTGGAGAGATTGGCCGGTATCTCGTAACTTTTATTGACAACCACGACAGCTTTTGGCAGGATGGACGTATCGCTTTTTCCGCCAACGATAAGCAGGTAATTGCCGGCATTGGCTATTTGCTTTGCAGCTTGGGAACGCCTTGCATTTTTTATGGAACGGAACAGGGATTTGATGGAAGCGGCGGCGATATTCAAATGCGCGAAGCAATGTTTGATAACCAGGATCCGTCAAAGGACTTGCTAAACACAGCCTGTAATATTTATGCTGAAATAGCAAAGATTGCCAATGTAATGCGCAACACCACGCCTTTGAGATTTGGTAGAATGTATTTCCGCCAGACATCTGAAAACGGAACCGATTTTAATTTTCCATCCGGCAATGATTATACGCTCGCCTTTTCACGGATTTTATATGGAAAAGAAATATTGGTTGCCTACAATGTTTCTGCCAGCGAAAGAACCGACTGCATTATCGTTGATGCAACATATCATCGGCCAAATGACCAGCTACAATTTCTATATGGTGGTGATGGTGCTGTTACTGTACAACAATCGCCGGCTGGTGCTGTTTATGTACAGTTAGTACTTTCTCCCCGTCAATTTGTTATTCTCGGTTAATCGACATAAATGGCATTGGGACTATGCCTCAAACCTTAAACCTTACACCTCATAGCTTAGAAGAATCCGCATTGATTGCTATCTTTAAATAAAAAATCATGGTAGCATTTTTAGGAATGGGCCTTTTAGGTTCAAACTTCGTAAGAGCGATGATAAAAAAGGGAGCGCAGGTTAATGTTTGGAACAGAACAGCATCTAAAGCCAAAGCACTTGAACAATACGGCGCGAAGGCTTTTGAAAATATTGCCGATGCGGTAAAAGATGCCGGTGTGATTCATGTAACATTAAAAGACGATGACACAGTAAATGAAGTGCTTGAAATGATAAAACCGGCGCTTAAAACCGGCGCAACCATTATAGATCATACAACAACATCCGCAAACGGAGCCATTGAGCGTACAAAATATTGGAAAGAACTTGGCTTTACTTATCTGCACGCCCCGGTATTTATGGGTCCGCAAAACGCATTGGAAAGCACCGGCTATATGTTAGTCTCCGGCGACCAGGAAGTGATTCGTAAATGGCAGCAGGAGCTGGCAAAGATGACAGGTAAAGTGATCAACTTTGGCGAAGAAGAAGGCAGGGCCGCTGCAATGAAATTAATTGGCAACTCTTTCCTCGTTGCATTTACGGCAGGAATTGTGGATGCATTGGCTTTAGGTAAGGCACAGAACGTACCGGTAAGTGATATAGCAACCTTGTTTGATTCATGGAATCCCGCTGCGATGTTGCCTGCAAGATTACAAAGAGTTTCTGGCGGCAAGTATGATAACCCTTCCTGGGAACTTAGCATGGCAAGAAAAGACACGCAGTTATTCATGAATGCTGCAGATGCTGCAGGTGTTAACCTGGTAGTGATCCCGAGTATAGCAAAGCAAATGGACAAGTGGATAGAAAAAGGTTTTGGCAATAGCGACTGGACGATAATTGGGAAAGATGTAGCAGGATAATGTGCGAAGTTAGATGTACGATGTACGATGTAGGATGTGGGAATGTGTCGACTTGCTCAGGAGTTGCGGGCCTGGATGGATGTTTCGCAATCCCTGCTCAAGTTTGGTGACCGCCTTTGTTGGTATGCCGCATAGCAATTGTGTGCGGCGTACCAACAATATATGCGCAGTTTAGAAAAATAGCATAACGAAGGCGAAGTTATTATTGAATCCCTACTACGATCACGCGTCCTTATCAAAATATTTAACTCAGTGCGTCCATCCGAAACAAAAACATAGATTGGCTGGATATTCTCTCTATTATTCCCTCCGCTTCCATATCCAATTTAACCGACTCCATAAACCATTCAACAGAGCCTTCAAAGACAATCTGTTTCTTCTCAAAATATTCCACTACGCTTTGCAAAAGCATTTTGTGTGATAACTCACGACCTCCTTGCAGACTTTTCAGGATTGCCTGCCTGATAAGCAAATATTTTTCCTTATCCATGCGGACTGCGTGTTTTCCTGCAGGATGTTTAAGCTGAATTTTTCCAGACTTTTTTGATGTCGCCGACGAGTACGTTTTCAGGTCTTTTGTCATACTTATCTAGGTTTAAAAGAAATTGGTAGCCATCATTGATATACAGCATGATGATTTGTCTTACTTGCGAGGAATAGGCGAGAGCAGAATTTGTTGTTGGTGCCCCTGGCTTCGTAAGGCCTCGCCGCACACGCAACAACGGCTGTCAGCGTGGCTTTGCAAGCACGGGTTGGGTTAAGTACGCGTTTCCGCTAAGGTTGATAACGGTTCATAGGCCTGTCACAAGTTTGGTGATCGCCATTGGTATGCCGTATTGCACTGTGCGCCGCGTACCAACAACTTGTGAGTAACTCCAACCCTATTCCGTTTTAAAAGATCCTCACGATTTCTGCCCCAACGAAAACCAATTCCCCGAGTCGTCTTTAAACAGCGCCTCAATTCCGTAAAACTCCTTTTTTGGCTCTTTTATAAACTCTACCCCTTTTGCTTTCAATTCTTCATAGGTAGCATAGATATCCTTGCATTCAAAAACGCCAAATCCAAACGTTCCTTTTTGAATCATGTCCTTCATGGTGGCCGCAGATTCTTTTGTAAACATCATACCTTCCATAACGGGAATAAGGGTTATCTCCAGGTCCGGTTGTTCCGGCGACGTAACCGTGAGCCAGCGCAACCCTTCTCCCATCGGCGCATCTGTGTGAACTTTAAAACCAAGCTTGTTGACATAAAACTCGAAAGCACTTTCCTGGCTAAGAACGAAAACGCTGACATGAGACATTCTTGCAATCATGTTGTTCCAGTTTTTTGGTTGAAGAATATCACAAAGTTCAGAAGGTGCAGGTCAGGGCATTTCTTGAAAATTGCGATTCAGGAAGATTTTTCAGAATTAGAGGTATTGTAAAAGCGAAGCAAGTCCTCGGGATGATGTTGGGTAAATTGATAAGGCTTCTAAAAAACCAGTGAAACTATCACACCTTTCACTATTCACCATTGACTATTCACCGGCACCGCTGTCAACCAAAAAGATAATTTCCACTCCATGCAACGAATACCGCAATTAAGTTGACTTACTATCTGCAATGCTATGATTTTTAAATTTTAGGAAGTCCTCGCGGCTTCATGAATTTTGCAGGCCTCTTTTAAGGGGCTTTTTTTGTTTTAATCGGAACTTAACAAAAACTTTACGCCAGTAAACAATAACAAACGTAAGTTTGCACCGCAAAATTTATGAAGTCCAGCGGTTACAGGTCGGAATATTGGCCTGTTCCGTCTGGCACAAGATCCACATTTTCACTTTTTTATACTCCCAATTTTTTTACTGTTGTCTTTGGCCGAAGCAATAGCACAGACCATCAGGTGCAACGATAAAGAATACTTTCCAATTTATATCCCCGTATTTTTGAAAGCTAAAGTCCGATAATTCCTTTGTCAATCCTGTCGCTTTACACTCGTCAAATGCTTTCTGCACATTATCAACTTCAAAAAAACAGCCGTCTTGTGTAGGATCGCCACCATTTTCTTCAAGACCAATTTGAAGATCGTCTCTTTGCAATAAGGCAGATTTAAAAGGTGTCTCAGCACGGTTAACAACATGAAATCTTAAGTGTGTTTCATAAAAGGGGAGGGCAGATTCAACATTGCCCACAGGAAGTTTCATTTTGTCCTGCTGATAAGGCCATGCCTTAATGAGATGGGCTTTTGTATCATTCATGGTTTGGTGAATTTGAAATAATGGAATTTGTCTGGCTAAGACAAGTCAATTTGCAAATTTTTGTGCAACTCTCTGTGTCTATTTCTGCTTTCGGTGAAATACAAAAATACAGTTACACAGAGTCACACGGAGATAACACAAAGCTACACAGAGCGTATGTCAATACAAATATGTTATTGGCGCGGGAGACGAGTCCTTGCGAATATTTGTCTGATAGTGATCTTTTGCCAACTACTTACTGCTTCCAAGTATATAAGCCGAATATCCAAGCTGGATCTGGGCGAAATTGTTCTTATAATTATTGACCTCTGAATTGAATCTCACACGGCCAAACAATTTGGCATCTCCCGTTTTGCTAACATTAAAGGCTATTAATAGCTCGAGTGTATTAAGCCAGGCATTCTTTTTTACTAAAAACTTGTCAGGATCCTGTTTGTCGAACGACAATAATTGCACACTACTGGAGAACGGTTTAATAAATAACGCCCGGTAGGCGATGGAAAAATTAAGGCGTTCCTCAGGCAAAAAGATCAGTCTTGCTTCCGGAATAATCTGCAAAGTGTTGACAGCGTATTCGGAAACAACACCGGTTTTAGTAATCGAGTTTCCTGATATGTTCGTTGCCGAATCTGTTACAGGCGTAACTCCCAGCCTCGTGCCCAGGTTGAGATACAGGTTGTATTTCAGATTGTGATTGCTAAAGAAGACCACATTTAAATCAAACCCGGCAGTAAAGCTTTGATGCTGGTACAGTTGCAGCGGAGTTGCGTAACGATTCAGATTTTTGGTAAGGGCGGCAGTATCATTATTTCCCGGATTTAATTTGATAGAATCCAGGTCGCCCAATATCAACCGCTTATTATGCTGTTCCAGTTTTGATAATGTGATTGAAGGCTTAATAAATTGAAATATTCCCACACTTTTGAATATGCCATAAATAAACCTCGGCGTTTGCAACTGGTTCGAGTTAATATTGATTCGTTTTTCTACTTCTGTTTGAACGAGCCCATTTGGTTTATCATCCTGCAGGCCGACAAAATCAGTATAAATACGCGCTTCAAGCAGTTTATTGGTTTGCTCTTTATACAATGTCACGTTTTGACCGCCGTAGAGGATGATGGCTGTATCCATCGGACTATAGTCCCTCCGGTCAACCTCCAGTCTTGGCTTGTAGTTCAACAATTCACCCAGGTTGATGAACGTGAAGTTGTCCGGCGACACCATCGCTTTATCTACCGAAGTACGTTTTTTACTGGGGAATGCTTTAGCGCCTTTTTGAAATAACCGGATGGTTCTTAGCTTGTTTTGATTTTCCACGGAAGTAAATCCAATCCCATAGATGTTTTGGTAGGTTCTTGGAATTCCTTTTATCAATAACGTGACATAGATATTTTCGATATAGCCGCTATTAAATTCAATATGGACATCCTGTACGTCATATTCCTGAGAACCAAAGAACCTATCCTTTCCTGTTGCAGAATCTTTAAGGGAGATGTAGTAGGGGATCTTTTTAGCAACAGACAAAGTACCGGCTTCAGGAGCGAAACTGGGTTTTGCCAGCGGCCGCATGGAAATCAATTGTAACCACAAATTGTTTCCTTCTTTTAGCATTATGTCCTTTTCAGGATCTGTGGCTGAAATGCCATCGACCTTCAAAAAATTTCTTTGAAAAACACCCATGAATGCTGTTACATCCTGGCCACTATAAGTGTATTCGATTTTCTTAGATGCATCATTTACATTCTCTATCGAAATCTTCATCGCATTATCGCTGTTAAATGAACCTGTGTAGCGGTAGCTTTCACTACCAATGGGAACGGTGTTGGAATAAACCTGGGACTGGGTTTGAAGTACAAGCACCTGCATTTTATTCCATATCTCATTTCCTTCCAGCACAAGCTTGTTCTGTTCATCGGCAGAGCATGAAATTGCCGGATTACTCAATCGTAAAAACTGTGTTTTAAAAATGTTTTTAAAGTCAACCACATCGTTGCCGGAATAACTATATCCCACTTTACGTGTGCTGTCATTTAGATCCAGAATTGAAACCTTTATGGATTTATCCAGTTGCATTGTCACCGTGTAAGTATAAGTTCCGGAGCAAATTGGCAGCGTTTTGGAAAAGCTTTGAGCCAGCGCATCAAGACATAGAAATAACAGTATGATGAATGAGAAGCATTTTTTCATTTTCAAATATTGATGTGAGGGTGTGTTAAATGTTATCAGCAGGGTTCATTTCCGGTAAGCCAGTCGGTTTGGCCATCACCAATATCAAAGCATCTGAATAAAATGCCATTTTCACATTTGGTCTGGCCCGGTGTGCAAACGCTCGCCTCTCCCACAGCTAATAATCCTTTTGCACGAGTAGGTTTCTTTTTTTCACGGGTTGCAGTAAAAGTTTCTCCGTTTACCTTGTAAGTGATGGAGATAATTTCAATTTTGCTTGATTTAGCCTTGGCCATAACAGTTGTTTAATAGGTTATTCAATCTTGTACATATGAAAACATGATGAAGCAGAGATGACGGTTACAGTTGAACCAGCTCATCAAACACAGTTAGTTACGATCCGGTGGAATTTAATAGTAAGATAATGAGCGTAATTATTAAATGCAATAGCCAGTATACCACAAATGCATAAATTTGGTTACACAGAGTCACACGGAGAAAACACAGAGCTACACGGAGTCTTTTAGATCTTCAAAAAGTGAACGAATATTGAAGGCATTTCCGTTGCGTCGCTTCTTCTTTGCGTTCGCTGCGTGAAACCTTCAGAAATCAGGTTAACCAGTCAATTATTGCTGGCCCCCAATAGAATTTAGTGAAATAGTAGGTGCCTAATATGAGAAAGGCGGTCATGAGTAGCAGGGCAAATGCCGATACTATATTCAGAACCGGAGCGCTGATGGATCTGCGATTGCGGATAAAAATTTCCGCCACTAAAAGATTAGGCAAATAGAAGAAAAAAGCCATCGTATAATCAAATGGCCCCCTGAAATTTTTCAGGTGACCGGCGCCATCAGCAAGCAAAAGCCAGAAACCATAGTCCATCCGGTACAGCCAGGAGCCGATGGCTAGTGCATACAAACGGATGGCCCAGGCCCGGTGCATCTCTATTCTTCGTGCAACTCCATGTAGCCAGGCTTCAATTGCTGCCAGGAGCATGAGAACTCCGTATAGCGCAAAGCCTGTATTCATCACCGGTCCACCGATCGTTCCTTTTGCTGCAATAAAAATCAGTCCTCCGATTGCCGCGAAAATACATGCGGTAATATAAACCCTGCCTGCCCAGCGGTGAAAAGCCGGCCAACGGTTCCTTATTTTGCTGATCAACTGAATGCTGCCCAGTACCAAAATAATACCTCCCATTGCAAAATGCAGACCTATGCCGGTTGTTGCTGCGCTGGCATTTTCCTGGTACAAACCCGGAAGAATTTGGTTCCATTTTGCCAGGTGACCATTATAAAGTGCTGCTGCATAAAAGGCGAGAATATACAGTCCGAACAAACCGGCGCTGACCCATACGGTACTTACGAGTAATAAACCTGTGCCGTACAGAAATCTTGCACTTCCACCCCGTGGTTCTTTCTGAACCTCCCGGTGTAAGGTTATCTCGTCGCTGGAATAGCCCATGTTGAAACTCAGTTGTGGTAAGCCTTTCAGTGACAAGATACCAATTGCTGTCTGAATTTACAACGTCTTAAAACAGTCAGTTGCCTTAAAACTTAAAGAGAACTTTCAATTCACGAATAATTTCGTACATTTAGACTAGTTGAGTGGATTTAATCATCAATCCATTGAGCAAAACGGATCTGCATTGCTAACGCCAATAAAACAATATGCTTAGTAACTTCTTCAAAATCGCACTGCGCAATCTTAGAAAGCACAGCGGCTTTAGTATCATAAATATTGCCGGTCTTACGCTTGGCCTTACCACCTGCCTGTTGATCGGTTGTTTTGTGTGGGATGAGAATCAATATGACAAGAATGTTCCAAACAGTGATCGTGTTTACCGGGTATACAGCGAATTCACGAATAACCAGGGAACCGAAGTGTTTGCCGTAACCTCGCCCATGTATGCGACAACTTTACAAAAAGATTTCCCTGAAGTTGAACAAACTGCGCGTGTGATGATGCAGGCACAATACAAAAGGCTTTTTGAAGCCGGCAAAGTACAACTTTACGAAGAAAAAGGATTTTACGTTGATTCTACTTTCTTTCAGGTGCTTGAGATCCCTTTTAAGTACGGATCATCTCAAAATGCGCTAAATGATCCGGGTTCTATTGTTCTTTCCGAAGACATGGCCAGGCGTTTTTTTGGAAATGAAGATCCGGTAGGAAAACAACTGCTGCTGGAAAAAAATCCACTATTGGTAAAGGGTGTTTTCAGGAATGACCCACGTTTTCATTTGCAATTTGACTATTTAATGCCCCTTGCTGCAATACACTTACCGGCCGATCGCATGCAAAGCTGGAACTGGCAGCAGTTTTACACCTATGTAAAACTCAAGAAAGGAACAGGTGCTGGTTTGCTGCAATCAAAATTCCAGCAACTGGTTCATCAGGTTGCCCTGCCTTTTGACACCGATAAAAATGCAAAGCGTACGCCTTTTCTTCAGCCTTTAAAAAAGATTCATCTTTACTCTTCCAATTTTAAATTTGATTCTGCTGTAAGAGGAAACATTACTTATGTAAAAGCACTTACAATAATTGCGGTATTCATATTGCTGATCGCCTGTTTCAATTTCGTGAATCTGTCAACTGCAAGGTCTTTACAGCGCGCGAAAGAAGTTGGGGTAAGAAAGGCCATCGGCGCAGCAAGAAAACAGCTCGTGCTGCAATTTTTGGGTGAAACCATTTTGCTGGCAATCGCGAGCCTGATTATTGCAGTCATTCTTTTATTAATAGCATTGCCATGGCTCAACCGGTTCACGGACAAACATATCTCCGTTGCTATGTTCTTCACTCCTTCAATGCCGCTGATCCTGATTGGAATGATCCTGTTTACCGGCGTATTTGCCGGATTGTATCCGGCTATTGTATTGTCGTCTTTTAAACCGGTAAATGTATTGAAAGGAAAAGCCGGCAACGAACATTCGCCGGGTAAAGTACCATGGCTCAGACACAGCCTTGTGGTGCTTCAATTTGCTTTGTCTGTTCTGTTGATCATCTGCGTGGCGGTCGTTTTCCGGCAGGTGAATTATTTGCATGATAAGGATCTTGGCTTTAATAAGGAGCAAATCATGTTCTTTCCCATGCGTGGCGATAATATGTTCAAGAACAATACCTCTTTTAAAAATGAATTGCTTCAGTCACCATATATCAGTAACGTTTCTATTGGATACGGTTTTCCGGGTGATGCGGTTGCAGGCGACGAGGTGATTGTGCACAACAATGGAGAACAGAAAACTTATTCTGCTACGCAATTGATGGTTGATTTCGACTATATCAAAACACTCGGATTACAGATGGCTGCCGGCCGCGATTTTATGAAAGAGATGCAGACCGATAAGGATCATGCATACATCATCAACGAGACTGCGGCTAGAGAACTCGGGTTCGGTAACGCGGAAAAAGCATTGGGCAAGACATTATCCTGGCATGTATGGGGTGCCAAAAATCCCGATTCACTAAAAACCGGCACCATAATAGGCGTGGTGAAAGATTTTAATTACAAAAGCCTGTATGATAAAGTTGAAGTCGCGGTGCTGCAGATCTTTCCCGATGCTGCCTGGAAAGTTGCTGTAAAACTAAAGACCGCCAATACCAGTGCGGCTATTGCGGCCGTAAGGTCTGCCTGGAACCGGTTTACACCCGAATTTCCCATCGAGTATAAATTTTTGGACGAGAGTTTCGAGCAGATGTATGTCTCGGAAGATAAGCTTCAATCGCTGTTGTTTATCTTCACAAGCATTGCCGTTTTTGTGGCCTGCCTGGGTTTATTTGGCCTAGCCACCTATACTGCAGAACGTAGAAGAAAAGAAATCGGTATCAGAAAATTGCTTGGTGCGAGTGTGCGTGGGGTGGTGTTTTTGTTGAGTAAAGACCTTATCAAACTCGTTGTTATTTCGCTTTTGATCGCTTCACCCGTTGCACGGTATTTCATGCGGCATTGGCTGGATGATTTTGCCTATCGCGTCAATATTAACTGGCTCATATTTGTGATTCCTGCGATACTCATTTTGTTCATCGCGTTCGGCACAGTAAGCATCCAGGTAATTAAGGCTGCCATCGCCAATCCCGTCAAAAATCTCCGGGTCGAGTAATCGGCCCCTCTTATCTTCCATCTGTATTTCTTAATCTTCTTACACCAGTTAGCGGTAGTGTTTCTGTCAACATTGAAGAAGCGCCAACTACCTATTTTAGTCCCCGGGTAATCAATGAAGCTTTTTCATTTACTTCGTAGTCAACCGAAGAAACATTCTTTACGAATGGTCGGCTTACAACTGCTTTTACCAGGTCAGAATTCATAAAATCTTCCATAGCCGTTTTGCTTTCCCATAAATAGAAACCGCCAAAAGTATTTTTTTCTACGTCTGCCAGCCAAACTTTTGAAATAAGACCTTTTACTTCCGCTAAAATCGGTGCATCTGGTTCCACCATTTGCTTAAGATATTCCGGTTGAGAAATATCCTTTAATTGATAAGTGATTATTTGGGCTTGCATTGTTAGATATTTTAAATTAATAATAATGCAAAAGTGAAAGTATACCACCATCTAAAAAATGCACAAATCATAAAATTTAATGCAGATATCTGTTTGTAAATTCTTTCGGACTTGACCTGTTCTATTTTTAAAATACCCACTAAAGTTATGCTTCATTTTCAAAACCTGGTTCGCAAGCTTCTTTGCCCTTTGTATTACTCGTTCTGGATGTTTGATTTAGATGTTCCGTCATAGCATCACCGCTAACATATCTTACACGTCTTACGATCTTACTGTCTTACTGTCTTACTGTCTTACGGTCTTACGGTCTTACGGTCTTATCTCAATCCACACCGGAGCATGATCACTTGTTTTTTCCCACCCGCGAACATGGCGGTCAACGCCGGCGGAAACCAGTTTTTTGGCAACATGCGGACTCAATAGAAAATGATCGATGCGGAGGCCTGCATTGCGGCCATATGCATCACGGAAATAATCCCAGAACGTATAGATCGTTTCATCCGGGTGAAGCTTGCGAATGGCATCCGTCCAGCCCTGGTCAACAAGATTTTTAAAAGCTGCACGTGTTTCCGGACGGAACAACGCATCATCCACCCAACGTTCAGGTTTATACACATCCAGCTCAGTAGGCATAACGTTGTAATCGCCGGTAAGAATAACGGGCACATCCTGCGCCAGTAAGGTTTTGGCGTGATCCGTTAGTCGCTTGAACCATCCGAGTTTGTAATCAAACTTAGGTCCGGGTGCAGGATTACCGTTTGGCAAATAAAGGCATCCTATAGTAAGTCCATCAATCTTTGCTTCAATATACCGGCTATGCAAATCTTCCGGATCGCCCGGTAGCGCCCTGCAGATTTCTTCAATTTTCGCTTTGCGCGATAAAATAGCGACACCGTTCCAGCTTTTCTGGCCATGCCAGATCACCTGGTACCCTGCATCTGCAATAGCCTGTTCAGGAAATTTTTCCTGGGGCGCTTTTAACTCCTGCAGGCACACAATGTCCGGTTTGGCTTCATCCAGCCAACGAAGCAAAACGGGCAATCTTCCATTAACGCCGTTTACATTATAGGTAGCTATTTTCATGAGGCAACAATTTGAGGTTTATTCTTTTTGTCCAGTACTTTTTAAGTACGAAGTACTTGGGTTCGGACATGCTCACTTTTCGCGGTCTTGTTGACTAGGACAACAGCGTTGATGCTTTTTGTGAGATCATGGAACCGATCATTCCTTTAAAGAAAGATAATGCAAAGGGCAGATCAGACTCGATTTCCACATCAGAAGGATTTACCTGGATCGTTCCTGCCAGATCAAACCCTTTTGCGGAAAAGCTGAAATCGTTCTTGTCACCCTGCCAGTTTTCTTTTACATTGGAAATCGTGTCTTTATGTTCTTCCTGTAAATTTTTGAGCAGACTTTTTACTCTTTCAAGCGCTTCTTCTTTAGAAAGGTTGTGTGGAATATTCAGATTTAATAGTGCCATACTGTAAATTTTTGAGTTTGTATCCGGCGAATGTCGACCGAATTCATTCCTTTAGAACAAATTAAGCTGCGATTATACTATTTTCAAAGCAGATGCCGCTTTTTTATTTCCTGCAAATTTTTTTACAAAGCAAGCAGATCCCAAAAACCGTTTTTTGTGTTGTCTGCAATAATTAATATTTACATAATGCATTGTTCATAGTTGGTTTATACGGATGAAGCAAATTCATTGGCTAAAACGCCACTTTCCGGTTCTGGAAAATAGTTCATCCTAAGCGTTTGTAATTATTGTGGTGGTATGAAAATCATCGGGGCCACATTTATTTTTTTCCATCAGTGTCTGTCCTGATTTGAACAAATTGAACAGAGATGTTTGACGGATAATAATTACAGATTAATTTCCCTAAAACCAATCCCTTCGGGCAATGTCATTAAGTTAAGCACAGACATCTTCAACTTTGGGAGATATCTCCTATCGTCGATATGACGATCCTGGCTTATCAGAAAAAGTAATCACAACAGCATCAATACCAAGTACAGAATAATGAGCAAGTCTGCAACCTCAACGTCACTTCGACGATAGGAGAGGTCTCCCGAATATAGAACTGATGGTGATATTTTATAAGCGTTTGATATGAAAACCTCCCTGGCTTATCAGAAAAAGTAATCACAACAGCATCAATGCCAAGTACAGAATAATGAGCAAGTTTGCAACCTCAACGTCACCTCGACGACAGGAGAGGTCTCCCGAATATAGAACTGATGGTGATATTTTATAAGCGTTTGATATGAAACCTCTTAACTTAATGACATTGCCCGAAGGGATGGAATTATTATAGCATAATATCGAAATCATTTACCAAAACCCCGACGGGGTGACATAGTAAAATGTCACTTCGGGGTTTTAATACACGTCATATATGCCCTTCTATAATAATTTCATCCCTCCGGGATTGGATAGATAGATCCGGTTTAAACGCGTAGTTGACCCTTTAATTTTCAGGGCAACTTCACATTTCATATTCTTCGTCAGACGGCAACTATTTTTTACTGTCAATGATCTGCTGATAAACCTTTCTTGCTTCATTATATAATTGTTCTGCCGCAGCAAGCTCTTCCTTTTTTATCTTGTCCTGCTTCATCTTCCAGCATTGATCAACCGCTTTCAAACACCATGCGGCACTTTGTGGATCTGCCACTTGCTTCCCTCCCACATTAATAAATATTGGATTTGTGTGAACGCTCGGATAAATTCTGAGGGCTATCCAACCTGAGTGATTTGCAGCATAATTAAACTCAATATCATTCCAATTGCCATCAGCTTCAATATCTGAACTGTCAACAGCAACGCCGTTAAAGATCAATTGTACACGAACCTTTCTTGACGTACCGATCCTCGCCCGTTCAACATGCCAATAAGGGGATTCTGTTAGTGGACGGGCTGCTATATTTTTTCCATCTTCATCCTGCTGCACGGGCAATAATGCCGCTGCCTTGGCTGTAATATGAACTTTTCCGGGTTGCGACAATGCTATGTCACCGCTACCCATTTCCGTATTATTGGCAGTAAAATCAATAAGATGAGCATGACCTTCAGACACATAATTGCGACCTTTTTTTAACGCTTCCATATATGCATCATAACTGAGCGGCCCGTCTGCTTTAAAATAACTGCGCGCTATGCCCACGCGCTCGTCAAAAATGCAGGGAAAATCGGTTTCGCCACTAAGCTTTGTTCTGAATCCGCAATTAAGTGAATGATACCACATGTTCAACTCCCATGGTGCGGGCGTATCTCCCGCACTATAAAAGTCCACAAGGTTTTGGGTAACTGTAACGACGTATTCATTTGCGCCGATGCCGTCCATTTTCGGCAGTACATCATTAGGCAACTGAGTCGTTGGTTGCATAGGCTCAAGCCCCCAACCGGAATGGGCATAACCGGTAAGGGCATGTTGGTCCTTCGCCCATTGCAAAACAGGCGCGGTCCATGTCGGCCAGTCCTCGATCTTTTTTGTGCCGGGATAATCATCTTCCTTCAGGTTTAACAAAACCAAATGACCTGCGTGAGATGAAGGAAAACCGGAGACTTCCACATCATACCTCATCACGTTTTGTTTTGAAGACAATGGGCTGACCTCGCCGGTAAAAAATTGTTTTTGATGATACCACCCGGGTCCCCAACTGAGCACAGCACCCACATTCAGGTCCTCGCCTTTTACCTGACGGATCATGTTGTCGGGTGTTACACCTTCCTCCGGACTTTCATAATGGCTGCATCCCGCTGCATGAATGTGATGATCTGCACTGTACCATTTCATGTTTGCCATATTGATCCATCGTTTGAGCCGGAAGTCGACATTAATGGTTTGAGCATTTTCCGGCACGGTCAGTTCTTTGGTTTGTGTAATATATTCTGGCCCTCGTATGTAGGTGATTGTGTAATGACCAGGAGGAAGATTCACATGCTCACCATCATACCTGTATACCTGTGGTTGAAAAAAGAAATCAGGATACTCATCAGTTAATGCTAACCGGCGGGATGGTAGCGGATACAAACCTCTGAGCGATTTGTTGTAAACAAAGTATTCGTTGGACGCAAACCAATAGCGATAGTTGGTTTGGCGGAAATCAAAACTGTCTGGCAACAATCGTTCAATATTATCTTTTATAATGAACGAAGCCATTGCCGGCTCCCCGTTCTCATCTTTGATGTTGAATATAACTTTTGACGATGGCTTGCAATTAAACAGGACCGAAATGGCGTTTCGAAAACCAATATCTTCTGTTCCCTGGCCAGCACTGAAACTTAATGATGCCTCACGCTGGCCTTTATCCTTTGTGAAGATCTGCACCACAACATATTCAAGCGCAAGGCCTGAAAGTGTTGGTTGCAACGGACGATTGCGGTAAACACCAATTTCAAGGAAACGATTGGCAACCTGCGCCGCCGATAGAATATTCGAAGCCTTTGGCTCTGCACCATTTGCCGATGCATGTAATAACGGCGCTGCGTTTTCGCTTTGTACATCCAGCGCGGATTTGATGCCTGCCTCATTATACACTTTTACCAGAAAGCTTTTCCAACCACCCTGGATCAATATGGCTGCAGCAGGCCCTCTTTCAACGCTAACTCTCGCCTCCGGGTTAATTCTAACGCTGGCCAGGCAATATGGATCAAGGATCTCCTGGATGTGATGAATCATATGATCATCAAGTGCTGTTTTTTTGAGCGCTTCCAACTTTGCTACATCATTTTTTTGAAGCGGACTACCAAGATATTCCAGTGCCTGCTGTAATCTGGCTACTTGCGCCAGCAGCGGTTGTGCATCTATTTTACCTGCTGGTTGCTCCGCAGCATGGTGTTCATGTTGGGCATTGGTGAAACTGTGCAGCGATAGACAAGCGATGAATAAAGTGATCGCGAATTTCATAACTATGGTGTTTGTGGTTAGTTACCGAAGTCCGGTCAACAGGATGTTTATTATTTCATTGCAGCAATAGGTTATAGAAAATTACAGAATAGTTGAACAATTACCGCCTTCCTGGTAACAGATTGTTTTGAATCGATGCATTATCAATGGATAGTTTATCCCGGCATAAAAAAAACCTGCCGGAAATACGACAGGTTTAATTTCAGTTGATTTTGATGAACAGCATATTTTACTTCAACGATGCCAATTGTGTTGGCGGTATTGGTTGTGGCACCACATTTTTCACAGGCTTGATGGATTTGAGATAAGCAAAAATTGCTTTCAGATCATCATCAGATGCTTGTGCATAAGATGGCCATGGCATTGGAGGAAGAAGCGCCCGGTTTCCGTCGAGGCCTTTTGATTTGCCTTCCCGGATGGCTTTGAAAAACTGCGCTTCGGTCCAGGAACCGATCCCGGTTTCATCGGGAGTGAGGTTAGCAGTGAATGAAACGCCCCACGGACCAACCCATGCAGTGTTGTGCATGTTGGTCATTGCCCAGTCCTTTGTAGCCGCAGTGTCTATTTTGGGTAATGGTAAGCCGGACGGATGCCCTGAAAGCAAGAGTGCGGGATCCGGCTCCGGACCATTTGGCCCCATTTTTTTAGGCGTATGGCAATCGGTACATGCCATCATGTTTACCAAATAGCTGCCTCGTTTTATAAGGCTGTCATGAGAAATTGTTCCGGTTCCGGATGTGGTGGTTTCAGTTTTCTGCTGACAGGAAGCAAGCATTACAGCTCCTGCCGCGATCAGGTACAGTGTTTTAAGCATAGCAATGTTTGAAAGGTTAGAGATGACACAAAGATGACAAAAGAAAAACATCTTGTCAAGATGGAAGAATGGATTGTGTAAAATACCGGATGAGTTGTGGAAAAGGCTTTGTGGATGGGGATGATCTGCAGTCGTGTCACCTCCTATTGCTTTGGTGCTTATTGAAACAATAAAATAACCTGCCGTGTTTGCGACAGGTTATTGTTGAATTGATCCTGATGAAAGTAATTTATTTGGTCAAGTCCTACAATTGTGTTGGCGGAATTGGCTGAGGTACAATGTTCTTAACCGGTTTTGTAGATTTAAGGTAAGCGAATATCGCTTTCAGATCTTCATCACTTGCTTGCCCGTAAGTTGGCCACGGCATTGGTGGCAAAAGCATGCGGTTACTATCAAGACCTTTCGCCTTACCCTCGCGCATTGCTTTAAAAAATTGCGCTTCTGTCCAGGTACCGATACCCGTTTCATCGGACGAGATATTTGCACCGAAGGATATTCCCCACGGTCCGACAATTGCGGTATTGTTCATGTTAAAAAGCACCCAGTTATGGGCTGTTGCCGTATCAAATTTGGCCAAAGGCATGGAGGCTGGATGGCCTGATAGCAACAATTGCTCGTCGGGAACCGGACCTTGTGGTCCCATTTTTTTGGGTGAATGACAGTCGTTGCAACCCATGATTGTTACCAGGTAGGCGCCGCGCTTAACGAGGCTGTCCTGGGAAATTGGACCAGAAGGGTTGTTGTCTGTTTTTTGTTGGCACGAAGCGAATACGAGCCCTGCAGAAGCAGTTAGCAGCAGTGTTTTTAGCATATTTATGTTTAAAAGGTTAGAGAAGGCGCAAAGATGAAAGAAAGAACTGTATCGTGTTAAAGTTGATGGATGAACTACAGATTAAAAGGGATGAGTTGCAGAAAACCTTTAGTGAGTGGAAAAGAGTCGCCAATTGGTAAACAAATTTTCCATTTTCCAGAAAATGGAAAATCGCGAATGTGAAAATGAAAAATTAATAGAGGTCCTTTCCTATAATTAATTAGTAAAGCAATGTCGTTTAGTTAAGGGTTGTCAATATAAAACGCTCATAAAATATCACAATTAGGTCAATATTCGGGAGACTTCTCCTGTCGTGCCAATGACAGATTAAGGCTGTCTTTTTCATTGCCGTCTGCTTTAGCTGACGGAAAACGAAAGTATTGAATATGGCTTTAGCCACACAATCCAATTTTTGGGCTAAAGCCCGGTTTTAAAGACGGACCGCTGTCCGTCAGCTAAAGCAGACGGCAATGAATCGATGGCAGTCAGCTCTTAATGAATGATATCTAATTCTATTTTTGATTGTGGCAAACCAAATTCATCATTGAAGGTGACGATGCGGTTTAGGACTTACACATTATTATATACTTGTTGTTAGTGCTGCTCCCAATACTTTTTCTGACGAGCCAGGATCGTCATGTCGACGAGAGGAGACATCTCCCAACGTTCACGATGCTTGCTTAACTAAACGAACGTCAAATTTTGGCTTCATATGTGATGTATATCCTTTCGTTTTATGCAATTAGCTGAAATATCTTTGACCCGGTTGAGGTCAGGGTTTGTGGAAATGAAAAGCAGTTGCCAGAAAGTAAAATCATTATTCAACACCATGAAAGCAGTACTAATAACACAACCCGGTGCACCAGAAGTTCTGAAATTACAGGAATATGCTGAGCCAAAACCTGGCGATGATGAAGTGCTTATTAAAGTAAAAGCTGCAGGTTTAAACAGGGCCGATGTCGCGCAACGGCAGGGAAATTATCCTCCACCTCCGGGCGCACCGGTAGATGTTCCGGGGATGGAAGTATCTGGAGTAGTGACTGAATGCGGGATTGCTGTAACAATGTGGAAGCCCGGTGATGAAGTATGTGCATTGATTGCAGGCGGTGGTTACGCCGAATATGTTGCCGTGAAAGAAGGGCAATGCCTGCCTGTGCCCGGGGGAATTTCGCTAGCTGATGCTGCGGGACTTCCCGAAACAATCTTTACTGTTTGGTCCAATGTTTTTCAAAGAGGAAGTTTACAACCCGGCGAAAATCTCCTGGTTCATGGCGGAAGTAGTGGTATTGGCATTACTGCCATTCAACTTGCGCATGCCTTTGGTTCAAGAGTGTTTGTGACCGTAGGATCTGAAGACAAAGGAAAAGCATGTCTTGAATTAGGAGCCAATAAATACATTAATTACAGGACACAGGATTTTGAGCAGGAACTAAAATCTGAAGGAGTAGATGTGATATTGGATATGATTGGCGGCGCTTATTTTTCTAAAAACATCAATATTCTTAACCCCGGGGGCAGACTTGTTTATATCAATTTTATGAAAGGCAAAATGGCTGAGCTTGACCTTGCAAAGCTGATGCAGAAGAGGCTGCTTGTAACAGGCAGCACTTTGCGTGGACGGGAATATGGTTATAAGAAGGCTTTGGCTGAAGAAATTTTGCTACGAGTGTGGCCATTGTTTGAATCAGGAGAATTTAAGCCGGTTACATACAAGACCTTTTCTTTTAATGAGGCCGCAGAAGCGCACATGCTGATGGAAAGCAGTGATCATATTGGGAAGATTATTTTGGTAAATGAAAATTTTAGATAGATGTAACGCAAGTCTGAAACAAATGCCGCTCTATGTAACTAATTGTTGATAGTACTTAATAACAGTTATTGTTACACGGAGAAATACAGGAGGAGACACAGAGTTACACAGAGCGTTTTCACCAAACATCTGTCATTTTATTTTTTGGATGTGTTCCTCACATAGTTTAGTCGACATGACGATAATGACCCATCGAAAAATTAATCATAGCAGCAGCAATAGCCTGCACATAATAATGTGAAAGGCTATCCTCGCATTGTCACCTGGACGATTGCATTTGATTTGCTGCAATCAAAAATAGCATAACAGTCCTCTTGCACGATCAGGCCGCCCGCCGTTGTTGGTATGAGGCGTAGCTATGTGCCTAAGCCTACCAACAACAAATTAGCGAGTTAGACGTTTCACGAATTAGGCCTTTTCATTTAATTGAATGACATTGGGCTGATGCAAGTAAAGAAAATATTCTTATCTCACACCTACCTCAAACGGTGAAGCCGGCAATCCCTCTTTATTGTAAAGATTAGCTCCGAACGGATTATCCGCCCATGCATACCGCACATAAACCGGATTGGAAATTGCTTCATTCCAAACAACAACAGTGTTGTCTTTTATCTCTGCTTTTGCCCAAACAAACTTTTTATCAGCGCCTGCAACCGCAAACTGTTGCAACGGCTCTCCGTCGCTACTTACAAGCCCGGAACCAGTATTGCTAAAATGAAGAACAGCTTTGTTGCCATCTCTTGTAGCTGAATCGCAGACCGGTCCTGAATAGACAAGATCTTTTTCCCCATACCCAACTTTTTGAGCAGCTAAAGCCAGCCGGTGGCCGGCATCCTTTTTATTCAACGGATGAATATCATTCCATTCGCCAAGATCAATTGCAACGGCCATTGCTGTATTCGGTACTTTTAAAGTTTTCAGTTGAGCATCACGAAGCCTGGCCCAATCGCTCTCTGTTGGAGCAAATGTCTGATCCATAAAATTAGCGAGCTGCACATACAAAAAAGGAAGGTCTGGCTTTTGCCACAAAGACCGCCAATTGTTGATAAGTGCCGACATCATACCGGCATAGTTTTCCGGCGCCGCTGCATTTGATTCGCCCTGGTACCACAAGATGCCCTTTATTGAATAATTTTTTAGTGGATGGATCATAGCATTATATAGAGCCGCTGGCTGATACTGAACTGGTATTGCGGAAGGTGTAGTATCTCCCTGCCCAAAAACTTCAGCAATCTTAAACTGCCATTGGCCTTTTAAATCAAGTGTATCATCACCAAGCTTCAGGTAATAAGGTTTGTCCGGAACAAATCCTCCCTTTCCACTATAATTAATCACGCGAATGGTGATAGTGTTTTTACCTGGCTTAAGCAGTCCAGCCGGAAGCTCATACCTCCGCGGAGGATACTGGTAAGTGATGTTGCCTGACTGAACGCCATTCACATACAAAAAATCCGCATCCACGATTCTTCCCATATACAACTTCGCAGGTTTATCAGTCATGGACGCAGGGATCTCGACAACCTTTCTTAACCAAACGATGCCATCCAGATCTTTCAGGCCAAGATCTTCCCAATAACCCGGAACGTTTATGTTTTGCCAGCCTTTCGGAATAAAGCTGGTATCGTACCAGGCCGGCTTTCCTTGCAAGCCTTCATCCCGTTGATCTTGTTTTTGTCTTAGTGCTGACGTCTGGGCCGCCGCTTGTTTGTTGCGCAAATTAATTGAGGCTGTATCGCGGTTACGCAATAGCAAATTGTAACTAACGGGAAATGTTTTCAACGCTTCCTCACTCATCCATGATTCAATGGGCGATCCGCCAACACTGGCGTTAATTATGCCGATGGGCACATGATATTTTTGATAGATCTCTCTTGCAAAAAAATAAGCCACTGCGGAAAATTGCAGGACGTTTTTCGGCGTTGCTGATTTCCAGTTGCCCGGCAAAATGGTATCAAGGGCACCGGTAAGACTCGTTTGCTGTGGAATAAAAAACTGGCGGATCTCCGGAAAGTTGGCAGTTTCTATATCATCTGGATACTTTTCTTTAACGCGCTCCATCGGAAGCACCATGTTTGACTGACCTGAGCACAACCATACATCTCCAATCAGAATATCGTGAAGGGCAATGGTATTGCTTCCTTTGATTGTCATATCAAATGGTCCGCCTGCTTGCATGCGAGGTAATGAAATCGACCATTTGCCATCTGTGCTGGCTGTGGTATTGTATCTTTTCTTGTTGAATACAACTTCAACCTTTTCTTCTTTTGCCGCCCATCCCCAGATCTTTAATTCTGCATCGCGCTGCAAAATCATGCTGTCTCTAACTAATGCAGGAAGTTTAATTGCTGCATGAGAATTATTGGAATAAAAACATGAAATGACAAATGCAACAAAAGGAACTATCCGTCCTAATTCTAAAAGCAATCTAACAGAGTTTTTATTCAATGGCATAAGAGCAGTTTAATTATGAACTGTCCACTTATAGACAGCCTTCAAAGGGCTCTGTGGATCTCTGAGTCTTCTCCGGCTGTTTCTCTGTGTAACAAAAAAAGTTTCACAGAGAGCACGAGGCAGACACAGAGTTTCGCAGAGTATGTTTAAAATGCAAATCTGTCACTGGCGACTTTCGTTCATCCTAGTACTTCCTAACTCGTACTTACAGCGCACATGGTACACCATTTTCTTTGTTCGACAGGAATAAGCAGTAATAATGGTCTGTCTGACAATTAAAGTTAATCTATTTCACTCAACATGCAACTATGCGAATGCCCGGTTAGTTATGCCGTTTTTTAAATACGGATGGATTTTCGCCGGTTAGTTTTTTAAACAATTTGTTGAAATGGGAAAGGCTTTCAAAACCAACTTCGTAACAAGCTTCAGATACGCTCACATCTTTTAACAACAGCGTTTTTGCCTGTGTGATGCGGTACTGGTTTACAAAATCGGTAAAAGTCATTTTGGTCTGCCTCTTAAAATAGCGGCAAAAGGCGGCCGTACTTAAATGCACACTGGCGGCAACTGTATTCACATCGGGCTTTTCATTGTAGTTGGCGTGAATGTATTTGTAGATGGTGCCCATTCTTATCTTATCATCAAAAAACAGTTTAATGCTTGTATCCTGTTCGTTCAGCTCTTCCACTTCATCGGACGTAGCCAGGATCTGGAATATTTCCAGCAGGTGAAGTAACTGTTCAAAATGACTGAGACCTTGCATATACCGCAATTTTTCGGCAACTATCTTTTTAGTATTCCCGCTGAACGAAAGACCAAGATAGGCCCTGTCAAACATCCGCTGAATGTTCGTCAGTTCCGGTGTTTCTTTAAACGCATCGCCAAGAAAGTTTTCCTTCAGCTGCACCACAATCTGCCGGTACTCAGTCTTTACACCATAATCAAAATTCAGGTGGGGAATATTTGATCCTATCAGCACCAGGTCACTGTCCATATAACTGGAAATATGCTGCCCTACGTGCCGTATTCCCGTTGTGGCTTCAACATAAACCAATTCATATTCAGGGTGATAGTGCCAGTAAAAGTTGTTCCTCAGGCTGGGACTGAACAGCTTGAACGACTGGCCCGGACCAGGTAACACAATCTCCTTTTGAATTTTCACAACTATCCCATTTTTCTGTAAAGCTACATAAATGCTGCTTTTCGAGACATAAATGTCAATACAGAGCAAATGATGGTCATTGGAGATATTAGCCGGCTAGTATTCTAAATAGAACTTTGACATACAAAACGATGGTAATCCGGTTTGGAAATAGGGGTTGCCTTCGAACATCAAATCATCAAAACCTTGTTATATGAATCAGGCCGCAACAATGCAAACCATGACCATGGCTAATGCACACACCGACATTCCCGGTAATCCGTCCACAGCCAAAAGCAGCAAAGTAAAATTGAACGACAGAAGCAATGGAGAACCGCTTCGCGTTTTATCTGAGGAAGACTGGAAATTTTGGATCCATAATGGCTACATCGTTATCAAAAACGCTGTGCCTAAAGAACAGGTAGAAAGGCTGGCCGGTTTTTTATGGGAATTTGAAGAAAAAGATCCCAACGATCCGGAAACATGGTATGCGCCCCCGCGTGCCGAGATGAAGATGAAGGAACTGACCAATACAGGTATGGTGGAAGTGTATAATCATCAATATTTATGGGACAACCGCCAGATGCCGAAAGTACACCAGGCTTTTGCAGACATATGGGGTACAGAGAAATTGTGGGTAACGATAGATCGCGCTAACCTGAACTTTCCCATCCGCCCGGGTTATGAATACAAGGGGTTTATCCACTGGGACTATGACCCGGAAACCAAACCGCAAAATGTTCAGGGAGTGCTGGCGCTGGCTGATCAGACCGATGAAAATATGGGCGGATTTCAATGTATTCCCGAATTGTACCGAACCTACGAAACCTGGAAGCTAACACAGCCAGGAGACCGGGATCATTTTAAACCGGACACAACAGGTTTTGACATTGTGAAAGTGCCGATGCAGGCAGGCGATCTGCTCATCTTTAACAGCACTCAACCGCATGGAATAAGGGCAAACAATAGTGGTAGCAAAGTTAGAATGGCGCAGTATATCTCTATGATGCCGGCAGAAGAGGACAATGAGCTATTGCGGGAATGGCGCATTTCATCCTGGCAGGAAAGAAGAGCACCTGAAGGATTTGCCTTCCCCGGCGACCCAAGAAAATGGGAACAAACAAAATATGAAACGGCTAAGCTATCACCGCTGGGCAGAAAGTTGCTGGGATTGGATAGATGGTAAAGATCAACCTGCTTCTTTAATCAATAAAAACCAACCTATGTGCCTTAAGTTAAATGAAGATTCTGCAAAGAAATGTACCTGTAAATTTGCTCGCGTATGCAGGCGTCGCAAAAATGCGGGGACAATTGAAATCCGGACAGAAAAATTATCATTTGTGCATGCTGTGTGGGCGCCGCTGAGTTCACAATTATTCGTTCTTAAATCAATATTACATGCAGAAAAGGGCGCTCATTTTTGATTTGGATAATACGATATATGCGGTTCGTTCAATTGGAGATAAAATATTTGCACCGTTGCTTGAACTGATCGCAGCAGATGACGAACAAAGCCTGCAAATGGATAAGATCAGGCACGAGATTATGCGAAGGCCTTTTCAAATGGTGGCAAAGGATTTTAATTTTTCGGAAGAACTTACTTCTAAAGGAATAGAGCTGCTAAGCAGCATTCGTTTTGATGGAGAAATTGAGCCTTTTAGTGACTATGAAATTGCGCGAACCCTGCCGCTCGACAAGTTTCTTGTGACAACCGGTTTCACCAACATGCAGCAAAGCAAGGTTACAGGAATGAATTTGGACCGTGACTTTAAAGAAATCCACATCATAGATCCTTCCTCTTCCACTAAAACTAAAAAGGATGTTTTTGAAGACATTATAAAACGGCACAATTATGCCAGCCCTGAGGTATTGGTAATTGGCGATGATCTTCACTCTGAAATTAAGGCAGCGTTGGAGCTTGGCATTAGCGCTGTATTGTACGACAAGATGAATGTGTATGAAAATGACATTCCTGTTCCCAGGATCACAGACTTTGCGGAGTTAGCTGATTATTTGGGTTGAGGGGCAGAATATAACATTTAAAGGAGGCACGAAGCATATTCAAGTTGTGTTTCGTGTCTCCTTTTTGATCTATCCATTCTGATAGAATTTTTTGGATAAAAACTTTACCAGAAACATCTTATTTACTGTTTAGCTGGCTGTACAAGTACGCATTGCACGACGCCATTGTGGCATATATACGCCAGATAGGGCAAATGGTCAGGTATTATTTACCATATTCTAAAGTCGAATTAATCCCCAAAAAAACATTACAAGCATCTGCTAACGATCCCACGCTCCGATTTCTTTTACCGCCGGTGATGCAGGAGTTTTTAACTTTGTATTCCCGTCTTAAAAAAGATAAAAATGAAAAAGTTTGTCTGCCAAAACCTTGTTGCATTAATTTGTTTGGCAGCTGCGGTAAGCCTGACGGCCTGTACAGGAAATAAAAAAAATGACAGGGATGAGCTGGTCAAACAAATTCAGGCGCTTACGGCGAGCAAAGACACCATTGCCAAAAATCTGCAAACATTCGACACATTAGATTACACGGTTTTTTCGAATCGCGAATGGACACGACTGCATGAGAGCCATGCAAAAGACATCATTGTGCATTTTCCTGACGGGCATATTGAAAAGGGCATTGAGCAACACATCAAAACACTGGATGCGATGTTTGTATATGCGCCCGATACAAGAATTAAAGAGCACCCTATCAAAATAGGCTCCGGTAATATGACCGCCGTAATGGGTTGGATGGAAGGAACTTTTACAAAGCCGATGCCAACCGGCGATGGTAAATTTATTCAACCTACGGGCAAGAAGTTTCGCATTCCGATGGCGACGATCGGTATTTGGAAAAGCGATGGTACCATGAGTGAAGAATATCTGTTTTGGGATAATAAGACGTACATGGATCAGATCATGGGGAAATGATAAACTGCTTAGGTAGGTTGCAGGTAATGGTAAAAAAAATTAGCGTGTGACGGGTTTACTAAACTGATTATCCCATGCTGGAGCTTCTATTATTTTGAACCGTTGGATGAAACAGATCCACAATGAAATTTACAAGGATCAAACAAAATGAATTTTTAAAAACGGCGGTCCTTAATGGCGCAAGTATGCTGTGGAATTACGTGCGTTACGTAATTTGGCTGAGTCAATCCAATGAGCTAAGGTTTTTTGATAAAACTTTTACTAGAAATATAATCTTTACAGTATAACCGGCGCCATAAGTACACATTGCCGGAAGTCATCGCCGCATACTTGTGGTGGGTGGGCGCAGGAATAAAGATGACCAAAAAAAATTTAATGTTACAATAGTGTTGTAAAACGTATATTCGATTTCACGCGGCCTGAATCATTATTCATTATCCTTACCTAAACCATCTAAATCCCTTATCCACTTTTATCTTAAATCAATAAAAAATCGTGCTTGTTATGAGACGTCATTCTTTTATGCCCTATTCTTTCTTTACGACAAATCCCATCAATTTTTTATATATCACTTGTAAATCCTTTCAATCATAAATGCACTAGAAATTTTTTTAAAACCTAAAACCAGCTTGCCATGGACTTTAAAGACCAAATTGGACTACTTGCTCAAAGAGTTTCCAAAATGAAAGATGCTATTCTTACAGAAGAAGCTACCAAGAATGCATTTATTATGCCTTTCCTGCAAACAATGGGGTATGATATTTTTAACCCGCTTGAAGTTGTTCCTGAATTTATCGCGGATATTGGCATAAAAAAAGGAGAAAAAGTTGATTATGCTATTCTCAAAGACGGAAGCCCAATAATTTTGATTGAATGCAAGCATTGGTCTTCTGATCTTGACCCACACAACAGCCAGCTGTTCAGATATTTTCATACAACTGAGGCGAAATTTGGAATCCTTACGAATGGTATTATTTATAGGTTTTACACCGATTTGGTACAGTCTAACAAAATGGATGAAAAGCCTTTCTTCGAATTTAAAATAGATGACATTAAAGAAGCACAGATTGAAAAATTAAAAGAATTCCACAAGAGCTATTTTAATCTTGAAAGCATTAATAACACTGCCAGTGAACTAAAGTACATGTCGGAATTGCGTGCTTTAATTATCAAAGAAATAAGCGATCCGTCCGAAGAGTTTACAAGACTTTTTGCTAAAACCGTATATCCTTCAATTGTTACCGCTAAAATTTTGGAACAGTTTAAAGGATATTTAAAGAGAACATTCGCGCAGTTCCTGAACGATTCTATTAATGAGCGTCTTAAAACAGCATTAGCGACCGAGACACAAAAAGCAGAAGAAATAAGTAAAGAAGATTTGACCTCTGCTACTGTGGACGAAAATAAAGTAGTAACCACTGCAGAAGAGATGGATGCTTTTTACATAGTCCGGGCAATTTTGGCATCGAAGGTTAAGGTAACAAGAATTATAAGCAGGGACACTCAATCTTATTTCGGCGTTCTTCTTGATGACAATAACAGAAAGCCATTATGCAGGTTACATTTTAATGGCAAGAAAAAACACATAAGCTTCTTTGATACAGGCAAGGAGGAGCGGGTTCAAATAGAATCAACAAACGATATCTATGAACATGCATCAAGGTTGATAAAAAGTATTGACATATATGAACCGATAGGAAATTGAAATCCTTCTGAAATAAAAAGATGCTCTACTTGCAAGAATTGTAATGTAATCAGGTCAGACAATAATAGTTCTGGTTCGACGCTCGAAGCGCTGAAGCTGCTTTTAGAAATTAACTCCACTGGAAATACGTTAACACTGGAGTATAAAAAAATATTGTAATAACGAAAAAGATATAAAACACATGTGGGCAGATAATGAAACATCAGAAGACCTTTTAGGATTTAAGGTACACGCAGACTTGTTAATTAATATCATTAATGATGAATCTGTTTTGCCGATTACAATAGGAGTTTTTGGCGATTGGGGAAGTGGAAAATCCAGCATCTTGCAAATAGTAAAAGAAGAATTTGATGGGGTGGATGATAAAGATTCGCTCTGTATACATTTTAATGGATGGACTTTTGAAGGATATGATGATGCTAAAGCTGCGTTACTCGACTCAATTGTCAAAGAATTGGAGGGCAACAAAAAGATTTCTGCTGAAATAAAGGATACGATTAAGGAAAAAGCAAGAAAACTTTGGAAGTCTATCAATTGGATGCGTGGCGCAGGTATGGTTATGAAAAATGTTGCCTTGCCAGCTGTTTCTGCATATTTTACAGGAGGGCTTAGTTTAGTTCCGTTTGCAATTCAGAAGATAACTGAATGGGGGGATAATCCGGAAAAAATAATTGAAAAACTGAAATCGGAAGAGGGGAAGGAAATATATAATGCCTTTGTAAAAGATCGAAAAGAAAAAGATAAAAATTCCACAAATGCGGTAGCCGAATTTCGAAAGGATTTTTCAGATTTATTAGAAGCGACAAACCTCAAAAGATTAATTGTTATAATAGATGACTTGGATAGATGTAGTCCAGAAAGGATTATTGAAAATCTCGAAGCAATTAAGCTTTTTCTAAACGTATCAAAAACAGCTTTCCTCATTGGAGCCGACCCTCGAATAGTAAAATACGCAATTGAACATAAGTACAAGAACAATAGAGAGATTGAGGAAGACAACAATAGGATTATTATAGATTACTTGGAAAAGTTAATACAGCTTCCATATTCTTTACCAAGACTTTCCGAATCAGAAGTCGAAACTTATATATCAATGCTAATTTGTAAAAAAGAAATCGGCATTGAAAAGTTTAAAAATGTACTTGATGAATTTAAGAAGTATAGAATGACGAATAAGTATTCAGCATTTGGACTATCACACTTTGAAAAAATTTTAGAAGCAGAAGAATTCAGAAAAGTTAAGGACAATGTAATTACAATCCCTTCATTAGTACCCTTGATTACAAATAGTTTGTATGGGAATCCCCGACAGATTAAACGGTTTCTAAATACTTACACCATCAGAAAAAGGCTTGCAGAAGTTGCATCCTTGCAAAGTTTTAATGAAGCTGTTCTTGCAAAAATGATGATACTTGAATATTCTGAACCCAAGTTATTCAAAAAGCTATTTGAATGGCAAATTGTTCAAGATGGTGTGCCTAAAGAAATAACTGATATAGAAACTCTATGTAAAGAAAAAGGAATTAATGATGTTATTTCAGAAATAAAAGATACAGATTTCAAAGACTGGAGTAAACCTAAAATAATTAAATGGTTTCAGATTGAGCCTTTATTATCAGGAGTTGATTTACGAGATTATTATTGGATTGCTCGTGATAAATTAGAAAATTCTATCACTTCAGCGAGTATGATTCCGCCAGTAGTTAGAGCATTGTTTAATGAGTTATTGCCCGATAATATGACGACAACTGTCACAAAATCTCTACTTTCTGAAAAGTTCCAGCCCTTTAGCGATATTGAGAAAGATGCATTTTTTAACCTTCTATCTTCAAATTTAAAAAGGAATCCTCAGCAAAAGAGACTTTATGATATTTTCAATGTAATGACAGAAAATAAAATTGAAAATACAGGTTACCATTATATGGAAGCTCTTAAGATAATAAGTGTAACAGATATTGAACCTGCAGTTGCAACGAGATTAGCAGATTTTAAATCTGAACCAGAGATGGGAGACTTTTTGAAAGATTATTTCCAAGATGGAAAATCTAGAGCAAGCAAGGCATTTAATCTAAAAAAATAGAAATGGGAACATCTAAATCATTTTCTGAAGTAAAACACTCAATGGTTCCGAATTGGGGTTCACTTAGCTCTTCGCTTACTTCAAACTGTGATTCTTCTGTTCTTCCTACTCAGAAGCTACAGAATATTATGGGAAATTTTGTTTCAGCATTGGGGGGAGCATCAACGGGAGGTCGCGGCGGTTCAAAAGCAGGAGGGAGAAGTAGTATCAAAACTGCGAAGAAAATCGGAAAGGTCTTTTCAAAGTTTATAAGTTCTGGTAATAATATTAGGGAAACGCTTGAATTTACAGGATTAACTGATATTGATACTAAAACAGTGGGGGATGTTATTAATCATTTGATTGAATATTGTTCCGGCAGTGCCACATCAATTGATGATAACGCGGCAAAAGAAGCTACAAGATTATTATTAGAAGAACTGATAGGGCAAGCTGAGTCTATTGATGAGGTACAAACTTTATTACAACAAACTTTTGAAACCAATACTTTGGAAGATATAATAATAAAGTATTTCGGGTATTACATTAATGAGCTTTTGTCAAAATGGTTCTATGAAAATTTAATAAGGAACAAGAATGAAAGTGACTGCAATAGTCTTTTCAATCAGGTAAAAAATTTCATAGTTGAGAGAGTTAACGATATGCACAAAAGAAATCCACTACAAAATATTGATTGGAGTTCTGATGAAGCAGACAGGCTTGTAAAAAACATTCAACAAGATATATTAACCGTATTTGAATAGTTATGAGAGTAAATGTAGTTATTGATAATGCCGATTATGGCAAATTTTCAGATTTGCAGCTTTGTTATACAGATAGCGGAGTGAATAGAAAAGTTCCATTGTCTTTTTTAAGCTATGAAAGAGTTTTTGATTTTACGACTGATTTTACTTCTGTAAAATTTGATTTCTTCCTTATATCTGCGATAGTTTATGGTGTTGACAACCTACTTAGTCGGGCTATTTATTCAAATGATGGTTGGACAAGAGATATACAAGTAGAATTTCCAGTAAAGAATTTCTCGGTGTGGAGTGGGAAGGAAGAAAAGTTGAAGCAGATTTTAGACTTCTTAACAGGTGATGATTGGCGGATTTCTTTTAGGGAAATAGAAGATGTCAGCTTTTTTCAACCACGAACAAACCGAAGGAAAATTCCACGTTATGAAAGAGAAACTATTAATTCCGTAAGTTTATTTTCAGGCGGGTTAGATTCTTTAATTGGGGTCATAGATGAGTTAGAAAAGCTAAGAGATAATGAAAAAATACTATTGGTTTCTCATTTCGATTCAAAGTCGCCAGGGCCAAATGGAGACCAGAGAAAACTATTGAGCCATTTAATGACCAAATACCCCAATAAAATATATTGGGTGCAATCAAAATTAGCATTATCAAGAAAAGATGTTAATGGTAACGGGGTAACGATAGAAAATAATTACCGCAGTCGTTCACTATTTTTTATTGGTTTAGGTTGTTATTTATCCACGATTGATAAATTAACAATTCCTGAGAACGGCACAATTTCAATTAATTATCCTCTTACTCCATCAAGAGTAAGTTCGTTAAGTACAAGGACAACCCATCCTTATGTTTTAAAGAATACGCAAGAATTGCTCGCAGCATTAGGATTATCCACTAGAATATATAACCCTTATGCATTTAAGACCAAAGGAGAAATGTTTGTTGAATGTACGAACCCTACATTTATACAACATATTTTTCAAGATTCTGTTTCTTGTGGAAAAAGAGGTAGACGACAATTCCACTTTGACAATCCAAATGAAATTCACAATTGTGGGAGATGTATGCCCTGTATATACAGGCGAGCAGCATTAAATAAAGCTGGTTTGGATAATGAAAATCACTATGGAAATTTTATCACTAATGTTGCAGCGGTAGGAAATAATGATTTACCAGCTTTATTCAGTTACTTAAAAAGAAATATATCCTTAGAGAAAATGAAAAGAGATTTATTAGTTAATGGGAATATTAATATTAATAATCTTACTGAATATGCGGAAATGGTATTGAGGTCGAAACAAGAAGTGTTGCAGTTGTTTAGAGATAAAGGTAGTAGATTTGTAAAATCAGAACTGGGTTTAAGATGATTATTGATACACACTGCCACATAGATTTATATCCCGATCCAGGTGAAGTTTTACAAGATTCTATAAAAGCTAATACAACAGTATTAGCAATGACTAATCTTCCAAGCCATTTTGAAATGGGATATCCCCATTTCAAATCACTAAAAAAGATAAGATTGGCATTGGGAATGCATCCACTAATGGCGGATTCCCACAAAAAGGAGTTTGATTTATTTCTAAATAATATAAGTAAAACATCGTACGTTGGAGAAGTTGGTTTGGACTTTTCTGCAGAGGGTATGCCTACAAAGGATATCCAGATATACACTTTTGCTAAAATACTAAAGGTAGTTTCCGGGCAAAAAAAAATCTTAAGCATTCATTCTAGACAAGCAGAGAAAGAAGTTTTAGAGCTATTGGTAAAATACAAAATTGAAAACGCAATTTTTCATTGGTATAGTGGGCCATTATATTTAATTGAAAAAATCGCACACGCTGGATACTATTTTTCAATAAATCCAGCAATGACTCGATCAGCATCGGGAAGAAAAATAATTTCCAAAATCCCTAAGGCGCTTTTATTAACCGAAACAGACGGCCCATTTGTAATGGAGCATAACTCTCCTGCTAGACCTGGCCAAGTTTCATCTGTAATTTCTTGTTTAGCTCGTTTATTGCTGCGCTCAAACAAAGAAATTGAAGAATTAATTGAGATGAACTTTAATAGTGTTATAAAAAGATTACGGCCATATTGAATTCAGATACCAACTTCCACTTTGTTTTCGAAATCTTAGAGGAAAACACCTGCTGGACTTCTTTTCATGATGTTAAAATAGGATTGGCGGTTATATGGCTGCAAAAGAAAATGGTGGAAGATTTTTACCGACCAGTATGGTGAAAGAAGTATGTATATATGACTGTTTATCATGTTACTAAATTCAAAGTTTTCTTCAAGTTTTCTATAAAAATAGATCGAAAATTGTGCTGTGAGAGACGCATTGTATGTGGAGTGCATTATAAAAATGTGTTGAATTAATGAGCGGTCCACTCACGCGTCACATCGGTCGCGGGTGCGGATAGTCATTGATCCGCAAAGAAGGAATTAAAATAAATGAATGATCCAGCTCAATTTCAACCCCACTCTCCCCTACTTCCCCTTCCCCAACATTCTCTCCATCAATTCAACCTTCTCTTTCTCGGCCTGCAATAATCTTTCATACAGCTTTTTAATTTCGTCCACCGCCTCAAGCCATCTGTCAGCATAGTTAATTGTGCAATCGTTGTTTGTTGTATTTATTTGAGTATCCCTTGTATTTGAACCCTCATAGTTATTCTGAATATTAAAGATTGTATCCTGCACATCAAAATTCTTAATTGCATCTACAGGAACCTTCAACGCTTTTGCCACTTCCGCTAATATATCTTCCTCAATCACTTCCTTTTGTTCCAATAGCGATATTTTACGCTGGTTCCAATCGTCACCAAGTTCCATTGCCAGTCCTTCCTGTTTCAGGCCGAGCATTTCTCTAAAATGCCTTATGTTACGGCCCTGGTGTATTGTTTTTTCCATTTTAATAAGTGCTAATATGGCAAATATAATAAAAGGTTATAAGGTAAAATAGCTGGTAAATTACCGGTCATTTCCGTTATCATACCTGCGCTGCATATTGCATAGCGAAAGCAGGGAACGGAGCTTCGTTAAAACCCAATAACCATGAGCAAAAAAACTGATCCATTATCCTCACCATCTACTGAGTTGTTACGAAACGCCGCTTCGCCTTATGCCATTCCTTTAACTGCCGGTCCCTATGTATTCTCAAATGACATGTTGCAACAGGTTACCGAGTCGCGGATAAAGCGCAAGCGCGATTGGTATTATCCGGCACTCTCTTTTATCAGCTTCGAAAATGGCACGCTAACATTATTAAATTCAGATGGTAATCATTCATTTGAATTAACTATTACCATAGAGCCTCATCAGCTGCATGTTGCGTGTAGTTGCGGTAGGGAAGTTGAAACGCTTTGCCTGCATGCATATAAGGCATTGGACCGGCTTACGTGGCATGGATGTAACAGCTTTTTTAAAGATTACCAACCGGGAGGTTTAGTAGATACTGCCCTGCGGCACAAGTGTTATTTTACGATTGACCCCTGCGACAAAGGTTTGGAAATAAAGGCCAGGCCTGAGATGGGGACGGTGTATCAGCTTTCAAATGCAATAATTGCAACAGAATTTAATGATGCCATCCATTTGCCCGGTGCAGCACAATTGCCTTCGCCGCCGATAAAAGGCATGGCACTTACCTGGTTGTTAACGCACACTTTTCATAACAGACTGTCACCATTTTTAGTGCCTTGTGTTGGGTTGCTGAACAAAGGCGGAAAGAATGTAAAAGGATTTCAACATTTTACCAGCGGAACAGAAAAACAATATGATGCTTACTTAACCAGCGGGCAAAGAGCCTTGAATAAACTTAGCTATGACATGTGGCAACTGGCAGAGCGAATTCCGGGATCAATTACTTCATCAAATGTTGCGGAGCAGGAAAAGATGACCGCTTTACTTTCGCTATGGCATGAAGCGCTTCCGCTATTACAACAACAGGTTTTTTTATACAGCTACAGGTTGTATGGTAAAAAGGAATTGAAATACAAACCTTGCCGGCAATGGCTGTCGCGGGTTGAATTAAGCGCTGTAACTCCGCAGCTTCGTTTCCGGTTATGGGACAGAGGCGATCTTTTTCAATTGTGTATGCAAGTGGCTCTAAAAGGAAATGTAATAAATGACTATTCAATAGATAACCCGTTTTTTATCCGTACCAATAACACGATGTATTTACTGCAGTCAATTAAAGATGTGGCCATAACGGAATGGATGCATAACAATAATAATTGCATCACCATTTTTAAACATCACTTCGAAACCTTCCGTCATGAGTTTTTAGATTTGATTCGTGCGCATTGTTTAATTGAAGAGGTTAGTGCGCCGCTGCAAATAAAGAGAAAGGTTAAGGAAAAAAACTTTTTAAGCGGGGAGGCGGGGAAGTGTATTTCGGCGGCGACAAACCAAGGTCTGTGATCGAGTGCTGGTTCGAATCCAGTCCTGGGCACATTAAAAAGCCGCAATCATTGATTACAGGTTTTATATTTTAGATGTGAATATCGTTTATAGTTTGCCAATTACTTGTTGGCATAGCGCATAGCTTGACAGAAAAAGTAATTACAGCGTCGATAGTCCGTAGGACTTTAAGCTTAATAGAAACGCTAACATATAGGGGTTTTCTTGTCCGTTAGGACATTAACCCTTTTATTTGGGTCAAAGTCCTAACGGACTATGATGTTCTCAATTCACACATTTCTATTAAGCTTAATTCCCTACGGGAAAAATTGTTACTGCGATGAAATCCGTCATTGGTACAATGGAAAAAACCTCCCGAGCATTGACCTGATCCTTATATTGTACGATCGTTTTATAGATATTGCAATAGGCTATCAACTCAGATATCAAGCGCCGCCGAAACAGCTATCCCCCACTTCATAATTTTTTAATATTACCCTCTTCCGTTTTCATTTAGTTTTGGCGGCCCTTCAGCACAGTAGGCATAATGCCTGATGCAATAACACACCCCACTAACAAACACCGACAATGAAACGATTCTTATTTTCAGCATTGCTGCTGCAGGTAATGTGTGCTGGCGTGATCAAAGCACAGGGTCCTTCAACAATTGAAAGTAAAAAAGTGCAGCTACCAAATGGTTGGTCGCTTACACCAGCCGGTACAAGCCTTCCGCTTGGGGATCTCCCGCTCAACATTGCCTTGAGCAAAAGCCATCGCTATGCCGCAGTTACCAACAACGGACAAAGCGTTCAAACCATTCAGCTGTTAGACGCCCAGAACGACCGGCAGCTTGACCAGGTAACCATTGCTAAATCATGGGGCGGACTTGCTTTTAGTGAAGATGAGCAATCGTTATATGCTTCCGGAGGTGATGATAACTGCATTATCCGCTATGCGATCCGCGATAATAAACTCACCGCAGGCGATACTATCCGCCTTGGCAATGCTTATAATGGTAAAAAAGAAAGCAGCTCCGCTATATCTCCAACCGGCATCGCGCTCGATGGTAAGCGTGGTGTTTTATATGCGGTAACCAAGCAGGATAATAGCTTATACGTGATTGACCTTAGTACGCGTCAAATTAAAAATAAGTATCCGCTTGGCGCTGAAGCGTACACATGTCTGCTCTCGCCCGACAGATCAGCGCTCTATATCAGTGTTTGGGGCGGGGACCAGGTAAAGATCTTCAACACGCGCAACAATGTGTTTGCCGATAGCATTAAAGTGGGCGATAACCCCAACGATCTGTGTATTACGAAAAACGGCCGCTACCTGTTTGTAGCGAATGGCAACGACAATACCGTTTCGGTAATTGATGTAAAAAAGCGTCGCGTGCTGGAAACGCTCAACACAGCGGTATATCCTACTACGCTCAGTGGATCTACACCTAACAGCGTAGCATTGGACAAGAATGATAAAACATTGTACATCGCGAATGCCGATAATAATTGTCTTGCAGTATTTAATGTACAAAAGCCCGGCCACAGTAATTCCCTTGGATTTATACCAACAGGCTGGTATCCTTCTGTTGTTCGTGTTACAGGCAATAAATTGTATGTGGCTAACGGCAAGGGAAACAGCTCGCTGCCTAACCCGCAGGGCCCTAATCCCACTGATAAAAAAGAAAAAGTAGGCATCCACAGTGGAGACGATTCAAAACCTAAGATTGTTCAATATATCGGCGGCGGTTTGTTGATGGGCTCCCTGAGCATCATTCCAGTTCCTGCGGAAAAAGAACTGGCCGCATACTCACAGGCGGTATATCACAACACACCTTATAATACAAGTGTTGAACGCAGCACGGACGGGCAGGATGGCAATCCTATTCCTCATAAAGTGGGCGACGCCTCCCCGATCAAACACGTGTTCTATATTATCAAAGAAAACCGTACCTACGACCAGGTACTGGGTGATATGCCACAGGGTAATGGAGACACCAGCCTTCTGCTGTTTGGCCGCCACTATACTCCGAACCTTCATTCCATTGCTGACAATTTTGTATTACTCGATAATTTTTATGTAGATGGCGAAGTAAGTGCCGATGGCCATAACTGGAGCATGGGTGCTTATGCAACGGACTACATGGAAAAGAACTGGCCAACCAGCTATGGTGGTCGTGGTCAGGGTGCCGTAGGTGGTACCGCGCTTAACAAAATGTATATCTGGGACCAGGCGAAACGTTCCGGTGTGAGCTTCCGTACTTATGGTGAGTTTGCTTCAGGCAAGAACGTGCGGATCCCTGTATTGAATGATCATTATGTACCACAGTATCCACCTTTCAACCTGAAGATCATGGATACCGTGCGTTATCATATCTGGGAAAAAGATTTCGATTCGCTGGTAGCCAACAACGCGCTGCCCCAGTTAATGACCGTATATTTTCCCAATGACCATACGGAAGGCATGGCTGCAGACAGGCCTACACCTTTTGCCCATGTGGCCGATAATGACCTGGCCATCGGCATGTTCCTGGAACATTTAAGCCATAGCCCTGTATGGGAAAACTCAGTGGTATTTATGTTGGAAGACGATGCGCAAAATGGTCCTGATCATGTGGACGCCCATCGTTCACCTGCTTTTATTGCCGGTGGTTACGTTAAGCGCCATTATGTAGATCACACAATGTATTCTACTTCCAGCGTCATTCGCACAATCGAATTGATATTGGGCATGCCACCTATGACGCAATATGATGCTGCGGCAATGCCTATGTGGCGCTCATTTACCAGCAAGCCTGATAATACAGCTTTCACACACTTGCCTGCCAATGTGAACCTTTCAGACATCAATCCAAAAAATACCAAACTCGCCGCCATATCAAAAGGACTTGATTTTTCCAAAGAAGACAGGGTACCTGACCAGGTGATGAACGAACTTACCTGGAAAGCCGTGAAGGGTGAAAATGCAGTAATGCCTACACCCGTTCGCGCAGCTTTTGTGAAACTGACAGTTAATGACGGCGAAGGCGACGACTAGCAATATCCAATAACAACAAAAAAATTTCGGATTACTACTCACTTTAAACAACCAGCTGCAATCATGAAAAGAAGGTTCTTTCAACTGTGTGGTGCTTCAGCGATATTGCTGACGGCCTGCAGCAAAAACGAAGATGTATCGGTAACCCGCCCGGACCCAGTGGCAGGCAGTTACATTCAGGATGGCGATACACTTAACAGCCTCAATGGTTCTAACGGAAGAAGCATTAAGGGTACATTAAAACAAAGCGGCACTTATTATCTGTATAGCGGAGCAGGCGACGCCGTGATCAATGCAGGCGACACGCTGATGATACAAAGCGGTGTAAAGGTATTGGTGATCGGTCCTTCTACCGGACCCACTGCGATTGGTACGCAGGGGCACGCGCCCGGTATTGTGGTAAAAGGAAGCTTGTATTCAATTGGCACCAAAGCTGCACCGGTACTATTCACCGTTGCCGATGCATCACTGAAATCAGATCCTGCAAAAGATCCGCAGTCCCCTCAAACCGATCCTGCTTTTAAAGGTTACTGGGGCGGCATACAGGGCGCGGCCGGCTCGGGCGATATTATCATCAAATGGACCCGTATAGAGTACACTGGCGGCCTGGGTCCCGCCAACGATCCTTATCGTCCTAATGTATCGCGTTATAGTATCTACATGCAAAACCCCAACGCCAGTTTTGTGCTGGAAGACAGCTGGCTCTATGGTTCCGTCAACGATATGGTGCGTATAGCCGGAGGTAAGTTTGAAATATTCCGCAACACATTTGAAAAAGCGGGTCTTACTGCCGGTGAGTGTGTGAATGTTAAAAGTGGAAGTATAGGTGATATTGCTTATAACCTGGTAGTTGGCGGTACTGGTAATGCTTTTAAATCAGCCAATGCAGGCGGTCTTTCGCCGCAGGCCAATGCCAGCATGTTTAACAATACCATTATCAGCACGGGCTACCGTCAGCAGAAAGTGGGAGAAGGCGGCTCACTCGATTTTGAAAATGGCGGCAGGGGCAATTGCTACAATAACCTGCTGGTGAATTGTGCATTTGGATTAGCCATTATGGGAAGCGGCAGCAGTGTTCCCGCAGCCGACACAGCGAATGTAAAATATGGTTATACCTATAATTACGGCGACAAAACGACCATTACAGCGCAGTTTCTGCCTGCCGGTTATATTACTAAGCAACAGCCGGGTGACATCAACGGCGGCAACACAACTACGCCCGGAGCCAACAATCCTTTGTTTGTAAATTATCCGTTACCGGTTGCAGCTAATTTCAATTTTATTGCGAATGATTTTGTAGGCAGCTACGATTTTCATTTACAAAGCAAATCTCCTGCGATTGGCAAAGCCTTTACCGGTTTCCAGCCTTTTGCGGTAGTAAAAGATGACGCGGTATATGGCGTTACAGAAATTACGCAGCCCGGTAAAGATATTGGTGCATTTCAGTCAGATCACAGCGGCAATCAACACTAATGGCTGATTGGTTGAAATACTTTTTACTGCTTTTGCTGATCGTAGTTTTCCCCGCTGTGCAGGCTGCTACGATCAAAGGCGAAGTGGTGGACAAAACAAACAGAACACCTGTTGCCGGCGCTACGATCCGGATTATTGAAAATAACAAGGTCGTTATTAGCGATCAGAATGGTTTTTTTTCGTTCCGGAATGTACCAATAGCAACATATCATATTTATGCTACAGCTGTCGGATATCAACCCGACAGCTTTTCTATTTCTGTACAAGCGGAAAAACAGCTTGCACTGCATTTGGCATTACAACCCATTGTACATGCGCTCAACGAGGTATCGGTAACTACAGCGATAGATCCCGGCACAGAACAGTATTCCCGGCAACAGGAGCAACGGTCGGTCCCCCTTGTGAATAGCCTTTCACGGCAGTCAATTGTGCGTTCTTCAGATCTTACCATGGCTGATGTGCTGCAACGCGCCAGTGGGGTATCTTTATCAGCTAACGAAAGCGGTGCATCTACGCGCGCCATCATTCGTGGAATGGATAGCAAATACAGTTACACTGCCATCAATGGTATTCCTTTACCTAGTCCTGATGACCGCAGCCGTTATGTAGCCCTCGACCTGTTTCCGGCCAATATGATCGAGCGGCTGGAAGTGTACAAAACCCTTACGCCCGGCATGCCCGGCGATGCCATTGGCGGGTTGATGAACATTGTAACGCGGCAGGTGCCTGCAGCGGAACAGTTTTCAGTCCGGCTGGCAACGGGTTATGATCAGTTGTTTTTTCAGCGTCAGTATTTAACGTTCAACAGCAATGTAATAGAGCGTCAATCGCCCTATGAAAAATATGGCGACGGCCATTATGCACAGGGAACAGATTTTACAAAAGACAATTTATCCTTTCATCAAAAACACCCGTTGCCCAATATGCAGGGTGATATATGGTGGGGCAAAAAATTTTTAAAGCAGAAGCTGGGTATTGTAGCGGAAGCAGGTATGCAAAACATGCAACAGGGTTCTAACAGTTTTCTCATTGTGCAGAACAACGAGCCACAGTTAAACAACGTGCCCGGTATAACTGATTTTACACAACGGCATTATTCTATCAGCAGTTTTCGCACTTATTTTTATACGGCGGCTGATTACCGCTTCAATGCAACCAACAGTATCCGGCTCGACCAGTTTTATACCGCCAAAAAGGATAATGAAGCACGCGACTGGGTAGATACCAGCCTGGCCGAAGGTCGCAGTGGTCCGGGCACAGGACGAATAGCTTTTTCTCAACGCTCGCGCCAGCACCTGCAATCGTTATATCATCTCAATCTGCAGGGAGTGCATACGCTAAGCACTGCATGGAAGCTCAACTGGTATGCTGTTTATTCGCATGCTTACGGCAGCTATCCGGACTGGGCTGAGCTTACTGCAAATACCGGCCGCATTAAAGGTGCAGACGATGTGGTGTACCAAACACCTGTACTGCTGGCGCCCTTGAACAGGATCTGGTTACACAACACAGAAAATGAAAAAGACCTCTCCGCAAAACTGAACTATGTGCCTGCAGTTTTCAGAAACAGCCTTTCTGTTACAGGGGGAACACTGCTGCAATACCGCAACAGGAGTAATTTCTTCAATGAATACTTTTTTAATCCTGCCTATACCGACTCAACCGGGCAGCCTTTCACGAATATTTATGATGCACAATGGTACAATAATAACGGCCCGCAAAATCCTTTAGGCAATACCAATACGCCCGGCACATATACGGCTAAAGAAAACATCTCCGCTTTTTTTGCAGAAGCCAACATTCATATCAAACAGCTGGATATTGTTACCGGCCTGCGCAATGAACACACGCTTCAACTATTGAATGCTGTGGCAGCGCCTACTGATAATACGGGGAATGAAGTAAAGGTGGATTATTACGACTGGTTACCTTCAATGCACGTACGGTATGCACTTACACCGAAACAGGCGGTGCGTGTTTCCTATTACAAAGCCATTAGCAGGCCGGCTTTGTACGATCTCACCTTCTTTAATATGAATTATGATGATTACACCATTGCCGGTAATCCCTTCTTACAACACACCATAGCCGATAACTTTGACCTGCGTTATGAATTATATGCGCCCGGACTCCTGGATGTGTTGCAGGTGACTGCTTTTTACAAGCACATCAATCATCCCTATGAAAAAACTTTACTGAATGCAGGTGATACTTTATATCCCTTACCCAGCGGTGCGCTGAGCTACACACCCGCGACCAAAATAACAGAGCAGCTGCGCAATTTTGGCAAAGCACAGAACTATGGTTTAGAACTTAGTGTCGTAAAAAATATAAGCAACTTCAGCATTACGGGTAATTATACATTTACGGTATCGCAAATCAACCAGAATAAAAAATACAAGCAGCGCGAAGACCCGCATGATGTTTCTTCCGACATTATTACCGTTACCAGGCAACAGCAACGCCCGTTGCAGGGACAGTCTGCTCACCTGGCCAACCTGAATATCAGTTACAGGGCGCCCCGCATCGGCTGGACGGGACAGCTAACCGGCATCTATACCGGCAAGCGTATTGAAGATGTATCGGGATGGTATGATTTAGACAGCTGGCAGAAAGGTTATACCATCCTCAATTTTTCAATGGAAAAAACCTTTCATCGCCATTGGCGTGCTTTTATGCGGATCAGCAACTTGCTTAATGCGGGCCGCACAGTATATCTCAACAGCGCTCCCGCATCGGGTCTGCCCGGGCAAAGCGATAAGGACAAAACGATTATACAGCAAACGGAAAACTACAGACAAATGTGGTTGGGGTAGAATACAGGTTATAAGCTAAATAAGGGCGAAAAGAAGGTTTTCGCCAATAAACTCTGTGAAAATCTACTTGTGTACTTTCAGATTTGTAAACTTGCCCTCAGTTATCACTGCTTGTCCTTTTTTAATAGGGTATCGATCATCAGTAAACTTTGCAGAAAATGTACCGTCGGCCATACCGTTATGCACTTTAGATATCGTCACTGTGTAGAAGTCGCCAGGCCACGTGCTGTAACTAATGTTCCAAAACTTACCATCTCCTGGAAAAAAATCTTTGGTGATTCGATACTGAAAAGTATAAGTCGTTTCATTAAGAGAGTCACCGGGTACTGCCAGGTTTAAATAATCCCTTCTATAGACGGTATCGACTTGGGTTACTTTTCGGGCAAAAATTGAATACCCGCTTTTGTAATTAGGGTCTTTCGATGTAAACTTGGCCAAGGCTGCGCCAATTGTGTCATTTTCTGTCAGAGAACCATTCCATTGAATCAAGGAGTCGTTCATTTTGAAGCTAAAAGTTGTTTCATCTATAGCCTGTTGTGGAAGATCAACTGTGTTTTCAAGTGGATCAATTGACTTTTGACATCCACAAAATAGAACTAAGGCCAAAAGAGTCAAGGTTGTGCCATTCATAGTGTAGCGGTTTTTTGAGGGCGCGAAAGTAAGGAAGCAAAATGATATCAAAAAGAAAGGTCCAAATTTATTCGCTGAGACGGATTAGATTCCGCAACTATGAAATGAAAAAGCCTGTAAATCAATGTTTTACAGGCTTTTTTTGTGCCCAAGACTGGATTTTTAAATATTTGAAATACAGATAGTTACGCTGTTTGACAGTCATCCGACAGACATTAAAAGAAGTAACCTCCGCCAATGATTAACAGCAGCAAAGACAAGGAACAAAAGCAAATAATTAATCGGTTATTATAGATAATCTTCAACAAAAATTGCAAATGGCAGGAAATTTTCCAAACTGGTTTCGATACTTTTCTGATTGCGGAAACCATCGACTTAGGGAAAAGAAGAAAACCCGCTGAATCTTTTATGGAAGATGATGTTTTTAATGTTCCGATATAACCCTTTTTATGAAAAATATCGGGCTTTAAAAATTGTTTAAAAAAATCAATGAACTATGAGGGTTAAAAGTTACGCTGTATTTTTCTTAAAAACCCTTATGCTAATAGACTTGGGAATACCTTTAGTTCTCGCGATTCTTGCGGCCGTTGGGATGCGTTATTGGGCTAACCTGACGACACCCGCTACCATTCTAATGCTTTTAATCTTTTATGCAATATTTCTAGCTTTGTTTAGACTTTTTAAACCCCAAAAAAAATCATGATATGTTGTTTAAAAATAACTACTGGACAGCTGTGATCATAGCATTGTTCCTACTAGTCTCATGTAGTACATCAAAAAAAGCGGCTCGTTACATTCCCGGAAGTGGCTTTTTGGCCCACAATGAGCAACCCGACACTTCTTATGGCGCCACGGGCTACATTTTAATTCCGAAATCAATGCAAACTGATTCTTCCAGATTATTAAAAATAGCTGAGACTTATCGGTCAATGTTTTATGATGTTAACAGTTTTGATAAGATCACTGTTAAAAAGAAGGAAATTTTAATTACCTATTGGCTTACTTACGAGCATTTTACTAATCAAACGGCTCCTTCAGCTCGTCAGATGATCGTTAATTATGACTATTATCGAGCCTCCCCGATTATAGCAAAATTAGATTTGAAAGAAAGCGATGGACCTTTTTTAATCGCCAGCCGACCTGACATGTTAACTTTTGACGAACCCGAAATTTTGGTTCTGAAATTAGCGCCGTATGCCGATGATGAGATACCACGTGCGTTTCAAGTCTATAAAGAACGATTGACATCTACGGGAGAACCATGGGATAAGCGTTTCACATTGGAATATTTTAGGGCAGGACTTCGCAATGCTGCGATCTATGCGGGAGATAACTTGTTAAATGTTGTCTGGCCCAAAAAATAAAGGAAGCCAAAAATTATCAGCATTTGAAAACTAAAGTTTTAATGTCACGAGATTATAAGAAAATAGCCCGCAATATGCTGATAGATAAAGTAATCGATCAAATGGCAATGCGACATGAATCTTTTGTGATCCATATTGCTAAGCGAGAAGCTAAAAATATAATTGACTCCTACTTTAAGAAAATGGCTGTTGAAGGTAGGACGTCAATGAATAAAAAGGAGCGTCTAATTACATTTGAGATAAATATGCTCGTAGATGAAATACCGTGGATACTAAGGGAGGAAGGCTTGACGGAAGATCATCCTTCGGGAAAAGATAATTTTACACTTTCTGAGATAGGGAGAGAAGCAAAACGAATGAAAGGGTATTCGAGTTATCTGAAAGTAAAGCGTAGAAAAAAGTTTTTGAAAAATTTTGAAAAAGGATTTACAACTTGGATATTCCCAATATTGTCTGTTTATGGGGCATTTGCTTCTACCGTCGCTAACTGCAATCATCCTGAACAAAAAAGCAAGATGCCTGTCGATTCAATAAGGCATAGAACGCCTCCCCCACCCCCAAACATTGCTGATTCTAATACTATAGATAGTTTATAGGCCACTTTCTTTCAGAAATGCTCGCATTGACTTAATATTTAATCTAAAAGATTATATAATGATTATAAAGATTATTTTTGTGGGAATTGCAACTATTTTATGAGTCTAACAGGGAGAGAAGAGAAATTCTGCCAGGAATACGTTAAGAAGCTTGATAAGACCAAGGCTGCGATTGCTGCCGGCTATTCGAAAAAGACAGCGAGACAGATTGGCTACCAGAACTTCACAAAAGTTCACATTACAGACCGCATCCGGGAAATTCAGGAGGAACTGCGGGAAAAATCCGGCATAACCGAGCATGCCATCTTAACTGAGCTGGCAGCCTTGGCATTCTGGGATATTGGTGATTTTATAAAGGAGGGGAATACTATCCAGGACCTCACTAAAATGACAAAGCCCAAACGAAAGCCGGTCATAGGAATGAAAGTTACTGAGCGCTTTTTGGAAGATGGAACTCGCCAGATCACTACTGAATTAAAGATGGCAGACAAGCGTGGAGCGTTGGTTGACCTCGGTAGACACTTGGGTGTATTCGAAAAAGACAACGAGCAGCAGTCTATAAAAATCAGTATCAAAAGAAAATAGTATGAGCAAAACAAAGTACTTCGATCACTTTACCGACGACGAAATAGTTGACACAGTTCATGAACGTGGGTTTTCCTTGTTTACCGATGCTTTTCGTCATTTGTGGCTACTCATTCAGTTTTGGCGAATGCCTGCTTTAGCTGGCCATTCTATTTATGAGCCTCGTTATTTGTTTCAATGGGCCGCGAGATGTTTTCAAATCATCTTTTCTAAAAAGGATCAGCACACCTATCGAATTCAACGTGCCATTAAAGTTGCGAGGACTCAACTCTTAGGATGGGCTATGCTTAGCTTGTTTCTATTGATCCTCTTTTCGTTTATGGCCTATGACATTGGAATTATCAAGTCATTTCTTGTTCTAATAATTACTGTCCTGCTTGGCATATTCGTTAAATTTTGCGTGGATAAAATTCTTTGTGAATAGGTCCTTATGATTGAAATAGATCTGGATAAAGGAGTCTACCTTCAGTGTTATCATCATCTTTTGGATGAGAGCGATAATCCGGATGAGTTTATTGATATTGAATTCATCTGGGGCGGCCGCGATTCTGGTAAAAGCCAATTTGTAGCACAAAAGCTTTTAGAAGATTCAATGGCATTGGATTACTTCCGGTGCATTTTAATCAAGGAAACGCATGAATCCATCAAGGATGCCCAGTGGCAGATGATAAAGGACATTGCCGAAGATTGGGGTGTCGATAGCCTATTTAAATTCAACTCTTCCCCGCTTGCAATTACCTGCATCAACAACAATCGCTTTCTTACCCGCGGCCTTAACCAACCAGGTAGGATCCGTTCAATCAGTAATCCATCGCATGCGTGGGTGGAGGAAGGTAACCAAATTACTGAAGAAGGTTTTATTACATTGCTAACATCTCTGCGAAGTAATAAAGGCAGGGTAAAGCTTTGGTTCACGTTCAACCCAGAGGCCAAAACTGCGGACTTTAATGACTTCTGGTTGTATCGCGTATTCTTTACCAAGTATGCGCCGCTTCTTAACTTTATTGGCACATTTGTTATCAAGGTGCCTGGCAAAAAGGATATTACGCTGAGGTACAGATCGACGCACGTTACTTATCATGACAACCCATACGTTACTGATCAGCGTAAAGCATTCCATGAGAGCCTGAAAGAAAGCAATTATTATTGGTACCAGGTATTTACACTCGGCCTTTGGGGTAATCAGCCAAATGAGAATCCATGGGCATTCGCATTCCGGAGAGAGAAGCATGTTGGATCCTGTCATCTCAATCGTTCGGAGATTGTGTACCTATGCTTTGACTTTAACCGCAATCCATTATGCTGCTCGGTCATTCAGCATTATAATGACACGATTTATGTCCTTGAGACTATCAAGCTCCCTAAAAGTGGTATAGATGCCATGTGCAGCTATATCCTGGTTAATTATCCTGGCTGTCTATATATGGTCACTGGTGACTATAGCGGCAAGGCAGAGAGCTCATTGCAGCAAGAGCAACTGACGCATTACAAGCTAATAAAACATTATTTAACCCTCAGTGACGGCCAGATAAAGGTTATTCCCAACCCGCGACTACATAAAAACGCTGTACACGTAAACAGCATTCTCGCATATTATAAAGTGATCATTGATGCAGTAAAAGGCAAGCCTCTGATTTATGACATGGAAAACGTTCAGAAAAGAGCAGACGGTACCATCGTTAAAGAAGACCGTGACGATCCGGCGCAGCAAGCTGACGCCCTTGATACCTTCAGGTACTTCTGCAATACCTTTCTGAATTGGTTTAAGCCGGTTGTTTAAAAAGATTAAAATATTATCATTTGGATTATATTTGTCTTATGAAAGAATTGCTCCTATACAGTCTGATCATCGTACTAAAGAACACAACGGCCTATATGCTATTTAAACAGGGCATGTTGCTGGGGAGGATTCGCATTGCATCGGCCAACTTTCTTGACAAGATATTCGACTGGAAAACAAGTCGTGTGGTGCAAAAGCCATTATGGGATTGCCTGATATGTATGTCAAGCATATGGACAGTCTTCTGGATGGCTTTGGATGGCAAAACCAACGTTTTTGCATATCTAAACACTATGCTCATCGTTGGAGGTTTTGCTGCAATCATAACCTCCTTAATTGAAGAACATGTCGACTGAAGAGCTTATAAACCAGGGTTGGAAAAAGTACTATGAGTGCAATTGTTCAGGCGGTATAAAGCAATATTTCAAAAACGAGCAGTTTAATGGCTTCGAGGTTTTGATTAAACCAAAAAATCAAGTCTTCAGGCTGCTAAAGAATAATCACCTGGTGGCTGGGCCAGACTGGTTATACAAATTACCGGCAACCATGCAAGAATATGGCATTTGGTCTCCTAAAGAAACTGTTTAAGCCAAAACAGAATTTTCCCAATTCCAAACACATTATCGAATATGCCTTCACCTGTGGAGGTATTGATTATTATCAGTTCCAAGACATTTTTAATCTGCCCTATCACCGTGGATTGCAGGCGCTTGTTTACTACCGCGAGGTAAGCCTGAACATATCTGCGGAAGATCTGATCAAACACACTGAGGCAGTTCGCGAAAGTCTGTCAGTCAACGCTAAGGCTGGAACAATTGATATACACAAAGCATTTTTGCTAAACGAACAGCTGGCAGTTCGTGCTAAGCTTCCTCCTGACACGGACCTACTCTATAAGCTTGCTTCTGTCGTTTACTTCGATAAAAACGAAAAGCCAGAGACTTACGAATTTAATTATGGCGCCAAGAAAATTGAGCACTGGAAGAAACACTCCGATGTCAAGGATTTTTTTTTGCAAACGCCTATACAGGAGTTGCTGCCATTTTTGAAAGAGTACGGCGAAAATATAAACAGCTATCAAGCGATACTCGAACAGGCAAAGACAGAACATTCGGCAAACATGTCGGGAAACTTATTGCTGAAACGGAAGAAAGTATCGAACGGCAAATTGAAATAGCCTCCGGTGGTGACCCCGCAAAGCTTAACGGTTTTACGATCATGGAGTTTTATAAACAGCTAGATAAAGTCTTAACAGAGATAGCTGTCCAAGCTCGTAAAGCAAAGGAAAACAAATTATCGAAGTAGTTTACAATGGACAAAATCGTTGCGATTTTAAGTGTGCAAACAGAAGGGCATGACGCAGCCGCTGAAGCAATTGGTGTCACCACTGAGGCCGATCGGGAGATGATGGAGCAGGCGAAGAAAACTCAGGCTGCTATAGCTGCTAAGAATAAAGAGATCGTCAGCACTAATGAGACAACCAAGAAAAGTATCGTTGATCTGGGCAATGCCTTGAATAACGTTGACAAAGCAACGCTAGGGGCTGCATACAAAAAGTCGTTACAGGATCTTCGAAAAGAGCTTCAGCTAACCAACGCTCAAACAAAACAGTTTTACCAAGACGTCATTAAGAACGGCCAGCTCGAACTAGTTAATCCAGATAACGCTGATCAATTGGATAGCATCAGAGCGCTTATACAGGCGGCAACGGAAGAGCTGGAAAACTTTGGCAGCTCTACACAAAGGTCCGCGCAAACAGCCACAGGACAGTTCCGAGCGATGAGGCAAGAACTGTTGGAAATGGAAGATGCCGGGTCTGACTTTTCCGAAAAATATCAGATGAGTTTTGAAGAATTGAGTGTTGCCGCTGCAAAGCTTCAGGATGACATTGGGGACATGAGCACCCGGATCAGAGCTATGGCCAGCGATTCGTTTGCATTTGACGCAATGATTGAAGGCCTAACCGGAGTAGCGGGAGCCTTCAGCATCGCTCAAGGTGCAGCAGCTTTATTTGGAAGCGAAAATGAGGATCTGCAGAAAGCTCTACTTAAGGTAAACGCGGCAATGGCCATCCTACAGGGCCTACAATCGTTAAACAATATCATCAAAGATCAAAGTATCGCCAAGACAGGTGCCGAAGTTGCTCTCAGACGAATTAACGCGGCATCCATCCAATTAGAGACTGCTACACAAAGCCAAAATATAGTTGTCCGGTACGCAGCAATTGCTGCACAGAAGTCATTAAATGCAGTAATGTCTTTAAGCCCTGCTGGTATTCTTCTCATCAGCATTGGGGCACTGGCTACGGCTTTGCTTTATTTCACTTCAAGAACGAATGATGCGGCTGAGGCGCAAAAGAAGTTCAATGCTTCAATGGATGAAACGTTAAAGCTGAATGATTTATTTGTTAATGCCATCGGTCGCGCCGGTGATAAAAGGGTTGCTGAACTAAAAAAACAGAATGCATCTGCAGAACAAATAAGGAATGCAGAGATTGACACTCAGAAAGCACAGTTAGAACAGACTAAGAAAGTTCTTGCGGATAAAGAACAAGCTTATGATAATGCAAATGAGACATTAAGAAAAATAGCTAACAGGGAAATTTCAGTTACCAAGTCAGATGATAAATGGATTGAGGAGCTTCAAAAAACTAAGGACAACTATGAAAAGCTCCGAGAACAGGCTAATGACATGGACAATAAGATATCCATTTCTCTTATTAACAATGACGCAGAAACAGCCAAAGAGAGGCTACAAAATAATACAGCCTTTTATGAAAAGCGTGTTGCCCAAGCAAAGGCCGGAACACGCGCCGAAATGCTTGCACAGATTGACCAGATACGAGCGAAAGCGAATGAGGATATTAATTCAAGCTACAAAAGCGAAGATCAAAAGAAAACAATCGCTTTACAAGCGGCTAAAGACATTGCAGCTAAAAGGAAGGAAATTGAGCTTTATGACCTTAATACGGCAAAGACAATAGCTGATGATAAGGTTATCCTCGCCCAAGAAGGATCCAAAGAAGAACTCAATGCTAAAATAAATCAGCTCAATGCAACTAAAGCATTAGAAATAGCAAACGCAAATGGTAGTAAGGCGGCTATTAAAAAGATCAATGATGACTACCGGAAGCAAGAGCTGCAGTTAACGAAAGATTTTAACCAGAAGGTTGCTGAAGATGCCATTAACACGCGTATCGCCATCGCGAACAGCCAAATTTCTCAACTGGAAATAAGTGGTGCGTCTGCTACTAATGAAAAGCTTTTAAAACTTAAAGAGGACCTTATCGATGACCAAGCAAGGCTTGAGATTGTAGGAATTCAAAACTCTGAGAAAAACGAGGAGTTGCGTCGCGCTAAGATCCAGGCTGTTTACGATAAGGCCTTGGCTGATAAGAAGAAGCTTGAACGTGATAAAGCGCAGGCTGAAATAGACGCACAAAGCAGCAGATCTGACTCATTCTATCAACAGGAACAAAATAAGTTAAGTCTCCTGGAGGATAAAATATCTGCCTACGGACCTGCAAGAAAGAAGCTTGACGACGCATACTACGAAAACGATCTAAGACAGATCGAAAATAGAGAGATTTCACTTAAAGCCTCACTAGATCGTGGTTTGATCAATCAGCAGGACTACAACTCCAAAATGGCAGAGCTTAGTCAGGCTCGGGCAGATGCTGATATCAAGAATACTGAGCGAACAGTCAAAAGAAGAATTGCTCTTGAGGAAGAGGCATTCAACGCTATCAAAGAGTTTGGCGATACGCTTTTCGACAATAAAAAATCAAACCTCCAAGCAGAGGCTGATAGAAACCAAGAGCTATATGATAAAAAGATAATCACCCAGGATGAGTATAATAAACGGCAAAAGCAATTGCAAAGGGAGGAAGCTGCTATTAATAAGCAGAAAGCAATTTTTGATATTATCATTGACGGTGCTAAGAAAATATTTGAGATTCAAACAATCGCAGCCACTTATGCTGCAAATCCCCTTACCGCAGCTTTGGCGCCCATGGCCTTAGCCCAAATACCTGTGATACTTGGTGAACAAGGCGTTGCACTAGGCTTAGTAGCAGCCCGCAAATTCAAAGATGGTAAAGTGCGAATCGACGGACCAGGTACCGAAACATCTGATTCCATCCCTGCAATGCTTTCTAAAAATGAAACGGTTATCAATGCTGCTGCCACCAAACGCTATCAGCCAGCACTTGAAGCAATCAACAGCATGAAGTTTGAAGAATATCTGGCTGGTCTCAATATTCCTCACCTTCAGAATTATGATATCAAACTCCCTCCTGCCTCTGCGATAAGAACAAAGAATATTCAAATTGACTATGACAAGCTCGGAGCTGCAGTTGCTAAACATGTTGGCAACGTAAATGATATCGATATGCCCAATATGGAATTTACAATCGATGAAGACGGCGTTCACGCAATTATGAAAAGGAAGAATTCAGTCACAGAATTTCAAAATAAACGATACTCAACAAAGTAATGGAATGGAGATTCACCATAATAGACCGTGACAATAACAAGACTGTAATTGATGAGCCTGTTGGTTGGAATGATATAAAGTTCAAGCTCAGTCGTGACAAGGATATGCACGGCCTATTCTACGACTACACGGCAAACAGCTTCGAATTTTGGGGACCTGCTCGAACGATTATAAAACAGGAATATGAAACTTATGGGCTCGAAGGTGTTATGTTCCTGCAGGCAGAATACCAATGCCATAAAGGTTGGCTACCATTTACTACCGGCCGCATCATCTTCGCCAACTATAGTGAATCAACAGGATCCGATTGCTTTGTGAAGGCTGGAATTGACAATATCAGCGAGATCGTGACACTAAAAAATAGAATAGAGCAGAGTGTAGATCTGCTCTCTCTCAAAGCATTTGATGACGTTACCGATCTGGATTATTATTCTACCCTCAAGAAAAACATTGAGTTACCATCCAAGGCCATTCCGCTGACGACTAAAGCAATGAATGAAAGTTCTCTCGTAAGTGAAAACTTTACCAATAACTCGCAGTGGTTTACAAATACCGGTGGCAGTCCGCAAATGCGTGCCCAGTTCATTCCTGGATTCACAAAAACAATCTCTACAACCGTTAATGAATCGACGATCTGGAACACGGCTCAAATGATCAACGGCGGGTTCAACGGCCAGCCCGCAACTGGATTGATGCCACTGATTGACTTCAAGCAACTTGATACTCCATTAAAGTGCATCTCATCTCAAATGCATGTAAAGTTCCGAATGAAAGGAAGCGTAGCTGTTGCCGGAGGATCACTTTCAGGTGGCCAGCTCCAACTGATGAGGCTAGGAGCAGGAAAGGACCCGGCTGTTGCGACTAACTATGATAGACTCGCTGACAATAATATCCTGTTCTCTGGCTTTGATATCTCTCATGAACTTGATGTTGCCATGGACGTCGGGGATCAGCTGTGGCTGTATATTTTCATATTTGCCACCAATCCGGACGGCTTTACAAATTTTACAATCACGGAGTCCCCTGAATGTTTTATTGAACTGTCTCTTATCAGCAAATGCGATCCTACGCATGCTGATGTATTTATGATCAATGAGGCCTTAAGTCGAACCATTGAGAATATAACAAACAACAAGATGAAGTTATACTCCGAGTATTTCGGCCGGCCGGATAGCCAACCATTCGCAATGGATCTATTGGGGCGCGGATCTCTCGAAGCAATTACAAGCGGTTTAAAGATTCGTCGAGTTGTTAGTAAGGACGGCACAGACAAACAGTTCTTTGTTAACCTTAAGCAGCTATTCAATGACCTGTCTGCAATACACTGCCTTGGCATGGGCATTCAGTCGATGGAAGACAACTTCGATTTGACGGACGATCTCACGAACATGTATAACCCTTATTACCTGGTGCGGATAGAAGACTGGAAATGGTTCTACAAGGATAACGTCATTTTCACCTGCAGCGATGTTGACGGCGTCACAAAGCAAATAGTTACAGACAAGCACATTGCCAAGTTTGTAACCGGGTACGAAAAATGGGAAGCAGAACAGGAGTCAGGACTGGATGAGTTTCTTACCAAAAGGAGCTATGCGACACAGCTTACACAAGTTGACAACTCACTCGAAAAAGTGTGTAAGATGATAGCTTCCGGATATGCATTAGAGTTCACCAGAAGGCAAGACCAGACAAATACTGACTGGCGTTACGATAACGAAACCTTCATCATTTGCCTAAATAGCGACTTCACTGCTCAAGTAGGCGGCATTGACAATCCTGAAAACATAGTGGATCCTGATACGGTTTATAACTTCCGGATCTCGCCTACCCGCAACCTCATGCGATGGTTTGCTTATATCATTTCATCGTACCGAGATGCTGCAGGCAAAAAAATAAAATTCACTGCGGGTGATGGTAACCTGGTGGCCAAGGGACAGCAAAGTGCTCCTTACGGAAAGATGGATAATGCACCGCTCCAAGAGAACCAGGATATTGACGCCAGCATTTTCTTTCATCCGGAATATTCAACGCCGATCCTGCGAAATGAAACGGTTCAGTTCAGTTATCCATTAACTGCTGCAGGGTTCAAAAACCTAATCAACAATCCTTATGGTCTGATCAGTTGGACCTGCAAGAAAGAAAAAGGATCCGGATGGATTAGCGAGATCACTTACGAGCCAAATACCGGTATTGCATCTTTTACACTCATTCCTAAAATAGAATCATGAGTTACGAAATAACCACACCCAAAGCTTCCTTTGTACAGTTCTCAGGGGTGCCGCAACGAGACAGCCTTGAGGCATTTGGTTTTACTCTGCCTGAGTACGATAAGTTCAATGCTGCTTTCCAGTTTGGTATTATGGATAGCGCAACAAAAGGATATACGGTGCCTACCACAATGGAGCTATGGGTGAGTATCTGCACTACTTCAGGAACGTTGATCGCCAAGCTCAATCAACCAACGCTTCTTGAAACGGCGGTAAAGTTTACGATGCCTTCGACCAATATTGTCTTAAAGTCAATAAAATATGGTGATTTTACGCGTGAATATTCTTCGCCAAGTGTAAACAAAGCAGGATTGTCTGCAGTGTTGTTAAGTGACTTCGGCATTGACTCAGATCCGGTTAATATGGTTGCTTATTGTGGGGCTCCGGACTTGGTAATAAGCTATATGAACGGCGTTATTATATCGCAGCTCGCTTCAGTGAGAACTTATAAAACGCTTTACGCGGACGCCAATACAGCTATACAAAGTCTTGTGAAGCCGGGTAAGTGTTACTGCTATTGTATCGCAGACGGCCCTGGAGCTGTACTTGATCGATCAAACGTATTTACCAGGTCAACGACTGCTCGCTTTATAACACAATTGCGTTACCGCAACAACGAAGATGCCTTTGGTTTTACCTATCCCGTGTCAACGGTATATAATCGTGTATCGCTCCCGCTGTATTTAAAAGGCATGCAGCCATTGTTCACCAAAAAGTTATACCGGAAAAGTAACGGCAAAAACTTGGTCCTGTCTGCGCAGATGGATAAGCAAGTAGAAGTGACCACGGATTGGATGCCGGAATTTTATCATGAGTGCTTATCGCTGGCATTAATTCATGATCAGGTTGAATTTCTTGAAAGTAACTCGTGGATAGGTTATGTCATTGATCAAGACTATAAAATAGAGTGGGATGAAAATGCGGTTGATAGAGGGCTGGGATCAGCAAAGCTCAAAACTCAAACATATAACTACAGTAATGACAACTGTAGTTAAACGGTGCATGCTGAAATGCGGCACAATGGAACCAATAGATCGTTTTAATCAAATCTAAATGAACAAGGTTTTTACAAAGGACGAACTGAGCCTTTATTTTACAGGTGGCAAAAAACACTCTGCTTATCTTGAGACGGTAAAGCAATATGAGAAAATAAACTGTCATGCAAACGGTCTCGTGCCTGGCGATCTGATAAAGAAGCGTCGGCCAAGGGAAAGCGAGGAAATTTTAAAGTACCGCACTGATATCTATATACCCAAGACAAAGCATCCTATTTATAAGGTCATCAACAGCTTAAGCAAGATCAGGCGTTCACCGGATTGGAGTATCAATTACGACAAGGTTGAAAGCCCGGCGAGAATTATACCGGAGGAAAGCCTCCAAACATATTGCGAGGAAGAGTATCCTGGTTTTACGTCCGTAACAAACTGGATGTTCTCAGTTGCGCTTAAAAATATTTGCATCGATGCCAATGCGGTGATTGCCGTTTTTCCGGTTGATCCCAATATTGCTTCAAATCAGTTTTATAAGCCAATGGCCATGTTGTTTAACAGCCCAGAGGTTATCTATTTCGAAGAAACTGCTAATTATGCCGTTTTAAAAAGCAAGGAAAAAAATAAGATCGTTTTGGATAGCGGCAAATTTGAAGACGGCGATGTTTACTATATTATTACTGATCAGGAGTTCTTTAGGTATGAGAAGCAGATGAGTGGTGAATTCTTGCAGACTCAGTATATAAATCATAAGCTCGGCCGCTTGCCCGTTTTTAAAGTGCCTTCTGTTTTCCTGACCCAAAAAGATAATGTAGTGATACAGGAAAGCCGCATAGCTCCAATGATACCTCATTTGGATGAAGCGGCTCGCGAATATAGCGACCTGCAAGCCAGCAAGGTTCAGCATATGTTCCCACTGTTTTGGTACATCGATACAAAAAAATGTGATTCTTGCCAGGGTACCGGTAAAGAAGTAGATCAGTCTGATCCAAACAAAGTTTTAAAGAAATGTTCAAAGTGTAATGGTAGTGGTAAAGCTGTTTTCTCACCTTACGTTAATATGGCTGTTAAACCTCCCGAAATCACAGAAGGCGTGTCGGCGAATCTACCCTTCCCTCCAGCAGGTTATATAGCCAAGGATGTTGAAATTCTCAAGCTGCAGGAAGAGAGTGTTGACAAGAACCTATTCGGTGCCTTGTCATCCATAAACATGCAGTTCCTCGATCAAACTCCACTTAACATATCAGGCGAGGCGAAGAATGTGGACCGTGAAGAGCTTAACAACTTTGTCTACTCGGTGGCAGAAGATATTGTGGCATGCATGGACAAGATATATGATCTCATCTGCTTGTGGCGCTATTCGTATATCGCACCAAATAAAGCAGATCGCAAAAAAATGCTTCCTCAAATAGCTGTACCCGAACAATTCGACTTATTGCCAGCAAGCTACCTAATGGACGAGATTTCAAAAGCTACGTCAAGTAAAGGCGTAAGTCCAATAATTATCATGGGATTGCAAAAAGAGTATGCTGTGAAAAAGTTTTATAACAATCCTGGTATCGGTGATTTATTGGCTACAGTATGCGAATTGGATCCTTTGCCCGGGCTTACAGATGATGAAAAGATGATAAGGCTAAGCAACCATGGCATAAGCATGGAAGATTACGTCATCAGTTCCAACTTGCTTTCTTTTGTTAAGATGGCTGTTTTCGAAGACAAAAATTTCATGGGCCTCGATTATTCGAAGCAAATAGATAAGATGAAGGAGTATGCTAAGGTCAAGATGAAAGATATTTCTGGCGCCACTGAAATAAAGAACTCACTGAATGACCAACCGATAATAAATCAAGCCTAAGCCTACCAATGGAGAAGCAGATTGACAATATAATAACTGCCATAGAAGTGGCAATTGATGATTTTCAAAAGCAGATTCCAGGCATACAGGAAAAAATGTTTAATGAGCTGCAGACGCTTGTTAAAGATCTTGGCGTGCAGAATGGTAAAATTCTGGCTAACCTGGATAACTTGAAACTGATAGGTAATATCAAGAATAAGATTGAAAGGATCATTATCAGCAATTCTTATAAGGCAAAGGTTCAGCAATTTGTAAAGTCGTATCAAGCAGTAAGAAATCTTCACGATGACTATTTTGCACAGTTTAATGTCACCTTTCCGAAGAAAGAGACGTACGACGTAATAAAGCAGCTGGCTGTGGACTCTACGCTCAATTCTCTTTTAGGTGCTGGCATATCTGCGAATGTTATCGATAAGGTTGGTGAGATTTTAAAAACCAACACGACCTCTGCCGCGTCGTATTCTGATATGATAAATCAGTTACGGAGTTATGTCCTTACGGGAAATGAAACCGAAGGAGTTCTTGAGCGTTACACAAAGCAGATAACTACGGATGCTATCAATCAGTATTCCGCTCAATACCATCAGGCAGTTTCCTCAGACCTGAATTTTAGTTGGGGTCGATATGTTGGAAGCAACATAACAACTTCCCGGGAGTTTTGTCTTAAGCTTACCAAAAAGGATTATATCCACAAAAGCGAGTTGCCGGAAATTATTAAAGGCGATATCGACGGCCATCAATGTAAGCTTTCAAAGTCTACCGGTCTTCCATTGGGCATGGTTTCAGGAACAACGCCGGGAAACTTCCAAATATATCGCGGCGGCTACAACTGTGGCCATCAATTTTTGATGGTGCCTGACAGCTCTGTGCCAGAAGCAACAAAAAATAGAATTCTCATCGTTCCAGTTGAAAAGCTTAAGAAAGACGGCTATGAGACTATTGCGCATGATGATAAAAAAGGAAATTACATCATGGCTCATCCTGACCATGTAGCCAATAAAAATAAAAAGGATGGAGCTAAGGAAATGGCTAATAATGTAGCCATGGCAAAGCTGTTTTTTGGTCGTGGATCCAGCATTGAACTAATGCCAAGTGATATTGAAAAGCCTTCCTTGGACGCGAAGATTGACGGCAAACTATGGGAATTTGAAACAGTTCATAAGGATAAGTTTTCCTCTATTCAAAATCGAATTCACGAAGCGTCAAAACAGATTTTAAACTATAATCGGGCTTTTAGAGAGCGGAATCCTGTAAACCTGGCTATCGCCCTCCCTGACAATGTTAGTAAAGAGAATATTTACAGCGCCCTTAGACTAGCGGTAAAACACAATTATAGGATTGATCGGCTCAGTCTTAAGGTTGGGGATGCATTAATTGAGTTGACAAAAGAAGATATTCACCAAGGTAAATTTTACGGAATAGTCGCTGATATGCTAAAACGATAAAAGGTCACCAATAGCGACCTCTTATCCCGAGTAGTGGAGCAGAACCCCTCTACGAATGCAACAAAATTAATATTTTTTATTTATCTGGCAAATTTTCAGGTGGTGTAATGGTGTTGACATTCATGCGATGGGCTTTAAAATAGTTGCAGCCGAACGTGCTGAACGTATAAATTGCACTGGGGTCGTATGGTGATTCATGGACATCTTTTATAATTTCATCTTTTACCCAGGCGCTCGAACAAATCCCGTATTGCTTATCACCAATCCTGGTGAATGCCCATTCCCAATGAATGCAGTATTTACAAAATCCCATTAGCTTTTGTTTAAGTATGCTTCGGTTAACAGTATTTCAACCGTCTTTTCCAAACTTACTATCTTTTTCTTTTCTTTTTTTAAGCTCAATTGCTTGTCATAAATGAGGTCCATCACTTTGGAAGAGACTTTTTTCAACAGGATTGCCATATGCTAAACTTTTAAGCAAAGTTAGAGCTATTTTCTTTTAATGCTAATTAAAAAGATAAAAAAATAATCTCAAGGATTATTTTTGAGGAGTCAATTTCTTATCACAAACACTTCACTATGGCAGACGTTTTAAAAATCACTAAACAAGATAAAACCGTTCACGTTTTACCCGTATCTAACAAAGCTTTTTGGTTAGGTTATAATAAACGCATGCCCACCGACCGAAAGGTGAAAATAGAAGTGATTGATGAAGAAGAAGCAAAGGGTCTTCCATTCTATGACAAAAGCCATGTGTCAGCATCTGACGCTCTTGCCAAACTCGATATCCTTGAAAAAGAAGGCAAGCAGAAGGATGAGCTTATTGAAAAGCTTCAGGCGCAGTTGGCAGCATCAAACAAGACTGCTCCAACTGCATCTGCAACTGATATGATCGAAAAGATCAAAGCTGCTACAAATGCTGATGAGATCCGTTTATTGATGGAAGGAGAAGAGAGAAAGACTGTCACAGACGCTGCGAATAAACGCATTGCTGAATTGACTGCCTCGAACTAACAACCACTATAACTTATTTTTTATTTTATATGAAGCTGAAAGAATTATTAACTGCTCTTGGCAAAAAAGTAAATTTCGATTTGACGAAACCTGAATTCGCCGATATCTTATCATCCGATATTGATATCCCGGATGTGATGGCAACGGCTATCGAAAAAGGCCTTATGACCGAAGATGCAGCTCTCAATAATTCCGGCATTCGCAGCAGACTTCGCGCCGAAGTGTTTAATGGCTTTGATCGCGAATTTGAAAATACCTTGGCAGACTTCGAGCTCGAAGAAGATTCTCGCACCTCAATTCTGGGCGAGAAGAAGACTATTGACAGGATGAAAAAACTGTCAACTGTTCTTAAAGAAAAAGCAGATAAAGCTGCTAAGGATGGTAATAAAGCCGATGCCGCAGCTCTTCGCCAACAGGTTACAGATTTGAACAATCAAATAAGGGACCTGAAGGCAAATCAACAAACGCAAATTGATCAGTTAAAAGCTGATAACGAAAATAATCTGATAGGCTTTGAATTGAAGTCTATCCTGGGCACAAGAAAGTATGCATTGCCTGAACAAATGGAACTGTCTGAACAGATCAATATGTCTCATGGCTTTGTATCACAAGATTTGGCCAACGCCGGTTTAAAACTCGTAAGGGAAAACGGAAAGCTTCGCTTATTGAAGCAGGACGGCACTGAACCTTATGATGATAAGAATACCCCTATCCAATTAAACAACTTCGTGGACAGCTCCTTGTCCAAACGCGGCCTATTAAAAGTCTCCGACCCAGCGACAGGCCAGCCGGGTAATGATGCACCGCCGGCCGTTCCTGGAAAGCAGCAGCTACATTCAGCCTATCAAGATGCAATGGCTCAGACAGATTCTATGTTAGCAGCGCTTCAGGATCAGAATTAAGGCGGTATTTCACTCGCTTTAATCAATATTTAATATGGGAAAAGGTTTAGCCCAACCGTTGTTACTTGCAACGAAACAGGCATTTAGTGGCGCGTCTCCTCTTTCAAAGATCACGCCTCCTGGCTTCCTGCAGGCATTGCTTGCTCAAACAAAGCCCAATATCATTAGTACGTCAAAAGACGATGGATCCGGATATCTCCGTGATGTAAAAATCAGGTACCGGAAACGCGTTCCTCCTGGAAAAACAACAACTACGGATGATTGTAGCATTCAGGCAAAACCGGCATATTCAGAAGTGATTGTTCCGTCTACAATGTTTCGCAAGTATGCATTGTTTTTTGAAGATGACGAGATATCTCGTTTTGAACATGATGCACTGGCGCTCGTTAAACCAGGTACAGCTGCAACTACCGTAGTCAACGAATTAATGGAAGCTGTGATCGAAGCAGCAAACGGTGTTCTTGCTGACATCAACGCGGACCTGCTGTCATTACAAGCTGCTAACTGGGGAAAGAATGCCGTTACTGGATCCAACGCAGCCAAGACAATCAACTTCGTTTTAAACTCTACAACAAACCCGCTTAATCAAGGCATGACCGAGGTTATGAGTGACGTTATGCTGAATGAGTTTAAAATGCCTGGTTTGTTTGCAGTTGGTTCCGGACTAATCAACAACTATTATCTGCAACAATCTGGAAAGAGCGCTGATCAGGCTGGCGTAAACACCAATGGCCTGATGCTGCCTAAACTGTATGTGGATCCTTATGCAGTAACCTCATGGGGTGCAAACAAGTTCGGACTGTTTGAAGCGAACTCAGTTCAGTTCATTAACATCTGTCGTTTCCGTGGACCAAAAGCGGGTCAGAGAGGCGCTGATGAGTTCGGTACTATGTTCTTACCGTTGTCTGACAGCTGGGGAAATCCAATTGGTGCCCTTGAGTTTGACTGGCAGAAAAGAATCATCACCTGTCCTACCGAAGTAACAATTGGTGGTGCTGAAGCTCCGACAACTGTTGGTCGCGGTGTTGTTCTGGATCTGATGTGCTCATACACATCTCTGAACATTCCTGCTGATTCTTATGAAGCAACAGACCGCTTATTTGGCAACAACGGTACTCTTCTTTACACAGCAACAAACGCGTAATGCAGTGTTTCAAAAATTATATCGGGCTTGATACTCCAGGTGCGGAAAGTGGCTTATCGCTAATATCCCTGCCAGGTATCACGCTCGATAATTTTTCTAAAATAAAGGAATCCAATTCTCAGGAAAACCAAGCTCTTTGGAACGATATTCAAAATCGTGCTATTGCAAAGTTTGCAACTGCATGCATGGCGAAAATCAACGAATGTTTTAGGATCTCTGATATCACTATCATTTCCTGTTTGGTCTGTGAAAAGAAACAATTATTCGCAACCTCTTTTTGGTACCTGTTAGGTGCTGAAACCATGACGGAGCGCATCTACAGCGACCGTGTTAATCGATACACAACGATTGACAAAGGTGAAGCTCAGGAGTTACAGGCTTACTATAACTCTCAATTTGAAAGTGAATTAGCCTCCGCTGTTAAAGGCATTTTGCCCAACGATAGCGATTGCGTGCAAACATGTGTTCCGTGTAATAGCGATATCCAGTGGGAGGTGGGCATAATATGAGCTTCTACACATCAAACGTTTCCGAAGTTCTTAACGCGCAACTGTCAAAGATTGATGCGCTACAGTTGGACAAAGTTGCGAGAGCTATGGCGGCGGCAGTGCTTCCTGAAATGAAAAAGCGCATACACGTTGAAGGCAAGGACAGTAATGGTAACCAAATCGGTACTTATAGCAATGCTTACCTGCGAATAAGAGAAGGCAATTTCAAAAACAGTGGACGGAAGTCTCGCGGTGCTAACAAGGGCCAGTTGAAAGATGCCGGAACATACTCAAAGGGTAGTAACAAAGGAGCCGGCAGAACTTCTTACAACAGGGGTGCCGATCCAAAAGTGATTCTTTCGCTTACAAGGCAAATGGAAAACGATGAGGTTGCTGTTCCGATTGACGAAAGAAGTTATGGCATTGGTTTTAACAATGAGCATAACTATAACAAAAGTCAATGGAATGAGGCTACCTACGATAAGAAGATATGGAATCTCACCGAGCAAGAAAAAGAATTAGCACGTAACGCCGCTGAAGAAGAAGCAAACAATCAATTGAAATCATGAGTATCATAAGAACAGTTGTTGACTTCATAAATGCAACAATAAAGCAGAAAGTTTTAACGAGCCCGGCTTTTGAGTTTGCAAGGCTAAGGAATATCTGTTATCCAATGCCGGAAGTCGTTGACAATGGTACAATGATCAAAATTGTTCCAACAAACATCGGTAATGACAGCGAGGGCGAAATAATCGATCTTGACGAGGACTTTCCAATATTGATTTATCACCGCATCGTAAATAAGTCCTATCAACTTGAACAGAAACAAGCGAAAAGTTTCGGTGATGGCTATAACCAGAACTGTACAGCAGATATGTATATGATTGTTTGCGCTGATAGAGGTATTGTTAATTGCCAGGCTGATGAGCTTGAAGAGTTGATCATTCGTTCATTGCCAGTCAATCTAAAGATTGGCGCAGTTAAACGATGCATACTCGCTCCATATCAATCAGATCTTGATTTTATTAAAATTTTCAAACAAGAGTTTCAGCAGGTTCAGTATTTCCTCAAGCCTGAGCAAATCTTGTTTCAGATAAAGTATAAGCTACAGGTTGATACTGACACAAATTGTACTATTTAAAAACTATTCAAATTTCTAAAATGAAAAAATTGATTGTCATCGCACTTGCGATTATCTCTTTTGCCGCAGAGGCACAAACCACAAAGGTTCTCCTTAAGCAGGAAAATAACTACCTGTTTAACTATGGCAGACAAATCAAAGCAACTACAACTGATGCAACTCAAAAGACCATCGACAGCGTCCCAATCGCAGCCAATGAAGCTGGAATATTTGAGCTACAGGTTGTTGGTTTAAGTACAGCTGGAGAAGCTGTTACGGGATCCACTATCACTAGGTATGTAAAGAAATCCGGAACGCTGACTGTGGCCACTGATTCTATCATTCTTGCAAAGGTGACGGATACAGGCGTTACGAATGGAGCTTATGCTTGGTCCGTGTCATCTGACAATAATTTACTTCTGAAAGTCACCGGGCAGGCATCCAAAACAATCAACTGGATAGTGAACGTCCGGCGAATTTCCCAACAGTAAGGCGGTTTATTCTCCGTTTTGAAATCCAATTTTTTTAAATAAAAATTTTTTTTTATGCCACTTTCAGACATATACAATTGCGATGACCAAATTGGCACACACATATTTGATCCGTGTCCGACCAATCGCGAATATGGCAGGGTGCGTAGTGCAGGTTTCATAAAAAAAACTTACCTGGCTACACTTCTGGCCGCTCCAACTACAGACACTGCCTGGAAAGCAGGTATTGAATCCGGAGACATTATTGTTATTCCTGAAACCGCCGGTTCGTTTGATCCTGGTGATCCTAAAGAGCTTAAAGGTTATGGCAACCGTAAAAGCTCAAATGGTCCGCGTGCCCAACAGCTCGTATTTAACGATCCGAACTATACGGACAACTACCAGTTCTATAACGCGCTGACGAACATTACACAGTTCGTTGTATTCTTTCGCACAAGCTCTCTTGTGCATATTGCAGACGAACCTGCAGTAATTGTCGCAAAGGACAAAGTTGAAGATGATTTGGAAAGTGAAGTAACATGGGAAGTTACCAGTAAGTGGGATTCGATAAATATCCCTTCAATTCACGACGCTGCAAATTTGGCTTCGATCTTTGATGGATCATATGTTGCAGCTCCTACCAGCTTTGATTCAAACATCACACCTGGTGCATCCGCAGTAACAGCCAGCGCAAATGGAATCACCTTTACAGTTCCTACCGCAGACGCTGATCTGAAACTTGAGTTCAACAAGATCACCTCACCTTCCGGTACGCCAATCAGCATGACGCTCAAGATCGGTACAACTACAGTAGCCACTGTTGACTACCCATCTGATTATGCTAATAAGCCGTTCAGGTTTACTGATTCAGCCGGCACTCAACACACAGGAATCTTCCGCTCATCTACCGGCAACACAACACTCACTTAACAAATCAAAGCCCACTTCGGTGGGCTTTAAATCATTCCGTATGGCTACAAATGTGTTTGTAGGACCAAATTCTGTTGTGGCAACGAAAGCCGCCCTGATGACAGAGCTGGGCCTAACTGATACGAATTGTCTGATTGCGTTTAAAACGACTACGGACGGTTACAAGAGCTGGCAACCTGGTCGCGAGATCAACGCTTTTAACAGTATCGCGAAAGATGATGGATTGATCCTCATTATGCTGCAAGATCTCGACTTGACAGAATTCTTTGCGCCTCCGATCATCGCTGGCAGTGGTGACAGCCAAGACTATGAATTTATTGACATGAGCGACGAAAACATTTAACAATGGCAATTACCAACCAACAAACTGGATCTACTTATACAACGTTGCTGGATGCGCTTAACGCTCTTCCAGCAACGTTTGATAAGGATTATTCTATACTCGTAGCCCAGGATGTTAACCTGGGCTCTGCTGCGTTGACATTGCCAGTTAAAACGTCCGGATCTTATAAGCTCACAATAACTTTTGATGTAGCTACCAGAAAGATATACACAGACAACACTCAAACGTCTACACTCATTGTTGGTAATATCAACAACTTTGTTCTTGACAAGTGTATTGTAAGCAATCCTAACTATGGCAGCACTTCCGCACGTGCAATATTGATCAACGGATCCTGCAACTCTATCAAGCTTTCAAATGTAAAGTTTGACGGATGCGCTTATGGCGTAGGAAACAGCAGCTCTTTTGCAGGGATAGTTTCCACACTGACATTGGACAATTGCATGTTTCAGAACTGCTCACAAGGAGCTACTTATATCGGCGCTGGCACTATAACGAATGGCGACTACACTCAACCGTCTTCTGCATATAATTACACAAATTGCACGTTCACCAAATGCATTGGACAGGATGTAAATGCAAAATCTTTTATTCCTGGTACCAGTAATAACACGAACGTCCAATTTGTGGCGGTTAAATGCTACAATCTGACCGTTCAGGATTGCCAGGTTCTTACATCATCCAACAAAGGATTTGACTTTGAACATTGCCAAAACTTAACCATCCAGCGGAACTATGTAACTGATACCGCTTGGGTAAATGCTAATAATAACCCTATTATTATAAACAACGTCCTTGGATTGCGCTTTGAACGTAACCTGGTCGCAGATAATAATAACACTGCAAACGCCGTACAGGTCAACTACAACAAAACGACTTACTTCAACTCAAACACGATTGACACAGCTTCAGGAAAGCCTCTGAACTCCACAAACTTTCTTGACTGGAAAGAATTGTGTAACAATATATTTTGGTCTCGTGGCAGCTACGTTCAACTCGTTAATTCTACCGCTGGGCTCAACTTCAACACCGAATTTCAACTCGCAAAAAACAACTACTACCGTTGTGATGGAAACGTAAATAGTGTGAACGTGCAGGTTGGCACCACGACTCCCGGAGCCAATGTTACTATTAAAAGTAATGGGGATGCGACTATTGCAACTTACCAGGGCAATGGATACGAACTTGGTTCATTCTTTGTTGGTTCTGGAGCTGCTACTGGGGACAAAGCTGAAATATTCAACAAAGGCACCGTATCTACCAAGCCAAAATTTATGGTGTTGGTTACAGCAACAGCATCTGTATTTCAGAAAGGTGATGCAACCAAAGGCGGAGCCAAAGATGTCCGCGGTTGGAATATTCAAGCCGGCACTCCTGACATAGGTGCTTATGACAACTCTGCAACCGATCCGACTGCAACACACAACCCTCCTCAAATTTCATTATCTGTAAACCGGCCGGCCGGGATTAAGAGCGATTCAACTTTTAATTTCAGTGCTGCAGTAAATTTTTTGGACACTGGAGCAACGGCATCAGCATGGCTTTGGAATTTCGGTGATGGTACCACTTCAACATCACAAAATCCATCAAAGCAATATACCAGCCTGCCATCATCCGGAAACACATTTACAGTTGTATGTACATTGACGGATAGCAACGGCATGACAGACACGAAGACCTTGTCTGTTAACGTATACAATGATGGCGTGGAAATTATCGGTGGCAATGCCAACGGAGAGGTGTACACAGGATCCGCTGCTTTAATGAATGCAGCAACACGCGTGTTTAAATCCTCACCGACAGGATCTTTAACGCCTCTTACAGGCAACATCTCTATTGCGATAAAAACCACTACTGTACAGGATTATTTCTATTACAGCAATGGCGATGCCGGTAATTATCGCGTTACCATCTATACTGATCTAACTTTCACCGGTGGCCAGAAATGCTGGGTACGTTCGCTTACCAGTGAGAATGGTGTTTGGATGCAGGGCCGTACAAATATCAATTGGGTAGGCTTAAAATTTACTACTGCTACAGGTCTCGGAGGTGTTCGTTGCACAAATGGAAAATCAAACGTATTTATCCAGTGCGACTTCACTGATTCGCAATATGGTGTTTACATGACAGGTGCCGACGGTTATGACTTTTACGACTGTACGTTTACCAGGACTAAGGTCAGCAAAATGTACATGAACGCTTGCAGCAACATTACGTTTGTTCGCTGCAATCTAACTTATGACGGAACCGACACGGAAAGCACTTACACTGGTACCAGACAGCAGCTTACAATTGGCAACTGTTCCAATATCCGCTTCTTAAAATGCACTATTTCCGGAAATGGAAACTGGGATTGTTTTATCAAAGGCAATCAACTAAGGGATCTTATTTTCGATGGCTGCTTTATTGAGAAATTCAATCAACAGGTGTTCTGGTTCATCAACGGACCTGCTGGTGAATTCAATGCACAGCGCGTTACTATCCGGAACAACATCTTTAAGAATTCGATGGTGGTGGCCGGTCGCGGATCTGCAGCAATTTTTGATCTTACAGATTGCTACTACTTTGACATTGCCAACAATACCATTTTTGAAGATCGTGCCGGCACAGCTGGCCTCCGCTTCTTTAATGTTACCGGGACTTCTGCAATGATCCACTATTTCAACAACTTGCTTTATGTTAAAGATTCTAATCCGACAGCAGGCGGCGCAGAATGTAACATATTCCGAATAGTAACTACCGGAAACACTTCAGACCAGCCAACCTTTGTGGCCGACCACAATTATTACATGTTCCAGGATGGCGCCCGGACGAAGATCAAGTGGGGAAATGTCAATAACGTTTCATACCGTAACCTCGACAATGCAGTCGGAGCAGGATTAGAAGCTGCTAATAGCGTTCAATACGCCAACGATGTAGCTGCTACAAACCTGATTGACACTACGACAATGGAGCCTGTGGCCGGATCTCCTTTGATTGGCTTTGGAACAGACGCGATCATGGCACCGTATGACTACGATTTGAACACTCGCTATTCAAATGGTACAATTGGCGCAAAGGAATATGTAAAGTCTGCTTACACGCTTACTGCAGCTTCTTTTGTTGTAACCAACATGAGCAAAAAGGCTAATCGCATTGAGTACACTAGCGACAATGTCTCTTACAATATTCCTTCACTGGATCCTTTGGTGTTTGCAAACTTGTTTGCACCGCTAATCAAGGATTACAAATGGGAGATCACTGGAGGTGACTATTCAAACACGCAGTATGCGGGCAATTTTGGACTATTCTTCGAATTAGAGCAGACTTACAACGTAAAGCTCACGATAACAAAGAATGACAATAGCACGCTTGTAATAAATAAGCCAGGATTCTTTGTGGTGTCCAAACCAAGACCTATACCTGAGTTTAAGATTTCTAAATACAGGATATTTAAAGGCGACAAGGTTGATTTTATCAATGAAAGCCAGTTTGGCGCAACCTATGAGTGGACGATCACCAATAGTGCTACTACTGTTTCAGAAACTATTACAACAGAAAACATTTCTCAAAAGCAATTCGATACCGTTGGTGTTTTTGATGTAAAGCTGAAGGTGACAAACACCATAGATAACGACACGAAAGAATACAAGCGTACGTTACACGTGAACGATGAATTTGCTCTTCCTTACCAGATTTACGATACAGAGCGCGCAATATACTACTCTGATGAGCAGATCAATGTATCTCAGTACACACGGTTCAAGAAGAAAACTGATGTTCACCGTTGGTTTATTCATAATTCGAATACCGGTGACCTTGTATATACCAACCCGCAGAAATCTCCGACAATTCCTGCTGGTCGCATTCCTGCAGGCGACTATGATATCCTGTTCGTTATTTACAACAAGAACGGTTCTGTACTGAATTGGCGAAGACGCGCGTTCTGTGTGCTTCCCATCGCCAGCACAGCACCAAAGTTCAATAAGGTCTGCACTATTACTGATCGCTTTGTGGATCCTATCTCCGGAAATAGTTATGATGGTGTGAGAGTTGACGGGACAAACGACAACATTGCTCCTGGAACAATCATCGTGCTTACCGGTGAAGCAAGGCGTGTTGAACTTACTTACCTGAAAGGAACGGCAGAGGCACCTATTGTGATCGTTCCGGGACAGGATGAATTTGAGATCAAGATGAACAGCTTCAACGGGTTCCACATGGTCGGATGTGAGCACGTTGTAATTGCTGGCCAGTTAAATCCATCCCGCCAAAAATTAGGCTTCAATGTTCATAATGACACAACGGGCATTCCTGTTCATGCATCCAGCTCTTGTGTAAACGGAGAATATTTAAGTACCTACATGCGCGTAATGGGTTGCGAATTGTGGAACTCTGGTTTTACAGCCATGCGCATGAAAACGGAGCCTTATGGTGAGTCTCCACAATATTGGCGTGGTACCGGGTTTATTCAAATGGATACCCTTCTTCATGATAATGAAGTGCATGACACAGGTGGAGAAGGAATGTACCTCGGTGGAACGACGGCAGACGAAGCAACATCATACTACCAACCATCTGTTCCGGACATCAATGGCAATGTTGTAACTAAATGTTTCTGGACGCCATTGTTTAACACTAAAGTTTGGCGAAACAATGTGTATGCAACCGGATGGGACGGAATTCAATGCGGCAATTGCTTTAGAGGTGCAGAAGTTCACGATAACGTTGTTTTGAATACCGGTGTAGCGCAGGTAGCAAACCAAGGATCCGGCTTTAGTATCAACAATGGCTTCCAGGGAGACATCTATTACAACATCGTTGATAACAACATTATCATGCAGCCGGGTAAAGGGCTGACCAGGGTATTTGCAAATTCCATTGTTCGTAATGGTGGTAATGACTCTATATACATCATCAATGACGGTCATGTCGCTGATTGGAATTTTGATAAAACTCCGACCAATGGACCTTACGGTGGCCAGTGGGATGGTGTGACGTACTATGATGGTAGCGCTACACAACTGGAGTTCTATGCTAACTCGATGATGACAAACAGAATGGCATTTTATTTTTTGAGTAAGATGCCAAGCAATATCATGCCTTCTATCAAAGTTTACGGCAACCTGGTAATTTACTCAATCGTCTCATATAACAATTTCGATCCGTTAAGGTCTCCGCAAGCACCCGCAGATATGCCACAGCGCAAGTTGGTATATACTGCTTCTGAAACCGGTGGCTTTATATCCGATAATGTTAAATCCTTCCAAAACGTGGTTCGTCGATTCGATGACATTGACGACCTGCAGCTGAGTAATATCGTGAAGGTCGATACTTCAATATCTCCCGGATCAACAGCACTTTGGAAAGAGTTTCCGGATCCTGTTTTCGCTGACATGATATCCCGATCTAACTACCTGGGTAAACTGTTCAGTGCGGAAGGTTTGCATAATAGCAATGCTGCAGGTTTTGTCACCATCGGTGCGAACACACTGCCGGCTTATACAGGTGGCGCATACAATCCAAAGTATTACAACTTTATGGGCGGCAATACCGCTGAGAATAACGCCTATACGGGTCCTGCAGACACGATAACCATCGATTACGAGGCAAATGTCTTGGTGGTCCATGATGGCGTAACTGCAGGCGGCAAAAGGACCGTAAAACAGGGAGCCACAGGATTTTTTATGATCGGGACAAAGAAGTATGTCGTTGACAAAGGATCCTTTGTTAATATCATTGAAACCGGTGGCGGAGGCGGAGGAACTACTCCAACTGCCTCCGGAGCTGTTCAGAATTTCAATGTAGTAGCAAACACCAATCAAAATGCAGTTAACTGGGGTGCGCCTGCAAGCAACGGCGGATCTGCTATTACATCCTACAAGCTTTATCGTGGCACCGCGTCTGGATCTCTTACTTTATTCAAAACGTTGAGCTCGAGTCAGCTCAACTATATTGATACCGAAGTAACCAACGGTACAAAGTATTATTATCAGGTTACCGCTGTGAATGGTGTAGGAGAATCAATCCGTTCATTAGAGAAGAGTGGAATGCCCCTTGCTGCGAGCAACGATGCTGAGTTTGTAACAGTATCGGGATGGGACGACGCCTATCCTACACAAATGGGATGGCTGTATAAACCAGCGGGATACAATAACGGTAACACCAATAAATATCCGCTGATCATCTTCCTGCATGGATCCGGGGAGATTGCCAACTCTTTAACGGCTGCTCCGGGAGGCATTACCAAGCTCGCAAGTCAAGGTTTGCCTTTGCTACTTAAAAACGGACAGGTGATGAACTCGCTTGTATTCTGCCCACAGATCCTTAATTCAGATTTCAGGAATGACAGGCCGAATAAGGCACTGAATTTCATGATTGCAAATTGCCGTGTCGATACAAATAAAGTGTACCTCGTAGGTCTAAGCTTAGGCGCTCAGGGCGTATGGTATGCAAGGACACAGACACCTCAAATTTTCGCTGCAGCCATCATCGCAAGTGGTGCGGGCAGTCAGACCAATACAACCGGGTATAATGCCGCTAAAAAAGTAAATGCTTTGTGGGTTGGCGGAGATAATGACACCACTCAGCCATTCTACAGCTCTGGTGTTACCACAACACCTGTTGCTCTGCAGACCGGCATGAACACTTACGGACCTGCTCCGGATGTGCCAGATCAGATGATCGTTATTAAAGGAGGTACTCATAGCGCGAGTGTTTGGAATGATCACATGTTTGATAAGTCAAAAGCTGGTTTTGATTTCGAACAATGGCTACTTCGTTTCTCACTGGTACCAGAAGACGCAGCTACAAATTTTGTAACATGGATAGAAGGCTTGGTATCTGCCGGCAAATGGGATAACGTTCTCTTCAGTGTATCCGACGCGCAGGCCTTCATTACAAGGCTTACAGATGGCACCGTAAAGACCAATCTGCAGGCCAGGTTAAACGCAGTAACAACGGCGCTGGATGGAAGAGGCAAACGCTTTGTGATCGATCTTGGTGCAGCATCCGGAAACTACAACTATTTAGCTTCAGGCGCAGCGGCTGCTTCAGTTAGTTCTCTTAAAGATCAAACTAACACTGCAAGCAGCTACGGATTGCAGGTTATAACAGCTGGTACCACTGGCACGACTGAGTTCACCACGTCAAACTACTTTCCAACAAAATGCTTTGGCTTTACATCACCTGTAATGCGAAATGGTTTTGTCGTAAATGGATCCGGTGGCCAGTATAAGATAACAGGCCTCAATCCTGCGAAGACTTATCGAATGCTATTCCTTGGAGGTATTGATAAGACCGACGCGGCCAATCCTGCAGAGCTTACGATCACAATAGGTGTTACCTCGAAGTACAAGTTCACTCCTGGAAACAATCGCGATTTTATTGAGTTCTCCGGGTTGACAGGGCTAAGTGAGTTAACGTTCAAAGCACAGAGCTCTCCGAACCTGGCAAACAGTGGATCCGTAACAAAACTGGAGAATGGCGCCATCCAGACAGCAACAAGCAATATATCCTCTTTCAAGTCATGCGATACATACTTGAACGCAGTAATTCTTATAGAAACGACAACTATTTAAAATGTTTAGAGCAAACAATCTTCCGGAATATATCGAGGTCGACGGACCGGCCACCGGCGAAATCACTTTTGAGGATTTTAAGGCGACGGTGTGGGAGTACCAGCTGGCCAGTCTCGCGCGCACGGATCCTGGTCATCGTGTGATCATAAAAGAGCTGGTCGTGATCGGTGATCCAGCACAGGAAAACATATTTGAGGTTGGTCCTAACAGTGATCACAGCCGAATCATATTGATCGACTGCGAACTGAGAAACATTACGCTGATCACCCCGGAACCAACAACACCTTCTTATTAAAACTTACTGAAATGGCAGACGAAACACAATTTAAAAGTTTGACACCGGAGGAACTGTCAACATTCATCGGCAGAGATCGCTGGATAGTGATCAACAAGGTTACAAGACAACCAATAGTTTGTGATGGTCAGACGCCAGGCGGACAACCGCAGGCACTTGCTACGAATGTTAACAACACTTTTACCAGCTCGGATGGCAAGACGGTTGTAATCGAAAATGGTGTAGTTAAATCTATCACTTAATAAAATCCAATACAATGACACTACTTGACGCCAATGACAGCAACTTCTTATCGAACGTAGGCGAAAAGCTCACTGTGATCGGAGCTCTCGCATTCTTCCTCTATTACTTCATGAAAGAATTGAAAGAGGTCCGCGTTCAGATGGATACGCTCAGAAAGGAGTATGAAGCAAAGCACGATGTAATGTTCGAAAGAGTCGTGGAATGTGAGAAAAAGAGTACCGAGGCTTTGAACAAATGCAGCGACAGCAATGATCGTCTTGCGGAAGCTGTTGATTCTTTAAAAGAAAAATTAAACGTATGAACCAGCAAACCCAGCGCTTAGGCATTGTAGCCCTGCTGATCCTCTGTTTGGTTTTATCGCTACAAACCTGCTTTAAAAAAGTGCAACAGGTTAGCGATCTGAAAGATGTTGTAAATGCCAGCCAGGACACCGTCAAAAAATGGAAGGATAAAGCAGGCAATGAACATGCTCAAAAAGTATTGGTAACCGCTGATGTCTCACTTTTAAAAGCGGTTTACCAAAAGCAGATCGATAGCATTACCGACCTGCTTAATATCAAGCAGAGCCAGCTCGAAGCGTACACAGGCGTGTCTTTAAAAAACTCTGGATCCATCAGGCCAAAAGTAGACACTATTACCCTGGTCGATTCAAGTAAGGAGTATCAAATAAGCTATTCTGATCGATGGCTTTCACTTAGTGGCAAGCTTGGTAAGGATCCGCTGATCAATTACGCATTCACCGACTCGCTGACCGTAACGGTTTATCATAAACGCAAAAATTTGTTCTCGCGATCGCAGACTTACATAGATGTAGTGAGTCTTAATCCTAATGTCACAGTTACCGGCCTGACTGGCTTCCGGATTCCGGTTAAGAAGCCCGGGCGTTTCGGCGTGGGTCCATATTTCGGTTATGGCTATAGCGATGGTAAATGGCAGCCATCTGCAGGCATTTCAATTCAATATTCACTTATAAGATTCTAATATGAGTAAAATAACTACAAATAACTTAATCACAGGTGAAATACTTAATAAAATCTGCGCGCAAATAAGTGCAGCAAGGGCGTCACAAATCGCTGATGTCATTAACCAAGTGTTTCCCACATACGGTATGACAGATCCGCGGGTAATGCAGGCTGCTATCGCTCAGATTGCTCATGAGAGCGGAGAGTTTTCAATTAAAAGCGAGAACATGAACTATACCACTCCGGAAAGGATAATGGCTGTCTGGCCGAGTCGGTTTAAAACTGTAGCCGATGCAAAGCCATACATAAAAAATGCACAAGCTTTAGCCAATAGGGTTTATGGTGGGAGGATGGGGAATAACCAGCCTAATGACGGATACAGCTTCCGCGGCGGCGGCTTCATGCAATTAACCGGCCGGGAAAGTTATGAGAAATATGCCCGCTACAAAGGCCTATCTGTCGAGCAGATTCACGAGCAAATAAAAACTTCTGATTTCTTTGCAATGGATAGTGCGTGCTGGGAATTCTCGATTGACAAGGCTCTAATTGACGAAGCCATGACCGGCAATTTCTTAACTATCACGAAACGGATTAATGGTGGATTAATTGGTTGGAATGAGCGTCAAAAATATTTCGACCGAGCAAAACAGTTTATTTCTCACTAGTCATCTCTTCAATCTTTTTTATAAGAGCATCTGCCTTTGTTACATAAGCGCAATTATAAGCATCATCTGTACCAGATTGAATACCGATAAGTTTGATCCGTTTGGACTTGGATTCATCAATTGCGAAAATTGGTGCCCCAGACATTCCTGGTATGACCTTTGGACTCAATCTTATATAAAGCGAATCTAAATTTCGAGCTTTATAGTAAGGGTTATAAAGACCTGTATCTGCAAAATTACCCTCATATTTCTTTGACTTTACTTGGTCGTTATAGGCGGTAAGAGTGGGATAGTACCAAGCTTCTGAGACAGGAAAACCGTAGGCAAAAAACGAGAGATTCTCGGACCGTTTCCTACGCTTTTTTATTAAGAGATCTTCCCACTTCAAAAAATTTATTTTTGCGTCCAGGAATAGGTCAGATACATCGATCACGTAAACATCTGGATATTCAGGAAAGGGATTCTCAGAAGATTCCTTTTGTAATTTTTTAATGTAATAAGGCAGTTGTTGAAATCGAAGATTACCAAGTGTGTCAGAATATCTGACCAGCCAATAGTCGATATTTGTGGGAACTGTTTTTAACGTATATACATCACGCGTTGTAATAACGTGATATGCACTTACCAAAAATAATTTAGATCCTTTTTTCACGAAAAAACATGTAGCATAATTACCTGCATTCGTAAGATCGCTTGCAGATCTTGCAAATAATAGGCTGGGATTCACAGCGCTACCAACCAATAAATAGCTATACTTTTGGTAATCGTTTTCCGGTAGTTGTGCGCATAGATCTAAAGATCCTAATGTCAAGCATATCACCGAAGACAGCAAAAAGCATTTAATTGAATCAGGAATTTTACGTTCTAAATTTCGGGCTTGTGAGTATAACGGGTTTTTCTTGCAAGAGCCATGAGTACGTACAGAGTTAAAGGGCATAATACGAGAATTTGAAAACAAATTAGTTTTTTTTCTTTTTGCCTCAAAATTTATAAGAACGTTTAGAAAATATTTCACAGTTGGGGAAATAAGCAACTCCAATTGTATGAGAAAACAATCTATATTAAGAACACCGTTGAGTTACTACGGCGGCAAACAGAAGTTAATTAAGTACCTGGTCAAATTTACTCCAGAGCACAATCTTTACGCAGAACCATTCCTCGGTGGTGGAGCTCACTTTTTTGCAAAAGCCCCAAGCGAGATAGAGGTGATTAACGACACCAATGCCGAGTTGGTCAATTTTTATCGGGTCTGTAAAAACAGGTTTCATGATCTGCAGGCGCTTGTAAGAGTAACCTTACATTCCAGGAAGGACCATGATGACGCGTGGGTGATCTACAACAAACCACATCTTTTCGATGAGGTCCGGAGATCCTGGGCTGTTTGGGTATTATGCACGCAGAGCTTTTCAGCCATGATGGATGGTAGTTGGGGCTACGATAAAACGGACAACACCACAACTAAGAAGATCTCCAACAAGCGTGATCAGTTTATTGAAGACATAGCATTTCGACTTCAAAATGCCCAGATTGAGTGTGCAGATGCCCTTTACATTATTCGTAGCCGGGATAGCGAAAAATCATTCTTTTATTGTGATCCTCCGTACTATAATTCTGATTGTGGTCATTACGATGGCTACAGTGAAGAAGACTTTGAACAGTTACTGAAGTGCCTATCGAAGATAAAAGGCAAATTCCTTTTAAGCAGCTATCCATCTGATATACTAAAAACGTATAGCAGCTCCTATGGATGGCATATGTTTTCCGTTGAGCAAAATGTAAGTGTAAATTCAAAAAGCGGCTATCTGAAAAGAAAGGTGGAAGTACTGACAGCAAATTTTCCGTTGAAATAAAAATAGCCCGGACTGTTTCATGTGACGCCAATCGACACAAAACCACGTTCCCGTGTGTCCGGGCCGTATTCTTGAGGAAATAAGCCTGGTTACGGGGAACATGGTTAACAAATATGTGTCGATTGGCGGCGGCGAAGATAATGCATTTGAAAATTATCGAGCTGACCCTGAGGAACCAGGCGATTACATAGATCAAACGCCAATTCATCACACATTTTTGCTCAGGTGGAAGTTGCCTATCCTTTCATCTCGCTGACTTTTGGTTTATAGATAGAAAGGTTTGGCTTAGCTAGACAGATCTTTATAAGACGCTCTTCATTCACAATTTTATTTTGTCTTAACTAGCGCAGAAATATTGCAGCTTTATAATTTTCATTTAAGGAACATACCAACAGCATGTTCTCTTTTTGGTTTAAAATTATTTTAAACATGAAAGTTGGCATCAAAAATGAGAGTATAAGCTTGGCTGAAATTTTTAAATTGTAGTCAGATTGTAAGTAACCTCACAAATGGTCAAAGAATATCGAGTCTTAGGAGCCCCGAATGTCACAGAATTGCAGCTGCAAGTCAATTCTTTAATTATACAACATGTTGGATGGGAGCCATTTGGCTCATTAATTTACGTTGGCGATTTATTTTATCAAACGGTAGTCAGGCGGTAAAAGCAGTTTGATCGGTCTATTTGACGCCAATAAATACAGATGATTAGCTAGGCTTTTCATGTGCGGCATATATCGTTTATTTTGTTGTAAAACCTAGTAGTTCACCGTCGCTTTGATTGATAGATTTTACAGTTAAACCTCGTCTCATTTGTTCAAATGTTCTAACTTATAATCACAAAAAAAAGCTTATGGAAATGTTGCAATTTTCCAACAAACTGCTGCAAAATGAAACCGCCTTAAAAAATCTAGCACTTCAACTCACAAGAAATAGTCAAGATGCTGAAGACCTATTTCAAGAGACTTTTTGCAAAGCCTTAGAGTATCGAGAGAAGTATAGAAGTGATTCATGCCTAGGTGCTTGGCTGTACGTGATTATGAGAAACATTTTCATTAACATGTACCGCCGCAAAAAGCGATCTTTAAAATTATTTAGAACAGTTGCCGACAGTACTCCGGCGATGAACTCAATTGAACTTAGTTATAGGTTAGATACTTGTGATCGGCCAATCAAATCGCAAATTGCCCAATTGCCAAACCACTACCAAACGCCACTGGTTTTGTACTTAGAGGGGTACAAATATTTAGAGATTTCAGAGCTATTAGCAGAACCGTTAGGCACAATTAAGGGTCGCATATTTTTTGCAAGGAAGATTTTGAAAAGTATAATCGAAAGAAGCTAGGGACATTTTATTTAAAGAATAATAGGTTCCCCAGTGTCAATCTGCCCACTTAAGAAGTGGGCTTTTTAGTACCAATTTTCCAGACTAAGAATAATATTAAAACTTATCTCAAGATCGTACATTCGCGTAGTTTTTTAAGGGTTTAGGGTTGAAAAAGGGGCGTTGGTTTTCCTCCGCCTCTATTTTTTTGCGTAATATTCATTGGCGCGCATTTTGCAATAAGTGATACGCTTGAAAATATTTAAAGGCAAGCAAAGGGGAATGCCTCATCAGTCTTGGTGAGGCTTTTTGTTCAAATTAATGAACCTCTTGGCTTGCTAACTGTTAATAATAGTGGAATCGAAATATTTCCTTAACAAAGAATTGGAAAAGCCTGCCTCTTTTTTAGTTGCATAGACAAAAAAGCCCGCACTTTCATGCGGGCAGATGTAAATAGGTATTAAAAGTCAACCAAAAAGTTATTTTTATCTGATAGAAATCTTTTGTTCGATTTTTGCGATTGAGTTTCGTATGTCCACGATCATGTGCATTGTATTTGTTGAATTCTTGGCGATGATATATTGACAATATGTTTGCAAATCATCGTTCCAATTTTTCCCAGTTTCTTTTTTGAACTCAGTTTTCAAGTTCTCGAAAGCGTTCGTGTAGGTTAAACTCATTGGTTTGTAATTTTGAATTTTAAATAATGAGATTTATAAATTTAGCCCTTTGATAGCAAGTACTTGTTTTATGTCAGTAGCATACATAAGACCACTATTTTCGTAAGTTGTATCTTTTTTTCCATTGTTGCGCTCGATTACATTCATTTGGTTGATATATCCACCGACAATACCAATAATCTCCCATTTATTTCTATAGTAGTTGTAATAAATCACTGGGCCGCCAGAATAGCCATACGTGTTATTTGCGCTGATGAATAGCAGATCATTACCGTTGGCGCTATTAAAGCCCGAGAATATCCCCTTATTCACCAAAGGAAGTGGATGAGCAAAAATTTTATTCGTGGCTATAGTTTGAAAATTTAGCGGATATCCGAGAAACGCCATATCCTGACCTAACACAGTTCTGCTTTCCCAAATTTGATGTGGCCGCTGGGGGAGTTTTTGGTAAAGCTTAATTACGGCAATGTCAGTAAGCGTATCCTTATAAAAAACATGGCCATGGGCTGTTTTCCAAGAATCTTCGTGATACATAGTAATGGTACAAGTATCCCCATTCTTAAGCTTGCGTATCCGGTCTTTAAACAAATGAAGTGCTGTAATAATGTGTATGACTGAATCTTTTCCTACATGGAGAACTCCAGAAACTGTTGACCCATCTATTCTTAACTGGACGGTTCTCTCGAAAAACATATTCGGAATTCCTTTGTCTGCGGCTATTGCCGGCAATGACTCATCGCTTTGAGAATAAACTGAGAAGGCTTTAAAAAGGCATAGAATTACAAGGAAGTGTTTCATATGGTTGTTATTTGTTTTTTTCTTTTTCTAATACTCTCACTGCCTCCTTGAGCATATCCATTCCAGACTGCTTTGTTTTATGATCAAAAAACCAATCCATGCTTCTATTCATGAGTTTGGCTGCTGCAAATATTTGTTCTATTGTAAATCCCCTGGTGCCAAGGCGAATGTTACGGATGTTTGATTGCTGGATCCCGATCTTTTCGCACCATTCTGCCTGGGAGGCCACCACCTTTTCAGCTAAGGCAATATCCATTAGATCAAACATGCGCTGGTTCCATATGGTGAGTTTTGGCTTCACTTAGTTACTTTGTATTGTTTGCATTGAATGAAATCCAAAGAAGCCGCCGGCGTCTAAGAAATCATTTGTTTCTTTTGATTTCATAAACTCTGTACAATATTCAACATGGTCAGCTATGTCGCAGAAGAATACGCCCTGAACAATGCGGGGTTTAAAGGCAAGCAGAAAACCAAAATATTGATCGGCCTGGTCTTCTGTAATATCTGGGATTAGCTCGATGATTGTCTGCATGCTTACTAATTCATCAGTATCATTAACATGATGCAAAAGGTTGTCCAAGTGAGCAGCATCTTCAATTGTCAGCCTCAGGTCCATGAGCTGATTTAAGTTGAAATAGTATCTAAGTTTGTCTTCAAGCATAGTTTAAAGTCTTTCCAGTATTTGCCACTTTAAGTAAAATAAATCATTTTTCACGGACTCTAAAGATGTGGTTTTGCCGCCGTTATCTCTTTCTTTAGCAATTGAAATATCTATTTCCTCAATTGCACCTTCAATATCTTTTAAGTGTTCTTCTAGTGAAATGTTTTGCATCACGTCCATAAATACACGTTTATAAGCGCTGCGCACATTTTCTGCTTGCTGTTCGTCGGGATTCATAATTAGTGCCTTTTTGCGGTAATACAGAAGTATGTAAGCCCAGCCAGGAAAACAAATAAAACACTGTATAAAACCCTTCTCCAAAACAGCTCGGATTGTTGATCGGCAGCGGTTGCTTGTACTACTGCTTTATTGCCTGTAAGTACATTTCCCAAATTGCTTAAGAAAAACTCTTGAAGGTCGCTAATTATGCCTATAGCCAAATTGCTTCCAACTGTATTATAAACTTCAAATACACAATTCGTTGAGTCTTCGCTGGCCTTGTGTAGGGTTATATTGATTAACGCGGTATTTAATCCCTTGACAACCGAAATTCTGTAAGTATTAAACAGGGCATTATGGTCTAAAATCCTGAAACCAGGTATAGCACATGTTTCTTTTATTGCCTGATTAATTTTGTCGATGTTGAATTGCAAAAGCAGTTCTCTTTTAGGAGCTTGAGTAATCATATGGTAATTGTTATATGTTTTTAAAGGTTCAAAAGTTTCTTTTTCTTGGCGTCAGATCACCTGCTCTGCAACTTGCTTTTCAAATACCTTGGTGCTTATAGCTCGACTTCTATTTGTTTTAGATAAATTAACGCTTGTGTTGCCAACTGCATAAAAGCTTGAGATATTTGAAACGTTAATCAGATTTATATTTACCGTTGTGGTGCTATCCTGGTTTCTCTTCACAAAAATGTTCCACTCAATGTTGCCTTCTTTAGCATACAAGTATTTTCCGCTTGCAGGATCATAAATCTTTTGTATTACAGCCCATGCTTTTGGGTTAAGTAAATTACCGTTTTTATCCTCGGTTGTTACAGGAGCGGCTGTATTTTCGGCAACAATTAATCCACTGCTTTTGTCTATTATTTTTATACCAATACCTTGCTTTGCAAACATTTCAATTACTCTTCCCCAAACTGTTTCAAAGTCAGATTTGGAAACGACTTCAAAAGGCTTTGTGTCGTAAGTGTTTTTTAATGGTACGGCTTTAGGAGAGCATGCAGAAAGTAATAAGATAAGAGCAAGTATTCTTTTCATTTATAAAAGTGTTTTATGGTTGATAATTCAGTCAATTTATTGTATAGGGTTATACAGTTACTTCAAATTTTTTCGGGGGCGCCATTTCCCAATCCATTTTGCGTTTCACCTGCCACAACTCCTTTACGTCTCCAATATGTAAAACAAACTGAGGGTAGAACTCTTCATTGTCGCTGATGACCGCAAATTCTGTCGCGCTTTTTTTAAACAACCTCTTAAGCATAATGCGATCTTCGGTGACTACAACATACACATAAAAGTTAGCAATGTGATCATAAGACTCATGTTCAACAAATTCACAAAATACATGATAACCTTGTTTTAGTGTAGGTTCCATACTGTCTCCATCGACTTCAAAAATGCGATAACGCTCCCCTCGATAAGGCATGCCAGGGATATAGATTTTCTGTAGGGACTTCACGAATACTGGATTAAGATAGTGCTTTGAGTAGCCTGCCTGAGCACTTATGGGTACGAAAATAATGCCCTCTTGTTCAGGGTCCGTTTCAATCTTCGGTTTACGGATGGATTTTTCTTCAGCCGTCAAATTTCTGCCTATAATCGTTTCAAAGCTCGTTCCTGTAATTTCTGATATTTTCGTCAAAGTATCAAAGTCAGGGACGATTCGACGTTCATATTCGGCATAGGTTGATCTTTTAATTCCAAGTTTTACAGCAATTTCTTCCTGCGTTAAGCCAGCTAACTGTCTAGCAATCTTGATATTAATTAATATTTGCAACTCTGTTTCAGAAATATTTTCTGATTTTTTCATCATTTAATTCGATTATGACGAAAATTTCGTCTTAAATTTGTTCTAGCAAAACGCTAAAGCAAAATAATAAAAATTATGGCAAAGCAAAGAATATCAGATAAAGCATGCGAGGCTATACTCATGGATAATGAATTAGGGCTGGCTGTATGCGAAGAATTAGGAGTACGTTTTTCGGCACTGCCATCATATCTGATTCGCAGGTCGCCCAGTCTTACTTATTTCAACGTGGTTCAAGTTATTGCTGACAAAACAGGAATGTCTTTCGGTGAGATACTGGAGAATAAGGTTGAGAAAACAAATGTAGTAAACGCTTAATGTTTTTACAACAATAATGGATTAAAATTTAATCTTCCCGATTGGCAAACACTAACGTTCGAGTCGTTAACGGGAGCATCACCATAATAATATTGATCATGAAAATAGCTGTATTAATTGCGGCCTATCCACTTATTGTCCTAACTATCCTGATGTTCTTCAAGGCCGGCAGGAAGTATGACGCGTCAATCGAAAAGACTCATAACACAACACTTTAAAACCTTGACATATGAACTTATATCAAAAAGAAATCGATCAAATCCATTCACCACTCGGGATGGTGCCGGCAACTGAAAAGAAAACTCATCTGGAGGCCTTTCATGAAGGGTTTAAAATTTCCGGCGTAGTACAGTCCGGAGCATTTGCCAACTGTTACGTGTACAAAACACTACCTGGTCAGTGTGAAGTAAAAGCCCTTATTGCCAATCGCATAATCAAGGAGTTGGGGCTTCCGGTTGTGGCAATCGCTACAACGTTTCAAACAAGAGATTCTTTTATTGTTCAATACTTATACAACTAATTATGGAAACCGCAACTATAACAAATCAGCAACATTGCGAGCAGCTTAAAGCGCTTAATTGGCTTGCTTCTCCAATTGAATCCGATAAGACTTTCGAGGAAATTGGACAGATGGCCAGGGAGGGAATGGCAGCCGAAGAAACGCCTGTTTCTAAAAGAGGTTGGATATCGCAAACGGCAAATACTGCTAAACTCCGGGTAGCTCTATCATTAGTGATTATTGACGCAATGGGAGGTGGTGATGATGATGATCCAGCGCTATTGTTCTGGAAAATTGGCAAATGGTTTAAGGCCTATGTTGCAAGCAGTGAGTTTTCAAAACTTGACAGTGAGTCGAGGCAAGATGCAGTGGCGAATTACACTCAGGTATCCAAAATATTCAGTCGCCTCGAAACAATCGTTGACGAATGTTATCCTTTCCAAGATGACATCAGCAAACTAATGGATCAACTTCCGGAAACTTTCACATACGAGACTCTCACCTCCGAAGATTAATCATTATTCAATTCAAAATAATATGCAAAACAAAAAACACATTGCGCCAGCTGCGCAAGATAAATCTATTGCCAGGCAGGCGATCCAAGGAATGGTTGCAGAGGCAGATAGTCAAACAACCGTTTCAGAATCGGTGGTAATTACTCGTGATGAACTGGCTCGTTATAAAGTAATGGAAAAAATGTGTGAAAGCATGGTTTCTAACTTTAGAAGCGGTATGAAGCTCAATCATTACACGAATTATGCAGAGGGATGGTCCGTCGATAAAATATGCGACTTTTTCTCAAGCCACGCCTTCCGTGAAATGGTCGCCTTATATGCGAATACATATGACGTATTCATTGCCACAGGGATGGACGATTATGTAGATCATCTGATGACAGGTCTGAAGCATATGATTTGCGGGGTTATTGACAAGGACGAAGAAGTGAGTGAATATTTGGAGGTCAATAGGCTGCGTTTGGGAAATATGATCCAGACGAATAATGAAATCATAAGATTCTTAAATAGCTCTGAGCAAATCGTCAGGCATGCAAGGTATTGTTTTGAAAATTTTAGAAATAAAAACAGCGAAGATGAATAGTTGTCGTGAAGTCATTGCCTTGGAATATAGTCCATCCCAAAATGCATTTCACTCCTGCAACCTGATGGATTCGTTAATTAAAAACAGAGAGGCATTACTAAGAAAGGCCAGAACAGACTATGTTTTGATTGGAATATATGATAATTACGAACGAATGGATCAGGCGGTAATTGAGTTCAGAAATCTCCTTACAGTGAAAGGAGTGATTAGTCGACCTATGAGTGATACGACGATCGATGATTTATTAAGCAGCATGTAGACTTAAGTTTTCACCTCCAATATTTTTTATGCCGGATTATAACAGAATATGGTTCCCGTTATATGTGTCAGATTATTTAAGTGATTCCAATGTCCAGTCCTTAACAATGGAAGAAGAAGGTGTTTATGTTAGGCTTCTGACTATATGTTGGAAGGAAGACGGTATTCCGAACGACAGAGAACGACTTCGATTACTTTGTAAAGGTGTGAAGGCAAAAGTCATAGAAAATGTGATGAGGCTCTTCTATGTGGATGCAAATGATAATACCAAACTGAGGAATAAAAGGTTAGAAAAGGAAAAAGAGAAGGCTGCAAAATTTAAACAACTGCAGAGTGAAAAGGGCATAGCATCAGCTAAAAAAAGAAAGCAAAAAATGTTTGAAAAAGAGCTTATGCAGGCTGGTGAATTATTAACCGATGAGGCAGCCGAATGCATGACCGAAAATGAACCGCGGTTGAATTTCGGTTGTAATTCGGTTGACGTTCGGTATATACCGCAACCCAACTTATCACAGTCACAGTCACATTCACATAGAGAGAGAGAAACAGAGAGAGATTTGAACCCGCCCCCACAAGTCGAGTCGGAAAGCCCAACTATCCAACAGGTCAAGGAAGCGTTTTTCCTCAAGCGGCCCGTTCACTGGACGCCGCAAAAAACCACTCAAGAAGCTGAAAAATTTTTCTATCACTACGAGTCCGTAGGCTGGGTTATCAATGGCCAGTTGATAAAACTCTGGCAGGCGAGGGTTCCTGTTTGGATAAGTAACGACGCAAACAGAGAGCAGTTTAAATCTAAAAGCTCAGAAGTGCCAACGGCTCAGCCAAAAATTGTCATAGCGTAATCATGGAAAGAAAAAAGAAAAAAGATGGAATGTTCGAAGGCTATGGGATGGTGCCGCCTCACTCGGAAGAAGCGGAGGTGTCCGTTCTCGGATCTATGTTGAGTTTTCCTGAGTCAATACCCATGGCGATAGCAAAGCTCAAGGAAGAGGTGTTTTACAAGCAAATACACAAGGTTGTTTTTAAAGCAATTTTGCAGTTGTATGACAAGACTCAATCTATTGATTTGATAACTGTTGTTGAGCAAATTAGATCCAATGATGAATTGAGCATCGCTTCTCCGTACGAAGTAACCAGGTTGACAAATAAGGTGAGCACGTTCGAGGTTTCGAGGATGGAAGTTTATGTGAAAATTGTTCTTGAATATTTTTTAAAGCGCAAACAAATTGAGATCGGTTCGCGAATGATGGCGGAAGGATTTGATCCGGGGATTGATGTCTTCGATTCTCTGAATGCAGTTAGCGATGAAATATTGTCGTCGCAGGAAGGAGTTTTAAAAGGAAGCATTAAAACGATGGCTGATCACGTCTTCGAGTTAAAAAAGCATCGAGATAGTGTGAAAGCAAAAGGCGTGATCGGAGTTTCGTCCGGATTTAAAACACTCGACAAGTTGATCGGAGGTTGGGTTGCGCCGAATTTCATCGTAATAGCAGCGCGTCCTGCAATGGGTAAAACTGCAATGGTTCTTTCTTCACTGCATAGTCTCTCTGTCGTCAATGGGATTCCCGGTGCTTTTTTCAGCTTGGAAATGTCAGTACTCCAGTTAACGGAAAGACTTGAATCCATCGACTCAGAAATTTTTAATACGAAGCTCAGAAATGCACAGCTTAGCAATTTTGACGAGATTAAATTATCCAAGACAGAAGATCGTCTGGCCAAGGCCCCTATTTTCATTGAAGATACTCCGGCTATAAACATACGAGAGTTGCGCACTCGCGCCCATATCTTAAAGCGAAAAGCAGGAATACAGTTTATCATGCTTGACTATCTGCAGCTGATGTCGCCGGTTTCTGGTGGCTCAATGAAAAGCAGAGAACAAGATGTCAGCGAAATGTCCAGAGGATTAAAGCTAATCGCAAGGGAATTAAATATTCCGGTAATTGCCCTCAGTCAATTGAGTCGCGCCGTTGAGAGCAGGCAAGATAAATTACCTCAGTTATCAGATTTAAGAGAATCAGGATCCATTGAGCAGGACGCCGATGAAGTGCTATTCTTAATGCGTCCGGAGTATTATAAGTTCACAGAACCTGTCGTAATCAAAGATGGCACTTATGATGTTCATCAACTTGTGATTTGCAAAATAGACAAGAGTCGTCACGGTCCGACTTCGACCGTAGCCCTACGATTCAGAGGAGAGGTAATGAAGTACGAAGATTATCACCTTCAAAATGATGCGGTTTATGTATCGGATCCAGGTTCAACCGACGATCTTCCTTTTTAAAGAGCTAAAAATAACCGGCCGATACTTTCTGAATTTATTAGCGTATGCTAAAGTGCGTGCGAATAAAATGCTAACAAATCAATACCTGTAAAATTTATTAATACAAAGCGAGATGAGTAATACAGCGACATCAATCAATGAAACAACGGTGATGAAGGCTATCGCACTATGTCATAAAGAATGGCTGAAACCTGAGGAGGCCCAGATTTATACAAATCTGAAACGCACGCAATTGGCCAGGAAATGCGAGGAGTACGGCATTTATAAAAACCGTAACGGATATTACAAAAGGTCCGAACTGGATAAAATTCTGTCCGGAGCGCCAACTAACATCGAAGAAAAGACAAAGGGCATCAAATTATAATTGACAGGCCGGTGGGGATTTTGACAGCTAAAAAGCTATTAAACGATTATATCTGCAAGTGATTTTAAACTTTTTTCACATTATCAAAAGCTTAAGGAGGCATCAAGTTAGATCCCTGGACTAGATACTTGAGGCCGTAAATCAGTTGAGAAAGAAAGGGGGCGCTGTGGGGGTAACAATACCCTAAGAAGTTACGATCTTATCTACGGCGAGCATAAAATAACATTAGATCAGATAGTTATGACTAAAATTGAGGAGCGGAAAAATTCGAAAATGGAAATAATTTCGCCGAATAACTTGCGATTATCAAAAAAGATATTGAAAATTTAAAGAAAAGATTATAACATTGTTCGCTCAACCAAATTCCCAAGTGCTTTACCTTTATGAACTTGCTTGAAAAATGTCTTGATAACTTTCTAAAGTTCCAGTGGTTTGTCTATACCCTTGTAGGTGGTATGATTCCGGTGGGAGTTCGCTTTCTTGTAGCGTACAATTTTAATTTGGAAAATAAACTTGATATAAAAGACCTTTTATTTGCCTCGCTAGCAATGAACATTTCGAACTTTTCGTTGTTGACAAATGATGATCATAAATTAAAATCGATCTTTTCAGCAGCTTCAGGCATGCTATTGGTATTTATATCAGTCGCTATCGGGATTTACATGGCAAAGGAGAATGAAAAACTTCATCATCCTGCAGCGAATTGGATATTTACCGGTCTTATGTTTATAGTATCGATCGGTTTAAGTTATACGGCGAATTTTACAGCCATTAAAACTAAAGAAGATGCAAACTAGTGATTATTACTTTATCGGTGCTTGCTTGTTGGGCAGCATAACTGGTATTGCTGGCTGCATTAAAATGATAAAGCACGTGCGCTCAAAAGAGCTGGAACGCGAGATATGGAAATTTCGGAAAACCGCAAGTCTCCATATTATGCACTTCGGCGGTGATGCCGAGATGCTCAGTCTCCTTCGAGATATTGAGATCTTGGAACGGGAAATAGAATTGCTGTCAAGACAAGAAGTGAATGTCGTTCATAAAACAAAGCTTTTTCATCCTAAAAAGCCATCCGGAAAATTAGAAATGAAAAATGCGCAAATAACTAATTCAAAATCAATCGAATACAAGGTTCAGGAATCATTAGAACAACTAAACTTGTGTTGGGCATGAGCGTAAAAGAAAAGAATGAGTCAAAAAAAACATCAACAGGTTTTATTCTCGGTATAACTAAAATTGATGTAGAAGATTTTAAAAACAACGTCCCAGTTGATCTTGATGTTACGAATGACTCTTCAATAAAATTTGAATATCGTGCGAGGCTAAAAACGGACGAGGAAAAACGAAGGTTAACTCTCAGTATATATTATGCTTTTATAAGAGACGAAGAGACACTGTTCGAAATAAGAGTAAACACTGAATTTATTATATCAAGTTTTCAGGATTATATTACGGCTAATCATTCAAAAAAGAAAATATTAATGAATCGTCTGGTTGACGTGGCAAATGCCCATACTCGTGCCATCCTTGCAATGAAACTTGAGGGCTTTAAAATGAGAGCACTCCACCTTCCTTTTCTTAGGCCAGATGAAATATCGGATACGCTTTTAACTCAAGATAAGTGATATCATCTATACAGACAGCCTCTTCCCACAAAAGCAACAGTTCCCGCGCGGAACGATCGTCCAATAGTTGGGGAAGTTGGCCCTTGCATAAAACATAGATAAACAATTCATTCCGGAAGTGTGAAAATCGCTTCCACTGCACTATTTTGAATATACCGTTTATAAGTCTGTTGTACGTATTTGCTCGTAGTATGGCCGAGCAGTCCGGCTACGGTCGCTACATCCACGTTATTTCGCTGCAGGAGCACGCTGAAGCTATGTCGGGCGGAATGCCAGGTTATGTGTTTTTCAATTCCGCAATCTTTTACCCACTTTGATAGTACTTTGTTTGCGCCTTCAGCAGTTGGTAGCTTGAAGATCAATCCGGATCCTCTCTCGCCGATCACTTCTTTCAGGACCGGGTGCAAGGGTATTTGAAGCCGATTGCCGGTTTTGGATTGAACCACAGTAATACTATCGTCTTTAATACTTTCCCATTGAAGCTTCTTTACCTCCGCCCACCTTAATCCGCTGTAAAGTGAAAAAATGAAAGCCTTTTTCACTTCATAGTTTAAGCATGGCGCCTTCATCAGTTTGGTGTATTCCTCAACCGATAGAATCTCCTTAATTTTCTTATTCTTTCCAGTCTTGGCCTCAATTTCTTCAGCGGGATTATTTTTAAAATAACCATCTTTTGTTGCTGCGCGGATAAGCTTTTTGAACCTGGTAAAATAACCCGAAGGGGTTTCCCCGTTGTAATTATCAAGCAGATAATTCCTGAACCGTTCGCATAAGTTCTCATTGATTTCTCCGGGGGAAATAAAATCACGGCCTAAAAACTCTTTGAATGCCGACATGCTATTCTGCAGGTGTCGATTTGTGGAACGTCTGTTGGCTTTTACAAACTCATTATAGTAATCCAGGAAATTTGATTTTAACTTGTATTCAGGCACATACCCACTTGCGATCGACTGTCGGTCAAGGACCATCTGAGAGCGCTTCATTTCAAGAATTGCAAGCGCTTCTTTGTTGTGATTCTTCTGCAGCTGATCTTTTGGTTTGCTAAACGTAAATATACCGGTAGCCTTACGTTGACCAGCACCTCTACCCCAGGAGAGGTAATAATATATCTTGGACTTGTCTCGGGACGGAGACGATACAATTGAAATGTTCATCGGGTTCTTTTGTCAGTCAGTGTGTCGGTCAAATGTAAGTCAAAATTATGGGTAAAAAGCGTGAAAAATGGGTAGTAACCGGATTGCCTTAAAATGAAAAACCGTTGTAAGTCAATGTATTTCAATCATTTACAACGGTTATCTGGTGCCCAAGACTGGATTCGAACCAGCACGCCGGTTAAAGCACTACCACCTCAAAGTAGCGTGTCTACCAATTTCACCACCTGGGCATTTTGGAGAGTGCAAATGTAAAGGGAATTATGTAATCTTTTTCAGATCGCAATCTTTGCGGGAAATTTTTTTCTTTAAAAAGTAAAAGTATTGATAATAAAGGAGTTAGTTCTATGGAGAGTTAGGCTAAAGCCAAGACATTAAGATGAATCCTGATCCGCCAGCTAAAGCCGACGGCAATGAATACGATTCAAGAGCGGAAGCAACACGACAATCATGTCCGTCATTTGTTCAATTTTTCCGCTAGGGCATTTAAAAGATATAGAAAGAAATGACATCTATAAGATCAATCCCGTAAATCCCCTAATCCCCAAAATCCCGGTCCAGACATATCCTCCAAACCCGGTCCCGACAAACTCCTCCAAATCCGGGTGTGAAAAATCACAGTAACATTTTGTATTTCTCCCATTGTTTTCGCGTCTGCATCGTTACATCTTTGTGGTGCTGTTACAGTTTTGGAGTTTGTTTCTCATGGATCATTAAATTTTTTTCATTGGGGGTTATATGCTGACACACCGACGGCGGTTTTCTAACTGCCGTTTTTCCTAAACCCAATTTTTTTAACCCAGACCAATAAAACTAAATGGTTCATTAAATATTCGTTTCAACCCTATCCCCTTTTTAGCTATCAGCTGTCAGCTATGAGCTATCAGCTCACTCAATTCCAGGCATCTTACTTTTTTCACAAGCACCTTAAGTTTTTCATTGGCATAAATTCTATGGCAGATTATGTGTTTATGCTTACAAAAGAAATAAATCCTCTTTGCATATAGCCGTTGCGTCGCCGCTTTTAGCTATCAGCTGTCAGCTATGAGCTATCAGCTCACTCAATTCCGGGCATCTTACTTTTCTTATAAACATATTCAGTTTTTTATTAGCACAAAAATTCTATTGCAGATTTATGTATTTACGTTAGCAAAAGAAATAAATCGCCCTTGCACATATCCGTTGCGCCGCTGCCTCGCCGCGTCCGCTGCGTGAAACAAAAAAAACCTGGCAGCACTAACCACCAGGTTTACAAAATTTCGTTTCTGAATATCAATCCTTCGCTTCAATCACATCGTACACCGTACCCGCCCGAACGTGCCGTCGGTACGGGCAGGCATCTAACATCGTACATCCTCATGCTTTATCCGCGGCATCAAAAATCCTTCTTCTCTTCCAGTCGTACCATTTCATCGGCATGGTCCTCTTCATCAAGGTATCTATGTTGCGCATTCCCACAAGATTCCAGGCGCCTTTCAGTTTTCCGCTTACGGAGCTGTTTAGCGCGCGTAAACTCATAGCGAAGCCACTGTCAAGATATTCCATATGATGCCAGTAGCCACCGGGCATAAACAAGGTATCACCGTGTTCAAGGATCACTTCGAGTCCATTAGCAGATTGCACCGCAGGGTACTTCTCTACATCAACCTTGCTTTTCTGCGGATCGTAATAATTGCTGAAATCAACCAGGCTCAACACTTCGAATGGTTTACGATAAAGTTTGTGCTGTTCTTCGTAAGGAAAAAGCAATACACGTTTCCGGCCAATGAATTGTGTGTGCATGATATGGCTCAGGTCAATATCAAAATGCATATGTGTTATGGAACCTTTTCCACCTACAAAAAGCATGGGTAATTTTTTTACAAAGCCCTTCATCAAATGTTCGGGCCAGGTAAAATCTTCCTTCAGTTGGGGGGCATGGCTGAAAATGTTGAACAGGAAAATTCGCCAGGCTGCCGGCCCCTTGCTGATCATATCAATATAATCTCCGAAAGAGGTATAGTCATCGGCCTTATTAACGGGCGTGTAGGCGTCGCTTTTTACGTTGTTATAAATACCTATCTGCTTGTCGCCCGCAACGGACTTCAGGTATTCCCATGTCCATTTATTATAAGCGGGCCACTGCTTTGCAAGGTCACGGATGACAACAGGCACCTGCTTATCAAAATACTTCACCTTAAACTCTTCAGGGCTAATGTCGGATACAACATCCACAGAACGTAACTGCATGTTGGTATAGTTTATGTGCAAAAGTAATATGAACTTAACGTTAACACCAAGCGGATATTGGAAATTTAGCTGACGATTTACGCACAAAATTGCTTAAAATCACTCGCATTCTAATATTTCATTGCTTATTTTGTGCTTATAATCATCAAATTAAAGGATTATGCTATTACACATTCATCCCGACGATCCTCAACCCCGTCATATCAGAGCCGTTGCGGAGTGCCTTAGAGATGGAGGTGTAATTATTTATCCTACCGATACCATTTATGGTTTTGGCTGCGACATTCACCAGCATAAGGCCATTGAACGGATCTGCCGCATTAAAAAGATGGATGTTGCCAAGGCTCAACTAAGCTTCGTTTGTTACGATCTTAGCGACCTGAGCAAATACACCAAAAGCATTTCAACACCCTTGTACAGAATGCTGAAAAGTCATTTACCCGGTGCTTATACTTTTATATTACCCGCAAGTAAGGAAGTTCCGAAAATATTACAAAGCAAAAAAAGTACGATCGGTTTACGTGTCCCCGACAATAATATTGCCCGCGCTATTGTCCAAAACCTCGACGGGCCCATCCTTTCTACCTCTTTGCCCGGCGAAATGGTAGAAGAGTACACAGATCCCGATCTTATATATGAGAACTTTAAAGGACTAGTTGATATTGTAGTCAATGGCGGCATCGGCGGAATGGTTCCTTCTACCGTAATTGATTGTACAAAAGATGATTATGAAGTGATAAGGCTGGGTGCCGGTGCGTGGGAAGTGGAAGATTGAGCTTAAAGCCTAAAGCCCAAAGCTTAAAACTTGGTTTCGAGTCTCAATGAAGTAATTTTCCATAATACTATTCTTTGTAGCCTTATTTTTTGGTTTTTTGTGGCAAAAGATCCGTTGTGTATCGCTTGTGTCGCCGTGCCTCCGTGGTTCCAAAACTTTGTGCTCCTTACTGCCTTCGTGTCTTTGTGGCAAAAGATTCGCTGTGTATCGCCCGTGCCGTACTGCCTCCGTGGTTCCAAAACTTTGTGCTTCTTACTGCCTTTGCGTCTTTGTGGTAAAAGATTCGCTGTGTATCGCCCGTGCCGTACTGCCTCCGTGGTTCCAAAACTTTGTGCTTCTTACTGCCTTTGCGCCTTTGTGGCAAAAGATTCGCTGTGTATCGCCCGTGCCGTACTGTCTCCGTGGTTCCTATATCTCGTCGAATAGTTCCAGCGCAGTAGATAAAATATTAAAGCTTTTTCTATGGTATTTGCACAGGCCGTGTGTATCTATCGCGTCGCGGTGCTCTTTGGTGCCATAGCCTTTATTGCTTTTCCAGTTGTAGTGAGGGAATTCATCATGCAGCTTTTGCATGTACTCGTCGCGGTAAGTTTTAGCAAGAACGCTCGCCGCGGCAATATTGGCGTACAATTCATCGCCTTTTACAATACAATGATGAGGTATAGTTTTATAAGGTGTAAATCTGTTGCCATCTATTACCAGCATTTCCGGAATCACCATTAATTGATCCAGCGCAAGGTGCATGGCTTTGAAAGAAGCTTTTAAAATGTTGATGGTATCAATTTCATCATTATCAACCATCGCTACCGCATAACAAATAGCTTTCTTTTCAATGTAGATTCTCAGTTTGTCGCGTTGAGCAACAGTCAGCTGCTTGCTATCGTTCAATTCCGGATGACGGAACTTTTTAGGAAGAATTACTGCAGCCGCAAACACCGGACCTGCATAGCATCCTCTTCCTGCTTCATCACAGCCGGCTTCCACTAACTCTTTCTGGTAAAAAGGCGACAACATCTGCCTGCAAGATTAAGGATAAAAATGAGATGTAGAGGACGGAGTTAATAAATTATCCTTTTCGGTTAATAACCTCATTGATGAAGTCAAAATTTCCAGCCAGACCAGTCGGGCTGGAAAAATAAAAAATTCAAAAAATGGTGATCAACATCTTGCATCGGATCCTCAGAATATACATTTAGGCACATTAATTAATTATCCGGAGACATATTTTGCTGAAAGCTGATTGCTGAAAGCTCATAGCTGATTGCTGAAAGCTGACCGCTGATCACTACTTTTGCACCCATTATGAATAAGTTACAGCAGCGCTCCAATCGCGCAGTAGCCTATTGGCTTTTAATAGGTGTGGGAATGATCATGGTGCAGGTTTTACTGGGCGGAATAACAAGGTTGACAGAATCCGGTCTTTCAATTACAGAGTGGAAACCCATCACCGGCGCATTGCCACCATTGAATGATGCGCAATGGCAACTTGAGTTTGACAAGTATAAAAATACCTCTCAGTTTAAATATGTGCACTCAGGTTTCACTTTGTCTGATTTCAAATTTATATTCTTCTGGGAGTGGTTTCACAGAGTTTGGGCAAGACTGCTGGGTGTAGTGTTCATCATAGGCTTTGGTTATTTCATCTGGAAGAAAAGCTTCAAAAGAGAAATGATTCTGCCGCTGGTGATCTTATTCTTTTTAGGAGCAGTTCAGGGTGCAATTGGTTGGGTAATGGTTGCAAGCGGACTTGTTCCCGAAAAATATTTCGTTGGCCACGTGCAACTGGCAACGCACTTTATTGCGGCGCTTATTCTGCTGGTTTACACACTATGGTTCGCCTTCAAAATGCTGATCCCCGAGAATAAAATGATTGTAAATGGTGGATTAAAAACGCTTACACTTACTATCATTCTATTGTTGTTTGTACAACTAACCTATGGGGCATTTATGGCAGGATTGCATGCCGGGCCTGTCGCGCCAACATGGCCTACCATTAATGGCGAGTGGTTTCCGCATTATCTGTTCAACAAAGAAGGGCTTGAAAACTATACCGGGAACGCTTACATGGTGCAGTTTATTCACCGTGGACTTGCGTATCTGCTGACAATACTAATCATCATTTGGTTTGTAAAGGCATCAAGACAAACATCCTCGTCTCTGTTCAACCAGATCAAGTGGCTGCCCTTGTTACTCGTACTTCTTCAGGTGGTGCTAGGCGTTCTTACAGTAGTTAACTCTCCCATATCCAATAAGTTAGTTATGTACGGTGTACTTCACCAGGCCGTAGCAATGCTGCTGCTGGTAAGTTTGGTTTGGGTGTATTATGTGATTAAGGCGCCTAAAGCCTAAAGCGCAAAGCCTAAAACTGTTGTACGTTATAAGTTGTGCGTTTTACGTTTAAGCCATTGAGATTCTGTGTTAATTACCAAGTAAGAATTTAGTTAAGTTTTTATAATTTTGTTTTTCCAAGGCGGCAAAAGTCAGCCTGTTTAGGGCGGTCTGTAATGACCGTCCTAATTAATTTCAGACAGGCTTGATTTAATGTGTTGTTTAGTCGTTGATTAATATCTCTTGTTTTGAGAGATAATCCGGGTCATACTTGTTTTTTGTTTTGAATAAGGTATACAGCAATGCGATGACACCTGTATGTGAAGGTTCAGACCAACTTCTGACAGCAACAAGTACCACAGCCGGTGTAACCTATAACTGGTCAGGACCAACACCGCTGGTAGTAAATAATGATAAAGCTACAATCAAGGCGGCAACAGTAGCATCAAATGGCAGCTATAGTGTATCAGCAACATTAAATACCTGTACCTCTAAATCTGCTACAGTAGATGTTGCGATCAATCCAATGCCAGTTGTGCCCACTATTGCAATGATCCCTGTATGTGAAGGTTCAGATCAACTACTAACCGCAACAAGTACCACAACGGGTGTAACTTATAATTGGTCAGGCCCTAAACCGTTGGTAGTAAATAATAATAAGGCAACAATCACGGCGGCAACCGTAGCATCAAATGGCAGCTACAGTGTATCAGCAACCTTAAATACCTGTACCTCTAAATCTGCTACAGTAAATGTTGCGATCAATCCAATGCCTGTTGTACCCACTATTGCGATGACACCTGTGTGTGAAGGTTCCGATCAACTCCTGACAGCAACAAGCACGACAACGGGCGTAACTTATAATTGGTCCGGCCCCAAGCCGCTGGTAGTAAATAATGACAAGGCTACTATCAAGGCAGTAACCGTAGCAGCAAATGGTATCTATAGTGTATCTGCAACATTAAATACCTGTACCTCTCAATCTGCCACAGTAAATGTTCAGATCAAGCCAATGCCAATTGTACCCACTATTGCGATGACGCCTGTGTGTGAAGGTTCCGATCAACTCCTGACAGCAACAAGCACGACAACGGGCGTAACTTATAATTGGTCCGGCCCCAAGCCGCTGGTAGTAAATAATGACAAGGCTACTATCAAGACAGTAACCGTAGCCGCAAATGGTATCTATAGTGTATCTGCAACATTAAATACCTGTACCTCTCAATCTGCCACAGTAAATGTTCAGATCAAGCCAATGCCAGTTGTGCCCACTATTGTGATGATACCTGTGTGTGAAGGTTCAGATCAACTCCTGACAGCAACAAGCACAACAACGGGTGTAACTTATAATTGGTCAGGGCCGAAGCCGCTGGTAGTAAATAATGACAAGGCAACAATCACGGCCGCAACCGTAGCCGCAAATGGCATCTATAGTGTTTCTGCAACATTAAATACCTGTACCTCTCAATCTGCCACAGTAAATGTTCAGATCAAGCCAATGCCAATTGTACCCACTATTGCGATGATACCTGTGTGTGAAGGTTCCGATCAACTCCTCATAGCAACAAGCACGACAACGGGCGTAACTTATAATTGGTCGGGCCCCAAACCGCTGGTAGTAAATAATAATAAGGCAACAATCACGGCTGCAACGGTAGCCGCAAATGGTATCTATAGTGTTTCTGCAACATTAAATACCTGTACCTCTCAACCTGCTACAGTAAATGTTCAGATCAAGCCGATGCCAGTTGTGCCCACTATTGCGATGACGCCTGTGTGTGAAGGTTCAGATCAGCTCCTGACAGCAACAAGTACAACAACGGGTGTAACTTATAATTGGTCAGGGCCCAAGCCGCTGGTAGTAAATAATGATAAGGCAACAATCACGGAAGCAACCGTAGCTTCAAATGGTATCTATAGTGTATCAGCAACATTAAATACCTGTACCTCTCAATCTGTTACAGTAAATGTTCAGATCAAGCCAATGCCCGCGATGCCGACTATTGCGTGGTTGCCAGTGTGCGAAGGCTCAGATTTGGATATGACAGCAAGCACGAACATTCCGGGGGCAACATTCAGCTGGACCGGCGTAAATAATTTCACTGCAAGAGGAGCAACGGCAACCCTTCCACAAGCTACCCGTAAGGATAACGGAACTTATAATGTAACGGCTACTTTAAATGGATGCCCTTCTCTTGTCGCCAGTACTTCTGTGACGTTAAAAAATGTTCCTGCCAAGCCTACGGTTGATTGGATAGCAGTTTGTGAAGGGAACGACCTTAGCATGAAAGCAAGTACCGATTTGTCTGGAGTAAGCTTTGCCTGGACGGGAGTAAACGGCTTTACTGCGGCAGGAGCTACAGCAACGTTGACAAAAGCAACGCGGAACAACAACGGTATTTATAGTGTAACGGCTACTTTAAATGGATGTCCTTCTCTTGCCGGCAGCACTTCCGTTACGCTGAAAAATGTTCCTGTAAAGCCCAGTATTACATGGGCATCCATATGTGAGGGAAAGGATCTGACATTGCTCGCGAAGACGGATCTCGCAGGCGTGGACTTTAGCTGGACCGGTGTGAACAGTTTTACTGCAAATGGCTCCACTGCAGTGGTACCCGCTGCTACAAGAAATAACAATGGAGTTTACAGTGTTACTGCGTCGCTGAACGGTTGTCCTTCTGCCCCAGGATCAACAACTGTAACGGTCAGGAACACGCCTAAAGCGCCTTCTATAAGTGTGCCATCCATTTGCGAAGGAAGTGATCTTACTTTGTCTGCAACTACCGACTTAGCGAACAGCGTTTTCGATTGGACAAGTGCAGGCAATTTTTCAGCCAAAGGAGCATCTGTAACATTTGCAAAGGCCACTATCAAAAACAACGGTGATTACTCGGTTACTGCAACGCTTAATGGATGTCCGTCCAAACCTGCAACTGCTACAGTCGCTATAAGAGTAATGCCCCTTGTGCCAACTGTTGCATGGAACACTGGTTTGTGTGAAGGAACTGATCTAAAACTCTCTGCAGCTACCACTACCGCGGGTACAATAGCTTATGCATGGAGCGGACCAGCCAGCTATTCATCGTCAACACAAAATCCGACAATTGCCAATGCCACCGTTAAAGCCAATGGCACCTATTCTGTAACTGCTACGTTAAACGGTTGTACATCGCAGCCTGCAACTACAAATGTGACAATTAAGGTGATGCCGGTTATTCCAACTGTTGCCTGGAACAGCGGGCTTTGCGAAGCAAGTGATCTTAAACTATCAGCCAGCACAACAACTCCGGGAATCATTGGTTATAACTGGACGGGGCCATTGAGTTTTACTTCAAACATTCAAAATCCTGTAATCACCAATTCAACCATAAAGAATAATGGAACATACGCTGTAACTGCTACCTTAAACGGTTGTACTTCCAAACCTGCAACAGCAACAGTAGCGGTGAAAGTAATGCCTGTGGTTCCGACAGTTGCCTGGAATAATGGTCTGTGCGAAGGTACCGATCTGCAATTGTCTGCAGCAACAACCACACCAGGCGTTATTAGTTACGCATGGTCCGGACCAGCCAGCTATTCATCAAACGTACAAAAGCCGGTTATAGCTGCAGCTACTGTTAAAAACAATGGCAGCTATTCAGTAACGGCGACGTTAAACGGCTGTACGTCCAAACCTGGAACAACAACTGTAGCAGTGAAAGTAATGCCACTGGTTCCAACAGTTGCATGGAACAGCGGTGTTTGTGAGGACAGCGATCTGAAATTATCAGCAAGCACAACAACTGCAGGTGTGATCGGCTATAATTGGACCGGGCCGTTGAGTTTTGCATCCAATGTTCAAAATCCGGTAATTACCAATTCAACTATAAAGAATAACGGAACCTACGCTGTAACTGCTACTTTAAACGGCTGTACCTCTAAACCAGCAACAACAACTGTTGCTGTGAAAGTAATGCCTGTAGTCCCTACAGTTGCCTGGAATAATGGTCTGTGTGAAGGAACCGATCTGCAATTGTCTGCAGCAACAACCACACCTGGCGTTATTAGTTACGCATGGTCCGGACCTGCCAGCTATTCATCAAACGTACAAAAGCCGGTTATAGCTGCGGCTACAGTTAAAAATAATGGTAGCTATTCTGTAACCGCTACATTAAATGGCTGCACCTCCAAACCTGCAACAACAACTGTAGCAGTGAAAGTAATGCCACAGGTTCCAACAGTGGCATGGAATAATGGTGTTTGTGAGGACAGCGATCTGAAACTGTCAGCCAGTACAACAACTGCAGGTGTGATCGGCTATAATTGGACCGGTCCATTGAGCTTTGCATCAGCTGTTCAAAATCCGGTAATTACCAATTCAACTATAAAGAATAATGGAACTTACGCTGTAACAGCTACATTAAACGGCTGTACATCCAAACCGGCAACAGCAACAGTTGCGGTTAAGGTAATGCCAGAAGTGCCTACAGTTGCATGGAACAATGGCTTGTGTGAAGGCACAGATCTGCAATTATCTGCAGCTTCTACTACAGAAGGCAATATCAGCTATGCATGGTCAGGCCCGGCAAATTATTCATCAACTTTACAAAAACCAGTCATTACCGGAGCTACCGTTAAAAACAACGGTGATTATAGTGTGACAGCAACATTAAACGGTTGTACATCCCAACCTGCAATAACAACAATAGGTGTTAAAGTAATGCCGCAGGTGCCAACAGTTGCATGGAACAATGGTTTATGTGAGGGTAATGATCTAACGCTGCACGCAGCTACATCTACAACGGGAAGTATTGTATATAGCTGGAGCGGACCTTCTGGTTTTACTTCAGCTAAACAAGATCCTGTTATTAGCGCTGCTACAATAAAAGATAACGGTAATTACAATGTAACCGCATCTTTAAACGGGTGTACTTCATTACCGGCAGTCACTGCCGTAGCAATTAAGGTTACTCCGTTAGCGCCCGTGATCACCTGGAACTATCCGGTTTGCGAAGGAAGCGATCTGCAATTAAATGCAAGTACTTCAACACAGGGAGCTATTAAATACAATTGGAACGGCCCGTCAAATTATTCTGTAGCTGACGTGCAGAACCCATTAATCGCTTCTGCAACAGCAGCGGGACAGACAGGAAAGTACACGGTAGTGGCAGTATTGGACGGATGTTCATCTGCACCAGCAGTTTCAGATATTGTAGTGAAAGTGATGCCGAAAGTTCCTGTGATTAAATGGAATGATCCGTTGTGTGAAGGAAACGATCTTCTGCTAAGTGCAACGTCAAACACACAAGGCAATATTCTGTATAGCTGGACAGGTCCTTCAGGGTATTCATCACTCGTTCAGCAACCAGTGATCAAAAATGCATCATATGCTGCGAATACCGGTGCGTATGCTGTAACTGCAACTTTGAATGGTTGTACTTCTGCACCTGCAGCAACAGTTGTTTCTGTTAAAGAAGTACCGAAGATACCTTTGATACAGTCTGTTGGTCCGTTATGTGAAGGAACAGACCTGCAACTGACTGCAACATCATCTATTGTTTCAGACGGAACAATTCAGTACAACTGGACTGGTCCTTCCGGTTACACATCAAACGTTCAAAATCCTTTGATCGCTGCAGCTTCATCAGTTACCAATACGGGAGACTATACGGTTTCAGCTACGCTGGATGGATGCACATCTGCATCATCAACTATAAACGTTTTAGTAAAATTGCGCCCTGCAAAACCTGCTATCCAGGCCAATGATCCCTTGTGCGAAGGAAGTGATCTTCAGCTTAAGGCTGAGACAGAAACTGCAGGTGCAATCCGCTATAGCTGGGCGGGTCCTGCTGCATTTAAATCCAGCAAGCAAGGGTTTACCATTCAATCCGTAAGTTTATCTGAAAACGCTGGTATGTACGCTGTAACGGCTGTACTGGACGGTTGTGTGTCAGAACCTGCTACCAGGAATATAATTGTAAAAGTTGTTCCGGCTGCCCCTTCAATTACTTCAAATGCACCGTTATGTTTTGGTACCGATTTGTTGATGAATGCATCAACTGTTACGCCCGGAAATGTAACATATAGCTGGACTGGTCCCGACGGTTTTACCTCAAATGAAGCTAATCCTTCAGTTGCAAAAGTAGATCTTGATGCTGCGGGCGTATATCATGTGGCTGCAACACTTGATGGATGTACTTCTGCAGCGGCTGATCTGCGCGTTGTTGTTAACAGCCTTCCTGCGCCGCCTTCTGTAAGAAATCCGTCGGCTGTATGTGCAGGTGGTGGAAGCATTCAACTTGCAGATTACATAACAAGCGGGCAAAATGTAACATGGTTTACTGATGCTCAGGTTTTGATTGGAGCAACGGCACCAACGCTAACCCGGGAAAATGCCGGAAACTTTGTGTACTATGCAGCCAATAATTCACCGCAAAACTGTCGCAGTGAGCTGGTAAAAGTTACGTCCGTTGTTCACGAAAATCCTTCAGCTACAGCGCGCAAAAAAGATGTTTCCTGCCTCGGTGGGTCTGATGGAAGAGTAGATCTTGTTGTATCCGGCGGACAGTTTCCATACAGGTTTAAATGGAGCAATGGAAGCAACGAGCGAAGCCTGGTTAATGTATCATCCGGTGTGTATAATGCGATGGTAACAGATACAAGGGGATGTAATGCAAGAAGTTCAGATGCAGTGGTGAATGACGGTGTAAATCCACCTGCTCCAATTGCACGCAGCATTGATTTGTGCGAAAGTGGTGGTACTGTAATGTTAAGCGCAAAGGGAGCTAGCGGAACCAACCTGCAATGGTACACATACGAAGGAACGCCATTGTCATCAGCTCCTTATATCGATAAAGGTGGTCCTGCTTCTTATGCCTATTATGTAAGTAGCAGAAGTGCACTTGGATGCGAGAGTGAAAAAACATTTGTTTCCGCAATGGTAAGATCAGCTCCTAAAATAACAACCATAAACAAGCATGAGCCGGATTGTAACGGTTATGAGAAGGGTTATTTTGATGTGGTAGCTGATGGCGGCTGCAATAATTCCGCATACACATTCAAATTGCTTAATACAATGCAGGAGCAATCGACCGGCATGTTTAACAATGTTGCTCCGGGAACTTATAAAGTACAGGTTTCAGACGAGTGTGGATGTTCTACAACTCAGGATGTTGAACTTGGCATAACGATGAACGACTGCGATGTTCTGATGCCGACCGGCTTTACACCGAATGGAGACAAGAACAACGATGTCTTTAGGCCGGCTGCTTATGGTAAGATCAGCGATTATAAATTGCAGATCTACAACCGTTGGGGGCAATTACTGTTCGAGAGTGAAGTTCCTGGTAAAGGATGGGACGGAACTTATGGAGGAAAAGATCAGCCTGTTGCCACTTATGTATGGCAGATGTTCTATAAAAATGCGCAGGGTGAATCCCGGTATAAAAAAGGTACAATCGTACTGATAAGATAGTGTTTCGCGCCTCATCATAGCTACGCTGTTCACAGCGTCACTTGTTTACCTCGCCGCAAATGCAGCAATGCAGTTTGCGGCTTTTTTATGAAGATTAAGTTTCTTTTAATAAGTATACTGTTTAATTGAATTAAACATTGTTTAGTATTGTTTTACTTTCAATGCGATAGAGCGTATTTTTTATGCATGCTTCAATATTATTGAAATAAGCAACATCCAAACAGTAGTGCTCTTCAAATCTGAGTACTTCGTACTTCGTAGATCGTACTTCTTTGGAAGGATTTTCGTTAATTCAACGACATTGATGCATGCTTATTGATTGAGTAATATCGTTGATGATCGAAAGCTGCCTCCAATTGTATAATTCACGTAACTCTCAAATAACTATGCCATGATAGAAGGATTAAGCTGGCAGGAAACGATTTTGCGGCTTTTACTTGCAGCTATATTGGGCGGCCTCGTCGGAATAGAGCGTCAAAGGCTGGAGTGGGCGGCCGGCTTGCGCACGCATATGCTTGTGTGCTTAGGATCATCACTTATTATGATGGTTTCTTCTTTTGGCTTCTCTGATATTCTCGGAACGCCCAATGTTAACCTGGACCCTTCCCGCGTAGCGGCACAAGTGGTTAGTGGCATTGGTTTCCTTGGTGCAGGCACCATTCTTTTTTTAAAGCATGAAGTTGTGCGTGGCTTAACAACGGCTGCAGGATTGTGGACGGTAGCCGGTATTGGATTGGCGGTAGGAGGAGGAATGTATATTGCCGCGTCTGCAGCCACCGTGCTGGTATTGATTGTACTTGTACTGGTAAAGCCTTATAAGAAAAAGATCACGCGAATGACGCAGCCCAACGAAATCTATCTTGCAGCAAAAAAGAAAGAGGGTATACTACAATATGTGGAAGGCGTAACTGAAAATAATAACCTGGTAGTGACTGATATTAGCATTCATCACTCGGATAAAAATGAAGTAGAACAGGTTTATATCAAATTCAGTAAAAATACAGATGCGGGATCGTTGCGCTCCGCTATTGATGCATTTAATCAAATGCCGGGCATACAGGTGGTAAGGTGTAAGATCAAATAATTCCCTCGCTTTATAACGGACAAGGGTTTATGCAGATTAGTCAGGTGTCAGGTATCAGGTATCAGGTGTGAAACAATCGCCTTAGTTTTAAGCTTTGGGCTTTAGGCTTTGAGCTTAAAGCTTAACTGAATCTACATAAACCCTTGTCCGTTATATTTAAGTTGCTATTGTGTTTTCAGCTGAAGCTGTGTTATAAATTGTTCGGGATTTTGCAGGAATGTAGCCTTACATTCTTTGGAGCAAAAACCAATTACATGATTTTTGTAATGAGCAGTATCGCCAATTCCGGCTGTTACAGGCATACCGCATGCAGGATCTTTAATATTGTCTACCATTGATGCTGTGTACATAGAAGCATGCATTGTAGTATCCGTTTTTTTATCAGCCGCTTCAAACGTTTGTTTTGAATCGCCGTTCTTACAAGCCGCGAAGTATAACGGGCTTGCGAGCAACATCGCTTGCAGAAAAATTTTGTTTGTCATCTTAGCATTTTTGAAAGGTTACCTTCAGTACGAATGGAACTATTTAAGCCCGATAGTAAAAAAGGCTTGAAAAGGTAAAAAAAAATCCCGGTTTCAAATTTCGGTAAAAGTTATTTTCCTCCCATTTTACATGAACGGTAGAACCGGGCAAAATGATCCGAGGTTTTTTTGATCCCAGAGGTTTCTAGAGGTTTTACTTGTTCGGCTGAAAAACGATGAATAATACAACCGGTTGTCAAACTCATAGGCATCAGATTTTTGATTTGCTATATCTCCTGAATGGATATATCAATATTTTTTCTATTAATAGAATATGGGGCTTAAACTCATTATTTGCATCAAAAAATGTCATCTCTCGCCTAGTATGTTCAGAAATTATTGTATTTTAAAGAAACCTTTATAAATCTTTAAAATATTAATGTGAATTTCAGTTAAATGTTAAAGGTTGCTTAATGCAACTATAAATGCTGATTAAAGGTTATTAAACAGGATGAATGGTCTTAGAGCATGTTTAATGGTTTTCTATTTTTAGAGAACTAAAACTACTGCTAATGAGAAAATTAACTATCACAGTTCTTTTATGTATCCTCTGTTCCTTAAACCTCCTCTCTCAAACCACAACCATTTCAGGAAAAATTACCGATGAAAAAGGCGCTGCACTCGAAGGCGCATCCATCCTGGTTAAGGGTTCCAGACAGGGGACAGTATCATCCGCAACAGGCGCATTTTCTATTCATGTAAAAGACGGCGGCAAGCTTGTAATTTCGGCATTGGGCTACGAAACAAAAGAAGTTGCTGCAAGTGAGAACATGGTAGTCCAGATGGCCTCAAGTGTTCAATCACTCAGCGAAGTAGTTGTTACGGGGCTTGGTGTGGCAACATCCCGTAAAAAGACGGCTATTTCTGTTGAGTCAGTTACGTCGGATAAATTACCGGCAGCACCTACGGGGTCTATTGACCAGGCACTTGTCGGCAAAATTCCCGGGGCACAAATATCATCTATTGACGGAACGCCCGGTGCTAAGATTAACATCCTGCTGAGAGGTATAAATACCATTCAACGGGGTACAATGCCGATTATTCTTGTTGATGGTGTGCAGGTTGGTGCAACTGATATCAACTCACTTGATCTCAGCAATATTGAAAGGGTGGAAGTTATACAGGGTGCAGCTTCAGCAACCATTTACGGTGCGCAGGGTGCAAACGGTGTTATTCAGCTTTTTACTAAAAAAGGAAAGCAGGGTAAGATAAACATAGACTTCTCTTCCAGCTATAGTGATAACGCATACATCAATAGCGGAAACGTGCACAAAGCACGATTGCATAGTTTCAGAACGGATAGTGAAAACAATGTTGTAGACGGTTCCGGTAATATCATCAAAGTAGAAGATGATGGTACTTATGCCGGAATTGCATGGGCTTATCCGGCAGGCAACGGCAATCCGACTGCAATGTCAAATCCTTTAAACATCGTCAATAAAAAATACGATCACAACCTGCAATACTATGATCATTTCAAGCAGTTGTTTAAGAACGGTTACTCCATCAACAACAATCTGAATGTTTCGGGTGCAAACAATAAGATGGATTTTGCCCTTACGCTTTCCAATAACAGGCAGGAAAGTAACATCCGTAACAACGGATATGTGGACAGAACCAATTTTACAGCAAACGTGGGAACACAACTGTTTAATGGCTTTACACTACGATCCATTACACAACTGGTTTATACAAAAAATACATTGCATCCATTTTATGGAGAAGGGAGGAACAATATTTACAACATGCTGAATACTTCTCCTTTCTTTGATCTTGAACACAAGCTTGCAGATGGAACCTATCCCTTCTCGCTGAATGCGGGTACTATTAGTGTAAATGGTTACAATCCCAATTATGATTTTGAATACACAAGCGGCGAAGACAATAAAGTTGACGTTGTACAAAATTTGCAGGCGAATTATAAGGTGAACAAATTTGTTGAACTGGATGGTAAATATGGTATCAATTACAAGAAACAGGATATCAAGTGGATCTTCCAGAACCAGTCAGGCAATTTGAACTCAAATAGCCAGGAATCATGGCAATATCAATACAACAGCAACGATAATACAGGTGAGATCGACAATTTCTCCTACACAACAACCTTCCAAAACCTGTTGCTTTCTGCTTACATTAAAACAGACTTTCAGAAGGACTTCAACTCAAGATTACCCATTACAACCAGCACTCAGATCTCTTACGATTACAGGAAGAATATGTACAAGCAATACATTACTTACGGTGTAGGCTTGCCGTCGTATCCAATCTATAATCTCAACCAGACAAGCAGCCAGGCGGTTGTTGGCAGATTGTCTGACGGAACACAAGGAGACTATGTAGAACCGTTTGTGACCTATGGATATCTGATCAATCAGAAAATAGATTTCGGTGATTTTGGTGGGATATCCGGAGGCTTTAGAAGTGATTATTCCTCAGCATTCGGCAAAGGCTCTACGCCATTTACTTTTCCACGTGCAGATGGTTATATAAGACCTTCTTCATTTGACTTCTGGAAAAATAGCAAGATCGCAAATGTATTACCTGAGGTTAAGTTGAGAGCCGCCTACGGAGAGGCTGGTATTCAACCATTACCATTCGACAGGTACCCAACATTAAATACGGGTAATATTGGAAGCAGTCTTTACTTCTCATTACCAACTTCACAAAAAAATCCAAACCTGCAGGTAGAAGTTTCAAAAGAATTTGAAGCAGGAACAGATATTGCTATCAATGGTGCCAGAAATGGAGATTGGTTCAAAAACTTCAATTTCAGTTTTACATACTGGACACGTAAAGGAGAGAACGTTATTTACCCTGTAAGCATTGCGCCTTCAACAGGTGGTTCAACCTTGCAGAACAATTCGATATTCCTCTCGTCTCACGGGGTACAAGCATCCTTAAACATGGAAGTACTGCATACGCGCGATCTTACATGGAACTTTACAACAAACTTTGGCAAACAGACCTCTAAAATTGACAGGATAAATGGTCCTGATATTATACTTACAACAAACGCGGGAAGCACCAGTCTTGTATTAAAAGCAGGTGATAAAATTGGTCAGATTTATGGTTACAAAGCTTTCAGAAGTTTTGATCAGAAGAAACAGGACGGAACTCCTTATATCGATAAAGCTGATTATGGAAAATATCAGTTGGTTAATGGCTACCTTGTTGATACGGCGACAAAAGGCGTTCAGTTTACCAATGAAGCATATGCATTTGGTGATCCTAATCCGAAATTCAATGCATCATTCATTAACTCATTTTCTTACAAAGATTACCTGCTTTTCTCCTTTCAGTTTGACTGGGTAAATGGCAGTCATTTATACAACCAGACAAAAGAATGGATGTATCGTGATGGTATCAGCGGAGACTATGATAATGCTGTTACAATAAACGGGCAAACTGCTGCTTATACTGCTTATTACAGAAGTGTGTATGCTGATTATTTCGGCGCACGCAATGGCCCGGCCCGTAACGGAACCAAAGATTATTTTTATGAAGATGCTTCGTTCTTAAGGTTAAGAAATATCTCGATCGGGCTTGATTTCGCAAAACTCTTTTCAATTAAAAATGTGAGAAGACTGCAACTGGTGCTTACCGGCAGAAATATCCTGACTGTTACAAAGTACTCAGGATTTGATCCGGAGGTAAGTTCAGGTACAACCAACTCTGCATTTGACAGAGGTATAGATCATAGCTCTATGCCAAATGTAAGATCGTACCAGGTGGGTTTAAATCTTGGTTTCTAATCCTTTAAAATTGAAAAGATGAAAAGACATACACTTTATACTATAGTACTAACGGCATTGTTACTTGGCGGAATATCCTGTAAAAAACAGCTGGATGTCGAGAATCCCAACCAGCCAAGTTTATCCAATGCACAAACAGAATCCGGTATTATTTCGCTTGCAATGGGCGCCGTGTATATCAACGGCTTCCAGGGAGTAGATCTCGGCGATTTAAACTGGTTGGGTGATACCTATTTTTCGCTGGCTATAGGTTTTCATGAGTTGCTTGGTGATAATATTTCCGCAGAAGCATCCAATCAGAACATTAACGTGGTGAACCTTCCTGATTATGTAATTCTTGATAACGGAAGTAAGATAACTAACTCTTCGCCATCCAAAAGCGTAATGCGTATCAGTAATTCGCGTGATAAAAGGGCATCAAATGCATTCTATTATGAATGGTCATATTTGTATTCCATGAACAACGCCTGCAATAATGTGCTGGATCTGGTTGATGGAACTACATTCTCCGGCGATTCCGCAACAAAGAAAAATACCATTAAGGCATGGGCTTATTTCTGGAAAGGATTTGCGTATTCAAGAATTGGTTCTATCTATTATTCTGCAGTAATTACAAATACGACCAATGCGCAGGTGAGCGATTATAAACTGCATGACGAGATTGTTACAGAAGCCAACAAATATCTTGATATGGCGGCTTCAACATTACAGGGTATTAATAATGCCGGCGATTATACAGACGTATTAAGTAAGCTGATTCCTTCCTTTACACAAACCGGTCACGGTGGTGTATTGACGACAGATATGTGGGTGCACAATATTAATACACTTAAAGCAAGAAATCTTTTGGTGAACAAGGCTGTAACTGCCATGACCGCTGCAGACTGGAAAACCATTTCGGATCTGAGCGCAGCAGGCGTACAGGAAGGCGACTATGTATTCACAGGAAGAACAACGGATATTAACGGGTTCTTCTCCGCGGGCGCCGGATCTGTAGCAGCTATGACGACTGGTAATCCTAATAATACAACGTTCAAAATAAGCGAGCGCCTGATACAGGATTATAAAACAGGCGACAAGCGACTGGATAATAATTTTTCTCTTAAGACTTATCTTAACCAGGTTGGGGGTTTTACATTCAGTACAAGATATGCTTTGGTTGATGCAGGTAATGGCATAGCCGGAACGGCTGTACTTACTGATAAAACACCGGGTAACTATGAGCTATACATTGCCGGAAGTTATGAAGAGAATGCACTGATGCAGGCCGAATCTAAAATATATGCAGGAGATATTGAAGGTGGTCTGCAATTAGTAGATAAAGTGAGAACTTACCAGGGTGCAGGTATTGCTGCCGTTGCTGGTACGGGCTTAACCCTTGCACAGGCAAAAGAGGAGTTGAGAAGGGAACGCAGGGTTAGTCTTGTTTTCAGAGGAACATCTTTTTATGATGCAAGAAGATGGGGTGTTATTTATGATGTAAGCAAGGGGGGAGGACGTAGAGGTTGTGTAGTGCTCACACCTCAGAATGAGTTAAATACCAATGCTACCATCAACTATAATTTTCTTGATTACTGGGACGTGCCTGCGGATGAGTCAGATATTAATATTCCTTCTTCTGGAAGCGCTCCAATCAAGAATCCTGACTAGGATAGCATAATAACTGAAGCTGTATTGTATTAAGCAGCGATCGGTAAATCAATAATGGTTTTGGTTCTCTTCATAGACGATTGACAAATGAATGCACTTGCGAAAGCGGGTGCATTTTTACTTATGGCAGTTGATGTGTCCGGGTGAATTAAATGAATAGAAAGCGTTCGTGACAGACAACGAAAAAATAAAAAAAAGCACCTCATGTAGTGAGGTGCTTTTGTGCAGGGTATTGTTATAAACAATGTCAGGTAATAGTGTTACTGTATCTTTTTCACATTAACCGCCTGCGGTCCTTTTCTGCCATCTTCCACATCAAATTCCACATGGTCATTTGATTGGATTTTGTCAATTAAGCCATTGGCATGCACAAAGGTTTCTTTGGATGAATTATCGTGTTTAATAAATCCAAACCCTTTTTCTTCATTAAAGAATTTTACTGTGCCCTGATTTTTAGTACTGGTGCTCATATTTGTTTGTTATATAAGCAACAAGGTAGTATATAATCTCCGGCTTTAGGGAAAAACATTTGAGGAAAATCGCCACTCCAATGTTTTGTGAAATTTTTACCAAATAAAGAGCTACCTTCGCGAATTAAAATATTCTCCTTAAATAAAAGACTAGATAATCTTTCCTTCACTGACAAGCTTTTCCAGTCTCATTATGAGTAATATATAAGGCCCGCTTTTACAGACTATTATAAGCTGCCTCTCACTTTTTAAACAAAAAAGAAATATTTTGACATTTCAGGATTTACAACTTTCAGAGCCAATATTACGTGCATTGACAAAAGAAGGGTATACTCAGCCCACTCCGATTCAGGAGCAGGCGATACCGGTTGTTTTAAAGCAACGTGACTTATTGGCCTGCGCCCAAACCGGTACCGGTAAAACGGCTGCATTTGCATTGCCGGTAATACAGTTATTATTAAATGCTCCTCAACATAGCAAAGGTTACAAGCACATAAGAACATTGGTAATTACGCCTACGCGTGAGCTGGCGTTACAGATTGACGAGAGTTTTGCCGCCTACGGAAAATATACCGGCCTAAAGCACGATGTTATTTTTGGTGGCGTTTCTCAACATGCACAAACCATTGCTTTAAGGAATGGGACCGACGTACTGATTGCAACACCCGGCCGCTTGCTGGATTTAATGAACCAGGGATATATTCATCTTGCCCATCTCGAATTTTTGGTAATAGATGAAGCCGACCGTATGCTTGATATGGGGTTTATTCACGATATCAGGAAGGTTATGCGGGAGTTGCCTAAAGAACGGCAAACCTTATTCTTTTCCGCAACCATGCCGCCGGAAATAGCAAAGCTTGCGAATGCACTATTGCAAAACCCGGTAAAAATTGAAGTCACTCCGGTTTCTACTACAGCCGAGAAAGTTGATCAAACAATTTACATGGTAGCAAAACAGGATAAGTCATCCTTATTACTGCATTTGCTCCGTGAAAAGGATATACAGCGTACGTTGGTTTTCACACGTACCAAATATGGTGCGGATAAAATTGCCAAGCACCTTAACCAGGCCGATATCAGAACTGCGGCTCTGCATGGCGATAAATCACAGGAAGCACGTCAACGTGCACTGCATAATTTTAAAACAGGACGTTTGCGTGTTTTGGTGGCCACAGATATTGTAGCCCGTGGTATTGATGTTGATGACCTGTCTCACGTAATTAACTATGACTTGCCTGAGGTTCCGGAAACCTATGTACACAGGATTGGAAGAACAGGGCGTGCTGATAAAAGTGGTATCGCAATTTCTTTCTGCAGCAGGGAAGAAAGGGCAAACCTGAGAGATATCCACCGCGTTACAGCCCAGGTAATTCCTGTTACCGAGGATCATCCGTATCACTCAAGACAGGCAGAAGCGCCTGCGCAACCCAACAACAAACGCAAGCCAAAGAAAAAGCCTTATCCCCAAAAAAGACGTGAACCTGCAAGGATGGCTAATCAAAATGCCAACCAGGTTTAATTATACGGATGGGTATTATCTAACTTAAATTTGAATTGTATGAACGTTGAAGAAATTGAAAAATTCCTGGACAAACAGGAGAACACCGGTGATAAAAAAGTGAAGATAGATTTTAAGAAGCGTGATAGCATTTACGGTGTTTTTGTAAAGGGAAAGGATTACGGCGATCTGAAGGAGAAAAACTTCTGGCGCGTGGTAACCTTGCCAAATGTAGATGCGTGGAGGAAATCAAACGATCTGAATTTTGCTAAAATTTTCAGTGGAAGCGAATTCTCCAGGCTTACTTTAAAAGATAAATAGGACTCGGATTTTTGAATACTTAAAAGGCTGTGCAGTTTAAATATTGCACAGCTTTTTTATTGCGGTAAATAGAATGTATTTATTCGTCATGTCGGGATGAATGTGTAAAAGAGGGAATTACGGGACAATGGCCAATAGGTATTCTAACTTTCCCGTAGGGAATTAAGCTCAATAGAAATGATTGAATCGGGAACTTCATAGCCCGTTAGTGCTTTAACCAATGAAAGGGTTAATGTCCTACGGACAAGGAGAACATGAATTATTGACTTTTCTATTGAGCTATAAGCCCTACGGGCTATCGACACCAAGCGTACTGTCACCACCTTTTGATGGTAATTAACCAAATTCGCTGGTACCAATGACAGATTTTATAACGTTGCAATTTTTCCCGTAGGGAATTAAGCTCAATAGAAATGATCGAATAGGGAATTTCATAGCCCGTTAGTGCTTTAACCAATGAAAGGGTTAATGTCCTACGGACAAGGAGGACATGAATTATTGACTTTTCTATTGAGCTATAAGCCCTACGGGCTATCGACACCAAGCGTACTGTCACCACCTTTTGATGGTAATTAACCAAATTCGCT
>CP128386.1:4534362-4620907 GCA_030345135.1 Chitinophagaceae bacterium DXS
TGCAATTTTTCCCGTAGGGAATTAAGCTCAATAGAAATGATCGAATAGGGAATTTCATAGCCCGTTAGTGCTTTAACCAATGAAAGGGTTAATGTCCTATGGACAAGGAGAACATGAATTATTGACTTTTCTATTGAGCTATAAGCCCTACGGGCTATCGACACCAAGCGTACTGTCACCACCTTTTTGATGGTAATTAACCAAATTCCCTGGTGCCAATGACAGATTTTATAACAGTTGCAATTTTTCCCGTAGGGAATTAAGCTCAATAGAAATGATCGAATCGGGAACTTCATAGCCCGTTAGTGCTTTAACCAATGAAAGGGTTAATGTCCTACGGACAAGGAGAACATGAATTATTGACTTTTCTATTGAGCTATAAGCCCTACGGGCTATCGACACCAGATATACTGCCATTACCTTTTTGATTGTGGTTAACCAAATTCACTGGTCGGGATGACGATCCTGGCTTATCAACAAGCAATCACAACATTCCGCTAATTTTGAATTTTTACTTTGCCTTATCCCTCACGCCTCAAGCCCGACACCTGATGCCTGACACCTGATACCTCACGCCTTACAGCTTCTCCCTCAACCTCAACCTGCTATTCTTCTTCCCGTATCCAAAATAAATGGCAAAGCCTATCGCAAGCCAAACGATCAATCTGATCCATGTATCAGCAGGAAGAGAAACCATCATTACGAGACAGGTGATAATACCCAGAATAGGTACCAACGGAACAAAGGGCGTTCTGAACGGACGATGAACGTCAGGCTGTTGCTTACGAAGTATAAGTACTCCGGCACAAACCATAATAAAGGCCAACAGGGTGCCGATGCTTGTCATTTCACCAACGACACTTATCGGTACCAGTCCTGCAAACAGGCTGATAAAAATGCAAAGCACAATATTTGATCTTGCAGGTGTTTGAAACTTAGGATGCAATTGAGAAAAGGTTTTGGGCAACAAACCATCGCGGCTCATGGAATAAAATACACGTGACTGGCCAAGAAGATCAACCAATATCACCGATGTGTAGCCGATAAGTATGGCCACAATCACAGCCTGGCTTAGCCATGCATACGGTGTTTTTTGTATAGCTACCGCAACAGGTGCGGCACTGTTTTTAAATTCTGTGTAGTTGGCCATTCCCGTCATAACATAGCCAAACAACACAAACAATATTGTACATATCAGCAATGAACCGATGATGCCGATGGGCATGTTGCGTTTTGGGTTTTTAGTTTCCTGCGCCATGGTGGCAACAATATCAAATCCAATAAATACGAAGAAAACAACACCAGCGCCACGTAATACACCGCTCCAGCCAAATTCGCCAAATTTGCCGGTGTTTGCCGGTATGTAAGGATGATAGTTGGCCGGATCTATATAGTTCCATCCTAAGGCAATAAACACCAATACAACGCCCACTTTAAGTGCAACAACAATGATATTAAATAACGCTGATCCCTTTGTGCCTCTGATAATTATTGCGGTGATGAGCGCGATGATTAAAACTGCAGGCAGATTAATAATGCCATGAATAATTTCTCCATTGGCTAACGTAACACTTTCAAATGGAGATTGAACAAATTGTGCAGGCAAATGAATGTTGAATTTTGCGAGGAACTTAACCAGGTATTGCGACCAGCTGATGCCTACCGTGGCTGCGCCAACAGAGTATTCAAGTACCAGGTCCCAGCCAATGATCCAGGCAAACAGTTCGCCCAGTGTTGCATATGCATAAGTATAAGCACTTCCTGCAACAGGAACCATAGATGCAAATTCCGCATAACATAAGGCGCTGAATGCGCAACCAACTGCGGCAACAACAAATGACAGCGTTACCGCCGGCCCGGCATTGTTCGCCGCGGCAATGCCTGTTAATGAGAATAACCCGGCGCCAATAATTACACCTATACCAATAGCAACCAGGTTAATTGCTCCGAGGCTTCTTTTTAAAGTTAGTTTTCCTGTTTCTGCAGCTTCCTGCTGCAGCATTTCCAATGACTTCTTCAACATGCCAGATAATGTTCATATAAAAAAAGCCTTTCATAATGAATGGCTTTTAGAAATTAGTTGTTCGTTACAGGCGGCAAACATACGACAAAAAATGATAGTCTAGTTAATTGGTAGAGATTAAAAAGTTTTGTGTGTTATGGTTGCGGGGGCATGTCGCTTTCGTCCATATAAAAAATCTCCCACAAATGGCCGTCAGGGTCTTCAAATGAGCGGCTATACATCCAGCCATCATTTTGGGTGTCTTTTGGTGAAGTTCCACCTGCTTTAATAGCATTATCAACTATATCGTCCACCTTGCTTTTGTTATCAACCGACAAAGCCATTATTGCCTCAATATTTTTTGAAGAATCACAGATTTCTTTTTTTGTAAAGGTTTTGAAAAAAGGTTCTGTCAGAAGCATTGCAAATATGTCTTCGCTAATGATCATGCACGTGGCATTTTTATTTGTGAATTGCGGGTTGAACATAAAGCCAAGGGCCGTAAAGAATTGAATCGATCTGTCCAGGTCTTTCACCGGGATGTTTACATAGATTTGTGTTGCCATAAGTGTTGTTTTTAGATTGATAAAGCAAATTTACTTTCAGCAAAAATGAATGAAGCTGTGTTGATCCGACCATTTGACGGGTAGATTGCGACAACCATAAAAATATTCTCAGCAAGCATATAACCGATATTATTTCCAGTGCTAAAACGCGTACTATGAGAAATGGAGACGCTAATGCAGGACCGGTTCTCTCTCACGCCGAACCGGTGATGGCTGTAAGAGATGTGGAAGAAACCATTCAATACTGGCAGAAAGTGTTGGGTTTTCCCAATAAGTGGACCTGGGGAGACCCGCCTGATCATGGAGGCGTTTCCTGGCAAAAGGTGTTTGTGCAGTTTCATAAGGATGAGGAGCGGGCAGCAGCTTCAAAAGGCAATATTGTCTGGATCCGTGTGCAGCGAATTGCCTTACTTTATGCAATTCATCAGCAAAAGAATGCCGACATTATAGAACCACTTAAGGCTGCTTCTTACGGGTTTTCAAGGTATATTATCCGCGATATCAATGGTTACATGATCCATTTTGCAGGACCTTATGAAGAACGGGAAACGGGGCCAGCCAAACTTCCTGAAAACATACAAATTGTTGCCAGGGTGCCAACTGAAGAAGAGGCTCGCGCACTGTCTTCATCCATTGGGTGGCGTTATTCATCGCCTTCAGGCAACGGTAATCCGGCACCGTTACCGGTGGTGTTTGCAGTAGTTGCAGAAAACTCAGATGATGGCACCGTTGTTGCATCAGCACTGTTATTAGGCGATCAGCGCAGCTTTTATTACATAAAAGATGTAATGGTTCATCCTGACTGGCAGGGCAGGCGTATTGGCACCGCATTAATGATTAAGATAAACAACTGGCTCGATAGAAATGCCACCAATCATTCACTGGTCGGATTATTCGCAAAAGAAACACTTGAACCATTTTATCAGCAGTTCGGTTTTAGCCAGGCGTTTGCTATGCTGAGGTATATTGAAAGGGAGGAATAATGCCGGAGTAGGTCAATGTGCATTTTAATACCAGTCATGCTTCTATACAACTAGTGAATAGTCAATGGTCAATGGTGAAGGTCCGGGCTGGCTAAGTAAATGTAAAGTCGTTTAAGTGCAATTATTATCGCAGGCAAAATTCTTATTTGCTCTATATGCCTTCTATACAACTGGTGAATAGTGAATGGTCAATAGTGAAGGGTACAAACTCGTTGAGTAGGTACAGCCGGCTCTAGTCAACATTGGCCGGCGTGTAAGGCCTTATATTCCCTTACATGCCTTATATGGTTTAAAAAACTTCGCTTCGGTCAGCTTTTGGCTTTAAGCTTTAGGCTTTAGGCCAGTTGTTTATAGAGAAACGTTGGCATGGCCGACACCTTGGTTATATGTTAATTGTAAAACCAATCATATGCGTTTGCCTGTAAATGTAACCTTGCTTGATTTCAGCACAAACCCTGATTTGCCAAGGTATATTTTTTATATTGTCATATTTAGTTTGATCGCGGTGATTGCGATCAGGGCGATCAGGAAAAGAAACAGGAAAAACAATGTGTAGGCTGGGCTTTTCTATTTAGCCTGTCGTATTTAACCCTCAAAAAGACGTCATCATACCCCTGCTTGTTTGAAATTGGTTGCAAACTTTGTTACACAAAAAAATTATTGTCATGGACTTTACAATCACCATCAATGCACCCAGGGAGAAAGTCTGGAACACGCTCTGGGATGATGCAACTTATCGCAAGTGGACATCCGCATTTGCCGAAGGTTCCAGGGCCGAAACAGATTGGCAGGAAGGAAGTAAAATACTCTTTCTGGACGGAAAAGGAGAGGGTATGGTTTCTGTCGTTGCCGAAAGCAGGCCCAACGAATTTATGTCTATCAAGCATCTTGGAATTGTGAGTGGAGGTGTTGAAAGTATAGACAGCGACGAAGCCAAACAATGGGCCGGCGCACTCGAAAATTATACGCTCGTAAACGAGAATGGCAAAACTCAATTGCATGTTTCAATGAGTGGTGCTGAAATTCCTAAAGAGTTTGAAGACTATTTTAAAAATACCTGGCCAAAGGCGTTGGATAAGTTGAAAGAGCTGTCAGAGCAATAGCACTCAAAGGCCAGTACAAATACGAATTACGAAGTACGAAGTACGTTGGTTCGGAAAGGCTCACTGGTTTGAACACGCAGCTGTGCTTTAAGTACGAGGTACGTTGGTTGGGAAAGGTTCACTGATTTGAGCACCCGCTAGACTTTATGAATGAATTATAAAATGCGAAGTACGTTGATTTGTATTACAAGGTTTGATATTAGAACTGTCTTAAATTAATTAAGTACTTCTTCGTTCGTACTTCAAAAACAAAAAAGGGGCCGGTTATTTAAACCAGCCCCTCTTCGTATAATATAACCCAATTGCCAATTCTAAATTGATAGTTTTTGAAAACTGTTAAGAAAAAAGACGGTATACAAAATTAGGTACTTCGTACTTCTGACTTCGTACTTGCTGTTAGTATCCCGGATTTTGCTTGTCAATCCCACCTTCTCCCAGTTTCGGATTATTATCAATTTCCTGTTGTGGTATCGGAAGCAACTCATCTCTTCCCTTTCTGAAATAAGGCAACGGATCTGTTGTGTAGTAGCCTTTTTTGCGCCATCTTATAATGTCTATGTTGCGAAGTTCTTCATCACCTAATTCCACGGTTCTTTCATGCATAATGGCTTTGGTAACCTGGTCCTTGGTTCCGGTTGGAAATTGAGCTGTGGGATAGTGTGGCATTTTCACTGTGGCCCTGTCTCTAACCTGGTTCAAATATGCTACGGCATTAGCGGTACCGCCTGTTTCGTTTTCACATTCAGCCAGCATCAGTAAAACTTCGGCATAACGAATGATACGCTGGTTATTGCCGGCGGGATGGAAAGATGCCTGGGCAAGGCTCTGTTTGTAGATCATCATAAACTTGCGCCAGCTTACCTTCTTTGTAACTCCGTTTACAACCGAAGCATTACCGTTCTGCATGCCATCTGTTAAAACATCCTGATCATTATTGAATTTGTCGCCTGTTTCGTATACAGTCACTTTATAACGGGGGTCAGTTTTTGTTGCGCCTGTTGCGGTATTTTCAAATTCGTTCAGGAATCTGTTGGAAGGGATCAGGTTTCTCCATGCAACAGGGCAGTATTCCTGGTTGCGTACAGTTGCCTGTGCGTTGCCGGATCCGTCACCTGTATAACCCCAGTCAAAAGCATTGTCACCTTTATCGAAATAAACAGCTTCCCAAATGGATTCAGGGTTGAACTCAGTTTCTTCAATAAAATTATCTTCATAGTTATCTACCAGGTGATACAGGCCCGAAGAAGTAACCTTTAACAAGGCTGTTTTAGCTGCGGCATAATCGCCTTTCTGCATATTCACTCTGCCAAGCATTGCATTCGCAGCACCGGAAGTAACTCTGCCAAGGTCTGAAGTACCGTAACTCGGGCTGAGTACCCCTGCAGCATCGTTAAGATCCTGGAGGATTTGTGTATAGATGGCATCTTCTGACACGCGTGACTGAAACTGGTCGGGAGCAGATACAACCTGTGTGTACAAAGGAACAGGTCCCCACATGCTCACCAATTCAAAATAAGCCCATCCGCGGAAGAATTTTGCCTGGGCAACACATTGATCGCGCACAGCATCATTATCTGTAACATTGGCTGCACTTCCTATCACAGCATTTGAACGGTGAATTACTGTAAACAATCCGTTCCATACACTGTTCATTACGGAATTATCAGAAGTGGTTGCACCGTTTAATATTTGGGCACGTGGCACTTCCAGCTGACCGCCGCCAGATGATACATCATCGCTTCTGCAATCATGCAGAAAGAACCATTCGCGTCCAACCAGGCCGCCACCATGAAAAACAGAATAGATGGCGTTGGTGCCTTTCTGCAATTCGTCTGCATTTTTAAAATAGCTATCCAGTGTTATATAACTGGGATTGCTTTTATCTAATTGTTTATTACACGCTATAATTAAGGCGGTTGATATTAAACAGGCAATTACAGCGCTCCGGTAAAAAGTTGTTTTTTTCATGATCAATTTTTTTGCATTTCAAAAATGAATACCTGTTTTAAAATCCTACCTGTAAACCGATTTGGAAAGATCTGGCCGCCGGATATTGACCATAGTCAATACCGTTGGTAAGTGTTGTGTTTTTAGAACCGATTTCAGGATCCCAACCTTTATAACTTGTAAAGGTCAGCAGGTTTTGAGATGCCACATAAACTCTGAAACTTGCCACTGTGCCTTTCGTAATATTGCGCAGTGTAGAAGCCGGAATGTTGTAACCCAGTATAATATTTTTGAGCCTCAAATAAGAACCATCTTCAATCCATCTGCTGGAAACACGCACGTTCTGATTGGGGTCTCCACTAATCGCTCTCGGAATATTTGTGTTGGTGTGTGATGAGGTCCATGCATCAAGCACTTCAACTCCCGCGCCAAACAAACGGGCCATACCTTCGCGCAGTACACGTGTACCATCATATATTTTGTTGCCGGAAACACCCTGAAAAAAGAGAGACAGATCAAAGTTATTATAGGTTGCACTATAGTTCAAAGCGTAAGAGAATTTTGGTATATAGCTGCCGAGGAATGTGCGGTCATCAGCAGTAATTTTTCCATCATTATTCAGGTCCTTGAACTTAAGGTCACCGGCTGAGGTTGATTTTGTAGGATCGGTGCCAGATATCTGTGTCGGGCTCTTGCTTACTTCATCCTGGCTTTGGAAAATGCCATCAACAACATATCCGTAGAATGATTGAATCGGCTGTCCCGCAACAGTTCTTGTGATGTTGCCATTACCAAAGTCAGCATCAGCACCCGCGTCAATAGTTGCATTCGGCGTGTTCAGATTTAAGATCTTGTTTTTGATAAAGCCGATATTACCGCTTAAGGTCCAGGTAAATTTGCCTGACGTTTTATTGTACGCAGCCTGAATATCAACACCTGAATTTTCCATGGCTGCTGCGTTCAGTTGAGAACCAGCGCCGCCAAATCCAAAACTGGAAGGTGTTGGAATGGTAAGTATCAGGTTGTCTGTTTTTCTTTTGTACCACTCAGCAGTAATAGTCACTTTATTTCTCCATAAACCGAGGTCAATGCCCAGGTTAAGCTGTTTTGTTTTTTCCCACTCAAGACTGCTGCTTGCTAACTGGTTGTAGTAAGAAGCGTTACCGGTGCTAAGTGTATTGCCGAAAGGATAGGTGGCTCCGTTAGCCTGTACAACAGCCTGCCAGGGATATTCGTTTGCAAGAATAGAGTTTTGCAGTGCAGGGAAAATACCAATGGCATTTAAGCCGGTAATGCCCCAGCCCCCTCTTAATTTTAACTCTGAAATTGTTGGGATCTGCTTCATGAAACCTTCCTGGTCAACTCTCCAGCCTGCAGAAAACGATGGGAAATTCTGGTACTTCTTTCCCGGTGCCCACACTGATAAACCATCCCGGCGTATAGCGCCACTCAGCAGGTATTTGCCTGCGAATTCATAATTGATTCTTCCGATCAAAGATGTAATAAGTGTTGCTGTTCTTGTTGAAAATGCTGTCACATTTGTTGCGCCTGTAAGTGTTTCTACATCGTTACTGCTTTGGTTGCCTGTTTGATTTTCGCCAAAGTTTTTACCATCCTGGTTTTCGAATACGGCGATAGCGTTAACATGGTGTTTGCCAAATGTTTTATCAAATGTCAACTGTTCAGTATACAATAGTGTGGTTCTGTTAGCGCGTTGATCGGTGATAGTAGCAACGGTAGCATTCCTTCCTTTATCATTGAAGATAGGGCTGAACTGATGCTGATATTGGCTTGCATAGTCTGCTCCAAAAGTTGATCTGAAATTCAACCATGGTGTAAAGTTTACCTGCACATAAGCGCTACCCAGTAGCTTAAGGGTCTGACGGTTAGCATCGCCTAACAACAACGCGTCTTCAACCGGATTGGTAGGATCTGCACCATCTACACTGTTTTCAGCATTGCGGTAACCTCCCAAAGTAGTTGGATCACGTACCGGTAAATAGGGGAGCGATCTTACAACGTTTGCGATCCTTGTTCTGTTACCGCCAGTGTTATCATATCTCTGTTTGGAATAAGAAAGCAAAAGATTTTCACCAACGGTGAACACCTTGCTGATGTTGTGATCTGCATTAACTCTGAAATTACCGCGCTGGTAATTTACACCCTGTGCAATACCATCTTGTTTAAAATAACCACCCGACATATAATATCTGGATCTGTCATTACCCCCACCTACAGAAAGGTTGCTTTGCGTGATCATTCCATTCTTGAAATACTCATCCTGCCAGTTGGTATTTGTCTGCGCGTAAGTCTGCGTGGTACCTTCATATATAGGCGAATTAAAGTTTGCATCCTGTAATCTTGGAGGCTTAGCAATGCCCGCCGCGCCATTCAGTGCGCGCTCATATTGCAGGTATTGATTGGTATTTAATAAGTCAACTTTTTTCCATGGACTTTGAACACCAATATAACTGTCCAAATACACATGCGCCTTACCATCTCTGGATCCTTTTTTTGTAGTGATGATGATAACGCCGTTGGTAGCGCGTGAACCATAGATAGCCGCGGCACTCGCATCTTTCAATACTTCTACGGATTGGACATCTTTACTGTCAAAGTTGGCAAGATTACCTGTAGGTATACCATCAACTACATATAAGGGATCGGATGCGTAGCTGATTGAACTGATCCCGCGGATCCTCACAATGGGATCAGTGCCCGGTGCTCCGTTGTTGGTAACGGTAACACCTGCAACACGTCCCTGTAACGCACCCTGTACACTTGCTACAGGTAATTCATTGATGGTTTTACCTGTAACTGAAGCTACCGAACCGGTTAATGAACTTTTCTTTTGCGTACCATAACCAATTACAATAACCTGTTCCAGCGATTGAGTCTCAGGCCTGAGGCTTATATCATACTGTTCACCGCTGCCAACTTTTATTTCGTTCACAGTATAGCCAACATAGGTGAAAGTAAGTATGTTGCCTGAGTTTGCGGTGATGCTGTAGCTGCCATCGTTTCCCGTAACAGTACCTTTTGTTGTGTTTTTTATACCAACGGAAACGCCTGACATTGGTTTGCCATTTTCGTCTGTTACAACACCTCTGACACTCCTGGATTGCGCATAGGCTTTAGGGATGAAAAAAATGCAAAATGCAGATAGGAAAAAAAGATAAAAGATGCGCTTCTGGATATTTAATAGCGGCTGCATCTTTGAAAAGACTTCTGACAATGATTTCATATAGCAGTAATTATAGTTGAAGCAATATGGCTGTTGAAGCCACGTTTCTGGAGCAGAAGGTTTGGCAAACAGTTTTAGCTTGAGTTCATAAATAGTTTTTTAATTGTTTTCAAAAGGCAGCATACGTGCTGAAGATCTGTTCAATCTTACGGTCATACTTGTTCAGAAAGTAACATCTCCATTGTCTGAGCATCATTATTTAATTCAGCAGTCATAGAATCAAACAATGATTTTTTTTAGACGGTCTGTAATGCAAGTCAACATCTGTTTACTGAAATAGAAGCAAGGCACGTCCAGTCCGGCTTATAGCGCTATAAGCCAGTTGCAGTACAACTGTTTCAGATAAAAGAATTGGCATTTGTTTCCGGAGTAAGCAATTGTTGATATTGGCATTTTTCAATCGTTTTACTCTCCGGCAGTTAGCATTATCAAAATAAAAGTAAGTATGTTTTAAATATATTGCAACCGATTGCAAAACTTTTAAGCTTTATTAAATGTCTGTATAAAAAAGGCCTTGATATTATGCACTATTTGCACGGAATAAACCTATTTTTAAACCAGTAACCGATTGCACAATTTTATTAGTGTTGCCCCTGTTTTGTAAATCATAGCGCCGGTGGATCAAACAAATTGAACAATGCGATGAAGTCATAATTGGTCTATATTGTTTAACAAACCGGTATAAATAATCTGCAACGTTCTTCCTTATGATGAAACAACTAACTGCGTTAATCCTTGCTTGTGGTATTATAATGGCATCATGCAAATCGCCTGGTAAAGAGAAACTGTTTACAAAACTTTCCTCCGGACAAACGGGAATTCATTTTAGTAATGACATTGATGAATCATTGTTTAAGAAACAGGCGCTGAATGAGTTTGCCTATATGGGCGGAGGCGTTGGGATCGGGGATTTTAATAATGATGGGTTGAAAGATATTTTTTTCTGCGGCAACCAGGTAAGCAGCAGGCTGTACGTTAATAAAGGAGAAAACAAGTTTGACGATATTACGGAAAAGGCCGGCGTTTTCACTACTGCCTGGTGTACCGGCGTGAGTATTGTAGATATTAATGGTGATGGTTATGATGATATTTATGTTTGCAACTATGGTAAAGGGCTAACATCGGCCGCTGCTAATCAATTGTTCATTAATCAGCACGATCTTACATTTAAAGAAGAAGCGGCTTCATACGGACTCGCTGACAGCAGTTACTCTACGCAAGCCGCATTTTTTGATTTTGACCTGGATGGAGACCTGGACATGTACCTGTTGAACTATCGCTTTAACGGGCCTAATGCAAATACAATTTTCCCGAAAGATCTTTCAGGCCATTCTCCTGCAAATGACAAGTTATACAGGAACGATGGAAAGATAAACGGCGCCGCTCATCCGGTTTTTACAGATGTAAGTATGCAGGCCGGTATAAAAGAAGATGGTTACGGACTGGGGGTTTCTGTAAGCGACTTTAATAATGACGGCTGGCCGGATATTTATGTATCAAATGATTTTTTATCGAATGATGTGTTTTGGTTGAATAACAGGAATGGTACGTTCTCCAATAGGCTGGACGCCGCTACCAAACATCAGAGTTATTCAAGTATGGGATGCGATGCGGCAGATATTAACAATGACGCCCTGGTAGATTTTGCAACGCTGGATATGATGCCGGAAGATAACAAGCGTAAGAAGTTAACGTACTCCTTTATGAATTATGAACGTTATGAAACAGAACGTTCACTGGGGTATTCGCCGGAGTTTATGCGCAACATGTTACAACTGAATAATGGCAACTGGAACATGCATGATACAGCAATTCCTTTTTTTAGCGAAATAGGGCAAATGGCGGGCATTTCAGAGACAGACTGGAGCTGGAGTGTGCTGCTGGCTGATTTTGACAATGACGGTTGGAAGGATGCTCATATTACAAACGGTATTGGCAGGGACTTTATTAATTCCGATTTCATTCAGTTTACAACAACAGTGGGTGTGAATACAATTGATCCCGAAAAACAGCGCCAGTTGATGAATGAGGAAATAAAATCACTTGATCATGTTAATCTTCCCAATTATCTCTATATCAATAATCACAACTATAGTTTCCGCAATGCGTCTCATGAGGCAGGCATTGACCAGCCTTCATTGTCTACCGGCTGCGCTTATGCTGACCTTGATAACGACGGTGATCTTGATCTTGTAGTGAATAATATTAACGGAGAAGCCTTTGTGTTTAACAACAATTCCATGCAAACCAAAGAAGGCCGGCACCACTATCTGGGTTTTAATCTTGTAGGAGAGAGTGCCAATCGCGAAGCAATTGGCACTAAGATATATGTGTACAAGGATGGCAAGGCGCAATTGCAGGAACAGGAACCGGTAAGGGGATATTTGTCAACTGTCGACAGGAAGTTGATCTTTGGTTTGGGAGATGCATTGTCGGCGGATTCAGTTGTGATATCCTGGCCCGGAAGCAAACGGTCGGTGGTGAAAAATGTTCGCGCAGATTCAGTATATCGTATCGAAGTAATGGATGCAGTTGCCGCACCACCACAGGTAAACGAACATCATCCCTTTCTGTTCAGCAACGTAACAGATAGTACCGGTCTTATATACAAGCATATGGATGTTACTTATAATGATTATGCAGTTCAGCGATTACTGCCACAAAAGTTTTCACAACTGGGGCCGTTCATTGCAGTTGGTGATGTAAATAATGATAGCCTGCCCGATGTATTTGCCGGAGGCGGATTTAACTTTTCCGGAAAGCTGTTTACGCAGCAAAAAAATGGCTCTTTTCTAGGAAAAGACCTGGTAAGTGGAGTGAAGATGCAGGAGGATATGGATTGTGTTTTCTTAGACGTGGACAATGATGGTGATAATGATTTGCTGATAAGCAGCGGAGACACAAGATACAGCGACACATCATCCTGGTATAAACCGCGTTTATATATAAATGATGGTAAGGGAAATTTTTCTCTTGCTGCGAACGCTTTGCCAGAAGCCGTTCGAACGATAGCAGGTTGTGTTGCCGCCGGCGATTATGATAACGATGGAGATATGGATTTGTTTATTGGCGGCAGAGTTTCTAAGCGCTATCCACTTTCACCCAAAAGTTTTATTCTTCAAAATAATAAAGGAATTTTTACTGATGTGACTGCAACTGTTTGTCCTGCACTGAAAGAACCCGGTATGATTACAGCAGCGAAATGGGCCGATTATGATGGAGATGGAAAGACAGATCTTGTAGTGGCGGGAGAGTGGATGCCTGTCCGGTTCTTCAAAAATAACGGATCTGCCTTGACGGAAGCAACTGGAACTACCGGTCTTACTCAAATGAACGGCATGTGGAGGAGTCTTGCTGCTGTAGATATTGATAAAGACGGAGATCTGGATTTTGTTGCAGGCAACCTGGGGCTTAACTGCAAATACCGCGTTGTAGCTGGCGAGCCAATGAAACTGCTTGCCAAAGACATAGATGGCAACGGAAGCATTGACCCGGTGATGTTCTATTATTTAAAAAATGACAATGGGAAAAAAGAGCTGTTTCCTGCCATTAATCGCGATCAGTTTGCTGACCAGGTGCCCGCAATTAAAAAAATGTTCCTGAAACATAAAGATTATACTAAAGCCGATGAGGATAAAGTATTCAAAAATAAAGAAGGGTTATTGGAGTTTACTTGTGATGAAACTGCCAGCTGCTGGCTGGAAAACAAGGGTAATGGTAAGTTTGTAAAGCATCTCCTGCCTGCAGAGGCGCAGTTTGCGCCTGTAAATGCAATTATTTGTGATGATCTGGATGGCGATGGCGTCAATGACTTATTGCTTGCCGGTAATGAATATCAAACGGAAGTAATGACCGGCAGATACGACGCTTCTTATGGCTGCTTTTTGAAAGGGACTGATAAGGGGACATTTGCTTACACTTCACCGGCTACTAACGGCTTCCGGGTTGACGGAGATGTGAAGGATATGAAAATCATCAGATCAGGAAATAACAAATTGATCCTCGTGGCCATAAACAATAGCTATATGAAAGTATTCAGGGTGAACCCAAAATAGCCATGAGATAATATGTTGCGTTAAGACTTTTTTCTAAGTGAAGATTCTCTTATCAATACTTCAGACTTAAGAATGATCTTATTTGTTATCAGGATGTTGGTTAATCCGGCTAAATGATTGATCATATATGTAGCGGCCATTTCTCCCATTTGAAATGCCGGGTAGTTCACCGTTGTAATATTTGGTTCTATCAGCCTTGATACGGGATCATTGTTAAATCCGGCAATCGCAATGTCTTTCGGTATTTTAAGTCCGTTTTGTTTAAATACCCGTATACAACAGGCCGCGCTCATATCATTGGCAGCAAATAAACCGTCAGGTAGCTTTTTCATTGAAAGGATCTTCGCTGCTACTTCGGTTGATGCCTGTTCAGAAAGATCACAACTAAAAACGAGGTCGTCCGAAAAGTTGATACCAGCATCCATTAAAGCATGCTTGTAGCCGCTAAACCGTTCATTGTAAACGTTGCGTTTTAAATTGGCTGTTACGTGTGCAATTCGTTTGCAACCTTGTTCTATCAAGTGTTTGGTAATATCATAACCGTTCCGGTAATTATCGATCACAATGCTTACCTGTTCTGTGCTTTCCGGAACGCGGTCAAAGAAAATTACCGGAATATTTTTTTCTGCAAACTTGCTGAAATGATTTACAGTGTCTGTGTCATATGCTAAGGAAACGAGCAGACCATCAACCCGGTTGTCAAACATGGTCTGTGCGTTAATGATTTCTTTTGAGCCGGATTCGTTCGACTGGCTGATGATGATGTTATATCCTGCAGCGCTGGCAACTTTTTCCATAGCTGCGATAGCGGTGGAAACAAAATGGCTGTTCAATCGCGGTATGATTACGCCAATTGTATTCGTTTTGCGCTTTCGCAAATTGCTGGCAAAAAAATTGGAACGATAACCCATTTGCCGGGCTTTCTCCACCACCCGTTTACGTGTATTGCCGTTAATGCCTGAATGATCCTTAAGAGCACGGCTTACAGTAGCAGCAGAAATATTGAGTTCTTTCGCAATGTCGTAAATGGTAATATCCTTGTTCATAGTTGGCAGGCATCCATTATTTTAAAATTCCATGAAAAAGTTTTGCAATCGGTTGCAATGTTCGGATTCTTGTTTACATTAGTAATGAAAATCAGAATGCTTGCTGCCTGGTTAGTTGGCTTTTTCGGAGGAGCCAGTAGTGAAATTAAAATAAAAATAATTAACTGTAAAGAGAAAAATCGTTTTAGCTATTGTAACCGATTACGATTTTGAAACAAGGAATGGATGAGTTATTTACCCGGTTAGTTTTATTTTAATGGCTGATAGCTGAATGCTGATAGCTGAATGCTGATAGCTGAATGTTACGTATCAAATGCCTGTCGTCTAAAAACACCAAAATGAATTGCTTGCTAAAATATGGTTTCATCTTTTTGATACAACTTTTTTGTAGCGGAAATCTACCGGCGCAGCAGTTTGTTTCGGACAAGCCCGGCGCAGACTTCGTTGATATTTGCTCGAAGGCCGGTGCTGCTACTATATACGTTGACGACAACGACTTTGCCGTAGTAAAAAAAGCTTCTGTGCTTTTGCAACAGGATATTGAATCTGTAACCGGAATAAGACCTGATATTAAAGGAAATATTTTACCTGCAAAGACTGGTATTATAATCGGATCAATTGAAAGATCTTCCCTGATCAGGCAACTGGTACAGCGTAAAAAAATAGATGTAGCAAATATCAAAGGCCACTGGGAGGCATACCAGGTGCAAATGGTTCAGCATCCGTTTGCCGGTATGCAGCAGGCATTGGTGATTACAGGAAATAACAGGAGGGGAGTGGCTTATGGCATATTTGAGCTGTCAAAACAAATAGGTGTATCTCCATGGTATTGGTGGGCTGATGTGCCCGCAAAGAAAAGGGAAGCAATCTATATCAAGAAAAACCTGTTTATATCCGATGAGCCGAAAGTAAAATACCGGGGCATTTTTATTAATGATGAAGCGCCGGCATTAAGCGGCTGGACCAAAGAAAAATTTGGGGGCTTTAATCATCTGTTTTACGAGAAGGTCTTTGAATTGATATTGCGTTTGAAAGGAAATTATTTGTGGCCCGCGATGTGGGGAAATGCTTTTTACGATGATGATTTGTTGAATATTAAGGCTGCTGATGATTATGGCGTTGTCATCGGCACTTCGCATCATGAACCGCTGATGCGTGCGCACGTTGAATGGAAGAGATACGGTACAGGCCCATGGAACTATGATAGCAATGAGGTTAAACTAAAAAAGTTTTGGGAAGAAGGAATGCATCGTGCAACCAATGAGAAAATTGTAAGCATAGGTATGCGAGGTGATGGTGATGAACCAATGACAAGAGAAACAGCAACAGCTTTGCTGGAAAGAATTGTAGCAGATCAGCGTAAGATTATCACCGATGTTACACACAAACCCGCTTCCGAAACACCACAGTCATGGGCGCTGTATAAAGAGGTGCAGGACTATTATGATAAGGGTATGCGGGTTCCCGATGATGTTACGTTATTGCTGTGCGATGATAATTGGGGCAATATCCGCAGACTTCCAAAGCCCGGAGATAAACCAAGAAAAGGTGGCTACGGTATTTATTATCATTTTGATTATGTTGGCGATCCAAGAAATTATAAATGGCTCAATACAAACAATATTTCCAGAACATGGGAGCAAATGAACCTTGCCTGGGAATATAACGCAAGACAGATCTGGATCGTAAATGTGGGTGATATTAAGCCAATGGAGTATCCCATCTCTTTCTTTCTTGATCAGGCGTGGGATCCGGAAAAGATGACGATAGATAAGCTTACGACGTATTCAGAACAATGGGCCGCTGAACAATTTGGAAGTACTTACGCAAAAGATATCGGTGACATACTTACAAAATACTCAAGCTACAATGCACGGCGTAAGCCGGAATTGCTGGATGCGGAAACGTATAGTATTGAACATTACGACGAAGCAGACCGGGTTACCCATGACTGGCTGATGTTGCTTAAAAAAACTGAGGAAATCAACTCGAAACTTCCTGCAGTTTGTAAAGACGCTTATTTTCAACTGGTGCTTCATCCTGTAAAGGCTTGCGCAAATCTTCAGCAGCTATATACTGCAGTCGCCAGGAATAAATATTTTGCGGCCAGGCAAAATGCTATTGCCAATGTTTATGCGGATAAGGCAAAAGCGTTTTATAAAAATGATTCCATGCTCACAATCCAATACCACGCCATTGCCAATGGTAAATGGAATCACATGATGGATCAGACACATATTGGTTATACATACTGGCAGCAACCTCCCAATAATAGCATACCTGCTGTAACATATGTATCAACGGGGGCCAGCTTGCCGCAAAATTCAGTTTCTGTCTCTGCTTCCCAGGTAGCCAAAAACACGCAGCCGGCAAACAGTAAACAAAATGTTTTTTATGAGAATGATGGGTATGTATCTATGCTGGCAGGCAATTATACCAAAGCTATAAATGGAACGGATGCGCAATGGAAAGTGATTCCGGGCATTGGAAGAGAAGGTGATGGGATAACAACTTTTCCTGTTACGATGGCGCCAAAAGACCGTGAACTGTCACTGCGATTTGAATTTACCTGTAATGACAGCGGCGCAGTGAAAATCTATGCATTTTTCTCACCTACGTTGAATTTCCTAAACGGAGGTGGACTCAGGTACTCAATTGCAATAGATGATGAACAACCGCAGAGTATTGCCATTAATAAGGATGACGATGATAAGCCGACGTGGGAGAAATGGGTGGCGAACAATATTATTATAAAAACTACAGAACATCATTTATTGAAACCGGGAAAGCATACGATCCATTACAGCGTGCTGGATCCGGGAATTGTGCTGCAGAAAATAGTGATTGATTTTGGTGGAGTAAAACAAAGTTATCTCGGTCCGCCGGAGACATTGATGAATGGAGAATAGCGACAGTTGCCAACAATTAAAATCAATGATTTTTGGATGCTGAAATACTATACATTCTCAATATTGAGTACTTCGTAACTGTACTTAAAAACCGGCATAAATGTCTGTTAAAAGACAACATAGCATGTTCAATATGGAGTACTTCGTAACTCGTACCTAAAATAAATTCTTTACAAAACAAACAGAAAAACTTTTCACATGGCAATAATTAACCGCGCTCTGCCCATATTTGCCGCAGCGATTATTACAGGATGTGCGAATAACAAAAGTCCTGTAAATATGCAGGACAGCGCCAAAAGTAGCACAGAAAAAAAGAGAGAACCAATTTCTCAGCCACTGGTATCACACATATATACAGCAGATCCGTCTGCTCACGTATTTAACGGGTGCATTTATGTCTATCCCTCTCATGATACTGCAACGGGGACGCCGGAAAACGATAACGGTGATCATTTCAATATGATGGACTACCATATTCTATCGATGGATTCAATCGGCGGTAAAGTAACGGACCACGGCATTGCGTTACACATAAAAGACATCCCATGGGCAGGACGGCAGTTGTGGGCACCTGATGCAGCTTTTGCAAACAATACGTATTATCTCTACTTCCCTGTAAAAGATAAGAAGGATGTGTTCCACATAGGTGTGGCTACAAGCAATAAACCGGAAGGTCCTTTTGTGGCAGAGAAAGAGCCGGTCAAAGGAAGTTACAGTATTGATCCGTGCGTGTTTAAAGATGATGATGGCAGCTATTATATGTATTTCGGCGGCATTTGGGGCGGACAACTTCAACGCTGGAATGACAATAAATATGATTCAGCAGCAGGCCTGAGAAAAGGTGATGAGCTGGCTGTTTTGCCGCGTGTAGCTAAGTTGTCAAAAGACATGAAGCATTTGGACGGCAATGTAAAGGAGATAAAGATCGTTGATAAGAACGGCAATCTTTTTAAAGAAAAAGACAATGACAAACGCTTCTTTGAAGCATCATGGCTACATAAGTACAAAGGGAAATATTACTTCTCCTACTCAACCGGCGATACACATTTTATTTGCTATGCCACAGGAGACAGTCCTTACGGACCTTTTACCTACCAGGGTGTTATTCTAAAGCCTGTGGAGGGTTGGACAAACCACCATTCCATTATCGAGTTTAAGGGCAAATGGTACCTGTTCTATCACGATGTGCAGTTAAGTGGCAAAACGCATTTGCGGAATGTAAAAGTCACCGAGCTGAAATACAATGATGATGGTTCGATTCAAACTATTGATGCATATAAATAACATTTAGTAAAACACATTGCCAAATTCATGACTACTAAGATCATAACGCTTATTGTATTAGTTTGTGCATACTCATTTGTGTATGCGCAAAAAGGAAATGTATGGAATTTAAAAAAATGCGCCGTTGTATTGACTTATGATGATGCATTGAATGAAGACATTGATAACGTGGCACCTGCACTTGATTCATTGGGATTGAAAGGGACGTTTTATTTGTCCAACTATACAGGCACGTTAGATACACGTATGGATGCGTGGAAAAAAATAGGCGCAAATGGTCACGAGCTGGGCAATCATACTTATTACCATCCTTGTCTTGGGAACCTGCCAGGCCGTGGATTTGTAACTGCTGAAAAGGATCTGAGCCGTTATGCGATCCAGCGCATTGATGAAGAGATTCACATGATGAATACTTTGCTTAAGGCATTCGACGGAAAAGACAAAAGAAGTTTTGCCTATCCATGCGGAGACGTAAAAATCGGAGACTCCGCCTATCTCGATCCTTTGCGGAAAGAATTTACCGGTGCCCGTGGCACACAACCAGAAATGCCGCAAATACAGCATGTGGACCTGTACAACATTGGCTGTTATGGAATAAACGGGCAAACAGGAGCGGAGTTAATTGCGTTGGTTAAAAAAGCGGTGGATGCCGGTAGTTTGCTCGTGTTTCTGTTTCATGGAGTTGGCGGTGGTCACTCACTCAATGTGTCATTAGAAGCGCACAGCCAGCTTTTACATTTTCTCAAACAACATGAAAAAGAGATCTGGATAGCGCCTATGACGGAAGTAGCATCCTACATCCGCCAATATCAATCACAAACAAAATAAACAGCATGAAAAAAGTTGCAGGCTTTTTTCTTTTTCAATGCATGACCCTGTGTACGTTGCATGCACAAAACAATGTTGCGGATAGTCTGAAGCGCGACAGCATCTGGCGCGCCAATATGAAAGCGATTCAACAGGAGTCGCAGGCCGATCATAAAAAAATGCTTGAATTGTTGCATATCGATTCATTGAGGCCCGGCCCTTCCGGTGATCCAGAAGCGCCAAATGCGGCTAATGTTGATGAGTCAAAAGCAACTACATATACATCGCTGCCTGATCCTCTTGTGCTAAAGAATGGTGAAAAAGTGACCGATGCTAAAACATGGTGGGAGAAACGCAGACCAGAAATTGTGGAAGATTTTGATCGCGAGGTGTATGGCCGTGTTCCGCAGGAGGTCCCCAAAGTTACTTGGGAAGTAAAAAGCGTGACTAGCGAGGCCGTTGGGGATATTCCTGTTGTTACAAAAAAATTGGTTGGTCATGTAGACAACAGTGCCTATCCATCGATTAATGTTGATATAGACCTGACATTAACAACGCCTGCAAATGTGACGACGCCGGTGCCTGTAATCGTTGAGTTTGGATTTATATTTCCTCCCGGCTTCAGAATGCCTGCATCTCCACCGGGTGCGCCAAAAGAACTTTCGTGGCAGCAGCAGGTGCTTGCAAAAGGATACGGTTATGCAATCCTTATTCCGACCAGTTTTCAGGCTGATAACGGTGCTGGCTTGACGAAAGGAATTATCGGTCTGGTCAACAAAGGACAATCACGTAAGCCCGATGACTGGGGAACATTACGCGCCTGGGCCTGGGGAGCCAGCAGGGCGATCGACTACTTTGAAACAGACAAGGCTGTTGATGCTAAAAGAATTGCTATCGAAGGATTGTCCCGCTACGGTAAGGCTGCCATCGTTGCCATGGCCTATGAACCGCGCATTGCGATAGGTTTTATCGGTTCATCAGGAGCAGGTGGAGCAAAGATCCTGCGCAGGACATTTGGCGAGCAGGTGGAAAACCTGGCGAGTTCAGCCGAGTATCACTGGTTTGCAGGGAATTTTATTAAATATGCCGGTCCGCTGACGCCCAATGATCTTCCTGTTGATGCGCATGAGCTGGTTGCTTTGTGTGCACCACGTCCCATATTTATAAGTGTTGGCTCGCCTAAAGTTGAGGGAAACTGGATTGATGGCAAAGGCCTTTTTCTTGGTGGATTGTATGCAGGTCCGGTTTATAAATTACTCGGTAAAAAGGATCTCGGTACTGATACAATGCCTCCTATTGAAACCGGTTTGACAGACGGTGATATTGCATTCCGCCAACATGCCGGCGGCCATACAACGGGGCCTAACTGGCCGACATTTTTGAGTTTTGCGGAGAGGTATTGGAAGTGAGGGGTGAGGAATTGAAAATTGAAAGTGGAAAATTGAAAATGAACAAGGGCGACAGGTAGAAGGTTTCAGGTATGAGGTCTAAGATATTAGGAACGTGGAATAAGCTACCAGGAATGAAACGCGACTTGAACTGCAAGCCATGAGGCCTGAGTGTGCAAGTCCTGATACTCCATCAACTTTGCGTGTGAAGTAAAGAAAAAAGAGGGAAAAGATAACAACAAGACAAACGATATTTTTCTTCCGGCAATAGAAGGGGATTAATGATTGCAACCTTTGGGAAAAACTGTGTAGAATATGTACGTGTAAGCCGGATCAGTGCTGCACTTTGGAGAGGCGTGGGCCGGCAAAACGGCCGGAGGCATCGTGTTTGCCTTGAGTTTTTGGTTCTTTTGGGTTAAGCCAAAAGAACAAGCAAAGAGAACGGCTGTTTCGATGCCGGGTTTTATCTCATGTATCGGTTGCGAATAACTATTGCAATGCTACTAAACATCAAACTTGTTATATGAAACAAATAACAATTCTGCTAACACTTTTACAATGTGCATTTGCACTTCATGCGCAAGATATATCAAAGCATATTGATAGTACAAAAGGATTGAAAGACTATTATAAGAACTACTTTTCAATTGGAGTAGCAGTGTCTCCGGCAGCGCTAAAGCGTGATGATGAAGTAGCGTTGATATTGAAAAACTTCAACAGCATCACGCCTGAAAATGCCATGAAGATGGGACCGATCCATCCCAGGCCAAATGAATATAATTGGAAAGATGCAGACTCTATTGTTGCTTTCGCACAGCGTCATAATCTAAAAGTACGCGGCCACAACTTGTGCTGGCATGAGCAAACTCCATCGTGGTTCTTTACAGATTCTTCTGGCAAATTGGTCAGCAAGGAGGTATTGTTACAGCGGTTAAAGGAACATATTACAACTGTAGTCAATCGCTATAAAGGAAAGATCTATGCGTGGGACGTGGTGAATGAGGCCGTTGATGATGATGCTTCAAAGTTTATCCGCAACAGCCTGTTTCAACAGATCTGCGGAGATGAATACATTGCGAAGGCCTTCGAATATGCACATGCCGCAGATCCTGATGCCATATTGTTCTATAATGACTACAACACAGAACGTCGTGAAAAAGCAGATCGTGTATATAAGCTGTTGAAGCAACTGAAAGATAACGGAGTGCCCATACATGCAGTAGGATTACAGGCGCATTGGAGCATCTTTGAACCTTCCCGCGAAGATCTTGAGTATGCCATACAAAGATTTTCTTCACTTGGATTGCAATTGCAGTTTACAGAGTTGGATATGTCGGTGTACAAATGGGAAAAGAACCGGAGGAGTAAGCTGCCATCTGATGATGATGCTTATACTGCGGAAAAAGAGCAACAACAAGCTGCTCAATATAAAATGGTATTCGATACTTTTCGCAAGTACAGACAGTTTATTACGGGAGTAACATTCTGGAATATATCTGACAAACATACATGGCTGGATACTTATCCTGTACCCGGACGGAAAAATTATCCGCTGCTTTTTGATGTAAATCTGCAACCCAAAAAAGCTTACTACAAGGTTGTGAATTTTTAAAGAACCTAAAAGATAGTTAGCAGGGAATTAATATTGCAATTACGTTCCCTGGTGGATTGTTTTAAAATCTATTAACAAGCGTATTAGAATTCGTCGCTATAAAATAAACAAAATATCATCTTCTGTTAAGAAAAATGAAAGCCACAAAGCTTTAACACTTATGCTTTAAACGTCTTTTTCTAAAATGTATCTGTAGTTCTTTCTTTATACAAAACACAATAATTATGAAAAAGATCGTCATTGCAACATTTGCAGTTGTATTGTTTTCAGCAAGTGCAAAAGCTTCCGGAAAAAGTCACAAATTATTTGTCCCTTCAGTAATAGAATCGTCTTTTGATATCAATTTTCCTGGCGCGTCGAATCCTGCGTGGAGCCTGGATGAACAATTTATGAAAGCCACTTTCATCCAGAATAGCGTTACCGAAAATGCCTATTTCTCTTCAGATGGTGATTTAGTCGCGACAACAAAAGCAGCTTCATTTTCTGAGTTACCTGAAAAAGCGCAGCAACGCATCAACGCTAAATACAAGGATTATAAAGTTGAAGAAACTATACAGTTTGTCGATAACGATCCCGAAACAGAATCAAACATTTATTCAATACCCGATACGGAGATCAATTATTTTGTATCACTAACAAATGGAAAGGAAAATGTGATCCTTGACGTAAATAAAAATGGAGATGTCGCTTTTTATGAACAAAGACCTGAAATCAAACACTAGAGCGGATATATTAAACCATATAAGGCATATAAGCGATCATTGGCGATAAAGCTTAAAGCCCAAAGCCTAAAGCTCAAAGCTGACGGGAGCGAAGTTTTTTAAACCATTTAAGAAATAAAAGAGCAAATACGAGTTTTTGCCCAGGATAATAGTAGCACTTAAACGACAATATATTTACTTAGCCAGCCCGGACCTTCACCATTGACCATTCACTATTCACTATTTGCATAGAAGGTATATAAGAAAATAGTAGAAATGAAATATTGCCTTTGTGATCCTGGAACATGCATGTAACTGAGTTATTAGAGAGGCCGTGTTCTATCCCCGGATAAGAGATCGGAGTCGCTGAAAAGGCGCGAAGTGTAAATGCATGCAGCAGGCAAATAATGCTATTAGCCGGCGGAAGTGTTTTTCTGGGATACACAATCAGTTAGCGGTTTAATAAAATAAGCCAGGTGGGTGGCCTGGCCTTTATGCAAACGAATGCATCAGATACTAAATATACAATTTTTGAAAAACAGAAGACTACGAACCAGGTGGTAAAAAGAACGGCGGCAAGAAAAAAGCAGTCTGCGGCAAGTAGGAGAATTGTTACCTGGTTTTGAATAGATCAATGTCGTATTATTGAAAAGGAGTTGTTTTTTACCACAGAGGACATGGAGTTTTTTCACAGAGTGCACTGTTTAGGAAATTTCTTAAAACCTGGTATAACCCCTCAGTTAAACATAGTGCTTGTACCGAACAATGCGACTGTTGCATCTTTCACTATTTACGATCTGCTCATGCAATATGTAATTGTCCCACCAAATTGTACGCTGTTGCATCTTTCACTATTGACCATTCACCATTCACTATTTCGTCACATTATTCTTCTCCCTAAACTCACTGGGTGTCACATTAAACTTCGATTTAAATACTGTTGAAAAATAAGCAAGCGATGAAAAGCCAACCTTGTAGGCAATTTCCGATATGGTAAACTCTTCTTGCTGTAGCAGGTATTTGGCTTTTTGCATGCGTTTGTTAAGCACATATTCATTAGCGTTTACATTGAGCAGCGCTTTAACTTTCCGGTACAATTGCATACGTGATAACCCCATGTGTTTGCAGATCTCTTCAACACTAAAGTTTTCATTGGCAATGTTGCTTTCAATCAGTGCATTGAATTCTGCGATAAATTTTTTATCTATTTTATTAAGTGTTTGGATTTTTAATTCGGAAGGAATTTCGCCGGAATAGTGCTCCCGTAGAATTGAACGGTTCTTTAAAAGGCTCCTGATATTTTCCTCCAGAAATTTCTGATTGAAAGGTTTTGTGATGTATGAGTCTGCGAGATGCCGCATGCCCTCAATCTGCGCTTCTACTGAAGTTTTTGCAGTCAGCAGTATTACAGGAATATGTGAGGTGCGGATATCGGATTTAAGTACATTGGTTAATTCAAAGCCGTCTCTGCCGGGGATCATTACATCGCAAATAATCAGATCCGGAACGGCATCAAATGCCTGTTGCAAAGCATCGGTTCCATTGTCCGCTTCCAGTATCTCATAATATTTACCCAGCCGGTTCTTCAGGTAGTTTTTTAAATCCTTATAGTCTTCGATAATAAGGATGGAATACTCATTAGGAACCGCAGTGTCTGGCGTTTCTTCCGTGGTCGGCTGCGGCAATAATTCAGAAGTATAGATCTTTTCATCTTCATGCAAAACGATGTTGGCAATTTCCTTATTGATGATCTCGCTTTTTTCAAGATGGCTATCTCCTAAAGGAAGCGTAATAATGAACTTTGTTCCTTTCCATTTTTCACTCTGAACTTCTATGGTGCCTTTATGCAGCAGTATGAGTTCTTTTGAAAGGGCAAGCCCGAGGCCGGAACCTTTATAGTTCTCATATTCGCCCTGGTAGAATAATTCAAACGCATGTTGAATCCCTGTTTCACTCATGCCCACGCCATTGTCTTCAACAGTTATGCGTACATTCTTTCCTTCCTCATCTTTGGATATAGAGACATATATATAACCGTTGTCGTTGGTAAATTTAAATGCGTTAGACAGCAGGTTGAACAGAACTTTGTCAAGCATTGTTTCATCAAACCAAACATTCAGGCAGGGGATATTTGTTACAAAACGCAGATCAATATTTCTTTTTTTTGCAAACTCCTTGTAGGCTTCGATAATCTGATTCAGGAATAAAACGATATCATTTTCGGAGAACCGTAATTTCAGTTTATCAATCTCAATCTTTCTAAAGTCCATCAACTGATTTATAAGGCGCAGTAACATGATCGTGTTCTTATGCATCAGTAAAAGACTGCGTCCGGCATTTCGATATACTGTTTCATTTTGCAACAGTTCTTCTAACGGACCAAGGATTAATGTAAGCGGTGTTCTTAATTCATGCGAGATCTTCGTAAAGAATTTTATTTTAGCATCGTTGGCTTCATTTGCCTTTTTACTTAGTTCTATCAACTGGTTACGCTGATTAATGATCTCTTCATTTTGTATGGCAAGTCGCTTGTTAATTTTCTTATTTTCCAAAAGATAATAGAATAATATCGATCCAAAAATCAGGGCCAGGGCCAAAGAAACCGAAATAGCATAAATAATGTTCGATTGATTTTGCGTAATGATCTCTTCTTCCTGTATCTTCTTTTGCCTTCGGTCAATATCGCTTTGCTGTGCCAGTATTTTCTCATTTTGCATTTTCACAATACGTACATTCGAAGAATCGATAACTGTACTGGCAAGTGGATTTTCCTTTCTGTATGTTTTGTTTTCAAGAATATTTACGGCAGTTAAAATTGCTTCCTCGCCGCCGCTGGGATACAATATCGTAGCTTTTAATGCGCCTTTTTCAACAAGGTCAATGCCGCCGTTTATTCCCGGAAGTCCGTCGACACCGATAATCGAAATCTTTTTATCAAGTCCTTTTGATTCACTCACCCTATAGGCTGAAAGCGCCAGCCGGTCGTTCTGACAAAATATTAATTGAATGTCGGGATTGGTTTGCAGGAATTGCATAAGGTTGTCGCCAGATGGGTTTTCATCGCCGGGAAAGTATATCCTGGCTTTGTAATTTATTCCGGGATACTTCTTAATAAAATCAACAAAGCCATTGTGTCTGTCAATATCCGCCGATGAACCCGGTATGTCTGATACTTCCAGCACGTTGCCCTTTCCTTTTAAAATAGAATTTGCAAAAGCTCCGGCGCTTAAGCCTACGTCATAATTTCGCGCACCCACATAAGCTGTATACTTATCAGATGATGTTCGCCTGTCCACAATTATCACCCGTATTCCCCTGGCGAAAGCCTTTTCTACAATAGGGGTGATGGGTTCAGCTTTGTTGGGAGATACAATTAGCAGGTTAATATTTTCATCTATCAGTTCCTGTATCTGTTCAATTTGTTTTTCCGTGCTTCCATTAGCATCTTTAAATATAAAGTTGATCTCCGGGTGAAATGAGAGCTCTCGTTGCATCCCCTCCAGCATGGTTTGCCTCCATTTGTTTACCATTGTACATTGAGAGAAACCAACGAGATACTTCTTTTGATCTGATTTGCTGTTGCAGGCCAGTATAAAAATGCCCAGGGTTGTGAAAAAGATCTTTTTTTGAAGCAAGATTAAATTCAAAATGGACATGAAAACTTTCATCAGGCAATCTTCGTTTAAATTAAAACTTGATTAAAATTATCGTTGTGTTTTTATGAAAATTTCAGGTTGTGGCTAACAAGCCTGTTGGTGTGGAGTATGACAAGCAATGGCAATAAAATCCGTTACATCTTAATATCGGCTCCAGGAAAATTCCGGGCAAGCATTCAAAAGATTCCAGCCTAAGTAATTTAAGCTTTTTATTTTGTTTCATGAAAAGTAAACCGGGTAATGCGTTTTTATAAAATAATTACTTTAAGTTGTTTACATGAAATATCGCGCAATATTTATTGACGTTGACGGAACGCTTTTAACAGATAAGCTGGAAATATCCCGTGCCACGAGGGAAGCAATAGGATGGATTCATCGGATGGGTGTGTTGGTTGTTATCGTTACCGCAAGATCGCCCGGTGCATCTTTATTTCTGTATGATGAACTGGGCATTTCCAATAATCCTATAGTTTGTTTTAATGGTGCCTTAATCGTTCGTGAGAATACAATATTGCATGATCAGCAGGTCGAAACGTCAGACCTGAAAAATATCGTTCATTTGTTGAATGACTTTGACATAAACATAAGCGTCTATAAGCATCACGACTGGTTTGCGGAGAAAATAGACAAATGGATTGAACAGGAAAGTGCAATCACGCATTCCGTCATCAACAGAATTGATTTTGCCGAACTTCTTGAAAATGAGTTTTGCGCAAACAAGCTGCTTTGCATGGGAGAACCGGAAGAGATTGATCGTGCTGAAAAATATTTAAAGCATTCGGGCTTTGAACATCTTAATATTCATAAGTCTAAAACTACGTACCTGGAGATTACGAATCTCAATGCGTCAAAAAAGCAAGGTGTCCAAAAATTGTTGGATGTTTATGAGTTTAATCCGCAACAAATAATCGCAATCGGTGACAATTTCAATGATATAGATATGCTTCAATTCTCCGGGACAAGTGTAGTGATGGGAAATGCGCCGGAAGAAGTAAAGCAGGTAGCTACGTTTGTGACTGACACAAATAATAATGATGGTATAGCAAAGGCATTAGAACGGCTCTTCGGTGATAAGTAACCGGAAAATTAATAATGGATCAATTCCAAGAAGCTTATATATGCCGCTGATGTGCGAGTAATGATTCGCTCCCTTTAAAGCAGTTTTCGAGTCAGGTATTTTGAAAAAATATTAAAACTCCCCGTTACAATTTTGTAAATCATTCGAGTTCGGTGATGGCTTTTTCAACTTTAAAATTCTGATTTTCAAAGCACTATTTTTTTCTTACTCACTTTTACAATTTTTAAAAGATTTGATACAATAACTAAAAGAATTTTTTTTCTGGCGGGCTACTTTGTAAGCACTAACGCTCTTGCTTATGAATAAGAAAAAAGTTCTTTTGTGGAGTATTGTTGTTGCGTTGGGTGGCTTTCTTTTTGGATTTGATACTGCGGTAATTTCCGGCGCGGAAGAATCTATTCAGCAATACTGGCATCTCTCAGCCTTTGAACATGGCTTCACTGTATCGATTGCATTGATCGGCACAATTATAGGAGCGCTAACTGGCAGCATCCCGTCTGACAGGCTGGGCAGAAAAAAGACACTCGTCTTTATTGCCATTACCTATCTCATTGCTTCAGTAGGTTCGGCAATATCCACTAACTGGTATGCATTCCTTGTGTTCAGATTTATTGGTGGCCTGGGGGTTGGTGCTTCATCAGTTACGGCGCCGGTATATATATCAGAAATATCACCGCCGGCATACAGAGGCCGGTTGGTAATGATGTTTCAGTTTAACGTGGTCTTCGGGATTCTTATCTCATATTTCTCGAATTATTTAATTGGGCAGTTAGTTGGTGGAGAATCATCCTGGCGGTTAATGCTGGGGATTCAGGCCGTACCCTCTTTTCTTTTTTTAGTCCTGCTGCGTTTTGTTCCCGAAACACCGAGATGGCTTATCCTGAAAAAAAATAAGCTGGATGCAGCGAGAGCTGTTCTTAAGATTATCAATGCCGATGAATATGAAAGCGAGTTACAGGCTATAGTTGAGAATAATAAGGAGGAACATGCAACTACATCTTCTGATTCACTGCTGTCAAAAAAATACCGCTTTCCGGTTTTTCTGGCGGTTTGTTTTGCCATGTTTAACCAGGTGTCCGGCATCAATGCCATTATTTATTATGCACCGAGAATTTTTGAGATGACCGGTTTGGGCAGGCAATCTTCTTTGTTGTCCACGGCTGGTATAGGAATCGTCAACTTCACCTTTACACTTATCGCCATCAACTTCATTGATAAAATAGGAAGACGAACATTAATGCTGATTGGTTCTCTTGGGTTGATTGTAACGCTTGGTATGGTGTCACTCACATTTTACAGGCAGGATTTTAGCGGCTTCGGGATCATCGTATACCTGATGGTCTACATCGCCTTTTTTGCCTTTTCTCAAGGTGCGGTAATATGGGTGTTTATATCAGAAATATTTCCAAATAATGTAAGAGCAAAAGGGCAGACATTGGGCAGCTTTACCCATTGGTTTATGGCTGCTGTTATCGCTTTCTCCTTTCCAGTTCTTGCAGAAAAATTAGGAGGGGGAAATACCTTTCTTTTCTTCAGTGTTATGATGGTTTTGCAATTGCTTTTTGTATGGAAGATCATGCCTGAAACAAAAGGTAAATCGCTCGAGCAGATTGAAAGGACATTGGTGTTGCATTGATAAGATAGAGGTTATTTGGAGCGACAATTGAAATTTCAATATCCCGTGTCTGGTATTCGGATTGTGATTGAATAAACGTTCGTGTATGTCCGGCAATACTTACCAGGTAATATGCTTTGGTGAAATTCTTTGGAATGTTCTGCCTCAAAGGGCTGTGCCGTGCGGAGCGCCAATGAATGTTGCTTATCATTTGAATAAGCTTGGTAAAAGCCCTGCGCTGATTACTCGTGTAGGCTTTGATGATAAAGGTAAAGAGCTGATCAATTTGTTATCTGGCTGCGGTATTTCAACAGATTTTTTCCAGGTAGATTATCATACCCAAACAGGTGTTGTGCATACACGAATAAAGAAGGACGATGAAATGGTGTACGATATAGTAAAGCCTGCAGCCTGGGATTACATTCAATGGGAAGATGACTTTGAATCCCTGCTTCAAAATGCGTCCTACTTCGTATTCGGAAGTCTTGTTGCAAGAAATGCGCAGTCAAAAAATATCCTTTTTCAGTGTATGGAAATAGCCAAAATAAAAGTGTTTGATATTAATATCCGGTCGCCATTTTTTCATCAGCAGCTAATAGAAGAGCTTTTGGGAAAAACTGATGTTCTTAAAATGAACATCGCAGAGCTGCATCTCGTTTCAGGCTGGTACAACGATTATAAAAATGATCTGGAAAGGGTCAAGTCATTGAGAGAACGATTTAATATAAAGAGCATCATCGTTACCAAAGGGAATGATGGTGCATTATTCAATTTGGATGAAACATTTTATAGTCACCCAGGCTATACAGTTAAAGTTGCCGGTACATCAGGTAGTGGAGATGCATTTCTCGCCGCAATTATTTCGAAGCTTATTGACCGGGCACCACCTGTGGAAGCGCTTGATTTTGCAAGCAGGTTAGGCGCTTATGTGGCATCCAGGAAAGAAGCTTGTCCGGATTACACACTAAGTGTTCTTGACCGGATACATATTCTGCAGAATTAAAACATTAACGATTAAACCAAAAAATTATGAGAATATTCCTGACAATTTTTATAACATTCCTTGTTGCAGCAAGCTTTGCACAGCAAAAAAAAGTAACAGGTGTGGTGACCAGTAAAACGGCCAATACACCGTTGTCGGGCGTGGCCATTCAATCAAAAGTGGCCCATGCCTTTACTGATAGCAGTGGCAGGTTTTCTATTCTGGCCAATGAAGGTGACGAGCTCATGTTCACTTATGTAGGCATGAAAGCGCAGTCCGTAAAAGTATCCGGTTCATCTCCTTTATCTGTGCAGCTTGAAGACATAAATGCCGATCTTGTACAGGTTGTAGTTACAGGTTATAAGGCCGAAAGAAAGGTGGACCTAACAGGTGCTGTGTCAGTTGTAAACCTCAATACAGTAAAAAATTCACCTACAACAAGTCCTATGCTAGCCCTGCAGGGACAAGTGCCTGGTCTGTATGTTCAAACAGACGGATCACCCACAGGGGGCAATGGTAATCCGCCGACCATTCTTGTGCGTGGCGTAAACACGCTCGGCAATACCAATCCGTTGTATATTATAGATGGCGTGCCTACTACACGTTACGAGGATTTTGCCAATTTAAATACCAATGCCATTTCTTCCATACAGGTCTTAAAAGATGCATCGGCTTCATCTATCTACGGTTCAAGAGCATCCAATGGTGTAATTATCGTAACAACAAAGGCTAACGGTACCGGCGATAAGATGCACATTACATTAAACACCAGTTACACAAGGCAATCTGAAAAACCGTGGCAGGAAAAAGTACTGAGCTCCTACGACAGAGGAGCGGCACTATGGCGTGCTGCGGTTAACGACAGCACGGATCCCAATGGATTAGTAAACCAGATATACCGTTACGAGTGGAATGGAGACTATACAAATCCTGTGTTGAGCAAAGTGTTGATAGCACCATTTGTTGGTGCAACAAATAACAATCAACCTAACTACGATCCCTTTGTGGGACCTTATTCTGCGACAGATAGTCTTATGCCTGTAGCAAGCACCAACTGGCAGGATGCGCTGTTTAAACCAGCAAACGTGGTATCTACAGATCTGGCAATATCTTCAGGCAATGCGCGGAGTGGCTTCCTGATGGATGTGGGTTTTTACAACAACGACGGGCTTATCGAATTCACGAAATACCGACGGTATAACGCGAGGATTAATGCGCATACGTCGGCGTTCAATGATAGATTGAAGATCGGGGAAAACTTCCAGGTATCGAGAACGTCACAAGTGAATTCAACAACAGATGTTGGCGGCGCAGCTACACCCGGGCTGGCTCTCACGTTAGCGCCAACAATTCCTTTGTATAAAACAGATGGTACTTATGGTGGCCCGAGAGGTGCGGGTTATTCTGATAGGAACAATCCTGTCGATATGCAATATCTGAACAGGTTTAACGATAGAAATCAGTTGATAACATTAGGTAACGTTTATCTTGATCTTGAAATTATAAAACATCTTGTTTTTCACACCAGCTTTGGTTTTGAGTACTCAGATATATTGGCTAAAAACGCCGCGCTGATAGGTGATGAGGGCCCGGTAAGATCTTTTAATAGTTATGGTATCCAGGAAACAAAGGAATTTAGTTTCACCTGGACCAACACACTTAACTATAATCTGGAGTTTGGAAAAAGCAGGTTGAATTTGTTGGTGGGAACCGAAGCCATAAAAGATGACTATTCAACTTATGGTGCAAACACAACCAACTTTGCATTGCAGGAACAAAGTTATCTGCAGCTAAGCGCAGGCGTGGGTGCACAAACAAATAATGGTTCTGCAACAGGTTATAGATTGCTTTCTCAATTTGGAAAAGTGTTCTATGGGTACGAGGATAAATATCTTGCTTCATTTACCATCAGGCGCGATGGATCTTCCCGTTTTGGAACCAATAATCCTTATGGTGTATTTCCTGCATTTACATTGGGTTGGAGAATTAATAATGAAGATTTCTTTAATGCTAAAAAGCTCGTGTCAAATCTTAAACTACGTGCAGGTATAGGTACGGTGGGTAACCAGGAAATTGGTAATCTTTCATCATTCACCATACTGCAAGCCAACTATGGTACAGCCAGCCCGGCTTTTCCGCAATGGTTGAATACAGGTAGCGCTTATGATTTGTTTGGTGTAAACACCGGATCTCTTCCTTCAGGATTTGTGCAGGTGCAAAGGGGTAACCCTAACCTGAAATGGGAATCGACAACTGAAACAAATGTGGGTGTGGACTTTGGTTTCCTTAATGAAACAATTACCGGTTCATTCGATTATTTCAGCAGAAAGACCAGTGATATATTGATTCAGCCACCTGTAGCCGCTGCACTCGGTGAAGGGCAACAACAATATGTAAATGGCGCCAACGTGAGCAATAAAGGATGGGAAGCAGTGCTCAGCTATAATCACAGAACTTCCGGTGGTTTTAGTTATACTATAACAGGTAATGCAAGCCATTGGGCTGATAAGGTTACCAGTATTCCGGATAATGTACGACCTGCGTATCCTGGTGATGCAAATCACTCAATCGTAGGACATTCACGTTTCTCCATTTTTGGCTACAAGACAGCAGGTCTCTTCCAGACTTCAAAGGAGGCGCAGGATGCACCCACACAACCCGGAGTGCTGGATGGTGCGCTTAAAGGAGCCGGACGAATACGATATGAAGATCTTGCAGGAGTTGATGCCAACGGCAACTTAACCGGACCTGACGGAAAGATAGACGCCAATGACCAGACATGGTTGGGCACAACATTGCCCAAGGTTGAGTTTGGTCTGCGGTTAGATCTCAGCTATAAGAGTTTTGATCTGTCTGTATTCGGATCAGGTGTGGCAGGTAAGACCAGCTTTGACCCTACCAAGTTTTTTAATTCGTTTGCTAACGTGAGGAACAATTTTGGACCGGGCACCTTAAGTGCATGGAATCCGCAAAACACAGGCTCAAGCATTCCTGCATTAAGTGTTTTAAACCACAATGGTGAAGACAGAACTTCCGATTTCTATTATGTGAACTCATCTTATTTTAAACTTCGCAATGTTACGCTAGGATATAATTTCTCCAGAGGTATCGCCAATAGTATAAAGATGGAGTCCCTGAGGATATACATAGCAGGTCAGAACCTGTTTGCCATCAAGTCTAAAGACTTTACATCAAAGGATCCTGAAAGGGCCACAACCTTCGATACATGGCCGGTGCCAACCTCATTTACATTTGGATTGAACGCAAACTTTTAATTCAAAAAAATCAGTTATGAAATATAATAGCATAAAAATTTTTCTGGTTGCGATGTTGCTCTTTTCGATGAGTTGTAAGAAATTTTTGGATTACAAACCGCAGGGAGCATTGTCTGCATCAGATTTAACCACGCCAACTGCTGCAGATGGATTGGCTACGGCAGCCTATGCCGGAATAGCCAATGACTGGTGGGATGCGCCTGTTACAAGCATGTGGGAATACAGTAGTATTCGCTCTGATGATGCTTATAAAGGTGGCGGTGATATCAGTGATCAGCAGCAAATGGATAAATACGAACAGTTTTATTTAGTGAATGCATCTAACAATGGTGCCGGTGATTTTGGTTTTCCCGGTACATGGATCAGAGCTTATGCTGCCATCAGCAGAATGAACAATGCATTGAGAGCATTGAATAATCTTACCGATGCAGCGTTTCCAAAAAGAACAGTGCGCATTGGAGAAATGCATTTTCTGCGAGGACATATGTTTTTCTTGTTGAAAGTGATGTTCAGGAATATTCCATGGTTTGATGAAACGTTTTCTAATGACCAGATCCTGAAGGTCTCCAACAACATGTCAAACGATTCGCTTTGGGAACATATTGCTGCTGACTTTCAGACCGCCATTAACGATCTGCCTTTGACGCAGCCAGGCGAGCCGGGACGTGCAAACCAGCTATCAGCAAAAGCATACCTGGCTAAAGTCAGGCTGTACCAGGCTTACACACAGGATGACAACTACAATGTGACAGGCATAGATCAGGCAAAAATGCAACAGGTAATAACATTAACCAATGATGTTATTAGCTCGGGCATCTATTCACTGAATAGTGATTTTGCTTTTAATTTTTTAGATGGTCATGATAATAGTCCCGAATCAGTTTTCGCAATTCAGTATTCCATTAACGATGGAACGGCTATCGGTGGACGATTAAGTATGTCGACAAGCCTCAACTATTTTGCCGGTGCGCCCCAGTATGGATGTTGTGCATTTCATGTGCCGTCGCAGAACCTGGTGAACGCATTCAGGACAGATGCAAATGGACTTCCCATGTTCGATCATTTTAACGATGTTGCTTTGACTGATGCTGATCTAACGACCAATGGCGTTCGGATGGATCCGAGAGTGGACCATACAATCGGCATTCAGGGGCATCCATTCAAATACAACGCCGCAATACCATATGATCATAGTTGGGAACGATTGGCTGGTGTATATGGTGGATTCGGTACAATGAAGGAATTACAACTGGCTTCCTGCCCGTGTTTCAAAAAGCTTGGCCCATTCTATGGCACATCTGTGAACATGGATGTGATACGTTATGACGACGTGTTGTTGATGAATGCAGAAGCGCAGATTCAATCAGCCGGCGGTAATCTGAATACTGCATTGGCAGAGATAAATCTGGTAAGGGCAAGAGCTGCGCAAAGCACAAACCTGGTGAAGAAGAGTGATGGAACTTTCCCCTCCAACTATAAAATTGATGTATATAAGCCTGGTGTAAATATTCCTGCGTGGGATAAGGCTACTGCATTTAAGGCCTTGCAGTGGGAACGGAGAATGGAGTTTGCGATGGAAAGCCCAAGGTTCTTTGATCTCGTGCGCTGGGGAATTGCCGCGGAAACGCTCAATGCATTCTTTGCGATTGAAAAAACAAGACACTCATTTTTAAGCAGTGCGCATTTTACAAAGAACATGCATGAGTATTTCCCAATACCACAGGAACAAATAACATTCACAAACGGCCTGTATAAACAAAATAAGGGATACTAGGAATAATTAAACCATATAAGGCATATAAGGGATATAAGTTTAGTGAAACAGCTTGCATGTTCTTATATGCCTTCTATACAACTGGTGAATAGTCAATAGTCAATGGTGAAAGTCCGGTCTGGCTAAGTAAATGTAAAGTCATTTAAGTGCAATTATTATCGCAGGCAAAATTCTTATGTGCTCTTATATGCCTTATATGGTTTAAAAAACTTCGCTTCGGTCAGTTTTAGGCTTTAGGCTTTAAGCTTTATCAGTTGTTTACAAAGAAACGTTGGCGCCGCCACCTCCTTACCTATATGGTTCAAAAAATTTCGCTCCGGTCAGCTTTATGCTTTATGCTTTGAGCTTTGGGCTTTAAGCTGAAAAAAATACTATGTTTCAAGAAAAAGTTCCTCCTGGCATCAAATTTTTTTGTAAATTTTTAGACGTTTGATTATTGATATGCTGAATATTTAAAGTTTTAAGTATGCCTGTCCGGAAACTAAATATTTATATCCTGCTAATGTCAATCCTGCTTGCTTCCTGCCATAGTTCAGACAAACTGTTTACAAGTTTATCCTCATCCAAAACAAATATTGAATTTGCCAACAACCTTCAGGATAAAAGTTTTTTCGGTATCCTCAATTACATCTACTACTATAACGGAGGGGGTGTAGCTGTTGGAGATATAAATAATGATGGTTTGCCGGATATCTATTTTACTGCGAACAGCAAAGGCAACAACAAGCTATACCTGAATAAAGGCGATTTTGTTTTTGAAGATATTACAGAAAAAGCAGGAGTTGCAGGCACTGCAGATTGGTGCACCGGTGTTACCATGGCTGATGTGAATGGTGACGGTTTTCTGGATATTTATGTTTGTGCAGTCGCTACAATACATGGCTTCAAAGGTCGCAATCAATTATTTGTCAATAACGGAAAAGGTGGCTTTACAGAAGCAGCAACAGAATATGGGCTTGATTTTTCAGGCACATCAACCCAGGCTGTTTTTTTTGATTATGATCATGATGGAGATCTGGATTGTTATTTGCTCAATCAGTCGGAACATCCAAATCAGAATATCGTTGATACAAGTAGCCGGCGAAAGGTTGATGCTATTGCAGGTGACAGGTTATACCGGAACGATCTGGTAAATGGAAAAAGAAAATTTACGGATGTTTCAGCACAGGCTGGGATTTATCAAAGTAATTTGGGTTACGGACTTGGTATTGCCGTTGCCGACTTTAATAATGATGGCTGGGATGATATTTACGTTGGTAACGACTTTCATGAAAACGATTATTACTATGTCAACAACGGAGACGGGACTTTTTCCGAAAGTGGGGCAAAACACTTCAGGCATTACAGTAGATACAGTATGGGTAATGATGCGGCTGATTACAATAACGACGGACAAATAGATATTTTCACAGCCGATATGCTTCCATCTGATGAAAAAGTTCTAAAGACTTATGGAAACGGTGAACATTTGGATATCTACAACCAAAAGATCACGCACAATGGTTATCAAAATCAGTATTCAAAAAATTGCCTTCAAAGAAATAACGGAGATGGTGTAAGCTTCAGCGACGTTGGACTAATAAATGGCGTTTCAGCGACAGATTGGAGTTGGAGTGCTTTGTTCGCGGATTTTGACAATGATGGGAAGAAGGATCTGTTTATTTCGAGTGGTATTGTAAAGCGGCCCCTTGATCTGGATTTTATCATGTTTATGTCCAACACAAATCCGCGTGATGTCAACAGCAATGAAAAGTATGCAGAGCTTATTCAGAAAATGCCCGACGGTGCATCTCATCCATATTTGTACAAAGGCGACGGTAACTACAAGTTTAATGATGTAAGTGAAAATTGGGGAACTGGTAACATGAGCGGTTATTTTAACGGAGCAGCTTATGCGGATTTAAATAACGATGGGAGAGAAGATCTTGTAATTAATTGCATAAATGCGCCAGCCGTTATTCTAAAGAATAATTCTATTCCTGAAAGTTATTTGTCAATAGTATTTAAAGGCGGTGGCATGAATACTTCGGGCATTGGTGCTAAGGCTTATGTTTTTGCAAATGGAAAAATGCAGTATCAGCAACTGATGCTCACAAGGGGCTTCATGTCATCCTCTGAGCCAAAGCTTCATTTTGGTCTTGACAGCGCTTCTAAAATAGATAGCTTATTGATTGTGTGGCCCGATCAAAAGTATCAAATACTTAAAGATGTTGGGGTGAACAGACAATTGTCAGTGAAGCAAAGTGACGCTACGCAGCAATTTAGCTACCACACTTTTTTTCCTGGATCGCTACAGTCATTTGAAGATATAACAAAGCCGGTAAATGTTAACTGGAAGCATATTGAAGATAATTTTACTGATTTTAATACGCAATATCTAATCCCGCACATGCAGTCTACCAGAGGGCCAAAGCTGGCTGTAGCCGATGTTAACAAGGATGGCCTGGATGATTTTTTTGTGTGCGGGGCAAAAGGACAGCCCGGTTGTTTGATGATCCAGGCGAAGGATGGAAAATTTATCAATACAGATTCAGCGCTTTTTGCTAAAAACAAAGCCAGCGAAGATGTTGATGCCGTTTTTTTTGATGCCAACAATGATGGCTTTCCCGATCTGTATGTTGTGACAGGTGGTAATGAATATGAAGATGGCAATGCTAACCTGGCCGATCATCTCTACTACAATGATTTGCATGGCGGTTTTACAGAAGCTGTGAATGCACTGCCTCCTATACTTTCCAATAAATCGTGTATTGCTGTTGCAGATGTAAATAAGGATGGAAAACCGGATGTTTTTATAGGAGGGCTGGCCGATGCAAAGAAATATGGATACGCGCAGTCGTCTTATTTGCTAATGAATGATGTTAAGGCTCCCGGAACTTTTAAGAAGGCAGATGAATCGATGCTGGCTTTAAAAGATATCGGGATAGTGACCTGCGCAACATTTACAGACATAAACAATGATGGATGGCCCGATTTGATAGTTAGTGGGGAATGGATGCCAATGAAAATATTTATCAACAACAAGGGCGTTTTCAAAGCAGCGGATATTCCTCAATCCACCGGCTTGTGGCAGTCGGTGTTTGCCACGGATATAAATAGTGACGGATTTACGGATATACTTGCAGGTAACTGGGGGCATAATTCAAAACTATACGCCGGAAAGGCAGGACCGTTAAAACTGTATGTAAAAGATTTTGATCAGAATGGTTCTGTAGATCAGGTTATGACTTACAATATAGCAGGGCGGGAATATCCGTTCCTGGCAAAAGATCAGTTGGAACTGGATATGCCTGTGCTCAAGAAAAGACATTTATTATATGGGGAAGTGGCTGGCAAGTCTGCGCAGTTTATGTTGGGTGATATGATGGATGATGCAAAAGAATTAACCGCCGAAACGCTTGGCTCGGCCTGCTTTCTTAATGATGGTAAAGGCAATTTCAGGAAGACAGATCTTCCGGAAGAATTGCAACTGGCACCGCTTTTTGCTTTCGCCCGCGTTGATAGTAGCGCATGGTTTACAGCTGGTAATTTTTACGGTGTGTTACCATATGAAGGGCGGTATGATGCTATGTTGCCTGCAGTTTTTTCTTATGACAAAGTGCATCAGCAGTATGATGTAATATCGGTTTTCCCGGCCATCAGCGGTGAAGTGCGCGATGCTAAATGGTTGAAGTACGGAAATGAGAAATTACTGGTTGTTGCGAGAAATAATGATTCGTTGATTTTTCTTCGGCCTTTAAAGAAATAAGATTTTCGCTGACTTGTAGTGCTGTTTACTTAATGTAAATGCCTACTGCCCTGTGGCTGATTTCAATTCGTTGCCGTCTGCTTCAGCTGACGGATAGTAGTCATTCGTTTTTCCTGGCTTTAGCCCAAAAAACTGGAATGTGTAGCTAAAGCCATAATCAGAAATGCTCATTTTCGTAAGTTAAAGCACAACGTCATTTAGTTAAGAAAATTCATAGCTCCAGTGGAGCCTCCTGTTTGCTGAACGAACTTAAAATATTATTTAATTCTATTAACCAATATACCATCATATGAATAAGCTATTATCAAGCATAATACTCTGCCTTTTAGCTTCAACACTATTGGCACAAAGCGACCCGCAGGAAACTCCTCAATGGCGGCCGGTATATCATTTTACACCCGAAAAAAATTGGACAAATGATCCCAATGGCCTGATATACTTAAACGGCATATACCATTTGTATAATCAACAAAATCCTTTTGAAAACAAATGGGGGCATATGAGCTGGGGGCATGCTACCAGCCAGGACCTTATTCATTGGACGCATCATCCAATAGCCATTCCGGAGAAAATAGATAAGGATACAACCTGGATATTTTCCGGTTGTGCTGTTTGGGATAAAAACAATACAAGCGGTTTTTGCAATAACGGAGGTTGCATTGTTGCCGTGTATACTGCTGATCAACCTAATTTGAAGAAGGAGTCGCAATTCATTGCTTATAGTAATGATAGGGGAATGACATACACCAATTATGAAAGGAATCCTGTGATCGATTTGCAAAAAAGAGATTTTCGCGATCCAAATGTAATATGGCTTGCAAAAGAAAATAAATGGCTAATGACGGTCGCGTTGCCGCACGAACATAAAGTGCGATTTTACAATTCATCGAACCTGAAAGACTGGATGTTGCAGGGCGAATTTGGAGAAGAGGGAGATACACGAAGAATATGGGAATGTCCTTCTTTAACGCCGCTGCCCGTTGATGGGAATACTGCTAACACAAAATGGTTGCTGATGGTATCTTCCGGCAACCAGGATGCACAGACCGGAATGCAATATTTTATTGGTGATTTTGATGGAAGAAACTTTACAAACAACTATGCCGCCGATAATAAAATGTTTGTGGATGACGGAAGTATCTATTATGCTGCCATACCCTGGAACAACCTTCCGGATGATAAAAAGATTATGATCGGTTGGCTCGTTCCGACAAAAACAGAAACATATCCATGGCGTGGCCAGATGTCGATTCCGCGCGATTTGATGTTGAAGACAACAAAAAACGGTGTGCGTTTATTTCAACCACCCTCAGCAGTTGTAAAAACTGTGGTAGAAAAATTGCCAGCAGCCAAAACAATGGCAAAGAAAAATCTTGTCATTGATAATAAGGAAATGGTGCTGAATACAGAAAGCACGTTTAATGCAAATGTAAATTGGATTGAGGCCGATTTTGCAATTGGCTCAGCCACCGATTTTGGATTTAAGCTCGCACAACAAAAAGATAACAACGGAAAGGTTGTTGACGAGACAATAGTTAACTATAATACTAAGACAAGCGAGTTGAGTATAAGTCACAGTTTCAATGGCAGTGTTACTGAGCCCGTGTATACAACCACGGTTAATCCAATGGGGGATACGTTGAAATTAGAAGTGTTGTTGGATAAATCTTCACTGGAAGTGTTTGCAAACAAGGGAGAAAAGGTGATTACAACGCTCATATTTCCTGATAAAAATGCAACACAATTTTCAGCCTTCGCAAAAGATGGAAAGGTTACGGTGGAATCTTTGAAAGTATGGGATTTAGGTAATTGACAGTTGAAAATTGATAATTGAAAATGGAGGAGAGGTATATCATTTCGATGATATTTCTCTGTGCAACTCTGAGTTTTCTCCTGTATTCCTCTGTGTAATTGTCCTTATTTTTTAGCGAACCACGTTACAGTGATCACAGGAACCTACGTTTTGTTTCATTTTCAATTATCAACTTTCAATTTTCAATTAAATGAACTATTTAAGCTTATTTTTTTCTTACAGATGACTGTCTCTCTATTAAATTTGTTTTTAGCGATTTTGTAACCGGCTTAAAACCGTCAATTCCTTTTTTTATATTATCGAGAAGAAGGCGCATGGCTGTCCTTCCTATATCAGCCACCGGCTGTTCCACCGTTGTTAGCGCGGGATCGATCACGGCAGAGATAGGGTCATTGCTGAATCCCACCACACCAAGCTTCTCCGGAATTTTAATACCCATGTTTTTCGCGACAAGCATTAATTGAATAGCCGCCGGATCATTCACACAGAAAACAGCATCAGGTCTGTTCTTCAGGTTCAATAACTTTTCAGCACAGGCATGTGCCGCATCTTTAGAAAGGTCGCAATGTGTTATCAGTTCATCTTTTATTTTCAGTTTGTGTTTTTTTAGTGCATCCTTATAGCCATTTAACCTGTTGTGGCTAATGCGAAGGATGGATGGACCTCCAATATGTGCAATGTTTTTATAGCCGTTCTTTATCAGGTGTTCAACGGCCATAAAGGCACCATTGTAATCATCTACAAGCACACGCGGCGTATTCATTTCTTCACATACCCTGTTAAAAAACACAACTGGAATTCCATGGCGTTCAAATGTTCTGAAGTGCTCAAAGTTTTTGGTGTCTTTGGTCATTGAAATTAAAACGCCTTCCACGCGGTTGGAAAGTAAAACCTGCGCATTTGCAACTTCTGTTTTGAACGTTTCTTGTGATTGACAAATAATAACATTATAACCAGCCTTTGCCGCGACTTCCTGCGCGCCCATTATAATCGTTGGAAAAAAATAGGTAAGAAATTCCGGTACAATAATACCAATCGTATTGCTCTTGCTTTTTACAAGACTTTGTGCAAGTTGGTTGGGCTGGTAATCCAGTTGTCTTGCTTTCTTCAATACAGCTTCCCTTGTTTGCGGATTTATATCGCTGTGTTCCCGCAGTGCCCTGGATACCGTTGATTTTGAAATATTCAAAGCCTTAGCAATGTCAACAATTGTCGCCATATGCTTTTTGCCTGTTTCCGCAACAACTTTTTTATCTGCATCCGGCAAAGTGAAATACGTTTTGCAATCTTTACAATAATAGCGTTGCTTGCCTCTTAAAATACCTGCCCTCGTTATAGCATGTACCTGGTTACATTTAACACAACGGATCATCTCTTTAAATCATTTATTTTTTTTCATTGGGTATAAGCATCTGCCTTCACAACATAGCAATTTATTGACAACTTAACATCTTAATGTCATTTTCCAGATCTCTTTTACATCGCACCTCTAACATCCTGCTTAACCGCCGCATGTCGCACCTAACATATTTCATACTTAAAGGCATTTCGTGACGCGTACATCGTACACCGTACATCTAACATCTTACATGGCCGCGCCTGTTTCACCTAACATACTTCGTACCTCGTACTTCGTACTTTTTTGCATTCTTTGATGAGTACACTCTGCATCGTACACCATAAATCTAACTTCACCTTGCATACCCGCCGCCTGTTTCACCTAACGTACTTCGTACCCGTCCGAACGCACATTCGGCGCGGGCGGGCTTCGTAATTCGTACTTCATTACATTCCTTGATGAGTACATTCTACCTCGTACACCGTACCCGCCCGAACGTGCCGTCGGTACGGGCTGGCATCTGACATCGTACATCTAACATCTGACATCTGACATCGTACCTCGCATACCATCAGCCTGTTTCACCTAACGTACTTCGTACCCGTCCGAACGCACATTCGGCGCGGGCGGGCTTCGTAATTCGTACTTCATTACATTCCTTGATGAGTACACTCTACATCGTACACCGTACCCGCCCGAACGTGTCGTCGGTACGGGCTGGCATCTAACATCGTACATCGTATACCATCAGCCTGTTTCACCTAACGTACTTCGTACTTCGTAATTCGTACTTGCTGTGCCTTCCAACATCCATCCACCTACATTCACCAAACACGCTACATCGTACCCGCCCGAACGTGCCGTCGGTACGGGCAGGCATCTAACATCTTCCTCCGCCTATCGGTATCGTTTGCGAAATCGTTCCCGGTAGATTTCGTTATCAGTGTATAGCTTTCGTTTTTTAAACTTCTCTATCATTGCAATCAGTTTTACGATCATGCTTTCTGAAACTAACTAAAGATAACTTGCATATGAAGAAATTGTCTCTCACACTCAAAACCGTTTATGGTTTTGCCGCAACATTCCTTCTGATGTTGCTACTGGTTTCAACAGTCATTCATGCACAAAACCTTCCGGCGGTAACGGGCAAGGTTCTGGATGAAAACAATAAGCCCCTTGCAGGAGCGTCGGTTACCATAAAAGGATCATCCAAAAGCACAGTAACAAATAACGCTGGTGAATTTACGTTGAAAGATGTTAAACCCGGCACAACTGTCAGTATTTCCTTCCAGGGATATGAAAATGCAGACCTTGCGATTAGAGATCAAACCAACTACACCATAGCGTTGAAGCTGGATGTAAAACAGCTAAGTGATGTTGTTGTGGTTGGTTATGGAACCCAACGTAAAGCTGCATCAACAGGTTCTATTGCTTCTGTAAAAGCAGCAGATATAACGCAAACGCCTGTGATAAATGTGGCGCAGGGCCTTGCGGCAAGAGTTGCGGGTGTGCAGATAACACAGAATAATGCTGCTCCCGGCGGCAACATCAGCGTGCGTATCCGCGGTACAAACTCAATCAATGGTTCTTCCGAGCCGTTATATATTGTTGACGGAATTCAGATCTCCAACGGAGGAAGCGTCACAGATGTAAGTCCGTTATCTACTATCAATCCAAACGATATTGAATCAGTTGAAGTGTTGAAAGATGCCTCTGCTACGGCCATCTACGGTGCAAGAGGCGCAAACGGCGTGGTGCTTATCAGTACGAAAAGAGGTAAGAACGGAGCCACCAGGGTTCAGCTTGAGACATATCAGGGTGTCCAGAATATTACAAAAAAACTGGACATGATGAATGCTTCGCAGTTCGCTCAATTGGAGAATGACGTATATAATACCGCAGTTTACGATAATCCTTCATCACTGGGTGCAGGAACCGACTGGCAGGACTATACTTACCGTAAAGCAAACATGCAAAATTACCAGGCAGCAGTAAGCGGCGGTTCTGATAAAACAGTGTTTTCATTATCCGGCAACTATTTCAACCAGGATGGGATCATCATTAAATCAAATTTTAACCGCTACTCATTAAGAGCTACACTCGACCATACCATCAGTAAACATTTCAAAGTAGGAACAAGTATTCTTACAAGCTATACAACCAACAATAACATCCCAACCGGCATTAACTCAATTGACGGTCCGGTGGTTACACAAGGCATAGTGGGTGCTACGTTAGGTGCTCCCCCAACTTTAGTACCTTATAAAGAGGATGGCAGTATTTATCCTTTTGCAGATCAGTTCAACGGTCGTTACCGAGAGGTTGCCAATCCGATTGGTCTGGCAGAAATATTAAATCGAAACACCATAAAGCGCACACTTGCGAACGTGTACGTTGAAGCAAAAATAATTGACGGTTTGAGCTATCGCGGATCTTTCAATGCGGATATTTCCGGTACATTAAACGATTATTATTCTCCTTTGTATATACTGGGTAAGGCAGAAGTAAGCGTTAACTCAGGTTCAGCTCAAAAAGGAAATGTGAACACAACTGCATGGCTGCATGAAAGTGTTCTTACTTACAACCGCAATTTTGGCGATCATTCTTTAAAGTTTACGGGTGTGTATGCTACACAGGCAAATATGTACAACGCCAATAGCATAAGCGCAGGCGGCTTTCCGAATGATGCAACGCTGAATGAGGCTGTACAACTTGCGATAAACCGCACGGTAAGCAGCAATCGTAGTAAAGATGTGTTAAACTCTTACATGGGACGTATTAACTACGGCTACGCAAACAAATATTTTGTAGATATTACTGCGCGTTATGATGGTGCATCTAAATTTGGAGAGAATCATAAATGGGGTTTCTTTCCTGCAGTAGCAGCTGCATGGAGAATTATTGAAGAGCCATTCATGAAGAACAACAGGATCTTCAGCGATCTTAAACTTCGCGGAAGCTACGGATCGACAGGTAACGCAGGCGCTATCGCTCCATACCAATCACTCGCGCTTGAAGGTTCAGGAAGCAATTACCAGTTTAACCATATTTATACAGTTGGTATCAGTCCAACAGGCATTCCCAATAAAGATCTCCGTTGGGAAAGATCATTGCAGGCAAATGTTGGTTTAGATATCGGGTTCTTTAATAACAGATTGAACCTGGTTGTAGATTATTACAATAAAGAAACTAAAGATCTGCTCTTCGTCAAGAACCTGCCGTTATCCTCAGGGTATTCTTCTGTGACGGGTAACTTTGCAAGCATCCGGAACAAAGGTTTCGAAGTAGCTGCTGATGCAAGAATACTTACCGGCAAGTTTAAGTGGAACGTTAATGCAAATCTTTCCTTTAACAGAAACGAGTTATTGGGGCTTGAAGGCGGCGTGAATGAATTTGTATTGAATCCCTACAGTGTGTTAAGAGTGGGCCAGCCGCTGGGTGTCTTTAAGACGTATGTGTTTAATGGAATTTACCAGGCCGGTGAAGCAGTATTGCCTGGAAGTGGTAGCAGAACCGGTGGTGTTAAAGTTGCAGATCTGAACAATGATAAACAGATCACCAGCGATGACCAACGAATTACAGGTAATGCTAATCCTTCTTATATTTTTGGATTCTCATCCAATTTCAGTTACAAGAATTTTGATTTAAGCTTTTTCTTCTCAGGCGTCCAGGGCAACAATATCTTTAACCTGAGCCGTTACACTTTCGAGAATGCGCTTGGTGGAAGGAACGTTGTTGAAGGTATGGTAAACAGATGGTCGCCAACCAATCCAAGCGACGAATATGCATCCGGGTTCCAGGGCGGAAGAATTCCTGTATCAGACCGCTTTGTTGAAGATGGATCATACATACGTATGAAGAATATTACGCTCGGTTATAAATTTCCAGCCATTAAAGGTATTTCAAGTGCAAGGATCTATGTGAGCGGTAATAACCTGTTTACGATTACAAAGTATTCGGGCTACGATCCTGAAGTAAACTCCTTCGGCGGATCAAATACATTAATCGGCATTGATAACCTGGTATACCCAATGGCAAGATCATTCCTTGTTGGCGTCCAGGTTGGATTTTAAGTACTCAGGAAAAAAGAAAAAGTATTAAGCGGTTCTTTAAATGAAGTAATATGAAAGCAATAAAAAACTTACAATATATTTTAGGCGGCGTTTGGGCCCTGGTGATAACAGCATCTTGCAACAAGCTGGATGAAAAGCCTTACTCATCTATTTTTACGGAGAGCTTTTACAAAACAGCCTCTGATGCGGAAGCTGCGCTAACGGCCGCGTACGGTCCGTTAACGGGTTTGTATTTTACCGCTGCTACCTGTGTGCCTGATTTTAGTGCTGATCAGATCTATCCAAGACCCGTGGTTGGAAGAGATACTTACACGTTATTTAGCTATGACCAGAACTATACCACGCAAAAAAGCTTTAGCAGGCAGAATGAATCTGCTCAGCAAATCTGGGAATCTTGTTACTCAGGTATAGAGAAAGCCAATTGGGTGTTATATAAAGTGCCTTCAACAAATATGGATGAAGCGAGGCGCGACGTTATTTTGGGAGAAGCTTTTTACCTGCGCGCATTTTACATGTGGATGCTCACAAAGAATTTTCGTGATATAGTAATTAAAACTTCACCAAGCATCAGTATTGATTCAGCCATTATTGGTAAAAGTCCGCAGGCAGATGTTTTCAAGCAGATCTTTGCAGACCTGGATCAGGCTGTAAATAAATTGCCCGACTATGCACCAGGCATTCAAAAAGGACGTCCGTCGAAACAGGTGGCCCAGGCATTGTATGCAAAGGCGGCGTTGTATGCAGAGAACTGGACCCTGGCGCTTGAAAAAGCAAAAGATGTTTTAAATGCCAATAAATATGCTTTGATGCAGAATGTGAAAGATGTTTTTGACGTTTCAAAAGAAGATGTGGCAAGATTAGAAAATATGTGGGCGTTTGAATGTGAAAGTACTTCTCCGGGTTTTGGAACACAGATTATCAGTCTGTACGGACCGCGTAATAGTGATGGACCGCAATTCTCAGCTACTTCTTTTGGTTCTGCGTTTGTATACCAGTCATTCTTCAATTCATTTGATCCTTCGGATAAAAGAAGACAGTTGCTTGATACCAACTATATCAATAAACAGGGGCAGACAGTCGCACAAAAAGACATTACACCAATTACAACGCAGGGCGTACTGTTGAAGAAATACATGGATCCTGTGGCACCGAGCAATGCAGTTAATATTCCGATCCTGCGCCTGGCGGATGTGTATTTGATTGCAGCTGAAGCCGAAGCAAGACAAAATGGTGCTACTACAAATGCTTATGGTTATATAAAAGTTGTACGGGACAGGGCTGGTTTGCCTGACCTTACACCTGGTCTCAGCAAAGAACAATTTGTTGATGCCGTATTGCAGGAACGGAGCTGGGAATTTTTTGGTGAAGGCGACAGGTGGTATGACCTCACAAGAACAAACACGTTTATTAAAGTAACAACGGCGGCGGTGAACAATGTGTTCCCTGTAAGAAATCCACAGTCACGCAACCGTTATTTCCCAATTCCGTTGGATGAAATAAATGCCAATCCAAAACTTGAACAAAATCCTGACTGGAAATAAGCGATCGATGAAAGTAGTTGTGTATCTTATCTGTATTGTAATGTGTAATTGCGCAATGGGACAGGCAGGTGCATTGTTCCTGGTAGCTGGTCAAAGTAATGCGGTAGGGCAGGGCGATAGCCTGCAGTCTGCGCAATGTGATGCCGGAAGCGCTTATGAATATAGTTTTATAACGAATGCACTTAGGGAGCTAAAAGATCCGGTAGGTATTGCGGAATTACATTTCGAGAAAGCACATACAGGCAGTGCGTGGCCGGCTTTTGCAAAGGCATTTCATCAACTGTCAGGAAAAAAAGTAATTATTATTCAGGCAGCACGTGGTGGTAGTTCGTGTCATATTAAAGCCGAAATGAATAACTATGGCACCTGGGATACGCAAGGCCATCTTCCGTTGTTTGACAGCGCCATCATAAAAGCAAAGGCTGCTGCACACAATACCAACATGCCTGTTGCCGGCATTATCTGGAGCCAGGGTGAAAGAGATGCCAATGCAATTAACGCGGGACAGCTTACAATTACTGAATATAAAAATGCACTTGAAAGTGTGATTAAAAGATTCAGAAATGAGCTCGGAGAGAAGATTCCATTTTACATTATACAGACTGGCCACTATGTCAATCATCCGGTTAATGGTTTTGATGAGGTTCGTAAAAGCCAGGAAGAAGTGGCTGGAACTATGAAACATGTTTTTATTGTTTACAGCGATACAAATACGTTCAGGCAGAAGCAGTGGATGAAAGATGAGATACATTATAATCAAACTGCACTAAACGATATAGGAAAGGAGATTGCTAATAAAGTGTTTTTAACGAACAAGAAGTAAGATGAAACTAAGATTGATTCTGGTATTATGTTTTTTGCCTGCGATTGCGTTTACGCAGGGACGGAAAAGTAGTGAACTAAATGGCCAATGGACGTTTGCTATGGATCCCCTGAAAGTAGGTGAACAGCGAAAATGGTTTGAGAATGTTTTTCCGTCAGATAAATTTGACAAGGTTAAGGTTCCCCACTGTTTTTCTGTTGATCCGCGTTATATGTTCTACACGGGTACTGCCTGGTATTTTAAAAGATTTGCCGCTGCACCTGTTGATAACGGCCATGTATTTGTGAAGTTTGATGCCGTGTTTTATAAATCTAAAATATGGTTGAATGGAAACCTGATTGGCGAGCATGAAGGTGGATATACGCCATTTGAGTTTGATATTACGCAATATTTAAAACCGGAAAATGTATTGTCCGTGCAGGTGAGCAATGCATGGGATACAACTACGATACCTGGCGCAAAAACTGCTATGAATTATTCGGGCGATAACCAGGCCCAGGTTTTTCCCTGGATTAATTATGGAGGTTTGACGAGAGCGGTGCATTTGATAACCCGTCCCGACGTGTATGTAAGTAATGCAAAAGTTGTTGCTGAGCCAGATCTGAAAAAAGGAGATGCTTCCGTTCGTATTACAGCATTGGTTAAGAATAGTGCTTCTACTGCGCAGAAGGTAACGGTGAATGCCTTTGTGTTTAATAATGGTAAACAGAGCAGTATCAAATTTAAGCCTGCTACAGTTAGCGTGGAAGCAAGCGGAGCGAATAAGGTAGAAATAATTGCACACATGCCAGCGAATGAGGTAAAACTATGGAACCAGGACGAACCTAATCTATATGCGGCCCATATTGTAGCCGGTGGCGATACCTTGAATGTGAATTTTGGCATCCGCAAATTTGAAGTGTCTGGCACTAAACTTTTATTAAATGGGGAACCAATAAAAATGGGTGGTTGTAACAGGCCTCTCGATTACCCTGGCTATGGTTCAATGGATCCGCAGGAAGTACTTGACAAAGATCTTGCCCTGATAAAAGGCGGCACCATGGAGCTTTCCCGTATCAATCATTATCCTGTATCTGAATATTTGTTGGATTGGGCAGATAGAAGTGGCTTGCTGATAATTGAAGAAGCGGGCAACTGGCAAATGACGCCAAAACAAATGAGTGATACCATGATGCGTCGCAAGTTTCAATCGCAAATGCAGGAAATGGTTGAACGTGACTGGAACCACCCAAGTGTTGTGGCTTATAGTGTAGGTAATGAATTTCAATCCCAGGCAGAAGAAGGCAAGGCTTGGGTACGCGATATGAGCAGTTTTGTAAAATCACTTGATAATTCGCGTTTGATCACGTTTGCGAGTATGATTGTATTCCGCGACTGGATTAAGAAGCCTGAAGATGAAGCTTCCCAATATGTAGATTTTGTGAGTGCCAACATATACACTGATCATCTTAAACATGTACAACATATACATGAATTGTACCCAAACAAGCCGGTGTATATAAGTGAGTTTGGCCTTCGGGCAGACGAAGGTAAAACCGAGGAAGAGCGCGTGCAACATTTGAAAAAAGCGATGGCAGATTTCAGGCAATGTGATTATGTAGTGGGCGCATCAGTGTGGACTTTCAATGATTATTTCAGCCGCTTCCCCGGCACAGGTGCCAATGGATACAGGGCATGGGGCCTCGTGTCTCCGGAAAGGGAAAAACGAGGTATGTACATCGCATGGCAGGAAGAGTTTGCACCCGCTACACTTGAGCTGCTGAATAAGCAAAACGGCAAGGCTGTTATCAATGTAACTGCCAGGAAGGATTTTCCAAGCTATACGATCAAAGGATACCGCATCAGGTATAACGACAGGGAAATTGCTTTAAATACGTTGCACCCGGGTGAGAGTCAGCAGATTGATGTCGACTTGCCTGCCGGCGAAGTTGAAGTGGAACTTGTGAAGCCTGGTGGCTTTGTGATACTTAAAAAACTATTGAAATAAAGTTCTTATAAAACAATGGTTTCATTCAAAACGATATCTTCCGGTTGTTGCTTTTTGCTTTGTCTTTTTACATTGACGATTTCTAATAATGTTAATGCACAACCGGTACAATTGCCGCATTTCTTCAGCAGTAATATGGTATTGCAGCGGCAGAAGCCGATTGTGATCTGGGGCACAGCGCGTGCAAACTATGTGTTTCAAATAGCGTTTGCAGGAAAGAATAGTAAGGTTGTTACAGGTAAAGACGGAAAATGGCAGGCTGTATTCCCTGCAATGCCAGCCGGTGGTCCTTATGATTTGGTCATTAACGCAGATTCTTCTTATACATTGCGTAACATAATGATCGGAGATGTTTGGCTGTGCTCAGGGCAAAGCAATATGGAATGGATCATGCTGAAAACATTCAATGCGCCATACGAATTGCAGCATGCCGGTTATCCTGCAATTCGCTTCATCACCGTTCCAAAAAATGTGAGCGCTGTTCCAAAAGATGATATTGATAGGGCTGAGTGGAAAATATCAACTCCTGCAACTGCTTACGAGTGCTCGGCGGTGGCTTTCTTTTTTGCAAAGCGGCTTTATGAGAAGTATAAAGTGCCAATTGGTATTATTCACTCTTCCTGGGGAGGCACACCAATAGAGGCCTGGACAGGGTTTGATTCAATTGCCTCACAGCCCGGTTTTAAGGAAAAGGCTGCTGTTGTATCAAAGCAAAATGCTGAAGGTAAAACGGTACAAGCGCTGCAGGCGTTATACGCTGATAGCTTAAAACAATATCAATCGGCTTTGCAGATGTTGGATAGAGGTTATGTTGAAAAATGGTACGGTGCAGGTTTAAATCCATCAAACTGGGGAAAGATCAGTCTGCCTGCTCTTTTTACAGACACACTAACAAGCTATAAAGGGAGCATTTGGTTACGGAGATCCTTTTATGTTCCTCCGATGCTCGCAGGAAAGGATCTGATACTTAATCTGGAAACATTGAATGAACGGGATATAACATGGTTCAATGGCATTGTTGCCGGCTCAACTTCCTGGGCTCCGGGCAGAAGGACTTATCGCATACCAAAAGCTTTTGTTCATGAGGGAGAAAACAATATAGCTATCCGTTTAGAGAATTTTGAAAAGATCAGCGGCTTCCAAAGTAAAAATGCTGCAGATCTCAGAATAGAACCCCTGGTTGCTTCAGATCGATCAATTGTAATTCCGCTTGCCGGCGAGTGGAGGTATGCAACCGGTCTAAGTCTTGATAAATATCCACACCAGGTAACGGCCCCGCCTTTGTCTTATCAATTAGCTGCATTGTATAATGCCATGATTGCTCCTTTTAAAGACCTTGGGCTGAAGGGCTTTACGTGGTACCAGGGAGAAGCGAATGCCGGACGTGCATTTCAATACAGGAAATTATTGCCGTTGATGATCAATAATTGGAGGCAGCAATTCAACCAGGGAGATCTTCCTTTCCTGTATGTACAGTTGGCTGGCTTTGGAAAACTGACCGGGGATCCTGTTGAAAGTGAATGGGCTGAATTGAGAGAAGCGCAGGAGAAGACTTTGTCGTTGGCTAATACGGGTATGGCCGTTACTGTGGATGCCGGTAATCCTTACGATGTTCATCCGACAGATAAACAAACTGTAGGCAAGCGCCTCGCTGCAGCCGCTGAAAAGATGGCATATGGTGACACTGCATTGCAGATCTCGCCGCTATATCAATCTTGCCGGATTCAGAATGATACAATCTACATAAAGGTGAATAACGTTAGAAATGGGTTGATTGCAAGAGGTGCGATGGCAAAAGGTTTTTCTATTGCTGGGAGTGATCATCGCTTTGTATGGGCTGATGCAGTTATTCGCAATAATGAAATAGTTGTGTGGAATAAGTCAGTATCAAATCCATTAGCTGTGCGGTATGCATGGACAGGAAGCCCTGTAGAAAGCAATGGTGCAAATATTTACAATAAAGAGGGTTTTCCGCTGTCTCCTTTCAGAACAGATGACTGGAAAGGTATTACGGAAGACAGAAAATAAGATCTGTAAACGAATCGGTTTTATAATACGTCAAAACATCAAGAATGATACAATCAGAAAGCAGGGATAGCCGCTCTTTTCCCGTCGTAAAAATACATGCGGACCTGGTTATAACGGGAGGAGGCTTGTCGGGCGTTTGTTGCGCTATCACTGCTGCCAGGCAGGGGTTGAAAGTTGTACTGGCGCAGGATAGAAGTGTGTTGGGTGGCAATTCAAGCAGTGAGGTGAGGCTTTGGGTACTGGGTGCAACTTCTCATATGGGCAATAATAATCGCTGGGCACGAGAAGGCGGTGTGATTGACGAAATATTGGTAGAGAATATGTACTGCAATCCCGAAGGTAATCCCATAATTATGGATATGATCTTGCTCGATAAAGTGGTGAGCGAACCCAATATTGAATTACTGTTGAATACATCCGTTTATGATGTGGTGAAGAAAGATGCTGATACCATTGAATTTGTAAAAGCTTATTGCAGCCAGAGCCAGACTTCTTTTGAGTTACATGCGCCACTGTTTTGTGATGCTTCTGGTGATGGTGTTGTAGGATTCTTGTCCGGCGCAGCATTCAGGATGGGAGCGGAGAGCAAAAATGAATTTGGAGAGCAGTTTGCACCAACGGAGGAGTATGGAGAATTGCTGGGTCACTCTTTGTATTTCTATTCAAAGGATACAGGTGTGCCGGTTAAGTTTGTGCCTCCGTCATTTGCATTGAACGATATCACAAAGATCCCCCGCTTCAAAAGTTTTAATTCGCAGGAGTTCGGTTGTAAACTTTGGTGGATTGAATATGGCGGCAGACTGGATACAGTACATGATACGGAAAAGATAAAATGGGAGCTCTGGAAGATTGTTTATGGTGTTTGGAATTATATTAAAAACTCCGGCAATTTTCCCGAAGCTGAAACCCTTACGCTGGAATGGGTGGGCATGATTCCCGGGAAAAGAGAAAGCCGGCGGTTTATAGGCGACTATCTTCTACGTCAGCAGGATATTGTTGAGCAACGGACCCACCCTGACGCAGTTGCTTTTGGTGGCTGGAGCATCGACCTCCACCCTTCTGACGGGGTTTATTCCAGTGCTCCCGGATGCAATCAGTGGCACAGCAAAGGCATTTACCAGATCCCTTATCGCAGCCTGTATTCAAAAAATATCAAAAACCTTTTTCTTGCAGGTCGCATCATTAGTGTGTCGCATGTTGCATTTGGTTCTTCACGCGTTATGGCCACCAGCGCTTACGTAGCACAGGCGTCAGCAATGGCTGCAGTGTTGTGCAAAAAATACAATTGCAAGCCTGCTGATTTACTTCCAAAAGAGAAAATGATTGAATTACAGCGCTCACTCGCCCGCATTGGCCAGTTCATTCCGGGTGCTGATGTGATTGATGAAAAGGATCTTGTTCAGCAGGCTACAATCATAGCTAGCAGCGAGCTGCAATTAAAAGAGCTGGAAGAAGATATTGAAAGAGTTTCGTTAGATCTTTCAGTAGCGCAAATGATTCCTGTTGAAAAAGGACAAATTCCTGAAGTATATTTTCATGCCTATGCTGCGGAGCAGGCAATATTGCACGCTGAGATCAGGGCTTCATCACGTATTAATAGTTTTACACCCGATACTTGCCTGGCAAAATTTGAATTGCCGGTTCAGCCTGGTAAAAATTGCCTGCGGCTTAAAACGGATATTGAAGTGAGTGCGTCACAATATGTTTTTGTTACTATACATAAATGTCCCTCCGTTAGCGTGTCAAGGTCTGAAAAACGCATTACAGGCATATTGAGTGTATTTAATACGGTTAATCCCGCTGTCTCCAACTATGGCAAACAGGAAGCTCCGGATGAGATTGGTATGGATAGCTTTGAATTCTGGTGTCCGCAGCGCAGACCTGCCGGTCATAACCTGGCACTGAAATTTGAGCATCCATTGAATGTGTTTAAAGCCGGGAATATTCGCAATGGTATTGCGCGCCCGGTGAGTGCGCCAAATGCATGGGTGGCTGACTTTTCGGATAAATCACCCACATTAACCATTACGTGGGAAAGCCCAAAACACTTAAAAAAGATACTCTTAAGTTTCGATTCGGATTTTGATCATCCGATGGAATCGGTGTTAATGTCTCATCCGGAAAATGTAATGCCTTTCTGTGTGCGTAATTATGCCATTTATGATGACAGGGATAATTTGTTGTTTGAAAAAAAAGGCAACTATCAAACGAGAAATGAAATTGTGCTTGATGAAGCGATAACAACAAACAAGTTAGTCATTCGTGTTGAACATCCGTCAGAGTATTCACCTGCGGCTGTGTTTGAGGTGAGGTGCTATGAGGAGCTGTGAGCTGTCAGCTATCAGCTATCAGCTATCAGGTGTCACGTATCAGTTTTGATGCATGAGGTATGAGAAGGCATGAGGGGTAAGTGTTCGGTCAATCTGAACAACAAATATATCTATTGTAGTACTGTTTAAAATTGAGTCTTTAGTTTTAGGCTTTAAGCTTTACGCTTTGAGCTTTCAAAAAATGTGCGTATGAAAAAAGTTTTGTTATTAATAGTATTGCTGGGTTACACCGTAGGCTTGTTCGCGAAAGAAGATGTTATAGAACTTGTAAACAAAAGCATTCGGATTTCATGGGTGAAAAAAAGTGAAGGATGGCGGATTAAAAGTTTTGAATACAATGTCGGAGGACAGTGGCAATCCGTTGGTCGTCCGTCAGGCGAATACAGTTTGCTGTATGCAGCTCAGAAACCGGCTCAACAACCTGACACTATTTTCAAAACCATTACTGGTAATCCATGGCCGGATACGTTATATAAATACCAAATCAATAATTGGAAACAGGCTACTTCTCCTGTGTCTCTCAATACTGCTGGAGATGCTTATCATTATTTTCCTTCCGCAGCAACTAAGCAAGGGAATATTGTTCAGTTCACACAAGAGACACCACTGGGAATTATCAAGACAGAGTGGAAGCTCGATGATGAGCATAACGGAGATGTATTGGTGAAGCAGGAAATGACCTGTAAGAAAGATGGTTATTTTTCGCTGGCAAGCCCATCGCTTGTTACTGTAGATGAACAAGATATTTCCTGGGCAACCGTTCCTGGGTATTTTCAGGGAAATGAAGTACAGAAGAATGTGATACTGGGTTATGGGTACGGGCAGGGTATTCCGGCTTTGCCTGTTGTGTATCGTGAACGTTGTGCCAGTTCCTTTTGCCCTATCATAACTACCAGAGAACAAGTTTCTTTTGCTGTTATTCCCAATCCTGGTCTAGGGCGTGATCCATGGGCGTATGATAAAAGTACACATGAAGATTGGTTCCTGGGAATCTCTCATAAAAACCGGCGTTCGCAATTTTCCCCAACGATGTATTACCCTGTTTTAGGTGAGCCTTCGTCCCTGCAAAAGCAAGGAAATAAAATACAATACGGTTTTCGTTACAGTATTCAGAATGGGGGATGGTACAAGCTTTTAACACACGCGGTCAATGATGTGTATGGCTTTAATAAAACGCTTGCACTCCGGAAAAATAAGCAGGCGCTGGTAAACAGGATTGAAAAAATGCACGATTATCTCGTTGATAGAAAAACATCTTTATGGAGCGTTGAGGATTATAAAGGCTTAAAGATAGGAGGGCAGGCTTATTTCGGAGGCGTGGTAGGTTCTAATCGTGATGCCATGAAAAATTCGGATTATGGTGCGATGTGGATGCTGGCAAACCTGAGTGGCGACCAGTTCCTCAAAGACAGTGTGCTGCCTTTTGCTTTGAACTTTAAACTGGCACAGCAACAAACGGATGATGGCTTCTTTAAAGGTGCCGCAATAGGGCAATACTATCTTGCAAAAAGAAAAACCTTTACAGAGGAGTGGGGTGAGTTCGTGGAGCCCGTTAGCCTGACATACTACATAATGCTCGATATTGGTAATATCCTTCTGTTTGATCCCAATAACGCTGCATTAAAAGAACGCCTGGCGCTTGGTGCAGATCTGTTAATGAAATGGCAGAAGCCCGGTGGCGATTGGGAAGTTGCTTATGATAAGCATACGCAACAACCTTTGTTCACAGATATAAAAGACCTCCGGCCAACATTTTATGGGTTGATGGTTGCTTACCGCATTCTGAAGGATGAAAAATATTTATCAGCTGCTAAAAAAGGTGCAGACTGGTTTATTAAGAATGCGGTGGAAAAAGGAAATTTTATTGGTGTTTGTGGTGATGCGCGTTATGCGCCGGACTTCGCGACAGGGCAATCCGCACAGGCATTGCTGGACTTATATGATCTCACCAATGACAAAAAATACCAGGATGCTGCTATCCAAACTGCAAGAATGTATCTGACTTCAATTTATGCGCAACCTGTTGCCAGCAGCAAAATAAAGCAGGTGAATGGTGTTGAACGGGAGGACTGGCAAATTTCGCAATCAGGATTAAGTTTTGAACATGGCGGCATCTTAGGTTCAGCCAATCACGCCGGGCCGATTATGCTTTGTAGCCACGCAGGTATGTTTGTCCGTATGTTTCAACTCACGGGAGAATTGTTGTTTATAGAAACTGCACGTGCGGCCGCTATAGGAAGAGATGCCTTTGTTGACAGCAAAACCAGCGTAGCTTCCTATTATTGGAACACGATGAATAAAGGCGCAGGTCCCTACCCGCATCATGCCTGGTGGCAAATTGGCTGGATCACCGATTACCTGATGGCAGAGGTGCAAATGCGTTCTAATAACCAGGTTGTTTTTCCAAGAGGTTTTGTAACGCCTAAAGTGGGTCCGCATGAATCTTATGGGTTTGCCCCGGGCAAAATATTTGGTGAGTCAGCCAATTTAATCATCCGCGAGGGATTGGTAACATGCGACAATCCGAATGTTGAATATATCCTGGCTCAAAGCGTTGATAAAAAGAAATTGTTCATCATCTTACTTAATGACATAAATGAACCGGCCAGTGCAAACCTTAAGATCAACATTCAACAAGCCGGCACCGTTAGTCAAACCCGAAAAAATACAATAACAGAACTTTCGACGGGAAAAAGCGGGGGGTTAACAGATTCGTTTAAAACGGAAATAAAAGGTTACGGGCTGCGGGTTTATGTAATTGAATAAAATTAACCTGTTACAGTAATCGCCTTTCAGAAAAACAGAATAATTATCTTTCGAGTAAAACTAAAACAGCTATATGGGGCAACTTGATTTTATTGTGATGGCGGTGTTCGCTTTGCTGATATTGGGCATAGGCATGATGTTTACAAGAATGGGAAGCAAGAACTCTTCCGCTTTTTTTGAAGCAGGAGGATCTACTCCCTGGATGATCAACAGCATTTCGTTGTTCATCAGTTATTTTTCGGCTGGAACTTTTGTCGTATGGGGTTCTATCGCCTATAAAAGCGGTTTTGTTGCTAATGGCATACAATTAACGATGGTTATTGGCGGGCTTATAGTAGCCATGTTCATAGCAGCAAAATGGAAACGTACAGGAGCAGTTACTGCAGCCGATTATATCGGAAAACGTCTTGGCACTAAAACACAACAGTTTTATACGTTTCTTATTATGCTGCATGGATTGTTTACCACTGCTTCGGTGTTATATCCTGTTGGTAAAATGGTAAGTGTTGCTACGCCTTTGTCGCTAAATACGTGCATTCTGATTATTGGTGGTATCATCATATTATACACTTCTGCCGGGGGGTTATGGGCAGTGTTGGTTACAGACGTCGTGCAGTTTGTTATACTTACTGCTGCAGTTCTTATAATCATTCCCATTGCATTTAAAGAAGCCGGGGGCGCCAATCATTTTGTGCAGCAGTCGCCGGATGGATTTTTTAAATTCTTTAATGAAGAATATTCTTTTGGTTTCTTTCTGGCCTTTCTGGCTTATCAAACGGTCTATATCGGAGGTAACTGGGCCTATGTACAACGATACACCAGTGTTTCCAGTGAAAAGAATTCACGTAAAGTGGCTTACCTGTTTTCTATACTGTATTTGATAAGCCCATTTATCTGGATGCTTCCTCCGATGTTGTATCGCGTGATTAATCCTTCACTTACCGGCTTACAACCGGAAGGAGCATACATGATGTTGTGTCAGCGCATTTTGCCTGCCGGGCTGATAGGTTTGGTTTTGTCCGGCATGATCTCAGCCAGCGCCAGCAAAGCCAATACTACTATTAATATGATGGCTATTGTGTTCGCTCATGATGTATTTAAAAAGCTGATTAGTCCGAATGCGAGCGAGAGGACGTTGATAAAAATGGCGCGCGTATTTACGGTATTGTTTGGCGCCATTACAATTGGTATTGCCATGCTGGTGCCAATGATTGGCGGCATTGTTGAAATGGTGCTCAGTACTGCTTCAATTGCAGGCGGCGCACTATTCGCGCCAATTATCTGGACGCTTTATTCAAAAAGACAAACGGCAACATCAGTTGTGAGCGCTTCGTTATGCGGCCTGGTGATCAGCCTGGCTTTAAAGTTGTTTGGTCCGGAGCTTATTGGACATAAGCTCAACCGTGTATGGGAGACTTCGTTGGGAGTGGGCATACCTGTATTTGTGTTGTTGTGCTGGGAATTGTATTATGTAGCTAAAGGAAGCATTGCTGTTCATCGCTTTGTGCCTGCGGCAGAAAAGTCACGCGATGTAATTCATCAGAATAATGCCGATGCCCATGAGCAGAACGTTTTTGGTGTTAAAATAATCGCAGGTGCAGTTGCTGTCGTTGGCGCAGGTGTGGCATTATTGGGTATAATCGCAGATAACGGAACTGTTGCGCTCGTTGTCGGCATATTTATATTATTTACCTCATTGCCTATCTGGCGGGCAGCTTACAAGCCTGTTCGACAAAGCGTAAGAGATACCGGGTCTTTATAGTAATGTTTCGTTTTTGAATTGTTTGATCAATATCATTATTGTTCGACTAACCTGTGAAACAGTATTTTAATTAATAACGGAGAAGGTAGTCAATCTAATTTTATTAAGAAGATTAAGCTCAATTTATACAAACGTATATAAATTTCTATAATAATTTCATCCCGAAGGGCAATGTCATTAAGTTAAGCACAGACATCTTCAACTTTGGGAGATATCTCCTATCGTCGATATGACGATCCTGGCTTGTCTGAAAAAATAATCACAACAGCATCAATACCAAGTACAGAATAATGAGCAAGTCTGCAACCTCAACGTCACCTCGACGACAGGAGAGGTCTCCCGAATATAAAACTGATGGTGGTATTTTATAAGCGTTTGATATGAAAACTCTTAACTTAATGACATTGCCCTTCGGGATGGGGTAATCAGCGCTCAAATGTTCCTCTGTATATGTTATTTCTCAGTCACGTCTGTTCACAAAAATCTACATGCCAGAATAGGCTATTTTTTCTCTTTGCAACTCCTGGTTTGAAACATCGGATACTCCTCCCTTTATTTAGATGCAGCTTAAACTCATCTGGTACTATGACTTAAGAAGGGCTTACACTTAGTTTGTTCAAATTTTAGTCGGACAATAATGGATCAATATTAAAAAAAGAAAAGCCGCACCATTATTTGATGCGACCTTCTTTTTTATTTAATATCTGCCATTACAAAACATTCCTTGTTATTGAGGTATTGCCCTTATTGCAGCAGATAACGGACTTTCCCCAATTGCATTCAAGGCACTGATAACGTAATAGTAAGTTGTTCCGTTAACCTTATTTCCGTCAACGTACGATAATGTGCTACCGTTTGTAGTTTTGATAAGATTATACTTGCCAGGAGCAGTTCCGCGGTAGATCTTATAGCCTGTGATAGTTCCACCCGTTGTAGCAGGAGCAGACCATGACAAGGAAACTGTGTTGCTTGATGTAGCAGCGCTGAAATTAAGCGGAGCGGACGGCGCTGTGTTTGCTACAGTTGTTGAAGATGCAGGGGCCTGGATTTACTGGCCATCTGTACCGCCGTAGTAAACGTTTTTCGCATAGTCTACAGTTTTCTTTTCCCAGCTTGCAACATCATAAGTGAAGTTCGTTACTGTACCGGGTATTGCAGCCAGAGCTCCGTTGGTGGTACCATTGATCACATACATCGCAATTTTTCCTTTAACGCTTGTTGTCTGTTTAACACTTACGTTTTCCATGAACAGCTTTTTGGCTCCAAGATTATATCCCCTGTCGTACCTGTTGTCAACGATAATCCCGTAGGATTTAGAGGATAATGCTACATCCTGAAGGGCAACATTGCTTACGTGTACTTCTCCACAAGAGAAGATATTTAAACCTGCGGCGGTACTCTTGTTTACAGTAAGATTCTGGAATGTACCTGTTGTCGCATCCTGGATGGTAATGCCGCTCATTTGTGCTTCTTTGTTGGCTGTACCAGCGTTGATAACACGTACGCCATCCACTAAACAGTTCTGAGCGTTTGTTACCTGGAAGCCATCCCAGCCTGTGTTTTCTGCAGAAACATTCTGTACGGTAAGACCGATGATCGGGCTATTTTTATAACCATTCTGATAATCAGAAGTATTACCAATATAAAAGCCTTCATCAGTACAGTTTTTTACAGACACATTCTTCAAAGAAACGTTTCTGATAACGGCATTGGGATAGTAGGTGTTCGGATCGGTAGCTATCGCATCATTCTTAAGCATTACACCTATGGCAGCGCCATCAATGTGTATGTTTTCGAGCGCAATATCAGAGCAATAATAGGCTTTGATACCAATTGCTGTAGGCTTACCGGTGATGTTGATATCAACAAGTTTAATGTATTTACCCACGATATCAAATGAAGCGCGGTCGAAACCTCCGATGATAACACCCGGGGCAGCGGTAATAACAACTGGTTTTTCAGCGGTACCGTTCACCTTGTATAAAGTAACACGTACAACATTTTTTGGAACTACCAGCGTGTCACCTGGCAGGTACTTGATTGTACTGGCGTCTGTGATGTATACAGATGTGCCGCTGATTGGAAGATTGATTCTTTTGTTGGTAGTTATGGACTCGGCTGCAAGTCTTTGTGACTGAGATTCGGTTGCTGTTGCAGGAGCAACAACGTCGTTCTGTTTTGAACAACTTAAGAGCATAGCGCTGGCTATAAGCGCAGCTACTGCGATTTTAATCATGGATATTGGCTTTAAAATAATTGGATTTTGTTCAGGGCTTCTGTAGAATATTCCGGTGCACCTTGTGTATTCTTTTTCTCCCTTTGACGATGCAAAGTTAATACGGGGATCAATTGTTTTTTGTTAATGGAGGTACTTATGAAGACATTTAATCGTTTTCTAATTGAGTATCATTGCAGGCTGAAATGCCCGTCAGTACAGCGTGTCAGCGAATCTTAACACAGTGTAATAATATGATATGTGTAAAATGTGTTAGATAAAATAATTGCCAAATGTTTAAAAGTATAGTCTCGGTGTACACTTGCATATTGGGGTAGAAATAATAAAAAACGGGTTGATATAAATCAAACCAAAAATAAAAGTCTTCGTGACTTTTTTTAAGCCCGGCGACATTAATGATTTTAATTTTATTGATGTAGATAAAGTTTTTTTAAGCAGCGAACGGCTGAGTGTTAAAATTGTCAGCTAAACAATTTTTTAATGCGCTGCATACGGGTTTGGCACGATGAAATTTTGCGACATATCGAGGCCTAATTGATAGGTGCAGTTTCCACTTCCAATATCAATAATATATGGGTACTAGTGTTGTTTTTATTTCCATCCCTGATCTGTCGCATTGTTTGCAAAGCGCTTGTGCATGCAAAAGATAAGATTGTTGTCAAGGAACCTGTAGACATTAGGAAAGAACCTGCTGGAAAGCAAAGAAGCTGTATCATATGATACAGCTTCTTACTTCTTAAAAAATCACACTATTAAATCCTGTTAGGGGGTTACTTTTACTGCTGCTGATAACGGTCCTTCACCTATGCTGTTAAGTGCACTGATTGCGTAGTAGTAGGTTGTTCCCGGTACTTTATTGCCATCTGCATAGGAGAATGTACCTCCCGAAGCTGTTCTAATGAGGTTGTATTTTCCGGCAACAGTTCCACGGTAAATTTTATAACCTGTAATGGCGCCACCACCTGTGTTTGATGGTGCTGCCCATGTTAAATTTACAGTAGTGCCCGCCGCTGCTGCTGCAACGTTTACGGGAACTGATGGTAATGCCAGCGCCTGTTCTGTGCCTGTTGAAGAGGATGTAGTTGTAGGGATGCCATCTGTGCCGCCGTAGTAAACGTTTTTCGCATAGTCTACAGTTTTCTTTTCCCAGCTTGCAACATCATAAGTGAAGTTCGTTACTGTACCGGGTATTGCAGCCAGAGCTCCGTTGGTGGTACCATTGATCACATACATCGCAATTTTTCCTTTAACGCTTGTTGTCTGTTTAACACTTACGTTTTCCATGATCAACTTTTTCGCGCCAAGGTTAAATCCTCTGTCATATCTGTTGTCAACGATAATACCGTAAGATAGAGAGGACAATGCTACATCCTGAAGGGCAACATTGCTTACGTGTACTTCTCCACAAGAGAAGATATTTAAACCTGCGGCGGTACTCTTGTTTACAGTAAGATTCTGGAATGTACCTGTTGTCGCATCCTGGATGGTAATGCCGCTCATTTGTGCTTCTTTGTTGGCTGTACCAGCATTGATAACACGTACGCCATCCACTAAACAGTTCTGAGCGTTTGTTACCTGGAAACCATCCCAGCCTGTGTTTTCTGCAGAAACATTCTGTACGGTAAGACCGATGATCGGGCTATTTTTATAACCATTCTGATAATCAGAAGTATTACCAATATAAAAGCCTTCATCAGTACAGTTTTTTACAGACACATTCTTCAAAGAAACGTTTCTGATAACGGCATTGGGATAGTAGGTGTTCGGATCGGTAGCTATCGCATCATTCTTAAGCATTACACCTATGGCAGCGCCATCAATGTGTATGTTTTCGAGCGCAATATCAGAGCAATAATAGGCTTTGATACCAATTGCTGTAGGCTTACCGGTGATGTTGATATCAACAAGTTTAATGTATTTACCTACGATATCAAATGAAGCGCGGTCGAAACCTCCGATGATAACACCCGGAGCAGCGGTAATAACAACTGGTTTCTCAGCGGTACCGTTCACCTTGTATAAAGTAACACGTACCACATTTTTTGGAACTACCAGCGTATCACCTGGTACGTACTTGATTGTACTGGCATCTGTAATATATACAGATGTGCCGCTGATTGGAAGGTTGATTCTTTTGTTGGTAGTGATAGATTCGGCTGCAAGTCTTTGTGACTGAGATTCGGTTGTTGTTACAGGAGCAACAACGTCGTTCTGTTTTGAACAACTTAAGAGCATAGCGCTGGCTATAAGCGCAGCTACTGCGATTTTAATCATGGATATTGGCTTTAAAAAAATTGGATTTTGTTCAGGGCTTCGGTAGAATATTTCGGTGCACCTTGTGTATTCTTTTTCCCTTTGACGACGCAAAGTTAATACGGAGATCAATTGAATTTTGTTAATGGATATCCGGGACGGTAATTTAATTTTATTCTAATCCGGAAAAAAATGCTAGTGCTAATACATTTTAGCAATAATAATATTAAACAATTATAAGATATTAATAAGGTAATATGTGTAATATATAGCAGATAAAATATTTTGATAAATGATTAAATTGATTTTATTGATTAAGGATAACAATCGGGTAAACAGGATTTGAAATAGTCATTGATTTTTATCAATCAAATGTTAAACGTTGTTTTTACTTTTTTTAAGCCGCACATACTGATATTATTTTTTTATTGATCTGGATGAAGATTTTTGATGCGCTTAGCCGCGATATATGTTAAAATCGGTGGCTTGGCTGAAATTTTTTGCCTGTTGGAAATGTATTTGACTCGCAGATTACCGGATTGTTACGGCTTTACAAAAGGGCTTCCTTGCAGGGTATGGTTTACAGTTGACGCTTAACCAAATAGCGCATTTCCTGCTCAACATACTTGCTGATGAAACAGGAAATGCGCTGGAATGTATTCTTCTTTCTAACGGCTAATGAGTATACGTCTGCTAAAGCTTTGTTTCTTTTCATCTATTGCAATAACATAGTACATGCCGGGTGCGTAGCTGGCAACCTCAAAGGAGGCAAATAACCGGCTTTTTATGGTTTGCATCTTTTGAGACTGCAGTACCTGGCCGGATTGTGTTCTTAGTTCCATAATGAATTTGCCGTCGTTTAAACTGTTTATGGAAATATTTATTTTTTCTTTCGCCGGGTTCGGATAAACAGAGAAGTCTGTTATTTCAGCGATCGATGGCGCTTGTTGAGGCGCTAGCTGTACGCTCTTGGCTACAACCTGGCTGCCGCAGGCGTTAGATGCTTTTACTGATATCTTTCCAGGCATGTCATTCCATGTTATTGTTATAGCATTGGTATTTTTGCCTGATGTGATGGTGGTGCCGGATGGAACTAACCATTGATAACTGCTCACATTGTAATCATTTATTACGCTAAACATTAATCCTGCCTCGTTACTATTTACAACAGACGGACCGTCGATCGGCGACGGCTGGGCGGGTGCTTCCCTGGTTACAGTTATTTTAATGTAGTTGCTTGTAATGGGAACAATGGCGCAATTCCTTGCTAAGTTCAATATACAGGCTACCGAATCACCCGTTGCCGGTGTATTGTTTGTATAAGTATCGCTGTTCGTTCCAACATAAGCGTTGTTTTTTATCCATTGATAACTTGCTGAAGAGTCTCCATTGGTGATTGTTGCCTTAAATGTAACGGGGGTATTTTTACATACGTCAGTTTTGGTTGTTGAGATCTTAATCGTTGGCTTTAAAACCTCGTCAATATGAGCAGTAATCACATTGCTCTTCATTTTAAGGGTGTTTGTGGTAAGCACAGCCCAAACGCTATCACCTTCTAAAAGGCGTGTTGTTCTGTATTCTGCATTTCTGTTACCTACTCTTACGCCATTTTTAAACCAGTCGTAGTAAGCGCCGGACGGTTGATTGCGGATGATTGTTTTGAACAAAGTAGTCTCTTCCTTGCAACCAGATGAAGGTAAAGTTGATTTTATACTTATAGAGGTAGCTGTGCTATAAGTGAACTTGTTATACACGGCTGTGCCTGCAGCTGAAGTTACTTTAACAACGCCGGTTGCGCCGCCACCCACAACTGCTTTTATTTTAGAGTCAGATAGTATACTAAACATCTGTACTGCACTGTCGCCGAGGGTAATGCTTGAAACGCCGGAAAGATAGTTACCGTTGATAGTGATGGTATCGCGAATTCCACCCGTCGGAGTTACATGCGTTATAACCGGAGTTTGTGACGAAGTTTTTACCTGGTTTTTAAGTATATAGGTCTCGTAACGGGTGCTGTAGGTGTGATAGCCCACAACTATATCAGGTTTTGCATCATTGTCAATGTCATTTACGCAATTTATATAGTTGAAATTTCCGTCGTTATAAAGGATGGCAGGATCGAATGCGATGTTGCCATTCATTCCCGTATTCTTTAATAGAGCGATTGTTGTATTGTCTTCACTGTACTGTCCGAAAGTCTGGATGTCTGCTTTTCCATCACCATTGAGATCATTAAGTAATACCTGGAGCGGAAAGCTGCCGGTGGGGAAAGTAATGGCGGGCGAGAAGATTATTGTTCCTGCCGTCCCATTGTTTTGCAAAACAGAAACGGTGTTGTTATGAACGTCGGTTACTGCAAGGTCTGGTTTCAGGTCTCCGTTTACGTCGCCAACTGCAACATCCCAGGATGTGTTTGTTCCAATATAGAGTGAGTGGTATTCAAATATAAAATTGCCGGGTGTAGAGTTGTTTTTAACAATGTCTACATATTGATTTCCGTTCGCACCGAGTGCATCAATTTTGCCATCGGCGTCAATATCGCCAAACTCTATATGGGAGTTAGCGCCACGCAGAAAGAAACTGGCAGAAGTTGTTGTTGAAAAAGAGATTTTTCCATTGGCGCTCGTGTTTCTGAATATCTTCCAGTCTGCAATATCAACGCCTATAAAATCAGCCAGTCCATCGCCATCAATATCGTGAACATAGCTGGTATAGTTTAAGCGTTCATTTACTTTGAAGTCAACTGGTGGTTCAAATTGAATCTTACCGGAGGTGCTTATGTTCTTGTACACTTTAATTATGGAATCATATCGTGCGGAAAGGACCAGGTCAGGTCTTCCGTCCCCGTCCAGGTCAGTCAATGCATTTTCTCCCAGGTAAAAGGCGGGGCTCTGTGGTAGCTTAAATGTGCCGGAAAGCTTGAAATTAACATAGCCGGCCGACCCCATGTTTCTATAGAAGGAAAGGGTGGAGAAATCATAGTAAACGCCGTTAAATTGTCTTGAAGAAGATATTACCAGCATATCCAATCTTCCGTCGCCGTCGAGATCTTTAAATGCGGTGCCTGAATTGGGTACAATTGGTGCTGCTGTGCCAAATGCACCTTGAGAAAGGTCCCCGTTGTCGGTGAATGTAAAAATGAAATTGTCTTTTGAACGCCCGGTCCTGGAATTAGCAGTTACACTGATTGGTCCGTAGCTGGCTCCGGTTGGCACCGTAACGGTAAGTGATGTTGCTGACGCTCTCGAGACAATGGCGCGTGCGGCACCAAAATAAACAGTATTGCCCTGGGTTGTAGATGCAAAATATTGCCCTTGTATGGTTACAGTAGTTCCTTTTGCTCCTTGCAGGGGAGTGAATGATGTAATCACGGGCTGTTGCGTCGAAGCAGAATGGGTAAAGAATAACAGGCTTATGCAAGCAAGTAGTTTAGATGGCTGCAGTTTACACCACAGTTGGGTTGATGTTTTCTTCATCGTAATTTATTTTAGGTTAATATGGGCTGATCAGCAGGTGTTGGAAGTTCAAAAGGCGACAAACAGAGCAATGCTCCGGAATTATACAGTATTGCTAAATATGGGGTCAGGTAAAGCTAGATAATTTGAAAAGGATTGTCAAGAGCAAAATGTGTCTGCCAGATCGTTGGGTTAAATTGCTAACTCGCAGTGGCTGAGTTGTGAAAAAGCGAGGTTTACGTGTTTGCCATTGATGACATCATTGAGAAGCTAAAAACATAAGCCTCTGGAAACGGGAAGTAATTTTATCGCAATTGGAAACGGGAAGTAATTTTATCGCAGTATTTTTATGCAACTAATGTTCTCTATGTCAGCAGCCCACCCGACGTTTTGGATCATCAGATAAACCATGCCCTCAATTAGAATTGCAATATTTTTTAACAAGAATCGGAAGCACCTGTCTTAACCAGGACGGGCGTTTTTACATCCCGACTATTAAAACAAAAATAAATCTGCAATTTCATCTAAACTGTGTAGATAGTTATTGATGTCTACTGTATAAAAGAGATATAAAAGTGTACTTGTGATTCTAAGCTTTACCGGCGCAATTTCAGGAGTTTTTTAAAAGAAGAAACCCCTTGATTGCCAAGGGGTTCTTTCGTAGGGAAAGTGGGAACACAGTCGAATCTTTTATGGAAATAGCCGATGTTTTTAATGTTGCGATCTGAGATATAAATCGGTGATTAGACAGAAACTTAGGGCATATTCTCTGCTCCTTCAACTTTTTTGGCCAATAGATATTTTGCAAGCAGGGGGCTAGAAAATACAGCGCAAGTTTTTTGAACCTATCCTAGACCCTTGTATTTCAACGCAAAAAAGAAGGGACGCAAAACAAACCGTTTAATAAATAGCCCACATTTTAGCTATACAGACTTGTGCTATCAATAGTATTATTGTATTTTGTTATTCCTACATACTGACACAGAGCTTGGTTAACGTACCTGTAACTAGCAGCATGCCCTTCGTTGCATCTATACATAAAATTTCAACCAGCCGCACTACTGATGAAACAGTATATCTCAACACTTTAAATCTTTTGAAATGAAACTTTTTACCCAACACATTTTGACAATGCTTTTTCAGGTCTGCTTACTTGCATTTGCATACAAAACAAACAGCCAACCCCAAATACAATCAGTTGCACCAACCTCGGGTGCGATTGGAACAACCGTAACTATTAAAGGCTCGAATTTTAACCCTGACAAAGGAAAGAATATGATATTCTTTGGGCCGGTAAAAACTGTACCGGAAAATGCAACAACAACAGAAATTGTAGTGAAGGTTCCCGCAGGAGCTTGTAGTGGACCTATTTCAATAACTACAGACCACCTTATCGGCATTAGCCCATCTTTATTCTTTATTACTTTTCCAGGAGATGACATTCTTAGACCAGCTTCATTCGCTGAACCAATCAAGATCAGCAAGCAGTCCTCCGCACTTCATGTATTCACCAATGACGTTGACGGTGACGGTAAAGAAGACATTATTGTGCAGCATGACGTAGGTTTCTCTGTAATTCCAAATGCTTCATTAAACAACAACGTTAGTTTCTCGCGCCCCGTTGATTTTCCGTCGATAAAAGCTTCGCTAGGTATGCAAATTGCCGATCTGGATGGCGATGGAAAAACAGACATTGTTGTGTCCAACTGGTATGAAAATACTTTGACCATTTATCGAAACACAAGTGAGCCAGGCAAGTTCTCGTTTGCGCCCGGATTTGACATAGCGACGGAAAGAAATCCAAGAGAGCTGACTATTAATGATTTTGACGGCGACGGCAGAATGGATATTATCGTTATCAATAGTAACGCATTTACCATCTCACTATTTCACAACGAAGGTGCTAATAACGATAGAGCGATCAATTTTACTTTGCAAGAGTCTATACCCACCAATGGTTTGGTAAGTCTTTTCTCTGATGATCTCGATGGCGATAACAAGCCAGAATTATGCTTGTCCACTGTAGATCTCCAGGTATTGAGAAATATCAGTACAAAAGGAAAGATCTCTTTTGGCGAAACTGTCAACCTTCCCGTGGGCGTTTTAGTATCCTCATTGGTATCGACTGATCTGGATCTTGATGGAAAAAAAGACCTTGTTGCTGCTAATGCCCATGACAGCATGGTCTCTATTTTTCACAATATCGGAACGGTCGGCCACATCAATTTCGAAGATAGGATCGATTCTTCAGCAGCATGGTCGAATACTGTTTTAGTGAGCGACTTTAACGGCGATGGCAGACCTGAGATCGTTACAAGGGAATATTTCAATAATATCGGCATCATTCAAAACAATAGCCTGCCGGGTAAACTAAACTTTATTCCAAAGATCATGTACCCTTTACAGGGCGGAGCAAACGGATTTGCCCAGGGGGATTTTGATGGAGATGGGAAACCTGATCTGGTAGTGGTAAACAGTGATCTCTATGTTATGCGTAATTTATCAAAACCAGGCGTAGCAAGAGACACAGTGATCGCTCCGGGTAAATTCAAGTACCAGGATCCCCTCGGTTTCGTTGTTGGAAAACCAGTAACACCAATTTATCCGTTGAGATCAATTGAACCTTTAGCTTTCAATGGCGTTGCTTCGAGCGTTACGGGTGATCATTTAGGTAACTTATACATAACTGATTACAAGGATCATTCAGTAAAAAAAATAACAGCCTCCACTAATGTTGTTAGTACAATTGCAACTGATCTTCTTTTCCCTAAGGGCATTTGCGTTGATAAAGAGAACAATGTATACGTAACCGATTCGAAGGCCAACTCCGTAAAGGAGATATCAGCGACAGGCGAAATAACCATTATAGCATCTGGTCTTAATTCTCCAGTGGGCGCCGAGATAGACGATAACGGCAACATATATGTAGCAGACCTTAATAATGGTGCCATTAAAAAAATAGATGCTACAACTCACGCCATAACACCAATTGTAGCATTTCCGGTGCCTCGGTATTTTGCCGTGGATGGGCCAGGGAATATTTATTACTTACAGTATCCTTTCCAGGAGGTTAAAATGTATTCTGTTTCTGATGGTTCTATTAAAACTATTCTAACCTCTTCTACCTGGTTCACAAGCATTGCGACAGACGTATTTGGAAATGTATTTGTGCTTGACAATAAGGGCATGGATGTTAAAGAAATAGTTGCGGGAACTAACCATGTAATAACTATAGCTAAAGGGGAGTATAATTCTTTTGATTTAGGTACAGATGGAATTGGAAACGTGTTTTATGTGGACCTTGCAGGACAAGTAAGCAAAGTTGTATCACCGGGAACTGATGTTCGCTTTACAGTTAAGCCTACCTTGGTGCCCGGCCTTTCTATTAACGACAGTACCGGTGCCATAAGCGGCACTCCGTATACGCGCAGCCAGTATGTAAAATATATCGTTACCGCTGCCAATTTAAAAGGAAGCGTAACAGATACGGTCGCAATAAAAATAACTCTTCTCAATGCTCCCGGTAATTTTGCTTATAATAAGAATAATGCGTTTGTGCAGGGGCAGGTTATCAGCCCACTTTCTACTACTTTCACACAGCCGGGAAATATTAGCGTAGTTGGTTCTAACATTTTTCAACCCCAATCCGGTACAGTAGATGCAAAGCACAATGTATATGTATTGCAGAAGGGTGCAACCAAAGTGACGAAGATAGATGCACTAACAGGCAACATCTCTGGTTTAGGTTCTGGCTTAATCAATCCTGTGGACATCTCTATAGATACATCGGGCAATATTTATGTGGCTGACGCGGGAGATCAGACAATTAAAAAAATAACCGTGTCAACAGGACAAACAAATAAAGTTAAGGCGGGCTTTAAGGATCTGCGATGTATAGCGCTTGATATGCCAGGCAATATTTTTGCCGCTGATGGAATGAACGGTACAGTGCAAAAAATCGCCATCCCAAATGCACGTATGACCACCATTGCTACCGGATTAAAAAACACTTCTGACCTGGCTGTTGATGTTGAAGGCAATATATATGTGGCCAACAGCGCCAATGATACCATCAAAAAAATAGCCGTTCCTGATTACCAGGTAACAAGTATAGTCGGCAATTTCAGCGGTGTGTCAGGAATTACGGTCGATGCTGCAGGCAACATATTTGTAGCAGATAACGGTAATACGATAAAGAAGATTTTAAAAGCAAATGGAACTACAACTGAGCTCGGCAGTGGTTTCAGTATGGCAGCGGATGTGGCTGTTGATTTTTCGGGCAACGTGTATATTTGCGACGAGGGAAATAATGCAGTAAAAGTTATTGCAGGCGAGGGAAATTCCGTAAGCTCCTATGCCATAAGTCCTGCATTGCCAAGGGGGCTGACGCTCAATCCAAAGACGGGCAAAATATCAGGTATCCCTGCTATAATCAGCCCTGCTACAAAATATACAGTTACAGGCACCAATCCAGCGGGCAGTGTGATGACTACATTGGTTATAAAAGTATTTCAATATGCTCCGGCCGATTTTACGTATAGCACGCCAGATGTTTTCATTAAAAATCAACCTGTGCAATTTTTATCACCGGAATTTGTATCACCAAACACAGTTACAACAATTGCCACAGGCTTCAACAACCCTTCAGGTATTGCTCTTGATGATTCTGAAAACATTTATATAGCGGATACATATAACAACCGTATTCAAAAGATCGCAGGAGGAACAGTGATCAATATCACTTCCGGATTTAATGCGCCAACAGCTATAGCAATTGATATAGCCGGCAATATATACGTGGCTGATAAAAACAATAACGCGATAAAAAAGATAAGCAAAACAGATGGCACTGTTACATCTATTGGAAGCGGCTTTAGCGGACCAGAAGGAGTTGCTGTAGATGCAGCTGGCAATATATATATCGCTGATTCGAAACACAACGCCGTTAAGAAAATCGAAGCATCAGACGGAAGTATTAGTACGCTAGGTTTAGGGTTCAATCATCCTACGGGAATAACTATCGACATTTTTGGCAACGTATATGTAGCAGATCAGGGTAACAACGCCGTTAAGGAAATTTCATTTTCAACAGGAATGACTGAAATATTAGCATCCGGATTGAATAAGCCGCATAGCGTTACAGTTGATACGGCGGGCAATGTATTTGTGACTGACACTTATAACGACGCTATCAAAAAAATTGCGGTCAATACCATGCAGCTCACAACAATTGCAAGCAACCTTCATGATCCAGCCGGTGTTGCATTAGATGGTTCTGGCAATGTTTACGTAGCTGATACAAAAAGCAATTCCATCAAAAAAATATCATCCACTGGTGGTCCTGCAAAATTATTTACCATAAGCCCAGGATTAACACCGGGACTGCGCATAAATAAATTTACCGGCGAAATAAGTGGCAACCCGGCAACTATAGCCGATGCTATAACTTATACGGTAACTGCAAGTAATTCAGCCGGCAGTTCCAGCGCAAAGCTGGTTATTAAAGTAACCACATTTGCACCCGGTAATTTCAAATATAATAGTCCAAATCAATTTATTGCGGGACAGTCTATAACGCCTATATCACCTGAGCCTGTACCTGAAGGAACCGTACAAACAGTTAAAGGTGGATTAGAAGGGCCCAACGGCGTAGCTATAGATAACAGGGGCAATCTATATGTGGCAGAATCCGGCAAAACAACTATTACCAGGATTGATGCTACTTCAAAGGCTACCACAAACCTGGGATACGGTTTCAATCATCCCGAAGGGATTGCACTTGACTCTGCAGGAAATGTATATGTAGCAGACACCTATAACAGTGCTGTTAAAAAAATATCCGCATCAAACGGAAATGTTACAACACTCGGCAGCGGCTTTAACAGGCCTGTTGCTGTAACTGTAGACGGAACAGGCAACGTTTTTGTCGCCGATCTATACGCAGGTGTTAAAAAAATAAATATGTCTAACAACAGTGTGACGAAGATTCTATCCAACTATAATTTTATCAATCCAAGAGCCATAGCAGTTGACAATAAAGACGAAGTGTTAGTAATAGCTTCACAGGCAGATGCCCCGGAATATAACGTTGTAATAAAAATAACACCTTCGGGACAAACAGTTGTATTTGAGTCAAGCCTGGATGAGCCTCGCGGGCTGGCACAGGATGCAGGTAACGATCTGTATGTGTCTTACAGTAATCCAAAAATTGTTAAGAGGCTATCTGCATACGATGGACCTTTAACCTTTATCGGCACAGAAGCGCAAACAGCCAAAGGCATTTCGGTGGATGCTGCGGGCAACGTTTTTCTGGCGGATTCTGCAAGTAATTCCGTAATAAAAATTATTGCCAAAGGAGGCACAGCAAATTCATATAGCATCAGACCTGCGTTGCCGAAGGGACTTTCCTTCAATAAGAAAACAGGTATAATCAGTGGCACCCCTGCTAAAATTGATACTGTTACAACTTATATTGTTACCGCAACTAATAGTATTGGCTATTGCGAAGATTCGATAGTGATAAGTGTTGTGGACAAGGCATTAATTGCTTCAACAATCAGCTTGCGGAGTTTTGATGGAGGCACAATAGAATGGACAACAACTACAGAGAAAGGAATCAGACAATATAAAATAGAAGGATCTTCAAATGGAAAATTTTTTAAGCCTATAGCAACTATTCCTGCACGAAACAGCAGCAACAAAGAAGTTTATGCTTTTAGTGATAGGCAAACTTCAACAGGCATTAAATACTATCGCATAGAAGCCATTAACTACGATGGCACTTCCAATTACAGCAATCTAACAGAAGGCAAGAAGACAACTGATAATTTCTCCATCACACTTTATCCTAACCCAATACAAGCAGGTGCGGAGTTGCATATTACGTGCAGAAATTTGTCAGAGGGAAAATATGTATTGGCGTTGTACGATATGCAAGGCAAGTTATTAACAAAAGAAGCAATGCAGCATTCAGGAGATATTTTGACCCGCACAATTAACTTACCAAGGACTATTGCGGCGGGTAATTACAGGCTCATAATCATTGATGAAAAAAACACCAGGTACACCAAACAACTAATGATTGAATAATTACCTGTAATTGATTTTGATCATTTATAAAGTTGAAAGGGTAGTAAAGGAGTGTTTCCTCTGCTGCCTTCTCACACCCTGCCAACGTCATTTCTTTATTTTCCGCTTAGCTACGGATCATAAACGCACTATTAAGAACCGTTAAACTTTTTATTATGAAAAATGATTCTAATGGCTGTCTTCAGACTACAAATTCTTTCATTCGCTTTCAGCAAAACTATTTCCTTTTAAAAACAACTATCCGTAAAGCTTCCATACTGCTGCTTACATGCTTATTTTTTCAACAGCTTTTTGCTCAGCCGGTAGTTACTTCATTTTTGCCGCTAACTGGTTTACCGGGAAGCACCGTTACAATATATGGCAGCGGTTTTAGTGCAAATCCTTTGGAGAATATTGTGTTTGTGGGCGGCTCACACGCTTACGTTAAAACAGCTTCTGCCAACAAACTCACGGTCCAGGTGCCACGCAGCACAACCAATAAACCTATCAGCGTAACGGTGAATAACTTAACTGGTTTTTCAGCCTTGCCTTATATAACAACATATAAAACTGGTAATGTTATTACGCCGGGCACATTTGAAACGCCAGAAAATTTCCGAATGAGTCTCAGGGCAAATGTTGAGGATGGTTTAACGATTGAAGATCTTGACAATGATGGCAAACCCGACATTTTTGCCAAATCAAGAATTGGGCTCGGCTTTTTATATAGTATATACAGGAATACCAGTACACCAGGAAATATAAGTTTTGCCGCCGAAATATCAGCAGTAATACCATTAAGACGTATTGATAACGTACTGCCTCTGGCTGATATTGACGGTGATGGAAAGAAGGATTTTCTTTGTCGGAACTCATCTGATGAGTTTTTAGACATACGTATCCTAAGAAATAAAAGTACACCGGGCAACATAAGTTTCGAAAATCCGCAGTCATTTCCGTTAAACACAAGAGATCACGTATTCGACCTGGGTGTTGCAGATCTGAATGGAGATGGCAAATTAGACCTTTTTGGAATTAAAACCCGCTTCTATGCGACTGATGATCCATCTCCGGATTCTATAGCCTTTACACAAAATACAAGTTCCGGTGGCAATATTTCCTTTGCGCCACCGGTGTTGTTGCATTTCAATTTTCTCAACTACCGCTATGCTCTTGCTGATTTTAACGGAGATGGAAAGATTGATGTTTTATCTGTAACCCATGATGCCAGTTCAAATTATTCTATTTCCGCAAGCATCAACACGAGCAGCCATGGCAACATTTCATTTGACGATGCTAAGAATATTTATCCTGCCGGCTCCAATTTATTGCTCGGCGTGGGAGACGTTAACAAAGACGGCAAACCAGACATTGCCATCAGCAGCCTTCATAATAAAAATGACAGTTTGCTTTTCTTACTCAACACCAGCACTTCTAATAATGTGAGCTTTGCCGCGCCAGTTTCTTTTCCCTATGGACTTAACGCGGCAAATTTCCACATGGTTGATGTAGATGGAGATGGCAAGCTTGATATTTGCGCCTACAAGGGTAATACTGGCAATTATGTTATTCTAAAGAATACCAGCAGCACTGAACGCCTGTCCTTTGCCTCTCCGGTAAGTTTTCCGGCATTTCCCAAAAAGGCAATTGAATTTGGCGATTTTGATGGAGACGGCCGGCAGGATCTGTCTTACACCGTCAGAGATTATTTTTCATTTGTTTCGATCCATAGAAATCAAACAGATACAGCCTTAGGGATACCTTCCATTGTTTCTTTCACTCCTGCAACAGCAAACCAGAATGATACATTAACGATTGATGGAGATAATTTCAATGGAACAACCAATATAACGCTTGGAGGCACCCCCGTTCAATCGTTCAAGGTTATATCCAACAACAAGATCTCTGCAGTCGTAAATAGGGGAAGTACAGGAGATCTTCAGGTTACAACGAGAAAAGGTGTAGCAACAAAATCATTCTTTACTTATTTGTCAGACACGACAGTTAAACTACTAAGCACTTCTTCCGGAATAGTATGTTCTGAAAATCTTGTAAAAGTTAAGGCCGTAGTAACTAATGCGGACAAGGGAATATTTTATAGGTGGTATAAGAACGGAAAGCTTTCTACTATTAGCGGAAACATCTACTCTTCCCGCGCTTTAGTCGACGGAGATTCGCTTTGGTGCGTTGTGTTCTTTTCTCTTGCCCCGGGGCACAAAGAATGGAAGAGCGATGTAATAAAATTTGATGTGAATCTTTCAAGATCTCCCCAACTGCGAATTCAACCAAGCAGAACGACGACCATATGCAAAGGTACCCCTATTACCTTTAAAGCAATAATTAACAAGATCGATTTTGTACATCTCTGTCAATGGAAAAAGAACGACCAGGTTGTTGGTGATAGTAGTGATACTTATGTTGACGACAATCTTAAAAATGGTGATCTTATAAGTTGCATGATAGTACAGGCACCGGAATGCATAGTGATTCCCGGAATAGATTCTCTAAGGGTTGCGGTTGATGAGGCGAAGCCATCTGCACCGGCATTGATAATAGGTCCGGATGAAGTATCTTCATCTCAGGCTGGAATTATTTTCAGTGTTCCCCCCGTTGCTGATGTAAGAAAGTACAAATGGCAAATACCGCACGATGCCGGGCTTGTTTCCGGAAACGGTACGGATTCGATTATCGTTAACTGGGGTACTACAACAGCAAAAATATCTGTGTTAACCTGGAATGCTTGTGGCGCGCCTCCCGCAGTTACCAAAACGGTCCGGGTAACTTCTACCAATGAACGAATAGCTAAAACGGCAACAAGCAAGCAAGTAACTAACGAAACAGGATCAATAATGGTGTATCCCAATCCTGCTAACAACAAGGTTTCAATAGTGCTGGCGCCTAATACAGGTAACTATTGCATGATTGAACTAAGAGACCCCAATGGCAAACTTTTATTGCACCAAAAAATAACTACAAACGGAGAAATGCGGACTGAAATAAACACATCAACATTAGCGCCCGGTGTTTATTATATTCAAGTGATAGACAAAAGCAATAAAATAACCAGTAAACGATTAATGATAGCTAAATAAAAGCAGTCTATCGGCCAAAAACAACCTGTCCTAAAATTTTGAAGTGTAGGACAGGGTGTTTTTTCATTTTGGGGAGTTAAATAATGCGAAGCTTTTTGAAAACAGCCCTGCGGTACGGTTGAAATTGGTGAGTATTATTGATATAGGCGATGGCAATCTGCGAATATGCTAAAAGATAAATGACCAAAAGGTATTAAGATCTGTATCTAAACGGTTTTGCTCTTAATTGATGTTTTGACTTCTCCTCGGGTTTATTTCTTGGAAAGATATTCCTCAACTTTGGCCCTGTCATTACCCACTTGTTTTATAGCATCTAATATTTGTTGCTTGCTTACACCAAGCTTTTCTTCCAAATACTGTAATTCATAGTCTTCGGACCCTGATAGACGGTTGCGATCACGTTGATCTTGTAAGTTTGAAAATCTTGATGGAGACATCATGTCGACATTCTTATCTGTAATGTATACAGTGGAAAAGATGCCACCTGAAAAAAAAGGAAAGTACGAATCAAAATTTACCGAAATGGAAAGAAGGTGGCTGTTCATATGGATAAAAGTGGCAACGAAATGGAAAAGGAGTATTATATAGAACAATCCGGGTTACCGCAGTTAGCTCAAAATTATTTAAAAAAGAGTTACTCCGGAGCTAAATTTGAGGAAGTTTCAAAAGTGGTTAGCCCGAAGGGAAAAACGTGCTAAGAAGCCGAAACTAAAGGAAAGGAAATTTATTTTGATGAAAAAGGAAATCTTATCAAAGTTGAAAAGGAAAGAGATGAATAGTAGGGGATGTTGTAAATTGGAAATATTAAACCGGGCATGACGGCTAATAAATAAGTGTTATATAATTTCCAAATCGTAGTTCCTATTTTTGAGTTGAACAGACCTTAGAAATATTCGGGTGTGTAAATCCTTGAGTAGATAATTTGCTTTACGGCGCCACGTTCTCCTAAAAATATCAACCTTATCATCGGTGACGCCAATATTTTGCAGGCCAACTTATCACCCGACCAGGCATTCGAAAAATCCCAAACTATAATTAACCGTCTGCAGGGAAATGATGAAGAGCAGTAACCAGGAAAATGATTCAGTTACGGTTAAACTAAACCGGTCGCAAGCGTTAATCCAAATTATCAATGCAGGCACAACCTATTGCCTTTGGCCACGTGCGGGAGGTAAAACCGGTGGAGGCATAGGGCCAAGGATCCAGCGATTAAGTGAAGTGATGCCGCGTTCGCAAATATTGCTGGTCTCAGATACTTATGAGCGACTTGAAACAAGGGTGGTTCCAAATATCATCAATTTCATTACGGACAAGCTAGGCCTGATAGAAGGCGTGGATTTTGTGAAATATCAAAAGCCACCAGACCAGTGGACAAAACCACTAATACCGCTTGGCCGGTTTAGCCGTGTAATCTCTTTTGCTACTGGCATGGCCTTGTGCTTGGTCAGCATAAAGGTTGAAGGATCTGCCAATGCGTTCAACGCCCAGGCAATGATCTGCGATGAAACCAAGTACTGCGATCCGAAAAAGATCGATACGGAAGTTGTGCCGGCTCTGCGTGGTGCAGAACAACATTTTGGCCATCTTCCGGAATACCTCAGCAAATGGTTTTTCACTGACAAATACCTGGATGAAGCAGGTGATATAAAATGGCTGCTAAACAAACGCAAGCTAGTGGATCACGAAGCTGTCGAGGTTGTGTATGTTCTGCAGATGGAAATCTTCAATATGCAAAAGGAACTGCAGCAAGTAGAAGAAAAGTCAGCGAAATACTATGCTCTAAAGAAAAAGATAATAACCTATGAACAACGCGCCAATGCCATCCGGAAGGAACTTATCTATGTAAGTGAAGCTCAACCCTATGAGAACAAGGATGTGTTAGGTGACTTCTATTACCGCAGCCAAAAGCGCAACTGCGGACGCATTGAATATAACGTTGCTATTCTTAACGAAGATCCTGGTGAAATCCTTAACGTATTCTACCCAACCCTTGACAATGCCCACAAATACAAGATGCTGAACGACGTAGATCCAGCCTTGCCACTTGGCATAGCACTGGATTACCAATGGCGAATCTCTCCGATGGCGATTGGTCAGTTCGGGTCATTACCAGGAACTCACATCAATACGCTCAATATTGTAGCTGGTGTTCACACCCTTCACGAAGATAAAGGAGGACTGGAAGCTACCTGCAAGGCTTTCAGCGACCTATTTGCGACACATCAAAACAAAACGGTTTATTACTTCTACGATCACACTGCCATCGGTAGAACCGGATCAATAACAAACAAACCATTCCGGCAAATTGTCTACGATGAATTAACTTTTTTGGGCTGGACTGTGATCGAAGTCTACATTGGTAAAGCTTCCGACCACAACATACGTTTCGAACGCTTTAAAAAGGTGCTCGCTCAAACTGGCGAAGAGTCCGTAATGTTCAATGATCTAAGAGCTGCTACGTTACTCACCGCAATGCATCAGGCCGGCGCGATCACATCCGGAGGCGTGACCAAAAAGGATAAGAGCAAAGAAAAGAATCTCAACTATCCCGCAGAAGAACAAACCGACTACACCGAGGCTTTGGATATGTTGCTATGGGGCCATCTCCACTTTAACGAACTACGTTTGGCATTGTCCGGACAGGTTTTAGGCGGCATCTCGATAAGGTAAAATTTGCTGATTTTTGTTAGCTTTTATGGCAGGAAAGTCGTTTCATATACCTGACAAATGTCATCGTCCGGACAGAAAACGGATAGGGAGCGCCTTGCTGTCGATGGGCATTTCTGACTAAAACATTTTCTTTTTTTACCGGAAAGACGCATAAATGCTGCATTCCTTGTTAGAAAAATTAGACTAGTAACATTGCCTCACCATTAAAAACAGCGCGGTTGTTTGTGAATACCAGTTAAATTGCATTTCTCAAAAGTCAAACTAATGGCGTCACTTAAACCGTACGGAACTCCGTCTTCTTTTAGAAAAGCTCATGGAAACTTGTTTTCTTCAAACGATTTGTTTTTTCTCAAATTTACTCGGGTTATTGACCGGATAAAATCTGGGGAGGATGAATTTCGAGGGGCCTGCAAAATTTATGATGGTGGATCTTTTATATTATGTCTCCTGTCGTCGGAAAGATGCGTGCTCTACTCGAATAGTTTTCACAATGGAATGGTGAGAAAGCTTGCAGATTATTTAAATCGATCGAAGGGTCTTTCCATGTTAATAGGTTCAAAAAATATTGTAGAAGCAATCGCACATTGGTCAAAGGTCGAATTTCTATGTGACAGTAACGCGGTGTTTTATGAATGTGTAGCGATTTCATCGACATTCAGTATAACTACTGGGCAAATGAAAAATGCTTGTGAAATTGACATAAATAAATTAATAAGTATGTCTGCTAAGTTCAAGGAAGAGTTTACAAACGGAGAAGAACGATATGCGCATGATACCAGTAACGTGTTGGGGCCGATTGAAAATTATTACGTTTGGGTGGTCGACAACGAAGTGTGCGCATTTGTCTTGTTCGGGAAATCAGATACTAAGGATCCGTGTATAATCTCTATTTATACCCCACTTGAATTTCGCAATCATGGGTATGCAAGCTCACTTCTTTATGAAGTCACAAAAAAAATATTGGAAAAAAAATATCGTAAAGTTGTATTATGGACGAAGGAGCGCAATATGCAAGCTCGAAAAGTATTTGAAAAAGTAGGCTATTCTTTTGTGCAGGAATCACTAGATTTAAAAGTTGTCAGATAATACTTAAAAATCTAAAAATTGAATAAATGAAATTGCCAGACATTTCGCTTGAGCATCTGCAAACAAGACTTTTCCGCTGGGCTTCAGATCCAGACATTCCCATGAGCTATATTGAGTGGGAGTTAGAAAGATATTTGTCTTGGGTTGCTATTCCTCACGTGACTCTGGATAAAATCCCTCTATTAAGGGCGAGGCCAAACGATGGCAAGAAAAAATTCCATTCACTAAATGATCTCTCGTATCCTCCCGATGCCCAAAAAATTAGATTCGCGAGGGCGAATTACGAACAAGAACAAGTATTCTATGCGGCACTTGTATCCAAACGACATCTTGAAAGCAGGAGGCTTGACTCTGGACAAACAACTGCGGTAATGGAAGTTGGCGCTGACTTTGCGACAAGAATTCATGAACCTAGTGCATTATTTACGGTCGGTAGTTGGTATCTTTCGCAGCCCGTCAACGCTTATGTCTTACCCTTTACGTCTTTATCATTTGCAGCATATCATGACTTCAATTGGTTAAATTTGCTGTTCTATAACGAATTGGAAAAAATTTGTAAAGGCAACTACGAACGATTTGCTTATTCGTTGTCGTTTCTGAATTTTATGAGTGATGTTTTCTGTCAACAGCACGCCAAATATGTTCACTATCGAATTTCAGCGCCTTTTTTTAAGGCTTTAATGAAGCTCAAACTGCCATTAGCAGCCTCGGGACTTATATATCCTAGTGCGAATACGAATGCCCAAGGAATGAATATTGTTTTGCCAAAGGAGTTGGTTGACGACGGAACTATTCAAAAGCCTTATTCGGTAATAATGTACATCGCTGAACGTCAAAAAAATAAACAAATGATTGAATTGAGGCCTTATTCTTTTCAGACTCGTCCAAAGGAAAATGGATATTTTAATTGTAAGGTCAAAGTCAATAAAAAAAACGAAGATGTTCAGTCAAACGTAGCAAAATTTAATCCCTCCACTTCAATAAAGTAAGCACCAAGCTTCCTATTGTAACGATCCGTCATAGCGCTACTACTATGTCTATTTTGCATTTGTTGCCACTTAAGATCCACATTGCCCTTGTTGTTTAAGAGGTAATGAATATTACCACTATGTTTTAATGCATACATGTCTTTCATAATTCCTAAGTCTTCATGAACAAACCAAACCCACCGCCGATAAGGGAAATTATTGTCAAGCTTTTTGGTTCCTGGCTTGAAATTATCTGTTGTAAACAGATAGTCCTCTGGATTTCGGGTTTCGACTAAATGTTCCGTCAAAATATTTAGGAGTGGGGGTACGATTTGTATGGTAGCTTTTTTATCGGATTTCGTGCTTTTGGAAGGGAAGTAAATGCATGAATTTTTAAGGTCTACGTTAGAAATTTTTAATCTGTTTATTTCAGCCGGTCTGGCCCAGGAGTAATAGATAAAAAGAAGATAGTTTAAAAACGAGTGTTCGCCTAAAATTCTTAAATGTTCCGCAATTTTGTTTAGTTCTTCCGGTGTCAGCGGTTCATAAAGTTCTTTCTTGTTTAGATTTCTCGCCTTGTCTTTATTTGTTACTCTCGCTATTGAACTAAATGGATTCGAAGATGCCCATTTTTTTGCGATCATTAATTTCCAAAAATTACAGAGGTACGATAAAGAAGCATTTGTTGTTTTTGGCGATAGATCTTTGTGCTTAAATACATACTCTTTAAACTCCTCCGCCTTTTCTACATCAAACTCGTAGGCAGACATCGTATGGTAACTCTTGTCTTCCAGAAAATCCGTAAAACGCTTCGCATAACTTTTGTAAGAAGCTTGCGCATCTTTACTTGCTCCAACAGATTTAATCGATACAATTGCTTCAATTTGAGTAGGCAAAGTTTTGCCTGCAGTCTTGTACTCTTTCGATTTTACTGCAGTAAAAGGGTTAAATCCACTCTTGAGCTTTTCATTTACAAAATTTTCTAACTGTAAGGCATGTTTCATACGGGCAGACCTGATTTTAATTTGATTAATATCAAAGTATTCTCTGAAACGTTTGTATTTATTTGAAGATCCTGGTATTAGAAAGTAAAATTTTATATACCACCGGTTGGATTTTGATACTACAAGTTTGGCTTGTTTGTACATGGGCTTAGGTGTTAGGGTTCTTTCTTTAAATTCTCTTAATAGGATGTTTCCTATTGTATCTTGAAGTGACGCAGAAATTGACGCAGATTCCTGTGTAATAGAAAGAACCCCTTGATTATCAAGGGGCTCTTTGTAGCGAAGACGGGAGTTGAACCCGTGACCTCAGGGTTATGAATCCTGCGCTCTAACCATCTGAGCTACCTCGCCAAATGGGCGGCAAAAATAATAGTGGCAAACCATTCTGCCAAATAAAAACACAAAAAATATAAAAAAAGCCCGTTGTAAAAACAACAGGCCATCTTCGATTGCTTGCCATATGAAAACTCTTGATATAACTTATATTAGTTTTATATTTATGTATGTGTTATTCTGTATCGATGACACAAAGTAAAGGGATTAATCTTGAAAAACAATACATTAATGAAAAAAATATTTAAACTTTTCCGGGATAATTCTGCAAAGCTTGAGCCAAACAGTCCATAGAACTATTTATGTCATTTAAATTTAATACGTAGGCGAGTCTTACTTCTTGTCTGCCCAGTTGCGGATCACCGTAAAAGCCTGTTGCAGGGGCCAGCATTACCGTCTGATTGTTGTATTGAAATTCTTCCAGTAACCATTGGCAGAACTTGTCGGAATCATCAATGGGCAATTTGGCTATCGCATAGAAGGCTCCGCCGGGGTTGGGGCAATGCACTCCCGGCATTTCATTTAAGCGTCTTACCAGTAGATCCCTTCTTTTTTTATATTCCGCTTTGGTTTCGTCAAAGTAATTGTCGGGCAAGTCAATGGCTGCTTCGCCTGCTATTTGTGCGAATGATGGCGGGCTTAACCTGGCTTGTCCAAATTTGAGGACTGTACTATATAAGGCCTTGTTTTTGGTCACCAATGCACCTATTCTTCCACCGCAGGCGCTGTATCGCTTACTGATGGTGTCCATTAATACGACGTTTTCTTCTACTCCCTGAAGGCTCATTGCACTGAAATGTTCTCCTTCATAACAAAACTCCCTGTATGCTTCATCTGAAAACAGGAAGAGATTGTGTTTAGATACAATTTCTTTTAGTGTTTCCAGTTCTTGTTTGCTATATAAATAACCGGTGGGGTTGTTGGGGTTGCAAATAATGATTGCCCTGGTTCTTGGGGTGATTGCTTTTTCAAACTCTTCAATTGGGGGAAGCGCAAATCCGTTTTCTATATATGAAGTGATCGGAACAACTTTTACGCCAGCTTCAACTGCAAATCCATTGTAGTTGGCATAAAATGGTTCTGGAATAATAATTTCATCACCTTCATCGCAACAGGCCATCATGCCAAAAAGGATGGCTTCAGAGCCGCCTGTAGTGATAAGAATGTCTTCATAACTTACATCAACACCCACTTTCTTGTAGTAGGAAACAAGCTTTTTCCGATAGCTCTCATTGCCGGCACTGTGGCTATATTCAAGTATCTTAAAGTCGGAATGCCTGACGGCATCCAATACCATCTTCGGGGTTTCAATATCAGGTTGACCGATATTTAAATGGTATACTTTTACGCCCTTTTTCTTAGCAGCTTCTGCAAAAGGCACCAGTTTCCTGATGGGAGAAGCTGGCATTTCTTCACCTCTTCGGCTTATGGTTAAATGTGTCATGGGGCAAACCTACAAGATTCGTTGTCAATTGACAATTGAAATTCTGATAATTGACAATTGAAAATTGAAAATTGAAAATTGAAAATTGAAAATGGGGGAAGGTTGACGGGTGCGGGCCTGACAACAATTGAAGGGGGAGGTGGTCATGTAAGTTATGACCGTTATCGATTCTTAATAAGAGGAAAAAGAAGTGGTGTAGGGCCACCCTTCAGCAATTTTAAGACTTACAGGAATATACAGCTTTCGCATCTAACATACTTCGTACTTCATATCGAATTTAAAACGGACAAAAGAATCGTTTGCTTCTCTCACATAAAGTATTTCGTACTTTATCCTGGATTTATAAAAACTAAAGAGAAAGGTCAGATTTCGCACCAAACGTACTTCGTACTTCGTATTTCGTACTTCATCCGGAACTTATAAGGAATAAAAGAACCATTTGTCTCTCGCGCCAAACGTACTTCGTACTTCATATTTTGTACTTCATCCGGAACTTATAAAGAATAAAAGAAACGTTCGCTTGTCGCACCTAACGTACTTCGTACTTCGTATTTCATCCGGAACTTATAAAGATAAAAGAAACGTTCGCTTGTCGCACCTAACGTACTTCGTACTTCATATTTTGTACTTCATCCGGAACTTATAAAGAATAAAAGAAACGTTCGCTTGTCGCACCTAACGTACTTCGTACTTCGTATT
>CP128386.1:4621007-4694447 GCA_030345135.1 Chitinophagaceae bacterium DXS
TCGTACTTCATCCGGAACTTATAAAGATAAAAGAAACGTTCGCTTGTCGCACCTACCGTACTTCGTACTTAAGGGTGTTGCACAAAAAAGCCACAACGCACCCGGCGTCATGGCTATAAAAATTTAAGATATAAACTCAACTACTTTCCTCCGCCTTCTACAACTTCTCCGTCAATTTCAAGAATTACCGGTTCTGCTATTTTAGCGAATTTTACTGTAACCTTTTTTGTGAAAGGTCCGCCTGCTGCGGCATTGTAAGTTACCTTAATAGTAGATGTCTTGCCTTTTAACACGGCTGCTTTGGAGTATTCAGGTGAAGTACATCCGCATTCCGCTGTGGCTGTTTCAATCATTAAAGGTTTACTACCGTTGTTGGTAAATGTGAAATTGGTTGTAACCGGCTTTCCCTGGGTAATTTTTCCAAAGGAATGCTTGGTTTCAGAAAATTTAACGTCAGATGCCTGCTGAGAAAAGGCATAAGTGCCAATCAATAAGGCAAATAATACCAATAATTTTTTCATATTACGAATGTTTTACCGAATTAGTTTTTTGTTGCCGGTGTGCTTTCGGCAAATGTTTCTCCGTGGAATTTGACTACTTTGCTCAGGCCGTTATTAAAGAAGATAGTGGCTGTTTTAGTGAAAGCTCCTGAAGCTGCTGCATTGAATCCAAGTGTAACCTTAAATGATTCTCCCGGCGCGTAAGGTCCAGCTTTCCATTTAGGAGTGGTGCAACCGCAACCTACCTGCACGTTTTCAATCTTTACGGGGCTGTTGCTTATGTTTTTAAGAGAGATATCGTATTCAACTGGTTTGCCCTGGGGAATTTTGCCAAAATCGTGGTCAAGCTCGCTAAACTCTACAACTTTTGTAGCATCAGCGCTTTGGGTTGTTGCAGATCCCTGGCCTGTTGGTGTTTGCGCGTTAACGAGGCCGGCAACAAGTAATGCACCTAATAAAAAGGTTATCTTTTTCATTCCGTGTTTTTTATTGTACAAAAGTAATGAACTAACAGACTATAAATTGCCGCTAGGACTTTAAAAGTCTGCATGGGTTTAAATTTAGAATAATATTAATGAATTTTGTGCTCATAATAAAAGAAAATAGGCCTGCCGGGAAGCATTTTAGATTATGCAAATAATCAATACATTTGGCGCATGGAAAATCTTGCTGTTCATACAGATGCAAACAATGATATGCTTTCTTATGAAGATTTCCGTACGGAAGTACTGAATGATTATAAGCGGGCCATTGAAAGTCGTGAAGTGAGTCTTTTGGGGAGAAGGGAAGTGCTTACCGGGAAAGCCAAGTTTGGAATTTTTGGCGATGGTAAAGAAGTGGCGCAGGTGGCGATGGCCAAGTTTTTTAAACCGGGAGATTTCAGGTCGGGGTACTACCGCGATCAGACTTTTGCATTTGCATCCGGGCTCGCCCAGGTGCAGGATTTCTTTGCACAATTATATTCTGACCCGAACATCGAAAACGAACCGCTGAGTGCAGGCAGGCAAATGACGGGACATTTTGTGACCCGCAATGTGGATGAACAGGGCAATTTTGTTGACATAGGCCATCAGAAGAATACAGCTTCGGATATGGCGCCGACTGCGGCCCAAATGCCTCGCTCTGTCGGGCTGGCTTTTGCATCCAAGCTGTTCAGAAACTCAGCCGTTTTAAAGCCTTTTACACAATTTTCCACTAACGGCAATGAAGTTTGTTTTTGCACTATCGGTGATGCTTCAACAAGTGAGGGACATTTTTGGGAAACAATAAATGCAGCAGGCGTACTGCAGGTTCCGCTTGCAATATTTGTTTGGGATGATGGTTATGGTATTTCCGTTCCCAAGCAATTACAAACTACCAAAGGATCCATTTCTGCTGCTTTGCAGGGTTTTCAAAAGAAGCCCGATACAAACGGAATCGATATATATAAGGTGAAGGGATGGGATTATGCCGGCATGTGTGAAGTGTTTGAACAGGCTATTCAAAAAATACGGGATACACATATTCCGGCGATATTTCATGTTGATGAGTTGACACAGCCGCAAGGGCATTCCACTTCAGGAAGTCATGAAAGATACAAATCTCCCGAGCGTCTTGAATGGGAGAGGGAATGGGATTGTATCAGGAAAATGCGTGAATGGATCGTTGATAATGAGATTGCGGTTAATTCAGAGCTCATTGAAATTGAAGCTAACGCGAAAAAATATGTGCGCGAATGCAGAAATACCGCATGGAGCAACTATATAACGCCTTTAAAGGAAATGGCAGCCAATGCTATTTCCCTTATCAAAAGCACTCCGGTAAACGATGTTGAATCGCACAATGATCTGCAGAAAATTGCGCACGAATTAGCGGGAAATAAAGAGCCGTTCAGAAGGGATATTTTACGCGCATTATCACTTGCCATTTCTACGGTAAGGCACAGTTCTGCTGCGCAGGAGCTGATTGACCACAAAGCATCATTGCTGGAAGAAAATGCACGTCTGTATAATACCTACTTGTATGATGATGGTCCGAAAAGTGCCTTGCGTGTGCCTGAAGTGAAAGCTGCATTCGGATCAGATGCTCCCTTTATAAACGGTTATGAAGTGCTCAACCGTTATTTTGATCAGTTGTTTAAGGCCAACCCGCTCGTAGTTGCTTTCGGTGAAGATGTAGGAACAATTGGTGATGTGAACCAGGGATTTGCAGGCTTGCAGCAAAAACATGGTGATAACAGGATCTTCGATACAGGTATACGTGAACTTACCATAATGGGGCAGGGGATAGGGCTTGCATTACGCGGCCTTAGGCCAATTGCTGAGATTCAGTATATGGATTATATGGTGTATGGCCTGCAACCACTGACGGATGATGTGGCTTCACTTCATTTCAGAACAGTAGGTCAGCAGAGCTGTCCGCTGATCGTACGTACGCGTGGCCACAGGCTGGAAGGGATCTGGCATAGTGGATCTCCAATGGGGATGTTGATCAACTCGCTCAGGGGAATGCATGTATGTGTGCCTCGCAGCATGGTTCAGGCTGCAGGAATGTACAACACATTATTGCAAAGTAACGATCCGGCGCTGGTGATTGAATGTTTGAATGGTTACCGCCTGAAAGAAAAGCTTCCACAAAACCTTGTTGAGTTTACTGTTCCGCTTGGCATACCGGAAGTCTTAAAAGAAGGTGATGATATCACAATTGTTTCTTACGGATCAGTTTTACGCATTATACAGGACGCTGCCGAAAGGTTAGAAAAACAGGGAATTAACTGCGAAATTATAGACGTACAGACGTTGCTGCCATTCGATATTCATCATTCCATCCTGGAATCTTTGAAGAAAACCAACAGGATTGTTTTTGTTGATGAAGATGTTCCTGGCGGTGCCGCTGCTTACATGTTCAATAAAGTAATGGAAGAACAGAAAGGCTATAAATGGCTGGATGTTGCTCCGCGCACGATAACCGCAAAAGCACACAGACCATCTTATGGCAGTGACGGAGACTACTTCAGCAAACCCAATGCTGAAGAGATATTTGATGTGATTATGGATATGATGAAGGAGTAGTTGTGTCGCGTGGAGATGTAACTTGTTAGAAGGTTTTTTAATGGACAATTGATAATTGAAAATTGAAAATGAGGGTTGGTCTGAAAGGTGAAGCTTGCAAATCGTCAATTAGCAGGCTTTACTTCAAATGCCTCAAGCCTCACACCTTACACCTCAAGCCTCATACCTTACACCTGAAACCTGACACCTCAAATTCACAAACCATGAATATACCTGAAGGATATCAAGCTGTAATGCCTTACCTCATCGTTAATGATGCTCCGGGATTTATTGCATTTCTGAAGAAGGTTTTTGATGGAACGGAAAAAATGCGCGAGCTGCGTGACGATCATAAGATCATGCATGCAGAGGTTGTAATTAACGGATCCGTTATTATGCTTGCCGATGCTACCGAGGCTTATCCTCCAAAAACTTCGGGGATGTTTGTTTACGTGGATGATGTAGATAAAGTATATGAACTTGCACTGAAAGAAGGCTGTCACAGCCTCATGCCCCCGGCTAACAAAGAATACGGTCGCGCCGCCGGTTTCAATGATGTATATGGCAACACCTGGTGGCCCGTAACGCCTTAGGGTTATACGTTGTAAGTTATACGTTGTACGTTTTTGAGACCAGCTGAAAGCCTAAAGCCCAAAGCCTAAAACTAAATGCGGAGAAAGGGGCCTTTTTGTAATCTTTACTTCTTTTTGTGTTCCTTTGCGCCTTAGTGTCTTTGTGGCAGATAAGTTGTACGTTGTAAGTTATACGTTGTACGTTTTTCTCCTTAGAAGTTTTCTTCGTGTTCCTTTGTGACCGTTGTGACTTCGTGGTTCTTAATTTGTGTTTCAAACCTTCGTGCCCCTTTATGTTCGTTGTGCCTTCGTGTTTCAAACCTTGCGCCCTGGCGCATAAAAAAGACGCCGTGTTTCTCAGCGTCGCCCTGTCTCCGTGGTTCAAAAAAAATTATGCTTTGGGATGTATACTTTCGCCTTTCAATCTTTCCTTTACCCATTTATGTGCCACTTTCAGCTGTTCTTCCATTGTCAGGTTGGAATTGTCCAGCACCAGTGCATCGTCTGCTTTTCGCAACGGGCTAATCTCGCGATTGCTGTCCATATAATCACGCATTTCAAGGTTAATGCGTACTTCATCCAGTGTTATATCCGGATTCCTTTCAAAAAGCTCTTTAAATCTTCTCTCAACGCGTACTGCCGGATCTGCAGTCATAAAAATCTTTAATTCTGCATCAGGAAATACAGTCGTGCCGATATCCCTTCCGTCCATAACAATACCTTTCTTTTCGCCCATTTTCTGTTGCTGATCTACTGCAAATTCTCTTACTTCCTTAACGGCGGCAATTGCACTTACATGTTCACTTACCAATAGATCTCTTATCAGTGCTTCCACATTTTCTCCGTTCAGGTATATATCACTTCTGCCGCTTCTTTCATTAAACTCAAACCAAAGCTCAATATTGTGGAGCGCTTTTTTTACTTCGGCCGACTTTTCATGGTTAACGTGATTTCTGAGAAAATACAGTGTAATAGCACGGTACATGGCTCCGCTATCTATAAATACATAATTCAATTCCCTTGCCAGTTGCTTGGCTAGTGTACTTTTTCCGCAGGAAGAAAAACCGTCTATCGTTACTATTATTTTGTGTGCCATACTACAGCAAAATTGCGGCAAATTATTGTGTAATGCAAGCAAAAAAGAAAAGCCATCTCAAAGATGGCTTTTAAATATAAAGTATATTACAAATTATTAGTTGGTAATCACTTCAACACCGGGATGTTTTGCTGCATCAAAAACGAATTTGTTATCGGGTAAAGATGCGTTTGTGTTTATGTTGGACAAAGAGAAATCAATCGTATTGTCACTTTTGTCAAGAATGTGCGCTTTGGTGATCATATTTTTCGATTTATCTACAAATACATTCACCTGTTTGAAATTTTTCTTTGAATCCACCGGTATCATCTGGATTTCGCTAAAGGCACCTGCAGAAGAAACTAATTTGTAAGTAAAATCTTTGTCGTAAAAATTAGAAAGCAATTTTTGCGGGGTTAATGTCTTGTTGTCGTTGTCCACATCACTTACTGTAACCTCACTTTCGCCATTGTAGTTCCAGGTTTTGGTTCCATTGCAAAAAATCTCAGTGCTTCCCTGTTTAATATAATATTGTTGCCCTTTAAATGAAATTAACCCGTTTACAGACCCTTTTTTCACATTTTTCTTGTCCCTGGTCGTGTACGAAAAATTTGCGGTAACTCCTTTCAGCGTTTTTAGCTTAGCACTCACGCCGTCCAGTATTTTTTTTGCATTTGCATCATTTTGCGCTTGTGATATAATTCCCAATCCCAGAAAAACCGTTAACAATAAATAGAATTTTTTCATCTTCTTACTTTTAAAGTTTGCAAATATAAAAAAGAGGATATTGCTTTTTAATTATAAATTAATTGTTCAAACATTTAGAGTTGATCCTCTTTGAGATATTTAAGGCTAAATGTATACCGTATTTGATATTAATCAGTTATTTTTTAAAATTCTTAACTAGCACAATTAGCGGCATAAATTTTCTATTCATAAATTGCCGTCTTTAATGTAATTTTGCCCGCTTTATGAAGTTTTTTGTACATGTGCTTCTTATTGGTGTATTATTATCATCTTGTTCTTCTAAGTTTTCGAAGGTTATGAAGAGCAAGGATAGCGAATACAAACTTAAAATGGCTGAACAGTTTTATGCAAATAAAAAGTACAGCTATGCACAGCAGCTATTTGATGATCTGTTTCCTACGATGAAAGGAAAAGAGGGATATGAGGATGCATTTTATAAATATGCGTATTGTGCTTATTATCAGAAAGATTGGTTAAATGCGGAGAACCTTTTTAAAACGTATATAGAAACGTTCCCCAACAGTCCGAGAGCCGAAGAGTGCGAGTATATGAGGGCATATACCTTCTATAAACAGTCGCCAAAAGTGGATCTGGATCAGACAAACACCACCAAAGCAATAGCATTGATGCAGGCATTTATCACAACGCACCCTACTTCAGAAAGGAGTAAGGAAGCAACGGAGATAATTGCCAAACTCAGGCAAAAGCTGGAACTGAAGGAATTTAAAACGGCCGAATTATATTATAACCTTGGTCATTTTAAAAGCGCGGCAACGTCTTTTGGCACTTTGATAGACAATTATCCTGATTCTGACAAGGGCGACAATTATATGTTATATAAGATAAAATCATCTTACAAATATGCTGAGATGAGCTTTTATGACAAGCAGGAAGAGCGTTTTGAAAAAGTAATTACTGCATGCGGAGAATTTAAAGACCGGTTTCCGGACAGCAAATTACTTGCAGAGGTTGAAGAATTTAAGACACATTCTACACATAATATAAAAAAAATACACAATGAGCAAGCTCAGGCGACAACTCAGCGCTAGTACCACAAATGTGGTGGAAACCAAAAGCCTGATTGATATTAAGGCCCAGACAGGAAACCTGTATGAGTCAATTTCAATCATAGCTAAAAGGGCCAACCAGATAAATGTGGCTATTAAAGAAGAGTTGCATAACAAGCTGGAAGAATTTGCCAGCCATACAGACAGCCTTGAAGAAATTCATGAGAACAAGGAGCAGATCGAGATTTCAAGAGCGTATGAAAAAATGCCTAATCCTGCTATCCTTGCAACCCAGGAATTCATGGAAGGTAAAGTTTATCACCGCAAGAACGACGACGATCTGTTCAGATAAGCAGAGCGGTGCGTTAAATTATATAAGAAGGGTAGTGGAAACGCTGCCCTTTTTAGCTTTTAGCTATTAGCTGTCAGCTATGAGCCTGGAGGAGGTCCAGGTGTCAGGTATCAGGCGTCAGGGATCAGGTAAGAGGTGTTAGGTATTAGGTATGCAGGCTTTTGCCTTCTTCATTGTATGTCATTGTTTGACTGTCGCTTGCAATAAAACCAACCCGGAATATGTCAGCCACTCCAGCCCAACGTACTTCGTAATTCGTACTTCGTCCTTATTTCTTAAACCGGTCCCCAAAATATCAACCACTCCAACTCAACGTAATTCGTACTTCGTACTTGCATCAAGAACTGCTCAAGATAAATCAGCAACTCTGACCTAACGTACTTCGTACCTCGTACTTTGTACTTTTACACCATTTCTGAGAAATAACGTTCTCCCCATTACATCGTACATCGTACACCATACATCGTACATCCGCCTTATCCAACATCAAACATCTTTTCGTAATTTGGCAGCGTGTTAAAAGGAAAAAAAATATTACTAGGTATCACCGGCAGTATTGCCGCCTACAAATCCATCTTGCTTGTAAGATTGCTTATAAAAGCTGGAGCGGAGGTTAAAGTTGTTATTACTCCGGCAGCAAGAGATTTTGTGTCTCCTTTGGTATTGTCAACACTATCCGGCAATAAGGTTCTTGCAGATATTTTCAGCGAAGACAGTTGGGCCAACCATGTAATGCTCGGGCGATGGGCAGATGTGATGGTAATAGCACCTGCAAGCTGCAATTCCATAGCGAAAATGGCCAATGGTCAGTGCGATAACCTGCTGCAGGCGGTTTATCTTTCTGCGACTTGTCCGGTTGTGGTTGCACCTGCTATGGATGAAGATATGTGGCACCATCCATCAACAAAGCAGAATATTGCAAAACTTGTTTCTTTTGGCAACAAGGTAATGGACGTGGAAAAAGGCGAGCTGGCCAGTGGATTAATAGGAGAGGGCCGCATGCCAGAACCGGAACAGATCCTTAGTTATATAGAACATTTTTTTTTCAGGGGCGATGCATTAAAGGGCAAGAAAGTGTTGATCACCGCCGGGCCCACACAGGAATTGATTGATCCGGTGCGTTTCATCAGCAATCATTCTTCTGGCAAAATGGGCTATGCACTGGCCGAAGCATTTTACATGCATGGCGCAGATGTACATGTTGTAACCGGGCCGGTTAATCTCCCTCATTCCAATAATGGTATACGTTTCAGCAAAGTTGTTTCTGCAAATGAAATGTACAATGCTGCCGTAGATGCATTTAAAGATGCTGACATAGCTGTAATGAGCGCCGCAGTAGCAGATTATACTCCGGCTGAAGTTGCAGAGGAAAAGATCAAGAAAAATGACGGAGAGCTTGTTATCCGCTTACTGAAAACAAAAGATATTTTAAAATCCCTGGGGCAACTTAAGAAACCCGGACAGTTGTTGGTGGGGTTTGCTTTGGAAACAAACAATGAGCGGGAAAATGCTTTGCAAAAGTTAAACAGCAAAAATGCTGACTTAATTGTTTTAAATTCATTACGCGATACCAATGCCGGTTTTGGCTATGACACCAATAATGTGACGGTTTTTGATAAAGAAGGGAATGTGTTTGAATCCGGCCTGGTTTCCAAGCAACAAGTTGCCGAGGACATCGTTAATATTATTATTAAAAAGCTGTATGATAAAGCGTAGTTTGTTATTAAGCTGTTTGCTGCTCGCATGCATATCCTTTATTCATGCGCAGGAGCTTGTAACCAAGGTGGTTGTTAACAGCCAGCGCATTGCCAGCTCTGTTGACAAGAAAAGGTTCAATACCTTACAAACCCAGCTTACTACTTTTTTAAACAGCCGTAAATGGACCGGTGACACTTACCAGAACAATGAAAAAATTCAATGCTATTTTTTGCTGAACCTTGAGAGCATTGTTGAAACCGATGTATATAAAGCTTCACTAACAATCCAGGTTGCAAGGCCGGTTTTTAATTCATCTTATCAGTCGCCGCTGATTAACTACCAGGACGGAGATGTAACTTTTAAATACGTGGAGTTTCAGCCGGTAGAGTTTAACGAAAACAGAGTACAGGGAACTGATCCGCAGGCCGCAAATCTTACCGCAATTTTTGCATACTATTCCTACATGATACTTGGCTTTGACTATGACTCTTATTCTCTGAAAGGTGGTGATCAGTATTTTAAAAAAGCACAGAATATTGTTAACAATGCGCCTGAATCAAGGAATATTACGGGATGGAAAGTGTTTGACGGATTACGTAACCGCTACTGGTTAGTGAATAACATGGCCAATCCCAAAAACAATACTTTGCATGATGTGTTTTACAACTATTATCACAAAGGGTTGGATAATATGTACGATAATCCGACTGAATCACGAAATCAGGTAATAGATGCACTTAGCAAGCTGCAGGATTTTAACCAGGATAATCCGAATACGATGATTGTTCAATTTTTCCTCCAGAACCGCTATCAGGAAATGACGGGTATCTTTAAAAACGCAGATCCCCAAAGCAAAGCAAAAGCAGGTGATCTTTTAGCAACACTGGATGTTTCCAATTCTAACAGGTATAAACAGGATCTTAGATAATGGTAAAAAGAGTTAGTGTTTTTTGTATGTTATTGCTGTTCTTTTCCTGTGCTGATAAAGAACGGGTACCGAAAGGAATTATACCGCCTGAACAGATGAAAATGATCGTGTGGGACCTGATGAGGGTAGATGAGCCCGCTTACAAATTAAAGCTTGACAGCAGTATTAATACAATAACCAACAAGCAGATGGTGATGTATAAAACTGTATTCGCCATACATAAAATAAGCAGGGACGAATTTTATAAAAGTTATGCTTATTACGAAGCGCATCCTGATTTGCATAAAGAGATGCTGGATTCTTTACAGACATATGCAAACAGGCAGCAAATGAAACTATATACCCGCGACAGTGCTGCAACTAAAAAATAAAAGTCAAATTGGCTAAGGCCTTTTGACCGTGTCGATTCAGTTGTTAATTCGCGGTTAGTTATAAGTCAAAAATCAAAAGTAAAAATTCAAAAGTTCTGATGTAACTAGCTAATGTTTTTCTTAATCACCAAAGAGAGAATGCATATCACCAGACCGCAATAGGCTTTTTTTGAATTTTGACTTTTTACTTTTGACTTAGGCCTTATGTTGCAAATCTAACGACGAGTCATATGAATAAAATCTACGTTAATGCTGATGAAGCATTACATGATGTTGCTAACGGAGCTACCCTTATGCTTGGCGGTTTTGGCCTTTGTGGTATTCCTGAAAATTGTATTTCCTCTCTTGTTAAAAAGAATGTACAATCGCTCACCTGCATTTCCAACAATGCCGGCGTGGATGACTTTGGCCTCGGCAGGTTGTTGAAATCAAGACAAATAAAAAAAATGATCAGCAGCTATGTGGGTGAGAATGCTGAATTTGAAAAACAGCTTCTTTCCGGTGAGTTAGAGGTTGATCTTGTGCCGCAGGGTACGCTGGCTACGCGTATTCAAATGGCAGCCATGGGTATTCCTGCATTTTATACACCCGCCGGTTTCGGAACCGAAATAGCTGAAGGCAAAGAAACCAGAAGGTTCAATGGAAAGACCTATCTGATGGAATATGCACTGCATGCAGATTTTGCACTTGTAAAAGCGTGGAAAGGTGATACAATGGGCAATCTTGTATTTCGTAAAACGACGCGTAATTTTTCCGTTCCCATGGCTAAGGCCGGAAATATCACCATCGCAGAAGTTGAAGAACTGGTAGAGCCAGGTGTATTAGATCCGGACCAGGTTCACGTTGCCGGCATTTATGTTCATCGCATTTTTAAAGGCGAGCATTATGAAAAACGCATTGAGAAAAAAACGATCAGGATTAATTGATAAGTGACAGTTCCTGCCCGACTTAGATCGTTCAGGCGGGGAAAATTGAAAATGGAGGGAATGGGCGAATGTGCAAATGTGCCGATGTGCAAGTCAAAAGCTTGAGTTAGTGCAACTGTGGTTCCACGCCTTTTGCCTGATACCTGAAATCCTTCTTAGTGCATCGTACACAGTCAGAATCAATTTGAGAATTGATAGTTGAAAATTGAAAATTGAAAATGAGGGATGCTGATTCAAACCTGGCGTTCAATAAAATTCGAGGAAGTTGCAAAGTGTAAACGTGCACACAACCAGGTACTTCGTACTTCGTAAATCGTACTTGAAGCATAATCATCGAGCATCCACATCTAACATCGTACATTAAATAACTTGCTATGTCTCTTGATAAATATGGAATTGCGAAACGTATCGCGCAGGAATTGCGTGATGGAATGTATGTAAACCTTGGCATAGGAATACCAACACTTGTAGCGAATTTTATACCTAAAGGCATGTCCGTTATCCTGCAAAGTGAGAATGGAATGCTGGGCATAGGCCCATACCCTGAAGAAAGTGAGATTGATGCGGATCTCATAAATGCAGGAAAGGAAACGGTAACCGTTATTCCGGGAGGTGCATTCTTTGATAGTGCCGAAAGTTTTGGCATGATCAGGGCGGGGAAGATTGACTTAACTGTTTTGGGTGCAATGGAGGTCAGTGATACCGGAGATATTGCCAACTGGAAAATTCCCGGGAAGATGGTTAAAGGCATGGGCGGTGCAATGGATCTTGTTGCCAGTGCAAGAAACATCATCGTAGCAATGCAGCATACAAACAGCAAGGGAGAAAGTAAATTGTTGCCTGCATGCACATTGCCCTTAACAGGGGTGAAGTGTGTGAAAAAAGTGGTGACAGAGCTGGCTGTGTTTGACATAACGGACGAGGGCTTTCTGCTGAAGGAAAGGGCGCCGGGAGTATCAGTGGATGAAATAAAAAGTAAAACAGCAGGGCGGATTGTTGTTCCTCCCGATGCTCCTGAGATGCAATTATGATTTGTGAACTTTTGAATTGATTGTTTTAATGTTGAATTTTCTGATTTTATGGTCTCTGATGTCTGATTTGTTTATGTGCAGCCGGATAATAAAATTCAGACATCACTTGTGAAAAAGAAAAAAACATGCTCAGTCAATGTGACCCTGGATAATAGCCAGAATGTTCATCGCTTCCAAATCAGAGATCAACAAATCAGACATCAAAAAATCCCACATCTGCGAACAATTTTGAACATTTACTTCGATGTATTGTTTTTGATAAAAAACACAGTTTATCAAGACGGCGAATAAAACCCCGACGAAGCGTATTTCCTTGCAGTTACAGAAAAGGTGCAGTTGGCTGTGCGCATTGCTAATGCTAACTTCTGCAACCCATGGGCAGTTTGGAAATGATTCCATACGAATGGCTGAGAAGAAAGGGTTGCTGCTTCCTTATCCTGTTTTAGGTTATGCGCCTGAAACAAAGTTTCAGTATGGGGTTGGTGCCGTTTATAGTTTCTATATTGATAAGACCTCACCTAAAACACGAAACTCCGCACTGTACTCCTACAATATGTTTACCGCGGAAAGCCAGATCCAGCTTATACTCCAGGGGAGTATATGGACAAAGGATAATGTCTGGCATTTTTTTACAAGTGGTATCTATAGCGATTTTCCCATTTATTTTTACGGTATTGGCGCGCACACCAAAGAAAGTGATGCGGACCTGATAACTGCAAAACGTTTTCGTTTTGTTGCTGGTGCTGAAAGAAAAATTATTGAACATGTATATGCAGGAGCGGGGCTTGGACTGCAATCTGACGATTTTACCGATGCAGCGCCGGGCGGCATATTTGATACCGGCAAATATGTCGGCAAACAAGGCGGTAAACTGGCTTTGCTGGGTTATCAGTTAGTGTATGATGATCGTGACTATGAGAACTACACCACGAAGGGTTATTATTTAAAAGCCGGCGGATGGTCGAATTTTGGGTACAGTGACTGGCATTACACGTTTTTTACTATTGACGGCCGGTGTTTTATTCCTGTCGGAAAAAATCAAACCCTGGGCTTTCAGGCTGTATTCCAGACAACACAGGGGAAGGATATGCCATTTTATTCTCTTTCAAATCTTGGTGGTTCAAGCTATTTGCGTGGCTATTATATGTGGCGGTACAGTGATCAGAATTTGGTAGCAGCCCAGGCCGAATATAGATACCGGCCATGGGGCAGTAAGCGGGACAGAGGATTTGTTTCGGCTTCAAGAATTATCTTCGGTGCCTTTGCAGGAACAGGAACAGTTTTTCCAAATACAGGCTTTTCGTGGAATGATTTATTTCCAAGTTTCGGTGGCGGTGTTCGATATATGTTTGATCCGCTGGCACGGCTCACGCTTCGGCTTGATTATGCCGTCGGAAGCAAGAAAACCGGCGAAGACCGGTCTACCGGTTTTTATGTGTCTTTAAATGAAGCGTTTTAAAAAAATACAGTTACACTGAGTTGCACAAAGAAGACACAGAGGGCACGGAGTTTTTTTTCGCTACAATCATTTTCAATTCTCCATTTTCAATTTTCAATTAATTGACTCTGTGTCTTCTCCTCGCTTTCTCCGTGTAACAAACTCCGCTCAGATCTCAAATGTAAAAAAACGTATCACGTATAACTTACAACTTACAACTAAAACTCAAATCCCACCCGTAACGAAATTCGCCTGTAATCATACGTATAACGGTCTTCGTATTGTTGTTGTGCGTCGGTATAGTAATTCGTCCTTTCCGTATAATTAAAGCGCTTGTAGCAATAACCAAGCATTAGATTCATTGCGTGCCCGTCATTCAACTTTACTTTGTAACCAATACCTGCCTCTGCATAAGGCCCGACTTTCAGTTTGTGCCAGGTGTCATCTGAGTTGTAATATTTTTCCGGTATTACGCCATTGTTCCATGGTATTGAAACACCCAGACTGGCAAATGCAAACGGCGAACTTTTATTGTTATGCAAAGCATATCTGAACTGAGCAAATACAGGGATGGTCCTAAATCCGTAAGGATCCAGCGCAACACCAACACCTGTGAAATAGTTTTTAAAACTAATTCCCTGCACTATTTGGGAATTCACTTTGGTATATGCCTTGCCAATCAGCATTCCCACTTCATACATGCCACTGTATTGCACTTTACCGGTTTTATTATCCTGGCAATTACCTTTAAGACTGCTCGCCGTCAAAAGCAACAATAGAAAATAGTAACGCATACAACTAGTTTTTGCGCAAGGTTATTTTGCTGATGATATGAGTATTATTGATGTCCGAATAGTCGCACTGATACAGTCCATCGCTTCCGGCTACAATGGCAATGTTGTTGAATGAAATAACATCAACGGCATCTGGGATTTCTACCCTTTTGATCAGTTTGATATTCTTAACATCAGACGCATCAAACACTCTCAGTCCATCTATACCGTCACATATAAACAAGTAATTTCCGTCTTTGCTTAATCCTTTAGGATTGGTAAGGTCATATGATTTTATCTCAACCGGCTGGGTAAGATCTTTTATATCGAGTACGTGCAGCTGATTCATATTGCCGCCACAGGTACTACCTGCATACAGTGTTACAAAAGCATATTTATCGTCTGCTATTACCGGGTCGCAGGAGGTTACATGCCCGAACGATCCTAGCTTTGAAGGTGATGCAGGATTGCTTGCATCATAGATCTGCATCCCGTTAGATGCGCCGATAAAAAGCTTGTTCTTATACGGAAAAATTGTTTCGATGGAATTGCCGAGATCAACTGTCTTCATCCATTTCGGATCAGGGCTTTCGCGAACATCTATTACATTTAGCTTAGAGAAAGTCACTGCGTAGAGATAATCGTTCATCAATGCAAATCTTGACATGGAACCAGCCATTCCTTTTGAAGGAGAGGACGAAGAAGCGTTTGGCGCAAGTGCATAGAAAAATACATCATTGACCGAATAATAGATCGGCGCATAGTAGCTGCCGTCCTTCCAGATACCATTGTTTTCGGATACGGTAATGTCGATTGTTGTGTCTGTTGTCACCCAGTCCGTTATAATGGTGTTACCTGTTACCTGGTAACCCATCACCCACTGCCTGTCCGGGAAAATATTGGGTATAACATTTTTAAGCTTGACATTGTTGGGGTCGCTGATGTCGATGGCCATAAGGTCGGTAAAACAATCGGCATACAAAATATTTTCTTTCACAGATATATCACCGTTACCGGGTATGTGAATGAATGCTTTGTTAACCGGTGCAGAGGGATTTGTATTGTCAATGATATGAACGCCTCTTCCTGCTTCGTTCAGGAAGATATAATTGCCCATTACAAACAGTTTGCCCGGGTGAGCGACGTCTTCTGCTGCATCGCTTTTTATAGACGCCCGCACCTGTTCCGAAGTAGAGAACACCGGCGTGAACTTTTTAGTCTTTTTAAATCCGCTGTCTTTTACGCAGGACGTAAAGCTGATGCCGGCAAACAATAGTATTGCCAGCCATAGTATGATAGCTATATGTTTCATGAGTGGTGGTGTTGATAGTATGTGTTTCTACTGCCACTATTCTTTCCCGGGATGCTGAAGAATAGCTTTAGCAAAAAAATATAAAGCGCGTTAGTGCCGTTTTTTTAGTTGTAAGGGAAGGGTTGAATAAAATGACCAGTTTTGCCAGATAAGTTTTGGCATACTAGCCTGGTCAGTTAGTTTAGTTATACTTCTTTGATACCGCAATCCGAATGATATATCAGACGGTAGTTTTACCGCCGCGCCAACATTCACGTTGAAAATATGTTTGTTCAAGAGCGAATCGTTATAATACAGTTTATTAAGTTTTGTATCAGGTAAAATCCAGTTGGAGGCAAACATCCACGCATAAGATCCACCGGCCTGTATGTTGAATTTTGTTTTACTGCCGGGGTTCACTGTAAATATCATGAATGCCGGCAGTTCCAGCCAGTGTGCCGTATTTGTAATAGTATTTGTAGTGCCTGCGTTGTACAATAAAGCTCCTCCTGTTAATGAATAGTATTGTGATGAGTACATGTATGAGCCAGCCTTCTGCTTGTTACTTAGGAACCGGTATTGTAAGCCTCCTGCAATTTCAACGCCCCTTGCAAGTTCGCGTGTGTACTGTATTCCGGCCAACACGTGGTAACCGCCATTTGCCACTGTTATATAGCTGGCAGAATCCGGACGCGGTAGCGAAACGCCACCGTTGCTGCTCCCGTTGCCTGGGCTATTGTAATTATTATCCAACATGTTTTGTCCCGAACTAAAAATACCCAGGCTGGACTCTTTTACAGACATAGGGCCGCCTCCGGCCACAAAGCTCCATTGTTGTTTTTTGCGGCTGGGAGTTTTGATCTTAATATCAGCCACATGATTATTCAGGCTGGTGGTTGTTTTTTTTGAATTTTCGAGATAAGAGCTGTCTATCGATGCTGATCCTGTTTGAAGAGCAGACCAATAGTCGTCCGGTTTTTTGGGGCGTTCACCATCCCGAATGAAAACAGTATCATTGATATCAGCTCGTGGCTCGCTCCCGGTAAACCTGGGGAGGTGCTCCTTACTTGCTGTTTGATTGCCTTTATACCCGAAATTGTTCTTGTATAAAGTTGTAGCTGTTTGTTTTGTTGTGATCTCCGGGTTGATGTTCTGTCTGTCTTTCTTATCAGATACTTCACCCGTCAGGGTTTTCGATGATTGATTCGTTTTCTCGTCAGAAGGATTCTGTTGTTTTTTCTCCTGCAGGTCCTTTTTTGTAATGATGTTTGTCGACGGTTGTTGATTATCTGCTTTCTGCGTGGTTTTTTCATTTGTCGAAAAATAGATCACTCCCAAAAATGCAATCAACAATGCCGCCACGCCGGGTAGAAGCCACCACCAGGCTACGAAACGCCTGCGCTTTTTGCTGTCAAGTGCAGCGTCAATCTCCTGCCATACCAGGGGTGATGGATCAAGATTGAAATCCTGCATTTGTTGCTGAATATTTTTTTCAAATCCTCCCTGCATAATTTTTCTTTTCAGATTGATCAGCAATTTTTTTTAAAGCGTCGATTAATAAGGATCTGGCTCTGCTGTATTGACTTCTTATCGTATTTTCTTTTGAGTTGAGCAGTTTGGCTACCTCTATGTGGTTGTAGCCTTCTATTGCTACCAGGTTGAACACTGTTTGGTAAATAACCGGCAGTTCGCGTACCAGTTCAACCAACTGCTTTGTATCTACATGTATTTCAGGTGTTTCATCACTTACCGGATGCATCGGGATGTCTTCAATCTGTAGTTCTCTTTTATACCGGTTGTGCTTGTTTAAATAGCTGATGCTCGTGTTTATCATTATGCGCCTGATCCAGCCGCCCAGTTCTCCGTCGTTCCTGTATTGATGCAGTTTAGTGAAAACCTTGATAAATGCTTCCTGCAGGATATCTTCAGCGTCGGCAATATTTTTTGTATAGCGGTAGCAGATCCCCAGCATTGCCGGGGAATACCGTGAATACAATAAATGTTGCGCACTCCTGTTGCCCTTAAGACATTCTTTTATTAGTTCTGTTTCCTGCATGCAGCTCTTGTACAGTTAGTATGACCGCAATTGTTGCCTGATCATTGCAATAATTGTAAAAAAAACTAAAAATATTTATATCGACCGGAATATGGAAGACGACGGCGGTATTTGACCGGGATTTTGGGGGATTGGTAGGATTTGCGGGATTTACCAAAATCCTGTTTAATTTGACCGGGATTTAAAGGATTAAGAGATTTACGGGATTTATCAAAACCTTGTTCAAGAAATCCCGGCCCAAAATCTCAGCAAAACAAAAGGCCCTCCAAAAGGAAGGCCCGCATTCAGGATTTTACTCCTGCTCATGAAACTTTTGCTTAGTCTCTTTAATCTGTATTTGTGCCCGCAAAGACATTTTGCATTAATCCAGTAAATCCCTCCAATCCGCAAAATCCCGGTGTAGAAATTCTCGGTCAAGAGAAGGGCCCTCCAAATGAAGGGCCCGTAGTCAGGATGTTACTCCTGCTTATGAAACTATTGCTTATATCTTTTAATGCGTTTGTAAGCCAGCAAATGCTTACTGTGTAATCCCATAAATCCTGCCAATCCAAAAAATCCGGGTCAAGAAATCCTAATCAAATCCCGGTCAAGAAATCATCCGTATTCCAAATCCCGGTCCCCTATTGCATTCCCTGGGTTGCACCTTGCATGCCTTCACCCTGGCTTTTGTTGTTCTGGCGCTTGAATATTGAAGCATCCATTTTGCCGAAGCGGTAGGTAAAGTTTAGTTTGAACATATGCGGGTTGGTCAGACGGTAGTAATCCTGCACAAAGCCATCCCCGTAAGAAACCTGGTCAGATCTTCTTGTTCCGAAAATATCACTCGCACTCAATGTGATCGTCGCTGCATTATTCTTCAGGAAACTTTTTTTAATTGCTGCATCCATGCCCCAGAACGGCTTGATATAACCTTGTGAAGATGCCTGTGCCTGTGACATTGGTGGTCCGAAACCTTGTTGGTTATTCACCGGTAAGTTTGTTTTTGACTGGTAATCAGCAGACAACTGGATGCTGAAATTTTTAGGCAACTTGAAGTTGTTATTGAATTTGCCGAACCAGCTCCACAATGCATCCTGTGAGGTTCCGCTGATGTTATCAGTATTTATTTTTGAGTTGTATACGTTAACGTTGGCCGTAACATCCCACCACTTTGTAAGATAATTGATAGATGTGATCTCTGCACCTGTTGAATAGCTTGAGTTGGCGTTTACATAGGTGTTGATCTTATCTTCCTGACCTGTTACGGGGTTTGTACTTGTTTGCAGATAACGTGTGATCAGGTTATCAGTGTGTTTGTAATATACTGAAGCGAGAATATTATTGTTGCCCTTAAATGTTTTGCTATAAGATGCTTCAATAGAGTTAGTGAATTCCGGAACAAGGTTTGGATTACCCTGTGTAATATTCAGGCTGTCTGTATAATCTGTATAAGGAATTAACTGGAAGAAATTCGGTCTGTTGATCCTTCTTGTATAGCTCATTTGTAACTCCTGGTTCTTCTTTAACTTCTGGCTTAAAAACACAGAAGGGAAGAGGCTGATAGGATATTTGTTATTGAATTTCTGATTCAGGTTTGTGAGCTCGCCGTTGTAGTTGGAGCTTTCTGCTCTTAAGCCAAGTTTATAACCAAAGTCTTTAATAGAACTTGTTACAGATACATAAGCAGCATACACATTATCACTGTTTTTGTAGTTGCTTGCTGCTGCTGGTATTTTTATAAAGTCGCTTGCACCGGCATACTGCATGTAAGTATTGTTGTTGCTGGTTGTATTGCGTAACTGCGCACGTAAGCCTGTTTCTATTTTTGAATTGCCTTTAAACGGCCTTACATAATCTGTCTGAATAGTAAGGAAGCTGTTGGTACCATCGCTTAACACCTTCTGGTATTGAGTGCCTGTGATAGCGCCATTTGCTGGTGCATCATAATAGTTGGTTGTGTACATCGCGTTTCCGTCGTTCTTACCGGAAAAGAAGTTAGCATCAGCAGTCAATTCTTCACCTTCTTTTTTGAAGTTGTGTTTAAAGCCTGCCTGTAAGCCGTTTGCATTAAATGTTCTTTGGCTGTTCGACAGACGTTGACTATAGGAGCTTATTTTGCTGTTATTGAACAGGCTATCTGTTCTTACGTCGATTGTTTCACCCGGTTTGAATTCACCGTGTACTTTCATCGCAGAAAGAGACAACGTCGTTCTGTTCGTCATGAAATAATCAGCACCAAGGCGTCCAAAAACAAACGCACCATTTGTTTTATTATAATTGTCCTGTGCAATATTGGTAATAGTATCACCTTCATTTAATCTTCTTGTTGTACCGTTTGTGCGGTTCTTCATCTGGTTGGCCATTACGGCTGCAGATAAATTAAACTTGCCTTGTCTCAGATTAAAATTACCACCACCGTTCACAGCGCCACGCTTGTCAACACCGGCCATAATATTTCCGTTATAACCGGTCTTCTTATTTTTCTTGAGAACGATATTCAGTATGCCGGCGTTACCACCAGATGCATCATATTTTGCAGAAGGGTTGGTGATCACTTCCACGCTTTCTATTGCATCAGCAGGAATCTGATCCAGTGTTAACGTTGTAGGTCTGCCGTCAATATATATCTGGGGTGCAGCATTGCGCAATTTCACGTTGCCGTCAATATCAACCTGAACGGACGGAACGTTGCGCATTACATCTAATGCCGTACCTCCCGCACTAACGATATTCTTTTCTACATTAAATACTTTTTTGTCGATATCGAGCTTCATCATTGGCTTGGATGAAGTAACGGTTACGCCTTGAAGTTGTGTAATGTCCTGTTCCATTTTAATATCGCCAAGATCCTTATCAAAAGAAGGCATAGCACCCATCGGCGGCATGCCATTGCCCGGTTTTGCGTTTGCAGGAGGAGCTCCGGATCCTCCGCCACCGCCAGGCGCAAAAGAAACAGGCTGTTGATGGACCTTAAATCCGACAGCAGAAATTTTTAACGTCAGACTACCAAACACAGGCAGGTCCTCCATGCTGAATTCACCATTTGATTTGGTTGTAATGCCCTTAACCAGGACTTCTTTTTTCTTTTTAGACACAGTGTCTAGAGTAGTCTTCATTAAAAGGACAGATGCTTCTGCTACCGGTTTGCCACTGCTGTCCACAATTTTGCCGTAAATGTGACCAACATTGGCGTTGGCCATTGCAGAATTTCCCTTCTTTGCCGCAGGCGCCTGCGCAAATATTTGCGCCGATAAAACAACCAATAAAGAAAGGAGTAAAAACTTTTTCATGCTTTGATATTTTTTTCGCTGTAGTTAGCATATCAAAAGTATTTTGGAAAAAGCTGCGCGTGGAGTAATTGCGACAATTGTAAAAAAGTTCGCGACAAAGTTTAGCGTGCGGAAATCATGAATTTTTGAGGCAATTGACAATTGATAGTTGACAATTGACAATGAATGTGCAGAATGTGCGGATGAGCGGATGTGTAGATGTATGAATGGTAAATGTGCAAATGGGTAAATGTGCAAATGGGTAAATGTGCAAATGGGTAAATGTGCAAATGGGTAAATGTGCAAATTGGTAAATGTGCGAATGTGCAAATGAGTGAATGTGCAAATTATCAATCTGCAGATTTCCGGATAAAAGCTATTTTTTAAAAATCGATCAAAACGATTCTATTCATTCTGATTTCAATGCTCAATAATAACCTGATTGCCCATCATTTGCACATTCGCACATTCACGCATTCGCACATTATCAATTGTCAATTTGCAACTGTCAATTATATTTTTACTTTCTCCAGCAGCATCTCAGGTTCATTCGTTGTTATGTAGTTGAATTGCTGGTTGATAAGTGAGTCCATCACTTCTGGTTTATCAACGGTCCATGCGTTAAGGTTTACTTTGTTGGCTTTAGCTTGATCAATCCATGCCGGATTTTTTTGGAAAACTGAAAAATGATAGTCGATGCCAAACAAGTTATCCTTTTTTATCTGCTCTGGTGCTATATCTCCGTTCAGGTATGCGACTTGCGCTTTTTTGTCAAGCGCTCTAACTTTTTTGCAGACATCATAGTCAAAGCTGATGTACATGGCCCATGGCTGCGCTTTTAACTGGTGAACGAGTGCGACTACTTTTTCAGTGGCTTTTAATGCGCGTTCTTTGGAAATCTTTGATGGCTTGATCTCAAGTACCAGGCGCGTAGTATGCTGTTGCATGCCCGCTGTAAGGTATTGCAACAAAGTGGGGATGGTTTCACCATTAGATAATTTACTTTCTGCTAATTCAGCATAAGTTGATGTTTCGATAGGCTTACCAAAGAAATCCGGATCGTGATTAATTACCAGTGAGTCATCGGCGGTAAGGTGAATGTCAAATTCAGAACCGGCGCACCCAAGTCTTATAGCTTCCTGCAAAGATGCGATGGAGTTTTGAGGTAATGCTTTTGTTTTCCACGCACCTCTGTGCGCAACAACAATATTGTCCGCAAATTTACCTTTTGTCTTTTTGTTTGTTTGTGCAGATGTGTGCATCATAGTCGATAATAAAACGGCAATAGCAACAATTTTTTTCATGACAAATAAGATTGGTTGTAATAAGGGCTTGAAGATAAGAAGCTTTTAGCTATAAGCTATCAGCTATTAGCTATTGGGTATCAGGTATCAGGTGTCAGGTATGAGGTGTGAGGTGTGAGGTTCGAGGCATGAGTGTCAGTTGTATTTGCGTAGATGGATAAACAAGATAGCCATAAAAAAAATGCAGGTGTTGGCTTCAAATCAGCGATCATAAAATCAGAGATCAGACATATTAAATTTCAAATTTCAAATTCCACATCCTCACATCCCTGTCTTCCCCGTTATCATCAACACGGCTTCCTTATAGTTGTCTCCAACAGGTATTTCAATATCGCCGATGAAAATGCTGTTCTTGCGTATTGCTGTTACGTAATCTTTAGAGACGATATAAGATTTTTGCACACGGATAAAACTGGTTGCAGGCAATTGTTCTTCAATGGACTTCATGCTCATTCTTGCAACAACTGGTCGTGTAGAACTTTTGAGGTGGATTTTTATATAGTCCTTCAATCCTTCAATCCACATAATGTCAGCAAATACAACCTTCAGCATGCTGTAGTCAACGTTAATAAAGAAGTATGAAGGAGAGGTGCTGCCACTTTCCTGATCTTTTGCCTTTGTACGCAGTTGATGCAACTCAAGCGCTTTGTTGCAAGCTTTCAAAAAGCGTTCTAACGCTACAGGTTTAACAAGGTAATCAACCACATCAAGACTATAACCTTCCAGCGCATATTTTTCATACGCTGTTATCAGTATAAACATGGGTTTTACAGTAAGGCTCTGAATAAATTGCAGGCCCGTTAAGCCGGGCATTTGTATGTCAAGAAAAATGAGATCCACCGGATTAGATTGAAGTATCTTCATTGCTTCTATCGGATTGCTGCATGAGGCAACAAGTTCAAGGTATGGAACCTTGCTGATGTTGTCAACGAGCAGTTCGAGTGCAAGCTCCTCATCATCTATGGCTATACATTTCAGCATTAGTGCAGGTTAATTTGAAGTGAGACGGCAAACCATCCTTCATTCTTTTGGATGTTAATCGAATGATCATTGCCATAAAGTAAATTTAAGCGTCTTTTTACATTTGCGAGGCCAATGCCGGATGTTTTGTCTTTAACCTCTTCCTTGTTCTCATTAAACTTGTTCTTCACGGAAAATATCAACGAGCCATTTACTGCTTGCAGTTTAATATCAATGCAGGCGTCTTCAATCAGTCCCGTTCCATGTTTAAATGCATTCTCCACAAAAGGAATCAGTAGCATAGGCTCAATAAAGTAGCTTTTATCTACCTCAGACATATCTGTGTGTATGGCCACTTTTTTGCCAAATCGTTGTTGTTGCAGATCTATATAGCTCTGGAGATATTCAATTTCTTTGTCGAGCGCCACTTTATCCTCATCTGTCTCGTATAACATATAACGCATTAAAGAAGATAATTTTATCAGTGAAGGCTCCAGTTGTTCAGAATGCTTTCGGGAAAGTGCCACCATATTGTTCAGTACATTGAACATGAAATGGGGGCTCACCTGTGACCGCAAAAAAACAAGTTCTGTTTTAAGGTTTTCATTCTCCTTTTCCTGTGCCAGCTTGTCTGCGTTAATTCGATCCTTTATTACCTCATAGGCCGTGCTACATGCAACCATAAAGATGTAGGGAAAAATATTGAGTAAAGCGTTTCTGAAAATGTATTCCTTGTGGAAAACGAAAATATCAAAGCATAAATAATCCAGTAATAATACAAGTGCCAGCAAAACAATATGAGTAATGAAGTACTTCCAAAATTTTTTAAGGTAAATCAGGCGTGGCACCAACAGGAAAGCGTTGATATAAAATATGGCCATCCAAACCACAATGTGGGAAAAGTATAAATAGGTAAACCCTTCATCGTGTTTTTCGGACGCATGCTTTTCATTGTCATATGGCTTTAACAGGTACGGCAGGGAAAACAGAATTACCCAAAACAAAAGATGAAATAAGACCTGTACCCATTTCTTGTTGTACCACTGTAATTTCATAACGGCAAAGTAAACTACTATCCATGAGTTTAAAGTGCCGGCCGAAAATTATTGCGACGTAAGAATAAATAACTGATACAAAAAAAGCCGGTTTTCACCCGTTCCATATCTTCGGCTTTTATAAAAAGGCAATTATTAAAAATAAATTAAGCTAAAATGAACGCAAACGGCGAATACCTCGTTTATAAAGAGAAAATGCAAAATATTGCGGACGTAAAATATGCGGCCGCGGTATTGCAATGGGATCAGGAGACTTATCTGCCGCCGAAAGGAGCAGCAGGAAGGGCACGTCAACTCGCTACACTTAGTGAAACTGCGCATGTGATGAGTACGGATGAAAGCCTGGGCGCGCTGTTGAATAGTCTTGCCGGAGCCGGGGGCTTGTCCGCCATCCAAAAGAAAAATGTAGCCCTTACGCTTGAAGAGTACAACAAGCAGAAGAAATTTACACCGGCATTTGTCCGTGAAATGTCGGAAGCTGTTTCAGCAGCGTTTTACGCCTGGATCGATGCGCGAAAGCAGAATGATTTTAAAGTATTTCAGCCAAAGCTGGAGAGAATAGTTGCTTTAAAAAGGCAGGAGACGGGGATACTTGGTTATGAAGGCCATTGCTACAACAGTCTGCTGAATGAATATGAAAAAGGTGCCACGGTGCAGATGCTGGATGAGGTTTTTGATAAAATAGCCACTCCGTTGAAAGACCTTATGGTCCAAACACAACGGACGACCCCTGACGACGGATTTTTACATCTTTTTTATGATCGCAGGCAGCAATGGGAATGGGGTATGTATCTTGTTAAAGAGCTGGGATTTGACCTCGAGGCGGGAAGACAGGATATTTCGGAACATCCGTTTACTACGAATTTTTCAGCAAAAGATGTACGCATAACCACCCGCATTGATGAACACGATTTTGCCAACATGACCTGGAGTTGTATTCATGAAACAGGACATGCGCTGTATGAACAGGGCTTGCCAGATGAAGAATATGGTTTGCCGTCAGGAGAATTCGCCTCTTTAGGCATTCATGAATCCCAAAGCCGTTTATGGGAAAACTGTGTGGGCCGCAGTAAAACGTTCTGGAAACATTACCTGCCGAAACTACAACAGTATTTTCCTGAGCAATTGAGTCCAATATCGCTTGATCAATTCTTTAAAGCTATCAACAAAGTAAGCCCTTCACTTATCAGAACTGAAGCTGACGAGATTAGCTACCATTTTCACGTACGTATTCGATACACTATTGAAAAGGAATTATTAGAAAACACATTAAAGGTTGGTGACATACCCGGGCGATGGAATGATTTGTACAAGCAGGACCTGGATATTACAGTGCCTGATGACAAACAGGGCTGCCTGCAGGATGTACATTGGAGCCATGGCAGTTTCGGCTATTTTCCAACTTATAGTTTGGGCAGTTTTTATGCAGCTCAATTTTATAACAAAGCGGAGAAGGATATTCCCAATCTGGAAGAACTGATTGCCGGCGGCAATACTGCACCGTTATTAGACTGGCTGAGGCAGAACATCCACAAGCATGGCAAAACATTTAATAGTGAGGAATTGTGCGAGCTTGTTACCGGAAAAAAACTGGATACCGGGGAGTTTATGGCATATGTGAAAAAAAAGCATGCATTGGTGTAAAAAGAATTGAGCTTAGCCGTAACCCATTGGTTTGTGCTGCTTTAATGTGTTATTAAGCATTGTAGAACAACATTTAATTGATTATACAGTTAGTAAATATAATATTGTCGGCATGATTTTTTATTGCCTAAGAGCTAATTAACTGTTACCGACTGGCAGGATATAAAATGAACTAAAGCAACTCAACTTGGGGATACGGCTAATCTTAGAAACACGGGTTTGGGCTATTCTTTGTAGCTGTCTTTTTGCTTGCGCTACCGTTGCTCAGCCAAAAGCAGATTTTACAGCGGACTCAACACAAGGGTGCCCTCCGTTAGTTGTGCATTTCGCTGATCAGTCAACAGGTAATCCAACTGCCTGGAAATGGGATCTCGGCAATGGTGTTATTTCTACTGATCGCAATCCAAGCACCATCTATTTAAACAGTGGTTCTTATACAGTTAAACTAACCGTCTCAAACGCTGCAGGTGAAGACTCCGTAATTAAAACAAGTTATATTGTTATCGGTGAGTTACCGCAAGTAAAATTCTCTGCAACGCCTTTGCAGGGATGCGCTCCGCTGAATGTGCAATTCACTGACGCCAGCACTTCTGGCGGTGGCACAATTACCGATCGAACCTGGTACTTTGGGGATGGTTCAACCGACAGCAACACACCCAATCCGTTGCATACATATACAGCCGGCAATACATATAGTGTAACGCTTATCGTAAAAAATAGTCTTGGGTGTAGCAAAAGTGCGCAGCAGCCTGCCATGGTAAAAGTAGAAGGTCCGGTTAATGCGGATTTCAGCTTTACCAGTACCAGCAATTGCAAGCCGCCTACTGACGTAACCTTCCAGAATAATTCAACACAGGGAACATTACAATACCAATGGAATTTTGGAGACGGGGCATCGTCAACCGATATAAATCCACAACATACTTATACAACCGGCGGCACATTTAATGTTCAGTTGATCGCCAATTCCCCGCTCGGTTGCAGGGATACAATCAGCAAAAGCCTTACAGTTGGTGCAACAAAGCCTGATTTTTCTGTAACCTCTGGCTGTAGCAACCGGCCTGCTGTATTTACCAATACATCACAGCCAACAGCGGCAAATGCTAAATGGTATTTTGGAGATGGCCAGGAAGCCACCGGGGTAAATGCTTCACATGTGTACACTGCAAACGGTACATACCAGGTAAAAATGGTTGGTGTGTTTAATGGTTGTACAGATTCCATAACAAAAGCTGTTACTATAACAAACACGCCGGTTGGGGATTTTACATCTCCCAATGCCGGTAGTTGCAATGCGCCGGCTACCATTAGTTTCAATAGTAGTGTTCCCGGGGCTGCAAATTTCTTTTGGGATTTTGGTGACGGAACAACTTCAACAGATCCGAATCCAATCCATACATACACTGCAATAGGATCATACAATGTTAAACTTGTGGCTGCAACAGCCGGTGGATGTTCCGATTCAATGACGAAGCGCGGGTTTGTGAAGATTGGGCCGGCAACGATTGTACGCCTCATTAATACACCTTATTTGAATTGTGCACCAGCGTCCGTTAAACTTGGCGCGCAAATAAACAGTTCAGAGCCCATCACGTACATGTGGGATCTGGGTGACGGCACTACATCTAATAGTCCGGCACCTTTCCACAAATACAATACTGTTGGCAATTATACTGTTCAATTAATAATAAAGACTGCAAGCGGTTGTTCAGATACATTAATAGTGCCGGATGCCGTTGTATTAACCGATCCTCCAAAGGTTAATTTTTCTGCAACGCCGGTTGATGTTTGTGCAAGTACTCCAATACAATTTACAGATCTGTCGACTGGCAATATAACAAAATGGTCCTGGCATTTTACGGGCGATGACTCAAGTTATTCACAGCAAAACCCTATTCATGTATATAACGACACAGGGTATGTAGATGCAACTCTTACGGCTTATAATCAGGGTTGTGCAGCAACATTAACAAAAAAAGGTATCGTTCATCTGAAAGGACCGGTATCACGCTTTGCTGTGCTTACGGATTGTAATAATAGGCTCGTTAAGCAATTTTCAGACAGTTCACTCATAACCATCACTCCGCCAACACAGTACACCTGGGATTTTGGAGATGGTAGTCCCGTGTCAACTGAACAAAGTCCAAAACACATATATAGCAAGACGGGCAACTATGTTGTTACTTTGACGACAACGAATGGCGAGTGTACTTATTCATTGCAAGTGCCTGTGCCTGTAGTTGACGAAAATCCGTCCTACACTTATCAACTGCCTAATTCGAATACAAGTTTATGCCGGAATGATTCTGTGCTATTTAAAGCAACTTCTTACACCCCGGCCAACATAGCAGCATTCTACTGGGCCTTTGGCGATGATTCTACTGCAGGGCCGGCACAAATTGACAGTACCATTTGGCACAAGTATAAGACAGCCGGCAGTTATCAGCCAATGCTTGTAACTACCGATATATTGGGGTGTAAAGACACGGCCCTGGGTAATCTGAAGCTAGGTGTTTATGGCCCCACTGCTGCATTTACCAACCCTACAGGAACCTGTATTACCGGAACAGTGACATTCACTGACCAATCGCAAGCCGATGGCTTACATCCCATCACAAGCTGGATCTGGAATTTTGGGGACACCACTGCACAAACTTTTACAGCGCCACCATTCAGTCATACATACAATACGGCAGATAGCTTTAATGTCGCTTTAACTGTTGTGGATTCTTATGGATGCCGCGATTCTGTTACCAGGAAGAGTGCCATACTGGTAACACATCCTGTTGCATCTTTTTCTGTTCAGGATACCATCAGATGTACAAAGACAGATATTGCTTTCTCCAATCTTTCAACAGGTATAGGATTGCATTATACATGGTCGTTTGGCGACGGAACAACTTCGCAGGCATTTAGTCCAACACATCAATATGCATCTGCGGGCATATATACAGTCAGGCTCAATATAGTTGACACAATGGGTTGCGTCGACAGCATGGTTATGACGAACAAGATAAAAATTATGGATCCGCAATCGTCATTTAACCTGCAGGATACTTTTTCCATTTGTCCACCATTCAAGATCGAGCCTCAAAGTACAGCTACGGGTTTTGCATCTCTGCAATGGATTTTTGGTGATGGAAATATCTCGACCGACACAATGCCAACGCATTACTATTCAACAGCTGGCGTATTTAACCTGCAACTGGTGGCAAAAGGATATGGTCAATGTACAGATACAGCTAAGAAAACAATAATTGTAAAAGGTGCTACAGGAACTTTCACCTATCCAACTTTTGGTCAGTGCGCGCCTCAAACGATTGCTTTTTCCGCCGATGTAGAAAATGCGACAACCGTGATCTGGGATTTTGGCGACGGCGATCTGAATACGGACAATGTTGAGCAGGTTTCACATACATACAACGAGGCCGGTATTTACCAGCCATCCCTGTTATTGATTGATGACAATGGTTGCAAAGTGGGTGTTCAGGGATCAGAGTTGATAAAGATATCGGGCGTGCGTGCAGGCTTTGGCGCAAGCATACAGGGTGTTTGCGATTCCTCGCTTGTATTGTTTACAGATTCAACGCAGACCTTCAACGATTCTACTATAAAATATCATTGGGATTTTGGAGATAACACAACGGTAGATAACGTTTTTAATCCTTCGCATACTTACGCTAAGACAGGCATTTATACGGTAAAACTGGTAATTGATTCAAAGCTTGCATGTATAGATACAGCTGCACTAAACCTCGATATAAAAGTATATTCCAGCCCGGTTGCAAGCATTCTGTCTGCTGATAGCACATGCGCCGGTGTGCCGCTTACACTACAGGGAAAAAACTCGGATACACTTGCTGTAACCTGGACATGGTTGATGGAGAATACAACTTCCCTAACGGGCGATTCGGTGCAATACGCTTTCAGTAATGCCGGACAGGCCAATGTTCAGGCCATTGCTACCAACGCATTTGGCTGCGCCGATACTGCAACCAAAAGCGTAACGGTTATAGGAAAACCTGTAGTGGATGCGGGTTTAAACGCAATCTTATGCGAGGGGCAAACAAAGCAATTACAGGCAACCGGCGCGTTAACCTATGAATGGTCGCCAGCTGCTTCGCTTAGCTGTACCACATGTACATCACCAATGGCAGCGCCGGATTCTACAACAATGTATTATGTTACCGGTTATCTGCTGGCAAATTGTTATACTACTGACTCCATTCAACTCATTGTAAAACATCCCACAACGGTGAATTTAAAACCGGTTGATACCTTATGTGCCGGTAGCTCGGTTCAATTAATTGCCTCAGGCGCGGAAGTGTATAAGTGGCAGCCATCAACCGGGTTAAATAATACCGGTATACCAAATCCACTGGCATCACCCGTTACATCTACAACGTATACAGTAACCGGAGGCGATAGTGCAAATTGTTTTAGCGACACTGCAAGTGTATTGGTGAGAGTTTTTCCGATGCCTTCGTTTAATATCATAGATAGTGTGATACTCATGAATATCGGTGACGAAAAAACCATTTATACTACCAGCTCACCGGATATTATCAGGTATAAATGGGAACCCGATAAATACCTTTCATGTAACGATTGTGATACACCTGTAACGGCAGCCAAAGTGAGTATTCGCTACAGGGCAACGGCATATAACGAAGGCGGTTGTTCGGTGTCTGATGTAGTATCTGTTCGTGTTAGCTGTAGTGGAGAAAATGTATTTATACCTAATACATTCTCCCCGAACGGAGATGGAATGAATGACTATTTCTTCCCGAGGAGCAGATCTCCGCTAACGGTTAAGTCTATGCGCATATTTAATCGCCTGGGCCAGGTAATGTTTGAGCGGACAAACTTCGCGATGAATGATCAGTCGAATGCCTGGGATGGCACGTTCCAGCGTAATAAACAACCTGCGGATGTATACGTTTATGTTATAGAAGTGCTTTGTGATAACAACAACAGCATTACAATGAAAGGAAATGTAACGTTATTGAGATGATAGCAAGTGAAACGTGAATAGTAAATAGCGAATAGTGAAACGTGAATAGTGAATAGTGAATAGTGAAGGGTGTTACCATATTACAATAGTAAAAAGAATGAATAGGAAAGATCAATACAAAAATATTTGCGGATGAAAAGAATCGTCATCATATTACTTATTGTGATGAGCATAACGCGAACCGGGCTTGCGCAGGATCCGCACTTCTCTCAATTTTTTGAAGCACCACTACTAAGAAATCCTGGCCTTGCAGGCTTGTATGATGGAGATATCCGGGTACAGGCTTTGTATCGCAACCAATGGAGCAGTGTTACAGTTCCATATCAAACCACTTCTTTAAACGCTGAATATAAGCAGCCGTTAAGGGGTGAGGATTATATTACATTGGGTATGCAATTGTTGCAGGACAAAGCGGGCACTACAAATTTTACTACGACAAATATTCTTCCCGCTGTTAACTATCATAAAGCATTAAGCGGAGAAAAGAACAGGTATTTATCATTGGGGTTCATGGGTGGGTATGTGCAACGAAGGATCGACCGCAGCAAAATAACTACCAACAACCAGTTTGACGGTGTTGGCTGGAATCCCTCACTTTCTGATGGAGAAACTTTTCTTACGACAAATTACAATTACTGGGATGCAAGTGTTGGGATGAGTTACAATTCAAGTTTTGGCGATAAGCCGGAGAATCTCTTTTATATCGGTTTGGCGTACCATCATTTAAACCGGCCTAAAAATTCTTTTTATAAGAATCCCAACATTGAGCTGAACGCCAAATGGGTATTAAGCGGCGGGATTAAGTTTGCATTAAATGAAGTAAGCCTGTTTACTATCCAGGCTGACGTAAGCCGCCAGGGCGACTTTGTGGAAGGGGTAGGAGGTGCATTGTATTCCTATAAACTTGGGCCAGAACCGGATAATCCCGATTATATAATAAGTTTTGGGGCTTATCTTCGGGCGCGGGATGCATTTATCCCTGTTGTTAAACTGGATTATCATCCGTTTTCTGTTGCGCTCAGTTACGATGCCAATATATCTCAGTTAAAGACTGCCAGTCAGTCAATGGGTGCGATAGAAATATCGCTCTCTTACGTGGGATTTTTAGATAAGGGCAACAGCACCCGTAACGCTGTATTGTGCCCCAGGTTCTGAACATAAAACAAAGGGGCAGGCTCTTGCGCAAGCAAGAGCTTTTTTTATCAGGTATGGATAGGGTTGGTGCAAGGAATGATTATTCATGTTCTTTTTTCCCGATGCAATCGGGACTGAATTGGTAGACACGAATGATCCTTCAGAACACTTACGCCAAAGCGGCGAGTTCTATTGCGCAGTTGATTTCAATTCATTGCCGTCTGCCCTGCCCGGATGCGGCCAGACGGGCTTAAGCTTAATGTCATTTAGTTAAGAATATTTAAAGCTCCAGCGGAGCTCCCTGTTTGTAGAAAACGGGGATTTTAAAATATCATCGGACTCCAGCGAAGTCTCCTGTAATGCTTGACAGGTAGCACCTAACGGAGCTTGAACGATCTGTTTTTTTCTTTCTGCAAACGGGATGCTCCTACGGAGCGACACATTCAAAATTCAAACAAACAAATTAGTGCGCCAGTATTGAAGGGTAAGCTGCCAGGAACAACGAAACAAATTCGCTGCTGCTAAGTATATGTCCCTGCTTTTGTGCATTGTCAGCAACCTGATATGCCCATTCAGCTGAGGCCATTCTTTGTGTTGGAGTGCCGTGATGATTAACATTCGTAAATCCGCAATCGCCAATGTTAAAGAACACTTGCAAAAATTGTTTAACCCTTTTCCATTGCATGGAAGCGCCTCTCGCATGGGACAAATAGTAAGCGGAGAAAGCATCAGCCATCAACTCCATTTTCCTTGTGTTTTCCGGTGATGACGTACTGGGATACAAGTTCAACTGAAACTGTATGTGATGTCCAAATTCATGTGCCAATACGGCCTGGGGCGCCACATCACCATAGCCAATACCAGTATAGCCATCCAGTATTCCATCGCCCATTACAATCTTTGATGGAATTGTTCCGTATGGCGGAAAATCAAACGAACTTTGTGCGAAAGCATTGAAAGTAAATATCGGATGATCCCCCTTTCTATACTGTGGTACATCGTTCATCAGAGATATGATCAGGTCGGCCCAAAACTCAGCATCCGTTTGTGAATCACCGTATAGTATCATATCTATTCTTATAATTCTATCTCTGTCAAGCAACATATTTCCATGCATTGCCACCATAATGATGTCGGCAGACTGTATGTCCCAAAAACGTTTCAGGTCTTTAAATGTTTTTGTAAGCACATGGGTGTATTCACCGTTTATGCCAAATGTTTGCCCGGCTTCACTGTTTTCAAATAACAATGCATCGTAGGTGGGAAAATCCAGCATGCCGGTTATTGATGCAAAGAAGATTGTATTTTCATCCCAGTCACTAAGCTGTTCATTAAGCCACTGCCTTATTGGAGTATTGGAGTTACAAACCGGCGCACCCGGAGCCTTTAAAGCCTGTAACACCACAGACTTATATTCAGGATGCTGCTGGAGTAAATTACTCACGTGCGTATTCAAATTGTGTTCGGGTAGAGATAAAGACGAACGTAACGATGCAAGTCTTGCAGAAACATCCGCCGCAGTTCCCGTTTTTCTCAGACCATTTGTACTTTTTGATTGCGACGAATTAGGTGACTGATTTAGCTTTTCTTCTTTTGTACAACCCTGGAGCAACATAAGGCATACGGCAATCACAGCCGCATAAAGGGAGAGGATTCTCATACTTTTAAGGTTTATTAGTTGGAGGAAATAGTTAGCTAATACAAATTAATGTATAGATATGCAAAGTCATAATTTATTGTGCTGTTTTTTAAAAAAAAGCAACAGCTTTAAATTAACCGCGATCGCAATCCATTAAGCATGTGAAAGCACTTCACACGCTTAATGGATTGGTTGACACCAGTGATTTTGCTGAACATATCAGGCTGTTTGTGAAAGTATGCGGCAATGTCCCTATGCGGCATGGCAGGCATTAGCCAAAAATCGTTATCAAAAATTTTATCAATAAAACTACAACCAGATTGGTTGACTCAGCATAAGTATATTGCACACATAGCCCGGCTGCATACTTGCCCAAGGAAGGGAATTGCAAGTCCGGTGAATAGTCCTGGTTTCGGATCATTAGAAAATCACAGACTTTTTTTAATTTTATAGAAGACGAACAACGCCAATTTAACGATATGGTTGGTCAGTCGTTTCTACCAGGTCCCGCTTTGCGGGAATATGTTAAAGGGTATCAGCTATGGCATTTTACATTTCCGGATGCCAATGATTTACCCTTTAAACCATATGCGCCAAGGCCTGAGCAGACGCTCATTTTTTGTCCTCGCGGTGTTGAACAGGTGACGCATGCAGGTAGCGATAAAATCATCAGGCGGACCCGCTCTTTTATTATGGGGCAATTTACCGAACGTACCAATCGTTACATGGGAAGTACTGACTATGTCGTCCTCCTGGTGACATTTCAACCTGGTGTGTTGTACCGCATTACCGGCATCCCTTACGCCGAACTAACCAACACATTTGTCGATGCCGAAGCTGTTTTCTCAAAAGAAATGCGACTTGTTAATGAACGTCTTAACAGTACCGATGATCCGCTGGAGATGATTCGGATTGTTGAAAGTTTTCTTTGCTTTTTACTGAGGGACATAAAACGGGATATGCATCCACTTGATGCAGTTGTCAATCTTCTGCTTGAACGGCCTGAAAATTTTAAGCTGCTACATCTGGCAAGAGAAAGTTTTTTATGTACGCGGCAGTTTGAACGAATATTCAAAGAGCGCATGGGCATTAATCCGAAACTGTTTTCCCGCATCGCCCGTGCTTATAAGGCATACCGTATAAAATACCAGCATCCCGAACTGGATTGGCTTGGTATTGCTTTGTTTTGCGGTTATCAAGACTACCAGCACCTGGTGAAGGACTTTCAGGATTTCGCCGGAGTACCTCCAAATCTATATCTTTTAGAAGACAGCAAAGCACCGGAAAGACTGTTGGGAGTTCGGGATCTCTCTATTTTAAAAGATGTCGTTTTTTTACCACTGAATTCAACGAAGAGCGTCTCAATTTTATGAAACAAAATTGAGGCTGTATGAAACTTGTATTCATCTCTCTCGTTATTTGGCTTTGTAGTTGTGCGACAATTTATGCGCAAAAGTGTGGGTCAGGAAAATTGGACCCCAGAGTTGCAGATGTACTTAAAGCAGGTCTTGGCGATTTTCTTTCAACGTATACCACTTCGGTGGAAAAGATAAGGGATCTAAAATTTGAAACTCCCGATTTTCCCTCATCTGATGTGAAGTATTTGAAAGTTACTGCCGACAGCATTCCAGTCCAGGTTTACAACCCGGCACATGCTACAGGCATGACTATCATCATTAGTTATCATCCCGGTGGTTTTGTAACGCCTATTCTTCCTTCCATGAAGTATGATTTTTGGAGACAGGCAAAAAACTACCAGGCCATAGTGTTCGCAGTGGATTACAGGGTAGCTCCCGAAAATAAATATCCTGCTGCGGTTAACGATGCATACAATGCATTTAAATGGATCGCAGACCATGCTCAGGACTACGGTGGGGATACCAGTCGTATTGTATTGTCAGGGGCAAGCGCTGGTGGAAACCTTGCCGCTGTCGTATGTCAGAAGGCGAAAAAGGAGGGTATAGCCCACAAAATAAAATTACAGGTGTTGAACTGCCCTTCAACAGATAACCCGAAGAACTATGCAAACTATCCATCATACCAGCAAAATGCCTCCGGGTATTTTTTGTCTAAGAAGTTTTGTCTGTACTACATATCGGTTTATGCACCGGACGAGGAGCTAAATAATCCGGAAGTAGCACCTGTTCAAAGCAAAGATTTGTCCGGGTTGCCTCCGGTGGTTATGATTGCTGCTGAATTTGATCCGTTACATGACGAAGACTTAGCTTATGCTGAACGATTAAAGAAGGCCGGGGTTAGGGTTTGGTATAAATGTTTTCCGGGACAGATACATTGTCTCTTGGGACTTCCGCCTGATGCGGAGGAGTTAAAGGAGTTAGACAGATTGATTATGACCTCTATAAATCAATTGCCGGCAAGTAAAATTAAATGAAGAACGTGCATGAAATACAGTTACACGGAGACACACGGAGAATACACAGAGCTTCACAGAGAATGGCTTCTGATCTTCAGAAACGAATTGTGATCTGGCAATAACCTCAGTCCTCATATCTGTTATTGGCACGACAGGAGAGGTCTCCTGAATATTAACCTGATCGTGATATTTTATGAGCGCTTGATATTGACAACTCACATTGACCTAAGAAATGTAATAATCGCCCTTGTGAATTCCTCAGGCGCCTCCTGAGGCAAATTATGTCCTATTCCTTTAGCAACTCTTCTTTCATAACCGCCTTCAAAATAACCGGCATCTTTACCTGTTCCCGAAAACGGTTCAACTCCGTCGGCTTCTGCATCTAATATTATAGCCGGTACTTTTATTGCTGGCTGCTTTTGCAGCAACTGTTCCATCATTTCAAATTTCGGTTCGCCATTTGCTAATCCATATCGATGTCTGTACGAATGCACTACAATATCTACAAAATCGGGATTGTTGAATGAAACGGCTGTTGCTTCGAAAGTGTCGTCATCAAATTTCCAGGTTGGAGACCAGTTTTTCCATAAAAGCTTACAAAGTTCTTTCCTGTATTTTGTCAACCCGAGGCGTCCGCGTTCGCTATGGAAGTAGTATTGATACCAATTCAGCATTTCAATTTCGGGTGAAACAGGTTCTGAATATTTTGCTATGGTCTGGATGTTATACCCCGCCATTGATACAAGTCCGGTAATGCGTTCAGGATAAAGTGCAGCAACAATACAACAGGCACGTCCGCCCCAATCATAACCACCCACAATTGCTTTTTGTATAGATAAGGCATCCATTAACGCAATTAAGTCATAGGCTAGTGCAGCTTGCTGACCAGAACGGATGGTATCAGGAGATAGAAATTTTGTCGGTCCGAACCCACGTAAGTATGGAACGATAATCCGGCAGTTTTCAGTCACCAGGATTTTTACTACTTTATCATATGCTCTTATGTCATAGGGAAATCCGTGAAGAAGTATAATAGTCGTGGCATCAACACTTCCACTTTCTTCATAAGCAATGCAAAGGTCTCCTGCGTTAATGTATTTTAATATGCCCAATATCATATCATTTATTTTTTGAAATGGGTGTATTGTACACAACGGCTAAAGCTTGGCGAAGAACTGATAGCATTCCTGTCAGCCCGAACCCATGCTAGATTTATAACTAATGTTCATTGTTATTAATGTCGCTAATTTATAACGTCATGCTCAGTACTAAAGTTGAATAGCAAAACAAAAATAAAGGTTGGCATTCGTGCAGCCGGATTCTTAGCCAACCTTATTGTTATACACTACATTTTTCGATAATTATTGGCTACAGTTATTCCTAAATTAGTCTTGCATATTTTAAGATGTAAGTTTTGTCCAACAGGATAACTAAGTGGCGAGTATAGTGTGATCAAACTGTCCCCACTTTTTATAGTATAAGTGTAAACAGTGTGAGAACGTCCTCCGCCGGTGCTGCTTTTATTTACGATAGACGCTTTAATCAGTTTCCATTGCTTATTTGTTGTATAATAATCAACGTATTTAATTAAACCACTTAATAAATACATCGGCAATAGTGTTATCATCATTAAGATAATGGTCATAAAAACTTTATCCTTAACGGTCAGGTTTTTTATTCTTTTACCAATAAATATGAATACTGGAACTGCTGAACAGAAATATAATATTGGTAACAAAAAGGCATCTGTGTCATTAGAGTTCTGAAAATCATCTAATTCGTTTCCATGAAGCAATATCATCAACACAATTGCTGCTATCGTAAAGATTATTATTTCTTTTTTACCTGAGGATTCCATGTCAATATTTAGTATACGACTGATAATTACGCGAAGGTATCCTTCCTGTCCAAAGTTGCGGCAATTTTATTTTCTCCTCGATCTCTAATAGATCCTTTCAATTACCGCAACTTAAAAAATATAAAGTAAGCTTCGCAAATACAAAACAAGCTGAGGAATTGACAGACATGTGATCGTGCGGAATCTTCGTGGCAAAATGCCTTTTCTGAACATTTGTTTTAGCTGCAGTTTTTTACTGTTGAGGTTGCGGCAAAGTTGCCAACAGATTTTCCAAATTGATCATTGACATTTTAAATCCTTCTGTAAAGCCCATTTCAATCATCTTTTCCATACGGGCAAGAGATTCATTATAAATAGTAATACTGACTTTTGTCTTTCCGTTTTCTTCGCTGAAAGTGTAGTCCCAATCAGAACCTGGCAATTCAGGATTTTCATCTTTGTCAGCAAAAGCATTAAACATTTTGAAGTTGGTTTTCGGGCTAATGGAAGTGTATTTCTGAATTGCCCAACGCTCATGACCCTCAGGGCTTACCATCGCATAAAATCTTCGCCCGCCAACTTTGAAATCCATAAATTTTGTTTTTGATGACCACGGTTTAGGCGCCACCCATTGGTCAAGAAGTTCAGCTGTGGTAAAAGCATCCCATACCAGCGAAAGCTCGGCATCAAATTCCCTGGTTATGAATACCGTTTTAGTTGCTTTATCAACGGTAAAATCAAATAGCAGATTGTTTGTCATTTCTTTTGTTTTTTTAGTGTTGATAATACGTTGTCGAGTTGATTAAATTTTGTTTTCCAGATTTGTCTGAATTGGTCTAACCATTTATCAATCTCTTTCATTTTTTCAATTTCAAGAGAATAATAAATTTCCCTGCCATGTTGTTCCTGTTTTACGAGTTCACATTCAGTAAGTATGCGCAGGTGTTTGGAAACAGATTGTCGTGTAGTCTGGAAATTGTCCGCAATGGCGTTTGGTGTCATTGCCTGCAATGCAATCAGGGTAATAATAGCCCGCCTTGTCGGGTCGGCTATTGCCTGGAAAATGTCTCGTCTCATAGTGTTTGAATTTTCGATTGTGCAGCCAATCGGTTGCAAATATACGTGCAGCTATTCGGTTTCGCAAATTTTTTTTCAAGATCGCTTTTTTATCGAGATACCTTGTTAAACCCTAACTTCGCTTCTCCTAAATACACTACATATGTCTACAAACAAACTAATTATCTGCAAAGCCCGTGCTATGGTGTGGAGTGGCGAAAGCCCCCAGTGTTCGTAGTGAACATAGGACACCTAAAGCACGGGCTTTGCATCTCCTAAATCACTACATTATGGCAGTAACATTTGGCAAAGACTCTATGTCAATTGAATTAAGCAAGACAAATATCTACGCTGATTTTTACGAAATGCAACTAAGTTTGATCAACCTGATGAAGAACTATGTTTCCAATGATTATGGGCAAGGTGATGGTTCAGAAATTTATCACGGCCTGGAATTATTGGAGGCAATGCTGATAACGCCCGATCAAATGAAGATGTAAAACGAGCCAAGCATATTCTTGATGTTACAAAAGCCTGCATGTTGCGGGCTTTTTACCTTTTAATAATGTACTGTCTCTGCTAGCGCCGATGCAATCGGCTTGGAATTAGCAGACACGAGTGATCCTTCGGAACACTCGCGCCAGAGGACTGATATCACCCTGTATAATATTTGCAACTTGTTACTCATAGATTTTCGTTCCCTTTAAAATGTCAGCAAAGACTTTCCATGAAGGTGTGTCTGCATTGATCGTTTGGTTTGTGTTGTCGTAGTAACCTTGGATGTCTTGAGTGTAGGCAATCATTGCTTCTAAAAATCTTTCAAGGTTGGGATTTTCCCACTCATTTTGATTATTCAAAAAGTCCTGGTAAAGTAACTCCAGGAATTTAATGAATGATTGCCTGTCTATTACTTCAATATCGTAGGGAGTGTCCATAATTTTACTGATAATTTTAGGCTCTGCGGTTGCGGCGTTACTAATATTCCATTAGCCCGGGTTTATTACATAAGTTTAATGAATTTCAAATGACGAGTTTTATTCGTCTGCTGCCATGAAGCAAAGCCCGTGTTATGTGCCAGTAAAGTCTTCTAGTTCTTTCGCATAATATTTTTCTATCAACATATAGCCAATCATAAAATCGACAGTATATTTTTTGTTATCAATAGTTATTGGTTTTGCATTTTTGAATTTTGCTTTTGTGACTAAAAAGTCCTTAATAAATTTTTGTCTTTCTGTTTGCAAAATAAGGAAGTAGTAGCTGTCAAACTTAAGGATGTCATATATTTCTGAAGCCTTACCGGAATGCACTACTAACGTGCTCCTGTTTTGCCGCGCCCATCTTCCACTGTCGAGCTTTGAGTTGCCGTAGCAATCGTGCCCAAACTTTTCAAACGTTCCGTTGCTGTCGAGAACAAGTCTAAATCCAGCAAAGCCATTTGAGATGTGGTATGTACCTGATAGATCAAGAGCTTTTATTGCGTTAACAATTGTCAGATCTTCGATGGCATTATAAGCACTTATTGAAGAAATTGCTTTGACTGTTTTTTGTCCGGCTACAACCGTCGAGAAAACTAAAGTGATTATTGACAGAATTTGCTTCATTAGAGAGTGTTAGTCTATTTGCTCATAAGTCATAAATATACGAGGGATCTCAGAATTGGTAGACATGAGTGATCCTTCGGAACACTCGCGCCAGATCGGAGGAATTGATAGACACATGATCTGCCCAACCCTTTGTTGGCAGCATAGGCACTCTAGTCGATTTCATAGTCATCTGAAAAATCAGTTTCTCCTGTAATACAAGTGAAACAGCCTTTTCCGGAAATAGCGGATCCTATTACCCATAATGAGTTTCCACAGTCACATTTTATGCCGTCCTTTTTTAGCTGTTTGATGTGCAAAATGTTTCTTCTTAACTGGGCTAAGTCCTCCTTTGGATTGCTCATCTTATATTTTTCAATAAAATTGTCGATCGATATTTTAGTGAATTTATAGCCTTCAGATTTTGGTTTAAAAGTCATGACGCTGTTTACTTTCTGGGATTTTATTTATTTCTGAAATGGTAGTCAATATTTTTCTGGTGTCAAATGTAATTTGTTTTGTCAAACGCATTGATTTGGTCAAACATTAGTTTTAATATTTATAGGATTGTTCACAACTCCATATCCGGTAATACGTTCATTTGCACACCTGCACATTCGCACATTTGCATTATCTTCGCCGCTGAAAAGCTCTTTATAAATGATTAGTAGAAGAAATATCAGAGTTAAGGTAATGCAGTTGATCTACTCACTGGAATCCATGGATAACTCGAAAGCAGACCCGGTAAGAACACTCCAGAAGCAATTTGATCAGTCCCGCCAGTTATTTGTGTATTTGTTGTATTTTTTAACGGAAGTTACCCGTTATGCTGAAACGGATGCCAGGGTAAGAGCTTCTAAAAATCTCCCTTCGTACGAAGATCTTCACGTAAATACTAAAATTGCAGGTAACGAACTGCTGTGGCGCATCAGGGAAAGCGGTTCTTTCCAAAAAGCAGTTGAAACAGAAAAGCCGGAAGCTATCCTGGACTATGATATGGTGAGAAAGATCTATACGGAACTGGTTGCTTCTGATCTTTATAAAGAATATATCACCGTTGAAGGACGTGATAAAAATACCGAGCGCGACATCATCAAATACATATTTACTGATCTTATGCTTCCTAACGAAGATTTTATTTCGCAGGTGGAAGAGCTGTTCAATAATTGGGATGATGATGCCGATATGATGAATCAGCTAATTCTCAACTACATACATAAACCAGCTTCGTTTAATCTGCAGGATATTGTTGGGGATGACAAATGGAAGTTCGCCAGGAATCTTCTTACTACATCCATGGAACGCAAGGAACAGTTAATGGAGCTGATCGTTCCAAAGCTGAAGAACTGGGATTCAGAAAGGATTGCCATATTAGATATGATCTTAATGCGAATGGGTGTATGTGAATTCCTGTATTTTGAAACAATTCCTCCCAAAGTGACTATTAACGAATACATTGATGTTGCAAAAGAGTACAGTACGCCTCAAAGCGGCCAGTTTGTTAACGGTATTCTCGACAGTATTCATAAAGAGCTGCTGGCTCAGAATAAAATTCAGAAAATAGACTTCAAACAAAAAATATAACAGAGATTTGCACCTATGAATCAATTAAAAGTGCTGATTTTTGCTGCAGTTTTATTTGTTGGAATGGCTGCTTGTAAAAATGAAGCATCCTCAAATCAACCTACAGCGGAATCGAAAAAGGCCCTTGCTGATACGGCTAATTACACAACGGTTCAATGGTTGGATTCCATTTACAATTTCGGAACGGTGGCGAAAGGCGAGCAGGTAAAAATGGTTTTCAGATGCAAGAATACAGGTGAAAAGCCGTTGATCATTACCCAGGCAAGGCCGGGATGTGGTTGCACAGTGGCTGATTTTACAAAAAATGCCATTCCTCCGGGAGGCACAGGTGAAGTTACCGGCGTGTTTGACAGTAACCGGGGCAGCGGAATGGTACATAAATCCATATTCGTTGTAACAAACACCAAACACAACACCGAGCATATTTTAATTTTCACAGGAGAAATAAAAGAAAAAAGTTAGTCAAGCTTAAATACACAAACAATGAATCAAATGAATGCAATTTTATTAGCAGCCGGGCAAGGTCAGGCAGGTGGCGGCGGAGCGTTTCAGCTAATCATGATGGGTGCCATTATATTGGTATTCTGGCTCTTTATGATCCGTCCACAGGCTAAAAAAGCAAAAGATCAAAAGAAATTTATCGATAACCTGCAGAAAGGCGACAGGATTGTAACTATCGCTGGTATTCACGGTACTATTTCTAAAGTAAATGAAGACAATACCATTCAGTTGGAAGTTAGCCCTGGCAGCTATATCAAGATCGAAAAATCTGCTATCAGTCTTGAATGGAGCAATGCCATCAACAAGGCAGCTACTACAGCAGCAACAGCAGAAAAGAAATAGACTTAATTTATAGTAGGAGTGAAGAGGAAAGCGGGTGATCGTTTTCCTCTTTTTTGTGGAGAATAGGTGTTAAGTATCAGGTGTCAGGTATCAGGTTTCAGGAGAGAAGTTTAAGGTGTGAGGTATAAAGCATAAGGTGTGAGGTATGAGGTATGAGGAAAAGAGGGAAGGTGCCAGTGCTTTTAGAAATCAGACATGAACAAATCCTACATCAGACGTGCCATCGAACATATTACACCGTACATCGTACATCGTACACCGTACATCCCACATCGTACATCGTAAATCGTACATCTAACATCAAAATCGTGGTTTTAAAAATCGGTTTAACCGGCGGCATAGGCAGCGGCAAAAGTACAGTCGCAAAAGTGTTTGGTACACTTGGTATACCTGTATTTGATGCAGATAGTGTTGCAAAAAATATCATGAACGAGGATCAGCATTTGCAACAGCAAATACAGCAAACTTTTGGAGATGGTGCTTATTCTGATGGAACGCTTAACAGGAAATATCTTGCGGATCTTGTATTTAATGATCCATTTAAGCTGGAGCAGTTAAATGCGTTGGTCCACCCCGCAACTATACAAGCCGCGGAAGAATGGATGAAAAAGCAAGATGCTCCTTATGCTATAAAGGAGGCTGCACTGCTGTTTGAAGCCGGCTCTGCAGGACATCTCGATTACGTAATAGGCGTTTATGCGCCACAGGCATTGCGTATAAAACGTGTGATGGATCGTGAACAGGTTGGTCGCCAGGATGTCTTAACGCGCATGAGCCGTCAAATAGATGAGCAAATAAAAATGCGTTTGTGCGACTTTATTATAATTAACGATGAGCAACAAATGGTGATTCCACAAGTACTGAAACTACACGAAAAATTGTTGGATATAGCTGGTAAAGAAAAATAGCTGACAAATTTGCCGCGCCGGCAGGTAATTTGCTTAACCACAATCAAAAAGGAGATGACGGCATATTTTTTTTCGATAGCCCGCAGGGCTTAAAGCTTAATGGAAGACCTGATATGCATGGAGCTTCTTGTTCGTAGGACATTAACCCTTCTATGTGGTTGAAGCCCGAACCTGCTATGATGTTCTCAATTCGGAAATTGTTATTAACCTGAATTCCCTACCAGGAAAACTTTCACCGTTCTTAGATCTGTCATTGGCACAGAGCTCTTAGACAGCCCCGCAATCTTTCAGCGCATTTAACCACCGCGCTGCCTTTTCATGAAAAAAATGATGATAATGTCTTTATCAAATTGCAATTTTATTAAGTTTACGTATAGACAAGTTGCATGATAAAGAACATATTGTATATCGGTGCTTTCATACTGGGCATGTTTCTTTTGTTGTATGTTTTATCTTATATCTTTCTGCTCCCTTATCTCGCGCAAGTACAAGTACCGGCAAGATGGCAACAGCTCAGTCTCCCTGTTACAAAAGAACAAATGACAAACTATCTTGGTGATCCGGCTTCGGAATTACCTCCGAATGAAACCAATTGGATCAGGCACAACAATCGCTTTACCTACACACTCACTGCTCACTACGATACATTACAAATGTGCGACCGCTTTACCATTCGTTATAAAGTACACACGTTCTTTTACAGAAGGTCTGGAGTGGTGAAGGTGGATAGTGTGAGGTGAGAAAATGTACGATGTTAGATGTACGATGTTAGATGGCGGGAGAGGAGTAAGGTGTAAGGTTTAAGGTATTAGGAGAGCCATTGGCAGTCAGCTATTAGCTATAAGCTGTCAGGGGTGAGGTATCAGGTATCAGGTATCAGGTATCAGTGTCTTGTCCCGGATAAATTCGCTTCTCAGCATTTGCACATTCGCATATTTACCAATTCGCATATTCACTCATTTGCATATTTGCACATTTACTCATTCTCCCCGTTTTCAATTGTCAACCGTTATTGTCCGACAAAATTTCAACAATTTGAGTCGTAATCCTTATTGGATAATAGTTCCCGAGGACTTCTGTCAAATTAATCCCGAAGCCCGCCTGACCGGACGGGCAGGGGATGGAATTATTATAGAATAATATATAGGCCTGTAGTAAACCCCGACGGGCAATGTCATTAAGTTAAGAGTTTTCATATCAAACCGCTTATAAAATATCACCATCAGTTCTATATTCGGGAGACCTCTCCTGTCGTCGAGGTGACGTTGAGGTTGCAGGCTTGCTCATTATTCTGTACTTGGTATTGATGCTGTTGTGATTACTTTTTCTGATAAGCCAGGATCGTCATATCGACGATAGGAGATATCTCCCAAAGTTGAAGATGTCTGTGCTTAACTTAATGACATTGCCCGAAGGGGTGGCATAATAAAATATCACCCCGTCGGGGTTTGAAGGCATGGTTTCTGCCTTTTCTATAATAATACCATCCCTGCGGGATTGCATAATCCTCTGCTAAATCTTCTCATAAAAATTGAATATCGGCACGTTTAATCGTTTGCATATTCGCACATTTACCAATTCGTATATTCACTCATTTGCATATTTGCACATTTACTCATCCGCACATTCATTTTCAATTCTTAATTAATCTAAAGCACCATCTTTTCAGCTTGCCTTCAAAGTCAAAAGGCGTGGTAGCTTTGGTGATGTCTTTTATTTCAGTTGTATGAATTTGCTCTTTGTCGAGTTCGAATTTGGTGAAGTTGGTACTGAAGTAGAGAGTGCCGCCTTTTGAGGTTGCTCGGAGAACATCATTAATTAATTCAACATGGTCGCGCTGAATGTCGAGGAAATCCTTCATGCGCTTGCTGTTGCTGAAGGTAGGCGGATCCATGATCACCAGGTCGAAGCTATCTGGCTGTAAGGTTTTAAGGTATTGCTTTACGTCCGCATGAACGAAGTGATATTTCTTGCTATTGGAGAGATTGTTTGCTTTAAAATTATCTTCTGCCCAACCCAGGTAAGTTTTAGAAAGATCAACAGATGTAACGGAAGCCGCATTTGCGCAGGCTGCATAAACAGAGAATGATCCGGTATAGCAGAACAGGTTCAGCACGCGTTTATCTTTTGCCTGATCGAAAACCATTTTCCTTGTGATGCGATGATCGAGAAACAATCCTGTATCAAGATAGTCTGTTAGGTTCACCAAAAAATTGAGCCCGTTTTCTTTCACTGTATGAAACTGTTTTTCATCACCCAGCTTTTCATATTGATCCTGCTCACGGTGACTCATTCTTTTTCTCTCACGCACAAAGATCTTATCCTGGGGAATTTCGAGTATCCTGCTGATTGCAGGCAGACATTCATCCAGCCACGCATCATGTTCTTCATCCGTCATTCCATGCCTGCGAACATATTCTGCAACGTAAATCATATCCTCATAGATCTCAATACAAAATGGAAATTCAGGCAGATCATGATCGTACACGCGGTAGCAGGAAACGCCCTGTACTTTAGCCTGCTTCCTGCGGTGTTTGAATACTTTACTCAAACGGTTTTCAAACATGATGAGCTTATCCATTAGGTTGTACGTTTTACGTTTAAGGCCTTTTTGATTATCCGCTTGTTATATTCTGTTATAAACTACAATGTTGCGTTGTAAGTGGAGTGTTGTACAAATTCCAACCACCTTCTCCGGTGAAAAACGTACAACGTATAACTTATAACGTATAACGTCCCACTATAAATTAAAAACGTTGTACGTCTTACCTTTTAAGGGCTTAAACGTACAACGTATAACTTATAACGTATAACTTATTTCAGCTTCGCCAGCGCGTCTTTCACTCTTGCCCATGCTCTTTCAATGTTAGGAAGGCTGTTGGCAAAAGAGAAACGAACGCAGTTAGGCTCTCCGAACGCATCGCCCATTACAGAAGAAACGTGTGCAGTGTTTAAAACATACATACAGAAATCTCCTGAATTGTTGATGGTTGTAGTTCCGTCTGATTTGCCAAAGTAAGAACTAACATCAGGGAAGATGTAGAACGCGCCCTGTGGTTCAAAACATTTAACACCAGGAATGTCTTTGATGAGTTCCATTACCCTGTTTTTTCTGCGGGTAAATTCTTCTGTCATTTCCTGTGAAGGCTTCAAGTCGCCGGTAAGTGCAACCACAGCAGCTTTCTGTGTAATAGAGCATGTACCGCTGGTGATCTGTCCCTGCAATTTTTCGCACGCTTTTGCAACTGCGGGGTTGGCAGCAATATAACCAAGGCGCCAGCCGGTCATTGCAAAACCTTTACTCAAACCGTTGATGATCACGATGCGCTCTTTCAGTTCAGGGAACTGAGCAATGCTTTCGTGCTCGCCAATAAAGTTGATATATTCATAGATCTCGTCAGAGAGAATATAAATGTGCGGGTGCTTTTTAAATACTTCTGCAAGTGCAGTTAACTCTTCTTTTGTGTATACCGCGCCAGATGGGTTACATGGAGAAGAGAACATGAACACTTTTGATTTATCAGTAATAGAAGCTTCCAGTTGTTCCGGAGTGATCTTGAAACCAGCTTCAGGTGTAGTGCGTACTTCAACAACTTTACCCCTGGCTATTTTCACCAGTTCAGAGTAAGTTACCCAGTAAGGAGTAGGAATGATCACTTCATCACCTTCATCTACCAAAGCAAGAATTGCATTTGCAAGACTTTGTTTGGCACCGGTTGAAGTAACAATGTTTTCTGGTTTATAATCAAGATTGTTGTCGCGCTTCAGCTTTGTACAAACAGCTTCTCTAAGGTCTAAAAATCCAGCAACAGGTGTGTAGTGGCTCCAGTTGTCATTAATTGCTTTAATGGCTGCATCCTTCACGTGTTGTGGCGTATCAAAATCAGGTTCACCTAAGCTAAGGTCAATTACATCAATTCCCTGAGCTCTTAATTCGCGGCCCAATTTGGCCATTTTGAGTGTTTCCGGTTCATTGAACCTTTCCAAAAGAGAAGAAAGTTGCATAGTTGGTTGATAGATTTTTGGCGGCAAAAGTAAGTAAAAATGTGTTTTGTACTTTTTATATTATACCACCCGTTGTTAGTTTATAGAATATTGACATTTTCTTTTAAAGTTATCGCCAGTCGCATCAAGGGGTATTATCAATCAATTCCAGGTGAAGCTTCTGGGCAGCGGTGGCTCTGGTGGAATCAAAAAAGCCGGCAAGGTAAAAAGTATAGAAATGTGTTCGGGTAATTGGAAATTTTTGCTTAATAATAACTGTGTCTTTTATGGCAGTGGTATCAATGTGGTACAAGCTTGCCAAAATCTCTACTGAGTCTCTTTTGGTTTTAAGCGTTGTGAAATTACCAAATGCATTGGTGATATTTTGGTCGTTGAAAACGCGGGCCTGGGAAGGATTAATAATAATCGTATCAATTTTTTTATCAGAAGTATCGCTCAACACGCGGAAATAAATATTTAATGGCCTGCCATCGGGGCATAAGTACAATACGCGTGCTCTCGCATAGATACTATCTGGTCTGAAATCGTCTTCAATGATTGAAGGTCTGATCTTGTAAAAACTATCCACAGCAAAAATGCTGTAATAGCGTGCCGGCAGCCATGTTGCAATGAAGGAAAAAAGTGAATCGGTTTGCCCGGTTTTAGTCAGTTTCATGCCATATGTGCCTGTAATAAGATTATGGGCATATGCAGTTGAGTCCCCGAAATTTACGTTTGAAAAGATTGAATCACCATTTCCCCATAAAGTAATGCCGGTCGGCGCATCTGGGCTGGCATTAATCAACATAACACTGCTATTAGCAGCAGTAACGTGAGTCTTGCTGCATTGAATGGCCAAAACAGAAGTTAATAAAGCTGCTACAACGAATAATCCTTTCCTAAACCTTGTCATGAATAAATTTTGATAACACTGGGCAACAATGTTATGCAAATATTGTGAAAAAGCGATTAGCTATGAGCTATTAGCTATTAGCTGTCAGGTATCAGGTATCAGGTCTCAGGTATTAGAGAAGGTGTAAGGTATTAGAGAAGGTGTAAGGTATGAGGCATGAGGTGTGAGGTGTGAGGCATGAGGTGTGAGGTGTAAGGCGTAATGGTTAAGGTGCGGGACGTATGCGTTAAGCTGCCAGATGTGATCGTTTGGTGTGCATTTGTTAAAAACGATAATTTCAAAAACGATATGTTAATTGTGGTACCAAAACCTCAAAGCCTTAAGCCTTATACCTGAAACCTGAAACCTGATACCTGATACCTTATGCCTCACACCTCACGCCTCATTCCTCACACCTATTTCCTATATTTGACGCATCCAAGAATAGTTATGCCACACGAAGCAATATCCGCATTTGATATTTTTAAGATAGGAGTAGGGCCGTCCAGTTCACATACTTTGGGACCATGGAAAGCTGCATTACGTTTTGTAGATCATATTGAAGCCAATTATGGATTGAATAATCTTGAATCGGTAACGGTATTGCTGTATGGTTCACTGGCAAAAACCGGTAAAGGGCACGGGACTGACGTCGCGGTAATACTCGGTTTGTGTGGCGAGAACCCTGAAACGATTCCGGTGGATTCTATCAACGAAAAGATCAACACAATCACCAACAAAAATCAACTGGTTGTTGGCGGTAAAAAAGCTATTGCGTTTTCACCTTCATCTGATATCCAGCTTTTATACAGCGAATCACTACCTTATCACCCCAACGGAATGAGCTTTTTGGCTTCTTTTACCAGCGGAGAACAGATAAGTGAGACCTATTATTCAATAGGAGGGGGGTTTGTTGTAAAGGAAGGAGAAGAAGGTTTAGCGGCAAAGCCTGTTCAGTTACCTTTTCCGGTTAATACGGCGAACGATCTGCTGCACTGGTGCATGACCACAGGATTTGCAATTAATGAAGTGGTAATGGAAAATGAAAATGTGTGGCGGAACGAAGACGAAACAAAAAGCGGCATGCTTCGTATCTGGCATACGATGACCGATTGCATATACAGGGGCTGTCATAGCAAAGGTGAACTACCGGGCGGACTGCATGTAAGGCGAAGAGCTTTTGATCTTAACAAAAAACTGCTAAATGGTTCCGCATATAACTCGCAGCAGGAATGGCTGGATGCTATTAAAGCAAAGGGCAGTAATTTTCAATATATTCTTGATTGGGTAAGCTGTTTTGCACTGGCGGTAAATGAAGAGAACGCCTCTTTTGGCCGTGTGGTTACAGCTCCTACAAATGGCGCTGCCGGTGTAATTCCAGCAGTTCTGCAATACTTTGTAATATTCTGCGACGGCAATGATGATGATAAAATTGTACGCTTCCTGCTTACTGCTGCTGAAATAGGCAGCATATTCAAAAAAGGAGCTACAATATCTGCGGCAATGGGCGGTTGCCAGGCTGAAATCGGGGTATCTTCTGCAATGGCTGCAGCGGCGCTTACAGAAAGCCTGGGAGGGACGCAGAAGCAGGCATTGATGGCTGCTGAAATAGCAATGGAGCATCATCTCGGATTGACATGTGATCCTGTCGCAGGCCTTGTGCAGGTTCCCTGCATTGAACGCAACACAATGGGTGCCATCAAAGCAATCACCGCTTCTCAGCTTGCACTTCAAAGCGCTCCAGATTATGCAAAAGTTTCGCTTGATAATGTGATTACTACTATGTGGAACACAGCGCTTGATATGAACAGCAAGTACAAGGAAACCGCTGATGGCGGCCTTGCTGTAGCTATTCCAATCAGCTTAAGTGAATGCTGATGTTTAGCTATTGAGCTGAATTTGATTTTAGTTTCTAATGTTAAAAATGCATGACGGATGCGGCTTCACTTGAAATGTTGCGTTATTTTGTTTATATTGCCCGGAAAGTTTTCAAGTTCTTCCTCAACCAATATCCAATGTAAAATTTTTCTTCTTTTTTAAACCGCACCCAGTTGTATGCCATCTGAAATTGAATCGGAAATTCTTATGCTGAATTAAAGGTTTTTTAAAGTTGTACGTGGGATTTGGCAGGAGAATTGCATTTTTAAATGTATTCAGTATTCAATTTAGTAACGTCAGTAATGAGAATCCAACTAACTTTTTTTGCACTGGCTATGCTTGTGCTAACCTTGCCTGTAAAAGGGCTAACGCAGACCAGACCTTTCAATGGAGCCAATAAGATCATTGCAAGTTTCAATGGCAATAGTGACTCTTTAATGAAGAAAATACTCACCTATTTTGCCGACAAAGGCTATGCTGTTGAAGCTGTAGACAAGAATTCAGGAGTCATAAAAACAGGAGAAAAGTCTCCGATGAAAACGCTCGTGTCAGTTAAGATTAGTGCGATCGTAAAAGACAATACCATCATCTTTACAGGGCTGCGTAAATCGCGTAACGGCAATGGCCCTACTATCGGGCAGGATTTTCGGGAGATCACTTGTGGAGGAATTTGGTCAAGTGAGCAAAAAGATGCCTGGGACGAACTGAATAAAGTTGCACAAGGCATAAAGCCAACTGCAATAACGTATGCGAAGAATTAAATTTCCTTCGGGTTACGTGAGAAATAGTAAGGACAGCGTTCAGTTTATGAATGTTGTCTTTTTTGTGTGAAGGAATATCCGCTAAAAGTATTTGTCCAGCTTAAACACATCCCACGCAAAACGGAGAACAGTTCCTGCTATAACGATCAGAAAAAAAATCCTGATGAAGCGGTTCCCTTTTAACAGCGCCAGTTTTGACCCCAGAAAAGAACCGGTAACATTACATACAGCCATAGGAATTGCGTACTGATATAGGATATGTCCTGTCGAACTAAAATATAAAATTGATGCAAGATTGGTTGATATGTTCACCATCTTGGCGTAGGCATTAGAATGCAGGAAATCCTGGCCTATAAAAGTGATAAATACAAGTAACAAAAAACTTCCGGTTCCCGGTCCGATAAAGCCATCATAAAAACCGAGTAACAAGCCAAAGCAAATGCCGTAAGCGAGGGCGTTTTTACTCGCATCAGGATTGTGTTCTGTCTGGCCGAAATTTTTATTTATAGCCGTATAGATAAATACCCCTGTAAGTATAATCAGAATAACAGGTTTGAATATATGGTTACTGAGCGTGGTTGCCATATAGGATCCGGCAAAAGCAGCAACAAAGGCGCAGAGCGCAATGCTCAGTAAAAGCTTCTTGTTGAATTTAACTCTTCTCGCATACTGCCATGCGGCGGTTCCTGTACCTGCGAATGAAGGAATTTTGGTTGTGCCTAACAAAGTAGGCACCGGGTAGTTTGGCAGAATAATGAGTGTAGCCGGTGTTTGAATCAGGCCGCCTCCACCAACGATCGCATCCACAAAACCTGCAGCGAACGAAGCGCAGCACAATAAAACGAGTGACGAAAAATCCATTATTATTTTGATCCTTATAATATTCCGGTGCAGGATAGTGCTCTGCACCGGAATGCATTTATTTTCTTGATTGTGACATCAGCCAGGGTAATAACCCAGGCTCTGCAAAAGCGTTGTCCCAGCTATTGTGTTTCACGCCCGGGTATTCGGTATATTTTATGTCTGCACCTGCTTGTTTCAAGGCCGCGACCATGTTCCTGCTCCAGTCCGGATTAACAACATCGTCTGCCCCGCCATGAAAGATCCATAATGGAAGTTGCTTTGCATATTTTGTTGCATCTTCCGGACGACCTCCTCCGCAAATGGGAAATGCAGCTGCAAAGTAGGACGGGAAACGTTGTAACATGTCAAAGGTTCCAAAGCCGCCCATTGACAAGCCGCCAATGTATAACCTGTGTTTGTCAACACGGTTGGAGCCGGAAATACTATCCATCAGCAGCTTGGTAAGCTCTAAAGATCGCTGTATTGGCGTACCATCTTCTAACGCAATCATGCGCTTTCCTGTACTGTCCTGTTTGGACTTATATCCAACCCAGCTGGTACCGGAAGGGCATTGGGGAAATATAACAATTGCCGGATATTTTTGTCTTACCGCACTGTCAGCAAAAAGCTTTCCGCCGTGTACAAGCTGCGCTGTATTATCATTGCCTCTTTCACCCGAGCCATGAAGAAAAAGAATGACAGGATATTTTTTCCCTTTGTGGTAATTTAACGGGTAAAGAATCCGGTATAAAAGCGTATCGCCATTGCGGATGAACGTTTTCTTTTCAAAATCAGGAAACTGATCCTGCGCCCTGGCTGATACAAAAGCCAGCATTAAAGCAATTGCCAGAATTTGTTTCATCGTTTTATTTTTTACTCAAGTTAGGGTTTGTATGTTCAATCTGGTTACATTTCGGTTGTCTTGCATTTTCTTTATGTGAAATCCTGTAATTCACCCTGCACATTAAAAATCTATTGTAAAATGTTGTTTCTCTTTGTTTTCTTTTCTGAAGAATACAATGCCGATAAAAAACAGGTCGATGCTTAAGGTTACTGCATTATGGTTCTTTACGTACTCCCATGCTTCCTCCATTTCGCTGCTCCAATGCACATCGTCAAAGATCAGTATACTGTATTCATGAATTTTCGGCAACAATGCATGAAAATAATTGATCGTCGGATCTTTCCGGTGATTGCCATCAAGGAACGCAAAGTCAATTTTTTGAGGAATCGTCTGCAAGGCATTATCGAGTGTTTCATCAAAATTGCCCTGGATAATGCGAATGTTGTTAAGGTTGAGTGATTGGAAATTTTCTGACGCAACTTTTGCGATCTCAGAAGCTCCCTCCATCGTAACTACTTCAGCATGTGTGTTGGCGCTTGCCATATATGAAGTGGTAATGCCAAGAGAAGTTCCAAGTTCAAGTATTGTGTTTGGTTGATAGTAATTCACCATTCTGAATAGTAACTGGCTGAATTTGGCCGGCTTTAAAGCTGAATGAGCAATAGACGCAATGCTGCGCTGATAGTGGGAATTAACACGTGATCCCGCACCGAAATCTTCTATCATTAAAACTGCCCGATCTTTTTTCAGCTTATCGCGAAGGCGCTCTATTGCATTAAAAGAATAGAAAGTTCTTTTGTCGTTTAATACTTGTGTAATAAAATTGAAAACAAAAGGGGAGTGAACACCGTGCCCCTTGCCATTGGATGATTGAACCTTGTACCGTATGTATTTACGTAGCAACTGGAATTTTGAATACATTCGGCGAAGATAAGGTGAAAGCTGTCGGAGAGGGCAAAGTAAAAATTCAAAAGTCAAAAATCAAAAAGTTCGAGGGTAAGGCCGGCTGATTCAGTGAAATACGGCTTTGCAAAGTCAAAATTTAAAAGTCAAAATAAGAAAGCGAGCGAAGTGAAGTTTGAATCTGCGAAGAACGGTATCAAGATGATAGAGCCTGCTTGTGGCTGATAGCTGACAGCTGACAGCTGACAGCTCACAGCCTTTCCCACACCTGGAAGCTGTAATCGTAGGCATGGTGCGTGTCTTTGAAAAAATCCTGATTGGAAGTAAGTTTGAATGTTGATTCGTCTATAACCGGGAAGAAAGTGTCAGCATCTTCAAATATGTGATGCACGCGGGTTATGTAGATCTTGTCTGCTGTCTTGATGGCTTCTTTGTAAATTTCACCGCCTCCAAGAATCATTAACTCTTTATAATCATTCTGCGCTGCAAGAAATTCCGCATCTCTAAGATTGCCCACGCTAACAATACCATCACCTTTAATATCTTTTTGTCGTGTGATCACTATATTCATTCTGCCGTTTAGCGGTTTGCTGCAAAGCGATTCAAAGGTTTTTCTACCATAAGCTACCGGCATGCCCCATGTGATATTCTTGAAAAATCTCATATCATTGGGTAATCGCCACAATAATTCATTATTTTTTCCAATCGCATTATTAGTAGAAGCCGCAACAACAAGAGATGTAGTCATATTATAGCTTTCAGCCGTCAGCTATCAGCTTTCAGCTTTTGGGTTGTAAAATCTCACTATTCTTCTAAAACAAGTTTATATAGCTTTCAGCTATTAGCTTTTTTGGCTGTAAAATCTTACTATTCTTTTAAACATGTGTATATATCTTATCCCTCAATTCTTCCTGTCTTACCAATCTTACGCGTCTTACGGTCTTACGATCTTACGATCTTACTGTCTTACTATCTTACTATCTTACACTGCAACCGGTGCCTTAATTGCCGCATGATGCTGATAATTCTCCAATGTAAAATCTTCAAAATTAAAGCTGAAAATATCTTTCACTTCCGGGTTGATCTTCATCGTAGGAAGCGGATAGCATTCGCGTGATAACTGAAGTTTGGCTTGTTCCAGGTGATTGTTGTAAAGATGGACATCGCCGAAGGTATGGACAAAATCACCGACCTCCAGGTCACAAACCTGTGCGATCATCATGGTTAAAAGTGCGTAAGATGCAATGTTAAACGGAACACCGAGAAATACATCCGCACTTCTCTGGTAGAGCTGGCAGCTCAATTTTCCATCAGCAACATAAAATTGAAAAAGTGCATGACAAGGCATCAGCGCCATTTTGGGAAGATCTGCTACGTTCCAGGCACTGACTATAATGCGCCTGCTGTCAGGATTATTTTTCAGTTGCTTGATCACATCGCTGATCTGGTCGATTTCCAGCTGATTGTCGCCACCGGTCCATCTGCGCCACTGTTTTCCATAAACTGGTCCCAGTTCGCCATTTTCATCAGCCCATTCGTCCCAGATACTTACGCCGTGATCTTTAAGATATTTAATGTTGGTTTCACCTTTCAGAAACCACAGCAATTCGTAAATAATACTTTTTACGTGAACCTTTTTTGTTGTCACTAACGGAAAGCCTTCTTTCAGGTTGAACCGCATCTGGTAACCAAAACAACTTAAAGTGCCCGTACCGGTGCGGTCGGTTTTAGAAGCGCCGTTATCAAGTATATATTGTAGTAATTGCTGGTATTGCTGCATAATTTTAGTCTTTAGCTCAAAACGAAAAGAAACAAGTAACAACTAACGCGTATTACGAAGCCTTTCTTCTTTCCAGTTCCTTTTTTAATAAACCCAGTTCCCTGCCTGTTTGTCCGCTGATGCTCGTGTTCTCCTGTGCGCGACGCATAAGGTAAGGAATTACATCGTTAATCGGGCCGAAGGGAAGGTATTTACTCACCGCATAACCGGCTTTGGCCAGGTTGAAGGTAATGTTATCGCTCATGCCATACAGCTGAGAGAAATGAACATTCGGGTGATTGTGTTTCCAGCCTTTTTCGTCGAGTAACCTGGCTGCCAGCATGTTGCTTGCTTCATTGTGAGAAGCTACGATGGCAGCTATTTTATCCAGGTGCTCAATACAAAATGTCACAGCAGCATCGTAGTCGCGGTCTGTCGCTTCTTTATCAGGCTGAATAGGAGAAGGGTAGCCCATTTCCAGTGCGCGGGCTCTTTCTTTTTCCATATAAGCGCCACGAACCAGTTTCACGCCAAGAATAAAATCCTGCTGCTGAGCTATCTGGTATGACATTTTCAAAAAGTTGAGCCTGTCGTGACGGTACATTTGTATGGTATTGAAAACGATGGCTTTATCCTTATTGAATATTTCCATCATTTCCATGGTAAGTCTGTCAACAGGGTCCTGTATCCAGCTTTCTTCAGCATCAATCAGCACTCCAATTCCCTTTTCGGCGGCATCTTCACAAATACGGAACATTCTTTCACGAACCTTGTTCCATTCCGCCATCTCTTCTTCATGATCATGTATGCCACTTCTTAAACGAGGAGCTTCGTTCAGGGTTTGCAGCAGACCGAAACGTGCAATTCCGGTTACTTTTACACTTATGAATGGCACATTTTTGCGTGATGCTGCAAAATCTATCACTTTGATAAATTCTTCAGTGGCATGCTCAAAACTTTCTTCGCCTTCCTTGCCTTCAACCCCGTAGTCCAGAATGACATTTACATTATAGTTGCCAAGCATATCACTGATGGCAGAAGTTTCGTTGAGCGTTTCGCCACCCACAAAATGCTTGAAAATGGTTTTTCTTACGATCCCCTTTATTGGTAAACCGGTTTTCATAATGAAGGGTGTAAGGCGTGCCCCAAAAGTTACAAACATAGGGTAATGCATGGTTTGTAATAGCCTTTTGGCGCTTTTTAGTTCTTTGTAGGACTTGTACGCGAATGCGGTTTCTGTGTTGTCAAAAGATAGATCCATATCATGCTGCTTTCCAGCTGCGAATATCGGTAGACTGTTGTTAAGTAAAAAATGAAATATGAAAATGTATTATGTACAATGTACGATATATGGTGTACGATGTACGATGTAAATCAACGCCGGAGCCTAGTGCTATTTATGACGTTTTAAGTACGAAGTACGGTACGAAGTACGGCAGGTGCGGCAGCGTGAGCAAAGAACGGATTAATAATTGTGCGGTCAGCGGCCTGATATGATGTTTTAAGTACGAAGTACGAGGTACGAAGTACGTCAGGTGCGACAACGTGAGTTAATAATGAACTGCGAATCGTTCGGTCTGGGACGGATTTCTTTGGCAAGCTTACGGACACTTACACCTCAAACCTCAAACCTCAAACCTTACACCTTACGCCTGAAACCTGATACCTGATGGCTGATAGCTGATAGCTAATAGCTAATGGCTCACAGCTCACTGCTGATAGCTAACAGCTTTCCGCTATCTTCGCACAAATTTTAATAATGGAAGAAAAAAGAGCCTCAGATAGTTTTACTATTATGAATGAGCTTGTGCTACCTAACGACACCAACGTTTTTGGAAATCTGATGGGGGGAAGGTTAATGTACTGGATGGATATTGCTGCCGCAATGGCTGCCGGCAAACACTGCAATGCACCCTGCATGACTGCCAGTGTTGACAATCTGAGTTTTAAAAATCCGATAAAACTTGGAAATATTGTACATATAGAAGCGAAGATCTCAAGGGCTTTTAATACATCTATGGAAATTCACCTGCGTGTTTGGGGTGAAGATTCGCTGCATCAATATTCATACGAAAGCAATGAGGCTTATTTCACTTTCGTGGCGCTGGATCCCAACGGTAAACCAAGGCCGGTACCTGCTGTTATCCCTGAAACAGAAGTAGAAAAGAAATTATATGATGGCGCTTTAAGAAGAAGGCAACTTCGTCTTGTACTTGCCGGCAAAATGAAACCGGATGATGCGGTTGAGCTGAAGGCGTTTTTTGTGCAGGCGCAGTAGGAAGCTTAAAGCCTAAAGCTTAAAGCTTAAAGCCTAAAGCAAGGTGCAAGTTGTACGATGTGCTTTTAGTTTTAAGAATAAGTGAAATCATCGAAAGCGGAAAATTTTCTGAAGGGTCAGGAACATTAGGTTTGTAAATCGTACATCGTACACCGTACATCGTACATTGAATCATCTCTCAAAGCCAAACACATTCTTCCCCCTCTTTCCTCGGCAAATGAAATCCCTGATCATTTGTGCGGCGATTACGCTGAATGTTATGCCATTGCCGCCGAAGCCGAGCGCGAAATAAGTATGGGGATGTTGTTTTACACTACCGATATATGGAAGGCCGTCTTTCGTAGAAGCAAAAGTTCCTGCCCACTGAAAATCTGTTTTAAAAGGAATATCCGGAAACAACGATGCAAAGCTTCTCTCCAGTTGTTTGGTTTTCTGTGGAATCAAGGCGTCTCTTTTTTTTGATCCCCTGAAATACTCATCCTTTCCGCCAATTACGATCCGGTTTGTGGCGGTTGTGCGCAAATAGAGATACGGGACAGCAGTTTCCCAGATTAGTGAATTCCTGTGCCAGAACTTACTATTGTTAAATGGTTCGCTGATGATGGCGTAAGTTGAATGCAGCGTTTGCACTTTTTGCCGGATATATTGTTGCGCTTCATAGCCGCAGGCAATAACCAGTTTTTTTGCCCTGATCTTTTTTTGAGAATCAGTAATCAGTTCCACTCCACGTTTGACATGGTGAATTTCTTCAACTTTTGTATGATCATAAATGCGAACGGATTTTTTTATGCAACTATTAAGTAAGGCATGCGTTAGTGCATAGGCATCAATCTCCGCTGCATCCCTGGAAAGAATGCCTCCGCCTTTTCTAAAGCCGAATTTATTCTGGATATCAATATCACTCAGCCATTCTACTTTAATACCTGCTGCTTTTCTTGCATTGTACTCAGCTTCCAACGCGGGAACATGTTTTTGCGTTGATGCAAATTGAAAGCTGTTTCGTTTTTTAAACGAGGTCTCATCTTTCAGATGATGAATAATTTCTTCCAGATCATAAATGGATTGTCTGCACACCAGGTAACTTTCTATTGCTGCGGACTCCCCAACTTTTTCTTTAAGCTTAACCAAAGACGTGTCAATTTCATATTGAAGCAGTGATGTGCTTGCGGCTGTACTTCCCGTTCCAACATGGCGCTTGTCAACAATTGTTACATCAAATCCTGCTTTATTCAAATGGTAAGCAACAAGGCTGCCAGTTACCCCTGCGCCAATAATTGCCACATCTGTAGAAACGTTTTCATTTAGGGATGGATAACTTTTCATCAGGCCATGTTCCAATAGCCAGTAAGGATAATCCGATCGTAGATCCATTTTACACGTTATTGTGGTTAATAATACACATAATGGTACACTGTTAATCAATTTACGGTAATAAAACATCTGTTTCCGGCTTTGCATCAAAACTGGCAATATTTTTTATTACAGTATTCATATTGTTTAAAATTAAAATTGTATCACTATGAGAAGTATATTGTACGTAGTGGCTGTTATTCTTGTTATAGGTTGGTTGCTGGGATTTTTTGTATATAGCGCCGGAGGTTTGATCCATATTCTTTTGGTGCTGGCAATTATATCAATCCTGCTCTCATTTATTAACAGGGGACCAAGTGTTTAATGTCGCTCTGGCCACATTCACTGTTTTTACCGGGCATGATCAGGTTATGCCCGGTAATTTAATTCCAGCAGAAACGAGCGCGTTTATTAAGAGCCTTTGAACTGCAAATCTGCTTTCCTCAAACTGGTCGGCGTCAACCCACGCCTGGGTACGTATCCGGTATCCATCAGGTTCTATTAAAGAGATTCCTATTTCAGGTACAGGGTCATCCTTTACTTTGTCTGATTTTGCAAGTGCATCCTGTATAATTGATCTGATTTTCTCGAAGTCAAAGCTAAAGTTGAACTTAAATTCAACGTCCATTCTTCTTATGCCATTTTTACTGATGTTTACAATTACTTCGTTAGAGAGCTTGCTATTGGGGATAATCACTGTTTTATTATCCAATGTTATAATAACGGTATAGAAAAGCTGAATAGAATTAACAATCCCATCCTGACCCTGTGCAACAATATTATCGCCAATCTTATACGGCTTTAGCAATAAAATAAGAATGCCACTGGTAAAATTCTGAAGTGTACCGGAAAGAGCCAGCCCAAATGCAACACCGAGGGCGCCTACAAATGCCGCAAAAATGGTCATTTTTACCCCGATGACCTGCATTACGGCAAGAATTACAACAATTTGTAAAACAGTCGTTATGAGGCTGAGTAAAAACGGCTTCAACGATGAGTCTACTTCGTGTTTTGAAATCATATTGCTGAACCATCGCTTCAAAAGGCGAATGGTCCAGAATCCAATGACGAGCAGAACAAGTCCTATGAGAACTTTGGGTCCGACGTTGGATATCCAGTTAACAAACTTGCTGTAGAAAGTGTGGAAATTCATGCTGGTTTTTCGATACTACTTTGAAAATTATGCCAGATGTAAAGGGCAGGATGCTTCTGATGATCGCACCTGGAAATGTATTTAGAAACAAGAGAATGTGTGGCTGTGGCCTCTTGCAGGGACTTATTCGTTCTTAAGATCCTGTTGAAACACACTTGATTTCTGTTTGGCATAATAGCTGTGAAAAAGAAACTATAAACTATTACCATGAAAAGTTCCACAGAAGAAATGAATACACCGGTCCAGATTATTGAACGGTTAAGAAAAAATGGTTATGATCACGAATTCAGATGGAAACCCGGCGGGTTGGCTATAGAGGATAAACTGTACAAACCAAGTCAGCTGAAAATTATTAAAACCTACAGGTTTGAAGGTTTTTCTGATCCGTCTGATATGTCTGTAATATATGTTATTGAAGCAGATGATCATACAATCGGCTGGAGTATGGATGCCTATGGCGCTTACAGCAGTCATGAAGATGAAGCCGGTTATGATAACATTATGCGAATGATACCTGTTGAAGGAAGAGATGAGCAACTGTTATTCAAGGTATAAGATTATCACTATAATTATCCTGTATGCAAAAAGCAAAACCACCTAAAAAACAGCGGCCGGAACAAAAGATCAGAAGCAGACAGGGCAAGGAGGAAAAAATGACTCCGGAACCGGTTTATTACAAGGAAAATCGGGATAAAAAGTTATTGGGCAAAGTGATCCTGATTACCGGAGGAGACAGTGGGATAGGACGCGCAGTTGCAGTGGCCTGCGCACAGGAAGGGGCTGATATTGCCATTGTTTATAAAGAAGACGATAGAGATGCAAAAGTCACTAAAAGCGAAGTAGAACTCCAGGACAGGGCATGCCTGATTTTACGCGCAAATATCACCTCTCCGGCTAATTGCAAAAAGGTTATTGAGAAAGTGACCGGCCATTTTCAAAAACTGGATGTGCTTATCAATAATGCTGCGGTTCAGTTTCCTCAAAAAGAACTGTCCGCCATTACCGAAAAGCAATTGCTAACGACATTCCAGACGAATATATTCTCACAGTTTTACATGTGCCAGGCTGCTGAACCTTATTTAAAAAAGGGTAGCTCAATTATTAATACTACTTCTGTTACAGCTTATCGCGGCAGCAATCATTTGCTGGATTATTCAGCAACGAAAGGAGCCATCGTTACTTTCACAAGATCACTGAGTGCATATTTTGTTGATAAGGGTGTGCGTGTCAATGGCGTAGCGCCCGGCCCCATCTGGACTCCGCTAATTCCGACAACATTTGATCCCGGACATGTCGCCAGCTTTGGTTCGGAAGTACCTATGGCCAGGGCTGGGCAGCCTGTGGAAGTTGCAGGTTGTTATGTTTTTCTCGCCAGCGATGATAGCAGCTACATGACCGGCCAGGTGCTTCATCCGAATGGGGGAGAGATTATTAATGGGTAGGGGTGGGGAGGTGTGAGGTATCAGGTTTCAAGGTATCAGGTATCAGGTATCAGGTTTGAGGCGTGAGAGTAAAAATAAAAATTCAAAAGTCAAAAACGTAGCCCGGATGCGCGCTCATTTAAACAAAAAACAGAATGTTTAGGCTGGAAAATAATATGTAAACGGCTCAATCGAATGAACAGCCTTTTTACTTTTTACTTTTGAATTTTGACTTCCCTTCTTCAATAAAAAAAGCGCGGAAAATCTCCACGCTCTTTTTTAACTCCAAATTTTTAAGTATCTATTTTAACCTGATTCCATCTTCCTCACACCTAATACCTCAAGCCTCAAACCTCCGACCTGACCTGATACCTGACACCTTCTATAGAATCCTCGCCGCATCTCTATACCCTCTTATCACATTATGTGATTGTAACAATTCTGATTTTTGTTTAATGATAATGCTTCTTAAATCAGTATCAAGATATTCTGACTCAATAGCCTCATTGTATGCTTTCTGTGCGGCATCCTCTCCATATTCGCAGGATTCCAGAATGCTTTTTCTATCCTGGCCCGCAAATGTATTTTTTACATCCATCCATGCACGATAAATTTTTCCGGGAAAAGTTGTGCCTTTGTCAACATCGCCGCCCAGGCTGGTTATTTGTGAAGAAAGTTCCTGCACATAGCCCTTGCTTTCGTTGATCATCCTGTTAAATAATATTTGAAGATCGCCATCAATCAGATCAGTCTTTTCTGAAGCCTTTTCATACCCGGCTATTCTGTCGTTGTTTATTTTTATCAGATCGTTCAGCACTTCAATAGTATTTTCTTTGTTAATCATAAAAGTTAAGTTTAGAAGTTATTAATACTACTGATGATAAATAAAATTCCGTGCCTTTTTGAACACAGATTAAAACAGTAAGCTGACGGGTGTTGTGTGGGGAAAATTTGGATACCACTTACACAAACGTAGAAACTAAGAAACAACAATTCCAATGGTTAAACGGTGTGCGCATTTGCGAAAGTGAATATTCAATAAGGAATTGCGTAAAAACAAAAAATAGCAGTGTTAAACATTGTTATCTTGCATCTTTTGTAGTAATACGTTTTAAGTTATACATGGTACGTTTATCAAAGCGCAGAATATTTAAACCATGTCTAACTTCTAACATTATAATCTACTACTCATAAAACGTATAACGTAAAACTTACAACGTAACATGATGAAACGGCTACTCACAGGTGCCTTTTTAGCAGCAGCAATGCTGGGGCAGGCGCAGGAACACAATACCAGCGCAAAATATATATATCCTTCTGATACGTTAGTTCAACAAAAACTGGCGCATTGGCAGGATATCAAATTCGGTTTGTTAATGCATTGGGGAACTTATAGTGAATGGGGTATTGTGGAAAGCTGGAGTATTTGTCCCGAAGACGAAGGCTGGACACAAAGGCGCGGTCCGTATAGCCAGACATATAACGGTTATGTAAAAGCTTATGAGAACCTCCAAACGACTTTTAATCCTGTTCAGTTTAATCCGCAGAAATGGTCTGCAGCAGCAAAAGAGGCGGGAATGAAATATGTGATATTCACAACAAAACATCATGACGGCTTTTGCATGTTCGACACAAAAGAAACTGACTACAAAGTAACTTCAAGTAAATCGCCGTTTTCTTCCAATCCAAAAAGCAACATTGCCAAAGAGGTATTCAACGCTTTCCGGAATGATGGTTTTATGATCGGTGCTTATTTCTCCAAGCCGGACTGGCACAGCCCTGAATATTGGTGGCCGTATTTTCCGCCAAAAGACAGGAATGTGAATTACGATCCCAGGAAATATCCTGAAAAATGGAACGCATTTAAAAAGTACACATACAATCAGATCAAAGAACTAATGAGCGAGTATGGTAAAATGGATATTTTATGGCTTGATGGTGGTTGGGTTCGTCCGTATTCATCCATTGATCAGTCTGTTGACTGGCAAAAAGCAATCACCTACAACCAGGATATAGATATGGCTTCAATTGCATCAATGGCAAGAACATATCAACCAGGTTTACTCATTGTAGACAGAACTGTTGAGGGTGAATATGAAAATTACGTAACGCCGGAGCAGACCGTTCCTAAAAAGGCGATGTTAACACCGTGGGAGTCATGCCTTACAATGGGTAATTCATGGAGTTATGTGCCCAATGATCATTACAAATCTTCCAATCAGCTTATTCATCTGTTGGCGAGAATTATTTCACGTGGCGGCAACTTCCTGCTGAATATTGGCCCATCACCTCAGGGCGATTGGAGCGATACAGCCTACAGCAGGCTGAAGGATATTGGTGCCTGGATGAAAAATAACAGCGAAGCAGTTTACAACACTATACCATTGGAACCTTATGAAGATGGTAATGTTGTTTACCTGCAATCCAGGGATAAAAAGAATATTTATGTGTATGTGCTGGCAGATGAAAAGAATGAAGATGTGACATTGCCTGCGCAGATTGATCTGAAAAATATCAGCCTGTCTAAAAGCGCTAAAGTGAGCATTTTAGGCAATAAGTCAGCAAAAGCAAAATTACAGACAACAGCGGCTGGGGTTAGCATCACCGTGCCTGCAGCCTTGCAAAAAGCGCCGGCAGGCAAATACGCTGTTGTGTTTAAAATCCAGTTGTAAAATTGTCAGTACAATCGATTGTGTTCATTGCCGTTCGCTTTAGCGAACGGATAATTTAGATCATGGATTATGGCTTTAGCCACACATTTCACTTTTTGGGGCTAAAACCTTGATCTTAAGATCAATCGCTATCCGTCGGCTAAAGCACGACGGCAATGAATTTATCTAAAACGGCTTCAGGGAAGCCGTTTTTTAATTTTAGAGAACCCCAAAATCTCCTCTTTCAAAGAATTCAAATATTTGTTAGCTTTAGTAAACAAGTAGTTTACCATACCCGGTCATTCAAAGCCTCATAGTATGACTAAAGCTAACCAGTATGCGTGAGAAAAAATGTGTCCGCCCTGTTGCATATGAAAACTTCTGCCGTAGTACCTTGCTCACAGCTTTGTTTACCTGCCTTTTTATATGCTATTCTTCAGGTAGCTACAGTCAAAAACTATTTAAGTTATTAGCTGCCAGGCAAACCGGAATAAAATTTAGCAACGAGATTAATGAAACTGAAGGTCTGAATGTAATGGCCTACGAATATTTTTATAACGGAGGAGGCGTTGCCGTTGGGGATATAAATAACGATGGCCTGGAAGACCTGTTTTTTACCGCCAACATGAAGCCAAATAAACTTTACCTCAACCTTGGCAACATGAAGTTTAAGGATATTACGAAGGAAGCCTGCAAGGAAATGGAAGGAAAGAGTGAAGGCTGGAAAACGGGCGCTACAATGGCTGACGTCAATGGCGACGGATTGCTGGATATTTATGTTTGCTACTCCGGAAAAGTGAGTGAAGATCTTCGCAGAAATCAACTTTTTATTAATCAGGGCAATCTGAAATTCACCGAACAGGCAAAACAATATGGATTGGATGATCCCGGCTACAGTACGCAGGCTGCCTTTTTCGATTATGATAATGATGGCGACCTGGACATGTTTCTGCTTAATCATAATGTGAGAAAAATAGATAACATGGAGCTGGCCAGGTTCCGTAACCAAACTGATCCGCTTGCAGGAAGCCGGTTATACGAAAATAGAAACGGGCATTTTATAGATGTGTCTTCTAAAGCTGGTATCTATCAGTACCCGCTGACGTTCGGATTGGGGATCGCGATAGCTGATGTAAACAAGGACGGGTGGCAGGATGTATATGTTACCAATGACTACAACGAGCCCGATTATCTATATATTAACAATCATGATGGCACTTTTAAAGAAGATGCTGAAGATTGTTTCCGGCATCTTTCGCAGTTTTCCATGGGTGTTGATATTGCAGATTACAACAATGACGGGCTCCCCGATATAGTAACGCTGGATATGTTGCCACCTGATAATCGTCGTCAAAAATTGCTTCAGCTGCAGGAAAATTACGAGTCATTTCAATTGATGAAAGATCAGGGTTTGAATAGCCAGTACATGCGTAATATGTTGCAGCTAAACAATGGTGATAACACATTCAGCGAAATTGGACAGCTGGCCGGAATATCGGCTACTGACTGGAGCTGGTGCCCTTTGTTAGCGGATTTTGATAATGATGGCTATAAAGACCTCCTGGTTACAAACGGCTATTTACGGGATTATACCAATAAGGATTTTCTGAGATATTGGGGAGATTATAAAATAAAAAAGGCAATTGAAAGGGCACCTGAGCAATTGATGGACCTCGTGAAATCGATGCCCTCAACAGCTTTGGAAAATTATGTTTTCAAAAATAACAGGGATCTGACATTCAGCAATGTTCAGCAAGAGTGGGGACTGAATAATGTTTCAGTTTCAAGTGGTGCAGTCTATGCAGATCTTGATAATGACGGCGATCTGGACCTGGTTATAAACAATATCAACCAGGAAGCTTTTGTATATCAAAACATGCAGCATGAAGAACGAGGTGATGATTATTTGAATATCCGGCTAAAAGACTATACAGCTAATACAAGTGCGTTTGGAGCCAAGATATATGCCTATGAGAGTGGTCTTCAGCAATATGTTGAAGTAAATCCTGCCCGTGGCTATTTGTCTTCAGTCAGCACAAATACACATTTCGGATTTTCAAAAGCAACAACAATTGATTCGATCAGAATTATATGGCCGGATAATACAACGCAGCTGGTTTCCAATGTAAAGGTTAATCAGCAATTGGTTATTGAACATAAAAAAGGGTTACCCGTCTTTGATTATTCTGTTCATAAAAAGGCGAATGCAATATTCACAAAAGCGCCTGCGCCGGTTGATCATAAACGCGAAGAGTTTACAGAGAACGACTTTAAACGGCAACTGCTTATGTTGTTTATGTATTCGCAAACGGGGCCGGTTATTGCGCACGGAGATGTAAATAACGATGGAAAGGAAGATCTGTTTGTAAGCGGTGATAAAGCAACACCCGGTAAAATTTACTTGCAGCAAGCGAACGGAAGTTTTAAACCAGTTGGAGGATCTAAAATAGGAGATGAGGCAACTTCTGCATCATCGGCTGCCTGTTTTTTTGACGCTAACGGCGATGGCTTTGCAGACCTCTATGTTGCCAAAGGCGGGTATTCTTTGTTTCAGCCAGGTTCTGAAGCCTTGCAGGATGAACTATATATCAATGATAAAAAGGGAAATTTTTACCTCGCTTTAAATGCATTGCCTGTTGTTACAGCCAGCAGTAAATCATGCGTCCGGCCCTGCGATTATGATAATGATGGAGACATAGATCTTTTTGTTGGGGGCCGGGTTATTCCGGGCAACTATCCGGCAGCTCCTGAAAGTTATTTGCTGAATAATAATGGTAGAGGTGTTTTCTCGTTAGTAGATGTGCCTTTTAAACGGGCCGGCATGATCACCGATGCACAGTGGACAGACCTCAATGGCGACGGCCGTAAAGATCTTGTGTTGTGTGGAGAAATGATGCCGGTAATGATCTTTTTAAATACGACAAATGGTTTTGTCGATAAGAGCGCTGAATTCTTCTCCATGCCTGATAAAGGATTTTGGAATACAATTGCCATTGCAGATGTTAATAGAGATGGTATGGATGATATCATAGCCGGTAACCTTGGCTTAAACTCCCAGATCCATATATCCGACTCAATGCCGGCGGAATTATATTATGCAGATTTTGATCACAACGGCTCAATAGACCCGTTTTTCAACTTTTATATCCAGGGTAAAAGTTATCCGTTTGTAAGCAGGGATGAACTGAATGAGCAGATGTATTCTATGCGTAAGAAATTCATTTCTTATAAAGCATATGCTGATGCAACTATGAAAGATATTATTCCGCCGGAAGAACTTGTATCAGCAAGTAAGTTAACTGCCAATGAAAGCCGCTCTGTTGTCTATCTGAATAAAGGCAATAAGTTTGAAAAGGTGCCATTGCCGCTTCAGGCGCAGTTTTCAATGGTCTGCAACATTCTGCCTTATGATTTTAATAACGATGGCAAAATGGATCTGCTGTTATTCGGTAACCATACTGATAACCGGCTTAAGCTCGGCAGCATTGATGCCAACTATGGCTGCCTGCTGCAGGGTGATGGAAAAGGGAATTTTGTTTGCATTAATCAGGCGGATGCGGGTATTTGCATAAAAGGTGATGTAAAATCGGCGGGGATAATCACGATTAAAGATCAGCGGCATGTTATTGTTGGAGTGCCTGGTGATGTGTTTCAGACTTATAAGATTGGGAAGTGAGGAAATGTGTGAATGTGCAGATGTGCGAATTAGTAAATGTGCAAATGTGCGAATGAGGAGATGTGCGAATATGCAAATGCAGATGAGCTGGACGATAGCGGATTAAGGTTGATTAATGAAAGACTTGCAGAAAAGGAACATTTTCAAAGACAAGTACTTCGTACTTCGTAAATCGTACTTATAATTCATCATGTTTGTCAGCTGAATCATGAAAATAAAATATATTTTTCTTGTACCATTTCTGATGTTTGCAGGCAATGCTCCGGCACAGATAAATAAGATGGGGTTGGAGCAACAAATAAAGCCTGCGGTATTTTCTTTGTCGATGGTTATGATGCATGATGTGGTAAATCCTCCTGCTGCATCACGATATTTTGCATACTGCATGATGGGGGCTTACACAATTGTAGCTCAAAATGATACTTCGCTTCGTCCGCTTGAATCAGTTGTCCGGTCATGGCCCAAAGATTTTAAACTTAATCAAAATCGCATTAGTTACGATCCGCAGATTGCTGCGGTATACTGTATCCTGGAAACAGGCCGGCAAATGCTTCCGTCAGGATATATGCTGAAAGAAAAGGAAGATTCACTTGTTGCTTTTCTGAAAAAGAAAAAGGTTGCAAAAGCAATAATTGAGCAATCAGTCAGCGTAGCACAAGATGTAGCAGGTCAGGTAGTGAAGTATTCAGCAACGGATCATTATAACAAGTTAAGCGCCTTGCTGCGATATACGCCGCTGAAAGGTGATGGCTTTTGGTATCCGACACCACCTGCTTATATTGAGGCTGTTGAACCCAACTGGAAAACGGTGCGACCGATGATAATAGATTCTTGCGATCAGTTTAAACCAATGGCTCCGGTTGTATTTAGCAAGGATACTGCAAGCGGTTTTTATCTGTTGAATAAAGAAGTCTATGATGCAGCTGTAAATGCAAAGCCTGAACAACAGGAAATAGCTGCATTCTGGGATTGTAACCCGTTTGCAATAAGTACATCAGGGCATATGTCGCTTGGGTTTAAGAAAATTAGTCCGGGTGCGCATTGGATGAATATCATCAGTATCGCAGCAGAAAAAGCCGGCGTTGGGTTTAACCGCCACATTACTTTGCTAACGGTGGGCGCCCTGACGGCAATGGATGCATTTATCAGTTGCTGGGATGAAAAATACCGGAGTAACCGGATAAGGCCTGAAACCTATATTAACAGGTATATAGATGCTAACTGGCAGCCCTTGTTACAAACACCACCTTTTCCCGAATATCCCAGTGGGCACAGTGTGGTATCGGCGGCATGTGCGGAAGTGCTTACCTATTGTTTGGGTGATAATTTTTCTTTTACAGATAATACGGAGATCATGTTTGAGTTGAAGCCAAGAACATTTGCTTCATTCAGACAGGCTGCAGCAGAAGCTGCTATATCAAGGCTTTACGGTGGCATTCATTACAGGGATGCAATAGAAAACGGAGTGGCTGAAGGCAAAGCCCTGGCTGGCTATATCATCAGCAAGCTTCAAAGCGCGGGAGTAAGATAATTGAAAATTGAAAGTTGAAAATTGATAATGTGCAGATGTGCAAATGTGCAGATGTGCAGATGTACTTTCATCATCTATAAACTTTAAAACGCAGGGTTCAGATAATTGAAAATTGACAGTTGAAAATTGACAATGTGTGTGTTAGTTGCATTCGCGCTCTGCACGTTTTCAATTTTCAACTGTCAATTTTCAATTGTCAACTATTTTGATCAAAACCATTCGGCCATTCTTTTGCAAGAAAGTCTACCTTTTTCAGGACGGCTTTATTCATATCTTCTTTATAGACTTTCATTCTGGTTGCGACAGTCTCGTCGTGTGTACCGATAATTTGTGCAGCAAGCAAACCCGCGTTCTTGGCAGCATTCAATGCAACCGTAGCCACAGGAACGCCGTTTGGCATTTGCAGGATAGACAAAACAGAATCCCATCCATCAATAGAGTTAGATGATTTAATAGGAACACCTATAACGGGCAATGTTGTAACAGATGCCACCATACCAGGGAGGTGCGCGGCTCCGCCAGCTCCGGCAATAATAACCTTAAGGCCGCGTTCTTTTGCAGATTGGGCATATTCAATCATTCGCAAGGGTGTGCGGTGTGCAGAAACAACAGTCAGTTCAAAAGGAATATCAAATTCTCTTAAAACATCTGCGGCCTGCTGCATAACAGGAAGATCACTATCGCTTCCCATAATAATACCAACGAGGTTGGCTTGTTGTTGTGACATGTGCTATGTTTTTTTAGCTCTCAGCTATTAGCTATCAGCTTTCAGCTTGATCGAAGCGAAGCTGTCAACTCAATAAAAATCTTTTGTTTGTATTCTTTTCAGGTTCTTCCTCTCTCTTTCATTCTTTCTTTCTAACCTCTTACCATCTTACATGTCTTACTGTCTTACGATCTTACAATCTTACTGTCTTCACCACAAGTGTCTCCTTAATTTTCTTCGCCATCTGCACCAACTCATCTTTATCATCATGCATTATAGTCACATGGCCCATTTTTCGTCCTGGCTTGGTTTGTGTCTTTCCATAGAGGTGGACAAACACACCACTCATCTTTAATACTTCATCCATGCCTGTGTAGTCAGCCTCTCCGGAAAAACCTTCTGCACCCAGTATATTAACGATTGAAGATCTCTGAATGGCTGTTGTATCTCCAAGAGGATAATCCAGCATAATGCGCCACAACATATCATACTGGCTGCAATAATTTGCTTCAATTGTATGATGCCCGCTGTTATGTACCCTTGGAGCGGTTTCATTTACCTGTACCTGGTTATTTTGATCAACAAACATCTCTATCGCAAAGAGACCTGCTGTATTTAATGCTTTTGCCAATTGACGGGCAATGGCCGAAGCTTGTTGAAGTATATCATCGCTGATATCTGCCGGACTGATCTGGTAATCAAGCAAATTCAGTTCAGGATCGAACACCATTTCGGCAGGAGGGAAAATAGCTGTGTCTCCGTTATTTGCAACAGCAATGATAAGCGCAATCTCTTTTTGAATATCGACCATCTTTTCAAGTACTGACGGAGCATCAAAGCCTTTAGAAATATCATCCGCAGTCCGGATCACCTGTACGCCTTTACCATCATATCCGCCCTGTCCGATCTTATGAACGGCGGGTAAAAGACTGGTATGCTGGCTGAGCTCGTCCAACTTATGGGTTATGACAAACTCAGGTGACAGGATGTTATGATCTTTATAAAATTGCTTTTGGGTAACCTTATTTTTAATCATTTTGATAGCAGCAGGAGCCGGATACACTTTTACGCCTTCCTGTTCCAGCTTTTCCAGCGCTTCAACATTAACCGCTTCTATTTCAATGGTTATTGCATCAAGATTTTTTCCGAAATTATAAACCGTATCAAAATCGGTAATATTTCCTTTTGTGAAGTGATGACAAAGATGAGCTGCAGGACAATTTTCATCATTTTCCAGTACATATGTTTCAACGACATAATTTGCTGCTGCCTGTAATAGCATTCTGCCTAACTGGCCACCACCTAATATTCCGATTTTCTTCATATAATTTCAGTTAGCGGCGAAGATAAAGCGGAAAGCTTAAAGCCTAAAGCTTAAAGCCCAAAGCTTTGTACACCGGCTCAAAATTTCCAACTAATCAATATCACCTAGAAAAGTTTTATGGTATTTGATTATTCCTGGAACTCCGGTTTTAGGCTTTGGGCTTTAAGCTTAAAACTTAAGACTTACTCCTTAATATAAGTCACATACATATTAAATTAACTTTTGTGGAAAAAAATAGTTCAGGAACTTTTAACTTGCACACTCTTAACTTTTAAAGGTAATTTGAATATTTTCGGAGTATGAAGCAGTTTAGCTGGGTGGTTTTATTTAGTTTGTTGACCTCTGCCGCCTTTTCCCAATCTTCATTTTTAGATTTTCAGCGTACATATCCCCGTGTTGCGCAGGCTGTGCGTTTCAAAGAGGATACACTACGCAAGCAATTTCAGGCTCAGGGACTTCAATGGCCCGCAAAACAGATATATATCCGTTCTTTTAAATATGACGGGCAACTGGAGGTTTGGGTACGTGGCAATAATTCCGAACAATTTAAATTATTCAAGACTTACAGGGTGTGCGCAATGGCTGGTGCGTTAGGTCCAAAAAGATTTGAAGGCGACTACCAGGTTCCGGAAGGTTTTTACTACATCAACCAGTTTAATCCCAAAAGCACTTATCATCTAAGTCTTGGGTTAAATTATCCCAATGCGTCAGACAGAATATTAAGCGATACGCAGAAACCAGGAGGAGACATTTACATCCACGGCAGTTGCGTTACTGTTGGTTGTATTCCTATCCAGGATGCCTATATTGAAGAGCTGTATATCTTAGCTGCCAGCGCAAAAAATAATGGACAGGATTATATACCCGTTCATATTTTCCCTATCCGCTTTAGTAATTCAAAAAGTGCGGAGTATCTCGCTAAGGCAGCCAAAGATGATCCGGATTTACAAAAATTCTCGGTTAAACTGAAAGAGGTATACGACTTTTTTGAAAAGGAGAAAAAACTGCCATTGATATCGATAACGAAAACGGGGGAATATTTGGTGGTGAATTAGGTCAATAGTGAATCAAGTCAATAGTGAATGGTGAATAGTGAAAGGTGCGGCTTACTAATAAACACAGGCCTTAAGAAATTCAAGTCAGAAATTATAAATAAAAAGGATCGGTAAAATCTCACTTTTGTCGATCCTTTTTTTATGCGCTATTAGCGAGCCTAAATTCAATCGCGCTGTATCACCTTTCACTATTCACTATTGACTATTCACTGGTGAAAGGTGAATAGTCAATAGTGAATAGTGCGACTTACTAATTAAACACAGGCCTTAAGAAATTCAAATCAGAAATTATAAAGAAAAAGGATTGATAAAAGTGAGGTTTATCGATCCTTTTTTATTGTTACATTATGAGCAAGATTAAATTCAATCGCGCTGTATCACCTTTCACTATTCACTATTGACTATTCACTGGTGAAAGGTGAATAGTCAATAGTGAATAGTGCGACTTACTAATTAA
>CP128386.1:4694547-4959032 GCA_030345135.1 Chitinophagaceae bacterium DXS
ACACAGGCCTTAAGAAATTCAAGTCAGAAATTATAAATAAAAAGGATCGGTAAAAGTGAGATTTATCGATCCTTTTTTATTGTTACATTATGAGCAAGATTAAATTCAATCGCGCTGTATCACCTTTCACTATTGACCATTCACTATTCACGCCTTCATCACCAACTGCACCGTAACCGGTGTTTGTTGTAAAAGAACGATGCTTCTGCCCCGGGTCATTCCGTCGACAAGTTCTTTGTTGAAATGACGGATCGTAAGCAACTCAAGGTCCTTTTCAATCTGCACATCGAAAATATCGGCTGAGGAAGTAGCTAACTGGTTTATTTTATCTTCACGATCATCCAGGCACAGCTGTATGCTTATCGCACCTGTTTGAATCAGGTTGGGTTTTATTTTTATTCCGCCGAACAATTCATATAAATCGCTCATTGGCTGCTCGCCAACAAAAGAAAAATCTTTTGTATGTAAATGCACCAATACCTGGTTGTTCTTTTGAATAATGATCGGAGGGAGATTTTTCGCTCTTTTGCTGCTGATTGTTGTGCCGGGCAACTGCGGATCGAGAAAACATTTTACATGCAGTGGAATGCCTTTGTTTTGAAGCGGCTTGATGGTCTTGGGGTGAATGACCTGTGCACCGTAATAGGCCATTTCAATTACTTCATCAAAACTCAGTTGTTCAATAAAAGTTGCATCAGGAAAAGCTTTGGGGTCAGCACTCATTACGCCCTCTACATCTTTCCAAATGTATAGTCCTTTTGCATCTAACAGGTTGGCAAATATTGCCGCCGTATAATCACTGCCTTCACGTCCGAGTGTAGTGCTTTCATTTTCATCTGTGCTGCCAATAAATCCCTGGGTAAGTACAATGCCATTCTTTTGCAGTGCTGGTAAAACCCTGTCTTTTACGCGCCTCCCGGTAAAATCCCAGTTGACGCCTGCATCTCTAAAGTTATTATCGGTCCGGAGAATGTCGCGTACATCCATCCACTCGTTATTGATGCTTACTTCATTCAGGTAGTGGCTGACAATAACAGTACTTAACATTTCCCCAATACAAACGATCTGATCATAGTAGTAATCATAATTCCGCACAGGCTTATCGTGCAGCAACCATTCAACTTCAGTAAAGAAATCAGATAACGTTTCAAGGCAGGCATTAAAATGTGTTACCAATAAATACTTTGCCGTATTAATATGCTGATTCTTGACAATTGTAAATAGCTGAAGAGCCTCGTCTTTGTTCCCTGCAAAAAAAGCCTCTGCCACTTTTTCCAGCGCATTGGTTGTTTTACCCATCGCTGAAACTATCACCATCAAATTTTCATCTTTATAAAGGGAAAAGATATGTTTGAGGTATTGAATACGCTCTATATTGCTAACGCTGGCGCCGCCGAACTTAAAAACTTTCATGGTTGCAAAGATAGGAGAGCGGAAATTGAAAATTGATAATGGAGAATTGAAAATAGGGGAGGGTGAGGTATCAGGTGTCAGGTATCAGGTGTCAGGTATCAGGTGTCAGGTATCAGGTATAAGGTATAAGGTATAAGGAATGAGGTGTAAGGCATGAGATGTTGAAAAAAATGAGCGGGTTTAAAATTAGGTACTTCGTCCTTCGTAAATCGTACTTGACGAGAGGATGGTATGGCGTTTAAGGTACAAGGCATGAGATGTTGAAAAAAATGAACCGGTTTAAGACCGGGTACTTCGTACTTCGTAAATCGTACTTGGTAACGGGCCCGACGATAGGTAGGTTGTTGCACCTTTCACTATTCACCATTGACTATTGACTCATAAATAAAGAGGCCGGAATCAACTTCCGGCCTCTCGAAATTATTTTCTCTGTACCAACGGGTAGTGGTCGATCGTTTCGAACACGTTCCGCGGATCTTGTTTTAAAGTTGCGATGAACTTTGTCAGCGAATCTGCATATTGTGGTTTTGCAAACATTCTGTCGTGAGCAAGAATTACAATTGTGTTTTCTTCATTGCTTGTTTCGTTGTCAAATTTTGCATTAACCATTCTTACCATTTCGTCTGCACCCTGAACAGGCGTAGAACCACCTTTAAATTGCCATTCAATATCCCATCCGATTACTTTGTATCCTAAGGAGTCAAGCCCTTTACAAACTGCAAGCGTTGATTTCGGGCCGCGTATTTCACCTTTGCCAACCCATGAGTTGTTACCCGGTAGTCTAACTATTTTCAGTGGCACTTTCAATTCTTCCTGTGCTTTTGAAAAGTCCTTTAAAGCACTATCTACATGCGTATAAAAATGCTTATAGTTGTTTTGAAAGCCGTGCGTATAACTGTGGTTTGCTATCAGAAATTGCGGATAGGCATTGCGCAGGCTGTCCACTATTCTTTTGCGTCTCGGATCAAACTGGTGCATGCCAACCATAAAGAAGGTGGCTTTTACACCCTGTTGCTGAAAAATTTGTTTGCAAATATTAGTTCCCGGAGGCTGAGGCGCATCATCCCAGGTTAAATAAATATATCTTTTGGAGCTATCCATTTTAAAAGGTCCACCCGGAACCGGCTGGGTAACTTTTGCAGTAGAATCGCTCTTTGCATTTTTTTCTTCTCCTTTGTTTCCGCCGCAACTTGCCAAAGCGGCCAACAAAAACAAACATCCTGTTAATCTCATTCTCATGTTAAAAAAGTTTAGCTGTAATAACTCAAAAGTAATGGCCTTTATTTTAAAAAGCCTTTAATGTGCATAAGATGTAGATGGTTGGGCATTTAATTACCAATCGCACCAAACTTATGTGATTTGATAAACTGTTTGTTAAAATGACCAGAGAAAACTAAAAATTTAATGGGCTATTAATATTATGTGTTATTTTGCCAATAGATATGATTTATCGTGCTTACTATATTATGGCCATTCATCGTTTTGCGCAAGCAGCATCCCTGCTATGGTTGTGCCCGGCTGTAAGCACTTTTTATAATCGACCTCGCTTTTATTCCTCCTTTAAAGACTTGGATAAGTAAGCCCCGGCCTTTGTAGCAATATTATAAATGTAGGTCCGGGGACGGTTCTACCTGTTTTCATTCCATATTTTAAATATTGCTTGCCGTGAGTGTTAATCAAAATTTACCCTACGTAAATAAGTCCGTTTTTGTTGTAATGATATTGATAAATGGAGCCATTCTTAAAGTTGGCTACATCAATCCAACATGGTATTGGTTACTGTTGCCAGCAGTGCCACTGCTACTGATAGCGTTATACAAAGCCGGCGATAAAGAAAAACCTCGAAAAAGATCAGGACAAAGCTGATTCCAATTGTCCACAACTGGCTGTAAATATTTAATAATCAATTTTTTAACGTAAAACAATACATATGAACTCTGCAAGCACACTTTATTTATTAAAAGAAGAATATCACCTGTTAATGCGCTATGCTGAAGGTCCGAATCCTTTTACGGCTGGAGAAAAAGGAAGTGCATCAGGTTTATTGCATGAACTTAGCCGGGCTGAAATTGTAGAAAAAGATGACATGCCCTTAGATGTCATTAGATTAAATTCAAAGGTTAAAATTAAAGATGAAGGTACAGGTAAGGTCACCGATCTGATTTTGGTATTGCCCGAATCTGCAGATATCAAGCAAAGAAAAATTTCAGTTCTGGCACCCATAGGTACTGCTCTTATTGGTTTTAAGAAAGGTCAGCAGGTTACCTGGGATGTTCCTGCCGGCACTAAAACATTTCAAATAATCGAAGTATTGAATGATTAATTCCGGAAACCAGGCAGTATACATCCTGTACTACCCACTCCTTTAAATAAGGAAGCTCTGAATTTTACATCAGACATTTTTATTTACTTTAGTGCAAAATTGAATATAGTTGAAAGCAATTCTTACAGAGCAGCAAGTAGCATTATCTATTAAAAGGCTGGCATACGAGATATATGAAAATCATTTGAACCTGGATAATACGGTGATCATCGGTATTCAGCCAAGAGGAATCTATCTGAGTGACAGGATTGTAGAGGAACTAAAGACAATTATTGGGGATAAAAAAATACAATACGGTAAGCTTGATATCACATTTTATCGTGATGATGTGCGTAAAAGCCTGCATGTGGCAAATGCTACAGATATTCCGTTCAGCATTGAGAATAAACATGTTGTAATCATTGATGATGTTTTATGGACGGGTCGCACGATCCGTTCAGCGCTCGATGCATTACTTGATTTTGGTCGTGCATCTACAGTTGAGCTTTGCGTGCTGATTGATCGTCGTTTTAGCAGGGAACTTCCTATTCATGCTGATTATGTTGGTGCTGCCATTGACACATTTTCTTCCCAGAAAGTAATTGTACGCTGGAAACAGAAAGGAGATAAGGATGAGGTGGTGTTGATGTAGGGGAGTCAATAGTGAATAGTGAAAGAGGCAAGCCGCTGATTTAGAATTTGCGACGATAATTAATGGGAAATAAATTTAGCTTACACTTTCGTCATTCATCCTCGTTGAAATAAATCTTAATTGAATATTTTTTTTAGCCGGAACAAACAGGTTCCGGCTTTGTTATTCTTTAGTACGCAGGCGCAAGTTGGACAAAAAAATTGAAGGGCACGCAAACTAAACTTGAATTCCTATATCTTCGCACTTTAATGGAACTATCTACACGACATCTGCTTGGTATCAAGGATCTTACTAAAGATGATATCAATCTTATTCTCTCAACGGCAGAACAATTCAAAGAGGTTTTACAGAGACCGGTTAAGAAAGTACCTTCTTTAAGAGATGTAACAATCGTTAATCTTTTTTACGAGAATTCAACACGCACCAGAATGTCATTTGAGCTGGCTGAAAGACGCCTTTCTGCTGATGTGCTGAATTTTGCGGCAAGCAGCTCATCAGCTGCAAAAGGGGAAACGTTGCTGGATACAGTGAATAATATCCTAAGCATGAAGGTAGATATGGTGGTAATGCGCCACAGTGCAAGCGGTGCCCCGCATTTTCTTGCAAAACATATTCCTGCAGCCATTATTAATGCCGGTGATGGAATTAATGAACACCCCACCCAGGCATTGCTGGACGCTTTTTCCATGAGGGAAAAAACCGGCAGACTGGAGGGATTAAAAGTTGCCATTATCGGTGATATTATGCATAGCCGCGTTGCACTTAGCAATATTTACCTGCTAACAAAAATGGGAGCAGAGATAATGGTCGCCGGGCCCCCTACACTAATTCCTAAATATATTACCGATGCCTTCGGCATTCGTGTTGAATATAATATTAAAAAGGCGCTTGAATGGTGCGATGTGGCCAACGTGTTGCGCATTCAACTGGAGCGTCAGAATCAACCGCTGTTCTCGTCGCTGCGTGAATACAATATTGCGTATGGCATCAACAGGCGATTATTGGAAAGTCTGAAAAAAGAAATCGTGATCATGCACCCGGGTCCCATCAACAGAGGTGTGGAACTGGATAGTGATGTTGCAGATGGTCCTTTCTCCATTATTCTTAACCAGGTTGAAAATGGTGTTGCTGTGAGAATGGCTGCGCTTTATCTTTTGGCTAACCGCCAGGAGTAATTGGATGCATTTTACCTGTGCGTGATGCAACTAATATCCGGAGCAGTAACGAGCTGAGATCAGTAACCGTTCAAAACCGGTAAGCCTGATCATTTGTTTTTATTCGAACTTTGACCAAATAATATTTGAAAAACATGCAACGCATTTGCTTGTTCCCCGGCACATTTGATCCCGTTACGCTTGGACATGTAGACATCATAAACCGGGCGCTCTCTCTATTTGACAAGATAGTCGTGGGAATTGGAATAAATTCCGCAAAATCTCCCATGTTCAGTCCGGAGCAACGCCTTACCTGGTTTAAGGAAATATACAAGGATGAACCTAAAATAGAAGTTGGCGTTTATGAAGGATTAACCGTGAACTATTGCAACAAAATCGGCGCAAGGTATATTTTACGTGGCATCAGGTTCGTAAACGATTTTGAGTACGAAAAGACCATCGCGGATGCCAATAGGACACTGGACAAAAATATTGAAACTATTTTCCTTACCTGTGAGCCGCAATACACATCCATCGCTTCTACCATTATCAGGGATATCTTAAAAAATGACGGCGACGCTTCTCCGTTCCTCCCCAGGGTGGTGATCGAAAGTCTGAAGCTTGGAGTCTAGCGCTCCCTTACTGTTAAATCAGGGTTAAGCCTGATCTAGTGGGCTTTTGCATATTTTGGTATCAAACCTTCGCTGCCCGGTTTAAACGTTTGACTTTGGTCTTTGCGCTTTAAAGCTTATATTGGAATACAATTTGAGAATAAATTAATCATTCATGCAAAAGATTGATTTATGCGTATACCAATTGAACGAAAGGACATTAAAGTATACCCTGACTCCTCACGCGTAATTGCACGCTTTTTTTTCTCGGACATTGACCGGGCCAAGAGCCTGATCCAACGGGTAATGGCTTTGAGCGAAGAAGAAGTATATTCCATTGTCATTCCACTGTTACAGGAATTTTCAAAGCGACACAGAAATATAACCCGCGTTTTTGAACGGCACTGTAAAAAGCTTGATGCTATATTCAAGCAGCTTAATATTGACGCAGAGGAACTTTCCCGTCACAGAAAACTACTTATTGGTTCTTACTTCACACACGAATATTCCATTGAATCCGCTGCTTTTTTTAATCCTTCCATTATAGAAGATCCTGATCAGACAGAGCTTACCGAAGGTCAGAAAAGATTGATCATTAGTTTTAGGGCGGTGGGTGAAGGACATATTTCTTCCATTGTTTTCCGGCGCGCGATCGTAGACGCTAATAATGATATCACTGTTATTCCGGCGGGTGAATATATTGATGAAGCAGAAGTTGTGAGAAATTCCATCTACAATAAAAAGCTATTCCTCAAAAAGGCACTCGAGGCCAAAATCAATCTTAATATTTTAAGTGAGGCGGAAAGTAAACTGGATGAGCATTTTGAATACAAACGACTTAAAAAATTTGTAGTCGATTCGCAGCATCTTGCTGATGATGATCTTACAAAACTTGAATACGAAAAAATCTTGTGGCTGTCTGATTCATATCATGAGATCCAGTTTTCGCTTGATACTGATATCTCTGACAGAGTAATTTTTCCTATTTCTGAATTTGAAAGCAAGGGCATTGAAGATGCACGTTTTGTTAAGTTTTTTGATGAAAGTGGTGAAATCAGGTACTACGCGACCTATACCGCTTACGACGGAACTATCATTCTGCCGAAACTTTTAGAGACGAAAGATTTTTATCACTTTAAAGTAAGGCCTTTATATGGCAACGGTGCGCAAAATAAAAACCTGGCGCTGTTTCCTGAAAAGATCAACGGTAAATATGCGATGCTTTCACGCATTGATGGCTGGAACAATTATATTATGTATTCAAAAAATATCGGACTGTGGGATGATCCGCAATTGCTGCAACCGCCAAAATATCCATGGGAATTTATACAGATAGGTAATTGTGGTTCTCCGTTAAAGACAGAAGACGGATGGCTGGTGATCACTCACGGAGTAGGGCCAATGCGGAGATATAGCCTCGGCGCCTGTCTGCTTGACCTGGAGAACCCTTCCAAACTAATTGGTCACCTGAAACAGCCACTGCTTGTACCGAACGATGATGAGCGTGAAGGATATGTGCCGAACGTGGTTTATTCATGCGGCTCATATATCAATAATAATAAGGATCTGATTATACCATACGGCTTAAGTGATTATTCTGCTTCGTTTATCACAGTGGATCTCCATGCATTGCTGAAAAGATTAAAGGAAGATGGTGATTGATAAATGATGTAAGTTTGCAATCGTAAACGAAAGAGCCCCCACTAAAAAGAAGGAGCTGGATTTGTTACCCTGAAGGGGTATTAACCTATAGAACTGCAAAATTAAACTCAGCTCCTTTTTTCATCAAATCAAATGCTCCCGGATTGTGTAGACGAATGTCGAATTTTGGTAGTAAAATGCTTAAGGTGTTGTTCTTCAGAGGCTTTTGCATTGCGTCGATTTCTTTTGCCTTTCTGAATTATATTGCCGGGCTTGCACTCAACCGGGGTCAAACCTCAAAAACCTAAAAATTGCATAGCTTCTCATACACTTTCACGTAATCATTCACCATTTTCTCCTGGCTGAAATTTTTGACTACGTGATTGTGGCAGTCTATTCTTTTGATGGATGGAACCTGTTGAACGGCTTCTGCTGCCTCGTCAACAGAAGAAACCAAAAAGCCGGTTTTTTTATCTTCAATTAATTCCGGCATTGAGCCTTTATTGAAAGCAATTACCGGTGTGCCGCACAGCATGGCCTCTGCAACGCTGAGCCCGAAAGGCTCTTTGAAATTGATGGGATGCAATAATGCATAACTGTTTCCCAACAGCTCATTCCTTTTTTGGGGGCCTGCACTTCCAATATAAATGATTTGCTCATTGTCAATCTGAGGAAGGATCTTCTCTTCGTAATAATTTTTGTCCTGTATAAGCCCGGCAATGTACAACCTGCGCTTTGCTTTTTTGGCTATTTCAATTGCTTCAGCCGTGCCCTTATCGTGATGTATTCTTCCAAAATATAACAAGTCATCAGAAGGCTTTTCGGTAAAGGAGAATAATTCAGTTTGAATGCCATTATACACCGTGGCTATATAATCCAGCTCCGGGCTCCTGTCTGCATTGCTGATTGAAACATAGTGGCAGTGTCCGTTATATTTTTTATAAACAGGAATAATTTTTTGCGATGAGAAACCATGAATAGTAGTGACAACAGGCGTTTGGATGAGTTTAGAATAAGTAACAGGCAGAAAGTCAAAATTATTGTGGATGATGTCAAAGCGATCGCTGTTTTCCATCAGGTGGCTTATGTGAAGACATTCAGCAACTTTTGCATCCTGATCAGATTCTTCGTAACCTTTTTCGATAACGGACTCCAGCTTGCCGCTGGTAACAGAATCTTCCGTGGCAAACAATGTTACGTCAAATCCTTTTTTAACCAGGCCCTCCGCAATGTTTGAAGCAATCTGTTCCCATGGCCCGTAGTGCCGTGGCGGTGTTCGCCAGGCAACGGGTGATAAGATGGCTATCCTCATAATGTTCAGCTGTTCGTTTTATCCAGCAATTTATGACTATATTGATATTCCAGTTCAAATGCTTCAAGAACGGTGAGATGAGAAATAATATATGCCAATGTGCTTTCCGCACCCTGGTTTCTGTTTATGCCGTTGGGCTGTAACCCGTCGCAGCAACCCTTTGTTTCAGGATCGTACAACGGAACCCGCAATGTGTTTTCTCCCAGGAACCAGAGATAGCTGGTAAACATTTTTTGGATGTAAGATGTGTCATGAGTAAGCTGGTAAGCCTGGAAATAGACAAGCACCATCGCCATCACTTCAATAGCTTGTTGATCAAATACCGGTAAACTTCCTCCGCGATAATGCCAGCCATCGTTACCGACCGGACTCAGATAGCCTTTACTTAACGTAAGTTCGTCAAGAAAATTCAGCGAAGTCAGCCCGATTGATTTTGTTTTTTCATCACCTGTTATTTCTGCCGCGTGCAACAATGCAAGTGGAAAAATACCGTTGTCATAAGTAAGTTTTTCTTCAAACCACTCCCAGTCGTCATCTGCATTACGTTCATATGCAGTAATAAGGGGAGCGCACAACTCATTCATCAGCGTTAACATCTCTTCATTGTCCGGATGCAGTTTTAAGAAATACGACAGACCTATGATGGCGTTAGCTGAACCTCTTAGATGCTTCAGCGATCTGCAATGAATGATAGATTTATAGAATAACTCTTCTGCAAACTCTTTATAAGAATTCTTTGGTGCATTATAAATAAGAAATCCCAAAGCCCAGATTGTTCTGCCGTAAGAATCTTCGGAACCAACTTCATCAAGATATTCGCGGTTAAAGCTGAGGAAGTTATGGAAGTTACCGTCTTCTCTTAGCATATAATGTATATAGCTCAGGTAAACAGGCAACACACGCAGCGCTTCTGTGCTTTTGTACTGCTGATAAGCCATAAGAGCCATAATCAAGGCCCTGGCGTTATCATCCAGGCAATATCCTTCTTTAAGATTCGGAATTCCATACTTAGCGTGTTGAACTATTCCGGTGTCATCCGTCATTCGCAATGCATGTTCCATGCTGAATGCCGGCATCAGTTCAAGATTGATCAGTAATTCACTTTCTTCTTTAAGATCGCTCCAATTATTGATCGCTTCTTCAAAAACCTGTAAAAATTCACCACCAATCTTGGGCCAGCGAAGGTTAAGTCCATAATTAAACGCCTTGTCCTTGATACCCTGCATCTTATTCTCGTTTTCCAACAGATCTATAATAATATTTGCAAGGCCTTCAGTGTCCTTAAAGTTAAACAACACACCTTTGCCTTCTGCCAACAATTCTTCTGCGTGCCAATAGGGCGTTGATACAACAGCGCAACCCGCACCTACTGCATAAGACAACGTACCGCTGGTTATCTGTGCTTCATTAAGGTATGGCGTTATATAAACATCAGTTGCTGCCAGGTAACTGATCAGTTCATCTTCACCAACAAAATTGTTGATGAACATCAGGTGTTTATCAACCTTCAACTGCGTTGCAAGTAAACGGATACTGTTTCTGTAAGACTCTCCGGAACTTCTGAACACTGCGGGGTGTGTCTTCCCAAGTATAACATAAATAACATCAGGATGTTTTTTTACAATAGCGGGTAAAGCTCTGATCACTGTTTCCAGCCCTTTGTTCTTACTTAGCAAGCCAAAAGTGAGCAGGATCTTCTTATTGCGAAATGTGGGCAAATGCTGAAATGGATTCACAACAGGCAATTCAAAATCAGGCACGCCATGTTCAATAATACTGAGCTTATCAGACGGGATATCGTAGATCGTTGTAAGGAAGTCAACTGCACGTTTAGTCATTACCACAATTTTTGCAGCATGGGTTGCAATTTCCTTAACAATCACTTTCTGTATATAACTCGGGCTTTGCAGCACTGTATGCATAATGCACACAAGTGGCTTCTTAATGCGGTGGATCAGTGGCAAAATATAAATTCCGCTTTGCCCGCCAAAAATTCCAAATTCGTGTTCAAGCAGACATATATCAGCATCGCTGTTATTAATAAACTGGGCAGCATTTATGTAATCCTGCTGTTCTTCCTGCCTGATAATATATTTCACTTCTTCGGGGTAATCATAATCTTCCGCATCGTCGCCATCGTGCATCGCAACAACAAAAAAATCATTTAGATTATTGTTGTTATTTACGTTTGACCAAACTGCCTGTACAAGATTCTGATTAAAAGTCGCTAAGCCACATTTACGTGGGGGATGTGTAGAAATATAAGCTATCTTCATAATATAACCTTAACAGAGTAAATGTTTGATTAAACTCCACTAATGCCATGCCATTTAGCAAGACAATATATCAGGAAGAAAGATGTTAATATTAACGGCTGCTGGAATTGAGATACTTATCAATTATTTCGACAATGTTTTTGTAACTATTGGTCAAATGATCTGCTATTTGTTTTCTGTCAGCCCATACTATCTGTTCAATATCTTCCTCAGTTTGTGGAGTCAGGTTTTGATCGGTGACAGTTTTCATGGCGTACCAGTGAGTTCTTTTTATAACATCTGCGTTAGTAAATTTATCGAAATATTCGTGATAAGTAATTCCAACTTCATTCAATAAATCTAGTTGTTGCAACCCGGTTTCTTCGCGAACCTCTCTTAATGCACACGCTTCAATGCTTTCTCCTTCATCCAGCTTGCCTTTGGGTAAATCCCATTTTCCGCGTCTGAAGATCATTAGTAGTTCGTTTTTTTCATTTGTAACAAGTCCGCCTGCAGCAATAATGATTGGTTTCATGAATTATAAATTTTGGACTGGCTAATGTAGGAAATCAAGCTTAAAGCCTAAAGCTTAAAGCGTAAAACTATTTACTGACTGAAAATGAGATTGTACTCGCAAACAGCTTAAAGCCCAAAGCTCATAGCTCAAAGCCCAAAGTTCAAAGCCTAAAGCTAAGGCCTAAAACTATTTGCTGACTAAAAATGAGATTGTGCTCGCAAACAGCCCAAAGCTCAAAGCTCAAAGCCCAGAACTATTTACTGACTAAAATGAGATTGTGCCCGCAAATATGTTTATTATAAAACAATTTATCAGGTGAGTTTTATTTGAGTCGTCAGTTTTAGGCTTTAGGCTTTAAGCTTTCCGCTTTCTCCCTATCTTCGTGGCTCTTAAAAATCACCTATGTCTTCAAACGCAAAAGCAGTAGCAGAGAAATTATTACAGGCTGCAGCCATTAGGCTAAGCCCCGCAGCGCCTTTTACCTGGGCAAGCGGCTGGAAAAGTCCGATTTATTGCGATAACAGAAAAGTTTTGTCATTTCCTTATATAAGAGATTTTGTGAAGAGCGAAATGTGTAACGTGATTTTTGAATCATTTCCTGATGCGGATATGCTCGCAGGTGTTGCTACCGCCGGTATTGCCTGGGGTGCAATGGCTGCTGACCAGTTAAAACTGCCATACATTTATGTACGCCCGAAACCTAAAGAGCATGGACTGGGTAACCAGATTGAAGGCTCCTACGAAAAGGGACAGAAAGTGGTGGTTGTTGAAGATTTGATCTCAACCGGTAAAAGCAGCCTCCAGGTTGTGGACGTTCTCAAAGCTGCAGGAGTTGAAGTAATAGGAATGATCTCAATATTTAATTATGGGTTTGCGGTTGCTGACAAGGCTTTTGAAACTGCAGCCGTGCCTTATAAATCTTTAACCAACTATCCCGCATTGATAGAGCTGGCGCTGGAGAAAGGCATTGTAGGCAAGGATGATGAGCAGATTTTATTACAATGGAGAGAAGATCCGTCGAATTGGGGAAAGTAGGGGATTGGAGATTTGAAATTTGAGATTTGAAATTCCGACGATAAATCAGCTTCACGAAGTTCGGTCCGTTTTTTAAGAAACAGGATTAAGACCAATAGATGTTCAATTAAAATTCAGAATTTCAATCAGGATCAATAATTTCAAATTTCAAATCTCAAATTTGAAATCTCAAATCTTAAAAAAGACCAAATGAAAAAACTATTATTAAGTCTGCTCCTCGTGGCCGGCGGTTTTGCTGCGAAGGCTCAGGTAATGCAGAATAAGACGCAATGGGCAACGATAAGCGTTCCTCAGCTTAAATGTTGGGAATGTAAAGATCGCCTGGATAAATATCTCCTGAGAGAAACCGGCGGCACTGGTGATGCAGGAATAATCAAGTGGAACGTTTATATGAATACGGGCACCATCCGTATTCAATATTATCCCGACAGGATAACGCTGGATTATCTGCGCACTTCAATTGCCAACGCGGGTTTTGATGCTGATACTGTAAAAGCTACAGAAGACAGCTATAAATTATTGCCTCCGATCTGTAAAAGAAAAGAAGAGGGCGGTGGTCCGGAAAAAGGGAAGCCATGTACGATTCCGCCGGAAGACAGAATTAAATAGTGAATGGTCAATAGTGAATAGTGAAAGGTGGAAATGGCTTTGTTTAATTGAAAATTGAAAGTTCCTGCCCGACTGACGTCGTTCAGGCGGGGACAATTGAAATGTGCGGATGAGTGAATATGCGAATGTGCAAATGGATTTAATTGAAAATTGAAAGTTGATAATTGAAAATTTCGGTAAAGAGCAATTCTGATAGTTATAGCAGCCGCAGAATGGGTTAACTCCTCTGTGGCTGTTTTTTTGCGATCCGATAGAAGTTAGTTGCTCCAACCAATCAACCCGCCTGCATCTTTCACTATTGACTATTGACTATTCACTTTTTTTATTGCAGAACCGATTCAATGCAAGATGCCGCAACCAATCAACCTGCCAGCATCCTTCACTATTGACTATTCACTATTCACTTTTTTTATTGCAGAACCGATCCAGTGTAAGTCACCGCAACTGATCAGCCTGCCTGCATCCTTCACTATTGACTATTCACTTTTTTTATTGCAGAACCGATCCAATGTAAGTTGCCACAATTAATCAACCTGCTTGCATCTTTCACTTTTGACCATTCACTATTGACTTTTTGATTATTCACCATTCACTACTTTCCCCTCAGGCACAAATACTCCAGCAATAATGCCTTATTATACGCCGTGCAATAAAAATAGTAGTTGAGCATGCCGTTGTTCAAAAACATTCTTTTGAACGGGCGTTTCATTTGTGAGCCTGCCCGCGCCTGGTAAAATATGAACTTGTCATCCTGCCGGGTTATGTCATTTATGTTTTGTATGTCAAGGCTGTCGGTTTTTTCGCCGAGCCTGAGAAGTGATGTGTGCAGGATCACCTTATCCATGGGGATTTCGCAATATTCCAGTTCATCCTTGATCTGCTGAATTAATGTGTCTTTATATGTGCTGAGCTGCGGAATGTTGAAAGCGCCGATCAGTCTCGCCAGGTGATATAAGATTACTGGTCTGCGTACGTAGTAAGGGGCTACATATGCACCATCTGAAATATGTTCATTGTTTTTTAAGATCGATGCAATGAGCTCAATGGTTGCAGTATCATATTTCGTGAGCGGGATATTGTTGGCGTAAGTAAAGTATAACACGTTTGCATGCACGCAAAGATCAAAATCGCTGTGCATATTTTTTCCAAGGTAAGTGTTGTAAGCAGCCACATCACTGTATTTCTTGTAGGTACTTTTGTTACTGCGAAGGTTGGTATTGGCAAATGAGTCTATGATGGCTTTTGCCAGGCGGTTGATGCTGTCGTTTTGCTGAAGCATGCTCATTAGAATTATCACTGTATCATCGGCGTCCTCCGCTGTAGAGATCAGTGATGTCATATTTTTAACCAACCAGGTATTGGGCATTATTTGCTTACCGGTGGGCCAGAAAAAATAAATGGGCTTGCCATCTTTATTTTGAAAATAAGGGTAAGCCTTTTCTGCGTTTTGTAAAATGGTGGTTGCGATCTGTTGCTGAGTTGATGAAAGGTATTTGCTGATAGTTTGCAGTGTAAAACAAGTTGTGCCGGTATAAAAAATGCCGTAGTCAGGTTTTGTGTTTGGCGGAAATCCCGCAAAATGCCTGTAAGTAGGGAAGGAGCCGGTATAAAAATCATTGCTTGTTTCAGTTGATTGCATGCCCTGTATCTCGCTAAGAAGCTGAGTAATGAGAACGGAATCATTTGTTCTTTTTTGCGAATACACACAAGCATATAAAAGCAACATCGCTAAAACTGCAACAAAACGGGTTAAGTATTTCCTCTGTATCATTTGCTCGAATTCATTTATCGGGTTTATTCTATAAAGACATTAACTGCCTGAGCCATTTTAACTGTATGGAGAGCTTTTCTGCATCACATATCAGTTCACTTCTGCTGCAATTTTCCCATGTGAATGTTCCGCTTGTGTTAGCCTGCAATTTAGACAGGTTATTGAGTGATACCAGCGTCATCGCGAATAGAAACTGCGGGCGCCGCAAAAAGGCCTCTAAATTACGTTTCGGCAATGGTAACGCATTGGCGCGTAATATAAGTTCATCATACTCTGACAGAAAATATAGTTTCAATTGTGTTATGTCCGTATAACTTCTGGGTAACGTGTAAATTCCTTTTTGTATGTCCTTATAAATATCAAAAATATCATTGCAAAGTTGCAGTAGAGCGCCCGTTTTATAAACTACGTCCTGTATTGCTTCATTTCGCTCAACATTCATTCCTGCATAGTAGAACAACAGCGAATAACCGCCTTTGTTGCGGGTGAGTGTTTTGTTTTCTTCAACAGAGATTTTACTGCTTTCCTGCAAAGCCGAATCTATCTGTGACCTGAAAACCTCTTCTGAAATGTTGCGGAAGAATTGTTTGTCAGGAACCGAGGATAGTATTTCACGCCCGTAATGTGTAAATGCTTGCTGCATCAACGTATCAACGGACGTATTGAAAGGATCGGTAAACAAAGCATGAATTTTTTCTTCGCTTAACCGCTCAATATCAAAAAAGTCATCGAAGAAAGGTGTGACAATTCCAAGAAGCGTCAACAGGCGTCTTTCTTTTTCAGAAAGCGCTCTACCGTGCAGCCGGGCAAAACCATTCCCTATCACAACCGGGACATACAAAGCGTAGTACTTGAATATTTTATGGCAGAGGTAGGTGTCGAACTGTTCATGATATTCATTTTCCAGTTCCCTGAAGCCGGGCATAATGGTCTCTTCAAGATAACGGTGCTGGGCTTGTCTTTCTTTTTTAAATGAGAGTATTTCAGGGAACAGTAGAAAAAGGTTCATAAGTTTAATGTTTCCATTACGCACTGGTGAATACACATAGTCTGCGGCTTCAGTAAACTACAAAGTACTAAGTTTTTTTATAGCCTTCAGCAATTGCCACCTGGTCGGCCATTTTTCCATATCGATCACAAGCTCTTTTCTTGTTGCTTCGCTCCATTTTACCGGCCGGCCATATTTTTGTTCAAGATCTCTGAACTGATGAAAAGCAACCAGCGCATAGCCGTGAACACAAGCAAAACGGTTTACCAAATGTTGCTTATTCTGTTTGGAAGCATTGCTTTCACGGATCAGCGTTACAAGCTTTCTCCATTCAGCAACAAAAAAATCCTCGCTTGCTACCAAAGATTCAAATCGTTGCAGATAGGTTTGAACGCCGGATCCGATGTCTTTAAAAATGTCGTATGTATCATTAACAAGCTGTCCGAGAAATCCTGATTGTGCAATAACCTCTTTCTCAATTTCGGTCCATTCCTCATCCAGCAGGTAAGAAAACATCAAAGAAGTCTGACCGTTTTTTTCTTTGGAGATCTGCAATATTTCTTCGGTGCTTATCGCTGGATTGAGCTGATCGAGGGATCTTGCCTGCCAGTATATCGCCGTTCGTAGCTGCTTTTCATAAACAATATCCGGGCGATGTGTTTTGTATAGTGCTTCATTTAATGCAAGAATCAGTTTTGCTTTTGGTGATAAAGGCAGCGATTCAAGACGGTTGTCAAGCAGGTCAAACAACTGTGCGGGCATCCAGTTTTCTTCATCGATCAGATCGTCACATAAGCCCGACATAATGCTGACTGCAGTTAACCTGTATCTTTCCTCCTCGTTTAATTTTCTCTTTTCTTTTAAAAGAATAAAATTCTCTGCTCCAGCAAGAACTGTGAAACAGGGGTAGTAGACGGTTGTTTTCTTCCAGTCGGCTTTGCTGAAGGTATAGTTTAACTCGTCTGCTTTTTTCCGGAGAAACTGCTCAAAATGTTCTTTGATGAATTTCTTTTCTTTTTGTAAAGACCAATAATATCCGGTAAAATACTGTATGAGACGAGCATTATTCATTGGCGTCAAATATAACGCATAGCCCAAAAACAGTGGTCACTATTTTTATTCAGGCGGATCAATCCGGACAAAATTGCCGGATGTTTTATTGATCTAAAGGAATACAAAAGAAATGTGCAGGCTACTATTTTTGTGTTGAAATAAAACGGGCCGCCAGGCAGGAAAAATCCAGAATGGTCAGTAGTTTTCAATCGTTGTAGAGTGGGAGTAATATTTACTTTCACTTTTTTTTTGACGGATTTGGCAAAATAAAAAGAGATGTTTCAAGCCGAAACATCTCTTTTTATTAGATCCTGCTGTGTTACAGGTAACTCAAATTGGTTGTAGGCGTTAATGCCAGAACTGTTTCATACATCAGCCTGATGGTGCTTTCAATATCTTTTTTATGGATCATTTCTACAGTTGTATGCATGTAGCGAAGCGGTATAGATATCAATACGCTTGGGCAGCCGTCGTTGGCGTAAGCAAAGCTATCTGTGTCGGTGCCTGTGCTACGGCTAACGGTGCGCATTTGTAATTGAATTTCGTTCTTCTCAGCCACATCCTGAACAAAGCTCAACAGTTTGTTATGCACTGCCGGACCGTAAGCAGGAGAAGGCCCTTTTCCGCAGGCAACATCACCTTCAATGGTTTTGTTGATCATTGGTGTCTGGGTATCATGCGTAACGTCTGTAATGATAGCTACATTCGGTTTTATGCGGCGGGCAATCATTTCCGCGCCACGAAGACCAACTTCTTCCTGAACAGCATTTACTACATAAAGCCCGAACGGTAATTTCTTCTTATTTTCTTTAAGTAACCTGGCAACCTCAGCAATCATAAAGCCGCCAATGCGGTTATCCAAAGCACGTCCGATATAGTAATCGTAAGCCAGTTCGTCAAAGCCTTCTTCGTAAGTCACAACAGCGCCAATGTGAATGCCTAGTTCTTCAACTTCTTTTTTATTTCTTGCGCCGCAGTCCAGGAAAAGGTTCTCCACTTTTGGTTGAGGTTCTTTTTGTTCACTGCTGGCGAGTCTTGTGTGGATAGCCGGCCATCCAAAAACTGCTTTTACCTGTCCTTTTTTTCCATGAATGATCACTCTTTTAGCAGGTGCGACCTGGTGGTCTACACCGCCATTGCGTTTCAGGTAGATCAGGCCCTGATCATTAATATAGTTTACAAACCAGCTAATCTCATCAGCATGTGCTTCTATTACAACTTTAAATGGCTCACTGGGATTGATCACTCCCACCGCAGTGCCGTAGGGATCCACAAAATGCGTGTCAACATACGGCTGCAGGTAGTCCAGCCACAATTTTTGCCCCTTTGCTTCAAACCCAACGGGGGAGGCATTGTTGATATAGGATCTTAAAAATTCCAGGGAGTCATCGGTTAATATATCGTGTTTGGACTTTTCTTTCGAATGTTTTTTCTTGTCTTTAGCCATGGCTGTATATTAAAAGTTGTTTGAATTAGGTTGCTAAGGTAAGGCCAAAAGAGCAAAGGGGGAAGAGGTATCAGGTGCCAGGTATCAGGTTTCAGGCGTGAGGTGGTTAGTTATACGTTATACGTGGTACGTTTTGGGAGCGGAGATGGCAGACGAGATAAAACGTTGACCTGGCTGGCAAAAGATGAGGCGGCAGTTGTTTCGACCCGATTAAACTTTATTCTTTGCCTGAAACTTTATATATTCAGTATTCTAACGGTTGCTTATGATGAATCGCCGCCATCTCCTGAAAAATGCCGCACTTTTTTCCGGCGCATTGTTGCTTGACAAATTTTCGCCGGCTTTTGCTTTCAATAAATCAGCCTATAAGATTGGTGCCTGCGACTGGAGCCTGGGCAAAAGCAGCAATTTAAGCGCATTTGATGTGGCAAAACAAATCAGGTTGCAAGGTGTGCAGGTAAACATGGGATCATTAGGTGATAACATGCGGTTGCGGGACAAAAATTTGCAGCAACAATATTTACAAAAATCAAAGGAGACAGGTGTATCTATAGCTGGCCTGGCGTTGGCAGAACTGAACAATATTCCTTACAAGAGCGATGCACGCACGGATGAATGGGTGGCTGATAGCATTGATGTAGCCGCCAACATTGGCGCGAAAGTAATTCTACTGGCTTTCTTTTATGCAAATGATCTGCGGAATGATGATAAAGGGAAAAAGGCTGTAATTGAAAAACTGAAGAAGGTGATGCCCAAGGCCGAAAAGCAAAACATCATTCTTGGCATCGAGTCGTACATGACGGCAGAAGAACATATCGATATTATTGAAAAAGTAGGCTCGGACAACCTGAAAGTTTATTACGATTTTAGAAATGCTGCAGATGCGGGTAATGACATCTACAAAGAAATAAAACTGCTTGGCAGTAAGTACATCTGCGAATGTCATTGCAAGGAAAACGGATATCTGTTGGGCAAAGGTGACCTCGATTTCAGAAAAATACGGACCACCCTTGACGAAATTGGTTTTTCGGGATGGCTGCAAATTGAGGGGGCCGTGCCGAAGGATGTTTCCGTTGTTGATGCCTATGTGCAAAATCTGGCATTTATGAAAAGCGTGTTTGGCTGATAAGTAGTCTTACCGTTTTGTTCAACTATACCTATACAACCAACATACATGAAACGATTGCTTGCTTTTTCATTTCTTATCACATTGCTGTTGGGCTTAACACAATGCAAAAACAACAAACAGCCTGCCGAACCTCCATTGGGATTGTATTTACCCGACGACCTCGAAGCAACTTTGTGGGCAGAATCTCCCATGATGTACAATCCTACCAATATGGATGTGGATAGCAAAGGCCGCATCTGGATCACCGAAGCTGTAAACTACCGTAGTTTTAATAACGATTCCGTGCATCATCTCCATCATAGCAAGGGCGACAGGGTTATGATCCTGGAGGACCGGGATGGCGATGGAAAAGCTGATACATCTAAAGTGTTTGTGCAGGACAAGGATCTTACTTCGCCCCTGGGTATCGCTGTTATAGGAAATAAAGTGATTGTTTCCTGCGCACCCAATCTTATTGTTTATACTGATGAAAACGGTGATGATATACCGGATAAAAAGGAAATTTTGCTAACAGGATTTGGTGGGTTTGACCATGACCATTCGTTACATTCCACCGTTGCCGGCCCTGATGGAAAATGGTATTTCAATACGGGCAATGCAGGTCCGCACATGGTAAAGGATAAAGCAGGTTTTATGCTGCGGTCAGGAAGTGTGTATACCGGTGGAACTCCTTATAATACAAAAAATCAAAGCGGGCTGGTAAGCGATGACGGCAAAGTTTGGGTTGGTGGATTGGCGCTGCGGATAAATCCTGATGGTACGGGACTAAAAGTGCTGGCGCATAATTTCCGTAACTCTTATGAAGTGGCGGTAGACTCTTATGGAAATTTCTGGCAGAACGATAATGATGACCAGGTGCTTACCTGCCGCACAAGCTGGCTGATGGAAGGGGGGAATGCCGGGTATTTCAGCAACGATGGTTCACGCTACTGGCAGGCTGATCAGCGCCCCGGACAGGACATGTTTACTGCGCAATGGCACCAGGATGATCCTGATGTGATGTATGTGGGCGATAACAGTGGTGCCGGTGCTCCAACAGGGATTGTGATGAATGAAGGCGACGCTTTGGGAGAGAAATACTGTGGAATGTTGCTGAGTGCCGACGCTGGCAGGAATGTAATCTTCGGTTACAAGCCTTTGCAAAAAGCCTCGGGCTTTGAATTGAAAGGACAAAGGCTGAATTTTATTACATCACTTCCTGATGATAATACCCATTATGTCTGGAATGATTCGGCTGCAAACAGCAATAAAAAAATGTGGTTTAGACCGAGCGATGTTGCGATTGGAACCGACGGCGCCATTTACGTTGCCGATTGGTATGATCCGGTTGTCGGCGGCCACGCCATGCAGGATTCTACCGGCTACGGAAGGATCTACCGCATCGCTCCAAAAAATAAGAAATTAAAAAGGCCCTTATATGATTTTTCGACCACTGAAGGACAGTTACAGGCAATGCAAAGCCCTGCCATTAATGTGCGCGGCTGGGCAATTGATCAGTTAAGACAGCAAGGCGAGTCCGTTATACCAAAAGTATTGCCATTGTTAAATGCTTCAAATCCTTATTACCGTGCGAGGGCAGTTTGGTTGCTGTCTCAATTGGGTAACAGTGGTATTGCAGAAACGGAGAAAATTCTTGATAACGGCGATCCGCAATTGCGTGTAGCCGCATTTCGTGCGTTGAGAGAGACAGGAAAAGATGTGATGCCTTACTGCCGGAAACTTGTGAATGATACTTCGTCAATGGTACGCCGTGAGGTTGCAATAGCGATTCGTGACCTGCCATTCGATTCGACTCATCAGATGATTCTTCAGTTGATAAAAGGTTACAATGGTGATGACCCGTGGTATTTGTATGCGCTGGGTTTAGCTGTTGGTCAACATGGTGCTGAATTATATCCTGAAATAATTAACGCATTAGGAAAGGGAAGTACTTCCTGGAATAAGAAACTTGCCGATGTGCTTTGGCGAATTCATCCTGCAGCCGCAGCCGGCGTCTTCCAGCAATGGGCGCAAGACAGTTCGCTTACTGCCGACGCAAGAAAGACAGCTATAACGGCTTTGGCTTTTGTGAATGATAAAACGGCTGTCAATGCAATGTTAGTGTTGGCCAAAAGTCCTTTACAGGATGTCGCTGAGCAATCAAAATACTGGCTGTCCTTTAGAAAAGACAATGATTGGTATGCACTGATAGACTGGAAAAAGACCGGGCTTGATCTGGATAAAGAAAAGAAATATGCGGCCATGAAAGTATGGGCTGGCAAGGCTTTGAATAAGGATCTCACATTGTTTGACAGAAAAGATGCACTTCAGCACATGGCTAATGATTCGATAGGCGGCCAAATGATTATGGGGCTGCTTGCTGATAATAAGTTTGAACCAGGCCTGGATACAATTATCGGGAAAATGATCTTTAAAAATCCTGATTTGAGTGTGCGCGTGCAGGCTGACAAGTATTTTGCAGGGAGAAACGACAAGGCTGAGTTCTCCATAAATGATGTTGTTGCACTCGCAGGCAATGCAGAGAACGGCCATGTGGTATTTACCTCGAAATGTGCCACCTGTCACCGCGTAAATAGCGAAGGACACGATATAGGGCCGGAACTTACGGCTATTCAAAAGAAGCTGGATAAAACGGCTCTTGTTGATGCGATCATTCATCCGAGTGCTGCAATTGAATTTGGATACGAGCCGTGGCTGGTGAACATGAAGGACAGCACGGCTGTCTATGGTTTTATCATTGCTGACAGCAAGACTGTTGTAGTAAAAGATTTGGCAGGAGTAAAGCATTCATTGCCGAAAGACGAAATTAAGAATAGAAAAAAGATGGATTATAGCCTGATGCCGGAACCTGCAGTGCTTGGTCTTTCAGCAAATGATATTGCTAACGTGGTAGCATTTATACAGGCTAAAAAATAAACGCTGGTTGGGTTGATAGCAGTACAAATTTTCACTAAATCGGTGTATTTTAGATACGGATTAAGTGAGCACATAAACTGTCTTATTTCAAACAACTGCTATGATCAATTTACCCCGGCATTCTTTTCTTTTTGTTGTTTTGCTTTGCCCTTTGTTTTTGTTTGGCCAGGCCAAAATAGCTACGAATCATGTTGGTTACGAGATAGGCATGAACAAAAAAGCAGTTTTGGTGTCCGACGGCAAAAAGCATGTTGGCTCTTTTCAACTGGTAAATGTTTCTGACGGAAAAGCTGTTCTGGAAGGGATACCTTTTTATAATGGCCCTGTTAATAAATGGAAGAACTGGACTTTCTGGACGCTTGATTTCAGCAGTTATAATACACCGGGTTCTTATTACATGCAGGCGCAGGTGGATGGTAAATATATCATCTCTTATCCTTTTATTATCGGCAAACAGGTGTTGGAGCAAACGACGTTATCGGACGTTATCTATTATTTTAAAGGGCAACGGTGCTCGGGTTTGCTGGATGCAGCGGATCACCATTTACCTATGCCCGGAAAAGAGGGGCATTTCGTGGATCTGCATGGTGGCTGGTACGATGCCACAGGTGACTACGGTAAACATCTTTCTCATCTTTCATTCTCCTCTTATTTCAATCCGCAACAGGTGTCACTAACGGTGTGGACCTTGTTGAAGACATATGAAGAGTTAAGTAAGAAAACAGGAAATAGTTTTCGTCAGTATAAAAGAAGGGTTTTGGATGAGGCAATGTTTGGCGCCGACTATCTCGTTCGTTTGCAACAGCCGAATGGTTCTTTCTTTCGTTCGGTTTCGGCACCCGGTCCCGCAAAGTTGGCCAAAGACAGGGTTGTTGGCGCAGAAAGCAAAGGCTACAGGATAAAGCAATCCAAAGATCAATCCTGGGGTGGTGGTTCTATTGAGAATAACTGGAAAAGCTACCAGGTTAGTTTCCGTTCGGGCGGCGGGCTATCGATTGCAGCGCTCGCAATGGCTGCTGCTTACGATACAAGCGGGGATTTTTCCAACGCTGATTATCTCAAAGCTGCTGAAAATGCATTTGCATTTCTTAACAAGAACAATGCTTCCATGACAAACGATGGAAAAGAGAACATTGTAGATGATTATTGTGCATTGCAGGCTGCAACGGAATTGTTTAAAACGACGAAAAAGCCTGTTTATAAAGAAGCTGCGGACAGAAGAGCTGAGAGCCTGATGAATCGATTAGCATCGTGGAAAGAATATGTTGACTACTGGCGGGCGGATGAAAAGGACAGACCATTCTTTCATCCATCTGATGCCGGCTTGCCTTTAATCAGCCTCGTAACCTATTATGAAGTAGCCGACAAATCAGCCAGGGCGAAAATAAAACAGGTTATGCGCCGGTCAATCAATTTTGAAATGACCATTACGCACGAAGTGAACAATCCTTTTGGCTACAGCAGGCAACTGGTTCAGGATACATCGGAAAAACGATGGAGCTCTTTTTTCTTTCCGCAGGGAAGTGAAGCTTCTCCCTGGTGGCAGGGTGAAAATGCACGCTTAGGTTCTATGGCCGCAGCCGCGCGAAAGATAGCGCCATTGTTTAGTGGCGATAAAAAGCTATACGACAGCCTGCAAAACTTTGCCCAGGATCAGTTGAACTGGATACTGGGTCTTAATCCTTTTGATGCCTGCATGTTGCAGGGCACTGGTTATAACAATCCTGCCTACAATTTCTTCGGCACATTTGAATACACCAATGCGCCCGGTGGCATCGTAAACGGAATTACCTCGGGCTTAAACGATGAAAATGATATTGACCTGAATGTACCTTATTCTATTACCGGCAAAGACTATGACTGGCGTTGGGCCGAACAATGGTTGCCACATGCGGCTTGGTACATGTACGCGGTAGCTTTAGGGAATTGAAAATGAATGTGCGAATTTGCAAATGTGCAAATGTGCGAATGTGCGAATGAGAGAATGTGCGAATGTGCAAATTTGCAAATGTGCAAATGTGCAAATGTGCGCACCGGCAAATTCGTAGGCTTCAAGTGCCTTCTTTCTTTTTCTCAATTCATTTTCTCTTACATTCTTACCATCTTACACGTCCTGCGGTCTTACACGTCTTACATGTCTTACTGTCTTACGATCTTACTATCTACTTCATATTCACTCCAACTCTTAACGCTTTAAGCCCCGAAACTCCCTGCAGTTCCTGTAGCTCAAGATATTCGAGATCATTCAGCAGCATGTTTTGTTCCTGCAGGTACTTGATATATTGCACGTACTCTTCAGCATCCTTCTGGTTGTAGTAAACCATCGCAATTTTTCCGGGTTGCGTCAGACGCTCTTCGGTGTTTTTGATGAAGGCTTTGTCAATACGTTTTTTTATCACCTGGTACTGAATATTGTATCCGCCTTTTACATCAAACCTTTTTTCATCAATCCTGAATTCAATATCCAAAGGATTGGTATGTATGAAGATCAACTGCGTTGTAAATAAAGCTTTTGGTATTTGCGGCACTAAAGCTTTGGTAAGTTGAGCAATAGCAGCCATGGATGTCAACTGCCAGAGGCGGATATCTTTCAGATATTTTAATTCGAAATGCTTGTCCGGCGCAATCGACTGTCCAATGTAAATATCATATTCAACTCCATCTGTTCTGAACTTTTCAAAATAGAAAGGAAATGCTGTTTGCAGCTCCATATTCATTAGATCGAGATACTGACTTATTGAGGCATTAATGGTTTGCATGGATTCTTCCAGCAGACGTCTGTGTTTGTAAGCCTCTCCATCTTTGTCATTCATGTGTGCTAAGTATTCAGCAATCCCGGCGCTGCAGTCAGGTTGTGTTTTTTGGACATGTTGCAAAAATGGCAATACTTCAGAATCCCTGAAATAGTTGATGTTGTTTTCTACTTCTGTTGTAATAAATTCTTTTATCCGTTCTTTCCATTTATTGGTTTCAAAAATAAACTCATCTGTTAGTATTAAGGTTGCAGATTGTTTGATCTTTTCCAATAGGTCAACAAGATTGGTCAGCTGATAACGAAGATCACTTCTCAATGCCTCATTTCTTTCCAGCGTTGAATTGCGAATGTCTACTGCGCCATACAAGGGATAAACTTTATTAAAAACAATTTGCTCCAGGGGATTTTTTTTCTTTTCGAAGCGGTTTTGCATATAATGCCATGCCGCTTCATTAAACTTCCATTGAACGGCAGATTGCAACGCTGTGTACTTGCGTTTAATTACGTCGTTAATGCGGATGTTGAAATCATCAATGATCTTTTGCATTAATTGCGCAATTAGCGGTAATGCAGGTTCCAGGTTTGCCAGTATGCTTTCGTCCAACAGATCAGGAACCCTGCTGTATATTTCCATTGCGCCGGCCATCTTCGCGTTATAAAATATCGGCAACATTGCAAAGGATTGAATGTCTGTATGCTGAAGCGTGGACATCAAAAAGAAATGTGATTTAATCAGCTCCGCGTGATTTCTGAAGAAAAGCAGCCTTGGGTTTTTGACATAATTTGTAGCAAGCGAAAGAAATGCCTGCTCCGCTATTCCGGCATCCCTTCCTAACGATACAACTACACTTTTCTGCTGATGTGCGTAATCAAGAACCAGCTTGTCATTAACCGACAAAAGAGGTAGTAAACCAAATTCAATCGCGCTATTACCCGCCAACGTTTTTAGTGATTGTACAAGATTGACATAATTCACTTCTTTTTTCTCGTTTGTATTATTAAGCAATATGCTTTTGATATTTTCAATAGCATATTGCTCGGTTATGTCTTTGATGGTGACAATGGACATACCGCTGAAGTGAAAATTTTCAAGTGGAAGAATATCGTCAAGTACATCCATGGTCGGAGGTTCACGCAGATCGATATGAAGATGCTCGATATCAATCTCCGGTAAGGGCATTGTTGTTGTTACTTCAACAAATCTATTATCAACATTTAGTTTGAAATATTTTGTAAGAAGTGTTTGATGGTCCACAAACGAGCGGATGAGATTGCTTTTTTTTGTGATCTTAATGTTATAGAAACGCTCCAGGATCATAGAATAAAGCAATTCTTTCTTTTGCGCCAGTATCATTTCCTGTTCAGAAATTACAGTGCCGGTAATTGCTCTGCAAGTGGCATCCGTGAGCGTTTCGTACAGCCTTTCTGATCCATAAACGATCAACGGAGAAACGGGTAGGCTAATTCCCCAGTATGCTTGCTTTTCATCATCCATCAATGTAGAAAGACAGACGTAAACAAGATCGAACAACTTCTTGTATTTATGTAAGTCTTCGTTTTTTATTGGATGTTCCAGTTCCGGATATTTTTGAAATTTCTCCAGCAACATTGGATAAATGGGAGCCTTTACAGAGCTTTCATCTTTACTTAGATTTTTCAAATAAGTAATAAAAGGCTTCAATGAAAAAGAAGAATGCTGAAGCTCACTTGTCGTTGTTCGTGTTAATATGTTGAGTAGAATTTGCTGCATAGTTAAGTTTAATCACGGGCCTTTTTAATACCGTTGTACTAGAAACGGAACCCCATCGTCAGGTAAGGATAAAAGCCTTCCCTTGAGTAACCCAGTAAAAATTGAAATAGTGCAAGCTGGGCAGGTGCAAAATATATGCCTGCGCCAGCAGCATTGTGCCATTTTCGCGAATCTTCATCTTTTTGCCACACTCTGCCGATGTCATAAAACGCAATCATGCCAAATTGGCCGGGTAAAATATAATTGGCAAAGTCGGCCAGTTTAATACGTGCTTCAAAATTATTATACACCATATGCGTGCCCGCGAACCGGTACCTGCGATAACCGGAGAGGTTTTCGCGTCCGTCCAGGAACATTGATTGATAAAATGCTGCATTGCCAAGCGTAAAACCACCTCCCAACCTGTCTGCAATTACAACGCTTGATCTGGCATTCACACTTTTGTACAATGCTACTTCGGGGATAATCTGCGCAAAGGACTTGGAGTATTTGTTCAGCCCCTTAAAACCCTGCAAGCGCACATTTATGTAGGAGCCCCATGTGGGCAATATTTTGTTGTTTCTTGAATCTTTAATAAAACTGGCTACAAAGCCAACATGGCCTTTGTCATTTGCAATCGTAGCGCTGTCATAAGTAAGAATCAGCGCTGAATTGTTAATAACCCTGCCAACATTATCAGTGCTATCGTAATGATAAAACTGAACTGCAGGGCCAACAGTAATGCTGGTACTTTCATCTGTTCTCCATCTTAAAGATGGCATAGCTTCGTACAATGCAAATCGCGTTCGGTAATATCTTTTGTAATCGCCGGTCTTATTAAACTCAGTTTCATTGCCGCTGCCAAAAAAGTTGATCGTGTTGTTTGGGGCATATACATTGCCATAGGCAACGATATCCGCATTGCCGATTGCTTTGATCCATTCGCCTCTGTATCTTATCCTGTATGCTTTTGTAGAAAAAGAATGTGCTGCGGTAATTTGTTGTACGCTGCCATAAGGTCTTTTTCTGAATCCCTGTTGAGTATACTTAACACCAAGACCCAGTATCAGCCCGTCATCAATATTATAACCGGCCGTGATCAAAGGAGCTACTATATTGTATATGTTGGAAGGAACAATGGCTGTGTTGGCGCTGTCATTAGATAAATGTTTGTGTATTTTTTGGGTTGATCCGCTAAACGCTGGGCTGTCTTTCTTTTCGTAAATGTGGGTTGCGGCGTTATTGTTTGCAATGTTGTATGATTTTTTTCCTTCTCCACCAACAATGCGGAATTTGATTGCGTTAAGCTGATTGTCGATGGCAACGCTGTCATCACCTTTTGATGTAAATATTCTAACTTCTTTTGTTTCTCCTTTTACAAAAGTCCGGTTGTAGATAGATTGTTTAAGATCTCCGTCTTTGGCGATTTTTTTGATAGATACGTTTACTGAACTGTCGTTGTTCGACGAAATCTTTACAAATTCATTTTTGGTGGTAGTTTGTATATCAACGGTCTTACTATAAAAGCGATAATATGCCTCCATTGCCTTAGGAAGGTTTGTTCTTCTTTCTTTCAACTTGCGAAGCAGTTCATCATGTCGCAGATCATATGCAGCTTTGGGGAGTGTGCGCAATGCGGCTTCGAGTACTGAATCTGTAAGCTTGGAAGTGAAATCATTCGTGATCGCCATCCACTGCTGATAGTTAAACTGGTTGAGCAGTCTTGCATTCATATACCTGGCGGACCAGAAGACGAAATTTGTCTTCTTAATTTCACCGTCAAAATTATGGAGGAAGGGTGCAATCCATTCCCTTGCTGCCGCTGTCGGAACTACACCTTCTTCTACATGAAATACCTGGTCGCGATCTCTTGGTACGGCAGCATAGGTTTTACCCTTTCCTTTTTTGGTGTCAACCCAGCGCCATTGATCCTCATGCCTGTCCCAGTCGCCAATGTAAAGATCAAGCAGCTTGGCGCGGAGATACAAAACGCTGTCTACGTTGTTGTCATTGTCTTTGTCAAGCTCTGCGGCCATTTTAAAGGTGTTGTCTGATTTGCCCGGCGGTTCTCTTTCTTCCAGTAAACAGACCGTGTTTACAAATGTCTTTGCATAAATGCCTAACGCCCTGTCAGGAGCCACTACTCCGATTACCGGGTTACTGTGGGGAACATTTACTGCGTTTGCTATAACCGGCACCACCAGCGCCGCGAATGGATGCTGCGCGCTCATTGCATCGTAAACCACATCTTTCGCAAATGTTTGTCTTAATTGTTCAGGAAGCAAAACGTCCGGATATTTCTCAACACTTCTCAGCGCCCATTCATTTCCGTTTTTGTCTTTTAGTCGCAACGATTTGGATTGGTGTCCGCCACCGCGTTTTACCGGAGTAAGGCCACTCTTTATTTCTGATATTTTTATCACCGGCAGGGTAGTAGCAGCAGCCCATTCTTTGCGGTAATTTTCACCAAACAAATATCTGTGCAGCTTGCTTACATCATCATAAGCAGGGTGTACTTTTACTGTTGCGCTATCGCCCAATAACTGTCTAAAAGTCGTGTCTTCCTTTAGCTTCACATCTTCATTTTTTTGCGTGTAGGTAAAAACAGGTTGACTAACGGAGTCCGTGTTTATGTAATAAGTAAAAAGTATATTCCTGTTGCTTAGCAGATCGGCGGTGACAAAGCCGCCGCTCTTGTTTGTATACAGCGCATTTTTTCCCTGCCTTACATAAGCATTTTTGGCGCCGGAGCCACTTACAACCTGTACCTGTTTATCTTTTATAAACTGAAGACCATGTTCGTGACCAGCAACATGTACAACATTTGGGAAGTCTCTAAAAACATGATCAATCTGCCGGATCATATCCTTGTATAAAGGATGTGCCAGGTCCTCAGGATTCGTAAATGCTTTTCGCAACAGCGGGTAAAGTGAGCCTACAATGGGCAACGGTATGTAAAGGTTTTTATTGATTGCTGTAAAAGGAAAAAGATGATCCTTCCAGGAATAGTAACCGCCATGGTGGCCATAAGACTGAAATGGATGATGTGATGCAAGGAGAATGGTTTTGTACCTGTTTTTGAACAGCAGTTCTTCAAAACGGGCAACTGCTTCCTCTTTTGTATTACAGTCGCAATCCGCATCGGGATTTTTTTTGTCGTGGACATAGACCCACCATTCAGAGTCGAATGCAATGATCACCAGATTATCTGAAACATTAATTTCTACCGGTCCCGGGCAACCGTTGGGCGGAAGCAGTTGAAGCAATGAATCCTGTTGTTCGTTCAGGAATTCCCATTGTCTTTTAATTTTTTGCAGGCCTTTGGGACCCATTCTGTCCCAATCATGATTGCCCGGTACAAAATAAACAGGTGCACCTTTGCTTCTCATGGGTTCATACTGCGAACGCAATATATCTTGTGTTTCCTTTTCTTTTTTGTTTCCGGGCAGGGCCATTCCCGTTGGGTAGATATTGTCTCCTAAAAAAAGAACCGTGGTGCGGGATGGAAGAATTCTTCCGGCTGCGGAAGTGATCACCTGTTTTTGCTGTGGACCTATTTCTCCGGCATCGCCAATCAGTATGATCCTTTGTACAACAGAGTCCTGTTCAAATGATCTGAACGATAATAAACAGCAAAGAAATGTCAGTGTGATCGTTCTTATTCCCGGTCTATATGTAATGCATGTACTCATCAGCAGGGCATAAATTATTTATTCAGGAATTTAAATTTCAGTACGTTCCCATTTTTCAGATCGTCACCTTCATTAGATATGTAAAGATTGTGTTCACTATCAAAAGCAATCCCTTCCGGTTGAAGAAATGTCCCGGGGTCCAGATCAAATACCTGCTTGACTTTCCAGTTTTCATCTGTAATCACCAGCATCTTATTGGACGCAGAAAGAATGAACCACTCGTTGGTACGTAAATTAAATGTCAATGCAGAAGGACGGAACTTTACATTTTTTTTCTCCGTTAAGGCCTGTATTTGTTTTACATCTATAGAGAACTGACTTGAATTGATCAGTGAATCGTTGCTTACTGTTAATACATATCCGCTAACTTCTTTTGAAGATTTATCGTCGGCGCATTTTTTGCACAGCACATACAGGTTGTTCTGTTTTGCATCAGCATGCAGCCCCTCGTATTCACCTTTAGGTAAAAGATTGACCCATTCTTTTGAATTTATGGATGATTCAGTTTTGGCGGAAAGTGGAAAAGAGTAAAGTGTTCCGTCGCTGCGCAATACAAAAACAACATTATTTAAAATTGCCAGATCTTCATAATCGCCGCGCTTGCCAAATTTTGCAGAGCTTATTTTTCTACTGCCTAGTTGCCAGAAAAACAACTTGCCTTCTTCATCCTGTATCGCATAAATTGTATCATTTTTCAGGTTGTTAAAAGTAATGCCGGAAATTTCCTGCAGGCTTTCCGTCATGGTGAATTTTTCCGGTGTGTTTAAATCATAATTGGCAGGCGAAGGAAAAATTTTCTTTTGTGCGCACGCAGTTATGCTGGTAATGATTATGTATAAGTAAGAAAAAATGATTGCGTACTTTAACTTCATGGCCCCATTGTTTAAGATGAATGATCAGCAGATATTTGCTTTTCACTAAAAATTTCTTCCTTAGATGAATTGTTGCTTAACAGATCATAAATGGCTTTCTGCGAACATAACGGAGGCGCATTTCCGCTGACCGGCACATTCATGAGCTCGCTGTTGATGGTAACGGCTTGTGCATTATCGTTCAGTTGCAAGTATGTTATTTTCAGCAATTCATTTTTTATTGTAGTGTCGTAAATCGGAAAACAAACTTCCACGCGATGATAAATGTTCCGGTTCATCCAGTCGGCTGACCCGATAAATATTTCTTTGTCTCCATTATTATTGAATATAAACAGTCTGCCATGTTCCAGGTAACGGTCTACAATTCTTGTTACTGTTATATTCTCGCTCAGACCTGAAATGCCGGGAACAATACAGCAAATACTCCGGACGATCAGCCGGATCTTTACACCGGCTTTAGAAGCTTCATACAATTTGTCAATCAGAACCCGTTCTTCCAGGTTGTTGAGCTTTATAATTATCTCGGCAGGAATGCCTGATTTAGCAAAACTAATTTCGCGATCTATTAGCTGCAGAAACCGCTCCTGCATGTTGACACGCGCAACCAGCAGGTGTTGCAAATGAATGTTGTCAAATGCCGGACGTTTCTTGCGTTGTAAAAGCATAATGAAAATCAACTCAAGTTCGCGCAGCATTTCTTTATGAGAAGTGAACAGGATATGATCTGTATAAAACCTCGCCGTACTTTCATTGAAGTTTCCCGTAGCTAAAAGCCCGGAGTATTTCAGTCTTCCATTTTCTTCTTTTTTTACCAACGCAACTTTCGCGTGCACTTTGAGTGATGGTATGCTGTAAACAATTTGTATGCCCGCGGCTTTCATTAATTTAGACCATCTAATGTTATTGCCCTCGTCAAACCTGGCCTTCAGTTCAACAAATACAGTCACTTTTTTGCCGTTTTTTGCCGCGCTGATCAAGGCATTGGCAATTTTTGAATCATCAGCAATGCGGTATAACGTCACGTATATTTCCCGCACATCTTCATTGATGGATGCCTCATTAAAAAAGCGTAATACGGTATTGTAGGTTTGATAGGGCGTGTGAACGATGATGTCTTGTTGCTCGATTTGGCGTAAAAGAAGCGTCTCTTTGTCCACCAGTACATCTATCGCCGGCCACTTATCATAACATAATGCCGGAATATTCAAAGGTAGCTGGGCTAGATCTTTCAGGTTGTGATAATTGCCGCCCTGCATAAGTGTACCCTCGTTAAGTCGGAATGCGCTTACTAGCGTGTGAAAAATACGCAAAGGAATGCCGGGCTGATAGAGGAATCTTGCGGCAAAACCAAGGTCTCGTTTGCTAAGTTGTCTTTCAATCAGTTCCGCGATATCTCCCTCGTAGTCTTCATCCAGAAATAATTCGGCGTCGCGGGTGACTTTAAAATTATAGGCTCCCTTAATCGCGTGAGTTGGAAATATATCCTGCAGGTTTTCGTTGATAATATCATCCAGAAAAACAACATATTGTCTCCCTGCTTCAAAAACAGTGTAAAATCTCGGAAGTGAAACGGACGGAATATTAATAATGGCTAATTGTTCAACGCCGTTCTTTTCTAAAATTACCGCCATGTACAAACGGTTATTTTCGGGAAAAAAGTTAGCACCCGTTGAGATAAAAACAGGTTGCAAAAAAGCCAGTACCTGTGTAAAAAAATAAGCTGTTATATGTGGCCTGATAATTTCCGGCACAGCTTTGTTAACTATCAGCTCAATGTTATTTTCAGCAAGCAGTGGTTGTATTTGCCCCAGGAATATTTTTCCGAAGAATTCCTGCTGTCGCTGTATTGTATTTTGAATATCGTTCAGTATGTCTGTAATTTCATTTTGTGCTTCAGTATCCTTTTTATTGGCAGCATTTTTCTGAACGGCAAGTAATGCAGGAATTCTAACGCGGTAAAACTCATCAAGATTGGAAGAGTATATAGACAGGAATCTGATTCTTTCCATTAGTGGCACAGATACTTTTGCTGCTTCGTCAAGCACTCTTGCGTTAAAAGAAAGCCAGCTAATATCCCTGTTAAAATAAATTGGTGTTCCGGTCATGTAACGCTATTGTTTTTATTGCTGATCTCCTGGTTTAAATTCCTGCTTAACTAGATTCGCCGTTGTCTGTCGCCCTGCATTAAATTGCTTTTCAGCAAAGGATGCCCATTCGTATTATTTCCCGAAATAAACAGAAGCAATCACAAACGCTATTACAGATACCACCATTCCAAACATGAATACATTGTAAGAAATACGCAGCATCCGGTATTTTTTGCCGAGTACAGTTCCCTGGGAATATACATCCTTAATAAGACTCCCATACAGAAACTCCCGGTCGTTCATCATATGCAACATGCCATCTGTATATTCTTCCAGGTTCATGCGGTAAAAATTACCAAAGAAGAGGAGGTTTACTTTTTTTTGCCTGATATCTTCCGGCGTAAAAGTGCCGGAAGGAATTTTTGGCCTTGTTGCAATAATTGAAAACACCGTGGTTATAACGCAGACTGCTAAAAGCATCACCGATGGAATAGTAAGGTGCGGATAATCTTCAATTTTCCTCAACAGCACACTCAGTAATACTGAAATGATAATAGAGTTGGTTGAAATCATTATGTGTGCCTTGCTGTCCGCCATGTCGCTCAGGCGTTGCTGATTGTTGGATGTAATGCGGAACATCGTTTCAATTCCGCGTTCAGGCCTGTCGTTTTTTTCTTTCTTGTTCTTATGACCTTGCTCTTTCTCGTCTTTAACCGGCGTCAGTATTGTTTTTTCAGTGATTTGTTCCGAAGCATTTTCTTCTTTCGCTTCTATTTTATGCATTAACTTTTCCAGGTTCTGTTGTTTTGTATCCGAAAGAAGCAATCGGCAATAATCTGTGTGATATTGATGTTGCTGCAGGAAAAGCACAGTTTTTCTATTCCACTCGTCTTTGCCGATATCGGCGTTATGAAATGCCATATATTCTTTTCGCAACAGCTTATTCACTTTTCCAAAATCTTCTGTTCCCAGGTGAAAAAGGTCTGCGTCGCAAACAATTTTTTCCAGCAAAGTTTCCGGCCGTTGAGGCATTTTAGTAGCCAGGATACATTTTTTTACTTTTTGGATCGTACCCTCGTCAACGGACGTTTTCTGTAAAAAGTCTGCTGCCAGCTGCGCGCCTGCTGCTTCGTGATCCCCTGGTTGGATGTAATAACCTGCATCGTGAAACCAGGCGGCGGCAACCACAATAAAAAAATCCTCGTCCGATAACTGATAATGATTGGCAATTTCCTTTGCAGCTGTAACTACCCTTTCGGTGTGCTGCATATTGTGATACACCAGCTTTTCGTCGGGGTGTTCCGTAAAAAAAGTAGTGGCAAATTGTTTGGCCTGTTCTAATAACTGCTGATAATTCATTACTTCCGATAATTATTATTATGAATATAATGCATGTTCACCTGGAAAGGAAATTCCGCAACGCTTGTTCCCCGCCTGCATTTTTACTGTGATAATTTAACTGCTGTTTACCTAAAGGTGCGCAAACCGGCAAAAACAAAGGCATCGCTAAGAAACAACATTGAAACGTAATATTATAAATTGATCTTAATCCAATTTTTTACAACATGAAATTTGACAATAAAATGAATAGTTTATACTACAGTTAGCCTTTGATGGTGAAAGTGTTGCAAAGATAATCATGCGAACTTTATAAGTACAATTTTGTGCTATAATGTTTTTGCAGTTCCAAAACATTGGCTGCGTTGTCTTGTGTTGATGGTGAATTAGTTTAATATGATGGTTGGTGACCGGGTTACAAGTAGCCAATTACCTTTATTTTTTTGATTTTAAGTTACTTATCGATAAACAGACAGCTGATAATTGAAGTAGTTTCTTATTTTTGAAGCCTCTTTGTTTGTTGAAATTAAAAGTATTATAATTTACTGCCAACAATCAGGCATCTATTGGAATAATTCCTTACCTTGAAAAAATGCTTCTAAGGTAATTTCAGCAAAGTTTAGAAACGTAATTAAACCTATAGCTATGAACAACTGCACTTATGATCAAGCAATTATTGAATAAGGAAGCCTTAAATGTCTATTTCGATAACGATTATGGCATAGCCTTAAGTGTGTTAAAGATTTTTATTGATGAGATATTGCCCGAAACGTATTCGCTCTTATCCGTAACCGGTGAGGATGATGTAATGCAGATCGTGCATAAGATAAAACCCTCGTACAGAATGATTGGCCTGAGATCATTTGCCGGAGCACTTGAAACAATTGAAGAGAATTGCGACAAAGGCAACTACGGCAAAGTCAAAGGTATGATTGGTGATTTTATGAGTGAACTTAATTCAGTAAAACCCCTGATACTGGACGAATTTACTCATCTGTCAAAATTGTATAAGTAGTATGGATCTGAGATGTATTATTGTGGATGACGATAAGATATCATTATTGCATCTGCAACGTTTAATAGAGCAGGAACCTTACCTATCCCTTAGTGGAGCTTTTACCGGTGCTGAAGAAGCATCCGCTTACCTTGTCGAAAACGTGGTGGATCTTATCTTCCTCGATATTGAAATGCCCGGAATTAATGGCTTTCAGTTGCTGGACACATTGTCTTATATGCCGCATGTTATCTTAACTACTTCTAAAACGGAGTATGCTTTTACAGCGTTTCAATACAACGTAACAGATTACCTGAAAAAGCCTCTCACAAAGCCTCGTTTTAAGGAGGCGCTTGAAAAGGTTAAGCCTTCATTACCCAAACACAAAAGCGCAACCGTTAGCGACCTGTTCATAAAAACAGATGGCCGCCTGATACGTTTGCATGATAACGAAATACTTTTTGTTGAGGCCCTGGGTGACTACGTGAAATTTGTTACAGAGAACAATAAGTACCATCTTTCACTAACCACGCTGAAAAGTATAGAAGAGAAGCTTAACGGCGATATTTTTTTGAAAGTGCATCGTTCGTATATCATCAATACCAAAAAGATCAATGATATAGAAGATAATTCCATTGTGATTGGTAAACATGTTATTCCTATAAGTAAAAGTCACCGCAAACGTGTAATGGATAAGCTGAATATTGTTTAGGTCCAGAAACCTGAACTTATCAAATACAAACGACCCTTTTATTTATCTCCGCAATATCCGATATCCTTGCATAAGCCCTCATTCAACGGTGAAAAATTCCATTTAACGACAATATCCTTTTGTTCAACGAAATTGAATCCAATTCGCATTCCCGGTCTGTATTTTCGATAAAGAATTTACAACATAAAACAAATATGTTTAATAGTTAAGTTGTATTCTTTAAACATTTTCCTATTACTTACAAATATAAAAATGCGGTGTTTTTTACGCCGCATTTTGCTTTTCCATACATTAAGCCATGCTTACAGGTGTTTGGTTAAAAATAAAATTAAGGATGCTGCCGACAATTGGCTAAATTGGGCAAAATCACAGGTATTTTCACCTAACCAACTGACCTGTGATAGGTAGATATATGCATAATATAAGATCTGTATTCGTAGCTACCGGAAGCTATATCCCGGAACTTAAAGTACATAATGCTCATTTTTTAAATCACCAGTTTTGTGAAAAAGACGGCTCACTGGTATTAAAAGAAAATAGCCACGTAATTGAAAAGTTTAAGGAAATAACGGAAATTGAATGCAGGCGATATGCGAGTGACGACCAAAGTGCTTCTGTACTTGGGTATCTCGCGGCAAAAAATGCACTCAATAGCTCAAATATTGACAAAGAAACGCTCGACTACATAATAGTCGCACATAATTTTGGTGATGTAGCAAAGGATTCTAACCGTTCAGATATAGTGCCTTCTTTGGCGTCAAGGATAAAACGGTTATTGCAAATTAAAAACCCGGATTGCGTCGGTTATGATCTGGCGTTTGGATGTCCGGGCTGGGTAGAAGCACTAATTCAGGCCAACTATTATATCCGTTCGGGAGATGCACGTCGTTGTCTGGTAATCGGCACAGAAACATTGTCCCGCGTTATAGATCCGCACGACCGCGATTCCATGCTATATGCTGATGGGGGGGCTGCTGCTATCCTGGAAGCATCAACATCCGGTGATGCAGGTATAATAGCACACAAAACACAAACGCACGCTATTGATCATGCGCTTTTACTTAAGATGGATAAGTCCTATCACTCAGACAAGTCGCAAAGCCAGAACATATATCTTAAAATGAATGGCAGAAAACTGTATGAGTTCGCGCTGAACCAGGTGCCGCTTGTAATAAAATCATTGCTTGACAAAGCTGGTGTGCCATTGACGGATATTAAAAAAGTGATCATTCACCAGGCAAACGGGAAAATGGACGACGCTATCCTGCAGCGATTGTTCAAGCTCTATAATGTTGAACAGATTCCTAAAGGAATTATGCCAATGACTATTTCATGGCTTGGTAACAGTTCCGTGGCAACGGTCCCAACTTTACTGGATCTGCTCATGAAAAATGAGATAGAGGGGCAGGCAGTTACTAAAGGCGATAAAGTTTTAATTGCATCAGTTGGCGCAGGTATGAATATTAATGCGTTGATTTACCAGTTTTAAAATTTTATGCTTAAGTACATTTCTATTATTAAAACCTGAACAATAGATAATTAATGCCATTGCCAAATTGGGTTAGTGCTACGGTTTGCCGGCGTTGTTAATATTTATTGTCCAACATTAACGTCTTTGAAATAATTGTAAAGTAGATTTATACGTGTCATTTGACTACCTTCACATTTGAATTAGCCACACAATTGATAAAAGGGGCATTTGCGAAATAACGATTGTCTGTTTTGCAATTACTAATTGCGGTTATTTTTTCACCTTAATAGAAATGAACATGGTTCTTTTTGTAACCGGCCTAACGCCCGATATGGATGATATCGATTTGAAGGAAATGTTTGAATTGTACGGCGAAGTTGCCTCTGCAAGAGTCGTGCTGGACAAAATGACCAAGAAAAGCCGTGGCTTTGGTTTTGTTGAAATGCCCAATAAGGAAGAGGCACTCGAGGCAATAAATTTATTGGATGGTGTTGGCCTTGGCCGTAAAGTAATGTCCGTTCAGGAATCAGAAGAGCGCAAGCCTGGTTTTGGCGGCAATTCTGGCAACAGGGATAACTTCAACCGGAATTTCGGTAACAGGGATAACCGCGGCGGAGATCGAAACGATAGGGGCGGAGGCGACAGAAACAACCGCGGCAATTGGAGAGACAGGAATGACAGAAACGACAGGGGTGACAGAGGCAACCGAGGAAACTGGAGAGACAATGACGACAGGCGATATTAGTCTGTAGAACTGTCTAGTTCAGTCGATTGTTCTGTTTGATTGTAGAATCCACTAAAAAGATTGTTTTATAAAAAAGCTCACTTTGTGGGCTTTTTTTATGCCCATATACATAGGGGGGCTTTACAGAAAATGTAATTGAGGGCTGAAAAAATAACCTGGTCGAATTTTCTAAAAGCCAGATCCAATATAGGTTTGCATCCGGTTGGTTGTAAATATTTCAGAGAAAAGATTTACAGCTTTACAAACTTCTGGTTGATATAGGTTAGCAAGGGCCCGATTTTCATCGGGGCCTTTTTTAATTTTATGAACATTACAAAGACTATTTGCTACGCAGATAACTGATGTTGTATTGTTAATTATGGTTGGCTACCATTGAAGTTGCTTCTGTTTCGCTTTTGCTGAAGGGTACTCATCGTCATTTCGATGATAGGAGAAATCTCTCAAAATTGAACAGGATTGTAGAGCAAAAAATACCTCTTCCAAAATTCATCAGCATTAACTTCGTGAGACCTCTCCTGCGGGCCAATGACAGATTTCACAATAGTGACAGTTTTTCCCGTAGGGAATTAAGCTCAATAGAAACGTTCAAATTGAGAATATCCTAACCCGTTAGGGCATTAACCAAATAAAGGGGGTTAATGTCCTACGGACAAGAAATGCCTTGTATGTTTGAGTTTTCTATTAAACTTAAAGTCCTACGGACTATCGACGAAAAGTGTACTGCCCATCTCCTTTCGACTGTGATTAACTAAATCCCCTGTCGAGGTAACTATGCAAATGCATTCTTTTCATTATTAGTTACAGGCTGTTACTAAAACTGCTTATGTTTATGTCGGTAATGAATACTCATCGTCATTTCGACGATAGTAGAAATCTCCCAAAATTGAATAAGATTTAAAGCAAAAGAACTCTCCCTATTCAATCATTGAGAAAAATACAATCTGTATATTGCTTATCCGGTTTATTTTCATGAAGAAAATGCACAAATCACGCAATCGTATCATCTTTTACTGATATTATTTTGTCAGTTCTTAGCTTCGCACTACAACGGGCAAACCTGTTGAGAAGAAGCATTTATTTTTACCCACAATAAGAATTTTCGCATGAGAAAGAAAAGTATTTTCCGCCTGGCCGCAGTACTGGGAATAGTCATTCTACACAGTTCTGCAAACGCTCAGTTGTATAAAGACCCCAATGCACCTGTAGAAAACAGGGTAAAAGACCTTTTACAAAAGCTCAGCTTGAAAGAAAAAATTTCTTTGTTGGGATATGTTAGTCCCGCAATTGAAAGGCTTGATGTACCTGCTTATAACTGGTGGAATGAAGCATTGCATGGTGTGGCCCGCAATGGCGAAGCAACCGTTTTTCCACAGGCTATCGGGCTTGCCGCCACTTTTGATAATAACCTCGTAAACAACGTTGGTTCTGTTATCTCAACCGAAGCACGTGCAAAATACAACCTTGCAGTAAGCCAAAACAGGAGAGGGCAATATATGGGCCTCACTTTTTGGACACCTAATATCAATATTTTTCGCGACCCACGCTGGGGCAGAGGTCAGGAGACCTACGGTGAAGATCCCTTTCTTACAGCAACCATGGGCACGGCATTCGTGCAGGGACTGCAGGGAAATGATCCGCATTACCTGAAAACTGCAGCGTGTGCAAAGCATTATGCCGTTCATAGCGGACCAGAAGCAGAGCGTGACAGTTTTAATGCCGTTATTGGAGAAAAAGATTTACGCGAAACTTACCTGTATGCTTTCAAAAAACTGGTTGACGCAAAAGTTGAGGCCGTTATGTGCGCCTACAACAGGGTAAATAATCAACCTTGCTGCACTGGCGAAAGTTTGTTGCATAATATTCTGCATAAGGAATGGAACTTCCAGGGACATGTTGTTACTGATTGCGGCGCGCTGGATGATGTGTTCTCTCAACATAAAACCTATCCCACACGGGTGGAGGTTGCAGCTGCTGCCATTAAAGCTGGCGTGGATCTTGAATGCGGTTCTATTTTACAGAGAGATGTTGAAAAGGCGATTAACCAGGGTTTGTTAACTGTTGCAGATGTTGATAATGCACTGACTAAAACATTGGGTACTGAGTTTAAGCTCGGTTTTTTTGATGATGCATCACGTGTGCCATTCAGCCGTTATGGTGCGGATAGCGTACACAACGATCAGCATGTAGCACTTACAAGAAAGGTCGCTGCACAAAGCATGGTACTCTTGAAAAATAATGGATTATTACCGCTGCAAAAGGAAAAATATGCTTCGATAATTGTTACAGGTTCTAACTCATCTAACCTGGATGCATTGATGGGCAACTATCATGGAGTTACAAATAACATGGTGACATTTGCAGAAGGCATTACGAGGGCCGCTGGTCTTGCAACTGCCGTTCAGTATGACCAGGGCTGCGATTTTACCGACACAGTGCATTTTGGAGGTATTTGGGCCTCACAAAACAGTGATCTTACTATTGCAGTTGTTGGCCTGACACCGCTGCTTGAAGGCGAGGCGGGTGATGCTTTTCTTTCTGCCTCTACAGGCGACAGGCAAACATTGGGGCTGCCCAGGTCGCAGGTTGTTTTCTTAAGAAAGTTGAGGGAAGCACATAAAAAGCCTATTGTAGTTGTAATAACAGGCGGAAGCGCTATTGATGTAAAAGAGATTGAACCTTATGCTGATGCTGTGGTGATGGCATGGTATCCCGGCGAGCAGGGTGGTAATGCCTTAGCAGATGTGTTATTTGGTAATGAATCTCCCGGAGGTCGTCTTCCTGTCACATTCTACAATGCACTTTCAGATCTTCCTGCTTACCGCGACTACAATATGGCCGGAAGAACTTACCGTTATTTTAAGGGCGAGCCCCAGTATCCATTCGGTTTTGGCTTAAGCTATACAACCTTTACAAGCAAGTGGTTGCAGCAGCCCAAGAATAGTTATAGCAAAACAGAGCGCATTGATTGTACTGTTGAGGTTGCCAATACCGGCAATTATGATGGTGACGAGGTGTTGCAACTGTATGTTGAATATCCTGATATGGCTGGTATGCCAGTAAAAGAATTAAAAGCCTTTAAAAAAGTACACATTTCAAAAGGCGGCACAGCAAGCGCTAATTTAAGCTTGCCTGTATCTGAGTTGCAGAAATGGGATGTAGCCACACAAAGCTGGAAATTATACAACGGCAGATACAATATAGTTGTTGGCAAAAATGCAAAAGAAAAAATTCTTGAAAAAAGTATTCAAATCAATTAGCGAAGTGGTTTTGTTGTTTTAAAAGGTTAGATGAAATATGCTATTATCTCACTAAAAGTTTGAGATAGCAATTTGGTTGGTAAGAGCAAATTAATCAGATTTGATCTTATCATGTCGATCGAACTTGATTGATGGAATCCCGAAGGGATGAAATTTTTATAGCAAAGCCTGGCCTATTATTTGAACCCAGAATGGGTGACATTATACTATGTCACCCATTCTGGGTTTATATATTTAGGCTTTTGCATTTCTCTATAATAATTTCATCCCCTGCCCGTCCGGTCAGGCGGGCTTCGGGATTTGCTTTATCGGTACTCCTCTATATTCCGATGTAGTTTAAACTCATAGGTAATTATCATCTCAAGTGATTTTTGGTAAGTCACATCCGTTATGCTGTTGATGTTTAAATAGAGTGAAAGAATATCGCTTTTCTTATTGTTGAACTTTACTCTGACGCCCAAAACTTTGCCAGCTTTGTGTATTAACCGCTGTGTTTTCAAGCGTATCAAATGAATATTGAATGAAACATTTTGGTTGATGTATATTCGAACCAAAAAGGCATGCGGAATACTACAAAGTTGAAACATATTTTAATGAAATACGATGTAAATCTTTCTATGGATGACGATGGCCACATGAAAATGACATTGGTTGATAAACAGGACGGCTCAATGGTATCTTTCGGGCACAGCTCATACAGTTCTCTCATCGCCAAAAGTTATTCTCATCTGTTAAAACAGGTGAAACCTTCGCTGCAAAAAAGGATTCGTGAATAAACATACCGGCTAATATTTAGTTTGCCAGCTTTCTGCATTCTTCTTCAAGTATACCTGTAATTATTGTTGGTGATTTATCCCATTTAGCAATGGAAGAATCAGCCAGCAGTGCGTATTTTGAACTTAATCCACCAACTTCTTTATTTGTCAGACCAATAACGACGGCCTTGATTTTTGTTTGACGGATAACGTAAGAGCACATAATACACGGTTCATGCGTCGTGTACATTATGCATGATGAAAGATCCTGGCTTTTCAAATTTTCAGTAGCTCTGCGAATAGCTTCAATTTCTGCGTGAAAAGTAACGTCGTTATGCATTTTGTTGGATTCAATGCCTTGTCCTATAATTTCAGTTCCCTGTACAATAATGCTTCCAACCGGACTTTCTCCCTGTGCTTTAGCCCGGAGCGCAAGTTCAATGCATTTAAACATATATGCTTCGTGTGTGTTTAATTTATCTGATGTGTTATCTGACGTGGACATAGTTGAGCAATAAGCGTGATTAACAATATTGTTGGATGAGGTTAATTATTTTTAGTAAGTTTAAAATAAAAAAACATGACTTATAAACAAAAATTTGAAGCACTTCAGAAAGACCTTGCTGAGAAAACAGAAAAATATCTGCAAGCTGACAAGGAATTATGGCAAATAGATGGATATGTTGACCATGAATTGAATGACTACGCAATGGCTCGTATGGAGTTTGAAACCGCAAGCGACATATATCACAATTTTGTTGAGGCATTCAAAAAAAGTGGTAAAAGCCCGTTAGACGAATATGAAGAAGTATAAAATGCTTTTCTGCTCAATTGAAAAACTTTTAGCTTTGCACCACTCTTCTTTATAAAGGCTTTACCTGAAGAAATATTTACGCTACAAGTGCCAGGTTTTGAGGTAAGACTTTATTATTTACCGGATCATAAACTTGCTAATATGAGTAATTCTTTAATCGTCAAAAGTTCCATCGTTATTAATGCTCCTGCATCAAAAGTATGGGATGCACTGGTGAATCCCGAACAGACAAAAAAGTACATGTTTGGCTGTGAAACGGTGTCTGACTGGAAGCCCGGCAGCCCGTTATTGTGGAAGGGGGTGTTCAACGGCGCAGAACTTGTTGCAGTAAAGGGACATATAGTAAGTATTGTGCCAGGGAAATTTCTGGCATACACTGTCTTTGATCCTAATTCAACAATGGAAGATGTTCCTGAAAATTACACCACGGTGACTTATGAGCTCTCTTCCGAAAGTGGTCACACCGTGTTAGATGTTACACAGGGCGACTTTTCAACCGTAGCCAACGGCCAGAAGCGCTATGAAGAAACTTATAACAATGGTGAAGGGTGGAATCCTATTTTAGTTGAAATAAAAAAACTTGCGGAAGCATAATCTTAATTGCATTCCTCTTTCAAATCTTTTATAACAGCATTGCTGTCTGCTGCGTAATAAACTTGCCGAAGGCAACCAATAGATTCTTTATTGCAGGACTAAATGCTTTTCTTTGCGGCGCAGAATGTTGTATGATCAGAAGCATTGCTAATACCTATCGTTCTTCTTTTAGCGGTTTAAGTAAAGAAACCTGGCTGTTAAGTGTAGTTATATTAATAAACAGGTGTGGCTATATGGCTATACCGTTTATGAGTATGTATATTACCCAGGGCATGCACAGAAGCCTGGAAGATGCTGGACTTATAGTCACGTTGTTTGGTGTTGGTTCGGTATTAGGGACTACCGCCGGTGGCTATTTAAGCGATAAAATCGGGTTTCGTTCTGTGCAAATAATGGCAGCACTGGCCAGTGGCCTGGCTTTTTTCGTATTCGGACAAATAACCAATTTTTCGGTTCTCTGCATTTTAATTGTCCTGCTCGGCTTTATAGTTGAAGCCTTCCGTCCTGCGAATCTTACGGCTGTAGCAAGCTACGCTACGCCAGATAACCTTACCAGGTCTTATTCATTAAACCGTTTAGCGATCAATATTGGCTGGGGCGTTGGTAGTGCGCTTGGTGGCTTTCTGGCATCCATAAATTATCATTTGCTCTTCAGGGTTGAAGGCGCGGTAAATATTTTTGTAGGTATACTCATCATCATTTTGCTGCCTGCAAGGAAGGTGCCTGTAAAAGAAAAAGATAACTCGCAGAATAACGAGAGTATTCAATCTCCATGGAAGGATAGAGCAGCAGTGCGCTTTTTGTTGCTTTCGACCCTGTGGACTATTTGCTTCGTTTTGTTGTTCCGGCTTGTGCCTGTTTACTGGAAAGAGGAAAAGCATATAGGCGAGTCCGTTATAGGAATTGCGCTCGGTCTTAATGGAGTTATAATTGCTGTGTTTGAAATGATATTGGTAAAGGCGCTGGAGAAACGTTCGGCTCCCCTTACCTATATCAGTGCCGGAATTGCTGCCACTGCTATTGGGTACTGTTTTCTCTTACTGCCTGCAGCCGCTTCATTTGCAATGCCACTACTTGTTGTGCTCGCTATAACTATCGGGGAAATGCTCGCGATGCCTTTTATGAACAGCATTTTTATGAAGCGATCCAATGAATATAACCGTGGCAAGTATTCTGCAGCCTACACCTTGTCCTGGTCCGTTGCAAACATTGTGGGCCCGATGGGCGGGGCCCTTATTGCCCAAAGATTTGGCTATCTGTATCTGTGGTTGTTAATGGTGGTTGTGTGTTTGCTATGCGCATACCTTTTTAAAGTTTTTGCTGCACGTGAAGTGATCTGAGTATTCAAAGTTCGCACTATTATTCACGCTACATCTTCGCTTTTAACTTTATCTAAGCGTTTGGTTTTTTAATTTAAACAGCAAATTAGCTAACTATGACGCTGCTTATCCTTTTACTATTTATTGCCGGCTGGGGTGCGGGCATGTATGGCATGTTTAAGAAAGCCGGTATAGCTGGCTGGAAAGCGTTAATCCCTTTTTACAATACCTGGCAAATTGTAGAGAAATGCAATATTAAACGCTATTGGTTCTGGCTGCAGTTGGTGCCTGTTGCAGGTCAGTTTGTAACTATCTGGATCACCATCATTTTTGTAATGCATTTCGGTAAGTTTTCCCTGCTTGATCATACGTTGACCGTGTTAGCGCCATTCCTTTGTTTCCCCTACCTGGGTTTTTCTAAAGGGGAAACGTTTAAAGGTGCAAAGCATGTGGCCCAATACAAAAAGTCTACTGTGCGTGAGTGGATTGATGCCGCTGCATTTGCAATAGTGGCGGCCACCATTATCCGTACGTTTATTTTTGAGGCTTATGCAATTCCCAGCGGCAGTATGGAAAATACGCTGTTGGTGAACGAATTTTTATTTGTAAACAAAATGAGTTACGGGGCCCGCCTGCCGCAAACACCGCTGAGTTTTCCATTCGTGCACAACGTAATGCCAGGTTCTGAAACACAGCCATCTTACCTGAAATGGATAGAGTTACCCTATAAGCGGCTTCCCGGTTTTACTATGATAAAGCGCAACGATGTAATCGTATTTAATATGCCGGAAGGTGATACGATTATTAATGTTTCCGGATTTGGATCAAAAGTTTTGTATTACGATGTGCTTCGCGAACAATATAAGGGTAACAGGGATGCATTAGAGGCGGATTATCCTGTGTTGGTTCACCCCGCAGACAAAACAGATAATTATATTAAACGTTGTGTGGCAGTGGGTGGGGATGTTCTGGAAATAAAAGACGGCGTTGTTTATATAAACGGACAAAGAGGATTTGTGCCCCCTGATGCAAAAATGGAATATATGGTGGAGACTAACGGTCCTGCCTTTTCGAAGGATTACCTTGAAGCGGAACTGGGTTTTGAATTTATAAATGATAGTGAATCAGGAAATGACTTTGAACATAGCGACGATCTTCAGATCCTTGGTGATAATAAATACGTGATGTACTTGTCAGAACGGAATATAGCAAAAGTGAAAAAGCTGCACGGCGTCGTAAAAGTTACTCCGGATCTCAAGAGCGGTGCCGATGCCAATTTGTTTCCTTTCAAAACGGATACTTATAAATGGAATCTTGATAACTATGGTCCGTTGACAATTCCTGCAAAGGGGGCAACTGTTCAGTTGAACGCGAATAACATCGCACTATACCAGCGGATTATTGATACCTATGAACACAATACATTTAAAGCGATCAATGGCAAGTTTTTTATAAACGATAAAGAAACTTCAAGCTATACTTTTAAATATAACTATTATTGGATGATGGGCGATAACAGACATAACAGCCAGGATAGCCGTTATTGGGGTTTTGTGCCAGAAACGCATATTGTAGGTAAGCCTTCTTTTATTTGGTTTAGTCATACTGCCGGCTGGAAGCCCCGATGGAGTCGCCTGTTTACAGGGATTAAGTAATAGTTACTGCATGTACGTTGAATGTGATTGATAAATAAAAAAGCTGTATTGCTACAGCTTTTTTTTGTTGGGACTTTCACGGAATATTGGATCGCATCATCTCATGTAAACTCGAATATTGTTGGAGGTTAATTGCTGCTTCTTGAATTTGCTGATGTTATAGTTCTCTGATCTGCCACATCAGTTACTGTGCCATTTTCAATATATCTTATCTGTATTTTTTTTGTTGAATCTGTTGCTTTTGGATCGCCCGTTAACAGGATTGTATAAGCTTTTAATTCATCAAGCTTTATTGTACGTGTTGCATTAATTGTGTTGTCGTTTTTTACAGACACGGTTACCTGTCCGGCTGTTACCTGTGTGAAATCAGAAACTTTTCCGAACGGCGCATTTTCATCTATCACGCTTTTTTCAGCTGTAACAGAAACAACAGGTTTACCCGAATCTGGTATCGCATTAATGTAGCGAATGAATGCGCCACCTTTGGCTGCGTCTAAACTATCAAGATTGTCCTTCACAATTACGTTGCTGTAATTTTTCAGATTGCCTATTACAAAAAGTGTATAATATTTGTTTGGCTCAAAGTTATAGCTGGAGTTTGTCAGCATGCTACCGGTGAAATAATCGAATGCTGCAACTGTTCTGGATCCCGGAAAAATTCTGAGGTAACCGCCTGTATAACTAAGATAGTCCATCGGGCTTCCCGGTAAAATATTTCCGGATAATGTAATATTTGTTGCGGGTTGATCCGTTGCGAGATTAAAAGCCATTAACCCTGCGGCTGGTATATTGCTATCGTTGTCAGTTTTTGTACACGACGAAAAAACAATGAAGAGAACAGCCAACGTTGCGGAAATCATCTTACTAAATCTCATTGCCTTACTAGTTTTAATTTTTCTGGTTATCGTCTCACCTGGTTTTGATGGTTTGAAAAAAAGGAGGCAGAATGTTTTTGAGAATAAAGAAATCATTAACAAAAGTCCTGGCGATGGAACATGTTGTGTATACAATATGTTTTTCCTTCTTATCCCATTATTACAAAACCGAATCGCTTATTATTACTCCACAAAGGTAGAACGGGTGTTGCGATGGTTGTTAGCCCATTGAGACGATATGATGCTCCAAAAGGTGGGAGGGTGATGTGGTGCGTTGGGTGTCAGGTATCAGGTTTCAGGTATAAGGATTAAGGCATTACGGTTTTGCGTTAGGCTAGCAATTATTAGTTGCGAAAGAATCGTAACAATGAAATGTTAAAAGATGACAGTTGCCGATTAATTTGTTTGCAAAAAAAATATAGATACAAGTAGTAAAACTGCTTGCACCAGCGTACTTTGTACTTCGTAATTCGTACTTATTTATTCAATTAGTAAAGGATCAAGGGGGAACCTTTCTGCACCAACGTACTTCGTAATTCTAACTTCGTACTTATAACCGTTGCCAGCTAAAGATTGTAAGCCTGCCCGAACCAATGTACTTCGTAATTCTAACTTCGTACTTATAACCATTGCCAGCTAAAGATTGTAAGCTTGTCCGCACCAGCGTACTTCGTAATTCTAACTTCGTACTTATAACCGTTGCCAGCTAAAGATTGTAAGCCTCTCGCCTCAGCGTACTTCGTACTTCGTACTTCGTACTTGCTCATTGGCTCGCAACAGCTCCCGGTGTGATATCAAATACATCTTTGAATGCTTTGGAAAATTTGCTGAGGTTATTGTAGCCAAGCATATATCCAACTTCGGAAACATTAAGCTTTTGCTGTTCCAGCAGTTCTTTCGCTTTATACATACGTACATGTTTATAAAACTGGTAATAGGTTTGACCAAACACCTGCTTAAAAAGTGTCTTGAATTTTGTCGGTGACATACCTGCTTCCTGTGCAGCATTGTCAATTGAAGGGCATTTCTGATCGTATTTTTCGAGTAAACGGCTTTTTATCTTATTCAGTTTGTCAATGTCTTCATGATGAACATGTCCGGACGTGTTGCTATGACGTTGTTCTACGCGCTGAAGCATGTAATAACATAACTCAAGCGTTCTTGCATGCAGCAGCAAGTTGTTTGATCTTCTTTGGCCGAGCTGATAATCAATGTCTTTTAGTATGTTTAAAAAATGGGCATCCAGCCATTCAAAATGATAAACCGGTTTTTCTTTATCAATGATCAGGTACAGAAATTTTTTTTGTTCTTCACTCTGAGATGCAATGAAACTTCTCAGTCTGTCATAGGTGATTACTACAAATATTAAATGATATTGCGTGTCTGGTTCAAAAGTGTACGAGGCAGCCAGGAGGGGCGAGCTGAAATAGATGCCATTGTCCGTTCCTGAGCCTAGTTTAAAATGGTGTTCGTTGGTAATTGTTCCAATATATTGATCTGAAAGATTAGACACAAGTGCAAAATATCCCGGCCTTAGTGCAGGCTCACGGATAAATATAACTTCCCTGTTAAACTTCAGCTCTACTCTTCTTAAACGCAATCCGGCATCAATTTCAGCTTTGTACATTCGCCCCGAACCGATTTCGTTGTCAAAAGTGAGCGTAGTGTCGTCAAAGACGGCATTTAGTTGCGGTCCGATCTGGGGAAACCAGTGTTCATCATTTTTATAAAATATTTGCAGGGGCTTTGAGAAGGCCATAAAAGTTTCTTCGGTTATACAAAATAACATAATCCCGCAAATGGTATCGCGTTTTAATGATCTTTTATACCGAAATAAGGGCTTCATTATTTTTGCATCCAAAAAGAGTCTGTATTTGGTGCGGTTGTTGGAGCATATTTTATCTGAAAAATTATTTTAATCATTTCTAAAAGATGCAAACAATGGAACATGAACCACTTGTTGTAGAGCGAACGTATAACGCAACAGCAGAAACTGTTTGGGATGCGATAACAAATAGCGCTAAAATGAAAAAATGGTATTTCGATATTTCTGCGTTTAAGCCGGAACCAGGCTTTGAATTTGAATTTACTGCAGGATCGGATAAGAAAATGTATAAGCACTTATGTAAAGTAGTAGATGTCGATCCTCTTAAAAAGTTATCCTATTCATGGAGATATGAAGGTTATCCGGGCTCTTCTGTTGTTACATTTGAGTTAATGCCAACTGGACATGAAACAGTAGTGCGTTTAACTCATACCGGCCTGGAAACTTTTCCCCAGGATAGTCCTGATTTTGCTTTGGCGAGCTTTACAGAAGGGTGGAATTATATTCTTGGCAAAGGTTTGAAAGAGTTTGTGGAAAGTTAATTTAGTAATTTTTTATAAAAAAACGGTCTGATAGCCTACGATATTTACAAAAAAGGCGTTCAAAATCCGCTGATTTTGAACGCCTTTTTTGTAATGGGAAAGCTATAAAAATACCGCTTACAAAGCCCATAAAAAAAACTTTCAAAAAAACTTGCGCAAGTAAGTGCTTGCATATAAATTTGCAAGCAAATGATTGCATAATATGGAGACACGCAGAGATGTTTTTCAGGCAATAGCAGATCCTACACGCCGGGCTATAATAGGGATGATTGCACAACAGTCTGTAAATGTTAACTCAATAGCGGAGCAATTTGATGTCAGTCGTCAGGCAATTTCACTTCATCTTAAAATTCTTTCTGAATGCGGGTTGCTAAATATACAGCAGCAGGGACGGGAGCGTTTTTGCGAAGCAAGGCTTGAAAAGCTTAATGAAGTGCATGAATGGGTGGAGCAATACCACAAACTGTGGGCTGGCAGAATGAAAACTCTCAAGCGTTTTCTTGAACAGGAAGAACTGCAAGCATCAGTTGTGTCTGAAGAACGCAAGAAAAAGGCAACTAATATCAGCAAATCAAAAAAATAATATAATGGAAAATCTAATCACCAAGAATGAAGTTTTCATTGAAGAAATCTTCGACGCCAGTATTGAAAGAGTTTTTAGTGCGTGGACCGATCCTGACAAATTAATGCAATGGTATGCGCCCGATGGATGCACGTTTTTTATCAAAAAAATGGATATTAGAACGGGTGGCCAATTTCATACGTGTATATCTAATCCTCAATATGGTGATTGCTGGTGCATAGGAGCGTACAAAGAGATTTTGCCTAACGAAAAAATTGTATTTACGTTGATGAACGCAGACGAAAATGGTGATCCCATTAATCCGGTGGACATTGGGATGGATCCTGATTGGCCCGGGAAAACACTTGTAACGGTGACATTCACGGAGGAGAACGGCAAAACCAGATTGCAATTGCGACAAACAGTCTCTCAGGAACTTGCGAAGAAAACCGGTGCTTACCCAAGCTGGCTTCAAATGCTCAACAAAATGCGAAATCTGTTCAATCAAAACGGGTAAAATGAAAAAGACAACCTTATGCGCTATTGTTGCGCTGCTGATTTTTTCTTCCTTTAGCAATAAGAAGCAATCTGCAAAAAATGATCATAGTAGTAATCTATTGGTAAATGATACCCTGATGTTTCAGAAGGGGTATTCTGAAGTTAACGGTATTAAAATGTATTATGAAATCTATGGACAAGGCCAGCCACTCGTCTTGCTTCATGGAGGTGGATCCACCATTCAAACAACATTTGGAAGGGTTATTCCGATGTTAGCCAGGCACAGGAAAATTATTGCTTTAGAGTTGCAGGCTCATGGCCGGACCAGCGACAGAAATAAGGATCTTTCCTTTGAGCAGGATGCCGATGATGTAGCGACACTTCTGAAGAATTTAAATATTAGCAAGGCAGACTTTTTTGGTTTTAGCAACGGAGGAACAACTACTGTTCAAATAGCCATTCGTCATCCTGAAATAGCAGATAAAATTATTTTAGGATCAGCGCTATGTAAACGTAGTGGAACGCCTCCGGAGTTTTGGGACTTCATGAACCATGCAAGGCTGGAGAATATGCCTGAAAAACTAAAGGAAGCATATATGCAGGTTGCACCGGATCCAAAGGGTTTGCAGGTAATGCACGACAGGGATGTTAAGAGAATGGTGAATTTTAAAGATATACCAGATGAGCAACTGAAATCCATCAAAGCGCCGGCATTAATTGTCATTGGAGATAAAGATGTGATAACGCCTGAGCATGCTGTCGAAATGTACCGGTTGATAGCAAATTCAGAACTGGCAATTATTCCTGGTGGGCACGGCGATTACATTGGAGAAATAACAACGCTAAAGCCAAACTATAAAGAAGAAGAATTTGTAATTCCCATGATTGAACATTTTCTTGATAAGTAATGTCAAACAGCGGAATAAACATACTGACATAGGGTTGTCATAATCCAAATTTACTTTCGGCTCGTAAAAAGAAACCGTCAAAAAGTAAAAATTGAATTATGCACCTAGTTTCAATCAGAATCATTACTGAGGATGTCAAAAAAATGAGCTCATTTTATGAGTATATCACCGGAATAGCTCCAGTACTATATACAGAAGATTTTGCCGAACTAAAAACTCCTTCAGCGATACTGGCTATCGGCAGTACAAAGACCTTGGAATTATTTGGGGGTGATGAGGTTGCAAAGGCTGCTCAAAATCGCACGGCGATAATCGAATTTCGGGTAAATGATGTAGATGATGAATACAATAGGCTGGCTGGCTTCGTTCAGGACTTAATCGTGCAAAAGCCAACAACAATGCCCTGGGGCAACAGATCTTTTCTATTCAGAGACACAGATGGCAATCTTATAAATTTTTTTGCACCCCTTACCCGTGAGGCAATCCAAAAATTTAATGAAGGTTCGACTGAAGAGCTTGCGTAGAAAAATTATATCAAAAAACTTCATACTTGCTGTTCGAAATGTTAGCGCACGTCGAACAGCAAATATTGCTTGGTTCCTTAGTCCAGCCACGGCGATTGCAGAATCGAATCGCAAAAGTCTTTTCTTTGGTATCCAGGGATCATGCAGGCACAGATGTCTGCATTAATGCTGCCATAGGTTGTGTGCGGTTTGTGTTTAAAGCCATCAAAAAAAGTCGGAATAATATTCTTCTTAAACCCATCGCGAGGAAATTGTCCGAGAATTTCATGCCGGTCACTTTCCAACAGTTTTTCGTACCCTTTGCCCACCACATCCAGAGCAACTCCATAGTTCAGTAATGCCACTTCCGGTTCCTTATATTCTGCGATACCAGGCGAGGTGTGAAGTGCGATAGCATCCCAAACCAACTGAAGCATTTGCGGTGAAACACCATGGCCGCTAAGAAAGTCTCGTGCAGCATTAGCTCCGTCAACTTCGAATCTTTTATCCTCACTGCGATAATGCGATGTCAGACCCAGGTCGTGAAATACTGCACTGACGTACAAAAGTTCCGTGTCGAACTGTATATTATTTTGCTGACCGTTCAGCGCGGCGAATAGAAACGTTCTTAATGAATGGTTGTACAGAAGTTCTGAACCATATTCGCGCAATAGTTCAGTTGCCTGACTTGTCATTGCGCTGTCGGGCATTTTAATCCCTGCGATAATTTTGGCTGTTCCCATGCCTTTCTTTTTATTGGTAAAACCTTTAAATTGCTGCTGTCTTGGTTGAAATGCCCACACGATTTAAAAAATTCATGTGGCAGATACTAATGAAAATATGAGCTATTTCCTGGTCTGTAAAATAGGATTTGAGATTTTCGTACGCCTGGTCTGAAACACCATGATTAAAAATGTAGGTCATTTCCTCTGCTACCTGGAGAACAGCCCGCTCTTCGCTGGTGAATAATGGACTTTCCTGCCATGCAGACAAAGCAAATATCCGGCGGGATGTTTCTCCGTTATTTAAAGCTTCCTGTGTATGATAGTCAATACAATAAGCGCATTTATTGATTTGCGAAACCCGGATTTTAATAATATCCAGCAGCGTCATAGATACTGTAGACTCATGCAGGTGTTTATCCATTTTCGCTATCAGATCCCAGTACAAAGGTTGCTCTTTCCATACATCCAGACGATGTTTAATTACTTTTGCCATATCGTTTTGATTTTGTTTTGGCAAAGTTGGAAAACATAAAAGCCTTGTCGCTTAAACCAGTTTAAGAAATATATTTTTTCCTGATTTCACTTAGATATTCAGGCGTGAAACCCAGAAAAGAGGCAAGCAGGTATTGTGGCACGCGTTGAATAAATCCCGGAAAATGCTTTAAGAAATGTTGATATAGTTCTTCTTTTGAAAATTCAAAAAGAAATCTAAATCTCATTTGGCTCGCGGCGTATGCTTTCTGGAATATATAATGAAAATATTCATTAAGCTCAGGAACCTGTTTTAAGAGTTTGCGTTGCCGTTCAGCAGTGATAGATAATACTTCTGTATTTTCAACGGCGCGAATTGAAAACTGTGCGCCGGCACCTTGTTGAAAGGCAGTAAAGTCTGAAGTCCACCAATTTTCCAAAGCAAAGTCTATCGTCTGTTCGGTACCATTTTGTCTGAGGTAAAACAAATGCACACATCCCTTTACAATAAAAAACTTTTCATAACATCGTTGCCCCTCGGTCAATAGTAGTTCCTTCTTTTTGTATATTTTATGCTCGAAGAAAGGTTCCAGTAGACTGGCTTTGTTCGCAGGAATCGAACTGAATTTTTCTATGTGGGCTATAAGAAGTTGTATCACTGATAATTAGCTTGCTTTACGCAAAATTATTGTAATTGTCTTTTTTAAATATTATTCTTTAAGTCAGAATAATTGTTCAGGTCGATATGGGCTAATTTCAACAGTCACCAGGAATCGATGGCAATCGCGGTATCGGGATTGATGACAATCAGCAATAGCGCTGCGGCTTATCATTCATTCTTAAGATGTACAAGAATAGCTTTGTTTTATCATCTGCACATTATGAGAAGGGTCTTGACAATGTTTCGAGGTGTAATCTACAGGTTTCGGACTGCTCTCCTGGTTAGTACTGTGCTATGCTCTGACGCGTGTAAGAATATACCGGTGATTTATCCTGAGCGAAAAGATATTATCGAAGTAGTCTATGCTTCTGGTAAGATCGTTTCGGAAAATGAGTACAGGCTTGCTGCGCTTAGCAACGGTACTATTATTAAGAAACTTGTGAAGGATGGGGACACTATACAGAAACAACAACTGCTATACATTGTTAGTAGCGAAGGTGTGCAGGAAAAATACGATGCTGCACTTAAGAATTATAATGTGGTAACTGCAAATCTCTCTGACAATTCACCATTACTTAATGATCTGAAGCTGACTTTGCAAAGTGCGGTCATGAAGTGCAGTAACGACTCAGTTACTTATTACCGATACAAGGATTTATGGGCTCAGGATATTGGGACTAAAGGAAACCTTGATAATATGTATATTAATTATCAGCTGTCCGTTAACCAGAAAAAGATCGCTGAGCAAAAATATTATGCCGCTTTAAATGATCTGCAGGTGTCCTATAGCAATGCCCGCAGTCAGTTGACGGCCGCGGGAAAAAGCCTGAAAGAATATTTCATAAGAAGCGATCGCAATGGGGTTGTGTACCAGACTTTTAAGGAAGCAGGAGAAACTGTTAATGTAAATGAGACAGTGGCTTTAATAGGCGAGCGGGCGAGTCAGGTAATTCGTCTGGCAGTAGATCAGCAGGATATCGGAAGAATAAAAACAGGTCAACAGGTATTATTACAAACAGATATTACAGCTGATACAATATATGAAGCAGTCGTAAAATACATCTACCCGGTGATGAACGATCAGGATCAGACATTTCGGGTAGACGCTGTTTTTACCAGGCAGCCTGCTTCCTTTTTTATTCATAGCTCGGTTGAGGCAAACATTGTTATACAGAAGAAAAATAAAGTATTGGTTTTGCCTCGGAACGTATTGTCCGGAAATGACAGTATTTGGATACGCGAAAGCAGGGGAGCAAAAAAAATAGCGATTCAAACGGGCATTACCACGCTGGATAACGTTGAGATTATTTCGGGCGTAGACGAGAAAACAGCGGTTATGCCATCTTCAAAATTTAATGAGCCATGATGTTGCCCGTAAATTTTAAGATTGTGAGAGCGCACCTGCTGTCTCGTAAACGCCAGACCATAATTGCTATGTTGGGTGTAACATTTGGAATAGGCATGTTTATTTTGATGATGAGCTTTATGAAAGGGATGAATGATTTTTTTGAAAATATCATGCTTTCTGTTACCCCGGATATCCGTATCTACAATGACTATAAAACTGATTATTCTTTTTCTGTTGCACAACAGTATTTTGGTGAATCACCGCAAAGCTGGATTGTTATTCGACATCCCCGGCCAAAACAAATTACGCTCAATTTGAAAAATGCGCCCGGTATTATAAGTGATCTCCATAAGTTCAATGAAATACAGGTTGTATCACCACTTGTTTCTGCGCAACTACTTTTTAATTATGGTCCCGTTCAATTAGGTATTGTTGTTGACGGTGTAGATATCAGAGAAGAAGACCGTTTGTTTGGGCTTTCAGACAAAATGAATGGCGGAAGGCCGGAAAATCTTCTTACCACAAACAATGGAATCCTGTTAGGTTATAAACTCGCTAATAAATTAAATGTAAACATCGGAGATATGGTAACTGCTATAACGCCGTCAGGAGTGCAGTCGAGATTCAGAGTTGTGGGCACTTATAAGTTCGGAATATCCATTATGGATGAATATAAAGCGTACATAAGTCTTGCAAGTATGCAACAGCTATTAGGAAAAAACCGGGACTATATTACTGACATTCGTTTAAAGCTTAAAGACATGAAAAACGCGGCGGCATTGGCTTCTTCTTTAGCAAGAAAATACCGGTACAAAGCGGAGGATTGGGAAACGGTGAACGCTTCAGTAAAAGCCGGTAACCTGATAAGAGATACATTCACTTATGTATTAAGCTTCACGTTGCTGCTGATAGCCGGATTTGGTATCTATAACATTATGAACATGGTAATCATGGGCAAAATGAAAGATATTGCGATTCTTAAAGCTGAAGGGTTTGCAAAGAAAGACATTGTGCAGATCTTTTTATCACAATCGTTATGTATTGGTTTAGTGGGTGCAGTTGCCGGGCTGTTACTAGGCTTTCTTTTATCCTATGCATTATCACTGGTTTCGTGGCCGGAAGATGAATGGATTGTGATAAAGCATTTTCCGGTTAATTTCAATTCTCTTTATTATGTGGTGGGACTGATTTTTGGACTGCTCACTACCGCGCTGGCAGGTTTATTACCCGCACTTAAGGCGTCCAGGGTTGACCCTGTAGCTATTTTACGAGGATAAAAATAATTATATGGCGCAGGCAGTATTGACGGCCGAAAAGCTAAATAAATACTTTTATGATCCGGCAATGATTCATGTGCTGCATGACGTGTCCTTGTCGGTTTGCGAGGGCGAATTTGTTTGCATTATGGGTAAGTCCGGCTGTGGTAAATCAACCTTGCTATATTTGCTGTCAACATTGGATACGGCGTATGAAGGTGCACTGTATATTAACGGCATCAGGGTAACGGGGCTCGATGAAAATGATCTGGCGCATTTTCGCAATAAACATATTGGCTTTGTGTTTCAATTTCATTTCCTGCTTCCGGAGTTCACTGCATTAGAAAACGTAATGTTGCCCGCTTTGAAACTGGGAAAGCTGAACCCGAAAGAAGCGGAAGAATATGCAATAGAAAAGCTCCGGCAAATGGATATGCATGAACATGCGCGTAAATTGTCGGGCAAGTTATCGGGCGGTCAGCAGCAGCGTGTTGCTATTGCCCGTGCTTTGATCAATGATCCTAAAATAATTATGGCTGATGAGCCTACCGGTAATCTTGATTCAACCAATACCGCGATAATATTTAATATTTTTGATCAATTGGTTAAAGAAGGCAACACGATTATTACTGTTACACACGATCACGACTTTGCTGCCAAATCAAATCGTATACTTGAAATGGCAGACGGACAAATAAAAAGTTGACAAAGCTGTTCAATTTTAAATAGAAGTTTCAAAATAAGGAAGCTGCGTTATTTGATATCCCCTTCCAGATTTTTCCATCCACCGCCGTTAAATGTTTTGATTCCTTTGGCTGACAGGATTTTTTTTGCCACCGCACTGCGGGCGCCACTTGCACAGCATACCACAACTGTTTTGCCTTTTAGCGTTGTAATTTGTTCGGATAACTCACTAAGAGGCATATTGATACTGCCTTCGATGTGGCCGAGGTTATATTCATTTGGCTGACGGACGTCCACAATTATCGCATTTTGCTGCAATATTTTTTTGAAATCGATGGCTGGTTTACGCGTGGAGATATGAAGTAATGAATATAACGGACAAAAACGGAAATATACCGTGAATAGCATTATTATGCCTGTTACAAGAGCAATGGTACCGGCGGTATTGTTTAGGAACTGTAAATAGTATGTTGCTAATGCTGCTGCTATTGTAAAACGGATGGAACGATCGGTTGAACCTACATTAGTTTTCATATTATCTGTTTTGAATTAAAGTTGGCAAAAAGTATTAACGGGATTGGTAACTTTAGTTACATAAACAGAGGTTTGTTTTTACTATAACCGTGTGATATGAGATGTGCTGATCTTACGAAAAACAGATTGATCAAAACTTACTCTGAGGAATGAAGCCATAAAAAATATCATTACTGAAGATTTAGTGTAGATGGATATAATACTTATCGATTTTTTCGGAGTAGAGTATGTAGGTATAGGGTAAAAAACACCATTTCAGGCGGTTACTGATTCCGCTAAAAAAGCGGGGATGTCCACCAACCTAGCCATCAGATCTTTATTGCAATAAAAAGCCTTCAATTCCTTCGGAAAGAAGGCATTTTTCGGATCAAGTTAAATTCTTGGGGGATTGGAGGATCAAGCATAAATTTTAGATAGTCTGTAAAGAAAGAATTGAATATCCCTTACACCTCTGGATGACGCCCTAAAAGCCTTAATTTTTGCATTGAAAGATTCCGCGGACGCGTTTGTACTTCTATTATTAAAGAAGTTAAGAATATACGTGTAATGGGCTTGTATTGACCTTGCGACTGTTTTGAATGAATCAATGCCGCAATCTTCAATATCATTATACCAAAGAGCCAGCTTTTTAAATGCCTGTTCTTTACTGGTACAGTTCTTAAAGATGAAGCCTAATCTGATGGATAGTTTATAGGCTTGATCAATGAGTGGATATCTTTCGAAAAGTAAATCTGCCCGTTGTTTTTGGGAAGGCGTCCATTTCGTAGGGTGTTTGAACAGAAGATACCTGCTGCGGGCCAATAATTGTTTGATTGAATCTCCGTTGGATAAGAGTTCCGGCTCGTAGACCTGCTTATTACGTTTGGCTGCTGCTATCTGTTCATTTTCCTGTTCCAGAGCCTCCCAACGATATTTGATTCTTATTTCCTGCACTGCATCATAGGCCAGTTTTTGCACATGAAACCGGTCTATGACCCTGGATGCGTGAGGAAAGCATCGCTTAATGACCAGGCTCATAGCTGCAGCCATGTCCATGGTTACTTCAGTCACACGCTTTCTAATGCGTTCAGGAATTTTATTCAATACTTCAATAAGCTCCTCTGCCTGTGTTCCCTTGATCATTGCAACAATACAGCCTTTACGTCCCCTGGCTGACTTGTTGGTTACAATGGTGTATAATTCCCCATTAGACAATGCCGTTTCATCAATACTGAGATGAGCGCCTACATTGTTTTCAAATAACATCCAGTCACAAGCATGATCTTTCTGTTCCCAACTGCTAAAATCACTGATATGTTCTTTGTATTGCTGCTGAAGCTGTTTGCCATCTACCTGGAAAAACTTCCCTAACAAAAAGCAGCTAATGGGTTGATTGTCCAAGTATGCCTTTTAAAAAAGCCGCAAACTCTTTGGTTATTCGCGTTCCGGACTGAACCAGTTGCCAATCCCTGCTGACGATTTCTTTAGTATCTTGAATTTCCCAGCGCCGCCGCTTGATACATAATTGAACTTCCTGACCACGAATGGGAAAATCTTGTATGCTTATTTGAGGATAAAAACCTTTTGAATGAAGTAATTGCCCCTTAAACTCTTCGGGTATTATATTCTTTTCTTCCAGATATATCTTAAGGCCTTCATGATCTTTTATTGTATTCACCAACTCAAAATATGTCAATATGCCTTCTGGTAATAATAACTCTATCAATTGCCGAAACTGTTCTTCCAAAATCCAAGCTTTTTAAAGACACAAAAAAATGTCTTTTTTCAAAATCCCCCAACTTTTCGGCTTGATCCCATTTTTCTGTGATCCCGCCGGGACTCAAACCGAGTGCCTTCCCGATAAAAAATCGGGGGGCTCTACCAACTGAGCTACTGGATTTTTATTGCAATAAAAAAGCCTTCAATTCTTTCGAAAAGAAAGCTTTTTTCAGTGATCCCGCCGGGACTCAAACCGAGTGCCCTCCCGATAAAAAATCGGGATGCTCTACCAACTGAGCTACTGGATTTTTATTGCAATAAAAAAGCCTTCAATTCTTTCGAAAAGAAGGCTTTTTTCTGTGATCCCGCTGGGACTCGAACCCAGGGCCCATACATTAAAAGTGTATTGCTCTACCAACTGAGCTACGGAATCTTATCTTTTTCAGATACCCCGTTTTGTTTTGGGAGTGCAAAAATAGGGGAATTTAAATTAGTGCCAAATTTTTCTTTTATTTTTTTAAAAATTCTATCAACCTCTTTTTCAATATGCTAATCAGTTTGAAGTAGTTACTTTTGCAAATTAACTAAGCGTTCATCATGTCATATTTAAAAGATAAAGTTGTAGTCGTTACAGGCGGGTCAGAAGGTATAGGTAAAGCATTGGTTGATGCATTGCTGCAGAAAGGAGCAAAGGTTGCTACATGTGGACGTAATTATGATAAGCTGTACCAGCTTCAAACACATTATCCCGGTAAGCCTTTACTTATTTATACTGCGGACGTAAGCAAAGAAATTGATTGTCAGAATTTCATCGATCAAACCATTAAGCTATTTGGCACAATTGATATCATGATCAATAATGCAGGGCTTTCCATGCGCGCCATGTTTGCTGAAACAGAAGTAGAAACATTGCGCAGATTGATGGATGTAAATTTCTGGGGCGCTGTATACTGTACCAAATTTGCACTACCACATATCCTTAAACAAAGAGGACAAATAATAAGTGTTTCATCTATTGCCGGCTTCCGTGGATTGCCGGGCCGTTCAGGATACTCTGCGTCAAAATATGCGCTCAACGGATGGATGGAAGCATTGCGTACTGAATTGTTGTACACTGGTGTAAATGTGATGTGGGTTTGCCCTGGCTTTACCGCATCAAATATCCGTAATGTAGCATTAGATAAAAATGCACAGCCGCAGGGTGAGTCTCCGCTTGATGAAAAAAGTCTTATGACTGCTGAAGAATGTGCTTCACATATCCTGCATGCAATTGAAAAACGTAAGAGAACCCTTGTGTTGACCGCTAAAGGAAAGCAAACTGTTTTTATGAACAAGTTTTTTCCTGCGTTAGCTGACTCGTTGGTATATAAATTCTTTTTTAAAAACGGAGAGCTCGTAAAATAACTCTTACTGAAGTACTGCTGAATGTCCATAGTAACATTATCTACAGACATAGGTTCGAATGACTTTGTTACAGGAGCCATCAAGGGGCAAATCCTTTCGATGGCTCCCGCAGCAAATATTGTTGATATAACCCATAACCTTTCGGCCGATAATTTTTTACAGGCTGCTTATATCTGTTCTAACGCATTCAAATATTATCCTGAGGGAACAATACATCTGATCCTGGCAAACTTGTTTGAGTCAAGGCCCAATTATTTATTGTTGGTTGAATACAACAAGCAGTATATCATTTGTCCTGATAATGGTTTGCTAACAATGATCATGCGTAATAAGCCCGCGGAAATATTTGCTATCAGTGTTGAGGCCTCAAATGGTTTGAATATCCTTAGCTGTACACAATTTGCAGCTAAAGCTATTGCTGAACTGCAACAGTTTTTGCCATCGCAAATCGGACAGCCTGTTGAGCGCATTGTTGAAAAGTATCCGTTACGTTCTACTGCAACGTCCAACATTGTTGAAAGTCAGATCATTTTCATTGATAATTTTGAGAACGTAGTCCTGAATATTACAAAGGAAGAGTTTGAAGAATACAGAAAGGGGCGTTCATTTAAAATATTCCTCACACGTAACGAAATAATAGAAACCATCAGCGAGAACTATGCATCAGTTCCGCAGGGTACAACACTGGCATGGTTTAATGCGGCAGGCTATCTTGAGTTGTCCATCAATAAGGGCAATCTCGCCGGTTTGTTTGGTCTGCAGGGATTCTCTGAAAAAATGCAACACGCGCCATCAATGCAAAACAGGCTGCTTTACCAGGTTGTCCGGATCTTTTTTGAATAGCACAGGGCGCTGCATAAGCCCATGTCCGTTATTTTATACAACTGTTAGTTTACTGATTATCAAATTAATTGTTAAGAGCGGGTTACCTTTTTTTGAAAATGGTATATACTGATGTATATTTGCATCTCCATAACGTTATCGTAAAGTTGCAACCCTGATTGTCTCGCACTGAAAAAGAAGTTTACGGTTGATTGTCTGCGATTTAAATTTTTTATCAAAGGCTTCGCGCCATTTTTAAAATTATATTGTATGAGAACAATCATTGCACAATTATTTTTTGATAGAGAAGTTGTTGAAGCTGTTAAGCAGACTGAAGTTGACAACGCGAAATTGTACAACTATCTTATGGAAGGAAAAATTACTATGCAGGAGTACCTGCAATTATGCAAAGCATAAATCTTCGTTTCTTGTTTCTGTGATTAATACTAATGATTTAGAGTTTCTGAAAAGCCGGCCTTGCGCCGGTTTTTTAGTTTTCAGCTGTGAGCTTTCGGCTTTTCACAATTATGATATTACCCTGGTAACCTGCCCAATATTTTTTCTTATCACTTTTGTACTGTTGCCTGTTCAACTGATTATCCCGCACTTTCTTATTCGATTCAATCTCCCAGTTGCTCCGCTGATAGCTGACAGCTGATAGCTGACAGCTGATAGCTCACAGCTCAACAAAGTGGAACCAATTGCATACTTGTCCCAACGTGTTTGTTACTGACGGCGCTTGCATGACTTCAACATCAACACAAAACCTCTCTCTTACCTACATGGCGCCGACAGCACGTGCAGTTGATTATGCTATTAGCCAGATGAAGAAAGGAGAAATACAGTGTTAAGCCTAAAGCTTTAAGCCCAAAGCTTAAAACTGTTGTTGCCTCTTGTTGTGTAAAAACTGATAACAAGGTACTATCTGACTATAGACACATTAAGCAATATGCCGAAACGCTATTCATTCGCTTATAGGTTTTAGGCTTTGAGCTTTAAGCTTTGAGCTTTTTAAAATTAAACCGCGCAAATCGCAGAATTATGACATGCAGGCCATAACTTAGATAACCAAACTATTTTGCTATGTCATACCCTGTTCGGATCGCACTGATCGCGGCCCTTGGCGGTTTCCTTTTCGGATTTGAAACCGCTGTTATTTCCGGTGCTGAGAAAACTATTCAACAATTATGGTCCCTATCCTCATTCTGGCAGGGTTTTACTGTTGCTTCCAGCCTTATCGGTACAGTTGTCGGTTCACTGATCGCAGGTGTTCCTGCGAAGAAGTATGGTCGTAAAAAAGTGTTGCAGTGGATAGCCGTATTGTATATTATCGCTGCGTTGGGTTGTGCATCTGTTTCTTCGTGGATCCTTTTTATTTCTTTTCGCTTTCTGGCGGGTGTGGCAGTTGGATCGTCTTCAGTTGTTGGCCCGATGTATATAAGTGAAATTGCTCCTACAAACTTACGGGGCCGCCTTGCCGGATCTTTCCAATTGAATGTCGTGGCCGGTATTTTTATAGCATATCTCACGAATTTTCTTTTTGTGGGATTGGGCGATAATGCCTGGCGTTACATGCTTGGTATAATGGTGGTTCCTTCAGTTTTGTTTTGGGCATTACTGCGTAGTATACCTGAAAGCCCTCGATGGCTGATTCTGAACAACCGTGATGCAGAGGCTATTCCCGTTATGCAGCGGCTACAGGAAACAGATATTAACGGAGTGATTGCAGATATCCGTAATTCAGTCAAGGCGCACAAAGAATCGCTTTTTCAAAAAAGATATGCTAAGCCTATTCTTTATGCTGTAATACTCGCCATGTTTAACCAGCTTTCAGGCATCAACGCAATTTTATATTATGCGCCCAGGATATTTGAAATGGCGGGTTTTTCCAAGAGCGAGGCATATCTCCAACCTGTATATATTGGAGCTGCTAATTTGTTGTTCACTATTCTGGCCATGACTCTAATCGATAAATTCGGAAGAAAAAGATTGTTGATCATCGGTTCATTGGGAATGATTTTGTTCTTAGGATTAACTGCTGCAGCATTTAATAATGGTGCTTCAAGCAACAGCAATGTGTTACTTTATCTCATTGGTTTTATCGCTTTTTTTGGATTTTCACAAGGGGCCGTAATATGGGTATTTATCTCAGAGATATTTCCAAACTCAGTACGTTCTCAAGGGGGCTCGCTGGGCAGTTTTACACACTGGATCATGGCGGCCATCATTTCATGGACATTTCCTATCATCGTTGAAGGTAGTCCCAAAGGCGGCTATTATTCTTTCATCTTTTATACTGTGATGATGTTCCTGCATTTGTTGTTCGTATGGCGCGTTCTTCCCGAGACAAAAAATAAATCACTTGAACAAATTCAGAAAGAACTGGGAATTGAGTGATAATTGAAAATGGAGAATTGAAAATTGACAATGAAGAGTAAGTACGAGTTACGAAGTACGAAGTACGCAGGTTCAGACAGTTTATTTTTTTTGATACATCATGCAAAAAAGAACAATCAAGTTCAATTTATAAAGCGTCGGGGTTTGGACAACACAAAGTCCTGAAAGGGCGCCATCACTAGCCCAGGGCAACGCCCTGGGAATAAAATAACAAATGGCAATCAAGCCTGAAAGGGCGCGAGCGGCACATACAAAAAAAGGCCTGAGTTTGATAAAATAACTCAGGCCTCGTTTGTATTTCACTGACTGTTCTTCAGTTAAAAATTTGCATGATTCTAGTCTTCATTTTCAATTGTCAAATTTCAACTATCAATTGACAAATTTCAATTGTCACTTATCCAGGTATAGCTCAAATGTGTCACTTCTCAATCCAATCCTCATCGCTTCCAGCGCAATAACATCTGTAGTGGCGATATTACCCAGGTTAACATTGGCGCCAATCGTTTTGATGAAATACAATTGCTGATCTTTTTGCGGCGTTTCCCAGATAATTTTTTCTGCAGGTATCTTTACCAGTATTTCCTGTACCAATCCTTCCCTTACTTCACCGCTATCACGGAACAAGCCAACCGTGCCGGTTTCGCGTGCTTCTGCAATTACATAGCTCGCACCTGCACTTAGTTCTTTTGTCATCAGGTCAATCCATTTGTAAGGTGGCGTAACCAGAACCTTGTCTTTATCTTTAGAACCAACTTCGCTCAATACTGTTCCATATTTTGTCAGCTTTTCAATATAGCCGCACTTTTCCTCGTGAGAAATGTTTAATGATCCATCGGACATTTCAATATGCGTTATTCCAAAGTCTTGTATAAAGCGGATATAGTCGCTAAATTGGTTGCGTATGATAAATGCTTCAAGTAACAAGCCACCAAGATAAACGGGTATGTTCTGTGATTGATAAAGCTCAATTTTTTCGCGAAGCAGCGGAGTAAAAAGTGATGTGCCGAAAGCCAGTTTTGCAAAGTCAATATATGGAGCCGCAACAGATAAAAGATTTTTGGTTTCCTGCAAGCCAAGTCCTTTATCTGTTATCATAGTTATGCCATAGCTGCGTGGATTTGTAGTACGTTCGGGAATATTGTTGAGCCGAAAATTCATAGCCTCTCATGTTTTTAATAGATCAAAAAAATATCTGCCGTTGGCTGGCAGAATGAAGCAACATTCTTTTTACCGCGGCAAATTTGGCAATAACTGTCAGAATAATTTATTGCCTTAACATTTTTTTACAATTGCATGCGCCGGCGTTTAATTTTTTTCGACGTTTGCCCGCAACAAAAATTGTTTGCAAAGGAACTTTGACTTGCTACACTTTCTGAGTACATTTCGCGCTGTAAAATTACACACTAACTATGAATAAGCTAAAGATAATAGCTGTTGCGGCTTTTGCATCAATACTCGTACTGATGCAAAGTTGTTCCACCCAAAATATATACTACGCTCCTGTATGGGCTGCTGCGTACCAGCAAAAGGCGGCTGAAAATAAGGCACTGGCCATGCAGGCATACAATATTGCACACGAAAGGCTGGATAAATATATTGCTGAGCCATCGGACAAACCTTTTGCTGTTATTACAGATATAGACGAAACAGTTCTGGATAATAGCCCATATATTGTACATCGTGCATTGCGAAACAAAGGCTATTCTGACACTACATGGAAAGCGTGGACAGCCAGGGTGGATGCAGACACAATTGCGGGCGCGTTATCATTCTTTACATATGCAGCTTCAAAAAAAGTTGAAGTATTTTATGTCTCAAACAGGCAACAATCTGAGGCTTCGCAAACATTGGCCAATTTAAAAAAATGGAATTTTCCATATGCCGATGAGACGCATTTGTTACTAAAAGTGAACACTTCAAGCAAAGATGCAAGACGCGCGGCTGTTGCAACGAAGTACAATGTGCTGATGTGGTTCGGTGATAATCTTGGCGACTTTGAAGGCACTTACGATACTTTGCCTGTTGCTGCAAGGGATAAACAAACTGTTCAGGAACGTGATAAATTCGGAAGCAGGTTTATAGTACTGCCCAATGCCATGTACGGCGGCTGGCAGAGTGCACTGCTGAATTATAACCATAAACTTTCAGCTAAAGAACAAAAGAAGTTGATAGAGAGTCAATTAAAAAATTATTGATACAGTATATGTCATATAGTAAAGGCTTTTTATTGATCGCTATAAGACTATCCCTTTAAACACCCTCTATACCGATTTTTCACTTCGTTTTTGAGTAGTGGAACAACGCATTGGGCATTTAGCCTTATCTTTGCCGTGCGTGAAAAAAAAGGTAGCCATATTATTGCTGATCATTTATGTGTTTGGAGCAACAGATGCCAATCAGTTGCTTAAGCTACCTGCGTTAGTCAGTCATTACATTCAACATCAGCATACAACACCAGGCATAACCCTTGCAATGTTTATTAAGCTGCATTACGAAGATGAGGCGCTGAAAGATCTTGACCAGGATTTTCAGCAGGACATGCGGCTTCCATTTAAAACACATGAGGCAGATTGTTGCCTTACGATGCCTGTGTTGGTTCCCCAGCCTATTAAAGTGGCCGCCCACACTCCGGAAAGACCATGTGTTCAATACAATATTTCCAACGATGATGTTCCTCAATATTTAATTCCCGTTTCCATCTTTCAGCCTCCCCGGATCTGAGTTCTCAGTTAAATGCTCTGTGGAAAGCACTGTGCGCATCTGTTAAACCATTTGTGCAGTTATATTATTTTCTTCGAAAAAGATGTTTAATAACTTTTAATACTGTCATGACTTACGTTGTCATGATCACAGCGCTATAGCTTTACCACTGTCATTTGGCTAAATTTCCCTTCATTTCATTTGGCGGAGAGTGAATTGCCCAACCGCATATAGTTCATTCTTATGCACAAAATCCCCGTGAAAAAGTAAGTGATGTATTCATATTAATAGATATTCATGTTAAACAGAATTATTCATTTTTCCGTAAGGAATAAAATAGTTGTCGGACTAATGCTGCTCGGGTTAATTGTCTGGGGAAGCATTGTGGTTACCAGGCTTCCGATTGATGCAGTGCCTGATATTACAAACAACCAGGTAGTCATTATTACCACATCGCCAAGCCTTGGAGCAACTGATATAGAAAGGTTGATTACAGTTCCCATTGAGCAGGCTACAAGAAACGTTCCTGGTATTATTGAACAAAGAAGTTTCTCACGTTTTGGGCTAAGTCTGGTGACAATAGTTTTTGACGATGAAACTGATGTGTACTGGGCGAGGCAACAGGTAAGTGAAAGGCTGCTCAATGTACGCGATCAAATACCGCCGGGTACAGGCACACCCCAATTAGCGCCGGTTACCACGGGGCTGGGTGAAATATTTCAGTATGTAGTTAAAGCAAAACCCGGGTATGAAGGCAAATATGATCTTACAGAATTAAGAAGTATACAGGACTGGATTGTTAGGCGGCAGTTACTCGGTACTGAAGGCGTTGCGGATGTTAGCAGTTTCGGAGGTTTGCTAAAACAATATGAAGTGGCTATAAGCCCGGAAAAGTTAAGAAGCTTTCACTTAACCATTGGCGATGTATTTAATGCGTTGCAGAAAAATAATCAGAATGCCGGGGGAGCCTATATTGAAAAAGGACCTTCTGTTTTATTCATCCGCAGTGAAGGGCTTGTTCAAAACCTGGAAGACATTGGCAATATTGTAGTAAAACAATCAGCGTCCGGAGCGCCTGTATTAATTAATAATGTAGCGCAGGTAAAGATTGGTAGTGCCATTCGCTACGGTGCCATGGTCTATAACAGTGAAGGCGAGGTTTCCGGTGCAGTGGTGATGATGTTGAAGGGAGAGAACAGTAATAAAGTGATCAAGAACATCAAAGCCAAAATAAAAGATATTGAAAAGACATTGCCTGAAGGCGTTACTGTTGAAGCTTTTCTTGACAGGTCCAAAATGGTGAATAATGCAATCGGCACAGTGGAGCAGAATCTAACGGAGGGCGCACTTATAGTGGTCTTTGTGTTGGTTATCTTTCTGGGGAATTTACGTGCCGGTTTGTTGGTTGCTTCCGTTATTCCGTTGAGTATGCTCTTTGCATTTATCATGATGGATCTGTTCGGTGTAAGTGGCAACCTGATGAGTCTTGGTGCGCTTGACTTTGGTCTGCTTGTAGATGGTGCAGTAATTATTGTTGAAGCAGTGCTGCATAAACTACAGTATGACCGGATATACTCACATAAGCAGAGGCTGGATCAACAACAGATGAATGCCGAAGTGGAAGTGTCGTCCAAAAAGATGATGAACAGCGCTGTTTTTGGACAGATCATCATCCTGATTGTTTACCTGCCTATTTTGACATTGCAAGGTATTGAGGGGAAAATGTTCAGGCCAATGGCGCAGACTGTTTCATTTGCCATTATCGGCGCATTCCTGCTTTCTCTTACCTATGTTCCCATGATGAGTTCATTGGTGCTAAGTAAAACAATCAATCACAAGCATAATCTGTCAGACAGAATCATCCATGGCTTGCAAAATCTATACAAGCCAATATTGAAAAAAGCGCTTAGAATACCTGCGTACATTGTTATTGTTGCATTTGTTTTGTTTGCAGGAACGCTTTACCTGGCTACAACACTTGGCGGTGAATTTATTCCGCAACTGGAGGAAGGTGATTTCGCTGTAGACACCAGGTTGCTTACAGGTTCGTCATTGACCAATACAGTTAATACCACTCAAAAAACGGCCAAAATACTTACAGATAACTTTCCGGAAATAGAGAAGGTGGTCACTAAAATTGGTAGTGGTGAAATTCCTACCGACCCGATGCCACTTGACGCTGCGGATATGATGGTAATACTTAAGCCAAAAAAGGAATGGACCAGCGCAAAGACATTCCCCGAACTGGCTAATAAAATGAGTGCCGCATTACAACAACAACCGGGTGTGGCAACAGGCTTTCAGTTTCCCGTTCAAATGCGATTTAATGAGTTGATGACGGGGGCGCGGCAGGATGTGGTTTGTAAGATCTTTGGTGACGATCTTGATACACTTGCTTTATATGCAGCTAAGCTAAGCAGGCTGATTGGTTCAGTGGATGGTGCCAAGGATCTGTACACCGAAACGGTTACCGGCGTATCTCAAATGGTGATCACTTATAACCGGATGGCAATAGCAAGGTATGGAGCGAATATTGGGGATATCAACAACACGATACAATCCGCCTATGCCGGAAACACAGCAGGACTGGTATTCGAAGGTGATAAACGATTTGACCTTGTAATAAGAATGAATGAAGAACAGAAAAAAGATCTTGAAGAAATAGGCAGCTTGCTTGTTGGCCTTCCCGATGGCCAGCAGGTTCCTTTGAATGCACTTGCTACAGTTGAAATGAAAGAAGGTCCGTACCAGGTTCAACGTGAAGACGCACGGAGGCGTATTACTGTTGGCTTTAATGTTCGTGGGCGCGACGTACAAAGTATCGTTACTGAATTGCAAAAGAAGGTGGGTGAGCATATCAAATTTCCTGCGGGTTATTACATCACCTATGGTGGGCAATATGAAAATCTTCAGCATGCCACCAAACGGCTGGGCATTGCTGTACCTGTTGCGCTCGCACTTATCCTCTTTATGTTGTATTTCGCATTTCACAAAATATCCTATGGCTTGCTGATTTTTACTGCGATACCCTTATCCGCCGTGGGAGGTGTACTGGCGTTAATTCTGAGAGGTATGCCATTTAGTATTTCTGCGGGTGTGGGATTTATAGCCCTGTTTGGTGTGGCGGTATTAAACGGCATTGTTTTGATAACCGAAATGAACCGGCTGAAGAAAGATGGTTTAACTGATATAAAAGAAATTATTATGCAAGCGACAATCATAAGGCTGCGGCCCGTGTTGATGACAGCTGCTGTGGCGTCGCTGGGCTTTTTGCCGATGGCGTTAAGTCATGGAGCCGGCGCAGAAGTTCAACGCCCGCTGGCAACCGTTGTTATTGGCGGCCTTGTTTCTGCTACGCTGCTCACGTTATTTGTCTTGCCATCTTTGTATTTGCTGGTTGAAAGAAAAAAGACAAAGAAGAACATAAAGGCTGTGGCCGTTAGCACTATCCTGGTTCTTTGCCTCGCAATGCCATTTGGTTCAATGGCTCAATCTGTAAAAAAGATCAGTCTTACAGATGCACTGTCTCTTGCTCAATCGCAAAACCTTAATTTAAGTGCAAGCAAATTGCAGCAGCGGTATTATGAAATATTGAAAACCTCCGCAGCAGATATTCCCAAAACACAGATCATCGGAGAGCTAGGAAATGTAAACAGCGGCACCTTTGATAACAAATTTACATTGTCGCAAAGCATTGCTTTTCCCACAGTTTATAACAAACAAAAGCTGGTGCTGGAAGATGAATGGCAAAGTTCCAAACTGCAAACAGCTATTCAACAGGTGGCTATTTCGCGACTTGTAAAACAGGCTTATGTACAGCTTCAATATATTGGTGCAAGAGAGAAGCTCCTGGTAAATATTGACTCTGTATTATACAGGTATTTAAGTATTGCCAGGTTACGTCATGAAAAAGGCGAGGCCAATCTGCTTGAGAAAGCAACATTGGAAAATGATGTGGCTCAATTGGAAATGCAATTGAAAATGCTTAGAACAGATCAACAGTCTGCGCGTGCTCAGCTTGCGGTACTGGTAAACAGCACTGAATTATATGATGTTGCCGATACTTTAAGCGATAAGACTGTTTTATTTGATACGTCTGCTTTACAAAATCATCCTTACCTGGCTTATTACAGACAGCAGCAACAATTGGTGCAGCATCAGACTGCTGCTGAAAAAGCAAAACTTTCCCCTGATCTTATGCTGGGATACACCAATCAATCTTTTGTAGGTTGGCAGGCAGACAAGAATGGTAATGAGGTTTATTATGATGCAGGGAAAAGATTTTCTGCTGTGCAGGTTGGAGTGGGTGTGCCGTTGTTTAATAAGTTACAGAAAGCCCGCGTAAAGGCTTCGAAGCAACGTGAAGAAGTGGTGGAAACGCAATCGCAGATAGCATCACAAGAGTTGAGACTCGGACTATTGAAAAGTTTAAACGAGTACAATAAATATCGTGATGCGGTTGAATATTACCGGTCCAGTGCACTTCCGCAAAGCGATATTATTATGCGTACAGCTAACCTGCAATACAAAAACGGCGAGATTAATTACATTGAATGGGGAGCACTCATTAATAATGCCATCAGGTTACAGGGACAGTATGTGGATGTGTTGAGAGATTTAAACAATACAGCAACAGAACTGGAATACCTGTTACAGAACACCGGTTCCGCGCAATAAATTTTTAATGCAACCTAAATAGTCATCGGGTTTATAGTTTAATAATTGTATTATGAAAGTGATCATTAAATATATTTTAACTGCAGTTGTATTAACTGCAGTATCCTGCAAAAACGCCGCTGTAAAAGAGGAAGAAAGGCCCAGGCCGGCAAATGATTCTACTGTTACTTTAAATGCCGCTCAATTAAAAAATGCAGGCATAAAAACCGGGAGTGTTACAATGCAGAACTTACGTGCCACAATCAGGGTAAACGGAGCCGTTGACGTGCCCCCGCAAAGTATGGTAAGCATAAGTTTTCCTTTGGGAGGCTATCTGAAGTCAACGTCGCTTTTACCAGGATCGAGTGTGAGAAAGGGCGAAGTGATTGCAATAATGGAAGATCAGAATTATGTTCAGTTACAGCAGGATTACCTGACTGCAAAGGCGAAAATGGAGTTTCTTCAGACGGACATGCAACGTCAGAAAGAGTTGAGTGAAGCCGACGCAACAAGCAAGAAAAATTATCAGCTTGTATTGAGTGATTATAAAACTCAGCAGGTGTTGTTGAAATCACTCGAGGAAAAATTGCGGATTATTGAGATCAATCCCGCCAGGCTGAACGTACAGAACATTTCAAGGGATGTGCCTGTTTATTCCCCGATCAATGGTTATGTAACAAAGGTGAATGTAAACATTGGCAAATATGTGAACCCTTCGGACGTTTTGTTTGAATTGGTTGATCCTGATGATATCCACGCGTCCATCACTGTCTTTGAAAAAGACATCAATTATTTTAAGAAAGGGATGAAAGGAAAAGTTTCTTTGGTGGATGATCCGGCGAAGACTTATGATGTAGATGTAATTCTTGTAACAAAAAACATTAATGACAATAGAAGCGGGCTGGTGCATTGTCATTTTGATAACCCAATTCATGAGCTGCTGCCAGGCATGTTTCTCAACGGAGTGTTTGAGTTGGATAACAAAAAGGTGCAGGCCGTTACAGAGGAATCAGTAGTGCGGTATCATGGTAAGGATTATCTTTTTGCTGCCAAAGATTCCAACGTCTTTGTAATGATGCCCGTGCAAACAGGCAACAGAGAGAACGGCTATGTAGAATTGATACAGGATGGCCGCGACTGGACAAACACACCTATTGTTACCGGCGGGGCCTATGCGTTGCTTTCCAGCCTGAAAAACAGGATGGAAGAGTAAATTAATTGACAATGGAGAATCGATAATTGAAAATGACCGGTGAATGCGCAGACGTACAAATGTGCAGATGTGCGAATGAGTAAATGTGCGAATGTGCAAATGGCTAGAGGAATTGACAATTGAAAATGGGTTGATGTGCGAATGTGCAGATGTGCAAATGACTAATGAATTGAAAATTGACAATTGACAATTGAAAATGGGTGGATGTGCGAATGAGTAAATGTGCGAATGTGCAAATGACTACATGTTAATCGTCACCAGGACAGCGATGAGGGCCAAATATTCGCACATTTACTCATTCGCACATTTGCACATCCCGCCGTCATTGTCAATTTTCAACTTTCCATTTTCAATTAAACTTCGAAGTAGGCCATCGTTCCGCCCACCCAGGTCTTATCAGCATTGTAACGTACACCGATCATTTTTCCTTTGCTTAGGCGGGCGAGATTTTGTGTGGCAATGGGCCTCGCCGCTCCATCTTTCCAGAAATAGAAGATCCTGATCTCTGCTTTTGCGGGTATATCCGGGGTTTGGATGATGTCTGCATATTTAACCTTGCGTTGTAAGATCCAATTGTGAGGATCGGTTATATGATCAATGTCTTTAGGTGTGACATCTATTACTACTCCTTGTCCTGCGAAAGAGAATAACGGCTTTAATACGTAATTTTCAAGATCATCCGGGATTGTTTTAACATCGCTTAAGAACTTTGTTTCCGGCACATAAGGATGTTGTATAAAGGGAAGCGTGTATTTACTAATGCGGTAAAACCAGTTAGGATGGGGTACCCATTCAACATCGTTTTTTTCGAAAAAGATCCTTCCTTTTTCTTTTACGCCGGCTGGTTGTTGATTCAGTTCGTCAAAAATAACGCGGTTATAAATCCGTTTTATTTCTATCAACTTGTCATCTTTTTCATAATACAGTTTGTTGCCTTGTTTTTGCAATTCTGTGAGACAAACAATTGGAATGCCCAGGTAATCATGTGTGCAGTAGAAATCAATCCGCGTTTTCTGCTTATGCGGAAACAGCTCCAGTAAAACAACATTTTCTGCATTGCAGTCTCCAACAATTATTTCTTTGAGAAGCTGCAGATAAGTTTCTTTCGTAAATCCATTCAGGTATACAGAATAATTGTCCGGTATTGAAAAATGTTTTCTGGCCATTTCGTCAAAGAAAACATGAAAGGCAAACAGGGTAGGGAATCCCTGCATTTCAACCAGCTGCGGCTCCGGTTCACCTTTTTCATTTTCACAAATCCCAAAGTCAAAGGCTATAAAATGTGAATGACCGTTCTCGTCGGGAACCGATATGTTTTCAGGCACAGCTTTGCTTGTCATTTCCTTAAAATCCGGACGGGTAATCACATCAACAATGCTTTCGCAGGCAGAGAGCATTTTATCCCTGAAAGATTTATCGATAAATATGGGTGTTTCCGCTACTCTGAATTCAATAGCTCCGGGATGTCTTGATTCCAGATCTTCTAAATATGCTTTATATTTTTCCGGGGTAAAATGTTCATTGAACCATTTACGCATTGCTGCAACCATGCCTGATTTTTTTTTAAAAATAGCTAAAGAAAATGAGTTGATAAAAGGAGAACAAATGTTGACTGCGAATGGATGTTTAAAAAAAGGTAGTGTAGAAACACCACCTCCTTTCGATTGCTTGCCTAAAATAAGTCGGGTAAACCAAACCCCACTAAAAAAAATTATAATGACTGTGTGTTATGTTCTGTTTTAAATATCCTACAAATTTAGTAGACTATTTGAATTATCCAAATAATTTTATTATATGAGCCGAATGAATTACTGTATGGTATGGAAAAGGCTTTTTTGCGTTTGAACCGCCGGTTAGTTATTAGTTAATAGCAACCTGGTAGAAGGCGAGTTGGGAGAGTTTACTCAAGGCGCAAGTTCGGGGTATAGAATTCAGTCATTCGTAAAAAACAATATACGAATGACTGAGTTATTTTTTTATTGAAGTTCTGCAACAGACATCGTAAGAAAATTTGGCAACACATGATTGTGCGTCCATGTAATTTTATCGGGATCGTTCAAATGATCAATCATGCTGCTCCATTTATCGCGACCGTGGCTATTGATTATCACCGTCTTCTTGTCTTCACGCTGGAGGTACATACTCATTCCGGTTGCATCCGCTTCAGGATGAAACTGGGTGCCGATAAAATGAGGGGTAAAGCGAACAGCCATCACCGCCCTTTCATAAGGAACATGCGGCCTGTTCTTTTCAATGGTGAGTATTTTCCCGCCTAGTTTTTTAAGTCTTTCATGGTTTGGTTTTACTACCTGGTAGTCCCTGCTGTCAACTGCATAAAAGGGGTCCCGTAACCCGTCGAAAACAGGTTCCTTAGATCCATCTTTAAGCATGTGTACCGGGAAAATGCCAAACGCAGTTGAATTTCTTTTGCAAACATCAGCAATATTAAAATAGCGACATGCTAACTGAAAACTGTGGCAAATGAAAAATACGTTCTTCCTGGGATGATTGCCCGGCTGCGAATTCCAGTTCTCAACTTCTTTGATCCAGTCGAAATACTTGTTTTCCCATTCAGAATTTTCGCTTTCAAGCGGAGAGCCGGGACCGCCACTGGAAATATAGATATCATATGATAGATCAGGAAGCTGCAGGAGACGACGTACTTCAAATTCTTCTAAGGTAACGTCGACGTTTTGATCCATGCTCCATTGCGCAATTATCTCACGCAGACACCTCATGCCCTGGTTTGGCAGACCATCATTCATGTCCAGTATCGCAATTCTAATGTTCATCTTTTCTGCGGATATTAAACCGCAAATGTACTTAGTTTTCGCTAAACGCCCGGAGCCGCTGGCTTTGATGCTCGCGGGAAGCTGTTTATGAATTAATTATTGATTAGATTTTAAATGATATATTGAGGCTGATTTTATTTTACCCTCAATTATTCCGGCTGCGTCTCACCGTTTTGCGTGTAATCATATTGCTGAATGGTAACAACGAATAGTATAACTTGCCTTATAAATTTTGAAAATGGCGACAACCTATTGCTCATATGTTACAACTGTGAATGGAGACAATGTTCATAAACTCTATCACGATAATGAATATGGATTTCCCTTAAAAAATGATAATGACCTTTTTGCACGCCTTGTGTTAGAGATTAATCAGGCTGGTTTAAGCTGGGAAACCATTCTTAAAAAGAAAGATAATTTCTTCAAAGCCTTTGATGATTTTGATGTGAAAAAAGTTGCCCGCTATACGCCTGCAAAAGTGGAGAAGTTGTTACAGGATGCAGGCATCATTCGAAACAGGTTAAAAATTAATGCTGCCATCGAAAATGCAAAGAAAATTATTGAGATTCAAAATGAGCATGGCTCTTTTGAAAACTGGCTGAATAAACATCATCCGCTTACAAAAGAAGAATGGGTAAAATTGTTTAAAAAGAATTTCCGGTTCACCGGCGGTGAAATTGTTAATGAATTTTTGATGAGTACCGGATATTTACCCGGCGCACATACACTGGATTGCCCGGTGTATAAGAAAATTGCGAAATTAAAGCCGATGTGGATGAAGGGAGAGAAGTTGTAAGTTTTTACGTGGTACGTTATACGTTTTACGTGGTACGTTATACATTTATTGGAGCGGAGTGTGTTGTAAGTTATACGTTTTACGTTGTACGTATATCAAAGCGGAGAGAAGCTGTAAGTTGTACGTGGCACGTTATACGTTTATTGAAACGAAAGAGGGTCGGCATATAATGAATAAAGAAAGTTGTAAGTTATACGTCAACATCAAACCTTTTCAGTCTAAAACGTACAACGTATAACTTACAACGTACAACTCTTACTTGCCAACTTTATGGCCGGCAATAGCAAAATATAAAATAAAGAGATAAGCCGGAACCATGATCCAAAAAGCCTGTTGTAAGCCAATCTGTTCGCCTAAAGTAGCCCACACTCTCGGTAATACAGCGCCGCCGCCAATACCCACAATAAGTAATGCAGAGCCTGTTTTTGTGAACTTGCCCAAACCTTCAATAGTCAAAGGCCACAATGCGGGCCATATCAAAGCATTCGCCAAACCAAGGAATGCGATAAACAACACTGAAGTATAACCAGATGTAAAGATCGCTGCAAGCGAAAATAAGAGACCGAGGATAGCCGATACTTTTAATGCGGTGTTCTGCGAAATATATTTAGGAATAGCTGCAATACCAATGAGGTAACCTGCAAGCATGCCGATCATGGTGTATGTCGTAAAATGCTTTGCAACGTCAAGGCTGATCCCGATAGACTTTCCATAAACCTGGATGATATCGCCGGCCATTACTTCCACACCCACATAAAGAAAAAGTGAAATAAAACCCAGCCACAAATATGGATAGCTGAAGAGGCTGCTTCTGTTAACTACAGCAGAAGATGCATCATTCGAGTCTTCGCCTTCAGCCTTAACTTCCGGTAAATGAGAGAAATAAACAAACACAGCCAGTGCCACCAACACAGCAGCAATTATAACATAGGGAAGAATTACTCTCGAAGCAAGCAGATCAAGCTCAGCAGCTTTTTCTGCAGCATTCATTGTGAGCAATTTTGCTTCAAGTACGCTGGAATCTTTAAGAACAATGGCGCCAAGAATCAGCGGAGCAAGTGCACCCGCAGTCTTGTTACAAATACCCATAATACTGATGCGTTTTGCTGCGCTTTCAATTGGTCCTAAAATAGTGATATAGGGATTGGAAGCAGTCTGTAGTAATGCAAGGCCGGTGCCTATCACAAAAAGGGCAAATAAGAAAAGTCCGAATGTGCGTGTCTTTGCCGCAGGAATAAACAATAATGCACCAACAGCCATTACGAGCAATCCAAGCATCATTCCATTCTTAAAGCCTGTCTGCTTTAATACCCATGAAGAAGGAAACGCCATTACGGCGTATGAAATATAAAAAGCAAAAGTTACCGTTACCGCTTCTTTGGTCGTAAGCTGGCACGCTATACCGAGATACGGTATTAATGTACTGTTTGCCCATGTAACAAATCCGAAAATAAAAAACAGTATACCTATAATAAAAATAGCACCTGTTGTTTTGTTCTGCTGTGCGGATAACAATGGGGACGGTGGAGTTTTAATAGCTGTTGACATGTCAGTAGATTTCAGTTTTAAGTGCGATAAATATACCGATGGATTGTTTACTAACCTGAACTTAGTTATATAAATCCGCAAACGTTTGCTTAGAGTTATTAGCTTTAGCTATGAGCTATTAGCTTTGGGTATCAGGCGTCAGAATTGAAAATTGAAAGTTGAAAATTGAAAATGAGCATAAGGTACCAGGCTTCAGGCATAAGGCATAAGGCATAAGGTTTGAGATACCGGCTTTACGTATATCGTTGCATAAACAACTGCCTGCAATTGAGATTAACCATCAAGCTACAAACATTTTGCAAATCTGCACATTTACACATTCGCACATTGATGATCATTTTCAATTTCCCTTATCAATTATCAATTAGCATTCGCACATTTGCATATTCACACATTCTCAATCATTTTCAATTGTCAATTATCAACTATCAATTAAACTGCCATACCACAACGTTCCATTCATCATCAGCATCGCGGTAAGTATGAATAGTTGTAAAGCCAACTTTTTCATGTGCCCGTTGAGAGCGTGCATTGCTTGTTGAAACTTCCGTAACCAGCAAATCAAAATCATTTGAATGCAGTGTTTTGTGATGTTGGTACAGTTTATTAAACAGGCCTTTGCTTCTGTATTCTTTAGCAATACATATTTGTCCCATTATATAGTAACGGAAATCATGCAATGGTTTGTCCTTATAAATAACTTTTTCAGTATGGCTGATCATTGTGGCCAGATCTGGATGAAAGCTGCTTGCCTCCCGTGGTGTAACAAGTGCATAACCAACCACTTTATCGCCATCTTTGGCAATAATACTTGGCACAAGCTTGTGCATCTGCTGCAAGAGTTCAAGCGAATACAGCCAGGTAACAAAACCCTGTTCCTGTTTTTCTTCAGCAGAAAGCCCGTGCTTGATGTTCTCTTTGTTCAATGCATGAATCTGCTCCAGCTCATTATTTGTGCTAACGGTTGTTATTTCTATCATGGCCGCAATGTATAGATTCAGTCATTAAATCCAAAATCAATGCGTCTTGAAGACGATAACCGAGGGAAGAATTTTGTTGATAACGAGAGTTTTAGGCGTGAAACATTTAGTTTTTACTTGCTAATTCATCAAACTCCTTATTTTTGCCTTCTTCTACAATTATAATGGTTTGATTATGAAAAAAGAAGAGGATTTTGACTCTAATTTATCAGGCGAAGAAGAAAGTAGTGATAACCCGGTAGGCGCGGCGAACGCAGAAGCGAGGGAAAAGTGGTACAGGCGTTTTAGAAAAGGGATTACTACAGCCACTGCAGAAAAAAAAGAAACACCTGAAGGGCTTTGGAGCAAATGCCCCGAATGTAATTATATATGCACAACAACAGAATTGAAAGAAAACCTGTTTGTTTGTCCGAAATGTAATTATCACCACCGCATAGGCAGTGAGGAATATTATGAGATCCTGTTTGACAACGGTGAGTATATTTCTCTCTTCGATAATATTACCAGCCGTGACTTTTTAGGATTTACTGATTTAAAGCCTTACCAAAAGCGTTTGGATGACATTCATGCAAAAACAGATCTGAAAGACAGTATGCGTGTTGCAGTGGGTAAGATTGATGGTGAAGAAATGGTGATTGCATGTATGGATTTCGAATTTATTGGTGGCTCGTTGGGCAGTGTGATGGGCGAGAAGTTCAGCCGTGCCGTGGATTACGCCATTCAGCATAAATTACCTTATATGGTAATAAGCAAGAGTGGTGGTGCCCGTATGATGGAAAGCGCATTCAGCCTGATGCAGCTTGCAAAAACCAGTGGTAAACTGTCTCAGTTAAGTGATGCCGGACTGCCTTATATTTCCATGCTAACAGATCCAACATTTGGCGGTATTTCTGCAAGCTTCGGAATGCTTGGCGACCTGAACATAGCAGAGCCCGGAGCGCTGATTGGTTTTGCCGGTCCGCGTGTTATCAAGGAGACCATCAAAAAAGATTTACCGGAAGGCTTCCAGCGAAGCGAGTTTCTGCTGGAACATGGTTTCCTGGATTTTATTATTGACAGAAAATTATTAAAACAACGCCTGAAACACTTAATAGTGCTGTTCAGGGATTAAAATTTTCAATTGATAATTGAAAATGGACAATTGAAAATGAATTTCCAAACGAAAAGCGTTTAGAAATTCATTTTTGTTTTTTGAGAAGCGTGCGCATCGTGTATCAACATGCTGCGTACTTTGTAAATCGTAGTTGACTAGTATATGGCAAAGGAGATGAATAACAGGCAGGCTTACTTCAACTATCACATAGAAGATAAATATGTGGCCGGCCTTGTATTGCTTGGAACAGAGGTTAAATCCATCCGCGAAGGAAAAGTGAGCTTTAACGACAGTTTTTGTCTTTTTGACAACGGAGAACTATGGGTGAGGGGATTGTACATTGCCGAATACAAATTGGGCACTTCTAACAATCATATTGCTGTTCACGACAGGAAATTATTATTAAACAAACGTGAACTAAAAAAGCTGCAATCTGCGTTAAAGGAAAAAGGGTTGACTATAGTGCCGTTACGTGTCTTTTTTAACGAAAAACAGTTGGTAAAGCTTGAAATCGGGCTGGCAAAAGGTAAAAAAATTCATGATAAGCGTGAAACCATAAAGCAACGGGATACTGAAAAAGAAATAAAGCGCTTTTTAAAGTAGTGACTTCGATTGTTGTTGGAGAGATATTAACATACCGCAAAACCGCTCCTGATATAGCAAAAGTTACGCACGTATAACGATCCTATAACATACTTCCCTCTATATTTGTAGACAATGGCCGGTGCACAAAGTTGGCTGATGCAGTAACCGGTAGTGGGTGTTTCAAAATGACTCACATCTTTACAACGTAAAATTTTTGTATGAGTAATTTGCCAGCAGAAAATAGCTTTGAATCCCAAAAAAATATACGTGCATTCGGGTATACGGTTGGCGTTTGTGTGGGGATATTCCTGCTTTTCTTTTTGACAAGCTGGACATTGCCACAATTGCCCCAGCCCATACAGGATGAAGGAGTTGAAGTTAATCTCGGTAACAGTGACCAGGGACTGGGTGACGTGGCTCCGATGATTCCGGGTGAGCCCAACGAATCTACTGAGACAAATGTAAATCCTGTAGCTGTTTCTTCTCCCGCCCCGGCGCAGGAAGATAATAAGCTGGAAGAAGATAATGCTCCGGATGCAACGCCAATCAATCCGTCAAAACCCGCAGTAAAACCCAATCCTAATTCTACAACACGTACTGAAGTAAAAAAACATACAGTAAAAACCACCGCTAATCCAACACCTGCACCTCCAAGACCAAAGGCTGTTTATGCAGGAGGTAAAAATTCAGGTAACGGAGGCAATGGCGCGGATAGTTACAACGGTGTTCGCAACCAGGGAATCGCGGGTGGAAATGGCGATCAGGGCAAAGCCAACGGTAATCCAAACTCTGACAGCTATACCGGTAATGGCGGAACGGGTCACTCCGGCATTCGCGTAACCGGAAAGTTGAGTAACCGTCGTGTTTCTTTGCCTGCCATGACGGACGACTTTAACGAGCGCGGCGTTGTTGTTATGGATATAGTTGTAAATGCGGATGGCAAAGTTATCAGCGCAACAGCCCAACCAAAAGGAACCACTACCACAAGTTCCAAACTCAAAGAGATCGCAAGGCGCAAGGCCATGCAGTTAAAATTTGCTGCCAACAATAATGAGACGGAGACCGGATCAATTTTTTTTACCTTCAAGTTGCAGGAATAGTTATACGTTGTACGTTTTTGCGTTGCGAAAACATGCAAAATCGCGTACTGAATTATTCTTCTAGATTCCTGGTCAATTTATTTGGAAATCCTGAAACAAAATGTGCAATTTTACATGCATAACTTATTGGTTATAATGTAATACGTATAGCCTCGATTCCAGATTACATCAACCGGAGAGGACGTATAACGCATAACTTACAACGTATAACGTATAACGTAAAACGTATGAATTACCAGCAAACTATCGAGTTTCTATTTAACGCTTTACCCATGTTTAGCCGCGTTGGTGCGGCAGCTTTCAGAAAAGATCTTGATAATACGATCAGACTTTGCGAGGCTTTGGGTAATCCCCAAAATAAATTTAAGAGTATTCATATTGCCGGAACAAATGGAAAGGGTTCAACAAGTCATATGTTGGCTGCAATATTGCAATCTGCAGGTTATAAAACCGGCTTGTATACTTCACCTCATCTAAAAGATTTCAGGGAACGCATAAAAGTCGATGGAAAGCTCTGCAGCGAAGATTTTATTGTTGATTTCACGCAGCGCATCCAGCCGTTAATAGAAGAGTTAAATCCCTCTTTTTTTGAGATAACGGTTGCTATGGCATTTGAATATTTCGCTCGGCAGAAAGTAGACATAGCTGTGATTGAAGTAGGGCTGGGCGGCAGACTTGATAGTACAAATATTATTACACCTGAATTATCTGTAATCACTAACATCGGGTATGATCACATGAATATGCTGGGCGATTCACTCGACAAGATTGCGTTTGAGAAGGCTGGTATTATAAAGAAAGATATTCCCGTTGTAATAGGCGAGTGGCTGCCGGAAACGAAGCCTGTGTTTGCTTCTGCAGCTGAAGAAAGAAAGGCTCCGATAATTTTTGCGCAGGAAAATAAATGGGTAACGGAGTGGACCTTTGCACACCATCATTTATTCGTTACTGTTGCAGATAAAAGAACAGATGACCGCCCTGTTTATGAATTGGATCTTCCTGGTGTATATCAAACCAAGAATGTGGTTACGGTGCTGGAAGTGGTTCACCAACTGCGCCTGTCAGGATGGAAGCTGGATGAGCCAGTGGTGAAAGATGCATTGAAACAGGTAAAAAGGCTCACAGGGTTACACGGACGCTGGGAGCTTGTGCAGGAGAACCCTTCGGTTATATTGGATGTTTGTCATAATGAAGATGGGATAAGGCAGCTCGCCCAGCAAGTGGAATTAAGTAAGTACAACGATCTGCACATTGTGTTGGGCATGGTGAAAGACAAAGACATTTCAAAAGTGCTGCCACTTCTTCCCAAAAACGCCGTTTATTATTTTACCAAAGCACAAATTCCACGGGCTTTAGATGAAACAGAACTTGAACGTCAGGCTGCTGAAGCAGGCTTGAAAGGCAAGAATTATCCGGATGTAAATACTGCGCTGCAATCAGCAAAACAACATGCGGGAAAGGAGGACATGATTATTGTATGTGGAAGTGTATTTTTAGTGGGTGAAGTGGTAGTATAACTCAAAACAATTTAGGAGAGATTTTTTAAACCATATAAGGCATATAAGGATATATAAGCAGTTTGATTAAAACTTATATTCCCTTCTATACAACTAGTGAATAGTGAATAGTCAATGGTGAAGGGCACAAACTGGCTGAGTAAATGTATGCAGCTCTAGCCATGACGGACCTCCGGCGTAACTTCTTGTACGCCCTTATATACCTTCTATACAACTAGTGAATAGTCAATAGTCAATGGTGAAAGTTCGGTCTGGCTAAGTAAATGTAAAGTCATTTAAGTGCAATTATTATCGCAGGCAAAATTCTTATGTGCTCTTATATGCCTTATATGGTTTAAAAAACTTCGCTTCGGTCTGCTTTGCGCTTTAAGCTTTGTGCTTTAAGCTTTACAAGTTGTTTACCATGAAACGTTGGCGCGGCCGACCCCTTACTTATACGGTTCAAAAAACTTCGCTTCGGTCAGCTTTGAGCTTTAGGCTTTGGGCTTTAAGCTTTATCAGTTGTTTACTATGAACGTTGGCGCGGCCAACTCCTTGCTTATATGGTTAAAATCATTTTCTTACACGGTGCTATGTTGTTAGCAAAGCATCTTTCATCTTTCCAATCTCCGCTTTATCAACTATCATATTTTCCAGTGTTTCCTGCATAGTTGTGCAGGTAAAACTCATTTCAGATGGAACCAGTTTCCTCGCTGATGAATGGAGTTCCTGCACGCCGGTATAAGCCGCCAGCTCTTTTATGTTGTTGCTTCTAACACCGGATCCGGGCATAATGATCATGCGGCCGGAGGCTTGTTGATTTAATTGTTTGATAAGTTCCTTGTTGTCAAACGCATTAGGCACCTGTCCGCTGGTCAGAATGCGTTTGCATCCTGTGCGGATGACATCTTCGAGCGATTGCAGGGGATCTTTGGCTCTGTCAAATGCGCGGTGAAAAGTTACATCAAGTGAAGAGGCCAATTCTGTAAGTATTGAAGTCCGCTCAACATCAATGCTTCCATCCCTGTTAAGTAAGCCTACAACAAATCCTTTGAACCCAAGTTCTTTTACAAGCTGCACATCTTTCTTTATTACTTCAAATTCGTCATCAGAATAAAGAAAGTCGCCACCCCTTGGGCGAATGATGGGAAATACTGGTATAGATATTTTTTCTATAACCGTTTTTAATGTGCCATAAGACGGAGTGGTACCTCCATCATAAGGGTTTTCGCAAAGTTCAATTCTGTCTGCACCGGCTTTGACCGCCAACAGCGCTGATTCTATATTAAAGACTGCAATCTCAAGCGTCATGTAGTTGAAAATTGAAAAGGGAAAATTGATAATGTGCGAATATGCGAATGTGCAAATGTGCGAATGTGCAAATGTGAAATGTGAAAATGTGAGAATATGCAAATGCTATACAATGTGCTACATTTTCAATTTTCAATTGTCAATTCTCCATTGAAAATATCTATTTGATGATGAATTTTGAAGGCACCATAAAGTTTTTGTCATCTGCGTGGCAAACGGCAAACTCGAAGCCGCCCTGTATGGCGTAACCGCCGTATTCGCCTTGCTTGTTGATGGCTATAAAGCCAACCTGGACTTCTTTTATTTTGCTGCCTTTTTTGCTGATAATACGCTCAACAGCTTTTTTGCATGCATCTTCAGGATGCAATCCCTGGCGCATTAATTCAACTACCAGGTGTGTACCGCAGATTTTGATCACTTCTTCGCCAAGTCCGCTTGATGTAGCCGCGCCCACTTCATTATCAACGTATAAACCAGCACCAATAATTGGGGAATCGCCTACACGTCCGCGCATTTTAAAACCCATACCGCTGGTTGTACAACTGCCACTTAAGTTGCCGTTCGCATCAAGGGCTATCATACCGATCGTATCATGGTTAAAGTCACCATTTTCTAACCTGTTCGGAACAGGAACAAAAGAGTGTTTGCCCTGATTTTCAATATTTATAATAGGTTTGTATTCGCTTTTTTTCAGCCATTGCTCATAGGCTTTTTTTGCGTCGTCGGATAGTTTCTGTTCTTCCAGCGGAAACCCTTCGGCTACTGCAAATTGCTGAGCTCCCTGCCCAACCAGCAAAACGTGTGGCGTTTTTTCCATTACCCTTCTCGCAACAGAAATGGGATGTTTAATGCGCTCAATTGCAGCTACTGCTCCACAGTTGCCATTTTCGTCCATAATGCTTGCATCGAGGGTAACTATACCTTCCCTGTCAGGGTTTGCGCCCAGGCCCACACAACAGTTAAGTGAATCTTCAGTAACCATCACACCTTTTTCAACCGCGTCAAGCGCCCTGCCGCCCTGCCTTAGAACCTCCCATGCTGCTTTGTTTGCATTAATACCTTCCCGCCAGGTGGAGATAACCAGTGGCTTTTTGCCCGCTTTGGTAGTAGAACGAAATGAAGAAAAAGATACCGCTGTTAATCCAAGAGAACCCAAGCGGATAAAATGCCTGCGATGTAACATGTGCCTGAAATTTTGCGATGAAAGTACATCATTGACCCATAATGGGGAAATGCAAAATTTTATTGGATATTAACTTTCAGCTTTTGTATCATTTCATCGCTAACTGCATCGCTATAAACACCATATGCATTTACCAGAACACCTTTCATACTTTCGTCACTCGCTTCAACTGCGTAAAGCACAGACGAATCGGCGGGATTGGTCATTCCTTCGAAACGATAGACTTCTCTTATCTCAAATTGTGATGGAAGCAGGCAAATGCCGGTTTCGGCACACTTAATCTGGTCAAAAGCAATATTAAAATCTGTGGTAAAGCCGCGTTTTTTCAGATCATTCATGGCTTCAACAAGTGTATCGTAGGTATACATATAACGTTTTTTTGTTTAAGTTACAGATAAAGCGCTGGTAAAAGTTATAACTATTATCTGAATTGTTATAAAATTCACTAGATGGTCAGCTAATACTTTTTTAAACTTTCAGTAATTTCTGAAAATTGTTTAACTTTGCATCCAATTGGATGTTGGTTGAAAAAAAAGTTGCATAATAGTTGATGCGATTGCTGATGAAAATGCCTTATGAACATGCAGATGCTATTCGTTCATAATAAATTACATCAAAATGAAAGTAGTAATTATTGGTGGTGGATTTGCGGGATTACAGTTGGCTAAAAAGCTCAATAACAAAAGAGATATAGAAGTTCTGTTGATTGATCAGTATAACTATCATCAGTTTCAGCCTTTATTTTACCAGGTAGCTACGGCAGGGCTGGATGCCAGCAACATTTCTTTTCCCCTGCGTAAAGTATTTCATAAGAGTCACAACGTTCGTTTTCGTCTGACCGAAGTAAAAGAGATTGTTCCGGCTGAGAACAAAATAAATACTGCAGTAGGCGAATTTGATTATGACGTGTTGGTTATAGCTACCGGCGCCAATACGAATTTCTTTAACAATGTCAATTTTCAGCAGTACGCCTTCCCCATGAAGTCTACGACAGAGGCATTGCAGCTTAGGCATAGCCTTATTACAACTATGGAGGAAGCGCTGGATATCAGGGATACAAAAAAACTGGAGCAAAAACTTAGCATTGCGGTTGTCGGTGGCGGTCCGACCGGTGTGGAAGTGAGTGGCGCGCTGGCAGAAATGCGTAATAACGTGCTACCGAAGGATTATCCTGAACTTGATTTCTCTCTCATGCACATTTATTTATTGGAAGGCAGCCCTAAAACACTGGGGGTGATGAGCGAAAAAAGTAGCGAACAAAGCCGGAAATATCTTGAACATTTAGGTGTGGAAGTACATACTGGTGTTCATGTGAAAGATTATGATGGTGATAATGTGGTACTACAGGATGGAACAATTTACCCCGCAAAAACTGTGATCTGGACGGCTGGTGTAAAAGGTAATGTTCCGGCAGGTATAAACCCGGATCTGATTGTACGTGGCAACAGGATTAAAGTTGACCGTACGAGCAAGGTATTGGGCTCATCCAATATTTATGCGATAGGAGATGTGAGTTATATGGAGACGCCTAAATATCCAAAAGGACATCCCCAGGTTGCCAATGTTGCCATTAATCAGGCGCGCAACCTTGCCATCAATCTCGTGCGCCAGGTAACGGGTAATAAGCATTACCAGGACGAGTTTGAATATAATGATAAAGGCAGCATGGCCACAATAGGACGTAACAAAGCTGTAGTTGATATTCCTAAACCAAAAGTTCATTTTGGTGGTGTGCTTGCATGGTTTGTCTGGATGTTTCTTCACCTCGTTCTTATCCTCGGCGTAAAAAACCGGGTACAGATCTTTATCAACTGGGTGTATAAATATTTTACTTACGACCAAAGCTTACGTTTGGTGTTTAACGAATTCAACAAAAAACAAAAAGCCGCACATGAGGCGGAAGTTGTGAAGAAAAAACAAACAGTGAGTTAATGTTAAATGCGCGGGCAAATGTCAGATGTACGGTGTTAGATGTACGATGTGGTGATAATGCATCCTACACTTTTAAAGTGCAGGACACATTATCACCGGGTTGTGAGTCAACAACTTCTAAGGTAACATTCAATTGAATGTATTAATTTAGTTAGAAGAGTTGCAATAAAAACAAATTATGCGTAAGAAGGAATATCATTTTGAATACGAGATTTTTGATTCTATTGATGATTTAAATAGTGAGGACCGCTGGCTACTGGAAGAAGCAAGGTCGGTAACGGAGAATGCTTATGCACCTTACTCAAATTTTCGTGTTTCAGCAGTGGCTAAACTTGAAAATGGCGAAATAGTAGCGGGCAGCAACCAGGAGAACGCAAGCTACCCCGCGGGGATCTGTGCAGAGCGGGTTCTATTGTCCTCAATCGCTACGCTATATCCTAATCAGCCTATACAAACGCTTGCAATAAGTTATGATAGCGATAATGGTCCAAGTGATCATCCCATTTCTCCTTGTGGGATCTGCAGGCAAAGTCTGCTGGAATATGAAGAAAGAGTGAAGCAACCCATCCGTCTTATTCTTGGCGGCATGGAAGGAGAGGTGTACATTATCAAGAATGCGGCTTGGCTTTTACCGCTTAGCTTTTCCAGCGATGACCTCAGATAGTGTTAGAGGAAAAATAAAACAGAAATTAAAATAGATTGTTTCGAAATAGAAGCTCCGAATAACTGAACTAATATGTCCCGAGTGTATTCTATTCAATGTGTTCAACATATCCCTGCTTCAATAGAAGATACCTGGAAATTTTTTAGTGATCCTTCCAACTTAAAGAAAATAACACCCGAAAAACTGGATTTTGTTGTCCACCGTGAAAACAACCAGAAACAAATGTATGCAGGACAGATCATTGAATATAAGATACGGCCACTGTTAGGCATTCCCGTATATTGGATGACTGAGATCACGCATATAAAAGAGCCTTGTTATTTTATCGATGAGCAACGCTATGGTCCTTATAGTTTCTGGCATCATCAGCATTTTTTTGAAGCGGTTGAGGACGGCGTAATAATGAAAGATCTTGTTCACTACAAAATACCTTTTTCATTTATTGGTGATATTGCTAACCAGCTTTTTGTGAGAAAACAGCTTAAAATGATCTTCTCTTTCCGATTTGCAATAATTGCAAATCTATTTGGTAACATAAAAAACAGCCAGCCGGAAATAGTAATGAGTTGATAATGTGCGTATTTAATCTTGCTTCAAATTATAATACCAGTGTCGACTATTCGATGCAATTGTGTCAGCTCTTGCAATTGTCAATTTTATTTGCAAATTTTATTCATGCATAAATGCTTCGGGTTAAGATGCCGGTGGTATGATTAAACAAAGTACTCCAATAAGTGAAGTAGCGGCATAGTTAATATTCTCGGTTCCGGCATTTTTTTGGACGGCCTGTTGTTGTGCCTTGTATAATCCCCAATTGTTCGTTTGAGCTCGTTTTTTATCCGTTGCGAAACTCCGTTTATTTTGTAAAAAAAAACTAATGGACTAGCGGAGTTTTGCTGGCCCTAGTTGATGTTTAAAATTTTCTTACTGAGTAGTATCATTTCAGTATCTCCCGTGTGTTTGCCTTTTTCGTCCGAAAGTTTAACTGTCGGGATCCAATGCATGTTCCGGGGCATTGCCTCCGTAAGTTTGATCACGATGTTCATTGGCGGCAAGCCAACATCGTTGGTAAGATTAGTACCTATGCCGAAAGATACGCCGATCTTTCCTTTGCAATAAGCCGCAATGTGCGCTACTTTCTCGTTGTTTAACGAGTCAGAAAAAATGATCGTTTTGTACTCCGGGTTTATGCCGCGTGAAAGATAGTGCCTGATTGTTTTGTCAGTGAATTCAATTGGGTCACCGCTATCGTGTCTTACACCATCGAACAGTTTCGAAAATTTCTTATCAAACTGTTCAAAAAATACATTGGTAGTGTAGGTGTCGGAGAGCGCAATGCCAAGATCACCCCTGTAAACATCAGCCCAATGCTCCAGTCCCATAGAGTTGGCCATCTGAAAGCCATAACGGGCAGCGTGAAACATAAACCATTCATGTGCATGCGTGCCAATTGGTTTGGTTTTGTGCAACATTGCCATATGTACATTGCTCGTACCTACAAAACTTGGGCGTCCATATTGAACCAGCGTGTTTATTACAATTCTTTGCACATGATATGAATGCCTGCGGCGTGTGCCAAAATCTGCAACAGTTACACCAATCTTATTGTAAGCGTCGAATTTTACTTTTGATATTTCTTCTACTTCCTGATCTGATACGCGTTGCAAACGGCTAATCTTGTAAAACAATTCGCTGATGAGAGAAAGCAACGGAACTTCCCATAAGATGGTGCGATACCAAAAACCTTCAATTGAAACTTTGAGATTGTTGCCGTGCTGTTCAATATGAACTTCAGAAGGATCGTATCGATAACCCTGTAAAAAGTCGAGATAAACGGGGTCGAGATAAGGGCAGTTATCCAGAAGAAATTTTTTTTCAGCATTTGTCAATTGAAGTCCTGCCATTGCATCGACAGATTCCCTCAGCGCTTTGCCAAACCCTTCCGGAAAAATATGTTGTCCCCTGTTGATGAATTGATACCTGGCTTTTGCATATGGAAACAGTTTGGTGACCGCATATTGCATCGTAAATTTATAGAAGTCATTATCCAGTATGGATATAAGGTTTGCTCCGGTAATCACATCCATTTATTCTGCTTTGAAAATAAATTTACTGCAAAATATGCTGGTTGTTAGTCGACACACATAAATAAAAAACTGCCTGTATTTACAGGCAGTTTTTTATTTATGTGTGTCCAGACCTTATGGGAGCTGTTATTGCTTATCCCACCAAACGGGGTCTTTTGTAGTAAGGCTCTGCTGAGGCTGAGGATTGGTGAGTATTGTTGTGTTTCCGTACGGCCATCTCCTTGGAATGTAGTTGACATATGCGTTTTGAGCTAATGTCAGTCTCGGAAATCCTGTGCGTCTCCAGTCATTATATGTTTCAATACTAAGGAAATCGGCAACATATTTTTCGGTGATGATTTGTTCAAGGCCATTCGCTGAAGTAAGAGGTCCCCTTGACGCTATATAAGCGCTTCCATCAACGCCAAGCATTTGCATATGCGCTGCAATAGCTGCCTGGTAAATGGGCGTAGCTGCTGCGGCGCCGCTTTTAATAAATGTCGCTTCTGCTTTAATGAACAGCTGTTCGGTATAAGTAGCGAGATAAAGATTAGCTCCCGCACCTGCTGAATTGCTTTCATCAAGCGGCAGATAACCTCCATAGAATGTATTTACCGATGAGAACGCGGTAGGATCAGGGCTTGCATCTTCTCCTGATTTTCTGCCTGTGTAAGAGCCATCATTGGCCTTAGCTGCTATAACAGGTAAACGCGGATCATTTCTTGATTTTAGCGAATCAACAAACGAAGCAGCCAATACAACGCCACCTGCACCGGGCAGCGTGTTCATGTACCATGGGTTTTCGGCACTGGGACTTCCGGGATAAGGAACAAATGCATTATCGTCGTTTGATGCAAATCCATTTGCAAGTGCGTTAAGTGCAGAATCGGCCTGGTTGCTTGCTGTGCGTCCCGGAGCTTTAGTGAGCCTCAAATAAAAACGGGCCTTAAGCATATACATGAACTTTTTCCATTTATCCATGTCTCCGCCATAAATGTAGTCGTCACTTCCCGGTACAACGCCGCTTGAAGGCTGATTGGCATAATAAATACCACTGTCAAGCAGGTTTTGAATACCGGCATATATTGCTTCCTGGTTGTCATACTTAGGCTTTAAGTACTTTTCAATTTGTAAGGCTTCGCTAAAGGGAATATCTCCCCATATATCAGTGGCGATAGCAAAATTAAAGGCAAGCAGCGCCTTACCTATTGCAGCATACTCATTGTGTCCTGCCGCTTCCGCCTGGAAAGTCAGATCCTTAAGATTTTCTAATGTGTTAGGATAGATATAGTAGCTCCAGGTATTGTCAACGTCTACCGGTGTTATGCGATACGTTTCTGCATTTGGAGGCGGCTGATTCAGCGATAATTGTTGCATCCAATACGCCGCGATAGTTCCGTTATATCCTCCCACCACGCTTGTTGCCATTGTCACTTCTACAGGTGAGAGTATTAATGCTTCAGAAACACTTGTTGGATGGTTCGGATCTTTATTTATATCCAGGAATTTTTTACAGCTTATAGTAGTTAAGCCCATGATGAATAGGGCTAAAGCTATATATGTCTTTTTCATCTAGTCAATTTTAGTGTTCTTAAAATGTGGCTTTCAAACCAACGATAAAATTCTTGCTGGTAGGTGTCATGAAATTAGCAAGGCCCTGGCCGTTACCACTACCGTTCAGGCTAACTTCAGGATCTGCGCCAAAGTAATTTTTGTGCAGGATGAAATTGGTGCCGGTTACGTTGATGGCTATTGATTTAAAGAATGAATTCTTCAATATTGAAGAACCCAAACGATAGCCCAGAGACACTTGTCTTAATTTCAAAAATGAGGCGTCAGAAACAGATGTCTCATCTGTAACTGAGTACAAATTCTGGTAAAAGATCTGGTCTGTTTTAACGGCTGCAGTATTTTCCTTGCCTGTGCTTTCAATTATGCCATTGAACACTTTAGTGCCGTTCCTGTTCTCTGTAACTTTTGATGTGCCATAGAAGTCAAGATAGTGCCCGTCAAGATTTAATATCTGTCCTCCCTGTTTCATATCAAGAACAAATGAAAAAGTGAAATTCTTATAAGTAAGATCACTTGTTAAGCCTCCAAGCCAATTGGGAGTAACGTTTCCTATTGGACCCAGATCATCGGCAAGCTGGGGATATCCATCATCATCAAGTAACAACCTTCCTCCATCGTTACGTTTGAAATGCGTACCGTAGATTACGCCATAGGGAGAGTTAGCAAAAGCAAAGATGCCCGGGTTGGTAAATCCGGCAAATTGCAGGAAAGTAATACCTGGGGCAAGGTTAAGCACATCATTTTTAATTTTAGTATAATTTATTCCGATGTTCCATGTAAGATCTTTTGTTCTGATAGGAGTTACGCCCAAAGTGACTTCAACGCCTTTGTTACGCATGCTGCCAGAGTTAAGTGAAGCGCCGGTGAATCCTGTCGCCGGCTCAATCGGAACTCCGCTAGTCAAAAGGTCTATACTCTTTTTATTGAAATAAGTTACATCAAGACTTACGCGACTGTCGAAAAATTTTGTTTCCAACCCAATTTCCAGTTCTTTTACTGTTTCATTTTTTAAAGGATAACCGTAGGTTGTTGTTAGCAGATAACCATTTTGGCCGGCAAATGGAAATGTGACATTTCCTACGCTGGCTTGTATGTAAGGATTTGTAAGCGAGTACGGTGCAACATTGTCGGCACCTACGACAGAATACGCAGCCCTTATTTTACCAAAGTTGAATATTTTGTTTTGTGACATACCCAATGCCTCTGTAAAAATAAAACCAGCGCTGACAGAGCCGTAGGGGTAGAATTGATTATTGACAGATAAAACAGATGAGCCATCGTACCTGCCAGTGAGGCTCAACGTAAGCATTTTTTTATATTCGGTATTTATCTGTCCATAAAAACCGACTTTTCTATTCTTGTAAGAACTATATGAAGATGTTACCGTGGTAGCATTTGATATGTTATAAAAACCGGGGACGCCTAAGCCAACACCCTGATCGAATTTGTTATCGTTGAAATTTGTAAGGATATTGTTCCCAAGCAGGATCTCGCCAAAAAAGTCGCTGCCAAAGTTTTTTCTTGCGTCAACAATAATGTCATTGTTGAATTGTTGATAAGTGATCGCACGGTTGTACACTCTACCTGTCGGATAACTGCCAACAGTTCCGATTGCTTCGTGATAATCTGTGGTATTGTAATACATATCACCTCCGAGTCTTTCTGTGATAGTAAGCCAGGATGTTGGGCTGTACGAAAGATTTACCACCGGAATAATACGATCCACTTTATCAAGAAGGCCAGTGTTTTCTAATAACCAATAAGGATTGTTACGCGCTGCACGATAAATATTTTGCGAACCATCAGCTCGTGTGCTGGGTTTGGGGTTCCATGAAATCGGAGAACCAAGTACCGTCCATAAAGGCGCTTCGAGGCTGTTACCATCCAGCGTACGGTTATTATCAGCGTGTATATAGTTGAACTGAGTTGTCAGGTTTACTTTATTACCCAGCTTCGTATCATATTTTGCAAAAAAGGCATTTCGTATATAATTCGTGGTTGGAGTAATACCGTCGTTCCTCAAAAAAGAATAGGAAGCAAGATAGTTAGACCGATCATTAGAACCAGACACGCTTACATTGTTGTCTGTTACATGGCCGGTTCTATAAAACTCTTTTAGCTGGTTATGTTTGGGAACAGGTTGTCCATTAACTCTTAATGTGTCAATCTCAGGTCCCCAGGAAGCACTTCCGAGCTGGCCATTGTTGCCATCTACATAGCGTCCGCCGCTTCCCTGTGCCCATGTGCTTTGCAACTCAGGCAATAAAGCTTTGGAAACAGTATAGCTACTACTTACAGATACGGTGGGCTTGCCTGATTTTCCACTTTTTCCATTTTTTGTTGTGATGATAACCGCACCCCGGGAAGCACTTGAGCCATAAATAGCTGTAGCAGCTGCTCCTTTTAATACATTTACACTTTCTATGATGTTGGGGTCTATGTCAATTCCCCTGTTAGATGTTCCTCCTGCACCCAAAGCTCCATCGGGATTGCCTGCTTCACTATTATCCATCGGAATGCCATCGATAACAAACAACGCTCCGTTGTTACCGAGCAGTGTACTGTTTCCCCTGATGATAATTTGTGATGAACTGCCAGGCTGACCGGTAGAATTAGTGATCTGGACGCCTGCCACTTTGCCGGACAGGCCGTTAACAATATTTTCCTGTTTTGCGTCAACCAATGCAGATCCTTTTACTTCCTGCGTAGTATAGTTGAGCATTCGTTTTTCCCGCTTAATACCCAGCGCCGTTACTACAACTTCTGAAAGATCTCCGGTTTGATTGGTTAATGTAATTGAGGAAGCCTGTGAAGCGCTTACCGTAACTTTTCCATACCCTATAGCACTAATGATAAGGTGCCCGCCTTCTTTAACGTTGATGGTAAAGTTTCCGTTGTCATCTGCTGTTACGGCATTCTTTGTGCCTTGTTCCTGAATTGTAGCAAATGGCACTGGAAGACCTTTTTCATCCTTGACCTGGCCGCTGATCTTCTGGTTCTGCGCGAATACAGAAATAGCAAAAAATAGCCCAATAAGCATCAGCATACTGGGCAAAAGCTTAAGCTGTTTTCTCATAAGTAAGTTTTAGTTCTAAAAAAATAGACTTGACGTTTGAGCAGTAGGGGTAAACGGTTACAACCGGCAACAACATAGCTGCGCATGCGCACTTGTGTTTTGCGATTGTTTTGGTAGTTGTTTATGTGAATGTTTTGTTACGGGGGAGATATAACTCTTTTCATAGCATGTTTAGTTTTTTCTTATGTGTACTTTGACTACAATTCCGGTACGGATTTTTTGCAATCAAGTACTTAAAATAATGAAAAATTAAATGCAAAAAAAATATTTTACGAAGCAGCGTATTGGTCAGCTTATAAAGTCGATTCATGGCTGCTCTGCGTCAAATAAAAGATTGAGATAAAAAGATCGAATTTATACATGAGCCATTTATCAGGTCACAGGCCTGTTTTATTTCTAACGGATATTGTTGGAAAAATGCCATTTGTTTTGTAAATTTTTCGTGTTTGTCAGAAGTGAACATAAAAACATATTCCTTCATAATGCGGGTAAGCATTATCCGGTAAAGAAGTCTTATGATTGAACATCTGCCCTTATATATCGCGCTTGTATTTGGCTTGACAACCATGTTAACCCTATTGCTGGTATATTGGACGATGCGCAATTCGGCACTGCATGCAACAAAACATAAAGCCGTTACCGTTACTATTTTAATAACGTTCTGGCTGATCATTCAGGCAGTAATTTCCTTAAGAAATATTTACAGCGAAAGTACAGACGCAATGCCTCCCAGGCTCTTTCTTTTTGGCGTGTTGCCCGCACTCATCACTATTGCATTATTGTTTATAACAAGCGGAGGAAGACGTTTTGTTGATAGCCTCCCTTTAAAAAATATTACTTATTTGAATATTGTCCGCATACCAGTTGAAGTGGTGCTTTTTTGGCTGTTTGTCAACAAGGCCGTTCCTAAACTTATGACATTTGAAGGCCGTAATTTTGATATCCTTTCGGGAATTACAGCGCCTTTTGTAGCTTATTTCGGATTCACAAAACAGACGCTCGGCAGGCGTGTTGTGTTGATATGGAATTTTATTTGTCTTGCCCTATTAATGAACGTTGTTGTGCATGCCCTTCTGTCTGTTCCCACGCCTATTCAGAGACTGGCTTTTGATCAGCCGAACATTGCGGTGTTACATTTTCCTTTTGTGTGGTTGCCGGTTTTTATTGTACCGGTTGTGTTGTTTGGTCACCTGGTATCTATCCGCCAACTAGCAAGAAACAACTCTTAAACATACAATCAAATCCTGCAAATACCTGGCTTATGAAAAAAACATTCTTGCTCTGTACTATAGCTGTCTTCCTGATGGCTTTTGTAAACAGGTACATGATACAAGGCAAAACTGCAAATGCGAGATTCAATGCGGAACAATTTAAGCGTAAGTATTCTGTTAGCTGTGCCGCCCGTATATCTGCTGAAGAGCTGGATGATCCGGCTAATTCGATACCCTTATTAGAAGGATGGGGCAATTATGTTATGCCCGTTACCGCGGTAAATGATAGCGCGCGGATTTACTTTGAACAGGGCATTAACATGTACTATGGGTTTCACATTATAGAGTCGCTGGCATCTTTTGATAAGGCCGTTAAGTTTGACAGCGGCTTTGCTATGGGGTATTGGGGTAAGGCGCTTGCTTATGGACCGAATATCAATGATTATGGTTATGCGGCTTCTTCGGATGCGCTTGTTGCCTCCGGAAAAGCCAAACTACTTGCGAATAATTGTACTCCCGTTGAAAAAGCGCTTATAAATGCGATGCAAATACGTTATTCGGCGGATTCTATGCAAAGCAGGGAAAAACTGAACAAAGAATACGCAGACGCAATGAAAGCCGTATATGAAAATTTTCCAGAAAGCAATGATGCCGCCGTTTTGTATGCAGATGCTTTGATGCTGCTGCATCCGTGGGATTTGTATGACCTGGCTGGTGATCCAAAGAAATGGACGCCTGCAATAGTAGATGTGCTTGAAAAAATTATAAAGAAAAATCCGGCGCATCCCGGTGCTTCTCACTATTATATTCATGCGGTAGAAGCTTCTAAGCATCCGGAAAAAGCTTTAAATGTTGCAGGCAAATTGCCTGAGCTGATGCCGGGCGTTTCTCATATTGTTCATATGCCTGCGCATATCTACATACGTACCGGCAACTACAGCAAGGGTGCTGAATTAAACATGAAGGCTGTGGAAGGCTATAAAAATTACCTTTCCGTTTATCCTGCTGTTGTCAATAATGCTCCATTGTATCTTGTTCATAATCTCCACATGGAAGCAACCTGTGCCAATATGGATGGGCGGTTTGCTTATGCTGCGAAGGTTTCAGAAGATTGTAAGAACAGCTTTGATAGCAGCTGGTTAAGTATGCCCGATTTTCCGGGCATATTTGTGCAGTATGTTTATATGATGCCCTATTTCACACAGATCCGTTTTGGAAAATGGGATGACATTTTGCAGGCCCCGGAACTGCCTTCTGCTTATGTGTATGCAAATCTGATATGGCATTATGGAAGAGGACTTGCTTTTGCCCGCAAGCATGATTTTGAAAAAGCCCAGGCGGAACTTGCAGCGTTGTGGCAGTTCTTAACAAACAATCAGTTGAAAGCACCGGCCCCAACTTATTCGAATCCCGGCATCAATGGCTCTAAAGTTGCTGAAAAGATATTAATGGGTGTGATTGCCGAAGAACAGCAGAACTATGATAAAGCCGTCACCTTTCTTACTGAAGCAGTCAGCGGGGAGGATGCCATGATTTACGATGAGCCGAAAGACTGGCCGCACCCTGCAAGGCAATACCTGGGAAATGTATTGTTGAAAGCCGGTAAATTCTCTGATGCTGAACGTGTTTTCAAGAAAGACCTGGAGCTCAATCCCAATAACGGATGGTCACTTACCGGGTTAAAAGATGCGCTTGCCAAACAAGGAAAAACCAAAGACGCTGCTGCTGTAAGTGAAGCACTAAGTAAAGCATTTGTGAACAGTGATACAAAAATTAGTTCGGCAGTATTTTAAGCCTGTTTACGTCGATCTTTTTTCTTTCGTTTTTGTTTCCAATGAGGGTGTGAGTGTTTCTTGCAGATGTTGGCATGCTGTAAAAGCAACATGTACACATGCGTACATTTATTTTAAGGCGGAATAAGCTTGGGCTAAAGCAATTTCCATGTATGAAAGATTGATACTCTTTTAATTTTAAAAACAGATGAATTACTCCAATGCAATTGTTGAAGATTTAATGCGTCAGTTTAAAAACGTTATAGGCAAAGACTTTGAAAAATACCGGAATCATGTCTATCGCGTTTTTATTAATTGCCTGTTACTCGATAATGAGAAAACCAATGAAGAAAAATATTCCATTGCTGCAGTATTGCATGATATAGGTATCTGGACGAATAATACGATCGATTATATAGATCCGTCTGTAATCCGGGCAAGACAATATTTAACATCGGTTGGTAAAGATGAATGGGCTGAAGAGATAACGCAGATGATTTATTGGCACCACAAAATAAAATGCTACAACGGTGATTATAAACAGACGGTAGAAACGTTCCGCCGTGCGGATCTGATGGATGTTTCTTTGGGCTTGTTCAAATTTGGAAACAATCATAACACTTTAAAAGATTCAAAAAAACAATTCCCCAATAAAGGCTTTCATGTGTTTCTTCTTAAAAAGCTGGGCGTAAACTTTATCAGGCATCCGCTTAATCCATTGCCCATGTTTAAGAGATAATGCGTTTTTTATCCTGAAATATTTTATCGTATTGTAAAGAGGCTCATTTATCAATAAAAGAATCAATCATAATGTGGATCAAATGAAGGAGGTCAGGGTAATTTTAAAAATAAAAAAGCTTCCGTTGCCGGAAGCTTGAAGACGAGCATTAATGCTCAATTTGAGGGATTATCCTATCGACCATCGGTGCCACCGATATATGCGTTTTTAGCGTAATCAACAGTTTTCTTTTGCCAGCTTTCCCTGTCATAAGTAAAGTTGGTAACGGTACCCGGTATTGCTGCCTTTGCGCCGTTGTTTGTACCATTGATTACGTATAATGCGTTTTTGCCTTTGACAGATGTTGTTTGCTTAACACTTGCATTTTCCAGTAACAGCTTTTTAGGCGGCAGGTTAAAGCCGCGGTCGTACCTGTTGTCCACAATTATGCCGTATGATTTTGCAGAAAGTGAAACATCCTGCAATGCAACATTGCTGACATGTGTGTCGCCATTGGAGAACAATGTAAGACCCGCGCCGGTACTCTTATTTACAGAAAGATTTTTAAACCTGCCGGTTGTGGCATCCTGTATTGCAATGCCGCTCATCTGGCTTTCTTTGTTTTCAGTTCCGGCATTTATTACAGTAATACCGTCAACATTGCAATCTTGTGCATTGGTTACCTGGAAGCCATCCCATCCTGTGTTTTCCGCTCTGCAGTTTTTAACAGTTAAACCGATTATGGGGCTGTTCTTAAATCCATTCTGATAGTCTGATGTATTTCCGATATAATAGCCTTCGTTTGTACAATTCTTAACCGATATGTTTGCTATTGAAATATTTTTAATAACCGCTTTTGGATAATAGCTGTCCGGATTGTCAGCCATGGCATCATTCTTTAACATGAAACCGATAGCTGCGCCATCAACATTCACGTTTTGAAAAGCAATGTCTGAACAATAGTAAGCTCTGATTCCAATTGCGGTAGGAGCACCCTTGATGTTAATATTAACTACTTTAACAAAAGAGCCTTTTATATCAAAAGAAGTGCGATCGTGGCCGCCAATTACAACATCTCTTTCAGCAGTAACAATCACAGGCTTTTCTTTAGTGCCGTTAACATTGTACAGGGCCACGCGCATAACGCTCTGTGGTATAACCAGGGTGTCACCTGGTTCATAGCTTATGGCGCCAGCATCTTTTATATATACTGATGATCCGTTTAAAGGAAGATTAATTTTTTTACCGGTAAATTGGGGAGGAGTATTTTCTGTTTCAGTTTCCTCACGCTCTGTGGGCGATGTCGGTGCAACAACATCATTAGACTTAGAGCAGCTAATCAATAGCATGGTACCACACAGTAGTAACCCTACAATGGTTTTGATCATGGATATTGTTTTTTAGAAAATTGGATTTACTCAAAGAGGGCAATTAAAATATAACTGTATCCCTTTTTTCGTGGCGCAAAGTTATTACCTGGCAATCGATTTTTTTTGTTAAATGGCATTAAATTTCTATAAAGAATAATTAATATTTGACAGGAAAAATGGATTTAGTTTAACTGTAAAAAAATAATTTAATGCTTTTGTAAATGGTAATCATCATCAATTTTCAATTTCAATAAATAAAAAGGCCCGAAGCGCAGGCATGGGGAATCCTGCCTTCGGGCGTCGGTTTTTAACCAGGTTTTTCATCAGGACTTATAATAATTCCTCTTTGCCTGGTCGATGGCATTTTCCCTGTCATTTCTGAAGTTCCGGATCATTTGTCTCCTTTCTTTACCGCTAAGTGTGTTATCCATTCTTACAGATTTTATCTTGTCGGCGTAGTCATTCCTGATATCTGCAATTTGCATATCAAGTTTGGAAGGCCTGTTATAATAATAAGGTTGGTTCCAGTAAAATGGAGAATATAATCCAAAACCGGCATAAGGGTAATAGTAGTATGGGGCATATCCAAAGCCACCATGCACTATTACAGTCCTTCCGCCGTAGTGTGGGGCTGCATGGCCGTTAAATGCAGCAAATGAAGTGGAAACAATGCCAGTCATCAATAAGGCCGCCAGTAACTTTTTCATAAAATGCTTTTAATCCATAGACTACAGCCAAATTCAAAAGTTACGAAACCAACACTATTATAACTATTCTGTAACGATTGGCACAATGAAATACCACACAACACTGTTGTGCACGTAAAGAATCCTGATTATTCTTTAAATAATACTGGCTTTTTGTTCGATGGGAATATCAAACCAGAAAATGGAACCTTCTGCCGGGCTGCTTTCTACATAGAGATGACCATTGTGACGATGAATAATTTCTTTGCAGATATAAAGGCCGATTCCCAGGCCGGGTTGGTTTGCCTGATCTTCTACACGATAAAATCTGGAAAAAATATGCTCCTGTAATTCTTCTTTTATGCCTATTCCAAAGTCCCGGATTGCCAATATGGCCCGGTGGTCTTCCTTATGTGTCTCGACTTTTACAACGTTGGCCCTGGGAGAATATTTTACTGCATTGCTAAGCAGATTGATGATGACCTGTTCTATTCGTTGTTTGTCTGCATAAACAAACAGATCATCCTGTTTAAAATTCAGCTCAATTGTATGGGATTTAACAGAATATTGAAATTGAGTTACAACCTCCCTGGTTAGTTGAACAAGATCAAAATGCGTAAAAGACAATGGCAGCTTACCACCTTCCAGCTTAGATACGTCCAGCAGGTCAGAAACAAGGTTAGATAGCTTCTTCACTTGTTTCAGGGCGATCTTTATAAAGTCTTTATTCTGATCATCAGTTTCAAGTGAAGAATCAATCAATTGAAGAAAACCGTTAAGGCTTGTGATAGGTGTTTTCAATTCATGGCTGGCCTGGCTAATAAACTCATCTTTCTTTTCACTTAGTTGTCTTACCTCCTCATAAAGTTTTGCATTGTCCAGGGCGATGGCTGCCTGCACAGCAATTGCTGAAACAAGATCTTCATGTTCTTTGGTAAACTTTCCTGGTTGGGGATGGCCGTAAAACAGTCCTCCAATTACAGTGCCGTCCTTTGAAACAACAGGCACAGCCAGGTAACTTACAACCGGCAGATGTCCTTTCGGCATTCCGTAGTAGGGCGCATTTTTGCCGTAACGTTCATCTTTTCTAATGTCATCAACCCGTATAATGCCTTCACCTGCAAAAGTTGGTTTAAAGATGTCGGTATTGCGTGGCATTCCTAATTTCTCAAAGACTTCTTTTGGAGCCCCGCTTAAAGTGTACAGCATGTACGCTTCATTATTGTTGTCTGTAGTGTTGTAAAAGAATGCGCCAAATTCAGCACCGGTTAATTGAGTGGTGGCATCCGTTACATTCTGGAGAATTTTATCTATATCCAACGTCTGGGAAATAAGCTTTCCCAGGTTATTCATCGTTTCCAGGTTGCCGGCATTTTGCAATAAGGTTTTTTCCGCATCTTTTTGCCTGCTGATATCCCGCGCAATTTTTGAAGCACCAATGACGGTACCGTTCTTGTCCTTGATGGGAGAAATGGTGAGTGATACAGGAATAAGTGAACCGCTTTTTGTAAGTCGCATTGTTTCGAAATGTTCAACACGTTCATTGTTTCTTATCTTGCTTAGAATCATCAATTCATCATTCCGGTAATCCGAAGGAATTATAGTAACAATTGGTTTCCCTATCATTTCTGCCTCAGTATATCCAAACATCCTTTCCGCTCCAATATTCCAGCTGGTGATTATGCCGTTCAGGTTCTTACTTATAATAGCGTCATCAGAAGATTCAATAATAGCGGCGAGCATGGCTTGTTTTGCTTCGCCTTTACGTTGCTCGGTCACATCGACTAAAGTACTTACAACATGGGTCAGTTTGTGTTCCACATCATACACAGGCATGGAATGCATTTGTATGTTTAGTTTCTCGCCATCAGGTCTTTCTATAATCACTTCTTCATTATCGAAGGCCACTTCCTGTTTTATTGCCATTGCTACAGGTGAACAGGCAGGTTCGATGGTATCTCCATTTGGGGACATTAGTTTAAATGCCCCACACCATTGATCATGCCCTGTAGCTGGTGTCCTTCCCCACAGCTTTGCGGCTGCTGCATTATAGTAAACGATGCGTCCTGAATTGTCACAAACATAAATGGCAATCGCTAAATGGTCCATAAAATGCATCACCGAAGTAATATCAGATGCTTTATCCAAAGAATCAGACAAGTAATTAAGATGAGTGGACTGTATCATGTGGGTATCCAATAACAACTTATTTTACATTGAAAATACTAACTGTTATTCTTATAGAGATATTTTTTATTATATTCAGATCTTTTGTTGGCACATTAAATGGTCAGATAGCTGATGATACTTAAATGAAGGCGCCCCTCCGGTATACCGGAACGACGCCTTTTTCAACCATTGCTGCAAAATCATTATACTGTGTGCGCATCGCGAAGTGCTTTTACTTCATCATGAGCCTGCTTTAGTTCGGTCTGTTGCGACTGAATAAGCGTGCGAATATTGGAAGGAAGTTCTTCCTTCAATGCATGCCTGTATGCTTTTTGCACGTTATCTTCTCCAAATTCAGCGTTGCTTAATATAGCGTGGTCATTGTTTCCTGCAAATGCTGACTTAATATCCATCCACATACGGTACAGTTTGCCGCCGGTTGTTGTATCCGTGGCGATGGTACCTTTAAGAACTTGTATTTCAGTACCCAGGGCTGATTTGCATTTGTGGCTTTGTTGTATATAGTTAAGAAAACTCGGTTTAAGGTCCTCATCTTCAGGTCGCAGTTCCTTCAATGCCTTTTCGTACCCCGCTATACGGTCGTTATGAATTTGAACAAGATCATTCAATGTTTCAATTACATGGTCGTTTGTCATAACACTTGTTTTTCGATTATAAAAGTGGTTCGCTATTTCTTTGAAACAAACAAAAGGCCAAGACGATTCACAGATGTAATTCATATAGCATAACAGTCCGGAACAGATGATTTACTAACGTACATTTACAAATGCTGTGGTCTGTTTTTCCTTTTGTGGATTTGAGGCAACAGATGTGTAAATGTGCAAATGTGCGGATGTGCAAATTTGCGGATGTGCGAATGTGCGGATGTGCGAATAAGGATTTGGAATTGGCGGGAAGAATGAAGCTTAAACATCTATTGTATGCACTGAAAATTTCGGAAATAATTAATCAACCCTGCTTCTGTTTAACAATTGAGTCATGATTAAATAGAATTAAAGTTCGCTGAAAGGAAGCTTAAAGTGATGTTTAAATACTGAATTTATATATATATTTAAGCATCTGAAAAAACTGGCTGCCATATCGTTGCTATTACTGTTCCTATTTAATCTCATAGGTTATAACCTGTTGTTTTCATATTTGCAGCTGCGTTCCTCTACACAATTAGAAGCTTATCTTGATAAGGGTAATTATAACGATGAAGACCTGATCACCATCCGCGTACCTTTTAACGTTCCATATCAGGCGCAGGTTTCAACATATGAAAGGGTAAGCGGTGAAATTGAACTGAACGGTTCAACATACAGATATGTTAAACGCAAGTTTGAAAAGGGGCAGCTGGTTTTGCTTTGTATTCCAGACCACAATAAAACTGTGTTGAAAACAGCCAAAAACGAATATGCTTCCCGTGTTGCTGATATCCCCGGCGGAAATAACAAGACCGGTGAGATTGTTAAAAAGCAACAAACAGGAAGTGAGTATGAAGAACTTTCTGGTGCAATTCTTCCTATTATTACATCTCCATATGCACGTGAATTTTTACGTGGCGAAAACTACAGGTTAACACAAGGCTTCGAATCCTTGTCAGCCAAACCTCCTCAAACTGTTACAGTTCTTCTCTTTGGCTAAAGCAGGAATGCACAACGCAGAAACTTTGAGCTGGCGTATTGTCGTGCTGGCCAATTCGAGCATTAATGCGGGTACGTTACCACCTCAATTATTCAGGAAAATTCAAATCTTTTTTCGTGATCTGGCTTCGCACAGGGCTGGCATCCTCGCATACGGTGCATCACGGTACATATACGTCAGTAACGTGAAGTAGCTGTTCTGCGTGCATTACATGCCCGAAGAATGGAGTGTTCCGGTTCATTTGATCTTTTTAATCTTAATTCTATGGCATATATAAAACTTAACAATCAGTTACCTGGCATAACAGGTTTGCTTGAAAACAGGCCCGATACCGGTGATCACATTCGTGCACTTACGCAAGTGCTGCTTCGCGGAGAGAGTTCGCTTACGGAAATGGAGCGGGAATTAATCGCTACCCTGGTTTCCTACAGAAATGAATGCAGGTTTTGCACCAGTGCACATGCCGCGACGGTAAAAGCTTTGGGCGGCGATGATGAACTGCTTGATAAAGTATTTCATGATGCTGATAATGCACCCGTTTCAGATAAAATGAAGGCGCTCTTAAACATAGCTGCAAAGGTGCAAAAACTGGGAAAAGAAGTGAAAGAAGAAGACGTAGAACGTGCAAAAAAGCATGGAGCTACGGATGTTGAAATTCATGATACAGTGTTGATTGCCGCATTGTTCTGCCTGTATAACCGGTATGTAGATGGTTTAGGAACATACAGGCCTGAAGATCCCGGTTATTATGAAAAACTTGCTCAACGGCTGGTAACGGTGGGCTATATGCGTCCGCGTGAAGGCGTTATTCCTGTTGCCGAAACAACCTACCGCTAACCTAAATAGACTGACCAATGAAAACGCCCGGAACTTTAACTGCAGACAGCCAATTATATGATGCCTCTTTTGCTTCATCTCAAAAGAACACGCGTGTCTTTCTTTTTCTTGCCTGCTTTTTTAGCAGCACATTTGGTGGTACAGTGTCAACACTTATGTCAGTTTATCTTCCCGTCGCTGTCAAGGATCTTTTAAAAGATGGTAACACCAGTCAACTGGAAAATATTGGCGCGTTTATCAATTCGATCTTTATTTATGGCTGGATGGCAGGAGGCATCATCTGGGGAATATTGTGCGATCGTATTGGGAGAAAAAAATCATTTATTTATTCAACCTGCTGCTACGGAATCTTTACGCTGGCAACAGCTTTTGCTTCAACCTGGGTGCAACTGGTGATCTGCCGTTTTTTTACAGGTTTTGGCGTCGGCGGAGTTTTGGTAACAACTACCATGTTGGTTTCTGAGGCTTTTAGTGAAAAGAAAAGAGCCGTGGCTTTAGGTTTTTTATCCATTTCAATTCCTGTGGGTATTTTTTCTGCAGGCCTCATTAATTATTTCATCGCATCGTGGCGGTATGGTTTTGTGGTGGGGATAGTTCCGGTAACCATAGCAATACTTAGCCTGAAGTATATTTCTTCCGGTGCGGTTATTGGTGACATGCATCGAACCGATGGAGGGGTGCCTTTGGGTAAAATATTTGAAAGGGATATCCGGAAAAACCTTGTTGCAGGTTCGCTTATTTTTGGAACAACGCTCATTGGTTTGTGGGCTATTTTTTCCTGGTTACCCTCATGGATACAAACATTGGTTGTAAACTCTGATGGACAGAAAGAGCGTGGCATGGCAATGATGCTTATGGGCATTGGCGGTTTAACCGGCGGATTTATCTCAGGATGGATTGTAAACGCCGTTGGTGTTCGCAAAACCATGATCATTTGTTTTGTTGTATGCTTCGTGCTTTCACTTACATTATTCAAACTGACCGATACTTTATCGGCAGCAGTATATGTTCAAATTGCATGCATGGCCTTGTTCTTTGGTATTAGCCAGGGCGCATTATCAGTTTATATACCTCAGCTTTTCCCGGCCAGCATTGGGGCGACAGCCACCGGTTTTTGTTTTAATGTGGGCAGATTATTTACAGCAACAATCGTTTTTTTTATCGGATCACTGGTTGATATGCTGGGCGGTTTTGGTAATTCAATTTTTACATTTTCGTTCGTATTTCTGATAGGCCTTGTAGTTACATTGTTGTTCAGGCCCGAATCTTATTCACCTTCAAAAATCAAATAATATGGCACACATCCAGGTACCTACAGGTGTTCCGGGAATCAGAAGCCTCGTGATGTTCAGGCCGGAGACCGGTGAACATTTATACAACCTGGCGCAGGCGTTGCTAAGGGGAGTTTCACCGTTAACTGAAGCTGAAAGAGAATTGATTGCCGCATATGTTTCGGGTCGTAACGAATGTATGTTTTGTATGAGTAGTCATGCTGCCGCATCCCGTTGCTTGTATGGTGAAGAACGAAATGTTGTTGATGAAGTGCTGAACGATGCAGACAGGGCAAACATAACACCTAAGTTAAAAAGCCTGTTGCACATAGCAGGCAGAGTGCAAATACTTGGAAAGGAAGTTACACAGAATGATATTGATGATGCTCGTTCAGAAGGCGCAACGGACGAAGAGATACATGATGCAGTTTTAATTGCGGCAACTTTTTCCATGTTTAACAGATATGTTGACGGACTTGCAAGCTTTACACCAAATGATGCCTCTGCATATGAAGCAATGGGCGAACGGATGGCATATAATGGGTATGTCTCACCTCAAAAACAATTATAACTATGGCACACATCAACCTTGAAAATGATCTTCCCGGCATACGTGGGCTTATGGCTTATAGTCCGCAAACGGCAAAGCCGTTAAATGAACTCGCAGAGATTATGCTGCGTGATGATAACAACACATTAACGCGTGGAGAACGGGAACTGATAGGTACTTATGTATCGTACCTGAACGATTGCTTTTTTTGTCAGAATGTGCATGGTTCCCTTGCAGGGCATTACCTGGGTTGCGATATTCCCGAGATTGATGCAATAAAAAAAGAGCCCTCTCTCACAAATATCCCGGATAAGCTAAAAGCATTGCTGGCTGTTGCTGCGAAGGTTCAAGAGGGTGGTCGACATGTAACTGCTGATGTTATTGAAAATGCGAAAGATGCGGGTGCAACTGACAAGGAAATTCATGACACGGTACTGATTGCTGCTGCATTCTGCATGTATAACCGTTACGTTGACGGCCTCGCCACATGGTCTCCGAAGGACAGGCAATTCTATGTGGAGCGAGCACCTAAACGAGCAGAAGAAGGCTATATCGATTTTGACCTTTACAATAATACCATATCATAAAATCTAAACACTATGCCACACATTCTTGTAGACAAGGATTTGCCCGGTATAAGGGCATTGCTGGCTTTCAGCCCGCGAACCGCTGAACCGATGGGAGTATTGGCAGAGGCATTGCTTCGCACATCAAATGGCCTTGCACCGGCCGAACGGGAACTTATTGCAACTTATGTATCTCACCTTAATCAATGTTTTTATTGTGATGTTTCGCACGGTGAAATAGCGCGCTGTTACCTGAAAGGCGATGGTGAGCTTGTAGATGAGGTGAGAAAAGGACCTGATGCGGCCGCTATTCCGGAAAAGTTAAAAACGCTGCTGAATATCGCTGGTAAAGTACAAAAAGGTGGAAAATATGTTACTGCAGAAGACGTAAGTGCTGCAAAGGAAGCCGGAGCAACAGACGCAGATATTCACGACACCGTTTTAATTGCTGCTGCATTTTGTATGTTCAATCGCTATGTGGATGGGCTTGCTGCCAACACGCCCGCAGATCTGGCTTCGTATGAAAAACGCGCCGCACAGGTGGCCGAACATGGTTACGGTAACCATATTTATACAACCCCACAACCCGTTTAAATAAACGGTACCGGTATGACTTTTATGACCGGTAAAGAAGTACTCTTTTATCAAAACAAAACTAACAATGAGACAACCTTTAAACGTAGTGATCTTTTTGGTCTGTATCATGGCAATGCCTTCGTTGGTATGGGCGCAAAGCAAAACGGTTACCGGAAAAATAACAGACATTAACAACGCTGTGGTGCCCGGAGCAAGTATACTTGTCAAAAATTCCAATCTTGGTGTTGCATCGGATAATGAGGGCAAATTTCATATCGTTGTTTCACAAAACGCCGTCCTTGTTATCAACGCAACAGGATTTAAATCTCAAAGCATACCAGTTAGTGGCCTGGTTGATGATGTTGTGATTAAGCTTGAAGAAGATGTCACCAAGCTTGATGAAGTTGTAATTACAGGGCTTGCTACCAGTGTTAAAAGAAGAAATCTCGCTAATTCAGTTGCTACCGTATCCAGTAAAGAGTTGAATGGTGTGGCGCCTGCACAAACTTTTGACGGCGCTCTTGAAGGTAAGATTCCTGGTGCATACATTAATGCCAATACCGGTGCGCCCGGAGGCGGTATTTCTGTGAAGCTGCGCGGCGTTACTTCAGTCTACGGCAATACTCAGCCGTTATATGTAATTGATGGCGTGTTTGTTGATAATACAGCGACTTCTGCGGGTCTGAATGCTGTTACAGGTGCTGCCGCAGGAGGCAATCCCACTTCTAACCAGGATAATCCGTCAAGCCGCATTGCGGATATACCTGCGGCGGATATTGAAAATATAGAAATACTGAAAGGTGCTTCTGCTGCGGCTATTTACGGATCGAAGGCTGCGGGTGGTGTTGTAATCATAACCACAAAAAGAGGAAAGCAGGGAAAAACCAGTGTTTCCCTTTCGCAGGATCTTGGCATTATCACAGCGAGAAAGTTTATCGGTGTGCGTCAGTTTACCGCGGACAGAGCCGCAAGTCTTTCGTCTGATAGTGCAACCAGTGCAGCTTTGCGTCAACAATTTTTAGATGCAGAGTCCGCCGGAAAAATATACGACTACGAAAAAGAGATTTATGGCAATACAGGCTTTGCCCGTAACACTGTGCTCAGCATAAGTGGCGGGGGAGAAAAGACCAGCTTCTATTTCTCCGCAGCGCAAAAGGATGAAGAAGGTATTGTGAAAAATACGGGTTATCGCAACAGTAACCTGCGGTTGAATATTGATCATCGTATTACTGATAATATTAAGATTGGTATTACAACCGGATATATCAATTCATCTGCAGACAGGGGCTTGTCCGGCAATGACAATACAGGTGTATCACTAGGTATAGCGCTTGCTTCAACACCAAGTTTTGCACAACTGCATCCTGATAATTTTGGTAATTATCCCAACAATCCTTTTGCTGCATCCAATCCCTTGCAGACTATAGCTTTAATGCGTAGCAACGAGGCGGTTAACCGCTTTATTACAGGATTAAATTTTGATGCGATATTTCAAAAGAGCAATCACAGCACAACCCGTTTTATAGGTAGGGGCGGTATCGATTTTTATAACCTGGAAACAAACGCTTTGTTCCCAAGTAACCTGCAATTTCAGGCTGTAAACAAAGGAACATCCATTCAGGGGACCACAAAAAATCTCAACACCAATTATATTCTTTCTTTGGTAAATACATATGCACCCTCTGACAAGCTTTCATTTACTACTTCAGCAGGTCTTACACAGGAAACAGGAGACTATAATAATCTTCTGAACATAGCAACGCAGGTAATCTCAGGTCAGTCGAATGTTGACCAGGCCGGAGCGCTCAATTCAAAACAGTTCAGAGCGAAATTTCAGAATGATGGAATTTTTATCCAGGAAGAAGCCAGTATTGCAGAAGCCGTAAACATTACGGCTGGTGTGCGTTTTGACAGATCGAGCAATAATGGCGATGCATCCAAATATTATGTTTATCCAAAGGCCGGGATATCCTGGAACCTTACGCACAGCGGTTTGCTGAAAGGAGGTTTCTTTGATAACTTTAAATTGCGTGCTGCATACGGACAGGCCAACAACGTGCCTGCATATGGCAGTAAATTCACATCATTGGTTATCTCCAATATTGCCGGCAATCCGGGATCGTTGGTGAATACAGAAAAAGGTGACCCCAATATTAAACCCGAACGTCAAAAAGAATTTGAAACAGGGCTGGATTTTACCATTCTGCATGGACGGTTGGGTTTCCAGTTTACTTATTATAACAAGAATATTGACGATTTTTTAATGCTGGCAAACCTTCCCGCTTCATCTGGTTTTGCAACTGGTTGGGTAAATGCGGGTAACCTTCGCAATCGTGGTGTTGAGCTGGGGTTAAATGCGAAACCGGTCGCCTCAAAAAATGTTACATGGAACACATCTGTCAATTTCTGGCTCAACCGTTCGCTTGTAACAAAGTATATTATTCCGCCAATACCACAAGGGTCATTCGGATATGTACTGGGTTCGTTCCAGATAGAGCAGGGTAAATCCGCTACGCAAATAGTGGGATTGAACGGTGCCGGAGTTGGTGTACTGGGCGATGCTGAACCGCGTTTCCAGATGAATACATACAATGAAGTAACATTCTGGAATAAACTTAGTCTTAGATTTTTGTTGCATTGGAAAAACGGAGGAAACAATATCAATCTAACCAATTTACAGACAGACTTTGGAGGTACCAGTGCCGATTATGATAATGTTACCAACAAGGCGGGACTGCCTGACGGAGTGTACAGAATTACCCAGATCGGAACCAGCGCACAAATGTTTGTACAGGACGCAGGTTATTTACGTTTGCGTGAAGTAGGTGTTTTTTATTCATTTGCCAAATTGCCGGTTAAGTTCATCAAAAGCCTGAGATTAGGGGCCTCTCTCAATAACTATCTCACATTTACCAAATACAAATCTTATGATCCGGAAGTATCCAATTTTGGAACAGGATTTTCATCCGGCGTGGATGTAGACCCTTACCCGGCAAGCAAAAGAGCAAACTTTCATATTTCAATTGACTTTTAAATCATCAACCAAATGAAAACAGTGATCAATATATTTTCAACTATAGCTTTGAGTTCGGTTGTGATGTTTGCTTCCTGCAAAAAGGATTATGGCAATCTTAACAGCCCAACGGGTGAACAGTTCCTGAATAATGCCTCGGCAAGTGAATTAAACAACCTCGTTAGCGGAACAGAATCAGGCATGCGAAACAATATGGCATTTTACCTGGATGACGTTTGTACGATAGGCAGGGAAGGTTACCGTTTTTCCCCTTCGGAACCCAGATATCTTACCGATCTGCTTGGAGCGAACAATGCGGTTTTAAGCGGCAGTAATTTTTATATAAACAATCCCTGGTCTGCAAGATACCGGGTTGTAAAAAATTGTAATCTCCTTATACAGGCAGCTCAGAACTCCTCTCTGATAACAACTGCAGAGAAGAGTGGCTATATAGGTTTTGCAAGAACGATCAAAGCTTATGAGCTCCTGCTTAATCTTAATCTGACATACACTAACGGTATCAGGATTGATGTAGCAGATCCTGACCATTTGGGGCCGATCGTTCAATACAATGAGGCGCTTCAATCCATTGCCGCTTTACTGGATTCGGGTAAGACTGATCTAGCCAACGCCACCGTGTCTTTTCCGCTCGCGGGATTTACAAAATTCAATGATGCTGCAGGGCTAATGCAGGTGAACAGGGCCATAGCAGCCCGCGTTGCCGTTTACAGGCAAAAATGGGACGAGTCTTTGACTGATCTCAGTGAATCTTTTTTTGGATTAGCCAGGGATCTTGATCTTGGCGTGAGCCATGTATTTGGAACCGGCTCAGGTGATCAGTTAAATCCGGCCTTCATTCCGCAAAATCAGAATGGGGAAGTGCGTGTAGCACATCCTTCCTTTGCAGCAGATATTGCTGCAAATGATGACAGGATAAATAAAGCGACTTTGCGTAATACGACTGCCTCTCTCAGTGGACTCAGCAGTAACAGGGATGTGTGGGTGTACACTTCAAGTACTGCACCAATGCCCATTATTCGCAACGAAGAATTAATACTGATCTATGCCGAAGCAAATATCCAGGCAAATAATTTCGCCGAAGCAATAAAAGCAATCAACAGAATCCGCACCAGTCATAATCTTGCAGCTTACGGTGGTGCGCAAACAAAAGATGCCCTGATAAATGAGATGCTGCAGCAAAAAAGATATTCATTGTTTTATGAGGGTCATAGATGGATAGATCTGCGCCGTTATAACAAACTAAACACGCTGCCTATTGACAGACCGGGAGATGATGTATGGGATAAATTTCCATTGCCCGTTACCGAACAATAGGCTGTATAAATTTCTTTCATGGGGGTAATAATAAAAAAGGCTGTCTCAATGAGGCAGCTTTTCGCTTTTATTTCCGTAAAACAATAGAACAGGTCGCTGTTGTACAACCTGCAAGCCTGGTATACATAGTGTATTATTCTTCGCCGGTACCGCTTACAGGAGGTGTTACTTTTCTTTTCCATCCCATATTTAAATAGAAAAACAAGCGGATAGTATGATTCATATCATATTGATAGCCGGTATATTTCTGTTGGTAAACATTCATATAGCCAAAGTCAAAGCTTAGTGAAGGGCTGATATTTTGTTTTATACCAAGAAAAAGCCTGTTTTGATCAAATGTGTTGTATACGACTTCTTTTCCGAAATGGATGAGTATTTCATCTGCAACAACCAATGATGGCAGGTAGTTGTTCTTGAATATTGAATAGTTGTAGTTAAACAGATAGCGCACACGATTTGTGAATCTGTAATCATTTGTTCTTTTGTCGTCGACAATTTTCTGCTGCCATCGTTGTTCATTTCTGAATCTCTGCAAAATAACAGACCGTCTGATTTTTGATATTACCTGGAACTGTTGATATACCCGGTTTTCATTGGAAAATGTATGCCAATCGCTGCGCGATGGGGCCAGCCACATATGGGCGTAACCAAGAGAAACGGTCATGTTGTCTTTTATCCAATAATTTGCAGCGCCTCTTAAAAAGTAGAAACTGGGATCTGCTATAAAATTGTTTCTCCTGATGTGAAAGTCTGCCAACATACCCCACCGTTCGTTGAACCGGGTTACAGTGTTGATACTTGTCCAGAACTGAATTTGCTGATTTATCTCTTTTGGAGGTGTGGTCTGTGAAATTGTAAGCAACGGCAGACAAAGCGTTATAAGAACGGTAATCCGTTTTATTTTTTGTATTTTATTTGTCGCCATTGTCATAACATCTGTTGCTTACATTAACCGATAACTTTTAAGAAAGTTCAATAAGCAAAGTTGAAAGTCAAAAAGCAAAAGTAAAAGGCAAAATATCATGTTTCGGTTTAAGGAGGTTTATTTTGAGATCTCAGCGAGGTCTTGGTCGTGACTTTTGAATTTTCAACTTTTTACTTTTGAATTATCTTCTTTTTTTAAATTAAATATTCATGCTTTTTTGATTGTTACCCAGTTTATTAATCCAATTAATAAAAGGGTAATCAGTTGCTTTTAACAAAACATAAGTCACACGCGCGGGTATCAGATGTTACCTTTGCGTCTGTAATGAAGAGGAATTTTGTAATCATATTATCAGTTTGTATTGCGTTACTTGTTACAGTATTCAGGATGGATACAGTGGCAAATGATCAGCACGATGGATTGGTGGTTGCAAAAGGAAAAATTTCAAAAACTTCCGAAAGTAAACTTAAGCGTGATGTGTACATCTGTCACTCTTTAGTTGCAAAGGTTAATACTGGTAAAAATACCTCTGCGGAATTAGGCAGGGAGTCAAATAATAATTTTGAATCTGCAAATAAAGCCAACAAAGCGCACTCACTTATGAGTTATAAGAGAGCCTGCGTTAAACAAAGGCTTTATATCCTGAATTGTGCACACCTACTGTAAAGCGTTTTAGTTCCCGCATTTTAACGACGCATCTACCATTTGAGGTTAAACTTAATTTGTTTCAAGAGGAGCAATTGTATTGCTTCAACTAAACTATTATCTATGAAAAAGATATTAATGGCAGTAGTATGTTTATTGACAGGCTATGGTTACTTGCATGCACAGCAGAATACAAACTATGTAAAGCAGCCGCAGGCAATTCAAAAAGGTTATTATGGAATTGGTAATAATGCAAATAAACTGGAACAAAAGACGCCGGTGGCAACACTGACTACCAATGATGTTTCCAAAGGTTATTATGCCATTAGCGACAATAAATCAAAACTCAATTTAGTGCCCGTAGTAACAGTTGGCGGTGACAAGAAATCCTCTGCAACAAAAGGTTATTATGCTATTGGTGATAATTACAAGAAGTTAACCACACCCGGGATTGTAGTTTTGGGAAAAAATAGCATGGGAGCGGAAGATATGCTTGATTGATAATAATGGTTGTTGTTTTTTTATAAAACGTGGTTTTTAGAAAATGTTCATGATCAATGAGGCAAATGTCGATTTGCCTTTACTGTATCCTTTGAAAACAATTTAAATGGCCTGGCTAATTAGCCGGGCCATTGTTGTATTGGCGAAGTAATGTCGTTAGGTTAAACAAGCATCGTCAGCTTTGGAAGATGTATCCTTCCGTGCCAATGACAGATTACATAACATTAACAGTTTTTCCCGTAGGGAATTAAGCTTAGTAGAAATGTCCGAATTGAGAACATCATAGCCCGTAGGGCTTTAACCAAATAAAAGAGGCTAATGTCCTACGGACAAGAATGAGCTTGAGTATTAGGGCATCTATTAAGCTATAAGCCCTACGGGCAATCGACGAAAAGTGCACGGTTATCTTTTTCTGATGTGAAATAAAAAAATACAGTTACACGGAGGGGCACTGAGTAGACACTGAGCTACACAGAGAATATGCTCAGATCATAACCAACACCGCTGCACCTTTGAGTTTCCCGTTTTTTAAATCTGACAGGGCTTCGTTGGCTTGTTCCAGGGGATAACATTTTGTTGTTGTCCTAATGTCCACATGGGTTATAGCATCGAAGAAATTTTGTCCGTCCTGACGGGTAAGGTTTGCGACTGACATAACTTTTCTTTCTTCCCACAACAGGCTATAGGGGAATGAAGGTATGTTGCTCATATGAATTCCGCCACAGATAACGGATCCACCCTTGCCGGTATGCTCTAACGCTTTAGGAATAAGACTTCCGGCGGGAGCGAATAGAATGCTGGCATCCAGCTTTACCGGCGGTGTTGCGGATGAATTGCCTGCCCATACAGCGCCAAGGCTTCGTGCAAATTGCTGGCCGGACTCATCGCCATCTCTCGTAAATGCGTATATGTTCTTCTGTTGTGCTACCGCCAGCTGCGTAAGTATATGCGCTGCTGCGCCAAATCCATAGATTCCAATATTGACCGCCGAAGGTGCTATCATGCTGTATGAGCGATAACCAATCAGACCAGCACATAACAACGGTGCCGCTGAAGCATTGGCCAATGTATCTTCAAGCGGTATGCAATAATCAGCGTATGCAACAGTAAATGTTGCATAGCCGCCATTAACTGTGTATCCCGTAAATAGAGCATCTTCGCACAGATTTTCTTTCTGCTGTAAGCAGTATCTGCATTTTCCACAGGTATGTGCCAGCCACGGCACTCCAACAACATCACCTTCTTTTAATGCATGTACATTGGGGCCTTTTTGTACAACAGTGCCAATGATCTCATGTCCCGGAATAAGTGGAAGCTTTGGATGCATGAGCTCGCCATCGACAATATGTAAATCCGTTCTGCATACGCCACAGGCAATCACCTTAATAAGTACTTGTTCGTCGCTGGCAACAGGTAAGGGTAAATCTTTTTGAACAAGAGATGTTTGTGCCGCTTCCAGCACCATTGCCCGCATAGTTTGTGGCAGCTTCATATAAGCTATAGTTAAACAGGTGAGAATATGTACCTCTAAATTAATCAGAAGATGGATGCAAACAAATCTGTATAGAATCAGGCGCAGTTTCCTGAAGCATTCCATCTGCACCGGTGTAGCCAAACATAAAGGGCCGCCCGTTATGCGCAGCAGCCCTGTCATTGCACCCTACGAAAACAAATTTTACGGAGCTTAAAAGCACTCCGGATTATTTAGTTATGTATATGTATATCTGAAAAAAGAATTGAGTCAGTTGGTGTAAGACAGTTTGATATCCTGACTTTCGTACCGGCCGGTTTTTTCTTCCACCGCAATGCGAAATATGATCCCATCAACAGATCCTTCCTCATTACCAAAAAATGGCCAGCTCGGTGTTAATTTCACCGTTTCGCTTGATATAACCGGTAATTTTCTGTGCAGTAAAAGATCCACGGCTTTTTTCCGGGGCTCGGGATCTGTTAGTTCTTCAAAACGGCCCCAGCATATTACACTTTCCCAGTTGCCCATGTTTTCCATAAGGTCCACTTCAAAGCATACCCTGGGATTTTTTCGCATCATCTCAATTTTCTTACCCTCTAAAGAATGGCAATAAATGTTTTTTCCATCATAGGCAAAGCTTATGGGTACTATGTATGTTGTGTCGTCCGCATGGCAACCTATGCGTCCGAATATTTGTTTTTTTAAGACCTCTTCAATTTGAGGGTCTGTCAATTTGCCCACCATAACCCTAAATTTTTCTTAAAGTTACTAATGGCTGATCCTGAAAATTGATGACCTGCATCACCCGGAAAGCTGTTTGTGAGCAGTAAAAGCGACAGGCGCCAGGTACAATCATTCAAATATTTTTAGCGTCTTTTGAATTATTGAATATGAGTTTGATCCATCCCGGATTTGTAGGAAATGGAAATTGAAACAGCAAAAATTTCATTGAATAATAATTACTTACATTTAGGCGGAATTCAGCCTTCAATTATTTCTGACAAAATTTGATGTAGTTCAGGTTGATTTTTTGTTTTAATCCGATCGTCGAGATAAGCTAACCAGTGATATGAAGTCTTTTACACCGTCAATTGCGTGCATTTTGGCACGAAGTCATCAGTTTTGTTGCCGCTGCTATTAAGTTGCCTGAGGTATTAAAAGTCTTAAATTAGTCACACATGGTTGTTGGTTTACAAAAGAACGCCAATGTACAGTGAAAAGAACGTAAATAATGAAGTCTCCCGTTTTGAAGCGCTGCTTGAACATGCCAGCGTTGGGATTGTAGAAATGAATGAAAAGGGCGAAATAACCGAGGTTAATGCCTTTGCGCTCCGGATGTTTGCCTGCAACAAGGAAGATGTGATCAACAAAAGAATTGAGGTTTTGATTCCTTCACGTTTTCATCACAAGCATGTTCATCACCGGCAGGAATACCTTGAACATCCTCATAACAGGCCGATGGGTATAGGCATGGATCTTTTTGGCGTTAAAAAGGACGGAACTGAGTTTCCGGTAGAGGTAAGTCTTAGCAGTTATATACACAGCGGACACAGGTATGTAATTGCATTTATAAATGATATAACTGTAAGAAAGCATGCCGAAGAGGAAATTAAAAAATTGAATGATGGGCTGGAGCAGGCAGTTGTGCAAAGAACAACAGAGCTTACCGAGGCAATTCAACAGCTGGAATTGTCGAAAGAAGAATTGTCGAAGTTGCTCGAGCGTGAAAAGGAATTGAATGAATTGAAATCGCGGTTTGTTTCCATGGCTTCGCATGAATTCAGAACGCCACTCAGTACTATTTTATCTTCGGCATATCTGCTCAATAAAGTGAAGATAATTGAGGATGAATCACGACGGGAGGCGCATTTAAACCGGATCATTTCATCCGTTAAAATGCTTACAGATATACTCAATGATTTCTTAAGTGTGGGCAAAATAGAAGAAGGTAAAATTTATGTCCGTATCACCGAATTTAATTTGCCCGTTTTTGTGGCCGATGCTTTGGATGAATTGAAAAATAATTTGAAAAATGGGCAGGAGATCATTTATAACCACACGGGAGAAGACCTGGCTGAACTTGATTCTGTACTGGTCAAACATATTATAATGAACCTTGTTTCCAATGCGAGTAAGTTTTCCCCGGAGGATGCACCGATCGAAATTGTTACTCATAATGGAAGTAATACAATAAGTCTGTCTGTAAAAGATCATGGCATTGGTATTCCTGCTGAAGATCAAAAACACCTGATGGAACGCTTCTTCAGAGGTAGTAATGTAAGCAATATCCAGGGGACCGGGCTTGGTTTACATATCGTTGCGAGGTATTCAGAATTGATGAATGGATCTATCTCGTGCATTAGTGAAGTGAACGAGGGAACGGAAATTGTTATAACCTTTAATAAAATCTAACATAATGAAAAAAATACTGGTGATTGAAGACAACGACGACATAAGAAGTAATACGGCAGAAATACTTGAGTTGTCCAATTACGAGGTAATAACCGCAGAGAATGGAAAGGTAGGTATTGCAAAAGCATTGGAAGCAAAACCGGATTTGATTATTTGTGATATTACCATGCCGGAGTTGGACGGTTATGGTGTGATTCATGCAATTCAAAGAAATGATGCTGTAAAGAATACACCCTTTATCTTTCTTACTGCAAGAGCGGAAAGAAGTGACTTCCGTAAGGCGATGGATCTGGGTGCCGATGATTATCTTACAAAGCCTTTTGATGGTACCGAACTGCTGAGTGCGGTCAATGGCCGCCTGAAAAAGATGGATGACCTGAAAAAAAACTTTGGACCCGGGCTAGAGGGTGTTCAGCATTTGCTGGAATTATCATCCGGAAAAAATGCACTTGAATCTCTTACCCAGGACAGAAATATAAACAGGTATAAAAAGAAACAGATAATTTACACAGAAGGCAATCACCCCAGCCGGGTATTCTATGTTTTAAAGGGAAAAGTTAAAAGCTTTAAGACTAACAACGACGGCAAAGAGCTTGTTACAGATCTTTTTAGTGAGGGTGATTTTGTTGGATACGTTGCTTTACTTGAAGGCACGACTTATAAGGATACTGCCATGGCCCTTGAAGATACTGAAGTGGCTATAATTCCGCGCGAAGATTTTGATAATCTGATCACCCGGAATCCCCAGATCGCCAAAAGGTTTATCCAGCTACTGGCGAAAAATGTCTCAGAAAAGGAAACTCATTTGCTAAGGCTGGCTTACAATTCTCTAAGAAAAAAAGTTGCTGATGCGTTGCTGATGATCCTTGCAAAATATCCGACGAAAGAAGGGGAGAACCCTGTTATCGATATTAGCCGTGAAAACCTGGCTACCATTGCAGGAACGGCTACCGAATCGCTGATAAGAACGCTGACTGATTTTAAAAATGAAAGGATTATTGATATCAATGATGGCCGCATCATCGTTCTCAATAAGTCCAAATTGGAAAAGATTTACAGCTAGCAATACAGCTTGCTAAACATGCTGTAACAGATACTTGTTGAAGTCGAGTTTTAACCGGGAAAAATCTTTTTCCAAAAGGCTTATATGCCTGCGGATATTTTCGAGTTTATTGTCGGCTTCAGCAATTAATGCGCTTTCAGGAATAATTTGTTCTGATTTAAGGATCTTACTGAATTCGGAAATATCGTTTCGCAAAACACTGATCATATCATCTTCCCTGATAAAACTATTATGAAATGCTTCGATGCTGGTCAGGTTGGCCCTGCCCAGCTCTTTTTTTAATATTTCGACGAGCCTGTTCTTGAGCCATATATTTTCATCCATCATGAATGTCAATAACCGTTTCCACGTATCGATTTCGTATTGTATTTGCTCAACTTTATCCTGCGACATACAATTGTGTTTATATTGATCTGTTTCAGTTCCTGCCAACTTATTCATATTGCACCTTTTTTTAATGAAAAATGACTTTTCAAAGAAGGCAATTTCTTCGTTTGGTGCAGTTGTTCGTCGTCTAACGGCACCTGGCTTTGTTTTTCAGGTAAACAGATCGACAAAAATATTTTTTGGCAACAGCATCTGCAAAGACGGTGGTCAGTCTAAACACTGAGATTGGTCATGGAAGACAGTAAGACCGTAGGATCGTAAGACAGTAAGACCGTAAGATAGTAAGACCGTAAGATCGTAAGATGCCGTCAGTGCGCTGTTTTTGACCACAATCAGGGCGGGGAATGAGCTGCATCATAATTGTTGGTCAGCAACTTTCAGATATTTATGTTGCGTCTCTGGCTTCTCCGTATGATTTTTCAGGTAAACGACGGTGAAATCTTTGTTACTCAACCTATAAAATGAGCAGCTTATGAAACTGCTAATCGTCTATGGAACTACAGAAGGGCAGACACGAAAAATTGCCCGTTTCATAGAATCTGCTTTGGAAGACTGCGGTCACCATGTTACAATTGCTGACGCTTCTGATGATCCTCCTCCAGCCTCAGAATTTGATGCTGTTCTGATAGGGGCTTCCATTCACATACACAGTTATCAGCCTGCCGTAGCGCATTATGTTCGGCAAAATGTGCAGGTGCTAAACCAAAAGCCATCCGGCTTCTTTTCCGTTTGTCTTGCTGTTGCATCTGATCTGGAAGAAGAACACCGGGAAGCAGAAAAGATAGCCTCTGATTTCTTAATCAAGGTAAGCTGGTCGCCCAAAATGGTCGGGCATTTTGCGGGAGCATTGAAATATACCCAGTATGATTTTTTCAAACGTCTTGTAATGAAAATGATTGCAAAGCGCGAGGGGAGAAGCACAGATACTTCACAGGATTATGAATATACCAACTGGGATGCGGTTAAAGCCTTTGCGATGGACTTTGCCGGTAAGCTGGAAGTAGTGAAAACTTAGTGTTCTATATCACAGGCGGAGATATGTATGAAGAGAAGATACGCGAATAGGCAAGTCTGGTCTTCGTCTCTAACGTTATCAGGCAGCTGTCTGTATTAATCCGGATTCAGGATTTTCTGACGTTTTTTATATTTTACAGATGATGAATTTTTGTGATAGCTTTCAGCCTGAATGAGAGTAAAACATAATACACACCCATTATTATCAGGCATGAGGCAGCCCAGAATAATGTAGTCACGATGCCTAACAAGGGAAGAAATGCCAGGATGAAAGTTGAAATAATTGTCAGACCGATCGCGCCCAAAAGCCATTCATACTGGGAGGCGTGAAATTGTTGTATCCCACTCGCTTCTTCAATTAAAGTTATAGCTCCGGCAAGTATCCAGAAGCTCAAAAGAAACGGAAGCATCACCATCGTAAAACCGGTATAGGTCAGTAAAAAAATGCCTGCGATTATTTCAGAAAAAGCTACTGATAACGTCCATTTTCTTGTGGAGATATGAGTTTTACGTCTAAATATAAAGTAGATTTTTCCTGTACCGGTAAGCACGCCCAGGGCGCCAAAAATATTTTCAGAGCCTATTGTGTGCTCAAAAGGGAAAAGTATTGTATAGAAACCAATTAGAATGAAAAGTACACCAATGGCGATGAATATTTTCCAATGCTTACAATCATCTTTGATTGTGGTTATGTGGGGTTTCATATAGTTAGCATTAGTTTGCAAACTATAATAATTTTAACGTCGTTTCAATGACCGGTATCATGGCATTTACGGATTGGCGTCAGCATGTTTACAAGGCGGAAGGTCCGGAGTACAGACACTTCACACAGGCGCAGTAAAAGTATTTGCCATCGGCTATACCGGTATATTAAAGTTACAAAAAATAGTGTTTCTATGTAAGCAGCATGGGCTAATGGCTGGCGGCTTTATGCTTTTTTCTTCAGTAACCCGTTGCTTTTTAACTCATTGAGAAGTGTTTCCGTAAATTGCTGACTTGCTTTGTTTATTGCGGGAGGATTCATGGCTTTTGTTTGAATAGAAAACAGAATACCCAGCGAGTTTACATCATAAAGATTTGTTTCAATATAATAAGTTTTGTCTGTTGAATAGTAGCCCGGTTGAAAAGTAGAACCGGCAACAAAGCTGTAGTAGCTGGCGAAATTGCCATAATAGCCACCATATGGGTATGGCTGATACGTATATTCCGAGCTCTTTGTATATGTGGTTTTGTTCTTTTCATCCAGGAGAGAAACAGTGAGAATGGAACTGCATCCGGATTCTTTTACTTTTCGGATCAGTGATGCTATTACAGCGGTGTCCGTGTTTGCAGTAACGGGACCGAAAACATCCAGGCTTTTTACTGCTTTTATTCCATTTGCCCGCGCTCCGTCAGCAAGGTCACTCTCAAGTATCGTTCTTGTTTCGGTGTTCTGGGTTAGCGCCGCAATAAACACACTCTCATTTGCCTGTTTGGGCAGGCTGTCCTTTTTTACCCAGGAGCCGGTGATCTTTAGGGTCTGTTTACTACATTGTGTTAAGCAAATTCCAACCACGAGGCTCATTAGTATAAAGCAGAAATTTTTCATTGGTTGTATCAGTCTTTTAGTTAAAGCGGTTATCGATCAATTTCTTTGGTATTAAGAAGAAGAACAATTGAATAGGGCTTAAGTTCATATTTGTTTGCAGAAATGTATACAGCGTTTTCCAAATCACTAACATCATCAGGAGATTGAAGTGCTGTGTCTATCCAACGTTTCCATTGAGAACCGGCCGCAGGTCCCGGTATTTCAAACGTTAACGCCTCATGGTAAGTGTTCAGCATATAATGCATGGTCATTGTGCCGCCCAGTGATTCTACGGTAAAAGCAATGGTGTGGGACGAGTATGACCAATCCGGCTGTCCAAGTTTAACGCCGTGCCAGGTAATGCTTGACTTCCCAAGGAGTTGATTTAACGTCATGCTATATTCAGCTTTAGACAGGTCACGCCGCAGGCGAATACCGATAAGCTTTTGCGTAAATCTCCGGACGTCTGCATGTCTGTCTGTAAGCGACCAGTCAAACCAGCTAAGATCAGTATTTTGACAGTAGGCGTTATTGTTGCCGTATTGCGTTCTGCGGACCTCATCACCCATCAGTATCATCGGCGTGCCTATGGAGAGCAATGTGAGTGCTAAAAAGTTTTTTGCCTGCCTGTTGCGAAGTTCTTCTATTGCAGCATCATCCGTAGGGCCTTCTGTTCCGTAGTTAGAGCTGCAATTGTCATTGTTGCCATCCCTGTTGTCTTCCCTGTTGGCCTCATTGTGTTTGTTGTTGTAGGAAACCAGGTCGTTAAGCGTAAAGCCGTCGTGGCAGGTGACAAAATTGATACTTTGTTCAGGCTCTCTATCACGGTAACTATAAATATCGGGACTGCCTATCAGTCTTGTTACAAACCTGGATAAAGTATCGTCATCTCCCCGCATAAACCTTCGCACGTCATCGCGAAATCTTCCATTCCATTCTTTCCATCTGTCGCCCGCAAAACTTCCTACCTGGTACAAGCCTGCGGCATCCCAGGCTTCTGCAATCAGCTTTACACCTGCAAGTACAGGGTCGGAATCAATGTCCCACAAAACAGGCGGTTTTTTAATCGGAGTGCCATCCTCGTCGCGGGATAGTATCGAGGCCAGGTCAAACCTAAAGCCATCAACATGCATTTCTGTTACCCAAAAATGAAGACTGTCCATGATCATCCGTCGCACAATCGAATGGTTGGCATTTAAAGTGTTGCCTGTTCCTGAGAAGTCAGCATAGTACTCCTTGTTATTTTGCAGAATGTAATAGATCTTGTTATCAATACCCTTATACGCAAATGTGGGTCCGTTATGACCAGCTTCAGTAGTATGATTGAATACGACATCCAGTATTACTTCAATGCCTGCTTTGTGCAGCGCCTTAACCATATCGCGGAACTCATCCAGCGCAGCGACCGGATCTTGTGACGAACTGTATTTCTGGTGCGGCGCAAAAAAAGAAACGGGACAATATCCCCAGTAATTGATGAGGCCTTCCGGGCTGTCTTGTTCGTCAAACTGAAACACGGGCAATAATTCTACCGCAGTGATGCCCATTTCTACAAGATAGGGGATCTTCTCAATCAGGCCGGCGTATGTTCCCCTTTTTGCGTCATCAATCATTGAGTTAGGATTACGGGTAAAGCCGGCAACATGCATTTCGTAAATTACTGTTTCCGCAAATGGCCTTCTGATAGGTGAATCGTTTTCCCAGTCATATAAAGAGAGGTCGGAAACCGCACTTTTCATCGGGGGTGTTGTGCCCTTTTTTCCGGGAATGTTTGCTGCATTACGGTCATACCTTTGTGGTACTGCAACAACATTTGAATATGGATCAATCAATGTTAAAGACGGATCATACCGGTGACCTTTTGCGGGATCAAACGGTCCATTGATCCGATAGGCATAGAGTTGGCCACTTGTAATGCCCGCCACAAATATGTGCCAGTAATTGTCCGTTCTGTTTTCTTTTGGGTGAAGCGTAATTGTCCGGGCAGGTTCGATAGCATCAATATGATCGAACAGAAGTAGTTCAACAGATGTGCCGTGCTTGCAAAACAGGGAAAAATTTACACCTCCTGTAAATACAGTAGCTCCTGGCGGAAAGCTGGTTCCATGCGCGGGATCATTCAACGTTCTTTCCGTTTTCTGCATAGCCAGAAATTTTTTATCCGGGTGTAACGTGCCAGATGTTTTCACAATAATCTCTTATGGATCTGTCTGATGAGAACTTGCCCATTCTTGCCACATTCAGAATGGACATTTTTGTCCATGCCTGCTCGTTGTTATATGCTGCCGAAACTCTTTGCTGGCAGTCAACATATGCCTGGTAATCCTGTAATACAAGATACGGATCGTCGCCCAGCAACGAATTGATAAGCGGCTTGAATATATTGGTATCACCTTTTGAAAAGGCGCCGGATTGAATCAGGTCGATTACTTCTTTAAGGTCGTTGTTATTGTTATACACATCATACGGGTGATAACCATTTTGTTTAATTGCTTTTACTTCGGCCGCGTCTAGTCCAAAAAGAAAAAAGTTGTCTTCCCCTACGCATTCCATTATTTCTATATTGGCGCCATCATACGTACCTATCGTCAGCGCTCCGTTCATAGAAAATTTCATGTTGCCTGTGCCCGAAGCTTCTTTTCCCGCTGTAGAGATCTGTTCGGAAAGATCTGCAGCTTTGTAAACATGCGCTCCGTTCTTTACATTGAAATCGGGAAAGAAGACCACCCGGATAAATTGATTTACCTCAGGATCGTTATCGATTGTTTCCCCAATTGCGTTAATCAGTTTAATGATGAGCTTGGCGAGATAATATGCGGGAGCAGCTTTTCCACCAAAAATAAAAGTGCGTGGAGTAATGCCATCAGTGCGTTTTTGTTTGATGCGGTTATACAGGTGGATAATATGCAGTGCATTCAGGTGTTGCCGCTTGTATTCATGAATCCGTTTGACCTGGATATCGAATAGTGAATCAGGATTTATATTCATGCCAAAGCGCTGTTTCAAAAGATGGGCAAGGTCTGTCTTGTTCTGTTTTTTTACATCGCGCCACGCTTGTTGAAATGACAGATCGTCTGCAAAAGATTGAAGATTGATAAGATCTGTTTCAAGGTGTGTTATCCATCTTTCACCAATGCGATCAGATATCAGTGATGCAAGGCGCGGATTGTAGAGTTTTATCCATCTCCTTGGTGTAACGCCGTTGGTAACATTAAAGAATGCATCAGGCTGAAGTTCATAGAAATCATGCAGCACATCCTGCTTTAATAACTCTGTATGCAGTGCAGAGACACCGTTAACAGCATGGCTGCCTATGGTTGCAAGATGTGCCATACGAACATATTTACTGCCCTGTTCATCTATAATAGACATGCGCCGGATCCTGTCATCATCTCCGGGATATTTATTTCTAATGTCAGACAAGAACCGGCTGTTGATCTCATATATAATCTCCAGATGCCTTGGTAAAATATGTGCAAACAGGGGAAGTGACCATTTTTCAAGCGCTTCAGGTAATAAAGTGTGATTTGTATAGGCGAAAGTTTTTCTTGTACATTCCCAGGCTTTGTCCCAGTCAACCATGTATTCATCAACCAGCAAACGCATGAGCTCGGCAATTGCAATGGATGGATGCGTATCATTTAACTGGAACGTGACGGCATCAGGAAGATCATCAAGGCTAAGGCCGCGCAGCTCTAATATACGCAAGGCGTCCTGCAAGGAACAGGATACAAAAAAGTATTGTTGAGATAACCTGAGTTTTTTACCTGCTTCCGAAACGTCATTGGGATATAAAACTTTTGATATTGTTTCTGAAAACACTTTTTCATGTACAGCGCCATAATAATCACCTTTGTCAAAGGCCTGGAAGTCAAAAGACTCAGTTGCTTCAGATTTCCATAAACGCAAAAGGTTAATTGTTTCATTCTTATATCCGGGGACAGGTGTATCGTAAGCAACACCCCTGATCTCGTACTCCGGTATCCATTTAACTCTGTAGCCACCTTTCTCATCCGTATAACCCTGTGTTTTGCCACCCAGTTTCACGCCGTAATTAAGTTCAGGCTTTACAATTTCCCACGGATTGCCATTGCGCAACCATTTGTCTGTAATTTCTACCTGCCAGCCATCACGGATCATTTGATCAAAGATGCCAAATTCATAACGTATACCATAGCCTATTGCCGGAACTTTCAGGGTAGTCAGGGAATCCAGGTAGCATGCGGCCAACCTGCCAAGTCCACCATTCCCTAATCCGGGTTCTTCTTCCTGTTGCAGTATCTCATCCAGGTTAATATTGAGCTGCTCCGCAGCTTCTTTGATTTGCTGTTCAATACCCAGGTTGATTATGGCATTGCCAAGATGTGGCCCCATTAAAAATTCTGCAGATAAATAGCCAACTATCTTCTGATGCTTGTCACGTATTCTTTCTAAAGAGCTTACCCAATGCTCCATCATTCTTTCGCGAACGGAATAAGCCACTGCCATGTACCAATCGTGCAAGGTTGCATATTCGGGAGATTTTCCTACGTCAAAACAGAAGTGACCAAGTATTGATTCTTTCAATTCGGCTACACTATTGCCAGGTCCAATATGCATAACATCAGTACTCATGCTAATTGCTAAGATTTAATGGTAAAGACTTTATTGATGTTGTTATTTTTCTGCAAGCAATTCCTGTTTGATTGTTCCTAATTCAGCTAATTTTTCCTTCGCCACCTTGGGATATTCAAGTCCGATAGAGTCAAGCGTTTCAATAACAGCTGAAGCTACAGCTACTCTGCTAAAGGCCTTGTTATCTGCAGGTATAACATACCACGGAGAATCTTTGGTAGCCGTGTTTTTAATCATGTCTTCGTAAGCATTCATGTATTCTTTCCAGTACCTTCTTTCTTTGGCATCAGAAGCAGAGAACTTCCAGTTCTTATCAGGATTGTCGATCCGCTCAAGAAATCTTTTCTTTTGTTCTTTGGCCGATACATTTAAAAAGAATTTGCAAACCAGCGTGCCATTTCTTGTGAGATATTTTTCAATGTTCCTGATGTCCTCAAATCTTTCTTTCCAAATGTTTTTTGTTACAAGTTTCTGCGGTATTTTTTGACTCTGGAGCAGCTGTTCGTGGACGCGCACAACCAACACTTCTTCATAATAAGAGCGATTGAAGATGCCAATGCGGCCGCGTTCCGGCAGGTTCCTCATACATCTCCACATATAGTCATGATCAAGATCTTCGGACGTTGGTGCTTTAAAGGAACTGACCTGGCAACCCTGCGGATTGATGCCTGACATTACATGCTTAATAGCTCCGTCCTTTCCAGCGGCATCCATGGCCTGGAATATCAGCAATACGGACCACCGGTCTTGTGCATACAGAATATCCTGCATAGTTGCAAGTGCATTTACGCCGAGTTGCAAAACCTGTTTGACCAGCGGTTTGTCTTCAGGGCCAAGTCCTCCGTCATCATCCGGATCATAATCTTTCAGGCGAAAGTTTTTCCCATCGGATACACAAAAATTCTTTGAGAACTTTTTTGCACGCTGGATGAGTTCTTTCTTACTAAGTTTAGTTACGTCAATTTTGTCAAGCTCTTTTTCTTTTGATTTCATAGCGTCTTGTTTATGCGCATTGCTCCTGATAAGAGCGATAAATAGTTAATGAGTACTTCAATCCGTTCAAGCTAATAGATATCCTGTTCCTCGCCAACTCTTGCATGTGTATTCGGCGACTTATTAGCAATATGCTCAATGGCTTCCTGCACACTATCTGTAACCAGCGCCAGTTTAAGATCTTCCTGTGAAATAGTTTCAGCTTCAACCATGGTTTCCCGCAAAAACTGGCCAAGGTGTTTCCAGTAGGCTGAACCCATGCAAACAATGGGCCGTGGTGGCAATTTGCCTGTTTGCGTTAGTGTAAACACTTCGAATATTTCATCCATCGTACCGAATCCTCCCGGCAACAAAACATATGCAACTGAATTTTTTCGAAGGATCACTTTACGTGTAAAGAAAAACTCAAATTCAACTTTAATATCCACAAACGGATTCAGTTTTTGTTCAAAGGGAAGCTTAATGTTGCATCCAAGTGAAACGCCTCCTCCTTCCTTTGCACCTCTGTTTGCAGCTTCCATTACGCCTGGCCCACCTCCGGTCATAACACTATAGCCATTTTCTGCCAAAGCTTTCGCCACACTTCGGGCCAGTTCATAGTACGCATGGCCTTCTTTGAAGCGGGCAGATCCATAAACTGTAACGCAGTTACGTATATTGGCGAAAGTGCTTATTCCTTGCCACAGGTCAGACATGGCTTTATGCGAATCACGGATTTCATCTGCAAGTGCTCTTCCTTCGTTAAAGAAATTTTTATCATTGCTTTGTGTCATGCTACAGTTTTGAAAATCTTGAACGGATATGTGAGGAAATTGGTTGCTGTGTTTTTTTATTTAAAACCAAGAAAATTAAATCTTCGTTTTCCGAGTTAATCCCTGTTCATGTCCTGGTGATGAACTGCGCAGATACAGGGAATTCGATGGCTGGAAAAGAATTTGCCTCCGTGGGCCTTTGTGCATGGTTGATCTTTTTACCATTGAACGGGCTTTTGAATTTTTATCAAAAAGGAGCAGAGATATTAATGCAAATAACTGTCTGCATACGGCATTAGCATAAACAACAACAACAGGCCTTTTAAACCAAATACTCACACATGCTATTAAAGTTAGCGCTTCATTTTTTTATGCTGATAAATGCGTTGGATTAACCGTAACATTTGTTACTGTTTTACCGTTAAATGCAAATAACCATTGCGTAATGTAACCTAATGAGTGCCTTATTTAATAATTTCAAATCCAATGTCGTTTAGCTAAGCCTGCATCTCCAGCTTTGGGGAGGTCTTCTAAATATAGATTTGTTAGTGATTTTTTATTGCTGTTGATAATGTGACCTCTTATCTAAACGATGTTAAATTTCAAATCTAAAATTTCAAATTCCAAATCTGCATCTGATAAATGTTTCATATTGAAAATCACATCAGTTGAACAAATTTGGAGAGATGTATGTTAAACAAAAAAGCAACCTGTTTCGTCATTACGAAATGAAAAAATATGACAAGGAACATCTTCCTGGCAACCTGCCTGATTCTACTTGTGTCTTTGCAAACTTTTGGTCAATACACTGCAGATAAAGTGATAGGCCAGAAGAATGTTGATGTTATAGATAGCCTTAAAACTGCCGACTACCCATATTTGCTTCCTATCTGGGGCAAAAAGGTTGCACAGAAAGGTTTTAAACTGCCCAAGTCCGCGGGGTTAAGTATTCAGTACCTTACACAGAAGTCAGACATCACGATCAATAATCTGAAAGTAGGAGTAAACAATGGGCCCCTGCATGATCTTGATCAGATTGTAAGGTTTGATGGCGCGCGTACAACCTCAAACGGAGTAAACATAAGACCTGATTTTTGGATATTTCCATTTCTGAATGTTTATGCAATTTTCGCTAAATCAAGAACATCAACTGCTGTTGATTGTGGTGTATGGTTGCCCGATGATAGTTCATGGAAACGTGTAGCTTCATTCAGTTCCAAAGCAAATTTTGACGCAACTACATTCGGGTTTGGATTGACACCAACGGTTGGTGTAGGTGGTTTTTTTATCATACTGGATATGAACTGTACATGGTCGGATATAAGTGCGCTTGATAAACCCGCTTTTGCATTTGTGTTTGGTCCGAGAATTGGTAAGAACATAACATTCAAAAACCATCCTGAAAAAAGTGTAACTGTATGGGCCGGTGGTTTCAGGCTAAAAATAAATACAGGTACTACAGGCTCGTTAAACGCATCAGATCTGCTGCCTGTAAACGAATGGCAAAGCAAAATCGATACAGGGTATATGAAGGTTTCTCAAAATCAGCAGAAGGTTGATAACTGGTGGGCCGGTCTCACAACTGTTGAGCAAAAGAACCCGGTTAATGTTGCCAGGCATGAAGCAGCTAATGCTGCCCTGGCGAAAGCGGGAAATGTATTGGATCAGGCTTCACAAATAGTTAGCGGTGCAGGTAATGCAACCATTCAGTATTCACTTGATAAAAAGCCACAGGATCCATGGAACTTTATTATTGGTTCTCAGTTCCAGATCAATAGAAGCTGGATGATACGTGCGGAATATGGCTTTTTAGGAAGTCGCTCGCAGTTTATTGGAGGTTTGCAGTATAGGTTTAATCTTTAAGACCGTAAGACAGTAAGACGTGTAAGATAGTAAGATAGTAAGACCGTAAGACCGTAAGACCGTAAGACCGTAAGACCGTAAGACCGTAAACCTTGTAAGATAAGAAGAATGTAAGAGGATAGGATGCGCCTTCCTCAAGCCTTACACCTTATACCTTACACCTTGACCTTCAATCCTAATAAACGAACTTGTTTAAAATGTCTCCAATATTTATTAAATTGTATAAGCTTCACCATATAAATTACCCTGTCATGAAAAAGTTGCTTTTGCCCTGTTTGATTGTGGCGCTGGGTTTGATTAGTCTGCCGGCTTTTTCTCAAGATAAAAAAGATTCCAAGGAAGTTAAAGATACGCTGCCCATGCTGGGGCTGGCTGGAGATAATCTTGATCTGTACGCCGTTTTGGATTTGTTTCAAAAGTCAAAGACAATTGAGGCTTTTGAAAAATCCCTGAACGATCCAAAAGAAAAAATCAATAACCTGGATTTGAACCTGGATAATAAAGTCGACTTTATTAAAGTGGTTACCAAAAAAGATGAAGATTCGTATAGATTTATACTTCAGGATGATATTAGTAAAACGGAAACGCAGGATGTCGCCGTCATCTTATTGGACAGAAACAAGGATAAAAAAATTTCTTTGCAGATCGTCGGCGATGAAGAGCTGTATGGCAAAGACTATGTTATAGAGCCAAAAGGAAACTCACCGGTTACGCCCAATCCTGCTTATAAAGGCGAGGATCCTGTTACAGTAGCAGTTCCGGCAACAACCACTACGGTCGTTGTTCAACAGGCACCCATTGTGCAATATGTATATTCCCCGGCCTATGTGCCTTATGCTCCTCCGTATTATTACGGATATTATCCACCCTGGTTTGGCTTTGCAACGGTTATGGCCGTTGGCATCTATCGCAGTAACCACTACTATCATGGCGGCTATTACGGGGGGCACTATCATGGAGGGAATAATACAGTTATTATTAACAACAGGAACAGCATTAATCACTATAATAGCACCAGGAATAGATCAGCTACCGTATCGGATAACCGGGCCAGGGGAAGCTATGGTAATGGATCAATAGACGGTAATAGGGGAGGTGGCAGGCCTTCGGCGTCAACGCGCCCATCTAACACGCCATCAAACAGGCCTTCAGCATCTACACGTCCTTCTAACACACCATCCAACAGGCCATCTGCGTCAACGCGTCCTGCTACTTCAGACAGAGCAGGAGGCGGATCTTCTTTTTCCAATCGCCAGACGCCATCAGCATCAACCCGCCAGTCATCTAATTTTTCTTCGTCCAGATCGGGTTCGGGCTTTTCAGGCGGAGGACGTTCTATGGGTGGAGGTGCCAGAGGTGGAGGCGGTGGAGGAAGAAGAAGGTAATTAAATTGACAATGGATAGTTCCTGCCCGACTGAAGTCTTTCAGGCGGGGATAATTGAAAATGATTGTTCTCGATTAACTTGATGGACTTAAGCACATTCTTCGCTCTTTCTCTGCGTGGTAGTTTAACCACAGAGTGAAAGGAGTTTTATTCACAGAGTTTCACAGAAAAAAAACAAAGCTTTTTTTGGGGTAATAAAACCGTGCAACTCCGTGAATAAACTCTGTGTCTATCTGTGGTAAAAACCAAATGCCGTAAGGCATTAAAGCCATCTTTCTATTAATGCGAATGAATGTGTTGGTAAACAAAAAAGGTCTTCCGGAACAACCGGAAAACCTTTGAAAAATATCTTAAGATTTTTTATTTAATCGGCCGATCAGAGGCACTCATATCCCTTACAGCAACATAGCTGCCGTTTCTCTTCTCAAACAGCGTCATATAATTCCCGGTATTGAATGGAGTGTTAGTTGAATCAACAACTGTAAAAGATCCAACCTCTACAACCATATTTCCATTTTCGGATACAAAAACTTCATTCGTTGTAAAAGAAATCTTGTCTGTATTCCCGATTACGTCTGATTGTAAAAATGCTATGATCGAATCCTTACCAACCAACGGCTTCCTGTTTTGATAGAAGCTGGTTGCATCATCAGCATAGTAACCAATGTTTTTCACTACTCCGCTATTGTAAGTCGCCGCAAATTCAGTCTCTTTGGCCTGAATTTCTTTTTTGATCTGCTCCTTGTCAATCGTTACAGTCGTTGGTTCTTCTTTTTTTGTTTGACTTTGACAAGCCAACATCAGGCTGGTTATGCATACGAATGTTGTCGCTTTTATGATCGTTGTTTTCATATTTGAACGCTATTGCCTTAATTATTAAAAAATAAAACCTGGTAACACTTCATCGCAATTTTAAATCAGCTTAGAGAGCCTGTTTAAAAATTGTGATGTTGTATAACAAGTACTCATACTGGTAATTATTTATCATCTACAAAGTCAACGAATATTTTTCTATCCTGATCAGGACTTAGTCTATGACCAGTAGCTATTTACAGATCGGAGTACTAGTATGATTTTGGTGCTGTGCTTGGTGCTTTCTGTTGTCCCAGTTTAAATGTAAGTCCACCGCCTAAAACAAACTGCAGCATAGTTGAATAAGTAGATACTCCGGCACCTGCGCCACCTGTTCCAAAATACAAAGCACCACCGGCACCTTGCGGAACAGAAAGAAGCTGTGTCTGCAACTTAATACCTACTTTGCCAGATGTCCAAATGTTAGTGCCTAAACGAAGGCCCCATGCAAATTTTGTTGCGCTTGCGCTGGTGCCTTTATCCGGATTTTTTGCATCGACGATGGCCATGCCTAGCATAAAACCACCGTAGGGTTCAACTTTTTCACTTGGATGAAATGTTCTAGCACCTCCAACCATAATGTAGTTGATTCCGAGGTCGAAATTGGTGTGTTTAACTCCGGAACCAATGCCCCCCTGGCCACCCGGATCATAGTATTCAGTAGGAGCATGTGTATCTAATCGCTGATACATCAATTCTATCCCGTAATACTGATGTACCCTGTATTCAAGGCCTGCCCCCCAAAGAAAGCCGCCTTTTATGGTCCCGTTAAAATAACTTGTGTTGCTGTAATAAGAGTCCACTTTGTCATCAAAAACATAAGCGCCGTAAGCATTCAGTCTTACATTTTGCGAATAGCCTGTATAAACAAGGCAACCGGCAAGCATTAGCAATAGAATTTTTTTAGCCATATGAAATTGTATTAATGATGTAAAAAATGTTGCGGTTGTGTTGGGGTGTGTTACTCGTGCATTCATCAAACAACATGCACTACTCATCTGTTATGAATTATAAAATTACCTTATTAATGTTGTATATCACCATCATCTGTTATTTAACGGTTAAGTAGGAAGAAAGTTTGAAGAATCGTAAAATCTGAAAATTTTATTACTAGCTTTATGCGTAAGTATTATTTAAACCCCTTTTACATAACCGGCATGATTAACTGGAAACTGTAAATTTTTTACATGAAACCAACGTTAATTATACTGTTCATTTTTACTGGTTACGCGCTTCTTTCCTGCAAAGGAAAAAATACTGAAACTACGCAGGTTGTTCCTGAAGTTAAGGTTGTTGTGGCTGGTCAGAAGACCATACCTGTTTTTACAGAGTATGTAGGCCAGGTGTACGGACAATCAGATGTAGAAATAAGACCGCGTGCAGAAGGCTGGATAAAGAGCCTCAATTTTAAAGAAGGTAGTCACGTTCAACGTGGTCAGCTATTGTATGTAATACAAGACGATGAATTGCGTGATCGCGAACAGGCTGCCGCAGCGCAACTGGCTGAAGCCAATATATTGCTTGTTAAAGCAAAAGCTGATCTTGATCGCGTAAAGCCACTGGCAGAAATGAATGCGTTAAGCAAACGCGACCTTGATGCAGCACAAGCCAGTTACGATGCGCAGCAACAGGCGGTATCATCTGCTGGTGCCACACTAAACAACGCGCGTACACAACTAAGTTATTCCCGCATTACAGCTCCGCTGGATGGTATTATAGGTGTTTCCAAAGTGCAGGTTGGCGACTATGTAAATAAAGGCATAGGGCAGCAGCCAATTAATACAATTTCATCTGTAGGCGCCATGCGCGTACGCTTTTCCATATCAGAAAATGATTACCTGAAGTTTAAGGAAAAAATGACTTACCAAACTGCAAAGGAACTTGAAGTCTCTTTTGTTTTGAACGATGGTACGCCCTTTCCTGAAACCGGTAAACTTGATTTTACTAACCGTGAAATAGATCCGACAACAGGTTCGTTGCTGGTGCAGGCTGTTGTTGCAAACAGATCAGGCCTGCTGCGTCCTGGCCAGTATGTAAAAGTGCGGTTTAAAGCTGACGAAATACAAAATGCCGTTCTTGTTCCGCAGGAAGCAATCAACCAAATGCAGAATGTGTATATGGCTTTTGTGGTGAATGACAGTAGTAAGATCAATCCACGTCCTGTAAAAGCAGGCGTTCGGTCAGGTAGCAACTGGGTTATTACAGAAGGTATAAAACCGGGCGAAAAACTTGCGCTCGTGGGTAATACCTTTATTAAGCCTGGCATGACCATCAAGCCGGTAATGACCCCATATTCTTACGACTCTACTTCAACTAAGTAATAGACTAACAGAATACAATAGCAAACCCATTCAATCTTATTCATGAGTGAATTTTTCATCCGGCGGCCAATATTTGCCATGGTAATATCCATTCTAATGGTAATACTAGGGTACCTCGTACTTCGAAGTACACCTATCTCTCAGTATCCAGAGATCACGCCACCCATGGTACAGGTAAATGCTACATATAATGGAGCAAACTCTGTAAACATGGAACAAACTGTAGCTACGCCGATAGAACAACAGGTGAATGGTGTGGAAAATATGCTTTACATGCGTTCCGTAAATGCGAACGATGGAACGATGCGACTTGAAGTTTCTTTCGAAGTAGGTGTGAATCTTGATAACGCCAACATGCTTACGCAAAACCGTGTGTCGCAAGCCAATCCTTTCCTGCCTCCCGAAGTAACTCAAATGGGTGTTACGGTAAAAAAATCGCTCACCTTCCCGCTGATGCTGGTTTCTATTTCATCTCCCAACAATACATACGATTCAAAGTTTCTGAACAACTATGCATTCATTAATGTAGTGGATGAATTGAAACGTATTTATGGTGTGGGTGATGTGTCTGTGTTTGGCGGATCCGAGTATGCGATGAGAGTTTGGGTAAAGCCTGACAGGTTGTCTAAATATGACCTTACTGTACAGGATGTGATGAATGCACTGAAAGTACAGAACGTGATTAAGCCCGGTGGTAGTTTTGGTGGAGAACCTGCTGCAGCAGGAACTCAGAATACTTACACAGCTCTGCTCCAATCACGTTTAATAACAGAGAAGGAATTCGGCAATATCATACTTAAATCAAATCTGAATGGTGCATTGGTTCGTATAAGTGATGTTGCAAGAATTGAGCTTGGTACGGAAAACTACAACATGACGAGCAGGATCAATGGTTCAAGCGCTTCAACTATCGCTATCTACCAGATCCCTGGTTCTAATGCGCTTGCTGTTGCCGAGGCAGTAAGGAAAAGAATGAAAGAGTTGCAGGAGCGTTTTCCGCCCGACATGAAAATGGATTTTGCGTTAGATACAACACTTGCTGTAACCGCGGGGATAGATGAAATTATTCATACCCTGCTTGAAGCAGTTGTACTCGTAATAATCGTGGTGTTCCTCTTTCTGCAGGATTGGCGCGCAACCTTGATTCCGTTGCTTACAGTACCGGTTTCACTCATTGGTACTTTCATTGTGTTTCCTTTACTTGGTTTTTCGGTGAATGTGCTTTCACTGTTAGGATTGGTGTTGGCAATTGGTCTTGTGGTGGATGATGCCATTGTGGTAGTGGAAGCAGTAATGCATCATATAGAACATGGCAAGTCGCCAAAAGAAGCAACCAGTCTTGCTATGAAAGAGGTGGGTGGTCCGGTTGTTGCGATAGCCGTTATTCTTTCAGCCGTGTTTGTTCCCGTAGCATTCACAGGTGGAATAACCGGAAGATTGTATCAGCAGTTTGCGATCACCATTGCGATATCGGTCTGTTTCTCGGCATTCAATGCGCTTACATTAAGCCCCGCGCTTGCTGCGTTGCTGTTAAAGCCGAAGAAGGATCAAAAAGGTCTTCTCGCCCGTTTCTTTGCAAGCTTTAACCGTGGCTTTGATAAGTTCACCAATGGTTATGTTAAAGTGGCTGGTTTCTTTGCACGAAAATTAATTATATCATTAATAATACTTGGTGGAATCGTGGTTGTAGCCGGTATGCTTGGTAAAAGAATTCCTTCCGGCTTCGTCCCTGAAGAAGATCAGGGCTATTTTATTATAAGCACACTACTACCTGATGCTGCGTCTCTTGAGCGCACAGATGCTGTTACAAAAAAGGTAGAAGCTATTCTGAAAAGTATTCCGGAAATAGACCTGTATACAACAGTTAATGGTAATAACCTGTTGAATAATACTGTTGCTCCCAATGCTGCTACATTCTTCATTACATTGAAGCCGTGGGAACACAGACACAAGACGGCGCTGGATGTTGTTCAGGAGATCAACGCCATCTGTATGAAAAACATTTCCGAAGCAACGGTGTTAGCAGTAGGGCCGCCGCCCATCATTGGTTTGGGTAACGGTGCAGGTTTTACGATGATGCTGCAGGATCGTGGCGGTAACTCTCCTCAATACCTTGCGCAGCATGCACAGGCATTTATTGCTGCGGCAAGTAAACGTCCTGAAATTGCAAAGATCTATACACTCTTCCGCGCCAATGTTCCTCAAAAAAGTATCCAGGTAGATAAAGAAAAAGTAGATAAGCTCGGTCTGAACCTGGACAATGTGAACAGTACAATAGCAACCTTACTTGGAGGAACTTTTGTAAACAACTTTAATCAGTTCGGGCGACAGTATAAAACTTATGTAATGGCTGATGCGGATTTTCGTAACCGGCCGGAAGATCTTCAACAGTTCTACTCACGCAATGCAACAAATGAAATGGTGCCGATAAGTACGGTCATTCAGATAAAAGACACGGCGGGTCCCCAGTATACCAACCACTTCAATATTTATCGTGCTGCAGAAATAAATGGTGTGCCTGCCCAGGGATATAGTTCAGTCCAGGCATTGCAGGCACTTAAAGAAGTTGCAGCGCAAACATTGCCCGCTGATATGGGCTACCAGTGGAGCAATATCTCTTACCAGGAAGAAGCCGCGGCAGGAACGGGTGGAAAAGCTTTCTTAATGGCCCTTCTCTTTGTGTTCCTCATCCTGGCCGCGCAATATGAAAGCTGGAAATTACCGTTCAGTGTGTTGTTGGGAACGCCGTGGGCTGTGATGGGCGCGTTTCTCGGACTGTTTTTAGCAGGTATGTTTTCGCTAAGCTATGTAAATAATGTATTTGCCCAGATCGGGTTGGTGATGCTGATCGGGTTAAATGCGAAGAATGCCATCCTGATTGTTGAGTTTGCAAAGATGAAGCTTGAAGCAGGGCAGCCAACACTTGATGCTGCATTAGACGGTGCCAAGCTACGCTTCCGCCCGATATTGATGACTTCGTTTGCATTCATACTTGGGGTTGTGCCCTTGCTTACAGCAACAGGTGCGGGCGCAGAAGGACGAAAGGTAATGGGGATGTCGGTATTCGCAGGTATGCTGACTGCAACGATCATTGGTGTGGTGCTTATCCCCGCATTCTTTGTTCTGATTGAAAGAAAGAAAAAGAAGAAAAATCAAGAAATCGCAGCTTCCGATACACCTCAACATGGATAGACAATGAAAGCAAAATATACATATCATCTTCTTTTAGCTACGCTGATGTTGTTAGGCGGATGTATGGTGGGGAAGAAATATACTGCACCTGAACAGCCTGCTGCCATTAGCTATAGAGACACTGTTCGTATTGATACGGCTAAGTTAATGGGCTGGTTCGATCTTTATAATGACACAGCATTGCAGACAATTATTAAGACCACACTGGATAGCAACAGGGATATGCTTACCGCCGCAGCAAGAATTGCTGAAGCAAGTTTACAGGCTGCTGTAATAAAATCAAACCTGTATCCTCAGTTTAGCTATGCATTGCAAGCAGGTGGCGGTAAAGCCGGATCTGATGCCGTTAAGGTGGCTGGAGGTGTTGATGGCGCCGCGTTCAATGCATTTGGTGTGCTTAACTGGGAGATAGATATATGGGGTAAGATAAGGCATGCCAGCAGGGCTGCATTAGCAAGCTATTTGTCCAGCGTATATAATCGCAATGCATTGCAGGTTAGCCTTGTTGCGGAAGCTGCTTCGGAATATTTCTTATTGCGTGACCTGGATAACAGGCTGGCAATTGCTCAGCAAACATATGCTAACAGGCATGAAGTTACAGGCATTATTACCGAGCGTTTTAATAAGGGGTATGTAGCAGAGCTGGATAAGTTATGGGCAATGCAGCAGGAAGCTATTGCAGGAGCAACCATTCCTTCTCTGAAAAGACAAATTGTGCAGGTAGAAAATTCATTGCGTCTTCTGATGGGAGAGGGGCCGGGAACGGTGGCGAGAGGTAAGTCAATTTTTGATCAGACTATTACTCCTGATATCCCCGTGGGGCTTCCTTCCCAGTTGATAGAAAGACGTCCGGATGTTATATCTGCAGAGCAATCATTGCGCTCACAATTTGAACAGATCGGTGTTGCTCAGGCCAACAGGCTGCCTTCATTCAGCCTTACAGGTTTGCTGGGTTTTGCAAGCCCCGCGTTATCAACTTTCCTTTCTTCAAAAGGATTTGTAGCTAACGGCTTCGGAAGTTTGGTAGGACCGATATTTAATTTCGGCAAATTGAAAAATTTGGCTGAAGCTGAAAAGAGAAAATTTGACCAGGTATATTATCAATACCAGCAAACAGTGTTAGGAGCCTTCGGTGATGTAGACAATGCGCTGACGTCCTACAGAACTTATGCGGAAGAGTATGCGCAAAGAACCAACGAGGTTGATGCAGCGGCAAAGTCATTGGTTCTCTCACAGGCCAGGTATGATAACGGATATACTGCTTATGTTGAAGTGATTGTTTTGCAGAACAATTTGTTTGATGCCCAGTTGCAGCAATCGATAGCGCTGCAGGGAAAATTGAATTCGTTAGTTCAGCTATATAAATCTTTGGGCGGCGGATGGTGAGGGGAGAGAAGGTGAATAGTGAATAGTGAATGGTGAATGGTGAATAGTGAATGGTGAATGGTGAATAGTGAATAGTGAATGGTGAATAGTGTAAGTTCAAAAGTGAAAAGTAAAAACACTCAGATTCAGTCCTTTTAGAAGCTCGTTGATTATAGTGCTGCAGCACATTTCACGATTGACCATTCACTATTGACTTTTTTAACCGTAAATCCGCCTGAAGCTTAACCGTTAAACAACTGCGCCCTAAGAAAATTTTGTAAGGTTGCCATACCTTGGTTATGGCAGAAAATTATTTCAGTAAATCAAATCTTTTCACAATGAAAAAAAGCTATTTGTTGGTAACCGTTTTATCGGTAACCCTGTTTGGCTGTCTTAAGACTCCCGATACAGACAAGCTGTCGAATAGTTTTGTTGTGCAATCTGCAAAGGACGCTAACGCCAATTTCAGTAGCTACAAAACTTATTACATTTCGGATACGATAGCGCTAGAAACAACCAATCAGAATGACAGTCTTTGGATTGGAGATGATGCAAAACAACTTGTCAACGCTGTAAAGCAAAACATGGATGCACGCGGCTACAGTTTTGTTGCTAAGAACACTCATCCGGACCTTGGGCTGGGGCTTACTGCAGTGAAGGATCTTAACCTGGGCGTTATCTATCCTGGCTGGTGGTGGGGATACTGGGGAGGCTGCTATTGGGGATGGTGCGGTTATCCGCCTTATTACCCGTACGGTGGCGTGGTGTACAGCATTCCAACCGGTACACTCATATTGGACATGATAGATCTGAAGAATGCCAGTGCAAATGGTAAACTCTTTGTGCCCTGGAGCTCTGTTATGTCGGGTGGTCTCGGAAATTCTTCCAATGATCTTCAATTGGGTGTTGAAGCCATTAACCAAGCATATACACAGTCACCCTACATTACAACACATTAATAAGCAACTTCAAACTGTATATCATGAAGAAAATTATTATAACACAGGTGCTTGTATTTTTTTGCGTGATATCCGCACTTGCGCAGAAGCAACTGGGTGCCATTTCATGGGAAATGAATTTTCCTACGAATAACGATTACCTCACCAAGACAAGCTACAGGGGCGGTAAAATTGAGTACCGGTATTTCTTTAAAAAGAATATGTCTGCCGGCCTTGCTTTAAACTGGGCCAATTATGAACAATACCTGCCGAGACAAACATTCCAAAAGCCTGACGGAAATAGCGCCGTAACAAGTGATTTTGTTGCGCAGGCATACCAGTTGCCCATCACAGCAACCTACCATTACTATTTTGAAGGTGGTAAAACATTTAAGCCGTACATAGGCGTTGGATTGGGCGGCCAGTATCTCGGACAGTCGCTTTACTACAATGTGTATGTGACGGATGATAATAACTGGGGCTTTGTTGCGCGGCCGGAAGTGGGTGTACTTATCAAGCCTGAAAAGAGTGCCGGCTGGGGATTTCTTGTGGCTTTGGGGTATAGCTATTCCACCAATAAAAACGATCTGCTGAACCGCGACAGCTTTAAGAATTTTGGGATAAGTATTGGATTTGCATTTGGACAATAGAAGACCGTAAGAGCGTAAGATCGTAAGACAGTAAGAGCGTAAGATTGTAAGACAGTAAGAGGGTTTGCATTTTTAACAACATAAATTCTGACAAATGAAAAACTTCCTGGTATTTGGTATTTTACTTGTGTCATTGTCTGCTGCGGCGCAGCCCACCAAGGATGACATTAACCTTATACAATCTATGTATGGTAAGGATAAACGGGACCTGATGCAGGAATATCTGCAGATCACTGATTCTGCTAAGTCAACTGCATTCTGGAAGCTTTATGACAGCTATGAGACTGAAAGAAGAAAACTCGGCCAGGACTATATAGCCCTCTTGGAGGAATATGCAAAAACTTATCAGACCATGGATGATAAAAAAGCGGACGAGCTTGTTACTAAAGCTTCCGCAAACAATATTGCTTACGAAAATTTGTATCTCAAATACTATAAAAAGATCAAGCCTGTGATCGGCGGCCTTAAAGCAAGTCAGTTCTTCCAACTTGAAGCCTATATGCGTAACACAGTACGCTCGGCCGTGCTCGATCAAATTCCTTTCATTGGCGAAATAGACCGGAAAAAGATGCAAGTAACGCAATAGCAATCAGCAAGCAATTACGCCTTTGTAACAATACATTAAACCACCAAAAAAGGATGTACTTCGCATCCTTTTTTTATTATTTAAATCGGTTGCATCATCGCCAACACAACTCCGATCTTTTCATTTTTTCCATCTTACCTATCTCCCCATCTTACACGTCTTACGGTCTTACGATCTTACGATCTTACTGTCTTACTGTCTTACTGTCTTACGGTCTTACGATTACGGTCTTCTCTACACCGCAGCCATCACCACACTTCCTGCTTGCCTCATCCAGCTCTCTGCGCTGGCGTTTTCAAACTTTGAAACGGTAATGCCTACAATTTCATCCTGTACTTTAAAGATAGAGGATTTGGTAAGAGATGTTTCATGCAGTTCACACCACATCTGTTGATAGTTGCTTGTTCTGATTATCTGGATGTTAGTGCGTATTCTATCGCCTGCGTACTGTAGATGCCCCGTAATGACAATATCGGCACCTGAATTGGTTGCCAGTTCCCTAATGTCAGAAGTCCTGCTTAAAAGGCTTGTAATGGCCTGGGGTGCTATAACACAAATGCTCTCGAAATGCATTAATGCGGAACTCAATTGCATTGTTAGTCCGTTGGTAAAAGATTCAAGCAGATCGTTATTCTTCTGGTAGGTGAAAGGAAGCACTGCAACTACCATGTTAGGATGCCCGATGTATGAGCTGTTGCTGCTTTTTCTTGAAAGACTGGCAACAGGTGCAAACGTGCCGGTGCTATCGCTTTTTGTTGTAGTACTGAATTCCGGAACGTATTTTCCTTTTGGTATGGAAATATACACTGTGTTTGCTATATCAGCGTGGTGATAATAATCATCCAGCGCGCGTCTCAATCTGCCTGCGTGTATTCTTACTATACCGTTTTCAGACGGTTTAAAATTAGCCGGTTTGCCCAATACGCCCACGGCAATGGTGTATTCCTTAAGGCAATTGGCACGGCCATTCAGTGTTTCATTTACAATGAATACAAGAAATCGTTTCAGTATTTCAGATTCTACAAAAACGGGATCTTTAAATATTTTTGTCATCTGATCCTGGATCGCTTCTTTTGGGATTGACGCTTCATTTTGCGTCCATTGAATAGGGGTCATAACAATAAGTTTAGTTTTTCTAAATAGGCAGCATCCGGTTAGCGCAGCATAGGTTTTGCAAATGGGTAAATGTTTCAATTGACATGCTGCGTGATCTCTCCTTTTACATTTTCATACAGTTGGCCAAGCGTTGTGAATGCACCGGACATCATGAAAAAAAGTTCCGACTGCGAAAATGACTCCAGTGATTTTACAATCGCCCAGTAGGTGATAAAATGATATTTTCCTTCGTGTATTACATCACGCATGATCTGAAATCCGAGGCAGGTGTCAGGTATTTGCGTAGATGCCAAACGATAAGTTTGTTCAAATTCTTTTTGATTATGTTCGGGAATGAACCCGGATAATTTTAAGTAATACATATATGTGGTTACAGAAAGTTTATGGAGGTATGAAGAATGTTCAGATTTGGTATCTATAGATTTCAATTTGTATGCCAGTAAAAATTGCAGCATAGCTTTTTTATAACATATTGATTTTTACTGGCTATCACTGTATGTTGAGGTGATGCAAATAATGACCTCTATCGAAATTTAAAACACGTATCGAAATATCGATAGCAGTAGAGGGCTTTCCATAGCCGCATTCGGTTGCTGGTTGTTTTTCTTTTCATTGGTTGTCATTTTTCATTTACAGGTTTTCGCGATAAATGTTCAATTTTTTTAATCGCGATCTCAGTGTACTTGGATGCAGCCCCAATCTGTTAGCTGCGCCGCTTTCGCCATTGATCCTTCCATTACATTCTTCCAGTATTTTCAGGATATGATTTTTTTCTACCTCTTCAATAGTTGATGAAGAAACAATTGTTGTATCATCGTTAACCGGGTTTTGGTTATTTAATCCTTCGAGTCTCAGTGTGTGCCCTTCTGAAGAAATAACAGAACGTTGTATTACATTCATTAACTCACGGATGTTGCCTGGCCATTTGTATTCGCACAATCTGGTCATGTCAGCCTTGCTTACGTCGGTGATCTGTTTGTTATGTTCAGCAGATATTGTTCTAACAAAGTGTCCTACAAGCAGCGGAATATCTCCGGGTCTTTTTCGTAGTGGAGGAATAGTGATGGGAAATACATTCAGCCGGTAAAAGAGATCCTCCCTGAAATGCCCTTCAACCACTTCCCTGGATAATTCCCTGTTTGTTGCTGCGATAATGCGTACGTCAACCTTTATTGTCTGTTGTCCGCCTATCCGTTCAAATTCACCACTCTGCAGCACCCTTAATAATTTGGGTTGAACAGAAAGGGGCATTTCACCTATTTCGTCCAGGAAGATAGTGCCTTTATGTGCCAGTTCAAATCTTCCTTTACGTGCTTGTAAAGCGCCGGTAAATGCGCCTTTTTCGTGGCCGAACAATTCACTTTCTATCAGTTCAGGTGGAAGCGCCGCACAGTTTATTTTGATGAACTGCTTATCACTACGGAAACTGTGGCTATGTATAAAGTGTGCGAAAATCTCTTTGCCCACACCGGTTTCACCGTTCAGAAGAACACTTGCGTTTGTGTCGGCTACCTTTCTTGCTTTTTGCAAAGCATACAATACTGCGTTGCTTTGACCAATAATACCAGTTTCCATGATTTGGGAACTGGTTTCGCACGTCGATGGAAGACTTTCTTTTTCAAGTTCATTTTTGAGTAGCTTCAACTGCATCAGTGCGTCTTCCTTATCTGTTATGTTGTTGCCAATATTCATCGTACCTTTAAGCTTTCCATCCTCATCATACATAAGCATGTTTGTCCAGCTTATCTTTAGCCCGGTGCCGTCTTTTGTGCGGACCTCAGTAAGAAAATTGGCGATTGTTTGTTGAGTTTGTATTGTTTTTGTGTAAAGCGCTTTTAAAGTATTGCCTGTACCGGCCATAGGAAACTTTTCAAACCAATTTTGGTTCAGCAATTCCGAAGCTGAATGATAGCCGAGCGTTTTAACTGTATAAGGATTAACGAAACTGATATTACCGTCTTTGTCCAGGGCAACGATCAGAAGTTGTGCTGCGTTCAACAGGGAGTTCCATTGAGTTTGTTCCTGATTCAGCTTTTTGATGATGTGGTATTTTTCAAACAGTTTGTTCCTCAACCTGAAGCTTATAATACATACAAACGTGAGTAGATTGAGGTTAAACGGAAAGAATATTCTAATGCCGCCTGTCTGCTGTTGATCTTGATTGGTCTGATAAAGTACGCCTGCAAACAGCAGTAGTCCATAGATCAGCATTGCTGTAAAAAGCCATTTAGCTTCCTTGCTCTTGCCTTGTTTTTTCTGATGCCTGGCTGCGAGCATTCCTTGCGCCCATATCAGTGTCAGCGGAACCAGCATAAACCAAATCCAGTTGGGGCTATCATTGCGTTGCTCTGTAGACACCATCAGCACAAAAGCAACAGCAAGTAAACCATTGATTACTAATGAAAGTTTTTTTCTGTGGTAATTGCTGTAATAGCTGATAAACCAGGGTAGCAGCAGGTAATGTGCCCATAAAAAAGAACACTTAACGTAAAAGGAAAAAGGATAGGGGGCTTGTACTTTTGTAATAAATCCCGCAGGGGGAACAACAATAAACAGCAATACAAGCAGTGCCAGTATTCCAAACAGCACATCTATCTTTTCACCATCTTTATGCATGCCCACAAACAGGTTTATCAGACCCGCAATGAGAGCAGCTCCTGCAGTAATAAATGCAGTTGCGAAAATAATTGGTTCCATCCGACAGTTTTAAACTGGCGTCTTAAGGGGTGTAATAAATAGGTCCTGTTTTCGTGGTAATAATCAAGGGGTACTTTAGATCATTCTATTATTGCGGCCGGCGCAGTTAGTTGCGGCGTTAAGACGTAACCAATAAGTTTTTTAGCAAAGCAGATCCTGAAAAAGTTTTTTTTTTAATGCAATTCCTGGCGAATGTTACGTCCTCGTAATAAATTTAATAAAAAAAGCCAATCTGTAACTTTTTCTTGACCGGGCCAACTGGTGTTCCGCATTGGTATTTAACTGTATTACAATCATTTGAATAATTTGTTGCAAAAACTGCAATAAATCTTTTAACAAACTATAAAATCCAGCCATAAGAGAGGTATAAAGAAAACAGGCTACCGGTAATGGCAGCCTGTGTTCCTGGTTGGATCCTATGCTGGTTGCTGATAATTATTGTGGTCTTGCAGATACTTCCGATGAGAGTGGTCCTTCACCCACACTATTCAACGCTGAAATAACATAGTAATAGGTTGTGCCATTTGTTTTGTTTCCATCAACATAAGATAGTGTGTTACCGTCCGAGGTGGTTTTAATCAGGTTGTATTTGCCTGAAGCGGTGCCACGGTAGATCTTATATCCCGTAATGGTGGTGCCACCTGTGTTGGAGGGTTGCCCCCATGAAAGCGTTACAGTAGTACTTGCTGCTGTAGCCCTCAAATTGGTAGGTGCTGTCGGCAAAGTATATGAAGATGCCGTGTATCTCACCTCGTTTGATTTAGGAGACTCTGCAGCTGAATTTACTGCCGTTACTGTATAATAGTAATTTGTGCCGTTAGTGAGATTCGGATCTGTATAAGTAAGTGTACTGCCTCCCACAGTTGTAAGCAACGTGCCTGATCCAGATGCATTGCCACGGTATATCTTGTAATTGGTAATTGTTGCGTTACCATTGCTTAATGGTGCTGACCAATTTAGCGTTGCTTGTAATATGCCGGCCACCAGGGAAAGATTTTGAGGTGCAGATGGTGCTACAGGTGGCGGAGTAACCAATACAGAAACTTCATTTGACTTCGCGGACTCCATATGGTTTCTGGTACTGGTCACAGTATAGTAATAAGTGGCGGGAGTAAGGCCAGCATCGGTATAGGTTGTAACATTCTTGGCAACGGTTGAAACGAGCTCTGTGGTAAAGCCTTTCACGGTTCCCCTGTAAACTGCATAGCCGGTAATTGAATCCGCACCAGAAGCTGGTGGGCTCCAGTTTAAAATTGCTTGTCCTACGCCCGGTTGTGCTGTAAGACCTTGCGGAGCTGGAGGTAAAGGTTCCGGTGCAAGAGAAGCCACAGCATCTGCTGAAGGCTGGGATTCGCCAACTTTGTTTATTGCTGTTACTTTATAAATGTAAGTAAAGCCAATAGTTACACTGGTATCGGTATAACTAAGCCCTGAATTTACAGCTACACTACGGTCTGAACCTCTCATTGCGGTTGATCTGTATACCTGGTAAGATGCTATTGGTGATCCGCCGTTGACTGATGGTGGGTCCCATGTTAATACAACACTTTTCCCTTGCGGAGTAGCAACCAGGTTTGTTGGTGGTGCCGGCACTGTTGGCATAACAGAGTCAGAGGATGTTTTGCTGTAAACATCTTTTCTTCCATCGTTGTAATACACGGTGATCTTATCCTGTCCTACAGAAAAGATTGCGCCGGGAGCTGTTGGGCCGGGAGGGGGAACAACTGAACTAGTGTCTGGTGGAGGAGGAGTTACATGGTTTGTATCCGGAATACCTTCAGTACCGCCGATATATTCATTCGGAACGTTGTCTTTTATCTTGGGCCACAAGGTTGGATCGTAGGCGAAATTGGTGATAACACCAGGTATAGATGCCAGAGCGCCATTGCTTGTTCCATTCTGAATGTACATAGCCTCCCTTGGGGCATTGGAACCACCCTGGAGTACTACATTGGTCATAAATAACTGCATTGCGCCGAGATTGTATCCTCTGTCATAACGGTTGTCAATATAAACAGCATTACTATTACCCATTTTGGCGGTGTTTTTCAATACGATATTGTTGTAATAAACCTGTCCACTGCTAAAGATGGTTAAGCCGGAGCCCACGGATCCATCCACATAAAAATCGCTAAAACTACCAGTGGTGGCATCTTGCACGGCTATGCCGCTTCTTTGTCCTGACTGGCTTGCTGTACCTGCATTGTACACTTTAAGGCCGGAAACATCACAGTTCTGTGCATTGGTTATCTGAAATCCATCCCATCCACAATTTGTAGCAGAACAGTTTCTGATTTTCAAGCCAACAATAGGAGGTGTTTTGAAACCATTGTACATATCGGATGTCTGACCGATATAAAAGCCTTCGTTATTACAGTTCTCTGCAGAACAGTTTTTCAGGGATACATCTCTGATAACAAAGTTGGGGTACGCAAAGGACTGATTAGCGGGGTCTGTCTTAATCATGAATCCTACCGATACTGTATTGATTGATACATTTTCAACAGCCAGGTTAGTGCACCCGCCCGCTTTAAAGCCGATCGCACCGCTTACACCCTGTACGGTAAGACCATACGCTTTGAAATAGGAGCTCCCTGAAATCTCTATGCCCCTGTTGCTGGCACCACCTATTATAACGCCGGGAACTGCGGTAACCACAACGGTATCTTTTATAGTTCCTTTGAGATTGTTAATGTAGAAACTGGTGATGTTTTGGTTAATTAATAATGTGTCACCGGGAGCATAATTTAAGGATGAGGCATCCTGAATGTAAATGCCGGTTCCTCCGGCATCAGGATTAAGTGTGATTGTTTTGGCCTGACTAACATACATAGTCGTAGCCATGCAAAAAGTAAAAATTACCTTTTTCATAATCTTTTTATTAGCGTGAGGAAATAGGATATCAGCCTGTGTATTTCAGCATTAAACACAACAGTATTAAAGGCCCATAAATCATGAGATGCTTGAGGATATATCCCTGTGTTTAGTGGAAAACACAGACAATTACAAGATACAACAAGTTATGTCATGTGTCAAGAGGCATGCAAAAAATATGTTTAAAAAAAGAGGGTAGCAAACCTTTTTTTATTCCAAATCTGGCAGTTGTATATAAGATAATCAAACATTTTTTTTATTGAAGATATTAGTGCACAGATATGTAAATCACCTTATAGCTAAAAGAAAAAGTATATCATTTATAAGCAAGGCCTTTTGTTCAGAAGCTTAGTTGTTTTTAATAGTACTAATAACATTTTGAATCTTCAATTTGGTTGCAGCTTATTTGGTTCCGTTTCCACGAATAAAATCTCTATACTCTGGTATAAGACGCAAAGTATAAGCACTTAATCCTCATATGTTGTAAAGAGCTTGATATAAGTAATTGGTTTTTGTGAAGCGGTATAAAGGTATACGTAGTTCACGCGCAAGTAAAATGAATGCTCAATACCTGAAAACATTTTTTTTTCAAATTTTTTTGCAAATAAAACCATGGTTGGTTTTTACCGTAATTTAAGTTGTTTATTATATGTCTAACCGCTGCGTCAGCAGGCAAAGAACAAGAATTCATTTAACCGTAAAACAAACGTATATAAACGCGAATGGTGTAAATTGATAACAATAACTTAATGAGGAGCTATTCCTTTAAAAAGCATGTAATATTTCAAACCATCGAATTATGAAATCCGCAAAGCCCGCAGCTGCTCTGAGGCAAAAAGGGCAGACCAAATCATCCATAAAAAAAATGCCTGCACCCGGGGGAAATGGACAATTGAAATCCGATTCATGGGTGGGTAAAATACCACACATAAAACCCGGTCGTTATGCAGATGGATTGCCGTTTCCTGATTTTAATTATCTCGCATTTAAGCTGATCCTAAAGCCCAACAGGTTTGTTTCGCGTGACAGTTTGTTCGACTTTGGGAAAGTGATCAAAGCTCCTGCAGTGGAAAATGGAATGAGCTTTAGCGTTGGTAACTTTGCCAACAGCCCTGTAAAGATCCGCGAAGTGATTTTTATTGATACGGATGACTTCAGGCTTTATAATAATTCTTTCATACTAAGACGCAGGATAACTTATGTGGATGGCTTTCCTGTAGGCGACCCGGAAATTGTATTTAAATACCGGAATCCGGATTTGCAGATGACGGCTGAAACAGATGTAAGGCCTCAGATACAAGGGGACTACCAGGTTAAATTTAAATGTCAGGTTTTGCCGCTTAAAGACCGGCTGGGAGGCATTCGTATTCTATATTCAAACAACGTGCAGTTTCCCAGGAAGAATGTTACTCAAAACGATGTACTGTCCTTTGATGTGGTTTCGCAGGTATTTCCAGCCCTGGAGTCCTTGAAAAATAAAGAAGGAGAGCGCATAAATCTTGTGAACGGTGCGATAGTGGAAGAAGTTTTGCAGGATATTGGAATGATTGACTTTGGTGACGGGATTACTGCAAAGGCAAATGTCGGCATCTGGCGCACGCGGGGTGAACACAGACCCCTGATTGGAGAGTTTGCATACCAGATCAAATTCCGCGATCGCAAAGAACTTGACCGCGAAGCTATGAAGCGTGCAGAAGCTTTTTTCCTTGCTCTGCAGTATTCCGCAAAAGACTGGATAGCTTTAAATGCCACTAAAACGGGAGTTGTGTACAGGCTTCTTGGTAATCCGCCAAAATCTTCAGAATAATATGGCCGGCAAGTCGTCAGAAAAAGCCACGGCGCTAATGCACGCATGGCAGCTTTCATTTGATCATATTCTTGCAATACGCTTTGCTATAAATGTGGCCCTCGCAACCTGGATTGTTTGGGGTTCCCTTCGTCTTATTAATGATACAAATCCGATATGGGCCATCGCGTCTATGGTTGCAGCTTCAGATCCTCAGCCTGTAGAAGCGCGCAGAATGTTTAAAGCAAGACTTGTGAATGTTGCCGTTGGCTGTGCCGTAGGGCTGGCTTTTTTGGTTTTCGGTAAGGCACAACAATGGATGTTGCCTGTAGCGCTTGCAGTAACTGTGCTGATTTCTTCGTTTGTTATACGCATTAAAACCATGTGGCGGCAGGCGCCTATTACAGCGGCAGTGGTAATTGCTTCCGCAATAAATCATGAATCAGCCAAAACCGGCCTGAGCTATGGATTACACAAAGTGGCTGAAGTTGTTTTCGGGTGTCTGGTTGGGCTTCTTGTGAGCTGGATGATGTCAAAATTGTGGTTGATTCAGTCAATGCCGGAACCGCAGTCTTCATCTCAAAAAAAGTAAAAAAAGCCTTCACATTGTATATCTTGTAGGCGAAACGATGCAGGGTAAATAGTATTAATTTTTTAACCAATAACCCTGCATCGTTGCTATCAGACTCGTTGCAGAACGTCTGCGACAACTCATCTATTTTTGATCGCTAGTGCTGAATTGTCGTGTATTGCCACTGTTGTAAAAGTTGATTTTTACTCCGGGCTTTTTCAAATACTTTGCTTTTAATTTTTGAAACAGTTCAGCGGGCTGTCGTTTATCGTTTACAATCAGGCCATCTGATGAAAACTGCAGGGAGTGCAGATCCTCTTTGGTCGCAATTACTTTTTCGCTGATCAGATCATTCGTTATCGCGGCCAATAGTTTTCTGTCTTCTTCAGCATGTTTGCGATCTATTTCAGCCTGGGCCCTGTCGTGGTCTGCTTGTTTCCTGTCTTCTTCAGCGCGCACCCTGTCCTGTTCCGCTTGTTCACGATCGCGCGCTGCCTTTTGCATGTCTAATTCTGCCAGTTCACGATCTTTTTCTGCACGCTCGCGGTCATTCTCCGCCTGTGCCCTGTCCAGGTCAGCCTGGTGCCTGTCTTTGTCAGCCTGCTGTCTGTCCACCTCGGCCCGGGATCTGTCTTTTTCCGCTTGCTCCCTGTCTCGCTTAACCTGATCAAGAATTTTCTTCACCATCGGCTCATATTTGGGAAAGTCTTGTTCCGGAATCTTCTTGCCGTCGATTACAAGTTCAGTGATCTTTTCATTTTTTAGCTCAATTTTATACAGTGAGCCATTCCGATAGGTTGTGACATGTTCAATTGCATCGTCGGTCGGGTCAGACTCGATAGTGAGAAAACTCTGATCGTTGCTTTTTAATTGTGTGGTTTTAGTTCCCTTTGAAGCGTTTGTTTTTGTCTGTGCGTGGGTGTTCAGCGAAAGCAAAGCTATCGCAAGGGCTGCTAAGCTTGCAGCCATAACATTTGTTTTCATTTCCTTTTTAATTTTAATAATGAGCAAGAACTACCTGTTCGGCTTGCAGTAAATTTTAAAAGTTAATTGTAAATGATGATTAACTCGCATGGTATCAGATCATGCATCTGACATGATGATTACATGCAGACATGTTGTAATGTGGCAATCCTGCCGGTCAGACATGATTTAATATTTACCAAACGATTATCCGGTATTAAACGGGATGATACATAAAGTGCGCATCTTTATGGTTCCACAGAAACCGCCGGAGTTTTATATTGTTGTGGTAGTGTTTTGTTTTTATTGGTAGTTTGAGAAGCCTCAAAAGCCTGCCGCCTGTCGCGGTCTGCCTTCTTCCTGTCTTCCTCAGAGCGGGCTCTGTCAACGTCTGCTTGTTGTCTGTCTTTTTCGGCTTTTTCGCGGTCTTTTATTGATTGCTCAAGATCGCGTTCGGCCCGCTGCCTGTCCAACCCGGCCATTACTCTGTCGGCGTCTGCTTGTTGCCTGTCCTTCTCAGCCTGCAGCCAGTCTTTATCAACCTGGGCTTCATCTGACAGCAAGAGTGTGTGGCCGTTTTGTGTTAACACCAGCTGTTTTTCATACTCATAAATTTGTGGATCATCTGTTTCTTTAACTGCTTCTGCTCTGCTATCCTCATCTACTGTCTTTGTTGCATTTTGTTCTATGTAGTGATCAGGTTCGTGCTTCCTGTTTTTTTCCTCCGCATTTTGTATTGAAGTTTCATCATGAGTGATAATAACGTGTTCCTTTTTTTCTGTTGATGTAGTGGTTGCCATTACCGGTGATATGAATCCTTTGGTGTTTTGAGGCTCAACTATTTTGCTTTTGCCTGCTATGCCCGCTAAAACAAAGCATGCGCAAATGCTTAGCGTAAAGAATATTTTTTCATGAAGGCTTAATGAATTATTTCTGTTGTAGGTAATGCGCATAACGCGTTGTACAAGTTGCTTTTTCGTTCCCGGAAATGCCGTAGTATATGAAGATCCGTATAAGGAATGTTTAGTGAAATTAACAAGCGCCTCAACAAACTGCTTCCTGGAATTTGTTTGTGCCAGCGCAATATCATCACAGCAATGTTCTCTTTCCTGTTTAAGAACTGCAGAGACCCAAAGAAAACCCGGATTGAAAAAGAAGATTGTTTGCATGATCTGTTGAACAATATTCACCAGGTAGTCATTACGCCGGATATGGGCCAGTTCGTGTAGCAGCACTGCTTCAACCTGGTCTTGCGGTAAGTGATTGAGCAGGCCGACAGGCATATAAATAACCGGTTTTAAGTGACCTATCACAACGGGCACTTTGGTGATCGCCGATTCCATTAAAACAACTGTTCTTTGCAGGTGTATCTTTTTTGAGAGGGTGATTAATGCCGCCTGCCATTTTGGTTCCGGTGTTGATAGATGATGCGTTTGCACACGGTGAATGAAAGTAAAACCTATGCTGATCTGTATGCATTTTAATAAGAAAACCATAAACCAGGCAAGAACAATTGTGTTGGCGTTAGCGGTGCAAAACAGTAGCAGTTTGTTCATTAAATACGTTAGGCCGGGTTGCTCAAGAAATCCTGTAGTATTATTGCTAAGTGTGCCCGGTTCTGCGTGCAATATAGAATAGCGCTCTTCAGCCAGGGATTGAAAGAAAGTATAAAGACAAGTGAGCAAGAAGATAAAAAACAGAAAACTGATGATATTATATCTGACTGCTGACTGTTTTTTCCTTGTGAAAAGTATGACCAACGAAGTGGCGATGCAAAGTAAAAGCCCCTGCCATAGTGAGTGAAGCAGCATTTTTGAGAATGCCCGCACCAGTACTTCTACTGATAAGGATGTAAGTAACGTTGTCATACAATTTGATTGTTATTTCGTTTTATCAAGCTTATGCAGCATTTCTTCGAGGACTTTCAATTCTTCAGGGGAAGTTTTCTCATTGCCCAACAAGGCCGTCATCAGGCTTTTCACAGAGCCTTCATACATGTTATCGAGGAATTTGCTCAGGGCGTTCCCCTTTGTCTTCTTCTCCTCCAAAACTGCACTGTATATATGTTTCATGTTTGTTTCATCCCGCATCAATAATCCCTTTTCCGTCATAGTCTGCATCAGTTTCAGGGTAGATGTGTATTGAATGTTTCCTTTCTTTTCTGTAAGGATATCATGCACAAAACGAACGGTTGAAGGGCCATGTTGCCATAAGATCTGCAATACATCCATTTCAGATTTAGCCGGAACAGGATCTGCTACCGTGGACTGATTTTTTTGCTTCATGAATCTAAGGTACGATAAAAAACGTACGTTTAGAGATTTAGTTATATTTTTTTGAATTTTCTTGATGAACGGTAAGTTGGGCCACTAAGACGCGAAGGCGCAAAGAAGCACGAAGTTTGGGAAACACGAAGGCATAAAGTTTGGGAAACACGAAGGCACGAAGTACACAAAGGAACACAAAGTTTTTTAAGACGTGCAAGCGCTGATAAGGGCACAAAGATGTGGCTGCCTGCGATCCTTCGCCAAAGAAAATGTATAACTTTTACAACGGCAACACGCTGCGTCGCCACTCCGCCGTGTTCGTTGCGAGAAATTTTCCTTCGCCAGCGCAACACATTCTTCGCTAAGAAAAACGTAAAACGTAAAACTTACAACGGCAACACGCTGCGTCGCCGCTCCGCCGTGTTCGTTGCGAGAAATTTTCCGTCGCGAGCGCAACACATTCTTCGCTAAGAAGAACGTAAAACGTATAACTTACAACGGCAACGCGCATCGCCGCCGTCCGCCGTGTTCGTTGCGAGAAATTTTCGCTCGTGAGCGCCACACATCCTTCGCAAAGAAAAACGTAAAACGTATCACATATAACTTACAACTGAAAATCAGCTGCGCCGCCGCCTCGTTGCGATCGTTGCGTGAAACCTGGCTTTGTGGCATTGTTATTGAGTATCGAACCCTGAAACCTGCAAAAATGAAATTTAAAAAGATGTTAGTTCCGGCGATGAGAAAAATAACATGCATTCGCATGTTTATCGTCACTGTTATTTGTTGTCTGATCACTTCCTTTTTTACGAACGCTTCTGCACAAAACGGTCAGCGTTTTATGCGTGTTGCGCGGATTGTTGTAGACTCTGCTCAACTGGATGATTATAAAGCTGCATTAAAGGAGGGTATGGAAAGTGCCGTCCGAACAGAACCGGGTGTGCTTTCGCTATATGCGGTATACGACAAAGAAGAGCCCACACATGTTACCGTATTTGAAATTTACCTGGATGAAGATGCTTACAAGGCTCACATACAAACGCCTCACTTTAAAAAATATAAAAGCACTGTCCAGAATATGGTTAAATCGCTGGAGCTTTCCGATGTTAGTCCTATCGCACTGGAGGCTAAATCCAAATTGTAATTTTTATCACATTATATAAATAATAAAGCAAAGCTCTATAACGGAGCCTTGCTTTGTGTTGGCAAATGACTGTAGAGAAAAAACTTCCCTCAATCACCATGTACTCTTCCAAATCGTCATTTTCCATTTTCAACTTTCAATTTTCAATTAAAGAAAGTTTTAATTCTAAGATCTATTGCTGCACAGCCCACGCCAACCCATCCGGGTTTATACCTACATCAATCCGGTTGGTTATCTCCAGTGATTTTAGATCTATTACTGCGACATAATTGTCGGCAGAAGTAGCAACGAACACACGTGTGCCATTCGGATCCATCTGGATACCCGCTGCTCCGCGTCCCAGTTTTATCCGTTTTATTTCTTTGTGGGATTTGGAATCAATAATCGTTAAGTCGCCTGTTTGCAGGCTTGAAATAAATGCCATTTTTCCATCTGTTGTAAATTTGAGTCGGTTGGCGCCAAATACTTTGGCGTCGATTTTTCCTGCGGGTTTATTTGTTGTGAGATCAATAATGGAAATAATGCCATTCTCTCCCGACGCTGTCCATAATTCTTTACCATCCGGCGTTACATCAAAACCCTCGGATCCTCTTTCGCTTGGAACCACGGTGTGTATCCATTCCTGGCGCGGTCTGGCTCCGGGAGGCGCCGATTTGCCCGGTTGAACGGAGCTGTCAACAAGAATGCTTACCGTGCCTGAAGATATGTTGGTCGTGTAAATCCGCTTTAAATCGTTGGTTACATAGATCATGTGGGTTCTGTCCTGACCGGTGCCCATGCTCCAGTCCAATTTATCCGTTGCGGGATCATATCGGCCAATCGCCTTGGATCCTTCTGCAGAAAACCATGCTTTGCCATCGGTGAAAACAATTCCGTGCGGACCGAACAATGGTCTTGTGTCAATATTTTTCAGCGGTTTTTGTGCAACCAGGTCAATCACGTTTAGTTCATGCAGACTCCCTCCGCCGTAAATAGTCACGTAGGCAGTCTTTCCGTCAGTTGACGCAATTACTTCATGCGGGTCGCTTCCAACCGGAATACGCGCCAGTACTTTGAGGGTGGCAGGATCAACAATGGCCAGTGTATGATCACCCTTTGAGAGTGCAAGGAGCGATTGGCGCGGCGCAGATTGTGCATGTGAGAAAGTTGCCATGCACGATGTGCATGCTAAGGCAAATGCGGCTATCAGACAATAGAAACCTGTTTGATGTGTTGTTTTTTTCATGGCATGAAGTGTTTGTAAACGAGTTTGAATATTAGATTCCTCAATGTTGAGCTGGCAAACCATTGCGCCCGTTTTTTAAAATACGAAATATGTTTTCTTTCTCAAAAATCATATCACTTTAATTCCTGCTTTCCGGAAGATTTGCCTGCTTTACCGCATAAATGAATGTATATACCCAATAGTTGGGGAATGATAAACAGGAATTGTTTGGATTGCTTAAATTTAAGTTATATACAAATCAGTATGGAAAACATCAAAAAAGAAGATATCAAACAGGAAGTGTTTGATCTGTACGATGACTATGCACATAACCGTATTGACAGGCGCGATTTTGTTCAAAAGCTTTCTGTGTATGCGGTTGGAGGCCTTACAGTAACGTCGCTCATGAGTTTTCTTATGCCGGACTACCAGGGTGCTATACAGGTAAAAGCCGACGATCCGCGCGTTAAATCAACGTATGTAAATTATCCTTCGCCCAAAGGCGGCGGTACAATTAAAGCATTGCTGACAATGCCGGCAGATGCAAAGGGTAAATTGGGAGGAGTTGTTGTGGTGCATGAGAACCGTGGCTTGAATCCGCATATTGAAGATGTTGCGAGAAGAGTCGCCCTGGCGGGATTCATTGCCATTGCGCCTGATGCGTTAACGCCGTTGGGTGGTTACCCTGGCAATGATGACAAAGGCCGTGAAATGCAAAGCAAGCGCGATAAAAATGAAATGCTGGAAGATTTTATTGCAGCATATGGCTTTTTAAAAGAAAACAAAGATTGTAATGGCAAAGTTGGCGTCGTAGGTTTTTGTTTTGGTGGATGGATAGCAAATATGATGGCTGTTCGTATTCCTGATCTTTCAGCGGCGGTTCCATTCTATGGTACGCAGCCTGCAGCTGAGGATGTGCCTAAAATAAAAGCGCCGTTGTTGTTACACTATGCGGGATTGGATACGCGTGTGAATGAAGGCTGGCCTGCTTATGAAGCTGCACTAAAAGCAAACAACAAAGCATATACCGCGTATGTATATGACAACGTGAATCATGGCTTCAACAATGATACTACTCCACGCTACGATAAAGCGGCTGCAGATCTTGCGTGGAAACGTACAATTGATTTCTTTAAAGCAAAACTGATTTAGTTCTCTGTGCGACTCCGTGTCTTCTCCTGTATTTCTCTGTGTAACCTAAATGATTATTCAACCCCATCAACAATTAGTTACGCAGAGAGCCCTGAGAAGACACTGAGTTCCAAAGAGTTTTTCTCACTCAGTCTTTTTCCAGCTGCACACAATTACGGATATCTCCAATAATAATCCCAATCTGCCCAAAGCACATGATTATTTTCTCCTGTTAAACTTTCTGTATTTTAATTTTTTTCTGCGCAGCTAATCATTGAAAGTGTCATAATTACACACAGAAATGCAAGAATATGTACAGCGCTTTCTGTTGATCGCCCCTTACAATTGTTAGGATTTCTTGTTCATAATTTGCAAATTTCCTGCTTCGTTCCTTTCTCCAAAAGCCTTGATTATCTCCCAAGAAAAAAATGGTTTAAGTAAATTGTTTTGTTATATTTGGATATGTATGAATGTGCATACATAGTAAACCTTTGTTAACGCCAATATGCCCCGCTTGTGAAAGAAGAAAAAGTATTGATTGCTTCCAAATGCTGCAGTGTAGACCTGTCTCAGATGCAGTATATAATTCATTTTTACCGTAAAAACACCTGTCGACGATGTCCAAATTCAAGAAATGTCTCTGAAGAGCGTGAGCAATTTTAAGACTGGTAAACAGCCGGATAGCCTGATGTAACAAGATCCCAGGTTTAACGCCATTTCGGTGTTTTTGAACACAATTACGGGTTACTAAAAAAAATATAAGAAGAAAAATAACGCAATTTTAAATTTATTCTTACTTTCACATATGTAGGTATGTATGAACATACTGAATAAACGATTGAAATGTAGCCGATTCAGATTTGCCCCTTATTCAGCAGTGAAAAAAGATTAAAATGTAACTGAACATTGAGTTTTTGACGTACATCCTAACGAACGCCTTCATAAACAAAGAAGCAACCATTACGACCATATGATCAACAACAAAGGCCCGTGATTGAAAATCATGGGTAAATAGCGATTTGCCAAAAGGTCAGCGACCTGGGATTTAATTTTTTAGTCAACAATTAATTGCTTTATGAAATCAAATTTGCTGCTAACCACTGGGGCTAAAGCAAAGCGTGCGCTTTGTCTGGTGGCCCTGTTAAATTTTTTGTCTACAGCCGTAATGGCGAAAGATAAAGACCCGCTGTTCGGTTATGAAATTGAAAAGGATATAATTATTACCGGGCAGATAACAGGAGAGAATGAAACCGCGATGGCAGGTGTAAATATTATGGAAAAGGGTACAAGTAACGGTGTATTTTCAGATAAAGATGGTAAGTTCTCCATAAAAGTGAAGGATAAAAACAGCTCTCTCATATTCTCTTTCGTAGGATATTCCATTAAGGAAATAAAAATAGGTTCTCAATCAAACTTCAACGTAAAGTTGGAAACAATTTCAAAAGATCTTGATGATGTGGTTGTGGTAGGTTATGGTACTCAGAAAAGGTCAGAGCTTACCAATGCGGTTGTGCAGGCTTCCGGAAAGGAGCTTAAGAAGTCCAACTCAATTTCACTTTCCAATTCTTTGTCGGGCAGATTAGCCGGCGTATTTGTCAATCAAAGAAGTTCCGTTCCTGGTTTTGATGATGCACAAATCCTGGTAAGGGGTCCGAATACGTACCGGAACAGCTCTGCATTGATCGTTATTGATGGTGTGGCGAATGCAGATCCGGATGGATTGAACCGCCTGGATCCGAATGATATAGAATCCATTTCGGTGTTGAAAGACGCCTCAGCTGCTATTTATGGTGCGCAGTCAGCAGGCGGTGTTATCCTGGTAACCACTAAACGCGGTAAAACAGGAAAACCAACATTCGATTTTGTTACTACCCAGTCATTCAACTCGCCCACAATGAAGATCAAATCTGCAGACGCATTTCAATACATGCAGGTGCTGAATGACAGAAGAGCGCTGGAAGGTACACCGCCAGACTTCCCGGATGAATTGGTACAAGAATTTAAAACAGGTAAAAGAAGGCCTGAAAACTGGTATGATGCATTGGTTGACCCGCCTGCAAAACAGGCGAGATACTCTCTTACCATGAGAGGTGGTACAGACAGGGTTAGATATTTCCTGTCCCTTGGAACTGCTAATCAGGGGGGCATTCTCCGTGGTGACGATAAAACCAGGCTGAAGCAATACAACGTAAGAAGCAATGTTGATGTTACCGTTACCAAAGATTTAGAAGTTGGTCTTGATATTTCGTTAAGAGAAAAATATACACAAACACCTCAGGCTGGTCCTGGCGGAAACATAGAATATTTTGCAAATACCAGCCCGCTGCAGGAAGCTTATATTGGTGGAGATTACCGTTACCCCGGTGAAGGTTGGTCGCAACTGAACCCGGCAGCGAGACTCCTTAGCCCGGGATACCGCAAGTATACAGCGGATGTTGCAAGTGGTACACTGAGATTCAAATACAACATACCGTTTGTAAAAGGACTGGCATTAGACGGGTTTGCTTCCCTGGTTAAAACCAGCAACTATAACAAGAGCTTCAACTGGACATGGTTTTACTATGAAAAGAACCCAACAACAGGCGATATCGTTAAAAAGCCATCAAGAACTGTTGAGGATATTGGATTGAGAGAAGAGTACTACCAGAGCCAGAGAGTTACGGGTAACTTAAAACTCTCTTATAATACGGTTATAAACAAAGACCATAAGATCAGCGTGTTTGCGTCTTATGAGCAAATGGAATACAAGGACAATAACTTCTGGGCACAACGTCTCGGTTATGATTCTTATATGATCGACCAGCTTTTTGCCGGTAGTAAAAACCCTGCAAACGGAAGTAACTCAGGTACTGCATCCGAATCTTCCCGCCAGAATTATTTTGGCCGTGCAAGCTACGAATACCAGGGTAAGTACCTTCTTGGATTTAGTGCCAGATATGACGGCTCCCCCATCTTTCCTAAAGATACCCGCTTCGGATTTTTCCCTCAGGCATCTGCTGCCTGGGTAGTTAGCAAGGAGTCCTTCATGATGAAAAGTCCGTTCAGCAATTTAAAGGTCAGGGCATCATGGGGTCAGTTGGGTAATGACAGGGTGAATCCATTCCAATACATCGGAGCTTTCGGTTACTCTCCGGGATGGGTGGTTGATGGCGTTGACGTAAGCGGTATTGCGGCTACAACAACTCCCAATCCAAACATTACCTGGGAGGTGAGTGAAAAAACTGACCTTGGTTTAGAACTTGGCTTCCTGAACAACAAACTGACCTTCGAAGCTGATGTTTACAGAACAAAAACATCACACATCCTGGGTCAAAGACAAGCCTCAATTCCTACATACACAGGATTGTTGCTTCCGGATGAGAACATTGGTAAAATGGACAGCCGCGGCTTTGATTTCCAGGCTGGATACAAGACGAATATTGGCAAGGTGAACATGGCCATCAATGGTAATGTTTCTTATGCTGAAAACAAGATCATTTATTTTGATGAAACTCCTCAGGCTGAACCGTACCAGAAATTAGAAGGCAAGCCGCTTAATTCCACTTTAGTGTACAAGGCCATAGGCATTTACAGAACGCAGGAAGACCTGGATAAACATCCGCAGTATGCCGGAGCAACACTGGGCGGGCTGATTTTTGCTGACCTGAACAACGACGGTAAGATTGACGGAAACGACAGGTATATGTTTGATGCTACTACTTTTCCTAAAGTGCAATTTGGCCTGAACGTAGCCCTGTCCTACAAAGACTTTGATTTAACGATGTTGTTCCAGGGGCAGAGTGGTGCTAAATGGCAACTGAATAACTCATTCAACTCAGGCGCTGGTGGTAATGGCCTTCAGTATGTGGCACTTAACAGTTACTCATTGAGCAATATAAATTCAGTGCTGCCTATGATTGCCCCTGTGGGCACGGCAGGTTCGGCCAGTGATTTCTGGTATCATAAAGCAACCTGGGTTCGTATGAAGAATCTTGAACTTGGCTACAACCTGCCTTCCAGGATACTTTCCAAAGTAAGAATGTCCGGTTTGAGGGTCTATTTTTCCGGAGATAACCTGTTTATGCTGTACAACAATCTTAAAAAATATGGAGCCGGCGATCCCGAGTTCGTGAGTGGAAACGGTGGAGTCTATCCAAATATGAGGACATTGAGTGTTGGCTTAAATATTACCTTCTAATACTAAACTTATGAGATATATAAGATCACAAAATAAAACACCGCGAATAGCTCTTTCTGTATTTTTATTCAGCTTAATAATTACGGTAGCAGGTGTTTCCTGTAATCACGACATACTTGATAAAAAGCCGTTGGACTCAATATCGGAGGACGCCGTTTTTAACGATCCCACATTTCTTCAAAGCTATGTGTACAACATATACAATGGTATAAAAGCACCCTGGAAACCCGGAACCGGGGGATATGAGGCGTTGACCGACATTGCGGTTGACCAGCCTGAAACGCACGACAGGTCCGCTGGTATTCGTGAGTATGTGCAGGGCATCATTACACCAGACAATATCACAGATCTTACCAATCTTTGGGCGGATGAGTACGGCTACATAAGAAAAGCAAACATATTCTTTGAAAAGACGGAGAACACAGTTATTGAGGCAGACAAGCTTAACCCGATGAAGGGCGAAGTACACTTTTTAAGAGCATGGATGTATTTTGAACTGATACGTACCTATGGTGGTGTGCCAATTATCACGAAGAGCTTTAAGTTGGATGACCAAAGCTTTGAAGCCAAAAGGAACACATATGGCGAATGTGTGCAATTTATATTAAAAGACTGTGATTCGTCTATCAGCTTTTTGGATGGAGTACCTACAAAGGCCGGAAAGATAAGTAAAGCAGCGGCTTTGGGTTTAAAAGCAAGAGTGTTGTTGTATTGGGCAAGCCCATTAAACAACCCTTCAAACGACAAATCAAGATGGCAGGCTGCCGAAGTGGCTACCAAGGCTGTGATTGATGCAGGGTTTAGTTTACACCCCACGCACGATGATCTGTTTACAAAACCATTGAAGACTGATGAAACTATTTTCGGTAAGTCGTTTACGCCCGGAAACAGAATTCCTGACTGGGGCTACAACTATGACTACTGGCCTAGTGGTTTCGATGCAAGGCAGCGCCTTATGCCCACGCAGACTTTTGTGAACATGTTCCAGATGACAAACGGACAATATCCATATATGGCGGACGGAACAACTGTGAATCCCGCTTCAGGATACGATCCTCAGCAGCCCAACATAAACAGGGACCCGCGGTATTACACTTCCATCGTCTATCCGGGTGCAGGGCCGTTCACCATCAACGACGGGGCAAAGAGCACTGACAGAAGGTATGAATATTGGGAGGATGCAAATCCTAACCCGGACAACGCACCGCCTTATGCAAATCCTAATAAGACCGATCCTAATAACGGACAAAACCTTTTTGATTTTGGACGCGACTCCAAATCATACTGGATAAAAGGGTTGACACCATTTCACTGGAGAGTTCAAACAGGATATGCATTCAGAAGACTAATGGATTTCAGTGGGCCACGCGCAAGTTTTGATTACGACTACAGCCAGGTGATTGTGTTTATGAGGCTGGCAGAATTTTACCTGAACTATGCTGAAATTCAGATCGCTTTAGGCAATGAAGATGTAGCACGTGAATATATCAATAAAGTAAGGAAAAGACCATCAGTGAACATGCCGGATATCACCAGTACAGGTGCCAATCTTGTTAAAGAGTACAGAAACGAAAGAGCGGTAGAATTGCACCTGGAAGATCAGCGTTTCTTCGATTTGAGACGTTGGAAAGCTGCGCCGGGAAACATGGATATTCCTATCCGGGGATTAACAAGTGTTAAGATGGACTGGACAGGTGTTCCTCCTGGTGACATCAACTTGTTGGGCAAACTGTCTTACACCTATGGTGTAATTCCGGAAGCTGAGGTAAGAGTGCCGTGGAAAGGGGACTATTATTACCTGTTCCCCATACCGCATGATGAAATCAAGAAAAGTAACGGTGCACTTGAACAAAACCCGGGCTATTAGACCAGATATGGTGTTTGTGAGGCTGTTAACATTACTAGTCAATTAAGCACGTATAGGGAGTTCAGTTTTTTCTCTGCGAAGAGTTGGTGTTTTCTTCAATGAAAACACCTCTCTTTTTTTTCATTTAACGACGGCTTGTCTTTTAAAAACAAAAAGAAATTGTAAGTGACCTTACATTAAAAGCAATAAACTATTTATTACACAGGTGCAAAATGATCGAGGTATGAAAGCTATTCTTTACAAAATTGTTTTTTTCTTTTTTTCTGTACTGTTTTTTTCGTGCAGACAGCATTCCACATTGTTTCGGTTAGTCTCTTCAGAACAGTCTGGAATTAAGTTTAATAATAAGATTGTAGAGAATGATTCTATCAATCCAATAGATGTTACTAACATTTATAACGGAGGAGGCGTTGGTGTTGGCGATTTTAATAACGATGGATTGCAGGACGTCTATTTCACAGGAAACATGACGTCGAATAAACTATACCTGAACAAAGGAAAGCTGCAGTTTGAAGATATTACAAATGCAGCAGGTGTGAGCGGAAATGGCAAGTGGTGCCGTGGTGTTTCAGTGATAGATATTAACAATGACGGATGGATGGATATGTATGTTTGTGCCTCTATGGATCACAATCCCGAGGTTAGGAAAAACTTGCTTTACGTTAACCAGGGTGCAGATAATCAGGGTGTTCCCGTATTTAAGGAGATGGCGGCGTCTTATGGCCTTGATGATACTACGCATACAACCATGGCGAGTTTTTTTGACTATGATAACGATGGGGATTTGGATGTATACCTGGTAGTAAACCAGATTCTTCCAACAGTGAATCCGTCAACTTTCAGACCCAAAATTACAGACGGATCTTTCCCGAGCACCGGCAGGCTTTACAGGAACGATTGGGATAGTTCTTTTAAACATCCTGTATTTACAAATATTACGCAGCAGGCAGGACTCACCATCGAAGGTTATGGACATGGTGTAAATATTACAGACATTAATAAAGACGGATGGAAAGATATTTTTGTAACCAATGATTTTTTATCGAACGATCTGTTATATATAAACAATCATGACGGAACTTTTACAGACAAAGCGGCATCATATCTAAAACATACTTCAGCTAACGGAATGGGTAATGATGTAATAGATATTAATAATGATGGATTGTCTGATATAGTTGAGCTGGACATGAATCCCGGTGATAATTATCGCAAGAAAATGATGCTGGGTTCAAGCAGCTATCAAACATTCCAGCTGAATGACTTTTTTAAATATCAATATCAGTATGTGCGAAACTCCCTGCAGATCAACCAGGGACCAAGAATAAATCAAAATGATTCAGTGGGTGATCCCATTTTTAGCGATATCGGTTTTTATTCAGGCGTTTCGGAAACTGACTGGAGCTGGTGCCCTTTAGTTGCTGATTTTGATAATGACGGACTTCGCGATCTGGTTGTAACCAACGGTTTCCCTAAAGATGTAACTGATCATGACTTTATAGCGTTCCGGCAGGAGTCCGCACCTATCGCTCCTGAGTCCAATACACTGGCGCAAATTCCTGAAGTTAAATTACACAACTATGGTTTTCGCAATATCGGCAATTGCCGTTTTGATGAGATGTCGAACGATTGGGGCTTAAGCAAGCCTTCATTTTCGAACGGAGCTGCTTATGCAGATCTTGACAATGATGGTGATCTTGATATGATCATCAACAATATCAACGATGAAGCTTCTCTATACGAGAATACATTAATGAATTCAGGCTCAAAAAATGAGCATTATTTATCCGTGCAATTAAATGGTGATTCTTTAAACCTGAATGGATTGGGTGCCTGGGTTGAATTATATTATGGCGGCAACATGCAGGCTTATGAACAAACGCCATATCGCGGATATCTTTCGTCCATACAAATGAACCCGCATTTTGGCCTGGGAACAACTACGTCGATAGATTCCCTTGTTATTAAATGGCCGGACGGAACCAAAGAGCTGCTAAGGAATGTGGCTGTAGATCAGACAATAAAAATCAACAAAAAAAATGCAAAAGACAATTATAGCTGGCAGATGCCGGCGTTAGCGCAAAATGCAGCCTTTAAAGAAGTGACTGGTAAACTGGGCGTGCAATATGCGCATTCTCAAAAAGACTGTATTGATTTTAATATTCAAAAATTATTGCCTCATAAGTTATCCGAATACGGACCATCTTTAGCTGCCGGAGATGTGAACGGAGATGGATTGGATGACATTATTGTGGGTGGTAATTCTTCTTTCGGAACAACTGCGTTATTACAAACGCCTACTGGTTCTTTTTTACAACGAACAATAACGAATACGATAGAGTCAGGTGACGAATATTTTCAGGATATGGGAACTACTTTGTTTGATGCAGACGGAGATGGGGATCTTGACCTTTATGTGTCCAGGGGAGGTTATGAGTGCAAGGGAAATACAGCTATCTACCAGGATCAATTTTTTGTCAACGACGGCAAAGGAAATTTTACAATCGATTCATTGGCTATCCCCCGGAATTTAACCAGCAAATCCTGTGTAAGGGCGGTGGATTATGATAAAGATGGTGACCTTGATCTTTTTGTTGCAGGCCGGGTAAGTCCATGGAACTATCCAAAAGCGGTATCCAGTTGTATATACAGAAATGATTCAAAAAATGGTCACATTAAATTTACTGATGTAACAAATGTTGTAGCAAAAGACCTGAATAATATCGGCCTGGTTTGCGATGCTATGTTTACGGATTTTGACAACGATGGCTGGCAGGATCTGATAATAGCAGGAGAGTGGATGCCGGTTACTTTTTTGAAAAACAATAAGGGCAGTTTTGAAAATGTGACTGAAAGATCAGGAGTTGAAAAACAAGTGGGGTGGTGGAATAGCATCGCGGGTGGCGATTTTGATAATGACGGCGATATTGATTATGTTATAGGAAACATGGGTCAGAACTCCTTTTTCAAAGCAAGCGAACAATATCCTGTATCCATTTACGCCAAAGACTTTGATAACAATGATAGCTATGATGCTATTCTTTCATTGTATCTGCCATCGAGTCAGGATGATCCTTCAAAAAAAGAATATCCTGCGCCAACAAGAGATGACCTGGTAAAACAGATCATTGGGATGCGGTCCAGGTTTCAAAACTATAAGTCGTATGCCACAGCAACAATGGACCAGGTATTTAAAAAAGAGCAATTAAATGGCGCCTTAATTTTAAAAGCAAATGACTTCGCTTCTTGTTACTGCAGAAATGATGGCAACGGGAAATTTACATTAATGCCATTGCCATTTAAATCCCAGTTATCTGCTTTAAATGGCATTGTTGCAGACGACTTTGATGGTGATGGTAACCTTGACCTGGTGATGAATACCAACGACTACGGAACAGATGTAACCGTTGGCCGGTATGACGCCTTAAATGGGCTAATGTTGAAAGGAGATGGAAAAGGAAATTTTACACCTCAAACCATCCGGGAAAGCGGCATTTTTATTCCGGGAAATGGAAAAGCACTGATCAAGCTGAGAGGTAATGGAGGTAATTATTTGATGGCTGCCGGACAAAACAGAGGACCGCTTAAAATATACGAGCTTAAGAAAGAACTCAATAATATTCCCCTGCAACCTGGTGATGTGAGCGCTGAAATAATTTATCAGAATGGTAAGAAACAAAGAACGGAATTCAATTACGGCTCATCCTTTTTGTCGCAATCAGCGAGGTTCATTAGCGTTGATAAAAGTATTAAGGCTGTATTTGTGTATGATAATCAGGGTAAGAAAAGAGCGTTAAGTTTTTAATCAGTATAACCACATAATAATTATACCACGATGAAATTTTTACGGACGATTTATTTATTGCTCATTTCAATGGGATTTGCTCTAGCATCTTTTGCAGGAACAGATAATATTGCTCCTCGCGCAAAGATCACTGCATCAACTGAAGCCGGCAGTGCGTGTGCAGCTAAAAATATCGCAGATGGCGTGATAGGTGTAGATGGAAAAGGAGAGTGGGTTTGTGAGGCTGATACAGCATATTGGGGATATATCCGCTTGCCATGGGTTCAGTTGGAATGGGATTCTGCGCAATGGGTTAACAAAGTTGTGCTGTTTGACAGAGCTACACTGGCGCACAATGTCAAGGGGCTAAAAATGGTTTTCAGCGACGGGTCCGTTGAATGGGTAAATCAATTGCCTTCTGATGGAACGGGACTCGCAGTTGCATTTAAGGAGAGAAAAACAAAATGGATAAAGTTTGAAGTGTTTGATGGAACGGGCGGTCAGTTGGGCTTCTCCGAAATAGAAGTATATCCTTCAGCTGAACATGCCAAAGATTTTGTGTCCACGGTAGATCCATATATTGAGACAAACCGGGGACGGTATTTCTTTTTTATTACGGGCAGTCTTCCCTTTGGAATGGCCACTTCGGCACCGCTTACCAGGAATAAAAACCAGTTTGGCGGAGGGTACAATTATAATGAAAATGAGATCCTGGGTTTTGAGCAGATCCATTCATGGATGATGTCGGGAATTGAGATCATGCCGGCCACAACTGCACAGAATCCCGCTGGCGGGCAACAGGCATGGAAGTCGCAGTTCAGGCATGATGACGAAATTGTACAGCCAGGGTATCACCGTGTAATGCTGCAGCAGAATAAAATATGGGTGGAGCAAACAGCGACTGAAAGAGTAAATTTTTATCGTTTCAGATATACAAAAAATACCGATGCGCGTGTCATCATCAATCTGGGCGGAATGGTTTCAAACTGCACCATGGTAGATGCAAAGGTTAATAAGATAAATGATTATGAAATAGAAGGCTCATTCGGCACAATTAAACGTCTCTGGGGTGGGCCAACAGATGTGCGCGTGTTTTTTGTGATCAGGTTCAATAAACCCTTCTCATCACTTAATGCATGGCAGGGCAGCAAAGCAGTTCAAAATGCCATTCAACAGGCGGCGGGCGATAGCCTTACGCTTGGCGCTGAATACAATATGGCTGCAGGAGAGCAACTGCAGATGAAGATTGCTGTCTCTTATACGACTACTGACAATGCCAGGAAAAACCTTGATGAAGAATGTAATCATTGGAGTTTTGATGAAGTGCGTAACAACGCAAGAAATACCTGGAACGACTGCCTGGGAAAAATTGTAGTAAAAGGCGGCTCTGTTGCTCAACGCGTAAAATTCTATACTGATCTGTGGCATGCACTATTAGGCCGCCAAAAGATCAATGACATCAGCGGTGATTATCCTGACAGAACAGAAGCGAAACCCGGGGGGCGTAAGGGGAACTTCACCGATGCTGTCTTCAAAATAAAAACGCTGCCCAAAGATGCCAGTGGCAAACCTAAATTCAATATGTATAATTCCGATGCGTTATGGCTCACACAATGGAACCTGAACATTTTGTGGAGCCTTGCATGGCCGGAAGTTTTGGATGATTTCTCTGCTTCCATGATCGAGTATGCAAACAATGGCTATTTGTTGCCACGCGGGCCTTGCGGTGGTGGTTACTCTTATATAATGACGAGTAACCCCGCGGCGAATTTAATCGCGGGCACTTACATGAAAGGTTTATTAAAGAAGGTAGATCCGGATCATGCATTCGAAGTAGTAAAACGGAATCAGTTGCCGGGCGGGATGTTGGGTAGCAAAGAAGATATAGAATTCTATACATCGAAAGGATGGTGGCCCGATAACGTGGGAATAACCATTGAAGCGGCTTTTCAGGATTGGGGTACGGCTCAAATGGCTTCAAGACTTGGTAAAAAGGATGATGTGGCATTCTTTAAAAAGCGATCTGCTAGTTGGGTAAATTGTTTTGATGCTGACAGTAAATTCTTGTTTCCCAAAAATAAGGATGGACAATTTATGCACAAGGATCCTTTGAGTGGTAACGGATGGATAGAAGCGAATGCATGGCAGGCTACGTGGGGTGTTTCACACGACATCGCCAAACTCGTTACTAAAATGGGTGGCGCTGACAGCTTCTGCAACAGGCTCAACTATGCTTTTGAGCAATCACGCGCTAAAGATTTCGTGTATGGTTATGGCAGTGGCTATGTAAGCTATGCTAATCAGCCCGGTTGCTCGAATGCGCATGTATTCAGTTATGCAGGCAAACCCTGGCTCACACAATATTGGGTTCGCAGGGTAAAAGAACAGGCGTTTGGAGGTGTTACACCTGATTTGGGTTACGGAGGGCATGATGAGGACCAGGGACAGATGGGAGGAGTGAGTGCGTTGATGTCAATAGGTTTGTTTGACATAATGGGAGGAGAGGCGGAGAAGCCTGTGTATGAAATTACATCGCCGGTTTTTGATGAAGTATCTATTACATTGAATCAGAATTATTATAAAGGGAAGCAGTTTGTAATTAAATGTTTTAACAACAGCGAAACAAATTGCTACATACAATCAGCTACGTTAAATGGAGCCGATCTAAAGAAGTTCTGGTTTAGCCATGATGCTTTCGCAAACGGTGGGCAATTGAATTTGTGGCTGGGTGCGAAGCCAAATAAGAAGTGGGGAACAACCGGTTTGCCGCCGGCATGTTCACAGCAATAATTGTATCAAAAATTTAGATCGGTTTTTATAAGGTTATTAAAATTTAAAATGAAGCAGTGGATGAAAAACTGCTGTTATAATTGAAGTGCTATATGAAAAAAAGTGTAAAGACAATTGTGGGGCTATTATGTTCTCTTATGTTGATTTGTAGTTGCAAGCCTCAGAAAAAAGAAACGAAGTTGTCAGAGGCTGATATCTTGCATCAAAACCAGGATCTGTTGACCGAGGTGATCATTTACGATGTATTTTCTCCGCCAGTTGCCAGCAGGATCTATACGTACTCATCGCTGGCCTCTTATGAAGCAATCCGCTTTGCCAAAGAAGGCAGCGCGTCAATAGCGGAAAAGCTACATGGCTTCGGAAAAATGCCTCAGCCGGAAGCCGGGAAAAAATATAATTATACGCTTGCTGCCACCAAAGCTTTCTTTACGGTAGTTCGCAATGTAAAAGTGTTCTCTGTTGATTCCCTGAAAACTTATGAAGAATCGGTCTATAATTATTTTAAGGAAAATTCAGATGACTCAACCTATCAACGATCTGTAGCATTTGGTGAAAGTGTAGCTCAGTCAATACTGGCAAGAGCAAAAACAGATGGCTATATTGATTCCAGGGGAAAGCCTAAATATCTTGGCAGTACCGATCCCGGGAAATGGAGACCAACACCGCCTGATTATTTAGATGGAGTAGAGTGGTGCTGGAATACAATGAAGCCAATGTTGATGGATTCTGCAGCGCAATTTACTCCGCCTGGCCCGCCAACATTCAGTAAAGACACCACCAGTCAATTTTATAAGAACGCCAAAGAAGTGTATACCATAAACACAACCTTAACGGAAGAGCAAAAAACAATTGCGCGGTACTGGGATGATAACCCGTTTGTGATAGAGCATTCAGGACATTTAATGTTTGGCAAGAAAAAGATTACTCCGGGTGGTCACTGGATGGGTATTGCAGCCATCGCGGCAAAGCAAACGAATGCGGATCCAGTGAAGATTGCAAAAGGTTATGCACTGACCGCGATTGCATTATATGATGCATTTATTGCCTGTTGGGATGAAAAATACAGGAGTAGTGTTGTAAGGCCGGTTACAGTAATTAATGAGTGGATGGATAAAACTTTTTCGCCTTTTTTACAGACACCACCTTTTCCGGAATATCCAAGTGGTCATAGTTCAATAACTGCAGCGGCGTCTACCGTCCTGGCAAGTATGTATGGAGAAAATTTCTCCTTTCAGGATACAAGTGATCTGAGATACATCGGCATGCAGCGCCATTTTAATTCTTTCCAGGAGGCCGCTGCTGAAGCATCGATCAGCCGTGTGTATGGTGGTATTCACTATCGCAATAGTGTAGATGATGGTGCAGCCCAGGGAAAAAAGGTAGGAGCGCTTATTGTTGATAGAATATTGAAGAAATAAATTAATGATCTCTGTGTGACTATAATTGTTCATGGTATTGGATGAATATTATGGTTACACAGAGAAATACAGGAGAAGACACGGAGTTGCACAGAGGGTTCCGTTTAAAATTCTATTATTTATTCTTGATTGACGACAGCAGTGCCTCCAATTCTTTCACTTTTTCCGGATATTTTCCAGCAAGATTATTTTTCTCACCAATGTCTTCTTTTAAATTATACAATTGTGGAGACTTGTCGTTGCCGGTTTCAGTTCCTGTAAGGCTGTCATAGGCTGTTCCGCCTGATGGTGTGATATATTTCCAGCCCTCTTTTACAATCGATATTGAACCACCCTGTTCAATCAGTACATTTCTTCCTGTGGGCTTTTTGCCCAGCAAAGCCTGCAGATGATCTTCACTGTCTGTCGCATTTCCTGCAGGCAGCTGTATATTTAAGAGCCTGGCAAATGAAGCCACCAGGTCTACCTGGCACATCAAAGCATCTGACACCCCTGCTTTTATTGTCGACGGCCAGCTCACAATAAATGGAAGTCTCGTTCCTCCTTCAAATGCACTGTACTTGCCGCCACGCAACGGGCCCGCCGGCATGTGTCCGTTTTGTTTTGTTACCGCCTCATCCTGGTAGCCATCGTCAAGCACCGGTCCGTTATCGCTGGTAAAGATGACAATGGTGTTTTTTGCAATGCCTGCAGCTTCCAGTTCTTTCATGATCTCACCTACTGTCCAGTCCAGTTGCAGAATCACATCCCCTCTGTATCCTAATTTGCTTTTCCCTTTAAACATGGTTGCAGGCATGCGGGGAACATGGGGTTCTGTTGTCGCGAAATAAAGAAAGAAAGGATTCTTTTTATTTGCGTTGATCACTTCTTTCGCTTTACTCAAAAAGGTAAGAGAAACTTCTTCGTCAGTCCAGCGTGCTTTTTTACCACCGCTCATATAGCCGATGCGGCCAATGCCATTGACGATTGTCTGGTTATGACCTTGTCCCGGTGATGACTGCATCTTCAACAACTCAGGATGATCTTTGCCTGTTGGATCATTGCCAATTGGTTTTTTATAATCCACTTCAATCGGATCCAGGCTATCCAGTGCAAGTACATCGCGGTTTTCCAGGAAGACAGTTGGTACCCTGTCTGCCGTTGCAGGAAAGATGAATGAATAGTCAAAGCCTACATCATTTGGACCATTTTCAATTGGCTTGTTCCAGTTCTTCGCAGTTTCTTTTCCAAGGCCAAGATGCCATTTGCCTACAATAGCTGTTTTATAGCCAGCCTGGCGAAATAAAGATGGTAGCGTTGTTTTGCCCGTAGGTATGATTAGCGGTGCATCGCCCGGAAGAATACGAATGCTTTCATCGCGCCATGGGTATTGTCCGGTGAGTAACGCATAGCGTGAGGGTGTACATGTAGCGGATGTTGCATGCGCATCAGTAAAGCGTAAACCCTGCTGTGCAAGCTTATCGATATTGGGTGTGCTTATTTGCCTGGCGCCGTAAACGCTAAGGTCTCCATAACCCAGGTCATCCGCGCAAATCACAATAACATTGGGCTTTTGTTGTGCGGCGCATGTTGCCGCGATAAACAGCAACAGTAAAAAAGATATTTTTTTCATGCTCGAAAAGATTATGTGACCGGTCAGATGAGATCTGCAACCGGCCAGACGGGTTTATAACGTAGCTTTTAGTTTCCCATTGTTATTACTTTCTAATGCCTTGTTGCTATGTAAATAATTTTTATAAATTAATTTCTAAGTTATTTAATTAGCCAAGACGTAAAATTACAGCTCTAAGTAATGACTTGAGTGGAGCTGGGCAAATTGATCAATCGTTTGCATTATGTTCTCAAACAAACATTTTAAAGTCAATGCATGCTGCGATTATTGTGATATTAAAGCCGGAAATTTTGCAAGCATGCACATTTCACTATTGACGATTCACGATTCACTACTTATTATTCACTTCCAAAAATGGCCTAACTTACCGGGCATTAAATCACTTCACTATGTTTAAAGTTCCCGGATATGATGAAGTATCTCCCGCTGCACAGGAAGTGTTCAGTCAGTTAACAAAAACGTCTGGCAAAGTGCCCAATCTCTATGCTACTATTGGTTATTCAGGCAATGCATTAAGTTCTTACATGGCTTACGTGCATGCCCAGGTAAAGAATAGTTTTCACGGAAAAGAACGGGAAGCAATTTATCTTATCGTGTCTCAGTTTAACGGATGCGAATATTGCCTGGCCTCACATACGCAAAGTGCCATGAAGTTTGGATGGAAAGAGGAAGAAACACTTCAGCTGCGGGCTGGTACTTTTCCCGATGCTAAATGGAAAATCATCTATAATGTCATACAATCTGTGATTGAAAACAGGGGAGCAGTTCAACAAGCGTTGCAGGACTTATTCTTTCAGTCAGGTTACAACGAAACTGCCTTGATCGATCTGATGGTATTGATCAACGTAATGAGCTTTACCAATTATGTTTTCAGACTAACTGCAATTCCAATAGACTTCCCAGCTGCAAAATCACTTTGAAAGCAAATGCAAAAAAATGCATGATTATGTTTTGGAAATGAAGCGGTGACAGCAAACTGCATTTCAAAATATTTTTTTAAAATCAACAAACAGCTACAAGAAAAAAGCCCGATATACCTGAGTTTTGTATCTATAAAGAATAGGCGAAATGTAGAATGCAGCAGACCTACTTTTTAGCCCTATTATGCTAGTCTTTTCATAAGCACAGTTAGATGTGAGCTCTAACAATGTTTTGGTAATACAAGCTTCGGTATTCCTGCTGAGGCTTCTTTCTTTTCTCAATTTTCAACAAATGTCTACACCGTTGAATGCGGTTCTCCATTACCTTGTCTGACTTTTACGCAACACAATTGAATAATAAGCGATGTATACCTGTGTTTTAATCCGGTTTGCCCTCTTGAAAACACAGAGAACCATTACGTCCGCCTGAACTGCAAAATGTAGTACTGGCTTAGGTTTTACTTGGGTTGTGTGGTTTCTGTTACGTTTTAATACCAGTAGTCAACTACTGTAAAAGCCCCGGTGTAATTTCCGGGGCTTTAGTGCCGTTTGCGTAAAAAAGTTATATAAGCTTGTACTGTCTCGCTTTTTGAAGAAATTCGGGAAAACTTGTGATCTCAAGTTTTTGAAAAATTCTGGCCTTATGTGTCCGTATAGTTGTTGTTTCAACGTTCAGCGTGGCTGCTATCGCTTCGATGGATTTACCGTTGGCCAGCAGTTGTGCAATACTCAGTTCTCTTTTTGAAAGCCGCTCCAAAGGAGCAATGTCATGCTCAGGCTCGTCGCTTTGTGTAAGCATGGCTTTAAACTCTTCATTCACGTATTTTTCACCTTTCCTGATAATCGCATACAGTGCGTTAGATATCTCACTGATGGGGGCCTGCTTGTTGATATAGCCCATAATACCCATTTGATACAGCCGTTTTGCAAACACTTCGGTTGGACTGGTGGAAAAGAACAGGATCTTTTGATGGGGATTCCGCTGCATGATCCATTCCGTTAAAGCAATGCCGTCCGTATCCGGCAGTGTCAGATCCAGGATCAGCAGATCAAAGTTTTCCTTCTTGAGCATCGTCGTACATTCCTCACCGGTACGTGCTTCAAAACACAGGACGGGTGGAAACTGCGATTGCAGTATATACAGCAGGCTTTGCCTGATGATCATATGATCATCCACCAAAAGTACCTTCATAGCTGATAATTAAAAACAAATTACAGTATTTATCGATCATTTTCAATACGGTCTCGCAATAGTGCACTTAGAAAATGTAGCTAACGGGTTGACCTTCTATGAATTTTTCCGGCGTCGGTTTGTTTTTGATTGTCAGGTCTTTCGCACTCCGGAATGGTGAATATAATGCTTGTACCTTTTCCTTTTGTGCTTTCAATGCGGTAGCATCCTTTTAATTTCCGGAGAAGCATCGCCATTATGTAAAATCCAAGCGATTTCTTTTGATGGGAGCTTAGTGGAATATCCGTATCCTGAATTCGCATCAGATGCTCAACCATTTCAGCACTTATGCCCATGCCTGTATCAGCTACACATATTTGAAGATCATTGTTATTACAGGAAGCCGTAAGTCTTATTTCGCCTGCTGAGGTATATTTATTCGCATTATCTACTGCGTTCCGCAGGATCATAAAAAGAATATTCGCATCAATAAAAAAATGCAGATTATCCTGTACTTCAGAAATAAACACATTTTCGTTTGTTTCCATCCCTATAGCGAACAGCTTTTTCAATTCTGAAACAATAACGGCAACGGATGTTTGTTCCGGGTGGATCTTTATTTCTTTTTCGTTTTCCTGGATCCAATAGACAAACTCATCAACAAGTTTGTTTAGCTCGTTGGAAGACTGATAAGTGGTGATAATTCCCTTTTTTAGCATGTCTTCGTCCATGTCAGGCATTTTTTCCAGAAGATGCCCCAGGTTAAAGGACAGGAATTTAAGCGGTGAACGAAGATCATGTGTTAGCAAAGCATAATATTCATCTTTAAGAAAATTGCTTTTTTTCAATTTGGCTTCAGATGTCGTCAGTTCATGTATCACCGCGGTTAGATTTTCATTGGATTCACTAAGTTCCGCAGTTTTTAATTTTACCTGCTGCTCCAGTTCCTTTTTGCGCTTTTTAATAAACCAGATGCGGAGGCTGTGTATCATAAAAAGTATCAGTAACAACATTGTCGCAAGCACTAGCTGGTATCCGGTTTTCTGATACCATTTATAAGGGATATACAGGCTTGCTGCATTAAGAACCAGTTCTTTACCAGGGAAGTCGTGTGTATGGCGGATCCGGAACTGAAGGGTATGTTCGCCGGGTGGTAGCTTTCTGTAAATGATCACAGAGCCCGGGGCCTGTAAGTGCCATTGTTTGTCATAATTGGTGAGAAAGTAAGACACTTCCAGTTCTTCCAGGTTGCCAAAATAGGGAATTACAGGGCTAACCTCAACCAGCTCGAGTTTGTTGTTGTAAACCGGTATCGAGTCATTGTCCGTTTCATTAACGGATTCCATAAGGGCGTTGGTTGGTAACGGATACGACACTATGTTCAATGGGTTGAATGTTACCAGACCATTCACATTTGCGAATGCAAGTGTGGTGTCTGATAGTTTTGCAGAGGCTGCACTGTTGCTTCCGTTGAACTCAGACATGATCGATGGGCCGAAATTCATAAAGTGCTGCACGCCCATTGAATTGCTGTCCGCTGGCGTATTATTTTGTAACTGTGCAAGAGAAAGCCTTAGCAATCCGTCATTACTGCTTACCCAAACTGAACGCGTAAGGCTGTCTGTTATGAATGCGTGTGCAGAAGGCGGAAGATTATTCAGTCTTGAAGAAAGGTGCCACCACTTCCCGTTTTTCTCCTGAAATATTCCCTTGTTGTAGGTCCCTACCAGGTAATTGTTCTCACCAATTTTTGTTACAGCTCTTATGAAGGCTTTAGTTAAACGTGGTACTGTTTTATGTGTTCCGTTGGCCGTGTTGTATTCTATCAGTCCGTTACTTGTTCCCAGTTGCAATGTTTGTGCATCTTTTACAAAAAGAATACTGAAATCAGATTTGTCAGGGGCTTTTAATAATGCTTTAAGTACTGGCGTGCCATATTGCAGGCTAAGCTCAATTAAGGAGAACTGGGTGAGCAGGTAATAGCTATTTGAGTCCTTACGCACCATGCTTTTTACATCAAAACGTTTATTGCTGAACGCACGCGTTTGTGCAGCAGTTATAATCGTTTCACTTTTTCCGGATTTAGGATTGTATCGCTTTATATCAAGCGATGTGGCCTGATACCAGATATTATCGTCGTCGTCTTTAAAAAGAAAGAATTTCAGACTGGCATCTTTTGCAAGCAATTCTGTACGGCCATTAATGCCCAGCCATACGAGGCCCTCGTTGATTACTGTGACAAATCCATTTCTGTAAGGGAAAAATGAATAATAATAATTATCGGAAACATCCTGGTCGGTCTGTTTATAAGACAAGAGTGAAAACTGCCTGGGCCTGTAAAATACAAGTCCCCGGGTTTTATAGTAAATCACCAGCAGGTGTTGCTGCTGTGAGTATAAGACCTGTAACGGTACATCTTTTTCCGGCGTTTCGGCCATTAATTTTGTATGCAACAGGTTGCTGCCCTTTGTTTCATTTATTTCGTAGAGCTTGTTCCCGTGCCATGCAAAGCTGAATTTTTTATCACTTGACTGCAGAATGTCTAAACGGCCAGTGTTGTTAACGCGTTCAATTCCGGAAAGATCCCCGGTGAAATAAACCGGGGTAGGTTTACCGCTGGTATCGTTCAATTGTTGTATCCTGTTGTTGCTGATTGTGTAAAAGTGATTTTCAGTAGCGAAAAGTGTAGGATTGTCGCCATTGTTCCAGCTGTATACTCTATCTCCTTTTTTGAGGTTATATAAATCTGTAGCTGAAATCTTTTCGATAACGCGGTCTTCCAGTCTCAGGTAAAACGTTTTACTGCTGCTGACAAAAAAAGTTGTTTGAATTTTATCTGCATACCATTTATTTTCCGGCTGGTTACGGCTAAAAAAATGGAATGGCCTGCTCACGGTTCCAAAAGCAACCTTTGTGTTTTTGCCTTCGTTAAGCGGTTCTATGCGGCTTTCTTTGTTAACGGTGTACAAATTTCCCTGGGCGTCCTGTATGCAAAGCGCTTTATCATCGCCTCTAAGGATCGTTGCAATTCCGGCCATTCTTTCATATTGCAATGTGGCGGTATTCTGGTCACTGTAATGCCGGAACTTAAAACCATCATAACGATATATTCCTGATTGTGTAGCCAGCCATATGCAGTTGTTGGAATCAGCCATCATACCCACTACATTTCTTATACGGGTAACGCCTGCAGGCTGTGTTTGTTCTTCAAACAATGGCTGTTGAGAATGTGTTACCAGGCTGCCCAACAGTAAAGGAGCAAGAGAGACTATAAAACGAAATAAAAACGACTTCAATGATGTATTGATTAGTGATCTTAAAATAATGCAGCGTGAAATAACTAACCGACTTCAAGTTCATACAGCTTAACCTTGGTTAAAAAATCGTATAGACTTGCAACTTCAAGCTTTTCAAAAACCCTGGCCTTATACGTGCGAATAGTGGATGCCCCTATGCATAAATGCGATGCAATCTCTTCCATCGATTTCCCTTTTGCAAGTAATCTTGCAACTTCCAGTTCCCGTTGGGACAATTTTGTGAAGGGATTGGCAGTGATTTTCCTGGTTGGCCCGGAATTGTCTGCCGTTTTATAATGTGCATTTTTATAAGGAATCTTTTTTCTTAAAATGGTATTCAGCGCTTTTCTTATTTCACTTATATCTGCTTGTTTGTTTAAATAGCCCATAACGCCCAACCTGTAAAGTTCTGCGGCAAACAAACTGCTTGGGTTCATGGAAAAAACAAGGATCATTTGTTCCGGGTAAGTATTCCGTATCAGGCCCGCAATTTTTACACCATCTATATCTGGCAGGTTAAGGTCAAGTATAACCAGGTCAAATGTCTGTGTCTGCAAAACATCAAGGCAGGCCCGGCCGGTTTCCACAGAACTGCAATCGGCATTCGGAAATTCAGTGTTGATAATCATTCCCAACGTTTGCCGTATTACGGCATGGTCATCAACAATGAGAATATTCATAGGCAATTTTTTTAAAAGTACGGCAATTTAAAGCATGTTACTACTGCTTGACACAATGAACGGTTGCAAAGAACCTGTAGCATAAAAATCTAATTTTATAACAAATCATGTAATAACATGATTTTCAGCAATACAGTTGTGTCTGGCTACCAGGCGGGCAATGTGAAAGCGTACGAATTGTAATTTCTTAATGGGATTTTAATGATAATCAATACAGGATAGCAGATATTGAACGCGATTTAAACGCATTAAAGCGATGACAAAGCCGCTTGAACGAGAGCTTGATCTTTTATTGACTGCCGTGACCGATCCGGTATTTGTAATGACTAAAGAGCAAGGTACCGAACTGCGTATAAAATATGCCAACGCCGCATTTGTTAAAGCAACCGGCTGCAAAAATGAAATGGTGGAAGGATGTTTACTACAGGAGGTGTTGCCCTTGCAAACTGCTGAAACCATTCTGCTAAAAATTAAAGAAGTAGGTGTGCAGGTGAAAGAGATGCAATGGCAACAAAACATTCACTTCGCTACCGGAACAAGAACGGCAATTATTAAAATAGTTGGCGATTGCAATGCAGATGGTGTATGTACAACCATAGCCGGGAGCTGGCATGATATCACAGATTTAATGCAAGAGCAGCAGGAAAAGCGCCGCGTAGAACATCTGTTGCACGAACGTGTAAAAGAATTATCCACTTTGCACAGGGCTGACCTGATACTTCAGTCAGATACACAACCTCAGGAAATGCTTTTGGAAGAGTTGGTGAACATTTTGCCGGCGGGGTGGCAATATCCGGCCATAACCGAAGCGAGAATAATATTTAACGGAGAACAATTTTGTACAAAAGATTTTTTTGCAACAGTTGACAGGATTTCTGCGGATATAGTGTTGCTTGATTCCTGTATCGGAATAATTGAGGTTGGTTACAGGGAAGAGATGCCCCCCGCCCACGAAGGACCTTTTTTAAAGGAGGAGAGAACCTTGATAGATATGCTTGCGGAAAAACTGAAATTGTTTGCCGGGCGCCGTGTTTACGCAACACAACTATTTAATGAAAAGGAGTTGTCAGACTCCGTAATAAATAACCTGCCGGGTATTTTCTACATTTTTGATAAAGAGGGCAATCGCTTAAGATGGAACAGAAATCTCGAAACGGTATCAGGCTATTCTCACGAAGATTTAAAGCATTTGCATCCGTTGGATTTTTTTGACGGGAAGGAAAGGGAATTTGTGGCAACCAAAATTCAGCAGGTGTACGATGGCCGCTATGTTGAAGTAGAGGCTGATCTTATTACAAAAAGCGGCGAGCGAATTCCTTATTTTTTGAACGGAGTTCCCATTTTTTATAAGGGGCAGCATTGTGTGATGGGATTTGGGGTTGATATCTCTGAGCGAAGGAAGTCTGAGCTGGAGTTGAAAGAAGCTGAACTAAAATTCAGAACGCTGGTAGAAAAATCCCAGGCCGGCGTTTATATTCTTAGCGAAGGTAAAATAGTTTACTTCAACCAGCGCTTTGCGGAGATATTTGGTTATACAATTGATGAATTGATGGGGCTTCCTGTTTTGGAAACACTGGTGGCGCCCGAAAGCAGACTGGCTGCAAAAAAATATGCATATACCTGCCTGCAGGGGCGGGATGAACAGATGCGGTTTGAATTGTGGGGTGTTAAAAAAGATGGAAGTATAAACCGCATTGAGTTTTATGTGGGACGCACTGTTTTCAACGGCAAGCGCGCATTGATAGGGACGGTACTGGATATTACAGAACGGAAAATGTGGGAGGAAACCTTACAACGCTCGGAAGCAAACCTTCAATCCATTCTCGGAACTACAGATACCTGTTATGTTTTGTTGGATAAGGCATTGAAAATTCAGTCATTCAATCACAAGGCACTCGAATATCTCCAGCGCGAATTTAAAAAAGCGCCCGTTCTTCAACTGCATATTCTTGAGATATTTCCACCGGAACGGCATGCAACACTCGCCGGACAAATGGACGAAGTGTTATCAGGTAAACAGGTAAATTATGAAGTAAGTCATCGCCAACCTGACGAATCGTACAACCGGTACCTGATAAAAATGTTTCCGGTGAGTGATGACGAGCAAATATTCGGTTTGATGATGGCTGTTTCTGATATAACAGAAATGCGTTCGCTGCAGCAAAAAATGCTTGAGCAGAGTGTGGAAGAGCAGAAGAAGATAGCGCGTGCCATATTGCGTGCGCAGGAACAAGAGCGCGCATGGATAGGTCGCGAATTGCATGATAATGTGAACCAGATATTGGTAAGCTCAAAAATGATGCTTGGTCTTATGGAAACTGCAGACAAGCAAAACCGTGAATTGATAACGCGGGCCAAGGGGCTTGTTGATAACGCTATTAATGAAATACGGGTGCTTACACACGAAGAGCTTGTACCGTCCGCCAGGAATGATCTGAAGGCGCTTATCAGATCTCTGTTGGAGAACCTCGACAGAGTAGCCGGCCTCCAGGTTAATTTTACTTACGATGATGCAGTTTCTGTGACAGATGATGAACTGCAAGTGAACATTTACCGGATTATACAGGAACTGTTTAATAATATTCTCAAACACGCCGCAGCGACAAAAGTTTCGCTTTCGGTCATATCTTATCTGCAAGGTGTTAAGATATGCGTTCAGGACAATGGCAGGGGGTTTAACCCGGCAAATCCTTCAAAGGGTATCGGCCTGAATAACATCGTAAACAGGGTGAAATCTTTCAATGGCACATTCTCCATTGATACTATACCCGCAGGCGGTTGTCGTATGGAATTCATATTCCCTGGTGCCGGAAGATCCTGAACAGCCTTTTACCGGACAACATATTTCAACAAACGTCTACACGGAAAACTGGTGCTTCCGGCTACTTTCGCGCAACCGTTTTAAGTCCAAAGGCCAAAAACAAACATGGGAATATAAAAAATCTTTCCCCCGGAATTTGAAGAACCGGTGTGTTAGCATACCCCTTATAATCTTATTATGTTCTAATGTTTGAACTTTTAAGCCCCCGGTTGGGGGCTTTTGTTAGAGAAATTCCTCACCAAAAATCAACAAACGTCTACAAACGTATTAAAATAAATTTCCGAGTTTCAATAAGACGTTTGAAGCACCATCAGTCAAAATATTTTCCTGTAAGGAAAGAAAAACGTGGTATAGTATGACGTCCGTATCCTAAAAAGCAAATTTTAACCAAGGAAAATCCCGACCCGAAAAGTTGGGATTTTTCCGTCCCGTCTATCCATAGCGTCATTACTGGTATATCAAGAATAAGGAGATAAATGTTAAAATCGCAATTGTTTCCCGAAGTGGGTGTGGCTACTTTTATTAAAACAGAAGTGGGCTTCCAATGAGCAAGCAGGAAAAGACATTTTTATTCAATGACCGGTGTGTTTTGGGTACTGCCGGGCTGGGAGGAGTGTGGGGAAAAGTAAGGGCTTCGGAATCCATACAATGTATACTCCATGCTTTGGAATGCGGTTGCACTTTAATAGATACTTCTCCGTCTTACGGAAACGCCGAAATGTATATTGGCACAGCATTGATGAAATGGAGGGGGAAGATTCCTTCTATAAGCACAAAAGCCGGCCGTCTTAAAAGTTTTGCGAGTGATGAAGGTATTTATGATTATTCAGACGAGGGGCTTGAAAATAGTGTCACTAATAGCCTCAATACTTTAAATATCCCTTGTATAAATATCTTGTTCCTTCACGACCCTTCTGCAATCCCAGCGCAGGATCTGCCACGCGTTATCGAAAAGATGCTCTCTTTTAAAAAAAGAGGAATGGTGGCGAAAATTGGTCTTGGAGGAAACTATCCTGCTTTGTTTGAGCCGTATCTGTCATCCGGCGTATTTGATGTAGTCATGTGTTATAACAGGCTTAATGCCTGCTGTGTGGATGATTTGGACACTACTTTGCCTTTTTGCCTGGAAAAAAATATCGCTTATTACCTCGCAAGTCCCTTGCATATGGGGCTGCTTGGAAGCAGTTTTCAGAAGTTTTCTGAACGCAAGCCTGACTGGCTTTCTAAGGAAATGATTGTTCAGGCGAACGTGATAAAACATATTGCCGATAAACACAAAATAGGGCTTTCATCTCTTGCGCATCGTTTTTTGCTGGGGTTTGATCTGCCTTTCAAAATTGTTATAGGAGCCGCTAATCAAATGCAATTGAATAGTACTATCGGGGATTTTCAACAAGGCCCTTTACCACATGATATTCAAACTGAAATTTTATATTCACTACAAGATAAAGTCAACGGATGAGTTTTATAGATGACGAGATTTTTAATATAGCCAAAATCACTATTCGCACACTGGAACCTGTAAAAAATATCGTTCCCTTCCAGGACGCCACTATGGGGCCATTTGCTTCATTTGGAATATCTATTATAACGTTAGAAGACGAAGATGGAAATATAGGCGAAGGGCCTGTGTTCAGTTCTTATATGAACATAATGGAAACCTGTTTTTTCCCGATACTGCTACACAGTGGTAATATCCGTTACCGCGAATTGTTTCCCCAATTATACTGGTCAATCAGGAACGAAGGATTCAGAGGTCAGGCTGCGGCATTGCTTGGACAGGTGGATATTGCGTTGCATGATCTCGCTTCGCGACGCAAGAGCCAGCCATTGCATAGACTCCTTGGAGGGAAAAACAATATAGTAAAAGTGTATGGCAGTGGAGGAGGAACCAATTATTCTTATGCTGAACTGGAAGAAGAAATAGGCTTCTTTCTTAACGCCGGCATAGACTGTTTTAAAATGAAAGTGGGTAAAAATTTTGGAACCCGTCTTCAGGAAGATGTTGAAAGAGTGAAGTTTGTAAAACAGCTCACTGGCAGTAAATGCAAACTGGCGATAGACGTGAACCAGGTATGGAAGTATGAAGATGTATTAGAATTTATGGATAAAGTGGCTGATCAAAATATTGCATGGCTTGAAGAACCTGTTCACTCAGCCAGTTATGACCAGATAGAACGATTATGCAGTGCGCTGCCAGTTGCAATTTCTTACGGTGAATCAGAACGAACATCAAGAATGTTTCCAACGCTTGTACAGTTAGGAGTGAAACACCTGCAACCTGTGCCAACACAGATCGGCGGTGTCAACGAATGGATGGAAGTGCGTGATCTGGCTGCGAAAAATAATCTCACTTTTTCTTCAGGTGGGTATTCTTTCTATACAAATTGCCTGCTCGCAACTACTCAGAATAACGTAATGTTGGAATATCTCCATTGCATTATGTTTGGCCTCGAAAAATATTTGCTTGTAAAGCCAGCGCTAAAAAACGGGATGCATGTTTTGCCCGAGGTATCGGGACTGCCGGTACGCATTAACTGGGATTACTGTACAAGTGAAAAAAAGATTATAAAAAGCCATTTCTGGAACAGGCAGAATGTAAAAAAGTACACACCTTTAGTTACGCTATAACATAACCAACTTGAACATATCGCTTGCGAATATTGACTATCTGGTGCTGCTGTGCTATGTAGCTGCGCTGTTTTTTATTGGTATATACCTTAAAAAAAAGAAAAACGACAACGATCTTTTTTTGGGAGGGAGATCTTTAAAATGGTGGCAGATAGGATTTTCTTTATTTAGCGCAAATGCAGGGCCAACCATGCTGATTGGGTTTGCGGGCATTGGGTTTTCGCAGGGCGTGGTTGGTAGCAACTTTGAGTGGTTCGCATGGGTCTTTCTAATGGTGCTGGCCATGTTTTTTCTGCCGCATTACCTCGCTACAAAAATCTCAACTGTTCCGCAGTTTATGCGATTGAGATTTGGTAGCCGGGCCTATGGTTTTTTAGTGATCTATAGTTTGATTTCCATCCTGTTTGCGTGGCTGGGAAGCACCTTGTATGCAGGAGGCTTGCTTATATCACAGATCTTTGGCTGGTCGTTGTTTAAATCTGTAATCCTGGTTGCTTGTGTGGCAACAAGCTTTACAACATTTGGTGGTTTTAAGGCTGTTGTACGGACCGGCATTTTTCAGGCAATTATTATCATCATATCGTCCATTATTTTGACGGTGCTGGCTTTACACAAAGTTGGAGGTATACATAAATTAGTCAACGCTGTTCCGGGTAATTACTGGAAGCTATTCAGGCCTGCATCCGATCCTGAATATTCCTGGGTTGCTGTTATTGCAGGCTATCCGGTTGTTTCTCTTTACTATTGGTGCACAGACCAGACCATCGTACAGAAAACACTGGCGGCAAAAAATCTGCAACAAGGGCAATATGGTACAATATTTATTTCCTTTCTCAAAGTATTAATGCCGCTGATCTTTATTTTTCCGGGCATCATGTGTTTTGTGCTATATAAACAATCGGCCCAACCTGATAACGCTTATATAACGCTTGTTAAACACTTAATGCCACATGGTCTTCTTGGGCTGAGCATTGCTGCGTTATTTGCTGCGTTGGTTGATGCTGTGTCTTCGGGATTAAATTCTTTCAGTACTGTTTTTACGTTAGATGTAATAAGCAGGTTCTTCGATCTGTCGGATAGGCAAAAACGTTATACGGGTAGATGGATAACCGTGCTGACCGCAATTTGTGCCGTGCTTATTGCAATAATGTTCTCCTGCTCCGGGAAAGGCTTTTTTGAGTTAAGCCAGGGGCTGGTTTCAATTCTTGCACCGCCGTTAACTGTTGTATTTCTGAGCGGGATACTCTGGAAAAGAATTAATAACATAGGAGCGGAAGTTGTATTGTACGGCGGAGGGTTGTTGTGCCTGATTATTGGAACATGTCATGTGCTTGGTTATCCACATCAGGGTTTCTGGCCGCATTTTTTGTTACTGTCGTTTTATATATTTTGCGTATTACTTGTGGTGATTGTTGTGGTGTCACTTTTTACAAAGCCCACAAGAGGTGCTGTTCTGCCGTCGCTGATTGATACCAATCGCAATATGAATTATAATAGCAGAAAGGTTTGGATTTTGTGGGGATTGCTTGCAGTTGTAATGACAATAATTTATTTTCTCTTTAGTTAACGTGCCGCAGCGGCAATAACATAAGATCTAATAGCTATAATTATAAATAATGCAGACATATAAATACCGTTCGTTTAAAGCTGTAATGTTTGTTCTTTTAATCACATTATGTTCATGCAAACACAAAGAAAAGACTGTCATAAATGAAAGCGTTAAAACAAAGGAGCTTGTTTTTGTTGTGAACCTGGTTGAGGATGACAAAAAAGTGCAGGAATATTTAAACTACCACAAAAATATCTGGCCGGAAGTGGAAGCTGGTTTTAGAAAAGCCGGTTATCAGCAGATCACGCTTTACAGGTTTAACAGGTTGTTGGTGATGCGTATAGTTGTTCCCGAAAATGCGGACCTGGATAGTATGGGCAGGATTGCAGAAGGTTATGATAAACGGTGTGCAGAATGGAACAAGCTGATGAGTGGCTATCAGCAGGGAGTTCTGGGTACGGCGCCCGGACAGACCTGGGTTGAAGCAAAACCTTTTTATTCTTTTTCAAACAAATAATACAGCAAAGCACATACTAACATATGTCTGATGCAGAATTTTATGATCGCTGATTTATAAAGGTATTCGGTTTGCGGGCTTCTACACCAGGTGTCGTCACAACCACTATACCTCATCCCTCTTACCTCACACCTCAAGCCTCACACCTCATACCTCAAGCCTCACACCTCATACCTTACGGCTAAAACCTCGCAGCTAGTGCTTCTCGTTGTATTGTTTCAGAAAATCTCTCGGAGACAAACCCTTCACATCCTTAAAGTGTGTGTTGAAATTGGATATGCTGTTATAGCCGCTGTGATAGCAGGCTTCCGTTACATTGTGATTGCCCTCCAGCAACAATTTTGCCGCGTGCCCTATCCTTACCTCTTTAATAAATTCAATGAGCGTTCTGTTGGTTTTCTGTTTGAAAAATCTGCAAAACGCTGAAGTTGACATAACTGTAATTTCAGCCACATCCTGCAGGCTGATATCGTTTTTGAAATTGCGGAAAATATAATCAAATACTTTATTGATTTTGATGGCCTCTCCCGACGATTCTATTGAATTAAAATATGGAGAAGATAATATTTGAGCCGTAGGTGATTTAGACAGGATATTCAGTAATTGAAGCATTAATGCCATACGTCCTAGTCCATCTTCAAACAACATTTGTTGCATGAACATTTTAGCCTTGTGCATAGTTTCACCCGTAAATAGAACGCCTTTGGACGCATTGTTGAATAATGTTATCAACGTTTTTGCTTCTGGTTTTTGCAACAACTGCTCTCCCAGGAAGTCCGGAAAAAAATGGATAACAGTTGCCTGCGGTTCTATCATGGCATCAACTGTCTGATAATATTGCCAGCAATGCGGAAGATAACTTCCCAGTAATACAAGCTCAGTTCCGTGAAAGTCCTGTATATGATCACCTATAAAACGCTTGCCTGAACAATTTTCTATAAGCGCGATTTCAAAATTGATATGACTCTTTAGTGTAGTGTATTTCTTCAACTTAAGAATCTCAGATCTTATTGTAAAGGACTGATCAGGTGGAAAAGTAAAATTCTCATAGATGTATTGCATAAGTAATCATTGGTAGCTATATAAACAATCGTCAAATGCAGTGCTTGACTGCATTTGCAAAATATAAAAACTATCAACACAAAAAGCAGCCATGCGAGGGTATGTTAAAAAAGAGGCAGTTTTTGCCAAATAACCCGTTGTTGTAAAAATGTAAAAGGGGCAGCTTTGATGTGAAAGGAACTAACGCTACCACACTGCAAAAGAATTGACATTAGTCTGAATCAATAGAAATCGTTGCTTGAATAAATGCCTGATTTGTAATTGAAAAGGTTTGGTAATAAAATAAAACATTTTCTAAAAAATAAATTCATGAAACTATGCCTTCAATATTAAAATAAGTAGTACTGACTAACTCCACTTCCAGGCTGGTATCCAGCAAATTGTTCGAAAAACTAACTGAACGGGTTCTCAATCTTTTTAATTCAAACCTAAAAATTATGAAATTAGCTTGCTATTGTTGTTTTTTAAAGGACAACAAACATCTTTTTACACCGGCTTCCGTTGTAAAACTTGCTCTTTCTTTTGTTTTATTCAGCTTTTTCACTGTCAGTGCATACAGCCAGACAGGATCTCAAAAAAATGACGTTGTATCCCAATCCGCTGGTAAGTTCAGAGGTGTTGTGATGGATGAAGCGGGTAAGCCACTTGCCGGTGCGAGTGTGCAAATACGAGGAACACAGACAGGAACACAAACCAATGAAAATGGTGAATTTACTTTAAATCCCAATGACAAGGCGACATCGATAATTGTTTCGTTCGTAAATTATGAAAGCGCCGAAATAAATATAAAGGGAAAAACTTCCGTTACTGTTTCTTTAAAACTGGCGATGGGGCAAAGTCAGGAGGTTGTTGTAGTTGGTTACACAACACAGAAAAAGGAGCTATTAACAGGTTCGGTTGCTACAGTTAAGTTTGGCAATGCTGAAACGGAAGTTCCTACCACAATGGTTGCCAATGTTTTGGCTGGAAAAGCAGCTGGTGTAAGCGTTGGCAATATGAATGGCATTCCAGGTCAATCGTCTCCGTCTGTTGCCATCCATACCGCCACTTCATGGAATTCACAACCTGTGTTATATGTGATTGACGGAAAAATTTCGGGTGCTGGTGATTTTAATAATCTGAGTCCCAATGAAATTGACAACGTTAGTATTTTAAAAGATGCGGCTACATCTGCAGTATACGGTTCAAGGGCTGCCGGAGGTGTTATCGTGGTAACTACCAAAAGAGGAAAAGCAGGTAAAGCATCTGTTAATTATTCCTTTAATACCGGTGTAGATACGCGCACAAAAGGAGTACAATTAACCAGTGCGGTTCAGGAAGGTAAATTGTTTAATACACTTGCCGGGCCTTTTTCCTGGTCAGGATTCTGGACCTGGTCCCAGGGTGATTTCGACTACTTTAATTCCCACGATTTGGGCAATGGTAAAGGCTGGGGTTATGATATGTTGAAAGATGTGTGGAGAAATCCTTTCACGCAAACGCATCAATTAAACGTATCAGGCGGCAGTGACAAGATCAGATATTATGTTGGAGGTTCTTATGTGAGCCAGGATGGTTTTTTGAAAAATCTAACATTCAACAAATACAATGTAAGAGCCAATGTTACAGCTGACGTAAGTAAAAACTTTCAACTTTTTGCAGGCGTAGCTTTAAACAATAATATCACGCATAGTACTACAAATACAGGCATTGGCGATCCTTCAGGGATATATAGAAAATTACTGGTATGGCAGCCGGATCAACCGGTTTGGACAACCGGGGCTACGCCCGGACAGCCTGTTAGTTACGGATGGATCGGTAACATGGGCGCAGAAGTTAATGGGCAAGGTGGCAATATTAATTATAACTATTTAAAGCCTGTTATTACCTTAAGTGGTACCTACAAAGTGCCTTTCGTAAAAGGATTGTCAGCCGGTGCATCATTTATTAAATCCTATACCGAGAACAGGCAGCACAACTTTATGACCCAGTACCAGATGGCAAATGTGAAAACTGCTTCAGCCCAGGGTAATCAGCACATCTGGTATACTGATTCTATTGTTGGTTATCAAACATCTTCTTCAACCAATCCTCCTTATATCGAACAGGTAGTAACCTGGAGTGAAGACAAGCAATTAAACTTTCAGTTGAACTATGACAGAACGTTTGCAGATGTACACCATCTCAAAGCCTGGTTGATTTATGAAAACTATACTACCAGTGGTTCCGGCGTGGATGCATATATTAATGGTTTTCCTGTTTATGTAACCGATCAGTGGTGGGCTGCTGCTCCTCAATCAGGTCAAAATGTAAATCGCAGTACCAAATATTCGACCTATACCGACGGTAGAAAATCCTGGGCAGGACAGCTGTTCTATGATTATGCCGGTAAATATCTGGCAACATTCGCTTACAGGTATGATGGTTCCGCCAAATTTGCACCTGATCAAAGATGGGGGGTCTTTCCTTCTGCCTCACTCGGATGGATCATCTCCAAAGAAAAATTCTTTAGAGGTGTGAGAGGAATTGAATTATTGAAGCTACGCGGATCTGCAGGCTTAACCGGTAATGATGGCGTAGGTGGATGGCAGTGGCAGCAAAGTTATCAGCAGGGAAGTTCGGCGTATTTTGGTTCAACACCTGCGACCAGTACAGGTATTACCTATGGTGGTATAATTAATCCTGCGCTGACATGGGAGAAGTCTTTAAATAAGAATGTTGCTGTTGACGTTAATTTCCTGAAACATTATAGTGCATCATTAGAATACTGGAATACTTATACATATGATATATTAGGTCAAAGAATACAGACTACGCCTCCTACATTCAGTCGCGCATTGCCTTCTGTAAATTATGGAAAGGTAAAAGGTCAGGGCCTGGATCTAACGTTGGGTTACAACAACATGTTTGGCAAGGTAAGGTTTAACACATCGGTTACCGCTTCTTACGGTTATGCATGGAACGTACTGAAAGACCAAAACGTTACTTATGATTACCAGGATGCTATAAAAGATGGAAGACATACCAATTATATAGCAGGTTACAAGACTGAGGGCATGCTTAAAACCCAGGATGATTTGACTAAGCTGTTAGCCTCAAAAGCCAATTATACTTTTAATGGTATTGCACCGGCATTAGGGCAACTGGTTTATAAGGATATTAATGGTGCAAACAATGTATTGGGGAAACCCGATGGTGTAGTTGACGGCAATGATATGGTGGTGCTTAAAAAAGACAATAATCCCATTGTCCTGGGCTGGCATTTTGATGTAGGTTATAAAGGCTTTAATCTGAGTGGAACTTTCAACGGGTATGTAAAACAATGGAAAAATGTGTCATCTCTTGCCGGAGGCGTGGAATGGAACAGGATGTGGAACAAATGGGCGACTGATATGTGGAGTCCCACAAATACCAATGGTTCTTTGCCTTATAAGTATTCCGCGAATGATGGAACAAATGGCGTTACATCATCCTTTAGCGACTTTTGGTTAAAGAATTCAAGTTTCTTACGACTGAGAGACCTAACGCTTTCCTATACAATTCCTCAGGCATGGTATCAGAAATATGGTTTTGACAATGTGCACATATTCGCTACGGGTACAAATTTGTTTATCATAAGCAAGTTTAACAAACAGTACTTCGATCCGGAAGGCGGTGGTGGTGATGGTACAGCGTTCCCAATCATGCGTTCATTCAATGCTGGTATTAGTGTTACATTTTAATTACGTTTAAATTATCAAGATTTATGAAAAAAATATTCAGATACCGTTTTTTTACTGTGATGATACTTACCGGTATACTGGCTTCATCATGTAAAAAAGGACTCGATTATAATAATCCTAACGCGATCAATGCATCGCAGGTTTGGACAGACCCGAATTTGATTAAGGCATTTCTCACGGATATTTATGGCAATTCTATGCCGGGATGGCCGCTGGGTAGTGGTGTAAATACTGACGAAAGCTACAGCTCACCTATCAGCAATTATCTGAAGGGAATTGTAACTGCCTCTACAACTTATACCGATTTGAATTACACAAATATTGACAAGTGTAATTATTTGATGGATCAGTTGGCACAAGTTCCTGCGTCGGTTTTAAGCACAGATTTAAATAAGCAATACACCGGTGAAGCCAAGTTTTGGCGCGCATGGGCTTATTGGGGTATGGTTAGTCAAATTGGCGGCGTTCCTCTGATCTTACATACCCAAAACCAATTAGATACAGCAAGCCTGAAAGTGCCGCGCAACAAAACTTCTGAATGCATTGCACAAATGGTGAAGGATTTGGACAGTGCCGCATTATTGTTGCCTTCCAACTTCACAGGAGCAGATTATGGCAGAGTAACAAAGGTTGCAGCGATGGGATTAAAAGGAAGAATTTTATTGTGGTATGCAAGCCCGTTATTTAACCCTTCAAATGATCAGGCTCGTTGGACAAGTGCTTACAGTGCCTGTAAAGCAGCTGTTGACGAGGCCACAACAGCTGGATATGGGTTAACACCTAATTACAATAGTATATGGTATTCAGGCTACTCATCAAGCAACCCCGAACCCATAATGGTTAATCAATACTTTTATCAGGACCATTACATGAATTTTGCAGCAATCAGGCCTCAACCATTTACCAATGGAGCAGCAGATGCTGACGACGCTTTATGGAGTTTGCTGAAAGCTTTTCCTAAAAGAGATGGCACACCCATGCAGGCTGATACCAACCAGCTAAAATCAAACCCGGTTTATAACCAGCAGTTCCTCACTGATTTTTATACCAACAGGGATGACAGGTTCTATGCTACGATCTTTAGCGGAGGAACATATTATCCAACTCCGGATCTGTTTCCATCAGCTACGCAAAGACTGCCTTATTGGGGCGTATATCAATGGGATGCTGCAAATAGCAAATATGTATGTCTTGTAGCGCAAATAGCAGGTGTGCCGGCTTCATTTGGCTTTGGCAGCACAGGTTTTTTGAATAGAAAAGGCCTGGATACTACGCTTACTGGTAGTAATGTTGTATCCGGTGCTGCAGGTGCCAAAAGCTGGTGGTCGCCTATGCGCTTTGCAGAGTTGTTAATGAACTATGGCGAGTGTGCCAATGAAACAGGTAAAGCAAATGAGGCGCTTGCTGTGTTGTACAACATAAGAAAGAGAGCTGGTATTGCTGCCGGAGTTTCTGGTAACTACGGTATAACAGCTGCCTCACAAAGTGAAATAAGAACGGCGTATATTAATGAAAGACAGGTTGAATTTGCATACGAAAATTTCAGGTTCTCTGATTTGAGAAGATGGAAACGGTTTGACATTTTAAATAATCAGGGTAACAAGAATTACTCACTGGTAGTGGCATTAAAACCCGGTCAACCGTTACCGGCAAGCACAAGTACTATCCTGGATCCGGTTGTAAGGTCAAGCTTTTCTGCCGTTGTGTACAATATAGGTAGCACTACAGATGTTTACAACCTCGATTTAAATCACTGGTTTTACGCTTTAAATCCGGCACAAATTTCAATCGAGCCACAAAATCTGCCGCAGAACAATGAATGGGGCGGTTCGTTTGATCCCTTGCAATAAGCTTTCGTTTTTCTTCATAGCAGTTAGATTACAAGCAGATGGCCGTCCCGAAGTAAAATTGGGATGGCCTTTTTTGTTTGCATAGACCCGGCGGAAAATAGTGTGAATTTTTTCAAATTGCAGAGACGGAGCTGTCCGTAATAATGTTCTCTGAAGACAATAAAACAGAAGGAAATGGTAAGAAAGCGGCAATTTAGTAGTCTGCCGACCAGTATCTTCGACGGCATTTAAACATTCGACGGTTGAAATGTTGTTCAATATGATAAAATTAAAGATATTCCTTTTTGTGTGCTGCATAACCAGCCTGGCAAATGCACAAAAGTTACAAACGCAATTTGCCACATTCAATTTAAATGGTAATGGTTTTATCACTTCTATAAAAAGTAAACAAACAGGACGCGAATACAATCCTGCAGGAATGACATCGCCCCTGATGAGCCTGTGTAAGAACAAGCAATATATTTTACCTGTTGCTGCAAATTATAATAACAGCGGGCAACAAATATTGCTTACTTACCCGAATGGCTCTGTTGCAACCATTAAAGCCGTTCAAAAACAACAATATGTATATCTTCAGCTTGTGTCACTAACAAAGCGGGAAGGAATTGACAACATAGTATGGGGACCATACAAAACAACTATTTCAAAAACTATAGGCGATATTATATCTGTAGTGCGAAGCGATGATTTTGCGATTGGTATGTTGGGTTTGAATGACAATACGGTGAGCGGGCCGCCGACCGATGGTGACATGAGCTTTATGTATTATTACATTCATTCGCCGGATCCAAAAAAATATCCGTTGCCTGCGCATCTGAAGGAAGGGCAAACGTTTAAGATTGGTGGTGACGGCATAAGCGATATCGCTTTTTATTCTCAACCGGAAGAATATTACAGAATGTGCTACGGCAATGGTGCATCGTTAGAACCATCGTTTGGGTCAAGTATTTGTATGCAGTCCAGAGACCGCAGAAAAGAGCAAATGATTCGCTTTCCCGTGTTGCCGCCGAATGTAGATGGTGGATTTAACTCAGCGCGCTACCAACTTGTTTTGCCTACAGATGCGGACTTTATGGGATCAGCCATTGCATTGTATGCTTGTCCTGATTCCCTGGGATTGCAGACAATAGAGAAAATTGTGCTTAATGAAGGCTTGCCACATCCCGAAGTTGATGGAAAATGGGTTAAAGATCCTGCTTCTTTCCGGCCGGATATTGCCTGGTGGGGCGCACATGACAGCCTTGCCTCATATACTAAACAGTTGGGACTTAAAGCCGTGCAGGATGAAGGTTGGGGAGAGTATTATCCCAATCCTGAAAATCGTTGGGGTCACAACAAAATTAGTTTTCATAACGGCAACAATATGACCGTTTCTCAGTATGGTGCATTAATGCAAAAAGAATCTATCCGTTATGGACTTCATACGTTATGTGAGTTCCTTCAGCCGAATAATAACAGTGATGTTGCACCTGTTCCAAGCGACAGTCTGGCCATTATGATGCGCACGACAATCACCAGCAATATATCAGAGAGTGATACGGTTATAACTGTTGCCGATACCAGTCATTTCAATGAGTTTGGCGGCTGGGAAGGCAATCACACCAATGTCCTTAAAATAGGAAAGGAGCTGATTGAATATAACGGCATTACCACAAAACCACCTTATACTTTTCTTCATGTTAAAAGAGGTTTTCACGGAACCTCAAAAGGCTCATATAAACCAGGTACAACCATTGTTAAGCTTCAGCCAAACTGCTACCATGGATTTGCCCCTGATATGAACCTGCAGGAAGTGTATGCGGACTATTATGGTAAATGGCTTACCGAGGGGGGAATGGATTATATTGATTTTGACGGACTTGAAAGTTGTGTTTACCAGGGCCATGGTCAGTATTCATTCAAAAGATTTTTCAGAACATTATTTGATAGCTATAAAAAGAGTGGAGGCGACTATCTGCGTGTAATGGGTAGTTGTGTTTACGAAGGTAACTGGCATTATATGAGTGTGTGTAATGTTGGTGGCGGCGATCATATGTTCAGCCCTGTGCAAAACAAATGGGGCATTGAGGGAAAAGATATGCGCTACGTATTTGAAAGCAATTATTTTCCTGCAACGTTTGGTATTCAGAGTTTTGCAAGTAATTGGACGATTTATGATGCAGAGAACCTGGAGGCCAAGTCCATCGGTTGGAATGCGACATATATGCTGGGTTTAAGTAAAGAAGCTGTAGAGAACAATCCTGAGAAAGAAGCAATATTCAGTGCTTACCGAACGTGGCAGTATGCACGCGAAGCTGGCGTATTTACGAATGCGTGGAAAAACAAGCTCAAAGATCTGGATTATAAATTTCATCTGCAACAGAAGGGGAACAAGTTTACTATTACGCAAGTAAAAGAGAACAGGCAGTCGGTAACTCCGTCAGGCAATAATGCCTCAGAAACGATTTCAGTAAGCAACTCGTATAAAGAACAACCCCTGCAATTGTCTATAAAAGTTAGCGGGTCAAAAGATGCTTCTGTAGCAGGAATGAAGATAGTGTTGGCAAACGGAAAAGAAATTGTTGTTAATTCAAAACTGTTAGCAGGTCAGTATATCATAAGCAGGAATAACCAGTTGTTTATTACGGATGCTCATAGAAAAGTATTGTCCAGGGTTGAAACGGCGAGCCTGCCTTTGCTAAGTCATGGAAATAGCAAGATACAGGTTGCCGTGGTAACTAAAGCAGGTGAAGGGATTAAGCTGGACATTGTAGTTACTACTATCGGTGAGTCTCAGGAAATTTAATGAAGGCGGTCCGGGTGGCGGCAATTTTTGGCAATGAATTTTAAATTTTATTGCTTGCTGCCTGTTATTCACCATGTTTTTCCACGCACAATGTAATATAATAACCTGCACTTCTTGTACTGTTTCTAAATTAATAAGATGTTTAAGTTCACTGTTATTAAAATATCCCTGACATTTATCGTGCTTCAAATGTGTTTGAATGCTTCGGCACAGAATAATAATGAAGCTGAATTGCTAAAGTTACTTTCAGATATCCGGGGAAATGCTTCGGTAAAAATCAGCCGTTTTAATCATGATGATGTATCCGGCCAATGGAGCTTCAGGAATAATACGATTGTTGATTCCACCCGCAAATGGCGTTTACAATTTAATGCAAACAAAATACAGGGAGAACAAAGTGCGCTGGATGGAGAACTGCATATTAAGCTGGAAGAGGGATTTGCACCCGCTTCTTCAGCGTCGCTCAATTTTAATTTTGCACAATGGAGCCGTGAAAATTATGTGCTGGTGCCGGCCATCGTTTACAATGGCAACCGTTACCAGTCTATTGGAGATGGTTACAATCCTCCTTATCCTGGCAGCATGTATTATAATCCTCGCGTGCCATTAACGATCTCGAATAATCCCCGCCTTGCAATCGAAAAAAATAAAGCTTCTTTACTGGAATTACAAACAGGCAATGCTGCAACTCCTGCTATGTGTTTCTTTTCACCAAAAAAGAAAAAAGCTTTCATAATCCTCACGCAACAACAAACGCAATGGGGTAATAACGGACTGACCATTGCCGAAAATGCGGCGCAGGATAGTTGTTTGTTCTCGATCAATATTCCGGCTGTAAGAAAACTGGCGCCGGGTTTTGGCGATTTTCATAAAAGCGGTGATAAAGCGCCGGATTGGAAGGCTGGCGATGAAGTGACATTGCGTTTCAGGGTATATGTTTTTGATGCTTCAGATATTCCCTCAGTGCTTAAGAAATTTATGGAGGTAAGGAAAACTGTAACAGGTGCCAATCAACCCAGGAACCAGTTGCCGATGAGTGCATTGCTGAATATGGCAACGGGCATTTGTAGTAATAATTGGCGCACATTTCCGGTGGGAAGTTATTATCTGCCCGAAAACAGTAAAGATTTTCAATTGGGATGGGTGAGCGGTATGATGAATTCATATCCGATGCTCGCACTAAATAATGAAGTTGAACGAAACAGGGTAACACAGGAATTGGATTTTGTAGTAAACAAGTTGCAGGGAAAAAGCGGTTTTTTCTACGGAGGAATAACAGCGGACGGAGAAATTCGCCCGGAGAAAATGAATCCGGATTATTCTGCTGCCCAGGCTATGGTTAGGAAGAACAGTGATGCATTGTTATGGTTACTGAAACACTTGATGTTGCTTAAAGAACAGGGCTATGCATCGTTAATAAAAAAAGAATGGGAACAATCGGCCAGAAGCCTCGCACAAGCATTTGTAAATACATGGAAAAAGTACGGAGAATTTGGTCAGTATATCGTTCCTGAAAATGGAGAAATAGCGGTGTTTAATTCAACAGCAGGCGCAATAGCTCCTGCAGGTTTGGCTATCGCATCTGCATATTTTCATGAGCCTGAGTTTTTACAGATAGCAGCGGCTTCGGCAACCTATTATTATGAGAGGGATGTTGTAAAACAGGGATTGACAGGTGGGGATTGTGGTGATATTTCCCAGGACGCGAATTCTGAATCCGCATTTGGATTTCTTGAATCGCTGATGGCTTTGTATTATTTTACAGGGGATCAGAAATGGATAGAGATGGCAAAGGTGGAGGCGGCATTGTGTGCTACGTGGACATTATCTTACGATCCTGTATTCCCGGCAAACAGTGACATTGGAAAACTGCAATGCAACATGGCCGGTGCTATGTGGGCAAGTATTCAGAATAAACATGCTGCACCGGGTATTTGTACGGCATCGGGCGATTATTTGTTCAAGTTGTACCGTGCCACAGGTAATGAATTGTATGCGGATCTGATAAGAGACATTCAACATGCACACGCAGAAGCTGTAAACAGACCGGAACACCTGACAACACATAACCTGATAGGATCATCCATGGAACGCATTCAACCAAGTGATGCAGAAGGAAAGTCCAGTATCGGAAATTTTATCAATACCCGCAATTCATGGACGGAAACGAATGGTATGCTCATGGCGCTGGAATTGCCTGGCATCTATCTCCAGACAGATCAGAAGAAGTTGTATGTATTTGATCATGTGACTGCGAAAATCGTTTCCAGCGATGCCTCCGGAACTACACTTGCTGTTAACAATCCTACAGCTTATGATGCCAGCGTATCCATATTTGCAGAAACAAAAGCTATGTCGCAAAAGCCGTTAAGTTACACAGCCTTTACAAAGTGGCCGAAAGTGTTGGTTAAAGCGGGCGGTAAGGTAATTGTTCATATAGATAGCAAGGCAGCTGTCAGCTATCAGCAATGAGCGGTGAGCAATCTGCAATTGCATTGAGGAATATTCTTCTTATAATTAAAGGGTTTTGTGCTCATGTGTTATCGGTTCAAAATTTTATCAAAAAACTGTTCAGTATGTCGGGACTTGTTAAATTTCGTTTTCTGTTCTGTTTGGCAATGATTGCTTCATTCAGTTCGAATGCTCAGGTGAGCTTCAGTACGGATTATTTTAAAATAAAGATCGATGATCGGGGATACATCACAAGTATGATGAATATCACGAAGAAGCCTAACCGTGAGTTTAGTCCTGCCGATAAACCTTCGCCATTAATGAGTCTGTATGACAGTAAAAAAAATAGCTACTATCAGCCTGTTAAAGCCAGCTATGCCAAAGCTGATAAAAAAATTAAGCTGCATTATCCCAACGGGTCGGTGGCTGCAATAACCATAGAACCCAAACAAAAATATTTTAAGTTAACCCTTCAATCACTTGCGCCGCGCAATGGAATTGATGCTATTCAGTGGGGCTCTCTTCATACCAATATCACCAACCTGATGGGTGAAATAATTGGCGTGAGCCGCGATACGAGCGATGCCGTTAATTACGCCATAGGCATGCTTGCTTTAAACGATAACACGTTGGGCGGGATAGCAGAGACAGTAGCTGATGCGGCTCCTTTTCAGTATATTATTCATTCGCCTGACCATAAGTGTTATCCTTTGCCTGACAGCTTGCACGAAGGCCAGGTTTTTTCGCTGGGAGGGGACGGTATTAGTGATGTGGCGTTTTATTCACATAAGGAACCCTGGTTCAGGATCATGTATGGCAATGCCGCACTCGTGGATAAAAAAGGAAGAATATCTATCGCCTACCAATCGCGCGACCGGTCTTTGAGTAGAGAAGTAAATTATTCACTTATTCCCCATATGGCTGCCAATACACCTAACCACATTCAGGTACAACCCCTGCCAGGCGTGGATTATATCGGCTCTTCCGTTGCATTGTGGGGCAGTCCGGACAGCACGGCTTTAACCGATGTTATCCGGAATATAGTGTTGCTGGAAAAACTGCCTTACCCAACCATCAACGGAAAATGGGTGAAAGATCCTGTCGCGTATGTTCCTGATGCTATTGCAAATGGAGGCTTGTATGACAGTATAATTTCCTATACTTCAAGATTGGGTTTTAAAACAATCAGTTTATATGATCAGGGTTTTCTAAGACCCGATCGCGGCAACAATGGTTATATTGACGGAAAGGAATTTGAAAAGAAAAGCCTGAAATTGACGGGCGAAAATGTTTCGCATAAAGCGTTTTCTGAGATGGCCGCTAAATATGGCATTACTATCGGAAGAACGACGATCACCAATTCTCTTGCGCCCGGTACCAAAGATGCAAGCCCTGTTCCGAGCGACAGTTTGTGTTATCAGCAAAAACGTTTGCTGACAAAAAGTATCAGCGCTACTGATACGATCATTACAGTGGACGACCCAGCGCATCTTGAAGAAATTGCCAGTTGGGAGGGGCATTGTGCCGATCTCAATATGATTAAAATTGGCAAAGAGCTTATTTACTATATGGGTGTTTCCAACACAAAACCATACCGGCTTTTGCAGGTAAAACGCGGCTACTGGAAAACCCAGCCTGCAGCCCATGCAGCCGGCGATACCATTTTAAAGTTACAGGTGACTGTTAATTACGGGTACGATGGCATTATCCCGAATATGCAGTTGCAGGATGAAATAGCGAAATACTACGCGGACGTTTGTTCAATCAATGGTTTGCGCTATTATGATTTTGATGGTCAGGAATTTTTATTTAATAACGGGCATGGATATTACTCGGCTAAGCGTTTCTTTCGAAAAATGTTTGAAAGAGCAACGGAGTTGGGCATTTCATCCATCCGGTTTACGGGAGCTACTTTGTCCGAAGGCTCCTGGCATTATCAAAGTATCTGGAATGTAGGTGGCGGCAAAAACTTATACGATGTAGATACGCGTGAATGGGGAAGTACAACAAGCCAGGGCAAAGATCTGAGAGATGTAACCTATGCTAATTTTTTTCCTGTGGGCATGGGGGGCAATTTTCCCATTAACGCCAAATCAAAAGTAGAAGATTACGAACATGTACAGGCGATCTCTGTAGGCGTGGGAACAACATACAGTTTAACCCTGAATCAAAAAGAAGTAGAAAGCTGTCCTCAAAAAGACGCCATTTTCCAAGCTGTCAGAACATGGGAGAATGCGAGGGCAGCCAATGCATTTCCGCGATGGGTAAAGAAAGAACTGGCCGATGCTTCTCAATCATTTCATCTTGAACAAATAGATGAGAACCGTTGGAATTTATATAAAACAAAAGCAGATGGATCGGACAGGAAGTTGTTTGTTCAATTATCAGGAGATAAAGCTTATCGGGCTAACGCATCCGGTGCAAGTCACTAGATAAGGGATTTTATATTTGCGGGATCAATGTGATTTAGTTAAGCACAAGCATGTACTCTGTGTACCTCTGTGTCTTCTCAGTGCCACTCTGTGTAACCTTTTTTTGTTAAAGTCGTGCAATTCTATGTTGAATAAAGCGTTTTTGATATTTATAATTTTATCAGCTTCGGTAATCTGCAGTTTTGGCCAGGATGATTTGGATCTTCAGAAAATGATGCCATCGGAAATTGATTCATCAGATATATTTTATTCAAAAGATTATTACACATGGTGCAGCAGTGTTATTAAGGGTGATGACGGAAAGTTTCACATGTTTTATTCAAGATGGCCACATGGTAAACACGCGTTGGATGATGATTCACTTAATTATATTTTCGACGGTTTCCAGGGTTGGCTCAAATATTCCGAGATAGCATATGCGGTAGCTGACAAAGCTGAAGGACCTTATCATTATGTAAAAACAATATTGAAAGGTGATGGTGATGCGAATAGATGGGACAGATTCACCATGCACAATCCACAGGTCCGAAAGTTCGGTGATTCTTATTATCTCTACTATATCAGCAATTCATTTGATTCAGCTTTTGCAGTTGCAAACAGCAGCAGTAACACAAAAGAATGGAATCATTGGCTTAAATATAATTGCACACAAAAGATCGGCGTGCTAAAGGCCCGGACAATCACAGATCTGGTCAACGGAAAATATGAAAGATCATTGCAACCGATTATGGAGGCCGACAATGTGCACACTTTTGAGGTGACTACAAACCCTTCGGTTACGCAAGGAGCGAATGGTAAGTATTACATGATGTATAAGTCAAGAAAGCCCAATGTTGGCAATATGACACTTTGGATGGCGCAAAGCAATACGCCCGATGGTATATTCAAAGAAATTGCAGAAGTATTTACAACACCGGAGATGGCTTGTGAAGATCCTTGCCTGTGGTATGATAAGCAAAGAAGAAGATTTTATGCACTGGTTAAATATTATTCCAACAGCGGAGTGCTTGCACCTCAGTTTGGGGCACTTGCATTGATTACTTCTATTGACGGTATGCGTTGGACAAAAGCCATGCACTCGCTCGTGTCGCTAAAAGAAATACAATTTAAAGGTCAACGCAGAATTGATTTGGCACATCTGGAACGGCCTTTCCTGTTAACCGGTAAAAACGGGCAGCCACAGGCTATATTTGCGGCTGCTTCTATCAGTGAACCAGGAAGAATGAAAGCCACTGAAGTAGAATTCACTTCAAATACTTTCAATGTATGCTTTAAGCTTAAAAGCAAATAAGCCATTCGCTTTTGCTTGCAGCCTGAATTTCGGCAAATGTCTACAGGATATAACTATTTGAATGATGAACTTTAGTGCATCAGCTTCTCTTGTTATCCCTTCATAAACAATGCTGTCAACCGGCAGGTATGTGGTAAGGTATCATCTGCATTATTCATACCGCCGGTATCAGCGCCAATTTCGCTTCATTTGCAGGACGAAACTGTTTAAGTTCTTTCCTCTTTTTTGTTATATACGAATAGCTTTTGAGCAGCTAGCTGTTTATCCATTCTTCAGCGGTAAACACATCCGCCTGGCGGGAGAATACTTTTTGCATTAGTATCTCATGTACTTCCAGATCTCTGTCAGCACAGCAATCTGACAAAACGGTTAGTTTATAATCTTTGTCAGCAGCCTGTCTGAGGGTCGATAAAACCACACCGCTTGTCGCAATTCCGGCAAGTACAAGATGATTGATATTGAAGCTTCTTAAAACTACTTCAAGGTCGCTGCCGGCAAACGCACTCACGCGACGTTTGATAACTGTGAGCTCATTTTCGAGTGGTTGCAGCAGCGGATGTATTTTTATGAAATCCTGCATGTTTACATTGGCGAACATTTCCTTAGCTACTGCAAAGCTTTTATTGTTGCTGCTGATCTCTGGCGAGCTTTGTCTGAAACCTACCACGACGTAAATAACGGGAATGCCTTTTTGATGCGCATTGTCAATGGCTCTTCTCGTCTCTGCTATAACATGGTCTGCGTTGGCAAGTTGGCTGAAAATGGAGATCTGCATGTCCATTACCAGCAATGCGGTGCCTTGTTTGTTTTGTTCCATCTCTGGTGAATTTTATAGTTTATTAATTCAATGTGTTTAGTTAGTATACATCGTCAACTTTGGGAGATGTCTCCTGCCGCCGACATGACGATCCTGGCTTGTCGGAAAAAGTAATCACAGCAGCTCTATTGATCCTTATGTAATAATGAGGAAGGCTGCACCCGCATCGTCACCTCGACGATAGGAGAGGTCTCCCGAATATTGATCTGCTCATGATATTTTATGCGAGCTTGATATTGACAACTTTAACTCATCGACATTGGTTTGTCAATTGATGCGATTACTGTTGCTTCAGCCTGCTCCGTTTCAATTACATCTTTCTGTCGCTTTTTATTTGTTTTGTGAAGCCGCCAGAAAATAAAGGAAATGACAATTGCAATTATCCCCTGTAAAAGCATTGTTGCCGGAGCGCTGATCTTTTGAGATATTGTTCCTGTCAGTAAACTGCCAAACGGAAGCATGCCGAAATAGCCGAGTGCCACATAACTCATTACACGTCCTCTCATGTGCGGAGCTGATTCTGTCTGCACAATCGTAATGCCCGCTGTCATGGGCATTAGTGATGCAAAGCCAATTATTATACAGAATGGGATTGCTACGTGAAATGTATTGATTCGTGAGAAAAGAATCAGGCCGGTGCCCAATACGGCAATGCTGCCTATAAGCACCTTCCTGAGATCAGTTCCTTTTTTCAGCGATGCCAGTAGCATGCTGCCGGCAATTGCGCCGAGACCAACAAAACTTGTGATGTAGCCGAAAGTGCCTGCATTCCCTTTAAAGACAGTTTTTGCGAAAACCGGCATTAACGTATCGTATGGTAATACAAGCAGACCCAGTAGCATGATGATTAAAAGTGCCAAACCGATTGCGGGTGTTTGTTTCAAATAACTAAAGCCTTCAGCGAGTTCAGTAAACACTTTCTTTTTTGACTGCGGCGGCGTAAACTTAGGTAAACGCATCAGCAGGAGAGAGGCAAGTACGGCCAGGAAGCTCAATGCATTTAATGCAAAACAAACGCCGGCACCAAATGACTGAAGAATGATGCCCGACAAAGCAGGTCCTGTTAATCGGGCAATATTTACCATTGCAGAGTTGAGCGCCAGTGCGTTGGCAATATCATTCTTGTCGTTTACCATATCGTGTACCATCGGTTGCCTGGCAGGGGTATCAAATGCATTGATTATACCCAGGACGACACTAAGCGATAATATTCCCCAGACAGAATAATGTTGAGTAAGTACTAATGCGGCCAGTAAAACAGCCTGTATCATGGATGCTGTTTGTGTAACCAACAATATTTTATAACGGCTGTACCTGTCTGAAACAATACCTCCATAAAGAGAAAGTAAGAATGAAGGAAACTGTTGGGCGAAAACTGAAAGTCCCAGCATAAAGGCGGAGTGCGTTAGCGAATACACCACCCAGCTTACGGCTGTGCGCTGCATCCATGTACCGATCTGCGAAACGGATTGGCCGCAAAAGAACAACGTATAATTCCTGTTTCGGAAAGCCCTGAATGCACCATGTTTTTCATTGTTAGTCATATTTTTAATAGCGTTTTGTCAATTCGACAAAAAATGATAAAATGTCGAAAGTCGTCCAAAAAAAATTATTTTTCAATTCCCTGCATAGCCATCTTTGTAAGCATATTTACTGCGGCTTCTATACGGCCGGAATTCTTTTCAAATACCATTTCACGCTTTAAACCATGCAGGCTGCAAAGCAATACAAAGACCATCATTTCCAGATCTTTAGAAGAGATTGCAGGAAACTCTTTGCTTTTTACGCCGTCCATTAGAATTTGTTGTAACAGCGCTCCTTCTTCTTTCATAATGCGTTTGCTGATGTTACTCTTTTTTTCCGAGTAAAGCGATATCTCGTCAGCATTCATGCCGGCTTCCATTGCAGTGAAGAAGCCTTTTTTCTTTTTAGCTACTTTTATCTTGGTGCTACAGAATGCCCTGATCTTTTCTTCTGTGTTGCTTTGTTCGTTTACCGCTTTGGAGAGCTCTGTAAGAATATCTTTTATTTCAACATTTACAACCGCGTCAAAAATCTCATCCTTGTTTTTATAATAGTAATAGATGGAACTTCTTCCTTTGCCTACAGCTTTTGCAACATCATCCATCGTAACTTTTTGAAAACCATGTTTCTGAAAAAGTTGTTGGGCAGCCTGTAATATCTGCTCCTGGATAATATCTTCTCTTCGTACGCTTGTTGTGAGCATTTGGAATAAAATAATCGATCTGCAAAATTAATGCATTTAGACAAAACGACAAAAAATGTCAAAATGTATGGCAGTTTGGAGTGACGCAACGGCTGGATAATACTCCATTCAATATAATAAAGAAACCGGGGACCTGCCTCTTCTGATGTATGTGCATCAGCATAATTTGTTGTTGGTATGCCCACTCGTTCCTATACTGCATATCAACAACGGTAGGCTTCGAACCCGGTTCGGTCAAAATAAACTTGCTATAAACACTAATAATTCTACCCTGATTGAATAATCACGCTGCCGCCGTTGTTCGGTGTGCAGGGTTGCTATGTGGCGCAGGGCACCAACAACCAGTTTTGCTCTTTAAAACTTCTCGCACGCGTAAGTTGCGATATTTATTGATCCATGCAACAAGACCATTTAATCAGCATAGTTTGTAATTGGTACACCACACTCATTTCCATGCTGCATACAATGCGGACTTCGAACCTGGTTCGATCAAAAAAAAATGGCTAAAAAGTAAAGAACATTCCAAAAGTTAAATACGTTCTATTTCCAGAGTTTAGAGCTGCCTAGTATTGCGTTTAGATTCGTCTACATGAAATTACAAACAAGAAATCCGGCTACTTCATTGGCTGAACAAGAAAAAGGCATTGCACCTGTTTATTCTCTCAGAGACCTGGTCATTTATTTTTTAAGGCTAGGCTCGTTGGGTTTTGGAGGCCCTGTAGCATTGGTGGGCTACATGCACAGGGATCTGGTAGAACAAAAAAAATGGATAACGGAAGAAGAATATAAAGAAGGTCTGGCGCTTGCACAATTGGCGCCGGGGCCGTTAGCGGCACAATTAGGTATTTACCTGGGCTTTGTTCACTACCGGGTTGTAGGAGCTACATTAGCTGGTCTGGCTTTTGTATTACCATCTTTCGTTATGGTGGTAGTGCTTGGCATTTGTTACCGGCTATTTGGCGGGCTGCCATGGATGCAGGCCGTCTTCTATGGCGTTGGCGCAGCGGTCATAGGCATCATCGCTATGAGTGCTTACAAACTCACGGTGAAATCCGTAAGCAAGCTCCAGGTGAATGCCATTAAAACCAACTGGCTCCTTTGGATATTGTATTTAACAGGCATTGTTGTAACGGTCGTTACACAATCAGAAAATATTCTTCTGTTTGTTTTTGCCGGTTTGCTATATATGCTGGTAAAGACGCCTCCGCAATGGCTAAGCCGCGATGCGCGGTTGTCTTCTTTCTTTTTATTAACCGGCATAAACTTTTGGGATTTTCAAACAGACACATTGTGGAAAATAGCTGTTTTCTTTTTAAAAGCAGGTGCGTTTGTTTTTGGTAGCGGGCTGGCGATTGTTCCCTTTCTTCATGGCGGCGTTGTAACGGAATACCACTGGCTCAGCGAACAACAATTTGTCGACGCTGTTGCGGTAGCCATGATCACTCCCGGTCCGGTTGTTATAACGGTCGGGTTCATTGGCTATCTGGTAGCTGGTTTTCCCGGCGCAGCGGTTGCAGCGTTGGCAACATTTCTTCCATGCTATCTCTTCACAATCTTGCCCGCGCCTTACTTTAAAAAGATTGCCAGGAACAAACCGGTTAAGGGTTTTGTAGATGGCATCACCGCAACTGTTGTCGGAGCCCTTGTAGGCGCCGTCATCATAATCGCGACACGTAGTATTACAGATATTGCTACTGCTATAATAGCCATTGTTGCAGTTTTATCCCTGATCTATTTCAAAAAAATTCAGGAACCAATTATCATATTAGTGGCTGCAGTCATTGGTGTGGTATTAAAAATGTTATTATGAAACGTATTGTATTTTCGCTGGTATGTCTCTGCTGCATTGGAACCATTCAGGCTCAGGTTGATTCTGCCGGGATCGAAAAAGTATTCGGAAAAAAAGGCGCTGTACAAGGTGGTGTTTATAAAGTGACCTTTACACGTAGCGACTTAAAAGTGCAGATCAATGATTTTTCCGTGGCGCCGGGCCTGGCATTTACTTCATGGATCGCGTTCATGAAAATGGGGAACGAAACGATGATGATGGGAGACCTTGTAATGCAGGATGCGGAAGTGGCAAAGGTTGTTAGTAAGCTCGTCAGCTTAAAGCTCGAAATAACAGCTATTCACAATCATCTTGTAAATGAAAGACCTGCTATTAAATACCTGCACTTTTCAGGCCATGGTGATGCAGTTGATCTTGCTCAAAAAATAAAATCAGTGCTTGGTGTTACAGCAACACCGTTATCTTCTCCTCCTCCGCCGCCCCAGGTTAATGTTGACTGGTCCGGCGTTGAAAGCGTGCTGGGGAATAAAGGTAAGCATGTTGGTAACCTGCTTCAATACAGTTTTGTACGTAACGAGCAATTGACTGAGGGCGGTATGCAAATGCCTCCTGCCATTGGCATGGCGACTGCAATTAATTTTCAAATGGATGGAAATAAAGCAGGTATCACCGGTGATTTTGTATTGCTGGCAGATGAAGTAAATGCTGTGATAAAAGCACTGACTGAAAATGGAATAGCTGTCACTGCCGTTCATAACCACATGTTGTATGATAATCCACGCCTCTTCATGCTGCACTTCTGGGCCGTTGATGACCCGGCTAAATTGGCCGCCGGCTTAAAAGCCGCGTTGGATAAAACGAATTCGAAAAAGTAGGTCTTTTTTATTTGATGTCTCAGCGGTGTTGTAGCGTCTCGTCTGTTTTATCCAATGTATTTGTTATGTAATGAATAGCCCCGGGTGATAGCAGCATCCAAACCTGGTATAAGGTAGAAGCATTTGTTTGGCATCTAAATTGGATGCTTTAACCGGTACGCTTCGGCTGATTGGCCAGATGCTTAAACATTAAAAACAACCCAATGGCTATATTCTGCTATCATGCATCGCACGAACAGTTTGCACCGTCGCATTTGCTAAGACTGGCTGTGATGGCTGAACAGGCTGGCTTTAAGGCAATACATTCTTCAGATCATTTTCAACCCTGGAGCAAACGGCAGGGCAACAGCGGTTTTTCATTTTCATGGCTTGGGGCTGCAATGCAGGCAACATCTGTTCCTTTCAGTGTTGTTTGTGCGCCGGGACAACGTTATCATCCGGCGATTGTTGCACAGGCAGTTGCTACATTGGCTGAAATGTTTCCAAACAGATTTTCGGTGGAATTGGGAAGTGGAGAGGCCATTAACGAAGAGATCTCCGGCGATCCCTGGCCACCAAAAGATGTAAGGAATGAACGATTGCTTCAATCAGTAGAAATAATCAGGAAACTGCTGAATGGTGAAAAAGTAAGTTATTCCGGATTGGTAAAAGTGAAAGATGCAAGGCTCTGGTCACTTCCTGACCGGCCACCTGAACTATTTGGCGCTGCGCTTTCTTCCGAAACAGCAGAGTGGTGCGGTAGTTGGGCTGATGGACTGCTAACAACCGCCGGTGACCTGGAGCAAACCAAAGAAAAGATTGATGCCTTCAGGCGCACGGCAGGAACAGAGAAACCAGTGTTCATTCAGTTTTCATTTTCCTACGATACCTCCCGGGAGGAGGCTATAAAAGGTGCACACGATCAGTGGAGCGCAAATCTTGTATCACAGGATAAACTGGCTAATCTACACGAGCCTGAACATTTTGATGAAGCTGCCAGTGATGTTTCATTAGAAGATGTTGAGAATAAGGTAGAAGTTTTTACCAGCATAGATCGGCTGATTGAACATGCCGGCCGGTTTGAGGAACTTGGTGTTGATCGGATTATTCTTCATAACATTAATAAGAAGCACGAACAGTTTATTCAGCACTTTGGAGAAGTGTTTTCCCGTGCAAAAAGTATTTCGGGATAAACAACCGGTCAAAAGTTGCTATCCTGGCCAGGTCTATTCACCTGGTGCTGACAGGGATATTTGTTTGGAATACGCTTTAGGGCTTATTCCTTTTATTTCTTTAAAAAATCTGTTGAAATTGGATAAGCTGTTGTAGCCGCAGTTGTAAGCAATGCCGGCAATATGATTTTCTCCTTCGGCAATTAGCTTGCAGGCATGAGCAATACGTATTTCATTAAGAAATTCAATAAACGTCTTTTGTGTTCGTGATTTAAAATACCTGCAGAAAGACTGCTTGTTCATATTGGCTAACTCTGCAATGTGTTCAAGTTGAATATCACGTGTAAAATTGTTGAAAACGTATTTAAATACTTTGTCCATCCTGTCATTGTCCTTTGCGTGGTAAGTATTGACGTAGCCGCTGCTTGCCAACAGGTGATATTCATCGGTTTGAATGGCCACTTCAAATATTTTAAGCAATGTTATCAGCCGCGAAAGATTTTCCTGTTCCTTCAGCGTTGTTATCAGTTCCTTTATTTTCTCTTTTGTTTTGCCTTGAAAGCTAATTCCCCTTCCGGCATTTTTTAATAACGATTCCAGTTTTTTTACAGAGCCGAAATGGGATAATAGTTCGATCAGCTTCTCCGGATCAAAAAATATTGCGATAGAATGTGCAGATTTTTCCTGTTGATCTTTATCGAAATACTTGCTGTCATTGCACCAGACATGCGGAATATCAGAACCCAATAGTATCACTTCATCATTTGTAAATGTTTCTACGCTATCGCCAATGATCCGCTTGCCTTCGCTTTCGACAACATATACCAACTGGCATTCATGATGAAAATGAAATTCTGTCGAAAAATAGGGAAGATTCGTAACTCTTACGGCAAACACTTCTTTAAGATCTTCTGGTATTTTGGCAAAAACAGGTTTCATGTTAGCGGAAACTTCAAAAAAAGACAGTAATTACTGCTAAAATACGGAAATGGAGGCAAACGTGGGCGAACACCAGTCAATCGATACATTGTCTTAAAACGTTCATATATGCGTACATAGCATTGCAAAAAAATCTCCTGCTACATTATCTATTGCCTTTGTAATAGCTAAAAGCTAATACCTGACACCTCACGCCTGACACCTGACACCTGCCACCTTCTACCTCATTATGAATTTAAAATAACATCGACTATCTTAAGACAAGCGTTTGTGTAAATAATCCAATGCTAATATTGTGTTAGTATTGGTCAATTCGCTTTTAGTGTGTCCAACAGGATAAAAATAGTTTTGTTTACCTAATAACTGAAATAACATGCTTGCTGATAAAGTAGTGTTTCTTACCGGAGGTGCAGATGGAATTGGTTGGGAATGTGCCCTGGCTTATGCTAAGGCCGGTGCTACCGTATGTATTGCTGATATAAATCCTGGTGGTGAAAATAGAATTAATTTATTGCAGGGCGAAAAACATTTGTTCATCAAATGTGATGTAAGTTTTGAAGATGATGTAAAGCTTGCCATAGAAACGGTTATAAAAACGTTTGGAAGACTGGATATTGTTCACAACAATGCGGGAATAGTCAATCCATCAAAACCACTGCATACTACTACTAACCAGGAGTGGGAGAGTTTAATGAATATCAATCTTAAGAGCATTCTTTTCACCACCCGCTACGCGTTGGATCATTTGGCCGCATCCGAAGGAAATATTCTCAATACAAGTTCATTAGTGGGCTCCATTGGACAAGATAATCATGCAGCTTATGTAGCAACAAAAGGCGCTGTCAATGCGCTTACAAAAGCGATGGCGCTTGATTACGCAAAGTTGAAAGTGAGGGTGAATGCAGTTGCGCCTGCAGCCATAAAAACGCCTGCGCTTGATGCATGGAGCCAGCAACAACCAAACGTGTCAGAAATAAAGAATTACCTGAACAAACTCCAGCCACTGGGCGCAATGCCAGCCGGAGATGTTATTGCAGACGCCTGTGTTTTTCTTGTTAGTGATGCTGCCCGCTTTATAACGGGGTGCATATTGACGGTGAGTGGTGGCGCTGAGCTTGGTTATAAAATCCTGGTTTAAAATATTACATAATAAAGATGATCGTAAAAATTAAGACAAGGGACGCCCGTTACAAACTGGAAAAAGGGGCGGGAAGTGATGCTATACACAGAGATCCGCAATATGCATACGCCGTAACTGAATTGATCGACGACAGTGGCATTACCGGAACAGGTTTGGCTTTTACGTTGGGTGAAGGAAATGATCTTGTTTGCAAAGCCGCGGAGTTTTATGCGCAGCAGTTAATAGGAAAGGATATTGAAGAATTGATGGGTTCTTTTGGCTTGCTGTTTAATCGCTTTGCAAATGAACAGCAGTTCAGATGGCTCGGTCCGCACAAAGGAATTGTCCACCTGGCCCTGGCATCTGTTACCAACGCCTGTTTTGATCTTTGGGCAAAAAAGCGAGGTGTGCCATTGTGGAAATTATTGATAGATCTTACACCTGAACAGATTATAGGCCTGCTTGATTTTTCGTATATAGAAGATGAATTGTCAAAATCTGCAGCATTGGATCTGCTTCGTTCAACATGTGTAACCAGGCAGGAGCGTCTGTCAATTTTAGAAAAAGGATATACCGCATATGATACTTCTATCGGCTGGTTCAATTACTCGGATGAGGACATCAGAGCTAATTGTAAAAAAGCTGTAGCCGAAGGCTTTACTGCAATGAAACTGAAAGTAGGTTCTGCTGATGAAGAGCGTGATATACGAAGGGCTGAAATTGTTCGTGAAGCAGCGGGTGACCAGGTAAAGGTAATGCTCGATGCCAATCAGCAATGGGATCTTTCCAAAGCTCTTCGGATTTGCAAAAGATTGCAGCACATTAATCCTTACTGGATAGAAGAGCCAACGCATCCGGATGATATTTTAGCACACAAACGACTGGCTGATGAAATTGCGCCTGTTAAGCTCGCGTTAGGTGAACACGTGCCCAACAGCATCATCTTTAAAAATTATTTACAAACCGGCTGTGCAGGATTTATCCAGGTTGATGCAGTAAGGGTAGGAGGGGTTAGTGAGTTTATTCTTGTGAGTTTGTTGTGTAAGAAATTCGGAATCCCGGTTGTCCCTCATGTGGGCGATATGGGGCAATTGCATCAGCACCTCGTTCTGTTTAATCATATCTCGGTAGGTCATGAAGCTTTGTTCCTGGAACATATTCCTCATTTGCGTAAACATTTTGTTCATCCCGTGAAAATTGAGAACGGCGTGTATGTTACGCCGCAGGAAGCGGGAAGTAGTTGCGATTTAAAATAACCTGATGATTGGTACAATAGATATAATTATTGCTGTGTGTTACATACTGGCCATTGTTACGATTGGTCTATGGACGGGCACACGTAAAAAGAAGAACGGAACAACAACTTCCGGCGAGTATTTTTTAGCGGGAAAAACACTGCACTGGCCAATGATCGGCCTGGCATTGTTTGCGACAAATATTTCCTGTTTGCACCTGGTAAGCCTTGCACAGAGCGGCTTTGATTCAGGTTTGCTGAACGGAAACTTTGAATGGATGGCCGCATTCACACTTATACTGCTGGCGCTTTTCTTTGTTCCGTTTTACATACGTTCAGGCGTGTCTACACTTCCTGATTTTCTGGAGAAAAGATACAACAAGGCATGCCGCGACTGGCTCGCATTTATTTCGATCATCTCTGCGATAATCATTCATATTGCTTTTTCCTTTTTGGCGGGAGGCATTGTGTTGGAAACATTGTTTGGAATTAATATGTATGTCAGCATTATTGTTATTGCAGCGTTAACTGGTTTATATACTATTATTGGCGGACTGAAAGCGGTGGTAATAACCGAATCCATTCAAAGTATTGTACTTATAACAGGCGCCATTATCATAACTTTTTTTTCCTGGAACAAGGTTGGCGGATGGCATCATGTTACTGAAATACTGGGCAGCCAAAACGCGCTTGAAAAGGTGAGTATGATGCGTCCGTTAGGTGATAAAAGCGGCATGTCGTGGATGGCAGTATTTTTCGGTTATCCGGTATTGGGGATTTGGTATTGGTGTGCCGATCAAACAATTGTCCAACGCGCCCTTGGTGCTAAGGATGAAAACAACGCAAGGGCGGGTGCGTTATTTTGCGGATTTATTAAAATACTGCCTGTATTTATTTTTGTAATGCCCGGGCTGTTTGCATATGTGTTGTATCATTCGCAAAAGCTGGATTTAAGTGCGTTGCAGCACGTTGATCAAAATGGCCAGCTTGCGCTGAATACAAAAGGTATTTACACATTGATGATAACGCAATTGGTACCAAATGGATTAATAGGCGTATTGGTGGCAGCCTTGCTGTCCGGCCTTATGAGCCAGATTGCAGGCGCCTTGAATTCTATCGCTACATTATCCAGTTTTGATCTGTATAAAAGATTTAAGCCTGCTACATCTGATAAAAAGTTGGTTCAGGTGGGCCGGTTGTCTGCTGCGCTTGCGTTGATTGTTTCCATTGGCTTGTTGCCCCTGCTAAATCAATACCAGAGTTTGTTTGAAGGCATTAATGATGTGATTGCGCATATAGCTCCTCCGATCACCTGTGTTTTTATCCTCGGTGTTTTTTGGGGAAAAGCCTCCGCCGTGTCTGCTCAACTGACATTGTGGATCGGTTCATTCCTTGGCGCTGCTGTTTATGCTGCAACGAAGCTCTATCCGGATAGTTTTCTTGCCGGTATTCCATTTATGATGATGGCTTTTTACCTGTTTTGCGCATGCGTGCTTATACAGGTAGTGTTTTCTTATGTATATCCCGTGCAACATACAGCTCAAAGCAGGGAACTGTTTTGGAAATCGTTAAGTGAACCGTTGCAAAGTAAAGGATGGTCTGGCCTTGGGAATTACAAAACGCTGTCATTATTGTTACTGCTTACAATGGCTGTTTTATATACGGTGTTCAGGTAAGAAGTGAATGAGTAAAGCTTAAAGCCTAAAGCCTAAAGCTTAAAGCTGACCGAAGCGAAGTTTTTTGAACCATATAAGGCGCATAGGGGCGTATAAGAAGTTACGCCGGAGGTCAATAATGGCTAGAGCAGTATATATTTACTCAGCCAGTTTGTGCCCTTCACCATTGACCATTCACTATTCACTAGTTGCATTGAAGGCACATAGGGGCGCATAAGAAGTTACGACCGGAGGATAGTAATAACTGGAGCGGCAGACATTTAATCAACCAGTTTGTGCCCTTCACCATTGACCATTCACTAGTTGCATTGAAGGCACATAGGGGCGCATAAGAAGTTACGACCGGGGGATAGTAATAACTGGAGCAGCATACATTTACTCAGCCAGTTTGTGCCCTTCACCATTGACCATTCACTATTCACCAGTTGTATCGAAGAATATTAACTATAGACAAAAACTTTAATGATGAATAAAAGAATTACCTGGCTTTCGTTTTTGATTGTTTTAAGTATGACTGCTTATTCGCAGAATAAGACAAGTAAAGCGGTTGTAAAGGATTTTATGAATAAACGCTTTGGTATGTTTATTCATTGGGGACCTGTAAGCCTGCGTGGCACGGAAATAGGTTGGTCGCGCGGTAAAGATGTACCGGTTGATGAGTATGATAGTTTGTATAAAGAATTTGATCCCGTGCTATTTAATGCTGATGATATGGTTAGCATTGCTAAGCAAGCTGGTATGAAATACCTGACCATTACTGCAAGGCATCATGATGGATTTTGTTTGTGGCCCACCGCTTACACCGATTTCAACATCATGCATTCTCCTTATAAAAAAGATATTGTCGGAGCGTTGGCGGCAGCATGTAAAAAGCAGGGAATTAAATTTTGTATTTATTATTCAGTACTAGACTGGCATCACCCGGACTACCCGAATCATAGCCCATCGGGTCAGGATCCTGATCCTAAGTCGGATATGAACAAGTATATCGTGTTTATGAAAAACCAGTTGAAGGAATTGATCACGAAATACGATCCCTATATGCTTTGGTTTGATGGGGCATGGGAAAAGCCGTGGACCGAAGAAATGGGGAGAGATATGTATGCATATCTTAAACAGTTAAAACCTGATGTTATTACAAATAACAGGCTGGGTAAAGAAATGGCAGGTATAGATAATGCCAAAATAGACGAAAGCAAAATGGTTGGTGATTATGATACACCAGAACAGGTTGTAGGTAAGCTTAACATGAATATGCCGTGGGAAAGCTGTTTTACTATTTGCAACCAATGGTCATGGAAGCCGAATGATAAAATGAAATCGCTCAGAGAATGTCTTGCGATCATTTCTCAAACCGCAGGTGGGAATGGCAACTTGCTTTTGAATGTTGGTCCTATGCCTGACGGACGTATAGAAGCGCGCCAGGCTACAAGGTTGCGCGAAATCGGCGACTGGCTTAAAACAAACGGTGAAGCCATTTATAATACGTCAGGCGGGCCATATGAGCCGACTGCAAACTATGCAACGACCCGCAAAGGCAACAATATTTATCTGCATGTAATTAAAACAGATACTGCTTCAATCACTTTAAAAAATCTTCCGGGTAAACAGGTTAAAAATGCACATGTTTTAAACGGTGAAAAGATTACGGTTGAAAATGACCGGGATAGTTTTCGTGTGTTGTTGCCAACTGCTTTGGCCGGAAAGCAAGAATATGTTGTAGTGTTGGAACTAAACGGTAATGCAGAAGCGCTACCGGTTATACATTAGTATTTCATTAAAACGCATATATGTTCAATATAAGAAAGTTTTGTTTCTTGATTTTACCGGTTCTGCTGTTTTCTGCGTGTGACCAACAGGGTGTAAAGCAATCAGGACAAGCAGGCGGCATGCCTGCAGATACATTGAAAAGCATACAACGCTTTGGCATGGTCACCGGTATAAAGGCTGACAAGATTGATTATTACAAACAGTTGCATGCATCAATTTGGCCGGGTGTTGCCAAAAAAATAAAAGCGTGTCATATTCAGAACTATTCCATCTATCTCAAAGAAATTGAAAACAAGTATTATTTGTTCAGTTATTTTGAATACACAGGAAATGATTTTGCTAAGGATATGCAGCTGATGGCAGCAGACAGCACCACGCAACGCTGGTGGAAAGAAACGGCGCCGGCACAAATTCCGTTGCCCGATGCAGCTGCAAAAAATGAAACCTGGAGCAGGGCGGAAGAAGTGTTTTTTCTGAAGTAGCCAGATGGTTTTAAATACAGTGTAGACTGGATTATATGCGATACACAGTCCAAAAATGATATGACAGATCTTTATCGCAAAAGCTCTGTGTAACTCTGCGTCTTCCCCTGTATTTCTTCGTGTAATAATAACTTTTATTAAGTATTGTCAACAATTAGTTACACAGAGCAGCACAGAGCAGACACAGAGGTCCACAGACAGTAAGCTTACATACAAATCCGTCATTTTCGATGATTAATTTGATGTTTTGCATTGCCAACCGGATCTTTAGCAAGTCATGATTATATAATTCAGAATCGAATCAAGAAAAATGAGATTGAAAAAATTTTATTTACTACCGATTTTTTTTGCCGCGATATTAGGCCGGTGCTTTGGCCAACTACAGCTGCCATCAAACAAACCTAACCTGGCACAGCAGGCAATGATCAAACGTGGTTATGGTATGTTCATGCATTTTGGTTTGAATACTTTTGCTGATGTTGAATGGTCTGATGGCACTATACCCGTTGAAAAATTCAATCCTACGCACCTGGATCCGGAACAGTGGGTACGAACCGCAAAGGAAGCAGGCTTCAGGTATGTGTTGCTCATAACCAAGCATCACGACGGTTTCTGCTTGTGGGATAGCAAATACACTACTTATGATGTAGGATCCGCTCCTGTAAAAACAGACATTGTAAAGGCTGTGTCTGACGCCTGTAAAAAATACGGGATCAGGTTCGCCATTTATTATTCGTTGTGGGACAGACATGAACCATCTTACAGGAATAACGATCCGCAGGTTTACATCAACTACATGCTGAATCAGTTAACAGAGCTGTTCAGTAATTATGGAGAGATCTGTGAATTATGGCTCGACGGTGGCTGGGATCGCAAGCCGAAGGATTGGGGCATAGATCAAATATATAAGCTGGTTAAAAAATATAATCCGGCTTGCGCGGTAAGTGTTAACCACACTATTGAAACTACAGAAGGTAAACGCAATTATACGCAGCCTTCCCTGATGACGGAAGACAACAAATATTTCTTTCAGTATTTTCCTGCTGATTTCAGATTGTGGGATCCGAAAATGATTACCCGTTTTGATAAAAAGCAATACCTGCACGATGGCAAATCCTATTATATGCCGTTTGAGCATACGCTTTGTATAAGCAAGCGCTGGAACTGGTTTCAGAAAAGTGTGCAGCTGCCAACACGAGACCTGGATGAATTGGAGGAGCTTTTTTATTGGTGCACTTACAACAATAATTCACTTGTGTTGAATGTCCCTCCGGATCAGACTGGAAGGATAAGAGAATATGAAGCATTAACAGCCATAGAACTAGGCAAAAGGCTGGGGCTCGCTCCAAACAAACCTTTGCCGCAAAACGGTGAATTTATTTCTTCTCTTAAACCTGTTGTAGCCACAAGTGTGTTTGAGGAAAAAGGCAAGCGCCATGAAGGTAACCTGGTTACAGACGGTAGCCTGGATAGCCGTTGGATCTCCGTGGATACCCTCGCAAGTCTCGATATAGAACTTGATTCATCAAAGGCTTTCAACAAGATTAGCATTTTTGAATACCAGGATACAAAAGAATTACCGGATGGTTTTTCGCAGATACGCATTCCGAGAATACAGGAGTACAGTGTTGATATCATGCTTGAAGGAAGTTGGAAAACAATTTATCTTGGAGCTGAACCTATGGGTGATTGTAAAGTGATCCGTTTACCTAAACGTTATCGCACAAGCAGGTTACGGTTCAATGTGAAAAAGGCAACAGCGCCTCCTTCAATTTACGAGATCAATGTAATTGATATGCCGGATAAAAAATAAAGAGCGACTTTCGTATCACCTGGGTTTAGAAAAGAATAGCCGCCAGTATCATCAAGCTACTGGCGGCTTGTTATTTAAAATCCTAAACAAGGGTTGTAAAATCTTGTTTATAGCATGTTGCTTTGTTCTTAGGCGTGTTTCTTTTTTTCAATAGAGATGATCACTGCTCATCAATAGAACTTAAATAGGTTCATTAAAAAAGTCGGAAGCATAATTGGATAGGCATTTGTTTCTTCTGAATTATAGTACAATTGTCCGCTTTATAGAAAAATGGTACGGAATTTCGTGTCAAAATAGCTTTGGGTATCATGGGTGAAAAACGCGGAAACGCAACAGTAGCAAGCGTTTAGCTTTTCTCAAATGCGCTTAGCTATAATAAAAACGAAGAAAAATTATGTATGATGAGAGGATTTTGTTGAGTAATTTCAATTCAGAAAGTTCAGGGAAATTTTCAAAAGCAAGCAATCGTCGAAGGCAATTCGTTAAAGGTGTGGATAAAGGTAAGCGGAACTTTCTACATATCAACATTATTTCGAACTTTTTTCATATGGCAAGCAATCGTTAGAGGTCGTCTGTTTCTACAGAAGGCCTTTTTTATTTAAAGTGGTGTGTGGTTTGTCTTGGTGTTATTGTACGTTTCCTGGAGCTATGACTTGCTGAATCAGATAATTTTTCATTTCCGCACTACAATTCAACAAAATAAGCTAAGATTTTACAGTGGATTATTGCTTTGGACATCATGATGGGAATTTCGTCAAACCCAATAATATCAATTGTTTTCAAGAATGAGTACTGCTTAGCGATGATAAAACTGAAGATAAGTTGTAAATGAAGAGAATATTCATTGAGCTAAATTTGTATCAGAAAGTTCAGATAGAGATTTTCAAAAGCAAGCAATCGTTGAAGGCAGATCGTTAAAGGTCTGATAAAGATAAGCGGAACTTTCAAACAACCAACATTATTTCGAACTTTTTTTCATATGGCAAGCAATCGTTAGAGGTCGTCTGTTTCTACAGAAGGCCATTTTTTTTTATAGCCATTGTACATTCAATGTCGTTTCCTTAAGTGGTTACAAAAAACGAAGCAAGCCTGAATCAGGTACTTCGTACTTCGTAAATCGTACTTGATAAATCTTAGTGTTTCTAAAGGAAACGGATTGTTCATTGACAATTAAGAATACCTTTCCTATTACTTGTTAGCTTTCCGAAGTAAAACACATTTTTGTGGTTGACTTTTGCCTGCCCGGCTGGTATTTTAAACTTATTGGGCGGAAATTAATATCAATAATTTCTGTTGGACATCATAGTGGAAATTGACTCAAACCTAATATTATTAATGGTTTCAGGAGGAAAGGGGTGGTTAGCGATGATAAAAATGAACTGAAGTTGTGTTTTATAGGCACAATTGTTGAATTAAATTTGTTCCTGAAAGTTCAAGTGAAGATTTTCAAAAGCAAGCAATCGTCGAAGGCAAATCGTTAAAGGTTGTTAAAGATAGAGTGAACTTTCAAATAACCAACATTATTTCGAACTTTTTTTCATATGGCAAGCAATCGTTAGAGGTCGTCTGTTTCTACAGAAGGCCATTTTTTTTAAAAATAGACTGCCGAATAAGCCGACACTTTCTTTTAAGCAACTGCTAACAATTATTAGTACATTCCAACCCGCACACCTGGATAATTCAAGTAACTACGTTTATCGTTAATTCAAAGCCGTTTAATTAAGACTTTTCTCTCAATTTACACTGCTCACAAAACGGTGATTTTTTTCATGAAGTAAAATTGCGGTCGCAGCTAACACAATCATGTATTTTTATAGCAACCATTATAAAACAGGTATTGCGAACATGAAGAAATGGATTTATTAAAAATATGTTCATTTTGGAAAGAAGGCCGCCGTAATATTTTTAATGCATATTTGCCTTTTGCCCAATTACACTCGTGCATTATCTGATAAACATCTACTCAAACTATATGAAGAAACGACAGTATTTTTTATTTGCATGCCTTTTATTGGCTACTCAAAACATAAAGGCACAGGTAATATCAGACGTTCCGGAGCCAAGACCGGATATAAGAAAACCTGTAGATACATCGTGGAATCATTTTTTGTCGGGCGACAAACTATTAGCGAATGGTCAGTTGTTGAATCCGGCTGGTCAAAGCCTTAGTTTGGCAAAAGGAACACGGGTATTGAACCTTGAATTCGCACATCAACACAATTTACTTATTGCCAAAACCAACAGGCGGCTTTATTTTATCGACGCAAAAGATTTTAAGACATTAAATTCTTTTGAATATCCTGATAAAGAGGCTGGCTCAATGAATGGCCTTACTGTGGACAAAAACGATTCAACTATTTATTTTAGCGGGCTGCAAAAGGATTTATATGTGGGTAATGTTAGCAGCTCCGGGAAATTTACACTTACAAAGAAAATTGATCTCTCTGAAAACAATAAAAAAACCAACCCTTTGGGAATCGGATTGTGCGATAACGGCATTGCTTTGGTGGCCCTTGCTATCACCAATAAAATAGCTGTCGTTGATCTTTTAAAAGGTAAGTTGTTAAAGACGATCCCGGTAGGTGTTTGCCCTTATGCAATAGTCCTCAGTAAGGATAAAAAACGCGCATTTGTAAGCAATTTTGGCGGCCCGCATCCTGAAAAGGGAGATGTTACAGAAAAGTCAGCCGGGACAGATGTTGCTGTAGATGACCGTTCAGTGGCCTTGCGTGGCTCAGTTACTGTTATTGATATTCAGTCAGGAAAAAAGATTGCCGAGGTTATCACGCGCATTCAGCCGGAATCGATGATTTTATCCCCCGACGGTAAATTACTTTATGTGACAGACGAAAGCGGTGACGGTATCAGTGTGATAGACGCAAAGACCTTTAAAATCAACCAAACAATCAGTACGAAGCCGGACCCTTCTCTTCCTTATGGTAGCCTTACTACAGCGCTGGCGTTTGGCAATGAAGGAAAGATATTGCTTGCTGCCAACGCAGGCAATAATTCAATTGCACTTATTGATCCGAAGAACCCGCAGAAAGGTCCTTATGGTTTTATCGCAGCCGGAGGCTTCCCCGGAGCCATAAGCATTTCAGGAAATGATTTATTTATTGGAAACGTAACTGCTTTGAAGGGTGAGCTACAAAAAGTTTCACTTCCGGGCAATAAGGTGGAAGCTGAGCAGTATACGGCAGAGGCCAGGAAAGGATTTCATTTTATAGAATTGCTAAGGGCGTCGGCCGTGACAAACTCAAATGCTGCACCTAAACCTGTTCCCGTCAACCCGGGAGAACCGTCATTAATCAAACATGTAGTATACATCATTAAGGAGAATAAAAAATTTGACCAGGTGCTTGGTGATTTTGGAAAAGGTAACTGTGATCCAACCCTGGTTGAATTTGGGAAAGCAACCACGCCCAACACGCATGAACTTGCAAAACAATTTGTCCTGCTCGACAATTATTACTGTAATGGTGTCAACTCAAGTGATGGCCATCAGTGGGCGATCCAGGGTATCACAACACCCTATCATGAAAAAGATTTTTCAATGGGGCATTGTGCTTATGATTTTGGTACGGATCCACTGGCTTATGCCGGTTGTGGTTTTATCTGGAATCACATGTTGCGCAAGGGCATCTCGTTCAGAAATTTTGGAGAAACAGATCTGGCTGAAATAACAAAGGGAAAGACCTGGACCGACGTATATAATTCATGGAAAAATAAGAACGATTCCGCCCGCTACAATTGCGTGTATGCAATGAAAAGCCTGGAAAAGTACAGTGACCTGCGTTATCCCGGCTGGAACATGGATATTACGGATCAGGTCAGGGCCGATGCATTTATTAATGCACTAAGTGAATACGAAAAAGCGGGCAGCCTGCCAGAATTCATCATCATTTATTTACCCAATGATCATACCTCGGGCTATAATGAAAGCTCGCCTACTCCTCGTGCTTATGTATCAGATAATGATTGGGCAACAGGCAGGGTGGTGGAAGCGCTTTCGAAAAGTTCCTTTTGGAAGGATATGGCCATATTCATCAATGAAGATGATCCGCAAAGCGGCACGGATCATGTTGACGGACATCGTTCAATATGTATGGTAGCAGGCCCGTACGTAAAACGCGATGTTGTCATCAGTAAGTTTTACAATCAGTCATCGGTGCTGCATACGATTTGCCAGATCTTCGGCGTACAGCCCATGAACCAGTTGGTAGCCGCAGCACCATTAATGACCGATTGCTTTCAACAGAACCCCGATTATACAGCCTATAATTGCCTGGCACCAACCATTCCCATCAACGAGATGAATCCGCCTAAGAATGCAATTAAAAGTAAAACCACTGCCAGGCTGGCCCCGCTTACCCAGAGAATGGATTTCTCCAGGCCGGATCTTATAGATGAAGATGCCTTGTTGTTCAGTGAGTATGTATGGTCTACCATACATGGTGACAAGCCCTTTCCAAAAGCCTTCTTCGGCGCGCATCAAAAGGGTTTAAAGGCTCTTGGTTTGAAAGTGGATTCAAAAGATGTTGACTAGGAGGGGAGAGGTGAAAAGTGCGAGCATGGGTCTTCCTGTAAATATGTAATCTACAGTTACAGGAAGATTCTATTTTTCTTCCAGGCGAAAGGCTCTGCGCAGTAGTGCAAGCTTTGACTCCGAAGCATTATAGACTCTTGAGTAAGGGTTTTGTAGCTGTTGATACTTTTAATGATTCCCCCAAAAAGATTATCATTTCACTTCGCTTTTTTTCTTACAGAAGATTTCCATGATACAACAATTTGCGACATTCCGTTAATAGTGTAAAACTGAGAACCTCCTTTTCGCCGGCCATTTTTCAATGCTGTATTTTGTGCAGTAACTTTAACCGGCGGAGGTTTTGTTCCTGCAGAAACGATTGCGAGATTGCATTGCATCTTTTTATCGCCAATTACAGTAAAGGATATTTTATTCCTGCTCTTTTTAATATCCAGCACCGGATAATCGGCATAGATCATGAATTGCTCATCCGGTACCTTCACATAGTGGCGCGGCAAAATTCCAAATGCATTGCCTGCACCATAAACTTCCTGTCCAACACTGCCACATTTTTCCCAGCCATCATGCATATCCTCAAGGGCGATCCAAAGCTTAGGATCAATTTCGCCGGTTTTAGGTTTTTCGGCAAGCATATCTTTAGGAAGCATCGGCGGATAGTAATAGGCTGCCCGGTACACAAGAAAACGGATATATTCAGTAATGAGCAATGTTGCTGATGGTAATATATTCATTCCGTTAGTCTCGTTTAGAAAGTCGTGAAACGCGCAAAACACCTCCTGTTCTTCATAAACCGCGGTGTAAGGTGCATTGCTCAACGGAAACAATGCAAAAAAAGAGGGGTAATGCCTTCCATATCCATAACTGCAATTCCATAGCCGAACGTTTTTGAAAATATTTGCAAGACATAAATAACATAAATCCAGGTAAACCTTCTTTCCTGTAAGTTTATAAAGCCGGACTAATGCACCCGCCGAAAAGGCCGTATTGTTGGCCTGATAAAGCAGGCTAAATCCTTTCCCTTTTAACGTCTGTGCGGCTTTTTCAGCCTCAGCCAGGTATTTACGGGATCCAGTCAGCTCAAATGCCTGTAGCATTACGTGAGCATATATACCCGCCACGTCTTTTTCTCCGCCTTTGCCAGGCTCAGTTTCTTCTTTAATCACATCCAGCGTTTCCATCTGGTAGAAGACCGGCCACTCATATTTAAAGTGATGCGCAACTTTGATAGCATATGGTAACGAATCCAGAAAAAGCCTTTTTGCAACAGCAACGCCTTTGAGTGCCAATCGTGAAAGGTTTAGCAAAGGATGGTGGAGGTACCACGAATCCATTACCTTGGGCTGTAATTGTTCTTCCTTGCCATCAAGCTTATCTTCTGCCGCGGGTAGCCATCGCATAATTGTTTTTAAATCTTTATCATAAAATGCAGGCAGTGTTTCGGTTATTTCATCAACGGTTTCAATTTTAGAATTGTTCCATTCCTCGTAATCCACCAGGGGTAAAATTATAGCCAGTTGAACCATTATTTCCGGAGGCGTTACAAAGTCGCATGTGTAAGCATTAAAATACGCATGGCCATTTACGTATGACCAACAGGCATGACTGTCGATCAGATCTCTAAGGCCCAACGAAAGTATTTTTGGCCAGTCGTGATATTTTGTTGCTGGCAGTGGCAGGCTCAAATAAGCGTCGGCAAGCATATTCAGAAATTGCCTTGACATTGCACTTTCTTCCTGGGATGCGTCTTTACTAAAGACCACGATGGCATCCGAAATCGTTATTTCTTTACCGGCCAGGATTGGATGTTCCGTAGTCGGCGGCAGTGACAAACCGAGTTCCGGCCAGTTGCCGCCTACAACATTTGCGCATGATGTTTTGGTTTGTTCGCAATAGTCATTTAATGCTGTAAGATTTTGCAGGTACAATATGGACCCTGCGTTCGGTTTTGTCATGCGGAAATAAAGCTGACCGGAACGCGTGCCTTCCTGGCTTACATGTACCTTTCCGTTCACTTCATTGAGTTTACCTGTTCCCGCAATGTAAACGTCGCGTGGCCAGAAAGGTATACTCACATCCTCCGCGGGTTTTAATGTAGTAGTGTAACGCAATAGCGGTTCGCCCTCCGCACTGCGGCTCCATTTTACACGGCTTGAAAACACGCCTGTTGCGCACCTGGCAGAGCATATAATTTCGTTAGCGTGTTCCGTTAGGCTGTTAATTTCCAGGCTTCCACCGGCGGCGTAGACAAGTCTGAATCCTATAAGTACTGTTTTGGTTGGATGAAACATTATCCAAACACTGTCAAATGTATTTATAAGCTCAAACTTATAGCCCTCGTAGCTCTTTGTATAGCGTACGTTTCGATCTTTATCTTTAAACGAAGTAATGGCTCCAATGGCCCACGGTGATTTTTGCAGCATATTCAACATTTTTCGTCAGGAAAAAAAGCTGGTTAGAGATAGTACGGTCACCCAGTGCGGTTTTTATTTTGATGAGGAGGAAAGCCATATTCAAAAAACTAATTTCATCAAAAATCTGGAGAGAACAGCAAACGTATTTGTGGCAGGTTATCGTTTATATGCAGATAACGGCTAACAAATCATCGACTTCCCTCTGGTCAAAGTTTTTTACGACATCGATTATCCGCGCCTGGTGATCCGTATCAATGATACCATTACTCAGTCTTTTAAATTTTTCAATGGTATCATTCCATGTAAAAGGTCTTGTATGGAAGCCATGATAATCATTTTTTTCGGCAGATATCTTTTCGTCTTCTTTAAAAGTAATTTCAACCTTTGTTTTCATTTCCTCCGGGTAAGCCTCTGTAAACGGATCAAGCATGCCTGCCAATAATAGTGGCTTGTGCAGCGGAAATTTGGTTTGCACATGCACCTTTTGCAGCAGGTCTTGCACATCTTTCCTTTCAATCCTTTCCGGTTCCAACTGTTCCGGCCATACGTCCTCGTCCAGTATCGCTACTGCCACCAGGTAAAAAAGGCTGTGGTCTGCTTGTTCTTTGGTTGCCACTTTCTTTCTGTCGCCATATGCGCCGGATCCTATTATATGATAGGCCGTAAGAAAAGTTGTTATGTCGATACGTTCGATTTGATCAACATCAATCCTGTTGTTTTTTCGCAGTTCCAAAACAGCTTCAATTGTTGATTGTGCGTGCACTTCGGCATTGTATTCTTTTAATACGCATTTTCTAAGCAGTTCAAATGATTCAGTGCACCAGTCAAAATCCAGCTTCATATCAAACACATCTTTAAAGCCTTTTGGCTCTTCAAACAGAGCGATAGGACCAGTGAGGTTTTGCGCTGCAAGAAATGCAATACCTGTACAATTGAGCGCTTCGAGCGATGATGCAAAACCTTTCCATTCGTAAGTGTAAGAAGCCCTGCTTGTAACCATAGGACTGATAGATGTACCGGCCATTCCAAGTGCATGTGCCGTTTGCAGTTCATTAAGGCCGATCAGCCGTGCAACGGCCACTGTTATCGAATAAGCCAGAAACAACGTATGATCGATACCTTCCTTCATTACCGGGATCTCATTAACGAGGCGGCATTCAACTTCGTAAGCGACTGCCATTGCCGTTAGAAAATCCTGGCTGCTGGTCCTCCTGAATTGCGAAGTAGCTAATAACGATCCCAGGTTATCGCTTGGGTGACATGTCGCTTCTTTGCCCATGTAATTATCCATAAAATCCGGATACCTGATAAGTGCTGTAAACAATTGTGCAGCCCTGTCAAATGAGGTTTGATTAACTAACGGAGCTTTGCATCTGCCACCCTCACTCATAGTTTGTATCTGTTTTACAAGTTTTAATATACTTGGCTTGTTCGTAGCATGCAATAATGAACCGATAGAATCAAGAAGGTGACGCTTTAACTGATCAACGATATCAGGTGGGATGTCTGAAAATGTTTTAGATAACGCAAACCTGGCTATCTGTTTATTCTGCAGTTCTTCATCGTGTTTCATAAAATAGGAGCGAGGCAAAAATGATGCCTTTCAATTTCGAACGGCGGTCGCGATCGTCCACTAATAGCCACATTGTCTTGAACAGTTTTACAGCACTTTTATTATCAAGATCCGTTTGCATTCTGCTTTTTTCTTGTGGATGCTGTAGTTCACAAAAGGAACAGCGGCTTAGAAATAAACTTTAGTTTTTTTTGAAAGCAAATAATTGCGGTGAAATCGCTATATCGCCAGTGCCATAACAAATGAATATCGTATGCTTAGTGAAAAAACTTTAGGTCTGCTCACTTCTGAAAAACATTTACGGTTGTGGAATTTTTACACAGTGTTTTGTTGAAGATTTAGTGCTCATCAATATTTCAAGAAGGATCTGGTTAGTTATCATATCTGCAGAACCAGGAAAGTTCCAGCCAAAAAAAAGGAACAGATAAAGCCTTTCCGGTTGGAATGGCGTTTGCTGCGATCTGTTTAAATGCTTCACTGCTAAAGCTTTGGCTTGGCATTTTATGGAGATCAAAAAAATATAGAGTGTACGAGACTACATATAGGGATAATAAAATTGCAAGGCCAGATAAAATGTTATGCGACAATCAATGCACTATTGCCAATGACATGTCGGACAAGGGTATAAACCAGGATCTACAGGAATATGTGGAAGAGGATGGTTATCCTGTCCCATATAAAAATATTCTGCACGACAATTCTGCCGGATAATATGTGGTTATCCGGCCGGATGATCCGGTTTTCAAAAAAGACGATATGTACCTGTGAGCTCCCGAATCTTAACTCTAAAAACAACTACGCGATTATGGACATAGCAGGCTCAATCACAGGACTTACAGGTATTGCGGCCGGTGTGTGCACATCGGTTTCTTTATTGCCCCAGTTGTTCAAGATGTTAAGAGAGAAAAAAGCAGACGATATTTCTTTTGTAACACTGGCTATACTGGTTACAGGTCTTCTGCTATGGGTGATTTACGGTGTTATGAAAAAAGATTATCCAATTGTTGTAACCAATTCATTTTCGGCGCTCGTAAATATAGCAGTAATGGTATGCACCATTATTTACAAGCGCAAAAATCAATAATCACCAGGCTTCTTCATAATTTGCCACAAGATTGCCGGGTAGCATCTACGGTTTGTCCGCGAAATATCAGGCAGGTTACACGGGTTGTACAGGTGCCTCAGAGCTATTTTGCCCATGGCAGGAAAGCATCATTAGAATCGCGTGCACCGGTTGCAACACCTTGTGAGTATATCGCTTCCCCGTCCAAGTTTTTTGTTTCGATATACCACAACATTACCTGTTTCTGCCCCCCAAAAAAACAAGATAATTGCAAAGGCATTGCGGGAAAGGTATTTATGAAAAAAATATATGCGTGCTCATCGAAAAAGAAAATGATTTGAACTTCGGAAACTATTAAATTAAATTGTTTTTGATAGCTTTAGCAACAGCCTCACTTTTGGAATGTACCTGTAGTTTTTTGTAAATATTTTTCACATGGGCGTTTACTGTATCGATACTTACGGCGCATGTATCAGCAGTCATTTTATAGCTAAGACCTTCAACAAGGCAGGTTAGAATTTCTTTTTCCCGTAGGGTTAAATCAAAATTCGTTGGTACTTTTCTTGACTCCTTGTCTTTTAGTATTTTAAGCACTTTGTTTGCAACAGAAGGTGTCATGGCGCTCCCTCCTTCATAAATCTCCCTGATTGCTTCCAGTATTCCGGCAGGAGACGTATTTTTTAGAATATATCCATCAGCACCGGCACAAATGGCATTGAAGATTTTATCTTCATCATCAAAAATTGTATCCATCAATACCTTAACTGAAGGAAAATATTCTTTTATCAGTGCAACTCCTTCAATGCCGTTCAGGCCGGGCATTTCTATGTCCATCAGCACCACATGAGGGTTGGATTGATTAAGCTTTTCAACTAGCTTATCACAGTTAGAGAATGCACCTACGCATGAGAAACCGCTTGTGCCATCAATCAGCTGAAACAATCCGTTTCGTAAATATTTGTTATCCTCGAAAAGAGCGACCTTAATCATATCTTTAATTTCAGTTCAATACTTGTACCTTCTTCTGTTGCAGTTTCAATTATCAGGATTGCGTTAATTTCTTTCGCTCTGCGCTGCATGTTTTTTAAACCATTGCCGGCGTCGAGCTTATCCCTGTTGAAACCAACGCCGTTATCCCTGATAAGCATGTAAACAAGTGACTCATTTCTAGAGATCAAAAACCTAATGTGAGAGGCTTGCGAATACTTAACCACATTAGTTGTAGCTTCTTTGAATATGAGATAAAAATTCTTGCGTACCTCCATGGGCATACTTATTCCGCTGATGTCGCCTTCAATCAAAAAATTAAACTGTATATTTTTACCTTTAAGTACCTGGTATGCAAATGAGCGCATCCTGGAAACAATTTTCTCAAAATCATCATTTTCCGGATTGATCGTCCATACAATATCACTCATGGCGTCAACAATTTTTCGCGAACTCTCGCCAATTTCATCCAGCGCCGGCAAAGATTTTCCGGCCTGCAGTTTAGCCACCTCGCTCAATACGGATATACTGTTAAGTGTTGAACCGATATCATCATGCAAATCGCTCGCTATATTGTTTCTTATAGTCTGCAGTTTAATGACCTGTTGTACTCTGTAGCGATAAACAGCATACAATGCAACTACTACTAAAGCAACCAACAAGGCCTTGAACCACCAGGTATTCCAAAAGGGCGGAGCAATTGTAAACGTGATAACAGCTGGCACTTCGTTCCACATATTATCATTGTTACTTGCTTTTACTTTAAATGTATAGCTGCCTGCATCAAGATTGGTATAGTTGGCAAGACGTTTGGCGGCATCTGTAAATATCCAATTCTTATCATAGCCTTCAAGCATATAAGCAAAACGATTTTTTTCGGGATGCACATAACTCAACGCTGCAAAAACAAATGAAATGTCGTTTTGCCGGTATGAAAGTTTAAGATGATCGATTTCATCAACCGGTGAAGTAATAATATTTATTGAATCGCCTGAGTCAAATGATCTATTTGAAATATTAATACCCGTAATGACCACTGGAGGAATATAAGTATTGTCTTTTAATTCGCCTGGCCTGAAGGCAAGCAGACCAACGTTGCAACCAAAATACAACCTGCCATCATCACCTTTTACGCAAGCATTAAAATTGAATTCATCCCCGGGCAGGCCATCATTTATATCATAATTCCTGCAGATGGACTGTGGTGATCTTCCTATGCACGGTGTGAACCTGCAAAGCCCCCTGTTTGTAGTTAACCAAAGGTTACAATCATCGTCCGCAACAATGCCTATAATTGAATTATCCGGCAGCCCATCTCTGGTGGTAAAACTGACAAAACTTTCAGTCTTTTTCTCAAATCTGCTTAAACCTCCTTGTGTGCCAATCCAGATAATACCCTGCCCATCATCATAGAAACAGTGCGTTATATTATTGCAAATGGAGTTTGCGTTCTGATCATCGTGACTGAAAATTTTAATTACTCCCGATGTAGTATTCAACATGGTAATACCGTTTGTTCCCGTCACCCACAATATACCATCTGAATCAAAATGCAATCCAGCAATATTATCTGTACTTAAATGATTGGTATCGCGATGAAAATTTTCAAAACTCAGGAACTGCTTCGTTCTCAAATCATAATATTTTAGTCCGTGTTCTGTTCCGATCCATAATTTTTTATCGTTGTCTTCCACTATGGAGTTGCACTGATTGTGAAGCGTTGTATCCTTGTTATTAAATGTAGAATGAACAGGTAATAGTTTACCTGTTGCACGATCTAACATCAAAAGTCCTTCATCAAAACTTACTACCCAGTAGATTCCGTCGGAGTCACATTCCATTCCATAGCAAAAATTAAAGCCTGTAATCGCATTGTTTCTCATTGCAATTTTATAGCCTTTAAAGCTTTCGGATACCGCACTAAATTCCTGCACACCTACACCGAATGTTGTCATAAATATTCTGCCTTTCCGATCTTTATACATACCAAGGGGAAAATGAGACGCATATGCCTTATCATAATTTTGAAACAGGCTAAACTTTTTTTCGGAGATATAGCAATTATTCAACCCGCCCCCGGCCGTTGCGATCCATAACACACCACTTCGGTCTTCGTACAGGTATTTAACCTCATCGGAAGTAAGCGAATATTTATCACTGCCATCAGCATGAAAGGTTTGAAAATCTTCTGTCTCGTGCCGATATATGCTAACGCCGCCTGTATATGTTCCTGCCCAAATTCTATGGCGACTGTCTTCAATTAATGCGTTTACAGCGTCGCTGCCAAGGGAATTAAAATTCGCATTGGAATGACGAAAAACCTTTGCAACCTTCGTCTGAGCATTGTAACGGAATAGCCCCTTGTTCCATAAACTGATCCATATATTATTTTCATGATCCTGAAGCATGCATATCACTTCCCGGCCCAGTGATTCATGTGCTTTGGCCGGTGGAAGAAAGCGTGTGAGCTTTTTGCGGGCAGGGTCAAAAATATTAATGCCATTTGAAGTCCCTATCCAAAGCATATTCTCCCGGGAGATCATCAAACAAATTACGTTCTGGCCGATTAAGCTATCATTACCAATAAGCGAGTTAAGGTTCACGAATTTATCTGAAAATGATTCGTAAAAGTATACACCTGTATTTGTTCCAATCCAGACTCTTCCATTTTTATCTACGGCAAGGCAGTTACCGTTAGCCGGTGTTGGGGCTATTTTATTCTGATCATAAAATGTGAATTTTTCGGTTTGTGTATTATACTTGCAAAGGCCTTTATTGCCCGTCATCCAAATGCTACGGTTGCTATCCTCACACAAACTAGTTACATCGTTAAGCGGTAATGTGTTTTTATTGTAAGGGTCATAGCGAAATGAAGTGAAAGCGTATCCATCAAACTTAATCAGTCCGTTATAAGCTCCGAACCACATGTACCCTTTTTTATCCTGTAAGATTGAAGTGAAAATTGTCTGCGATAACATGTGATCCTGGCTAAAGTGATTGAAGCGAATGTTATTTAATGCTGGTTGAGCCAGGCACGGCGAAGGAGCAATCCCCCAAAAAAGTACTGCAGCAGCTTTTAAAAAAGCAGCCTTTAGCAGGGTGTTTTTCCAGGGGATTAGTCTGTTCAATTTGAGAAGTTGTTTTGCAAAGATAAAATTATTGCTACTATCTGTGTTATCACATAAATATGTGATTAAGGTAACATACAGGTAACACAATGCCTAACTTCTGCGATTGACAACAAGGACATGCCGTCAGAACTTTGCATCACGACCCGGCTATTTTTTCGAATGGTGACTTTTCCAACGTTCTTCACAACTCAAATTATTCGTATGAAAAACATCTTAACCGTGTTACTTGTTATTGATATTTTTTTACTATCAAATGCCTGTACCAAGACAGGAGTAGATCCTGCGAAAAAAACAGTTAAAGACCAGGTCGCTGAAAGGATCATAGAAAAAGCCAGCTATTCTGGCTGGCTATCAGCCAGCGTTCCATGCTCGTCTTTAGTAAAGATCTACAAAGTCATTAGTGGAACACCTCTTGCACTGACCGCCGACGTTTTAAAAAATGGGAAAGTTCTTGTTTTCGGGAGAGCTGGTGAATTGTCTCAGCCTTATTCATTACCACACCTACATTTTTTTAGTACCCACACCGTGTCAGTTGTGCGAAGAACATATTTCAAAGACCAGGTTGCCAATATTACAGTTTACGATTCTTTAGCAGGAATACGTTTCTTGTCGCCGTTCTCCGTCTCCTACGGTTATTGCAATAATCAGTTTCGTTGCATAATCGTGCCTCCTGTCTTAAAAGCGGCGGCCAACACCGCGGGACTCAATTGGAATGACTATAACGCAGTAATATCTTATTTTAAAATAGCACCATAACGTGATTATTCAGTCCTTACACCCGAGGTTGGATTTAGAGGCAATGGTGATTCTATGAACTCAGTTCGGTCACAATATTCCTAAATGAAACTCCCTAAATCAACATTCATTTCGCCCTTTTTCACCTAAATTCTTTTATATGAAACGATTAGTTATTTCGACTCTTATTGTTTGCATGGTTGCATGCACAAAGCAGGACCAGTTCACACTTCCCCAAAATGCAAAAGGCACTGGCAAGTTATTGACAGATTGGATAGCTGTACATCTTAGATTAATAAAAAACACAACAGGCCTTTCGCACGTTGCCTATTCAAGGCATTTTGCGTACACAAGCATCGCATTTTATGAGTCCCTTGTGCCGGGATCGCCCGGACATCAGTCTATTGCCGGCCGGCTTCAAAATCTGAACAACCTGCCTGCGCCGCAAACAACCCAGTTGTGCTGGATTGCAGCAGGCAATTCAGCTTATGCATCGCTTATGCGGTTTTTTTACAGCGGTAACAAAATTAACCTCCCAATCATCGACTCTCTGGAAGCGGCTGAAAACGAGCAACTGGTAAATATTGCCAGGTACAGTCAGGCTGCGGTAACAGCAGGAAATGAATTTGGAAATAATCTAGCACAGGCAATTATAAACTGGTCCATGCAAGATGGCTCAGCAAATATTCATCCACCCTATGTTCCACCCACAGGCGACAGTTTGTGGGTACCAACACCGCCTGCATTTGCAGTACCAGCGGCTCCTTATTGGGGAGACAACAAAACCATCATCTCCGGCAGTATTGATAATACGCTTGCACCTGCACCTATTCCGTTTAGCGTACAACCCGCATCGCCTTTTTATAACATGGCAAACGATCTTTTTGCAGCGTCTCAAAATCTTACAACTGATCAAAAAGATATGGCCGGTCATTGGGACGATTCGCCAAATGGAAAATATGTTACAGCCTTCGGTCACTGGGCTTCAATCTTATCGCAAATGATTACAAAACTTGATCTGTCTTTGATAAGATCGGCGGCTATTTATGCAGGAATGTCGATAGCTATGAATGATGCTTCTATTTCTTGTTGGAAAGCCAAATACACCTATAATCGGATTCGCCCCGTAAGCTATATTCGGCTTTATTTGGGAAGCCCTGACTGGACCTCATTTATAACAACGCCTGCACATCCGGAATATCCTGCAGCTCACTCAACGCTCTCTTACGCTGCAGCGACAGTGTTAACGCATTACCTGGGTAATGTGCCATTTACCGATCACACGTACGATAATGTCGGGCTTGCTCCCCGTTCTTATACAAGCTTTATAGCAGCTGCAACTGAAGCCGGAAATTCACGATTTTATGGTGGCATACACTTTTTACCTTCTATTAAAGCAGGGGCAATCTGCGGCACCGCTGTTAGTAAAAATGTGTTGGTGGCTCTGGCTTTAAGGAATGATGATTGATAGAGGTCTTTGCGGAGCTGTAGTTTATGTTGGAAGAATATCAGGACTCACATATAACATATCCCGTGCGGCCAAAACTAAAAGGAAACGCCGTTGCTTGATGGGACATTTCTGCTGAAGATTCGGGCTGGCAATTCTGTTGTAACGAAAAAAAATGATGGCTCTAAAGTATTTTTTAATCATAACTAAAACCAATAAAATGAAAAAACAACAATTAAAGAAAGTGTTACAGTTTATTATCCTTGCGATAACCTTTTTCACTTTGGCAGATTCTGTAAATGCTCAAAAGAAATGTCATAACGGTAAATGTCCGATCGGTTATGCATGCGCACCATCCGGGTATTGTGTTCGGTATTGTTCTCATTGTCAGCCGTTTCTTATCGAATCTGCCGATGAAGTCGTTTCTGCCGAAAGTTCTCAATTCGCAGTAATCAGATTTCAAATGGATGAAGCGAAAGCTGGTTCCGTTAAAATATATGATATAGCAGGACGGTTGGTCAGGACGCTTCTTACTGAAAGTGTGCAACAAGGTGTACATCAGTTTTTATGGAATGCAAAGGATGAAAACGGGAGCCCGGTAGCTACAGGGATTTATATTATACAATTGAATGAAGGAAATAAAATGCAAACAAGAAAATTGTTTGTTGTCAGCTGACCGGATTTAAAGAATGCTCATTAAAATAATTGTGGGAAGGCAATTCTCAAATGTTATTTGCTTTTTTTGAGATGTACTAAATTAATTCCAATACTCAGCCTGAAATTAATTGGTTCACCCGGCGTATATCGCCATTCCTTGATAGCGGAGTTAAAATAACCCATTGCGGCATAGTCGGTATTGGTGAGGTTGTATACATTTAAACAGATGTTGAATCTATTAATGCTATAGCTTAATGCTGCATCAAACAAATTGTAAACAGGTAAATAATTGACAGGATCGCCGGAGGCCCAACCTGGATCTACAGCGCTTCGTTTACCCATATGCTGGTATCCAATTGCAAATGACAGGCCTCCTGATTTGTGATGTAGCACAATGTATTTTAGCCACAGGTTAGCATAGTGATCTGGAGTGCCGAAAATTCTTAAGCCAACAAGGCCGCTGCTATCTTTGGTAATTCTTGCATCTGTGTATGCATAGTTTCCTGCGATAGTTAGCGAATGTGTAATATTTCCGTTTATATCAACTTCAATTCCTTTGCTTGTTACCTGTCCGGTTTGAATATTAAAACCAGGATGGGCCGGATCTGCTGATAAGGTGTTATTCTTTGTGATCTGAAAAACGGAAAAATTTATATTCAATTTTTTGTCAAAAAAATATGCCTTCATTCCAGCTTCTATATCGCTGCCGGTAAGTGGCCTTAAGGGGGTATGATTATACACGGGAGCAATCTCCGGCGCGAAACTCTGATCATACATTGCATATATTGAAATGTCTTTTGTAAATAACCAGGTTAATCCCATGCGAGGCGTAACTACATTATAGATATTGTTTTTTTGATAATCGGGAACGGAAGTTCCGGTGTCATAAAAAGTTGCATGTGTAAAATGGCCGGCCAGGGTAATCACTAATTTTTCTGCAATTTTTATATGATCCTGCAGATAAATGGTGACATTGTTGAATCTTACTTTCTGATAGAACGTGTCAGAGAATTGCGTATTTCTCAAAGAGTCAACAGGCAGATAATATTGCGGCCTGGGGATGTATAATCCGAACTTTTTTTGTCCATAAGTATCTTTAATCTGATCATCTGTGCCGGCGCTGTAACAATCAATCCCCAACAAAAGCTTGTGTTCAATCTTTGCAGTTGTTTTAAATTTACCGTCAAAAAAAAACTGTGCTACTTTAGAAAAGTTTCGCCATTCCTCATGATTGACATACCTATATAATGTATCATTTGTCACTTGTAAAGATGGATCCGTTTGTAACCAATGAAAAATATATGAGCCGTCGATATAAGCAAGTTGGGCATTCAACTGCCAGTTATCATTGAAGATGTGTTTAAAATGGATACGGAAGTAATTATCACTGGGTGCTACCTTGTCAGTACTGGCATCTGCTACTGCAAAATTCCTTGGGAGCATGAGCATTTTGCCATCAATGGAAGGGAGGTCGGTATTGTTTCCCTTTGTTTCGGCTTTCATTAAATTGTATTCGGCAGTAAAAGATATTTTTTTAGTAAGGTCATATTTTACGGCAGCACATACAAAATACCTTGATGCTGTCCCGAATTGAAATGATCTGTTTTGACGGTGAACGCCTGCATTAAAGCGATATGAAAATTTTGACGATTTTGAAAACGTGCCACCAATATCTGCAGTAAGCCGAATCATATTGTAGCTTCCGAACCCCACATTTATATTAGATATGGATTCTTTCGACGGTTGTTTAGTTACTATGTTCACAATGCCCCCTGGTTCGGCTTCGCTCATCATAAAGCCGGCGGGTCCTTTTATGAGTTCGATTTTTTCCAACATAGCTGCGTCTTCCTGCTGGTTCCACCAAAAATTGCCGACGCCATTGCGAACTACATTATAGGTTGCGTCAGTTCCACGAATTATTAATGAATAATCATTTAATCCACCATTGATTTTTTCAACGCCGCTGACATTGCGTGTTGCTTCTGTTGTGGATAACAAGCCCTGATCTGCCATCGTTTGATGAGTAACTACCGCAATGTTTTGTGGTATCTCATTAAGTGGCAAATTCAGCCGCAATGATTCCGAAGGTTTTATTTCAACATGTTTCGAATCGAGATTTGCAACAACCGTTATTTTTTTTAGTTCCGCATATGTTTGATCAAGTTGTACGGTAATAAAAGTTGTTTCATTTTGTTTTATATGTACATTGATTGTACTATCAACATACCCTAGTAATGAGAAGCGAAGAATACAATTCCCGGGGCTTAATTTTTTGATCTCAAAATTTCCCTGATCATCAGTAATATCCCCTTTGCCGGAATTTTCTATCCGGACACTTACAAAAGCAGCTGGCATTCCATCTGAAGTTGAAACAGTACCGCGAATGGTCCCATTATTTTCATTGGAGAAAACATAAGAGGGCAGGAGTAGAAGAAAAGGGATTAGAAAAAGTTTCATACTTGCATTTTATACTTAAGTCGGTTAACTTGATTTTTAACTCTGGCGACTATATAAGAATGATAAAATGGTAAGTTGATAGGCTTGCAGCAATTTCAAGTCGTTTGGTAAAGCTAGAGAAATTCCTCCTCATTGTCAATAGAATCGGATGCCTGATGGCGCGGTTGCCAAATGCTCTGAGAGGTGTATGCTTAATCTTCTACATCCCCCAAAGATTAAAAACCTGATCCGTCACGGATACAATATGGATAAAAACACAATCTCAAAATGTAGACAGGTGTAACGCTATCAAATTCGCATCCATGGGGGATGGCACAAGCCCAATAACATTGAGTTTTGTATGTTACAAAGGCTGAGAATAGCCGGAATACGACAAATGCAGAAACTAAGAAAGCTACAAGTTTGCATCTCCGTCTTTTCACCCGATAGCCCAGCGATTGTGTGTGGTGTTTGGCAGGTCTTCTGGCTAGCTTACATATGAACATCTTCCCGTTTAAATATAGTGGTATGAAGATCCTGATGTTGAACAAGGATGAATTGCATCTTGATCGTAAAGCTTACAGCTACAGGGATAGCGCCGGATTTACACCGGACTTCCCTTTTAACGGCGCATTCGCCAGCGAAATCCGCGGCATAAATAACGGATAATTAAAAAGGGGGAATTGAAAATTCACAATGAATTTTCACGGCCAGGAATCCATCATTTTCAATTTTCACTTGTCAATTTTTCAATTATCTTCCTCTTCTTTCCCTATATTTAAGGTTATTCTTTATTTATGAGTTCCAAACAGAAACTAACGCTTTTTGACTTGACCATGGTTGTGATTGGGCTGTGTATTGGAATGGGAAGCAGGCGTTTGAGCAAATAGGAGAATGTGCGGATGTGCAAATGAGTAAATGTGCAAATGGTAAATGTGCAAATGAGTAAATGTGCAAATGAGTAAATGTGCAAATGGATAAACAGGTAAGATGTGGCAGTTATAAACGTGCGATCTTTCCTGGAATTAGGAAGATAAAAAATACGGGTGGTGAGTTACGCATGGCTATGCAGAGCTCGCCTTTAAACACCCTCAATACAATGACAATAGCCAAAACGCAACTAAAATTTATACACTAATGAAAACTTGCCATCTCTATTCCCAATTATTCATTGTGCTTCTTACATTGTTTTTTACGGAGATGATTAATGCCCAAAGCGTAGATTTTAGCAATGCCGGGATTCTGGCTTCCGCAAATATCAAATCGCCTGTTCGGGAAACAATCATAAAAATGTTGCAGGAAGAAGTGGCAAAAAGAACTTCAATCAGCCCCCAACGGTTTGCATCGTCCGGGAAAAATCAGGTTATCGCGCTGGCAGTTATGCAGGATGAAAGAGTAGACGGGCTATCGGTACCAAAACGTAATGGTAAGAACCTTCCGGAAACAAAAGCTGAAGGCTACCGGATTGTTGTTGACAGCCAAACGGGGAAACAAATTTTGTGGCTGATCGGGGCTGACGACCGCGGCGTATTATTCGCTGTCGGCGATTTTTTGCGAAAAGCCAACCTGGAGAAAAACAAAATCTTGTTCAATAAAAAAGACGAGATTGCTACAGCTCCGCTGCAGGTCATCCGTGGTCACCAACTGGGGTACCGTGCCACCAACAATTCCACCGATGCCTGGAGTGTTGCCCAATACGAACAGTACATCCGTGATCTGATTGTTTTTGGTACCAACGCGGTTGAAATGATTCCCGCAGAGAAAGAAAAAAGGAATTCACTCATGCAGCTTGCTCCGGATGAAATGAATATTGAGGTTAGCAAAATTTGCCAAAAATATAGCATTGACTATTGGGTGTGGACTCCGGCTGGCTGCGATATGAAAGATCAGGTTGCGCGGACAAAAGATCTGGATACCAAAGAAGACTTTTATAAAAAATGTCCGAAACTCGACGACGTTTTTTTTCCGGGAGGCGACCCCGGCGATAATCATCCGCGCGAAGTATTGCCCTATTTAAAAGAGCTTCACGAGCGGCTTATCAAATACCACCCCAATGCCGGAATCTGGATTTCACTGCAAGGATTCAGCGAGGAACAAATTGACTATTTCTACGCCTACTTGCGCCAAAATAATCCCGATTGGCTGAAAGGCGTTGTGTCAGGCCCAAGCAGCCCGCCAATTGCCGAAACCCGGTTCAGGCTTCCTTCCAAATACAAACACCGCCTGTATCCGGACATTACGCACAATGTCCGTTGCGATTACCCGGTCAAAAACTGGGATCAGGCTTATATGCTCACCTATGGGCGCGAAGGTATCTGTCCTATGCCCAACTACTACGCTACAATCCATGCTAAATATACCCCTTATTCTGATGGGTTTATATCCTATTCAGATGGTTGCCACGACGATGTAAACAAAGTAACCTGGAGCATGCGCGGCTGGGACATAAACCTGGAGCCACAAACCATTATGGAAGACTATTGCCGCTATTTCTTTGGGCCGAAACTGGCCGAAAGCGCAGCCAATGGTATTATGGCTTTGGAAATGAACTGGAACGGCCCCGTCAAGAAAAACGGCGGCATTGAAACAGCCTTTGATCACTGGAAAAAGCTGGAAAAAGAAAACCCTCAATTAGCCGGAAACTGGCGCTGGCAAACGCTGATGGTTCGCTCTTATTACGATACATATCAAAGAAGGCGAAAGTTCTATGAGCAAGACCTTGAAAATAAAGCCAATGCAATTCTTGCCACCGCCCCCGAAATTGGTTCCGGAAAAGCCACGCAACAAGCGCTGGACGTATTGAAAAAAGCTGATACTGAACCAGTGTGCCAGGATATTCACGCCAAAATCGTAAACTATCTGGACGATCTATTCAAGTCGTGCGGCTACCAAAGCGATGTCAAAAAATACCAGGCATCCAACTCCCAGCGAAGTTGCATTCTCACCTTCCTCGATTATCCGTTGAACAACCGCTGGTGGCTCGAAGATGAATTTAAGAAAGTTGATACCATGCGATCGGAACAAGAAAAGCTGGCGAGGTTAAATATTATCCGCACCTGGGAAAATCCCGGGAACGGAAGTTTTTACGACAATATCTCTAACATTGAAACCAGCCCTCACTGTACTACCATATCGGATGACGCCACCGACGTGGCTTGGTGGGACGGCGGGATGTCACGAAAAAGGTTATCGTCGCAACTTTACCAGCAAAATCCAGAACTGAATTATGAAGACCTTGACCCAAACGGCCGTTACCGGATTCGCGTTTCAGGCCGTGGCGATGCTCTTCTGCGTGTTGACGGCGAACGCCTGGACCCGATTGTTTATGATAAAGAAATTGGAGGGTTCAAAGAGTTCGTGGTTCCAATGGCCCTGGTTGGAGATGGCAAAATTCACGTATCATTCGACCGGCCTGAAGAATCAAAAATCCGTTGGAGCCAGCAATCCCACGTTTCGGATGTCTGGTTGCTAAAACAATAAAAGAATGATGAGTGAATGGTATTTTCTTAATAGGTCATGCAAACGCGAAGCAAGTCCAAAATTAGGTACTTCGTACCCGTCCGAATGTGCATTAGGCGCGGGCGGGCTTCGTAAATCGTACTTGATAAATCTTGATGATCTTAAAGAAACGCCATTGAATGATGGGTGCGAAAAGCTCGTCACTCAGCACTAATAAATACTAGTCCCCCCGCCATATATAAATGAAAAAATGAACAGTATGAGACTTTCTCTTAAAATCTTCGCGCTTGCCGCCCTAATCTTTGGATTCGCATCATGCAGCAACAATGCTAGCAAAAAGCTTGATTTATCGCATGCAGTCATCCTCATTTCGCCCAAAATAAAAGCCCCGCTTAACGCATCTGCCAGGGCTATTTTGATCGAAGAAATTGGGAAACGCACCAATCTTCAGCTAAAAACCGCTGAAGGCTGGGACGGCAAAACCATTATTGCCTGCGCACTCTCTGACGATGAGACGCTATACGGCGAGACTGTTTTGAAACGTACGGGTGATACGCTTCCCGAAACAAAAAAAGAAGGGTTCCGTTTGGTGCATACCAATGCCAACGGAAAAGATGTGCTTTGGATTATTGGTGCCGACCCCCGCGGGGTTTTATACGGGATCGGGAAACTTCTCCGTATAGCCGACATGGCCGATAAAAGCATCAGCATTCCTACCGCGACCGACATCTCCTCTTCGCCTGAATATGCCATTCGTGCTCATCAGTTTGGGTATCGCCAAACGGCTAACTCGTGGGATTCGTGGACCATTGCCCAATTTGACCAGCATTTTCGCGAGCAGATGCTCTTCGGAGCAAACGGTATTGAAGGCATTCCTTTTCAGGACACACGTCCCGACCCGCTCATGAAATATCCCCGCGACTCGATGAATGTTGTTTTTAGCAAAATCTGCGAAAAATACGACCTCGACTATTGGGTATGGGCTGCTGTTGAAGCCGATTTGAAAGACAAAAAACAGCGCCAGGCTATTCTTGATCAATATGAAGCATTCTTTAAAGCTTGCCCGCGTTTCGATGACGTGTTTTATCCCGGCGGCGATCCTGGCGACAACCACCCGGCCGATGTATTGCCTTTCCTGGAAGAGATGACAACCATCATGCATAAATACCACCCGAATGCCGGTATGTGGATTTCCCTCCAGGGATTTGATAAAGACAAAGTGGATTATTTCTTCAACTACATCAATGAAAAAAATCCGGATTGGCTGAGGGGTATCATCAATGGCCCAAGTAGTCCCCCAATCAAAGAAGAGCGCGAACGCATGCCCAAGAAGTACAAACTTCGCAACTATCCCGACGTAACCCACACCGTACGTTGCCAGTTCCCTGTAAAGAAATGGGACCAGGCATTTGCCCTGACCGAAGGCCGCGAAGTTACCAACCCGCAGCCGCTCTATTATGCAAGTATCCACAACCACGATGCTCCCTACACCGATGGATTTGGCACCTATTCTGACGGTTGCCACGACGATATCAACAAAGTGATTTGGAGCCAAATGGCATGGGACACGAAGCAGGATGTTAAAAACGTAGTGAAAGAATATTGTAATTTCTTCTTCTCTTCGAAAGTTGCCAACGATGCTGCTGACGGAATTATTGCTTTGGAACAAAATTGGGTTGGGCCGATTGCCGGAAATGCAGCCATCGGGAAAACATTAGCACACTGGAAAAAACTTGAAGCAGAGAACCCACGCCTGGATAGCGTTAATTGGCGTTGGCAACAATTGGTGATGCGTGCATACTACGATGCATACGACCAGCAACGCCAGGCATACGAACATAAACTGGAAATGGAATCGAATGACATTCTGGCCAAAGCAAAAACAATCGGCGCCGACAAAGCCGTGGACGAAGCGTTAACTCATCTTCAATTAGCCGAGAAAGAGCCTGCTGCGCAGGACTTGAAGACAAAAACGCTGTTTTACATCGATGCATTGAATAAATCATGCGGACTGCAAACCAGTGTAAAAATGTACCAGGCTGCAGGTTATGAAAGAGCTTGTTTCCGCGATTTTATCGACTACCCGCTGAATAACCGCTGGTGGCTCGAAGATGAATTCAGGAAAATAAAAGAAATAAAGAGCGAGGAGGAAAAAGCAGCCCGCCTTGATGTCATCCGCAACTATGAGACTCCCGGCGAAGGCTCTTTCTACGACAACATTTCGAGCGCTGACGCCAAACACGTCACTTCTGAAACAGACGATGCCATCGATTATTTGTGGGATAATGACGGATGGAGCCGCAAACGCCTGTCAACACAGCTTTTCCAATTCAACCCGGAATTGCAGTATACTGAGCTTGACCCCAATACCAATTACCTGATTCGGGTTGCTGGTTTTGGAGAGGCCCTTTTGCGCGCCAATGGCCAGCTTTTAAAACCGACCAAATATGAAAAAGGATTCGAGCAATTCAAGGAATTTCCTCTTCCCAAAGATTTGATCAAAGACGGCAAGTTGAAAATTACGTTTGATAAGCCAACTACAGAAGAGCATATTAACTGGAGACAAAAGTCCAGGGTAACCGATGTTTGGGTTCTTAAACAATAAATCATTCAAAAACAGCAGCTAGTTTCCCGGCTGCTGTTTTTTGTCAACAATACCTTCAAAGACAACTTACCCTTTCTCTAAATTAAACCGCTGAATTTCTTTAAAGCTGCTCAACATGAAAAAAACAAATCCGCATACACTTCATCTGCTTCGCATGCTTGCCCTGGCTTTTGTGCTTCTAGGAAACGTTGCAAACGCATATGGCAGAATTTTTTTTCAGTCCGACACCGTGATACAGGTTGCCGGAAATGAACCAAAAAAGCTAAACCTTGAGAAGCCGGATGGAGAACTGCCTCCGCTGCCAGAGGTACAGAACATTGAACTGCTCCGTACAACCCGAGATGCGGCAGAGCTGGCGGATGGGGATGGCTGGACTTACGCGCACCATATGGACCTGGCCGAATGGAGAGGAAGGATGTATGCCGCCTGGAATATGACTGTGAAGGATGAAGACGTTCCTCCCTCGAAAGTTGTTTACGCGACTTCGCAAAACGGGGTTGACTGGAGCAAGCCGGCAGACTTCTTTCCACGCAACCTGGCCTGGCCTGGCCGGTTCTACTTTTACCATACAAAAAACGACCGGATGCTGGCTTTCTGCGCGGCCAATGTTAGTGCTGGCAATGTCAGCGAGTCCCAAAAAAAAGTATTGCTTGTTCGTGAAATTAAGTCCGATCACAAGTTAGGAGAGGTTTTCACGCTAATCACTCCATCCGATAAAATGCCCCCTTATTTTGAAAAATCGACCGATCAGGGTTTCATTGAAGCTTGTCGTGAGGCTGTCAACAACAACATGTTGCTCGAACAGCAGGATTATGGGATGTTACTTGGCGACCGAAAAATGGAATGGCACGAGAAAACTCCTCCTCTCAAAGGATGGAAATTTGGCAAAGCATTTTGTTTTTACGAACGGCCGGACCACCAATGGGTTGGGATCTCAAAGATGGGCTTTGTAACCACCTCCGGCGATGGCGGCAAAACCTGGACCGAACCCGTGCTACCGCCCACATTGATCGCCGGATCGGCTAAAGTTTGGGGACAACGCACCCGCGACGGTCAGTATCTGCTAAACTATAACCCCGACCCAAAACGGGCAAAACGATTTCCGCTGGTGGTTGTAAGCGGCAGCGATGGCGTTCATTTTAAAGACACGAGGGTAGTACATGGCGAATATCCCCCACGTCGCTATCCCGGTAAATACAAGGATTTTGGCTTCCAGTATGTCCGGGGCGTGGCGGCATGGTCGTCCGATAGCACGTTTGCAGACAAGGCTTCAACCTGGTTGATCTACAGTGTTCATAAAGAAGACATCTGGCTCTCAAGAATACCACTGCCGTTGAAAACGAATGCGGCTCCCTGCCCGATGGACGATTTTCAAAGCACTAAACCCGGGGTATTTGTTGCAGGCTGGAATATTTATTCTCCGAAATGGGCGCCGGTAAGGGTAGTTGATGAGCCGGGGAATAGCGGGAACCGATGCCTCGAACTTCGTGATGCCGATCCAACGGATTATGCCCGGGCCATGCGGCTTTTCCCAACAGCAAACGTTATAACGGCTGAATTTCAGATAAAACCGGAGCAAACCGACAAACGGCTGGATGTTGAAATTCAGGATGAAGAGGGAAAACCGTTTTTGACGTTAACGTTCGTCCCCGATGGAACCATTAACGCAGTTTCCGGTAAACATGAAGCCAGCTTAGGAAATTATGAACCAAATAAATGGCAACCTTTTAAAGTAACTGTTGGCAGCAACAAAAAATCTATACAAATTTATTGTTCAAATAAGCAGGTAGAAATTCCTTACAGGAAAAGCAGTAAGACAAAATTACAAAGGTTGGTTTTCAGAACCGGCGCCCCTCGCGGATTAGGCGATACAGACCTTTTGCAAGACAGAAAAGACCAGCCCGATGAAAAGGCCGCGGTTTATTATATTGACAATGTTTCAATCAAATAAAAATAGCACAGTGACACCGCAGGCGCGATATGTTCGCGGATTAAGCGTTGAACAATTCAACCCCGATTGTATTGATGTATAAATGTTTCGTAAACAATTTAATACACTATAAGCGCTGATCCAATCAGGGCGAGATTAAAAAATTGTGTAATTCTGCGGAACACGCTCCAGGATTAGTAATGTAAGAATGTATGAACATAAAAATTTTTACACACGTCTAATGGAGAAATACAGGCAAAGCCCAATGATGACGGACTGTCTGCATTGCTAAAGACCGGAAATCTTCAACCTGGTTTGGCGATTAACGCTGCTTTTGGCTATAGGTGAAATAGTCCCTTTAAAACTTGGAGCGTACCTGATCTTTATATAAAGCCAACATTTATTGAATTCGTACACAGATGAAATGTCAAGGTCATCATACTACCGCGTTTTCAGTTAGTGAGCCGGGGGAAATCTGGAATTTTTAATTCAATCATATCAAAAGTCTTTTTATCAAGAAGAAAAAGTGGTGGTTTGAACCACAAATTGAGGGCAGATGACTATCCCGGTTATCGCCTGTGCTGACATCATAAAAAATGTCAGTAAAAAATGACAGAAAAACTGAAAAAAATACACAGATTCCAGGATGGTCCATGACTTGATAGGATTTTTTGAGGTTGGGTCAACCACAAAAAGGTAAATTATTGTTCAACCAATTTAAATGGAGGTTAACTATGTCACTCGTAAAAAGAAACAGCAACAACCAGTCTGCCGTTCCCAGCTTGTTCGACGACTTCTTTAGCCGTGAGTTTTTTAACTGGGGCAACAATAATTATTCAGCTACACGCACAACTGTGCCGGCTGTAAATGTCAAGGAAACCAACGAGGAATTTGAAGTGGAGGTAGCTGCTCCGGGAATGAGCAAAGAAGATTTCAATATTACCCTGGACCACAACTACCTAACCATTAGTTCTTCAAAACAGCAAGAACAAAACAGCGAGGAGCACGGCTACACGCGCAGAGAATTCAGTTATCAATCTTTTAGCCGAAGCTTTGAGCTCCCTACAGATGTTGTGGACGGCGAAAACATTAAGGCAACCTACGATAACGGGCTGCTAAGGCTGGTTATCCCCAAAAAAGAAGAGGCCAAACAAAAGGGGCCAAAAACCATTCAAGTTAGTTAATGTGCAAAGTCCGCCTGCGGGCGGACTTTGTAATTTTTTTATGCCAGATGATATGAAAACACAATATCAAATCGAATGTAACATCCGCATCACAGATGGCTACGTAGAGCTGGCGCGCTTCCAGATCAGCGATAGTAAGGAAGATGCCCTTGAACTATTTAGCCAGTTAAAAGGCGCATTAATTGCAGAAAAACCTACTCCCGCTATACGCATGCACCTGGTCGATACCGGTCAACCGCTGGAAACGGTGCTGGCCGCGCGATACTGCACCCTTTGTGAGGCAAAGGATAATTTTGAAATCATTACGAAAGAAACGTTCAGAGCTATTAATATCGGATAACTGTATTATACTTTGAGATCCTATGGATGTTACTTTGTTTTCTATCAGCCTGGCCTGCCTGGTAGTGTTACTACTGATTGTGCTCTTAAAAAAACTACGGCAACCATACCTTATAGCGTACCTGACGGCAGGTACGCTTCTTCGTCCCGTGCTGCATTGCATACTTCCGACAACGCAGCAGATTGAAACGATTGGTGAAGTAGGCCTTTTGCTTCTAATGTTTTTTCTTGGTATGGAGATGCATATCCCCAACCGGCGCAGCCTGCTGATAAAACCATTTATTGCGCAGGTATCCAAAACGTTGCTCGGTATCGGATTTGCATTCCTTATCGGCCGTATCCTGCATTTACCGAATGAACATTGCATTATCTTATCAATGCTCTTCGTCTTCAACAGTACGGCGATTGTCAGCGACTACCTGCGAAGAAATGGCCAGCTAGCCACCAACTTCGGTATAGTTATCCTGAACATGTTGTTGTTGCAGGATGTGTTGCTCGCGCCTACGCTAACCCTCTTACGTTTTCTCAGCTCCAGCCAGGTACAGGTTGTGCCGTTAATAGGTGCGGCTATAGCGTGTGCACTGATATTTGTTTTGCTTAAATCCATACGCGGTGACCGGATTATCCGTATTCCCGGTTTAACGTTTCTGCAAAATGATCATGACTTACAGGTGTTTTTCGGGCTTTCGCTGTGTCTTGGCTTTGGCACATTAGCTGAATTAGCGGGGCTAACCAGCTCTATCGGGAGCTTTATCGCGGGCATTTTAATCGGCCGTTCACCGGCATTACATTGGCTGGAGAAAACGTTGCGGCCATTAAGGGTATTTTTTGTTGCTTTCTTTTTTATGTCTATTGGCCTGCAACTGGACCTCAGCTACATTATGACACATCCAGAATTGACACTAATTGCGGCAAGCCTTATACTCATCAGCAACAGCCTATTGTCGGCGCTGATCTTCCGGGTGTTGCAGTTCAAGTGGGCGGATAGTTTTTACGCTGGTGCATTGCTGGCACATACAGGCGAGTTCGGAATACTTGCCTGTTCGCTTGCGCATAGCCTGGGGCTGATTGACAGTGCTTTTTTTAAAGTTGTAATCGCTACCACCGGTTTGTCGCTATTACTCTCTACAGTATGGATACAATTTCCTCAGCGTCTGGTCACATACATACTTAGGAGCAAACGGAATTGAGACAGCTAACTGGCGCTCCAGGTGAAAACTTCATACCAACAAGTGAGGAATATTAGTTCGTCCTCCTATGCCGGTTTAGTGTAAATTATTTGAAAGGAATGCAATGCAGAAGTAGGTTGAACACACTTATTTATCATTATGCATTCCTATCAATTTTTCGACACACTGGTATTCCGTACACCAGCTTTTAGCTGTGAACGTTGTGGCAATGCGGACTGGATACAGTTGTTGAAGGACGATAAATTTCTAGAAGCAATAGGTCATGCGAGACCGGTTATATTTGATGAACTTAAGAAGATTGATTTCCATCCCGAAAAACTTACAAGCAAGCTAAAAAAAATGTTAGCCGGCACTTCGACTGCATGTGCTATCGACCTATGTTATTCTTAAACTGGGCCTCATATAGATAAAAAGCCGGATATTGAATATCTTATTCCATGATTTAAATCTTCATTAATTGGGCAAACAAATTCTTGAAAAAATATTTTCTCCAACTACAGATAATGAACTTGAGGAAATCTGGAATTTTTAATTCAACCATATCAAAAATCTTTTTATGGAGAAGAAGCAAAAGTGGCGCTTTAAAAAAGATTGCTGGCAAGTTAGCTTTTAATATTATGCTATGTGTTCTTGAGTTTGTCCACGCGCAGGATGGCAATGCAGGCATCAATGAAGCGAATGCGAGGGTGTGCAGCTATTTTGATTCAGGTACCCAATCTCATGTACGCAGTGGGTGCTATTCCAGGGCTAATTGGTGCAGTTAAGGTTTAGAGTGCCAAGAACGCTTGACTACGTGAATAACAGTTAAGCAGTGCTTTGTAAAAGATGGCGGTAGGCCCGCCGAAACCACCTTGCAGGAGGAGGTTTCAAACCAGCGTATGCGGCTTTGGTTAAGAGCCCTGGTCGTGAGCGATACGTGAAAAGTTGGTTACAAAGCCGGCAGGTAACTATGCAGAAGGTGAACGTAGGTGAAGTCACAGGGGCAGACCAGCCTGTAGTAGTAATGAAGCCTTTGTAATGAAGGTGAAGCGAAGAGGCTGGCTTATTCAGCGAGTTAATTTGAACAACTAAGTAATTAGGAGGATTTAATGCAACAAGCAAAGTCATTTGAGATTTCCAGGCACCTGTTGGCCAGTCTTAGCGAGACCGATTCATCCAAAGCACGAATAAGCCGTTTCGATGTAGTATCAAAACCGTTCGACAGTGCAGTCTTTTCGATAGATCTATATATACCACAAAACCGCGGATAGTAAAAATAGAAGGCGATTTATTGCATCTGAGCACAGCTGCTCCAATTATATCAGCCGGTAAATTGGTTAATTCCTTTTAACATCGAAACGCGCAGGAGAATAATAAAACCAGGCCTATAAATACATAAGGAATAAAGAAAATGGCAAAGGATCCTATAATTTCGAAATCATAGGAATATCATTTGAAAAAGGCATACTTACAACTTTAACTTACGGCAAAACTGTCTAACATGCTGCAAAGGCCAATTCAAGTTTTTTACTGATGATCTTAAAGTAGAAAATACTTTCGATTTGAAAGAAACAATAATTCATCCATCATAGAAACACGCCAATAGTTTTGGCTGCCGAAAAAACACTTACTTCTGCAAATCTCGCATAAATTTGCAGGATGTCAGAAATAAGGAAAGGAAGTCATAATGTGAGCCAATTGAATGTTCATTTGGTTTGAAGCACAAAATACCATTCCACGATAGTACAGTTACATTGTCGGGGCCTGATTGGACAAGTATGTGACATTCTGGATGTCAAGATTATCAAGAGAGTGGTGAGTAAAGATCATATCCATTTGCTCGTTAGCTATGGCAAAGAATTATCAGTAAGTGATTTGGTTAAGCGTTTGAAGGGAAGAAGTACCCGGCTATTATTGGAAGAGTTTTCAGAATTGAGACGCTGATATTATGGAGGTCATTTTTGGGAACAGGTTATGGCGCATGGAGTTGCGGAAAACATAGCAGGCAAAAAAAATAAAATGAAAAAGGATTACATCATTCCTCCGCAAGCTCGAATTGGTCATGTTCATTTAAAAGTAGCAGACCTTGAACGGGCACTTGAATTTTACCGAGACCTATTAGGCTTTGAAGTAACCACAATGTATGGTAGCCAGGCGGCATTCATATCTGCAGGATCCTACCATCATCATATCGGCTTGAATACCTGGTACAGCAAAGGATATCCAGCAGCACCAAAAAACGGTGTTGGGTTGTTTCATACAGCCATTCTTTATCCTACAAGAAGAGATCTGGCAATAATTTACGCCAGGTTACGGAAAGCATACTATCCATTAACCGGTGCCAGCGATCACGGCGTGTCGGAGGCAGTATACATGGACGATCCCGACGGAAATGGCGTAGAATTATATTGGGACAGGCCTAGGGAACTTTGGCCCAAAAAGAGTGACGGATCATTAGATATGTTTACAAGAGCACTTGACTTGGATGATTTAATGAAAGAAATAGACGGGTAATTATCAGCTAATTTTTTAATGATTTTCAAACATCATCGCGGATTTTTTTGCACAACTAACTTTCTTCCGGTGAGCCATCGGCCTTTATCAAAATTGACTACCGCGCATCATACGAATTAAGGCAGCTCGGTAATATCTGAAAGATTGTAGTTTACTGACTGAGCATATCAAATAAGCTTTTCTGTTACTGCACCTTATAGGTTAATTTTTAGGTAAGGGTTTTATCAGGATAATTTTACAAGCGAATGTGGTCGTAGGCAATTTGTTTATTTTATTCCTGTCCTGGCTATTTGTTTTTTTTGGTGTTTGCTGCACTAACAAGGTAATTTATAGTCATTGACGCCATTGCCCTAATTCCTGTTATGAGCGCGGTTTCATCTACAAAAAAATGTGGATTATGATTGGGCGCCGCGGTTGCGGGATCCTGGTCTTTAGGTGTGATGCCTAAAAAAATGAATAAACCCGGAATCTCCTTCGCATAAAAAGAAAAGTCTTCCGAAGCACCCTGCAATGGAGATTCAGATACATTGTTACTGACTCGTTTCAAAACAGGTGACATCTGATCAGCAAGCTTGCTGTCATTAATGGTAGCGGGATAATTAGGAGTGATCGTGATTTTTGCTATGCCGCCCTGACTTTCTGCGATTTTTTCTGCCGTTAATGTAACATCTGAATCTAATTTATTTTGAAAATCTTTATCATAGGAACGAATCGTACCCGACATAAAAACAGAATCAGGTATAACATTAGGGTTTGACCCTGCTTGTAAGGTGGCTACCGTAACCACAGCAGGCGATTTTGTAAGGTCTGCTTTTCGACTTACAGTTGTTTGCAATCCTGAGACAATTAATGCGGCAGTCGGAACTGGATCAATTGTACTCCATGGCATACCACCGTGGCCTCCTCTGCCGCTTACCTTCAACGTAAAGTTTTCGCTGCCGGCCGTGGTAGCGCCGCTTTTAAAAAAGATAGCTCCGGAAGGTCCCACCATCACATGCAATGCGAAAACCGCCTCAGGCTTAACTTTTTTAAACCACCCTTCTTTTAATATCAGTTGTGCTCCCCAAATGTCTCCTGTCGTCGGATCAACAATGCTGGAACCTTCTTCCGCAGGCTGAAAGATAAACATAATTGTTCCCGGAATATCCTGTTTCATACCTGAAAGCACTTCAGCTGCTGCCATAAGCATGGCGGTATGTGTATCATGTCCACAGGCATGCATAACATTCACCTGCTGACCTCTCATAGTGCCCATGGCTTTAGAGGCAAACGACAAGCCTTCAGGTTCCTTAACGGGAAGCGCATCCATATCTGCCCTGAGGGCTATTGTTGCCCCAGGTTTTCCCCCCTTTAAAATGCCGATAACGCCGGTGCGTGCAACACCGGTGGTTACTTCCATGCCGAGGTGGTTTAATTGGTCTGCCACTATTTTTGAAGTGCGCATCTCTGCATCGCCTAATTCCGGATGCTGATGAATGTCTTCGCGCCAGCCAATCATTTTTTTCTCAATTTCCGCAGCTCGTATTCGTATTTGAGATTCCAGGCTGGCAATGGTCACAGAATCGTTATTCTGGGCATAAGCTTTGTTTGATAAAACAAACAACACGCTTATTAACAGAACACTATTAATAATTATAGGTTTTATTTTAGCTTTAGTTACGTAGGTCGTTTCCATATAAAAACATTATTATAGAAGTAATTTGTGTTCATCGAGCAATAGAAAGATATATTTTTTCCAACATGAATAATGCCAGCTTCAATAAGTAGCGATGAGCTTTCAATAAATGGTTCAGCACGATGGAAAACATTCTATTGATCTTTTAAGCAACTATGCGAATATTGACTTTTCATTCCATCAAGATCGCTCGTTATAAACCTATTGGCGGAACCGCAAAATGCAAAGCATTCTATATTCAAACGTATTGTAGTTATGTAATATAGTTGTTACAAAATGAACCAGAACATCCTTCCTTGGTTATCGGATTATACCCTTGATCTTTCAGCAACTTAAGCTCGTTTGTTATAAGCTGAACTGTAGCATCATGTCTTTCGCTAGGCGTTTTTAAATCGATTCATTACGTTGACCAGGACTAGTTGGCCGTACTTATATTTGGAGTCACTGCGGAAAATGGGATCGTAAAAATAATACTGGATGTACCAGGTGTCTTTTAACGCTGAAGGTTTACAGGTTTTCCAATCCTTAGGATTTACTGATAATTCGCTGCAGCTGCAGCCGTTCGATAGAGAAATCATTCGCTTATTAACGTTTTTATTAACGATTCAATAAGCTACAGTGTAAGATAAGAGTTGATAAAAAGGCAAAACCCTTGTACTACAAGCGCTTTGCTTTGCTCCCGAAGCTGGACTTGAACCAGCGACCCTCTGATTAACAGTTAGATTCCTGGAGGCTTCTTGTCCATGGTTAATGTAGTAGGAAATTAAAACGAATGAAGCAGGTTCAATTCGTTGCATCATCTATTTTCATTCATTGTTTGTGATAGAGTTCGGTCCTTATTGTTTATCGAAAGTTCTCGCTCCAACACCATCATATCATTGCTCACCTTATTCTCGAGCACCTTTGCATAAATCTGTGTGGTAGTAATCTTTGTGTGCCCTAACATATTGCTGACGGTTTCGATGGGAACACCATTGCTCAATGTTATTGTAGTTGCGAATGTATGCCGGGCCATATGAAAGGTCAGATTCTTTTTTATATCACACATATCCGCAATCTCCTTTAAATAGGCATTAGTTTTTATGTTAGTAATTAGCGGTAAAAGCTTGTTTGTATAATTGTCATTTGCGGTGTAGTACTTTTCTATGATTTTTAAAGCAGCCGGAAGTAGCGGTATATTTGATTTTGTGTCCGTTTTCTGCCTGAAAGTATAAATCCATTTTTTGCCGTCTATACCGGTTACAAGATTGTCCTGGGTTAGTTTTTCAATATCTACGAATGCTAGACCGGTATAACAAGAAAAAATAAAAACGTCTCTCACTCTTTCTAGCCGCTCAAACTGAAACTCCTTTCTTTCAATTCTTTCCAATTCCTCCTTTGTCAGAAATGTGCGATGAGTTCTTTCTTGTTTGCGGTGAAAATTAATGAAGGGATCGGTATCGATCCATCCTTTGTTAACGGCCATCATTACAACCTTTTTTAGTCTCTGGATATGCTTGAGAATAGCATTAGTCTTACATTGCCATTCCCGCCTGGCGAATATTTCAAATTCGGTGACGAATCTGTGATCTAGTTCTTTAAAAGTTATGTCAGGAGCATTATAACTGACTTTTATAAAGTCCTTCAAATGCCTTTCTGTTACTTGCCAATTTTTTATTGTTCCTGAAGAATAGCCATGTCCTTCGCTAGTTTTCATGTCATGAACATGCTCCGCAATCGACGCTAACAGCATTCTTTGTTTATGATCGAAACCTGTAATTTCATTTTTAATTATTTCTGCTGTAACAATCTTACCATGCAATAAATACTGATTATAAATATCCTGTGCCCTGTGTTCAAGGTTGCCGATCATTAGGTTTAAGCGTTTGGATGTCTCATGCGTTCCATTAACCCTCCCTTTGGCAGCGTTCCATTTTTGTTGGTCAACTGTAATTTTTGTGGCAAACTCTGATCTTTTGCCATCAACTGTAATACGGAGGTAAACCGGAAACTCGTTTTCTTTAGTTTTTCTATGTTTTCGGATAAAGCTGGTAATTGAAAAACTGTGTCTTCGTTCCATAGTATTTTTTTGTTGGTTAAAAAATGCCATGAACTCGCTGGTGAAAACAATCCTAAAAAGTTGGCTTAAAATCAAACTTTCACTAAAAAATGAAAGTTTGTAACGCTTGCTGGACAAGGCTTTTGGAAATTCTGGTGAACAAAATTGTCCGGTTTTTTTTGTTCACCGATTTGTTCACCAGAATTTTGAAATTATTTCAACTATTTTGATATAGCTGAAAACAAAAAAGCCAGCAAAATCAATACTTTGCTGGCTTTTAGCGGAATTTGATATCCTTTTTGGTGACCTCGTCAGGATTCAAACCTGAAACCTTCTGATCCGTAGTCAGATGCTCTATTCAGTTGAGCTACGAGGCCGTTTTGGGTTCCCTTTTTCGTTGTTGGGAGCGCAAAAATAAGAGAAAAGTTTGTACTGCCAAAAATATTTATAAAATCTTCATTATTTTATTTCAAGAATACCAAACTGCTGTTCCAAAGTTAATGAGTTTTGTAACAGTACATCAAGCAGTTCTGCACCATACAATCCATACAGACCTGCAATGTTTTCACGTCTTTCCTGTAAGCTGTCTGATGGAAATAAAACAGCTTTTATCTTGCGAATCCTTTCAAGTTCCATACTGAATTTTCTTTTTTCCGCACGGATCATTTTCTTCTCCAGTTCTTCCAAACGTTGAAGCGCCCTGGTCTTTAATGCCATTACATGGTCGTGTAATGTGCTATCAACAAGCGCAGCTCTTTCTGTTATCGTTTTATACAATTCATCAATCTTGTCAAGCTCGCCGTTTAGCCTAACGGTGTTGGCACTATGCAGGGCCACTACCATATTCATTAAGTCATGCTCTGGCTTGAAAAGATCGTCCAGTTTCAGTTGTAGTTGTTTGGTTTTTTCCGCCCATTCTTCTTCTACGACAAGGAAAGAATTTCTTAATACAAGAACAGGGTAGGGGACATTTACTGCAGCAAACACATTCTTTAACTCCAGCCAATATGCAAGCTCGCCGCCGCCACCAATAAATGCAACGCCCGGCAGAATAGTTTCTTGTAACGCGCCTCTTAAAATAACATTGGGGCTAAATCTTTCAGGGTGCTCGTCAAGTTCTTTTAATATTGTTTCCGCTGTAAAATGAAGTCCAAGATTGTTTACTACATATGTATCATTTATCTTCTCAATCCGTTCGCGCTTGTCATCTATCAGATAGAAAAGATTGAGCTCGCGTCCACCTGCCTGAACCTTGTAATGTTGGTCTAATTGTTCCGCTGTATCTGAGACTATCTTATAAGAGAATTGTTCTTGTAGTTCTTTTTGTATCACCGGCTTGTATAAAGCTTTTAATGCAGGATTGTCCGGTATCACCACTATTAGTCCATACTTTCCAAACAATGCATTTGTAACCGCCAGTGTAGCTTCCTGTATTGTTGAGCCTTGCTTATAAGCCTGCCTGAAGATCTCCGTCAGTTCCTTTCCGTAAGGCAACACAGCTATCTGCGATTCTATTCCATCTATCAGTGATAAAAACGCTTTGTCAACCTTCATTCTGCCGACAGCGCCGGTTTGTTTGGTTTGCCATACATACGGTTTGTCATTTATGTAGGTCTGGCCGAGTTCATCAAGGTCGGCATCTTCACTGCCCATATAATACACCGGTACAAAATTGTAATCGGGTAGTTGTTGGGAAAGTTTGTCCGCCAGTTGAATGGCATGCAGTATTTTATAAATGAAGTAGAGCGGACCTGTAAAAATATTCGGCTGATGCGCTGTGGTTATTACAAATGTGTGTGGCTGCAATAACAGATCCAGGTTGGCCGCAACCTTATGATGATGAGTCAGGTGCTCATATTGCGTGCGCAACGCATTAACCAATGCAGGCCGGTTGTAATTCACATGTTGCCTGTCAGCAAGCGCCGCTTTTATGCCATCAATATCAGGAGTGTACTGATAAAATGGCTTTAGTTGTTGATGGCCTGCTAAGTAATCTGTAACTATCCTGGAAAAAAAGCCTGTCTGTTCGTACGAAGTATAAGTACAATTTGTTTCCATGAACACAATTGAGTGTACGAAATAAGTATAATTCGCACATAAAAAGCAACCGTTCGTACAAATCTTACTTATTTCGAAAAGTAATTCGATGTTTTTAACTTCTATGCAACCACTTCACCTTCAATGTCGTAATCGTAAGCTTTTGTAATCTTCACGTTCACAAAATCACCGATCGGCAGTTTCTTTTCGGAATGAATTACGACTTCGTTATCGACTTCAACACTGTCAAATTCGGTGCGACCCAAATAACGTCCCGCTTCTTTCTTATCGATGATCACTTTATAGGTATGACCGATTCTTTCCTGGTTTTTTTCGTAGCTTATTTCCTGCTGCACTTCCATGATCTCCTGCGCCCTTGCCTGCTTTTCATCAGCCGGAATATCATCCGCAAGATCATAGGCTGTCGTGCCTTCTTCATGGCTGTAAGTAAAAATACCCACTCTGTCAAAGCGCTGTTTCTGAAGAAAATCCTTTACTTCTTCTACATCATCCTGTGTTTCTCCGGGGAAGCCGCTGATCAAAGTAGTTCTCAGGCAAATGCCCGGAACTCTTTCCCGGATGGCACTGATTGTATCTTCCATTTCAGCCCTTGTGCTTTGACGACGCATCGCTTTCAGCATGTTATCGCTTGCATGTTGCAGCGGCATGTCGAGGTAGTTGCAGACATTATCGCGATCGCGCATTACATCCACTACTTCAAGCGGAAATTTATTGGGGTAGGCATAATGCAGCCTGATCCATTCCAGCCCTTTCACATCGGCAAGTCTGTTCACAAGATCTGCCAGCATTCTTTTTTTATAGAGATCCAGACCATAGTAAGTAAGTTCCTGAGCAATCAGCATTACTTCTTTAACGCCTTTCTGCACCAGTCCTTCGGCTTCTTTCACCAGCTCTTCCATGGATTTGCTCACATGTTGCCCCCTCATCAGCGGAATAGCACAAAAGGAACAGGTTCTGTTGCAACCCTCGCTTATTTTCATATAAGCGTAGTGTTTAGGCGTCGCCAGCAGGCGTTCACCCAACAGTTCAGTTTTATAGTCAGCGTCAAATTGTTTTAACATTAAAGGAAGGTCGAATGTGCCAAACCATGCGTCAACTTCCGGAATCTCGGCTTCCAGATCACCGCGATAACGTTCGCTAAGGCAACCTGTAACATACACTTTGTCCAGTCTGCCCTTTTTCTTCAGGTTCACCTGGTCCAAAATAGTATTAATGCTTTCCTCCTTGGCTTTATCAATAAAGCCACAAGTATTCACCACTACAATGTTATGATCAAGTTTGCCACTTTCATGCACCACATCAATTTCATTGGCTTTCAGTTGGCCGCTAAGCACCTCGCTGTCAACAAGATTTTTGCTGCACCCCAATGTAATGATGTTTACCTTGTCCTTCTTTAGTGTTCTTACTTTCATAATAGGGCGCAAAGGTAGCTATAATATCTCAGAAGTAACAGGTCCCGAGGCATCTAAACATTCCTTTATCAACATTGTTATTGTACTGAAAAATCTTTGCCGCGTACTGCATTTATGACGCACACTGGTAGCATAATGTGTCTGAAAATCATTTTTACAACTGATGTAAGTCATTTTTAACCGGAATTGCTGCGGCTACTTTTACAGCATGATTGGTGCTCATAGAAGTGTTGAAAATGTGAGACTTCCTGTATAAATTGTTCTGTTCCAAATCTGTATAAAAGCATCGAAAGATGAATTAGTTCCGCATCCCGTTCGTTCGAAGGATTGATGATCAAAGCATTTGCGGAGACTCAACGGTACCTTATCAGCCTTGGGCCATTCTAACGATACTGCCATCTGAAATATTAATTAACAAGATAATCAATTAAGAAATGGATTGGTTTTCAAGCTTATGGACGCAGGACTCAGTAGCCCATTCTGTTTTACTGTATGGTGTTACAATCGCTGTGGGAGTTTTACTTGGGCGGATTAAGGTATTGGGTGTTTCGCTGGGCGTTACATGGGTATTGTTTACAGGGTTGGCACTGTCTCATTTCGGATTTCTTCTTAACAAAGATGTAGAGCATTTTGCCAAAGAATTTGGCTTAATACTTTTTGTGTACACTATTGGATTACAGGTTGGCCCGGGTTTTTTCTCCTCCCTTAAAAAACAGGGCCTTGCATTAAACATGCTTGCATTAATAATTGTGCTTACAGGCGCACTGGTAACAATAGCACTCATTTTTTTAACCAATACTCCTGTGCATGTGATGGCGGGTATCATGTCGGGTGCCGTTACAAATACGCCGGGGCTGGGTGCCGCGCAACAAGCGTTGTTTGATGTAAATACGGTTAACGCCGAAAGACTGTCTCAATTGAATCTTGGCTATGCGGTAGCTTATCCTTTTGGTGTGATTGGGATTATATTGGTAATGATCTTATTGCAGAAGATATTTAGAGTAAATATTCAAAAAGAAAATGAACGCTATCAGCAAACCTTACTGAAAAGCATCAATCGTCCGGAACGGGTAAACCTCGTTGTGCAAAACGCTCAGCTGTTCGGAAGGCCGCTGGGAAGTCTGAGTAATATCATAAATGCCAGTTTTGTAGTATCCCGCATTCAGCATGCCGGCATAGTACAGGCTCCAACAGATACAATTTTGTTGCAAAGTAATGATGTGCTGCTGATTGTTACACAAAAAGAAGACCTTGAAAAATTGAAATTATTTATAGGTAACGAAAGTGAAACAGACCTCGCGGCAGGTGGAAGTAACCTTATCTCCAGGCGGGTAGTAGTGACGAAAACTGCTGCTACAAGGAAGCCGCTGAAGAATCTGCTTGTGCCGGCTGGTTTTAATGTTACCAGGATCAGCAGAGCGGGGATTGAATTTGTAGCCACGCAAAGTACGCAGTTGCAGATTGGAGACGAAGTAACAGTTGTGGGAGAAGAGGCGGCTGTAATGAATTGCGCTAAAATTTTAGGCAACTCACTCAAACGCCTTGATCATCCGCAGCTTGCGCCGGTTTTTACAGGTGTTGTACTCGGTGTTATTTTAGGAAGTATTCCCTTGATGATTCCAGGTGTACCCGCACCGGTAAAGATCGGACTGGCTGGTGGTCCGCTCATTATTGCGCTGGTAGTAAGCCGCTTTGGCTCTAAATTTTGGCTCGGTACATACATGACGCAAAGTGCCAACCTGATGTTGCGTGAGATTGGCATTGTATTGTTTTTGGCGAGCGTCGGGCTTTCCAGCGGACATCATTTCATTGAGATTTTAAGTAATGGCGACGGACTAAAGTGGATGTTGTACGGCATCATCATAACCCTGGTTCCTTTACTCCTGACAGGACTGGTTGCCACGGCTGTTTTAAAGAAAAGCTATTTCGAAGTATGCGGGCTTTTATCCGGCGCGTCTACGGATCCGCCTGCACTGGCCTTTGCAACACAAACAACGGGCTCAGATGCGCCAGCGGTTACTTACGCAACTGTTTATCCCATTACCATGATTGCCCGTATACTGGTTGCCCAGCTGCTGGTACTGATACTGGCGGGGTAGACGACGACAATTCAATTCATTGTTTTATTCAATAAAAAAAGAATCATGACAACCCAATTGCTATCAAAAATTCAACATGAGGAGCTAAAAAGCTGGATCTTAAAACAGGCTGAACAAATGCAGCCTGATGAAATCTATGTTTGTGACGGCTCAACAAAAGAATATGACACCTTATGTAAAAAACTGGTTGACAAGGGCACGTTCATTAAACTGGATGAAAAGAAATGGCCCAATAGTTACGCATGCTTTTCTGACCCAAGTGATGTGGCACGGGTAGAAGATAAAACATACATCTGCTCAAGAACGAAAGGAAATGCCGGCCCCACCAATAACTGGATGGAACCAAAAGAAATGAAAAAGATCCTTGCCGGACTTTTGAAAGGATGCATGAAAGGCCGTACCATGTATGTGATACCCTTCTGTATGGGGCCAATCGGCTCACCCATTGCTAAAATAGGCGTGCAGATAACCGACTCTGAATATGTGGTTACCAACATGCACATCATGACACGCGTGGGGACTAAAGTGCTTGATCAGTTAGGTGCAAACGGTGAATACATTAAGTGTCTGCATACTGTTGGCGCGCCATTGGCAGAAGGTCAGGCAGACGCTAAATGGCCTTGTAATCCAACAGTAAAATACATTGTGCACTTCCCAGAGGAAAGAGGCATTGTTTCTTATGGTTCAGGCTACGGTGGTAATGCATTGCTGGGTAAAAAATGCCTGGCCCTGCGTATTGCATCTGTAATGGGTAAGGAAGAAGGCTGGCTGGCTGAGCACATGCTGATCCTGGGCGTTGAAAATCCGAATAAAGAAAAAACATATATCGCCGCAGCGTTCCCCAGCGCTTGTGGCAAGACCAACTTTGCTATGCTGATTCCGCCCAAAGAAATGGAAGGCTGGAAAGTAACTACCGTTGGTGATGATATTGCCTGGATTAAACCTGGTAAAGATGGCAAGCTCTACGCGATCAACCCTGAATACGGCTATTTTGGCGTTGCACCCGGAACCAATACGAAGACGAACCCGAACGCAATGGCCGCATTGAGCAAAAATGCCATCTTTACCAATGTTGGTGTTACACCTGACGGCGATATTTGGTGGGAGGGTTTGACTGATAAAGCGCCCGACAATATCACCAACTGGCAAGGTGTAAAACATGATCCGGCTTCCGGAAAACCTGTTGCACATCCTAATGCGAGATTTACTGCCCCTGCATCCCAATGTCCTTCAATAGATCCCTGCTGGGAAAACCCGAACGGCGTTCCTGTAGCTGCATTTGTATTTGGCGGCCGTCGTGCAACAACTGTTCCATTGGTTTACCAGGCGTTTAACTGGAACTTTGGTGTGTACCTGGCTTCAACAGTCGGCTCTGAAATGACAGCCGCTGCTTTTGGAGAAATAGGTAAAGTTCGCCGCGACCCGTTTGCCATGCTGCCTTTCTGTGGTTATCATATGGCCGAATATTTCAATCATTGGCTGGAATTTGGCCGCAGCCTGCCCAATGCACCACGTATTTTCTGCGTAAACTGGTTCAGGAAAGATGAAAACGGTAAGTTCCTGTGGCCGGGCTTTAGCGACAACATGCGTCCGTTAAAATGGATCGTTGAACGCGTAACCGGTAAAACCAGCGCTGTGGAAAGTCCGGTAGGCTGGATGCCTCGTTACGAAGACATGGACTGGACAGGATTAGACTTCAGCCGCCACGATTTTGAATTGATCATGGAAGTTGACAGGGAAGCGTGGAAACAGGAAGTGCTGATGCACGAAGAGCTGTTCCAACGCATGTATGACAAATTGCCGAAAGAATTCATCTTTATGCGTGAGTTGTTATTATCTGCATTGTGGCGTTCTCCGGAACATTGGGGATTACAGCCTGAGCAATAGTTTTAGCTTGATTCATACATGGTTTTGTCAAAAACGGGTTTCAGCATTAAACAATTCTGACCCGTTTTTTGTTTTTGTTTATTTGCGTGAAACGTAGATACTGTGCGGGTTTTGGAGATGTGATAATGGTTGATTGTCAAACGTTTGAATACTTTTTTCCATTATTATTTGCTACAGTAGTTGTTTTTCCTTTATTTTGCGCCTCACAAAACGGACCGGTAGCTCAGCTGGATAGAGCAACTGCCTTCTAAGCAGTAGGTCATTGGTTCGAATCCAATCCGGTTCACTTCGTTTTGTAAGATTCCGTAGCTCAGTTGGTAGAGCATCCCGATTTTTAATCGGGAGGGCACTAGGTTCGAGCAACGATGTTTGAAATAAAATAGTGATGATTCCGTAGCTCAGTTGGTAGAGCATCCCGATCTTTAATCGGGAGGGCACTGGATTCGAGATACGATGTTTGAAATAAAATAGTGATGATTCCGTAGCTCAGTTGGTAGAGCAATACACTTTTAATGTATGGGCCCTGGGTTCGAGTCCCAGCGGGATCACAGAAAAACGCCTTCTTTTCGAATAGAATTGAAGGCGTTTTTATTGGAAGAAGGATCTGCTAGCTCAGTTGGTAGAGCATCCCGATTTAATCGGGAGGGCCCTGGGTTCGAGTCCCAGCGGGATCAAATTAACCACCTCAAAAAACGTTATCTTATGCCCTACACCTACATACTCTACTCCGAAAAAATCGATAAGTATTATATTGGTGCATGCACAGATATGCAGCGTCGACTTTACGAACATAACATCGGACATTCCAAATTTACAAAAACAGGGATGCCATGGACGATTGTCTACACCGAAGAGTTCGATACATTGTTACAAGCAAAGCAACGAGAATTACAAATTAAAAAGATGAAGTCAAGAAAATATATCGAAGGATTGATCTCAGTCAGGTAGAGCATCCCGATCTTAATCGGGAGGGCCCTGGGTTCGAGTCCCAGCGGGATCAAATTAACCACCTCAAAAAACGTTATCTTATGCCCTACACCTACATACTCTACTCCGAAAAAATCGATAAGTATTATATTGGTGCATGCACAGATATGCAGCGTCGACTTTACGAACATAACATCGGACATTCCAAATTTACAAAAACAGGGATGCCATGGACGATTGTCTACACCGAAGAGTTCGATACATTGTTACAAGCAAAGCAACGAGAATTACAAATTAAAAAGATGAAGTCAAGAAAATATATCGAAGGATTGATCTCAGTCAGGTAGAGCATCCCGATCTTAATCGGGAGGGCCCTGGGTTCGAGTCCCAGCGGGATCACAGAAAAACGCCTTCTTTTCGAATAGAATTGAAGGCGTTTTTATTGGAAGAAGGATCTGCTAGCTCAGT
>CP128386.1:4959132-5068069 GCA_030345135.1 Chitinophagaceae bacterium DXS
CGGGAGGGCCCTGGGTTCGAGTCCCAGCGGGATCACAGAAAAACGCCTTCTTTTCGAATAGAATTGAAGGCGTTTTTATTGGAAGAAGGATCTGCTAGCCCAGTTGGTAGAGCATCCCGATTTAATCGGGAGGGCCCTGGGTTCGAGTCCGAGCGGGTTCACAGAAAAACGCCTTCTTTTCGAATAGAATTGAAGGCGTTTTTATTGCAATTAAGATCTGATAACTCAGCTGGTAGAGCATCCAGATTGTTAATGTATGGGTCCTCGGTTCGAGTTGCAGCTGGACACTTTAACTTAACCAAATTGGCAAAACCTGCGTAAAATGAATGTTTTTCGTGGGTTTTAAGTTCTTTATCATTAGATCTTAAGGACTATCTTGCCAAAGACTGTTTGTGATTCTAATAACCGGTGTGCTTCAACAGCTTCTTCGAATGGTAAAACTTTAGAAACGTATGGTGTTATCTGCCCATCAACAGCCAGATGAAAAATTTGAGACAGACTGGATCTGATGTCATCTGCTGATATAGAGTTCAAACTAAAACAAGTGATGGTTAACGAGCTTTGAAATCGTTTTAAAAATTCCATTCCAAAATCAGCATTGGGGAATCCTGCTGCTACTCCATTAAGTACATATACTCCGTTATCTTTCAAAAGGGCAATATATTGAGCCAATTCAGAACCTGCAACAGGATCGATAATTGCATCAAATTTTTGATCATCGCCTTCCCATTGCGATAAATCTATAAAATTACGAACACCAAGATGTTGTAGTTTCCCTCTTTGTAGGGCTGCAGTAGGGGCTACGCTGACTTCATATTTATTAGCCAATGCTAATTGTACGGTTAATGAGCCGATTCCGCCACCAGCTCCTCTAACATAAACTCTTTCTCCTTCTGATAAACGAGCGCGTTGTAGAGAATAGTAAGCTACCAATGCATTGATGCCTAAAGAAAGAGCCTGATCACTTAATAATTTCTCAGGAACTTCGACCAGTGCGGATTCATTAACAACCACCTGCTCAGCATAACCTCCAAGAGTAGTCATTGCGTAAACACGCTTGCTTATCCATTCTTCTGACACGTTGGCTCCAACTGAATTTACAATTCCTACAATCTCCATTCCAGGAATAAATCCAGCATTATCGAGGCCAGGATATAGCCCTTTACGTAATAGAATGTCTACTCCTCCTACACCACATGATTCAACATTTATCAGAACTTCGTTTTCTTTTGCAACTGGTGCCGGTACTGTAGTTAGTGAAAGCATTTCGGGACCTCCAAACGCTTCAATTTTAATTACTTTCATACTTTTCTATTTAAAATCCAAATGTATAAGTTGTCGAATTTCAGCGCAAGGAAGTTACCTTCAGGTTACCAGTAACTTAGAGGTATTACATATGATTTCATTATCTTTGTATTACTAAAAATTATATATGTCAGTGCCTATAGATTGTAAAAAAAATATCATTGCGATTCATGATACACTTGATGTCATTAATGGAAAATGGAGAATTTCTATTCTTGCTTGCCTGACAATGAAATCTGAACTTCTTTTCACAGAGCTGAAAGCAGAATTAGCTTCTATCTCATCTAAAGTTCTTTCCACGGAGCTACGTTTTTTGGAGGAAAACAAACTTATCAGCCGTGAGGTTTTAAAATTACCAGTAGTTAAGGTTATGTATAAACTAACTCCTTATGGAAGAACATTGGAAAGCCTTGTTTTTTCATTACTGGACTGGGGGCTTACTCATCGTTCCGAAATGACAGGAATAAACGGTTTGGGTATAAACACTAACGAATACATCAACGAATTAAAAGCAAATTTGCCAACACGGACTCCAAAGCCAAAAAATTTCTTTGATGTGGTTTTATAATTAAAGCAGCCATTGCTCTTTCCCCATTTGTCCCAAATGTATAAAAGGTCCTAAGAAACATATCTTATTAATTAAACGACTGCCTGAAAGCCAAAGGAGTTTGACTTGTTTTCTGTTTAAATAACTTACTAAATGAGGAAGAATGTTCAAATCCCAATTCATAGGCAATTTCACTTATCGATAAATCCGTTGTTGAAAGCTTTTCTTTGGCCTTTTCAATGATTTTATGGTGAATATGATCCTGTGTGCTCTTTCCGGTCAGAACTTTAAGTAAGCTGCTAAGGTAATTTGGAGTCAGGTTTAATTTATTGGCCAAATCTTGTACACCAGGAGTACCGTTTTTCAAAAGATAGTCTTCATTGAAATACTCATCTAATATCAGTTCCAATCGGGACAGGATTTTATCATTTGAGATCCGACGTGTCAGAAACTGCCTTTCATAGAAGCGCTCACTATAATTAAGCAATAATTCAATCAGTGATATGATAATGTTATGGCTGAATTTATCGATATTGGACTGACATTCCTGTTGTATCGTTTTAAATACTTCCACTATCATCTGCTCTTCTTTGTGTGAAAGAAAAAGCGCTTCATTTACTGCATAACCGAAAAAAACGCATTTGTTCATTCGTGAGGCCAGGGCCGTTTTCCATAGAAAATCAGGATGGATCAATAAAAGCCAACCTGAAGGATCGGCAGCTGCGTTAGGATCTATTTCTATACGGATTACCTGTTGAGGCCCAACCATAGCAAGTATCCCTTCATTAAAATCATAGCTCTGCTGTCCATAATTGAATTTTTTAGCTACGTTCCGCTTTAGTCCGATTGAATAAAAACCCTGTACCCATCTGATATCAGTGTACTCAAGTGGGTATTTTACGAGACTATAATCTATTAGGCTTACCAATGGATGATCAGGTTTAGATAAACCGCTGAACTCGTGAAATTCAGCTATGCTATTTAACTTAATATCTGCTCGCATTCCATAAATTTTTAAAAAAATGATAATGGAAGCCCGGTTTGAAGGGATCCAAACCAGACTTCCAAAGACATCAAAGGTTCTACCATTCCTGATCTGTAGGAAGTATAAAGATTTCCGAAACATCTACATAATCCGGGGATTCTAAGGCATAAATCATACTATTGGCGATATCTTTCGGACTTAAAAATGTCATCTGACTACGCAGCCCTTCCATATCTTCTTTATATCCATTATCCGAAATAGAGTCAATTAGATTGGTATCAACAGCTCCAGGCTGTATGCTGGTTACGCGGATATTATGCTTCTTCCCAACTTCCATACGCATGATATCCGAAAAGGCTGCCACAAAATGTTTTGTACCACAATAAACCCCTAATCCTTTAAAAAGTTTACGCCCTGCAATAGATGATACATTGATAATGTGTCCACCATGCTTGTCAACCAATTCGGGCAAAACAGCTGCTGTAACATTCAGAACACCATTTATATTAACATTCACCATTGCCTCCCATTCTTCTGTTTTAAACGAATCAATATCTGAAGCCGGCATGATACCTGCATTATTGATCAAAATATCGATAGTTCCGAATTTTTCCTTCAGACGTTCAATTCCAGCTTTTACACTTGCTTTATCTGTTACATCCAATCCAAGAGAAACAGCTTCGCCGCCAGCCCGATGAATTTCATTTTCGATACTCTTAAGCTTATCAACATTTCGTGCAGCCAACCCTGTTTTAACTCCTCTCGCAGCCAACGCTTTTGCAACGCCTTCTCCTATTCCACTGGATGCCCCTGTAATCAAGGCAACTTTTCCTTTTAGTTCCATATACTTTTAATTTGTTTCTGCGAAATTGCAGCAAGCCTCCGGAACTAATTTTGCCAGATCTCCGAACCTTTTTGCCGAATCTTAGATTCTGAAAAATTTCACTAAATATCGGAGCCGATATGCAACACTTATATTAACTCCTTTAACAAAAATAAATTCGGCAAGATTTTTTATCGTTGCCGAATTCCTTACCAATCCAATAGACTACTTATCCTGGATCTATTAAAAATAAAATGCTGGTCCAGATTATCCCTTTAGCTGCTCGGATATTTTGGCCGTATCGATTAAATACCACATCTCAACGAATTTATTGTCTTCTACCTTGTAGGAAGCAAACTCCATAAACTCTATTGTTTTTCCTGTTGGCAGATTTCCAAAGAATTCCCGGGCAGGAGTACCAACATCCCTTAACCTGGCAGCTATTCGATCTTCATTTACAAATAGATCCTCAATATGCCATACATAATCCGGTACTACATCTGTAAGCCACTTAAGCCCTCCAAGGGCATCCTCTTTTCTGCCAGGTACTCCATTGATCAATACCTCATCGTTAATTAATTCAGCAATTGTGGCAAAGTCGCGCGCATTAGCCGCTGTAACATATTGCTCATAAAACGTTTTTAAATCACGCATGTTCTAAATATTTTAAAATTGTCCAGCAAAAATAAACCCATTAGTTACCAAAATATACTATTTTTGTATATTCTAGTAACGAATGGGTAACCAGATTTTAAAAGCCATAAAATATGAGAGACAATAATTTTTGCAATTCGCACTGCCCGTTGACCAGAGCTGTAGGAGCAGTTGGAAATAAATGGAAACCATTGATATTACATGTCATCAGGGAGCGTACCGTTAGGTTTGGACAACTGGATGCCATCATTCCTATTATAACCAGAAAGGTTTTGACTGAGCAGTTAAAAGAATTAGAAGAAGATGAAATCATTAGAAGGGTAGCCTATAATGAATTACCGCGAAGAGTGGAATATTCATTAACTGAAAAAGGATTGGCGTTTTTACCGATATTAGATCAAATGCAAGAATGGAATATTCGTTTTGACTCAAAAATAAAAGACCCGGAGAACACTATTGAATTATTTCGCTGACACAGTTCATGTTACAGTCTCCTATCTGGAATTTCCTGAACTTCCCTAAAAAACAGGCGGTTTTACACTATAACAAGATAACAAATGAATTCTCGGCTTTTTGTTTACTACCCGGCTTCAGTTTCGGCAAACGAATAACACTGAGCAACAGAATAAACAATGAGCGTTTGTATAACGCCCCGTTGTTCAAGAAAAAGAATTAATTCCCCTTCAAAACCACCGGTTCACTTATTCCATTAAGATCATACACAATTTTCCCGGCACGAATAGTCAATTCACATTCAAGTTTTTTATTTCCTTTGATTTTGTCGCCGGCGTAATCAAAGAAACCAAAATTGCCATCGCGCAAATTAAAGATGGCAATATCGGCTTCTGTGCCGACAGATAAATTTCCAAGTTCAGGTCGCTGTATCTCCTGTGCAGGATTCCATGTAGTCGCTTTTATTACCGCTGGGAGGTCCATTCCTATGTTTAGAAACTTCGACATTACATTTAGAAGATCTTTCATTGCTGCATTCATGCTTCCGGTATGCAGATCAGTGCTGATGGAATTCGGATAAAAACCACTTTGGATCGCAGGTATTGCCTGTGAAAACCTGAAACTTATTCCTCCATAACCAACATCGAAAAAGATCCCGTCTTTCTGCGCTTCTATCACAAATGGTTTTACTTTTTTCGTAGCACTATCGACAATGCTTTCACGTGTGCCAAGTTGTGCAAAACAATGCGTGAAGATGTCTCCTTTGCGAAGATGTTTAGAAAATAATTCTTCGATAGATAACGGTGGTTTGGCTCCGCCAAAATCAACCATTACAGGTATATTAGCAAGTCTTCCGGCTTCTGCTGCACGGTCCGCAGCAATCCAGTCATGACCTTCAAAATGGGCAAGTTTTATTCCTATTACATCTTTTTTATTTGCCTTTGCAACGTTCGCCGTTAACTTCGAATCCATATCTGTGGTATTCTGCTCCCAGCTTCCGCCGCGCATTCCTTCACCCACAATATTTAAAAAAGCAAGTACCCTTGTTATTGACTTGTCGATGATATTTTGTTTAAACAAGGGAAAAGTTTTCCATCCTGAACTTCCTGCATCGGCAACTGTAGTAACGCCATTGCGTAAAGTAAACCCATCGGGACGAAGTGCAGCTGTGCCATCCATTAAATACTGGTCTGCATGCGTTCCTTCAAAATTGTGCGTGTGAATATCAATGAGGCCCGGTGTTACAAACAAACCTTTTGCATGTACAACTTGTGTTGCTTTTGATGCATCAATATTTTTTGCGACACCAACAATTTTTCCGTCAGCAATAGCAACATCCATCACTGCATCGAAATTATTTTTCGGATCGATAACATGACCGTCTTTTATTACGATGCTGTAAACCTGACCCCATGAAAGCGTTGCCTGAAAAATTATGATAAAGACGAGAAAAACTTTTCTGTTCATATGATGAGGTTTATTTGTTTTTATTCTTAATCGCTAGTCTGCAGATTTTTTTCGCGCTTTTAAAACATCCTCCCTGGTTATTTCATCCGGATTATTATTGAAATGTTTTCTTATATACGTCAGTACTTGCGCAATATCTTCATCTCTCAAAAAACTATGTTGTGGCATTACGTTATTGTATTCTTTGCCTTTTACTGTGATTCGTGAATTCAGGCCATTTAAAACAACATCAATTAAAATTTTCTTGTCTCCATTAACCCATTCAGAACTGTCCAAAGGGGGAAACCGGCTGCCGTCTCCCTTTCCATTGCGCTGATGACAAAAGACGCAGTAAGAATTATAAACCTGTGAGCCCGGAATGGGCTTGTCTTTATAAAGATTATCTTTTGTTTCATCAGGCATGCGAATGTTTGAATTCAATTTTCTTTTTTCCATTGCAGCAAGCTGATCTTTGCTAAACTTGTTTTTATCTCCTTTATACATGACGCGCCAGATCTTTCCTTTTTGCGAATCAGAAATGTACAGTGAACCATCCGGACCGACAGCAAGACCCATTGGCCTGTAAACTGCATCACTTGTATTTACAATGGGATCAACACCTGCGAAACCATCAGCAAAAACTTCCCACTCACCCGATGGTTGTCCATTTGCAAAAGGAACGAAACAAACAAAATAGCCTGCCTGCGGATAAGGCGATCTGTTGGTAGAGCCGTGAAATGCAATGAATGCGCCATGTTTATAATGTTCCGGAAATTGATCTCCTTCGTAAAAGAGCAGATCATTTGGTGCCCAATGAGCGGGAAAACCCATGATGGGTAATTGCACCGTGCTGTCTCTTGCAGGTATTTTTCCGTCACCTCCATATTCCGGTGCAAGCACGTTTTTCTTTTGTAGTTGATCATAGTAACTGTACGGCCATCCAAAATTGTCTCCGTCTTTCACCTTGATAAATTCTTCCGCAGGTAACACCGCGCTTTGCCAAGAAGTAAATTTATCTGGCCACAACAAATGAAGATCATCTCTTCCATGCATTACGACGTATAAATTTTTATCATCCTTATTCCAATCCATTGCCACCACGCTTCTTATTCCTGTCGCGAATTTTTTCCCATCCTTTTGGGTGAGACCAGCCTTGTTTGCATCAAATTGCCATACGCCGCCGTAATTTTCTAATTGAGGACAAGGGTCAAGACCTTTAAAACCCGGAGTGCCTCCCGGCGTTCTAACCAAATCCTGGCAAGCATTTGACGGTGCACCAAACGGAACATACATGTGTCCCTGGTCATCAAATGAGACAGGCTTAGTGATGTGCCAATGGGAGCCTCTTAAGCTATCATATTCTGTAAGCACCACTTCTGCTTTGCTTTCAGGTATAAGCTTGCCAGGTGTTAATTTGGTTCTGTAAATCACCAACTCAGAACCGTAATATAAATAACCATTGTGTATGCGCATGCAATTGGAAAGACCGCCTTCATTATCATAATCTCCAAAGTGAACGATGGAGTCAGCTTTGCCATCGCCATCAACATCCCGCAACGCGACATTACCTTCACCTCTTTTTGATCGACTCACTTTTACATAGATGTCGCCATTATCATTCACTGCAAGGTGACGTGCAGGACCAAGGCTGTCAACAACTACAACCGCTTCAAATCCGCCAGGAAGAAATAAGCCTCCGTTACCAGGATCACCTTTGGGTAATGACGGTTTTAAATTGCATTGAGTGAACGCGATAAGCGTAAGGAAGTAGAAAATTGCTTCGTATAAAAAAGCTTTCTTGATGTGCATGTTTGTATTCGTTGCTTTTATACTGAATTTTTAGTTCAAATAATATCGGCACGTTTTCAATTGTAGTAATTCGAAATCTTCGTCCTTGTTGTTCAGCGTGTCAATAAAAATCAAACAGCTATTGCCTGAACGGTTTCGCTGCAAGACCATTGAGATCCCAAACAATTTTCCCTGCGCGAGTCGTTAACTCTGCTTCCAGCTTTTTATTTCCTTCGATCTTGTTTCCGCCTGCGTCTACAAAGCCAAACTTTCCATTTTGTATACTTAATACAGCGATGTCTGCAACAGTGCCTTCACCAAGATTTCCAAGTTCTTCATGCCTGATTGCTTTCGCGGAATTCCATGTGGCACGCGTTACAGCATCTTCCAGACTCATGCCAATCGCCATATATTTAGACATAATATTCAACATGCTTTTCATGCCGGCATTCATGCTGAAACGATGCAAGTCACTCCCAAAAGAGTTTGGAGCGAGGCCCTGTTGAAACGCAGGAATTGCCTGGCTAAACCAAAAGCCTGCGCCACCATGACCTAGATCAAACAATACCCCCTTTTTCTGCGCATCCAAAACAAAAGAACGAACCCTGCCTGAACTATCCACGACCGGCATTCGCTCAGTTATCTGTTCATAAGAATGTGTGATGATATCGCCGGGACGCATCTTTTGCAATTGATCATGCAGGCTGTATTGCGGCAGATGGCATTCAACAAATATTGGGGTATTTGATTTATTAGCAGCTTCCAATGCTTTGTCAAACGGCGCCCAATCGGTTCCTGTATAATGACCAATCTTGACGCCTACAATTATATCCTTGTATTTTTCAGCAACAGAGGCAGCAGAATCGGCATTCATATCATTGATGTCTTCTTCAGTTGGTTTGCCACTCATTCCTGAGCCAACAATGTTTACAAATGCGAGAATGCGGGTTTGTGATTTGTCGATGACCTGCTCTTTGAAGAGCGGAAAATTTCTCCATCCTGAAGTGCCTGCATCAACAACAGTAGTTACTCCTGATTTGAAAGTAAAATCATCAGCCGATACACTGTAAATGCCATTGGCAAATTTATCGGGCGTGCTTCCTACAAATACGTGCGTGTGTATGTCTATTAGTCCCGGTACAACATATAATCCTGTTGCATCAATTGTTTTCTTTGATTCCGTTGCGGAAATATTATTGCCAACTTTAGCAATCTTCCCATTGGCAATCGCAATATCTTTTACAGCATTGATATTATTTTTTGGATCGATAACATGACCATTTTTTATGAGAAGATCATATTGCTGCGCATGCAATAAAAACGGAACGAAAAATAAAATGATAAAAATGTTTTTCATGATAAATTTCATTACGACGAAGATTTGATTTTTAAACTCATAATGCTTTGAGCGATCTATCATTTACTTTTTTGTAATTCTTCTTCCCATGCCGGTGCACTAATGCCATTCAAATCCCAAACAATTTTTCCTGCACGGATCGTTAGCTCTGCTTCCAATTTTTGTGTTCCTTTTAATTTAGTTTTTCTCACATCAGGAAATCCAAAATCTCCTTTTCGTAAATTGAACACTGCAACATCTGCATCAGCCCCAATACTTAAATTTCCGAGATCAGGCCTCTTAATGACATTCGCGGGATTCCATGTAGAACGCAGGATCACCTCTTGTAAACTCATACCTAAAGCAAGAAACTTCGACATTACATTACTCATGTCCTTCATGCCACCATTCATACTTTCCGCATGCAAATCTGTGCTGATCGTATTCGGCCAAAATCCCTGCTGCGCAGCAGGGGCAGCTTGTCGCCATGAAAATGCACCACCACCGTGACCTACATCGAAAACAATGCCTCTCTTTTGTGCAGCAAACACAAATGGCTTCACTTTACTATTGCTATCAACGATTGTTTCTCTCACCGTGGGTCCATAGGAAAATGCATGCGTGAAAATATCCCCGGGTCTCAGATGTTGCATAAACAAAGCTTCAATCGAATTTGGTGGCTGATGTTCACCAAAATCAACCATTACAGGGACATCCGCAAGTTTACCCGCTGCAACTGCGCGATCCACCTGCATAAAATCACCCCAGTAATGTGCTGCTTTTATCCCGACAATAATACCAGGAAACAGTTTCTTGATCATGTACGCAGTTTGCTGCGGATTCATATCAGTTGTATCCTGTTCTTCAAAACGACCAACCATACCATTGCCAACAATATTTAAAAATGCCAGCACTCTTGTTTGTGCCTTATCTATCGTTTGCTTCTTGAATTGCCGGAAATTTCGCCAGCCAGAAGAGCCTGCATCAACAACAGTTGTAACGCCAGCTCTGAATGTAAATCCGTCAGGCGGCAAACTCGTCAAACCATTTGCGATATACGCATCCACATCCGTTCCGTTAAAAACATGCACATGCATATCGATGATGCCGGGCGTAACATACAATCCATGTACATCGATCAACTGCTTTGCATTTTTTGCAGCAATATCTTTGGCCACCTGCAATATCTTTCCATTTGCGATTGCTACGTCCATTTGCTCATCGATTTTATTTTTAGGATCGATGACATGTCCGCCTTTCAATAAAATATCAATTTGTTGAGCGTGTAAAATATTTGCACAAAAAAATATCAGGCCGATAACGTGAACTGCTTTTTTTGCAAATTGATATAACGTTTTCTGATGAAGCATTGAAAGAATAATATTTTATACGAGATGACAGGTTCAATTTGGAAAGCTCTGTGAAACTCTGTGTCTCCTCCGGCTGTTTCTCGGTGTAACAAAAAAAGTTACAAGCGTTCTGACTTTTTCTCACGTTGCCAATGGCGGCCCGCCAGGCACCTTTATTTCTTTTGGTTGAATTTTATAACTTGTTCGCTTCGCTGTAAATGTTGCAGTACGATATTCTCCCATATAAATAGAACCCGCGATGGTATCACCCGAAATTGTTCCTGAAAAAATAAACGTGACCGAATCTGCAGGATGGCGATCAACACTTCTCATTTTTACGGATGTATCGCTTTCAATTTCGCCTGTTAATTCTCTTACAGTAAACTCACCTTTATGTGAACCTTTTATCCATTTACCATCTTGTTCAATAAACAGCATATGATTACCCGTGCTGCTGAAAAACTGAACCGCCGTGTCCCAGCTTCCGGTAAGATTTACATTGGGCATTACCATTGTTGTTACTTTTGGTTCACGTTTTTTCGTAAGCACTTCATACACGCGTTCTGCAACAATTTTGTCATTGCCTGGCTGCATTTGTCCGGTTGTTATGTTGATGGATGTTTTTCCTTCTTTTGTTTCACCCCCAACAGCAACACGCGGTTTGTTTCTTCCAAGTTCTTCTGCAATTTCTTCACCAGTGACATTAAACTTTGCCGGATCCCAATAAATATTAAGCACAGGAGATTTGTTTGATAAAGCTGTAGGTTCAAAAACAGAGGTAGTAATGCCATCTATTGCTGAAACCTTTTTAGAGATCGTGTCGAGATAAGAAAGCCATGTTTTCCATTCTGCAGGATGATCTCTTTTTGTCCAGGCTTCAACTGCTGCAAGCATTCCCATCATTTCTTCTCTTCCCACTTTATTATCACGGCAAGGACCATGATGCGGAGAACTCGCCTGCCAGGCAGACATCAAAATATCTTTTCTTCCCAGTACCAATCCTGCACACTGCGGACCACATATGGCTTTACCACCGCTATATACAACAACATCCGCACCATGTTGCAGATGAATGTTTGGAATAGTTAATACTTCTGCTGCTGCGTCTACGAGCAAAGGAACTTTATGTGCCTTCGTAATTTTTGCAACATTCTCTACAGAAAATGGCCGACCCGGTTCAGTTGCTTCATCAGCCATAAGATAGACCATTGCTGTTCTGTCATTCAATGCCCGCTCTAAATCTTCGGGTGTGTCAACCTGTATAATTTTTACACCAATATTTCTTATCGCATGATCGTATACATTTCGTGAGGGTGTTGGTATTACAACCTCTGTTTTATCAAAGCCTTCAAGATTTGGAATGCGGATTAGTTTTTCAGGATTGCCACCTGTAACACAAGCTGCTGTTATGTGTTTCATTCCTGCGGCACAACCTGATGACACCATTGCCCATTCTGCACCTGTCAATTCTGCAAGTCTTTTTCCTACACCATCACCGAGTTCATCGTATTGTATAAAATTTTTTGATGCTGCTTCCATCGCTGCACGCACTTCCGGACGCTCAATTGATCCGCCAATGATGGTAAATGTACCGCGACAGTTGATGATTGGTTCTACACCAATTGACTGAAAAATATTTGTGTTCACGGGATCGCCCGTTGGGGTGAAAAAAATATTTTTTTCTGCGGGTGATGCAAACAAAGATTTGACAGGAGCCAATACTCCGGCGAGCGGAAGCATTGTAAAGCCCTTAATAATATTCCGGCGTTTCATAATGCTGTTTTTTTGCTTGATTAGTTTTTCTTTATTGAACTATAGAACCGCTATTTTTTAGAAGCATTTTCTTTGTTGTTTTGAGACGCAAACGTGAGTTTCCAGATATTACCACCATTATCTCCGTATTCCATAACATACACATCATTTCCAATAAGGATCGCATCTGTTGGCTGATCAAATCCTTCAACAATACGGGTTGTCCTTACAAAATAATTATCGGTCGCTGAATCATACATCAGGTGCAGGTGCAACAAGTCGGCTCCATCTGCCTCCAGTGGGGCCATCAAAGATGAGTTGGCACCTAAACTATATCTTATCACAAAGCCATCTCCGTTAAGATCATTGGGTAAAACCTTTTTCTTGTCGAAGAATAAACCTAATGGACAAGAATGCGCTGTGAAGGTGCTGATCGTTGCACCTGTTTGATCGCCGTCCAAAACTTTTCCTGTGTGACCACGATAAAAATTTGCATCAGGCCCAAGATTCTGAACACCGGGAGTAAACTTTAAACCCGGAGGAATTTTTGGAAATGTTGGATCATTATGAAAATATCTTACTTCCCACGAATGTGATGATCTGTTAATAAAAGGGTCCGTTGCAGGATCCGGTTTCCAGTCTGGAAATTGTTGGGGGTTTTCTAATCCGCCCATCATCCACGGGAATCCGTAATGGTGTCCCTGCCTGATCCAAAACATGTCTTCTGGCATGTCGTAATCACAGGAGTTTGAAACTGCAAAAAGATTTCCTTTTCCATCAATTGCTATGTCATATGCGTTACGAATGCCTTCAGCAAAAATGTAAGGTCGCGCTTGTGTTGTATCCAATGTCAGCAAAAGATTTTCTGTTTCAACAGGAAAACGGAAAATCTTTGAGGTCAGGATATTGTCGCGTTGATTGGGATACAAACCTCCATCGTCCTGTACTTCTCCATGATCTGTTCGTGCACCTGAATTCGCATAAACATATTTCTCATCAGCACTTAATTCAAGCGCATTCCATCCGTGATCGTAAATCGTTTTGTTCGCAGGATAGTTAACGGTATTGAACACAACTTTTATCTGCGAAACTGCAGTGTCCTTAAAGTAAACACGCACCATTCTTCCCGCTGTAGTTTGATGATTTTTATCGGGGACATTGCCACACAGGAAAATTGAATTGCCTAAAAACACCGCACCCTGCAACTGAGTAATGCCATGATCTTTTGATGACAGGATTTCCTGCGACGTTGGCTCCTTGCTTTCAATATTGTTTATTCTGTATACGCCGCCCTCCATCGTTGTGTACCATATTTCTTTTGTTACAGGATTTTGTAAAATGCGAATGCTGTTTGGTGCGGTCTTCATTACATATTTAATGGTAATGTCAGGATGCAGTGCTTGTGGAGCCCTTTCGGCATATTCATCCGTCGTCAATTTTTTAATGTATGAAACAAGGCTCCATCTTTCTTCTTCCGATAAAACATCTTTGAATGCCGGCATTGCACCTTTGCCTGTGCTCATCTTCCAGAACAAAGCGCCATCCGGTTCTTTTTTTATTGCCTGATCTTGAAAGTTGGCGGGTTTTTGATCCAATGAACGTCCTGCTGCTCCGTCGCCTCTGCCTGTCCTTCCATGACAGGACCGGCAGTATAGCATGTACAATTGTTGTCCTTTCAGTTCAATGTCCTGTGTTATTGTGAACGGACTTTTTAATAAAGATGCACTTTCCGGTGCGGTCCATACGGTAGACGGTTTTTCTTTGCTTGGGTTGCACGAGACAACCAATACAAGAAGAAAAACAACAATTGTGTTTTGTAATAAAAGAAGCAGGTTTTTGCAGTAAGCAATCGTTGGCTGTTTCATTTTTTGAAACGTAGTTTTTTATGAGCCGATCACTAGAATGGACAATTGAAAGTTGATAATTGAAAATTAACAATGTATCCAGCAACATGAGTTGATACTTGTCGAACCTGGTATCAAAAGTGATAGTGTTATGTCAACCGTAAAATTGTGGTGAGCTGCTTTTAAAAAATAAGCAACAGCAGTGCATTTGATCATCTTGAATTTTTACTTTTGACTTAACTCTGGTGAGTTGGTAACATAATAATCATACACTCACTTTTGCCAATTCCTCTTTCAATCGCCTGGCAACAATTTTTTCTTCGCCTGATTTCATTACCCACGCGGTCATGCTGATGTGATTGTCTTCATTGCCCACAATCTCAATTGATGGATCTCCGTTCCGCAAATTTTCCTGCAGTTGTTTTGTCGTGATCTTTACTTTAACCGGATCCCATGTTACATGCAGTGTTGGTGTGACGTTTCCCAGCTGTGGCACTTTTACTTCCGTAGTAATTCCGTTGATAGATCTCACTGCGTTTTCAATTGTTGCAATACGTGCTTCCCATTCTTTCCGTTCTTTATCATGATCGTAAGCAAGGTAATGTTCAAGCGCAACATACATGCCAACGATCTCTTCTTTATTCACCTTCATGCCGCGGCCAATCGTTGAACCTCGTGGCGGCATTGACAAACGCGCAGCTGCAATAATATCTTTTTTGCCCATCAGCAAACCTGCACTCTGCGGGCCTCTCAGCGCTTTACCACCGGAGATGGCAACCCAGTGAAAACCCATTTCGTTAAATTTCCACAGATTTGAGATAGGGGGAACATCGGCTGCAATATCGATTGAGGTCGGAATGTTGTGTTTCTTTCCGAGTGCTATCCATTCTTCATGCATGATCTTTCCTTTGTCTGCTTCAATGTTTAAGAAATGCATCAACGCCGTTTTTTCATTGATCGCTTTTTCTACATCGGCGGCAGTTTCGACCTGCACAATTTTGCAACCTGTGTTTGTGAGTGCATGATTGTAACCAATATCATGTGCCTTCTGACAAATTACCTCACTTTTCATCCCAGTACCTTCAAGATGCGGAAGCGCCTCGACTTTCTTTTCATCCATGCCGGTAAGAATTCCCGCGAGTCCAAGTGTCATTGCCGAGAATGCACCTGATGTTACAACGGCAGCTTCGGCTTTTGTCATGGCCGCAATTTTTTCTCCTACTTTATCCTGTAATTCGTCAAGCAAACAAAATTCGTGTGATGTAGAACGAATGGCATCAACAACTTCATCCTGCATTAATGAGCCTGTCATAAAAGTATACGTGCCGGCAGCATTGATGAAAGTTCTTACACCAAGTTCTTTAAACAGGTTTCTTTTCTTAGACTTTGACGCAGCATTGGTTGATTCGAATGGAAGCAAAGTACCTGCTACGGTTCCGACAAACGGAACGAGCGATAGATTTCTGAGTAAATCTCTCCGCTTCATTTTTAAGGTTTGTAAAATGAAACAATAGTTTAGATATAAGCCATGCAATCCATTTCTACCAATGAATTACCGGGAACACCACCTGCGGCTACGGCAACTGTTGTGCGTACAGGAGGATTTTTGCCAAAGCGCCCTTTGAACACTTCATTCATTCCCGCGTAATCTTTTATGTCGTTAAGAAATACACTCACCTTCAATACTTTCTCCATTGAGGAGCCCGCTTTTACCAATTGTTCTTCCATGGATTTCAATACATGATCGGTATGAGATTTTATATCGCCTTCAAAATGTGCGCCCTGTCCCGCTATAAATATGAGATTGCCGAGTTTGGTTGATTGGGAAAATAAAGGAACCTCCTGGTCGTAAACAATTCCGTCTACCTCTTTTTCATCGTTAGAATTCGTTTTTGCTTTTGCAACTAAACTTAAGCCGGAAACACCTACAAGCGAGGCGAAAAGTTTTCTCAAAACAGATCTGCGTTGTGTTTGCATGGTTTAAAAGATTTTGTTCAGATAAGATAAACAAAAAAATTGGTAAATAGGTATGTAAAAAATATTGAATATTTCGGTTGGAAGTGTCTAGAAGATGTTGAGCATCAACTTTGAAGGCTTAACTAAGCGAAGGTTTTTGAACCATATAAGGGACATAAGGGAATATAAGTTTTTCCGCTTCGCGGAACGGCCTGCTCTGCCGGGCCTCCAGACTCCGCAGTCTTACTCTATCGCCTGTGGCGATTAAGTGCAAAGCACAAATTGAAGAAAGCAATGAAATGCCGCCCGTTTGGTTATGTAAAGTCCTGGCAAAATGATTTTCAACAATCCCAACGCCATCACTAACCGCCTCAAATGGCCTTTTTTTATGTCCTATGTCTGCATGCATTCACTGATATCTGGCGTCGACTACACGAACACAACATCGGACCTTCCAAATTTGCAATAACAGGAATGATCAGGAAGATTGTCTATACCGGAAGTGTTAAATATGTTGTTACAAGCATGACAACGAGAACAACAAATCAAGAAGATGAAATCGGGAAAATAAATCGCAGGACCGTCCAGGAAATGTAAGATTCCTGAACTGGCACGGCACGTTTCCAAGGACAGCCTCGCCAAATAAATAAGCTAATATTCGATTGTGAATAGAATGTATAAATATACTGGGAAAATATAAGGCCGAAGAAGTGAAATTTCTCTTTATTTGTGCCTTATCATACGTGATTTTATTTTAAAATTGGTATTAAAGCGGCTAAAGTACTCACTAATACCTTTGATAACTGTAAAAAGATAGCTATGACATCTCAGGGAGAATGTAGATATTGCAAAAAGACGTTTAAGAAGACCAGCATTTCCAGGCATCTAATCGCAGAGCTAAAACAACGAGGACAGCAAAAAAAAGAAAAGGCAGGAAAATCTTTTCTTGTAAAAGTTGAACCGGATAAAAAGTATTATGGAGCCAGTGGATTCTTTTTATTCCTATGGTTAGATGGAGATGACACGATGGACAATATTGATATGTTTTTGAGAGATATATGGCTGGACTGTTGCGGACATCTGAGCGCTTTTTATAAACCCGTACAACGGAACAAAAGTGAGAATCAAGAAATTCATAGCCTAATGGAATTGCTTGAGAGTGGAGATGAAGCATTGCTTGAAAAACTAATGGAAGATAATTCTGGTGAAATTCCCTTTGAAGAAAAAGCAAAAGATATTTTATATAAAGATCTGCAATTGAAATATCAGTATGATTTTGGTACTACTACTTACCTTACCGTTACGGTTGTAGAAGAGTTGGCCTTTGCAGCTGTTGATAATGAAGTACTGCTATCACGTAATGAACCCCTGGAGATACTTTGTAGTGTATGTAGAAAAGAACCTGCTGTGAAAATATGCAGTGCAGACTGGGGCCTTTTTTGCGGCAAATGTGCTAAGAAGCATGCTAAAGAATGTGAAGAATTTGATGACTATGGAAAACTACCTGTTGTTAATTCTCCGCGTATGGGTTGTTGTGGTTATGATGGCGGACGCATTGATACAAAGCGTGACGGCTTTTTCAAAAAAAGGTAATTTGAATTTTCATTTCAAGCATAGCTTGGGCCTGTTGCAAAATAAGAACCTTGGCACAGTCATAATTGCGATGGGCTTTTGCGTTTGCTAACTATACTTGGGCTGATTGATGGAGGAAATGGAATTCAAATTAGCAGTTAATGTTTTCGAAGCCGCATAAGTAAGCATTATTTCCAATTATTTGGTGAAGTTTGCTTCAAGGCTTCGTCTCAATTAAACGCCCTCCTGAACTCCAATGGCGATAAATCCGTTTTCGCTTTAAACAGCTTACTAAAAGATTGAGGATATTCAAATCCCAGTGCATAGGCCACTTCACTTACAGATAAATTAGTGGTAGATAATTTTTCTTTTGCTTTTTCAATTAGCAGGTTGTGGATATGCTGCTGTGCATTGTATCCTGTTTGTGAACGCAGCATGTCACTTAAGTAGCTGGGTGAAAAATTCAATTGTTCTGCAAGATATTGAACAGTCGGAACGCCCTTTGTCAACAATATGTCGTCGTTGAAATATGCCTCTAAAACATCTTCGAGCTTTTGTAGTAATTCATTGTTGACTGCTTTGCGGGTTAGGAATTGACGTTTGTAAAAACGGTTGGCATAATTCAATAATAATTCAAGCTGGGCGATGATCACATCCTGGCTGAAATCGTCAATCCTGCTGTTTAATTCGTCTTCAATAAATTTAAAAACTGATGCGATGGTTGCGCTTTCTGTGTCGGATAAATGCAATGCTTCATTAACTGAATAGGAGAAGAAACTGTGCTGCTTAATCTTTTTGGCTAACGGATAGGAAAGGAGGAAGTCGGGATGAATGATGAGCGTATAACCAGGATCAAGCGTGGTCTCGTCATGACCGCCTATTACTTGGTTGGGCGAAGCAAACAGAAGGCCACCACCATCAAAGTCATAATATCCCTGGCCATATCTAACCCTTCCTTTGAAACTGGTTTTATAGGAGATTTTGTAAAAGCTTAGAATGTGCGGGCGGCGCAATTTTTCGATATCAATTTTGCTGGTGGTATTGTTAATCAGGCTGATCAATGGATGAACTGGTGGCGGTAGCCCGATTTTTTTATGTACGTCAGATATTGAATCTGGTTTATGTGGTGTGTTTTCTTCTTTCTTCATACTTGATTTTTTTTAGCATGCATTCTCCGTGCCACTCTGTGCCTGCTCTGCGAAACTCCGTGTAATTGTATTTTCTATTACATAGGAGAAAAGACAGGAGTAGACACGGAGTTGCACCGGGGTCTGCAAAAATGTAAGAATTGCTAAATTACCATGGAATTTCTCCTGTTTCAGGATTTAATTCTTCGCTAAAATATTTTCCTGTAGGGCCATCATCACCAATCACGGCATATTTAACAACGCGCGTTCCGGCTTCCTCAACGGTGCCCGTTCCACGATGCTCATTAAAATCAGTCTTCGTAAAGCCCGGGTCAACGGAGTTCACTTTGAACGGTGTATCACGTAATTCATATGCTAAAGCTACGGTGTACATATTCAATGCCGATTTTGAAGATTGATATACCGCGCCTTTATAATTGTAATAAATACTTGTCGGGTCACTAGCGAACGTTAATGATCCCTGGCTTGAACTCACGTTAACAATACGTGGCTCCGGTGCCTTTTGCAGTAAATCGATAAATGCCTGCGTAACCCTTACAACGCCAAATACATTGGTTTCATAAACTCTATTAAACTGGTCAATAGTAGCGGTAAGTGCTGTCTGCGGCCTGCCTCCGTTAATTCCCGCGTTATTGATCAGAACATCCAGTACGTCCGTTTTTTTACCGATCTCATTACGTGCTTCATCCACTGATTGCTGTTTACTTACATCGATTTGCACGGCTTCTACGTTGTTTAAGCCTTCAGCTTTTAGTTTTTCTACAGCATCCGAACCATTTTGCAGATCGCGGCTGCCCAAATAAACATAATAGCCTTTGTGAAGCAATTGACGCGCGGTTTCAAAACCGATACTTTTATTTGCTCCTGTTATCAATACTTTTTTCATTGCTTTTGAATTTAATTTCAACAGCAAAGTTCATTGCAGGTATTTCAATGGGTGTGTTCTAACTGAGGAATTTTGTGTTCAAATGCAAGATGTGGCCTCGGGCCGTATCTGGCGAAATTGGCGAATATGTTTTGTATTGCCGGAATCGACGGAAATGCTGTTGATGAACCTTAATTTGCCATAATGCGATGAATACAACTACTGGTTGTCAAATAACAACTAATAGTAGCGTAATAACAACCAGGAAGTTCCGCCGTTTTGCCATTCCCGGAATAAGCCCCAATATCTTTGTGGTGTTGAAAAAATAAAACAAAAAAGATAGTAGACATGGACACAAATACGATCGGCAACAAAATTGCCCAAGCACGAAAGGAAATGAATATGTCTCAGGCGCAACTGGCTCAACATCTGTTTATAAGCCCACAGGCAGTTGGAAAATGGGAGCGTGGAGAGTCAATTCCCGACATTGTTACCCTTAACCGCCTCGCAGAGATTTTAGGTGTTGACCTTAATTATTTCTCAGAAAATTTTCAATCAGTCGACGAAACGTCGACTATTAGGCGCATCGCGGCTAATATTGATGAAGAACAAGATGAACAGGAAGATGTCAATCTTCCAGGTTCATCGGAGCGGCAGCTGTTAACGGATTTCAGCGGGAGTAATCTGGTAACGAGCGACTTTGCCGGCGTTACCGCGCACAACAGGAAATTTAAAGCAAGTTCATTGCGGGGATCCGATTTCGCCGGGGCAGACCTGACCGGCAGCTCGTTCATGAGCAGCGATGTACGCGAAGGCAATTTCGACAGCGCAGATCTGACAGATTGCCTCTTGTCCACCTGTGACCTCACTGATGCGAGCTTTAACAAGACCATCCTTGTGCGCACTGAATTCAATAAGTCAGAGCTGGCTGGTGCAAAATTCACCGATGTAAAACTGATCGACGTGAAGCTGACGATCATCGACCTTAGAAAGACGATCTTTGAAAACTGCACATTTAATGATGTGGATTTTAAATATGCAGATCTGCGCGGAGTTTGCCTTAACGGGCAAACGTTTATCGGCGCCAGGTTTAACAAGTCGGCGCTGAACGAGGCTACATTTAAAGGAGCTACACTCAAAAATGTATCTTTCCGTTCGCCTTATGCGCTGACTAATAAATATTACAAAGCCATCGCAACCATACACTTTGAAGGCGCAATGATGGATAAACTCACATATGCTGCACTTAAAGGCCTGGGGGCCGATTTATCAAAGGTTGCGGTTATATGAAGCAGGCAATAAGAGGCAAGTAAATTTAAGTAGTAGAATTGTAAAAGTTCCGAAGCTCGCCTCTTGCCCTGAATGAGCACAAACAAGGGGCGAATATTCTGCAGAATTACTCGCGCCTTAGTTAGATTGATTATTATTTCGGTGTAAGACGTCCCTCGTTAGATACTGTAAAAATCGTTTATAAAAAATTAGTCGTCCGAATCAGGCATCCGGAATTTCGGGCTCAACTAACTTTGCCAGTTTTTCCAGTGATTCCTGCCAGCCTAAATAGCACATTTCAGCGGGTATGTTGGAAGGGATTCCTTCCTGTGTAATTTTTATTTCTGTACCTGCAACAGTTTTCCTGAGCCACACAGAGGTGGTCATTTCTCCTGGCATATTGGGATCATCAAACGCATCGGTATATTTCAAAAACTCATTGGGTTTGAGTTCCAGGTATTTGCCGCCAAATGAATGGCTGTTGCCTGTTGAAAAATTCTGGAATGACATCTTATGCGAACCGCCTGCTTCTACTTTTATTTCGTGAACGGTGCAGAGAAATCCATACGGAGGCAACCATGACGCGATTGCCGTAGCATCGGTAAATGCGCGATATAATTTTTCCGGAGTTGTTTTAAGCATCCTGTGTAGCGAAACTGCATTGTTGCTGGACATAAGATAGATTTTTGCTCCTACTCGTAAGGCTTTTCGGTGCCGCCCGTTTTTGTAGTGGTCGCTGCTCCACTTTGTGTTGGTTGTTAATTGAGTTCAACACAACAAAGATGATAAGAAGATTGAATTTTTATAGTGGCTGAATACGACAGTTTAAAGGTTAATTACGACTTTGTTGCAAGATCTTTATTCAAGAATTAAGACATTTATTGGACTTAAAGTTATTGATGCTTTAATGTTATCGTATATCGCAGAAAACCTTGTTTTACGGTCACTAAGGATGAAGATACTCTTCACTTTGCCTTTTGCATTTGCTCAATGGCAGTCCATCCCTCCGGTGTGATGCCCATGATCTCGGTAACAACACCCAACGTTTGATAAGTGTCGAAAAACATCATTCGCGCAATCGGGTGGTCAACTGTACTGATGACTTCACAACCCTGTTCACGCAAGTCATTGGTGATCCTCTCGAAATCGCTTACCGGCAATCTAAAAGCGAGGTGCTGAGTCCCTCCTGCGGGATATCGTGCGAGATAATCATGAAACATGCTTTGGCCCGAAAGCGGTTGAACAAGTTCGATAAAGGTGCCTCCGTTATAAGTCTGAGTGGTTAGCCAATCGCCCGCCACCACCTTGCCATAGTAGGTCATATTCAGATCCTGCGCGCTGAAATGTTCCGGTTGAGGAAAGCCTGCAATACCGAGTGTCTTCGAAAGGAACTTGACGGCAGCGTGAATGTCCGGAACCACCCAGCCTATTTGAGCAAATTCAAGTTCAGCGACGATGTTATTAATGTTGTTCATGTTTGTTTATAGTTAGGTTAGTGGAGGCATAAAATTAAAATACATTGGTTTGTCTCACAAGGCTATTTGCGCCAATATGAAGGCTGATTGCGACGGGCGAATGGCAGAAGTTGGGCAACGTCTGGCGCGAATGATGCGCAGGATCACTCGTTTCTATTAAATTTCTAGCCGAACGTATAGGCGTTTCAATTCTATTAGATGGTAGTCTTGTTTTCTGGTTCCGAGCTCTTCAGCGTTAGAAAAGATAAAAGTTTCGATTTTAGTCGAACTATCTTGTTTTCCCGGTCATAAAGCTCTTCAAAACGATTATAGAAGAAATTAGCGTTGTGTGTTAAGTCATTGTGTTTATGTTCATCAAGAAAATCAATTTCCTTCTGAATGTCCAGTAATTCACTATTGCATATCTCAAGTAATCCCTTGTAAATGCCCATCTTACTTTTAAATTAAAACACGAATTTATTTACAACTAACTGATATGATTGTTCGTCGGTATGCATATCAATAACTCGCTCAAACTCTTTTAAGAATAGCCCTGTTCCTTTAAGTTGAGCCTTTATTTTAAGTGCAAATAAATCATCTAAGAATAAATAAATTTCATTGATTTCTGTGTCATTAAAATCCATATTGTATAAAATTTAGTACCGTTTGTAAAGTGATTCTGGCGCGAGTGTTCCGCAGGATCACTCGTGTCTACTAGTTTCAAGCCGATTGTATCGGCGATTCAATGCGATAAACCCTCAAGTTTCAACAACCCACGACCGTTAGTACAATAATGCTTCGCGCTACTATATTTATAGTGCCGCGGCTCCCAAACCAATCCCGATCTTACCGGATTGTTGTGCAGGTAATTTAATCTCTGCGAAAATTTTTCACTTGTGTCCAGTTCTATCGGATGATAGTCATGCTTTCAGAGTATTTTAAACTGTCAGTGATAATTTGTTTGTAGCATTCCCTGCTGAATACATCGATCCAGCCGACAACGGTGAATGTCACAAAATGCGGAACAGCATCTTCGTTTACTTTGAATTTTGAAGACATAAGGTTTAGAGGCTGTGTTTCGCGCAAAAGTATGGATTTATTGTATTGGGGTATATGATATGTAACAGTGAAAGAATTGCCGATACAATCGGCTGGGAATTAGTAGACACGAGTGATTCTTCGGAACACTTGCGCCAGAATTTAAGAACACGTGCCAGCTCGTCTTTTGTAGTGCAAAATCGCCGATACAATCGGCTCGGGATTGGTAGACACGAGTGATCCTTCGGAACACTCGCGCCAGTTCTAATATTTCTTCTATTTTTACGCCCTAACTTCTTACACCATATATGAGCCTGCAATCTCTCTTTGCCGCCTTCAATAAATATCTTCCCTTAACTGATGAAGAAAAAGACGCGTTGAGTGCCTGCACAACCGAACGCCGTCTTCGCCGCAGACAGTTGATTTTGCAGGAAGGAGAAATATGTAAGCATTACACTTTTGTGGTAGATGGATGTTTTAAAAAGTATCATGTAGATACAAAGGGAGTGGAGCATAACCTACAGTTTATCGCCGAGAATGATTGGATCACCGAGGTTGATAGTATTCATAATGTGAAACCAAGCCGCATGTTTATTGAGGCGATAGAACCGGCCACAGTGCTACAAATTGCGCAGGGAGATCTCTATAATTTGCTTTCCCGGTATCAGAAAATGGAACGCATATTTCGGGTGATCATTGAGGATCGTTATGTTGCGCTTGAAAATCGATTATTGCAAACGATCAGCGAGACTGCGGAAGAACGATATCTTTCTTTTATGGAGCAGTATAGCAATTTGTCCTCGCGTTTGCCCAATACACAAATAGCATCTTATCTCGGTATTACGCCTGAATTTCTTAGTAAGATCAGGGGTAATTTGTCTAAAAAGACCGAAAAGTCTTAAACCAGATTAAGTCTTTTTCTTAAACTTCTTTATGGGTGCGGTTGCTCGTTTTAGTTCAATTTTGGTGAAACGAACATTGAAACAGAAAATTTATGGAAGCAATAGCAACACAACGGGCGGATTTCAACCAATTGGGTACTTTATATCCACCTCATGCAGATGTAACAGTTCAGGCTGAGACAATCAATGGTGTTTCTTCTCACTGGTTTATCCCGGAAGGGAAGCAAGACGGAGCAATAGCTATTTATCTTCACGGTGGTGGGTATATCATGGGAGGTATTGATTCACACAAAAATATGCTTGCACATGTCGCGGCTCATCTCGGCATTCGTGTGTTGCTGGTTGAATACCGGCTTGCACCGGAACATCCCTTTCCTTTTGGCGTGGAAGACGCGGTTGTTGTTTACGATTATCTTGTAGAACAACAACAGGAGATTTTTATCATTGGAGACAGTGCTGGTGGAGGTCTCACGGTTGCTGCAATTAAAAGCATGACCGTAAAAAAACGACAGTTGCCTAGAGCCGTAATACTGCTTTCTCCATGGATTTACCTGGAAGCTGATACGCCATCTTACAAAATAAATGCAGCAAACGATCCAGTGCTTAATCAGCAAGGCGTAAAAGAATATGCCGAATTGTACCGTGGTTCACGACCGCTTAAAGAGGTGAGCTACGATGATCAATCATTACAACAATTTCCGCCGGTATTGATTCTTGTTGGGTCGGGTGAAATATTGCTGGATGACAGCAGGGATTTTCATGCGTCGGTCAGCAGCATTCAACCCAATTCAGTATTATCTGTACATAATGATGCAACGCATGTGTGGCTGCTTAGCGATATTCATTCATTCCATGCGAAGTATGCGCTTGCGCAAATGAAGGCTTTTCTGAGTTTGTAGAAATGTCGGTTGTTGGCGCGAATGACGTTATAGAACATTCGCGCCAGTCATGTAAGGTTCTTGTTTTATTTCGATTTCTCGGTTGACAGTTTCCATTCAGGACGAATGTAATGACATGTATAACCGTATGGATTTTTTTGCAGATAATCCTGGTGTTCTTCCTCTGCGTCCCAGAAATCCGTTGCAGGCGCCACTTCTGTAACGATTGGTTTTGACCATACGTGCGCCGCATTCAATTCCTTAATCAGGTCGACGGCTGTGTTCTTTTGTTCTTCACCCAGATAAAAGATGGCCGAACGGTATGAGGTACCGACGTCATTACCCTGCCTGTTAAGCGTTGTAGGATCATGAATCTGAAAGAAGAATTCCAGCAGTTTGCGATAGGATAACTTGTCTGAGTCAAAGGTGATCTTTATGCCTTCCGCATGAGATCCGTGATTCCGGTACGTGGCGTTTGGAACATCGCCGCCGGTATAACCTACACGTGTCTTTGTTACACCTGGAAGTGCACGTATCAGCTCTTCAACACCCCAAAAACATCCTCCGGCTAAAATTGCGGTTTGTATTGCCATATAAAGTTATTTACCTGATTAGTCTGCACTATCTGTGCCAAAGGCTGCAATGCCATTCTTACAATATTCTTTCTGCAGAACACGGAAAATCTGTCATACTTATCATTCACATTCTGGCAAGTTATCATAAAGAAGCTGATCTGTTGCGATTATATTGTATTTTGCCATGACTTTCTATCAGTGCTTGTAGACAGCAATATTTGCTATGTTGTTGTCTTTCAATAAGCCGGGACCGTTAATTTTGAATACCTATGTCCATGTCATTCCAAACATATCTTCGTACGAACACCAGTCTTGCTGATGAAGACATTGATCTGATTTGTTCCGTTGCAATGTCAAGGTCGCTTCATCGCAATGAGTTGTTACTGCAACAGGGCCAGATCTGCCGGCACAAAATATTTGTGGTAGATGGATTACTGCGCAATTATGGAATAGCGGAAGATGGCAGTGAGCATATTCTTCAGTTTTCTCCGCAGCATACCTGGACTTTAGATGTGGAAAGCTATGACCGCCAGACACCGTCGCAATACAATATTGCTGCTGTAGAAAGAAGTGAAGTGCTTCTCTGGACCAAGGCTGATTTTGATGTTCTGCTTTCGGATATACCCGCGTTTAAAATGCTTTCCCAACAATTGATTTCGCACAACATCTACAACAGCAGGCAACGGCTATTGACTGCATTGAGTGCTACGCCGGAAGAAAAATATGAGGATTTTGTTCGCAACTTTCCCGATTTGCTTTCAAGGCTCCCGCTGCACATGATTGCGTCTTACCTGGGCATTTCACTAAAAACACTCACCCGTATCCGGCATGCGCAAATACATCGCTAAAATCAGCTAGTAAAAGAGTTAATATAGTTACACAGGAGACCCATGGAGGAGTCACAGGGTTGCACTGAGATGCATAGGCGTGTCTAAACCTGAATACTTCGAACTTCGTAATTCACACTGACTTCGCTACACAAAATAAGCGTGTCTAAACCTGAGTACTTCGTAATTCGTACTTCATACTTCGTACTTGCAATTATGGTCAAATGACCACCTTTTCGCGTATGTTTTGTTTCAATTTTGTTGTCAATAAAATTATCATGCATATGCGCGTATTTGTTACAGGAGCTTCGGGGTTTGTAGGCTCCGCAATTGTTAAGGAACTTTTACAGGCTGGTCACCGGGTACTTGGAATGGTGCGCTCGGACAGTGCTGCTGAAGAACTGGCCAAAACCGGCGCCGAAGTTTACCGCGGCAACCTGGAAGACCTGGAAAGTATTCAAAAAGGAACGGCAGGTTGCGATGCTGTTATTCATACAGCCTTTAACCATGATTTCAGTCGTTTTAAAGCCAATTGCGAAGATGACCGCAAGGTGATACTTGCTTTAGGTGAAGCGCTTGCAGGTTCTGCTCGTCCGTTGGTCATCACATCAGGTGTTGGGTTGCTAAGCTACGGCAGACCCGTGACCGAAGATGACAAGCCGGCTGGTTCCGATATTATTCCCCGGGCAGCTTCCGAAGAAGCAGCAAATGCCGTTGCTGAAAAAGGTGTAAATTCTTACATCGTCAGGCTTCCGCCAACGGTTCATGGAAAAGGTGATCATGGATTTGTTCCGATCGTAATCGGGATAGCCAAAGAAAAAGGCGAATCTGCTTATATCGGCGAGGGGAGCAACCAATGGGCGGCAGTTCACCGTTTAGATGCTGCTGTGCTTTACCGGTTGATTATTGAAAAGCAACCGGCGCAAAGAATTTTTCATGCCGTAGCGGAAGGCGGTATCCCGTTCAACAAAATTGCAACAGCTATCGGAAAAGGATTGAATTTACCAACAGTAAGCAAAGAAGGAAAAGATGCTGAAGATTATTTTGGCTGGTTTACACATTTCGCTAAAATAGATTGTCCCGCGTCCGGTGAACAAACACGCTGGTCATTGGGCTGGGAGCCCGGACAGCAGGGATTGCTGGAAGATTTAGTTCCGGGAATTTATTTTTAGGAGAGGGCTCAACTTGTTTTTTATCTGTCCTACACCGGTGAGGTGTAGGACAGATAAAAAACTGGCAGCTTCTTCCTCAAACCTTTCTATTTAAAATTATTTCCCTTCACGACTTCCAACGGGCATTTTCTGTGGTGCAGTGGTTGGTCCGTTTACCACGAGCAAACTATCTTTTGTGATTTCCATTTTATCAATAAATACAACCCGTTCATCACCGGTTTTATTGGTGCGTCCGTGATATACACAGTACATTTCACCATCAGGTAATTCCAATACCATATTGTGTCCGGTGCCGGTTACATTCCCGCCACTGTCAATATTCTTTTGCAACACAGGATTATTGGCAGCTTTCACAAAGGGACCCAAAGGGTTTTTTGAAATAGCGTAACCAACCGCGTAATTTTTTCCACCAAAGAAGTTGGCTGAATACATCAGGTAATAAGTGTCATTCTTTTTAATGAGATAAGAACCTTCTGTCCAACGGCGGTTTACTTCTTTTGATGTCACGGAACGGCTTTCCCATTCGGCTTGCTTATCGGTTATTTTAGTTGGTGGTTGCAACAATAAAACAGGTTGCCCAATTACACCGGAAAAGTCGGGTTTTATCTCAACGCCATATACCCAGCTTTCTTCCACTTCATTAAAGATCTTTTCCTTTTTTGCCCAGTCTGCTACATCACTTTTTACAGGATGTTTATAACAACAGCGTGAATAGTATAAATATGTTTTGCCCGACGCGTTATCAAAATATACATTGGCATCGATAATTGGATAACCCGGATCAAATATTGGTCTATCACTAAGTTCAATAAATGGCCCTGTGGGTTTGTCAGCAACCGCAACTCCTATGCGAAAATTCTCTTTTTCATTTGTAGGATTTTGTTTCCAGTTGGCACTAAAAAACATATAATATTTTCCATTGCGCTCGTATACTTCCGGAGCCCAGAAGCTGCTTTCTGTCCATGATTTTTCAGTCGCACCGGTATATACCAGTCCTTCATTTTTCCAATGAACAAGATCATCTGATGAATATGTTCTAAAACCTGTGGCTTCTGAAGTTCCATACATATAATATTTTCCGCTTGATGCGTGCAATATAAAAGGGTCGCCCAATGCCACGTTTAAAGGATTGCAAAAAGTGGTTGAGATTGAATCTGATGCTGCCTTTGGGTTCGCATTTTCTGGTTGAGGATTGTTGCAAGCTGCAAGCAGTATGATCGAGAAGCTGATCAGCATATTCTTAACATAAAACATTAGTCAATAGTTTTTATTGCCTGTCAAGATATGAAATATAAGTTTTGAAAGCTAAGTTGTAGTAACTAATGTAATCTCATATCGAGGTTGCAAAAAATCATTTTTCTGTCGTTTTTTATTTTATTTTCGGATGATCATGTATTCAGATGCATGAGCTGCAAATCATTTTTTATTTCCATCAACGAATTACTTGCTATGAGAATATTTCTGATAACACTTCTTGCTTTTATTTTATCATCCGCACAGGCGCAGCAAGCCATGGAGAATATGTGGGATAAAACTTCTGTTGCTAAAGAACATCGCGATCTGCAATGGTTTAAAGACGCCAGGTTCGGGCTGTTTATACATTGGGGACTCTATTCTCAATTGGCAGGCAGTTGGAAAGGGAAAAGATATTATGGCAGTGGTGAATGGATCATGCATCAGGCTAAAATACCGGTTAAAGAATATGAACAGGTAGCAAAAGAATTTAATCCAACTGACTTCAATGCTGACGCCTGGGCGCAACTGGCCGAAGACGCGGGTATAAAATATATGGTAATAACGGCAAAGCATCACGAAGGTTTTGCAATGTATGATTCAAGGGTGAGTGATTTTACGATAGTTAAAGCATCGCCGTTCAAAAAAGATCCGATGAAAGCACTGGCTGATGCCACGCGGAAAAGAAACATACGGTTTGGATTTTATTATTCGCAATTTGTTGACTGGCACGAAACAAATGGCGGGGGAAATGAATGGGATTTTGACGCAAATAAAAAGAATTACCAATTGTATTATCAACAGAAAGCTATTCCGCAATTGAAGGAGTTGCTGACGCAATATGGCCCGCTGAGTATTGTATGGTTTGATCTTCCTGGCGGACTCTCCAAAGCAGAAACTCAAAGCCTGGTTGATAGTTTACATGCGCTGCAACCACAAAGTCTATTTAGTAGCCGGGTAGGGCAGGGACTGGGTGATTATAAAGATTTTGGTGATTCAGAAGTGCCGCCGGTTCCCATTAAAGGTGCATGGGAGTCCATCTATACGCACAATGATTCCTGGGGTTATATTGAACATGATATGAATTTTAAAACCTCAGGCGAGATCATACAGTTACTGGCAAATGTTGCATCTAAAGGAGGAAACCTGATGCTGAATGTTGGTCCGGATGGCAAAGGAAACATTCCGTATTATTCAAAAAAATACTTAGAAGAAACAGGCAAATGGCTTGTAGTAAATGGTGAAAGTATTTATAGCACTACAGCAGGTTTTATACCGGCGCAACCGTGGGGTGTTACTACCGCAAAGCCAGGTAAGTTATTTTTGCATGTGTTTAATATGCCGCAAAACGGAAAGTTACTGGTGCCCGGCTTCAGGTCTGGCGTTGACAAAGTATATGCGTTGGCAGGCAAAAAACAACTCAGTTTCAAGCGAAGGGAAAACGACATCATAATAGATCTTTCTGCTTCAACCAAAGCTCCGGCTGATACCGTTTTTGTTGTAGAATACACTGATGATAACAAGCAGCCGGCTTATGATATTACTTATCCTGTTACCGTTTCACAGCAATATGAAACAAATAATATTGATGCTGTTTTTGCAAAGACGAATGGCAAGGCAAAAGTAGAAAGCCTCACTTTTAGTCATTATTTCGGTGATTGGAAGCATGCTACATGCGTTACTGAAATGGCTACTGCAAATGATGATGTTACATTTCAAATTCGGGTTGCTGATCCCGGCGATTATAAAATAGTATTAGAATACGCTTGTCCGCAGGGTAGTGCAAACCAGGAAGCAACATTGGAAATAGCCGGCAAAAAATATTTCTTTAAAACATTACGCGCCTCCGAATTTGAAAGTAGTGCGCCTTTGTTATTCATCAAACATCCTGTCGCAATAGCCGGTATTAAGGAAAGTGGAATTTATACCATTACAATCCGGCCAAATCAGGAAGGAAAGGAGTTGTTTAAATTAAAAACGATATTGTTAGAGCCAGCCAAATAACGCTGCTTTGTCCGGTTAGAAATAGCTTTTTGTTTTTCCGGACAAACAAATTATCCGGGCAAAAAAGTCCTTTAAATAATCGGCGATACGTTCGCTTTTAAAATTTGTAATCCTTCAAATATTTCATAGCTTCCTTCATTTAATACCAATCCCAACGAATTATGAGTCGATTGATTGCCACGATTTCCTGTCTTTTATTTTCCTGCCTTGTAATTGCACAAACCAAAATTGAACCGGTACAAACAGTTTTTAGCGGACTGATCTTTCCTCCGCAACCTCAACATACACATGGCAGCAGTATTGTAAGTCTTCCTAACGGAGATGTATTGGCGGCCTGGTTCCAGGGCAGCGGAGAGCGTACGGCGGATGACGTAAAAATAATGGGTGCCCGCCTGAGAAAAGGATCAAAAACATGGTCCGCGCCGTTTGTTATGGCTGATACCTACGGATTGCCAGATTGCAACCCTGTTTTGTTTCTCAACAATCATAACAAGTTATTTCTTGTGTGGATCGCCGTGCAGGCGCATCGTTGGGAATGCTCTGTACTGAAATACCGCACAGCCGTTCGTTACACGGACAGTATCGCGCCCGAGTGGAACTGGCAGGATAATATTTTACTTGCGCCTTCAGATAGCTTCGCTATAGAGACCGCAAATAAATTTAAACAGCTTCAGAAAAATGGACATGGAACTGCATCATATGCACCATCATACGACAACATGATTGTAGAGGCCAGTCACGATTTTGCAAAAAGAAGTACCGGATGGATGACCAGGATAACGCCACTAAAATTATCTACAGGCAGAATCCTGTTGCCGCTGTATTCAGATGGCTTCAATATGTCGTTGGCAGCCATTTCCGATGATGATGGAGATACCTGGCGCGCAAGTCTCCCTATTGTAGGTAGGGGCAATGTTCAGCCTGCTTTTGTACAGGATAAAAATGGTGATCTTGTTGCGTATATGCGGGATAACGGTGATGCACCTTCGCGGGTGCAAGTCAGCAAATCCGTGGATAATGGTCAAAGCTGGTCAGCTGCACAAAAAACAGATATCCCGAATACGGCGAGTGTAGGTTTAATAAAGTTGAATGATAAGCGCTGGGCGTTTGTTGGCAATGATGAATCTGACGGACGATACCGGTTAAGTTTTTTCCTGAGCGATGATGAAGGCCAAACATGGCGATGGAAAAAAACATTGGAGAACGTACCAAAAGATAGTGGTAGCTTTTCATATCCCTGCCTTATTCAATCTGGTGATGGCCTGGTGCACATCAGCTATTCCCATTCACTTGGCAAAGCAGGCGAGTCAATAAAGTATGTTGTGGTAGATCCTGCAAGTATTAAATGAACGGCGATGTAAATTGGAAGTTTACAAATTCTGAGTTTCTGCGGTTGCTGATTATCAGATATTTTGCTGTAGGGTGATGTTTTATTAGAGTGCACCAAAAAATGATTTATCATTTATCCCTTTGAAACATCATCACAATGCTGCATTATAGTCTGTTTACCTTAGCATGCACTTGTTTGCCAATTATTTTTTATATTGAGTATATAAAATCTCTGAAATATGAACACACGTGTTTCTAATGAACAGAGGAATGACAGCAGCATCGCGGTTGCTAATTTCGTTGGACAACGGGAACATGATAACGATGTTACACAATTTGCAGATGGTAGTTTTGAAATGGCCGCTCAGAGACAGGAGCACGATAGTATCAACATGAATGCCCATGCGAAGCAATTGAAGGCATTCAAAGATATGGCAAATAACAGCAGGCCGGTTAAGCAATTGCGTGTTTACCAGGCAATGGCAGATCAGCGCAACCCTCCTGTTGTCCAACCAAAAGAACGCAATACAGGTTTGCCAGACAATTTGCAATCAGGTATAGAAAATCTTTCCGGATTTTCAATGAATGATGTAAAAGTTCATTACAACTCAGACAAACCAGCCCGGTTGAATGCGCTCGCCTATGCGCAGGGAACGGATATTCATATCGGCCCCGGCCAGGAAAAACATTTGCCTCATGAAGCATGGCATGTAGTACAACAAAAGCAGGGACGTGTAAAGCCCACCATGCAAATGAAAGGCAATATGCAGATCAATGATGATGAAGGACTGGAAAAAGAAGCTGATGCAATGGGAGGGAAGGCACTACATACAGTACATTCTATAAACGATCAGGATAAAATATTATCAAATGCAACGGCGGGAAGTTTAGATATTGCTCAACGGGTGAGAGGGGGAATAGAGTACACTGAGCATGGAGGAACAGAACTTCATCAGTGGCAACCTTCTGCTGTAGGTGGCCTTGCTGTACACAATGCAGCACCGCATGCAGTAAGCATTGTAGGTTCTTATGTAACTTTTTACGCTGTACCAATGGGCACTTACGACGTAGCTGATGCAGATAACGGTGATTATATAGCATTGCAGGCGGGTTTGACGAGGCTCGAAAATGACGTGGAGTCTGCCGAATGGATAATTGAACGGCATGGCCATAATTATACGAAGGATAATTTTATACTTAGAGTGGGGCAGGATTGGATCGGGCTTTGGTCGAGAAGAGAAGCGCTCAGACAGGCGATCGTTGCAGAGCAGGGCCTTCATGCCGGTAGTCAGATTGTTTTCCGGGAAGGTAATAGTGCGGCCCATCTCACACAGGCAACCGCCGCACGGGTGTTTGATTATGATCCGCGGGGAACATTGGGTTCAGTTCAAATTACATTGGGATACAAAGGAAGCGCTACTATAGAAAACATAGCATTGAGTAATGTTTCTAAATATTTGGCGGGACGAAGTGATGATGCGGATATACGGCGGGAACGTGTAGGAGGAGCTGGTGTAGGAACCAGGATACTTGATAAATTAACTACTGACAACCAATGGATTAATGCAAGACAGTTACATACATCCCTGATGGCAGATATGACGGCCGTAGAACCGGGCATATTTAGCGATATCTTCACAACCTCACAGTTGGCAACTGTGCAACTAATGGTATTGATGGATACTATGGCCAGACTGGCCACCAATGATGCTGGTTGGGGAGGTCAGTCGAGTGCTAAAAATATACAACGCTATTTCCCAAAATCTGCCCGTGATAGTTATGTGAGAGAGATGCTGGGAAGCGATGTGAGTGATCTGCGCATAGCCACTATTCGAGCCAGACTTAATGCTGCAATTGCGGCCAGTACAGCCAAATTTTTTGCTGCACTGGATGCTATCAAACTGCCGGTGGGTGCATTTCAGGAAGCCAATCCTGCCGATGTTGTAGCTGCTAATTTGCTGCATAGTATTGCTGGTTCAACCGGGGCAACCAGGACGGGCCATGAGAACTCACTCAAAACCGTACTTCTTGGGACGCAACCAAACTTCGTTGCTACTGCTCAGGATATTATTAAAGCGTATACCGATACAACAGTGAATAGCCAGGAGCAGCACAGAGGTAACAACGTGGCCAACGGCTATGAATATCTTGTTTCCGGAAAGGCTCCTCACATTGTTGCCAGAGGTAATGGAGCCGTATTTGAAGATCGGGATGAAGTCGTTGTTGCTGGTGGGGACCTGGGGACCTGGCAGGAAGATAATCCTGTACGGATGGCAATTGCTTCTCTGTTGCGGGGCGCCGAATAAAGGAACGAAAATTAATTTATAACTATTCTCAATCGCCCCATACTGTGATCACGATTTTCCTCGGGCCACCAAAATTTCTATGTTCACAAAGATAAATTCCCTGCCAGGTGCCCAACGCAAGCCGTCCCTGGCGAATTGGGATCAATACGGAGCTGCCAAGGATGGATGATTTCAGGTGAGCAGGCATATCGTCTGGCCCTTCATCATTGTGCCGGTAACCGGGATCATTTTCCGGCACAGCCTTATTGAAATAAGTCTCAAAATCAACTCTTACCGTAGGATCAGCATTTTCATTGATGGTAAGCGATGCACTCGTGTGCCTGATGAATACCTGGCACATGCCGGTTGTTAACTGCGTAATTTGCGGCAGTGCCAGCAATACTTCCTGCGTAATGATATGAAAGCCTCTTTTACGTTCTTTTAAGTGAACCTCTTGCTGAAACATTTTCATGATAGCGAAAGTACATGTAATGTGGCAAAGGAGGTTGAAGAATGTCAGATGAGAACTTGTTTTGCACCTTCAAGGTGTAGGACAAGTTCTCATTCTATTTTGCAAAGGCTATGTGCCCTGCATTTCAAAAGTATAGGGCACATAGCCTTTTTTAACTTACAACCCCACTCTCAATAATTGTAAAACTTTTACGCTCACAGTCAATTTCAGCCTCAACACCATAAGGTATAGTGAATACCGGATCTGTATGGCCAAAATTCATGCGTGATAGAATGGGCATGTCGCTTCGGCCATATTCATCCCCGATAATTTTTCTTAAAGCGTTTTCGTATCCAAGAAATTCTGCTTCGATTTTTTGTCCTCCGGGTATGCCAAAAATAATTCCCCTGGCTTTGTCCCATATTTCCTGGGTACCAAGACTTCTGAGGAAGTATTCGAAAATGTTGCGTGGCAACTGCGTTTCTGCAACTTCAAGGAATAGAAGCGAATCATCCCAGCCGGTTTCGCCGGGCCACAACGCTGTGCCATTGAGTGTGATTAATGTTTGTATGCAACCACCGAAAAGTCTGCCTTTTATCACGCCGCTGCCTTGCAAGAGTTTACGTCCGTCTGACTTTTGAAGCCTGCGTTTTATAAGCTGATTGTCAGGATTGAACCAGTCAAGAAATTCATTGGTCCATACGTCTGAATCTTTTATCTCTCCGATTGCATCGGGCGATAGAACTGCTTTGGTAAAGTATTCTGCTACATAGGGAAATATACCCTGATTTTCTGCAAAATTGGCCATGATGCCCGGGCCGTAAAAAGATGTTATTCCCGCTTTACAGCAACATAAATGCGATACCGTTGTGTCTGAATATCCGACAAAAACTTTAGGGTTAGCTGAAATAATATTCAGATCGAGATAAGGCAACATGCGTATGGAATCATCACCTCCGATTGTTGAAATAATACCTTTGATAGAAGGATCTGCAAAAGCTTCCATTAGATCCTCAGCGCGGGCTTTGGGATTTTTCTTAACCCACTCAAGGTCCTTGAGTGTATGTTTCATCTCAACGACGGTTAATCCGAATTGATTCTCCAACTGCTGTTTACCGGTCTTGTAACGGTAGGGAAGCGCGCCAGCTAAACCCGCTGAAGAGCTTACTGCTGCGATCTTGTCACCGGGCGAAAGCCGCACCGGTTTCATTAGCTTTTGCATTCTCTCAATTATTTATTATTGCTGCTGCAATCTATTATTTTTCTTCATGTGTATTTGTGTTTGCCAGGAAGATGTTCTTACGACAGCTTTTTTGCAGAGTAAGGCGCTTGTATAAAATAGAAAACATGCTTATTTTGACAAGAGGAATAATGTTGTCAGGTTCGGACATCTTTTGACAAGTCAAGAAACATAAACGCGTTTGAAGAGCTCACTCGCTGATAGCCTGCGATGATCTAAACTGCTTAATGAAATAAATAGTAAATGAAAATAAAAGAACTGCGGATCATTCTTACGGTAGACAACCTGGAGGAAATAATTAAGTATTATCGTGATGTAGCCGGCCTTAAGACCTCAAAGGAATGGCACGATCCGGAAGGTAACGGCATTATACTTGAGGCCGGTAAGGCTTCATTGGAACTGATTGATAAAGCTCACGCGGACCGCATTGACGAAATTGAAGTCGGTAAAAGGGTTGCAGGACCTGTCAGGTTGGCATTGAACATTGGAGAAAATATTGAAGATGCTGCCAGGATCTTTATAAACGGCGGCGCGATTAAGCTGGCGGATGTAAAGCAGGCGCCGTGGAGCAAAGTAATGCGGCTGGAAGATCCTTCTGGCATGCAGTTTACATTGTTTGAAACTTCTACCTTATTTGATTGACTCAAATGATCAGCATTGAGTACTAGATAGGTTTTACCGTCAGCTAGATTTGAATACGGGGAGTCGATATGATTGTCGGATAATGGTTATAGATATACTTCCGTCAAACAAATCCCGAAGCCCGCCTGACCGAACGGGCAGGGGATGAAATTATTATCGAAAGATATACATACCTGGATTTAAACCCCGACGGGATGATATAGAAAAGTGTCACCCCGTTTGGGGTTTGAACAAATAGCTTAGGCATTTTCTATAATAATTTCATCTCTCTGGGATGGCCTGAGTCCAGCCTAATCTCCTTAATAAAATTAAGTTTAAGTGACGTGACTTGCGAAAGAACTTGCCTTTTCACATTTAGGTGCATGATATGATTCAATATCATTTACTTGAGAGGCTAAGTAAAAGTAAGCGAGTTGAAAACTGAGTACTTCGTACCTGTCCGGATGCGCATTCGGCGCGGGCGGGCCTCATAAATCGTACTACTAAATCACTTTTTCAAAACACACACTGTTTTCAATGCCTTCATACTGGCCGTAGTTGGGGATAATGGCATAATTATTTTTTGTGTACAGCTGAATAGCTTCCGGTTGTTTTTTGCCCGTCTCCAAAATGCATTTGCGATACCCCAGTTCTTTGGCCCACTCTTCAAGTGCATTCAGAACATCACTGGCGAATCCTTTGCCACGTTTTTCGGGCAGCACATACATTCGTTTTACTTCCATTGTTTCAGCTGCGTATTCTTTAATGGCTCCACAGGCAACGGGGGTGTTTTCTTCATAGCCAACAATGGCATGTTTTATCATGTCAATTTTGTTGAACTGATCATAAAAGGAATGATCGACACCATCCCTTATTGCAAGATCCTTATCGAGTTCGCAAACAAGCTGGATGAAATCTGAATCCGTTGAGTCTGTTCTTTTAATGGTAATCAATGAAGTCGTTTTGGAGTTAAATTGAGTTTTTACTAAACAAATATACTTCATTTGATCAGCGGTTGAGATGGCAGGTTTCAAGCTGTAAACCTCTGTGGCACTCCATGTCTGGTTCTGCCATTTTTCTGTGAAATAATATAATACAGTTACACAGAGACACACGGAGAACACACAGAGCTGCACAGAGAATGGTTTCAGATCTTCTGAAACGAATTGTGATCTGACAATAACGCTGTCCACAGATCTGTTATTGGACGGAAGACACCGGTAATTATTCAGTTCTTAGACTATTTATCGGATTGGCCAATGCAGCTTTTATGGTTTGTAAACTAATTGTTACCAGCGCAATACTCAACGCTGCACAGGATGAAATGATGAATAACCATGCCGGCAGTGTCGCCCTGTATTGAAAATTCTCCATCCACCGGTGCATGAAATAGTAAGACACAGGTATGGCTATCAAAAGCGAAATCATTACAAGCAGCATAAATTCACCCGAAAGTAATTTCCAAAGCACGGCGGTAGAGGCGCCTAACACTTTTCGCACGCCAATCTCTTTGGTACGCTGTTCTGCGGTGAATGAAGCTAGCCCGAATAATCCAAGGCTTGAAATGAAAATAGCCAGTGCGGCAAAAAATCCGGCAAGCTTGCTGATCCTTTCCTCAGATGCAAATTTCTGCGCGTAATCTTCATCAGCAAACTGGTAATCGAACGGGGCAGATGGAACCAGCTTTTTCATGACTGCTTCAATTTTAGGTAACGCTGCACTCATTGCAACAGTTGGCTTCACCTTAATAAACATCCAGCTAACGCCGCCATTGTTGCCTTTGCGGTAGTACAGGATGGGACGGGTTGGTTCATAAGGAGATTCAACTACCATGTCTTTTACCACGCCGATAATTGTATACTTAATTAGTTGTGAATTATCCATCCACCATGTCCAGGTAACTTCTTTCCCAATCGGATCGTCAATACCCATTTCTTTCATTGCAGATTCATTAATGATCAGGCCGGATGAATCGATGTCGCGCTCACGTGAAAAATCCCTGCCTTGCGTTACCTGCCATCCCACGGTTCTGCCATAGTCGCGTGAGATGGCCAATGTGCCGTAATTCTGTTCTTTATCAGGATCGCGTCCCTGCCAGTCAAATCCGCCATTGTTGGAGGCGAGTTCTGTTACCTTGCCCATCGATTCTGCAAAATCGGCAACGACATTTGTACGTAGCAATTCTTCTCTGAACACATCATAATTACCATAGAAATCGTCCGAACGCATGTTGATCATGATGAGGCCGTCGCGCGAATAACCAACTGGCCTGTCTTTGGCATGCTGAACCTGCCGCATAATAATGATGGTGCAATTGATCAATGCGACAGAAATTGCAAACTGAAATACCACCAACACCTTGCGCGGTATTGCCGCTTCAGGTCCGGGTCGCCAGTTGCCTTTTAATGCTTTGAGTGGTTTAAATGAAGAAAGATAGAGCGCCGGATAGCTGCCTGCAATAAAGCCTGTGATGAAAATAAACAAAACACTTGCAGCCCAAAAGAACGGATTGCCCCACGGAATATGCATGTCTTTGCCTGAAAGCTGGTTGAACCAGTTAAGTGATGCCATTGTTAACAGCATCGCAAATACAAAAGCAATCGCAACAATAATTAATGATTCGCTGAAAAACTGCAGGATCAGTTGTTTACGCATAGATCCAATGGCTTTTCGGATGCCTACTTCCTTAGCTCTTTTTTCTGAACGTGCCGTACTCAGGTTCATAAAGTTGATGCAGGCAAGTAATAAAACAAAGGCGCCGATCAGTGATACGAGCCAAACCATGCGCTTTACAGCCGGGTCCCGGTTTCCCCTGCGGTCACTTCCTTCCAGGTGCCATTTGGGCATTGGATCAAGAATAACTTTGGGATTGATTGAAAGCTCCTGCCGGTAATTTTCATCATCTACATTTTTGATGTGCTCGATTTCTACATTTTCAATTCGACTGTTGACTGATTCAAAACTTGTTCCCGGTTTTATTTCAGCGAACAGCTTCATAAAATGATTCATCCAGTCATTGGTCGCTCTTTTTTCAATCCAGTCGTTTTCACTTACCCATAAAATAAACGGGGAGATAAATTTGGTTTTGGTAAGCTCGGTATTCAGGGGCAGATCTTCATATACGCCGGTTACTGTAACGTTTGTTTTATTGTTGATGAGTATTGATTTGCCTATAGGATCAACATTGCCAAAAAGCGCTTCCGATGTTGAAGCGGAGATGAGAATTGAATGCATGTCCCGCAGGCCATTCCTGCTTCCTTTCACCATTTTTAATGTAAACATGTTGGGGGCTTCTTCATCCATATAGCGACCAATGCGGGATACTTTTTTTTCTCCTGCAGAGAGAATTGATACATTGCCTGCAGTTGCTCTTACCAGGCGCTTGAAGTTGTCCTTGTAATTAACGCTTATTTCGTTTGCTAATGGATAGGAGAGGGTTGAGCTTATAAAGGATCCATGATTTTTATCTGTGCCCGTAAAGCTCACTTTTGCGATGCGATTGTAGTTGTCGTGATAAGTGTCGAAGGACAGTTCATCATGCAACCATAAACCGGTAAGTATAGCTACAGCAATGCCAACACTTAATCCTCCAATGTTAATAATGGTGGCTATTCTATTTTTCAGCAGGTTTCTGAGCGCGATCCTGAGATAGTTCTTAATCATCTCCAAAGTTTTAGCGGTGAAAGTTTCGGTTGCAGCTGAAACGCAGGAGCTTAAAAAAAGTTACAAGCCCGTTTAATATTGGAAGCAATTTTTTAAAAAACGCAAATCAAAACCGGCATTAAAATTTGTCTGTTTTGAAAACGAACAGTTCATGTATGAGAAAAAAAATGTAAGTTTCATGTTCAAACTACTTTTTATGAGTAAACGATTGCTGCTGACCCTAAGCATTATTTGTGCGTTGACTGCCTCTGCGCAAAAAAATAAAGAATACCCTGTAAAAGCCGGTGAAGTACCGAACGCTGTGCTACCAGGTGAAGCGAAATATGTGTTACCCGCCTTTAAACAGGGAACTGCAATGTTTAAGAACAAGACTTCCAATTCGCGGTTGTTCAATTACAATTACCTGCTGAATGAGATGCATTTCATTAGTGACAATGGAGATACCCTGGCCGTTGCTGAACCTAATTTGCTGGACTATGTGCGCATTGACTCCCTGTATTTTTATTATGATAATGGCTATGTACAACAAATTGCCAGTCGCAATGAATTTAAGTTTGCGGCAAAACCTGAGATGGTGCAGGTTCTTGATAAAAAGAAAGGTGCATACGACATATCTTCAGGTACATCATCTATTGATTCCTACCAATCAGTAGTTACTGACAATGCCCAGCTTTATAAATTGGAGGTTAGAAAAGATGTGTTGTTTAAAAAAGTTGCGTCATTCTATATAGGCGATAAATACAATCATTTTGTAAAAGCAACAAAAAAGAACTTTAATACTGTGTTTGGTGAGCAAAAAGTATCAGCTTACCTGAAAGATCATAAGGTTAATTTTAATATGGAAGACGATCTCAAAGGTCTGTTTGAATATTGTACTATGTAACCTCGCTTATTTCACAGCCAACGGCCGCACGTCGTTCACTAATGTGAGTAACATTTTGCCAGGTTCTTCCAACGGCACCAGGTGCGCAGAGTTTTCAAACCAGATTCCCTTCTTGGAAGGTGCCTTTACTTTTTCCAGCCATGCGGCTGTTGGTTCGGAAGGTGTGGTATAATCATGTCTTCCCATAAACATAAATACAGGAATAGGGAACTCGTGTACGCTTTTGAAATCCACAGAAAGAAATTCAGGCAATAGCTTCGATAAAGAGAACAGGCTTCCCTGGTCTATGGCTTTCGCATCGGTTTTGCTGTATTCCGGCGACAACAGCGGTGCGTTAAAATAATACATCGATTCGTTTCTGTATGCACTTAGACCGCCATAATATTGCGGCCACTTTCGTGCAATAATAATCCGTTCGCGCGTTACCGGCTGGTTGCCCGGATATGGCGCAATGGATTTCAATTCGGCCAGGGCCTCATCATTCTTAAGTCTTGTTGCTTCTTTTACACCAAACTCGTAGCTGATCCGCTCGTTGTCCATGGTGTTGATGATCTGTCCTATACCTACATAAACATAAAAAAGATCCGGCCTCTTAATGGCAGCTTTCATCGCTACAATTGTACCCCAGCTATGGCCGATAAGAATGACTTTTCGCTTGTGGTATCGCTGTTTAAGAAATTCAGTTAATTCTATTGCGTCGTTTACATATTGATCTATGTTTATAGTCTTGCCCAGGTCTGCAGTATCATTTGTGGCGTATGTTTTACCTGATGCGCGTTGGTCATAGTTAACTACCGTAAAATACTCTTCAACCGGCCGCTGGAACATCCACATAACCGGTGACATTGGTGAAGCTGGTCCGCCATGTACAAACAGGATCACAGGATTGTCTTTATCCTGTCCGCGAACAAATACCCATTGCTTTACGCCTCCTAACGAGGTTTCGTAGTTTTCTTGTATGCCTTTGGGATTAACTATCTTGCCGAGATCTGCAATGATCTTTTTTGCATCTGCATAATGGTCGGAATCATCTGTGTTTTGACCGAAAGAGGATGTTATTGAAATGAAAGTTAGCGTTAAACAAGCCAATATGTATTTCATTCAATAAACTTATTGATTTTACGGAAAAGAATAAAATGTTGCGGCTATAGCGTTTCGCAACTTTGCGGCAATTCTTCAAACACTTATCTTTATTTCTTTCTTCAACAAAATATAGACATGAATAGAAAACGAATTATTGCATGTTTGATATGCAGCGCTGGTCTTGGTCTCGCAACCAACAGTGTTTCTGCGCAGGTATCAGCCATCAAAACCGAAACAGTTAAAGGCGGGGCGCTCATAGGGCGATGGGATATCACCGTTAATGAGAATGGTAAGGATCATCCGTCATGGCTGGAAGTTGAACTTTCCGGTTTCCGCACGTTGGTAGGCAGATTTGTAAGCACCGGTGGAAGTGCAAGGCCCATTTCAAAAGTGAACTATGATAACGGTAAATTCAGCTTTGCCATTCCTCCACAATGGGAGCAGGAAGATCGCGATCTTACACTTGAAGGAAACGTTACAGAGTCTGGTATTAGCGGAACAATTCATACAAGCGAAGGGCAGATCGTCAATTTTACCGGAGTAAAAGCGCCCGATTTGAAAAGGGCATCAGCACCAGCATGGGGCAGTCCTATCAAGCTGTTCAATGGAAAAGATCTGACAGGATGGAAAGCTGTCGGTAAAGAAAATCAATGGATAGTAAAAGATGGCATACTCACAAGCCCTCACTCAGGCGCTAACCTGATTTCTGAACAAACTTTTAACGACTTCAAATTGCATGTAGAATTCCGTTATCAGAAAGGAAGCAATAGCGGCGTTTATTTGAGAGGCCGGTATGAAACACAGATCATTGATAACCCGAAAACCGATCATCCAAACAGTCATTTATTTGGTGGTGTGTACGGTTTTCTTGTGCCAAGCGAAATGGCTGTGGGCAATCCCGGTGAATGGCAGAGCTTTGATATAACATTGGTTGGCCGCATGGTTACAATCGTTGCAAATGGTAAAACCATTATTTGCAACCAGGAGATTCCTGGTATTACCGGCGGCGCATTGGATAGCAGGGAAGGTGATGCAGGCCCCATTTATTTCCAGGGAGATCATGGTCCGATCGAGTTCAGGAACATAACTATTACACCAGCTAAGTAAAATTTTTTTATTTTTTTTGAACCATATAAGGCATATAAGAATATTTAAGGTTCTTGCTTTATGTGGTTCATTTTTTTGCAGGGAAACCTTCTCTTCTGTTTTAAAGAAGCTACCCCAATTTTGCATTTCTATTTCCTTGTATGACTTCTATACAACTAGTGAATAGTCAATGGTCAATGGTGAAGGTCCAATCTGGCTAAGTAAATGTAAAGTCATTTTAGTGCAATTATTATCGCAGGCAAAATTCTTATGTGCTCTTATATGCCTTCTATACAACTAGTGAATAGTGAATGGTCAATGGTGAAGGTCCGGGCTGGCTAAGTAAATGTAAAGTCATTTAAGTGCAATTATTATCGCAGGCAAAATTCTTATGTGCTCTTATATGCCCTCTATACAACTAGTGAATAGTCAATAGTCAACGGTGAAGGTCCGGGTGGGTTAAGTAAATATATTCTCGTATAAGTGTTATTATTATCCTGAGCAAAAGTTCTTATATTTTCTTATATGCCTTATATGGTTTAAAAAACTTCGCTTCGGTCAGCTTTAGGCTTTGCGCTTTAAGCTTTAAGCTTTCGGTTGTTCACATCTTTTCAAATTTTCTCATTCTGTAAGCATTCATCGCTGTTTTGCCGAGATGGTTTCCTGAAAGGCTCTTTCTTCATAAAGCGTCATGTTTAAAATTACAGATTAAATTGCGGTACCTGGCGATCATCGCGTTATATTATAACAAATACTATTTAATCTTTTACATATATTGCAATCTACTGCTTAAATCAACCAGGCCTGACGATGAAACATCTTGCATTGCTTTTATTTCTTTCTCTGGTAACTGTTTTTTGCTTCGGTCAGTTGGACGAACTGAATCAAAGAATATTAAATTGGAACAGTATAAATACAGATCGCCCCAGGGAAAAACTATTCATACATTACGACAAACCATTTTACAGGATCAATGATACAATCTGGCTAAAAGGATACCTGTTAACTGCCAATGAAAATTTGGGGAGTGATAGCAGCCGAATAGCTTATATAGAAATAATCAATGCGCAGGATGAAGTTATTAAACGCGTAAGCACGCCTTGTTACGGTGGTAATTTTTATAGCAACATAACATTGAGCCAGGATGATTTCAAGCAAGGCAATTATTTGTTGCGCGCCTATACAAAATGGATGCGCAACTTCGGTGACGCTCTTTTTTTTGAAAGCCGGTTTAAAATAATAGATCCCTCGTCAGGAGAGTGGGCCATTGCGTTTAAGGAGTTTCAGTTTCAAAATAACCGGCTATCACTTTCCGCCAATTTGAAAAATAGGGAGAATCAAACGCTGTCCAATAAAAGAGTCAATATCCGGCTGAGATCAAATAAGAAGGATCTGTTTCAAACACGAATGACCACCGATTATTCCGGTAATCTTTTTATAGACACTTTGCTGACCAATGTTCCTGAAAAAAAGGATTTGGTTTTCCAGATCTTTGACAAGGGTAATCTGTTGGTGCAGGCACCTGTTAAGTCAAATGACAAACAATATGTTGATCTGCAGTTTTTGCCCGAAGGAGGAACTTTTATTGCAGGCAAAGAACAGAAGCTCGGGTTCAAAGCTTTAAATGTTTATGGCAAGGGAACTGAGGTAAAGGGCGTGATTAAGAATTCAAAAGGGCAGGAGGTAACCAGTTTTGCCTCAGCGTTTAAAGGCATGGGAGTAGTGTCATTCACGCCTGAGCTCAATCAGCTGTACACTGCATTTCTTGAAAATGGCTCTATGTTTTCTTTACCATCTCCACAACCATCGGGAACATTATTGCGTGTAACTGATGACGGAGATAGTCTTGCAATAAAAGTTGATGCGAGTCCGGATCTCGCAGGTAAAAGATTTTTTATTGTTGCTTCTATGCGAGGGTTGATACATGCAAGAGGAAGCTTAAGGCCGCCTTATGAACTTAAAATTGCAAAAAAGGTATTTTCCTCCGGGGTGGTACATATTACATTGTATGATGAAACAGCGAAGCCTGTTAACGAACGTTCTGTATTTGTCTGGCACAATGATGCATTAAAACTGAATCTATCATCACACAAGCCTGCATATGGAATAAAGGATAGTGTTCAGCTAGCATTAAAAGTGACCGATGTGAATAACGGATATATACCCGGACATTTTTCCATGGCAGTAATAGATACGAGCCAGGTGAGTGTGGCTGAGAATATGGAGAACTTATTGAGCTATATGTTGCTGAGCTCAGATTTGAAAGGAACAATAGAGGAACCTTATTATTATATCAAAAATTCAAGGTCAGCAGCCACTGATGCATTAATGTTAACCCAGGGCTGGGTGAGTTATAACTGGGATAACAGTAGCTGGGCCTATCAACATGAAACTGCGTTTGCTGTTACGGGTAAAGTTTCAAACATATTCAATAAACCGTTTAAGAATTCAAGCGTTACGTTGTTTGGAAAAGAGGGATGGCGCGATGCGTTTTTTCTTGATACTGTCACCAACGATGAAGGTGTGTTTACATTTGCAAATTTTCCTGAATTTACAAAAGACAGTGTCAGCCTGGTGATTCGTGCACTCAATAAAAAAGGTAAAGCCTTCAATGTTGGTATTGACCTTGAACCGCCTACTTACCCTTTATACAGCTCCGAAAAAATAGCTTTTTCAGGAGATAATATTTTGTTTGACACAATTGCGAAACAGTATATCAACACCCGTACAAAGATGGTGGAGCAAATGAAGGCTGAAGGGAATTTTTTGCAGGAAGTGGTTGTTACCGCAAAGGCAAGAATTCCCGGGTCCAAAAATCTGAATGAAAACGGAGGTTCTGATGAAACAATCACAGAAAAGATGTTGGATAAAACGCCAAAAGAAACGTTGTTGGATGTGCTTAAGGCAAAGGTGACAGGTTTCCGGCTAGGGACGCCGCCAAAATCTTTCCAGTGGTGTTATCTCATCAATTCAAATGTTGTCCGCTTTATTATTGATGGTGTTGATCTGCATTTCTTTTATCAGCCAACGGCGGCAACGTTTAATGATTACCTTCTTTTCCTGGATTCCTATCTTAAGTATTTTTCTGCGGAAGATATTAAAGGAATTGAAATAATGAACCGGCCCCAATATAATTCAGCTTATAAGGCAAGTTATCTTACACCGGCGGAAAGAATGAACTCAAGCCCGGTAACGGTTGACTTTTCTTTTGTTGAGATCACGACTAAAACGGGACAAGGACCCTTTCTCAAAAAAACACCGGGCATGTATTTGTATAAGCCGCTGGCGCCGGTTTTCGGTAAGCAGTTTTACAGCCCGCGTTATTCATTACCTGAAGAAAAAACGATCTTCCCTGATCTGCGTTCAACGGTATACTGGAATCCTGAAATTATAACCAACGAAAAAGGTGAAGCCAATGTTTCTTTCTATACATCAGAGAGCAAAGGCGGTTATGTTATTGTTTTACAAGGGGTGGGTTTTAATGGTGGCATGGGTGTGCTAAGCATGCCTTTGAATGTTATGGGTGAAATTAAAAAATAGAGAACTGATAATTGAATATCGTCTTGTCAAGTGAGCTTCGTCAGCTTTGGGAGATGTCTGCTGTGGTCGGCATCACGATCCTGGTATATCAGGAAAAGTAATCATGACAGCACTGGTAACAAGATGGCAATGATGTGTAAGTCAGGAACCGCATCTTCACCTCGAGTCAATCATGCGGCATGCACAATCCAAAATGAGATGACAGATACTTATCGCAAAAGCACTGTGTCTTCTTCGGCTGTTTCTCCGTGTAACAAAAAAGTTACACAGAGCAAACACGGAGGTTCACAGAGCGTATGCTTGCATGCAAATCCGTCATTATCACGACAGGAGAGGTCTCACAAATATCGATCTGATCATGAAATTTTTGAGCGCTTGAAATTGACAATTCTTAGAACACGCAATCGATTGATGGATGATTTATCACTGACTTGTTCTAATTTTCAAAAATGCTGCATCTTTCTAACGGATCTATTTTAAAAACGATGTTGAAAATGGCCAGACTAGTTGTTGTTCCCTTAATAGCGTTATGTTTAATGTGCCAGGTATTAAATGCACAGAAAAAAGACAACCGCATTTTTATTCAAACCAATTACAATGAAGCAAAAGATTGGCAACTTGTTTGGCAGGATAATTTTGACGGAATATCAATAGACACAACTAAATGGACAAAAGTTCCCCGCGGTACTGCTGACTGGGACCGGCATATGAGTTATGACGATAAATGCTATGCGCTTAAAGATGGCATGCTGTATTTACGAGGTATAAACAATCCGGACAAAAATAATGACACGAGCCGTTACCTGACGGGAGGCATTTACTCCAAAGGCAAATTTGCTTTTCAATATGGAAAAATTGAGATCCGCGCCAAACTGGAATGTGGCAAGGGTGCGTGGCCTGCGATGTGGATGCTTGCTGAACAGGAAAAGTATGGAAAGTATCCCCGGAATGGCGAAATAGATATAATGGAACACCTGAATTTTGACAGCATTATTTACCAGACAACACACTCTTATTACACACTCGAGCTTAAACAGCCAAATAATCCGCCACATTTTGGTACGGCAAAGTTGGATGTGTCTGGATTTAATACATTTGGCATTAACTGGTATCCTGACAAAATCGTGTTTACATTAAATGGACAGGAAACTTTTACCTATCCGCGTGTGAAGGACGTTGATCCTTCTCAATGGCCATACGACCAACCGTTTTATGTGTTACTGGATATGCAGCTCGGCGGCAACTGGGTTGGATCAATTAACCCCGGTCACTTGCCCGTGCAAATGATTATTGACTGGGTGAAAGTGTATCAATAATTGACAATTTAAAATGTGCGAATGTGCAAATGTGTGAATATGCGAATGTGAAAATATGCGAATGTGGAAAGTATGCGTGCGCGCATTCATTTAAAATTATATTTGGGCGTTGTAGATTATAAGCATTCCTGCAATTCAATTTCATTTTCAATTGTCGATTTTTTCCTATCCATTACAACAGCTATTTACACCTCTGCACGTTTGCACATTCGCTCATTCGCTCATTCGCACATTTTCAATTGTTGACTTTCAATTCTCCATTACTACTTCACTCGGTGTTTCCCGGCGAACGAAAATGCACATCCCGTTGCGGAAACGGTATTACAATTCCTTCTTTTTTGAAGGCAAGATCAATCCGTGAAATAATATCGCTTGTTAAGGCGAAAGAGTCTTTTATATGTTTTACCCAAAATCTTAATTCAAAGTCAACCGCGCTTTCATTAAATCCTCTTGCCAACACAATTGGTTCCGGATATTTAAGTATGCGGTCATCATTATCCATCGTTGTTGCAAGTATTGCATGCACCTTTTCCAGGTCAGAACCATAAGAAACACCAACCGGAATGATCAGCCTTTTTTTGTTTTTAGACATCGTCCAGTTAATAACATGATGGCTGAGAATATCACCATTAGGGATAACAACAGAAGAGCCATCAAACAGCGTAATAATGCTGCTTCTAAAACCGATTGATTTCATTATTCCTATTTGACCATTCAGTTCAACAATGTCACCTACGTTAACCGGTTTTTCAAAAGCGATGATTAATCCACTTACAAGATTATTGACCAGTCCCTGCAAGCCCAGGCCAATACCAACACCTAATGCGCCAATTACGATGGTGATCTTATCAATAGGTAAACCAGTAGCAGCAATGGCGAGAAATAATCCAAGAGAGATGATCAATATCCTTATAAGCAGTAGCCAACTGCCAAGAGATGCACCTTTTTTTTGTTGATCCGTCGTTTCTGTATCAGAAGCAAAGAAAGATACAATACGTGACAAAACCATTGCACAAAACATGATCAACAGAAATATGAAAAGCCCGTATATGCTAAACGTATAATCGCCAAGGGTTCGGTCAGCATTAAGAAAATCATTGAAGGGTGCCACAATCTGTTTATATGCGTAAAAGTTTTTTGCAATGAGTATGAACCAGCCAACAACAAGCAACACATAAAAAAAAGCAGGTACTTTTTTGCCGACTTTATCAAAGTTGAGGTACAGCATTTTTTTATCGGGAGTTGTATAAACCTTAGAGGAAAGATAAAGCGTCTCATTTATTAACCGGACTACCCACAGGAACATAATAGCGATCACAACTCCGATATAGCCCATGATCAGCAAGGTTTTTGAAAAATTGTACCTGCCGTAAATATTAAACAGGGCAGATGCAATCTCCAAAAGAATCACAAAAACAATAAAATAGACGATTCTTTTTTCTTTTAACTCATGAAATTTTCCCTTGAGTAATATATTGATGCAATACACAATACCTGTTAATGATAATCCCAGCATAATCCATCGTTCTGCTCTGGAAGCCTGTAACAAAAAATTGTCTGCACTGGCGAGGATGAATAAGACGATCAGCACAATCCAGAATTTCATCCAGTAACCGGATATGTAATTTTTGAAAATGAAAATGAGACAAACAAGGCTGATCATCCATAAACAAAAACTAAAAATAAAGGGAGGGTCAAGAAAAAAGAACTGGAACAGGCTTATGACGATTATACATGCTGATAAAAATGGGAATTTGATAACAAGGTGCCCGTTGTGCAGCCCCTCTTCGTTGTCGCCGGTTATTATCTTTTGCTTAAGTGTCCGCAGAAATATAGTCACGATCCCAATTAAAAGCAGCAGAACTACTATTCTTCCAATGCTGTCGCCAGTATAAAATTGTAATGTAAGTTTTTCTTTCGCAAAGGAATGATATACAATTTCACTAATAGGCCTGCTGTATAAAACCGGTGACCAAATGTTGCCAAATTCACGTTTAAAGGTTAATAATGACAGGTCTTTTCTGTAAACGCCAACATCTTCAATAAGTCCTTTTAGTTCCAGCACTTCTACATCTACTTTTAGCTGAAGGTCCTGTATTGCAGTTAATGATTTATCTATCGCGCTATCAATAGGGCTCATTTCTTTGGCAAGAACTGATATGTGTTTGACATATTGCACAAAGTGAATAGAATCTCCCGGTACTTCATATAAGCTGCTGTCTGTTGAAAGTGAGTCAATTTTATTTCTGAAAGCTGTTAACTGATTGGCATAATTATCTACACTTATTTTGTGTTTGGACATTAAGTTGAGGAGCTTTGATAAAATGGTTTCTGTAACGGTAAGATTTCGTTGGGTTTGGGAAGTTCCGACATTGCTGAATACACCATCTTTGGTTATTTCGAGTGACTGTTGAACATGGTCAATGTCTTTTTTTATAAGCGGCGTATCCAACCTTTCTTTTATAAAGTTTTTGGCCTGCTGATTCACTTTCTTCATCTCTTCCAGCACTCTGTTCTGTTGGATAACCAGCTTCCCGGACTGGTATTTTTCGGCGTATTTTTTATTGGTTGCCTTTATACCTTCCCTCACAAGGTTAATTCTGTGCTGGAACTTATTGGCTCTTAAAGTGTCCGTTGGCTGTGTTTGAATAATAGAATCCGTCTGCTGGCAAATAGCATTTAAGGTGAAGCCCAGGCATACAAACAATAGCAGTGTTCTTACAGGGAGCATACAATAAAATGGTTATAGCTTTTTAAACAGCGTGGTGAGCGCTATCTGTAAAACTGGTTCTTTTGTACAGGTCTTGGTTGACCTGGTTCTGCTAATATATATAATTAGTTTACAAGGGATAAATAATAAATACCATGCATATGATGAGGATATAGCGTAAAAAAACACGATCGGGAAATCGCGTTTTTAGGGACAATCCGAGCTTATTATTTTAAATCCCTGGGTTAACGATCACTGCCACTAAGAAATTCATTTATCATTTCAACTACAAGCAAAGGAATTTTGCTGTTTGGGTTGGGTGCACAGATCTCGCCTATGTAATCTCCATGACCACCCGGCAGGATGGCTGCCTGGGCGTTTGGTAAAAGTCGTGCCAATTCCAGCGCATGTTCCGGACGGACGACATCTCTATATCCATTTAAAACAAGTGCAGGTGATTGAATAGCGTGTATGAGCGAATTATCAATATCCTTAAAATTTGCCATTCTTGCTACGTCGCGTTCAAACATTGCCTGCAATCCTTTCGGATCCGGATTACTCTTAAGATAAGCATCCTGCAGTGGTTTTGGCATGGCACTCAATTTTACGTTATCAAAGCCATCAAAAAAACCGGGAAGCATGCCTTCGCGTTTAGAGCAGGCAGACATTAATACCAGTTTATTTACCAGCTCCGGATGCCGGATTGCAATTTGCAGGGAGGTAGTGCCGCCGTTACTAAACCCCATAATATCGGCTTTGCTGATTTGAAGTTGTTTGAGTAATGCTGCCACATCATCGGCGTCCTGTTCAAAGCTTAACGGCCGGTCAATATCTTTTGTATGGCCGTGTGCCTGAAGTTCTACCGCAATTATTTTGTGCGTTTTTGCAAGCTCCGGCAATACATGTCCGTATGTGGTTTCAATCGTTGAGCCGCCGCCATGCAGAAGTACTAACGGGTATCCATTGCCGTGGATCTCATAATACATTTGCAGGCCGTTTACAGCAGCATAATGTCCTGTAGCTTTTTCCTGTGCATTCATTTGCGTAAGGCTTATAATGATTACAAGTAAAGTTAAAAAGGATCCGCGTTTCATAACATCTTCATTTGTTGAACAAACCTAATGCGATTAAACTTGTAATTCAGTGTGCCGGTGCGACAGTTTTGCGGGTGCATTGCGTCAACGCAAAATAGCGCGCGACACATTAATGCAAATTTCAAAGAACTTAATAACGGGGAATTGTTTTCAGGATCTTCTTTTTAATACAGGTATATTCATCATGGTTAAACTATCACGATAATCAACATACAATATATCGCCGGGTTTATTAAAGCGATATGTTCTTCCTGTTACAATGCCCGTAGTTGTTAAAGCTGTTCTTCCGGTGTATTCAAGTTTCACTTCTGCTGGTTGCCTGGATTGTTGCAGATTGCCTGCATGGCTGAAATGTCCATCTTTTTGCGCCGCAATAAAGGCTGCGCTTTTGTTTCCACAGTTGCACATGGTTAGGTTTTTAGGTGTTAGGTATCAGGTGTCAGGTATAAGGTTTGAGGTGTAAGGTGTAAGGTTTGAGGTGTAAGGTAGGTTTAAGGTGTAAGGCAGTCAAGTGGTATCGACTTTATAGGTATATAACAGCATACCTTATGCCTCATACCTTATTTCCAAAGCCCGATACCTTACACCTGACACCTGATACCTGATACCTGTCACCTCACACCCTACACCTCATCCCTCATTCCTTATTTCTTCAGGCAAATAATACGTTCGTTATAAACATTATTGCCTGTCCACTGGCTATCATAAATGGTCTTTTCTACTGCACTCAGATAGATCTTTCCACAAGGAGTTGTTGCTCCTGCTGTTGCGAATACATGTGAGCCTGAAGCATTCGAATTGCCTGTCACTGCCGGGCCGCCAAAAGTGCTTACCAGTGCGTAACTCTGAAGATGTGCATCGTATACAGAATAGGTTGCTGTAATAGGCGCGCCTACTGCATAGTGTGTACAATCTCCTAAGTCGTCAACACTCAGGTGTATGTCAGGCGCAGTGTTATCCATTTGAATGTATTTTGTGAATACGCCTGCAACGCCTTCAATTTCCAGTTCAAGCTTCAACAGATCATTTGTTCCGGGAGACCATCTTGCCAGAACGCTTTCAATGTTGTTATGATATTCCTGGTAAGGATAATAACCTGAAGCGTTGATGCTCACATAATGCGTTTGCACATACTGTGGAGCCGGAGCAAGTGCGGTTGTAGCAAATGTGTTTGTTAAATAGTATGAAGCGCTTGTAGCTGTATTGGTGACTTTAATACGGTAGTTGTGGCCGAAGAAAGATGGCCCCTGTATAACAATAACGCCGCCGAAAGGACTGTGGTTGTACACCCCGATCTGGTTTAAAGCGAATTTAGCGCCAGGTATTGTTAAGCCGGTAGCATTGTTTATCTCGTTAACGGTTATGCCGCCTACAATACTCATTAAAGGTTCCAGTTCACCGGTGCCGATTCCTGGTCTGATTTGTACGTATGCGTCAACCCTGTTGCCCCAATATTCAAGTTTATCCGCATCGGTTTTAGAAGGCTCAACATTCCATGAAAGCACCGCACGTATTTTTACAACTTCGGGATTGGCACAGAGTTTTCTGATTGAATTAAAATCATATGGCAGCACAGCTGCATAAGACAATCCTCCCGCAGGAATATCAGAAAGGTCGTGCACGTTGATGGATGTGGTGCCCAGATGATGCCAGTTGCAATCATTGTTCAGGTCAGCCCAGAATGATACATACTCGTAACTGCCATGTGTGCAAAGATCTCCTGAGTAGCCGCTGGGTCTTTTGATTCTAACGGAAGCAACCAGTTGTTCAAGATTATAATCGAGGCCAACAGATTCCAGTTGCTCGTAAGAAACATCCGCTTTTGTTTTGAAAAGTTCGTTCAGAATATCCACCCAGTTGATGCCGTATTGCTTAAAGCTTTCAATATTCTGCGAGATAATGTTAGAGTCTGTTGTGTCCAGTGATGCTTTTACATGTTGCAAGGCAAAACGGCCAACGGACACGGTTCCTTTATACAGGCCTGCAAGCGTACCAATGTCTAGTGGTTGTAAGGCTAGTGTGGATTGTACCTGCTGTAATAATGCATCTCCGCCGGCAAATGTTTTTGCGGCATCTGAAAGTGTCAGGTTGGGCTGAATAATGGCTGTCTCAATTAGTTGGGAAAGATCTAATTTTTCAAAAATAATCTTCCGCCTTGGCTTGATCTGTACGCGATCGTCGAAAGTGTTTCCCCAAATTGAATGGTAGTTGGGTGAGTTGGCTGGTGGAATTTTATTCCATTCAAGAATTGCTCTAACCTTCGGCAATACATGTACGTTACAAAAATTGGTTTTGGGTGTAATGTTGAGTGAGGCAGAATAAGACAGCGGCTTCTCCGGGTTCTGCCTGCAATCTGTACTCGTTGGTATGTCGTGCTGGTTTACGCCAGTGTATCCCTGGTCTTCCCAGCCGGCGCCGTAGTCAAGATAGAAACGTACATACGCATGTGAGCCGTTGGTACATAAATTACCCAGGTACCCGTATTCCTGTTTGGTTGCAAAAATAGCTTCCAGTCTCTTTAGATCAGGCTGATAAGATACTGATTTCAATTCCTCGTAAAAGATGTTTCCGGAATATGCAGCAAGTTTGTCCTTGAATACTTTCACATACTCCAATGTAGAAGGGTGCTCCGAAGCATACAATGCGTTGAAGCCAAGTCTGAGCTCTTGTAACTCTTTTCTGATTTCCATGGTTTAAAGTTTTTTAGCATGCTGTTTTGTAAGTTAACAGCAAGGCGTTTTTTGCCTACTCTTATCAGGATTTTCGGCAAGCTCCTTTGAGTGTATTTATATTTCTGGCTGGTGACTTTGGTTGAAGTCACAGCATTTTCACTGAGTTCATTTCTTTGAAGGATATTTTTGCATCAACGATTTGATTACAAGAGCGGACACATAGAAATTTTAGTAAGCATGTAAGTATAACCGCGGGGGAGAAAAATGTTACCCCTGGTGGAAGAAAGTAAGACGTGTAAGACAGTAAGACGTGTAAGACAGTAAGATGTGTAAGACAGTAAGATAGTAAGACATGTAAGATGTGTGGCCTGGCGCTGTTCTCTGTGCGCCTCCGAGTATTCTCCGTGGACCTCTGTGTAACCGTATTTTTAGATTGTATTGACAATCAGAATAGTCAAGGTTTAATAGATCCATTGAAGTCTCCAGATGAAACTGTTGGTTACTCCAATAAGCCCGTCTTTGTTCAGATTGCTTGCGCCATATCCAAAACTGATGCGCCAGCGTGTTGATGCCCACCAGTTGAGTCCGAGATACATTTTGTCCAGCAATCCGCCCTGTACATCCCTGCCATTCAGGTTAACCTGGGATATGCGCGCTGCAACTTCCCAGGCGCCTCCTTTGCCAACGGGTTTTATTCTTCTTGCGTAAGCTGCTTTTTTATCGTATGGGCGTTGTTCGCCACTTATAACCCAGCTGCCTGTAAAGTAATACCCTTTAAACTGCTGCGTGCCCTTAGGCGTGTTAGCCCATGCATGAACATATTCGCTCAACAAAGAAAAGTTGTCGATGCTCCACAATTGCTCAAAGCCGAAGTTCCATGACCTGGATGCGGGAAAGTCTTTGGTATCTACATAATACGAAGAAACATTCGATTCATTTCTGCCCTTGTATCTAAGAACGCCGTTCTCTGCTTCAAGATATCTTACACTTGCGCCAATGTGCACAAATCTGCGTCCGTTATCTTCATAGATCGGTAGCGCAGTAACGCGCGCGGCAAAAGTGTTCGCACTTTCAGAAAAGCTTTGTCCCTTCATGAACCAGTCGTTGAACAAACCGGCAGATGCTGTCATCCGGTCATTCAAAAATGATTTGTTTAGCCGAAATCCGATGTTACGGTTGACAAAGAAGGGATTAAGTATGCGTTCCGTTTGAGGCAGGTTGGCCGCATCACCTACCATTTCATATACAAAGGGTTCTTTAATTTTTCCAACTGTCAGATCGCCAAGCATACCCACAGGAATAATAAAATACAGGTCGGTAAAATTCCATTTGTTTTGTGTGCCCGGATCATAGTCAAGTCCATTGTGGCCCGCGCTGATAAAATAATGCCATGGCCTTTTAAAATTAATATTTCCGCGTATGGAGATTCGCAATGAACGGAGATCACCCTGGTTCTCCTGTTTGCCAACCTGTTGTTTGCTATCGTTATCCTGTATAAAAGCACTGTAGTCAATAATAGGTGCAAAGCCAAGCTGGTAAGTAAAGTATTTGTTGCCCCCATTGGTCCAGCCCATGTGCCTTGCATGTACAACATCGGGCATAAAATATTTTTTTCCGGTATCGATGAGTACTTGCTTTTGAGAAGAATCAACATTGTCCATGTTTTGGGCGGAAACCTCAAAAACCGAAAAATAAATTATGCAGACCAGGAGAGATATAAAACGGAATGTGAATGGTGTTATTTCACGTGTATAATTGGATAAGGTTTGAATCATGTAAAACAAATAATATGTCCAGGTAATCTCTCTTCTGCCGGCCTGTATCGTAACACAAACTATATTTATTTTTCTTTATTTGCAACAGTCTTTGCCTGAAAGAAACTAACTGCGACGAGGGTTTAGAGTAAGCAATATAATTATTCCCGTGACAAGCAACGTTGCATTTACTCCTGTAAAAAGTATGAATTGATCATACGCATTCAGTGACTTATCTTCCATAAACTTAAATGCATATTGCCCCCAGTTATTTAGTGCGCCGTGTGCCAGGGATACAATCCAGATGCTTTTCGTTCGTAACCAAAGCCAGTTGATAATAAGGCCTGCACCAAATATGCCAAACGGGTGAATTAATACAGTTTGAAATGGAGAGATATCTTTCAAGTAAAGGATTCCGCTAAGCATAAAGGGTATGTGCCAAATCGCCCATATTGCAGCGCCCAAAACGATGCCTTTTTTTACCGGGAATCTTTTAAACAATCTTGGCAGCATCCAAGCGCGCCAGCCAATTTCTTCAAAAAACGCAAGTGTGGATACGATCATCAAGCCAACCGCTGCATTTGTTGCTATTTTAAATACCAATTGTGTGTATGTCAGAACGCCCCAGCCGACTTTTTCCGGTGCGTTATAAAAGCCGTTTTTGTCCGGTGTCAACCATGCCTGCCATGGGAGCCGGCCGTTATGTAAATATGCCGTCAAAGGAATACAAGCGACGTGTATGACTGCGGGAATTAAAAATATGGCAATGAGGATCCAGCCTATAGATATTTTTTTCTTTCTGCCAGGTAGGGATACCGGTTCTCTATATGTAAATGTCATTGCCAATACTGCGCCCGCGGGAATGATCATTGACAGGTATCCCATCCATATAAATGTACTTTCATGTCCGCCGGTAAATCCTATAAACAAGGATAATACTATACTTAACGAAAAAGTAATCACAATGTAAGCTCCTAAATGGTCGTTTTCTTTCATTGCATAAAGGCTGGTGCGTTAACTATAGGTGTATGGAGTTTATAACGGCATAAGGCATGACCCTATAATGATAATAAAAAGTAAGAAGGTTTGCAAGGCTTGAAAGATGCCGGTTGTCAGTAAAGCGTTGCCAATTCAATGTCGTAGTCAAGGGTTGTCAATATCAAGCGCTCATAAAATATCGCGATCAGATCAATATTCGGGAGACGTTTCCTGTCGCGCCAATGACAGATTTGGGTGTTGTGATTTTTTTCATTGCCGTTCCGCCTGCCCGATCAGTTCAGGCGGGCTTTAGCGAACGGAACATAAGGCTAACTTGAATATGGCTTTAGCCACACGTTATGATGTTGGGCTAAAGCCATGTTTAAATTCAATCACTATCCGTCGGTTAAAACCGACGGCAATGAATGAAAATCAACCACCTCCATAAACTGATTTGTCATTTGATTTTTGATTGTGGTTAACTAAATCCCCAGTCTAGGTGACAATGCGGTTACAGACTTCTTTATTATTATGTGCCAGCTATTAGGGCTGCTATGATTACTTTTTCTGATAAGCAAGGATCATCATGTATTCGACGAAGGGAGACATCTCCCAAAGTTGACGATGTATGTTTAACTAAATGACATTGAGTTGACAAATACTCAATTTTTAATGAACCAGAGCGGGGTTAAAACCGTTATATGTTGTATTCCTCCAATTGATACATCATGACAATTCGCTCCTTCGATAACTCTTTAAAAGATTATTTATGCAGAATTTCTTACAGCACATAAAATCCCGCGTGATTGCAGGCGTCATTTTCCTGATACCTGTATTTGTAATAATAATGATCGTGCAAAAATTGTGGAAGATCCTTTCCGGAAGCGGTCATTATGTGGCAAATATGCTTGGATTCAAACCCATATTTGGTAATAGTTCGGCCCAGATAGCAACCGGGTTACTACTGATATTGCTTTTTTATTTTTTTGGATGGCTTGTTAGATTCAGCATTTTAAACAGGTGGCGCGATTGGGTTGAAAATGCACTGCTGCAATATATACCGGGATACCTGACCTATAGGGCGCAGTTACAGGAAAAGATCAGTCCTACCGAAGATCCCCGTCAACCTGTTTTAATCGACACTTTAATGGGGAAGCGCCCGGGGCTTTTAATTGAGGAGTTGCCGAATGAGATGATAGTTTTCCTCCCGAATTCCCCCGATACCAATAATGGGGAAGTGCTGTTTGTTGAAAAAATTAAAGTGACCAAACTTGACATAAAGGCGCCGGTGTTTATGAAGAACATGCAGAAGTTTGGAAAAGGATTGATAGGGAAATAAAGTAAGAATTGCCAGGCTTGCCCATTTAAATACATTTCAAAATTAAAGCTGACGCCAAAATCTAAATCCCCCGGACAGTCGTGTCTTTTGATGATGCCAGGGGATTTTTGATTGGTTTATTTTTTCGCTGTCGTCAAGCCACCGTCCGTTGTTTTTTGTATGAGTTTTACGGGGCCCAATAAACCGGAAGGAAGCAACGGTGATCCTGACTGGTAGAAAGGCATGGTTGTGTAAGTAATTTTATTAATAACACCCGGCTGCTGATCGCCAATCAAACGGTTTACCCAAAGATTGGTGACCTTTACTTCAACTGTATTGTTCCCGGTTTTAAGTGCGCTTGTCACATTAACGCAGAATGGGTGTTTCCATACAATGCCTAAAGACTTTCCGTTTACAATCACTTCAGCCATATTCTTCACTTCACCAAGATCCAGCCATATCTGTGCGTTTTTTGAGAACCATTGTGCAGACGCATTGATTGTTTTGGTGTAAGTACCGGTTCCTGAGAAATATTTTACACCGTTATCCTGGTTGTCAGTCCACGAAGACAAAGTATTCACATTTACAGAGGTAGGCGCTCCGCGATCTTTTTGGAAACTGATGTTCCATGATTCGTTTATAGCCACTAATTCTTTTTCAGCTACAGAAGGCAGCGTGCGAGTGTTTGTTGCTGCTTTATCTTTAAATACTACAAATACAGCATCGTTGGGTTCCAGATGTAGTTTTGTTTTTGTCGTGCCATTTGCTATATTATAAGGCAGTGCTTCTTTCTCGCCTGTTTCAGCGTGCCAGAGTTCCGGAACTTTTCCTTCCATGCGGAAACTGATATCAAAGTCTTCTGTTCTGTCTGTGCGATTGTTGATCCAGTAAATATCGCGGTCGCTGGCTTTGCGATGTACATATAGAAGCCTGGAAGTTTGCTGAGGTTTGTTGTAAGTTACATCCGGCACAATGTTCAATGCAGTTAGTGTTTCGCTTACTGTTTTGTTGGCTATTACCCTGCTGTTGCCCGATCCCCAGATTGCTTGCACCAAAGATTTAAATTCATCGGGGCTGTCCTTTAAGCCGGTAACGGACTCCGGTACTATGCCGCTGATCGTTGCCCCGGCTTTTACCAGCTCGTTTATTTTCTTTAATACCGGTAATGACATTTGTCTTGCATTGCTATCTAACACAAGCACACGATAGTTCATACCGCTTGGTGTAACCAGTCTGCCATCTTTTACCGATAGCAGGTTGATGAGTGCATCTGCATTGATAAAGTCAAAATTATAACCTTCGGGAATTGCAGGTAACTTCTTTCCAAATAAGGCTGTAATGTTATTGTCTTCTCCGTAGTAATAAATGAGGTCAGCCACAAACTTGCCCTGCTGCAACATATAGCAACTGCGTGCAAGGTAGTTGGTCCATGCAATTGCCTGTTCGGCCCATGTTTCATGGCGGTTAAACCATTGGCCGAATGGTCCGAGTCCCAGGCCGGGTATTTTATTATCAACCGGTTGGTGAACGGAAGTATGAATGACAAACCTGTTCAGTCCGCTTGCAAGTTCAAGGTCGGCTGTTGGCTTTAACTTGTCCGGTGAGTATGACCATGCTGAACCGCCAATGCCCAATGCTGTAAGTGATTCCGCCGCAACCAGGTTTTGTCCGTAAATATGTGCTACAGATGCTGACTCGCGAATATCCGCTTCGTGCATCGTCTGTCCGCCGCCAATAGCGCCGGGCATCCATATGGCAGACATGGGTACGGCGGCACTACGTTTAATATCCATTCCGTCAGCAATAAGTGCCCGGCCGCTTTCATGCGATTCGGAGTAGCGCTTCATTCCATATTGCTGCAGAAGATCAGTTAGCTGATCGTAGTGATTGGAAGCAACGAGATCGCTTAATGTTTTTCTAAAATCCCACAGAAATTTTTCACTTGCTTCTGCGCTTTTGACTATGTGCCCTGTTAATACAGGCATCCAGGGCAACATGCTATAACCGCGTCTTGTCTCAAACTCCTGCAACATGTTTGCTGTCCAGTTTTGAGATCCTGCTTCCCAGCTGTCGGTTACCATATATTGTAAGCCTCCATTGTTGCCCATTAAACCATTCGTTGCATTTTTATATTGATCAAGATAGTTGGTGAAGTAGTTTTTTACAGCTGTGCGATCAAGCTTGTCAACTTCTAAGCCCGTTGCCCCGGGAGACGCAGGATGGTTGGTAATGCCCATCAACGAATATCCAAAACGAACAATGTTCCAATTCCCTGCAGGTGCGGTCCAGTTCAACACGCCGTCTGCATTCATCTTTGAGGTAATATCAATCACATCACCTGCTGCAATCGCATCAGTATTATCGCTTGCATTTGTCAATTGAGCATTGAGATTTGGTGCGGGAGAAAAAGCATCCTTCTCTTCAAACATATTTATACGTGTTGCTGTATGCAATACCACTTCCGCAATGTCTGTCCCCGCCGGTGGTTTGGGCGGTTCAGCTTTATTACCAAGCATTGCGCCAAAATTCATAGGAGGTGGCGGATTCTTAACTGTTACGCGAAAATACTTTGCAGTAGTTGTTGGTATGGCAACGGTTTGTTGCAAAACATTGCCTGCCGGTATGTAGCAGATCCATTTAAAATTAGTGCCATCGTCGCTTGCTTCAAGGCTGCGTGTATCTTTAAAATCGCCAAACATACCGAAAGGCCCTTTATTGCCGCCACCAACCATGGTGACTGCTTTTATAGTTTGCGGTTGTGCAAATGCGAATTGGATCCACGCAAACCCTTTGGATGTGTCAGCAGGCAAAAGATTTGCGGTTGTTAGATCTCCGTCTGTTAATTGTGATAACTCAAAATGTCCCGCACTTGAAGTGACCGTTGGTTTTAGCTCCATCAGCGTCTTATCATTATCAGGAAGCTTATAGGCAATGACTGCTATTTCTTTATAGAAAACCGGAGGTTCTGTTGCCGGGCCGCCAAGACTCAATTCTTCCTTCATATGCAGGTTTTGAAAAGGGCCGGTAACGGACGGTGGCTTTGCTAAAGCAATGGTGGAAGATCCGCCTTGTACTCTTGTTTCGCTCCACACAATTTTCTTCATGCCGTCCTCAGGCTTAACCCATGGGCCGCCACTTTCACTCCAGCCGGGCGAACCGGCAATGGCCATTTCAAGATGTAATGAATCGGCAAGTTGTGCAGTAAAGTGAAATGCATCTTTCCACTCTGGTGTCATATAGGTCAATCTTTTTTCAACGATCTGGGGTGTGTTAAGCGAGGCATCAAAATTTTGAAATCCACCAATGCCCGCGCGGTGCATCCATTCAAGATCTTTCCGTATGCCATCCTTCGTGACATTGCCATTCATCCAGTGCCACCAAACCCTCGGCTTCGCTGCATTTGGCGGCGAGCTGAAATTTGCATACATCGTATCACCTGAAGTCTTATTTGTTTTTTGGGAAAACACTGACAAGCATGCCAGCAGAGCTGCTGAGAAAACGATCGGGCGTTTCATTTTGGCAAGTTTTAGTAACTAAATCTAACAACAGGTTGTTGTAAAACCGTCATGAGCCGTCATGGTAGGAGAGAAGCTAATTGTGAAAAGGTTTGTGATCGCTACAAGCCATAAAGTAAAAGTGCGAATCGTGGAGGCTTCGCAGAGCAGCTCTGCTGAATTTATAAGTGCATAGGCTTAGTCCGTCGCCTCTGGCAACTTTCTTTTTCCGTTCTTTTGGCTTGATCCAAAGGACCCCCCGCCCGAATGATTACAGATCGGGCAGGAAAAGATCAAGACAAACATCCGCCCGGATGATTCCGTTCGGACAGGCGGATGCCTCCGTTCCCAAAGTACTGCGTGGACCGCCCGCGCCTCTCCAAAGTGCATCTTTGTTCTGTTTGCTTATCAGGTTCTACCCATCTATTTTAAAAGTTATATTGTCTAACCCCTTCTGTCGCCTGAAGTCAAAGTGTTGTTGGTCGATATCAATTTTCTACTTCGTAATTTGTAGTTTGTACTTGCCTTAACATCGTACATCTAAAATCGTACGTCATACATCATACATATAGCTTTACTTAAGTACCTCGTAACTCATGCCTTGTACTTTCCCCCACATCGTACATCTAAAATCGTACATCATACATGCACATCCGCACATCCGGTGTATCAAAAACGAACAATATAAATTATTTAATCAACGTAGTTATTTGGTTTGCAGTCAATTAAAGTTTGGTATTTTTCTGGTGCTTGAAAAAGCAATTATCTGAATATGCTGAAAAATTATTTTAGGATTGCCTGGCGGAACATGGTCAAGGACAGGCAGTTCGCTTTTTTGAATGTAATGGGATTGTCCTGCGGAATTGCTTGTGTGTTGTTGATTTATTTGTGGGTGGCTGATGAATTAAGCTTCGATAATTTTTTCGATAATAAGGATCGTGTTTACCAGTTGATGGAGCGTAGGTCTGCAGAAGGTGATGTGCAAGTGTCTGATGAATCGTCTGGCTTATTAAGTGAAGCAATGAAAGCGCAAATGCCCGAGATTGAATATGCCTCGCCATTAGCCCCTCCCGGGTGGTTTCAAAGATTTACACTTTCAGTAGGAGAAAAAAATATTAAGGCATCCGGACAATATTCAGGTAAGGATTATTTTAACATCTTTTCTTTTAAACTCCTTGAGGGAAAGAAAGAATCTGTACTTGCAGACAAAAATTCCATCGTTATTTCTGATGAGCTTGCGCGTAAACTATTTAACACGACAGAGAATTTAACCGGTAAGGCTGTTCACTTTCAGCACGAGAAAGATTTTTATGTGTCAGGCGTTTTTGAAAAAACACCGTATCATTCTTCTCAGCAATTTGATTTTGTTCTTTCATTTGAATATCTGAAAGACGTGCAGCCCTGGGTAAAAGAATGGACCAACCTCGGCCCGCATAATTTTGTGTTATTACGGAAGGGGACTGACGTCGCCGCATTTAATAAGAAAATCGCGGGCTTCATTAATATGCATGGAGGAGATAGTTCCCGCGTTGCCGTAGCAATGAAGTTTTCGGATATGTATTTATCCGGTTCGTTTAGTCATGGCGTTTCATCCGGCGGAAGGATGGCTTATGTGCGGTTGTTCTCTTTGATCGCTATATTTATTTTGATCATCGGCTGCATTAATTTCATGAACCTGTCTACTGCCAGGGCTTCCCGAAGAATGAAAGAGATTGGCATTAAGAAAGTTACCGGTGCTACGCGTGGTCAGCTAATTGCTCAATTCTTGTCTGAATCTACGTTGATGACATTGTTTTCCATGGCGCTCGCTTTGGTTATTGCAAGATTACTATTGCCACATTTCAATACACTAACAGGAAAACAAATCGAACTTAACCTCGGAATAGGATTGATTACAGCGTTAGCAGGTATCGCAATTTTTACGGGCTTGCTGGCGGGAAGTTATCCCGCCTTGTATCTGTCAAAATTCAATCCACTTACAGTTTTGAAAGGCAAGTTGAGTACATCCTTTGCAGAGATCGTTTCCCGCAAAGGCCTGGTGGTATTTCAGTTCACGCTTTCGGTTATTCTTATCGTTTCCGTGTTAGTGATTTATAAGCAGGTGAAATATTTGCAATCATCCGACCCCGGTTATAACAAGGATAATGTTGTAAAGTTTGACGGCGATGGGAAGATTGCCGGCGCTGAAGAGACCTTTATGGCTGAGCTAAAAAAGGTTCCGGGTGTGGTAAATGCCTGCTTTACCTACAATAATATGGTAGGTAGAAACTATGGTGATTATGGTATTGAATGGGATGGAAAAGATCCGGATGCGTCTGTCTATTTTGAAGGTTTCAGGGCTGGCTATGATTTTGTCGAAACCATGGGTATGCACGTGTTGAGCGGCAGAAGTTTTTCAAGAAATTATGGTACCGACAGTTCCAAAATAATTTTAAATGAAGCTGCAATAAAGGTGATGAATTTTAAAGATCCGGTTGGAAAAAATATCCGGCTTTTTGATAAGAGCATGCAGGTCGTTGGCGTAGTAAAAGATTTTCATTTCGAATCTATGCACGAGCTGGTGAAACCGTCTTATTACACATTATTAAATCCCGGGCAAGCCGGAACAAAAATAATGGTTAGAATAAAAGCGGGGGATCAGCAGAATACCTTAGCTGGTATTCAAAAGTTATATGAAACGTACAATCCGGCCTTTCCGTTTACTTATAGTTTTCTAAGTGAACTATATCAAAAGCAATATGAAACCGAAGTGAGGACAGCAGCGCTGGCAAAGTATTTTTCCGGATTGGCAATTCTTATTTCATGTCTTGGCCTGTTTGGATTGGCTGCATTTACGGCACAAAAAAGACAAAAGGAAATTGGAATTCGCAAAGTAGTAGGTGCATCTGTAAGTAATATCGCATTTATGTTGTCCAGGGATTTTCTGAACCTGGTAATAATTGCTATGTTGATTGCCTTTCCCATTGCGTGGTGGAGCGTGAATCAATGGTTGCAAGGTTTCGCATATCGTGTAAATATAGGTGCAGGTGTGTTTTTAATTGCTACTCTCTCCGTTCTTTTCATCACATTGTTAACAATCAGTTTTCAAGCTATAAAAGCCGCATTGGCAAATCCTGTAAAGAGTCTTCGTTCTGAATAAGCGATTTGATCAGGTGGATTATAAAAGGTGACAATTAAGAATGCCGGCGAAGTTAGTCGGCATTCGCTTTTTTTTTTTGATAATTGAAGGTGGATCATTGAAAATGATGAAGACGCAAATAGCACTGTGTGCTCTGTGTCTTCTCTGTCTCCACGCTACATATTTCCGTTTTCAATTCTCAATTCTCAATTATTGAAATGAGCATCTACCTTCTTTTGTACAGCTTGCCTGTCTACGGGAGTTTTTGCAAGCATCAATGCTTTGTCAAAATGTAGCTTTGATATTTCGTTATTGATGCCAGCGTATAATTCACCAAGCAGTAAATAATAGAAGAAATTATTGGTGAGCTGCAATTTTTCTGCTTCAGTAATCGCAGCTTCATTTCCGCGGGCTTTAGAGAGCGCATAAGTTCTGTTTAGAGCCGCAATAGGAGAGTATTCAATTTGCAATAACTGGTTATATAGCTGTAAAATATTATCCCATTTTTCTGTGCTGTCATTTTTCTGCGTATGCCAATAGGCGATCCCTGCTTCCAAATGATACTTTGAAATTTGGTCGCCACTTGCTGCACAATGCAGAAAGTAGCCTCCCTTACTTATCCAGTCGGGGTTCCATAAATTTATATCTTGCTCTTCATATAATACCAGTTCTCCACTTTCATTCATGCGCGCATCAAACCGGGAAATGTGAAAACACATTAAAGCAAGCAAAGCATTCGCTTGTGGCTTGTTGGTTAAGGTGTTTTCTACAAGCATTGTACATAGTCGAATCGCTTCAAGGCACAAATCTTTCTTTAACGGTGTGTTTTGACTAACAGAATAATAGCCTTCATTAAATAGCAGATAAATTGTTGTAAGTACAGGCTGTAATCTTTCTTCAATCTGAAATGCGTTGGGTAGTTCTATTGGAATATTTTCTTCCCGCAATTTTTCCTTTGCCCGGAAAAGCCTTTTGTTGATGGTTTCTTTATTAGATAGAAACGCGTCCGCAATCTCTTCAATGCCAAATCCACAAAGAATCCTGAGACATAAACCTACCTGAGCTTCGGTTGGAATTGACGGATGGCAGACTGCAAACATCATTTGCAGCTGACTGTCATTAATATGTAACGGGGATAGATCTATGTCGTCTTCGTAAACTTCATCCTGATTATCCTTTAACTGTTCGGATATTTTGTTCTCGAAGAGTGCATTGCGTTGCAAATGATTGATGGCTTTATTCTTCGCAACATTGTGCAGCCAGGCTGTTGGATTTTTAGGAACTCCTTCAATACCCCATGTTTGTGAAGCGACAAGAAAAGTATCGCTCGCAATGTCTTCTGCAATTTCAATTTGACGAAACCCAAAATGCTTGCACAAGACCGCTACAATCTTTCTGTATTCAGTTCTGAAAAGATGAGGTATTAACTCAGGCATAATTTAAGTCAAAAAGTAAAAATTCAAAAGTCAAAAATGTTGCCGCACTAAAAGCCTGTTTCACGCAAAGGTGAAAAATAAATTGTGTAAGTTGAAAATCCTGTCAAAAGCTTCATTCAGTGAACAGCCTTTTTACTTTTGAATTTTGACTTTCCTCTTTTATTTGTTTATCACTTTTCTCACTTCCACGCTATTACCCTCTCCCTTCAATATCGGGCATTCTTTGGCTATGGCAAGTGCGTCGTCAAAGTCTTTCGCTTTGATCATTATAAATCCCGCAAGAGATTCTTTTATCTCCACAAAGGGGCCGTCCGTTACCACGTTGTTGGGTTTTATTACTTTGCCTTCTGTAGACAAACCCTTGCCGCCAACAAATTTATCTTGTGCAGCAATGCCGCCAACCCAGTCATTGTACATTTTCATGTATACCTGTAATTGTTCGGGCGACGGTTGTGCTTCCCTGGTTAATAAATCCAGTCGCATTAAGATCAGGTACTCTTCCATGATGTTTGTTTTTATAAATGTTGAAGTGAATGTCTACTTTGAAACTGGCGCATAACAAGCCAGTATTCTACCGCTTTTAAATGTGTTTGTCTTCGTTAATTTAAGTTCAACCAGGTGGTTTAGCCCCTGGCAAAAAGAAGTGCCGCTGCCAATCAGCAATGGATCGATCATCAGCTGAAACTCGTCTATCAGCCCGTGTTCAGCAAACTGCGTTATAATTGAACCGCTTCCCAAAATAGCCATGTCTTTTCCGGGTGTGTTTTTTATTTTCCGTACTTCTTCAATTATATCGTCGCTGATGATCCTGGTGTTTTCCCATGTGGCTTTTTTCAACGTTCTGGAAAATACAATTTTTTCAGATTTGTTCATTCCTTCAGCAACCTCCGGCATCATCTGTCGGGCATTTTCTGTCGGCCAAAAACCTGCCATCATTTCGTAGGTCGTTCGGCCAAACAGGAGTATGCCGTCTGCGTGAAGCGCATCTTCTGCATATTTGCTTCCTTCTTCATCATGTGCGTGCCAGCTTGTGTCACCATCAGGGCCTTTAAAATACCCGTTTAATGTGGTGAAATTAAATACTGTTAGCTTTCTCATGGTAATCTCTTTTTAATTGAAAATTGATAGTTGAAAATTGAAAATGAACTGAGTGCTGCAAGTACGAGTTACGAAGTACGAAGTACACAAGTTTGATCCGGTTTACCTCGTGCAGATCTGTTTATAGCACAGTCTAATGATCTTGTCGGTCTTGCCACTAAAATATCTTGCCTTCATTTTCAATTAAAACCAGCGTTATAATTCTTTTGTTTGTTTATACTATTATAACAAACGAAAAACCAGGAATTGGACATACGAATGGAAAATTGATAATTGACAATTGAAAATGAACTGCAAACGCTCTGTGAATACGAATTACGCGGTACGAAATTTAGATTCGGCACATCTTTTCTTTTCATTCTCCTTCTCCTTTAACCTGGGCCACTAATTACTACCATCTCTTAATAATGATCATATCTGTAAAGGTTTTTGTTCATGACTGATAGAAGCATACTCATTCGCATATTTGCACATTTACTAATTTGCACATTTATCGTTCATTTTCAATTTTCAACTATCCATTTTCAATTAAAACCGTACATCGTTCGTATCAAAACCGAACATTTTACGTTTTAATTGCTATGTAAATTACTGGTTATAAAATTTTTACTTCGGGGCATATTGTTGGATGCGTTTGTTGGCAAATCCCAAACTATGTTCAAAACATACTTCAATATTGCGTTAAGGCAACTCCGCAAACAAAAAATGTATGCATTAATTAAAATCGGAGGTTTTGCTTTAAGCATAGCGGCATGCTTGTTAATTGCGCTGTATATACGGGATGAACTTAGTTATGATAAATCCTATCCTGATAATGACCGCATTTTCAGAATAACAGGTGAATACAATGACAAAGGCAATATGGAAACCGGTGCGGATTGGCCGCCGCCAATGGCAAAAGCACTAAAACAGGATTATCCGGAAGTTGAATATTCGGGCAGAATAATGCCGCATGAACTGTTCTATTGCGCCGGTAGCAACCAGGTGCGCAGGGTTGATGCGGAACAAAATACCTATGAAGACAAATTTACATTTGCAGATCAGTCTATTTTGGATATTCTACAGGTCCCCATGGTTTACGGTGACCGTGCAATGGCACTTGCCCAACCCCGTACAATGGTGATAGCAAAAAGCATTGCAGATAAATATTTTCCCAACGAAAACCCTGTTGGAAAATTAATGATCCTGAACAATGATAAGGACCGGATTTATAAAATTGGTGGTGTGATGAAAGATTTTCCTTCAACCAGCCATCTTCAATACAATTTTCTGCTGACACTTACGGGCTATGAGCTTTGGAAAGGCGAACAGGATGGCTGGATGAGCAGCAACTATTACACATATGTAAAGCTTCGCAAAGGCGCGAATCCGATACAATTCCAGGATAAATTAAAATCTGTCATCACCAGGTACTACGTCCCGGCGCTTAAAAGTGAAGGAAATGTTCAGGCTGATGAGATGGCTCAAAAGTTGCGTTTTCTGGTTCAACCTGTCGCAGATATTCATTTGCGGTCCTATAAAATAGATGATGGCCTGCATCACGGTGATATCCGTTTTGTGTGGTTGTTTGGCGCTATTGCATGTTTTATTTTATTAATTGCGTGTATCAATTTTGTAAACCTGTCAACGGCCAAATCTGCGAACAGGGCAAAAGAAGTAGGCTTAAGAAAGGTGCTGGGTTCATACAGGTCAGGGCTTGTACAGCAATTTCTTACCGAGTCCATGCTCTACAGTTGCTGTTCCTTTGTTTTGGGATTATTGATTGCATGGTTGTTATTGCCCTATTTTAATATGCTGGCAGGCAAATCTCTTTCTATGCCATGGACGAAATGGTGGCTGGTTCCTTTAATAACCGTTGCAATTGTTGCTACTGGTTTTTTTGCCGGCATCTATCCTTCACTGTATTTGTCTGCATTCAAACCAATACTGGTTTTAAAAGGCCAGCTGAGCAGGGGAAGCAAAAATTCTGTTTTACGAAACGGGCTGGTTGTGTTCCAGTTTTGTACATCCATTATACTGATAATTTCCACGCTGGTAATTTATAAACAAACGCATTACTTATTGAATGCGAAGATTGGTTTTGATAAAGACCAGGTGATGCTGATACAGGGGACAAACACGCTGGGAGAACATGTTAGAGAGTTTAAAAACGAATTGCTGAAGTTGTCGCAGGTGAAAAATGTGTCTGTGAGTGATTTTCTTCCGGTTTCAGGCACCAAACGCAATGGCAACACTTTTTGGAATACTGGGAAAAAAACGACTGATCCCGGTATATTCGCGCAAGCCTGGACTGTAGATGACAGCTACATTCAAACACTCGGAATCAAGTTGATTGCAGGCAGAAATTTTTCGCCGGAAATGCCATCCGATTCGCAGGCTGTTATTATCAATAAGACAATGGCTGAAAAACTTAACCTGAAAGATCCCGTAGGAAAGACAATCGAGAACTGGGGAAAGTATCCGATAATTGGCGTAGTAGAAGATTTTAATTTCGAAAGCATGCGCGGCAAGGTTGGTGCGTTAAGTATGCACTTGGGTAATAGTACAACTATTGTTTCTGTTAAGTTAAGCAGTAAAGAAGTAAAAGATGCTCTGCCGGCCATAAACAGTTTGTGGAAGAAGTTTGCGCCTACACAACCAATACGTTATACCTTCCTCGATGAAAATTTTAAAAACATGTATGCAGATGTACAGCGGATGGGTAACATCTTTACAAGTTTTGCCATACTGGCAATCGTAATTGCGTGTCTTGGCTTATTCGCACTTTCCGCTTTCATGGCTGAGCAACGCAATAAAGAAATTGGAATTCGCAAAGTATTGGGTGCTTCTGCAACAAATATAACAGCCATGCTATCCATAAGCTTTGTAAGATTGGTAATGCTGGCCATTTTAATTGCATCACCCATTGCCTGGTGGGGTATGAGTAAATGGCTGCAGGATTTTGCGTATCGTATCCAAATTGATTGGTGGATGGTTGCTTTGGCTGGCATTGTTGCGATAATGATTGCGTTGGCAACTGTAAGCTTTCAATCCATCAGAGCAGCGCTTGCTAATCCGGTTAAGAGTCTAAGATCGGAGTAGGATTTGATTAATTGACAATTCCTGCCCGACTGAAGTCGTTCAGGCGGGGAAAAATTGACAATTGAAAATGAAGCTAAATTGAAAGCTTTGTGTGACTCCTTGTATTCTCCTGCCTTTCCTCTGTTTAATTAAAAAAATACTTAAGGAAATGGGCAGTAGAGATACAAAAAATTTATCTGTGCTTCTGTGCCCCAGTGGCAAAAAAAACATGCTGAAGGCTAATTGCTGACAGCTCACAGCTAAATGCTACCGCTATGTTTAAGAACTATTTCAAAACCGCCTGGAGAAATCTTGCAAAGAACAAGGTTTATAGTTTTTTAAATATCCTCGGCCTTGCCATAGGCATGAGTGTTGCCATGCTGATAGGTTTATGGGTGCAGCATGAATTGAGCTACGATTCCTTTAACGTGAACCGTGAGCATATTGCTATGGTGATGAAAAAGACGCTGTTCAATAATGAGAAAGGTACACAGGCTGGCATATCGCTTCCGTTATATGATGAATTAAAAACAAATTATCCCGAAGTGAAACGGATCACCCGACTTGATTGGGGTGGTAATCACAGTCTTATGGTTGGTGACAAAAAGCTGAGCAGCAAAGGGCATTTTGCGGATCCGGATTTTTTGAGAATGTTTACTTTTCCGTTAGTTGAAGGACAAGCGGATCTTGTTTTGAAAGATCCTTATTCTATCGTGCTTACTCAATCATTGTCTAAAAGCCTGTTCGGAGATGCAGATCCTGTCGGAAAGTTTATTAAGCTGGATAATCAGCATAACGTTAAGGTGACAGGCGTACTAAAAGATGTTCCTAAAAATTCATCCATTGAATTTGATTTTTTATTGCCTTATGAATTGAATGTACTGACGGATAGTTTTGTGAAGAATTCGAAAGGTCAATGGCAAAATAATTTTCTTCAAAATTTTGTACAGCTGAATGACGGCGTGACGGTGGAGGCTTTCTCCAGGAAAATAGCACCGATCATTCAACAGAAATCAAAAGATAAAAAGGAGGGCACCTTGTTTGTCCATCCCATGAAGAAAGGGCATTTGTATAGTGAATTTAAAGACTGGATCAATATTGGCGGCACTATCGAATATGTAAAGCTGTTTGCGGTGATCGGCATTTTTGTACTGATTATTGCCTGCATCAACTTCATGAATTTAAGTACAGCTCGTTCTGAGAAAAGAGCCAAAGAAGTTGCTATAAGAAAAACGGTTGGCTCCCAAAGAAAACAGTTGGTCGTTCAGTTTTTAGGCGAGTCTGTAATTACTGCTCTTATTGCTTTTGTGTTGTCCTTGTTTATTGTTAAGCTAAGTCTGCCGTGGCTAAGTCAGTTGGGTTTTAAAGACGTGATCTTTAACTTTTCAAATTTGCCTTTGCTGTTAGTTTTGTTTGCAGGATGCGTTGTTACAGGACTTCTTGCCGGTAGTTACCCGGCGCTGTATCTCTCTGGATTCAAGCCGATCAAGGTGTTGAAAGGTACATTCAGCGCGGGAAAGGCGGCCAATCTTCCAAGAAAAATCCTGGTGGTAATACAGTTTAGTTTTTCCATCGCGCTCATTATTGGAACCATTATCGTCTTTCAGCAAATACAACATGCGCGCAACAGGCCATTGGGATACCGTCCGGATAACCTGATCTCTTTTGGCCTTTCCAATGATCTTACCAAAAATTTTGAACCGCTTAAAAGGGATTTGCTGGCAACCGGTTATCTTGAGGCTGTTAGTCGTTCGTCAAGCCCGATGACCGGTGTGTACAATCAATGGGATGATTTTTCATGGGAAGGTAAAGACCCGGACAGTCATCCACTCTTTTCTGCGATAATGATAGATCACGATTATGATAAAGCGTCAGGCGTTATTTTGAAAGAAGGACGTTTCTTTTCGAAAGAATTCCTTACAGATAGCAATGCTGTCGTTTTGAATGAAGCGGCAGTTAAACTAATGGGGTTTAAAAATCCTTTAGGTAAGATGATCAGGTTTGCCAATCAACCCATGACCGTTATTGGCGTTGTTCAAAACGTGATCATGGAGGATCCGTTCAGGTCCGTTATGCCTGCAATCATGTTATTCAGGCCCTATTTTATTTCACAAGGAATGATCCGCTTTAAAACTGGCACAAATCTGCAAAAAGCGCTCGCAGCCATTCAGCCGGTTATGGCAACATATAATCCCGCTTATCCTTTTGAATACAGGTTTGTGGATGAGGAGTTCAACAAGAAGTTCCAGGCAGAAAACCAGGTTGGTGCATTGTCCCGCATTTTCGCTGCGCTCGCTATTTTTATCAGTTGCCTGGGTTTGTTCGGATTGGCATCATTTATGGCTGAAAGGCGCACAAAAGAAATAGGTGTGCGGAAAGTGCTTGGCGCATCTGTTTCCCAATTATGGTTATTGCTATCAAAAGATTTCGTACTGCTCGTGTTTATCAGTTGCCTGATTGCATCTCCGCTGGCCTTATATTTTCTGCAGGACTGGTTGAAAAAATACGAATACCGCATAGAGATTAGTCCGTTAGTCTTTATATCCGCCGGCATCATCGCGATAATCATAACACTTGCAACGATCAGCTTCCAGGCCATTAAGGCCGCGTTGGCTAATCCGGTGAAAAGCTTGCGAACTGAATAAGTTGAAAGTTTTACGTGATACGTTGATCGTAGCGAAAAATTTGAACCACACAAAGAACACTAAGATGCACTAAGGAATGGTTGAAAAATCGTCCATGCTTCTCAATGTCTACCTGTCTGCGTGGTTGAAATGAAACTTCGTGCTTCTTTGCGCACTTCGTGTCTTCGTGTTTCAAAAAATCGCTGTGTTTCTCCGCGCCGTTGTGTCTCCGTGGTTCAAAAGCATTATATTGTGTTTCTTATGAGAATAGACGCAACAGAAAGAGCAAAGATGCCGGCAGGCACATCGAAAGTTTTAGATAGCAGGAGTTTACAAAACAGTTATTCCACATTGTTGCCCATCTTAAAAAAAGGCATGCGAGTGCTGGATGTTGGCTGCGGAACCGGCGCCATTTCTGCCGGCATAGCAGAAGTTGTTGGTGACGAAGGGCATGTTGCAGGCATCGATAGCAGCGATCACCTGATTGCGAAAGGTAAAGCCGACTTTGCTGATATCAAAAATCTTGAGCTCATTGAAGCGAACCTGTTTGAATATGATCCGCCCGGAAAATTTGATCTTATTGTTTCCGCACGTGTACTGCAATGGCTGAATAATCCTGAACAGGCTTTAGAGAAATTCAGGACGTTATTAAAACCCGGCGGACAGATCTCAATATTAGATTACAATCACACAAAGCTCGAATGGACGCCGGGACCTCCGGCAAGCATGAGAAAGTTTTACCAGGCATTTTTAGACTGGCGGGCTGATGCAGGTATGGATAACGAAATAGCAGATCATCTGCCTCAGCTTTTTGAAAAGCTGGGCTTTCATTCTATCGAAACAATCAATGCTGATGAAATAGCGGAGAAAGGAGAGGAGTCCTTCGCGGACAAACTCGGTCTATGGTCAAAAGTCGCTGAATTACGCGGTCCACAGGTTGTAAAAAGTGGGTTTGTTTCTGAGGAGGAGCGCCTTAAAGCAATTGATGAATATAACGCATGGATAAAAGAGGACGCTGAATCGATGATTGTTAAGTTGAAAGATGTGAGAGGGAAGGTATAAGAGCGACTACAATTATTTATCTAATCTTTCACGGGAAAATATAAAACAGAAAATGGCGATTTTTAATCGCCATTTTATATAAGAGACATTTCTTTACTTCCTTGCAACTCCCGTCATCCTTGCTGCTTCAGCAACGGCATAAGCTACATAAGTGGCCACCCGTTTGTCAAATACATCTGGTATAATATAATCTTCATGTAGCTCATCGGGTTTAATAATGCCTGCAATGGCTTTGGCTGCTGCTATTTTCATTTCATTGTTGATATCACTTGCCCGGCAATCAAGCGCTCCCCGGAAAATGCCAGGAAAAGCCAGTACATTATTGATTTGATTTGGAAAGTCTGATCTGCCTGTACCTACAATCCTTGCGCCTGCATGAAGCGCAACATCAGGCATTATTTCCGGCGTTGGGTTGGCCATCGCGAAAATGATCGGATCAACTGCCATGGATCTTACATCATCTTCGGTCAAAGCATCGGGAGCTGATACACCAATAAAAACATCGGCGCCTTTTATTACGTCTGAAAGCTTGCCTTTTTTCATTTGCAGGTTAGAGATTTTGGCTATTTCAGTTTTCTCTTTGTTCAAATAGTTCCGGCCTGCATAAATGGCTCCGGTCCGGTCGCATTGAATTACTTTTTTCAGGCCCATGTGCATCAATAATTTTGTTATCGCAATGCCGGCTGCGCCCGATCCGTTAACAATGACTTCTATATCGCGGATATCTTTATTTACGATTTTGAGTGCGTTAAGCATTGCAGCAAGTGTAACTACCGCGGTTCCATGTTGATCATCATGAAATACCGGAATGTCGCATTCCTCCTTCAATCTTTGCTCAATTTCAAAACATCGCGGTGCCGAAATATCTTCCAGGTTAATGCCGCCAAAGCTGCCAGAGAGTAATCTTACCGTGTTAATAATTTCGTCAACATTTTTAGATCGAATGCACAACGGAATTGCATCTATGCCTGCAAAAGTTTTGAACAAAGCGCATTTGCCTTCCATCACCGGCATGCCTGCTTCAGGACCGATATCCCCCAGGCCCAGAACAGCGGTGCCATCGGTAATAACAGCTACCAGGTTGCCTCTTCCTGTGTATGTGTACGATAATGTTGTGTCTTCAGCAATTGCCATGCACGGCTCTGCAACGCCTGGCGTGTACGCGATACTCAACTCTTCTCTTGTATTAATGGGCGCTTTACAGCTTATGCCAATTTTTCCTGCCCACTCCTCATGCTTTTGTAAAGCCTGCTTTTTTAATATCATATTGGAAATGCTTTTGCATTGAATTTTTGTTGTTGCCGAAACATGCGGGAATGTTTCAATGGCAACAGGCACCTTATTTAACGCCGTAATTAATCTGCGTTTTTTAGGGTGCACAAAATTATCAAACACAAAAGCCGGGAAACATGAATAATGTCATTGTTTGGGAATTTTGGTGCGAGGTGTAAGGTGTGAGGTATGGTGCCAGGGGCCGCCCGTCCGAACAGAATCATCATGGCGGATGTTTGCCTTGATCTTTTCCTGCCCGACTGTCGTCATTCAGGCGGGGGACTTTTGGATCAAGCCAAAAGAACATGAAAAAGAAACGGTTTTAACAAAGTTATCTGAGGTGAGTTCCAAAAGAAGTTTATAAATATGTTACCGGTCTCGTATAATTTATCCATACTTCAGCTACAATAAGATGAAGCGTAAAGCCAATCCAGAATGCGGTTCCAAAAAATACATGCGGAGATAAACCTGACAATCCGAAAAATAATCCAATTATCGGACGGATAGTGCTTACTGCCAGGCCGACTGCAAACGCTCGGATCATCCATTCACGATGAAGCGTTTGATTCTTTCTTAAAATATACCACCACGCGCGGCTTAATGCAACTAGAAAGAAGATCGCAAACAGCATGCTTCCGGCAGCTTCATTTATACCTCCGATAGGCATCATGATAAATGGCATACAAAGAGCGGAAATACCAACGATATATGAAGCGATGATAAATATTGTGCCGCTGATCCTGTGAAAGCGAACATGCCTGTTACGGATGCCTGGTATAAATTGCCAGGGACCAAGTATCATAAATAAGGACCCTGGCAGAATGTGCAACAATGTTATTGCCGGATGTTTTGCAAACCCTGTGTCAAAAGGCGGTTCTCCGTTTGGAGAAAATGAAGGAATAATGCCATAGATCGCGAGAATTCTTCTTGCAATCATTGCTATGCCGATTGTTACCAGAACAAACATTATAATGCGCAGTATGCCTGGCAGCTTTTGTATTTGTAATGATTTACTCATGTTGCCCTGCTTGTTTTTATGAAAGTAAGATCATTCAGTATCGGAAATTGATTTTTTATATGAAAGGCAAACACTGTGCGACAAAAGAATTGCAGGCCCGACTGTCGCAAACCACCCGCTAATTGTCGCTTTCAGTGGTTTAAAAAACATGATCTAAAAAGTAAGTTTGTATTTACGAAGCATACCTCAATATTGGGGCAAAAGAATCAAATCACTTTTAAAAATAGGGATATGTGTAGATCAATAAATTCTGTTCGTTTGGTAATAACAGCGTACGCAGTTATGCTGTTGTTTATCTTTAGTAATGCTCTGTTCGCTCAGAATAGCCAATTACAGACCGGTTACGCCAATGTGAACGGTCTTAAAATGTATTATGAAATGCAGGGTTCCGGAACGCCACTGATTTTGTTACATGGAGCTTTCATGAACACCGGAACCGCTTTCGGACAGTTGATGCCGGAATTGTCAAAAAAATATAAGGTAATTGCAGTTGATCTGCAGGGGCACGGGCGCACCGCGGATATCGACCGGCCATTTTCTTTTGAGAGTCTGGCGGACGACGTTGCATCGTTATTGAAGTTTTTAAAAATAGACAGCGCTAACATAATGGGTTATAGCCTTGGTGGTGGCGTTGCATTACAGGTAGCTATCCGGCATCCGGAAATTGTAAGAAAGCTTGTCATTGTTTCCGCTGTATATAAATTTGACGGATGGTATCCGGAGACAAGAACAATATTTCCAACCATTTCAGCGGAAGCGTTCTCCAAAACGCCTTTGAAAACACTTTATGACAGTATAGCTCCTGATCCAAAACATTTCGAACAATTTGTCAGTAAGATGCGTGATTTTGTTTCTAAGTCGTATGATTTTGGTGCAGACAAAGTAAAAGCCATTAAATCACCGGCATGCATCATTCTCGGCGACTCCGATGGTGTACAACCAGAACATGCTGCGGAGATGTTCCGGTTGCTGGGCGGCGGACAAATGGGCGATCTTCGTGGCCTTCCAAACTCGCGCCTCGCCATATTTCCAGCCACAACCCACGTCGGCATCATGATGCACACTGATTGGCTGCTGGCAGTTGTTCCGGATTTTCTTGATGCCCCGATCCATTGATGTGACGGTTTCACGCAACGAGCGCAAAGTAGCAGCGACGCAGCGAGACCTGGGTTGTTTTAAGTTATACGTTGTACGTTATACGTTTTTCTTAGCGAAGGGGTGATCGCAATCACAGCTTCGTGCCCTTTCTGCGCTTGCGCGTCTTAACTTCGTGTTTCTTGCGTACTTTGTGTCTTTGTGTTTCAAAATCTTCGTGCTCCTTTGCGTCTTAGCGGCTTTGTGGCAAAAAAACGTGTTTCTCCGTGCCCTTGTGCCTCCGTGGTTCCAACCCCTTTGTGCATCTTTGCGCCGTAGCGTCTTTGTGGCAAAACCTTCGTAGTGCTTCTCCATGTCGCTGTGCCTCTGTGGTTCAAAATCCCTTGTGTTTCTCTGTGTCCTTGTGTCTCCGTGGTTCCTAAACAAGCAGCACAGTACAGGACGACTTAACTAAACCTATCATATATCTTACGCGTGATTTGCATAAATTCCTGATATGTACAAAAGTTGTTTGCTTGCTATAGTCACTCTTATTTGCGTTTCCACATTTTCACAATCTAACGGACATACATCTGCGCAGCCCGCACGACCCGTGAAATTTGTCAAAAAACAGATCGCTGCAGAAAGTTTTGAATCAGCCGGCGTATTTGATGTCAATAATGATAAAATTCCCGATATAGTTTCAGGTGCATACTGGTATGAAGGACCAGGTTATTTTAAACGTCATTTTATTGGAGCGCCCAAACAATTCGGCGAATACTGGGACGACTTTTCAACCATTCCACTTGATGTTAATGGAGATGGTTTGACGGACTTCGTTACTGGCGGATGGTTTGGTAAAAGCCTGGTGTGGCGTGAAAATCCGGGTGCGGACAAAGAATGGAAAGAACACTTAATAGCTGAAGCAGGTAATATAGAAACAACACGTGGCTGGGATATTGATGGTGACGGTATTGTTGAAATTATACCCAATACACCTAATGATAATTTTGTTATCTACAAACTTGTTACTGATAATAATGGTAAAGGCACAGGAACATTTAAAGCATATAAAATTATGGATGGCAAGTCCGGTCACGGGCTCGGTTTCGGTGATATTAATGGTGATGGCACAAATGATTTTGTGTTAAGTGAAGGTTGGCTTGAAGCACCAAAAGATCCATATCAGGGTAAATGGACATTTCACAAGGATTTCAACCTCGGCACTTCGAGTGTACCTATCATTATTACCGATGTAAATGGTGATGGCACTGCGGATATCATAGTTGGGCAAGGACACGATTATGGTCTCGATTGGTATGAACAAAAGAAAGGTCAGAAATCTGCCTGGATCAAACACTCGATCGATCCATATAATTCACAGTTCCATACCATGCAATGGGTGGATATTGATGGTGACGGGAAAGATGAACTGGTGACCGGTAAACGTTACCGCGCACACAACGGAAATGATCCGGGTGAAACAGACCCGCTGGGTATTTATTATTATAAATGGAATGGAAGCGCTTTTACAAAACAAATCATTAGCTACGGCCCTTTTGGTGAGGGCAAAGGCGCAGGAATTTATTTTAGCATTAATGACCTGACAGGATCCGGCAAAAAAGATATTGTTGTTGCCGGTAAAGATGGTCTATATGTTTTTTATAATAAAGGTTCGGAATAAAAGACATCGGCTGCTCGATTGCTGTCAGATCAGCTGTATGTGAATTGGCTATTGGATAAATAAAAAAAAATTGCGAAAACGCATGAGGCGATTGGAATACCAAGACCATTATTAGCATGATATCCGAATAATAATCACAGTACCTTAAGTGAATAACTGAATATTAAATAATATAACTGCACATCTCTATAACTAGTTATATCGGTTGCTTAACCCCTGATCGTTTGAGCTGTGTTTTAATCACAATTTGAACGAGATGTTTTTTTATTGCATCAGGCTTTCAACTGTTTTTTTCAGCATAAATGATCGCATAATGATATGCTGTGTTCCTTTATTTATAAGCGTTTCGATAAAATGTTTAATAGTATGAACATAATAGTTTGATGCATTTTTTTTGTTTCGAAAAAAATAAAAATAAAACATGTTTATTTCAGGATGGCTCAGGACGGTTTAACGTAAAAGAGTTTCTAAGTTTATGTTCTAACAAACTATTGCTATATGAAAAGAGCTCACATTTCAGGTAAGTTTGTTGTAATACCCTTACAACGTTTACTATGCCTGCTCACTACATTTTTACTTGCTGCCGGCTTGCACGCGCAAGACGTAATTAAGGTTACCGGAACTGTTACAGATGCTTCAAAGAATGCACCCATTGCAGGTGTGTCGGTTGGTATCAAGGATGGAAAAGTTGCAACTGCAACCGATGATAAGGGAAGCTTTACAGTAAGCGTTAGCAAAAACGCAGTGCTTGTATTTTCTTTTATAGGTTTTGCATCTCAGGAGGTTGCTGTAAATGGCAAATCTGTTGTAAATGCAAGCTTAAAAGCTACTGAAAGTAATTTGAACGACGTGATTGTGGTTGGTTACGGCAGTACTAAAAAAGCTACTTTAACCGGTTCTGTTGCTTCAGTAAAAGGAGATGTATTGCAGAAGTCTCCCTTACCAAACGTGACCAACTCACTGGGTGGTCGTCTGCCTGGTTTGGTTGCTGTTACACGTACCGGCGAACCTGGTAACGATGCGTCTTTATTGAGAATAAGAGGATCGAATACATTAGGCGACAACTCTCCGTTAATTGTAGTTGACGGTATCGCTAACAGAAGTATTGACAGACTTGATCCTGCAGACATTGCTTCCGTAAACGTACTTAAAGATGCTTCCGCTGCCATCTATGGTGCGCAGGCTGCTAACGGTGTAATTCTTGTAACAACAAAACGCGGTTTGTCAGGTAAGCCACAGTTGCAGATCAACATGAATGGTGCGATGACTTCTCCAACTGTATTGCCTAAGATGGCTGATGCTGCAACCTATGCACAGTTGATCAATGAGATCAAACATTATGCAAATGAGCCACTGCGTTATACAGATGAAGACATCCAGAAGTATAAGGATGGTTCTGATCCCTGGGGACATCCAAATACAGACTGGTTTAAAGAAACAGTAAAGCCGTGGTCACCACAATACTATGGTAACATGTCACTAAGTGGTGGTTCTGATAATATCAAGTATCTTATCTCTATTGGTCACAATTACCAGGATGGAATGTACTACAATAGTGCAACCAATTATTCTCAAACAAATTTCAGAAGTAATATTGATGCGAAGATCTCAAACAGTATCAAGTTAAGTCTTGATCTGCAAGGTAACCAGGAAAACAGGAACTATTCCGGCATTACCGGGGAAGGTGCATTAAATCCTTTCTGGGCAATGAACCGTGCATATCCTTATCTGCCTGCAAGATGGCCCAACGGCTTGCCTGGTCCGGATGTTGAGTACGGTGCAAACTCTACAGTGATCGTAACGGATGCAACGGGCTACGATAAAAACATTGCTTATATTTTTCAAAGTAATTTGAAATTGGATATCAGCATACCATGGGTTAAAGGTTTAAGTGTCACAGGTAATGCATCTTTCGATAAAAACTTGCTTACCAGAAAGCTATTTCAAAAACCCTGGTACTTGTACACACTTACGGGATATGATGCAAATAACCAACCCATCCTTACAAAAGGCATCAGAGGGTTTTCTGATGCAAGGTTGACAGAATCTCTGAATAATACACAACGCACTACTCTTAATGCTTTGATCAATTATGAAACAACTATTGGTACCGATCATGCAGTTAAAGCATTATTGGGTACGGAACGTATTTCAGGTGATTTGATGTTCTTCTCCGCTTATCGCAGAAACTTTACTTCAACTGCACTTGATGAATTATTTGCTGGTGGTGATCTGTTAAAAGATAATACCGGTACAGCCAGCCAGAATGCGCGTTTAAATTACTTCGGTCGTGTGAACTATGCCTATCAGGGAAAATATCTTGCAGAATTTGTGTTCAGATATGATGGCTCTTACATCTTCCCCGAGCATAAACAGTACGGTTTCTTCCCTGGTGTATCACTAGGCTGGCGTGTCTCCCAGGAAAATTTTTGGAAGAACAATATCAGCTTCATCAATGAGTTGAAGATCCGTGGTTCTCTTGGCAGAACAGGTAATGACCGCATCGATCCATACCAGTTCCTGTCAAGCTATGGCTACAGCGGCACATATGTGTTCAATAGTGGTGTAGCTGTTAAACAGGTGAGTGAATTACGTATTCCCAATCCTGATGTTACCTGGGAAATTGCAGACCAGGGCAATATCGGTTTTGATGCACAATTGTTCAACGGAAAATTGTCTATCACCGCAGATTACTTCCACAACTATCGTTCAAATATCCTTTGGTGGAGAAACGCTTCAGTGCCTGCAACAACAGGTTTGTCATTGCCAAGACAGAACATTGGAGAGGTACTTAACCAGGGCTTTGAAACACAGGTAGGCTATAATAACCGTGCAGGTGCATTTACTTACGCGGTATCTGCTAACGTGGCGTATGCTAAAAATAAGATCATGTTCTGGGATGAAACGCCTGGTGTGCCAAGCTATCAGCAAACAACAGGACACCCGATGAATGCGCAGCTGTACTACCAGGCAATCGGCGTGTTCAGAGATCAGAAAGCAGTTGATAATTATCCGCACTGGGCCGGTGCCCGTCCTGGTGATTTGATCTTTGAAGATGTAAATAAAGATGGTAAAATAGATGGACTTGATCAGAAAAGAGACTATAAGACAGATATTCCAACTGTTACCGGCGGATTTTCATTCGATCTTGGCTATAAGAACTTTTATCTGTCAGGTTTGATCCAGGGAGCAGCAGGAGCAGAAAGATCTTACCGTACGTTCTCCGGAGAAGCCGGAAACTTTTTGGTACATGATATTGAAGGCCGCTGGACAGAAGATAACATTGATGCGAAGAAACCAAGAACATGGAACCGTAGTAAAGAATACTGGATGACAGATGGTGCGCCAAACAATACTTACTGGGTAAGAAGCAGTGATTACCTGAGATTGAAGAGTGTTGAACTGGGTTATAATTTTTCAAGCAGCCTGATTAAGAAATGGGGACTTACCGGACTGAGGATTTATGTAAGCGGTGCGAACCTGATTACCATTACAAAAATGCAGGACTTCGACCCTGAATCTCCTAACCAGGATGACAGATCAATTTGGGTAAATAGCCAGGTGTATCCGCTGATGAAGGTTTTAAACGCAGGTCTATCTGTTAATTTCTAAACACTGAACAATGAGAAACTTAAATAACTTATATAAATCGATTCTTTGCCTGGCTTTCATATTATCGTTTGCGTCCTGCGCAAAAGACTATCTGAATAAGAAGCCATTAGATCAGTTTTCTTCAGAAGATGTATGGGGCGATCCTGCACTTACGGAAGCTTTTGTAAATAAGATTTACGGAGATATCGGGTGGGGATGGGACTTCAATGCCGGTACTGTTGATGAGTCCCGCAGCCGCCAGGAAGCAAGCTTTGATATTGGTAACTGTCTTGTTACGCCTGACAACGCCAATAACTGGGGTAACTGGAACGGCAACTATGCTGACATTCGCGCTTGTAATATTTTTCTTGATAAAGTGTCTGAAATGACATTTGATAAAGCACTTGTAGACAGGATGACCGGTGAGGTTACATTCCTGCGCGCATGGGACTACCACAACCTTGTTAGTTATTTTGGCGGAGTACCGCTGGTTACAAAAGTGTATGGCCTGAATGATGATTTTAATATTGAACGCAGCTCTTATGAAGATTGCATCAACTTTATTGTAAGTGAGTGCGACAAGGCGGCAGCGTTATTACCTGATGTAGAGACAGGCGATAATCTTGGCCGTGCAACAAAAGGTGCAGCGCTTGCATTGAAAGCAAGAACATTGCTTTATGCAGCAAGTGATCAGCACAATCCAACAAAAAACCAATTTCTTACAAACGGTTTTTCCAATCCGGAGTTGCTGGGGTACAAAACAGACGATAAAATAAATCGCTGGACAGCGGCAAAGAATGCAGCTAAAGCAGTTATGGACATGAATCTTTATGGTTTATACCAGGCTGTTCCGGCTCCTGGTTCTTCTCCTGCAGACAATTACGCTTCTATCTTTACTTCCAAACTGCCTACCCAGGAGGATATTTTTATCCGCTTCTTCAATGCAGCTATTGGTAAAGGTGTTAACGGCTGGGACGTAACACCAAACGGATGGTATGGCAACGGTGGTGTAGGTGCTGTAAATGAATTGGTGGATTCTTATGAAATGAGCGATGGAACTAAATTCAGCAGGGACAACGCAGCCCAGGCAAAAGAGCCATACAAAAACAGGGACCCTCGTTTTTACGGAACAATTCTGTACGAAGGTGCCAAATGGAGGCCGCGCCCCAAAGACCTGCAGAGCCTTGATCCCGTTGGTGTTTTCCAGACAGGAACATGGGAAAAATGGGAAAATGGTCAAAAAGTAAATGTGTACGGACTTGATTCCCGTAACAGTGTTGCCAACTCATGGAACAACAATACTTCCGGCGCAACCATGAAGAAATACATTGATCCGAATGTTGATATCCAGGTAACTTATCAAGATTTAACCTTCAGATATTTCCGGTATGGAGAAATACTCTTAAATTACGCCGAAGCTTGCATTGAGTTAGGTCAGTATGAAGAAGCCAAGACTTACATGAATATGATTAGGACCAGAGCCGGAATGCCAAATATTCCAGCTTCAGAAACCGGAGATGCATTGCGCCAGCGCTTGCGTAACGAAAGACGAGTTGAACTTGCATATGAAGGACACAGATTTTTTGATGTTCGCAGATGGTTAATTGCAGACCAGGCTTATCATACCATGCACGGCGTGAGTGTTTTATACCCGCTGAATCCCGATCATACAACAGCAACGATACCCCAGATTACACCAATTGAAATTCAGTTAGGTGCGTGGTTAGACAAATGTTATTTCTTCCCCATCGCGAGAAGCGAGGTGAACAAGAATAACAAATTAGTGCAGAACCCAGGTTATTAATTTTATAAAGTATCATGTTGGTTTGGTCATTTAAAAATCAGATAAATGACCAAACCATTTTGAATTAAAACAAGCGCAACTATGAAGAAAAGGAGAAATTTTGATTGTCATTCCATGCTTAAAAAGCTGCAGTTATTTACGGGAGGGGCTTTATGTCTGTTGTATGTCTCTTGTAAAAACAGCAGCGATTTAAAGGCTGATTCAAAACTATCATCAGATCCCAAGGTGGCCAACCTTAAGCTGCCTGAAGGTTTTCACGCAGATCACCTGTATGGGCCTTCAGAAAACGAAGAAGGTTCATGGGTGTCCATGACATTCGATGACAAAGGCAGGCTGATCGCTTCAGATCAGTACGGTACATTGTATCGTATGCAATTGCCTGCAATTGGTGATACTGTTACCAAAGTAAAAATTGAACGTATCGCTGTTCCGGAAAAAGATACGGCAAACAACAAAGTAGATATCGGTTATGCGCACGGCTTGTTGTGGGCATTCAACAGCTTGTATGTGATGATCAATCACAACAGCGATAGTGCTTTTGAAAAAGGAAGTGGTTTGTACCGTTTGCAGGATACTAATGGTGACGATCAGTTTGATAAAATCACGTTGCTGAAAAAGCTGGAAGGCGAAGGTGAGCATGGTCCTCATAGTATTGTTTTATCCCCGGATAAAAAATCATTGTATGTAATTGCCGGTAACTTCACAAAGATCCCTGAGATGAATCGTTACCGCAGTAAACCAGATTCTAAAATTGACAACATTCTTCCGCTAGTTAAAGATCCTAACGGGCATGATAACACCGTAAACTGGCACGGCGGCTGGATTGCTCACGTTGATTCCACCGGTAACGACTGGGAACTGATCAGCTCTGGTTTCCGCAATCCATTTGACCTTGCGTTCAACGATGTTGGCGATATGTTTACTTATGATTCAGATATGGAGTGGGATTTTGGTACCCCATGGTATCGCCCTACTCGTATTTGTCACGTGACAAGCGGAAGTGAATTTGGATGGAGACCAGGTACAGACAAATGGTCACCGGTATTTCCTGATAACCTTCCTGCAATATTAAATGTTGGCCAGGGTTCACCAACAAACGTTGTATCCGGTGCCAATAGTCATTTTCCTGAAAAATACCGCAAGTCAATTTTTGCTTTTGACTGGAGTTTTGGTATCATCTACGCGATTCATCTTGACGCCGAAGGTGCTTCTTATAAAGCAAAAGGAGAGGAGTTTGTATCCGGTTCACCACTGCCATTAACAGATGGAGTTGTTGGTCCTGATGGAGCATTATATTTCCTCACAGGAGGTCGCAGACTGGAATCTGATCTTTATCGCGTTTACTATAAAGACAGTAAGGATAATACTGATGCGTTGAAAGCGCCTGAATTAACAGATGCACAAAAGCTTCGCAGAAAGCTGGAGGAGTACCATGGTGCGCCTAAAGCCGGTGCAGTAGATTTTGCATGGCCTTATTTGAAAGATAATGACAGGTTCATCCGTTTTGCAGCAAGAATTGCAGTAGAAAATAATCCTGTAAGTGAATGGAAAGCTAAAGCACTGGCAGAAAAAGATCCGGTTGCTTTAACACAGGCGATGATAGCCCTGGCCCGTAAAGGTGATCCTAATGATAAAGCTCAGGCATTAAATGCTTTGCAGCAGGTTGATTATGCAAAATTATCTGAATCACAGCAGATAGATCTGTTACGTGCATTTGAATTGGTATTCGCGCGTATGGGTGCGCCTGATGCTATTTCAAAAACGGCTGTAATTGCTTATTTGAATCCGCATTATCCTGCAAAAGGTGGTAATGAACTAAACAGGGAATTGAGCAAACTGCTTGGGTTCCTGGATGCGCCCGACTTTGTTGCTAAAACAGTTCCATTGTTGGCAGAAGCTAAAGATGATAACAGTTCCGGACAGGAAACATTTACAAAATCATCTGACCTTATCATGCGTAATCCGCAATACGGAATGGATATCGCAGGTATGCTTTCAAAAGTTCCGCCAATGCAGGCCACTTTCTATGCAACCGTTTTAAGCCAGGTAAAAACTGGTTGGACACCTCAAACGCAGGAGACTTATTTCAAATGGTTCAACAGTGCGTTTGATTACAAAGGGGGACACAGCTTTATAGGCTTTATTGATGGTGCAAGAAAGAAAGGTTTGGAAAATGTATCTAAAGATAAGTTTGCTTATTACGATAAAATGTCAGGCGAAACACTGGCCAATAGTTCTAATACAAACCTTGCAAAAGGCGCAATGCAACCAAAAGGTCCGTGGAGAAACTGGAAACTGGATGATGCAGTAAAAGTTGCAGACAGTGGTATCTATCACCGCAACTTTGAAAGAGGTAAAGCAATGTTCGCGGCTTCACTATGTATCTCTTGTCACAATATGCGTGGCGAAGGTGGAACGGCAGGCCCGGATCTTACGCAATTGGGTACGCGCTTCTCTTATAAAGACATGTTGGAAGCCATCATTGATCCCAGCAAAACAATTTCTGACCAATACGGTGCAACTGTGTTTTATCTGAAAGATGGTAGTTCTGTTGTAGGAAGATTGATCACACAGGAAGCTGGTAAATATGTCATTTCTCAGAATCCTTTTGCGCCTCAGACTGTAAGAGAAATTCCTAAAGATGATGTGTTACGTACGAGAGTTTCAGAAGTATCGCCAATGCTTCCGGGAATGATCAACAGGTTGAATCCCGAAGAATTAAAAGATTTGCTTGCTTACCTGAAAGCTGGTGGCAATCCCAAAGACACCATTTTCTCTGCAAAGGAAACTGCAGGAAAATAATTTTTAAACCACGAAGACACGAACAACACAAAGAAGCACAAAGAATTTATAGAAGAAGTTTTACGCAACCGACACAACAAAATGGCGACACGTTGAGGCTTTTTCCCATGGTTTACTCCGTGTTTCTTAGTGTTATTCGTGTCTCCGTGGTTTAACTGGTTCAAATAAAAAATGTATCACTTTAATACAAATAAAATGGAAACATTATCGCTTTCTCAAAACAATAACGGAAAAACTGCGACATTATCACTCGCACAAAAAGCATTGGAACAGGGACAAGGTATTTTGCGCCTGGCGCCTACATGGGTGCCTCGTTCATTTTGTGTGCCAGGTCGCAGAATAAAACTTCATCCCGATGATTATTATGTATTAGGTGGACAACGGGGTGGTATTGACGAAAGATGGCTTTCTTCAACAACACCGGCAAAGAATGGCCCCTTAACTGGTGAGCATGAGGGCCTGAGCTTTGTTGTGGTTAACGACGGCGATAAAGGAGAGAAAGTATTATTGAAAGATGCAATAGACGAATTAAAGGGAGAACTGATAGGTGACCGTATCTGGAATGAATACCAAAGCTGGCCAATGTATTCCAAGTTCTTCGATAATATGGGACCTTTGCCCCATCACGTGCATCACAATGATGAAAAGGCTGCTTTAATAGGTCAGAAAGGAAAGCCCGAGGCTTATTATTTTCCTCCTCAGTTGAACAACCATGGTGGTGATTTTCCTTATACATTTATTGGTATTGCGCCCGGTACAACCAAAGAGCAGATCCGCGAATGCCTGGTGAACTTTACAAAAGGAGATAACAAAATAACCAACTATTCACAGGCTTATAAATTAGAGCCGGGTACAGGTTGGGATGTACCTCCGGGATTATTGCACGCGCCGGGAAGTATGTGTACATATGAGCCACAAAAAGCTTCCGATGTGTTTGCCATGTATCAGTCATTGGTGAATGAAGCCATCATTCCTGAAGAGTTATTATGGAACGGATCACCAAAAGAAAGCGTAGGTGATTTTGATTCATTGATTGATGTGCTTGACTGGGAGCTGAATGTTGATCCCAATACAATGGAAAACAGGTTCATGGCTCCAAAACCTGTTAAGCCCGTTGAAGAAATGAAAGCAGAAGGTTATATTGAAAATTGGGTTTGCTACAAGTCTGATGCATTTAGTGCTAAAGAATTGACTGTATTCCCGGGTGAAACTGTTGTGATAAAAGACAGCGCTGCATACGGACTTATCATGATGCAGGGGCACGGACAAATGGGTGTGTGGGATATTGAAACACCAGCACTTATTCGTTATGGCCAGTTAACCAACGATGAATTCTTTGTAAGCGAAAAAGCAGCGAAGGATGGGGTGAAGATTGTAAACCTTTCTGCCACAGATCCTATCGTAATGCTAAAACATTTCGGCCCGAATAATCCTGATTTGGCGAAATGAGAAAATGGGTGAATGTGCAAATATGCAAATGCAAAGCACGTTGTTCTATTCGCGCATTGGCACACATGCACATTTGCATTTTTCAAATTTGCACATTTTCAAATTTGCACATTTAAAAATTCTAACGATATGCAACAAAATAACTATCCCAAACTGCATAATGCAACATGGCCCGGTATTGTTGGTAAAGGACCTGATTCCGAGCCACCGATTCCATTTGATACATTTCTTGAACTTACTTCAAAAGCAGAAGTTAACGGAGTGAAGTTTGACGGCATCGATATAGGATTATTAGAACCTCATTTTAAAATAGATGCATCTGATGATGACTGGAAAAGACTTGCTGATAAGTTGCAATCGCTTAACCTGAATGTTGGAAGCCTTGTGGCTCCGATATGGGGTGGTCCTGCTATGGGGTCCAAAGAAGACCGCGCAACTTTTGTAGAAATGGTGCGCAAATCATGCCAGATAGGGCAGAAACTAAAAGAACTAGGCGTAAGACATTACGGTGTGGTGCGCATTGATTCTGCATGCAAACCTGAAGACTGGTCAAAAGATCCTGTAAATAATACCCAATTGATTGCGCAGACTTTCCGCGAAGCATGTGATGTTGCTGCCGATTACGGAGAGCACCTTGCCGCAGAAGGTGAGATCTGTTGGGGCGGCATGCATAGCTGGAAGGCCATGATAGATACGCTAGAAGCAGTTGGTCGTCCTAATATCGGTTTCCAGGCAGATATGTCGCATACGCTGTTATACCTGTTGGGATATAACAGTCCGGAAGACAGGATTCTTCCTGAAAATTTTGATTGGAGCGATAAAAAAACATTGAATGACGGTTTAAGGAAATTAACCAATGCGCTTCGTCCGTGGACAATTGATTTCCACGTCGCACAAAATGATGGAACCGTACATGGCACTGGTTCTCATGATAAAACAGGCCGTCACTGCCTGGCTACAGATCCAAATGGTAAATTAGATATTACTGAAGCTGCTGGTTTCTGGCTTCGCGATGAGAATGGTAATCTCACCAAAGCCTTCCAGCACATTTGTTGGGATGGTTGTATGTTTCCCAATGAAGTGATGCTGCAACAAAAAACATGGAACGACATCCTGGCCGCAATGATTAAAGTTCGTGAGGCACATGGATGGTATGCTGAAGAGAAGAAGCTGGCGGGAGTGGTGTGAGGCGTGAGGTAACAGGTATCAGGTATCAGGTATCAGGTATCAGGTATCAGGTATGAGGTATGAGGTATGAGGTGTCAGGTATCAGCTATAAGGTGTAAGGAATAAGGTGTAAAATAAAAGGTATAAGGTATAAGGTATAAGGTATAAGGTACAAGGTATAAGACCTGAAACCTGATACCTGAAGCCTGACACCTTCTCAAAAAACATTCAAATGTCAAATAAAAAAGAATTACGAATAGGATTAATCGGGTGTGGTTTTATGGGAAGAACGCACTCCAACGGCTACAGACGTGTTCCCAATTTTTTTCCGGCGTTGCAATACACACCTGTGTTGCAGGCTGTTTGCGCGCGCAATGAAGCAAAGGCTCGTGCATTTGCAGATCAATGGGGATATGCTTCTGTTGAAACTGACTGGAAAAAATTAATTGCCCGCGATGATATCGATGCTGTGGATATATGTACGCCCAACGATACACATGCTGAAATAGCTATTGCAGCTGCTGAAGCAGGTAAGATGGTGTTGTGCGAAAAGCCGTTGGCCCGTACGCTGGCTGAATCGCAGGAAATGGTAGATGCTGTAGAAAAGGCTGGTGTGGCGAATACCGTATGGTATAACTATCGCCGTATTCCGGCAGTTACACTGGCCAAAAAAATTATTGAATCGGGAAAGCTTGGTCAGATTTATCACTACCGCGCAAACTTTTTGCAGGACTGGACAATCAATGCCAATCTTCCGCAAGGTGGTGAAGGCTTATGGCGCATGGACGCAAGTGTTGCGGGATCAGGCGTTACAGGTGATCTGCTTGCCCATTGCATCGATACAGCGATGTGGTTAAACGGAAGTATCAAAGATGTATCTGCTGTAACCGAAACATTTGTGAAAGAACGCATGCACCAGTTAACCGGTAAAGTTGAAAAAGTTGGTATTGATGATGCTTGTGTTTTCCATTGTCATTTTGAGAATGGATCACTGGGCTTGTTTGAATCAACAAGATATGCGCGCGGACATAAGGCATTATACACTTTCGAAATCAATGGTGCCAATGCATCTATCCGTTGGGATCTGCATGATTTGAACCGCCTTGAATTTTTTGATAATTCAGATGAATCAACACTCCGTGGCTGGCGCTCCATTCATGTCACTGATGGCGAACAACCATATATGGACAAATGGTGGGTGCCTGGTCTGGGCATTGGCTATGAGCACTCGTTCATTCACCAGGTGGCTGATTTTCTGCAAAGCCTGGAAACCGGTGGTCCTTGTAAACCTACCTTTAAAGAGGCATTGGAAACTCAGAAGGTTTGCGAAGCGGTGCTTGAATCTGCAAGTTCAAAAAGCTGGAAAGACACAGGAGTGAATGTTTGCATCAAATAAGATTAAGTCAATTTCAGTACTTATAACAATCAATCAAACTCAAACATGAAACACAAAAAAATATTCGTTCGTTCAGGAATAATATTGCTTGCCGGCGTGCTTTTCGGCATGCAGTCCTGCTACAGCCAAAGCAAAAAAGAAAAAGGTTTTGTAAAAATATTCGACGGTAAAACATTGAATGGTTGGGAAGCCGATACGGAATTCTGGCGCGTAGAAGACGGCGTGATCGTAGGTCAGGTTACCAAAGAAAAACCATTAAAAAACAATACTTTCCTGATTTGGAAAGGGGGGCAGCCCGGTGATTTTGAATTTGTTGCAGAATACAAGATCAGCCCGGAAGGTAACAGCGGCGTGCAATACCGTAGCGAGGCAGTTCCCGGTGTCCAGCACGGACTGAAAGGTTACCAGGCTGATATCGATGGTAAGAATACTTACACAGGTCAGAATTATGAAGAAAGAGGTCGCGGCTTTTTGGCCATGCGCGGACAGCAGGTGGATTTGAAGAACAACGAAAAGCCAATTGTAACGGGCTCCGTTGGAAATTCAGATTCTTTAAAAGCCCTGATCAAACCCGAGTGGAATGAGATCAGAATTGTTGCGAAAGGCAACAGGCTGAAGCATTATATCAACGGCGTGTTAATGAGCGATGCGACCGATGATGATACTGTGAACAGAAAATCTTCCGGCCTTATTGGTCTGCAGGTTCACGTAATGCCAACTATGAAAGTGGAATACAGGAACATACGTATTAAGGTAGAAGATAAAACAGCTTCGAGATAGAGGCCTGGCAAGTACGGGTTACGAAGCCCACCCGCGCCGGATGCGCATTCGGACGGGTACGAAGTACCTTGATTTGGTCAGGTTTTGTTTTCGGACAGCACGATTAAATAAAAAGGTATTTCTTCTGTAACATATCTAAAGACAGTTTTTGGAAGTCGGATTTTTTGGGTGAAGGGCTGATGGCGTTTGCGGTCAGCCTTTTTTTATTTGAGATATAGGTTAATGTCCTATCGACGAGAGAAGTTGGTTAACCACAATCAAGAGTAGCATGACAGATCTTTTCATTAAGATCAGGTTGTCTCCAATTCATTGCCGTCTGCTTTAGCTGACGGACATTGGTTGATCTTTTAAACAGGGCTTTAGTCCCCAAAATGGATAGTGTGGCTAAAGCCATCTTCAGTTAATTTCGTTTTCCGTCAGCTGAAGCAGACGGCAATGAAAAAAACAGCCTCCATGTCATTGGCAAAAGGCTGTTCAATTTTGGCCTGCTTTTAATTGAGTTTAATTTCCTACGGGAAAAATGGAAACATTCTTCTGGCGACTTCGCAGGTGATATTATAAGTAATTTTAATTGATGGAAAAGTCAAACCTGGAGCGAATTTTTTCCTCTGGCTACACAGACTCAAGGAAAACCGGAAGTTAATTTGATGAATCTAACGTAGCCTCATTTATGCACACTTTCCTCACAAAAATTATCTGAATTGAGAAACCAAGGCCCACTTAACATCTCCAATCGATTGCCCATAGGGCATCAAGCTCAGTAGCTTACAGAATTACGAAGCTTTATTGTCCGTAGGATATATACAATCATAGGAAGATCGGTACGTTCCCCTTTCTTTTTGATGGCTTTCGAAATTCGGGTAGAAATTAAATCAACGCGGTCGCATTTATGCATGCATTTTAAAACTATGCAGAGGGAATCCCGTTAATTATTCGATCGCTGGCTGCGTATAGCAGACTGATTGATGATCATGTAAAAATATTTTTTTGTCCGTCGGACATTTCTTCGGGCAGAAAAGCTGTTAGCCGATAGCTAAAAGCTGACAGCTATACGCCCAAATTCCCTATATTTACCATCTGCTTTTTAAGCGTATTTTAAAACTGATAACTCTAACGACTGGCATGTTTAATTATTCATGGGAGCAATTGACAAAAACAATTGCGGAAGTTGTATCGCAGAATGTTAGTGGTGAAATATGGAACTGGCTCCATGAAAACACTAACCAGGCAAACACAGGCAGGTTCAACAGAACTTTTGCAGCAATACCCTCCAAAACAGGTAAGGCATCTGTTTCTATTACCAATGATCAGCAAAAACAAATAGCATCTCTGTTACCGGGCTTTACGATCGAAGGATGGCCGGTTGACCGCCTTTGCCGCGTTTGGCTGCTCATGCAATTGGACGCTACCGACCAGCAAAAATATTTCCGCAGTATTGAAAATCTTTTTTTGACAGCTGATGTCAACGAGCAGGAAGCGCTTTATGCAAGTCTTCCGGTGCTTGCTTATCCCGAACTTTGGGCAAAGCGCTGCGCAGAAGGTATTCGCAGCAATATCGGAACGGTATTGCAGACCATCATTTGCGACAATCCATATCCGTCAGTTTACCTCGATGATAAGGCCTGGAATCAGCTTGTGCTAAAAGCTTTTTTCACAGAAAAACCAGTTCATCGCATCATTGGATTGGATAAGCGCAACAATAAAGAACTTGCCGATACACTAGTTGATTACGCGCACGAACGCTGGGCCGCAGGAAGAGCCATAAATCCGCAATTGTGGAGAGGCGTGGGACGTTTTATAAACGAAAATAATTTTGACGATATAAAAAGGGTATTCGATTCAACGGATAAAATAGAACAAGCGGCAGCAGCCCTGGCATGTAACGACGCGAATTATACCCCCGCAAAAGAACTGCTTCAATCGCATTCCCGCCTTGCGGACGAAATTAAAAATGACAGGCTAACATGGTGGATTCTTGGAGAAAGATACATGACAGTGTTAGCATAAAAATAAGGCTTCAATCATTTTATCAAATACTACTTAGATTATGTGTTGCAGTAACAACCTGACAGAAAAAGACCTGCTTCCCGGTAAACAGGATACTTCTTACCTGGAACGTATTAAAGGCATGCGTTTTTTTGATCCGCATATTCACATGACTTCGCGTACAACCGATGATTACCAGGCAATGGCTGATGCCGGTATCGTCGCAATTATAGAGCCTGCTTTCTGGTTGGGGCAGCCTCGTACCGGCGTTGATACTTTCAGGGATTATTACAGCAGCCTTGTCGGCTGGGAGCGTTTCCGGTCTTCCCAGTTCGGTATCAAACACTACTGTACTATCGGTCTTAATTCCCGCGAAGCAAACAATGAAGCATTAGCTGAGCAGGTAATGGAAATATTGCCGTTGTTTATTTATAAAGAAGGTGTAGTTGGTGTGGGTGAAATTGGTTTTGATGACCAGACGCCCGCCGAAGATAAATATTACCGTCTGCAACTGGAACTGGCGAAGGAAGCGTCCATGCCAGTGCAAATTCACACGCCGCACCGTGATAAGAAAAAAGGTACCAGCCGAAGTATGGATATTGCACTGGAGCACAACCTTGATCCGTACACCGTTATAGTTGACCACAATAATGAAGAAACGGTGAAAGAAGTGCTGGATCGCGGATTTTGGGCTGCATTCACCATTTATCCTTTCACCAAAATGGGTAACGAAAGAATGGTGGAGATTGTAAAACAGTACGGCACAGAACGTATCATGATCAATTCTGCTGCTGACTGGGGCATTAGCGATCCATTGGCTGTACCTAAGACGGCCGCGCTCATGAAAGATCATGGTTTTAGCGATGAAGATATCCGCATGGTAACGTACCAGAATGCGATCACCGCCTTTGCACAAAGCGGTCAGATTAATGTTGATGATTTCACAGTAGCACAGGGTATAGATCAAAGTGAAAAATTTGAGGGTAATACTATTCTGCGCGGCGGACAACAACCTCGTGTCGATAAAAATTCAATGATCATTAAATAGCAGAACGCGTGAAGAAAGTTGTCGGAATGCTCAGGCTCATGCGTTTGGCAAATATTATAACTGCCATTGCCGATATACTTGCGGGTGTTGCCATCGCAGGATTTACGGTAAATGGTAACTGGAATATTCAGCAATTGCAACCGGTGTTGCTGTTGGTTATTTCAACTACCGGCCTTTACGGCGGCGGAGTTGTGTTCAACGATGTTTTTGATGCAGCGCTGGACAAAGTGGAGCGGCCCGAGCGTCCAATTCCGAGTGGATTGATCAGTAAGGGTGCGGCAACTTCACTCGGGGCAATTCTTTTGCTCATTGGCATAGTGGCGGCATCGTTAGTACATCCCGGAAACTTATTTTCAGTCTCCACCATACTTGCCATCGTTACTGCGATATGTGCTTTGGTGTACGATAAATGGGGCAAGCATCAGTCTCTGTTCGGCCCGGTTAATATGGGATTGTGCCGGGGTGCGAACTTACTGCTTGGCATGAGCATCATTCCTGAAGCGATCACCGATCACTGGTACCTCGGTTTTATACCGGTTGTTTACATAGCAGCGATAACTATGATCAGCAGGGGAGAAGTGCATGGTGGAAAAAGGACAACTTTATATGCCGCTGTCAGCTTATATCTTATTGTGATTGCTTCGATTATTGCCGTTGCTTTCACGAACGGAGCAGGATGGCAGGTTGTTCCTTTTGTATTACTTTTCGGAATAATGATATTTCCACCTTTAAGAAAGGCGATACGTCAACCCGCAGGGCCATTGATTGGTAAAGCCGTTAAAGCAGGAGTGATCGCATTGATCATTATGAATGCTGCGTGGGCGGCTGCATTTGGTATGATTTACCTGGCACTATTGATATTGGTATTATTGCCCGTATCAATTGGGCTTGCAAAGCTTTTTGCGGTTACTTAATATTTTTTTATCATTACTAATTGTGTCGAAATAAAATGTACAATCAATTTGATATAAATACCGGTTTTGGCACATTTTCATAACGTAAAACATACAACTTATTACGTAGAACTTATTATGCAACAATTAACTGATACTTTGATGGAGACGAATGCAACCGTTGTGCGGCAGTCATTCAGTGTGAAGTTTGCATACGATGTGTACTTTACAACGCATTTGTTTGACGGGAAGAATACGCTGCTGAAAGATTTTTTACATCAACACAAAAGCGATACCGTTAAGAAGATTTTTTTTGTGGTGGATGAAGGTGTGATGAATCACCACGGATATCTGGATGAGCAGATAAGAAATTATTTCTCCCACGAAACAAGCATTGCTCTTGTGGACGAAATAATGGTTGTTCCGGGAGGGGAAGCAGCAAAAAATACGGAGAGCCTTTTGTTAAAGATTGTTGATGCTGTTGATAAATACAGCATTGATCGTCATTCATATATTGTGGCAATTGGTGGCGGTGCAGTGTTAGATCTTGTTGGTTATGCTGCTGCAATCTCACATCGGGGCATCAGGCATGTCCGCATTCCTACAACGGTTTTGTCGCAGGATGATTCAGCGATCGGCGTTAAGAATGGAGTGAACTATAAAGGAAAGAAAAACTTCCTGGGCACGTTTGCCCCTCCTGTGGCTGTGTTCAATGATTTTTATTTTCTTACTACATTAACAGATGCTGAGTGGCGCTCCGGAATTTCCGAAGCAGTGAAAGTTGCATTGATAAAGGATGCACCGTTTTTTGCGTGGTTGAAAGAAAATGCGACTGTGCTTGCTGCCAGAAACATGGAGGCAATGAAATACCTGGTACAACGGAGTGCGGCTTTGCACATGGAGCACATTGCCAGTGGTGATCCTTTTGAAATGGGCTCCTCCCGTCCGTTGGATTTTGGTCATTGGAGTGCTCATAAACTCGAGCAACTTTCAGGGTTTACAGTTAAACATGGTGAAGCCGTTGCGCTGGGTATAGCACTGGATAGCGCCTATTCTTTTGTTTCAGGCAGACTTTCGGAAGATGATGCAAAAAGTATTGTGGATGTGCTGTTAGATCTGGGCTTTTCAATTTCGCATCCACTGATGGAAATAAAAGATGAATCAAGTCCTGTCATAAAAGGATTGGAAGAATTCAGGGAACACCTTGGTGGCAAGCTCACTATTATGTTGCTGTCGGCTATCGGGCAGGGTGAAGAAGTGCATGAACTTGATATAGCGCTTTTACAAAAAGCCTCAGCATGGCTGGGCACCATATGAAAACAATTTTCTTAAACACAAGAACAAGTTAAAATGCTTACTAGTTACGGTCACCTGACATATTGCAGTAATATTCATGCCGGAGAAAGCTGGCACGATCATTTTGCAAAGCTGCAAGAGCATATTCCACAGATAAAAGAACAATTATCTCCCGGCAGGGCTTTTGGTATCGGCTTGCGTTTATCCAACGAAGCCAGTATAGAACTGCTGAAAGATAATAACCTGCCGGTGTTTCAGGATTGGTTGAAGCAACATGATTGTTATGTTTTTACCATGAATGGTTTTCCTTACGGGGGCTTTCATAACACCAGGGTAAAAGACAATGTGCATGCGCCTGACTGGACAACCGTTGATCGTGTTGAATACACTAAAAGACTGATTCAGATATTAGCAGCCTTAGTGCCCGAAGGGATGGATGGAGGTATATCAACCTCACCATTGTCCTACCGGTTTTGGCATACTGCTGCTGACTTGCCCAATGTCTTTACAACTGCAACAAATCATATTCTTGAGATAGTAGATTACCTGATTGAAGTAAAAGCTCAAACAGGCAAATTAATTCACCTTGATATTGAACCAGAGCCAGACGGATTGTTGGGTGAAGGAAAAGAATTTATCGACTGGTATACACAATACCTGCTACCATTAGGAACAAAGCATTTACAGGAACGGAATGGCATATTGGAAGATGCTGCCGAGGCTGCAATTAAACAGCACATTCAATTGTGTTATGATGTTTGCCATTTTGCGATCTGTTACGAAGACCATGCAGAGATGGTGCGTCAGATAAAATCACTTGGTATTAAAACCGGTAAGATTCAGATCAGTGCGGCTCTGAAAGCCAAATTACCTGCAGAGCCCGGTGAGCGTACTGAAGTAATTGATGCCTTTGAACGCTTTAATGAGCCGGTTTATCTTCACCAGGTTGTTGCTAAACAAACAGATAGTGAATTGATCCGTTATGCAGACATGCCGGAGGCGCTTGCAGATAAGGATAATCTTGACGTGACTGAATGGAGAGCGCATTTTCACGTGCCGCTATTCATTGAGCAATATGATGTATTACAGTCAACACAACAGGACATCCGTAAAGTGCTGGCCCTGCATCGTCACCAGTCTTTTACTTCACATCTTGAAGTAGAAACTTATACCTGGGAAGTGTTGCCTGAAGAAATGCGCATGCCGATCACGCAGTCAATTATCCGTGAAATGGAATGGGTGAGTAAATTGTTGTGCTGCAGCAGCATATGAAGACCGTAAGATTGTAAGATCGTAAGACGTGTAAGATGGGCAAGATGGGCAAGATGTACGAAATGATAAGAATGCAAGATAGAAAAGTAAGATAAGAACGCAGTCTGCCTTCGTTTCAAATCCCGAAGCCCGCCTGACCGGACGGGCGGGGGGTGATATTATACATTCGATAAATTTGATGATTTGTAGAACTGGTAAAATTTAAACTCCACCGATGAAAAAAACAGTTGTTATTGATATTGTTGGTTTGTCTTCTTCCGTAATAGGTGAACACACGCCATTCATTAAAAATTACCTCGAAAAAAAACATTTCAATACAATTGATCCGATGCTGCCGGCGGTAACCACTAGCGTGCAGTCAACTTATATAACAGGTAAATGGCCTTCTGAGCATGGTATTGTAGGCAATGGCTGGTATGATCATACCGATAGCGAGATCAAATTCTGGAAGCAATCAAACAAATTGGTAAAGGCCGAAAAAATCTGGGAACGCGCCAGGAAAGAAGATCCTTCTTTCACTGTATCAAAAATGTTCTGGTGGTACAATATGTACTCAAGTGCTGATTACGCTGTAACACCACGTCCGAATTACCTGGCCGATGGCCGTAAAATGCCGGATTGTTATTCAGTGCCGGCAGAACTGCGTGATGAATTGCAGAAAGAATTGGGTCAGTTCCCTTTATTCAAATTCTGGGGTCCAGGTGCAGATGTTACCTCCACTAAATGGATCGCAGATGCATCTGTTTACACGGACAAAAAATATGATCCCACTTTAACGCTGATCTATCTGCCGCATTTAGATTATTGTCTCCAAAAATATGGTAGCGATGCGGCTGCTATTGCAAAAGAGCTTGGTGAAATTGATAATATTGTAAAGGATCTGGTTGAATATTACACCTCTAAAAATGCCAGGATAATCCTGCTTTCAGAATATGGTATTAACGCTGTCAGCCGGCCTGTTCACATCAACAGGCTGCTGCGTGAACATAATTTATTGGGCATTCGTGTAGAACGGGGACTTGAATTGCTGGATGCCGGCGTTTCAAAAGCCTTTGCTGTTTCTGATCATCAGGTGGCGCATATCTACATAAATGATCCCTCCGTTAGGGAAAAGGTTAAAAAGCTTGTCACAGGTTTGCCCGGTGTACAGTTGGTGTTAGATAAAGAGCAACAAAAAGAATATCATATAGATCATGAAAGAAGCGGTGATCTCGTTCTAATGGCAGATGAACGAAGCTGGTTCACTTATTATTTCTGGCTGGATGATGCAGTCGCCCCTGACTATGCAAGGGTTGTTGATATTCACAAAAAGCCGGGGTATGATCCTGTCGAGTTATTTATGACCTCAAAAGCAAGAGCTGCTTACAAGTTGTTGCGTAAGAAAGCCGGCTTCCGTTATGTGATGGATGTAATTCCATTAGATGCCACATTAGTAAAAGGCTCTCATGGCGCCGTTGTCAGTGATAAAGCCTATCATCCGGTATTAGTGACAGATCTGCCTGTAAGTAAAGATCATTTAGAGGCAGTGGATGTGTATGATGTTATCTGGCAACATTTGACGAATTAAGCAACAATAAAAATTGCCTGTAATTTCTTCGATATTTCTCTACCGGATGAAATTACAGGCAATACTTCTTTTAAAAGTAACTTCTGGCTTCCTCTGTAAAATAAAAAATACAGTTACACAGAGTCACACGGAGAAGGCACTGAGCTACACAGAGAATGCGATCAGATCTTTCAGGCTTTTTGAATTTTTACTTTTGAATTTTGACTTTTTCCTCATTTTCAATTATCCATTCTCTTAAACTTCTCCAAAAGATACTCTTCCAGCCCTTCTTCCGCGTCTTCCAGTTCCTGCAAAGAATCAACTACAAAATATTGTTTCTGAAAACTATCTTTTATGTAAGGCGTTTCTACAATTTTTGCCACATTAAACGGAACGTGTGCAGGTTCATCGGAAAGCGAATATTTGGTTTCAGCAATAGAAGAAAGAATTCCTGCGCCATAAATTTTCAGGTCGTCTTTATCCCTCACCAGGCCAAACTCAATGGTGTACCAGTATAACCTTGCAATTGCCTCTATTATATCTTCATTATTGCTGTTGCGGATTACAATGCCAGCCAGCACATGCAGATAGCTGCAAATAAAAGGATCTGTAAGCAACGGGATATGTCCAAAAACATCATGAAACATATCCGGCTCCTCGAGGTAATCTAACTGCTCAGGCTTCCGCAGCCAGTTGGTTGTGCCAAACTTATTGTCATACAACTGTTCAAAAAACAAGAGGTTGTCAATTAACCCGGGAACCGGGTAAATCGACCACCCGGTGAGTTTAGCAAGTCGCTGGTTAATATCATCAAAATCCGGAATGGTATCAGCCGTGAAGCCCAATTCCTGAACGCCTTTCCAAAAATGCGGGTAGGCAAACTGTTGAACGGCCTTAACCTGTCTATCAAATAAGATGGACCAGGTCTGATAATCTGTGGCAGAATATGATGGAGTTGATTGTGTTAACATACGGCAAGTTTTAGCTAGATCAGTGAAGAATAATAATTTGACCGGAGCGTTAAAGGGCGGAGCATAAATCGCCCCATGCTGAAGTAGTATTTGCTAAACAGGCCTTCTTTTACGAACTTTTTTCTCTACTGACCTGAAGTGGATCATAGGCAATAAATCTTTGTAAAGTTATCTTTTTTTGTCAGCAACAGCAAGACAGTGAATAGTGAATGGTCAATAGTGAAAGGTGCAGCCTTTAAACTGTTCGGGAAACCCCGAAAAATTAACATAGTGTTTTCTGATTACAATAAAGCCTAGCCCTGAAAAGGCTGGCCACATGTAATTACTGCTACACATTTCACTATTCACCATTCACTATTGACTTTTTGCCTTCCGAACCTGACTGCATGAAAGGGACCTGCTCGCACCCTTCACTATTCACCATTCACTATTGACTATTCACGATTGACATCGTGAATTTCCTCGTACATTTGCAATAGCTAAACACATTCTTCATGAGACCCGATTATTCTCATAAGATCTTTTCTGATGAACGCACCGGCTATATCTTCCTGGTATTAACGCTTGCTACCGACTCGGTTCGTTAAGTTGTTGCGGCTTGGTTTTTGTTCGACCTGGTATGTATTGAGAAATGCGTACATCAGGCATTTTCTAACGACTAACGATATTCCATATGAACACACCTATCACGGAAAAGCAGTCTGCAACTGTTGAACACGATTTTCTTCAGTTAAATGGTACCGATCATATAGAACTGTATGTAGGTAATGCCAAACAGTCTGCGCTTTACTATAAAACAGCTTTTGGTTTTCAATCCCTGGCGTACGCAGGGCCGGAAACCGGCGTACGGGACAGGGCTTCTTATGTGCTTTCGCAGGGTAAAATAAGATTGGTGTTAACATCGCCGTTATCCTCCAATCACGTTATTGCCCGGCATATTCAAAAGCATGGCGACGGTGTAAAAATGCTTGCGCTATCGGTTGATGATGCATATGAAGCTTTCGAAGAAACTACACGAAGAGGCGCGGAAACATATATGGAACCGGTTACATTAAAAGATGAAGATGGCATTGCGCGCATCAGCGGTATAAAGACTTACGGCGAAACCGTGCATTTGTTTGTAGAGCGGAAGGATTACAAAGGTGTTTTTCTCCCCGGCTATAAGCCATGGAAAAGTAACTACCAGCCAACGGAGACCGGATTGCTGTATGTTGATCACTGTGTTGGCAATGTTGGTTGGAACAGGATGTTACCTGTTGTAAAATGGTACGAAGATGTGATGGGCTTTACCAACATTTTATCCTTTGATGACAAACAAATCAATACGGAATACTCCGCTTTGATGAGTAAGGTGATGAGTAACGGTAATGGCTTTGTGAAATTCCCAATCAATGAACCGGCGGAAGGAAAGAAAAAGTCTCAGGTGGAAGAGTACCTGGAATTTTATGAAGGTGAAGGTGTACAGCACATTGCGGTTGCTACCAGTGATATTATTACCACGGTAAAGGCCATGAAATCCCGTGGTGTTGAGTTTCTAAGCACACCACCAGGTACGTATTACGAACAGTTGGCTGAGAGGGTTGGCAAGATTGACGAAAGCGTTCTTGCGTTGAAGGAGCTGGGAGTTTTGGTAGACAGGGATGATGAAGGGTACCTCTTGCAAATATTTACAAAACCGGTTCAGGATCGTCCTACGCTCTTCTTTGAAGTCATTCACCGAAAAGGCGCAAAAAGCTTTGGTGCAGGAAACTTTAAAGCATTGTTCGAAGCGATCGAAAGAGAACAGGCGTTGAGAGGGAACCTGTAGGCAACTATTAATGCTTAATACTTAATGCCTGAAACCAGACACCTGATGCCTGATACCTCAAACCTATTTATTATGCCATATTACTATTCGCTTGGACAAATACCACACAAACGGCACACGCAATTTCGCAAGCCGGACGGAAGTTTATATTCGGAACAATTATTTTCAACCGAAGGATTTTCGAGTGACTCATCTTTGCTCTACCATCATCACCCGCCGACACAGATCATTAAAACCGAAGACGCGAAGCAAGTATCGCCCATACCAGCTGAACACCAACTACTGCAGCATCGTTGCTTTAAAGGCTTCGATATTAAACCGGCAGAAGACTACCTGGAGAGTCGAAATACGGTGTTGATGAACAATGATTGTCATATTGTTTTGGCCGCGCCACAAAAAAGCATGTCCGGATATTTTTATAAAAATGCGGACGCGGATGAACTCATTTTTATTCATGAAGGAAGTGGTGTGTTGCATACTTCTTACGGGAAAATTCCTTTCGGTTACGGCGATTACCTGGTAGTGCCGCGAGGAACCACTTATCAGATAGAATTTGCAACTACGCAGAACCGGTTGTTTATTGTTGAATCCTTCAGTCCCATTCGTTTTCCCAAAAAATACCTAAGCAAAAATGGGCAATTGCTGGAACATTCGCCTTACTGTGAAAGAGATATCCGTCCCCCACAAGTACTCGAAACAGTTACTGATGAGGGCGATTATTTTATCAAGGTAAAGAAGAGTGGTTGGCTATACAGCATGCACTATAAAGCACATCCGTTTGATGTGATTGGCTGGGATGGTTGTTGTTATCCTTTTGCGTTCAGTATTCATGACTTTGAGCCGATTACGGGTCGCGTACACCAACCGCCGCCAGTACACCAGACTTTTGAAGCAAATAATTTTGTTGTATGTTCTTTCGTGCCCCGCTTGTTTGATTATCATCCGCAGTCAATTCCCGCGCCATACAATCATAGCAATATAGATAGCGATGAAGTGATTTATTATGTAGATGGTGATTTTATGAGCCGGAAAAATGTATTTCGCGGAATGATCACACTGCATCCTTCCGGGATACCGCACGGGCCACACCCGGGCGCAGTTCAGAAAAGCATCGGAGCAAAAGAAACCAAAGAATTGGCAGTAATGATTGACACATTTCATCCGCTTCATTTAACAACACAGGCAAAAGAAATTGAAGATCCGGGCTATACGATGAGTTGGGCGGAATAGCAATTGAAAATGGAGAATTGATAATTGACAATGGCGAACATGCAAATGGGGGAATATGCAAATGTGCAAATGTGGGAATATGCAAATTTGCGAATTGTTAGCAATTGAAAGTGAGGAATTGAATATATCGCTTGTTATTAGAATAGATATTACAGAATGACCGATCGGGAAAGTTAGCGATGTAGAATGGCAAACGAATTTGCAAAAGGATTTTAAGCTCCGTAGGAACTGCCTGTTTGTAGCAAGAAAACTGGTATTCCATTCGGCTCCGTCGGAGCCTCCGGTAAAATGGGTCAGGGAGTTTAAGATCGTATATCGTTTGAATGGTTTGATCTATATTTTAATAACCGCACAACATCTTTCATGAAACTGATTTCTTATTTACATAGGAACGGCAAAGAGCAATTGGCAATCCTGGTTGATGACCTGGTGTATAATATGCAGGATCTGCATAAAGGACTTGTGGGTGATATGGATTCGTTTTTGAAGCATTGGGCAGCACAATATCCTTTGGCTTTACAGGCTTATAAACATTTGGCAGAACAGCCGGACATAAAGGGCATACCGTTACGCGATTTGCGTTTGCTTTCACCCGTAACCCACCCAACGTCACTGAGAGACGGGTACGCGTTCAGGCAACACGTTGAATCTGCCAGGCGTAACCGCGGCGCGCAGATGATTGCACAGTTTGATGAATATCCCGTGTTCTACTTTAGCAATCATCAATCGGTACAGGGCGCCGGCGAGATTAAATGCATGCCGGATCATTTTCAAAAACTGGATTTCGAATTGGAATGCGCCATTGTTGTTTGCAGGAAAGGGAGAAACATTAAAGCAAATGAAGCAGCCGACTATATCGGAGGCCTGATGGTCATGAACGACATAAGTGCCCGTACGTTACAGATGGAAGAGATGTTGTTGAACCTGGGGCCTGCAAAAGGAAAAGATTTTGCAACTATATTAGGTCCCTGGCTGGTAACAACAGAAGAATTAAAGGCTTATGAAGTGCCTTGTAAACCAGGCCATATTGGTCAGAGCTGGAATCTTGCTATGACTGCAAAAGTGAATGGAAATGAAGTCAGTCGCGGTAATCTGTCAGATATGGATTGGACATTTGCCGAATTAATTGAAAGAGCGAGTTACGGCGTAACCTTGTCTCCCGGTGATGTAATAGGCAGCGGCACTGTCGGGACTGGCTGTTTTTTGGAATTGAATGGTACCGGTAAACTTCATGATGGCAATTACAAAGAACAATGGCTGCAGGCTGGTGATACTATCGAACTTGAGATAGCGGAATTGGGTAAGCTGGTAAATAAAATAACTGCAGAGACGATTGATCACTCCATTCTTGAAAATAAAAAGCATGCTGTTAAATCTTAAAGATCTGAATGCAGCCTCCCGGCAACGTTATCTTCAACATGCTGTAGCGCCTCGCCCCATTGCTTTTGCGAGCACCATAGGTAAGGATGGTGCAATCAATCTAAGTCCGTTTAGTTTCTTCAATCTGTTTTCAACCAATCCACCTATCGTTATTTTCTCTCCATGCCGACGGGTACGTGACAATACAGTCAAACACACATTGCTGAATGTAATGGAGGTGCCCGAAGTTGCAATTAATATTGTAGATATAAATATGGTGCAGCAGGTGAGCCTGAGTTCCTGCGAATATGAAAGGGGCGTAAATGAATTTAGAAAAGCAGGATTTACTGAGGAAGCTTCCGTATACATAAAGCCGCCCCTTGTTAAGGAAAGTAAGGTAAAATTTGAGTGCAAAGTTCTTGAAATAAAACACCTGGGCATTGAAGGCGGCGCGGGCAACCTGATCTTTTGCGAGATCATCTGCATGCACATTGCAGAGGAAATTCTGGATGAACAGGGAATGATTGATCCCCGAAAACTCAACCAGGTTGCGCGGTTAGGTGATAACTGGTATGCTGTTGTTACTTCAGACAACCTGTTTGAAGTTGAGAAACCGAATGTCCGGTTAGGGATTGGAATCGACGCTCTTCCTGCATTCATTCGAAATAGCAAAATACTGACTGGTAATCAATTGGGGAAACTTGCCAACGTATCCGTCTTGCCTGAAGCAGATCCGGCTTTTGCAGACGAGCAAGTTACGACAATGCTAATGCATTTGGCCCACCACAATAAAATGAATAAACTCGAAACCTATATCGGTGAATTGCTTAATGAAGACAAAGTAAGTGATGCCTGGCAGGTGATACTGTTGTTGTTGAAAAGCATAGAGCCTAAAACCCAAAGCGCAAAACCAGCTAATGAAAGATAATGTCCTATATTTTTTGCAAGCTTTGTGATCTTAGGTGCTTAAGTGCTTCCTTTTAGTTCTTTGTGCTCCTTTGCGTCCTTCGTGTTAGTGGATCAAAAAAATATCTGTGTTTAGTTTCGCCGTCCATGCCTCAACGGTTCAAAATCCCTGTAATTCATGATACTATTTCAAAATATTATTGTGGAGGGCCGTTAATAATCATCACGCTGTTTTGCTTACGCCCCTTCAGATACTTTACGAAGTTTATTTTACACATTGTGTTATTTTGTTCCAATGACTGTGTCTTTCAGCGCGAAGCTGGCTATTGTTATTATGAACGGTGGCTTGCCCAATTTGTAGGAGAATTGAGTTCAATTATTCCGCTCCACCTTTCACTATTGACTATTCACCATTCACTCTATTGCCTTCCTCACATCTTCCTTGTATCTTGTCTCTTCAACAATCCTCATCCGTTATGGTCTTCAAAAATGCAATAAGCTGGTTCGAAATACCGACGACCGACATAGACCGCGCTCAGAAGTTTTATGAAGCAATATTTGAGATTGAAATGGTGCCGCTTGATGTGCAGGAACTTACAATGCGACTCTTCCCGGTTGAGACTCCCATGAGTATCGGCGGGGCGCTTTGCCATCATCCGGAATTTTATAAACCTTCTTCAACAGATGGACCTTTGATTTACTTAAATGGCAATCCGGACGTACAGAATATTCTTGATAGGATAGAAGCTGCCGGCGGCAAGATCGTCGTTCCTAAAACACAAATAACGCCGGAATATGGCTATATGGCCATCTTCATCGATACCGAAGGTAATCGCATAGCCTTGCACTCCGTGCCGGAGGTTGAAGGGCCTAAAGCGTAAAGCCGAGAGCCCAAAACCTGCCGAAGTCTTGTTTCACGCGGCGGGCGCGAAGAAGCTGCGACGCAGCGAGGTTGGAAACACGAAGGCACAAAGAACACCAAGAAGCACAAAGATTTTGAAACATAGATTCTTCGTCAGGAGGAAGCGTCATCAGGTACACACACTCACTTTAGTTCTAAGCTTTGAGCTTTAGGCTTTAAGCTTAAACCTTTGTGCTTCCTTGCGCCCTTAGCGTCTTTGTGGCAAAATCGTCGTGCCTCGTTCGTGTCGCTTGTGCCTCCGTGGTTCCAAAGCTTTGAGCTTTAGGCTTTAAGCTTAAACCTTTGTGCTTCCTTGTGCCCTTAGCGTCTTTGTGGCAAAATCGTCGTGCCTCGTTCGTGTCGCTTGTGCCTCCGTGATTCCAAAGCTTTGAGCTTTAGGCTTTAAGCTTAAACCTTTGTGCTTCCTTGTGCCCTTAGCGTCTTTATGGCAAAATCGTCGTGCCTCGTTCGTGTCGCTTGTGCCTCCGTGGTTCCAAAGCTTTGAGCTTTAGGCTTTAAGCTTAAACCTTTGTGCTTCCTTGCGCCCTTAGCGTCTTTGTGGCAAAATCGTCGTGCCTCGTTCGTGTCGCTTGTG
>CP128386.1:5068169-5236108 GCA_030345135.1 Chitinophagaceae bacterium DXS
CCTCCGTGGTTCCAAACTCATTACATTTGCGGCTTAAAATGAAGGAACCATGTCAATGAGCTGGGATAAGCTGCTTTCTGCAAAACGTTGGGGATATGAAGATCGCGTGTCAAAAAATACCATTGATGCCAGGTCCGAATTTCAGCGGGATTACGATCGCCTTATTTTTTCTTCCCCCTTCAGAAGGTTGCAGAATAAAACCCAGGTATTTCCGCTACCCGGCAGCATTTTCGTACACAACAGGTTAACACACAGCCTCGAAGTGGCCAGTGTTGGCCGTTCACTCGGAAGAATTTTCTACAACAAAAAACTGGAACAGGATCCGGATATTGACAAAAAGTATCCTTTTTTAAGTGAGACCGGCAATATTGTTTCCAGTGCTTGCCTGGCGCACGATTTAGGTAACCCGGCTTTTGGCCACTCGGGCGAATCTGCCATATCAAGCTATTTTACAGCAAGTGAAGGTCGTCGTTATCAGAATGAAGTGACAGAGGAAGAGTGGGCCGACCTGACTCATTTTGAAGGAAACGCCAATGCATTAAGAAACCTCATTCATCAATACAACGGTAAAGGGTATGGCGGATTTGCATTAACTTATCCAACTCTGGCAGCTATTGCCAAATATCCTTGTGCCGCAATTGCCGGTCATAACAAAAAAAATATTTACACAAAAAAATATGGGTTCTTTCAGTCAGAACAGGAATCATTTAAAAAAATAGCGGAGGAGCTTTCGCTGGTTAAGGTAACGGACAACCCCTTAATGTATAAGCGCCATCCTTTAGTATACCTGGTTGAAGCCGCAGACGATATATGCTATAATATCATTGACCTGGAAGATGCGCATCGTTTAAAAATATTATCATATCAGGAAGTGGAATCATTGTTATTAAAACTTTGTAACGAGGATAGATTGCCTGCCAGGTTAAAAGAAATTGAAGATACCGATGCAAAACTTAGCTTGTTGCGCGCCAAAGCTATCAGCGCCTTAATAGGCGCCTGCTCTACAGTATTCTTTAATGAACAGGAGCAGTTGTTAAACGGGGATTTCAATAAAAGTCTTATTGATTCACTAGGCGATCCTCTTAAAAGTACGCTGAAAGAAATAGAGGACTTGTCCATCGCAAAAATTTACAATTATCCGTCAGTGGTGGAAATTGAAATTGCGGGTTATAAGGTAATGGGTGGCTTGTTGGAAGAATTTGTGCCGGCCTTCCTCGAAAATAAAACGCATTATCACAAAAAACTGATTGAACTGATCCCTAAACAATTCATTACGCAAAGCACAAATACTTATACAAGAATACAAAGCGTTTTGGACTTTGTTTCTGGTATGACGGATATTTACGCTGTAGAATTGTATAGAAAAATTAAAGGGATCTCTTTTCCAAGTATAGACTAGAGCGTGGTTGCAAGAAGGAACAGGTTAGGTAATAACAGGCTGAATGGTAAGTAAATAGTTATATGCGCAGCAATTTTAATCGACGAAATGGTTAGTCACAACGTCGATGGTACAATGTTTGCGTTGATATGCGGGACAGGTCCTGGATAGAAATTATTAACTGCCTAAAATCTGTTATATGATACCCTCAACAAAAACTTTCATTGTAAAATTTATTCATTACCTGGGTGGAAAGGTCTCGCTGGCCATGCAGGCATGCGTTTGTATAAGTGAAAGGTCCAGGAAAATATTGGTAAAAGACATTCGCATTCAGAATAAAATTTCATCTGCGTCTTTAATACCTGATTTAGAGATAATGGCGGTGAAAGACGGAGAAACAACACAATGGGTTCATTCCGATTCTGAGCGCGAATCTGATCTAAGCAGGGAAGTGGGTAATGCTATCCAGCTCAACTTAAAGGAGAATGAAATGCTTCCCAGTTTCTCCTAACCGCTTCACTCACAATATTGTTTCTTCTGCTTGTCTTTAACTTTCGTGATTCCGGATTCATTATTTTGTTGCCTGGAATTTTAAAAATAAAAAAAGGGATAGGATAGACATCCAGCCCCCGTTTTATCCAGTATCCTTTTGAAAAACTCACTTCACCTTAGTCAATTGTTGTGCCAGACCTTGCTTTTTCTCACACAATAAATACTTCCTGTATGCGTTGCCGGTTTCTGTAAGATATTTTTTTGAATATGTACGCAGCTTGTAAAAGAAAATAATCAGCATTTTTTTGTCTCCTGTTTTTCATAAGTGGCATAACATTTTATATAATTATGAAGAAGTACTTTAAATGTTTATGCCATGAACATTATAGAAGAAATTTTTGGTGAAGGCAAAGATCTGAATGTACTGCAAATGAGTTGCAGAAGTGTCGTTGTGTTCTTCATTGCATTTTTGCTCTTAAGAATTTCGGGACGTCGCTCGTTTGGATTACGCACGCCGCTGGATAATATTATCACGATCACTCTTGGTGCAGTTTTAAGCAGGGCCATTGTTGGAGCTTCTCCATTTTTGCCTATCGTTGCAGCAAGCCTGGTGATAGCCTTGCTTCATAGAGCATTCGCATGGCTTCTGATGCGGAGCGATGCATTTGCGAGTTTTGCAGAAGGGGATAAAATTCTTCTTTATTCCAATGGTAAGTTTAACAGGCATCATATGAAACGGGCATTGGTGCGGGAGGAAGATGTTATGCGTGGAGTAAGACGGGCAGCCCTCACGGATGATCTCAATAAAATTGACAGTATTTATATGGAAAAGAACGGTGAGATAAGTGTTGTGAAAAAAGAAGGGTAACAATGATTAATGTAATCTATCAGAACAACATAGCATCATGATGATATATCCTATAAAGTTATTAAATGAGATAAAGGACAGACTGATACATAGTCAACACACCATTGCAGTTGCAGAAAGCGTGACATCAGGTCATTTGCAGGCGGCTTTCTCGCTTGCAGATGAAGCAACGTTTTTCTATCAGGGAGGTATAACTGCTTATAATCTGGGACAAAAATCCAGGCATTTACTTGTAGAGCCAATACATGCGGTCAAGAACAATTGCGTTTCTGCCCCGATTGCGTGTGATATGGCGATAAATGTTTCGAGGCTTTTCGTGAGCCATTACGGTGTGGGGATAACGGGTTATGCGGCTACAATTCCGGAAGAAGGTATAAATGATTTGTTTGCATTTTATGCTATTTCACTGAACGGAAAAATTGTGCACCAGGCAAAAATAACGGCAGATAAATCAAGTATGCTTGATGCACAGTTATATTATACCGAACAAGTGCTTAACGGATTGTATTCAGTTCTTCAAGCTAATTCGAATCTTGTCTGAGACCGCTACCTACCTGCCCCGTAGAAGTGTTTGTACTGTCAGGAAGATCTTCTTGCGTTAATCCCTGGCTTTGATTTTTTTTGTCTTTTTTCAAAGGTTCCTTTTTTTTATCAGGAGCCTTTTTATCGGTTTGTTTTTTTTGATTATCAGTCGTTTTCATAACTAAGTTTTTTGATGTTAAATGAGATGGTAAAAGCTATTTCTTTTTAAGCCTTTCCTCTTTTGTTGGTTTTTCTGTGTGGGTAACCTTATCGCCCATTGTGCGCCATTCTTCATTTTTACGGCTATCTAAATTGTCTTTGTTTTCAATTACCTTTTGTTTTTCTGTTCGTATTGCCCTGGATTTCGTGTTTTCATTCATTTTTTTCATATCAAATCATTTATACTTAAGGGCCACAAACTTTATGCGAAAGATGAAAAATGATAACATAAAAATAGCAGCAGGCGTAAAGCACTTCATTGCAGCATTTTATGCAATTGTCATTGTTTACTCACCATGCCGGGCATGTATGTTATTGTGGAAAAATTATCCGCCTGGTTGCTGTTGCCATCATTCTACGTTTTAGGGAAAATATCATTTCAGCAGTAAGTCCTTCAGCCGTAGTCGTACGCGTTCATTAGAAAAAGAAACATTTGGTATGATTGTTTCTGAAAGACTAAAATGATTCCCACATTTCCCGTATTACAATTGTTGCGTAAATAGTTGCATATGTTTGAACCGAAAGGAATACTTACAGAGACAGATGTACAGAAAGGTCTGCGTTTGGTTATTTCAGATGGCCTGGCTTCGGAAGCAATGAACGCACTGGCCGGTGGCGTTTTTCTTACGGCAGTAGCTCTTTTGTTGGGCGCTAATAATTTTCAGATTGGGTTGTTGGCTGCCCTTCCCACGGTAACCAATTTTTTTCAGTTAATATCAATATGGCTGGTAAGACGTTTAAAGAACAGGCGCTTAATATGTGTTGTTTGTACTGTGCTTGCGCGGGTTCCGTTGATTATTACAGGCGCGTGTATATTTTATTTTAAAGGCCCGATAAGCCTTGTAATTATATTTCTTTTCTTTTTTTATTTGTTTGGCTCAATTTCGGGCCTTGCCTGGAATGCATGGATGAAGGATCTTATACCCCAGAATATCCTGGGGATTTATTTTGCCAGGCGAACATCGTATATGCAGATTGCCAATGCGTCGCTTAGTCTCATCCTGGCGCTGGTGGTGGATCATATAAAGCTGCATTTTCCTGAGTACGAATTGACAGCTTATTCTGCAATGTTTGTGCTTGCCGGAATTATAGGCGTTTACGGAGCCTCATTTCTTGGACGAACACCAGAGCCAATATCCAAATTATCCGAAGGAAATATTTTTAAGCTTTTAAAAAGACCGCTGACAGACGGCAATTTTGTGCGGCTACTTGTTTTTAATTCTATCTGGATCTTCGCAATAAATATGGCTACGCCTTTTTTCACAGTGTTTATGATGAAGAGTATGGGACTGCCGCTTTCGTACATAATAGGCTTAACCATTCTTAGCCAGTTGTCCGGTATTTTTACGATAAGAATGTGGGGCACTTTTGCGGACAGGTACAGCAACAAAACAATCATAGCAATAGCAGCACCGTTATATATCATTTGCCTTATAGCCTGGTGCTTTGTTGGAATATACAGCCGTTTTGCGCCTAATATTGTTTTACTGGTACTTATACATATTGCTTCAGGCACAATGCTGGCGGGTATTAATCTGTGCCTTACGAACATAGGTCTCAAGCTTGCACCCAATGAATATTCCATTATTTATTTATCCGTAAAAAATATTATTACGGCAATTTTTTCATCCATAGCGCCATTATTAGGAGGAGTGCTGGCCGATTTCTTTATGGAACGGAAGATAACAATCGATGGTATTTGGAGCGGTCCAAAACTGCACAAAATTTTTCACCTCATCTCTTTACGGGAATGGAATTTCTTGTTCCTGATAAGCGCTGTTATCGGACTATTTGCCGTGCAATTGCTTGTTAATGTAAAAGAAACTGGCGAGGTGGATAAAGAAAATGTAAGGCGGATCATGCGCAGCAGTATTAAAAGCAATCTTCGTGAATATTTTTTAATAGGGCACCTTATCAATTGGCAGGAACAGCTCGCTGCTATCATAAGAAGAAAAAAGAATGTCGCCGCACGGCGATAAATTAGTTCCCAAATTTGGACCTTTCAGTCGTACATTCCTTTTAAAAAGATGATAGCCAATGTTTTAGCTTCAGTTAATGTTTTTTTAATGGTGTTTCCCTATCAAAATGATTATATAAAAGGAAAAACTACTATCTTAGCGCCAAGTACCCACAATATCTACCTAAAGACCGCGTTAGAGCACCAATTAGTGCATGTTTCCCTACCTGCACTTCTTAATGTCATTTAATTTATTATAGATCGCAAATGAAAGAAAACTGGTCTTGGGAAATAAAACCCGCAAGCAGAATTCCCGAAATAAAGATATCAGAGCTGTGGCAGTATAAAGATTTACTGTTGCGTTTTGTAAAACGTGATCATATTGTTAGTTACAGACAAACAATACTTGGTCCGTTATGGGTTTTTCTTGAACCGTTAATTGCTACCTACGTTTACTTTTATGTTTTTTCCGGAATTTTAAAAGTTTCCACCGGCGAAGTTCCGCCACAATTGTTTTTTTTGTCAGGTATTATTCTCTGGACATATTTTTCCGATGTTGTAAGTTCCATTTCTTATAGCTTTTACCAAAACGCGTCCATTTTTGCCAAAGTATATTTTCCGCGCATCCTGGTTCCTATTTCTATCAATGTTTCAAAGCTAAGCAGGCTGGGAATCCAAATGTTGATGTTGATTGGTATGTATATTTATTTTAATGTGAATGGGCAGGGCTTAAAACCATCATGGTATTTATTATTTGCACCGGTTCTCATTTTGTTTACGGCGCTGCTTTCATTAGCCGTTGGTTTAATCATTGCAGCGTTATCAGCGCGCTACAGGGATTTACAGAATCTCATGATGTTTATTATCAGGCTTCTCATGTTTGCCACGCCTATTTTTTACCCGTTTGCCCAGGTTGATGAAAAATTTAAAATGATAATTGGCTTAAATCCGCTTACCCCGCTGCTTGAAGCATGGAGGGTTATGCTGTTTGGTTCAGGAGCTGTTAACGGTCTTCATTTGCTATACGGTATAGTTTCAACACTAGTGTTGCTTGTTATAGGTGTAATTGCTTTTGGAAGGGTAGAGCAAAATGTAATCGACACGATTTAGTTAAACAAAAAATTTAAGTTTTTTCATGTCATCCAGAATAGTCATAGAAGCATCAGGTTTGTACAAGCTTTATAGATTGGGAGCAATGTCATCGGGCGCCTTCAAAAAAGACCTGTCCCGTTGGTGGACCGTAAATGTGATGGGTAAGGAAGATCCTTTTGGAAAGATCAACGAAGACGGAAGTACTGAAACCAATGAACAACAGTTTATGTGGGCCCTTCAGAATGTGAGCTTCAATGTTAAAGAAGGGGAGGTATTGGGTATTATAGGCAAGAATGGTGCAGGAAAATCAACCCTGTTAAAAATCTTATCCAGGGTAACAAGGCCAACCAAAGGTGTAGTGAGGGGCAAAGGGCATATAGCAAGTTTGCTTGAAGTAGGTACGGGTTTTCATGAAGAGCTTACCGGAAGGGAGAATATTTACCTGAACGGTAACATAATGGGCATGACCAAAAAAGATGTAGACAAGAGGTTAGATGAGATTGTAAATTTCTCCGGAATAGAGCGCTACATTGATACGCCTGTTAAGCGTTATTCTTCCGGTATGTATGTGAGGCTGGCGTTTGCTGTAGCTGCGCATCTCAATGCTGATATATTGATTATTGATGAAGCGCTTTCTGTTGGCGATGCAGACTTTCAACGCAAATGTTTGAACAAGATCAGAGAGATTTCAGTAAAGGCCGGAAAGACAATTATATTGGTTAGCCACACCATGCATACCGTACAAAGCTTTTGCCATAGAGCAATTTTGCTGCAAAAAGGTTCAATTATAGAAGAAGGTTTACCGGACCATGTAGTGCATAAATATTTGCACGCAATTCAGGCAAAAGATTACTTCAATGAGTATGCAGATGATGATGTGCTTGCAGGTGATGCAGACATCCGCGTGAAAAAAGTAACGCTTGATACAGGAAGTGTTGGCGATGTTGAGTCAATTAACGTAAACACAACATTGTATATAAGATTTGAGTGCAAAAGTGTCAATCCGGAAATGGATCTTGCTGTCGGCATGTACCTTTTTTCAGTTGAGGGCGAATGTATATTCAATGCTTTGTCCAATTCAATAAAAACAAGTGAAGGCACGATACAGGGATGCTGTATTATTCCCGGAAAACTGTTAAATGATGGTTCTTACTTTGTATCATTGGCTTTTATAAAGAATGGATCAACAGACGACATATTTTATCTTGAAGAATGCCTGACATTTGATGTAGAAGATGTGCCGGGTCAGCTAAGATGGTACGGTAATTACTCGGGACATATACGGCCTGCATTATCGTTTTCACTAACGGAAAAAAAGAGTTTAATTGTAACCTGATGAATACAACGATACCCTATAACATAACCCACTTTGACACAGCAGAGGATATGTATCGTGCCTGTCAACCACCCCTCATTCAAAATGAATACAGGATTTTTTGGTGGAAGAACATGCCGTTGTGCCATCTGTGCCTGGATCTCCAGGTAAAATATACAGAAGAAGATATTAAGGAATCAGCCTTCTCGCGAATCATCAATACACTTAAAAGTAATTTTGATAGCAGCATATCTACCGAAGCTGATTATAAAAGCATATGGAAAAATGAGCAACAGGAAGAATGGAACAATCTATTGAGCCCTTTGCTCGCAAAAAAGACAGGTGGACTTTTTGAACCACGTGATATCAGTGTAGTTATTTGTACGCGCAATCGTGCCGGTTTTCTCAGGAACTGCTTAAAGGAATTAACCCAGCAGGTTTATGCGCCTCTTGAAATTATTGTTGTAGATAATGCACCTTCGGACACATCGTCAAAAGAAACAACTGCCGATTTTCCTCTTGTAAGGTATATTGCAGAGCCTACACCCGGATTGGATTTTGCCCGCAATGCAGGTGCAAAAACAGCAAAGGGTAAGATCATAGCTTATACGGATGACGACGTCAATCTGCATCCGTTATGGACTTACTACATCGCGCAGGCATTTGCTTCAGAGGAGATATATGGCGTTACAGGGCTTGTTTTCCCTGCGGAGCTTAAAACACAGGCTCAGCGTCTTTTTGAAGAACACTGGAGCTTCAATCGCGGATACGTGTTTAAGAAATACGACAACGTTTATTTTCACGAGCATCTTGAAAGCGGCGTGCCTGTATGGAATATCGGGGCTGGCGCCAACATGGCTTTCCGGCGGGATATATTTGACAAGGTCGGCTATTTTGATGAACGACTTGATGCTGGTGCTGCAGGGTGTAACGGCGACTCTGAATTCTGGTATCGCATACTTGCCGAGGGTTACAGCATGGTGTATACTCCACTTGCCATAGCATTTCACACGCACAGGCAGGAGATGGAGGCTTTTAAAAGCCAGATATACTATTACATGCGTGGATTTACTGTAGCGCTTCACATACAACATGAGCGTTACGGCCATAAAGGCAACCTGGATCATTTATATAAGCACTTATTTCCGTACTATTTTAAAAAGATGCCCCGGATGTTGAAGGCTGCATTGCGTAACCCATCAGCCACACACTTTCAGGAAATAAAAGGTATTATTTCAGGCATCCGCTACTATAAGAAAACTAAACATGCTAAACCATAAAAACACACCCAATGAACGAAATTGTATCGGTTGTAATTACCTGCTATAATCACGCTTCTTACCTTGATGAAGCGATCGGCAGTGTACTCTATCAAACCTACCCGCATTTTGAAATTGTTGTAGTGGATGATGGATCCACTGATCACACAAAAGCAGTTGCGACCAATTACCGCGAAGTAAAATATGTGTGGCAGGAAAACCAGGGATTGGCGGCTGCAAGAAATACCGGCGCTAAAGAATCATCGGGAAAGTACCTGGTGTTTTTAGACGCTGACGATTGGTTGTACAAAGACGCATTGCAACAACAGGTTACTGCTATGCTGGCAAATCCTGAAAGTATGGCTGTGGCTGGCGGACATGATAAAATTGATGTTGACGGAAAAATAATTCCGGAGGATCACGGGCCGGTTGTTGATGCGGATCATTATTTACACTTGCTGAAGGGTAATTTTATTGGGATGCACGCTGCGGTAATGTATCGGCGCGAAGTGTTTGATACGTTGCAATACGATCCCTCTCTTAAAGCCGCGGAAGACTATGATCTTTATTTGAAGCTTGCAAGAAAATTTCCCATATACGCTCATGGAGGTAAAATTGCCGGCTATAGAATTCATGGAAATAATATGAGCCGCAATATTCCCTTTATGCTGCAACACGTATTGAAAGTGCTGGGCAGACAGCAGGAAGTACTGTTTGGCGATGATGAAAAAAAAGCATTTGCTGAAGGCGTTTCCATATGGAATAAATATTATGCAGGTGTGATTTTAGATCAAAAACTATACCAAATTCATAAAAAGGGCTATGCAAGAAATTTACTAACTAATGAAGAGCGGGAGCTGGTTTGGAATAATTTTCCGAAACGTACGTTAAGTCTGTATTTTCAGAACAACAAGAAACGCGTTAAGAAGATCGTTAAGAGAATAATCGGCAGAAATAATACAGCGCATGATAAAACAAAACCGGGTGAAATAGATTTCGGCAGCTTTAAAAGAACAACGCCATACAGCAGAGATTTTGGTTTTGACAGGGGAGGAGCGATTGACAGATATTATATAGAAGGCTTCCTGGAAGAGAATTCCGGAGATGTTAAAGGCAGAGTGCTTGAAATAGCAGACAACCATTACACCTATATGTTTGGTAAAGGCAAGGTAGTGGTAAGTGATGTATTACATCTGCACAGGGATCACCCGGGCGCTACTATCGCCGGTGATTTGTCAAAGGCAGATGAAATTCCCATTCCCGATAATCAGTTTGACTGTATTATCCTTACGCAGACACTTCATTTTATCTACGATTATGAAAAGGCTATTCAACAGTGTCATCGTATTCTTAAGCCAGGTGGTGTATTGTTGATAACTGTGCCTGGCATCTCACAGATTGACGCCGGTGGCTGGAAAGATAATTGGCTGTGGTCCTTCACCGCCAGGTCCATGAAACTGATCTTTGCAAAGAATTTCAATTCTCCGGACGTAACGATAGAATCATATGGCAATGTATTTTCTGCAACGGCTTTTCTCTGGGGATTAGGATTGAGCGAAGTTAAAGACACCGGCCTGTTGGATGAAAAAGATAGCTGCTACCAGGTTACAGTTGCGGTACGTGCAGTTAAAAACTAAAAAGGCAAGTGAATGTTTGGAATAAAGTTTGGTAAAAGCAAGAAGGCGCTTGTATTAATGTATCATAGGGTGAATACATACAACAGTGATGTGTGGCAGTTGGCTGTGCATCCGGATGTTTTTGCAGAGCAATTAAGCATTCTCTCTGGTTATAATGTAATATCAATGAGAGCGCTTGCGAATGGAATTGCAACCAAAAAATTACCATCCGGAAGTATAGCGATCACTTTTGATGATGCATGTGAAGATAACTACACAAAGGCTGCTCCGTTATTGCTGAAGCACGGATTGCCAGCAACCTTTTTTGTGACAAACATTACAGCATCGGTTAATCGTGAATTCTGGTGGAACGAGCTGGAGTATTTGTTGATAGAACATAACACACTTCCCCGGGAAGTGTGTATCACTGAAGATAATATCACCTATCAATGGGATTTACAGGATAACTGGAAAAAGATCATCAACGAAGAACTTGTTGAAAGCCTTGCATCATGGCTGCCCTGGTCTCAGCCGCCAACAGCATCACATGCATTGTTTGTGTACCTGAGTGAGTGGATGAAAAGCTTATCGTACCAAAGCCAGTTAAGTGTTTTGGCGCAGCTGTATATGCAGGCCGGACAAACGCCGAAAGTGAGAGATGAATACAAAGTGATGAGTGAAGAGCAGTTGAAAGTACTTGGCATGCAGCAAAATATTGAAATCGGAGGTCATTCTGCATTTCATTCGGCTTTGGGAAAATTTGCCGGCGATCAGCAGTTATCGGCAATAATGGAGAATAAAAGGTTTTTGGAACAAACAACCGGAAATATTGTGAACGGATATGGGTATGCCCATGGCAGTTACAATGAAACATCCCGGAATATTTTGCGTGAAAATGGTTTTCTCTACGCTTGTACCACTGAGGAAAATTGTGTGACAGAAAAAAGCGATCCTTTTGCTTTGCCAAGAATGCATGTTAAAAATGTGAATGGCGCTGAATTTAAAAAACAACTAAAAAAATGGTTTGCGATATGAGTATTGAGCAAGGCATGAATAACAATAATCCGCTGGTATCGGTGATCACGCCTTTCCTTAATGGAGAAAAATTTCTTGCGGAAACGGTCGAAAGCGTGCTTAGACAAACCTATACGCATTGGGAGTTGTTTCTTGTAGATGATGGCTCTACCGATGGTAGTACGCAGATGGCGAAATCGTATGCAGCAAGCTATCCGGACAAAATATTTTACCTGGAGCATAAGGATCATGCAAACCTGGGCGTTTGTGCAAGCAGGAATATGGCAATAGAACAAAGCAAAGGTGAGCTTATTGCGCCATTGGATTCCGACGACGTTTGGTACCCGGAAAAACTGCAAACACAGGTGGAAATTTTTAGACATTATCCTGAGGCGGGTATGACTAGTTGTGCATATGAGTACTGGTATAGCTGGAACAATAACGCCACCAAAAAAGACGTTATCGTGCCTGTTGGCGGTCCGCAGAATATTGTTGTTTCACCGCCCGTAATGCTTACCTATTTATATCCCCTTTCAGATGGAGATGCTCCCAGCCCCTCCGGCATTATGATTCGCCGTTTTGTGTATGAAAAATATGCGCGTTTTGAAGCCGGTGTGTTTGTTGGCGACTACCAGTTTTATGAGGATCAGGCTTTCTTCTGCAAAATATATTTTAATACTCCCGTTTTCATAAGTCCGAAGTGCCATGTACGCTACCGCCAGAGCAGTGGTTCGTTGGTTGCAGTGGCTTACAAAGAAGGAAAATATTATGATGCGCGCAGATTTTTTCTGGTGTGGTTAAAGGATTATATGAAAACGCAGGGTATTAAAAACAAAGAAGTGGCAAGGGCTTATCGCAGGGCCTGGGCGCCTTATAGCAACATATTGGTCAGGGCTTATTATGAAATGAAGGGATGGGCTTATAAATTCTCCTATCCTGTATTGAAACTGATCAGAAAAAAGGATCAGTTGCACAATAGTGGGAATGCAAAAATGAATGAGACAATGAAAGCCACATTTTGATGAATGAAGCAGTTATGTTGAAAGAGCAAATTTTATTAACCGTTTTAATGCCTGTTTACAATGCTTCAGCCCATTTGCGTGAGGCGATGGCCAGTATATTACAGCAAACGTTCACCAATTTTGAATTGCTGATCGTAAATGATGGATCAACTGATGATACGGTAAAGATCATACGTGAATACAATGATCCACGGATCAGACTGCTGGAGAACGAAAAAAATATGGGTATTTCTGAAACATTGAATATTGGTATACGGGCAGCATCATCTGATCTTATCGCAAGAATGGATGCCGATGATATTTGTTATCCAAACCGCCTGCAGAAGCAATATGAATTCATGAAAGAAAACCCTGATTGTGCGATGGTTTCCTGTTATGTAAGGGTTATTTCCAACGATGGAGTTTTTGTTAGACAGGAAATTCACAGGGATCGTTTTCTGTATTATACATTACAATTTGAGTGCAATATCTATCATCCGGCCGTGATGTTCCGCCGGCAGCCGGTAATGCAGGTAAACATGTATGACAGACCATACGCAGAGGATTATGATCTTTTCTGGAAAATTGCTTCGGTATATAAGATCAATCAGATTGAAGAGGTATTGATGGATTATCGTCTTTCGAATAACAGTCTTCACAAAGTCACGAAAAAAGATGAGTATGATGTTGCACTAATGGAAGTAAAGCGCCGGAATATTCAGCATTTTTTGCCGGCAAAAGTAAAAGTGCCGGATGAGTATATACTGTTTTATCAATATGATTTTCAACCGCTGCTTTCCTCAGAAAACTTTGGACAGGTGCTTAAATGTGTACAGTTGTTTAAAAGAATTTCTTACAACATCATCAAAAGGGTCAATCCAAATAATTTCGACCAGCGTTGCATGCAGGCATATAAAAATAAGAAATATTACATGATGTTATACATTAAGCCATATCTCAGTAAGCAGAAATGGCTGATGCTTTGCTTGCTTTTAACAGAGTTTAGAGTTATATTTAAGTCAATCCCTGCATTTAAAAAACGATTTGTTCATGTACTTAATCCTCAAAAAATTAACTAATGTACCCTGTAGAAAACACAATTAGTCTGGCTATACCCGATATACGACCTCCTTCTCCGGTGGTATGGTCCATAATGATCCCTGCTTACAATTGCACTGGTTTCCTGGAAGAAACAATCAAAAGTGTCGTTAGCCAGTTTAGCGACTATTCCGCAGTGCAGGTAGAAGTAATTGACGATTGCAGCACAGACGCAAACGTTGAGGAAGTGGTTGGAAGAGCAGGGAAGGGGAAAGTCAGTTATTTTCGTCAGACTACCAACGTAGGCAGTCTGCGCAACTTTGAAACCTGTATTAAAAGAGCAAAAGGTAAATATGTTCATCTTTTGCACGGAGATGACAGAGTTAAGCCTGGTTTCTATACGAAAATGGAGACTCTGTTGAATTCTGATGACAAAATTGGCGCGGCCTTTTGCAGAACAAATTATATCAATGACAATGGCGAGTATTTGTTTACGCAGGATGCAGAAACAAATACCGAAGGAGTATTGAATGATATCCTTTTGCGTTTAGGCGAACACCAGCGAATTGAAACTCCGTCTATGGTAGTGAGAAAGAGTGTATATGAACATATTGGTTTGTTTAGAGATGTTACATATGGTGAGGATTGGGACATGTGGATTCGCATCGCGGCAAGTTACCCTATTGCTTATACACCAGATGTGCTTGCTGAGTACAGAAGGCAGGCAAATGGTTCGATCACATCACAAAAAATTCTCACGGCACAAAATATATATGACCTGGAGCATGTCATGCAGCTCACACGTCAATATTTCCCTGAGGAAAAAGTTAATGCCATTCAACGTAAGGCGAAGCTTTACTATGCAGCATATGCAATACGCACAGCTGACAAATTATGGCATAGCAAACAACATGTTAAAGGCGCATTGAATCAGATAAAAGCTGCTTTCCATTTTAGCAAAAGCCCTGTAATAATAATGGCGGCAGCAAAGGTTTTAGTAAAAATTTTAATCCGGTACAAATGAACGGTTACTCAATAGTAATATGCTGCTATAATAGCAGTAAAAGGTTGCCTGTAACTCTAAAGCATATTGCGGCTTTAAAAGTGCCTGCAACCCTGCCCTGCGAACTACTGATCATTGATAATGCTTCAAATGATGACACTAAATCCGTTGCGTTAACAGAGTGGTCAAAGTATGATTCAAACATTGGTCTCAGAATAATTGAAGAGACCGAATTGGGTTTATCCCACGCAAGGAAAAAAGGCTTTTCTGAAGCACGTTACGATTATATCATCTGTTGCGATGATGATAACTGGCTGGCCGAAGATTATCTGGAAGTCACCAAATCTGTATTTGAAAAAGAAAAGAATATAGGGGTTCTTGGTGGCAACGGAGAACTTGTGTCAGAAACTCCTCCGCCGGGCTGGGTGTACTATACCAAAGGCTTTGCAATAGGAAGACAGGAATCCAAATCCGGCCCCGTTGTTAATAAGAGAGTGTATGGTGCCGGTGCCATAATTTATAAACCTGCTTATGATAAGATTGTATCAGCCGGGTTTGCAAACCTGCTGACAGACAGAATGGGCAATACTTTAACATCTGGTGGGGACTATGAGATCTGCTCAGCTATTGCGCTCGCAGGTTATGAGATCTGGTATGAGGAACGACTTACTTTTAAACATTATTTTCCTGTTGAAAGATTGTCGCTTAAATATTATCAAAAACTTATGAAAGAAAGTGTATCATGCCTTACTACGCTTGATGCATATACTGCCTTGTTCTACAAGGGCGATGGATATACGAGGTATGGCTTTACGTATTATATAGCTAAACATGTTTATCACTTCTTCAAGGAACTGCTCAGGTTTTGCCTCAGGTGGGTCACAGCAAAACCAGATACAGACTACGGTGTGTTTGTAAGAATGCGTATTACATTTTATTATTTACGTGCAACAGGATTGTTGTTCAATATGCATAAAATCTACCTGAACACTAAAAAGCTCAACAGGTTTAAAAGGTCGCTCCATCCCAATCATGTGCCTATTGTTCAGTCAAAACATGCTATGGTCTGAAGGAGTTGGACATTGTACGTTATAAGTTGTACGTTTTACGTGATAAGTAATTGCGATTGCTATAAACGAACTGATGTCGTTTAGTTAAGCACATGATTAGCTTCCCAGTGAAATAAAAAAACGCAGTTACACAGAGCATCACAGAGTCTATATGTACAAGGTTTCGGCGGGCAGCAGTCCAAATGAATGGCTGCAAGGAAGAACTTTGCTAAGGTGCACAGAGAATAGTCCGGGGCTCCCAAAACGAATTGTAATCTGGAGATGACTGTGAACGTACAACTTATAACGTATAACTATCTGATGATCTCGATCTTTTGTTTGTAAATCAGGCTGCCGTTTGCTGCGTCATAGAAGAACAGGAAGTATATGCCCGAAGCAAGATCTTTTCGATTGACTGTGCCACTGCCATTTAATGTTTGCGTATGAACTATCTGTCCAACTGATGATACAATGTTCATCTTCATTGTTTGTTTTACGCCCCACACATAAATATTGAAGCTGCCGTTTGATGGATTGGGGTAAGGTTTGACCTCTATGAAGTTTGGTACGAGTTCAATTCTTGAATAGTAGATCATACCATCATTACCTATCCCTTTAACGCGGTAATAGGTCCAGTTATCATACAGGTTATCATCGTTGGTAGTATATTCCTGTTGGAGTATCGTGGAGCCATCTGCAGTTTTGGCCGGCAGGACAGCAACAGTATGAAATGAATCTTCGTTAATTTTTCTCCGTTGCAGCTCAAATTGCTTCATGTTAATTTCCCAATAAGTGAACCAGTCAGCTTTAACCCAGCGGATATCTGTTCTCCATGCATTGAATGCGATACCTACATTAGAAGAACGATCCCTGACACTTTTCGGTGTAACTACAGAGAAGAAGTTGTTGGAGCTAAGGTCTCCAAAGAAAGACCGGAAACTCATGTATCCGTTTGAAAGAGCAGGTCCTGAAGTAAGCGTGCCGGGATTGACTACTCCTGTTGGGAATGTTGAATCCCATGCATTGTCGGTATAATAGGAGATGTAACTGCTGTCACGATTGAATTTGAAGTGTGCATCCTCGTCCTTGTCATTGTGTTGAAGCCAGAGTGATATATTGCTTTTGGTATTGTTTCTTTTTATGAGGTTCCAGGTTTTTTTTACTTGAGGTTTATTTAAGATGGAGCCATAAGTAGCCTTCTCATAAATATTGTCAAAAACACCGGCAAAGAAATCGTCAGCAATGTTATCATGATTCTGAAGGGCAAGCGGAGTATAGCTGGCGGCAGATGTGCCGATAGGATACACAACAAGACCATCGCCTTTTGTAATATGTTCTCTCAAAAGCATGCCGACGATTTTACTTTGGCCAGTCACAACAAACCGTTGGTTATTATAACCTGTGATCACGCCAGGATAACCATTGCCTACAACAAGGTTCTGGCTGTTGAGAAAAATATTGCCAGCCGAGAAGTTAAGTGTATCACGCACTTTAAGATCGCCGGCCTGTAATGTAAGTCCGTTAATGTTTTCGAGAGAAAGGTTTGGAAAAGAAGCGCCTTTGTTCCAGCCTATGCTGTAGCCTCCTTGAAGGTACTGATTGTTTTTGCCCAACTGTAAAAAACGAAAGACGCCACCATTGGGAGAAAGTGTGTCGATATAATCATGTTGATCAGGAAATGTTGCAGTAGAGCCGTTCTTCCAGTTCTTTCCATAAAAATTAACCACTGAACCTTTGAATGAACCAATGTTTCCATTATTCTCCACATCTGAAAAAATGGAAACAGTGTCTTTTTTATATGCAGCAACATCTGCACCCGCAGCGATATATACACCTGTTTGGGCAGATGCGTACATTGCTGCGAGTAAGAGTAGTGCAAATAAAAATGATTTTTTCATTCCGTTCATTACTGAATAACTGTTATATCGAATGTGAGGTTATTGAACGGACCAAGGCTTCCGCTGGTAAAATTGGTGATTTGAACATTGACCGTCCCGGCAGTTGCATATGAAGAAGCTAATACCAATCCGCTGGCGATCCCCCCGCGTATATTGGCGATTACCGAAGCATTTGCCTGGACGTTTGCATATGGAATGGCTAATGTTTTTGTAACCCCGGCGCCGATATTCGGAATGGTTAAAGAACTTTGAGAAAACTTCATTATTCCCGTCAATACCGTTCCCGTCTGCCCGAGTTTAAAATCGCCTGCAACATCCAGCTTCGCACCCGGAGTAGCAGTGGCAATACCAACATTGCCTGACGATGTAATTCTCATTTTTTCCGTATTGTTGGTAATAACAGGCAGATCATAATTGTTTGTGGTGCCCAGGCTCTGAACAGCGGTAACACTGTTGCCTCCTAAAAGCCAGTCAGAACCATTGAATACAGCTGTGGGACTAACATACTCCAACGATGTTCCTGCTGAATTCACGCGTAATAGGTTAAGTGATGAACCCATGGAAGAAAGCCCTGTGCCACCATTTGCAACAGGCAATACGCCTGTTACTTCTGTTGCCAGGTCTGCATTACCTGTTGTAAATCCAGATCCATTAGCACGCAACAAACCATTTAATGTGGTGGTTATTCCTATGTTGGATGTGCCAGCAGATGGTGTTGTTATAGCGGCAGACAAACCTGATGGTACTGTTGCAGTTATAGCAGTTAAATAGTTAGGAGTAATGTTTATCCACTTTGATCCATTATATTGTAACAGTTGATTTGCTGAAGGTGCTGTAATAGTTGCATCCTGGAGGTTTGACAAGTTATCCTGAACTTTTAAAATTCCTGTTGTATTGTCAAGGTTGAGACCGGTACCTAATGTAATCTCTTGCATAGATCCCGGAATCGCAGTATACCGGCCAAGTAGCTTGTTTGGCGTAACGTCTTGGATTTTACTATATGTTACATTTCCATTCAATATTTTGGTCGTAATAACACTATTGTCTGCAAGTTTTGTATCGTCAATTGCATTTACAGCGACTAAAGGATTCGGATATGTTCCGGTTAAATCTCCACCTGCAATGTTAATGTTATTTAACTTCCAGAAATTAGTCGGATCGATTACCTGTTGCCAAATTCCATTTTTTCTGATGCGCAAGGTATTATCGTTCGTGAAAAAGATGATCGTTCCATCCGGTGCAGATGTGAGCGGTGAAACAAGTGTGTCCGGCACTCTTGTCAACAAAAGGCCCTGAACTTTGCTTTCCAGTTCAAGTATCGATGATTTATTTATAGCGGAAGGTGTTACACCCAGTTTTAACTGGGCGGATCCATTGGTTTGGACCAATACCATCCCGGCGACAAGCAACAACAGATAAAACAATCTTCTTTTCATGAGGTCAGTTAAAAACAGTGAATAGCAAAATGAGTAACAAACAGCCTGGTGTTAGACTCAGCAATCAATTTCACTTAAATGGCACAAGATAGTGAATGGCTTTTGGTTTCCATTCACTATTCGCCATTCAATGCTGTATACTTCAATAAAAGAAAACAGCATTGTTTTGCAGGCTATCTATTTTTTGATGATATACCAATTGGTGCCATCTGTTTGTAAAGTCACGAAAGTCCAGTCGTTGTAGATTACGTAGTTTGCGCCGCCATCAATAGTTCCGCCCGTAGTCGCAATAGTAACAGGGCTGTCAATACCGCCGTCAGGATCCCCGCTGCCAACTTTCTTAATGGTGTACATTCTTCCTTTAATGTTTGTTGGGGAAGGCAAAGTAATTGTCATAGCACTTGCACCCGGGGTGGCAAGGATAGTATTGCTTTTTTCATCGATAGCTCCACTCGTAGTCATGGTGGTTATGTTGCTCGCGATAGAACCGTTTACTTCAAATGTTGAAGTAGCGTATGTGTTTGCCGCGAGGCCAACAGCAAGTGAATCTCTAAAGTTTTTGCTACCACCGAATGTCTGATCAGCTATAGATACACCACCGGGGTTAGAAGCATTTGCAGCATGCAGTGTAACCACTTGTGTGCCTGGTTTTAATGGATCTGTATTAGGATCAATTGTTACTCCCGTAGATATTGATGACGCTGAGAAAGCACCATCCACGATCGCTGCCTTGGCATTCGCATCAAATCTTACCCAGTCAGCATAAGTCAGCAAACCTTTTGCATTGGTAGCGGCGCTTCCATCCTGGATAGGGATGTTTAAAGTATGTGTGGCTGTGCCGGCACCGTTAGAACTTGACTTAATTGTTATGCCTGTATCAGGAATATTACTTGTAGCAAACTCGTGAACGCTGTCTCTTAAATTTCCTAGCGAAACGATGGCGTTGCTGAATGCTGATAATGCAATCTTGCGCTGCAAAATGTTTCCTGTTGCAGGATCTACAAGCAATACCTGCACCTGTGTTTGATCCGTTGATGGTACTACAGGCAGTGTTGTTGTATTATTTGGCACTTGTATATTGCCGGTTGAAGTAAGCTTTAACAATGCATTGTTGTTGGCTTTGAATACAACGCCCTGTCCGTCTGTTGTTCCAATAAAATTTGTAGCTTCATTGGTGCCTGCGTTACCGTTCAAAGTCCAGTTTGAATTGGCGACTATGTCCAGAGACATTTTTAACCACACCCCGTTACGCCGTACGCAAAGAGCCGAAGAATCAATTACATAAACGATCATCCCGTCGGGAGCGGCATTCAGTGGACTGACACCAAGATTTGAGCCCGGAACACGGGGCAATAACAAACCTTGTTTGGTACTTTCAAGCTCCAAAATGGATGATTTGTTGATGGTGCTTGGGTTTGAGCCGATTTTCATCTGGCCAAAGGACACGCCGGTTACCAGCGCTAGCATGATAGCGAGTACAACTTTTTTCATTGGTCTTGTTTAGATATAAAACAATTTTGATTAATTGTGGTATATCATAGGAGATGACGGTACTATGCAGGATCTATAAAGATGCCTTTCATTAGGTATTGGGAAGCACAAACTAAATCAATAATACAAGTGCTCAATTAAGAAGCGTGGAATGTTACATTGGAAATGCTACCTGGTCAGTTATCGCGGATTGTAACAATTATCTTCGGGTACAAAAGTATTGTTGAATTAAAGGTAAGGTGTTTCATAGTTTATTGCGAATTATTCTTTGCCAAAGATGTACTAAATTCTCATTTGGCCAAAAAAAACTACCTTAAATAATGAATAATTAATGAATGAATATTTAATCTTTTTTTATAATGCTCAAAAAGACATTTTGGTTAGTGATGCATAGAAATATTCATTAACGGCGGAAACAAATGGATAAAAAATTGACCGCTTAAAGGATTCATTCCGTACAGATCGTTTAGTTTTTTATCTGCATGATAAAATGATAATTGTCCGCCTGCAGCTACGTTTATAAATTTTGTTTGCAGTAAATTATAACTGGCTCCAACAGCTAAAAGATTTACAGGAAAGCGTGTGTGGTTGCCGTAAATATTTGCATCAAGATTTAGTTCTTCAACTGATTTCTGTACCCATTCATAGCGCATATAAAATGTCGTGCGACTAATGTTTGCTGACGCTTCAAGTAATGCTGCATTTTCGCCGTCGTGTCCTTTTGTTTTATTTAAACCCCACAGTGCTGTTGCATTGAATGAACTGTTGTTGCCTAGCGGATAACTGGTGATAGCTGATGCGGTTGTTCTGTTTATGTCTTCATTGCTATGCAATGCTTCAGGACTTTTAATGAAACCATGCGACACTTGCATGGCCCAGTTTGCAGAAGGATTGAATGATAATCTTGTGCTCCATGAATCGAACAGCGGCTTATCGAAATTATAGCGATTTTCATCAGGTTCCCTTCCTGTAAATGATGATGCTTCTATTTTGAATTTATCATAACGGTATCCTATTGTCGCTACGCCAAAAGTAATGTGTGTGCCGTCATTCCAGTGATGTGTAATTGGTGCATCAGGACCGGATAAAGATGATGGTCTGTGCATAAATGCAACAGATCCGAGTGCTGGTTCTCCGGGATAACCGAAGTAGAAAAACAGATCAGATTTTTTTGATAACGCTTGCGTATAGCCTATTGAAAGGCCAGAGAAAAGATCATGCGGATGTTGTCTGTCTACCAACGGTTTTCCGTTCCAGCTTTCGCCTGTTTGAAATAACAACGGATAGCCTGCTCCGCCTTCTGTCAACGGATCTAACGATAACATAACTGTGTAATTAAACAGGCCTTTTTTTCCAACCCTTCTTTGCGCCATCAACATGAACCAGTTGGGTGCATCGAACTTGTCATCCCCGCGGGAACCTTTCTTGCCGATATCCTGGCTGGTATATCGTAGAAAAATGTTCCCATGTATCATATACATCCATTTTTTTGAATGGACCATGACACCATACATAGGTGATGCATCAGGCAGCCATGCAGTGCCTGATCCGTTGCGATTCATTGGCAGATTCAATGAATAAGCGTGACTCATGGGCGCATGCATATTCATCCCGTGGGTAACTGTATCGCCGGATTCCTTCATTGCGTGAGCAGAGTCTTTCATGTTATGCATTTCATGTTGTGCATAACTCTTATTGAGAACAATGATTAACAATAAAGCGGCTAAGATGCGCATAAAAATATCCGGCTATTTGGTTTCATTTATATAACCATAAATTTTGTGCCATTGGATTTTATTCCGTGGTGAAGAAAAAAAGAATTTCTGTTGCACGACCATCTTCAGTAGCTTAAAGTACCAAATACGCCATTGTTGTAATCCGCCATAGCCTGTTCAATTTCCTCTGCGGTATTCATCACAAAATTGTCTTTAGCGGCAACTGGTTCATCAATTGGTTGAGCAGATAGAAAAAGAATCACCGCGTCTTCCTCTGCGCAAACAATAATCTCATCGTTTTCTTTTTCAAAGATCACAAGGTTGTGTTCCTGGATTGTTTCCTGGTTAACGTTCAGCGTGCCCTTTGCTATGTACAACAATGTCCAGTAACCTTGTGTCGCATTAAGCTGTACGCGACGTCCTTTGTTTATTTCTCCTATAATGGAAATAACCGGTGTAATAGTCTTAATTGGTCCTGTCTGTCCGTCGTATGAGCCACTTGCAAGTCTTAGATGAACGCCTTCCTGTTCACATACTTCGGGTTGCTTGTCTTTTGCTGCAAATTGATAGGAGGGGGCATCCCACTTGTTCGTGCTGGGTACATTTACCCAGATCTGGATAAATTCCTGAACACCACCTTCTCTCAGTAATCTTTTGGAAGGACCTTCGCTATGCAGAAGCCCTTTACCTGCAAACATCCATTGCACATCGCCTGCGCCAATCGTTTCATCATGTCCGGCATTGTCCTTGTGATAACCTTCGCCTTGCAACATAAAAGTAACAGGAGCGAAGCCGCGGTGAGGATGAGGATGAATCCGGAATTCAGCACCGGCCGTGATGGTTTCCGGCTTGAGATGGTGTATTACAATAAATGGATTGGCAAACCTGAAATCTTTATGGGGCAGTGGTTGTAAGACCGTTTCTTCTTTTGTTATTTGTTTCTCTCTTCCTGCAAGAATATGTGTGATTGCTTTTTTCATAACATCTTTTTTAAAGTCAAAATTCAAAAGCCAAAAGTAAAAAAGAGTCCCGGCGTTCTACCCTGTCAATCGAAAAATCAAGCATAACTGTGCCGGAAGCTTTTTACTTTTGACTTTTTACTTTTGAATTTTTATTTTATTCCAGCGTGCCAAATTTACCTGACTGAAACTCTTGTATCGCCTCATAGATCTCCTGCTGGGTATTCATCACAAACGGACCATAACTGGCAATAGGTTCATTGATCGGCTCTCCACTTAACAACAATACCACACTATCTTCTGACGCTTTTATCTCAATATCCTCGCCATCGTTTTTAAAAAGTACAAAACTATGTTCTGCAGCCTCTTTATCATTCACAGTTATCTTGCCATTAATAACAAGTAATGCTGTATTATAGTTTGCAGGTAAAGTGGTAGAAAGCGCTTCATCTTTTTTTAATTTGATATCGAAAAGGTTTACAGGTGAATATGTACTTGCAGGACCTTTTACACCATTAAACTCACCGGCAATTACATTTACAACACCACCACCGGGTAATGCAATTTTACCCATCTGGCTTGCCGTAATTGGCTGATAATGTGCATCAACGGATTTGTATTTTTTGGGAAGATTTACCCATAACTGAACCATCTCAAACGGACCACCTTTTTTTGAAAAGGCTTCTTCATGGTATTCTTTGTGAAGTATACCTCCACCAGCGGTCATCCATTGTACATCACCCGGATTGATTATACCACTATTGCCTGTGCTATCGTGGTGTGCCACGCTTCCTTTATAGGCAATGGTTACGGTTTCAAAGCCTTTGTGCGGATGCACATCAACACCTCTTATCTTTTCTGAAGGACCAAAATCAAATTCAGCATTAAAGTCCAGCATAAGGAACGGACTTATTCTCGCCTGCAAAATGCCCGAACCGGGAATATAGTTAAACACTCTGAATCCGTCACCCACCATGCCCGGACGTGCGGGTTTGGGAACTATTCTGTCTATTTGCTTTTTCATGTGTATTTTCCTTTGTACTATTTAATTTGTTCACCAAAAGTACAACGCGGCACCAGGGCCTTCCAATAACATAGATTAAGCGGAACAATTAATGTAGATTAATTTTTTTTACTGCATTTGTTGATTGAGCATTTTGCTCAGAAATTCAGGCGTTACACCAATATATGAGGCAATGAATTTTTGTGAAAGACACTGGACGAGCGATGGATATAACTCCGCAAAATTTTGATAGCGCTCACGTGCAGATAAACTCAGGCTGTTGACAAAGCGTTGCTGGTACGCTGCAACCGCATTCTCGGCAAGTATTCTGAAGAAACGTTCAAATTTCGGTACTTTGATAAACAGGTTGTCGAGGTCTGTTTTTGATAGCTGTATAATTTCACTGTCGTCAATTGCGTCGATAAACAGGTTTCCCGGTTTCTGCTGAAGAAAACTCTGAAAATCTCCAATCCACCAACCGGGTGTTGCAAACTGGATAATGTGTTCAAATCCATTTTTATCAACAGAATACATTCTTAAAATGCCACTGATCACAAATGATGTGTGCCTGGTGGTGTCGCCTTCCTGCTGAAGATAGCGCTTGCGTTTTATTTTTTTGGTATGCAGAAGGGAAATTAAGTAGTCTGTTTCCTCCTGGGTGAGTGTGATATATTTTGCTATGTTAGCCAAAAGAAGATCGTACATAAGCGTAAAACTAAATCATAATTGATAATTGAAAGGTGAAAATTGACAATGATTGCGAGGAATTAGCCACTGAGATTCTGTGTTAATTACCAAGTAAGATTTTAGTTAAGTTTTTATAATTTTGTTGTTCCAAGGCGGCAAAAGTCAGCCTGTTTAGGGCGGTCTGTAATGACCGTCCTAATTAATTTCAGACAGACTTGATTTAATGTGTTGTTTAGTCGTTGATTAATATCTCTTGTTTTGAGAGATAATCCGGGTCATACTTGTTTTTTGTTTTGAATAAGGTATACAGCAATGCTTCGCATTTGGACCTCGACGATCTTCAATCATAGAACTAATTATCATCTCTGGCTCTGGCGCGTGTGTTCCGCAGGATCACACGTGTCTATTAATTTCAAGCCGATTGCATCGGCGTTATTGCAACAACCCATCCTTAAAAAGTATTGACTTTAATTGCCGTGCTTTTTCTTTCTTAAACAAATACTGTCTTCACTTGTCCCGATACAATCGGGAGAGATTTAATAGACACGAGTGGTCGGCGGTACCGAACACTCGCGCCAGAACCGGCAACCTATATGAACAAGAGCGCACGAAGAGATATCGTCTCCAAAATAATTTGTCCTACACTTTTAAAGCACTTTGAAAGTGTAGGACACATTATTCTGGCGGCGTGTATTCCGCAGCTTTTGAATACTCTCGGTGCAACTTCTGGATGAACTTTGAACGTCATGTCGAGGAATAATTGGTTAACCACAATCAAAAAAAAAGACAATATACTTTTTGTCGATAGCCCGTAGGGCTTAAAGCTCAATAGAAGTACAGACACACAAGACCCCTATTGTCCGTAGGACATTAACACCTTTTATTTGGTTAAAGCCCTAACGGGCTATGAGGATCCCGATTCAATCATTTCTATTGAGCTTAATTCCCTACGGGAAAAATTGCAACTGCAGCAAAACCTGTCATTGGCACGCAGGAGATATCTCCCAAAGTTGAAGATGCCGGGCTTAAATTAAACAGCTATAACGCATGTGTTCTTCACCGTTTGAACGCGCTCTGTGCAACTCCGTGCCTCCTCCGTGCCCCTCCTATGTAACTGTATTTAATTTTCACCAAACATCCAACAACCCTGCATCCGCAAAAGAAAAATATGATTCGCTCGTAATGATCAGGTGGTCAAGTACCAACAGGCCAAGGATCTCCCCTATCTGCTTTACTTTTTTTGTCAGCTCAAGATCCGCCCGGCTTGGTGCAGTATTGCCGGACGTATGGTTATGGCATAAAATTACGAACGTAGCATTTCCCTTCAGCGCCGCGGCAAACAACAGTTTAGGATCGGAAACGGTGCCGTTGCATCCGCCTGAAGACAAATGGCAAATGCCCAACACCTTACTGTCCGCGTTCAGCAGCATTACCTTCAATTCCTCCTGCAGTTCTATTCTTTTAGCGTCCCAGGTTGTCAGAAAGAGTTGATAGGCAGATCCAGGACCGTCAACACTCACCCTGGCTGAGGGCTTTACGCTTGTGTTGTACACAAGCTCTATTTCCGCGATCTGATGCATGTTTTGCATGTTGTCTATTGGTTGTACAATTTGATTGAAACGGCGCCCCGGCACCAATGCGAAGCATCTCTTAAATGTCCTTTTATACCATCTGGTCAACTAGTGAATAGTGAATGGTCAATGGTGAAGGTTCGGTCTGGCTAAGTAAATGTATTGTCGTTTAAGTGTTATCATTATCGTAGACAAAATTCTTATTTGTTCTTATATGCCTTATATGGTTTAAAACCTTCGCTTAGATCAGTTTTAAGCTTTGGGCTTTGGGCTTTAAGCTTTATCAGTTGTTTACAAAGAAACGTTGGCACCCGACACCTTACTTATATGGTTTTAAACCTTCGCTTAGATCAGCTTTAAGCTTTGGGCTTTAAGCTTTACGCTCTATCAAGGCGCAGGCGCTTCCTGTGAAGAACTGAACACCAGCATATTGATGTGCCGTTGCGCTACTTGCAGCATTAAGCCGGCATCGGTCAGGTCTTTATGCAGCGCGGTCCAATCATCGTACTGTTTTTTCAGCCGGATGGTCATCCGGTTTGTTTTATCATCGCAAACCAGCGGCAAAGGCGTAGTAAAACTGTCACATACATAATTGATGACATTGCTTACCGGTCGGTTGTAAAAGATCATTTCCGAAACAGTTTCTTCCTGGTAGCTGCTTGCGGATGGCTCGGGATCCTGTTGCTGGCGCGGCACAACCTCATAGCAATCCCGCAGCAGCCCCGCCATTTTGCTGGTGCAGTTAAAGTAGCGGTCAAGGTCTTTTTGCATCAATTTGTGGGCGCAATATTCGGCCTCAAAACCTTTTTGGGGAGGCAGCAGCAGCTCATAACTGAGCAGGCTTTCGGTATGGTCCGGAAACACATCATTTGTCTGCGGGAAAATATGCAGCCGGTCCTGCTCCTCCTCAAACACCGTACGAACAGGCAATTGCGCCTCATGCAAATGTTCCTCATACCGGTATGCGATGGCATATAGCGAAGCCTTGCTGACATTCACGGCATAAATGCGGCTGTATTGGTCATCCGTGTAATAACCACGCTGCGAAGCAACGCCAGGCAAATGCCCCGTTAAATGCGATTCATAAAAGGCGCCCTCATTCGCGGCCACACCATTCTCTGCAAAACTGCGGTTAACATTAAAATGCAATGCATCCTGTTTTACAGGCAACCGCAGACGGTTGGTGGTAAGCAGCTCCACTATATTGGCCTGTGTAAGATGCTCCACCGAAGTAATGGCTTTTACCCTTCTGCCCTCACCTATCCATACCACGTGCGGAAGCTGTACATGGGGAAAATATTTTTTGATCCGCCCTCCCATATCCACACACATAGGCAAAGCCAATTCTCTCAGCTGCTTTCGCCTTCGCAGGAACCATTCTATGTGCGCCGTTGTATCATCGGTACACAAAATAAAAATTATCCGCCAGGCATATTGCGCCTGCAGTTGTGCAAGCACATGCATACTATTTAAACAAGCGGTGCATGTCCTTTGCCAGAAAACAATGATCACGGGTTTGTCCTTCAACTCCTCCAATGCCAATCGTTTTTTTGGAACGTTGAGCATGTTTTTAAAGATGATGTTAGGAGCCTTCTCGCCTACCTGTACAGGTTTTGAAGCGGTTTTAAGGGCAGGAAAATAGGAAAAGATGTTTTTTAAGGATTTCATTGGATGTTGTTTTTTAAAGGGTGAATGAACTGAACGGCTATGAGTAGCTTGATGTAATAAATCAAGTCCTTTCATAACCACTCATTTTACACACTCACAAGGAGGTTATAAGGGCAAAAATAGGAAAAAATATAATGACGTATTTTATTACGTCAAAAATAATTGTAAATTCTGCAAGCTTTCCGCTTCATGAAAGCACAGGAAAAAGAAGAAAAGAATTTACTAAAGTGGCGCTTTGCCGTTGCACTTTACAAAGCTGTAAAAGAAAGTGGGATTAAAAGTTTTAGGCAGCTTGCTAAAGAGGCGGGAATGGAGCCGGCGCATATACAGAAGGTTTCTGTAGGAAAGTTAGATGTAACATTAACTACGACTATTGCAATAGCGAATGCATTGGGTATTTCATTCACTGATCTTGCATCCTATTTCGACGGTGTTAGCAAGAAAGATGAGGAAGAGTTTGAATTGTACCTGGCTAAACAAAAGAAGCTAAGAGGGAAACAAAAAGCTGTTACAAAAAAATCTTCGTGAGATATTGGTTATTCAAGACAAGTAAGTAACAAGACTGTGCACCAAAATATTCAATATAAAGACGTCGGAAAACGGTGTTTATTTTTGTAATTAGATTTCTGAAATGTCAGAAAGTCTATTAAATTTCGATAGCTTCCAATTAGCTGTTTTGGGATTAATATACAAATACTCAATGTAGTTAATGGCTGAAGCACTGTATTCGAAAATTCCGAAATGCAAAATCCCTAACTTTTTAAACTCAAGAATACGGTAGTCTCCGACGATAAGTTGTCTTGCAATTTGATCAGCTTCAATCTCGTCAATGGGTCTTGGATTGCTTATCAAGTCAACCAGATTTAAAAAATCAGTCCGCCATTTTTGGACTTTTCCAATTAATGGAAGGTTGTATTCAAGCATTTGTTGCCTTGCCTTAATGACTTCATCAACAAGTCTCTTTGCCAATAATATTTGCGAATAGTAACTCAAAATCGATAAACAGTAGTCTCCTTTGGGACAATTGGGGTCTGACGCAAGCTCCATCAGTGCGGTAATGTATTTGGTTGAATGTAAAACCAAATCTTCATCTTGTTCGATAAAATAAAGATTTTCATCGTACGCCCAATCTTTTACTTCCGAAATGGAAGGGTCGAATTTGTCTAGGAACTTGTCCATTTACTATTTAATCTTGCAATTTTATAAGATTTTTTGAAAAGAGTCTATTGTTAATTGCTATAGATTAGGGCGTCCGAAAAACAAAACATATCCGTCAGCATCTTCTATTTCAAAACCCTTCAAATTATCACTATTGATATGTAGAGGCTTTCTAAATGAAACATCTTTAGAACGATATTCCTCAAACAACGTATCCGGATCGGCAGCAGCAATATATGCATCCCACGCTGCCCATTCATGTCGTGTATGATTAGGAATGGGTTTTATATCTGGAACAATGGCCTTAAGCATAATAGAAATATTGTCACGGCCAAGAATAGCCCAATAAGGGTCGTCATCCGGGCCGGTATAGCGCACTTCAAATCCAAGTTTATCTATGTAGAAAGAAATGGAAATTTTCAGGTCTGTGATTATAAAGAAGGGCCATATGGAGGTGAGGTTTGCCAATACTTAAAATTTTATAGATTGTGTTGCACAGCGTAAATTAAATATTATCGCGTAATTGCAGTTTGGGAAACTATGGATCAAAGAAAACTGTTCCTCAAATTTCCGGAAGTTCTTATCCATAACACATCGCTAAGAATGAACCTTTGCGGAGGAGTTTAACCTGAAGACTTTACGGAGAAAGAAGTTCTTACCTAAAGACTGTGCGAAGAATAAAGATAAAGGCTTTCACCGAAGAGCTCGCATAAAACGAAAAAGTTGTGGCATCCGATTCAAATTTTCGGTCGTCCACAACTTATACGCCAAACCAAATGAATGACAAGATAATAATACAAAAATCTTGCAATTTGTCGCATTACTTCTTTTTGTTTCGAGCCTGCGTCAAAGCTGAAGCTGCTACACTCTTAACAGCCTTTGAACTGTTGGGATTACTCAACAATTTTGAAGCTTTAGAGGCAACTGATTTTGATGTAGACTCATTTCTTTGTTTCTTCATTTAAGAAATTTTATCACTAAAAATATGAGCAAAAATACTATATTTTTTAGTTTTAAAACAACAAGATATAAACAGATGTGGAAAAGACATTACTCGGTTTTTTCTGAGAACAAGGTCTTTAGTTCGCCTGAAGTACAGCGAGAGAAAATCTGCCGTCTGGCGCGTGTGTTCCGCAGGATTACACGTGTCTATTAATTTGTCCTCGATTGCATTGGGGCATAGTGAGGTAACACACGACTAAAAGCGACGGATTCATTTGCTCAGACATTTCTTTTCTAAACAAATTTCCTACTCAGCCATCCCTATACAATCGGAAGCGAATTGATAGACATGAGTGGACGGCGGAGCCTAACACTCGCGCCAGGAGGGGCAACAAAAACTAGTTCTTCAAAATACTGTCGTAGTTCTGAAACAAAATTCTGTCAAACTGTACAGGCTCAATATTTAGAGGCTTACAAATTTTGTCTACTATGTTTTTTTCTGCTGCTTCATAAATTATCCGTCGGCTTAGTTCCGCTTGGCTAGGTAATGGCAAACCAAAACGCTTGAAGATATTTTGTATTCTAATGTCAATTGCCACGGTATTTCTGTTAATACCTAATCCCATTAAGAAATCGCGGGCACTTTTGTTTTTAATGTACTTGAAATTTGATGTCAAAAAATGTACACGCTGAACTTCTGCGGTCTCTCCTTTAATGTCTGCGAGTTCTTGAAGTAAGCCTTTGAAGCCGTTTTTATATTGTGAAATGAATTTATAGTTATGAACTAAAGATTTTGTTTTACTGCACTTTGTTAAGTCTGCACTTGCATATCTAACACCGGCTTCCCGTAAAACTGAATTAATCTTTAATGCAAGTTCTTTTTCTAATTTGATTTTGCTCAAAGAGCTGAAATTTATTTTCTTTATCAACTCTGGCCGTTCGAAAAATCGGTCATTACCGTCTACACCACCTACCACATTAACCTGTCCTACTAACCTAAGCCAAAGCGAATTATTGTCAAGTAATTTCCATTCATGTCGCTTAGGAAAAGTCGTACCACTTTTGTAAGTATCAACAATAGTTTTGAACGCCCCAAGTTGTCGTTTAGTGACCTCCATAATATTTATAGTTTTGAATTTTAAGGTGCAGCAACTTGGTTGCCAACGCTTGTGCAACAGGCTAGCAAGTAGTTAAAATATTTTTATAGAAGAAATTTATCAAAAGCGAATTTTAATGGTTTGATCCACCACAAATACGCCGCACACCTTACTCAACCGCCTACTTGCATCAGGAAGAAAATTGAGAACATCTGCTATTTTCTCTTCTTTGATTTTGGAACGTACCAACCTCCATAGCCCATCTTCATGGGTATCCCTGCAATTGTATTAATCGCTATTCCGCATAAAACGTATACTGCAATTGTTCCCAACCAAATGATGCCTCCAGTTATACTAAATAAAGAGTCTTTAACAAGAAAAGATATTAACCCAGATAAACATATTATTCCCTCCAAAACTTTATTAATCGTTGACAGTACTGAAACTGATTCCTTTTTAATTGGTAAGTCGGACTTTCGAAATCTTTGTGATTCGAATACCAATGAAACAAATCCCAAAACTAGCGCCAAAAGATAAAGAGTTCCTCCAACAATGGCCAAAGACAATGCTCCCCTTGTCCAGCCTAAAGAAATGCACACAGAGCTTCCGACTAAAAAAATCAGCTTGCCCCAAGGATATATTTGTTCAAACTTGGTTGCCATAAAACTTTCGTGTTGTCAAGACGTCATTGACACCAAACGTTTTAGGTCTTCCTATGTTTCGCAAAGTCCCTGGCCATCACACATGGCTTAGAAGGAGACATTTGCGGAGAAGTTTTCACCTAAAGATTGTACGGAGAACAAAATAGCCAGTAAATCTATTGCCTAGGCCCGCTTTGCAAATACTTTTGCTTGAGGTAATTATGTTTCTTCAAGTTCTTTAATTCTTTTTTTTAATTCAGTTATGTCCAACGACGGAGAACTAATTTCTGCTGCTTTATAATAGTACGGTAAAATTATTTTAGAATAACTTTTCTTTTTAAAAGGATTTTGCTCATTCTGCATTTTTTTATACCGTAAATTTCCAAATTTTATAAGAAGATGGGTTGCCCTTCCTATTTCAGTCGTTTCTTTCCTTTCAATTATTTTGTCAACAAGGTTTTGAAACTCCGTATCACTTCTATGAATATCCTCTTTGTTCTCATATCTGGTTAACTGCTCTCTGATTTCAATTGTTTGAATATCATCAAAACCCATTCTAAGATTCCAGCCTTCCCACATGTCGGACCTTTCATTGTACCAGATACCTGAATCTTTCCACTCTCCAAAAAACTGAACCGCATTTTTGATCTTAAATCCCTGTAAGCCGTTTGCTGAACCTAAAATTGTTATTCTGGTTGGGTTAGGAAATAATCCAGTCACTTCCATGTTTTCTTTATATAAATCAAAGCTTCCTAAATAAAGTTTTTGAAACTCATCAAAAAATGAAATTACATTTTCTACTTTAGGATAAAGGAATTCTTTAACGTTGAATCCATAGTGCCCAACTCCATTTATCACAATCGGGTCAGAGTCGTGAAAAATATATTCTTCATCGCTCAATGAGTAAGCAGAATGAAAAAAGGTATTTCTAATTTCTTTAAAATGATTTTCTTTAAAAAAGTCAATAATATTGTCCTTCTTAGCATCATTCAATAACTCGATAAGAAAGTCTTGTTTTTCGCCGATGCCCAACAATCTTTCATATTTTTTTGTTTTCCAAAAAAGATACGAAGAGCCTTTGAATCCTAGTTTAATTCGGCAAAGACTTCCGATAATATTATAAAAATCACTATTCTCAAAGAACGTCGAATATAATAAAGCACCTATTCTAGTTTTTTCTCTTCCCGAATGAGCAAAATAAAGCTTCTTATAGAATCCAATAGCCTCAAACCACTCATGAAGATTAGTAGTTAGCTTGTAAGTCCCTAGACCTCTATAATTAATCAGTGTAAGAACGAAATCAAAATCACTACGTCCTTTTGCTTCTTCAAAAAGAGTTTCTAGTTCGTGCAATGCGTTATCCATAGATTTTTTTCCGCAAAGTCTTTTAATTAAATCTCATACTCCGAAGCTTCTTAGCAAGGTCTCCATTAAGGCCTTTGAGCGTATGCTTGGGTATAATTTACACTCCCCGGCCATTTTAATTTACTTCCCTCATTTTAAGACTGTTTCGAAGATAGAAACTTGTGTGTTACCTGGCGACTTAGACTCTTCTTCTGTTTCGCAAAGTCCCTGGCCATCACACACGGCTTAGAAGGAGACATTTGCGGAGAAGTTCTGACCTGAAGACTGTGAGGAGAACAAAGTTAAGAATTATAGCCCAGCGTTATTCGTCGCTGAAGCCCAAGCTGATTGATGATTTGGCGCCGATTGTTTTTCCGTCGACCGCCATATTGCCAAGCCAATATTGTGTGCTGTGGTGTTTTTGTCAAGTTAAATTTTATAAATCTTACTTACAAATTTGTATGCTTGTTTTTCGCCGGTGCTATGATTAATCCAATCATCAATTTCTTTTGGTATTGAGGTTACAATATAAGCATTGTCGATATGAACAGAACCATTATTATAAAAATCAGGGTCGGTCATTGAAACTCCTTTAATTTTGAACCGTGCTTTGTGCCAATTAAAATCAGTTTTCCATTTATCATTATTATTTCTGTAAATATCAATATCGCTTACTTTTAAAATTGATTCTGACGGCACATCTATTGCATTGAATTCTTCTTCATTTAAATATGCCTTGTAATTTCCCCAAAAATCATTGTACGAATACTGCTGATACGCCCAATCTAAAACTTCCTTAGTTTGATCCGGACCATAAGATTCTTTTTTTTTACAAGAATTATTATCAATAACCCAGTTTTCTATTTGCTTTCCTTGTGGCATAGACCTGCCTTCAAATTCAATAATGTCAAGTGGTTTACCAAAATCTATTTCATATCCTTGAACTGCACCAGCTCGACCATCATCTTTAACAATCCTTATCCATTTGCTTGGGTCGCCTAAATCGATACCGCCCGGACATAAACCTCCAGTTTTACAACTAACTGCTAATAACAATACTCTCTTTTTCATTTTAAATGTCCTCCAAACCTTATATCTTGACTGAATTTATTAAGTAACATATCACATACTAATCTTCTGTGGCATTTTTCTGTTGTATGTTCTGAGCAAAGAAGGACAACATTTTGATAATTCCTAAACTGCTCTACAAAATTTTCAATATCTGACTCTTTCTCTAAATATTTATTAAACTCTTTTTCAAACAATTTATAATCTTTGCTCATATCGGAGCCTTTAGTTCTTACCTCTTTTAATAACTCATTTTGGGGCGCTAAGTCAATTCTGTGAACATATTTGCAACCATCAGCTAATTTGTTCAAAAAATAAGGTAAGTCCTTTTCAAAAGCAAACCTTGATAATTGCCCGTTCGGGTTTAATCTAATATCAACAAGACAATCTATTTTATTGTCTACTAACAACCCAAAAAATTCCTCTGCAGATTTTTGGGTAAAACCTATGCTAAATAAATTCATCATGTTCTTTTCGATTATTTTGATTGTTAATTTTCATTTTCCACCCATGCATTAAATTCCAATATCTATCACAAAAGTCAATTACTTTATCTTGTATAGTATCACCAAAGTAATTATCAATTTTTGCTGGTTCAAAAAAGCTAGAATTTAAAACATCTAATTTTTTAATTTCAGATTTATTTAATACTATTTCTGATAACTGCCTGTTTAGGCTTTCATTAGAGACAGTTTCAATTTCACCATTTTGATTTTGAGTAACATGTACTACCTCTATCCAATCTCCAAATTGTTGCTCAATCTTTTTACTTACAAAAAAATATCTGTGACAGTCAATTGGTCTTTTCTCGCTACACATAAGTGCAAGTGCGTAGTTATTATCATATGCTCTTTCAATTCTTTTTATTCCTTCTGAAAAATATTCATCTTTTCTAAATTTTTTAAAATCAACGATCTCCTCATAAGCATGAAGTTCAGAATTTTCAGGTCTATTACTTTTTGTAATTGGAAATATGTCTTCAAAAAATATATCGGAAGCTTTAGAAAAAACATCTTGCATAGGACTTGCTTTTGCCCCAAGTTCCGGCATATGTCCATATGAAATGGAAAAATGTTTGCCTGCCACTTTTAAATTGTCGGCATTACATTGCGGATACTGTTTTGAATATGGCATAGAGCGAACATCAACTAAATGAGATACATTAAACTCTTTTAAAGTTTTAAACATTTTTTCAATGTCAATGACTGCTCCATTTTGAAATAACGTATAGCCCAGTGTGTATAATTTACGTTTCCCCATTTTATATAATCCTTAAGTTTGTATTATTATTGATATTATCGACAATTTCTTTTGTAAAAATTATTTCCATTGAATCTTTTTTACCGTTATTCTTGAAAGCATCAGAATATTTAGCCAACATTTCACTAACCTTTTGGTTGTATTCTGAGGGCTGATGATTAATTAATATCGTGTTTGTATCTGCCATTTTTTGTATGTATAACAAAATAAACTCTTCAAGTCCTATTTCAAAATATCTGCAACTTATTGCCCAGTTGTGAATGTGAAAAGTGTCGTATGTGTTGCTGAAGGTAATTGCTGAGCAGATTCCTAAATTTTCACCATTTTCTCTAATTATTTCAAAATACAACGATTTTGTATTATCATTCAAATTATCATCATTTCGTGAGAATTTAAATTGGTTTGATTTAGAGTATAATTTAATGGATTCAGTATGTTTGTTGTCATCGATTACCTTGACAGATAGTTTAGGTAAAAAATTTTGTTTACGTTCCGCTTGTATTATTTTATATTGTTTTCTTCTATTCTGGGAATTGAGCGACAACTCAACTCTTTCGAATATACATCCGGCAATTAATTTAGTAACTAATTCATTATGATTTTCCCATTCAGGTACAAACACTCCTGTCAATTTACGTTTTACCTCATCTCTAACTATTTGATTGTCGTCAATAAAGACTATTGAGCTTGGCAAAATTGAGAGTTGTTCCGCTATCATTCTAATATTTTCACTTTTGTCGTTATTATTTGCGATAATGTAATCAATCTGATTTTTTAATGGAAAAATATTGTCATCAAATTCTTCTATTGTTGATTCAATCATTTTAGAATCATTTCTTGAACATATTGTAATAAATACGCCCAACTCATTCCCGAGCACTTTTAGAAATTTCATAAATTCGATAAATGGAGCCCCTTCTTCAGAGTACATATATTCTCTTATATTATATATTCCGACCTCGGAAAGGGTTCCCTTCCATAATGTATCATCTAAATCAAGCACAATAGCTTTATATAATATTTTTAATTTGCTAATTATTTGTGCAACAATCTTCATTATTATTACTCCAACCGGTGGTATGTCAATTTTACTTGAAAGTTCAACAATAGTTATTAGATTTTGAATTTGATATTTAAAGTTGTATGATGTATCCTTTGTGATATTTTTGCAAGTAATGTCTATTTGATTGATACTTTCTTCATTGCCTTCTAATGCAATGGTAATATTGTTTTCTTTGAGTTGCTCAAACAAGTACGTTATAACCTTTTCATCTTTATGAATAAAACTCTTTAGTCCTGTAATAACAATTAAAAATTCGTCACTATTATAGTTACGGAATTTTTTGACAAAGTCATTTATATAAACGCATAGAAAGCAGTTATCAATTTTTTGACAGCTATAACAACCTACATTTATTTTTAATTTTTCTGACTTAGCCATTCTTTTCTTTTTGCTAACCACTAAAAAAGCCTTAGGAATTGTATAACTATTTTACATTTAACCTACTTACTTCCCTACTTCCCCGTCTTCTCCGTCCTCCACTGCAACGCATAATAAGTAGTTCTCGTACTCCCTGTATTTCTTATCGAATGCAAATTATACGCAGCCTGGTAAATTACAGATCCCGGGCCGAGTTGTTTCCATTCGCCGGCAACAAGTGCACTCACGTTGCCTTCTTTAATGATCAGCAGTTCTTCATTGGCATGCTGGTGCGGTGCGTGCGAGGAATCGCCGGGGTTTAATGTGGTGATGTGCAGTTCCAGCTTATCAAGTGTTTCTGTAGGTGAATCAAATACGTCTCTTCTTTCACCTTTTTGATTGGGAATTGCTTTCATGTCTTTCCATTCATAGGCAGCGGACTGCAAAACCAATGCTTTGTTCTTGTAAGCAAGGATTACTATCGGCACACACATGATCAATGCAGTTATGATGATAAGACGATATTCTCTTCTTGTCATAAATGAATATTTGACCCGGGACTTGTGTTGCTTTAACTGCAACAAATAGTCCTGGCAGTAAAATTGGAATAATGGATTTTTTGAGCGTGATTCAGCTCATTGTACACTACGACGGAGTAGGCAAGCACAGGTTCCGGGCAACACGATTCGGGGATATAAAAAGCCTGCCTGGGCGCAGTTAATGTTTTAGTATGCCTCCGGCCTCTCACTCACAGGGTTTGCGGGTAAGGGCCGAATTGAATACAGTTTAAATTTGAAAAAAATATTTCATTATCCAAATTAAAATTTCAATTATGGGGCTGGAGGTTGGGGAGGATAAGGGCTTCGCCGGCTGCAATGCAGCTAATAGAATACATTACACAGAGAACAGCCGGAGAAGACACAGAGGGGCACAGAGGAAACGCTTTAAAACAGATCGCAAAACTCTGTGTAGCTCTGTGGCTTCTCAGTGGCTCTCTGTGTTACTTTATTTATTACACAGAGGAGCAGCCGGAGGAGACACAGAGGGGCACAGAGGAAAAGAAAAACTCAGTGTAGCTCTGTGGATTCTCTGTGGCTCTCTGTATAATGTATTTTGTTACACAGAGAAATAGAAAAACTCTGTGTAGCTCTGTGTCTTCTCAGTGGATCTCCGTGTAATGCATTTCGCTGCGGAGCAGCTGTTATTGTGCTTTAAGTTGTTCTGTTTTTTCTGATAACCTTACAGTGATCACGGCCTTTACAGAAGCGTTTGCATCCATGCCTGCTTCGAATGACAAGGAGTGCGTTCCGGTATTGAGATCAGGTAACTGGTTACCGAGATCTATCTTTTTAATAAATTTTCCTTTGCTATTATAAACGCTTGCAGCGTTGGCCTCATTCACCGCAACGCTTTCTCCGGCGGCAAGTGTAACAGGAATTTCCAGGCGGAAGGAATTATCGATCTCTATTGCAGGATTTACAATTGTTCCATCTTCACCACGTGCAGTTATTACAATCAGCGGCCTTTGCTTTTCTTTGTTATTGGTGAAGCTGAAATTGGAAATAGCTGGCTCACCGGGTTGCAGTGCTTTGGCCTGGTGTTCAAATGTAAACTTGCGGAAAGACTCAAGATAATAACCATTTTCTTTTTTAGAGAGGTGTGCCTCGTTGGCCGGATTCTTCAACCATTCCTGCTGCTCCTGGTTAAACATCCTGCTCTTTTGCGCCCCGGTCCATAAATTAATTTGTTCCACTATACGCGGCATGTTCTTGTTCGCAAGTGCTTCGCCGCGTACAACCAGTGCATAACCGGCATTAAAGCCAGCCGCTCTCGCCAGCATCCAGTCAATGTCATCGGGATCTGTATTCACGGTAATCAGGAACCAGCCAAGCATGTTGGGCAGGTAATTATCTTCATAGAATTTCTGGTTGGCAATTCTTTGGTCGGACTGGCTTTCCCTGAAAGCGCCGTACCAAGGTTCGCCCCAGTTCAGGTAATTGTTGATATGCCAGAAATAATGATTGGGGCGACTTGAGCCGAATACCACAGGATGCTTTGCTTGCCGGAACACTTCGTCTGCAAAGGAATTGAAAGAAAGATCACCCATGCCATTGGCATACGTTCCTTCATGCCCATCAAAATCCATTTGATCAGCCCCTGTTTCATTAATAAAGTCAGCAATATTTTTTGCAACCTGTTTCTGCAACTGCCAGTTGGGATAAAAAACTTTATAGGGATGGTCTACCAAACGGCTCACCAGGTCCTTTGCTTTGTGGGCGCTTTTGGTGGTACCGAATGCGCCACGTACGCATCCGGTCAGCTTGTAAGGCGCTTCCTTGCTTACGGACATAAAACGGATGATCTCATCACCAATCATCACGCTGTTCAGATCGCTTCGCATGGTAAAGTGCAATGGACTGTTTACCGTTATCTCCGTAGCATCAGCTGTAAGATCTTCTACAAGTGTATCTGTACCGGCCAAAGCAAGATCCTTGTTTGGTTTGGGCGTTACGTACGCATCATTGGTGGTAATAAAAGTGGTGAGTGTGTGAAAGCCAAGACGAAGCCCCATGGCATGCGCTTTATCCACACATTTCTTAAAACCCTCCCTGCCACTGGGAAAAAGATCTTTTCTTATTTCAAAATTTCCCCAGGTTTTAAATGGCTCTTCGTGATAAACACCGGCCATTCCCATCTGCTTTGCATAGGTGAGAAAACTGTCAATATTGTTTTCATTGAACGTAGTGATCATATACGGGGCGCCACTTGCCGCAGAAGTTTTGATCCATTCGTTCTTCCAGGTTGCATAAGGCAGGTTTTCCTGTTTGGTGATCACTTCAATGGTGCTTAACACCTGGGACGGGCTGCAACCAAATACCGCAATGGCAGAGCCTTTAAGGCTTCCCTCGGGAATGCCTTTTACTGTAACAGCCGGCCATCTGTCCCACACTTTAATAACACGGTCATGCAGCCTGTTAACGGTAAATGCCTGGAGGGAAGAACCAAAAGGACGTGCAGTGGCAGTTGTGCCGCGTTCGTAAACAGCGCCCTCGTCATTGACCATTTCGCCACCGGTTGTTTTTTCATTCAGACATTGTATGCCGAATGCAAAATCTTTATTACGTACAACGCCTACTGTGTTGCCAATAGTATCTTTAACGATATTGTTGAGTGGTCCCCAGATAACGGCATCCACATTGTCGCTGATGTCGGTTAACTCGAAACGCACATAACCTTTGTTTATAGTGGTTTTAACCTGCGCCTTGTTCCCTTCCGGATATAGCAGTGTTATTGCTCCCTTCTTATACTCAGCTTTAACCGGAGCAATGGTTTTTCCGTTCTTCACCAATTGCAATAGTGTACCGGGATTGCTGGTCGCAACATATTCTGTTGTTTGATTGTTACGGATTGAAACGACCGATCCCTTGTCATTCAGTTGAAGGGAAAATGTTGGCGTATTGTACTGCTGTGCATGCAACAAACTGTGCGCTGCCAGGGCTCCCAGGAAAAGAAATGCGTATTTAAACATGGCAAAAATTAATCCGGCAAAACTATTCAAATTACCGGTTCTGCAAGCCGGGAACAATAGTTGAATATTATCAGTTCATAACTGGAAATTGAGTATAGCAAAAAAACACTGTGTAACTAATTGTTAATCGCATTTAATAGTAATTATGGTTACACAGAGAAATACAGGAGAAGGCATGGAGTTGCACAGAGGTTTAAAACTAGTATTTGATCACTTCGATTTTTACAGGGCCCAGCAATCCCGATGATTCGTATTTGCTATCGGCATTGTAAGAAGTTATATTGGTCCATGTTTTTCTTTCTGATGCAGGCAGTTTGCTGTCTCCGATCAAACGATTCACCCAGGTGTTTACCACTTCCACTTCAAGTTTGTTGTTGCCTTTCTTTATTGCAGAAGTAATGTCAACTTTATAGGGCGGCGTCCATGCACTACCAACGGACACGCCATTTACTTTTACAGCAGCCATTGCTTTAACAAGTCCCAGATCAAGATAAACATGTTCTCCTGCAGCAATTTTATCAATTGTAACATCAGTTGAATACACGGCTGTACCTGAATAATTTTTTATTTTCTCATCATTGCTTTTGCTCCAGTCTGTTAACGTCGAAAACACCACAGGCTGCAAAGGACCTCCGGCAGCAGTATCAAATTGAACGGTCCATGAACCTGCGACAGGACTAACACGTAAAGGCGCAGGAAAATTTTCTATATCATCTGCAACTTTAGTAACTGGTTTTCTAAATACGATAAATCCGCTCTGGTATGCTTCAAGCCGCAAGGGAACCGTTGTTGACTGTTGCGTTTGCATAAAATCAGGAAGATCGCGTGTTTGTCCCGACACTGCATCCCACCATTCGGGCTGCTTGTCCGCAACACGAAATGCAGGTGAAAGATTGATGACTGTATCAGACTGATTGGTGATGAAATAAATATCTGCATTTGCGGTTCTTCTGTGTGCATATAAAGCATGCGTGTTATCAATTGCAACATCAGGAATTAAATTCAACGCATCGAGCGCCTGCTGCGCCGTAAAGCCATTCAACACCAATCCTTTGCCGTATGCTTTTTTTACTTGCGCACCTGCAGACGCATTTCCCCACAATTCTGCAGCAACCTTCTTCACTTCTGCATCTGCCAACGGATAATTTTGCATGCTGGGTGAATATTCAGGAGCCGGTCCTAAGATCGTTGCGCCATCTGCAACAAGCGATTTTATCTTATTTAATAATTCAGGACGCATTGTTTTTAGTTGCGGAAGAACCAGTAAGCGGTATGACATGCCATCAGGTAAAACTATTTTTCCATCCTTAACACTTGCGCGTGTCATCAATACTTCTGCATTGATATAGTCATACGAATAGCCGGCTGGCAACTCAGGATCGCGGGTGCCGGTCATCTTTGGCGCATCTTCTCCTATAAAGTAGGCAATGTCATTAACGGGCCTGCCTTGCTGAAGCAGGAAGCTGCATCTTCTTTCATAGTCAATAAATGCTTTTCCCTGCAGGAACCAACTGTTCTTCCTGTTAAACTCAGTGCCGAACCAGGTAGCTACACCGGGATTTTTATCTTCATATGGCTGACTGATAAATACATGAAACAAGGCATTGTTGATCCCTTCGGTAAATGACCAGTCGCCACGTCTTTTAAGCATTGCAGGATACCGTTGAAAGCTCAGCCCTGCTGCTGTAAATGATTCTGCGGAAACCTTTGTTTTTCCATAAATATGTGCGGAAGAAGATGCCGCCCGGCATTCGATATTACCCAGCGTTCCCTCATTCCAGAATTCACCTGCAATCTCGTCTGCCTGTCCACCATATTTTAAGAACTCAGAAGGAAAGCCCCAGTGACCGTAATTTTCCAGCCAAATTTTCATGCCGTTAGCGTTACTTACTTTTCTTAATCCGCCAACATATTCATACGCCACAAGATCAGCCACCAACCTGCGAAGATCCCAGAGGAACCGGTCGCTTTGATCCTGCGAAGCAACTACTCTCCCGCTCAATACAGGCAGCCATGGCAAAGGATCATATCCATATTGTTTTTTAAATAAAGTGGTCATCTTATCTGTCCAGTTCTGCGAACCGGTTTCATAACTATCGGCCACCACCCACTTTAATGATTTGCCTTCTTCTTTTGTTAAGCTGTTCTGCACCTTGCCGACAAATGCATCAAAATGGTGTTTGGTATAGTCGCTGCTCAGTTTATCTATCTCTAATCCTCTGCCTTCAGGCGGTGCAGGCGCATTGGTAACACCTGTTGGCAACATGCCAAAACTTGCAATGATCCATTCTCCCTGCGGCACGCTCCAGTTAAGTGTGCCATCAGCAGCTAACTTATCTGTAATGTTGATGACTTTCGAAGGATCAACCATTAAGGATTTATTATCAGGCTCCGTTTGTTTCGGCCACTGGTATTCGTTCCACAAAGGCAATGGTGTCTGAAACATTTTTGCGAGTTGTTTCTCTTCATAACGTTCCACTTTTGCAGCGCCGGAAAGATTGATCTCAGCAAAGCCGACATCACCCGAAATCTCTGTCAGCACCAGTTTAAACGCACTTCCTTTAACAGCTTCAAAAGAAACGGCAACCGGCGCGAAAGGTATAAAGCCAACGTTGTTGGCAGGATTGCTTCTGTCTACCTCAAACTTCTTTATTGTACGAAAGTTTCCGCCTTCCTTTACCTGCAATTCAGCCATGCATTTAAAAGGCTTATCTGCAGGATGGATCGTCAGACTTCTGGCTGTAACATCATTGGCAGTTTGAAAGGTGATTTCTATTGAAGATTTCTTATCCGGTTTGGTGGTTACAAACGCTTTGGTAGAATCATTTCCATCTGCTATTAATCCGATATTATCGAATACCACATTGGATGAAATTTCAGGATGATAAGTTGAAATATTATCACCTTCATTTGCAGGGACTGGATAAGCCAACACTGCTACCTGCTGAAAATTTTCGGGTACATTTAGTTTCTGATTGAATTGTTGCGGACCCTTTACGCGAATTTCTTTTTGAGAAAGAAACCGCATGGATTGGGAAGGCGCTATCCACGGGCCGCCACTTTGGCTCCATCCCGGACCATTGAACATGCCGATTTCGATGTTATTTTTTGATGCGGCTTTGATCGCAGTTTTTGAAATATCCCACCACTCGTCGGAAAAAAACTTTACAGGACCATTGGGCATTTCTGAGGGCTCAAGGCCGATATTGCCGATGAACGCGCGACCAATTCCGACTTTTTTCATCGCCTCAAGATCTTTCACTACACCTTCTTTGGAAATATTGCCATTGATCCAATACCAGTAAACACTTGGTTTTACACTGTCCGGCGGGATCGTAAATCCACTTTCCAACGCATCGGCATTTGCGTTTAATTTTTTAGTTTGGGCATTACATACAGTTAGTGTATGTGAAGCGAGGAGAATTAAACTATGGCAACCTATCTTACTGATTAAAGACTTCTTCATTTGGGTTATTATTCTTACCGAAAGTATCAACAAATGTTTTCTGGCAAACCGTTAAATTAATTTATTAGCTAAGAATTGTATCACAATCAGATCTATATTCGGGAGACCTCTCCTATCGTCGAGGTGACGATTCGGTGCAGACTTCCAAATTATAACATACTAGTCATTAGTGCTGCTGTGATTGTTTTTTCTGATAAGCCAGGATCGTCATGTCGACGACAGGAGACATCTCCCAAAGTTGACGATGCTTGCTTAGCTAAACGACATTGATCTGGAAAATTATGCAGTCAAGGCAATATTACAATCCTGTACTTTCCTGTGAAGATCAACACGGATGTAAAATTAAGGGCGTTATTTTTTGTTTAGAAGGAGATATAATGCGGTATTACCTTTTATCTTACAAAATAAACATCTTTCACTAACTCGGAGATCCTGAACGTGAGGTTAATGCGCGCGCCAATATTCCTGGATGTTTTAGGTACATGATGTTCATAATGATCCTGCATTGTTTCGCCCATCAGCAAAAAGCTGCCATGTGTTAACGGAATGTCGAGTTGCTTGAGGTCCTTGCGGGTTTTATGTCTCACTTTAAACAGCCTTGTTTCACCAAATGTAACCGATGCAATCGCATGATGTTTTCCATCTGCCGGCAATGTATCGCTGTGCCAGGCTACGGAATCATTACCATCACGGTAATAGTTCAACAACACGCGCTCGAAAGTTATGCCGCACTCCTGTTCTACCCTTGCCTTAATATCCAGCAGATCACTGGTCCACGCAAGACCTTTGCTGCCGCCATAGTATGCTGTTAAGCGCGGGTCGAGTACCATGCGATCATACATTTTCCGGGTGCGTTGTTGCCAGGGTGTGTTTGTAAGGAGCGTACTAAAGTATTTGTCGGATTCTGTTTTGCCGAAAAACTGTTCCCAAAGTTTAAGTTCTTCATCCGGCAGCATAAAGTCTTTGAAACGTTTTTTCCCTTCATCAAACAGCGCTATATCATCAAAAAGTTTCATGAATCAAAGATAATAATCCGGCTTTAAATACTAAAATAATTAGCATTTTATATTCAACTTAAATCCATGCTTAAACATCAGATGAACTATCGTGCTGCCCGCCGTTGTTGGTATGCAGCTTAGCAAAGTGCCAGGCGTACCAGCAACATAAGTACGCAGCCGAACTTTCTCTTTAAATGGCGCACAGTGTTGTTGGTGTGCCACACACATCCCTACCCTACACACGCAACAACGGCGGTCGTCGTAAAGGTGCAGCGAATGTCAAACTCTTAATTCTTATATTTTCTTATATGCCTGCTATACAACTGGTGAATAGTGAATGGTCAATAGTGAAGGTTCGAGCTGGTTAAGTAAATACATTATCGTTTAAGTGTTATTATTATCCTGGGCAAAAGCTCTTATTTGCTCTTATATACCTTCTTTACAACTAGTGAATAGTGAATGGTCAATGGTGAAGGTTCGAGCTGGCTAAGTAAATGTAAAGTCATTTAAGTGCAATTATTATCGCAGGCAAAATTCTTATGTGCTCTTATATGCCTTATATGGTTTAAAAAACTTCGCTTCGGTCTGCTTTAAGCTTTATAAGTTGTTTACTATGAAACGTTGGCGCGGCCAACTCCTTACTTATATGGTTTAAAAAACTTCGCTTCGGTCAGCTTAAAAAAAAGGCGGCAGAAAAACTCCGCCGCCTTTGTATCAAAACATCAACTCCGTTACTTCAAATCAAATCTATCCGCATTCATCACCTTCGTCCATGCTGCAACAAAATCTTTTACAAATTTCTGTTGTGCATCGGAGCTACCGTACACTTCAGCCAGTGCCCTCAGTTCGGAATTAGAACCAAACACAAGGTCGGCGCGCGTTGCGGTCCAGGTTGGCTTTTCCGTTGCACGGTCATAACCCTGGAACAGTTCCCTATCCTCTGTTGCAGGCTTCCATACAGTACCCATATCAAGCAGGTTAACAAAGAAGTCATTGGTTAGTGTTCCCGGTTTTTTAGTGAACACACCGTGAGATGAACCATCAAAATTTGTGTTCAACACACGCATGCCACCTACCAACACAGTAAGTTCAGGAGCAGTAAGACCCAGCAACTGTGCTTTATCAATCAGCAACGCTTCTGTTGACACAGGGAAGTTGGGTTTACGATAATTACGGAAACCATCACCCAAAGGTTCAAGGAATGCAATAGATTCAACATCCGTCTTTTCCTGCGAAGCATCCATACGACCCGGTGCAAACGGAACCTTAACATCGTGACCCGCATCCTTAGCTGCTTTTTCAACGGCTGCACTCCCCGCAAGTACAATTAAGTCTGCCAGTGAAATTTTCTTGCCGCCCGACTGCGCTGCATTGAATTCTTTTTGAACACCTTCCAATGCATCCAGCACTTTGGATAACTGAGCAGGATTATTTACGCGCCAGTCTTTTTGTGGTGCAAGACGAACACGTGCACCGTTGGCGCCACCGCGTTTATCAGATCCGCGGAAAGTTGAAGCAGAAGCCCAGGCAGTGGATACCAATTCTGATACAGTTAATCCTGTTGCCAGAATTTTTTCTTTCAACGCCGCAATATCATTGTCATCAACCAATGTATGATCAACAGCCGGGATAGGGTCCTGCCAAAGCAGTTCTTCCGCAGGCACATCAGGACCCAGGTAGCGTGCACGCGGCCCCATATCACGGTGTGTTAATTTAAACCATGCGCGTGCAAATGCATCAGCAAACGCGTCGGGGTTTTCAAGAAAATGCCTGGAGATCTTTTCATACACAGGATCAAGCCTCAAAGAAAGATCGGTGGTCAGCATCGTCGGACGGTGCTTCTTTGATGAATCAAATGCATCAGGGATAATATCGTCTGCATTTTTCGCAACCCATTGATGCGCTCCTGCAGGACTCTTTGTAAGCTCCCATTCAAAGCCAAAAAGATTTTCAAAAAAGTTATTGCTCCATTGAGTGGGCGTTTTGCTCCAGATAACTTCAAGACCACTTGTAATAGCATCCGCACCTTTACCTGAGCCGTAACTGTTGCTCCAGCCGAGGCCCTGCAATTCCATACCTGCCGCTTCAGGCTCTTTACCCACATGCGTTGAAGGTGCAGCGCCATGCGTTTTACCAAAGCTATGTCCGCCGGCAATTAAAGCAACCGTCTCCTCATCATTCATTGCCATACGGCCAAACGTATCACGAATATCTTTGGCTGCTTTTACAGGATCAGGATTTCCATCCGGTCCTTCAGGATTCACATAGATCAACCCCATTTGCACGGCTGCCAGTGGATTTTCCAAATTGCGGGAGTGAATATCACCATCCGCATTATCATCAGATACGGTTACTCCTCCGCGTTTCTCAACGCCCTCAGAGCCATGCGCATAACGAATGTCGCCACCAAGCCATGTAGTCTCCGAACCCCAATACACATCTTCTTCAGGCTCCCACACATCTTCACGTCCGCCTGCAAACCCGAATGTTTTAAAACCCATTGATTCCAGTGCAATATTACCTGCAAGGATCATCAGGTCGGCCCATGAAATTTTACGACCGTATTTCTGTTTGATGGGCCAGAGCAATCTGCGTGCTTTATCAAGACTAACGTTGTCGGGCCAGCTATTCAGCGGGGCAAAACGTTGCTGTCCTGCTCCCGCCCCGCCGCGGCCATCACCTACGCGGTAAGTACCCGCACTGTGCCATGCCATGCGGATAAACAATCCTCCGTAATGACCGAAATCTGCGGGCCACCACGGCTGAGAATCGGTCATGAGCGCATGCAGGTCTTTTTTTACAGCTTCAAGATCGAGGCTTTTAAATTCTTCGGCATAATTAAAATCATTGTCCATCGGATTGGATAATGAGGATTGCTGGCGCAGAATGTTTACTCTTAACTGATCCGGCCACCAGTCGCGATTCCTGGTACCGCCGCCGCCAACATTTTCTTTTTGTGCGCCGTGAAACGGGCATTTGCTGATGTCTTTTGATTCCATTTTTAAAAGATTGTGCTAAGCAATGAATAATGTGATCCAGCCTTTGCTTGCATGTGGCAAGCCAGGGGTATTTCGTTTGAGCTGGATAAAAGTAAAACATTAGACAGATAATCGCAATCAATTAATTTTATATGTTGATAGCTTAAAACTATCACAAAAAATACAGTTACACGGAGGAATACAGGAGAAGACACAGAGTTACACAGAGGATAAGTTCGAATCTTGCTACATGGATTGCGATTCGTTTAATGATCTGTCCGGAGATTTGAACTCATTGATTCGTTTGTTCAAATAGCAGAGAGATGCAATAAATAGCGCTGGAAAAATTATCTTCGTTTGTGTCGCAAACTATTATTCTCAATTAAAAGGATCCAATGAATTGTCATTTCAAATCTTTCGTCAGAACATGGTTCATGATTGTAATTAGCGTGTTGGTAGCAAGCCTGGGAAATGCACAAACTGAGTCAACAGGCAAATCATTGCCACGTATCGCCATTGCCGGATTAGGTATTGAATCAAGCACCTTCTCTCCCGCTGTTACAAATGAAGAAGCTTTTCATGCAAAATATGGCAACCAGGTATTTTCTTCCTATCCATTTTTACAGGAAGATTCAGCATTACGAAAACTTGCAGTTTGGGTTCCGACTATTGTAGGAAAATCACTTCCCGGAGGGATTGTTACAAGAGAAGCATATGAATCACTGGTAAACAAAACACTGGATTCATTAAAAAAGCATGCTCCTTATGACGGTTTATTTTTTGATATACATGGTGCGATGAGTGTTATAGGACTCGATGATCCCGAAGGTGATTTTATTGTAAGGATCCGCAAAGCGCTTGGCACAAAAACACTTATATCCACCTCGATGGATCTTCACGGAAATGTTTCCTGGCGATTGGCTGAAAACACAGACCTCATAACCTGCTATCGCATGGCGCCTCACGAGGATGCTATGCAAACAAAGGAAAGAGCGGTGAGAAACCTGCTGGACAGAATCCAATCAGGCAAAGGCAAGCCACTGTACAAAGCCTGGATCCCGATACCCATCCTATTGCCCGGCGAAAAAACAAGCACAAGAATAGAACCAGGCAAAAGTGTTTACCAGGCTGTGGCTCCTGCAGCCGCGCAGCAGGGGATTGTTGATGCAGCAATATGGGTGGGATATGCATGGGCAGATGAACCGCGAAATCATGCAGTTGTGGTAGTAACCGGCGATGATCGAGACAAAGTAACGGCCACTGCCGAACAACTGGCGCATAACTTCTGGAATGCACGCTCCGGGTTTGCTTTTGTGGCCCCTACAGGTTCATTAAAAGAATGTCTTGATAAAGCACTTGTCAGTGATAAAAAACCATTTTTCATCAGTGACTCGGGAGATAATCCAACTGCCGGTGGCGCAGGAGATGTAACATGGTCCATTACCGAAATATTGAAACGTCCGGAGCTTCAATCAGCTAAGGGACCATCACTTATATACGCCTCCATTCCGGGACCGGAGTTTGTTGAAAAAGCCATTGCTGCCGGTGTCGGCAACCAGGTGGATGATTATGCAGGTGCAAAAGTGGATCACCGTTATGCACCTCCTGTAAGACTCAAAGGAACAGTGACTGCAATAGCGTACGGCGACAGGGATGCTGAAGTTGAAGTTGTAGTCAAAGTGGGAAGTGTGTCCGTAATCGTTACCAAAAAAAGAAAACCATATCACAAAGAAATTGATTTTACGCGTCTGAAACTGGAGCCACGAAATGCAGACATCGTGGTTGTTAAGATCGGTTATCTTGAACCGGAGCTTTACGCGATGAAAAAAGACTGGCTGCTGGCATTAACGCCCGGTGGAGTTGACCAGGATTTGGAGCGGCTACCTTACAAACGTATTGAACGCCCCATGTTTCCATTAGATAAAGATTTTAAAGATCCTGATCTTTCAGCAAGGCTTGTTCCGTTATCTGATAAGTTGAAGTAGAGCCCGATGGATTTGGATTTGCTTGTTGGATAATTGTTAATCGCCAGCTGCAAGCCAATAATGAAGGGGACGGACCCGCATCGTCACCTCGACCCAGGAGAGGTCTCCCGACATTGGTACTGTCTGATTATGAAAAGCGTAAATTGCTTACACACCTGTTCAATTTTGAGAGATTTCTCCTATCGTCGAAATGACGATGAGTGTTCGTCAGCAAAATAACACCAGCAACATTGGCGGCAAGTTGCAATAATGAAAAGGATGCAACCGAATCGTCACCTCGACGCAGGAGAGGTCTCCCAACGCCAGTGCTGTTTGATTTTGGAAAGGTCTTGTACTTGCAATCTTCTTCAATTTTGGGAGATTTCTCCTATCGTCGAAATGACGATGAGCGTTCGTTAGCGAAATAAAACACAAGCAACATTGGCGGCAAGTTGTAATAATGAAAGGGATGCAACCGCATCGTCACCTCGACGCAGGAGAGGTCTCCCGACATTAGTACTCTTTGATTATGAAAAGCGTAAATTGCTTACACACCTGTTCAATTTTGAGAGATTTCTCCTATCGTCGAAATGACGATGAGTGTTCGTTAGCAAAATAAAACACCAGCAGCATTGGCGGCAAGTTGCAATAATGAAAAGGATGCACCCGCATCGTCACCTCGACGCAGGAGAGGTCTCCCAACGCTAGTGCTGTTTGATTTTGGAAAGGTCTTGTACTTGCAATCCTCTTCAATTTTGGGAGATTTCTCCTATCGTCGAAATGACAATGCGTGTTCTTCAGCGAAATAAAACACAAGCAGCATTGGCGCCAAGTTGCATATAATCATGAAAGGAATGCATCCTCAAAACTTAGCCGCAAACTCCTTCGCAAAATCTTCCAGCTTTACCCTTCCGGTTACCGGAGAACCACTCTTTACAAAATCAGCGACCACTGTACCATTGCGAAGACCGGTGCCCATTTCGGTATATAGTCGTGCTATCTCATCGGGAAGACCAGCGCCTGTCATGCCTTGTACAGATTGTTCATCAGTAAACTCAACCCAGGGCAACTCCGGTTTATTGATCGCTGATCCCAATACTTTGGCAACCTCGCGTGGTGTACGTACATCACTAATAACATAACGCACATATTGGCCGGCTGAAGTCTTTTGTAATTCCTCTGCGGCAGCCGTCGCAATGTCTTCATAATGTGCAAGCGGAATTACTGTAGATCCCGGATAATTACTCCCGATAATTCCCGCGCCTTTTATGAGTGGAATATCATTGTAATAATTCGTAAAGAAGTAGCCTGCGCGCAAGTAAGTTAGTGCAACGTCTTTCAGTGCACTGTACAAATGCTCAATATTGTAAAGTGCCGCAATGGGACCATTGCCGGAAGGTAAATCAGCACCAATGCTGCTCAGCATTACCACGCGTGGCACAGCGGCTGCCTTTATCGCAGCAGCAAAAGCTTTACCTGCATTGGTGGCGTTTGCAATTACATTACTGCCTCCGAGATTGGGCGGTATCATCGCAAACACAGCATCCGCACCAGCGAAAGCTTTTGCTAAAAAGCTTTCATCACTTACTGACCCCACTGTGGCTTTCGCCCCCAATGCTTCAATTTCTTCTCTTCTGTCGGCGCTGCTGGTGATGACTGTCACATCATGTCCTGCCGCAACCAGTTTGGTAGTCAAAGGCTTTCCTATATGTCCTAATGAGCCTGAAACAGTTATTTTCATAGTGTATTTTTTATTTCAGGAACAAAGTTATATTTGTACTTACTTTTTTACAAGTACTTACTCCAAAGTATGTTTATGGCAACCGTTAAAGAGTCATCTACCATCCAGGAAAACAAGCAGTATGCGCTTGAACAATGTCCGGTGAGTTATGTAATGGAAAAGATCGGCGGCTTTTGGAAACCGATCATCCTTTACCATCTTTCGCAAAGTGATAAGCGTTATAGCGAACTGCGCAGGGCGATTCCTGCGGTAACGGAGAAAATGCTCATTCAGCATTTAAAGCAACTGGAAGCGGACAACCTGGTGATAAGAGAATCAAAACCCGTTGTTCCGCCTTTTGTTACTTACCGGCTCAGCCAGGCAGGATTAGGATTGTTACCGGTAATAAATGCAATGGCGGCATGGGCCTTTAAGGATATGAAGGGTGATTACAAAAAAATATCGCAAAAACGTGCAGCAACCAAATAGTATGATTCCCTTTTTTTCTTTGGGTGTATATCAATCTATTCCTCTTACACTACACGGTGATCGCATAAAATGCATTGGTTACAAGCAACCCGCATAAAGACATCCCCGTTATTAGTATTCAGGAAAGTCTTGACAAATCATACACCTGATTTGGCTTGTTTTTTGAATTTATATTAACTGTAAATATGGCGCGGTATGACTATTAAACTAAGAGGCACGATAAATACTATCACCGTAATAGTCGCTTTGATCTGTACAACAACATCTTCCTATAGTCAAACCGACTGGAAACTGGTCAAAGACAAAGATGGCATTAAGGTTTACACCGCACCATCACATTCCTCAAAATTTAAAGCAATAAAAGTAGAGTGCGATATGCCTGGCACTTTTGATAAATTCATCTCTGTTCTGCAGGATATTCCTAAACAGACCGAATGGGTTTACGCTACCAAAAAGGCTTACCTGGTAAAGAAAGTATCGGATAACGAACTGTACTATTATGCCGAAACCTCTATTCCCTGGCCAATGACCAACCGCGACGCCGCAATAAAGCTGGAAAGTAAAAAAGATAGTGAAAAGAATACGCTCCTTGTAACACAAACAGCCGTTTCTAACGTTGTGCCGAAGAAAAAAGATATTGTGCGGGTTGCAAGCCTCGATGGCCGCTACGAAGTAAGTACAGCTGATAAAAAGCTGCATGTTGTCTATTATATTAATATCGATCCCGCAGGTGATATGCCGCCATGGATCGTAAATATTTTTAGTACAAAAGGACCTTATGAAACGTTTAAGGCATTGCGAGAAAGAATGGAGAAATAAAAAGATTCACAAGAAAAATACAACAATTTGCTGGTGCCCTTTCAGGCCTTGTTCACCATTTTTTGTTTTTTCACCGGGCGTTGCCCATACTAATGCTCCAGGTCCTTCCGTCTTGCATGTAATGGGTGGATTATATTCCAATGATCGGGTCATCATATAGTATATATTTTTCCCAGGGCGTTCATCCGTTGCGAATGGGTATGCATCGTCTTGCATCCAACAAGCCGAAGGGCACCAGCAAATAACAAATGAAAGATCCTGGTTTAAACCAATTCAACATTCCAATCGGATCTGCTGCGTCGCCTCTTCTTTGCGTTCGCCGCGTGAAATCCCTGGTACTTGCAGAAAAAAGTTTTTTAAAGGTCCAGGCTGAAGAGATCACAGAGCAGAATTAAACAATAGGAAACAAGTTAATAGCTCATTTATTACCACTACTACGAAAGCATCTTAAAGAATGAAGCTGCATACCTCATGGGTACTATCCTTCTTTGGTCAAACTGAGCCAATTATTATAGTATAATAATATTCTTTATAATGGATATATCGACTGGTAACAGATAAAGATGAACAAACTATATGCCATTGTTACACTTATTTAGCAGTGTTGTATTTACACAAATTCCGGATCAATAAACAACGGGTTGATTGCCGGTCTCAAGGGGATAACGTGATGCGGGCAACAAAAAAAATTAAAAATTAAAGCGTGCTCCTGTCACATTACTTCATTTAAAATCATAGAAGGATTTGTACAATTTGCAGCGTTTCAAAGAAGCGATATACAATTTTGCGCCTGACAGAAGTAATACGGACATATCAAACCAGAGGTATGTCCGCATTACTTTAACGAAGAGGCTTGCCGAATATACATAGAGCAACCACTGTTATTTCTCCACATAAATTCAGCAAGCCTGTCATTATTAACATGCATCATACGCAACGCGAGCAATTATCCTTCAATCAGAAAAACTCATTCAAGTGTCACCCGTATAATGTTATTAATATCAGGCAGCGTTGTAAACATATTTGGATTGGGAACAGGCGCAATAGGAATGCTTTCAAAAAGTGGTGTGCCTGCCAGGTTAAATTGCGTAATGCCTGCGCCAGGGAATTGATTAATGGCAGTTCCGTCATCATACAAAGCGATTGTGCCGGAAATATCGCCCTTTTGTGTTGCCTCAACTCCATTATCTTTTGATGCGAAGAACCAATCATTAGAGAATCCATACATTGTTGCAATGGCCAGCCGCTCGCCATTTTTAACACTCAACATTTGTGACACTTTGCCCCCGGCTTGTCCGTTAATAACAGGCAACAATACATTCGTGCTGGGCGCATGCAGAACATATACAGCTTTAACACCCGGTTTCATTTTAAGTGCCGCCGCAAGCGTATCCGCATTACCGCGTTGTGCCAGCAAGCGAAGCCCTTCTCCCCTGTCTTTTTCGCCAACCTGGTATATTGGGCTTGATTGACCATTGTATACAACAACAAGAACAGGGGACATTGGCGTGAAGATCCCCGTAATACTACTGATATAACTGCTTAAGGGACCGTTGTCACCGCGTTCGGCAATTGAAGTAAGTCCGTTAGCAGTCGGCTGGCCGCTCATATACAACGGAGCCGGGTTTAACAGGTTACCGCCCACAATGTAAGAAACGGCCCACACACCGGGACTAAGCGGTGTTTCGTTGATCGTTTTGCCTGAAGTGTTTTTTAAAGTAAGTGTGAAATAAGAATTGCCATTGTATGCAAGCGTTGCCTTGACGAGCTGGGAAGCTGGCAAATAGGTGTTTCCCTGCGCATCTGTACCATTTACTTCTGTAATATTCTGGCTGTTAGCTGTGCCTGGATGAACAACACCTGCCCCTGGTGCCTGGTTAACTCTTGTGCCATTGTCCCACAATTTGATCTTTGACGAAACATCTCCCTGGACCGGGTTTCCGTTCGCATCATAAACAGCAATTCCCGGATTTTCAGGCGCAAAAAAAAGGTCGTTGGACCAGCCATACATGGTGGCGAATGTAAGGGCTTCACCCTTAGCGGCTGAAAAATGAATACTAACCGATTCGCCCGGCAATATTAAAGGAGGTGTGCCCTTTCCCTTAAAAGTGCCCGATTCAACAAGTGGTTTTGACTGAAGTACATTTTCCACTGTAATGGTTGTAGTTTCAGGATGCATATGATCGTTATCTTTTTTGCATGAGCTTAAACTCATTATAGATAACACTGCAAAGGCTGATAAGCCACCGGCTGTTTTTTGTAAACGCTTCATACAATTTGGTTTTAGTTGTATCTTATGAGTACAAAACAACAAATACGGTATCCCAAAGAAGTTTCAGAATTGTAACAAAAGTATCACAGTGCATTTGGGATATATTTTTTGCTGAATTTTGATTTTGATAAAGTCTGTAAACCAATTGTATCCATGCATAAAGTGCTGATAATTGAAGATGACAAAAACATTGTAGAACTGCTGACCATTCACCTGAATGATCTTACGTGCGAAGTATCTTCTGCAGGCAATGGCACAGATGGATTGGTTGCGGCTAAGGAACAACGTTTTGATCTTATTATACTTGATCTTATGCTTCCCGGAATGAACGGCATGGAAATATGCCGCCGGATAAGGCAGACCGACAGACAGACTCCCATACTGATACTATCAGCCAAATCGGAAGAGATTGATAAAGTTGTTGGCCTTGAAACAGGAGCAGATGATTATCTGACAAAACCTTTTAGTGTCAGGGAATTTATTGCAAGGGTGAAAGTTATTTTCCGCAGGAACGAAGACAGAGCACAGGTGCAGGACGCTTTAGCCATACAATCAGTCATTAGATTTGAAGGATTGGAAATCGACGTTGATAAAAGAAAGGTAACACTCAACAATGCCAGGATTGACCTTTCACCGCGTGAGTTTGACCTGATCACATTGCTCGCTTCTAATCCGGGAAAAAGTTACAGCCGCAAACGGTTACTTAATCTTGTGTGGGGATATGATTTTGAGGGTTATGAACATACGGTGAACTCTCACATCAACAGGCTTAGGACGAAGATTGAAACCGATATCTCTAATCCACGGTATATTCTGACAACATGGGGTGTAGGCTACCGGTTTAATGAAGAATTATAACATTCATATGTCGTTAAAAACATTAAAAGGCAATTTGCTGTTTTGGAAGATCGCAGGCGTATTTTCCATTTTGCTTCTTGTGCTTGGAGTTGTATTTGTGTTGATCGCATCGCGGCTTTCAAAATCTTATTACACTACCGCGCATCAGCAATTATATGGTAATGTAGCATCGCATCTTGCATCCTTTACCAAACCGTTAAAGAACGGACAGCCTGATACAACTGTAACGCATGACATCATCCATTCCATTATGGTGGCAAACCCCAGCGTTGAAGTTTATCTGCTGGATACTTTGGGTAAGATCACAGACTATGTTGTGCCTGACAAATCTGTTCAGCGTCACCATGTAGATATCAAGAAGGTTAAACAATGGCTCGCTACAAAAAAAGGAGAACGTCCGTTGGGTGACAATCCCAAACAACCCGATGAACCAAGCATTTTTTCAGCAGCACCTTTATACAACAATGATACACTTGCGGGTTATGTGTACGCCGTTCTTTCAAGTGAAAAGCAAAAGGAAATACTGAGCGTACTTAACAGTGACCTGAATTATCACCTGGCGATTTACATTTTTCTTGCAGCACTCCTCATTGCATTTATTGTTGGTGTAATTATTTTCTTTATGATAACCGATAGTATTGCAAGGGTTGCCGCCGTTGTAAAAAGATTTAAAGAAGGCGATTATTCGGCGAGAATAGAAGGACAGGGAAAAGGGAACCTGGGCGTATTAACGGAAACGTTTAATGAGATGGCGGATGTGATCGTGGACAATTTTGAAAAAATAAAAGCTACAGATCAGTTCCGACAGGAATTGATTGCCAACGTTTCACATGATTTGCGCACGCCGCTTTCCATCATGCATGGCTACATTGAAACCATGATCATAAAAAAAGATACCCTTTCGGATGCGGAGAAGGATAAGTATCTGCATGTTGTACATGACAGCACCAAAAAATTATCGGTACTGGTTGAACAACTGTTTCAATATGCCAAGCTGGAAGCCAACCAGGTTAATCCAGAAAAAGAACAATTTCTTTTGCAGGAGCTTGCTTCAGATATTCTTGCAGCTTATCAGCTTAAAGCAAAAGAAAGATCAATCTCGCTTAACATTGAATGCAGCGACAACCTCCCTCCTGTTTTTGCAGATATCGCGCTTACTGAAAGAGTGTTGCAAAACCTGCTGGACAATGCTTTTAAGTTTACACCTGATGGCGGAAGCATAACCATCCAATTACTACACACAAAAGCAGGCGTACAAGTGCAGGTTGCCGATACGGGCATTGGAATTGCGCCGGAAGAACAGGCGCATATTTTTGAGCGATACAAGCAATTGAATAAAAACGAGAATACAAAAACCGGAATGGGCATTGGTCTTGCTATCGTGAAAAAAATACTCGAATTGCACCAGGCCACTATTGGTGTAAAAAGCGAACCCGGAAAGGGCTCTACATTCTGGTTTGAACTACCTGCGCTTTCGAAAGCGATGGCATATTAAATGATGCAACTAATGAACACCGGCCGGCACAGGTTCTTCAGGATTAAGTTCCAGTGCGCTTGCTTCTGTATCAGGATCTATCCCAAGTTCTTTTAAAGTGTTCACCCAGCCCTCCATCCTTTCAAGAAGCTCTTCGTTTTTCGTATTCATGTAAAGTACCTGGTTAATTGAATTGATGAGTATCCGCACGGCCATACCCTCATCTTCGGACCAGTTGTCCGTCCCGATATTTTTTTGAATACCCTTATCAATCTGTCTCAAATACATGGAACCTGCCTTTGCCTTAATTCCACGCATCTTGTCATATGCATCTCCTCCACCTCCTCCCGGGAAATATGTGCCGGGCTGAATGTTGCGCTTCGGCAATGGATACAAACAAATATCCAGCTTACCGGACAACGCTCCATTGATATAACTCAGTGAAACCGCGGCATATGTCAGGGAACGGTCATCAGCCACAATTGTAACAGGCTTTGCAGGCGAAGGCGTTTTAAGTGAGCACCCAAAAGCGCCGTTGCCGAAAGCACCGTTCATTTGGCTATCGAGCTTCACACCGGCCCTGTCCAGCTCAAGCACTTCAATGCGTGTACTGGATATCGGCGTTAGTGACGGATCATAAAGATGAATGTCTATTGCCATAAGAATATTTTTATTACATCAGAAGACTGATTGTTGCTGTCCTTTTAAAGACATCAATACAATTTACCTCAAGTGAATCAACCTTGCTTGAAAAACTCAGCAACAGCGCCAAATTGAACCCTGATTCAAATGCAGGTATTTCAAATGAGATAAGACCTGGCTCAATAAATTCTTCTCTTACAAACTTAGGCTGACCTCCGGCCTCTATTATGCATAAACCTTTTGCATCAATATCTGTTGCAGATGTAAAGCTTACTTCTATCTTCAGCGGCGGGTTAGGATCATGCCGCACCAATAACTTAGGCACGCTCACAGTCTGACTACCCAGGTTCTGATGCTCTATTTGAGGAATGCCTTCTTTTCTGAAATCTGTAAGATTACCCAGATCAGCATCGAGCTTATAGTCCGGAGAAACAGGTTGAAATGGCTTATCATACAACATGGCCTTTAAAAACCTTGCGGCGTTCTGAGATGCAAACTTTCGCCACATATCTTTACTTTCTTTTTCCAGCTTTGATTTATTTTCATCTGCATAGTCGGATATACCCCGTATCATCAGTGAATCATTTCTATGGCCGGATTGACGCATGGCAACAAATAACCCGCGTGCTTCCATTTCTACAGCTTTTATGCTCCAATCGATCTGATCTTTCAATTGCTGGCCAAACTTAACAGACTTTACAACAAACTCACCACTGGCAATATTCTCAATATGCAATTCCGGCGGCCGTCCATTCAGTTTATCATAAAGTCCCAGCTCTTTTGAAGCCTCATAACATTCACTCTGCCAGGCCTTATAGAGTTCCTCTGTATCAAGAAAAGCCCTTACGCGATCCAGGTCTAATGCACTTGTCTGGTTAACTGTCCGCCTGAATTCAAATTTGTCTGTATAAGCATCTCCCACTTCATAACCGAAGACATTCTCAGAGATGACGATGTCACCTAACATCAAACTATCTGCTTCGAGGCTGCCGGCTATTCCCATCAGTACAACCCGTGACGGCTTCCACAGACGAATGGAATTGCCGCTTAATACCGCAGCATTTGCCTGCCCACCGGTTCCTCTTGACATGGTTGCCCCTGCAATAAGGTAATTGCCCTTTTTATCCCGGGGCTGTTGTTTCCATAACCGGTAAGTAATGGAATCATCTGTTCGGTACAGCATGTCCCGCGTTATATTTGGTTCAAGTATCTTTATCATGGATGTCCATTCTTCATCCAGCGCAGTCAATACCAGGTAATCTATAAACGGCATTTTTTCCTTTAAGTTAATAAGGCGGGATTAGAGATGCAAGGGGTTTCTTTAAGAAGTCAATGGTGAATAGTGAAAAGTGCAGGCAGGTTGATTAAATTGAACATTACTTTTGGCGACGCATTTCCATATAGCTCGGTGTACCGCCTTTTTCTGCTGCAAGAAAGTACTCCGGTCAAACAATAAGCTCGTTACACCTTTCACCATTCACTATTCACCATTGACTATAACAATACACTTCCCTCTGTGTATCTCAGTGTCTCCTCCGTGCATCTCTGTGTAATGCTAAAAGAAGAAACGTTTTTCTCAAACAATAAACCCGCTACACCTTTCACTATTCACTATTCACCATTCACCATTGACTATAAAGACACATTCTCTGTGCACCTCAGTATCTCCTACATGCATCTACCGCATTTCCTGTTGCAGGCATGGCAGTATATGGCGGAAGCAAAACCACGCCCCGTTATATTGTTGATGTACTTTCAAAAGAGATTGGCTATCGTGGCGTAACCGTTAATTCCATCATTCCTTTTGCGGTTGATCACTCAGGCATTTTTGCCGAAGCAGGAAGTTATCCGGAACTGAGAAAATCGCTGATCGACAGTTGCCCGATGAAACGCCTGGCAGAAGTAGAAGATGTAGCAAATATTGCAGATTTTTTTGCCAGCGATCTTTCATCCTTTGTTAACGGGCAGCATTTATTGGTAAATGGAGGTGCAACGCAATAACCACCCAAAATATCAATGCCGGAATGTTCGATGAAATTTAATCTTCACTCCATTTAACTCAAATTTTCCAACCGGCAGCTCATCTGAAACTTTTCTTTACCCGAATTGTTTGAAATTCTTAGTTTTTTGTTTGAATAATATTATTTGCCGGAGAGGCAACGGAGATACCTTTGCTTTCTTTACACAGATCTTCATTATCAACCATAAAATAACGTATAACGGCAGCACATGATGCAATACTTGCTGCGTTTGCAACCGGCCTGCATCCGCCTTTATTTAAAGGATGTATAGTTAATTAGTGCATTCATTCAACAATAACCATAAAATTGAAGAATCAGTATGGACGTAAAAAATGTAAGAGCATTCGGGACAGAGGCTGCCGAAGCGCCATTGAAATCAATGAACATTCAACGCCGGAGCGTAACGCCACATGATGTGGAAATAGAGATCCTCTTCTGCGGAATTTGCCATTCTGACCTGCACACTGCCAGAAACGAATGGCATGGCACCATTTATCCGGTTGTACCGGGTCATGAAATTGTTGGCCGGATTACACGTGTCGGCGCTCATGTTAAGAAATTTAAAGCAGGTGATCTTGCAGCGGTTGGTTGCATGGTCGACTCCTGCAGGGAGTGTGAATATTGTAAAGATGGCCTGGAACAATATTGTGAACCAGGAAATATTTTGACCTACAACTCACCGGACAAACACCTTGGCGGACAAACCTACGGCGGCTACTCCGAGAGTATTGTAGTAGATGAACATTTTGTATTACGCGTGCCCGAGAACCTGGATCTGGCTGCAACCGCGCCGCTGCTGTGCGCAGGCATTACCACTTATTCACCGCTAAAACACTGGCAGGTTGGCCCGGGCAAAAAAGTAGGTATAGTTGGCATCGGCGGTTTAGGTCATATGGCCATTAAACTTGCAAAGGCAATGGGTGCACATGTAGTTGTATTCACTACTTCTGAATCAAAGAAAGAAGATGCTAAACGCCTCGGTGCGGACGAAGTGGTATTATCTACCGATCCGGATCAAATGGCCAAATATGCTAAGAGCCTGCATTTTGTCCTGGACAATGTTTCTGCAACGCATGATATGGATGCTTATTTGAATTTATTGAAAGTTGACGGAACGCTGGCCCTTGTTGGCGCTCCTGAGCATCCGCTTCCTGTTGCAGCCTTCAGCCTGATACCTGCAAGAAGAAGCTTTGCGGGATCAACAATAGGTAGTATTGCCGAAACACAGGAGATGCTCGACTTCTGTTCTAAGCACAACATAACTGCGGACATTGAGCTCATCAATATTCAACAGGTAAATGAAGCTTATGAAAGATTGCTCAAAGGCGATGTGCGTTATCGTTTTGTGATCGACATGGCTTCTCTGAAAAATCAGCATAATTAAACTAATATTGCCGCTATTTATTAGCAGGAATGAACACAAACATAATAACGGCATCTGTTTTGAAAATCAAAACAGATATCGTTATTTAATTGAGCCTCCTGTCTGTTTCTAAAAAATCAAACATGAACAGACCTTATGTTATTTGCCATATGATGTCAACAATAGATGGCAAAATATTGTCAGCCAATTGGGGCGACAATGAAACGCTAAAAGATTTCACCGGTTTATTCGAGCAGTACCACGAAGCGTTTGAAAGCCAGGCCTGGATGTGCGGAAGGGTAACGATGGAAAAAGATTTTTCAGAAGGAGCAAAACCAGATCTTACTCCCCCTCCACATCCGGTAACAAGAGCAGCTTTTATCGGAGACAGCAACGCATCCTCTTTTGCAATAGCGGTTGATGGCAACGGAAAATTAGGGTGGAATGATAACCAAACCGGCGGCGATCATATCATTGAAGTTCTTACTCATAGCGTAAGCGATGAATACCTTTATTACCTTCAACGCAAGAGAATATCTTACATTTTTGCCGGCGAAACAGCTATTGATTTTGGATCAGCACTGCAACAACTAGCAGATCTTTTCCCCATAAAAACACTGATGCTTGAAGGTGGCGGGCATATCAACGGCTCGTTGTTAAACGACGGAATGATTGATGAACTAAGTCTGCTACTTCTTCCCATCGCCGACGGCACACCCAAATCTCCAACAGTTTTTGAAGTAAGTGAATACCTTCAGAAAAAGCCCGCATCTGTAATGAAGCTTACGCAGGTTAAAGAATTAAGTAATGACGTACTATGGTTGAGATATGCTTTTGAGAATAGATAGCAAAAAAAAAAATTAAACGCCGAGGCTCGTGTCTCACGAGCCTCCATGTTTATAACATTGCGACTACTTGTTTAAAAATTCTACACAAAAGGACTATTAAAAACTGTCGGCTCGGATCTGTCAAATTCTGAAAGAAATGACACTTTCAAATCCTTCCAGCAATGCTTGATGCGTTCTCTTGCATCCTTCGACTTTGTTGCATCAAGCTTGCCATATCCAAGTTCCGAAACGAGCTTATGTATTTCCTTTAAACATTCGAATGGATAATACCCGATTTCGTTTTTTTTCTCGCCAAGATTTTTGTATACACCTCTCACTTCATCAATACACCTGCTAAGCTGTAAAAGTATTTCGCAGTACTGCTTATCTGTTGTTTCTGTAAAATTGGTGTACTGAATTGCAGCATTTACAGAGCCGATGATATTTGTCCACAACAGCCTCAGCGATTGTAAAAAACTTGAACGCCGTTGAAAACAAAACCCAAGGTAAGCAGCAGGAATAGCAATAATCAGTGGAATAAGATCTTTAAAGACCTGGTAATTTATTTTCTTCTCTGTTTCATCTCTGAAGTAAATAATAAGCCCGCCGAATAACGCAATTGCATATAGCGTAATAACAGCGATTATTGTTCTCTTAAGTTGTTTGCGTGTCATAGATCAGCAGTTTATAAGGATTGAATACTGCGTAAAGTTGTCCTACACTTTGAAAGTGTAGGACAACTTTACGCAAAATCATCGCATGCATTTGGGGGCACATGAGCTATCATTTGTGCATGTGTTGTATTCCGAAAACTTATTATAAACAAAGATAAAAAAGGCTAATCAGGGGTATCAGATTCAAAATAATGCATGTATTGATGCAACTTTTTTTTACGTCATTCTTAAAGTAGCTGCAAGGCATAGCAATGTGATAGTTAAAAATGAAAAAAAATCTGCATAAATCAAATTAAAATACCCTTATTTGACTGTGCATAAAATTGTCCTACACTTTGAAGCTTTTGTCTATGCGTAAAACTGTCCTACACTTTGAAAGTGTAGGACAGTTTTACGCTTCGCCCTCCATCAACACTCAATGCGGGCTATTTTTTTCAAACATTTTTACTATCTTAGAAAAGTGAGCTATATGGCGCGTGTTAGCAATCTTATCACGGCTACGCGCTATCGAAATGTATATTTCCTTCTGACAACAACATGAAGTAACCTGCGTGTAGCTATCTGTATACATGCAAGGAACTTGTGCCGGTATTTCCTTTACCAGACAAATCATTTTTATATAAACCAACTCAACTCAATGTTATGGCAGAACAAGAAAAAAGACAAACGGCCCTCGGTGATGTAGCGGCACGGCAACTCGCAATCGCAACGCGTACAGTACCCCAGATGATCACCATCACCCCGCGCTGGTTAACACATTTATTAAACTGGATTCCGGTAGAGTCAGGTGTTTACAGGCTGAACAAAGTGAAGCATGCAGAGAACGTAGAAGTAGATTGTTCCGGTCGTGATGAAAGAGCATTACCACAAACATTTGTGGACTATGTTGAAGACCCGCGGGAATACAACTTATCTGCGGTTAACACGGTTTTGGATGTGCATACGCGCGTATCAGACCTTTACAGTAAACCTTACAACCAGATAAGTGAACAGTTAAGGCTCACCATTGAAACAATTAAAGAACGACAGGAAAGTGAACTGATCAATAACAAGGAATATGGATTGCTGCACAGCATTATTCCTTCTCAAAGAATTTCAACACGCACCGGCGCGCCAACACCGGATGACATTGATGACCTGCTTGTAAAAGTCTGGAAAGAGCCAGGCTTCTTTTTGACACATCCACTGGCTATTGCCGCTTTCGGGCGCGAATGCACACGCAGGGGCGTTCCTCCACCAACCATTTCGCTGTTCGGTTCGCAATTCATCACATGGAGAGGAATTCCGTTAATTCCTTCAGATAAGGTTCCATTGGAGAACGGCAAATCAAAAATTATCCTGCTGCGCACCGGAGAAGAAAGACAAGGTGTTGTGGGATTGTATCAACCCAATCTTCCCGGAGAATTGTCGCCCGGACTTTCCGTACGCTTTATGGGAATAAATGAGCGCGCCATCGCTTCTTATCTTGTCTCTTTGTATTGTTCACTTGCGGTTTTGGTAGACGATGCCATAGCTGTACTGGATGATGTTGAAGTTGGAAAATATCATGAGTATAAATGGCTGTAACAAAGCGCGGATAAAACTCACGCAATAAAACAATATTGAGTTGTCTGTACTGATTCTATTATTACCAGGAGTATTTATAAACCTGCTCCGCACAGACAGAACGTTATCACATAAATTGTTTATCATGTCTTCGCACTACAATGATATTCCGGACGAAGCTGCTCTTCAACAATTGGCCAATCTTTATTTCAAAGCTGTGCCGGCTGATGATCCCGGGCAGTTGTTCACGGAAGGAAACCCGATACAATCAGTAGAGAGCAATTCTTCCAACAGCGAACAATATGCTTATAGCTCGAGGCCACCACAATCCGTAGCGGGCAGCGGTGCGTCTCCATCTGCCATCCAGCACGAACGATACTTTAATATTAAAGAGCCACCCACCAGCCATCCTGATCCTCATTTTGGTTCGGGACATGTGCCTCATTCGGTGGCCGGAAGCGGCATTTCACCTTCTGCAGGCGGAAGGGAAAATCTGTTTAATCCCGGTGAAGCTTCCCGCAAACTACCGGAAACCAGTTACACCGGAAAAGTACCTGGCTCTGTAGCAGGAAGCGGCATTTCACCTTCGGCTATTCAGCATAGCAAAACGTTCAACCTTGATGATCCACCGGTAAGTCACCCGGATCCTCATTTTGAAAACGGGGCCAATCCGAATCCGCCAACAGGCGTCGGTGCCTCTCCCACACATGCACAACAAGTCACTCAGCAACCGCCGCTGTATGCTTTCGGGCAACAACAAGGCACTGAACCATCATACAATCCTGCAAACAATCCATTCTCCGGTAATCATTTTTCCAGCTATCTGCCTTATGGTCAACAACCGTTTACGGCAGAGCTGCATCAGATGTTTAGTGCCGTTCAGTCATATGTGCAATCGGCGCAAATACCCGGCAGCGCTTACGACTTTTCGCATCCGGCCAGCTATTACTTTTTGCAGTCAAAAACATATGATCATCCGGAACATGCAAAGTTCAAGAAACAACACTATAACTCATTCCAACCAGGCTTTGATCTTAACCTGATCAAGCAGGATTTTCCCATATTACAAGAGCGGATCAACGGGAAGCAAATCATCTGGCTGGATAACGCGGCTACAACTCAAAAGCCAAGACAGGTTATTGACCGCGTAAGTTATTTTTACCAACACGAGAACAGCAATATTCACCGAGCGGCGCACGCGCTGGCTGCAAGAGCAACTGACGCTTATGAAGCAGCCCGGCAAAAGGTTCAGCGCTTTCTGAATGCCAAATCTGCCAACGAGATCATTTTTGTGCGTGGATCAACTGAAGCGATCAATCTTGTAGCACAAAGCTGGGGCGACGAAAATCTGGAAGCCGGTGATGAGATTATTATCAGCCATCTTGAGCATCATGCAAATATTGTCCCGTGGCAAATCCTCGCCGGTAAAAAGAATTTAAGGCTTAGTGTTATCCCGGTTGATGACCATGGCCAGGTGATTCTTGATGAGTACGCAAAATTGCTCAGCCCAAAAACAAAACTGGTCGCCTTCACACAAGTGTCCAATGCGTTAGGAACAATCACACCGGCAAAACAAATGATAGAAATGGCGCATGCGGCTGGCGCAAAAGTATTGCTGGATGGAGCACAGGCCGTATCACACATGCGGGTTGACGTCAGTTATCTTGATTGCGACTGGTACGTTTTTTCAGGACATAAAGTTTTTGGTCCCACAGGCATCGGCGTATTATATGGCAAAGAAGATCTGCTTAATGATACACAACCATGGCAAGGCGGCGGAAACATGATCCAGGATGTAACTTTTGAACACACGAAATATCAAAAGGCGCCAACACGATTTGAAGCCGGAACCGGCAACATTGCCGATGCTGTCGGATTAGGCGCAGCCATTGACTATGTAATGCGCCTCGGCATGGATAATATTGGTCACTACGAGCATTTTCTGTTGCAATACGCAATAAGCCTGCTGAAAGATGTTCCGGGATTAAGGATGATAGGCACTGCCGCAGAAAAAGCCGGTGTTCTCTCCTTTGTAGTGGAGGGATTTAGAACCGAAGACGTCGGCAAATACCTGAATGAACATTATGCCATTGCCGTACGCAGCGGTCACCATTGCGCACAACCCATATTGCGCCGGTTTGGAGTGGAGACAACTGTTCGTCCGTCACTTGCGCTGTATAACACTTGTAGCGATATAGATACGCTTGTTCTGGCACTCCACAAGTTGAAAGGCAGCCGTAAGGGAAATATCTCATAATACATTTTTACATATGAATGGGGAGCGCTGCGAACCAAGAGGGTTTGCTGCGCTCTTTTTTATGCAATATTTCTGCTGAAACGGTTAATCAGGCGACGATCCGCCTCTTCTCTCTCTGCTTCAGTGACCAATTAAAAAGAACTCATTAACGCTCATAAAATAACATTACATTTAAATTAATATGATATTTATAATTAATTTTAATACAAATTATCAATAAACAACCTTAAATTTATAACACAAATCATAATTAAAGCACAATAAATGATTCCATTTTATTAAAACGATAACATAACATAAATAAATAATATTTTCTTTCAATTGCCTGCCACTGTAACCAATGATTTTTCAAAACAAACAAAGTGTTATGAAAGAAAGATTAGCAGAACAGGCTTGCCCACCATAAATAGCAGAACGTTTTTTCACCGGGCACCTGATCTCCGGAAGAAAACCACCGCAAGATCTTTCTTAGAAGATACAGCGACCTCCTGCAAGAATGCGATTTCAAAAAATACATTACAGAACAAAACTTATCTCTTATGAACATTACCAGCACCGAAAAACTAACCTGGTTTTATGCCTGCAGAACAGAAGATGTTCCGGTTGACGGAGGCGTTTGTGTAAAATATAAAAACGAACAAATCGCCTTGTTCCATTTTACCCGCCGCAATGAGTGGTATGCAACACAAAATCTTTGTCCGCACAGAATGCAAATGGCACTCAGCCGCGGTATGATTGGCAGCTCAAACAATGAACCTAAAGTAGCCTGTCCCTTTCACAAGAAAACATTTTCTCTTGTGGACGGTCATTGTATGAACGATGATGCCTGCGACACCATAAAGACTTACCCCGTTAGGATTGACGGACATGATGTATATATAGGAGTGGATGAAGATGATGAAGCTTCGATTGTTTTCGCATAGAAACAAAAAAGCCCGTTATGGCGGCAACCGTTCCGGGCTTAAGTTTTAAACCGATCCATCAATTTAAAACCGAATCAAATGTACACAAAAAAACTATTTACCAAAAGCTTAATTGCCTGCACACTGGCGGCCCTGCAGTACGCGGCGCGCCTCATTCAGGCAACAATTATAACGGGTAGCGGCACAATAAAGAATCAACTGCTCCCTCTTCCCTTCCCGCAACGACAACGGCGCATACAAACCGGCAATACCTAAGCCTTCAGCGGTTTAGTCAAATCATTATCAACAGCCTCTTTCGATTGCCTGCCATTTAATCAATCATTCTTTTCAAAAAGCAGCTTCATAAAAATGAACCTGCTTAAGCCAACGTACTTCGTACTTCGTCATTCGTACTTAGCACGATAGCGGAAAGTAAATGATTAGCAATTGACATTTAAAACCTATTTGTATGCAACCGTTAACTAACAATAAACCTCTGGACAGGTTAAAAATATTCAGCATCCGATCGCTTCAGATGCGCACATTTCATATCACATGGATGATGTTCTTTGTCTGTTTTTTCGGATGGTTTGGCCTGGCTCCTTTAATGCCTACCATTCGCGAGGACTTACATCTCACCAAATCGCAGGTAGGTAATATCATCATCGCATCTGTATCGGTTACCATTATAGCCAGGATCGTTATCGGAAAGCTATGCGATGTATGGGGACCAAGAAAAACAGCAGTAAGATTATTGCTTATAGGATCACTGCCCGTATTTCTTGTTGGGTTAGCCAATGACTATACAACCTTCTTATTGTTTCGTCTTGCTATAGGCATTATCGGCGCATCTTTTGTCGTCACACAGTTTCACACATCTATGATGTTTGCCGCCAATATAAAAGGTACAGCCAATGCTGTTGCCGGCGGCTGGGGCAACCTTGGCGGTGGCGTAACCAATATGGTAATGCCGTTGATCTTTGCTGCTATTGTAGGAATGGGTTATACAAAACATGAAGCATGGCGCTATGCAATGATTTTGCCTGGCGTAATGATGCTTGTCATAGCATGGTTTTATCACAAATACACAAAAGATACGCCTGCGGGAAATTTCGATGAGATCGGTCGCAACGCCAACAAACAAAAAACGGACTGGAGCGTATTGAAAGACTGGCGCATTTGGGCACTAACACTTGCCTATGCCATGTGCTTCGGAATGGAGATCACTTTTGATAATGTGGCTTCATTGCATTTTGTAGACACGTTTGGATTATCGCAAAGCACCGCCGGCTTCTGGGCGGGCATTTTCGGTTTCATGAATTTATTTGCAAGAGCACTTGGGGGAATTGTTTCTGATAAAGTTGGAAGCCGTTACGGCATGAGAGGCAAAGGATGGCTGCTTGCCATAGTTTTATTGCTTGAAGGTTGCGGACTGTTGTTATTTGCAAATGCCGGAACACTTACCCTTGCCATTATTTCCATGCTTGGCTTTGCACTGTTTCTTAAAATGGCCAATGGCGCCACTTATGGCATTGTGCCTTTCATTAACGAAAAGAATATTGGTATTGTAAGCGGCATCGTTGGTGCAGGTGGTAACGCAGGTGGCATGCTCTTCGGCTTTCTCTTCAAATCTAAAACCATTAGTTATGTAGATGCATTCAGTTATATCGGTTTTATAGTGATCGGTATTTCATTTATTGTACTCATTACACGTTTCCGTAAGGATACTGCAATAGTAAAAGATATGACCAGCGAAGAAAGTGTGCTGGCACTTGCTGAATAAACAACAACGCATGAAGGAACAAACACACGGCGAAACAGGCTCATACAAAACCACATGCTGTTACTGCGGCGTTGGTTGCGGCATTGTTGTACATAAAGACAGGATGGGTAAGGTTCTTGTTGAAGGCGACAAGGACCATCCCGTTAATAAGGGTATGCTGTGTTCAAAAGGAATGAATCTTCACTATACAGTGATGAACACTTCCGACAGGTTGCTCTATCCTGAAATGCGTTACAACAAGCAAATGCAGCGCCAGCGCGTTACATGGGATGAAGCGCTGGCACGCACGGCTGCTGTGTTTAAAACTTTCATCAACAAATACGGACCGGACTCGGTTGCTTTCTATGTTTCTGGTCAGTGCCTTACAGAAGAATATTATGTTATTAACAAGCTGATCAAGGGCTTTATTGGAAGTAACAATATAGATACGAACTCAAGATTGTGCATGAGCAGCGCGGTTGCAGCCTACAAAATGTCGCTGGGCGAAGACAGCGTACCAGCATGCTATGATGATATTGAGGAAACAGATTGCATTTTTGTAGCAGGTGCAAATCCCGCCTGGTGCCATCCTATTTTATGGCGCAGGGTTGAAGCCGCAAAAGCTGCCAATCCCAACATGAAAGTGATTGTAAGCGATCCGCGTGTTACGCAAACCTGCTCGATGGCGGATGTGCATCTGCAACTTAATCCCGGAACCGATATTGTTTTACATCATGCCATCGGCCGGATCTTGATTGAGCAGGGTGATATAGATATTAAATTTATTCAGCAACATACGGAAGGGTTTGAAGATTACTCCCATGCCGTGATGCAGCGAAGTATTGCTGAAGCAGCACAGATCTGTGGCATTGAAGAATATCGCATATATGAAGCTGCAGCATTGATTGGCAATGCAAAAAAATTCATGACCTTCTGGACAATGGGGTTGAATCAATCAGCAGCGGGTGTTAATAAGAATCTTAGCCTGATCAATCTTCACCTGATCACCGGTACAATCGGTCGCCCAGGCTGCGGGCCTTTTTCGCTGACCGGGCAGCCAAATGCGATGGGTGGACGTGAAGTTGGCGGACTGGCAAATCTGTTACCTGCGCACCGGGACCTAAGCAATCCGGTTCATCGTGAGGAAGTGGCTACATTCTGGAACGGCAAAGAGCTTTCTCCCAGGCCCGGCCTTACCGCCACTGAAATGTTTGAAGCTTTAAACGACGGTAAGCTAAAAGCGATCTGGATCATCTGCACCAATCCACTGATCAGCATGCCTGATGTAAGAATGGCTGAGAAAGGATTAAAGAACGCAAAGTTTGTTGTAGTACAGGATATATCCAACAGGCTTGAAACATTGCCCTATGCGGATGTTGTGTTACCTGCAGCCGCATGGATCGAAAAAGAAGGCACCATGACGAATGCAGAAAGACGCATCACCTGGTTGCAGAAAGTTACAGATGCGCCGGGCGAAGCATTGCCTGATGCGGAAATTATTTGCCGCTTTGCAAAGCACATGGGCTTTAATGGTTTCGACTATAACAGTTGTGAGGCTATTTTTAAAGAACATGCGGCGCTAACTGCAGGAACAAACATAGATATTAACGGTGTAGACTATACGCTGCTTCATCAAAGAAGAAGTGTGCAGTGGCCTGTGAACACAAGCAACAACTACAATGACACAAAGCGATTGTTTGCCGATCATATTTTCCATACTAAATCAAAGCGCGCAAAAATACACGGCGTACCTGATTGCAATCCATCGGTACAACCAACAGCAAATCACCCACTGATCCTGACAACGGGCCGCATTCGGGATCAATGGCACACGATGAGTAAGACAGGAAAAGTGAATAAACTGAAACAGCACATTGCAGCATCATTTCTTGAAATTCATCCTGATGATGCGGCTGAGCGCGGCATTGCCGATGATGACCTGGTTGAGATTACGAATACCAACGGAAACGTAAGAGTAAAGGCAAAGATCAGCACGCAAATAAAAAAAGGCGTGGTGTTTTTACCCATGCACTGGGGAAAGATTTTAAATGATGACAGTAATCGCGCCAATAACCTCACTTTTAATCTTATTGATCCCATTTCGAAGCAACCAGACTTTAAGTTTTCTATCGTACAGGTAGCTAAATACAAAAGACCAAAGCAAAAGATCGTGATCATAGGAGCCGGCGCGGGAGCCCATGGTTTTGTGCGGAGCTACCGCAAATTAAATATGGATGATGAGATCATTGTTTTCAGCAAAGAAGATCTCCCTTTTTACAACCGGGTAATGCTTCCGGATTATGTAAGCGGAACGCAACAGTGGAAGCAACTGGTAAAAATGAATGCCTATGAGGAAAAAGAACATGAAATAACACTTCATAAAGGTGTAAGCATTCAACATATTGACCGGCAAGCCAGGACCGTTACCGACAGCAACGGACAGACACACACCTACGATACGCTTATTCTTGCAACCGGGAGCCGCGCGGCAACTTTGAAACATACCCCGCCGATGAAGGGCATATTCACCATGCGCAGTAAGGACGATGCAGATAATTTTAAAAGACATGTACAGGCTTCTGATGAACCGATTGTTATTGTCGGTGGTGGCTTACTCGGTATCGAAATGGCGGCATCCTTAAAGGAAATCGGGAAAGATGTGGTCATCATTCAACGTTCGTCCCGGCTAATGGACAGGCAACTCGATGAACTTGGAGCAAGACTTTTGTATGAAGAATTGCGGGACAGAAATATTGAAGTACTGTACAACGATGAAATTGACAGATTTCTTGGCAGTAGCAAACTTACGGGTCTACAATTGAAGAGCGGTAGAAAGATTAGCTGCCAGGCGGTGATCATGTCTATAGGAACTGTACCCAATATTGAGCTTGCGCAGGCATGCGGACTGGAACATAAAAGGGGTATTGTTGTAAATGAATACCTGCAGACTAATGATAGCCACATTTACGCGATTGGGGAAATAGCGGAATTCAAGGGAACATTATACGGTATTACCGCTGCAGCAGAACAACAGGCGGCAATAGTTGCACAACATCTTTCCGGCGATATTTCAAACTATTACCAGGGCTCTCTTTTCATGAATATACTTAAGTTGCATGGCGCAGACATCTGCTCTCTCGGCACGGTTGAAACGCCAGCAGATCCCACATATGAAGAAGTTGTATTTATCGACAAGGCAAAACGCTATTACAAAAAATGCGTTATTCACGAGGATAGATTGATCGGTGCAATATTGATTGGCGACCGTTCAGAGTTCCAGGAATTCAGGGACCTGATCCAGAACAAAATAGAGTTATCCGAAAAACGATTGCAACTCCTTCGCTCCGGTAAAAAGGCTGCACCAGTTTTGGGTAAGCTGGTTTGCTCCTGCGGTAATGTGGGTGAAGGAAATATTTGCGCCAAAATAAAAGAAGGTTTTACCGAATTGAAAAGTCTTTGCGAAGCTTCCGGCGCAGGTTTGGGCTGCGGCAGCTGTCGCCCTGAAGTAAATGCCATACTCAACCGCGAAGTTGCCGCAATAACGCAACCGGTAGCCATTACTGTTAACGCCGTTTAAAAAATACGTATGAGCCGGACACATTCGATAACGATCAATTTTAAAGGGGGAATTATCTCACCGGGGCAATTGCTGGAAATACTTTCTATTGCGGATCAATGCCTGATCAAAGACGTAAGTTTCGGTGCGCGCCAGCAATTATTGATTGATGTGCCGGAAAAATATTTATCACAGTTTACCACAAACTGCAAGCGACAACAAATTGCCTGGCAGGAAACGAAGAAGGCACATGCAAATATTACCAGCTCATATGTAGCTGCAGGCATTTTTACAACAGACAGCTGGTTAACAGAAGGCACCTACAAAGATGTGTTGAATATGTTTGAGCAACCTTCCAGGATTAAAATAAACGTCTGCGACAGCAAGCAAACCTTTACGCCTTTTTTTACAGGTCATTTAAACTGGATTACATCCCCCCAATTACATTACTGGCATTTGTATCTCCGGATGCCGGGCAGTAATGAATTGTACAGGTGGCCCGAAGAAGTTTATACAAACTACATAGGTTCGCTCAATGCAAAAATTGAGCGCCTGCTAATGAGTGGCTTTAAAACGACGAAGGGTGAAGACGTTTACAAACAAATAAAAACGGATGATCCTGACGCCGGCAATACGAACGCCGTTCGTATGGTTGTTCCGGCATTTCATTTACCCTACTATGAGGGATTTAACAGGCATGGCAACAGTTACTGGCTTGGCATTTACCGCCGCGACCAAAGCTTCCCTGTTGCCTTTCTACAGGAACTTTGCTCTTTGTGCCTGGAGACAAAGATCGGGCAGTTGTATTCCACTGCATGGAAATCACTGATCATAAAAGATATCGATCGTGCGCATCGTCAACGGTATGATTATATCCTGAATAAGTACCGTATTAACGTGCGGCACGCTGCCAATGAACTCAACTGGCAAGTGGAAGACAATAATGAAGAAGCGCTAAGGATCAAGCGACTCATCATCCGTCATTTTGATAAAGAAGATGTGCGCACCTATGGGTTGAGCTTTGGCATACAATTGAAACAAAAAGCCGGGATATTCGGGTCTGTGATCATACGTAAATGTCCACAGACCGGAAGCGGCCGGTTAAGGTCACAAGAGCGCTATGACATTTTACATACCAGCGATTTTAATCCAAACACACAAGAGCTTATCCATTTTAGAGAAGGCGTTTCCAAAGAGCATTTGGGTACATACCTCGTATCCTTAAGCAAATTCTTTTACGAGCAAATGGAAATACAACATGCTCCTGCCATATTGAGCACCCCCGAACCAGCTAAAGGAATGGAAGAAAAAACATGGCACCAGTGCCCGCAATGTTTTACAGCATATGATGAAGCGCTCGGTGATATTGAACAGGATATTTCGCCCAATACGCCATTCGAATCATTGCCGTCTTCATACTGTTGTTCAATGTGCGGGGAGCCAGTTAAGAATTTTGTAAGTAGAAGTGAATTGAATGTCATTACGGAGATATAGAATAAACGAATATTCCACATCCCAATATATCATGCAGTAAAAAAAATGTATCTTAATCATTCGATTCCTATCAAAAAGGACTTTACGAATGAACAGAATTTCATTTTTTTCAACTCTAATCATTTTGATTGTATCACAATTTAAACCTCAACAGTCCTTTGCTCAAAGTCTTAGTACAACCCAACTTAAATTCACATTTATTCATTACTTAAGAATTCCGGACCACTATGTTACGGTTGTATTTAAGAAGGAAAAAGACAGTGTCAATGTCCATGCGCAGTCCTTACCAATGGCCAAAGCTGAAGCCAAATGGGCTGCAACTAAAAAGGATTATTCGTTCAACATCAGCAAAGCCGAATATGATCAGGTAATACTATCAATTCAAAAAATCAGCGCGTGGGCTATTATTGGCGGAGCTGATTTCACAGGGTACGACGGCACTTCCTGGCAAATAGAATTTGGTAACAGCGACAATGCGGTTAAGTATAGCGTCTGGTCGGCTGATTATCAAACAGAAGCCAGGCAACTTCAATCTTTCGTGAACGCGTGTATCCTTATTATTCAAACGGCCAAACTTGACCCGAAGGAAATATTCAAACAAAAAGGTTCATAGTAAATAGTTTATCAGGCGATAAAAATGTGAAACCATTTTACGATTAGAACTTTACGCAAGCGATAACCACTGCATACTTCTACTGGATGTTAAATAGCGTAACTTCAGGCAAACTATTGTGCCATGCTTACCACATTAAAACATTGCCTTTGGAAAAATTTTGCTGCCAGCATAGACATGCTGAAGAACGCTATAGAGATGTGCCCGGACGAGCTTTGGTACAACAATAAGAAATTCTTTTACAATGCTTATCATTGTGCAGTGTTTACAGATTATTATTTAACCATTCCACCTGTAAACTTTTTTCCGCCACCTGGATATACGCTCACTGAGCCAGATAAAATACCTGCGGACGCCGTTGATGATGTAGTGCCCAACAAATTATACAGCAGGGCCGAATTGATTGATTATGTGCAATACGCCCGGGAAAAATGCCGCAGTGTAATAAGTAATCTGACAGAGGAAAAATTGAATGAATCATGGATAGCCAGCACTGAGACAACGGATCTGTCGCTATCAGGGATGGATGCTTTAAAATATTCAATTCTTGAAATATTGTTCTACAATTTACGGCATGTTCAACATCATGCAGCGCAATTGAACTTTATGCTAAGACAGGCAATAAATGCTGCACCTGATTATGTTTCGCAGGCGGAGGATGATCTATAAATTCAATTAAAAAACCGAATTTTGCGAACAATGGAAAACATTAAACAAGATGCGATAAAAATAGTGCCCTATAACAGCAGCTACAGAAAACAGTTAATTTCCGTATGGGAAGAATCAGTCCGCGCGACACATAACTTCTTGGCAGCTTCAGATATTGATTATTACAAAGACATTGTGGCCGCTATTGACTTTAGCGCATTCCCTGTTTTCTGCCTGGAACAAAATGAAACAGTGATCGGATTTATTGGTGTGGCTGACAAAAAAATTGAAATGCTGTTTCTTTCTCCAAACGCAATAGGACAAGGGCTAGGTAAAAAATTAATGCGCTATGCCATCGAGGAACTTAAAGCAGATAAGGTTGATGTAAATGAACAAAATAATCACGCAGTATTATTCTATAAAAAATCCGGATTTATAACATTTGAAAGAAGCGAAAAAGACAGCGAAGGCAAAGACTATCCTATTTTAAAAATGATCCTTCCCCAAAACTGAACTTAACTAACCTATGGCTATCCCCAATCAGCGACATACTTTCATACTGTTCAACTTCTTTCATTGCAGCGGCTTCAAAGCCGTTAACCGGTTTTAATGCCACTGCTTGTTGGATTGTTGCAATTAGCTCCTGCTCCCCTGTTCCGGAACATCACCTTCTAACAAATTTAACCGATTGTTATTTCAATTATATTTGCTTCTTTATTAAAACGAGTCACGCTCCATACCCGGACCCGACTACTAATTTTGATTGTTAATGTACAAGAAACACCACCTATTATCCTTAGTTTTCTGTTTAGCACTATCCCTATTGCATGCTCAATCCAAAATCGATCAATCACTGCTAATTGGAAAATGGAGGTTTATTAAATTTGATTGGCCTAATTACGTGCCCGATACCGCTTCAATCATTAAGCGATCAAATAATCAATTCAAAGATGCCATTTTCGAATTCACGAAAGATAAGCATCTGAATATCCAGAATCCAAAGGCCCCTAAAGGCTCTTACAGTAAATTCACTTATGCTGTTAAGAATGATAAAATTAGCTTTAAACCGGTTGCGGTTCCGACAGGAAAACCTGATATAATGGAAGTAGATTTTTTAAACTATGTTTACCTCAAAATTTATATTCAGGGTTTTGAACCTGTAGCCACATTCAGGAGATTATCGGACTAAGCATAAAGTATTTATCCGCCAATCAGCGACATACTTTCATACTGTTCAACTTCTTTCATTGCAGCAGCTTCAAAGCCGTTAACCGGTTTTAATGTTACCGCTTGTTGGATTGCTGCAATCAGCTCCTGCTCTCCTGTTCCGGAACGGATGAGATCTTTTACATTTAGGACATCATTACCGTACAGGCACAACTTCATACCACCGGTAGGCGTTACCCTTAAACGGTTGCAGGTTCCGCAAAGCGTCCGGGAGTAAGCGGGTATAACAGCGATAGACCCTGCAAAATCGTCTGCCTTATAATTCAGCGCTATATTATGTTTGGGATCAGCCAGCTTTGTGAGATTATAACGCTGGCTTATATGATGCAAAATCGCGTCGTAATTCCATTTGATTCCGGAATAGTCCTTCCCCTGTCCGTTAAATGGCATTTCCTCGATAAAACGGACACTGATTTGATGGTTGCGGGTTAGCTCTACAAAATCCAGGATCTCATCCACATTCATATCATTTATCACCACCATGTTGAGCTTAAGATTAAAGGGCTTCTGCATTAACATTTGCAGCGATGCGAAAACAGCGTCAAACTCATCACGTCTTGTCAGCCTGAAAAAACGATCCCTTCTTAATGTATCAAGACTTAAATTAACATTCGTGATATTCGACCGTAGAAGCTGGTCGATGTACTTGCCTGTTAATACGCCATTTGTTGTAATAGAAAGATTTTCGAGCGTCTTTATGGAAGACAATTGTTCCAAAAGCGAGGAAAGATCTTTTCTTACAAAAGGCTCGCCACCGGTAATTCTTACCTTTGTAATGCCGGTGCGGGTTAAGGCATTGACCAGGAAAATGATTTCTTCGTAAGACAATACTTCATCACGCGAAAGAAACTGCTGATGTTCAGGCATGCAATAACAGCAGCGCAAATTACAGCGATCTGTTACGGATAATCTCAGGTAATTTATTTCACGTCCGAACTTGTCAATCAGCATTGCTTAACAATTATGTCTTGATAACGGGTTCTCAAAATTTGCAGTTTCATCCTCACCCCTTTCTGTAAGACATTTATAGTCTTTTTCAATAGACACTTTCAATTCGGATCCATCAGCATTGCGGATAGAACAGTATAATCCGTTTTCTTCGCTGTTTGTCCATTCAGAAAGTAACTTTTCAGGATACTGAACATGCACTGCGAAAGGGTCGAGTTTAACGACAGGTTCATCCACCGGTTTTAGCTTGATGCAGAAATGAATGCTGCCATTGGCAATCTGCGTTTCTTCCATAACATATCCGTTTTGCTGTATGGAGCTGATGTCATTCTTATCCAGACGAAACCTGAGTGTGTTGGCTTTTATCCTGATCTTCATGGTTAACAATTGAAGTGGTTAGTACAAATTTAGCACAATGTGGCCAGAGATGAACAGGCATGAACCTTTAAAGACAAGTAATTGACAATTGAAAATGGAAAATTGAAAATGATGGCACAAACCTGACAATAAGCCTGGCTAGTGACGGATAACAGGTTCAAAGCGTAAGGGTTAGATTTCAGGTATTAAAAGTATGTGTCTGTTGAGCGTTGATATACAACCAAAAATTCAAAACATCAGGCATCAAAACATCAGCCGTCAGACATCCTTCACATCATCCACCGTACCGGCCCGAACGTTCCGTCGGTACGGGCGGGCATCTAACATCGAACATTATATCAGACATCAAAAAATCAGCCATCAGCCATTCTCCACATCGTACATCGTACCCGCCCGAACGTGCCGTCGGTACGGGCGGGCATCTAACATTGTACACCGTACATTCGACTAATTTGTTTTAAATTGTTGCCTGAATAACGGGCACACATTTATGCAACTGAATAAAGAGAGATATAACCGGCAGCTTCTGCTGGCTGGTTTTGGAGAGGAAGCGCAGCTTAAGCTTTTACAATCCCGCGTGCTGGTAGTTGGCGCAGGTGGTCTCGGGGTTCCTGTTTTACAATATTTGTCCGGCATGGGCGTTGGCAAAATTGGAATTATAGATCACGATGTTGTTGCCGAAAGCAATCTCCACCGCCAGGTTTTATATACAACAAATGATATAGGCGAGCCTAAAGCAAACAAGGCTGCAGAACGGTTAAATGCACTCAATCCCGAAGTTGAGTATATTGTATTTAACGAATTGCTTACCACCGGCAATGCGCTTTCCGTTATCGGCCTTTTTGATGTGGTTGTTGATTGTACCGATAATTTTCCAACACGTTACCTGATCAATGATGCGTGTGTGATATTAAACAAACCTTTTGTTTATGGCGCCATTCATCAGTATGAAGGACAGGTAAGCGTATTTAACCATAATGGATCGGCAACTTACCGTTGCCTGTTTCCCACGGCACCTGAAGTTGGCGTTGTGCAGGACTGCAATACCAATGGTGTGTTAGGGATCCTTCCCGGAATTATAGGTTGTTACCAGGCCAACGAAACGATTAAATTATTAACCGGCATCGGAGAGTTACTAGCCAACAAAATGTTGATCATCGATACACTATTCAATCAACAGAGAACTATCCGCTTCCAGCCAAAATCAGATCTTCCGCAAATAACAAGGCTTGATAGCGATGATTATAAATCGCTGTGCGGATCGGCGAGACTTCGCAATATGTCCGTTTCAGAACTTGCGTCACGAATAAAAAACAACGAGGCAATCCAGCTTGTAGATGTCAGAGAAGATGATGAGCTGGCCATTTGCCAGATTGCTGACAGTATACACATTCCTTTAGGTGAAATAGTAGCGAAAGCAAATAAAATTGACGGAAGCCAGCCTGTCATTATGATTTGCCATCATGGTATCAGAAGCAGGATTGCAGGCGAAGAATTATTAAAGAAAGGATTTACCAATATTTTTAATTTAACCGGCGGTATTCATGCATGGGCGCTAGAAATAGACAAGACGATGCAGGTGTACTAACTTTAAACATTCAGAATGGATTATCAACTGTGCCTGCTTTTCTTTTTGGTCGCCCTCGTATATTCTATGGCCGGTTTTGGCGGTGGCTCAAGTTATATGGCTATCATGGCATTGTATGGTGTAAGTATGTACACCATGAAATCGACTGCGCTTCTTTGCAATATTGTTGTAGTGACAAACGGTGTTTTCAATTTTTACAGGCAGGGATATCTTCCTCTGAAGAAAGCATTATGGTTGAGTGTGGCCAGCGTTCCGATGGCTTTTATCGGCAGCTATATTCCATTAAAAGAACATGTATTTTTTATTGTACTTGGCACTTCGCTGGTAATTGCATCATTACTGATGTTTTATCGATTACTGCCTTTTTATTCCGAGAAAAAATTTTCTAAAAATGAGACTTCGGTTTACAAGTTTAGCATTGCAGGCGGATTTATTGGTGGATTAAGTGGCATGACAGGCATTGGTGGTGGAATATTTTTATCACCACTATTAAAACTGGCACATTTTGATACCGCAAAGAATATTGCTGGCTTGAGCAGTTTTTTTATACTCGTAAATTCAATTGCAGGCCTGCTTGGACAATTTTCGAGAAAGCAAATAAGTTTTGATTATAATTTTACTATCCCGTTGTTGCTTAGTGTGATTGTCGGTGGGCAGATAGGCACCTATCTGAGCGCAAAAAAACTGAGTGAAAAATGGGTAACGGTTGCAACTGCAGTGCTTGTTGGCTACGCAGGAGCAAGATTGCTAATGAACGCAAATGCATAAATCAGATATCAGCAATCAGCTATTAGGTATCAGCTATAAGGCTTCGGACGCGGGCATAAAAATGATTTTTTAAAATGATTGGTTTAAAATAAATACCATGTCGCATACGATTTTATTATTTGGTATAACAAAAGATATAATAGGAGGTTCTGTTCATGAAACGGGAAACGCGTTTACTACCGTGGGTGAGTTAAGGCGCCATCTCTACAACATATATCCGCAACTGGAAAAATTAAATTCGCTGATGATTGCGGTCAATAATAATTACGCGAATGATGATGACAGGTTACAATCTTCCGACGAAATTGCATTAATACCACCAGTAAGCGGAGGATAATATGAAGGCTTCAATTTATATAGCAGAGACCATTAACACAACGGACGTAATAACAGCCATCAGTAAACCAGAATACGGGGCAGTTGATGTTTTTATAGGCACTGTCCGGAATCACACGCAAGGCAAAAAAGTGATCAAACTATTCTTTGAGTGCTACGAGCCGATGGCGCTGTTGGAAATGCAGAAAATTGCTGACGAAGCTAAAGAACGCTTTGCTATCCAGGAAATCATTATCCATCATGCTACAGGTGAAAAATACCCGGGAGAACTGGCTGTAGTAATTGCTGTAGCGGCGCACCGCCGCAAGGCAGCATTCGAAGCCTGCGAATTTGCAATCGACACCCTTAAACAAACTGTTCCGATCTGGAAAAAAGAATTTTTTGAAGACGGCAGCGTTTGGGTAGCTGCACATCCTTAACCAAGCATGCGAATCACATCCTGTCTTTCTTCTGGCGTGTTGGCATTCAGCTGTTCTTCCGGATTGTCATTGGTAAGCAGCAGAATATCAGTTGACAACAATGTTTTACGCGGGCAAAATAAGTCATTTTTATAATTCTCCTTTAACAACGCGAGTCCCGCTGGCTCCCATATTGCAATAAGCGGTTCAGGTAAATGATTTTCAGGGCTTACAAAAGATGTTGCACTTTTTGACGCATTCCTGTTATCAATCAGCAAGCGCAAAGTGTGGTCCGTTAGTAACGGCAGATCGCAGGCAACAACAAGCCAGGCTGCGTCAGGATCTTTTTCATGGGCAGAAACCAGTCCCATCGCCGGCCCCTTTCCTTCGGCCATATCTTCAATAATGCGGTAATTTTCACCAAAAAACTGATGCTGATCCGGCCGGCACGAAATAAAAACATCCTGCAACAGGGGTTTCAGCATGTTATACAGGTATAGCCATTGAGGAATGCCGTCATGATACGATATCAGGAACTTATCTGTTTGCATTCGCCTGCTGTATCCACCACATAATATCAGTGCATATAATGGAGCTTTATTTTCGTTCAAAGTCATTTTTGCCTCCGCTTTTACTCATTAGCCTGGTTTCTTTAATTACGATATCGTGAGAAAATGCCTTGCACATATCATAAATCGTAAGCGCAGCAACACTCGCACCGGTTAGCGCTTCCATTTCCACACCCGTCTTTCCGGTTGTTTTTACGGTGCAGGAAACAACAGCTTCATTCTCTTCCATCACGATATTTACCTGGCAGTTTTCCAGCAATAATGTGTGGCACAAAGGAATCAGATCCGGTGTTTTCTTTGCCGCCATAACGCCGGCAATGATTGCGGTTTGAAAAACGGCACCTTTTTTTACGTTGATATCCGTACCGGTAAAATGCTCCAGCACTTCTGCCGGCAGCACCACCCTGGACTGGGCAGTAGCAATGCGTGTGGTTACCTGTTTTGCCTCAATATCCACTATTGCCGGACGGTTCTGCTCGTTTAAGTGAGTAAATTTTTTTTCGTGCGTATTCATCGCTGTAAATTTACTACTCTCTATTCAATGTCCCTGATTTATTGATGCGACGAATTGGTATGACAAACAGGGAAATGAGCGTGAAGTTTATCTTTAAAAGAATTGACTATGCTAACGGTTCAACAGGCATTTGAATATATTATGCAAACTTCTTCTACCGCAAGCCGCGAAACGGTTGATATTTCGGACGCGGATGGCCGTGTGTTGATGGAAACCATAATAGCTGACCGCCCCTTCCCTCCTTTTGACAGGATCACGATGGATGGAATTGCCATTAATTATAATGACTATGGGAACGGCCAACGCAGCTTTGCCATACAGGGCATGCAGGCAGCCGGCGATCCGCAGAAAACGCTGGCCGACGGTTGTTGTATTGAAGTAATGACGGGAACTGTTCTTCCCGCAAATGCAGATACAGTTATCCCTTATGAACATCTCCAACAGGTCAACAACACATTTCTCGTAACAAATGAAGTAGTAAAACAACAGAATATTCATCGCAAAGCCAGCGATGTTGGTGAGGGTGAAGTTTTACTGGATAACGGGGTATGCATTGGCGGAGCAGAAATTGCTGTACTGGCATCCGTAGGTAAACAGCAGGTTACCGTAAGCAAAAAACTCAAAGTCGCGTTGGTTGCTACAGGTAATGAGCTGGTGCCTGTTAATCAACGTCCGGAGGCTCACCAGGTAAGAATGTCCAATGTGTACGCATTAAAAGCCGTGCTGAATAATCATAACACAACCTGCACGATCTTACACCTGAATGATGATAAGAAAGAACTTCTCCAATCGTTTTCAAGCTTGTTTAACGAATACGATCTGATCATTTGTTCGGGAGGCGTTTCTGCGGGAAAACTGGACTACATACCCGAAGTGCTTGCTGAGCTTGCCGTTGACATCAAATTTCATAAAGTAAAACAACGGCCCGGAAAACCATTGTTGTTTGCGGTTTCAAAAAACAATGTGCTGTTTTTCGGCCTGCCCGGCAATCCTGTATCAGGATTTATGTGCCTGCATCGCTATGTAATTCCCTGGATACATAAAACAATTGGCATAAAAACGCCGGTTGAGCCTTTGAAAGCAGTTTTAAAAGAAGATATTTTGTTTGATAAACCACTTACCTTCTTTCCGCCCGTACACATTACCACATCTAACAATGGTACTTTGATTGCTGACCCGCATCTCACCAACGGATCGGGCGATTATGCAACGTTAACTTCAGCAAACGCTTTCCTTGAACTTCCTGATGGAAAAGATATTTTTAAAAAAGGGGAAGTATATGATGCCTGGTTTTACAGATAGAGGAGAATTATAGGTAACGTGATTTTTATCCTAAGATATGTGATTGCCCGTAGGGCATCAAGCTCAATAGAATTTTGAACGATGCTGATTTCTTGTCCGTAGGACATTAACCCACCAAATGCCTGTCTCAAAAACGAACAGCAACTGTTTCATTTTCGAACACAGTATTAATTCCTTTCCTTTCTAAGTAATTGATAACCAAAGTTCTGACACTTAGTATATCATTTGATCACTTGTCGGGTAACTTTTAAGAAGAAGTAACGTTAGAGATAATGCACAAATATTAATTGACTTTATTCTTGCTTAAAGGATTAGTCCCTTACATAAACATTGAAGAAACGTCTGTATGCTTAAGAACTACTTTAAAATAGCCTGGCGCAATATCAAGCGCCACAAAGCTTATTCAGCCATTAATATTTTTGGGTTAGCTATCGGCATTGCAGCTTGCTTACTCATTCTGCAATACGTTTCATTTGAATTGAGCTTTGAGAATTTCCAGGTGAACAAGGATCGTATTTACCGTGTTCAGCAGGACAGATACGACAATGGCAAGCTAAGCACACAATGGGCTGCGGGCGCATTTGCAGTAGGTAATTCATTTAAAGATGCCATTCCCGAAATTGAAGATTATGTAAAGGTTGTAGGCAATGGTCGCGTTACTGCAGACGTAAATAACCAGCCCTTAAAAATTGAAAAAGTATATTTTACCAACGCATCTTTCTTTAGCATTTTTACCTATCCATTGCTTTCCGGCAACAAGACGACAGCTTTAAAAGAACCATTTACCGCTGCACTTTCTGAAACTACAGCCAAAAAAATATATGGAACCACTAACGTGGTTGGTAAGAGACTTGCTTTAAACCGCAACAGCAATTATACAATCACTGCCGTTTACAAAGACGCCCCTGTAAATACCCAGCTTAAGCCTGATATGTTATTATCCTATGCAAGCTTTTTGAAATTCACAACTGATTCTACCGGTAACGGGCCGGAGAATGCATGGCAGTGGGACGGGTGCCTTACCTATCTTTTATTGAGAAAAAATGTGAATCCTGCGGTAGTTGAAAAGAAATTTATCCCCGTAGTGAACAAGTTCACTAAGGAAGATATGAAAAAATACAACGCAGCTGTAACTTATCATTTGCAGCCGTTAAAAGATATTCATCTGTACTCACATTACATGATGGAACCTGGTGAGAATGGCGATGGCAAAACAGTTTACCTGTTATTGGGCATTGCTTTTTTTATTGTAGTAATCGCCTGGGTTAATTATATAAACCTGGCAACCGCACGTGCCATCACAAGGGCCCGCGAAGTTGGTGTACGCAAAGCCGTGGGTTCGCAGCGCGGACAATTAATCGTACAATTTCTTTCTGAATCTGCAGTCCTTAATGCGTCCGCATTGTTATTGGCAATAATCATCGTTTTAATTGCCATTCCGGGATTTAATGCATTATCCGGACAACAACTTTCTTTCTCCCTGTTTATGCAATCAAATTTCTGGCTTGCGTTGATCAGCCTGTTCCTTATAGGCGTTTTCTTTTCAGGTTTGTATCCGGCCTTCGTGCTTTCGGGTTTCAAACCGGTTGAAGTATTAAAAGGCAAAATGGGAACAACAAGCCGCGGATCGTTATTAAGAAAATCGCTCGTGGTGTTTCAGTTTGCAGCGTCTTTGTTTTTGCTCATAGGTACCGTTACTGTTTATCGCCAGATACAATATATGCGGAAGCAATCGCTGGGAATAAACATTGAACAGACACTGATAGTATCACCGCCTATCGTTGGCATTGATTCCACTTTTTTGCAAAAGATGAGCGCTTTTAAACAAGAACTTCAACAAAAATCTTTTATTCAGCGGATAACTGTTTCTACCAGCATTCCGGGAGAAGCTGTTGGCTGGAATGCCGGCGGAATAAAGCTTGTGGGGCAGGATGAATCCAAACAAAAACAATATCGTGTTATTGGTGTTGATTACGATTATTTGAGAACATATGACCTGAAAGTTATTGCGGGTCGTGCGTTTGATAAATCATTCGGATCAGATAAACACTCTGTTATTTTCAACCGGAAAGCTGTTGAGCAACTCGGATTCAACAAGCCGGAAGAAGCGATTGGAAAGAGAATTGATTTTTGGGGTGATCAATACACCATAGAAGGTGTTACTGAAAACTTTCATCAGCAATCACTAAGGGAAGCTTACGAACCGCTGATCATTCGTTTAATTCCGGATGTCAACGGATCTATTTCCATAAAAACGCCTGCAACCAATGCAGCCCAAACTATAGCCGCAGTAAGAGATGAATGGAGCAAGTTTTTCCCCGGAAACACACTGGAATATTTCTTCCTGGATGATCACTTTGATGATCAGTATAAAGCGGATAAAAGATTCGGCAAAGTATTCGGATTGTTTACCAGTCTTGCCATACTTGTCGCCTGCCTGGGATTGTTTGGTCTTGCCTCTTTCACCACGTTGCAACGCACAAAAGAAATAGGCATAAGAAAAGTGCTTGGTGCTTCTGTAGGCAGTATTTTAAATCTTCTTTACCGCGAATTTGCATTGCTGTTGACAATTGCATTTCTTATTACTGTTCCGCTTGCATGGATCAGCACGTCCAAATGGCTGGAAGGTTATGCATTTCGTATCAGTCTGCAATGGGCCTATTTTGTATTGCCGTTTATTGCTATTATCGCTATTGCATTTATAACAGTAAGCTTTCAATCGCTAAAAGCCGCTATGGCCAACCCGGTGAAGAGCTTAAGAACAGAATAGTACGAAGTACTTGAGTGCGGACATGCTTATTTCATTGAAGCAGGTTTTGTTTCAAGTACGAAGTACGAACTATGAAGTACTTGAGTGCGGATAAGCTTATTTCATCGAAGCAGGTTTTGTTTCAAGTACGAAGTACAAACTACGAAGTACTTGAGTGCGGACATGCTTATTTCATCGAAGCAGGTTTTGTTTCAAGTACGAAGTACGAACTACGAAGTACTTGAGTGCGGATAGGCTTATATAATTGAAGGCTGGTTTAATTGTAAAGTACGAAGTACGAATTACGAAGTACTTGAGCGTACGTGGTTTATTTAATTAAATGCAGGCTTAATTGCAAGTACGAAGTACGAACTACGAAGTACTTGAGTGCGAGTAGGCTTATATAATTGAAGACTGGTTTAATTGTAAAGTACGAAGTACGAACTGACTTTAGTTTAGACGGTTTTAGGCTTTCTTTTGCGCCGCTGCTCCTTTGCGTTCTCTGCGTGAAACCCTCCGCGCGCCCCCTGTGGCTATGCAATTTCCCGCGTTCGGCTTATATTTTCAATCGCTAAAAGCCGCAATGGCCAACCCCGTGAAGAGCTTGAGAACAGAATAGTACGAAGTACGAACTACAAAATACTTGAGTGCAGCAGATTTGTTAATTAAGAGCAGGCTTAGTTGCAAGTAAAAAGTACGAACTACGAAGTACTTGAGTGCGGCCAGGCTTATATAATTGAAGGCCGGTTTAATTGTAAAGTACGAAGTACGAACTGACTTTAATTTAGGCGGTTTTAGGTTTTCCTTTGCGCCGCTGCTCCTTTGCGTTCTCTGCGTGAAACCTCCCGCGCGCCCCTGTGGCTATGCTATTTCCCGTGTTCGGCTTATATTGTGCCCCGTATGGAGAACATCGCCTTAATTGTTATGTTGCTTTTTGGCATTACGTTTCTAGGTGTGCTAAGCAATAAATACAGATTTCCTTTTCCCATTATTCTGGTGCTTTGTGGTGTCGGGATCAGTTTGATTCCGGGTTTGCCTGTTATCTCACTCAAACCGGATATAGTGTTTCTCATTTTTCTGCCGCCGCTATTATACGGGGCTGCATGGAATACAAGCTGGCACGACTTTAAAGCAAACCTTCGGCCTATTTCACTTGCCGCTATCGGGCTTGTGCTGTTTACGATGGTGCTTGTGGCAGCCACGGCGCATGCCATTATTCCGGGTATGACATGGCCACTCGGACTTTTATTGGGTGCTATTGTATCCCCGCCTGATGCAGTAGCCGCGACATCTGTAACAAAGGGCCTTGGACTTGAGCCGAGGATGAATGCGATACTGGAAGGGGAAAGTCTTGTTAATGATGCCAGCGGATTGATCGCTTACAAATACGCCATTGCAGCGGTAACCTACGGCAATTTCGTGTTTTGGGAAGCAGGATTAAACTTTTTGATAGTGGTTGCGGGTGGCACTGCGATAGGATTAGCCATTGGTTCGATCATGTATTTCGTTCATAAGAAATTTATTTGCGACGCGGTAATTGAAGTGACACTTACTTTTCTTACACCCTTTGCCTGCTATTTGCTGGCAGAGCATTTTCATGTTTCCGGCGTGTTGGCGGTGGTTAGTTCCGGTTTGTTTCTTTCTTATAACTCGGCGGTTATTTTTACGCATGAGAGCAGGATCAAGTCCTATGCCGTTTGGGATGTAGTGATCTTTATACTTAACGGGCTAATATTTGTGCTGATCGGGCTTCAGCTGCGCAGCATTATGCAGGGCATTGAAGCTTATACAAAGACAGAGCTTGTTCTTTACAGCATTGCAATAAGTTTTGTGGTAATCATCGTCCGTTTTATATGGGTTGTGCCTGCAGCATATTTGCCGCGAATATTGAGCAAACGTATCAGGAAGAACGAACCGTTTAATCCAAAAAATCTTGTGGTGTTCAGTTGGGCGGGAATGCGCGGCGTTGTATCGATGGCCGCTGCACTGGCGCTGGCGCTGGATTTTCCGCAGCGAAATCTGATTATATATTTGACCTTTTGCGTGATCTTATCAACGCTCATACTGCTGGGATCAACTTTACCATGGGTCATCAGAAAACTGAAACTTCCTGTTTATACAATTGCATTGGAAGAATATGAAGTTCGGAACCAGGTTGTAACCAACACTATCACTCATATTGAAGAGAACCTGTCGCTGTTGAATGATGAGCTGTTGAATAACATCAAGAGTAAATATGAAATAAAATATAACCGGCTGCAGAAGACGGACCTGCCGGCAAATTATTTTGGTCAGAAAGACACCCAGCCGGCAGATATTTTCAACCAGTTTTCTCAAATACAGATAGACCTGATTGGCGTTGAAAGACAAACGCTTGACCACCTTCACCGCCAGGGAAAAGCCAGCGAAGAAGTGCTTCGCAAAATTGAACGTGAACTCGATTTGGAAGAAACGCGGTTGAAAATGGAAATGTACAGTGGGTAGGGAACCACGGAGGCACAAGGACACGGCGAAACACGGCGGTTTTTTTGCCACAAAGGCGTTAAGGTTCAAAGAAGCACAAAGAGGGACCACGGAGGCACGAGGGCACAGAGAAACACGACGATTTTTTGTTGCACAAGTGTATGAAAAAAGGGTGCTTACAAAGACAAAAACATTAAAAAACAAGACTTAGTGCTGCTTTGTGTTCTTCGAGTCTTTATGTTTCGTTTTTTTTCAACACAAAAGTTAAGACGAGCTCGTTGCGTCGCCACTTCTCCGCGCCCGCTGCGTGAAACTGCATTATTCCTTCTTTTTAGCAGCAAGCTGAATTTGGCCGTATGTCGGAATTTGTTGCATGATCGATGCTCTTATCTGCGTTAACAAATACACTTCGGACTGGTAAAACTCAAAAGCTACGACGGCGTTTGTAGCCGCTTTGATCTTTTGATAATACTCTTCCAGCGTTTTTTCCTGATCAACGCGATTCGCAAAGTATTTGGTCGCAAGAGAATCTGCAACATGTGGGGTCATGTTTCCATAAGAATGCGCGGTCTGCTCATATAGTTTGATCCTCGCCTTGGCTGTGGCATTATTCTTTTTCTGATATTCATCATAGATCTTCCAGAAAGCCACTGAATCTTTTCCGGTAACAGACACCAATTTGCTTACCGCTTCTTTTTTTTGAATCCCCAACAAATTCACAAGCGCTTCAGCCTCCGCATCGGATGTTTGCGCATAAGTAGAGGCGATACTATAAAGACCGAAAATTGCGAGTAATAAGTGTTTCATTTGATTTACTTTTTGGAAAGAAACTCAATTATTACCTAAGAAAAAAGACATCCTGATGTTTTACAGTAAAATCGCTGTCAGCCGCCTGAAAAGGTGTATATTCTGAGTATCTGAGTATTTATTTCTCGCAGCGAACGCAAAGGAGCAACGGCGCAAAAGGTTAAGTGGAAAAACTCGCTGCGTCGCCTTTCCGTTGCGACCGCCGCGTGAAACCTCTGTTTATTTCTCGCAAAGAACGCAAAGGAGCAACGGCGCAAAGGGTAAGTGGAAAAATTTCACGCAAAGAACGCAAAGAAGCAACGACGCTAAGGATAAGTGGAAAAACTCGCTGCGTCGCCTTTCCGTTGCGACCGCCGCGTGAAACCCTCCTTATTTCACGCAAAGAACGCAAAGGAGCAATGGCGAAGGCTAAGCGGAAACTCGCCGCGTCGCCTTTCCGTTGCGACCGCCGCGTGAAACCTTATTTCACGCAAAGAACGCAAAAGAGCAACGGCGCTAAGGTGTACATACCAAACTCGCTGCGTCGCTGCTTCTCCGCGTGCGCCGCGTGAAACGTTTTTTTTTCACGCAAAGAACGCAAAGAAGCAACGGCGCTAAGGTGTACGGAAAATCTATCTTTACTTTTTGAAAACCATCACATGAAATGTTCCGGGCTTTACGTGTCTGCCTTGAGATGGGCTTTCTTCGTATTCAGCAACCGGCAAATAAACAGAATGCGTGGTCTCATCAATCGTTATAGTGCGTGCTCCTTTCTTTGTTACTACATTTTCTTTCACAACATATTCCTGCGCTGATTTTTCTTCAATAACAGTCATTGTCCCCTCCCCGTTGGAAGTAAAGATGGTTTTGGTGGTTCTGTCAAAAACAACCCCGTCACAACCATCACCGATAGTGATCTGCTTAACTATGGCACCAGTAGATGCGTTAAGAACCACCAGTTTCTTCTCGCAACCTACGAAAAGGCGTTTAGCGTCGGCATCATAAGCCAAACCAGTCGGGCCTTCCGCCGGATCAAGCTTCCATCTTTTTTCCACCCGGAGGGATTTCAGATCTATGCAAACCACTTCATTTCTATCCTCAATATTCACAAATAATTTTCCAGCACCGTCACTGACGGCGGTCTCTGGTTTGCCACCTACCGCAATTGTAGCAACCAGCTTTTCGGCATTAGGATCAACAATGCTCAAATCATTACTTCTGCCATTACAGGTTATAATTTTTTTAATGAAAGGTTCATACATAATTGCGTCAGGATTCTGACCTACTACTATCTGCGTCAATGCCTTGCCGTTAGACAAATCAAACACAGTTATTGTATTCAGCTTGCCATTGCTTGTATATCCTTTATTCCGGGAGTCTATAAACGCGATTCCGTGAACGCCGTCTGTGTTTGGTATAACACCGAGGGAATCTCCCGTCGCTTTATCTACAATATCTACCTGAGTTCCATGAGACACATATAGTTTGTTTGCATTAACAGCAAGATAATCCCAACCTCCCGTTCCGCTTATGTAGAACTTTTGTTTTAATTGATAATCATTTTGTTGAGCCTTGGTAACCAAACCAGTAAATATAAAGACTGCAGCGAGGGCACTTTTGAAGAACTTATATTTCATTGTGAAGGATTTGTAATGTTACTGATTTTCAACATACTATAATTGATGCACAAATGCCAGTCCCGTTACACCGTTTTGGTAAAAAGGCAAAGCCATCGTATGCCCGGTTTTATCATTTTTAAATAACCATTTTTTTATGGATGGATAAACCCAGTAAGCGACGTTAGTAGACAAAATGCCAACACCAGCCCCTCCTACCACATCGCTGAACCAATGCTTGTTATTGTACATTCTGAAATAACCTGTAGCAGCTGCCGCAGCATATCCGGCTATTCCATACCATGGAGAAACGTTGCTGTATTCACGCCGCATAAATTCTGCAGCTGCAAAGGCATTCGCTGTGTGACCAGAAGGAAAAGATTTATCATCAGACATATCGGGGCGCCATTCGTGGGAAATATTTTTAGTGACAACAGTCACAGAACTCATAATAACCAGGGACATGCCGTAAATTATGCTTCTGTCTCTCAAATTATGGTACCCTTTTACACCGGCAAGGTTTAGTCCGTATACCGCGACAGCAGGTGCCCATTGCAGGTAATTGTCTACATGTACCGGATTATGCGGATGACTCGTCCACATTCGGTCATGAAAATATTCATTCACATCCTTTAGCGACCCGCTGTGCAAGGCAATTACACCGTAAGAAATCAAGCCGGCAGGTATAATAGTGCCGGCGACCGTCCAGCGGTAGGGGTTATAAGCTTTTTTGGGCGAAACAGTTACAGTGTCTTGCAATGACAATTGAACATGCGATGAATCTGCCTGACCTCTAACACTTGCCGCTCCAAACAAAATGCAAAAAAAGAACACGCTGCAAACCTTACTCATTATCCAAAGATGGATAACGATTCTGAGTATTTTCTGAAGAATAAAAAGCTGACGGATCCAGTTTTCTTATTCCTTTACTTCCTTCAGAAATTTGCCCTTACTATCAAAAAGCACATCAACTTTGTTCACTTCCGCTTCGTAGTTAATCTCTCCATTTGCCTTTTTGATCTTTGCAGCTTCTTTGATTTTGCTTCCTTTATAATGTTGTGCAACATAAGCATCTATACCCACGGGCAATTCATTAATTGCAATCACTTCTTCGGTTTCCTTCAGATTACCACCAGCGCTATATACCGCGGACATTTGCTTTCCTGATTTAGAAAAACTTACTTCATACTCACCTCCTTCCTTTTCCCATTTGATATTTGAAACACCTGTAAAATTTTTCTTAAATGCATTTTTTACTTCTACAGGAACATTTGTTTGCTTGTCTTGCGCAAAAACAGATGTTGTTACCATTGCTGCAATCACGAAAAAAGTCCTTTTCATAATGAAATATTTTACCCAAACCTCCAACCCAATTCTGAAGCGTTTTAGTAGTAGAAAAAACCAAACAAACAGCTTTCAAGTCAATTCTATTAGTACATCCGGCATTCATACCAGCAATTAAAAGCCCCGCAACCCTGTCTATTTGCGGAGCTTCTTAATTGACTTTTGATTTTTGAATTTTTACTTTAATTCTTATTCCACCACAACCTCGTTCCTTTCGCGTCGCCACCAATGGCCTCTCCTGCTGCCTGGTAATTCACCCGATTAATATTTCCTTCAGAGATCGGATAAGTCAATCTAAATGGAACCGTGGTAACAGTCGGGTCTAGACTCTTGGGCTTGGCAAAGATCTCGCTTCCGTCAACCGGATTTTTAAAATCCAGGCGTATTCTTTCTGCCCAGGATTGCAAGCCTTGCATATAGAGTGCCAGCCATTTTTGTGCACCAATGCAATCTTTCCACCTGGCTTCCTGATATGGAACATTGGCGAGATAAGCGGTGGCGTCAGCATCACTAACACCCCAGAATTGCATACTCACCTTTATACCGTTTGCGTAATGATCTGCTGCCGAACCGCCCACATTAAAGCCTCGCTGAGCAGCCTCGGCTAAAGCAAACTCCACTTCTGCCGCGGTTATAATTATACCAGGAAAGTCCGGTGAATACACTTTCGTACCTGGGTAGGAATAGTAAGTGAAATCATTAGAAAACGAACCCTGTCCATAAACTTTTCCCCTGATCGCATCATCATCCTTCGCAGGTCTCGCATATATAGCCAACCGTGGATCATTGATCTGCTTCATAAAGTTTACAGCCGTTTCACTCATCACATAATCATTTGGAGTTCCAGCGCCTGATTGCTCGTTAAACGGGAACTGATCGGGAATGGTAGTATAATAAGGAAACAAAGCATTGTCATCATTTGAAACAATCACACCAGATGCCACGGCGGATTCTATGGCCTGTTTAGCTTTTGCAGGATTTGCATCTGCCATCCTGATACCAATTCTCAGCTTTAATGAATTGGCCAGTTTTTTCCATTTCGTGATATCACCATTATAGATCAGCTCACCACTTTTGAAAGTGGCTTTTGTAGTGTCAAACATGGCAATCTGCACATCCAGTTTTTGCAACAGGCTATCGTAGATGGTCGCAGCATCCGTATAAGCTGGGGTGAAGTTTTCAAGCCCCTTTAGTGCATCGGCATATGGAACATTTCCATAAACATCCGTCAACACATGAAATAGCCACACACTAAGAATATTTGCAACGGCGGCTTCATTTTGCGTAACGGCCTCCGGATTTGCGTTGTGTAATTGTACTACCTGGTCAAGGTTTGAAAGCGCTCCACTGTATAATCCCCACAAAGTATTGTTGCAGCCTTCGTCCAACTGATACTGACTATCAGATTCCTTTTGTGTTTGTGACCAGAATTGTGAATACAACATACCAATCTTGCCATTCACATAGTTGTTGTACATCACATCGGACGCAGCCTTTTCCGCACCGGTAATGATATTCTCTGCCGGTGCATCAGTTGGTTTGGTTGGATCCTTATTGAGCTCTTCAAAACTTTTGGTGCAGGACTGCAACATGCACGCTGCTATAATTAAACCACATGTTTTTATAATGAGTGTATGTTTCATATTATTAGATTATTAGAAGCCAATATTTAAGTTTACACCATAAGACCTGATAGAAGGCAATGCACCACCCTCAAGTCCCTGTATATTGCTGTCTGAATTGATAATATTGGAAGGATCAACATTTGGCGCGTTGGTCTGGATCAACCACAAGTTTCTGCCATAGAGAGATAATGTGGCATTTTTTCCACGGATGGCTTTCACCCATTTTTCAGGAAGGGAATAACCAAGGCGAACTTCTCTTAGGTAGATGTAGCTTTCATCATACACATTTGCCTTGTTTATTTTTGTTCCGAAGTTGTTTTTAAAATGATCTGCTGCGCTTATATGGGTTGTATTCATTTTACCGTCAGCAGTCACACCTTCGGGCACAACACCGTTTTCCCTGATGTTATCTGCCGCAGTTTCGTACAATAAACCGGAAGACAGTCCATACATATTTGTGTAGGAGAAGAAGTTGCCACCTTTTTGAAAATCGATCAATGCACTCAATGAAATTCCTTTATAACTAAAAGTGTTAGATATGCCACCAATAAAATCAGGCTGCGTAGTTCCTATGATATTTGTAGCACTTGAAGGAACATAGTGCCCGCTTGAATCAACTATTTTATTGTGATTGTTATCATAAGTATAATCTGTTCCTGTCAGCACAAATAAAGGCTGTCCTACAATTGCGGCTGTTGAAACCGAATTGCGTCTTCTCTCTGTACCAACAATGTAACGGTCAACATCCGGGTTGTTTGGTACATTCAGTGCCAGCAGTTTACTGCGATTAAGCGCAAAGTTTACCCCAATGTCCCATGTAAAACTGTTCTTCAGTTCTATTGGTCTGCCGCTTAACTGTATTTCTATACCTTTTGTTCTTGACCTGCCAACATTAGCATAGTAGTAATTGTAACCACTTGTTTGAGAAACCTGCAATGGCATGATAAGATCTTTTGTTTCCCTGTTGTACACAGTTACGTCAAGGCCCGCACGGTTATGCAGAAATTTCAATTCAAGCCCCGCTTCAACTTCAGTGCTACGCTCCGGTTTTAGCTGATCATTATTTAAATAAGGATCTTTGGTGATGATTGGATCGCTGCCAAAAAGATTTGGAACACTATAAGCGAGATAAGTTCTGTAGGGATCTGTGTCGCTTCCTATCTGTGCAACACTTGTTCTTACTTTACCGAAACTTAACCATTTCCATTTCAACCAGTCGGAGAATACCATGGATAATGAGGCTGAAGGATAGAAATATGAATTGTTGCCTTTCGCTAGTGTTGAGGACCAATCATTACGTCCCGTAATTTCAAGAAATACAGTATTGTCATATCCGAGCAAAACATCACCAAATGCAGAATTGATCTGCTTTTTAAACAAGTATGGCGTGTATGTTACCCTTCCCGCAGCATTTCTGAAATTATAGATATCAGGCACTATTAATCCTGTAAAACTTCCGATGTTAACCGCATCCTGTTGTTGCATAATGTTACCGCCAATGGTTGCAGTAAGATCAAGCTTTTTACTCAGGTCTTTTCTGGCGGTTGCAAGAAACTGGTAGTTCAGTTCCTGGAAGTTTCTGTCTGTTCTCGTGTAGCCGCCTGCCTGGTAATCTTTTGGCGATCTTTCTTCCTGCAAAGTGGTGAATTGATCCATGAATACTTTGGCAGAAAGATTCAACCAGTCAACAGGCTTTACTTCAAAACCTGCCATACCGAACAAGCGTGATCTGCTATCGCTTTCATAACCTTTATTGGCTGTCCAGTAAGGAGAAGTTGCAGATGCAGGTGTAGGATCATCAAAAGATTTACGGTTCCAGCTTACCTGCGATCCGTCTGCAAACTGATAGAACTTCAGCTTATCAATTTCCAGTTGGCGTTGACTGTACATGCTGAATATTTCCGTCGGGTTTGCTCCTGAAAAACCAGTACCAGGTCGGCCCGTAGCCCTGTTGTAAGAATAGTTGGCGCTCGCAACAGCTGTAATTGCCTTATTCACTTTGTATGTTCCGTTAAAGCCAATGTTATTGCGGCTCATATCAGAATTAGGCAACACAAACTTTTGCGTCATATTGCTGTAAGAAAGCCTGAATGTGCCCTTATCCCCTGCTCCTCCAACACTAATGCTATTGGTGAGCGTAAGGCCGTTTCTATAAAAATCTCTTACATTGTTTGGTTGTGGTGACCATGTGGATGTTTGTCCGAAGTAAGGATTGTTCTTATTGCGGTCAAACGAATAATAAGGTCTGATCACCTGGCCATTCAGTGCTGGTCCCCACGATTCATCCACAGCATACTGCGGCATCAGATCATACCCTCCTCTTACAGCATCCTGGTAGGTTGGAGAAGTACTGCTTAAAAATTGCTCCGGATGCTGATTATACCACAGCGTATCAAAATTTGACGACACAAAGCCGGGGTTCGTCAGGTCGGCTCCACCACCGCCAAATTTATCCTGGTAATGGGGAAGCACATATACCTGGTCCATTTGCGCGTTCAGGCTATATGTAATACCAAGCTTTCCACTGCCCGAAGTTTTCTTGGTTGTAATAAGCACAACGCCGTTAGAACCGCGGCTTCCATACAATGCAGTTGCAGCAGCGCCTTTCAATACGGAGATCTGATCAATATCGTCCGGATTTATATCCTGTATCGGGCTTCCATAATCATATCCGCCTCCACCAATTGCCTGGTTGTAACTTGGCACTGAATTGTTATTGCCCATAAAAATTCCGTCAACAACAAACAATGCGTTGTTATTACCGGTAATTGATTTCGATCCGCGTATGGTAACTTTTGATGAACCACCCATGGAACCCGTGTTGCCATTGATTTGTACGCCGGCCAGCTTACCTTGTAAAGCATTTACAAAGTTGGGCTCTTTAGCAACCTGCACAACATCTCCTTTTACTTCCTGCACACTATAACCGACAGCCTTACCTTTCTTCGATAATCCAAGGGCCGTTACTTTAACTTCCTGCAGATCCTGTGTGTTTTTGGCTGAAGCCAATTGTATCAACAATGGCTTGTCATAGGCCGTTATTACCTGTTCTTTTCCACTGAACCCGACAGCGGAAAACTTAACAGACGAGCCGGGTTTGAATGGGATCTTGAAGCTTCCGTTTTCTTCAGAAGTATAAGACTTTCCATTAACTGATATCGCAACAAAAGCAATCGGCTTGTTGTTGAGATCTGTTACTTTACCGGTAACGAAAACTGAATCAGTTGTCTTTGTTGAGTCACCTGTAACCGCTTGTTTGTTTGAACTATCGGGAGCGGGTGCAGCAGCCAGGCTGTCTTTCATCGCAGAGTCTTTTGTCGCATGCGGAAGCGAATCAGCTTGCGCAGCAGGCTTTGCTTCTGCTGCACTGATCGCAGTAATTTTAAACTTATTGCCTTCAGCAAATTGTACCTGGAAATTATCTGTTTCAGGCACTTTAAAAGATCCTAGCTGAGCAGACTGATACAAAATAAAAATAGTATCTGCCGATGCAACTTTGAGTGAGAACTTTCTTGTATCATCAGTTGTTGATGAATCAGATAAAGATTTTGATTGTAGCACATACCCCGGTTGAGGAGCGCCTTCTAATCCCAATAACTTACCACTTACTGTTCTTGAGCTTGTTTGAGCTAATGAAGCGATTGAACAAAACAAAGAAGTAGCTACCAGGATAAATGCGTAAAATTTTCTTAGCATACCTGTGAGAGTGAGCGTTAAATAATATGGTAACCAGGGCTAGGTTTTCAAAAACGTTGCCAAAAAATTAACGCGTGCCACAAAATACTAACAGGTTCAAATGCTCAAACGCATACCCGTCAACTGATACAGTAGATATAAAATCGTAATAAAAAAAAATGAGAAGTCGGTCAAAGATAATATTAAGGAGGTATTTCGATTGTATTGAATGAGCATTAAGAATTCCACACGTTGCTATAATGCGCATTAAATATCTAATCGCTTGCTGATGTCGTTATCTATCTTTCTGAACAGGTGATAAGGTTTGTATGTTCTCCATTCGGGCAAATCAATCAGTTCAATATAGTGGTTAAGTTTTTTCTTTCTGAAATCATGTTGAGTAGATTCAGGCATGTTTAATATAACAATCCATCCATTTTCATCAGTCACTTCTTCAAACCATTCCTGGTAATAATCACGATCTCCACTGTGAAAGTTTAATACATTCTCTCCTATTAGAATAAATTTGGTGATGCCTTCTGCAAACAGTTTATCTATCACATCGCGCTTAAGCGTCATAATATCATTTTCGATAGCATCGTTCCATTCACCAATTAATTCAAGCACGGCAAAGTTGAGTTCATAATCGGCGTAGATGATCTTCATATAAAGCGTCCTGCTGCCAAACTCATCCCACTGCGGGTGGATATAATAATTATATACAGCCTGCGAAAATTCGAACTCGCTGTACGTTCTACCATAGAACGGTGAGCGCGGATCTTCTTCAGATGTATACATGTGCCGCCAGTTAAAAAAAGGTTCTATATCGTGCATATTAAAACTTGTGTTGTAAAGTTAGAAATTTTGAATCATGTAACGACGGACTCGCTAACGCGAGTTTTTTTACCACAGATGGCACGGAGTTTTTTTCACAGAGTAACGGGGAAAATATTCAATAGTCACAGAGGCACTGAAGCACTGAGTGATCCAAAATTTTAGAACAACTCGTTGCTTTTGAACCATTGCTAACCGGGTCTTTATGAAAGTCACAATAGAACAATTTCTGTGAAACTCCGTGAAAAAACTCCATTAACTCTGTGGTTCAAAAATTCCGTGTTTCAGTGTTTCTGTGGCTAAAACAAAAAGCCCCGGAGTTATCCAGGGCCATATACGTAAGTTTTTCTGGCTTACTTAATTCCGAAAGCTTTCTTCACCTTAGGAACATAATCCAGTTTTTCCCAGGTAAATAATTCTACTTTCTTCTTGATCACTTTACCATCTGGAGAAGCGAATTCTTTATTTACAACTTCAGGTTTGCGGCCCATGTGTCCGTAAGCTGCAGTCTCGCTATAAATAGGATTACGCAGTTTAAGACGTTGTTCAATAAAGTAAGGACGCATATCGAAAATGCCTGAAACGATCTTTGCAATTTCGCCATCGCTTAGTTCAACTTTTGCAGTACCGTAGGTGTTTACATAAACTCCCATTGGTTCTGCAACGCCAATAGCATAAGAAACCTGAACCAGCACTTCATCACAAACACCTGCGGCTACCAGGTTCTTTGCAATGTGACGTGTAGCATAAGCAGCGCTGCGGTCAACTTTACTGGGATCTTTACCGCTGAATGCACCACCACCGTGAGCTCCTTTACCACCGTAAGTATCTACGATGATCTTACGGCCTGTTAAACCTGTATCACCGTGCGGACCACCGATCACAAATTTTCCTGTTGGGTTAATGTGATATTTGATCTTATCGTTGAACAGTTTTGCGTATTTCTTGTATTTTGATTTAATGCGGGGAACAAGAATGTTGATGATATCATCATTGATCTTTTTCTGCATTTTAGCTTCTGTGTCGAAGTCATCGTGCTGGGTAGATACTACGATAGCATCGATACGAACAGGCTTGTTGTTATCATCATATTCTAACGTAACCTGGCTTTTTGCATCAGGACGCAAATACTTAATTTGTTTGTTCTCTCTTCTCAACACAGCCAGTTCCTGCAACAATTTATGCGCAAGATCCAATGCCAGAGGCATATAATCTTCAGTCTCATTTGTTGCATAGCCAAACATCATACCCTGGTCGCCGGCACCCTGCTCTTCTTTTTTCGTCCTGTCAACGCCCTGGTTAATATCAGCAGATTGCTCGTGAATAGCAGATAAAACACCACAACTGTGTGCTTCAAACATGTATTCGCTTTTAGTGTAACCGATTTTGCGGATCACACCACGCGCAATTTCCTGCACGTCTAAATAAGCTTTACTTTTCACTTCGCCTGCCAGTACTACCTGTCCGGTTGTTACTAATGTTTCACAGGCTACTTTACTGTTTGGATCAAATGCTAAAAAATTATCTATCAAAGCATCAGAGATCTGGTCGGCAACTTTATCCGGATGACCTTCAGATACACTTTCTGAGGTAAATAAGTATGGCATATTATTTTTTTAAAGAGATGCAAATATATAAGATTGAATGCTTAATATTCGCGCAATAAATTTTGTTAGGATTATTTTGCAAGTTCCTGGTACAGATCAATATATTCAGTTAAATCGCTGTCCCATCCGGCAAAAGGAATTACCTTTTTACCTTTTACTTTAGAAAATTCCTCCACCAGTTTCTTTTCAACCTTGTCGGCCCCAAAAGTTATTACATCTGCATAAGTGGCGCCGCCTTTGAAAAGTGCAGTATTGTTAGCTTCTTTAAAAGGTTCAAGATCCTTGTCTTTAATATTGGCATGGATATTCGCCTTTTCAACAAAGTCTGCTCCCAGTTTTTCCTTGAAAGTATTTTGACCGATGGTATAGATTACTTTGCTATGTGAGAACACTGGTTCTTTTTTATAAGCTGTCTTCAGGTACATGGGGATTAAACCGGTCATCCAGCCACTGCAATGGATGAGGTCCGGAGGCCAGCCGAATTTTTTTACTGTTTCCAGTGCGCCTTTGCAGAAAAAAATGGTTCTTAATCCGTTATCATCAAACCACTGCTCATTTTCGTCAGTAAAAATGAACTTGCGTTTGAAAAAATCCTCATTGTCCAAAAAATAAACCTGTAAGCGGGCGTTGGGGAGTGATGCAACCTTAATTTGCAACGGGTAATCATCATTATCAACCGAAACATTGATACCCGATAAACGTACAACTTCGTGTAACCGGTGTCTGCGTTCATTAATTACGCCAAAACGTGGCATAATGCATCTAACTTCTAATCCGCTCTCGTTACTTTTTATTGCCAGCTTGTTCACAATCTCAGCAAATTCCGTAAGCTCCAGGTACGGAGACATTTCCGTAGCAATGAATAAAATTCTTTTCTTTGTTGACATTCTTATGCAGAATTTAGGCTTGTTAAACCACAAATTAATTTGCAAAGGTAAAGAAATGGTTGCAATACTAATCATTCCTGGATTATTAACCCATATTTTTAGGTGAGTATGATACTTTATAAAACCGTACAAGACATTCGTTCTCAGATCAAAACACTTAAGGAAAAAAATCAGAAAATTGGCTTTGTTCCAACAATGGGTGCTTTGCACGAGGGACACCTGTCACTTATCAGGCAGTCAAAACAACAAACTGATGTTACCGTTTGCAGCGTCTTTGTAAACCCGACCCAGTTTAATGATATTAAAGATTTTGAGAAGTACCCCGTCACAATAGAAAAAGATATAATGTTACTGGAACAGGAAAAAGTGGACATACTTTTCCTGCCTGCTGTTATAGAAATATATCCCAATGGTGTAAATGAGGTTAAACATTATGAGCTCGGCTACCTGGAAAACATACTTGAGGGCAAATACAGGCCCGGACATTTTCAGGGCGTATGCCAGGTAGTGCACCGCCTGCTGGAAATTGTGCAACCTGATGCTCTTTTCATGGGTCAGAAAGATTACCAGCAATGCATGGTCATTAAAAAATTGCTGGAAATAGAGCAAATTAATACAGAACTGATCATCGTTCCCACAAAAAGAGAAGCTGACGGGCTTGCTTTAAGCAGCAGAAATATGCGGTTAAGTGATGGCGCTAAAGAAGAAGCGCTGGCTATATATAAAACGCTCAATCACATTAAGAATAATATACAATCAACATCTTTCGAAGAACTCACACAAAATGGGGCCGATTTTCTCTTAAACGAAGGCTTTTCAAAAGTTGATTATGTTGCAATAGCCGATGCCAACACACTTGAGCCGGTAGAAAAATATGATCCCGGGCAAAAACTTGTTGCATTAATTGCCGCGTTTAAAGACCCGGTGAGGCTGATTGATAATATGACACTGAATTAAGACGAAGCATTTGACAATAAGTGGGGTATTAGCAATGATATTCCACTTGAAAAGTCATATAGAATTGGCGATATGTGAGCGTTTGGAACCAGCTACAGTTGATGGATTATTACAATTTGGGTAATCCTGCTACTTTTAGAATAGCGTTTGCTTTTTCCGCTTTTTCCTTAAAAAAAGGATGATTATCATATTTATGATCTAAAGCGGGGTCAACCGTGAAGCCTTTTAAGCGCTTTGTTTTTGATGTCTTTGATTGTTTCTTATTCTTCATACCAATGTCAAATTTATGGTTTTCTGCGCACTAAAAAAGAGGTATAAGCCTGGTCTTTGCAAAAAGACTCCCAACCTCCGTTGCATAGTCCCATAATTATAAAATCTTTTTGTATTTCCACCAGGTTATTTGAAATACCTATGCGGTATAACCTGGTTCTGGCGTCTGTACTTCCGCTGGCAATAACAGTTGCATTCGGGTAATATTCGGTAAAAAGGTACAGGGTTGCTGCAACTGTTGCAAGTACTTTTTCACTATCATTATTATTGCTAACGGTCAAATCTGAAATCAGACCTGTATGAACATCTTTATCGCCAAAAGCGAGATTAAAAAAGCTCCTGATATGTAGTTCAGTATATAAGACAACCTTCCGGATAATTCCTCTTGGACCAATACTGTCAAATTCGAAAGAAGTAAAATCTGTAGAAGCGTTTAGGTAATAATGCCCGTCCAACATAATTTCTGTGCTTATTTTCAATCACCACATTTAATGTCTGCACGCCAAAATTAGTAATATTCTTGTTCCTTTCTTCTTATTCAATAACTTTGCGCCGCTATGCAAATAGAAGTATTAAAATCAAAGATCCATCGTGCCGTATTAACTGAGGCAAATCTTCAATATGTAGGAAGTCTTACACTGGACGAAGATTTGATGGATGCAGCGAATTTCATTGAGAATGAGAAAATTCAGGTAGTAAACGTAAACAACGGCGAGCGACTGGAAACTTACCTTATTAAAGGTAAGCGCGGTAGCGGAACTGTTTGCCTGAATGGACCTGCAGCGCGTAAAGGTGCTGTTGGCGATGTGGTGATCATTATTTCCTATGCTACCATGGACTTTGAAGAAGCCAAAACATACAAGCCGATGGTTGTATTTCCGAAGGAAGGGAATAAGTTGTAAATTATACGTGGTACGTTATACGTTGTACGTTGTACGTTTTACGTTATAAGTAAGGAACCCGAAGTAAAAATGAAATGTTTGCCTTGTAAAAGGCAAGTATTTTATAGTGCATTTTCAACGCTTAAAGCTCATAGCTGATAGCTCACAGCTGACCGCTACATGCAATGGAAAAACACCGTAACTGATCTTTTACGAATTGATTATCCTATCGTGCAAGCGCCAATGTTGGGTGTATCAACGCCCGAAATGGTTGCAGCCGTATCTAACGCCGGTGGTCTTGGGTCTTTACCGGTTGGCGGTTTAAGCGCGACGGTTGTTGCAGATCTTATTCAAAAAACCAGGGCGCTTACGCATAAGCCTTTTGCAGTAAATCTTTTTGCACATTCCATTCCCGCCGTTAATGAGCAGGAATACCTGGACATGCAGGAATTCTTATATCAGTTTGCAATAAAAAGGCAACTGTCTTTCACCAAACAACCTGTTTCGTCATTACAGTTTTTCACATGGGAAGAGCAGATCGATATATTAATTAATGAGAAGATCCCGGTGGTTAGCTTTACGTTTGGTATTCTGAGTGATGAAGCTATTGCCAGGCTAAAAAATAACGGTACAATTCTTATCGGAACAGCAACCAGCCTTAAGGAGGCGCAGTTATTGGCCGATAAAGGAATTGATATCATTACAGCACAGGGAATTGAAGCAGGCGGCCACAGAGGGACTTTTTTGCACGATGATGAGATCCCGGTGATCGGGCTGATGTCGCTGATCCCAGAAATAGTTGATGCGGTTAAGAAACCGGTGCTGGCCGCCGGAGGTATTATGGATGGAAAAGCGTTACGGGCTGCTTTTCTTCTGGGTGCTAAAGGTGTTCAGGCTGGCAGCGCATTTATCGCCTGTAATGAAAGCAGTGCATCGCCTTCCCATAAAAAGCAACTAATTAACGCAACTGATACCGATATTATTCTTACCAAAAACATCACCGGCCGATGGGCGCGCGGAATAAGAAATGAAATCATGCGCCAGGTTGAACAATCGGCGTTAACTGTTCCACCTTACCCCTATCAAATACCATTGACCATCTTCGCAAGAAATGCAGGGCAAAAAGCGGGCAACGAAGACCTGATGGTTATCTGGGCCGGCCAGTCAGCCTTTAAAGCAAAGACAAAAAGTGCTGAAGAAATTTTTGCCACGCTTGTTCAGGAAGCCGAAGCTATCTAACCAACCATTACCAGAATTCGTACTTTCTGCATAAATGCTTACTTTACAAAGCAGAGCTTATTGTGTTTCAGACCAATAAATAACATTTATATATAACTGTTATGCTCTGCGAAGCCAATAGTATTTGTATTTTGCGGTACAGAGGGTTTCAGGTGGCACAAAATGTAATATGTTTTCAGAAGGGGCTGGCTTGTATGTGTGCCTGCAATGTTACCCAAATGTCCTTCATGTAACAAAACAATCAACTTCTGCTGTTTAATGAAAAAAATAGTAATTGTATTAGTTAAGTATATTATCAGTTTTGGGTTAGGTGCTTTTTTGGTTTGGTGGTCGCTGAAGGGATTGACGGTTCAGGACAAAGCAGATATAAAAACGGCATTGTTAAGAGCGAGATTCTGGTTGCTCATACCGGTTTTTCTAATCTTACTGACCAGCCATTTGTTCCGTTCCATCCGGTGGAGACAAATGGTTAGATCCATGGGATATGATCCCCCCCTTTTTCATCTTGTTTGTGGTTTGTTCGTCGGTTATCTTGGTAATCAGCTTATTCCAAGAGCAGGAGAAATATTACGCTGTACTGTTGTTGCACGACCCAACAAAATCCCCCCGGAAAAATTGATCGGTACAATCATAGCAGAGCGGGTAATAGATCTGATGTGTCTTGCAATACTTTCCGTAATTGTGTTTTTTGCCGAATATGATGTTATAAAGCAATATGCCAGCGAAATATTTGCGAAGGCAGAAAGCAATGTGGAAAAAGGAGGCTCGTCGCGCTGGATAACAATAGTTATTATTGTAGCAGTTATTGCTTTATGTGTGTATCTTTTAAGGCGGTTCCGTAAAACAAAATGGGGAACAATTCTTAACAGGGTTGCAAAAGGCATGTGGGAAGGGTTGGTTAGTATTGGAAAAGTAAAAAACAAGTTTCTTTTTATACTATATACCGTTCTTATTTGGGGCTGTTATGTAATCTCAACCTGGTTGGGTTGTTTTGCATTGCAGGAGACAGCCGGATTAAGCATTACAACGGGAGTTGCCTTGCTGATCTTTGGAACCGTGGGCATCATTATCGCTCCGGGTGGTCTCGGCGCATATCCCATAGCTATTCAAAAAACATTAACGCTTTATAATATAAATGAGAACATAGGATTGGCTGTGGGCTGGCTTTTATGGCTGGCACAGTTTATTTTTACTATTGTTTTTGGAACCTTGGCATACATCTTTATTACAACTTCAAAGAAGAAGAAATGAAGAACACTTCTTATATATCCCAGAAAATCGTAACAGCAGTTCGGCTGCAGCATCTAATGAAAGGATGGCGCCTCAACGGAAAAACAGTTTCTTTTACCAATGGCTGTTTTGATATTTTACACGAAGGACATATTTTCTCCTTATCGCAGGCGGCAAGCGAGGCTGACTTTCTTGTTGTTGGTGTGAACTCAGATGAGAGTGTAAAGCTGTTGAAAAAAGGCCCGGACAGGCCGGTTAACAATCAGCAGAGCAGATCACTCATATTGGCTTCTTTACTAATGGTTGACGCCGTTGTGATCTTTGACGAAGAAACTCCCCGTGATCTGATTACCGCTATTATGCCAGATGTTATTGTAAAAGGCGGCGATTATACCGTAGAGCAAATTGCAGGAGCAAAAGAAGTAATTGCTAATGGTGGCCGTGTGGTTATTAACCCGATCATTCAGGGATTTTCAACAACGGGATTGATCGAGAAGATCAGGAAACTGGGATGAGATCTGAAAGCTAAAGCCTAAAGCGTAAAGCCTAAAGCTGGCTGTATCGGTTCATTGTGGTTTATTCCGCCGATGATTTCATGCTTCCCTATAAATTAATAAAGATCAAGATAGACAGTACAAGTTTTAGGCTTTGAGCTTTAGGCTCTAAGCTTAGTCCCTCACACCTCACATATGCATAAGAAGAATTTGATAGCAAGGGATATCAGCTGGCTGAGTTTTAATGCCCGCGTTCTGCAGGAAGCAAATGATCCTACCGTTCCGTTAAAATCAAGAATCCGTTTTTTAGGAATACACTCGAATAACCTGGATGAATTTTTCAGAGTACGCGTAGCCACACTTAAACGCATGGTTGAATTGGCAGGCAAGAAAGCCAACATGCATTTTGAAGATAACCCACAGGCAATACTGGATCAAATTCAGACAATTGTTTTACAACAACAAAATGAGTTTAACCGCATCTGGGATGGTATACAGGATGAGATGAAAAAGCAGAAGGTCTTTCTTGTTACTGAAAAGAAATTAACCAAAGAACAGAAAGATTTTGTGCGTACTTTTTTTGATGAAGAAGTGCGTTCAAATATCATTCCCTTGCTTATAGAAAGCTTACCGGCGTTGCCATACCTGCGCGATAAAAGTCTTTACCTGGGTGTTGTAATGCGCAAGGAAGATTCAGCATACGATCAAAAATATGCATTGATTGAGATTCCCTCAAAAACCGTGGGACGCTTTGTGCAACTGCCTTCAAAAACAGACGATAAGCAGATCATTCTGCTGGAAGATGTTGTGAGATATAACCTGCCCTATATCTTCTCCTATTTTGGCTATGATTATTTTGATGCACATGTATTTAAAGTAACGAAGGATGCCGAAATAGACATAGATAATGATGTATCAACCACACTTGTTCAGAAAATCGAGCACGGCCTGAAGAACAGGCGCAAAGGAAAAGCCGTGCGATTTGTATATGACAAAGAAATGGACGCCGGACTGCTGGAATACCTTATCAGGCGTTTAAATCTCTCAAGACGCGATAATATAATACCAGGCGGGCGCATTCATAACTTCCGGCACTTTATGGATTTTCCGGATGTATTTGATAAAAAGACAACCCGACTTTCTCCTATAAGGCATCCAGCGCTAAAGAATTCTTTACGTGTAACAGATGTTATTTTAGAGCAGGATGTAATGCTCCATTTCCCTTACCATTCGTTTGATCCGCTGATTGACCTTTTACGCGAGGCTGCAATGGATCCGGATGTAACTACTATAAAAATCACCGCTTATCGCCTCGCCTCCAATTCAAAGATCATTAATGCACTTGTTAATGCTGTTCGCAATGGCAAGCAGGTAACCGTTATGCTGGAATTACGGGCCCGGTTTGACGAAGAGGCCAACCTTGAGTGGAAAAATGTATTGGAAGATGAAGGCGTAAAAGTATTACTTGGCGTTCCTAACATGAAAGTGCATGCCAAGATATGTGTGATTAAGAAAAGAATCGGCAACAAAACAACACAATACGGCTTTGTAAGCACAGGAAACCTGAACGAGAGCACTGCCCGCGTGTACGCAGATCATTGTCTTTTAACAAGTAACAGGAACATTATGGCGGACGTAAACCGCATCTTCAGCTACCTGGAAAATTACAAAACGGGTGAAAAATTTTTGAAAGCCTGCAAAACGCTGGTGATCTGTCCGACTACTATGAGAAAACAGCTTCTCATGTTGATCAATCGTGAAATAAGAAATGCCAAAGCAAAAAAAGAAGCAAGGATAACCATCAAGCTAAACTCCATTAGCGACACTGATCTGATCTATAAACTTTATGAAGCTGCAGAAGCTGGTGTGGACATACAAATGGTGGTTCGTGGAATTTTTTGCGCTAAAGTGGAAAATAAAAAATACAAAAAGCACATAACAGCGATAAGCATAGTCGATGAATTCCTGGAACACGCAAGGGTATTGATCTTTCACAATAGTGGCAAGGAACGTGTGTTTATATCCTCTGCCGACTGGATGGTGCGGAACCTGGATCATCGTGTTGAAGCAGCGGTGCCAATCGCAAATTCAGAAATTAAAGATGAATTGAAGAGCATTATCGACATTCAACTAAGAGACAATGTAAAAGCGCGTTGGCTGGATAATCATCTGTCAAATGAATATGTTTCATCTGCAGGCAAAAAGAAAACTCGCTCGCAGGTGGATACTTTTCATTTTCTGCAGCAAAAGGCAGTCAAAGTTTAGGAGATTTTAATTTGAGATTTGGAATTTGAAATTGGTCTGGTGCAGACAGGCTGATAAATAATGATCAGGTAGCCGCTTAGTCTCAAATGCGAGAAATCATCCGAATGATTGCAAGCGCACCTTGCATATCAAATTTCAAATCTTAAATCCATACGCTGAACAACGCAATTACTTTAAGTTTGTATAAAATAATTTGATTTGAAACTTGCCGCAATAGATATTGGAAGTAACGCAGCCCGCTTATTAATAGCGGATGTTATTGACGATGGCATAAGCAAACCGCAGTTTGTTAAGATAAATCTTGTAAGGGTTCCCTTAAGACTGGGATTTGATGTGTTTGAGAAGGGTGAAATAAGTAAACCTAAAATCGGGATGATCATTCAGACGATGAAGGCATACAAGCATTTGTTGAATGTATACGGAGTTGAAAGGGTGAAGGCCTGCGCCACCAGTGCCATGCGCGATGCGGTTAACAGCGCGGATATCATTCGCAAGATCAGACTGGAAACAGGAATAGAAATAAGTGTAATAAGCGGAGATGAAGAAGCAACGGTTATTTATGAAAACCATATTGCAGAGAACCTGGATAAAGAGCATGCTTACCTTTATATAGACGTTGGCGGTGGTAGTACCGAACTAACCTTCTTTGCCGAGGGAAAACTGCGGTATAAAGAATCTTTCAATATTGGTACCATCAGGTTGCTTAAAAACCTTGTTACTGAAAAGAACTGGGACGATATGCGCGATAAGCTGAAACAGAACCTGAAAACCAAATTTCCTGTTACAGCCATCGGGTCAGGTGGAAACATCAACAAAATATTCTCACTTAGTAAAAAGAAAGAAGGCAAGCCCCTCTCCTTCGATTTAGTGAAAGATTACTACAAGGAATTTTCAAACTTTACCGTAGAGGAAAGAATGCGGATCTACAAACTGCGCGACGACCGCGCCGACGTTATTGTGCCTGCCCTGCAGATCTATGTAAATGTAATGCGCTGGGCCAATATTGATGAGATCTACGTCCCCAAAATAGGTCTCGCCGATGGCCTTGTACAGCATTTGTATGAAGAAATTAAAAACGGACAGTAAGAAGACCGTAAGACAGTAAGAAAGTAAGACGTGTAAGAGGGGGCGTGGGTCAATAGTCAATGGTCAATAGTGAAAGGTGCATCAGGTCTCCCTTTTTCGAACCATTTTATTGTCTTAAAATCTTACGATCTTATTGTCTTGCGATCTTACACGTCTTACGATCTTACTGTCTCCCGGTCTTACAATCACATGCGTCTTTTACCTCACCCCTCAAGCCTTATGCCTCACGCCAATCATCCCCTGGTTTTAAGCTTTGGGCTTTAGGCTTTGCGCTTACCAGAGTTTTTTTTCTATCTTTGCATCCCTTTCATTGAATATGTTTTATTCTAACGTAGGCACATGTTCAATTTCTTAGTCAATTTAAACCTACGTTTATCATGTCAGTTAACAAAGAGGTTAAGAAAATTACCACCAACACGCTCCAGAAAATGAAAGCTGCCGGAGAGAAGATCTCCATGCTTACCGCTTACGATTTTTCATTTGCTAAAATATTCGATGACGCCGGAGTAGATGTATTGCTGGTGGGCGACAGTGCAAGTAATGTGATGGCCGGCCACGAGACGACTTTACCCATCACGCTGGACCAAATGATCTATCACGCACAATCTGTTATCCGCGGTGTAAACAGAAGTCTTGTTGTAGTGGATCTCCCTTTTGGATCGTATCAGTCGAATCCATCAATCGCATTGGCTTCGGCGATCAGGATCATGAAAGAAACCGGTGCACATGCAGTGAAGCTTGAGGGTGGTATTGAAATTGTTGATTGCATAAAAAGTATTGTTTCTGCCGGCATTCCTGTAATGGGCCATCTTGGCTTAACTCCACAAAGCATTTATAAGTTCGGCACATACAATGTACGCGCAAAAGAAGCTGCGGAAGCGCAGAAATTACGTACTGATGCTCAATTAATTGAGCAGGCCGGATGTTTTGCCATTGTGCTGGAAAAAATCCCTGCCACCCTTGCAAAAGAGGTTTCCGAGAACCTTTCTGTGCCAACGATTGGGATCGGCGCGGGTGGTGATTGTGACGGGCAGGTATTGGTAATGCACGATATGCTGGGTATTAACACAGAGTTTAAACCCCGGTTTTTAAGGCAGTACCTAAATCTCAACGAACAGATTACCAGTGCGGTACAACAATATATTACCGATGTTAAGGCACGCGATTTCCCCAATAGCGAAGAATCTTACTAATTACTAACCGATAAAATATTGCTCTTAATCTAAAAAAAAGAGCCGTTAGCTATAAGTTTAGCAGCTTCACTTTAGATTTACTAAAAGTGCGGATGATTTTATTATGCTACCAACAAAAAAGAAACTTGTTGCAGAAATTGTTATAAACGTAACGGCATGGGCCATCATATTGCTGCTGCCGTTTGTTTTTTTTCAATATAACCGGAGCGAGCCGCCTTTTCAAAGTCAGAGATTTACTAACCAGTACCTTGGGTCGGCAATCTTCCTGCTGATTTTCTTTTACATCAATAAAGGAACATTCATACCAAGGATCCTGGCAACCAAGAAACCGGTGCCGTACATTCTCATTATACTGGCCTGTTTCTTTCTATACCTGACCTTGATGTATAACATTGCATGGTTGTCAGCAGAAACAAGGGAGTTCCTGAAAAGTGAATTTGCTCAAAAAATGAATCTTCGCGGTCCAAAGCTTTTTGCCACTGGACCAATGACGTTGTTCCTTTTGGTGTTTATTATCGGTGCAGGTTCTAAGGTAGTAAATGAGTGGTTCCAGGCAGATGAAATCAGGGAGGAAGTTAGCCGCCAGCAGTTGCAAACAGAATTGTCTCTGCTTAAATCGCAAGTGAACCCACATTTTCTTTTTAATACTTTAAACAGTATTTATTCTTTGTCCGTTAGTAATAGCGACAAAACTCCCGATGCTGTTTTAAAGCTTTCAAAGATAATGCGGTATACGCTGGAGGAATCACAAAATGATAAGGTGATGCTTTCCCAGGAAATTGATTTTATCAACAGCTATATTGATCTTCAAAAAGTAAGGCTGACTGAAAAGTCGAAGATAGTTTTTAATACAGATGGTCCGGTTGACAGGGTTCTGATTGCGCCGCTGTTATTTATACCCTTTATAGAAAATGCTTTCAAGTACGGTATCAGCACACATCTAAGCTCTGCCATTAAGGTTGAGATCTGCGTGAATAATAAGACCATCGCCTTTAATTGTTATAATGATATCATTCCCGGAGCCACTAAACAAAGTGGTACCGGAACTGGCATCAGCAATACAAAAAGAAGACTGGAATTATTGTACCCAGATAAACACACGCTTGAAATTCAAAATACAGCAAATAGCTTTAGCGTAAAACTCATAATTGAGAATTAGTTTAACTTAGAAGTGACCCGCATAAGGATTGGTAAATGAATTAGCATACTACAGCTGAAAGCAGATCCGCAGATGGCTTACAGCTTTTTAAAAATCAGATGACATGAAATGTGTTGTAATTGACGACGAGCCTCTGGCATTGCAACTCGTACAGAATTATATCGGAAAAACAGAAGGTCTTGAGCTGGTAGCAAAATTTACGGATACCGTTGAGGCCGGAGATTTCCTGGAAAAGAATCCTGTTGATCTTCTTTTTCTTGATGTTCAGATGCCTGATGAAAACGGCCTGCAATTTTTTAGCAGATTGGAGAACAAACCGATGGTAATTTTTACTACCGCTTACAGCCAGTTTGCGGTGGAAGGTTTTAATCTTGATGCGATAGACTATCTGCTAAAACCCTTTGACTATGCGCGTTTTGAAAAGGCTGTAAATAAGGCTAAAGATTTTTCATTATACCGCCAGAACAAGGAAAACAGCGAAGGATTTTTGTTTGTAAAATACAATTACCAATGGACTAAAATCTATTACAAGGACATTGAGCTGATTGAGGCCCTTGATGATTACATCAAGATCTACGTTGAACCCAAACCTATTCTTGTCCACATGAGCATGAAAGCCGTAAGTGAAAAGCTTCCGGAAAGTAAGTTTATCAGGGCTCACCGTTCTTACATAGTTCCCGTTGACAAGATCAAAAGCTGGAACAAGAACACAATAAACATCGGCAATAAGGTAATTCCTATCAGCTATACTTACCAGAAACAGGTAACGGAATTATTGCAGAAAAAACTGGATTAGTGTTTTTGTGTTACCGGCACAATAGCATTCCGTAAAAGCACCATGCGGGTCAGCATCAATGATGCATGCGCTTCTTGCATGCCAACCCGCACTGATAACGATTTACCTGCTAAACATACTTTATCTTATCGAGGTACCTTAACGCATAAAAGATCGTACTTAAGTGCATTGATTGAAGGATTCTTTTTTCCTCCGCCAGCTGCATCACTTCTTCAACAGAAGCCAGGAAAACTTCAATTTCTTCATTGTGATCCAGTTGCTGTTCCTGGATAAGTTTTCCTCCTGTTGCTACGAACATATGCATCAGATTGGCATTGGTGGAAGGGTTGGCAGATATTTTACCCAGGTAGTGAACAGTTTCAAAGGAGTAGCCTGTTTCCTCCAGCATTTCGCGTCTTATCGCATCTTCAAGACTTGCATCTGTATTGTCAACGCAACCACCCGGCAATTCAATACACACTTCATTTGCCGCATGTCTGTATTGTTTCTCCAGGATAACTTTTCCGTCTTCTGTCATCGCGAAACAGGTAACCCATTCCGGAAATTCAAACACATAATAATCATTCACAATTTTACCATCCGGCTTTTCACACACATCTTTCCTGACCGTAAACCAAGGCTCGTGACTTAAATATTCTGAAGATATCGTTTTCCATTTTAACTGATCGTCCATGTTAGAATTTGAGATTTGAAATTTGAGATTTGAAATCACCGGCTTCGAGAAGTTCACATTTCTCGCTCTTACTCATATACAGATTCGCACATTCGCACATTTGCATATTTGCACATTCACTCATTCGCACATTCACCCATTTGCAAATTTGCACATTCGCACATTCTCAATTAATTACCACCCTTTCCGCTCTCTCAGTGCAGTAATATGTTTAACATGATGCTTGCCGTGCCATGCATACATGCCAAGCAGCTCCCACAAACTAATATTCTTGTTGAGAGCAGGGTGATGAACTGTCCTCTCCCATTGATCTTCAGTAAGATCTTTTATGCATGCGAACCAGCGCTGATGCAGGCAGTGAAGCAATGTAGTAGATACGTTCACCGGAACGATGGCAGTATCATTCAGCTTTGCCCATTCCTGTTCTTCGTAAGGCTTTATGTTGGGATTGTTTTCCGTAAGCCCCAGTCTGAACCTGATGTAGGCATTCATGTGGCTGTCTGCAATGTGATGCACCAATTGTCTTACAGTCCAGCCGCCTTCCCTGTAAGGCGTATCTAACTGAGGTGCATCAAGATTCAAAATGGCGTGTTCTACATCATCCGGAAGGAATTTTAGTTCCAGCAGCCATTTTTCCTTTTGCTCATGCGAAAAAGGTTCCGGCACAAATTTGCCGATGGGATATTTTAAGTCGTCTGTCATCAAGCTATCAGCTGTCAGCTTTCAGCTTTCAGCTTTCTTATTCAGTCAGCTCTCCTGTTCACTCGCCTTCTTACTATCTTACTATCTTACTGTCTTACTATCTTCTATTCCTCCTTCACGTGTTGGTCTGTTTTACTTCTCTTTCCCATTCATTAGCCATCAGCCTTCAGCTTTCTTATTCAGTCAGCTATCAGCTTTCAGCTTTCTTATTCAGTCAGCTCTCCTGTTCACTCGCCTTCTTACTATCTTACTGTCTTACGGTCTTACACGTCTTACGGTCTTCTATTCCTCCTTCACGTGTTGGTCTGTTTTACTTCTCTTTCCCATTCATTAGCCATCAGCCTTCAGCTTTCTTATTCAGTCAGCTCTCCTGTTCACGCGCCTTCTTACTATCTTACTATCTTACTATCTTACTATCTTACTATCTTACTATCTTACTGTCTTACGGTCTTACACGTCTTACGGTCTTCTACTCTTCCCTCAGGTGCTTCCCCGTCAAATGAATAAACACATCTTCCAAATTAGCCTGTTTTACTTCCTTCGGCCGTTCAAAACCCGTAGCAACAAGATCATCGATCAGTTGATCAGGCGTTGACAATGCGATGATTTTACCGGAATCAATAATCGCTACCCTATCGCACAAAACTTCCGCTTCATCCATGTAGTGAGTGGTTATGATAACGGTGGTGCCTTTGCTTCTTATGTCGCGGATCAGGTCCCACAAATTTCTTCTCGCCTGGGGGTCGAGCCCTGTTGTTGGCTCATCCAGGAAGATAATTTTAGGCTTATTGATAAGTGTTGTTGCTATAGAGAAACGCTGTTTCTGACCGCCGCTGAGTTCTTTGAATTTGTTTTTGGCTTTATCTCTCAGGTTTACGCTATCCAGCAATTGCATCGGGTCAACATGTTCGTTGTATAAGCCTGCAAAAAGATGAATCAGTTCAACAAGATTGAGTCCGGGATAATAGCCTGATGTCTGCAACTGAACGCCGATTATTTTTTTGATTTCGTTGGGTGATATATCAAGATCCAATCCGTCCACTGTTATTTTCCCACTTGCCTTGTCACGCAAGGTTTCTATGATTTCCAATGTGGTGGATTTCCCTGCGCCGTTGGGTCCCAGCAGACCGAAAATCTCCCCTTCTTTAACATCAAAGCTGATACCCTTTACTGCCTCAAAATTTCCGTAATTTTTATAGAGATCCTGAACGGTAATAATCGTTTTTTGCATAACTGCGGCAAATTACTACTTGCGAAGGAATAATTGGGTGAAAAATATTTCCCCACGGTTGCCTTGCGCAACACCAATGCCTGTTAGTGTATAGTTCCCTTCGATATTTTTCTTATGGCCGGGGGAATTTAGCCAACCATCTACCACCTGGCGCGCATTAAGCTTTCCGTGCGCAACATTTTCAGCCGCTGCGGAAATACGCCCTATTTGCCTGGCAACGTTGGTAACCCTTATCTGCATGCCGTCGTGCCCGAAAGCCACCTTGCCAGAGGCCATTCCCGAACTATGTTTGGTTGCTTCGGTTGAAGCTGCCTGCACCATTTTTAAAGGTGTTTTGCCTAATGAAGTTCTATACTGATTGATGTAAGTTAAAATGTCATTATTCATAGTGCTCATGTCCGGTGCACTATTGTCTGATGAGGAACTACCACCCGAAGGTGTTACGGTGACAGAAGATGGGTTGTTGGATTTAGCAGGGTGATGACGCTTGCTGCATGAAAATAACAATACTGAAAAAAAGGCTACGGTAATTACATTAACAAAATATCTCATCATACGTTTCAACGATTTACAAATCATAAGTTCAACTTTTATACCAAAATAGCTGTCAGCTGTCAGCTATCAGCAATCAGCTGCTGTTCCGTTTTTATCAGTCAAATTATCCTCTTGCAACGTACAATCAGGTGAGGTTCTGATTTGAAGTTTGAAATTGTCTCCTTTTACAATTTCGGTGCTGCACCTGAACAAATCAGCGATGATCAAATCAGACATCAGAGATTTCTTTGATGTTTTCAGATGAGGTTCTGACTTGAGGTTTGAAATTGTATCCCTTTTACAATTTCGGTGCTGCACCTGAACAAATCAGCGATGATCAAATCAGACATCAGAGATTTCTTTGATGTTTTCAGATGAGGTTCTGATTTGAGGTTTGAAATTGTATCCCTTTTACAATTTCGGTGCTGCACCTGAACAAATCAGCGATGATCAAATCAGACATCAGAGATTTCTTTGATGTTTTTTAACTACAATCGATTACAATTATCATCAAATTCGTTGATCACAAAAAATGTTAGCTGAATATTATCTTTCACTGTCAAAAATGAAAGCAAACGTTTGAAATACTTTATATTCACCGCTAATTGATATTTTTACGCTCTTATTAAAATAATCACTCATGAAAATGGTCGACTCATTTGAAAAAATTCCTGTCGAGATCTTTTCCAGCCCCAAAGGAGGTTCTGTTTTTGTAGCAAATGAAATTGCAAAACTTATCAGGCAAAAACAACAGGAAGGCAAATCCTGTGTTTTAGGCCTTGCTACCGGTTCTACTCCCATCAACATGTATGCAGAACTGGTAAGGCTTCACAGAGAGGAGGGTTTAAGTTTCAAGAATGTAATCACTTTCAATCTTGATGAATACTACCCTATTGAGAAAGATGCCTTTCAAAGCTATTGGAGCTTTATGCATCGCCACTTGTTCAATCATGTGGATATCGATCCTTCAAACATTCACATTCCAAATGGCGAACTTTCAAGAGAGGATATTAAACAACATTGCCTTGATTACGAACAAATGATAGAAGATGCCGGCGGTATTGATCTTCAGGTTCTGGGCATAGGCAACAACGGACATATTGGTTTTAACGAACCAGGTTCCAGCATATTTTCAAAAACACGCGTTGTTAATCTTGATAACAGCACGCGTATAGCAAATTCAAGAGAATTCATCAACATTACCAAAGTTCCCCGGCTGGCGCTTACTATGGGTATCAGCACCATCATGAAAACAAAACGAGTTTTATTGATGGCATGGGGTAAAGCACAGATTGTTGCTAAATCTGTTGAGGGCAATGTTACAGAACAGGTGCCTGCCAGTATTCTGCAACAGCATGATAACTGCACTTTTGTAATCGACGAATTTGCAGCAGCAGAGCTGACCCGCTTTAAAAGCCCCTGGCTTTCAGGCGAAATTGAATGGACCCCGCAAATGATTAAACGTGCGGTGGTTAACATGGCCCTGAAATTGAACAAACCTGTATTAAGTCTTACAACGGTTGACTATAACGAAAGCGGCCTGGGTGACCTGCTCGTTGAAAAAGGAGATACTTACGAAATTAATCTCCAGGTATTTTATATGCTTCGCGATTCTATTACAGGCTGGCCGGGTGGGAAACCAAACGCGGTTATACCTGCGCATCCTGAACGAAGCGAGCCTTATCCCAAACGCTGCCTGATCTTCTCTCCGCATCCGGATGATGATATTATCAGCATGGGCGGCACTTTCATGCGTCTGCACGACCAGGGACATGAAGTACACGTTGCTTATCAAACCAGTGGAAATATTGCCGTAACTGATGAATTCGTTACACGTTTTCTTGATTTCGCTGTTGGTTTTGAAGGCATGTTTGGAATTGATAACAAGAAGAGCACAGAGATTCTTTCCCAGGCACAGCAATTCCTTTCTTCTAAAAAGAAGAATGATATGGACACACAGGAAATCCGTAGCATTAAAGGATTGATCAGAAGATGTGAAGCAAAAGCTACCTGTAAATATGTTGGTCTGCCTGAAGGAAGATGGCATTTTCAGAACCTGCCTTTCTACGAGACAGGAACCATTGAAAAGAAACCAATGGGTGAAGAAGATGTACAGCTGACCATAAAATTATTGAGAGAGTTAAAACCTCACCAGATCTATTGCGCCGGCGATTTAGCTGATCCGCATGGCACACACAAGGTTTGTCTTGACATCGTATTTGAAAGCCTGAAACGTATAAAAGCCGAAGGTGACGAATGGATCAAAGACTGCTGGGTTTGGTTGTATAAAGGCGCATGGCAGGAATGGGATATTGATGATATCGAAATGGCTATTCCAATGAGCCCTGACCAGGTAATGAAAAAGCGCTTCGGCATTTTCATTCACCAGAGCCAGAAAGACATGGTTCCATTCCAGGGTGCAGATGCCCGCGAGTTCTGGCAGAGAGCTGAAGAGCGTAACGCCAACACAGCAGGCTTGTACGCAGCATTGGGTCTTACTAAATATGCGGCGATGGAAGCATTTAAGAGATGGCATTATTAGCTGTCAGCTATGAGCTATCAGCTGTCAGCTTGAGGCTCAATTTTGATCAGTTTAATTAATGGCAACATATTTAAAAGCCCGGCGAATAAAATCGTCGGGCTTTTTATTTAATAGACGCTATTCAAGTCAAAATTAAAAAGTCAAAATTCAAAAGCTCCATCACTAACAGGTGCATTTAAATATAATCGCTAAAACGAAATGTACCAGTATAAAAAACCAACTGTCCCAAAAAAGTGATGGTTACGTGGCGGACAAACAATTTAGCAGTTTTCTGTAATACAACTTTGCACTCCACTTGTATTAAAACTTGTTAAAATACTTTTTCAACTAACTATATCTATTTTAAACCATTCCCCGCTAAAACACCATGTCCACCCAACTGTCCACCCAACTGTCCACCCAACCAAAAAACATCGCATTGGGCAACATTATATTGCTTTATGTGTTTCCTTGTCTAACTACTCTTTTAGTATGTCCAACAGTATGTCCAACTCCCCAAAAGGCATGCAATTAGCCTTCGCATATTGTTGTTGCAAAGCCTTTAAAGGCTGTTCATATATCATATAAAGCACCATTGAGCCCCAATAAATACAGTACTTTACGGTTAATCTATCCCCACATGTACTACAGTAAGACAAACAAAAATGCAAGCAAAATACAATTCAATCCAGCTAATTGGACATTTCGTTTAAAATCAGGCAACCAATAAAAAAGGCGCGAAACCCGCGCCAGTTGTGTATTTTTCACACTTTTTTATTCTTGTGTTTTGGGACGACTCGTTTTCGCCCCCATAAGATTTAATTCAGCCTTTCAAAAAGGCAATGTTTTGCCTTTTTACTTTTGAATTTTGACTTTCCCCCACATCGTACATCTAACATCGTACATCATACACACAAAAAAAGCCTCCCGCAACCGGAAGGCTTTCTCTCTATACATTTCGGAATTATTATCCTAAGTATGCTTTCAAAGCATTGCTATAGCGCGCTTTTTGAAGGCGTTTAATAGCTCTTTCCTTGATCTGGCGAATACGTTCTTTGGTAAGATCATATTTCTGACCAATTTGTTCGATGGTAACACCATTTTCGCCATCCAGTCCAAAGTAAGCATTTACTATTTCAGCTTCACGCGGACTAAGAGACTTTAATACACGGCGTATTTCTTCTCTCAGAGAATCTTTCATCACATCATCATCTGTATCATCACTACCTTCAAGAAGGTCGCCCATTGCTACGTCTTCGGCTTCATGAACCGGCGCGTCTAATGATGTGTGACGTGTGTTACTTTGGAAAATGTTGTTGATTTCGGTCTCGCTCATTTCCAAAATGTCAGCTAATTCTTCTGTACTTGGCTCTCTTTCATGTTCCTGTTCAAAAGCCATGTAAGCCTTATTAGCCTTGTTGTAGGTGCCAATTTTGTTTTGAGGCAGGCGGACTAATCTACCCTGCTCTGCCAACGCCTGTAAAATGGACTGGCGAATCCACCATACTGCGTATGAGATGAATTTGAAACCCTTGGTTTCGTCAAAGCGTTGTGCCGCTTTAATAAGGCCGAGGTTACCCTCGTTAATTAAGTCGCTAAGGGAAAGGCCCTGGTGCTGGTACTGCTTAGCAACAGATACCACGAAACGTAAGTTGGCCTGCACCAATTTGTCTAAAGCTCTCTGATCTCCCATCTTAATTCGCTGGGCCAGTGTGGTTTCCTCTTCAGGAGTGATCATAGGAATCTTGGAGATTTCCTGCAGATACTTTTCTACTGCCTGCGAATCACGGTTGGTGATCTGGGTGGCAATTTTAAGCTGCCTCATAATTGGTATTGCTTGTTTTACTTATTGACAAAAGCTTTATAGGAACGTTTATAGTGTATGTGCAAAATATATCCAAAATACAAAATAAAGCTGCAAAAGTACAACGGTTTGCTATAATATACTAATAAATGTGTAAAAAAACAACATTTATGTTAGTAAAACCCACTTATTTTTGCCAATTTGTTAAAGAAAACTCAATTAAAATCCCATTTAAACGCCCCTCTTATTATAATAACATGCAATTTTTTTCTTTGTTGATGCCTTTCTGTTAAACCATTCAATTATTTTATTCCTTATACGTATCCATCTACAATTGAGCCAAACATTTATATCTTCGTTCGCATGATTGATTACAGATCAGATACAATTACCAGGCCAACGGCCGGAATGCTGACAGCAATGCATGATGCTCCCTTGGGAGATGACGTTTTTGGTGAAGACCCGACAATTAATGCATTGGAGGAAAAAATCTCTACGCTGTTTGGCATGGAAGCCGCGATCTTTTGCCCGAGTGGAACCATGACCAACCAGATAGCCATAAAATGCCACACTCAACCCGGCGACGAAGTTATTTGCGATAAACTTTCCCATATCTATCAATACGAAGCTGGTGGTATAGCTTTCAACGCAGGCTGCTCTGTACGCTTGATTGAAGGCGACCGGGGCAGAATTACAGCAAAACAGGTGATTGAAAACATCAATCCTGATGATGTACATAAACCGGTATCGACCCTGGTTTCGCTTGAAAATACAGCCAATCGTGGCGGCGGAAGCTGTTATGATTTCGCTGAAATAGAAGCTATCAGGCAGGTTTGTGAAGCAAATCAGCTGCATTTTCACCTGGATGGCGCCCGGTTATTCAACGCCCTGGTTGCAAAAAAAGAGACGCCTGAACAATATGGGAAAGCGTTCGAATCCATTTCTATCTGCCTCAGTAAAGGTCTCGGTGCGCCTGTCGGTAGTGTATTACTTGGCAAGAAAGAATTTATCCGAAAGGCAAGAAGAATACGAAAGGTATTTGGCGGAGGCATGCGCCAGGCAGGATCTCTCGCGGCGGCAGGTATTTATGCTTTGGACAATCATGTCGCGCGACTGGCCCAGGATCATCTGCACGCAAAATTGATTGCAGATGCATTGGCGCAAAAAGATTTCACCGGAAACATCTTACCCGTTGAAACCAATATCATCATTTTTGAAGTGAAAGGAAGATTTACTGCAGCACAACTAGCTGCGAAATTTTTGGAAAATAATATAAGAGTCATTGCCATCTCTCCTACACAAATAAGAATTGTTACGCATCTTGATGTAACAGAAAGCATGGTGCAAAAGACAATTGATGTGATCAACAGTCTTTAGTTGATGTTGAAGATAATTACGGTCTACGAAAGTTTAACAAATGAATCATAAGTTATGAGACTTGCGTTACAACTGAGTTTACAGAAACATAATTACGCTGACCTGCACAATCCCGAAGGGATGAAATTATTATAGAAAATTATTATCACCATTCGTTAAAACCCGAAGCCCGCCTGACCGAACGGGCAGGGGTTGACATTATACAGTGTCACCCTTTCAGGGTTTAAATAAATGTTTCGTCTATTGTTATAATAATTTCATCCCTTCGGGATTTGCTCTGAAGAAAGTTGTCCTACACTTTGAAAGTGTAGGACAACTTTTTCAGGGCCTATTTAGTCAGCATCGACAACTCTCCCATATTCCTTTGTGGTGGTTCTATATGCAGTAGGTTTCTTACAAAAAAATCGCGTCTTTTCAATTTTCCATAAGCTCCGCCACTTGTATGATCCGAGCCCGGGATCGGAAGAAAATCAAAGGTTTTATTAGCCTTAATGAGTGCGTCTGCCACACGGTAAGTTGATTCAGGCGGTACATTGGTATCGGCTTCTCCCACCATCAGCAGCAGGTTTCCACACAGTTTGGATGCATTTGTAATATTGCTTTGTTCTTCATACCACGATCCGATCGGATAACCCATCCATTGCTCATTCCACCATTGCTTATCAACACGGTTGTCATGACAACCACACGAAGCCACGCCAGCCTTATACCATTCCGGGTGAAACAGTAAACCACCCAATGCATTTTGTCCGCCGGCAGATGTTCCGTATAGCCCCACCCTGGACGTGTCTACATAGGAATATTTAGCTGCAAGCGCTTTCATCCACAGGATACGGTCAGGAAAACCCGCATCAGCCAGGTTTTTCCAACAAACATCATGAAATGATTTACTGCGATTTGCTGTACCCATACCATCAATCTGAACAACAATAAAACCAAGATCGGCCAGACTTTGCATTTCAGAATAGTATGGCATAAAACTCTTTGGCACAAATGCATCCTGCGGTCCCGCATAAATATTCTCAACTACCGGGTATTTCTTTGTGCTGTCAAAGTCAGCAGGCAAACAAACAATACCATAAATATCAGTTTTACCATCACGTCCCTTTGCCAGGAACGGCTCTGGCAGCCGTTTTACTATTGCGAGGAATTTGCCGATATCCGCACGCTCGATCTCCGCTATTTTCTGTCCTGTTAATGTGTTGTGCAATTCAGTTACAGGTGCTGTGTTCACTTCTGAATAAGTATCCAGATAATATTTTTTATCAGGAGAATACACAATTTTATGATTGGCCCGGACCGGGGTAAGATCAATCAGATCATTACCATCAAATCCAATGCGATAGTAATGTACATAATAGGGGTCCTCCCCGTCATTCACACCGTTTGCTGAAAACCAGATCTCACGCTTTTTCTCATCAATACTGTCAATGTTCTTCACTACATAATTACCCCTGATTATCTCAGTTTTAATGTCTCCGCTTCTTGCATCCACCAGGTATATGTGCCTCCAGTTATCCTTCTCCGATGTCCACAAAATTTCATTAGTTTCAGGCATATAGTGTGTGTAAATCCGGTTGGCGTAAATGAATGTTTTAGCCTGCTCATCCAACACAGTGCGTGCATTACCGCTGGTCACATCAACTTCAATAATTCTGAATCGTTGATGACCGCGATCAACTTTTTCATAATAAAAATGAGTATTGTCTTTTGTCCAGTATAACCTTGGCGCATCAAAAAAATCAATCACTGCCGTATTCACTTTTACCGCTGATGGTTGTACCACAGGGAAAATGTACATCTCATAAGTAGTGAACGGATCGCCTGGTTGTTTGTAAGGATGGGATTTCAACTGGCCGCGGGTAGTACCGCTGACAGATGACAGCACATAATAGACTGCGGAGTCCTCTATCGGTGTTATATGATATCCGATCACATATTTGCTATCCGGGCTCCATGCCAACGAACCGTATGGATGAGCGTTTGAACCATCCCTGGTATACTGCACGGCTTCGCCCCCATTGACTGGTTTAACAAAAATGTTGTTGTCTTTAATGTATGCAGTATACTGCTTGTTTGGAGAAAGACTGTCTGTTGCAAAGTTCTCCCAACGGCTGGGTGGAGGATTAAACTGATGATTGTTCTTAGCAATATGTGGCAACGAATCTATTACTTTCAGCGCATTCTTCTTGATATCAAACCGGTAGTACTTATTTTGACAGGCAAATGTCATTGATGAGCCCGCTGCGTTAAATGAAAGATTATCCAGGAAAAGACGTTCCGGTTTGATTGCCGATCCGGTATTTCTGCTTAGCGCGCCAGCCAGTTCAGCTTCATTAAATGCCTTTCGTTTGACGCCCGTTTCCGCGTTCACCAGCAGATATTCGGTTGTGCTATCCTGTAATATGTTTCGATACCAAAATGCTTTGTTACCGGGCAGCCAATGAGCGTCAACAGAAGTCTTGTAAACTGAATTTTTTACTGCACTGTCTTTTGCCTCCACCGAACGATAACTTCTTATCATTTCTTCATGGGAAGGGACGTAGGGCGCTGACGGAGCTTTTTGTGCGAAGACAAAAACAATATTTGTACAAGCAATTGCAAAGTAGAATAATCTTAAGCTGGTTCTTGCAAACATGGAACGTTTTTGAATAAAATGAACTATGAAAATAACATCAGTAACAAGAATTTGCCCGCCTGATTTTAACTGCTTATATCCCATAATTGACCGTTTTATCGTTGAAGGAGAAGTTCTTCAAATACGCGCAGTTTCAATTTAAATTAAGGAACGCACCAGGCTAATGGCTCGGCGTGTCCGGTGCCGGTCGAAAAAATTTCGATACAGAGATAATGCAATGCACAATTTTATGAATCAATGACCGGATTGTTCATCAAACCGGTTAATCATATCGAAGATCAATTAACCTTTTTTCGGGATTCTTTTTTACATTCGCAGGCGCTGTTTCAGCATCAACGAAATTAAACGATCAATATGTTCCCGAAAATCAATCCCACAACTACACAGGCCTGGTTGCTTCTTAAAAAACATTACCAGGAAGACATGCAAAGAACCAAAGTAAAAGACTTGTTCAAGAACGATGCAGATCGTTTCAAAAACTTTTCGATTACATTAAATAGCATAGTGTTTGATTATTCCAAGAATATCATTACGCCAAAGACTATTCAGCTATTGCAGCAGCTTGCAGAGGAATGTAAAGTAAAGGATGGCATCAATGCCATGTTTTCCGGAGAGATCATTAACGAAACAGAACAACGTTCCGTTTTACATACTGCGCTGAGGAATTTTTCAGGGCAGCCGGTTATGAGTGAAGGGAAAGATGTAATGCCGGATGTAAAAAAAGTGCTGGAACAAATGAAAAACTTTTGCGCGTCTATTCATTCCGGCGAATGGAAGGGTTATACCGGCAAAAAGATCAAATATATAGTGAACATCGGCATTGGTGGTAGTGACCTTGGACCGGTAATGGTTACAGAGGCGCTGAAGCCTTATTGGGTAGATGGCATTGAAACCTATTTTGTAAGTAATGTTGATGGTACGCATATAGCTGAAACTTTGAAAAAAGTAACGGCAGAAGAAACGCTCTTCCTGATTGCATCTAAAACATTCACAACGCAGGAAACCATGACAAACGCACATACTGCGAGAAACTGGTTTCTTGAAGCAGCTAAAGATGAGTCGCAGGTCGCCAAACACTTTGCAGCATTAAGCACAAATGAAAAAGAAGTAACAAAGTTTGGTATTGATCCTGCTAACATGTTCGCGTTTTGGGATTGGGTTGGCGGACGCTATTCTTTGTGGAGCGCAATCGGTCTTTCAATTGCCCTTACAGTTGGATATGACAATTTTGAATCTTTGTTGAAGGGCGCATATGCTGTTGATGAGCATTTTAAAACAACAGCTTTTGATAAAAACATTCCGGTGATAATGGCGCTTGTCGGTTTGTGGTACACCAATTTCTTTGGTGCGCAAACAGAAGCTATTTTACCGTACGATCAATATATGCACCGTTTCCCCGCATACTTCCAGCAGGGCAATATGGAAAGCAACGGAAAGTATGTAGACAGAAATGGCAACGAAGTAAATTATTCAACCGGACCGGTGATCTGGGGTGAACCCGGAACAAATGGCCAGCATGCATTTTACCAGTTGATTCACCAGGGCACTGTTTTGATTCCTTGTGATTTTATCGCTCCTGCAATTAGCCACAACCCAATTGGGGATCACCATGTAAAATTGCTAAGCAATTTCTTCGCTCAAACAGAAGCCTTAATGAATGGTAAAACCGAAGCAGAAGTAAAAGAGGAATTAGTTAAGGCTGGCAAATCAGAGGAAGAAATAAAGAAATTACTTCCATTCAAAGTATTTAAAGGCAATAAACCGACCAACTCTATTCTTGTTAAAGAAATTACACCTGAAAGTTTGGGTAGCCTTATTGCATTATACGAACACAAAATTTTTGTTCAGGGTGTGATCTGGAACATTTTCACTTTTGACCAGTGGGGCGTTGAGCTTGGCAAACAACTCGCCGGTAAAATATTGCCGGAGTTGGAAAATGAAGATGTTATCGCATCTCACGATTCTTCCACCAACGGATTGATTAATTTGTACAAGCAAATGCGATAGTTACGTTGTAAGTTATAAGTTGTACGTTTTACGTTGAAGAACCGTAGAACGTACAACTTCTCTTCTTGTTTGGAAGGCAATTCAACACAACCTACACACTTTTTGTTCGCCATGCTGCGATACTTTTACGATTCTTCTGTATTATTTGAATGTCCTTTGTTTTGTAAACCGGCCCATTCATTAAAAAATTGATAAACTCATCTTCTACAGAGTTTATAAGCATTCTTGGCTTTTCAATTTTCTTTTCTTCTGAAGAAAATACTTTGATTATTTGTATTATTTGCTTAGCTAGCATCAAAAATATAAATTCGTAGTACGAATTTATATAATATTATTATTGTCGCTTCTTTCAAAGCAAATGGATAGTAAATTCAATTTGTGGTGTTACGCAAACAATAATCAGAACTTGTTGCATATATTCAAAAACGTAAAACGTACAACGTAAAACTTCCAACTTTCTCTACATTTGCACTCTTAACCTGTCGCTTAATCATGATTACACAACAAACCATACAACAGATCACAAGTCGCATCGACATAATTGATGTTGTCGGAGAGTTTGTTAAGCTGAAGAAGCGCGGTGCCAATTACCTGGGGTTATGCCCTTTCCATGGCGAAAAAACGCCCTCTTTTACGGTTTCTCCTGCGAAAGAGATCTACAAATGCTTTGGATGCGGAAAAAGCGGCAATACCATCAGCTTCCTGATGGACCTGGAGAAATATAGCTATGTTGAAGCGCTAAAATGGCTGGCCAATCGCTATAATGTTGAAATAGAAGAAACGGAAGTAAGCGATGAAGTAAGGCAACATCAACAGGCGGCTGACAGTTTATATATCATCAACAATTTTGCTCAAAAGTTTTTTGCAGATAAGTTGTTCAATTCCGATGAAGGTCAGAGTGTTGCGTTAAGTTATCTTGAAGAACGCGGCTTCCGGGATGATATTATAAAAAAATTTCAGCTGGGTTACAATCCACAGGAAAAGAATGCCCTGGTAAAAGAAGCACTGGGACAGCAGTTCAATATTGATGTACTTGTTAAATCAGGCCTTGTTGTTAACCGGTATGAAGAACCGGTTGATAATTACCGCGGACGCATCATTTTCCCCATTCATAACAACAGCGGCAAAATAATTGGTTTCGGTGCTCGTGTGATTGGCAAAGCTGACCGGGCGCCCAAATACATCAATACACCCGAAAATGAGATCTATGTAAAGAGTAAAATCCTTTACGGATCCTATTTTGCACGCCATGCAATAGACAAGAACGACGAATGTTTACTGGTTGAAGGTTATACGGATGTTATTTCGCTGTATCAGGCCGGCATAGAAAACGTTGTGGCCAGCGGTGGTACGTCTCTCACCATCGATCAGTTAAAACTGATCAAGAAATACACCAACAACCTGACCATCATTTATGATGGCGATGCTGCGGGTGTAAAGGCTGCCCTGCGCGGGTTGGATATGGCCCTGGAAGAAAGCCTGAACGTAAAGCTGGTGCTTATTCCTGACAAGGAAGATCCGGACAGCTATGTAAATAAGGTCGGTGCGGACCAGTTCCGTGAATTCATTAAAGGCAATAAAAAGGATTTCATTCTTTTCCAGCTTGAGGTAATGCTCAGGGAAGCCGGTAATGATGTCAGCAAAAAGAATGATGTTGTCAACCACGTCGCGGAAACCCTGAGCAAAATCAACCGTGCTGAGGATTTTACCAAGCAGCAGGAATATATCAGGCAGTGTTCGTCCATCCTGAAAATTGATGAACTCGGTCTCACCAATCTTGTCAACAAGTACAAGAGGGATCAGTTAGCAAAAGAAGAGAAGAAAGCTGCAGCTCCGGCTCATGATCCTTTTCTCCAGGAACCTCCGCCGCCGGAAGAATTTTTCGATGGGGCAGATCTGTTGCAACGCGATGAGATCAATGAAAAAAGTGTATTGCGTGTTCTGGTTGAATATGGTCTGGATGAATTTGAAGAAGGCAGAACGATCGCACAATATATATTTGACGAGTTAGAGGAATTTCATATTGAAACACCGTTGCTCGAAAAAGTATTTGATCTCTACAAGGCGCAATACGAACAGGGACTGGAACCGTCTGCCAAAACCCTTCTGTATAATGAAGATGCACAGATCCGCGACCTGATCGTGAATCTTACGCTTTTCAGGCACGAGCTAAGTAAGCGCTGGGATGAAAAGATGGAAAGCATTATCTCTGTTATCAAAGATACCCGCATACAGGATGCCATTTCAAGCGTAAACTATCTGAAGCTAAGCAAGATCAAAAAAATGTTTGATCAGAACCAGCACGATATGGAGCACGCGACCAGCTTCGAGGACCAAATGCGTCTCATCGAAATTCACAAGCACCTTAAGAAGATTGAAATAGAGCTTACGAAAATAATAGGTAGTGTAATTATTAAGTAGCTGGCAGCTATCAGCTGTCAGCCGTCAGCTATTAGCTATTAGCTATCAGCAAAATGCAAAGACACAATTATATTATTTCTATCAAAAACACCAGGCATTCGAGGAACTTAAGTTTTCAGCTTTAGGCTTTGAGCTTTAAGCTGGCACCAATCTGGTCTTCAACGTAAAACGTATAACTTATAACGTACAACTTAAATAACCCCATACTTCTTCCTGTACGCAATCAGCCACCCTACCACTTCATTATAGCTGTCAATGCCCTTTGGTTGATTATTGGCTTTCAGGTAGTTACTGTAGAACACTTTAATAAAAGGTTCAATTGGGTTTCTGTATTGTTTAAAAAATTTGCGGTATTCTTTTATATCGAGTTTAACGAGTGTATCCAGCTGCTTATAATTTGCCCGGGCTGCAACGCTGTCACGCATAAACAGTTCATTGTTTGCATAGCTGAAAAGGTCAAAATAAACGGAATAATTAAAACGGACATCCTTACTTCTTGCCGCGACAAGATAACCTACAAAATTAGCCTCACTCTCGCTTCCATAGCCGAGTTGATGAGCAACTTCGTGACAAGTCACATAAGGCAATACAAAACGCGGCGGCGTAACATTTACCTGCGACTCTGCAGTAAAGGGATTGTAATAGCCGAGAAATCCCATATAGTTGCCCAACTTGCCATAAAGCGAGGATTTTATTGATGGATGATCATAACGCAAAAAAGGAAAGCTGGCCTGAACGGACTGGTAAGCTTCAACCGTTCCGTGGAAAATATTTTCGTTTGACGGATAGGCAAGCTTTTGAGAGTCTATTTGTCGCCGGCATGAATTCACCTTTGTTAAAAGATCTGCCGTTAAACGCTGCAGTTCCGGAACATCATATTCTCTCGGATCTATTTTTAACTGGTATGCAATCCCCAGCCTGTCATAGTTCAATCCCCAAAAAACATTAAAAATGATGTATAGCCATAAGAGCCGGTTAACGCCAATGCGAATTGAATCTGCCAAAGCAGCTTTTTCTTTCCGAAATCTGATTAGTGCAATGATTAGCCAGAAAAGGCTCTTGATCAGCCATATGGCAACAAGTGCATAAAGAATATCGCCCAGGCTAAAAGGTATATGGGACTGGATTACACGTAATTTTGGGGCGAACCAGGGAAAGAAACCTGTTGAATAATACCGTTCAACACTATCACCAAAAACAGAAAAGATCCTGATCAGCACAACAATAAAAATCAATATTCCGGTCTTAATCCATTTATATCCTGCTTTTATCTCCATCTTTGTGCAAAAGTTATTGGTTCCGTAAAATCTATTCACAATTAAGTAAAGATTAGGGATAAAACCAATTTTCCTTTGCTATTTAGTATTTTTAGCATACCTTTGCCACCCCTAAAAAAATAACCGATGAGTAACCGGAGGGAATTTGAAATAGCATTTGTGGGCTTAAAGCCGGGGATTCATGAGTTTGATTATGAAATTAGGGACAAGTTCTTTATACCTTATGGCGATCAGGATTTTAGCAACTGTAACGCCAATGTAAAACTTCAACTGGATAAGCACAATGGTTTTATGCTGCTGAAGTTTGATATTGGAGGTTCTGTTGATGTTTCCTGCGACCGTTGCGGAAACCCTCTACCGCTGCAATTGTGGGATGAATTCAAAATTGTAGTGAAGATGGTGGACAATCCTGAGGAAATGAACGACCAGGAAGAAGATCCTGATGTTTATTATATCAGCCGCGGTGAAAGCCATTTGCACATTGCCAACTGGATCTATGAATTCATTAATCTGAGCATTCCGATGCAAAAGATGTGTGGAGAGGATGAAATGGGCGGACCAAAATGCAACAAAGAAGTTTTGGAAAAACTCAGGCAGATGGAAAATGATGTGAAGGAGGAAAAGAACCCATTATGGAAAGGTTTAGATCAATTTAAAAATTTAGAATAACTATTTAATAAATCGTTAGTTATGCCAAATCCCAAACGCAGACACTCACAGCAACGCAGCGCAAAAAGAAGAACGCATTATAAAGCTGAGACTGTTACATTAAGCAAGGATACAACAACAGGTGAAACACATGTTCGCCATCGTGCACATGTTAGTGAAGGTAAATTATATTACAAGGGTAAATTAGTGGCTGAGAAAGCACCTTTGAAAGCTTAACCTTTTAGTTTCCAACATATTTTTGTAGATTGCCGGGCATGAATATAGGCTTAGACATGATGGGAGGCGATTACGCTCCCTTAGAGGCTATCAAAGGCCTTAAATTATTTCTAGACGAATATACTGGCCCGGTTACTTTATTTTGTATCGGGCAGCAAGAGAATTTCACTTCTTTGCTTGAAGAGCACAAGATAGATCAGTCGCGCATTAAAGTAATTAACGCTCCCGAGGTAATCGGTTATCACGAACATCCTGCCAAAGCGTTGAAGGAAAAGCAGCAATCTTCTATTGCTATTGGCTTTCACCTGTTATCCTCCGGAAAGATTGATGCATTTGCAAGCGCCGGAAATACCGGGGCAATGCTTGTTGGTACAATGTATACCATCAAAGCCATTGAAGGTGTTCAACGTCCAACTATTGCCACTGTTATTCCCAAATTAAACGGCACCACAGGTTTGTTACTTGATGTTGGTTTGAATGTTGACTGTAAACCGGAGCATTTGAATCAATTTGCAGTTTTAGGCAACCTCTATGCACAAAAGGTGCTTGGAATTGACAAGCCTACTGTTGGCTTACTGAACATTGGTGAAGAAGAAGGCAAAGGAAATCAGTTGGCTCAGACCACCTATCCCCTGCTGAAAGAAAATGCGTCCATCAATTTTATTGGTAACGTTGAAGGTCGCGATCTGATCCAGAATAAAGCAGACGTGGTTGTATGCGATGGGTTCACTGGTAATGTTATTCTTAAAATGGCTGAAACCATTTATGACATTGCAGTGCACAGAAAACTGGAGGACGATCAATACCTGCATCGTTTTCACTATGAGAACTACGGAGGAACTCCTATCCTGGGCGTTGCAAAACCAGTTTTAATTGGTCATGGCATCAGCAATGATGTGGCTTTTAAAAATATGATCCTTCAGGCAGTCAAAATGGTGGAATCGGATTTTTGTAACATCATCAAATCCGCTTTTCATTCAGAAAAAGTAGACTAGACAAACATAATATTGAAAAAGGATAGAGCTAAATGTTCTATCCTTTTTTTATTTCTATAATCCCCTTGTGTACAAAAGTCAACAATTGACCTGAGGTTATTTTTTCCTTTGGTATCCATCCAGGCCGTTCATCCGTCTTATTTTGTACAGGTATGTTTCTTGTTGAACGATTTCCATCTCTCCATGTTCACCTAAACATACAACTATGCCAAGTAAACCGAATGCCAAAGGCGGCACTGAAAAAGACAAAGACCTGCAACCGGATATCGAGGTAGGCGCGGATCAGTTTATGACAACCGATCAGGGTGTAAAAATCAATGACGACCAGAATTCTTTAAAAGCCGGAGATCGCGGCCCCACACTGCTGGAGGATTTTATACTGCGCGAAAAGATCACCCATTTCGATCACGAACGTATCCCGGAACGCGTTGTGCATGCAAGGGGCACTGCTGCACACGGTTACTTCCAGGTATATGAATCAATGGCAAAATATACAAAAGCCAAATTCCTGCAGGATTCAGCTGCAAAAACACCCGTATTTGTGCGCTTTTCGACCGTAGCAGGTTTTAGAGGTTCTACTGATCTTGCGCGGGATGTGCGGGGATTTGCAGTCAAGTTCTATACAGAAGAAGGCAATTTTGATTTAGTGGGAAACAACATACCTGTGTTCTTTATTCAGGATGCCATAAAATTCCCTGATCTTATACATGCCGTAAAGCCGGAACCGCATAATGAAATTCCGCAGGCGGCGTCGGCCCATGACACGTTCTGGGATTTCATTTCACTAATGCCGGAATCCATGCATATGATCATGTGGGTAATGTCTGACAGGGCCATACCACGCAGCTTAAGAATGATGGAAGGATTTGGCGTGCACACTTTCCGTTTTGTAAACGAAAAAGACGAGGCTACGTTTATAAAATTTCACTGGAAACCATTACTGGGCGTGCATTCCGTGGCATGGGACGAAGCGCTGAAAATTAGCGGAAAAGATCCGGATTTTCACCGTCGCGATCTGTATGAAGCGATTGAAAATGGCGCCTTTCCGGAATGGGAACTGGGTGTTCAGATAGTGCCGGAAAAGGACGAGCATAAATTTGAATTTGACCTGCTGGATCCCACGAAAATTATTCCGGAAGAATTGGTTCCCGTGCAGCGTATTGGAAAAATGACACTGAACAGAAACCCGGATAATTTTTTTGCAGAAACTGAACAGGTTGCATTTCATCCAGGGCATATTGTTCCTGGTATTGACTTCACCAATGATCCGTTATTGCAGGGAAGACTGTTTTCCTATTTAGATACACAACTATCCCGGTTGGGAAGCCCGAACTTCCATGAAATTCCGATCAACCGGCCTGTTGTTCCGGTGCATAATAATCAGCGCGACGGACATATGCGTCAAACGATCAATAAGGGTGTTGCAAGCTATCACCCGAATTCTATAGGAGGTGGCTGCCCGTTCCAGGCGAAAATGGCAGAAGGTGGATTCTCATCTTATGGAGAACGTATTGATGCGAAGAAAATACGCGAACGTAGCTCGAGCTTCTTCGATCATTTTAGTCAGGCTACCTTGTTCTTTAATAGTCAGTCAGAACCCGAAAAGAATCACATTATTGACGCACTGCGGTTTGAATTGGGAAAAGTTGTCCGCGAAGAAATAAGGGAGAGAATGCTTGGCCTGCTTTCTAAAATTGATAAAATCCTGGCAGAAAAAGTGGCTGCAGGTCTGGGGTTAAAAGTACCTGCAAAACCAATAGAACCAATGAACCACAGCATGCCGGCCGATGCTGATCCAAAAAAATACCAACCGAAAGTGATAAAATCATCTATTGAGCGGTCGGAAGCTTTAAGCATGGCAAATACAATAAAGAATACCATTAAATCAAGACAGATAGCAATGCTGGCTGCCGATGGTTCTGACGATAAGGCGATTGATAAAATGAAAAAGGCCCTGGAGGCAGAAGGTGCTACGACAATGATCATCGCTCCAAGACTTGGATACCTCAAAACGGCAAGCGGAAAAGAAATGAAAATTGATCAAAGCTTTTTAACGTCCTCTTCCGTGTTTTTTGATGCAGTATATGTTCCGGGAGGTGCCTCTGCCACCTTATTACAGGAGCCTGACGCTATACATTTTGTTACTGAAGCTTACAGGCATTGCAAAGCCATTGCAGCAGATAATGATGGTGTTGAGTTACTGGAAGCATCCGCAGCGAACAGTAAGATGGAAGATAATGATAACCTGGCCCAGGATGGATTGATTTTAAATTCACCGCCTGAGGCTTTTATAAAGGCGATTGCGCAGCATAGGGTTTGGGAAAGAGAGAAGTTACATAAAGTGCCAGCGTAGTAGCAGTCAGCTATCAGTAGCAGGAAGATTTACTAAAAGTGAAAAAGGTTGCAGCTTTTAAACTGCAACCTTTAAATAAGTTGATGCAAGACAATGATCGTTATTTCTTTTCGGACTTTTTTTCAGTATCAACTTCTTCATTGAAGCTGCGAATACCTTTGCCTACACCCTTCATGAATTCAGGTATTTTGCGAGCACCAAACAATACCAGTATCACAACTGCAATTAATAATATTTCCTGAAATCCCATATAGCTGTATTTAAAACGATGAAAAAAGGTTTGTACCCACAGCAAGATAGTAAATGTTGACCTTAAATAACTTTTCCAAAGCGCTTTTTTACGCTGTGGTGATTATAATACACATATCATTAGGATCCAGCAATCGAAGCTAAGGCTACAATTAACTGATTTACAGTCCTTTAATTTTCAACCTTCCTGATGGCATATTTTTCTGATACAGTTAAAAAAGATATTATGAAAACTGTGTTAACGAAAAGTGAACCAACAGAAAGAAAAAAAAATTTCTTGTCCAGACATTTATCGTCAATACTCGTCGGAATCTTAATAATAACCTTCATCATTATATCTATTTATATCGCTGTGCGCGCCTATTACAGCGGCAAATAAAATATGCCGCAAGCGGAAGATGAAGTTTACCAAAAATAAAATTGATATGCCTGAAGGCTATTCTGTAAAAAACGTCTATGGATCTTTACAACACCTTTTCCATAGTAATTGTTCTGGCGGCCTTTACGGCTTTCATCAATCAGCGGTTTTTTAAATTGCCGAATGCCATCGGCGTAATGATCATTGCTGCTATCCTGTCCCTTCTTCTATTATTGACAAGCAACATATTTCCTGTATTATTCAGAGATAGTTTCAAACTGCTTCAGACAGTTAATTTCAGTCAATTACTTATCAGCATTCTGCTTAATTTTCTGCTTTTTGCTGGAACTATCCGCATTCGTATAACAGATCTTCATCAACATCAGCTTTCAGTTATTTTGTTTTCAACGTTGAGTGTTGTGATCTCTACTTTTATCGTTGGCTTTCTTATGTACATCATATTACAGGCACTTCATATGAACGTTCCTCTTTTGCAATGTTTATTATTTGGTGCCCTCATCTCTCCCACCGATCCTGTATCAGTTTTGAGTATCCTTAAAGACGCTAAAATGAGCAAGTCGCTGGAAACAAAAATAGCCGGCGAGTCTTTGTTTAATGATGGCGTAGCCCTGTTGTTATTTTTTACCATATTACGTTCTGTACACGATCCTGGTGCAAGCATTACAATCAAAGAGATCAGCTATATTTTTTTTAAAGAAGCTGTTGGCGGATTGGTTCTTGGCGTTGTGCTAGGCTTTATAGCGCTTAGAACGGTGAAGGGCATTGATGACCACAATATTGAAGTGATGATTACCCTTGCAGTAGTGATGGGCGGCTATCTGCTGGCAAAGAAACTGAATGTTTCCGCGCCGCTGACAATGGTCGCAGCCGGCATTTTTATTGGTAACTATGGAAAGAAATACGCTATGTCCCCCGTTTCCCGTGATTACCTGGATAAGTTCTGGGAGCTGATTGAAGAAATCCTTAACGTGATCTTATTTGCGTTGATAGGTTTTGAAATTCTCTTTATCAAACATTTTCAATACTACTGGGTTGCAGGAATTGCATCTATCGGCATTGTGCTGTTTGCACGCTTTATATCGCTATGGTTACCGTCCTTTGTAATCAGGCTGCGGGAAAAAATGAACTTGTATATCCTGTGGTTCTTAACCTGGGGCGGACTTCGCGGAGGAATTTCGATTGCATTGGCACTGTCATTATCGCAAGGGTTACATAAAGACCTTTTCTTGTTTACAACTTATTGCGTTGTCTTGTTTTCTATTGTTGTGCAAGGACTCTCGATTGAACGGTTAGCGAGAAGGCAGAGAAGGAAGCTGCAGAGGAAGTTGGAGGTGTGAGGGAAGTGGAAAGCTTAAAGCCTAAAGCTTAAAACTGAAAGCTGACAGTCATGGTTCGTCTCTCACGAAACACCATGTATTACCCGGTCAGGATGTTCTAGAATTGGTTCGTGAGACACGAACCAAGGCGTAAGAATTGCCATAGCAGCATTGGCACTGTCCTTCGCAAGGGTTGCATAAAGATCTTTTCCTGTTTACAACTTATTGTGTTGTCTTGTTTTCTATTGTTGTACAGGGACTCTCAATTGAACGATTGCCGAGAAGGCAGAGAAGGAAGCTGCAGAGGAAGCTGGAGGTGTGAGGGAAGTGGGAAGCTTAAAGCCCAAAGCTTAAAACTGAAAGCTGACAGCCGTGGTTCGTGTCTCACGAAACACCATGTATTATTCAGTCTGAGTTCCAATAGCATTATTTTTTGGCACCGCCATTTTTGAGCCGGAAGTATTTTGAAGACACCGGCAAAAACAATAACACCACAATTATCACTAAAAAAATGATATGAGCAATCATTTGATCAACTGAATTCAATGCGCCAATTACTACATGATATAGCATCCACGCGACAGCAAGCCAGCGTGCCCAATTAATCCTGTAAAGAAGCAAAACACCACATAGCACAGCCAGGATCCGCAGAACAAGAATCCAGATGACTTCGGATAATACATGATCCCGGTCGAATAACTCTTTTGCATGATATACAAAGCCGATACAACCTGTAACGATAAACAGGATGGCAACAATAATAACAGGAACCGGACGACCTTTCATCGGCAGGATGATTTATTTTTAATACCAATGCATCTTCTTTATAGCAAACCGAACAACATGCCTGTTTCTTACAACCACTTTGATCAGTGCTATCATTGCTGGCCACATTTATTTATTGCCCAGCGCTGCAAAGCAGTTATGGCGTCAAACAATACGCCGGCCTCTCCACGAAAATCTCCAGATCCTTTCGGGGCTCCGGAAAGCACATCATACCATTCATAAAAACCCTTGGCGGCAAGTGCGCGATCTATCATAGGTAATAGTTCATTGTACGCATCATTAGCCTGTCCGTTGTCAATGAGCACAAGGATAAGCCGTGCACCGAACCAGGTCCAGTCGCCACCATTCTGATATGTAAATGGTTTCATATTCGGAAATTCCTTTTCCGGATAAGGAGGATAAACAGTCAAGCCAATTGTAGCGAATTTTTCTTTTTTCGCAGCTGCAACAATCTGGCTGTTAATGGCCTGTATTTCACCGGGTGTATTAAAGCCTGCTATCATTGCACAAATTGATCCACCAGTGTATATAATTGATGTTTCGTTAAAATCAGGTGAGAACGGAGAGCCGTTAATATAACGATGTGGAATATATTTCTTTGCTTCATCATCCCATAAGAACTTTCTTACCTGGGATCTTATGTTTGCGGCAACTGCCTTCCAGTCTTCTTTAGCAGTGAAGCCGGAAGGTTTCATATCCATCCAATCCCTGATCGCTTTTACATACATAGCATTGTCGTACACATCTATTGCCCATTTGGTCTTGTCGTTAATGGCCACTCCCCACCCCTTTTCAGGCTGAACATCACCCCAGTCAACCGTGGTAGCGCCGGTAACAAGTTTATACTTATCGGACCAACGGTCATGCATTATATATAACAAAGCTTTTTCCATACGTGTGGCCACGCTTTCACCCCCAATGTTCACTGCCAGTATAGACCGGTCACCCGTGGCATCGATATATTTTTTTACAGCTTGTATAAGCGATGACTCCTGGTCTGTTTCAACTGTATTTTTATGAGCTGCCCAACCCGGCAATAAGGGTGAATAGCGGTATTGATAGCCAACCCCGGCCTTTGCAGTGTCTATTATACCGTCGGGAATATTGCCATCGCTTCCCTGGATCTTAAAGAACATCAAAAGAATGTCTCTCACTTTTTTCCTGTCATGTACCTGCAGGGATCCGTTAATAAAAGTGTTCAGATCGCGGATCCATATTTCACCATAAGATGTGCCTGCAGTAAAACCAGACAATAAGCGTAAGGCTCTGTTCTTTATGGTATCAAGCCTGGCGTCAGACAAAACCTTTTTAGCCACGCTGCAATCTGTTTGCTGTTGTGCAGTGGCCACTGAAGAAAACTGCAAAAAGCAGCAAAAAAATAAACAACATAAAGGGCGGATGGTTAGAAATTTGCGGGTCATATAGCAATTGATTTCTTGAGTTTTATATGAAGGCTAAAAATCGTGCATCATTTGTGTGCAAGATACCATAATCATATCTACAATTGATTGTCCTAATCTTATTGCATTTTACCTGAATAGCCCCTGTGTCATAAATATACAAAGGTTTACTCTCCTATTAATCTTCATAAATTTTCCCGTTCTGGCATGAGTGTTCTGCGGTATCACCCGCGCCGTTGATCCGGGGCTACAAAATCATCAAATAGACACGTGTGATCCTTCGGGACACTCGCGTCAGAAACCAAACACTTGCCTCAGTAAGATCAAGCTCTCCTTCTGAAAACAAAAAACCTTTCCGGTTTCTGCGACCGGAAAGGCTTAATCTCTTATTCTTCTTATTTATTTATGTCCGATTAATAATTGTTTGCTGTTTACAAATTTGTTTTTATTCAGAAGCGTTACATGATAAACGCCCGGTGCATAACCTGCAACATTCCATTGTGTATTACTAACGCCGTTCTGTAATGTAATTTTTTGTGATTGCAATATCCTGCCATTTGCGTCAGAAAACTGGACAACATAGCTACCACCGGGTTCACCGGAGAACGTAACCGCTACCTTACTGTTGGCCGGATTTGGATATACATTAAATGTCGCCGATTGATTTGATACAACGTTTGCATTATCGGCAAATTGTGTCTGATTATTTATCATTCGCGCAGCGTTGTTAGCTAATGCACCTGAAGTACTGCAATCATTTACTGCAAACACGCTTGGCCTGCTGGTTACAGGAATTACTGCGCATCTTTCCACTACAGTCAACACACAATAAACCGAATCTCCATTCTGAAGATTCGCGTCTGTATAAGTTGGCGCATTTGTTCCTACAGGTTTTTGATTTTTCATCCATTGATAAACGGGAAGAGCACCGCCATTCGTGATCTTTGCGGTAAACATAACGGACGTGCCTTTGCATATAGGGCTTCGTTTATCGGCTGAGATAACAATTGTAGGCTTTATTGAGGGCGACACCGTAAAATGAAGTATATTACTTTTGACACTACCAGTATACATTGGATTGACCATAGTCGCCCACACGGAATCCCCATCCAGCAATTTCGTCGTAACATAAGGCTTGGTAAGGTCGCCGATCTTTGCGCCATTTTTGTACCACTGATAATGGTAAGCGGGATATCTCCTTTCAGGAATAGCCTGCACAGTAACTACGCTTCCCTGGCAAACAGATGTTGAATCTGTAAATATGGTTATTCTAGGTTGCGTTAAGTATGTAAATCCGGGCAGACTGTGGGTTCCTGAGCCTGTTGTTACAGATATATCTCCCGTAGCGCCACTGCCTATAACTGCAGTAATAGCACTATCAGACAGCGGCGTGATATATGTGGCGTCAACATTTCCAAACTTAACACTTCTTACTCCGGTAAAATTTTTCCCTTTAATGAGTATCGTATCATTGGTGCCGCCGCCGTCCGGAAAAAAAGATGTAATCACGGGTGCCGCTCCCGACATTGTCAGTTGATTTTTGAACACATAGACAGTGCTGCCCGGATTTTGCGAAGCTACCAGATCTGGTTTACCGTCGCCATTAATGTCTACTATAGCCATGTCCTGCATAAATTTAGGTACAGCAAAGTCAACCTTTGGATTAAATGTAATATTGTTGATTGTACTTGCATTTTCAAAAGCTGCTATTGTGTAGTGTTCGTTACATGCAAAAATATCCGGCTTACCATCGCCGTTAATGTCTGAAATATTGATAGCTGTTGGGCCCACCCCAGTGTAATAATTAGTGACTAACTCCATATTGATATCGCTGAGTTTTGTCGCCGAATTTTTGATAACATGAAGATTGCCGGTATACTTTATGTCCAGCGCACCGACATCTAAAAGGCTATCGCCGTTAAAATCACCCGAAGCCAGTGCGTTTTCATAAGAGCTATACGTCAGGTATGAATCAAATCCAAAGGAATTAACAGCCTTCTTCGAATGATTTCTGTAAATAAAGAGTGTGGTTTCCCTTACATTATAAATGGCCAGATCAGGCAGATTATCATTATTGTAGTCGGCTATATCGACAACTCTTCCCCCTTTTACATTCAGGTTGAGCGATTTGGCAAAATTAACAACCGAGTTCTGAGAACTGTTTTTTAAAAAGTATACACTGTCCTGCGAATTAAAAATTACGTCCGGCTTACCATCCAGATCCATATCACCCAGTTTTATCTTTCCCAGATAAGGAAGTTGAAAAGTTTTAACTGCATCAAACAGAATTTTTCCGGGTGTGCTCAGGTTTCTAAACACCGAAAAAAAATCGTTACCGGTATAGTTGTGGCTGGCTACAATGATGTCCAGCTTTCCATCTGCATCAACATCAGCTACATGTAGCCATGCATCATAACCAAAATGAGCTACGGGCATATATTGCAAAGAAATACTGTCAACAGTACTTGCGTTTTTGAACAAAGTAAGATCGGAAGTACCAACGCCATTATCTCCGTCAAAACCAAACGACACAATATCTACCTTACCATCACCATCAATATCAGCAGGTTGCAGATATGTGCATCGTACATTGGCATTTACATCTGCGCTAAATATCACAGGCGTTGCCAAAAGTCCGGTAGTCAATGGACCTGTTGCCGGAAATGTAAGATCAAATTTCTGGGTGCTGAACGCAGTTGTCCTGTTCTGCGTTAAACTAACCGGCGCATAAGTAGCACCATTAGGAACTATAACGTCAAGTGTGTTTCCCGAAACAGAAGTAACTGTAGCTTTTGCGGCACCGAAATACACAATATTTTTTGATGGAGTCGGATCAACCTTCGAGGCATTGATCTTCACCGTGCTTCCCGCAGGCCCGCTTAACGGCGTTACTGAATTAATAACTGGTAACTGCGCTAATATTGCCCTGGAACTGCAAATCATAAAAAAAAGCACCAGGAGCTTTAACTGGTTCCTGCTTAAATACTGCTTTAATACCTGACTAATTGAAGAAATGCATTTTAACGGGTTTGTAGATTTTTTTTTCATTTTTATCAGTTTTAGGCCAAAAGAATATTTAATCATCTGCGACGCAGGATTGTCAACATATTTCTATGCACATAATAACCTAACCACAATATCATACGACATTGGAAGTACTATCAACGTTTGAAACCGGCTTTCAAACAAAAAATAAAGGGGGACAAATAATCAAGTGAGCTGAGAAATATCAGCGCGATTTAAGAACTTAAGATTATTACCATGAAAGTATAAAAGAGTTGAAATATTATCAATTAAAAAAGTCACGATATAGAAATTTAATCCGGCGTGTTTTACAGGATAAACTATCTCGTCCGACCATTTTTATCAACCAAAAAAGGTCTGGCTTTCACCGGACCTTTTCCAACATTATTAATAACACGTTACAGAATTACCCGTTGCCAACAGCTCTCCATCAGCATTTTTTTATCATTATCCGTAGACGCACAGACAATTTCAATTTTCTTACTTCGCTCTCCCTATCCCAAACTGATCACCCGCTTTTACAGCTTTGTTCCCCTCAAACTGTATCTCTACCATCTTTTCACTCGCCACACTGTTATTAAATTCATCTGTGAGGGTCAACAGAATCTTGCGGGTCTTTACATCAATCACTTCGCCGCTGGAAGGATAGGCATATTTTCCATCCATGCTAAATGTGATCCAGCCAGGCATATCCTGCAAGGGAATGGTTGTCAATTGTTGATAAGGCGGTGTTGCATTAAACACATGCAGACGCATATTATGACCATCACAAACCCACAGCTCTTTTTCGTCAGGAGTAAGGCCAATGCCGTGACTGGGATTGCCGTGACGCCTTACCGGTCCTCTCTCCCATCCTTCAACCACCACATGTGAAAGTTTTTTGCCACTTTTTAAGTCGCCTACTTCAAAGCCGAGCAGACTATCAACAGTAACATAAGCTATGGTTTCCTTACTATTGATGGTAAAGGGACGCACGTTGTTTTCAAATGGACCTATCTTATTTACAAGTTCATGTTTTTTTGCATCTGCAATGTACAACCACGGACTGCCGATATCATCCAGGTAAACCAGTTGTCCGGATGGTCCGTAAATGGTATTATGTGCTCTTTTATATACTTCAATCTTCTTAATGATTTCACCTGTCTTGCAATCAACTACATTCCAGAAATGGTTTTCGAGTGAAGGCAGATACATTGTTAATCCATCCGGTGAGATGGACATGCGGTCGCACCCCCCATCAAATTTTTTCTCCCAAACTATTTGCTCAGTAGATAAATCAATTCGTTGAAGCGATTCCAACGTGCTTACATAAATGCTGTTAAGCGGAACACTTACTGCAATGCCTTTTACATTGGAAGGTTTGCCGTCCGGGTGAAATCCCCGTGTATTAATTCTTTTTATAAAACGGTGATTGTTATTCATGTCGAACACCAGTATTCCATGTCCGCCAAAACCAAGATAATCACGGATGCCGGGTGTGGCTACATACAGGTACCGTTTGTTAGCCGTATTGTTTTTGTTTTTTGTTTGTGCTGACTGCGTTTGCGCAAATACATCAGGTATACTAACAATCAAAAGAATAAATAGTAAGGCATAACAAGACATTGATTTCATGGCTGGCGATTTTGGGAGACAATTGGTGTTGGTTGTACAAGTTATTAAAAAAACGATTTTGAGATTGCTGCCGGGCAAAATATTGCTGTTTTTTTAATTTCCGCCGGTCATCATCCGTTCACTAAAGCGAACAGCAACGAAAATGACTTTGCATGATTAATTAATTAATTAATTAATCAATGTTGTTTAGTTAAGGAGGCATCATCAACTTTGGGAGATGTCTTCTATCGTGCCAATGACAGATTTCTGCAAGTTGATTTTGATTAGTGACGCAAGTAGCACATGGGGAGGGGATGGTCTCCCCACAATGCTGTGGGGACGGAGCGATCGCCTGTCCTAACGGATTCATCCGGGCGGAGGTTTGCCTCGATTTTTTTCCTGCCCCACTAGTCGTTCAGGCGGGAGACTTTCTTTTTTTCAAGAAAAAGAAAGTAACAAGATGCAAAATGAGGAGCCTTCATTTCGGTGCAAATGACAGATGTGATCCACTTAATTTGTTGTTGGAGGCCAGAGCACATTGCCACGCCTCATACCAACAACGGCGGTCGGCGTGATTGTGCAAGAGTACGGTCATTCTATTTTTGATTGTGGTTAACCAAAATCAAACAGAGACGACAGTATACTTTTTCATCGATAGTCCGTAGGACTTTAAGTTTAATAGAAGCCCTAACATACAGGGTCTTTCTTGTCCGTAGGACATTAACCCTTTTATTTGGTCAAAGTCCTAACGGACTATGAAGTTCTCAATTCGCACATTTCTATTAAGCTTAATTCCCTACGGTAAAAAATGTTACTGCTATGAAATCTGTCATTGGCACGACATGAGAGGTCTCCCGAATATTGACCTGATCATGAAAACTGTTCAGCCGGCGAAGACTATTACATCTATTGCAGTAACAATGGGATATCATATGTTTTCCTTGACAGGTCAGGCCCTGTAGTAAAGTTTTGACTTCCTTTTTAAAAAATATTCTTTAATTGGTTCTCACAAAGGATATTTTGTAATTTGATAGAAAAAAAATGCAGACGCATCCACTTGGCAAGCTGAACTATCAAACGGTAGAGCTTGAATTTGACAGTCAACCCGTTTATTGCATCGTCATGAAGGAAATGACTTGCGAACTTGACGTAAGCTGTGATATTGAACAGCTAACACCTACCGGAGGCTATCATCTGATCATTGTTACTACTACCGGAACATTTGAAGACACCATCTTTAAAGACGAAGAATGGGAATCTGTTTACGCTGATAATGAATTTGAAGATGATGAGGATGAATTTGATGAGGACGAAAAACCTGACGACTATGAAAAGCTGATACAGTTGATCGGTGCAAAAATTGAAGCGGCGCAAATAACGATGTAATTAATGGGAATTGTGGCAGGCTTTGAAATAATTTTATTGAGGAGGGATCAATGTAGGTACCTTGTTTATGCTTTGAGTGTTTCGTGAGACACGAAACATGGCGGTGTGCGCAAATATGACCTTGAAATATATTGTGAGCCTGATGTACAGTGAGGGGCAAAATAGTTACACAGGTTGTATGAATTACGATAGCAACTTTGCAATGCATACAGTGCCATGTTTCATGTTTCACGAAATACGGTACTTGACCGTATCCCGCTGTTTAATTATTCCTGCTAGTTCTCATGCTTCTCCTTTTTCCCAAAAGCTTTTAAAATTCCCAGTCCTATCGTCCAGGTATCATAAGCATTCCAGCGAAAATCGTATTGTAATGCGCCGAATACTTCCCACCCATTCCTTATTTCAACGCCGTACTCAGCACTGAGCCGGCTTAAAAAATAGTTCTCTTCTTTTGCAAATTCACCACCCAGGCCCAAACCAAAAGTCCAGTGCTCTGTCGGCTTGTACATACCGATAACAGCCGGGGCAATAGGATATGAACGTTCTACCACTTCTTTATGTCCGCTTTCAAGATTCTTTTCCACTTTAAAAGATTCAGTGATAAAATCAGTGTGCAGTCCAATTGCAAACTTCCGGGCAAATTGAAAATTGTAATCAAGTCCCCAATAAGGTAGCACGGTTACCTGCCTGTGTCCGTTTTCATCAACGCCATTGAAAGAGTGTTCGTGACCAATATTGAGACCAACACTATGTATAGGTTTGAAATGTTCTTTTTGCTGTCCGTAAGAGACGAATACAGGGCATAGCAAAACAATTAAAAAGGCGGTATTGCGCAGGATATGGTTACTAGTGCAAATAAATTTATTGTACATACAATTATATTATATCCTCCTTTGAAAACCGTAATTGATACAGCAGAAACAATTGATGCTGTGGCAGGATCTATGAGTTATTATCAACCTATAATTATTGTAACAACCGGACTAATTTATTGTTTAGTAACCACGGGGCGTTTTCAAACAAAGAGAAGAGCCTGGAAACAAGCTTACTTCGCGCGATTTTTTCTACATAATACTCAACTCCCCTTCTTACACGCTGACTAAAGTGAATGAAAATATACCCTGATTTGTTGGTACGAGACGAGCATTTCCTTCTTATTCATTCCGCAAACTGTTCACGGGGTTGGCGACGGCTGCTTTAATTGCCTGGAAACTTATTGTAAAGAGTGCAATCAATACGGCAGATGCACCGGCAACTGCGAAAATCCACCAGGTGATCTGTATGTGATAGGCAAATTTTTCCAGCCATTTGTTCGTTGCCCACCAGGCCAATGGAAATGCTAACAATATGGAAATTGTAATAAGACGCAGGAAGTCCCGCGACAGAATCATAATAATATTGGCAGCGCTTGCACCTAACACTTTTCTTATGCCAATCTCTTTGGTGCGTTGAAGCGTTGCATAAGTTACAAGCCCCAACAAGCCGGTACATGCAATAGATATTGCCAGTAAAGAAAAAATACTGATTATTTTCAACGCATTGCGTTCGGACTTGTACAGATTCTCTATTGATTTATCCAGGAAGCTTAACTGTATGTCATGTTTCGGCTCGAATTGTTTCCATAAGTGCTCAATAGAATTCATTGATTCCGCCAACCGGTTCCCGCTAACTTTTAATGCCATCGTGCCCCATCCAAACCTTGAAGAATTGGTTATAACCAATGGCGAAATTTTGTCGTGCATGGATTCAAAATGATAATCTTCAATCACACCAACTACAGTATATACTATTGGCTTACCATCGGGTGAGTTAAAAAAAGTTTCCGTGCTGGTAATTTTAGCGCCTATGGGATTCTTCAGCTGAAAATCTTTCACCGCGGTTTCGTTCAATACCAAACTAAAAGAATCCGTCGCAAAATCTTTTGAGAAAAATCTTCCTTCCTTCAACTTCAGGTTCAGTGTCTTTTGATAATTATGGTCAACAAAAATTGTTTTCTGTGTTCTTTGTACATTGGTTCCAACTACCTGCATGGCACAGCTGGCTTCATTTTTTCCACCCGGCAGCCCACTGCATTTACTTATGTCTGTAATGCCCTTTGTCATTCTCAGCTCGTTGATAAAAGATTCATCCGTGTTTTTCGCACTGCGCAGATACCACGCGTTGTCTATCGCAATTACATTATCCTTGTTAAAACCCAGGTCATAGTCCAGTACAAAATGCATCTGGTTATTTAGTACAATGGTGCAAATGATCAGCACCACAGATATGACAAATTGAAAAACGACCAATACGTTGCGCAATTGAATTCCTTTTATACCGGATTTAAATTGCCCCTTAAGAACCGTAATTGGTTTAAACCCTGATAGTATGAACGCAGGATAAAGCCCGGCTATAATTCCGGTAAGCACAGCAAATCCGGCTATCATTGCCAGATGGGGGGCAGTAAAAAAATAATTGAACGAAAGATTAGCGCTAACAACCTTGTTAAGCTGAGGTAACAGCAGTAATGCAATCACAACAGCCAGTACCATACTTACAAAACTGAACACCACTGATTCGGACAAAAACTGCATTATTATCGAACCTTTACCTGAACCAAAAGTTTTCCGGATACCAACTTCCCGTGCCCGCTCAACAGATATTGCTGTTGACAGATTAATGAAGTTGATGCATGCAAGAAGCAATATGAAAATGCCGATAGCGATAAACAGCCGCACAGACTGAATATTTCCGCCAGGTTTCATTTCATCAACAAGAAAAGAGCGAAGATGGATTTGATTTATCGGTTGCAGAAAATACCGGTAACCATTGCCTTCGGCGATAAATTGCTGATATGTTTCGCCAAAACCTTTCTCAATAGTAGGTGCTACATATTTTTCAACGATCAGCGGCAACTTGCTCTCAAGAAACTTAGCAGAGACGTTTTTATTAAGTAAAAGATAATTGTACGTATAAAAATCATAATAGTTGGGATCATTCATTCCCTGGTTACCAGTCATTGAAACCAGCACGTTAAACTGAAGATGCGATTTTTCCGGCCAATCCTTACAAACGCCGGAAACAAAACAGATCCGCCCATAGCCTAAGGTAATTTGCTTCCCCATTGCCATTTTAGCAGAGCCGAAAAATCTTTTTGCCGTGCCCTCGTTTAACACAACCGACTCAGGGCTAGCCAGTGCCGTTTGTACGTCCCCTTCAACAAAATTTCCGTCAAAGACTTTAAAAAAATTAGAATCAACCACCAGCGTCCTGTCATCTAAAAAATTCTTCTCACCCACCGCAATGGATATGCCGCTATTTGAAATATCCATCACCCGTACACTTTCTTCCACTTCAGCAAATTCCTTTTTTACTGCCTGCCCAATGGACGGAGGGATAGTCCCTCTTAAAGACGTACGACTGGTATATTTTCTTTCAACCGCGAGCCGGTAGATCTGCTTTGAGTTTTTGTGAAAGCTATCCCAGCCGAGTTCACTTTGCACATATAAAACAAGCAGCAGGCAGACAGCCATGCCTGTTGAAAAACCGAACAAATTTATTAGCGTAAATACCTTCTTTTTCCGAAGGCTTCTGAACATGGTTTTAAAATAATTCATCAACATAGGTATGCGCTTGAATGCAGGTTAGTGCTACTATTAATACGAATAAAATGCCATATTCCACAACGTTGCAAATCATCACACAATATATAACCGAATTTAATCAGTGTTCATTTCTGATACAGATGGTGTGCGCTGGCGCTCAGCGAAAATTTTCAGATGTCTCTTATGCCGATAACGTGTCTTTACTTATCCATTACAAAGCAATAGTTATAGTGGTATAATAAAACCCACCAATAGACGGCCCTCCTATAAAGGAATAATAATAGTGATTAAACAGATTGGTTGCACCAAGTTTCACACTAAAATTATCCTTCAGGTTGTGGTATTGCACTTGCGCATCTACAGTGCCATATGCGCTCACTGTTCCGGTGGCGAGGGATGATTGCCATAAGTAGCTGCTTTGCCACCTATAGTTTACCTGGAAGCCAAAATGTTTTGTGATGGCGGCGTTTCCAAAATTCACGTTGTACATCCAGGCTGGTGTATTAAATCCATCTTCCAGGCCATCGTTCTGCGATTTCCGCGCAAGTTTAGACATAGTAACGTTACCGCCTGCGCGATATTTTTTTGGAAGCTTCCACGTAATGCCAAGTGTGCTGCCGTAATTGTGGCTGACTGTTTTGGAATTGGTCCACAAACGGTAACGGTCCTGGGATTGACGATTGTTCAATGAATAAAGAAGACTATCCGGAGAACTGTTCCGCGGAATATTTGCTTCTACCTGGGCCATTAAGTTTTTGTAAACGTTGTAATAAAAATCTACATCAATAGCGAGCCTGTCATCCAGTAGCGATGTACGATAGCCGCCTTCAATGCCTTTTATTTCTTCCGGCTGCAGATAGGTATATGTATTCTTTTTTAGCAGGCCCTGGTTCTTTTCCATGGCCTGCGCAGTGGTAAGACCGTTATTGTTTACGTCTTTGGTATTCGCCGCCTGAAATGCATCTATGGAAGCTCTCAGATAACTGTTTTCAAAAATGCCATGAGACATAACCGGCAATCCACCCACACGTTTTACACCTCCGCTATTGATATTGGAAAAAGCTTCAAACAAACTGGGAAAACGATATCCCTGCTGAAAGGCCAGGCGAAAATTGTGCTGTGGTACGGGTGAGTAAACGAAAGCGATGCGTGGATTCAATTTGGCTGAATAATATTGATTCTTATCAATCCTGAGAACGGCGTTAATTTTCAGCTTATCATTCAGCAGTAATTTGGTCGCTTCAATAAACCCGCCGAATTTCCAATAGATCAGATCTTTGCCATCCTTTACCGGATTAATAAAATAATTACCGTCAGGCACAACCACATAACGCCTGTAATCCAGGCCGTACAAGATCGTGAGCTTCCAGTCTTTTTTAACACCGGTGAGGATATCATCGGTGAGGCTATGTTGCATTTCAGCGTGATACATGTTTGCCTTTACGCGAAGTGCGGCACCTATATCCCAGTTATTGATATCGCGCAGTTTTGCAATGAGTGCACTTGTTGCCTGTGAATTTGCTACGGGCCGGCCACTGTCAGCAATGGCACGCACGGAATGCATGGCGCCGGCTACAGTCTGACCGCCGTTCACAGCATTATTAAACTGTTTGGTAAAATCAGAAAACCAGTTATTGTCTGATTTAAATGAACGGTCTATGTTTTCCGCCATCGAACGGATGTTGTATGAATTGCCCGTGTTTTCTGTATTCACATACGCTCTGACTTGCAGACTTCGTGTTTTAACCAACAGGCTGTGTTGGGTTGTGAGATAATCATCCAGGCGAAACCGATTGGTCCGTTGATAAATTGTATTGGTATTTGCAGCCCTGAAGGTGTAAGACAGGGTGAGGTTTTTGTTGAATTTGTATGCCAATGTTACATCGCCGCGAAAGTTCTGCAGGTTATAACTGGCCATGTCTTTCTCTGCGTAACCGGTGCGGCTTACCACGTACTGTTTGCCTCCGAGCATTAACGTTCTGCGATTGCCGGATTCATCAGCATAAATGTTCACCCGGTCTGCACCAGGATTATCTGCGCCCGTTAATCCGGTGGATATGTTGGCATTCGGGTTCAGGTCCGTCCGGTTGTCTGCGTACCAGTCTGTACCATTGGTGTAGGTAAAATTGATCTTAAAGGCAAACTTATCGTGAAATGCCTTAACCCACCGTAGAGATGATTCTGTATAAATCGTAGCGGCATGCTCCCGGTCTCCAACGTGATTAACACCCGTTTTCTGGGAAAAACTCAAGCCCTGGCTTTGAAAAGGATCTTTTGTAATAAAGTTGGCGGTGCCATTGATCGCATTCATCCCATACAGTGCAGAGGCAGAGCCTGGCACAAGTTCAACGCTGGTAATGTCCAGATCACCCGGCCCCAGTGCATTTGCCATTGGTGCACCGATATGAGGCGCCTGAATATCATTTCCATCGACCATCTGCACGAAGCGGACGTTGGTAGTATTGGTGAAGCCCCGGGTATTGATCACTTTAAAACCAAGACTCGGCGTGATCATCTGCACACTCTTCAGATTTTCAATAGCGTCGAAAAAAGAAAGCTGAGCCGTATTGCGGATATCGGCCCCGGTTAGTTTTTCAATACTTACCGGTGCCTGTAAAATTTTCTCATTATAGCGCGTAGCCGAAACTACAATGCCTTCCAGTTCCTGCACTTTGGTACTGTCTGCGGGCTTTTTCTGCTGTGCTGCTACGGGCGAGCAGAACACCAGGGCAGCCCAGACTGATATAGCTGTAAGTAATGGTTTTACGATCAAGTGTTTTTATTTATAACAACCTGCTGGTGAACAACGGGCCGCTCATTTTGGTTGATTCAATGTTTTGGAGGATGGAACCGACTCAACGAGCCTTCACATTAAACAGCACAAAGTCCGACTGCCCGACCTGTTGTTGTAATAAAGATACGAGGTGATTGTGCTTGTTGAGGTTTTTATCCAGGATATGTTACAAAATCCTGGATCTGATGTGATGCACAGGCATCCGGCACCTTATTTTTCACATATCAAATTATAAATTATACAAGGTCCGCCTACATTAAAGTAAAAAAAAGCCTCACTAAGACTAGCGAGGCATTTCAACCCTAAACCCTTAAAAAACTAGCAGCAAAAATATGGATATCCTGATAAAAAAAACAGTAAAAAAGTTCGAAAGCAACTCCAAAATCAACTTCAAATTTCCGACAGAATTCAACCTGACCTTTGTACGTTCTTCATAAACAATCAGCCCCCTTTCAATCGAGGGTAACCTATTAATGATGTTTATAAAAGAGGCGGCCGATCCGGGAAGTTTAAGGAAAACTTCAATATTATTTTATTACCAAAGAGCTTTCACTAAACACTGCATAAATCATTATCTTATCACGACCTGCCGTATTGAGCCATCCAAAAAAAACCTCATCCAGGAATGAACGAGGCACTTACTACAAAACATCTATGAATCTAACTTTTTATAAAATATCAGCGAAGAGACCCGTATAAAAACGCCCACTATTGTAAACTGTGCTCATTCACCTTCCGCGTTCGTCATTCGTACAGACGCCAACTGCCCGTGATATTTTTTTTCGCGGCAAGGGAACCAGTGGTGACGATTTCATCAGTCAATGCATGGGTTAATTTTCTTCAGCAAAGTTCCAATCAGGAACGGGCTTAAACGAGTTGGCAATGCCGGAAAAATATCCGGATATAAAGCATTTTCCAGGCGCTATCCGCAAATTATTTACCATACAAAACATGGCCGATTGCAAAACCCTTTCAGCGTCAAGTGCTTATAGTTTTCGCCGATTACATTGTCCGTTTCTGGCGTCGTGCAAAATCACCTGCGATCAGTTAATTGATGATAACGCCTTGTACCAACTAACGCGTTTATTGAAAGTTATGCGTGCCAAAACTTGACAGGAACATAACTTCTCAGTAATTTATCAGATAGAAAAATTATTGGCCGGAACCGGAATTGACAAATTGATTGGAGTACAATAAAAGCAAAGGATACAATACCCGTTTTAATCTGCTACTCCTGTATAACCGACATCAACCGCCAAAATACAGGGATACATGCTTATCAACTATTCACTAACACCCAGCCTTATTTTTTTGGAAACAATTGCTTCTGGTTTGAGTGAAGCTTGTGGAAAAAAAGTTGCTATAACAAACAACAGTCTCATCTTTCCGGACTCACTGGGTGAAGGACGTTTTGAATTTATTGTTCTGGAACCCGGGCTAAGTATTTGCCTGGTTGACTGCCTGTTCCGCGAGCCGGTTATATTTCACCGGAATCCTTTGACGATAAATGATTTCCGGGTGGTGCACTTTAACCTATCCAATAACTACATCACATTCAACGGAAACAAATCCGCCCAAAAAACCAAACAGGATCAGTGGAAAGACTCGATTAAATACAGCTCATCCCGGGAGCCTGCCGAAATCAATTATTCAAATATGGCACGCGTACAAATGGTATCAATTATTTTTTCCAATGAATGGGCCATGAAGCGGTATGATCTAACAGAAAGCCGGGCCGGAGTGTTGTACTCAGCATTCTATTCAGCAAATCTACCTGATAACTTCTCTTTAAACATGGATCTGGAGCTATTGCATATAGTACGCAACATGCTGTTTGGGAAAAAACCGAAGTATACTGCAAAATTGTATTATGAAGGATATGCAATCAAAATACTCGCAATGGTGTTGAACAAACACTTATCGAAAGATGAAAAAATCGAGAGAATCAATTTCGATCACGTTAACAGGATCATGGCTATTAAAGAGCGCATAGAAAACCGTCTGGATAATCAAATTCCATCACTTGAACAAGCTGCGAGAGAAAGTTTCATGAATCAGTCAACATTTGCTTCTTTATTTAAACATGTTTACAAGAAAAATTATTTTGATTTTTTTACTTCGGCCAAAATGCAGCATGCCGCAGCATTGTTAATAACCGGCAGGCCTGTATCAGAAGTAGGAAAAGCCGTGGGTTATATTAACCTTGGCCACTTTTCAAAAGCATTCAGGCTCTATTTTAATGTTAATCCCAAGGCATATCAATTGCGCGGCGAACAATGAAAGCGCACACCCCGAGGTCATCATCTGTAAAACAAAACCGGTAAAATGGAAATAAAGCATTATTACAGTTTGCATAATAAATGGCTGGAAGATCTGGCTGACGAGATCAGCAAAGTATCGGGTGAGGAAGTTGTATTGAAAAACAATACACTGATATTGCCCGACTCATTGGGCAAAGGCATTTACAGGCTTTATGAATTCAGCAATAATATGTCCGTCATAGTAATGGAATGCATCTTTATCAAACCGGTAAAAATTCACCGGATACCCGTTCCCGGAAATGTGAGCTACAAAATAATCTTCAATGTAAGCGATGCGCCGATCATAGTTTCAAACGAGTCGGATATTCATGTGGACATAAGCGGGAACCGGGCTGACAGTATTTTTTTTGAATCGCATTCTACTGAAACCTATATGCACATTGCCGCTAACCGGTCTATTCGACTTGTATCCCTTATATTTAATAAGTCCTGGACGCATCAGTATCTGGCGAAGGAAATGTCTGTTACAAATACCGGCAAACTGGGGCAGTTGGTAAATAATGCATTGATGCAATTCACAGCAAGCCTCGACCTTGATATGTACCATGTGGTGGAGGATATGCTTGCACATAACCCGGTTACCAATGCTTTCCCAAACTACCTGGAAGGATGCGCATACCAATTGCTGGCCTTGTTTTTTCAGGAGCTGATCGTAAATGATCTAAGAAAAGAGCTTAGCTATGCCGATGAACGAAGCAGAATTCAAGCGCTTATCCAGGAGATTGAGGAGCATATTGACGAGCCGGTACCCAACCTGCATTATGCAGCAAGAAAATGCATTATGGGAAAGACAAGATTTTGCAGCATTTTTAAAAACCTGACACAACAGAGCTACGGTGAATATTTTCAATCACTGAAGCTGCTGAAAGCTAAAAACTATTTAATCGAAGGTCTGTCAGTTAAAGAAGTCGCAAAAAAGATAGGCTACTCCAACACCAGTTTTTTTATCAGGATCTTCACGAAGTACTTTGGCGATTCACCGGCTGCTTATCTCACGAATTAAGTTTGCTGCCATCCCAAACGCTATCATATTTTTGTTCTCACCACAACATCTGCCCATCTGTTAAAGATCTGAGCGTTTGACGTAAGCAACTTGCAAAGTAATTATACCCGTCGTCCCACACAAATTCTACAGCCCATAAAACTATCCTTAAATGGGCTTTTTCAACAACTTAACACAAACATCAAATGCTCTTTTGCGTAATTGATACTTTGTCACAAGTTCTATAACTACCGCATTAAATGCAGTAACACGAAGAAAATCAAAATTATATAAGGAGATCAGCCCAATGCCGCTATCGGACGTTCGAGAGCATAGTTTATTACTATAAGACCTAAACCACCAGGAGATCTATAAAAAACGATGGTATTGGAACATTTATTTGTTTCATCGTAAAAAAGATAGCGATATGCCGGTTATAATTTTGACCGTAAATAAAGCTAATCTTATGACCCCGGAATTTCAGCTATATCAAAAAGCGCTTGAGTACATGTGTAAGCGCCTTGACAAAAACAAGTATGCAATACATTAACTGAAACAGTGTGATTTAAAAGACATTTCGGTTTTAACCAATACAAAATTCTATGCTACGATTTTATTGCTTTTTGACCGGAGATAATTATTTGATGATTGCAAAGGATACACCAAAAAGCCAGCAGAAAGTCAAGATACTGGGCAATGCCCTTCTTGTTCCGGTTATCATCTGGACGGTGAGCAGTTTTTTGCTTGCAAGACAAGTGCTCGCAACCTCAATTTCTGCGGCTATAATTACAAGTATTTGCTGCACAATTCTAATCTCTTTGATAGAACGGATCATTCTTATGTCGAAAAATAATTCAAAAACAGCACTATTGAGTTTTTTCCTGGGCGGTTGTATTGCCCTGATGGGTTCCTTGGTTATTGAGCAGATAGTTTTTGCAGAAGATATAGATTATATGCTTCAAAAAAACAGGGAAAAATATGCAAAACAGGTGGCTGCTGAACGAGGGCAAATATTTGATTCAGTTCAGCAAATGCAATTAAAACTTGAATATCTTTTGGCAATGAAAGCCGCGGTAAAGGAAGCAGAGCAACTCGCAATCAATGAAATGGATGATAAAGGCAGTGGCATAAAAGGTACAGGAGGTGTTACCGGCGGAAAAACAGCGATTGCCCGTTCAAGAACATCAATTTTGATGAAGGATAAATCTACATACGATTCCTTAATGCAGCAAAAAGCACTTTTAATGCAAACTGCAAAAGACCGGGCCCTGATCGAATTCAAAGATGGGCTTATTGTACGTGTTAATGTATTTTTTAAGATTGTGCTCAGCGACTGGATTATGGCCGCCGTCCTTATCATTTTTTCATTGTTAATGTTCAGCCTGAACTTCCTGGTGATAATTGTTCAAAAGCTTGTGCCTGAATCGAATTACGAAAAACGGGTAAGGATAATTGATGAAATTGGCGATCGGAGAATGAACGTAGTCTACTCGCTGATCAGCAACCGGGGAATGAAGGATTTTGTGTACAGAACGTGGTCAGGACAAAAAAATCAGTAGCCTGGCTAAGCTCTGTGTATCTCTGCCCCTTCTCCGGCTGTTTCTCTGTGCAACCAAAAAAAGTTACACTAAGGTACACAAAAGCAGGCACAGAGTTTCACAGAGCGCATGCTTATATCCAAATCTTACCATCGGCACACCAGGAAAGGTCTTCCGAATATTAATCTGATAGATAACTTTTGGGCGTTTGGTATTGATAACTTCTAACTAAAGGGCATTGACTTACCAATTCATTATTTCAACAATCGAATCACATTAAATGAATACGGCGCTATCTCCATCTCCAACTCACTTTCAATCTTTATCTCTTTCGAAACCGGTGCAACATCTTTCTCCATGGGCCTTCCTGTTAACACAGTCTGGATTGCCTTACCGCCATTGAACCCAGCTTGCCTTACATTGGCTTTTGTATGTACCGCCACAGGCAAAAGATTTATAATCTTCACAATCAGGTCGCCTGATTTTGTATCGCGGACAACAGAATAGCCGATCCGTTTTTTTACTGCGTCTTCTTTGTTGGAAACCGTTGACGCAGCTGTTATATATTCATTGCCTGAATTGTTACCATACAACTTTTGCACATAATAACCTATAGTTGGCCTTATGGTTAAATTGTCAAAATAGATCAGGTCAGGATTCCATTGTGTGTGTCCCTTCCTTGCCAATAGTGGCGCATAGGAAGTCATTTTAACAACATCTCCGTTTCGCTCAACGGCCGTAAGGTACAGGGCTTCAGCCAAAGCTGTTTCAAGATTACTGGTCGCTCCCGGTGCATGTGCGGCATATTCTCCAAGATATACTTTTGATGCAGAACGATCGTATTTATCGTAAAAATCCTGGTTATAAATGAACCATCCCGGACTGCGGTAATAATGTTCATCAACCATAGGCACTTTCAGTTTATTCGCAAGCTTCCAGCCCTCAACATAATCTGCTCCTTCTGAGGATGGTCCCACAGTTCCGATTACAGTGATTTCCGGATGCTGCTTCTTCACGGCGTTATAAATCATCGTAAACCGCTCTTCAAAAACATCGGAAATAAGATCTTCGTTACCGATGCCGATGTATTTTAAATTAAAAGGTTTGGGATGCCCGGCTTCCGCCCTCAACCTGCCCCATTTGGAATTGGCATCTCCATTGGCCCATTCGATAAGATCAAGGATTTCCTGGATATATGCATCCATTTCATTTAAAGGAATGCCACCTTGCTGTCCTCCACCTGTTGGACTGCAAACAGAATTTTGACAAGGAACACCTGCTGCAACTACCGGTAACGGTTCTGCATTTATGTCCTCACAAAACCGGAAGTATTCAAAGTAGCCCAATCCTGCACTCTGGTGATAACCCCAGATATTGCGTTGCGGCTTGCGTGCTTCTAACGGACCGATGGAGTTCTTCCATCTGTATATATTGTTAAGGCCGTCACCGTGCGCCAGGCAACCACCGGGAAAACGAATAAAACGTGGATGTATGTCAGCTATCGTTTGCGCAAGATCTTCCCTCATGCCATTCTTCCTGTTTTTGAAAGTCTTTTCGGGAAATAATGAAACCATGTCAATTGCGATCCTGCCTGCAGAAAGCGGTTTTATTTCAAGGCGACCATTATTTACATCAGCATTTGCTACCAGCGCAGCCGATTGTTGTTGCCAGTTTTTTGCGTCTATACTAAGTTGCGATGTGGCAAGCACACTACCCTTTTTGTCAACCAGCCTTGCTTCAATTTTGGATATCGAGCTGCCCAATTGTTTTGTGAATAAAGAAAGATTGTACTTCTCTCCTTTTTTAAATGAAATACTATCGTAGCCACTATTGGCTAATATAGCACCCGGTGCACTTGTTGTCAGGACTGCATAATGTGGATTGTTCTCATGTACCGGCGAAGCTGAATCTATTTCAAAGGTTGTTTCATTGCCCGCGATTGTCCATGAATGCTTACTGTTCCAGTTTTTATCCCTGTATTCCCTGTCACCCGGATCATACTCAAAATCGCGGTTCTGAATTAACTCACCATATAACCCACCATCAGCTGCGTAATTGATATCTTCGAAAAAGATACCGATTAACAGATCGCTGATCTGCTTCGATTGTTTTGGATCGATACTAATATCCAGCTTAACAGGTTGAAGGTTGCTGAAACGAATGCTGTCAAGCGCTGTTGTTTCAGCATATAGCTTTTCCTTAGCCTTGTCATCCTCCACTTTTTTCAGAAGCTTTTCAACTACCGGCCAGTTTACCGTGTGTATTTGTCCGTTATACACAGCTCCATTTAATTGTACTGATCTATTTCGCGGCGGATATTGATTTGGGCTAACGTTCTCTGCTTTGCTGAAGGAATGAAGATCATTGGTTGTTACGCGAAAATAAGCACCAGTGCTATCATGGTAAACCACATTGTATTGTTGGCTGCTGCCATCCCGGAATAAAACCGGGTTCGTACAATTCTTTCCCCTGTTCACCAGTTCGTAATGCTGACTTCCCCAATTGATAAGATCATTTGTTGATGCGATTGCAAAGAGTTTTTCTCTTTCATTCAGCTGCCATACACAATGCCAGGCTCCGTTGGGTTCCATTACAAGGTAAGGACTGATCATTCTTTTTTCACTACCCCATCTTCCATAATCGCTTCTCAAAAAACTGTATTCATTGCCGATGGATATCCAATTTATGCTGTCGCTGCTCCAGGCAAAATGCAATCCCGAATGATTGTTGTCCTTATTTGTTGTGTAGGAAAACAGGTAAACATGGTCAGGCACAGCGTAAGCGGTCAGTGAAGACGCTGTTGAAAGCAGGAAGATACCGCATATAAAGCAAATTAGAGAATGCTTAAGCATACAATACTTTTTTGTAACGTGGCTATTCGCAGTTTAGTTGATTCAATCATTGTTTGTAATACACAAACAAGCGCATGGTACTGACTGGAAACATCTCAAGCAATGAGATCAATACGGCAAACGATCGTAGTGAATTATCAAACTGTTTTATATTACAGATCAAGCAAGCATTTTTTTAATTGTAAATTTGACAATTTTTTATGGGTTCTGCAAATTTTTTTTGAGAAAAAGAATTTCCTTCAAATCAGATGTATCCGTGGCCTTTATTCTCTAACCTGTAGCAGCAACAGGCAGAGTAACAGCGATGTATCTGGCATTAATTTGGTAGATTTCTAAATATGCGTTTATAATGAAGCCCGGATAATAACGATAGAACATAAATCCACAAATCGGAAAGCATAAAAATAGCAGACAAAATAGAATAAACGCCGGGGTATTCAGCTAAGAAAAATCTACAATGCATCTCAACATGTTAATAAATACTGTCTAGAGGAGCGAAGGAATGAAAAGCGCTGTGTTTAGTTTTAATATTACTGTAAATTCGTCGGAAGGATGAAAAAGATCATAATTATTGAGGATGATCCTGCAATACAAGATGCAGCAAGTCTGATATTTAAAAAGACCGACTACGATGTCACTATTTACCGGGACGGAAATGATATACTTTCCGGTTTGTTTGATGTACCGGATATTTTTATCATTGACAAACAACTGCCAGGGGTTGATGGCCTGGAAATATGTAAGTACTTAAAGCGACATGAACCCACGAAAAACATTCCGGTGATCATAATGTCTGCAAGCCCTTCAATTGACAAAACTTCACGATCTGCAGGCGCAGACGATTTTATGGAAAAACCCTATTCTATAAAACATTTGCGTGGGCTGGTTGAAAAATATACATTATAGCATCATTTCAAGTTTGGGCGATAATAAAGCCCAGAGCCCAAAGCTTAAAGCCCAAGCTGACCGATGCGAAGTTTTTTAAACCATATAAGTAAGGTGTCGGGCGCCAACGTTTCTTTGTAAACAACTGATAAAGCTTAAAGCCCAAAGCCTAAAGCCTAAAGCTGACCGAAGCGAAGTTTTTTAAACCATATAAGGCATATAAGAGCAAATAAGAGCTTTTACTCAAGATAATAATAACACTTAAACGACAATATATTTACTTAACCAGCTCGGACCTTCACTATTGACCATTCACTATTCACTAGTTGTATAGAAGAAATATAAGAGCAAATAAGAGCTTTTACCCAGGATAATAGTAACACTTAAACGACAATGTATTTACTTAACCAGCTCGAATCTTCACCATTGACCATTCACTATTCACTCGTTGTATAGAAGTAAAGTGTCGGCCGCGCCAACGTTTCCTGGCAAACAACTGATAAAGCTTAAAGCCCAAAGCCCAAAGCTTTATGTCATTTAGTTAAGGAAGCATTGGAGGTATTGCTCCGTAGGACCATCCTGTTTGTAGAAAGAAAAAAATGGATTGATTAAGCTCCGTTAGAAGCTACCGGCAAGGCATTACAGGAGACTCCGCTGGAGTCCGATGACATTTAAAATCCTGATTTTCTACAAACAGGAAGCTCCGCTGGAGCTATAGGTATTCTTAACTAAATGACATTAGCCTAAAGCCGACCGAAGCGACGTTTTTTGAACCGTATAAGGTATATAAGGGCGTACAAGAAGTTACACCGGAGGCCCATCATGGCTAGAGCTGCATACATTTACTCAGCCAGTTTGTATCCTTCACCATTGACCATTCACTATTCACTAGTTGTATTGAAAGCATATAAGAGCAAATAAGAGCTTTTATCCATAATAATAATAGCACTTAAACGACAATACATTTACTTAGCCTGCCCGCACCTTCACCATTGACCATTCACTATTCACTACCCAGTTATACCAAATATTGCAACAAAACAGCAACAAAATCCACACTCTTCATCACCCTTCCTTTCACATGAAAAAGAGCTACAGCTACCGTAATACAAACAATATTTTTCTAACGTGTTTTTATTTTTATATCAATAGGTTGTAATACGCTAAAAATGAAGTATTGAAGTGATTATTTTTTATAATAAATGAAATCCGTACAAGGATCTCCTATCCGGATTTGAGACTACTGGCACAGTTTTGAAGGAATAAAGGTGCCTTTACTATTCTGCAAGCCGGGGCGCTTGTTGTTGGCTCTTTTAAACAAAACGATATGGCTGAAAATCAAACGAAAAAGATACTGGTCATAGACGATGATGTAAACGTAGGAAATATACTGAACGCTTTTCTTTCTCAGCATAATTACGAAGTGTCTGTTGTCTATTCCGCGAAAGCCGGAATTGAACAATGTAAGAGAGAGCAGTTTGATTACATTTTCTGTGACTATCGCCTGGGCGGAAAATCGGGCCTTGATGTAATGGAGATGTTAAGACCCTTACAGACGGCTTCGAAAATTATCATTATCACAGCTTATGCCCAGGTAAATGTGGCTGTAACTGCCATTAAAAAAGGTGCCTATGATTTCATTCTGAAGCCTTTCCAATTTGATGAGATCCTTAAAGTTTTAAGAGAGCCTCAAAGGAATGCTGAAGGTTTCACTTATGATATACTAAGCGACGAAAGACCTCTCAGTACAGACCGCACGGGTTTTTGGGCCTGCAGCTCGCAGGTAATGAAAGATATCTATGATGAAATAGCACTAATAGCTCCAACTGATTATACAGTGATTATCTACGGCGAAAGCGGCACCGGTAAAGAAATGGTTGCGCGCGAGATCCATAGAAAAAGCACCAGGAAAGATCATCCCTTTATCCCGTTGGACTGTGGCACACTATCCGGAGAACTGGCGGGGAGTGAATTATTTGGTCACATCAAAGGTTCTTTTACCGGCGCAGTAAACGATAAAGAAGGACATTTTGAAATGGCTAACAAGGGTACATTATTCCTGGATGAGATCGGCAACCTGCCACCGGATGTTCAGGCTTCTTTGCTAAGAGTTATACAAGAAAGAAAATGCCGCAGAATAGGTTCGGGGGTGCAGTTGGATGTTGATGTACGCATTATTGTTGCATCTAATGAAAACCTGCAGTCTGCTTATCAAACGGGAAAATTCAGGGAAGATCTTTATCACCGGTTGAATGAATTTAAAATAAACCTTCCTCCTTTAAGAGAAAGAAAAGAAGACATTTTATCATTGGCTGACTACTTCCTGGCAGAGGTTAACCAGGAACTGAATAAAAACATCCAGGGGTTTGATGAAGAAGTAAAAAGAATATTCATCTCTTATCCATGGCCCGGTAATTTAAGAGAGCTTAAGAATGTGATAAGAAGAAGCGGATTGCTATCCAATGACATGCATGTGCATAAAGAGCTGCTTCCTTTTGAATTAACAACATTTGCGACAGCAGCAATTGCGCCTGAAGCAGAAGTTATTAAACTTGTACCGCAGAAAAACGCGGCCAGCTCTGATAATTCCGGACGTGATCTGAAAAGTTTTGTTGCAAAAACTCAAAAAGATATCATACTTGAAACACTCGGCTTTGTAAACTATAACAAATCTAAAGCTGCATTACTCCTGAACATTGACAGAAAAACACTCTATAATAAGCTGCGGGAATATGGGCTTTATAGTAAAGCAAAAAAAGACGAGAACTAATATAGACAGTAAGACAGTAAGACAGTAAGACCGTAAGACCGTAAGACCGTAAGATAGTAAGATAGTAAGATAGTAAGAAGGTTAGATTGTTTGCTCCGGGTGCCTCCGCCTTACACTTTATGCCTCACACCTTTTACCTAAGACAGTAAGATAGTAAGATACCAAGAAGGTTAGGTTGTTTGCTTCAGGAGCCTCCGCCTTACGCCTTATGCCTCACACCTTCAAACCTGATACCTCACACCTCAAACCTGAAACCTGATACCTGATACCTGATACCTGCATTGCATATATAAAAAGGAACGCTGATACTCCTGCAAGGTACTGCGCTCCTTTGGTGATATGCTGGTATGTAACCATTTATCAGGTTTTTACATAGAGTTTTCTTTTTCTTTTTCCCAGGAAAAATCCTCACGCTCTGCTTCCAGGTTAATATAACTCTCCGCTATCTCTGTTAAAAGCTGATCTGTGTCTTCTTCTTCTAAAAGTGTTTTATCTAAGAGATCCGCAGCCTCATCCATTCCGGCTGTGAGCGCCAGTTGAACCAGTCCGCCATAGGTAGCAATCTCATAGTGTTCTACTTTTTGCGCGGCAATAATCAGCGCCGCATCTCTTGTCATGCTGCCTTCTTCGGTTTCATCAATAATAACTTGTGCTTCTTTGACCAGCCCTGCCATAGCTTCACACTTCTTACCCTTTGGTTCCATGCCTATAAAGCCAAAAACCTTCTGAAGTCTTCTTACATGCCTTTTGGTTTGTTGCACATGATCATCAAACGCATCTTTTAACTCTTCTGTAGTCGCCGCTTCCTGCAGCTTCGGTAAGTTTTCTACAAGATGTTGCTCCGCCCAGTATATATCCTGAAGCATGTCCACAATCATTTTTTCAAAATGTGATTTTTCCTGTATTCCTGCTTTTTGTTTGCCATTTTGCTGCATATCTGCAGCCGTTCCTCCAGATTCATTAGAAGCGTCATCAATACGGCCTGTGCCATTTGGTTTTCTTTCGTTGTTTGAGGATTGTTCTTTAACAGACGAGGCCGCAGACTGTGGTTGTTGTTTAGTTCCTGAAGATACCTGTTTCATATAGAAAGCTTTATCGGTTTGATTAAATAGTCAACAACATAAGAAAACAAGCCTTGCTGTTTTCTTATGTTGCCGTGTTTGATTGTTAGCGGGAAGCACGTCGTCCTCCGTAACCGGATCTTCCTGAGCGTGTTTGCTTTTGATTCGAGTTGTTTTGATTTTCTCCTCTCCGTTGCATACCAGACCCACGGCCTCTATCGGACTGGGATTCGCGATGTGAACGGTTATCATAACCCTGGTTTTCATCAGAGCCCATGCGTCCACGTTTGCTGTGGTAAGCTGAGCCTCCTTTTGAAGCAATGCGTCTCACCTCATCCCTATCCATAGAGGCAAATCCCTGCCGGCCGGATCGACCTCTTTCGGAACCACGGTCTTCATTAGAACGATTATAACCGCCGCGATCGCGATAGTTGTCTCTTTCTCCGTAGTCACCGCGATATCCTGATCTTTCGTTGTAAGCCTCCCTGTTGCCCCATCCTTCACCCGATCCATATCTTCCCGAATTTCCCGAACTATAACCACCTCTGTCGTAAGAACGGTTATAGCCCCGCCCGGTCTCGCGGTCCGTATTTAATCCATAAGACCTTTCTGCAGCCCTGCCCCTGTTGCGGCTTGAATCCATGCCAGAGCCGCCATACATTCTTTCATCCCTGTACGCACCACCCCGGCGCTGATCACCGTAATTGCCTTCGTTATCATCCTCATCAAAATCTTCATCATAATCATCTTCCTCTGCATCATATTCATCTTCGCGGAAATTACCCATCTGCCTTCTGTCATTATAATCATCATCAAAGTCGTCGAAGTCCTCATCAGCATAACCTCTGTTTCTTTGTCTGCCATAATCTTCGTCAAAATCTTCTTCATCCTCATAACGACCGGAATTCCGGCGGCCGCTGTAAGAGCTGTTTTCATTATACTGCTCTCTTGTATCGCGTCCATTTCCATAGCCACGACCAGAATAATTTCTTGCCATAAATAATAAGGTTTAATTGTTAGCAATCGAGTTTAAAGAGCCCGTCAATCAGTGTCCAAAAAAGAATGCCAGTAAATATGGCCCGAACAGTTAGTTAAAACAGGTTAAAAGTTGTTGAGAGCCATCCACACGAGGGTTCAGTGTCACCGACTTTTGAGGTTAAGTGTACCTATCTCAAAAAGCCTGCCAGCGCAACGTTTTGATGCGGCTGCTGGCGCTTCTCCGAAGCAATAGTAATAATGGCCACAGCGGTTAAAATATAAGCCGGCCAAGACTCTTAAACATAGAAGTTTGACTTTTAAAGAGATGTGCATTTTCCTGTTTAGGCTTTTTTATGCGACAGCGAAAACGCGGCAATGCCAACCTCCGTAAAAAAATTTCTGTGGGCTCTTCAGCCAGAAGAAGCATACAGTTTGTTGTTATAAATCAAATAGGCGGTTATTCATGTTCAATATCACACTACCCGTTAGAAATGCTGATCAGATAACAATCAGGCGAAGCATACCCTGGTTGCTTCACCAACGCTGGCAAAACGTTGTTTTTTTTCACTGGAAGGTGGAACCCGCCATCATAGAGAAGTATATTCCTGTAAATACGGAACCCGATCTTTTTGAAGATACATGCTGGTTATCGATTGTATTGTTCTCTTCTATGAACAATCATCTGAAAAAAATGCCTTCGATACATATACTTCCTGACTTTTATGAGATTAATCTGCGAACATATGTAGTATGCAAAAGAGTGCCGGGCATTTGCTTTCTTGATATAAAAGCCAGCTCTGCAATGGCTGTGCTTGTAAACAGGTTACTGGGACTTCCATATAAAAAAGGCAGGTTCAGCCGTCTCCAAAAAACCGAATGCGATGACACGTTCTATCATTACAATGATCTGAACTACATTAACACCAGGTATAAAGCAGGGAGCCCGCTGATAAAGACGGCTAAGGATCTATGGCTTACCGAGAGATATGTTGCTTTTCAGTCTGTAAAAAACAACACGCTTGCTTTTCCTGTTGCACATAAACCCTGGCCGTTGCAAAAGATGGACGTGAGCAGTGTTGATATTTACTGGCGCTTTAAAAACCTGTATCTGGCTAACTCAGAGCTAAACTGCATGCATTTTGCACCGGCTGCGGAAGTTAATCTCTGGTATCCGCAACGTTTTAATGGCGGACAGATCAACTCATAATATTGTGGCACTATTTTTTAATTACAGTTCATAAAATAAACTTATGAAGCCGATTACAGTGGTAATAGAAACGCCTAAAGGTTCTGCGCAGAAATATGATTTTGATGAAAAACTAAAGGGCTATTGCCTGAGGAAGGTGCTTCCGGCAGGAATGGTCTTTCCTTATGATTTTGGATTTATTCCAAAAACGAAAGCTGATGACGGTGATCCTATAGATGTTATTGTATTGTCTGAATTTAAAAGCTTTTCCGGATGTATTATGCGATGCAGAATTATCGGAGCCATAAGGGCAAAACAACAGGATGGAAAAAAAATGATAGAGAACGATCGCTTTATAGCTGTGCCCGAAGCCACTTTGGTTTATAAGAATATTGGTTCAGTGGAGGATCTTCCAAAACAATTTATTGATGAACTACAAGAATTCTTCATCAATTACAATAAACTTGAAGGAAAAAAATTTGAGCCGGTAGCTGTCCTGAATCAAAAAAAAGCAACGCAGCTATTGAAAAAATAATGCTGCTGCGCTGCTATATTGAAATGGGTTAGCCGGTTTTATGCCCACGGGTTCATCACAACCTTTACACAATTGTCTTCCTTCTTTTTAAATATTTCGTATCCGTGAGAAACTTCTGATAATGGCAGACGGTGTGTAATAATATCATCCAATTTTATTTTGCCGTCGTTTACCAGTGCAATAAGTTCATCAATATAGCGATGTACCGGCGCCTGGCCGCCCTTAAGCGAAATGCCTTTATCGAAAAATTGTCCGATGGGAAAATTATCATAGGTGGTTGGATACACGCCTAGCACAACTACTATACCTCCCCTTCTTACTGTGCTCATGCAGGCTTCTATAATCTTTGGGGACCCTTTCTCCAGATTGATCAATGCCTTCGCTTTCTCCAGCATATTTCTGTCCGGTTCAAAGCCTACTGCGTCAATACAAACATCAGCACCTCTTCCAACTGTCATATCCCGGATTTGCTGAATTACGTCTTTCTCGTTCTCCCACAATATCGTTTCACATCCTGCAGTATCCTTTGCCTTATCCAGCCTGTATTGAAGGGTATCAACAACAATCACTTTTCCTGCGCCTCTCAGCCAGGCACTTTTTGCAGCCATTATACCCACGGGACCGGAACCGAAAATAGCAACCGTTTCGCCCCCGGTTACTTCACCAAAATCCACGCCCGTATAACCTGTCGGGAATATATCGGTAAGAAACAATACCTGCTCATCACTCAGTTGCTCCGGTGCTTTACGGGGACCAAAATCCGCATAAGGCACGCGTACATACTGTGCCTGTCCGCCATTATACCCACCATACAGATCTGTATAACCAAACAGGGCCCCGCCTTTCTGATCAAGCAAACCGCCCTCTGGCCCGTAATGTTCAGGATTACTGTGTTCACAATGTCCCGGAAGGCCATGGCTACAAAAATAACATGTTCCGCAAGCTATTGGAAATGGCACAATTACCCTGTCGCCCTTTTGCAGGTTCGTTATGGCGCTGCCAACTTCTTCAACAATGCCCATAAACTCGTGGCCAAGAACCATTGGCCGTGGCTGCGGTATGCCACCTGAATATATATGCAGATCCGAACCGCATATTGCTGTAGAAGTCACTTTGAGAATGATATCCCTGGGCTGCTCGATTTTGGGATCATCCACAGTATCGTACGATACTTTGCCCGGACCGTGAATTACTGCTGCTTTCATATGTGAGATTTGAGATTTGAAATTTGAAATTTGAGATTTGAATCATCTTAAGTACGAATTACGAAGTACGAAGTACGTGGGTGCAGGCTTGCTCAGTTTATTCGTAAACGCTCATACTAAGTACGAATTACGAAGTACGAAGTACGCGGGTGCAGTCCTGTTTCGATTTTTCGTAAACGCTCGTAATAAGTACGAATTACGAAGTACGAAGTACGTGGGTGCGATCCTGTTTCGATTTTTCGTAAACGCTCGTAATAAGTACGAATTACGAAGTACGAAGTACGTGGGTGCGATCCTGTTTCGATTTTTCGTAAACGCTCGTAATAAGTACGAATTACGAAGTACGAAGTACGTGGGTGCGATCCTGTTTCGATTTTTCGTAAACGCTCGTAATAAGTACGAATTACGAAGTACGAAGTACGTGGGTGCGATCCTGTTTCGATTTTTCGTAAACGCTCGTA
>CP128386.1:5236208-5595226 GCA_030345135.1 Chitinophagaceae bacterium DXS
TCCTGTTTCGATTTTTCGTAAACGCTCGTAATAAGTACGAATTACGAAGTACGAAGTACGTGGGTGCGATCCTGTTTCGATTTTTCGTAAACGCTCGTACTAAGTACGAATTACGAAGTACGAAGTACGTGGGTGCGATCCTGTTTCGATTTTTCGTAAACGCTCGTACTAAGTACGAATTACGAAGTACGTGGGTGCAGGCTTGCTCAGTTTATTCGTAAACGCTCGTAATAAGTACGAATTACGAAGTACGAAAGACGCTGGAACTAGCGGTTGCGATCTACTCATTCATTCCGCTACTTAAAAATGAACAAGTCCAAATAACTCTAATCGACAGGGTTTGGCACTTCGTAACTCGTAATTATTTATAACTCGTACTTATACTAATTCATTCAATTAGCTTGCCACAACTTCATATTTTAAACTGTTACAAGCAATCTGCCTGCTGCACCAACGTACTTCGTACTTCGTAATTCGTACCTGGCAATTACCGTCAGCCTATTGCACCTTGCGTACTTCGTACTTCATAATTCGTACCTGGCAATTACCGTCAGCCTGTTGCACCTTGCGTACTTCGTACTTCGTAATTCGTACCTGGCAATTACCGTCAGCCTGTTGCACCTTGTGTACTTCGTAATTCGTACCTGGCAATTACCGTCAACCTGTTGCACCTTGCGTACTTCGTACTTCGTAATTCGTACCTGGCAATTACTGTCTGCCTGCTGCACCTTACGCACTTCGTACTTCGTAATTCGTACCTGGCAATTACCGTCAGCCTGTTGCACCTTGCGTACTTCGTACTTCGTAATTCGTACCTGGCAATTACCGTCAGCCTGTTGCACCTTGCGTACTTCGTACTTCGTAATTCGTACTTAAAGGATTTATCATCTGCTTGCTGTTTATCCTGTCCATCAATTCATACAGCTCATTAAACACGTTTTCAAGCGATGGCTTTTCGAGCCAATTAATGGTTGTATGAATTTGTTTGTTCATTGCTCCCCAGCGCCCGGGTTCGCCATCCATGCTTATGATCAGACTTGGCGTTCCGGTTGCAGCTGCAATATGCGATACGCCTGTGCAGTTTGCAATAAGCAGCGCCGCATGCCTGATGAGATAAGCCACTGCACCCAGGCTTGTCTTGCCGCTTACATCTATGGCCTTATGTTTCATACACTTCATTACTTCTTCCACAATGTATTGTTCGCTGGGCGTTCCTGTAATCAGCACGATGTATCCCTGTTCAATACAGTGGTCAGCAAGAATCGCGAAATCCTGTGGCGGCCATCGTCTCCAATCACCTCTTGAACCGGGATGAAGACATATATAACGTTTATCAATAACAGGCAGGTAAAGACTGTTGACTTCCTCAACATCGCCCGGCAGTTCAGGAAATTCCATATAGGTTCCGCATGATGGGATACCCAGATGTTCCATTAGTTTTATGTGGCGGATCACTTCATGCTCTTTAGCCGGATATTCCGGAAACAATTGGTTGTCCGTTTTGCTCTCTTGGTTGTGAAAGCCGGCCAGATATCTGCAGTTCCACTCCTTCATCATATCATTTACCACGGTTCCGTTACCCTGCATCTGCAATACAAGATCAAACTGCTCCTCACCGAGTCTTTGCAAAAAAGAACGGTAAGCTTGCTCATCATACAGTTGTTCGGGCAGTCCGGGATAACCGGGAAAATGAATAAACCCGTCAAAATAACCAGGGAACCGTTTAAGCAAGACTCCTGCCCACGGCAAGCCAAGCAACGTTATACGTGCATCAGGATAACTTTTGCGAAGTGCTCTCAGCGCAGGAATAACGCATAACATATCTCCCAGCTGCAAGGCCCTGAACACTGCAATCTTTTTTATTTTTTCTTGTGATAACAGCATTGGAATAAATTTATCAGAGAAACATCACCTTGAATTTAAATGAACCATAAAGCCGCCAGTATACAGATAAAAATGGAATGAGTATAGACGTGATGATCATCTCCAGCACGTGGCTAATTGACTTTGATGTATGCCTGAGCCTTTTATAAGTGAACAACACTGCAAACACAAGCCAAAATGGAAAACCAGCCAGGAACAGCGTCATATTATTTGCAAGAATAGCTATAAGCATTACGGTTACGCTCAACCAGTTCATGTAAAATTTCCAGATTGTGGTGTTGTGCAACTTTATCCTGTACTTTTCAGGATGCAGTTTATAAAGTAGTGCATTGTACATGCTTTTCCTTTGCTCTTTCAGGCTTATACCCCAACCCGCCGGCCTTACCGGATGGGTTACAACAGCGCCTTCGGCTTTAACAATAGGAATGTTGTTACCCAACAGACGAAATTGTAGTTCACTGTCTTCACACCACGCCATTTTAAACTGTTCATTAAATCCATTCACTTGTTGCAATGCAGTTTTTGAACATGCACAGTTCGCAGTTATAAACTCAGCATTCTGCAGCAAAGTTGTGTTCCATTCATAATCGGTCGGGCGCCCGCATGCGGGCACTATTACCTTCCCTGTAAAGCAAACAACAGAAGCTGCGGCCAGGTTATATGCTGCCCAGTATTCACTTACAAAACCTGATGAAGGTATACAGTCATCATCTGTAAAAACAATCAGCTCGCCCTGAGCATTTTTCCACCCAATATTTCTTGCGGCTGCGGGTCCGCCTTTTTCTTTTGGCGAAATGCAATGAAGAAATGTGTTGGTAAGAGAAAATGTCTGAACCAGGTTACATGCTTCTTCATCTTCGCCGTCCGTAACAACAATTACTTCATAATCATTTCGGTCAAAATCCTGGTTTATCAAAGCCTGTAAGCATTTGCTCAGCAACGGTGCACGCTTGTACGTGGGAACAACAACAGACACTTTAACTTCACTCATTTGCGACTACTTTTATTTTTCCAGCAAAAACGAATTAATAACAAGGGCATCAAAAGGCGATGTCCAGAAACATTCAATCGCATCACGCGGGGAACAAACAATTGGTTCGCCACGGGTATTAAAAGATGTATTGATTAATACAGGCACACCTGTAATTTTTTTGAATTCACTCAACAGATCATAGTAAGCCGGATGTTGACTTCTGTTTACCGTCTGTATCCTTGCAGTGCCGTCAACGTGTGTAACGGCAGGAATCTTTGCCGCTTTATCTTTCTTCACATTATATACAAACAGCATAAACGGTGAGTAACCTCCGTTCTGGAACCATGTGGCCACATCTTCTTCCATAACAACCGGAGCTACAGGGCGGAAATCTTCGCGATCTTTTATTTCATTCAATTTTGCCTGCATGGATGCATTTAAAGGCGATGCCAGGATTGAGCGCCCACCAAGTGCACGCGGACCAAACTCCATCCTTCCCTGGTACCAGCCAATCACTTTATCGTCAGCGAGCAAAGCCGCTGTTTCCCTGGCAACATTGGTCATCTTTTTGTAACGCACTTTTGTCCATTTCAAAAAACTTTCTATCTCATCATCTTTGTATTCAGGCCCCAGGTAAGCATCCTGCATAACATAAGTTCGTTTGTTTGTAGTACGCGTATTAATATCTGTCCACATAGCAGCACCTAATGCCGTACCTGCATCGCCGGCCGCGGGTTGTACCCAGATTTGTTTGAATGCACTTTTATCGCGCAGCCTCGCATTCATCACGCAATTCAGTGCTACTCCGCCTGCAAGGCACAAATTTTCCATGCCGGTAGTCTCGTGTACCCAGTCTATAAGTTTTAACACAGTTTCTTCAAGTACCTGCTGTAATGAATGTGCAATATTGAAATGCTGTGCTTCAAAGGGCTCATTCCGTTTTCGTTGCGGACCGAAACAGGCTTCCAGATCAACGTCATTAATCGTGTAAGTTCCGTTGTCCGCAACATGGATCATTGAGCGGAACTGATGAACGTAGTCCGGCTTGCCGTAAGAAGCCAGCGCCATCACTTTATACTCGTCTGAAGAATGTAAAAAGCCAAGATGTGTTGTAATTTTTTCATACAACAAGCCAAGAGAATGAGGCATGTGTATTTCTTTCAGCAAGGTAAGCGTGTCGCCATCACCGGTGTAATAACTGGTAGTGGCACGTTCACCACGCCCGTCAATGGTAACAACAGCAGCCTTTTCAAAAGGTGACGGATAAAACGCACTTGCAGCATGTGCAATATGATGTGGCACAAAGTGCCAGGAAAAATCAGCGGGCTTTGTGCCCGCAAATCTTTTTTGCAGGTGGTGGGGATATCCGTCAATTAACTGTGCCGGAGCATTTACGATCTGCGATAGAAATAAGGGATCCCACTCAGAATAATCCTGCTCGTTACGTGTTGAAGGTTCTGGTTGCAACGGCAAACTGATGTGACCGTTGTGACTTACATCTTTCAGTAATATGAAAGGATCGAATGAATAAGCTACATGATCAACTTCCGACAGATGTATTCCGGCATAGTTCAAACAATAATCAATTGCATGAAATGGCAGCTCGTAGGTTGAAAAAGGGACCGGACGCTTTCCATGTTTAATATGTGTAAATCTTTCCTCTTCTGCCGCGGCCAGCAGTTTTCCATCCTTGATAATACAAGCCGCTGAGTCGTGAAAAACTGCATTGATCCCAAGTGTATACATACACAACATTTAAAGACGTGAAACACATTCGCATCAAAATGCAGACCACACAAGCGTTTCATAAGACACTTATTTTAAAACAGACAAAATTGTGGACAACCGGAGACATCTATGTGACTATGTAGAACACTTACTACAATGAATAACACCTTACACAGACAATTCAGGCGTAAATAAAGAATGGCACCATTTTAAACAAGTGTAAGCATACTTGTTAACATACGACCACATGAAGAACAGCAACCGTTTAAACATTTTTACATGGCACATTCATGGCAGCTATTTGTATTATCTTTCACAGGGCGATTTCAACATTTATATTCCGGTAAAAGAAAATAAAGAAGAAGGCTATTATGGACGTGGAGAAACATTTCCTTTCAATGACAACGTTATAGAAGTTGAATCAGGTGATGTCAGGTTTCTACAACTGGATTGCATTTTATTTCAAACAAACGCCAATTATCTCGTAGATCAGTATGAGATACTAAGTGAAGAACAACGAAAGTTACCGCGCATATATCTTGAACACGATCCACCACTAAAACAGCCTGCAGACACTAGGCATATTATGAACGACCCGGATGTATGCCTGGTTCATGTAACACATTACAACAAGCTGATGTGGGACAACGGAGTTCCCATGGTCAGCGTAATTGAACATGGCATCACATCTTCTCCTGCCACCTACTCAGGTCATCTCAACAAAGGCATTGTTGTTATAAACCACCTGTATCAACGCGGAAGAAAACTGGGCGCTGATATCTATGACGAAGTCCGCAAGCAGGTTCCGCTTGACCTGATCGGCATGGGCACAGAGGCGTATGGCGGATTAGGAGAAGTGCTGCATCCCGATATTCCTGCATTCATCGGCCAGTACAGGTTCTTCTTTAATCCCATCCGTTATACAAGTCTTGGGCTTTCCTTCCTCGAAGCTATGATGATGGGCTTGCCGGTAGTGGCGCTTGCAACTACGGAATACAGCACTGTGATTGAAAATGAGAAAAATGGCTTTGTTCATACAGACATTGATTACCTCGTGGATAAAATGAAACTGCTTTTGGATGAACCGCCACTTGCAGAAAAAATTGGATTAGCAGGAAAGCAGACAGTAGAACAGAAATATAATATTAACAGGTTCACAAAAGATTGGGAAACGCTTTTCCATTTTGTGATCGATAACACTAAAAGCAGCAATCATGAAAAAAAGATTAGCATTTATTAGTGACCATGCATCACCACTTGCCTTACTTGGAGGAGTTGACGCCGGTGGTCAGAATGTTTATGTAGCAGAGCTTGCCAAACAACTTACCTCGCTTGATTATGAAGTTGACATTTATACACGTAAGGATAACATTAGCCAGCAGGAAATCGTAGAATGGCAGCCTGGTATACGGGTTATCCATATTAAAGCAGGTCCGGAAGCGTACGTGGAAAAAGAACAACTACTGCCCCACATGAACGAGTTCACCCATAACATGGTTTCCTTTATAAAACGAAATGATGAAGACTACATGCTCATTCACGCCAACTTTTTCATGTCGGGATGGGTTGCTTCAGCACTAAAAAAAGAATTGAATATTCCTTATGTCATTACTTTTCACGCGCTGGGTCTTGTTCGTAAAATGCATCAGAAGGAAATGGATAAATTTCCTGAAAACAGGGCCGATATTGAAAAGTTTATCTGTCGCGATGCCGACCATATTATAGCAGAATGTCCACAGGACAAAGATGACCTTGTTACCCTGTATAAGGCAGACCCGAAAAAGATCAGCATCATTCCCTGCGGTTTCAACACAAGTGAATTTCACCCGATAAATAAGTTGCATGCAAGAAAATTTCTACACTTAGAACCTTCAGAAAAAATCATACTTCAACTTGGAAGAATGGTTCCGCGGAAGGGGATTGACAATGTTATACGCGCCTTGGGTTTGCTTAGTAACAGCATTTACAGCGTAAAACTTGTGATTGTTGGCGGTGAAGGAGAAGATGTGGTATTTACTAACTCACCGGAACGAAAAAGACTGCAACAGATAGCAGATGAAGCAGGCATTAGTGCCAACGTTGTTTTTGCAGGCCGCAAGAACAGGGATGTTTTGAAATATTATTACGCCGCCGCAGATATCTTTATTACAACTCCATGGTACGAACCCTTCGGCATAACTCCGTTAGAGGCTATGGCTTGCGGCACGCCAGTTATCGGATCAGCGGTTGGGGGTATCAAGCACACTGTTAAAGACGGACACACAGGATTTCTCGTTCCTCCAAACGATGCAAAGGCATTGGCTGAAAAAATGGAACTGCTGCTCAACGATAGCCTCTTACTGGAAAGTATGAGCTATAACGCTATAAAACGTGTAAATAAACGCTTTACCTGGACACAGGTAGCCCAAATGGCAGACAGCGCCTATGCAACTATTTGCGCGCCGCAGTGGCTACCGGTTAGTGAAAAGGATGAAAAAACAGATCTGTTAGAAACCATTAAGCAACATATCAGGCTGCTTAGGGACGCAATTCTGCAGTCAATGATGGATATCCAACCTAAAAAAGAAATAAAACTAAGCGATGAATAAAGCAGTATTTATTGACAAAGACGGCACACTCATTAAAGACGTTCCATACAATGTAAATCCTGAGCTGATCTTCTTAAATGATAACATAGCAGAAGTTCTGTCTATCCTAAGAGACAATGGATATTTATTAATACTGGTCTCTAACCAGGCCGGAATAGCAAAAGGTTTTTTTAGTAAAGAGGAATTGATGATAGCCAGCTCAAAAATTATTGAACTGCTTGCCGAAGAGAGCGCTTACCTGGATGCTTACTATTATTGTCCACATCACCCGGAAGGGACGATGCCGGAATTTTCAGTTTCATGCAGCTGCAGAAAGCCTGCGCCGGGCATGTTGTTGATGGCCGCCAGGGAGCATAACATTGACCTGTCCCAATCATGGATGATCGGAGATATCCTGGACGATATGGAAGCAGGCAAACGCGCTGGTTGTAAGACGATCTTCTATAACAACGGAAATGAAACAGCATGGGAAATGAATGCTTTCAGAAAGCCGGACTACGTTATAAGTGATCTGCTGGAAGCCGCCGGTATTATTTATGGAAAACAAGAATACAGTGTCGGCAATTTTTAACTATGACAAACTGGAACACCTGCAGAAATGTATTATGTATAAGGGCAGACAACATGGGTGATGTTATTATGAGCGGGCCTGCAATAAGATCATTAAAACAACATCCGGGCTGTAAGATCACTTTGCTTACTTCTGCCGCGGGCAGTCTTATAGCACCTTTCATGCCAGCAGTAGATGATGTGATGGTCGCCGATCTGCCATGGGTTCAAACAACAAAAGGCATTAATGCTGCAGCCTGCACACAACTGATAGCTGATCTGAAAAGCAAAGAATTTGATGCAGTGATCATCTTTACGGTGTATAGCCAGTCCCCGCTCCCATCCGCGCTTATCGCATATATGGCCGGCATACCGCTCCGGCTTGCATACTGCAGAGAAAATCCGTATGGCTTACTAACAGACTGGGTGCCGGACAAAGAGCCTTATTGCAGTATCATGCACCAGGTGGAAAGGGATTTGTTGTTGCTCTCAAAAATCAACATCGGCATGAAACATGAAGCTTCCGCCGCTGTGCTCACTCTTGTCAACTTTCAAAATTATAAAGGCACACTGGATTCAAAGCTGCATCAGAAGGGCGTGTCCACTTTCAAAAAGTACATACTATTGCATGCGGGTGTGTCTGATGCAAAACGAACCTATCCGGTTGAAAAATGGCGTGAGCTTTTAAAGTTGCTCAGGGATCTTGAATACGAGATTATATTAACAGGTTCTGTATCAGAAAGAGCACTTGCCGGTGACATAATACATGACAGCAAAACTTCCGGCATACACAACATAGCTGGCGAACTGAACATCGGTGAATGGATTTCACTTATCAGCAATGCAGCGCTTGTTGTTTCGGTCAACACATCCACCATACACATTGCAGCCGCGGTTAAAACACCTGTAATCGTGTTGTATGCGCTCACCAATCCGCAACATACACCATGGAACGCTATTTCAAAAGTGTTGCCTTATTCCATAAGCAGCGATATGCAGAGTAAGAATGAGGTAATTCAGTATGTCAATAAAACTTATTATGGCACGTATGTGCCGGTTCCTGAACCTGCTGAGATTTTTATGCACGCTCAACAACTGCTGGGGGCGCGGTCGATAGAAAATTTTGCAGGCGTTGTATCTGTATAAAAAAGAATGAACCGGCAAAACCGGCCCATTCATATGAAGAAAGCAGGAAAGCAATAGCAAATCAATTTTATTTGTTCAGGTCCGTGAGACACGGACCCGGGCCACGGACCCAGGCTTAAGCAATTACAGTTACAAATCATTGCTTCCCGACCCTGCCGACGATTCTATATGCTCGCGCTCTTTCCGGGAAGCATCGTGTTCAGGCGATGTTCGTTTGGGATCATTTGACTGGCTCGGTTCCATCAGCTTTCGGGAACCTGAAGCTGCTGCAGCGTCAGACATCATATTGGATCTGAACACGTGCATTTTTGTTTTACCACCGGAAATGACTCTGTCTTCTCCCCGCATCAAAGCCTCATAACCGTCTTTTGCCACATCTGCGGGATCCTGCAGTTCCTGTTCTTTGTAAGCGACTGTATCTTCAGCGTGTGCCTTATGAAAAAAGTCCGTATCACTGGCTCCGGGCAATAACGCGGTTACCACTACATCAGTATCTTTCAGCTCATTCGCAAGCGATGCAGTAAAGGATAACAAAAATGCTTTTGTTGCTGCGTACACAGAAAGCAATGGCATCGGTGTTTTTCCAGCCTCTGATGCAACCTGCAAAATGCGTCCTTCATTGCGTGTCACCATGTCCTTAAGGAAGTACCAGGTCAGCGATACAAGAGAAGAAATATTCAACTGAATAATATCAAGCATGCGCTGAAGGTCTATATCCACAAACCTGCCCCATTCTCCTTGTCCCGCATCATTAACAAGCGCATTTATATTAATGCCCATCTCAGTAACCTTATCATACACTTTTTTTGCACAGTCTTTTTCAAAGAGATCGCATTCAAAAGGTGTTACTTCAACGCCAAACTTATTTTTTATTTCAACAGTCACTTCATCCAGCCGCTCCTTACTTCGCGCAACCAGTACAAGATTATAACCATCCCGGGCAAAGAGTTTTGAAAACTCGTAACCGAAACCACTTGTTGCACCGGTAATCAATGCATACTTATTTCTGTTTTCCATATTTATGTCTGCCATAAATGTTGTTTTTAAAGTACAGCATTGGCAAGCACTCAAATTGTGCCATAGTTATCCATAGGCTAAGTGTGAAACAGCTACAGGCCACATTGGGTAAACAGTCTACATTTCAAGAACGAATTGCATCCGGGCTACGCTGAATTATTTACCTCCTTTTTTATGGCAGGTATTTTGAGGCTCTTTTCTGACAGCGATTGGTAATAACACTCTCTTCCCTGTGCCGCTTGATTTGCGCGATTATTTTGACGCAGTGTTGATTAATGTATAATGCTTTAAAAAGGTCTCCCTTTATCATTACAACACATTCCGATCAGGCGGCATTTTTATTCATGTTAAATGAAATGGTATGTACATAAGTTTTCCGGATAACCACGGGCATCAAAAAAGCCCTTCGCCAGAAACCGCCACAACAACAATGGCAACATTAAAGCAACAGACAGATTTCCAAGCTCAACCGGATGACACAACATCCGATATTATCGTTGATAAACTTATTGCCTGGAATGTTGAAGTTGTATTTGGCCTTGTTGGTGATGGCATTAATCCGTTGATGGAAGCGTTTCGCAAAAAGGAGGACAAGATCAGATTCATTACCGTAAGACACGAAGAAGCAGCAGCATTTATGGCTTCCGGTTATTATAAATTCAGTGGCAAGCTTGGAGCCTGTATTGCAACAACAGGCCCCGGCGCTGTACATTTACTCAACGGTCTTTACGATGCGGCGATGGAAGATGCGGCAGTCATAGCGATCACCGGTTCTACCTATCATGACCTTGCTGGAACATTTTACACACAGGAGATTGATACCATTTCACTCTTTAAAAATATTGCAGTTTACAATCAGCAAATTACCGGGCCAACGCATGCGCAAACAATTGTAGACATTGCCTGCCGCACGGCACTTTCCACTCCCGGTGTAACGCATATAACAGTTCCGGTAGACGTTCAGCAGATGCCGCTCGCCAAGGATAAACGATCCAGGAAATCAGGCATGCTCAAAGGCTCATCTACCTACCTGCCCAGGATAGTTGTGCCGGATGAACAGGAATTGGATATATTGGCAAGTATTCTTAATGATGGTGAATCAGTTATGATACTGGCCGGCCGCGGTGCGTTGAATGCCAGGGCCGAAATTGAACAGATCGCGGAAAAACTGGGCGCACCCGTAGCCAAAGCATTACTCGGCAAAGCGGTATTGCCCGATGATTCGCCTTACACAACAGGCGGCACCGGACGACTGGGAACATGGCCCTCGCAACAACTTATGAAGGAATGCGACACCCTTTTTATTATTGGAAGCACCATGCCTCATCTCGAATATTATCCTGATCCGGAAAAAGCAAAAGCGGTACAGATCGATCGCAATCCCCAAAAGTTAGGCATGCGTTTTCCGATTGATGCGGGTGTAAGCGGAGATGTAAGGGCAACGCTTCAGGCCTTGATTCCAAGACTGAAAGATAATTCAGAGAAAAACTTTCTGAAGAAAGCACAACAGTTAATGGCTGAATGGAAACAATGCATCAATAAAATGGAGATGCAAAAAACCTCACCCGTAAAACCGCCATTTCTTGTTGCGGAAGTAAGCAAGCTCCTGAAAGAAGATGCATTGATCTCAATAGACACAGGTGCACACACGGTTTTTACAGCAAGACATTTACAGATTACCGCACAACAGCAAATTGCAGTTTGCGGCAATCTCGCCAGCATGGCGCCGGGCCTGCCCTATGCAATTGCAGCGCAGATAGCTTTTCCTAAAAGTCAGTCTGTCGCAATGGTTGGTGATGGCAGCTTTACCATGCTGATGGGTGAATTGGCAACTGCCAGGATGTATAACCTGCCCGTAAAGATTATCATATTCAAAAACAACTCGCTGGCTATGGATAAGTTTGAACAGGAAGAGATTGGCAATAAAGGTTTTGCAATACAACTTCAGCCTGTAGACTTTGCAAAAGTGGCTACAGCATTTGGCGTTGAAGGCTATGCCTGCAGCAATTCGGAAGAGTTGCCATCTGTATTGGAGAAGGCGTTTGCTTCAACCGAACCTGCAGTGATCGAAATATCCGTAGATCCCGACGAAGCACCGGATCCTCCTGAAAAGATTATGAAGGGTTGAGGAAGCTTGCAGCTATCAGCTTTCAGCTTTCAGCTTTCAGCTATTAGCTATTAGCTCTTAGCTACCAGGTAAAAGGCGTAAGGCATAAGGCGGATCGCATTAGCTTACGATCTTTCCATCTTACTTTCTTACTATCTTACTATCTTACATGTCTTTTTCTGGTCTTACGGTCTTACGGTCTTACGGTCTTACGGTCTTACGGTCTTACTGTCTTACGGTCTTACTGTCTTATTCCGGAAAAAAGCAATGAAAAACAGATCCTGCTTTCGCTTTGCTTTCAGCCACAACAAACCCTCCGTGCAGCTCCATGATTTTCCGGCATATTGCGAGCCCAATACCCGAGCCTTTATATTTTGTTTTGTCGTGAATACGGTAAAACGTTTCAAATATTTTTTCTGATTCTTCCTGCGGAAAGCCAATACCGTTATCTTCTATAGAAATTACCTTGTACCATGTATCCTGGAGTGCCAGTGAAACAGGTAATGAGACTCCGGATCTGCGATCAGCTTTTACCTGTATGATGGGCGGGCGTTCGGGATGGCGGAACTTGAATGCGTTATCAAATAGCTGTCCGAACAGGATAACCAGTAATTGCGGAAATCCGGTTATTGTTGGAAGTGCTTGCGATTTTATCTCTCCCACTATATCATTTATTCTGTCCTGTATGCCGGCTATTGCAGTTGACATCACGTCATTTAAGTTAACGGATTCAGCCAAATTTCCCGCTGCATGTATGCCGGAGAACATAACGATATCATCAGTCAGTAACTTAAGTTTCTGTATTGCACTCTGCGCCCTGCGAACATTGGCTTTACCTGCATCACTTAAATGCTTCGCATCTTTTGTAACAATAAATTCCAGGTTGGTATACAACGTTTGCAGCGTTTCTCTATACTGACTCGCGATAAGTGAATTAAATGTATTCAGTTCAGCATGAAGAGACTCCAACTTACGGTTCTTTACCACAAGGCTTTTATTCAACTCATAAATCTTGTCTTCTGCCTTCTTCCTTTGCGTTACATCCATTAAAGTGCCTACAAGTTTTTCTCTTGTGTTTTCCTTTATTAGCTGACCGACTGCATATATATACCGTATCTCTCCTTCTGCAGTAAGCACGCGATATTCGTAACTGGATCTAAATGCGTCTTCCTCAGTCGGCCGCGTCAACGCCTGTAACATAATACGTTCCCTGTCTTCAGGATGTATGGCTGCCAGGAATTTTTCCAGGCCTGGCTCAAAAGAAAACGGCTCGTAACCCAACAATTTAAAAGTATTTTCAGCCCATATCACCTGGCCGGATGTAAGATCCCATTGCCAGTTTCCTATACTCGCAATCTTTTCAGCCTGCCTGTCAATTTCCAGTTGAATCCTGACCTTTTCTTCCGCCTGTCTTTTTTCGTGAATGTCCTGCGTAAAGGAAATCATCTGGGTTGGGTTACCTTCGGCATCTCTCTTAAATACTTTTGTGCGGGTATTAAACCAGCGTAAGCTTCCATCGGCCATAACCAGGCGAAAATCCAGATCCTTCACTTCGTGGTCCTTCATCTGGTTGTTGTTCCTGAAATCGATGAACGCTTGTAAATCGTCCTTGTAAACAATCCTGTTAAGCAGATCTTCCAGCGTCATTCCATACAATTCTGCCATTTCAAGTCCGATCACATCTTTCACGGTATGATTGGAGTAGATCAGCCGTTGAGAAACAATGTCAGAGATAGAAATAAAGTCGGGCGTTATTTTGGAGATTTCTTCAATTAAACGCTTACTTTCTTTCAATTCCTCTTCTGCTTTTTTTCGCGCCGTAATTACTTCTGTTGTAGTAATTACCAGGTCTCCCAACTTTACGGCGTTGATACTGAACCATTCATCAATATCTCCATCTGCATAATATTTTTCAATACTGATGCCGGTATCTGAAGCCATTGCATCTTTCAACATACTGATCACGCCTGTTGCTTCAGCATTCGGAAAAGCTTCCGTATATAACTTACCTATCGGCTGTTTGTTTTTAGACACAGCCAATGCCGCTGCATTCATCATAAGAATTTCGAAATCACTTACCTCCCCTTGCCCGTTGTACACAGCCTTATGGACAGTGATACAATGCGGCGAAGAATTAAAAACCGTTTGTAAAAGGTTCTTGTTGTGTTGTAATTCCCGCTCTTTTTTTAGCAGCTCGGTTATCGAATCATCCGGTACCGGCATTTCATTAACCGGTTGAAGCACAACTAATATTGTTTCGCCGGATTTTGTAATGGAACTTTTCAGCAATGAACTACCGTCGCTTTTGTTAATAACATGTGTAGTAGTAACATTACCCGGATCTTCTGCAAGTTGTGCCACTGCAAGAAAAAGCGGATCACTGTTGTAGCGGGAAAAAAGATGATCAATGTTGCCATCATACGTTGATAACAAACGCTGGGCAACGCCGTTGTGATACAGTGATTGAAAGCCATTAACACGTTCATCCGTTTCCCGTAACGGCTTAAGAAAAAGAACGCCGACGGGTATGGAATTAAGCACTCCCTGAAAAACACGACTGCTGAGCACGGATTGCAGTTCTTCAAAATCTGTCACAGAAAAAAAATCAACATTCATATACCAAATGCACGCACAGGTTTGCCGCATACATAGCTCTTTACAATTAATGTATCTGGTTTCTTAACATATAATTTTCAGGAAAAAACGTACCAGCAAAACAGGTTGTTTTGTTGAGTAACCGCAAGGAGTGTATGTATCTGGTTCTGCGTAAAGCGTGAAGCCAAAAATATAGAAAAACACAAATGATAAAAAAAAGTGCATGATTTTTTTTGTAACGGTGAGCTTTTTCAGTTGCAATCTGCTTATGCAGACGTTTGTTCAATTGCATCAGAATCAAAAAATGCCTTGCCCGGAAAAAGCCCGAATACTATTTTTTCTATGTTTTCTTGGTTAATACAAAAAAAATAGATAGATTTGTTAATACAGGCTGTAGCTCATTTTGCAGCTTTGATAATACATCCCAATCAACTTTCCCGTCGTTGCTCAGACACACTTGCAACAATTTTCAACGGCAATCTATTTAAAGGAAATAATATAAAAACTGGTCGTGCTATTTAACGATTGCGGGAATAACTCCATTGAAGGAAAAGGCATATCCAGATAGTCACATATCAACATAGCAGAACAGAGCCGCTCCTTCATGGCAGCGGCTTTTTGTTTTAACAATTAATTTATCTGATGAAAAAACATTTACTCATAACAGAAAATAAAATCAATTCCACAGGCATTCCTGTAAATGCCGCGGAGAAATCAAACATAACGACTGAACTTGAAAATAATATTTTGCAAGCCGCTCCCCTATTGAATGTCACAAATTACGTACCTGTAATTGCTTGTGCCAGTTCTTCTGAACCTGTTTGCGACGGCGAAACTTCTACCGTCAACAAAATAAAGAAAATGAAAAATGTTGTATTAGCCGGTCACGATAAAACTTCGTTTGTCACAAACAGCGAAACGGAAAAATCCCCCGTGGATTCTTACAAAGACACTATTCGGCTTTTGACGCTTGAACTGGCGGAACAACGGAGAATTGCAAAAGATTGCCAGGATATGCTGCAAAGAAAAAAAGATATTTTGTGTATTGCGAGCCATGAACTTAAAACGCCTGTAACTGCTATCCAGGGTTATGTGGACCTGTTGATTTTGCAGCAAAAAGATCTCACGGATGAATTTCTCCAAAGCTCGTTAAGGACAATAAAGCAACAGGTAAAAAATCTTACTTCCTTAATCAATAACCTGCTGGTTTCTTCTGAAAAAAAGCTTGACGAAACTGCATTTGGCAATTATAACGAGCTGATCCCTGTAGATATGCTTTTGGCTGAAATAACGAACTTTTTACAACCAACAATCAAGCACAGGCTCATTCAGGTAGGGCAGTGCAGTGCTTCAATACTTGCGAATAAATGTAGCGTTAACAGGATTTTGCTGAACATTATTTCCAATGCTGTAAAATATTCGCCTGATGCAGACACAATTATCATTTCCTGTAAAGAAACGCCCGCGGAAGTTGTAATTGGAATTACAGATTTTGGGATCGGAATTGCACCTGAGCATCAAAAAAAAATATTTACAAAGTTTTACCGCGTAAAAAGTGCTGGCAGGCAGGACCCTCATTATCTGAACCTGGGTGTGGGCCTTTTTACTGCTACAGAGCTGGTAAAAAAAATGAATGGAAAAATTTGGGTTGAAAGTGAGCCCTGCAAGGGTTCTACATTTTATATAAGTATTCCTAAAGCAAAATAAGCGCTTTAATGCAATACGCAGGCGGCCATAAATTAAATGCCTTGCATGTATATAGAACTTTCTTATCTGGAAAAGAAAATACGCGCCAATGTTATTTACAATTTCAGGCAGATGACGCGTATTATCCTGGTGAGGTTTGATAACCTGCCGGATGGCAAGGACAATGAGTTGTTTCTGTTTTTTGAAAATAACCAGTGGATTGCACCCTCAGACTTTAAAGAGTTCTATCCGGAAATGCTTGAGCAGATCATGCAAAAGCTAAAGAGTGTTTTTAACGAATTTCTTTTGACAAAGAAGACAATATAAGCTTTAACAATTCAACACTCCTTCCATAGACCGCAAGAACCATTTTAACTCAAATTACATCTGCTCCTTTGAAAAATGAGCTATTGGCAAAAAGTGTTTTTCAACATTGCTGAAAATTTTAAAACAACCATTTATTAAAACAGAACATGCAACGAACAGTTTCAAATGGTAAGGAAGGTTATACGGATAAGTTTTTTTTACCCAGGGATATCTCAATACAAAATCTGATAGATTACATGCCTATTGCCATTTATGCGTGCAGCCTGTCAGGACACATTATCTACTACAATAAGGCTGCGGAAAAACTTTGGGGATATAAACCCAAAGCCGGTGAAGACATGTGGTCTGGCTCGGCGAAATTATTCCTGCCTGACGGAGTTCCTCTTCCTATGGATAAATGGCCAATGACCATTGCTATACAACAAGGCATTTATTTGGAGGAGGAAGAAGTAGTTATTCAACAACCCGGCGGAACAAAGTTAAATGTGCTGGAACATCCTATGCCGGTGTTTGACAGCGACGGAAAACTGTTATGCATAATCAATGTGTTGCTTGATGTAACGGAACAAAGAAAAAGCGAAACAAAGCAGGCAATGCTGGCTGCCATAGTAGAATCATCAGATGACGCTATTGTAAGCAAGTCGCTGAACGGCATCATCACCAGCTGGAATTTTGGCGCGCAGGAAATGTTTGGTTACGAGGAACAGGAAATAATTGGCAAACCGATTACTACCATTATTCCAGAGCAATACCGGATGGATGAACTGATGATATTGAACAAGATAAGAAACAATGAACACGTTGAGCACTTTGAAACCTACCGGATAACAAAAGATGGCACATTAATTCCGGTGTCCCTTACCATTTCACCGATAACGGACAAAAGAGGAAATATCATCGGCGCATCAAAAATAGCCAGGAACATCAGTAAACAAAAAGAAGCGGAAAAAGCACTTCAGCACCATGCAGAAAACCTGGAAATAATGAACGGCATGGGCAAGGTGATTTCTCAAACACTGGATATTGATGTAATCCTGCAAACAGTGGCCGACTCCACCACGCGCCTTACGGGAGCTGCAATTGGTGCCTTCTTTTACAATACGGTAAATGACAAAAATGAGCCATACATGCTTTGCAGGCTAAGCGGGGCTGCCAAAGAAGCATTCGAAAATTTTGCCATACCGCGCAGCACGGCTGTTTTCAGCAGCACTTTTAACGGCGGTGCTACAATAAGATCTGACGATATTACGCACGATGAAAGATACGCCAGAAATATGCCTTTCAACGGAATGCCGGAGGGGCATTTACCTGTTGTGAGCTACCTTGCAGTACCGGTAGTGTCAAAAAACGGAAAAGTGACCGGTGGATTATTTTTCGGCCACCCTCAACCCGGCCGGTTTACGAAGGAACATGAGGACCTTGTTTCTGCTATTGCCTTACATGCAGCGATAGCACTCGATAATGCCAAGCTGTATGCAGAAGTAACGAGACTGAGTGATAAAAAAGACGAATTCATCAGCCTTGCTAGCCATGAATTAAAAACGCCTATAACCAGCCTGAGCGGATTTCTTCAACTGATCGAGGAATCGCTCGATGATGGTGACGAAAATAAAAAATTCATGAAGATCGCCCTGGCACAGGTGAAAAAACTTTCGGATCTCATTTCTGATCTGCTTGATGTATCAAAAGTTAAAGCCGGCAAGCTGCCTTTGTCATTCAGCCATTTTGATCTTGTGCAACTAACAAAGGAAGTAGTTACCCAATTTCAGTATTCGGTGAGATCGCATGCTGTTCAATTGGATTGCAAACTGGAAAAGGTCATGGTACACGGCGACAGACAACGCATCGAGCAGGTGATCATTAACCTGCTTGCCAATGCGGTTAAATATTCTCCCGGGGCAGCCGAGGTCAAAGTACTGGTAACAGGAAATAATGCAACTGCCTCTGTGTCCGTTCAGGATTTTGGAATTGGCATAGCGCCGGAATTACATCAGCATATATTTTCACGTTTTTTCCGGATTGAAGATGAAGCCAACAAACCAGGTCTTGGAATTGGTCTTTATATCTGCAAGGAAATTATACAACGTCACAGCGGCCGCCTCTGGTTAAGCAGCGTGCCTTCTGTAGGATCAATCTTTGGATTTGATATACCAGCTGCGTAATTTTCAGGCAGGGCCATTTTCTCCTGAAGTGGCCTGGCTTCCGCCATCTTCATCCATTAAGCTAAGGCAGCAATGAAAGGCAGATCCTTTGCCCGGCTGGCTTTCTACTTCTATAAAACCGCCATGTGCTTCAACAATCTTCCGGCTTATTGTGAGGCCTATGCCGGAGCCTGGGTATTCTTTGCGGGGATGGATCTTTTCGAACAACATAAAGATCTTATCAGCATCTTCCTGCGCAAAACCAATACCGTTATCCCTAACTGTTATACACAAATACGCTTTCAGGTTTGTTCCATCTCCTCCTTTATCCTGTTGGCGTTCCACATTAGCAGCAGATATGGTTATCTTTGGAATGTTGCCATCCTGCTGAAATTTGAGGGCGTTGTCAATAAGATTATAGAGCAGATATTGCAACATTTGCCTCGAGCCATACATAACAGGCAGATCATGTGCTTCAATAACCGCCTGCCTGGCTGCTATTTTCTGACGCAGCGATTCCAATACGCGTTGCAATACTTCATTCAGATCAAATCTTTCGAGTTCATTTCCTATGCTGTTGGCTGCAGAAAAAGCGAGTATGTCATCCAGCAAAAGATTCATTTTAGTTAGTGAAGACTGCATGCGGCGCAAACCGGCTTTTCCATGATTGGTAAGATTGGCTCCTTCACTCCGCACCAGTAGTTCCAGCGAAGTATACAGTTTCTTAACGGGTTCTTTAAGATCAGTACTTGTTATTGATGTAAACGTTGCCAGTTCGGCCGTTGTTTTTTCCAGTTGTTGATACTGTTTTTTCAACAACTCATTCAGCTTGTGCAACTGTTGTTCAGCTTTTATCCTGTGCGCCACATCATGCATAATATTCATCACCCCTATCCGCTTACCGTCTTCATCCTCAAGCGGAATAAAATGATTCTCGTAATAATCACGGTTGAATTTTCCCTCGGCGGCTGGTATAAAAGACTTTATTCCATCCATTGCAAGCCTGAAACCGCTCATTATCTCTTCATCCTGTTCTAATTGAGGAAACACTTTCAGCAGGTTCTTCCCCAGCACCTCATCACGTAATATTCCCGATAAAATTTCTGTTGTTTTATTCCAGGCAATTATTTTCCAATCAGTATCTATGGCCATCAACCTGTCTATGCTGGCATCATTCATCATTTCAGCAATGTTGGCACTGATTTCATTCATTTTATCTAACATAGCTTTCCCGTTTAAAACATCGTAAATATAACATGCTTTAACCTCCACGGCTACGGTTCTAAAATTAACTGAGAAACATTAGGGGCGTATGGTGCAACAGGCTGCCCCACTTACATTACAAAAAACAATGCTGCAACAAAGGTAAAATGTTTGTTCAATTTTTTAGGGGTATTTATGCAGCAAAAGCACAATATTGTTCAGCTGAGGACGTTTGCCGGTGTTGTGCTATTTTAAAATGCTGATTTTCTAAAAATATTCTTACCAAATGACATTGAGCTAAAGCCGGCAATGAATCTTTTAGGATAACCTGAACCTACCTCTGTGCAACGCTGCGTCTTCTCCTTGAACGCTGTGTAACCGTATTTTTCATTTATACCGAAACGGCCGAAGATAGTTTATCTAAACCCCTTAATATGCTCAAAAATAACAGCGCTCAACCGTTGCTCACTTTTGCCTGTTGTATTTGGAAATGGCGTTCGTTCTCCTTCTGAAAAAGTATTATCACACTCTTTTCCTAATAAACTATCAAGTTTGTGATTCATGATCCGCACATGCAGCCTCGCACCGTCTCCTGTTTCACGCCGGCGCAAAATGGCAAAATATTCTTTGCCTTCAAATTCAAATGAAAAACTTGTTACATCACTCATACAACACTATTTAAAATTGAAGGAAAAATGCATTTTAAGTGGCTCAACTAAAATGCCAAAGGCGGAACTTTTTTATAGTGCGCCGTACGCTCTCAAATGCAGTTTCACAAGTCACATATGCTCAATCAAGATTGCCGCAGCCCGCTTCTCCTTCTACAAAGTGTGTAAGTTTTTTCCAATTTTTAGGGAATTATATGCGCAGTTTCAACCCGGCCGCAAGCGTCGATTTTAATATTCGTTTTGCAGAACCAATATTATGAGTTTTCTTGGGTTTTTCTTTCGTTATATATTCCGTCAGAAAGAGACAACCAGATGCCATAGGTATTGTCGTTGCGGCGCCGCTTCTCCGCGTTCTCTGCGTGAAAAGTTTTGAATTATTCTGGCACGATATTTTGAGTATATTAATCAGAAAAACGGTGATTCCTGACAACCCAAATTCATCCCGAAAGAGATAATAGAAGTTAACAGGATAAGCGTTTACGGGCTGTACGGCATTTTTTGTTGTACAGCTTTTTTTTACATGAAACAACAATGCCCCCTTGCTCCCGTTCCGGTTAAAATAAAATGCTTCCCTCATCATATTTTTCGCAATTTAGCTATTGAAAAAGCTGGCCATGAAAAAGCTCATTCCCTTTGCATTAATGCTGGCTACATTATCCGCTTGCACTAATCCGAACACACAAAATCAGTCTGATAGCGTCGGGAACGGCACCACCGAAGACAGTTTACAGGGAAAAATTTCCGGAACGCTAAATGACACAACATCACTTATCAACAAAACTGCGGCGCTGGTAAAAACAACGCTATCCGATCTATACAAAGAGGATTTAGCTAAAAATGTGGTTGATACAGCCAGTCGAAAATTTATTTTCTCTGAACAGGATCTGAACGGCGACGGAAAGAATGAAATATTTGTTGGAACAACAGGCCCCTATTTTTGCGGCTCCGGGGGGTGTACCATTTTATTGCTGGAAAGCGACGGCAAACTGATTAACCGGTTTACGGTAATCGGTTATCCTGTGTTTGTTACAAGCGAAAAAACAAACGGATGGAACAATCTTGTTGTATCCAGCGACAATAAAAAAAGACTTCTTAAATTTGATGGAAAGAAATATCCGGAAAATCCATCTGCGCAGCCAGTCTATTCTAAAACTGTAAACGATCAGCTACCCCGCGCGCTTGATATGGATAATGATCAAAACAGGTGGTTTACTTTTTGAGTCGGCGTTCAATGTATCTTTCTAGCACGATAAAACCGGTTTTTCAAAGCTTAGGCGTTACCAATCAGTATATATTTGCATGAACAATGATGCGTTATGCGGGTCTGGCTGATAAATGCTGCGTAGGATAAAAATGGGCTAACATACTCATTGCAGCTTGTGTTTGAACGACACAATTTTATTTACTAAATGCTCATACTTTACAGAGCTTTGAACATTATGAAATCGTCTGATCAATCTAACGAAGGAAACGAATCCGAAATCAACAAGCCGGAACGGCATGGCTTTCTAATAGCAGGTGTAGGCGCCTCCGCGGGCGGCATTCTTGCACTGAAAAATTTCTTCGCGCATGTTCCTGCCGACTCGGGCATTGCATATGTGGTGATATTGCACTTATCTCCTGATCATGACAGCAAGCTTGCAGAGGTATTGCAACAAACGGCAAAGATCCCCGTATCCCAGGTTACTGAAAAGACAACCGTAAAACCGAACAGGGTATATGTTGTACCGCCCAACCAGCATCTGTCAATGAAGAATGACGAGATAATCGTTAGTCAGAATATGCAGGTGGCTGACCGCAGGGCGCCCATTGATATATTTTTCAGAACACTGGCAGAATCCCAGGGGGCCAACGCCGTATGTGTAGTTTTATCGGGTACCGGTGCCAATGGGTCTATGGGCCTTAAGCATATAAAAGAAAAGGGAGGTGCCGCTTTTGTTCAGAACCCGAGAGAGGCTGAGTTTAATGAAATGCCCCGTAACGCCATTTCAACCGATATGGTGGATGCCATTTTACCTGTTGCAGAAATTCCAGGGAAAATACTGGCCTACAAAAATAATCTGGGCACGGTTCATATTTCAATTGATGCAGGCAAACGGCCGGAAGACCAGCAGAATGCGTTAAGAGAGATTTTTACACAGTTAAGAATAAAAACAGGTCACGATTTTACCAATTACAAACGCCCAACACTCATCCGCCGGATAGAGCGCCGTATAACGGTAAAAAACCTGCCGGACCTGCAATCGTATGCCACATACATTCAGCAACATCCGGAAGAAACAACTGCCTTGTTAAAAGATCTGCTCATTTCTGTGACAAATTTTTTCCGTGATAAAAAAGCATTTGAAGCCATTCAGGCCGAAGTTCTTCCACCGATCATCCATCAGAAAAACGCCGAAGAACAGGTAAGGATTTGGGTAGCAGGATGCGCAACGGGCGAAGAGGCGTACTCAATGGCTATCATGTGTGCTGAGCAAACGCTGAATGTTATTGATGCTCCCAAGATCCAGATCTTTGCAACGGATATAGATGAGGATGCAATAGCGCATGCACGTGAGGGTTTTTATACCATTAACGATGCGGCAGATGTATCAGCCGAAAGGCTAAGACGTTTCTTTAATAAGGAGGGCGACGGTTACCGGGTTAGAAGGGAAATAAGGGAAATGGTGCTTTTTGCCAATCACAATTTTATTAAGGATCCTCCGTTCTCGCACCTGGACCTGGTGGCTTGCCGCAACGTGCTGATCTATCTGAACCGGTCCGCCCAGGAGCGTGTACTGGAAACATTTCACTTTGCACTGAACCCTGAAGGTTACCTGTTTCTTGGCACATCCGAATCTGCCGATGGAATGAATAACCTTTACACTATTTATAGCAGGGAGCATCACATCTTCAAAAGCAGGCAGGTAAGCATGAGGGCTTATCCTGTACCGGACTCCGTACCAATGCTCCGCATTGAACAATCGACTGCACTTGAAAGTGCTAAAGAAAAGAATCACAGAACACTGGAACGCATTACATATGGAGATCTGCATCTGCGATTGTTGGAACAGTATGCACCACCCTCTGTAGTGATCAATGAAGAATATGACATCGTTCACCTCTCCGACCGGATTTCACCTTATCTGCAACTCGGTGGCGGGGAGCCTTCACAAAACCTGTTGAAATTAGTACGACAGGAATTAAGGCTTGAATTGCGTTCAGCATTGTACCAGGCCATTCAGCAAAGAACAGCCGTTGATGCAAAAGGCCTTCGCGTAAAAATTGAAAACCGGATTGAAACCATCAATCTGCATGTCCGGCCCGTGCTGCGTGATAAAGATATAGCAAGGGGCTTCATACTGGTAATTTTTGAAAAAACTGAAGAGGAACCCGATAACAAAGAAATAGTCATATCATCAGAGCTGGCAGTATCGCAACACCTGGAAGAAGAACTGATGCGGTTGAAATCCCAGCTCCGCAGTTCCAATGAACAACACGAGTTTCAGGCTGAAGAATTAAAGGCATCAAATGAAGAGTTGCAGGCAATGAATGAGGAGTTGCGTTCTGCAGCGGAAGAACTGGAAACAAGCAAGGAAGAGCTGCAATCCATGAACGAAGAATTGAGGACGGTAAACCAGGAATTGAAGGTAAAGATTGAAGAAACCAGCTTTACCAGCAATAACCTGCAAAACCTGATCAATTCAGCAAACATAGGAACGATCTTCCTGGACAGAAGCCTGCGAATAGCGCTTTTCACCCCTGCTATACGTGAGATCTTCAATCTTATTCCTGCTGATTATGGCAGGCCTCTTTCCGATATAACACACAAGTTAGAATACAATTACCTGCTGGATGATGCTGATACCGTGTTGGAAAAATTGAATACCATTGAACGGGAGGTAACTACTGCAGATGGCCGCGATTATATTATGCGTGTACTGCCCTATCGGACCACTGAAGATCAGATTAACGGCGTAGTGATCACTTTTATTGATATACATACCCGCAAGCAGGCGGAAGAAGCGTTAAGGCAGTCTGAAAGAAAATACCGGACACTGTTCAACTCTATTGATGAAGGCTTTAGTACAGTGGAAGTGATCTTTAATGAAACACAAACACCTGTTGACTACCGGTTTATTGTTGTAAATCCGGCGTTTGAAAGACAAACCGGGTTAAATAATGCGGTTGGAAAAAGAATTCGTGAGATTGCTCCCCTGCACGAAAGTTTTTGGTTTGAAATATTCGGCAAAGTAGCCCTGACCGGCGAACCGCAACGATTTGAAAATCATTCGCGGGAACAGGGACACTATTATGATGTGTATGCCTTCCGCATAGGAGAACCATCGGAGCGGCTTGTGGGAGTTTTGTTTAATGACATTACCGAACGCAAAAAAGCAGAAAAAGTTTTACATAACAGTGCTGTTCACCACACCTTTTTATTAAAGCTGAACGATGCCTTGCGTAATGTGACTGATGCCGGCGAAATAATGTCGAAATCAGCCATGCTGCTGGGGAACCACCTGCTTGCAGACAATGTGGGCTATGCTGAAATGGATACTAAAGGAGAGCAATTAACCATTCAAAACGATTGGGTGTACGAGCAAATGCCAAGCCTGGCAGGAACTTATAACCTGAACAATTTCGGCGAACTGGGAAAAAAATTTCAATCAGGCCACACTATCATTAGCAGGGAAGCATCCCTGGATGACCGCAAAGATCTTGCCGCCGGTTTTCAATCTACTCAGCTGGCAACAAGTGTTATTACTCCTTTGAATAAAAGTGGCAAACTGGTTTCAATTCTGTTTGTACATCAAAAAAATGCCAGGGAGTGGACGGAAGAAGAAGTTAAAATAATTGAAGAGGTCGCCAACCGCACATGGCTTTTTGTTAAACAGGCCCGTACGGAAGAAAACCTTCGCCAAAGTGAGGCGCAAACAGCATTTTTATTAAAGTTTAATGACAGGGTGCGCGGTGCAGACCCTCATACCGTGTTATCTACTGCATTGCAAATGCTTGGGGAACACCTGAATGTATCACGGGTCGGTTATGGCGAAGTGAATAAAGATCAACAGCATGTAAGTGTTGAAATGGATTGGACCAACGGTAGCCTGCCCCATATGGAAGGAGCCGTAGACATTTCAGCATTCAGTTCTTCGGCACTGGAAAAGTTCCATTCAAATCTTTCATGGAGCAGGGAAAATGGCGTCGTTTCCAGGGCTACAAATGAGGTTGCCTTGCCTGAAGTATCGGACGCCACTGCGGCCGCATATGTTCCGGTTGTAAAGAAGGGAAGCTGGGTTGCACTGCTATTTGTCCATCATGCCCAACCCAGAGCCTGGACCTCGTTTGAAACAGATTTGATGAGGGAGGTAGCGGACCGCACCATGAGCGCCATTGAAAGAGCAAAAATTCAGACAGAACTGATTGAAAGTGAAGAGCGCGTGAGGCTCGCGACGGATGTTGCAAAAATGTTCTCCTGGGAATACGATTTTAAAACAAAGACCATCAAGTATTCTGAAAATACTGCTCGTATTACCGGGTTGCAGCCCCACGAAAATTTTGACGAAAATATCCGGTTCATTCACCGGGATGATCAATCTCTGATTACAAAAAACATTGAGTTAGCCATCAGAACAAATGGCAGGTTCGATTTTGAGATAAGACTTAAGCGCGGCGAAGCACGATCTGAATGGTACAGGATTTCCGGCGCTGTGATTAAGGACAGGACGGACAAACCTCTTCGCGCGGTGGGCGTAGCTCAAAACATAACGGAACAAAAAGCATTACAACAACAAAAAGATGATTTTATAGGTATTGCCAGCCATGAATTAAAAACGCCTGTAACAAGCATTAAAACTTATACCGAGGTATTGCAGGAATTGTTTGAAAAGGCAAAGGACATGGAAAAAGCAGACCTGATGCATAAGCTGGATGAGCAGGTGGATCGTCTTACCGAATTGATAAAAGCCTTACTCGACACAACCAAGATTGCGGAAGGGCAATTACCTCTCATTAAAGAAAGACTTGATCTGAATACTGTATTAAGTGAAGAAATTCATGAGCTTACTGCAGTGGCAAACAAGCACCACATTGTATTTAATCCGGGCAAAATAAAACCAGTTGAGATAGACCGTGAGCGCATTAACCAGGTTATCAGCAATCTTGTAACAAATGCAATTAAATACTCGCCTGAAGGCAGTGAAATTGTAGTTACATCGGAGGAATATCAAAAAGGCGTAAAAGTGACCATTCGTGATCAAGGAATAGGTATTGCGCCGGAGCTTCTTGAAAAGGTATTTGAACGGTTTTTCCGTGTAAATAATTCACAGGTTAACACGTTTCCGGGGATGGGACTGGGACTTTATATCACGGCCGGGATAATCAACAGGCATAATGGTACGGTTCATGTGGAAAGTAAAGTTGGGGAAGGTTCCATATTTTACTTTACACTGCCCTATTAAGCCAGGAAACGCCTTATGATACACATTGCTATTGCAGAAGATAATCCCGGAATTCAACAGGCCTTACAACTATGCCTGGAGCAGTCCGGTTTCAGGGTCTCTATTTACGGTAACGGAGAACACCTGATAAAAGACGATCTGGATCTGCCAGACTTATTTATTCTTGACAAACAACTTTCCGGAATAAATGGGCTTGATATATGCCGTCATTTAAAACTTAAAGCGACTACCAGGAACATTCCTGTGATCATGCTTTCCGCCGATCCATATATAGCCGGACTGGCCAGAACGGCGGGCGCGGATGACTATCTTGAAAAACCATTTACCATTCAAAGACTTCGCGAAATGATAGCCAAGCATACTGCCTGATATTAGTATTTCCCCATTTTTATTAAGTCATTGATGTCGCAGGTGAAACATTCTGATGCGGAAGTTTAACTCAACATTTTTACAACAACTGCCACTTAATAATTATCATGCTCCATTGGCTAAGTTTTTGAGGTAATTACACTACCTGACAGCAGATCAATGGCTTGATTACCCCCATTCTTTAAGAAGCAATTACCCATCTTACGCAACATACAAAGCCTGGTAAAAATTGGATGCTGAGTGGATTTTCAGGCATGGTTTAAATGTTATGACATGGCAAAAAAAAATATTATCGTAATCGGTGCTTCTGCAGGGGGATATGACGCTCTTCTCAAACTTCTTGGAGGATTGCAGGAAGATATTGATGCTGCTATTTTTATTGTATGGCACATGTCCCCTGAAATAAAAGGGTTCTTGCCAAATGCAATTAACAAAGTAACAAAATTGATTGCAGCAAATGCAACAGACAGGGAGGCAATAACAACAGGTCACATTTACGTAGCTCCTCCGGACAGGCACCTTATTGTAGAGCATGGCCGCATGAGAATAACAAAGGGACCAAAAGAAAACAGGTTCAGGCCTGCCGTCGATCCGCTTTTCCGGTCTGCGGCATATAGCTATGGCCCACGTGTTATTGGCATAATATTATCCGGAGCATTAGATGATGGTACCGCGGGGCTGTGGGCAATAAAAGAACAGGGCGGCACAGCCATTGTACAGGATCCTAATGAAGCTGAAGTAAAGTCTATGCCTGAAAATGCGCTTCAGCAGGTTAACGTTGATTATTGTTTGCCGGTGTCAGAAATGCCTGAACTGCTATACCGGTTAACACAGGAATCAGCAGCAGTTGATAACGGTAACCAGACAATCAATCCGATCATGGAACGTGAAGTACAGATTGCAACAGAGGGAGAAGCTGCGTTAACGAATGTGACTCCTATTGGAGTACCGACAAATATTACCTGCCCGGAATGCAGTGGAGTACTTTCCGCAATTATCGAAAATGACCGCGTACGTTACCGGTGTCACACGGGTCATGCTTTTTCGGCAGACAGCCTGTTAGCTTCTGTTGGTGAAACCATTGAGAAAAATTTATGGCAGGTGGTAAGAAGCATTAAAGAAAGCATTTTCCTACTCAACCACATCGGAGATCATTTTGCGGAAGCCAACAATCCGCGCCTTGCCGCACTTTACTTCAACAAAAGCAAAGAAGCTTCCAAACGTGTGAAATTGGTTCAGCAAGCCTTGCAAACACATGAGCACATGACAACGGAATCAATCGAATACGAAGCCGAAAAACCTAAGGGCTCACCTGTCGGCAGCAATGAATAACAGCATGCTATAACAAACAGATAAAGACGTAGCTGTTGTGTTTATTTTTCCGTATGAAGAATTGGAACACCATTGCGGTCATCGTTTTTAAAAACGGTGTATCGTCCCTCCTATCGTGCAAGACAGATTGGGATGTTGCGATTTTTTTCATTACCGTTCCGCCTGCCCGATCAGTTCATACGGGCTTTAGCGAACGGAAACATAGGCCTAACAACATGGCTTTAGCCACAGGTTATAATGTTGGGCTAAAGCCTTGTTTAAATTCAGTTCACTATCCGTCGGTTAAAACCGACCGCATTGAATGAAAATAAACTCCTCTATACCCGATTTGTGATTTTTTGCTCTGTGGCACTCCGTGTCTACTTCTGCCTTTCCTGTGTAATAATAAAATACAGTTACGCAGAGACACAAGGAGCTACACGGCGAATGGCTTCAGATCTTCCAAACGAATTGTGATTAGACAATAACTCTGTCCCCAAAGTTGACGACGCATACTAAACTAAACCACATTGAATTGCCTATAAACCTTCTGTACGTTTGCTCTTAAGACAATTTATTTTTCCCCTTTGTTAACCTCTGCTCAACAACGGCCCTGCGTTTAAGAAGGGAGAGAATGAAACGGTCCTGGCTTACCGGTATTCCTTTGGTATCTATAAGCTGCAATGATCGCGCTAGTGATAGGCTCGTGCGGGCAATGTGTCTATGCGCTTTGGTCCATGCTTTTTGCTTTGCCACGAGGCCTTCCTTATAATTCCTGATGACGCTGTTAATCACCTGCATCTCTTTTTTGTACGCCTTCATACGGCGCAATACCACCAGCAGACGGGATATTATCCGCCGGTCTGACGGTGACTGCCTGTACAAACCTTCATAATGGCGGGCTACATCAGTAAGTTCGGCCTCCTCTTCCATTTGTCGTGCCTGCGCAAGCGTTTCGGAGTTTATTGCTTGTTTTGCCATGGTGTTATAATATCAATGTGCATACCAAATAGTTGCCGGATTTTAGATCAGCGTGATTAGCGTATCGCATCCAAAGAACCGGCAAACAAAAAATGCTTTCAAATGAAAGCATCTTTTGTTGAACACTCACAACATAAAAACTACAAACAACCTGAATTCTCAAAAAGCAAGGTTAAATGATTTTTTCTTTGTCACCGGGCTCAGCCTTACCTTCATTTTTTGGCCCCTTTGATTTACCCCATTCAATGTCATCTGCATCATCCTCTGAAATATCATTCTCTTCAAGATCCGCTTCATCCAGAACAGGTTCATCGTCATCTTCTGCGCCGCCCTCTTCGCTGTCAACATCCTCATCTTCCTCAGAAAGATCGTCTTCCCCGAGGTCATCTTCATCTTCATCTAACAAGTCATCGCTACCTTCTCTTTTATCCTGCTCACTGTCTATATCCTGATCTTCACCGGTACTACTGTTTACAACAGAATCGTCAGTATTGAGATTTTTCTTAGGATCATTACTCTGTGGTGTGTTTGTGGGATTTTTTTTCATAATATAAATTTTTCTTTGTGTTAAAAACGGTTATTTTTCGTGATTATCTCCCTGATCGTGTCCACTGGTTTTAACGAGTTTATTATAAATACCCAGTAACAAAAATGGAGCGGCCCATTGCCCGAAAAAAAGCGCAGCATGCGGCTTTTTAAAACACTTTAATGTCAAAGAAATGCCCATGGCTGCCAAGGCTGCAACCAGGTATGCAGTAGACGGAATAAGCGCGGTCTTATCTTCAATTTCTTCGGTCAAAGGGCCTTCCTGATAAACTGAATTTTCTATCATAAAGTATTATTTTTAATTGAACGAATAGCAGTCTTTAATGGCTGTGACCGCTTGTTCAAATAAATCAAACCGCATTCCAGTAGAAGATGATCGTTTGATTATTGCCTGTTAACAGCTGAAAGTGAAATATAGGATGCTGTGCTGGAGTCAAAATATCCCCTTGCAATTGCTCAACTGTTTATTTGTTCCCCATTTTATGCCGGTAAATCTCAAAAAAGAAGTTTTGGCATGATCCGCTTCGCTAAAACTAACTTTTTGTTACATAGGCGAAACAGCCGGAGAAGACGCAGCGTTGCACAGAGAATATGCTTCCATGCAGCACGGCAGCAGAGGTCTCCCGAATATTGACCTGATCGTGATACCTTATACGAGTTGCATTCGGCCAGCTCCTAACTAAATGACATTGTATTCAAAATGCTGATTTTCATGAACAGGAAGCTCGGCTGGAGCTTTAAATGTTCTTAACTAAATGACGTTGGGCTTTTTGTGCACGGTTATTGTGCCGAACATAAAAACCTATTTTTATGAGTATTGTAAAAGTCATAGAAGTAATCTCATCATCCGAAACAGGATTTGATGACGCCATAAAAAACGCTGTTGCCGAAACATCAAAAACAGTAAGAAACATCGACTCAATTTATGTCAAGGATTTTAAGGTGCATGTGAAAGACGGCAGTATAAGTTCGTACGGTGTTATTTGCAAGGTATCCTTCAGGGTTGAACCTGGACAAAGCAAGGTAGAGGCGTCTTTGCCGCATTGAGTTGAGTTTAAAATGTCAACCAAAAATTAAATGTCAAAAGTAAAAAATCAAAAGGCAAAACATTGGCCTTGAAGAGCAAACATGTTATTATAAACTCTTAATAACTGGAAGTTTTGAATGTTGATTTTTTACTTTTGGTTTTATAGCTGAAAGCTGATTATAAAGCATCCATGTATTTTTGCCTATGATCAAGATCAGCATCAAGCGTTTGCAGCTGATCATCAATTAAGCTCCGGGTAACCTCATCGAGCAGATCATTTTGCAGGGCATATTCATAAGTATTTTTAAGCGTTGCCTGTTCCGTTTCGCAGGATGCAAGAAATGGCTGGCGGGGCGTAGCATCAAACTGTTTTTGTTCATTTTTCCAATGTTGATATACAGGTCCGGGTTTACCAATGGTAACACCATCCAGCGTGCTTTTCTGCGCATCGAGATCATACTGAAAAAGACGACTTTCTTCCATCATATTCGCCATTATTTTTCTTAGATCAAGATCCAGGTTATCTGAGTGCTGCAGCACATGTAAATAGTTTGTTATCCGGTTTTCATGAATCATGCTTAGATCATGCAATAACTCTGAGATATTCTGACGCTGTTTCATATTAGGCGTTTTTATTTAGTAACAATTATGTTGCCATCCAGTAAACATTGCAAATCCGTGATCGCGCAGGGGTTTAAAGTTACGAATAAGACGAATGGGAAACGCGAAGAGGGATTGAAACACGGAGACACGAGGACAGGAGAAACACGGAGAGGTTGGGAGACACGAACGACACAAAGAAGTAGGAAGAATTTTGCCACGAAGACTCGAAGGACAGAAAGGAGCACAAAGAATTTTTAAGAAGCGCTAAAGCGCTGAAAGGGCGAATTGGAAACACGGAGACACATGGACACGGAGAAACACGGAGAAGGTCGGAAACACGAAGACGCGAAGGACACAAAGGGGCACGAAGAATTTTAAGAAGGCACTAATGCGCTGAAAAAGGACACAAAGATTATGCTGGCAGGAAGAATTTGCCACGAAGACGCGAAGGAAGCAAAGGGGCACAAAGATTTTTTAAGAAGGCGCTGAAGCGCTGAGAAGAGCACAAAGATTTATGCAATTATGTTATTACAGTTTACTGATGTTGAGAGAAAGTTTTTGTAAGGACATTGAAATATATGATCGCCTCCGGTATTTCGAAGTGGCCTAAATTTGCCGTTAAACTATTGGCTGAAAAGGATTTCGATTTAATAGGTTCAAATTCTGTTCGGACAAAATATAAATAACAAACTATGAAATTTCGTTACCAAACCGTTTGCTGCCTCACTGTTCTTATGCTGGCTTTCGTTTTTACATCAAAAGCGCAGGATTATGTGTCTGCCACAAATCCCGCACGTACGGGCAGAGCACCGGGTGTGCAGGTAAAAGCAGTTGACACCAGCGGATCTACAAAAACTTATGTGTTGATTTTTTCGAAGGGCGACGAAGTGGTTTCGGGTCTGACAGAATTCGCGCAAAAATACCAGGTAAAAAGTGCGCATTATACCGGCATTGGCGATGCGACTACAGCCAAAGTTGGCTGGTATGATTATGAACGTAAAATGTTTAAGATCATTCCCCTGAATGAACCTGCTGAAATTACTTCATTGATAGGTGACATTGCGATGTTTAACGGAAAGCCTGTAGCACATTCACATATAAACCTGGCTACATCAGACGGAACCAGTCATGGCGGTCACTTACTGGAAGCTTTTATCGGCCCTACACTGGAAGTTTTTGTGACTGTTCATCCCGTTGCGCTGAATAAAAAATTGAACAAAGAGTTTGAAGCAGGCGTGATAGACCCGTCTTTGTAGGAAGAGCGTAAGACATGTAAGACATGTAAGACAGTAAGACCGTAAGACAGTAAGACCGTAAGACATGTAAGACAGTGAAAAAATAGTAAGAGAGTAATTACTTAGAGGGAAGGGAGAAACTGAATGTGGATCCTCTTCCTTCTTCGCTTTGAACATTTATATTTCCACCGTGGCGGTTTATTATTTGCGAGCTTATGTATAAACCCAGGCCCATTCCGGAAAAGTTTTGGTTTTTGACATTGTTCACCCTGTAAAAACGCTCAAATACACGGTATTGCTCACTCTTTGATATACCAATTCCGTAGTCCTGAACGCTAACTGTTACATTGTTGTTTTCATCTGTTCGTGTTGACACAACTATCTCACCACCATCTGGCGAGTATTTTATTGCATTACTCACCAGATTGGTGACTACCTGTCCGATGCGTTCTTTGTCAACAACAACAGGTTTAAGTTCTCCGGCATTAAACAATATTTTGTGAATAGCAGAAATGCGTTTTAGCTCCTCCAGGCGTTCTGTTATCAGTGCATTCAAATCTGCTTCTTCCACAAACAACTGGAGCTGCCCCTCGGATATTTTTCCAGTATCCAGAAGATCTTTGGTGAGACTCGTAAGCCTGTCAATTTGTTTATGCAGTTTTTTCATGAGTGTTGCACTCATCCTGTCCCCTGTTTCTTCAAATGCCTCCATCATTATCTCGGCATAGGTTTTCATACTGGTGATGGGTGTTTTGAGCTCATGGCTGGCAATTCCTATAAATTCATCTTTTTGCTTTAAAAGCTGTTTTAAATGCACTTCATTTTTTCGCAGTGCATTTTCAGCCTCTGTTCTTTCATTCAGCTCTGTATCCCGTGAAATAATGATCGCGGCTGCATGTGCCACTATCCCCGCCAGCTCCAGTTCCCTGGCCGTTGGGTTCCGGGGTTCTTCGAAATACATGGCAAATGTGCCTACAACGGGCCCCCCGGCAGTTCGTACCGGAAACGACCAGGAAGCACGGTAATTGTGTTTGCGCGCAATTGGCAGCCATGGTTCCCAAACTGGGTCAAGCTCTACATCGGGCGTAATTACCGTCTCTCCCGTATGCATTGCCAGGCCGCAGGCCAGTGATTCAGGGCCTACTTTAAATCCGTTTATATCATGACCATATTCCTCAGACATACCTGCAACAAGGTGCAGCCCCTGTCCTCCCTGCGGGATCAGATAAAAAGATGCTCTCGCCTCACCGCTTGTTTGAGCTGTAACAGTATGGATCAGGGCCTCTAATGACGTAGCGAGTGATTGTCCGCTCATCGCTGCCTGAAATGCCTCTTTCTGCCCATTCAGCCAGGCTTCACTTTCATGCAAGGCCTTTTCGGCCTGTTTGCGTTCTGTAATATCCGTAAACACATTAATGGCTCCGATAAGTTTTCCGTTTGCATCAAAGAGCGGATCAATGTTTACATTTACCACCAGCCGCAGGCCCGAAGGTTGCTCCACCACCAGTTCAAGATCCCTTACAGTGCGGCCTTCCAATATCGCATCTGCCATCGGACATGACTCGTGCATAAGTAATATCCCATCCTGCGACCACATTCTGAATGATCCGGAGAATTTTTCCTGCACATCATTTAATTTCGGTTCCCTGCCCCATAATTCTGCTGCGCGGCGGTTAAAGAAAGTGATCCGTCCCTCAGCATCACAGGTATAAACCGCTGCAGGCATCAATGACAAAAGTTGGCGCATTCGTCCCTGGCTATCACGCAAAGCTTCTTCAGCCAATTTCTGCTCTATAATGTCTGCGGCCTGCCTCGCAAGCACATCAAATAAATTGAGCTCCCTGACTGAAGGCTGATGCTTTTTCTTCCAATGCGTAGAGATCATTCCCAGCGGTTTGCCTGATCTGCTCACAAGTGGTGTTGATTGCATGGCAATAATACCAGACAAACGATAAGCTTCATGATCAGCCCCACCTATTTCAATTTCAACATCATCCACATCTGCAAATACTATCCGCTCGCCCTTTGCCAGTGCCAGCCCGCATGAGGTTGTTGAATCGATGTTTATCCGCCGCCATGTTTCAGCGGACTGCGGATGAAATCCTTTGTGGGTTAACAATAGTAACTCGTTTGTTTTGGGATCCACCGTCTGTATACTCGCTGTGTCAGCATGCATAATATTAATGGCTGATTCCATCAGCGCTTCTTAAAGCGCTTCTATATTATTCTCTTCAATAACGCGGTTACTGAATTGCTGCAGTTTTTTTGTATCCTCAAGCTCCCTTGTCAGTAGCTCTTCAGCCTTCGCTCTTTCTACGGCTTCCCAGGTACGTTCGGCCACCTCCTGTACCAGATCAATTTCGCTTTGTTTCCATCTTCTTGGTTTAATGTTGTGGACCGCCAAAATTGCCACCCACTCACCTTTTTTCACCAACGGCACGGCAATATAAGCCCCTTTGTTTGCTAAGGCCAGCACGGCGCGTTCTGCACCGGAAATGACAGGGTCGGTTGTTGTATCATAAGATACCTGTACTTTTCCCGCACAATACCCGTCTACCATACATTCACCAAAATCCTGGTGCCGGAATTTTCCCGTCATCGCCGGAAGTCCGTCGCCATAGCTGTGATTGATATACACATAATCTCCAACTACTTCGCCGTAATGTGATTGATTTGCTTTCAGGTGTTCACCTAAAAGATCAGCAGCAACAGCCTGCACCTGCACGGCATCTCCAATTTGACGAAGGGCCTCGTTCAACTTAATTAAAAATGCGTGTCGATCCTCAGCCTTTTTTCTTTCAGTGATATCGTTGAAAAATACCGCTACCTGTTTTTTTTCCGGTTTATCAATGGGAACAGCAAATACCTCGTACCATACGCCACCGATGAGATTGCTTGCTTCATTTTCAAAATGAACGGATTTACCTGTCTTCACAACATCACCATATATCTGAAACCAATGTTCTTCCTGGCCCGGCTCCAGCTCCTTTATTGTTTTGCCAATGGCATTTTGAAGGCCCGTTTGTTTTTCAAACACCGGATTTGTTTCAAGAAAACGGTAGTCTATTGCTGTACCTGCATCGTCAAACAATACTTCAATAATACAGAACCCCTGTTCCATATTATTGAATAATGTAAGGTATTTATTAGTGGTATTCTGTTTCGCTTCAATTTGAATAGGAACCTGTCCCATATTAAACCGGTAGTTTTCTCCTCCTAATTGCTGCTCCCGCTGACCATTTACGGCGCTTTCCCTGGTATGTTGCAGAAAATCGTCACTGTTCATAATACTTCAAAATTTGTTCGTGTAAGTTAGTAAAAGCCCGCGCATTTGTAGAAGAACCGGTTATTGAAAATAGTAATGCTTTTCCGGGAAAACCTATTCTTTTTTGACGCTCAGGATCTATATTGCATACAGTCGAAATAAAACAAAAAACAAGCGACCGGCGCGATAATATACCTGTGCACAAAGAATGTACGATCGTTAGCGGAACAGACTATCGGGCATTAGAACCAGGACTAAAGCGGGCATATATTAAAAAGCAAAACTGTACTCCCGGGCCGGAAAGTACAGCTGCCATCAAACATTTTCCAACCGAAGATGAAAATACCTGCAAAATATAAATTGAGCGATGTAAAAAGAGTCTACATCAGGCTCAGGTATCAAGCTGAAACGATGCCGGTTTGTGTGTTTACCAGCCATCGAAAAACAGATACTTCACTTTTAATATCTATCGGCAATTTTTCTCTCAGGATCTTTTCCAGTAGTTTCACTTCTTTCAGACTTACCTGTTGAACTGCCTGAGCAAAATAATTGATCATGTATAAAATATGGTTTCCATTGTAACGGTCAAACGAGCGACGGGTAGGTTCCTGCACCTCAAATTCACTCCGCTCTGCTAAATTTTCATCCCAGGAATAATCGGCTTCAGAAAGATCTTCTTTTTTAAAACCTAAAGTATTTTGATTCATATTGTTAAATTAAATGTTCGTTTTACGGACGTGGACAGATTAAGAAATTAAGGCTGAATAAAAATGCTAAAGGGTAATTGACTTAACAGAAAGCAATTTGTAACGAAAAGAGCGTGCTATTTCAGAAAGCTGCTTTATAGAGATAGTCTATTTTTCAACGCGGCTGTTAATCTTTAAAGTATATACTAAAGGCATTGTTATTTTAGCGACATTTGCATTTTTACCGACAGCATTCACTCTCTTAATCGCGGCCTAAAAAAGGACTGGCACGCAGTTTCATATATCGTATCGGGCTCTTGTGCATTATGTTGTAACTACCGCATCCTATGTGTGGCAGAATATTGTTACAGCATGGCCTGATTAATATTTTAAAATAATCACAAACATTATGAGTAAAAGCAAAGAATCATTTAGTAAGAAAGAAAAGGAAAAGAAAAGAATGCAAAAAAAGCAAATGAAAGAAACCAAAAAACTTGAGCGCATGGCTAACAATGATAAAGGCAAAACGCTTGACGAAATGTATGCTTATGTTGATGAGTTTGGCAACCTGACTTCCACTCCTCCACAGGATCGTCCCAACAAAGAATTAAGGGTAAATAGAAATTTACCTGCAGCAACAGGCGGGAACAGCCATAATGAGCAAAAACCGAGAAAAGGAATAGTAACTTTTTTTAACGCGGCAAAAGGTTTTGGATTTATCAGGGATCTGCAGACTAATGAAAGAATATTTATGCACTTTTCGTCATTAACAGAACAGGTAGAGCAGGATATGGAAGTCACATTCGAAGTTCAACACAGTACGCGCGGATTAACGGCTGCAAAGGTTAAACCGGTGACCGGTAATTAACAGACTGGAAAACCCGGCAAAACGCTTTTAATAAAGAGCTCTTTATTCAATCTGCATTGATCAATTTGTGTGCGTGACGACGATCATTAGCAGTGCGATGCATAATAAACGCGGGGCATAATCAATCACAAGCACATCGTTCCGCCACAATGCTGCACGTTCTTTCAGCACAGATAAACAAGCTTAAAGTTGAGCATGTTTTGAATTGGCAACTTGCATTGAGATTGCATTACAATACTTGTTGAGTTAAGTTTAAATGCTTGTCGAAGTTTAAAAACAACAGCAGCGGACAGGTTAGTTATTTTATCATTATAAGCTTTACACCGGAACTATGCATTTAAAAATGTCATTTTCGTAAACAGGCTCCAGCTATTTACAAGTTACCTAATAAAAAATGAAACCATTTTATATTCGCATTAAAATATTCATTTTTGAGCATTGCATGTTGCTGCTTCCAAAGCCGATACGGACTTTATCCACCAGCGTTTAATTAATCCCGGTTATCGATTATTATCCTTACCTTACTCGATCAAAGTATATAATGAGCTCACTGGACTCTGTAATAACGTTTATTGATGTTAACGCTATGACCATTCGATTGTTTGAGCTCAATACGCATATTCCGGAAGGGACGATTGAAAAGCATCAACAAGATCTGACAGATCTTTCCAACACTGACATCAACAATATCATCACCAGGTATGGCTCACAATTTATTGAGCTCGGTTTTTCCATACTGGAAATAGATGATGGCATGCATAAAGATTACATTATTATTGAGAGAGATCTGAATGCTTTATTTTTTGGCAGCTTTGATTACTGATATCCGGTTGAATATTCTTGCCAACCGCATTAAATCTAAAAAACAACAGATGATGAATCGAATGTGCGATGATTTTGTGATTTTCCATGACTTTGAAAAGCTGAATGTTCATGTTACTTACACTTCAACCAAAGCCATATTTACTATTTCTACAAGAGGAAAAAGTGAGTATTCAATTTACAGAGCAAAAGATGGTGCTGGTAAAAAAATATGGATATCAGCAGAATTGCCGGGTTTACCGGACCTGCTTATTTCAACCCTTGGAGAACTTATAGACGAGTACTTAAAAGGACGGGCCAAATAATAGATACAACAATGCCCTGTATGCCCTGCGTTAAACTACACAAAGATAGAAAAGGATTGCCTGTAATTGGCAACCCTTCTTTTATTAATCTTTCCAGGGGCTGCGTGCACGTGTAAAACCACTATTCTGTGTTTTTTCCCGTGCAACTGAAACAGAAATTCGTCTGCCCTGAACTTCCTGCTCATTTAATGATTGGATAGCTTTTCTACCTTCTTCATCAGAAGACATTTCTACAAAGGCAAAGCCCCGGGAATCTCCGGTGAATTTATCGGTAATGACTCTGACTGAACTAACCTGTCCATGCTTGGCAAAAAGATTTTTCAGATCAGACTCTGTGACCTGGAATCCCAGGTTAGAAACGTAAATGTTCATAATAATTTCTTTAAATGATTAAAACATGATTCTGGGAGAAAGCAAAGAGGATAAGAAGAATAATTGTTACCGGAAAGTAATAGGTATAATTCGAATGCAGAATGGCCTTATCAGAAAATCATGAACAATGAAGATAGACAAATATCCTCAGCGGAAATGTTAATTATAAAACAGACTTCCATCCCGGGTAATTAACAATGTTGCAAAACCAAAATTGCTTCCGTTACAATTTACCGTTATTGGAATATTGGTAAAAGCCCACGCTTCCACGCAGGAAACATTAATAACAATCATTTTATCGCAAGCTTAATTATTCGCAATAGCGCAAAGCCGTGTTGCCGGAAGACATCCGGCCCCATTATTTGCAACTTACCAAAAACGCTTCTATCGCTGCATACCTGCTTTTATCCAGCTCATTACCTTCTTTTTGCATGTGTTGTGCCCAACCAAGCGGTATGCCACCATAAATCCGGTCCCTGGCAGAAAGATCCGCGCCGGCATTCACAAGTATTTTTACCGCATCTAAAGAAGCAGAAAACACAGCCTGGTGCAAAGCTGATGCATGATGATGAAAACCGCTGGAAGCATCCAGGTAAGCGTTTACATTTGCACCAGAAGCAATGAGCAGTTTCAACATATCTGCCTTTCCATAAAATGCCGCCGCCACCAATGCTATCTCTAAATCTTTTGAAGAAGCAGTTTCTAAAAGGCGTGGCACCTCATCCATTATGTCAAGACAAATCGCTGTCGCTAATGTTAGCTCTCCTCCTCTTTTTAAAAGATGTTTTGCAGCGTCTGTATTTCCATGTGCAAGGGCGCCATGACCATTGCCAGGCGCAGCACCTGCATCAAGCAAAAGATCCATCAATTCAATTTGTACACCGCATTCACGTGGAATGCGGCCAGTAACAACCAGTCCAAGCGCATAGCCGGTCTGGAACGTAAAACTTTCATCTGCATATTGCCGCGCGAAGTGAATGAGTAAACTGGCAATTTCAACGATATTGGCAGGTAATCTTTCGTGACGGATAGGATTGTCCGCTACAAACCAAAGGAGATACGGATCTCTGAAATAGCCACCGGCAGGATAATCCAAACGGGTACCAACAATGTGTGGGTTCATATTAAGCAAACGTTCCAATAACACAACATCTCCATGATCGATCGCTTCCACAGCCTGGCGGAACAATTCATTTTTGATCTCAGTGTTTTGCATATATGATCAGGTTATATGAGCCCCGGGGACTAAAAAAACATGCTGCAGCCCATCGTTATTTTAGTTTCAGGTAAATATGTTTGACATTGTTAGCTCCGGTAATACGTTCATCAATGATAAACTTTTGCGTGCTTTTTATTAATGGTAATAATTTTGGATACCCATAGTTTCTTGGGTCAAAATCGGGTTTCTTTTTAAGAATAAAACTGCCTAAATTTCCCAGGAATGCCCAGCCGGTTTCATCTGCTATGTCCGCCACACTTTCAGTTATAAGGGTAACAATTTCCTTTTCAATTTTCTTTGATGCTTTGGCGCTCGTTTTTCCTTTGTTTGTGGTTGAAACAGTTGATACTGCTTCTTTTTCCAGCTTCAATATTTCAATATAGATAAATTTGTCACAAGCAGTTATGAAAGGTTGTGGCGTTTTCTTTTCTCCGAATCCTATTACAGTCATTCCCGCCTCTCTTAACCGTATTGCTAATCTTGTAAAATCACTGTCACTCGAAACAATACAAAAACCATCCACTTTCCCTGAATATAGTATATCCATCGCATCAATGATCAATGCACTGTCGCTGGAGTTTTTGCCCGAGGTATAGCTATATTGCTGAATGGGAGTAATGGCATTTTCAAGCAAAATGTTCTTCCATCCCGAAACGGTAGGCTTCGTCCAGTCAGCATAAATTCTTTTAATAGTTGGTATACCGTTCTTCGCAATCTCTTCAAGCATTTCCTTAATATTTGCGTAAGGCACGTTGTCCGCGTCAATTAAAACGGCAAGTCTGTTTTCATCCATAGTTTCTCTTATTTTAGAAATAGTCTGATTGAATGCTGATTGATAACGGCTCTGCCCTGGCAAAAAACTTCTGATGCGGTGAAGTATCACCAGCCCTGAACCATCACTAAATTAACACTTAAAAATCAGGGAAAAATGCCAGGGCCGAAATAAGCTCATATATCAAAAGTCGCAATAACCGGGACATGATCGCTGTACCTCATCCAAAACTCATAGTCTCCAATTTCCACAGCACTAAGATGCTTGAGCATATCAACAGATGCAAAGCAATAATCAACATGATAAGGTTTGTTCTTATGCCTGTACATATAAAGCGTTGGATGTTGTTCTTTACCTTGTATCTGATTAAAATGCGTATGATAAACGCTATATATTTTCTTCTTTTCCAATTGCTTCACTACAGTGGAATGATTGCCTTCTCTCCCCGGTTTGTCCCAAATGGTATTGCTGTTAAAATCCCCGATTAAGATTGTCCGTTTGCTTCTGATTGCATTCTGGTAGTGATGCAGCGCTTTCCATACCTGGGTTACATAGTGCCCATCCGGATCTGCCGGATTATTTGCCCAGATAGCAAAAAGCGTAAAATCAATAAGTCCTCCGGACACAGCTATTGGAATAATGATTTTAAAGTTATTGTTATGCACGTCTAACACTTTAAACCTAAAGTCACAATAGGAAAATATACCCAGTCCTTTGTTTTGATTTTGTCCAAACCATAATATGTCCGCTGGTTTTGGCGTATCGCTGTTAAACTGCAATTTATCGGGGTGTTCACATTCCGGAATAACAATGATGTCGGGCTGATGCACCAGGATCATGTCAGCCTTTTTTCTGAAAGCCATGTTACAATTCCATGTAATAATCTTCATTATCCGGGGAGATTTTGAAACTGTATTTGCAAGATGATCGAAGATAGCAAAACAAGTAACAATATAAAGCGACGACCAGGTGATGCTTCGCCCGGTTATCTCCTTGCTAACGTGCTGCAAGTATCAGTCTGGTGATTGCTAACGGTCTGGCATTGATGTTGTATGAAGTGCTGGCATTATAAATAAAACCCGCCGATGTGAAAAATCCATCCCATAACAAACCTCAAAGAAAAAGATGGTCACGCATCTTGACACGGCCAAATCCAATAGATACTTTTAAGGTACAGAACTAAGCAGATTCGGTGCATCTGTATCTTTCTACCTTATAAAAGCTACTTATGAAACAACGATTGTATTTAGTTGCATGCAGCTTGTTTTTATTGTGTTCACCAAATGGGTATGGTCAGGCAGACGCCTCAGGAGAAGCTGATCGAAAATGGTGGAAAGAAGCGATCGTTTACCAAATTTACCCGCGTAGTTTTAAAGATAGTGATGGAGATGGTATTGGGGATTTGAAAGGTATCATTTCCAAACTGGATTATATCAAAAGCCTTGGTGTTAATGTGGTTTGGTTAAATCCCATTTATAGCTCACCGAATGACGACAACGGCTACGACGTGAGCGACTATCGCAACATTATGAAAGATTTTGGAACGATGCAGGATTTTGATTCACTGCTGGCTGGTATGCACAGGAAGGGAATAAAACTGGTAATGGACCTGGTGGTAAACCATAGCAGTGATGAGCATGAGTGGTTTAAGCAAAGCCGCGCTTCAAGGGATAACCCTTATCGAAATTACTACCACTGGTGGAATGCTGAAAATGGCAAACCACCTTACCGTTATAGTCTGTTTGATGTGAACCATGATGCGTGGAAATATGATTCGCTTACCAATGCATATTACCTGCACTATTTCTCTCGAAAACAGCCTGATCTTAACTGGGAAAATGCCAGGTTACGGCAGGAGGTCTATGACATAATGAAATTCTGGGCAAATAAAGGTATTGATGGTTTCAGACTGGATGCCTTTCAATTCGTCGCAAAGGACACAACGTTCCCTGCATTTCCGCCGGGATTTGAAAAAAAATTTACGCTGTGGTATGCCATGCAGGGAAACTTACATGGTTATTTGCAGGAAATGTACAAGGAAGTCTTTAGCAAATACGATGTAATGAGTGTGGCTGAAGGAGCTGGTAATTCATTTACGGATGCACACAACCTTGTAGATACAAACCGACATGAACTTAACATGGCCTATGCTTTTGAAGGGGTTGACATTGCCAAACCCGAGGGATATGACCTGCTGCATTTTAAAGAGGTTTTCAGCCGTTGGGACAGCGCGTTTGCAGACCAGGGATGGCTTTCGATTTTTTTGGCCAACCATGACCAGGCAAGGTTGGTAAGCAGATTTGGAAATGACAGTGCGCCATTTCGCGAACGTTCATCTAAAATGTTAGCCACTTTTATTTTAACTATGAGGGGCACACCTTATTATTACAATGGTGACGAACTTGGAATGACGAATGCTGGTTTTAAAAGCATTGAGGAATACAGGGATGTGCAAACGCTTAATCAATATCAGCATGAAAAAGCAACTGCGGGAGACCTGCAGAAATACCTGCAGCGGGCTGGTTTTGAAAGCAGGGATAACGGACGCACACCGTTCCAGTGGAATAATTCGCCTAACGCGGGCTTCACAAAGGGTACACCGTGGATAAAAGTAAATGCCAACTATAGCAGTATTAATGCAGCGGCAGAAGAGAAAGATGCCAATAGTTGTCTGAATTATTTCAGAAGTCTTGTAAGGCTGCGGACGAGCAATCCGTGTCTTGTTTATGGAAAATATATCTTGCTTGACAAAGATAATCCCAGCGTATATGCCTATGTAAGAGAATTGCACGGACAAAAAATGCTTGTAATACTCAACTTCAGCGCAACAAATGCACATACTGCGACAGGACTTAATCTGGCAAAAGCAAAACTACTTTTATCCAACTACATTAGCACTGCTAGTACAATTACTCAAGATGGCGGTATAGAATTGCGGCCTTATGAAGCTGCTGTTTATGAACTGAAATGATGGTTCCGCTTTTCCTTCTGTCCCTCCTTAACGATGACCGCCGTTGTTACGTGTGTAGGGATGGAAATGCGCGCGGCATACCAACAACATAGTTGGGGAGTTAATGGTGAAAGTGTAACAGCGTAATGGGGTTGTTGGTACGCCTGGCACAAGGCTTAGCTGCATACCAACAACGGCGGGCAGCACTATGTTTCACCTTCTGTCGCACCTTTACGATGACCGCCGTTGTTGCGTGTGTAGGGATGGAGGCGTGCGCGGCACATCGACAACATAATTGGGAATTAATGGTAAAAATGTAGCAGCATCATACGTTGTTGGTACGCCTGACACAAGGCTTAGCTGCATACCAACAACGGCGGGCAGCACTATGTTTCACCTTCTGTCGCACCTTTACGATGATCGCCGTTGTTGCGTGTGTAGGGATGAAATGTGCGGGGCACACCAACAAGATAGTTGGGAATTAATGGTGAAAGTGTCACAGCGTAATGGGGTTGTTGATACGCCTGGCACAAGGCTTAGCTGCATACCAACAACGGCGGGCAGCACTATGTCTCACCTTCTGTCGCACCTTTAAGGTGACCGCCGTTGTTGCGTGTGTAGGGATGGAAATGCGCGCGGCATATCAACAACATAGTTGGAAATTATTGGTGAAAGTGTAGCAGCGTCATAGGTTGTTGGTACGCCTGACACAAGGCTTAGCTGCATACCAACAACGGCGGGCAGCTCTCTGTTTTATCTTCTGTCGCACCTTTACGATGATCGCCGTTGTTGCGTGTGTAGGGATGGAAATGAGCAAGGCACACCAACAACATAGTTGGGGAGTTAATGGTGAAGGCGTAACAGCGCCATAAGTTGTTGGTACGCCTGACACAAGGCTCAGCTGCATACCAACAACGGCGGGCAGCTCTCTGTTTTACCTTCTGTCGCACCTTTACGATAACCGCCGTTGTTGCGTGTGTAGGGATGGAAATGAGCAAGGCACACCAACAACATAGTTGGGGAGTTAATGGTGAAGGCGTAACAGCGCCATAGGTTGTTGGTACGCTGACACAAGGCTCAGCTGTATACCAACAACGGCGGATAGCTCTCTGTTTCGCCTTCTGTCGCACTTTTACGATGATCGCCGTTGTTGCGTGTGCAGGGATGGAAATGTGCAAGGCACATCAACAACGTAGTGGAAATTAATGGTGAAAGTGTAGCAGCGTCATAAGTTGTTGGTACGCCCGACACAAGGCTTAGCTACATACCAACAACGGCGGGCAGCTCTCTGTTTTACCTTCTCTCGCACCTTTACGATAACCGCCGTTGTTGCGTGTGCAGGGAGGTGAATGAGCAAGGCACACCAACAACATAGTTGAAGTGTAGCAGCGTCATAGGTTGTTGGTACGCCTGACACAACGCTTTGCTGCATACCAACAACGGAGGGCAGCACTATGTTTCACCTTCTGTCGCACCTTTACGATGATCGCCGTTGTTGCGTGTGTAGGGATGGAAATGTGCAAGGCACACCAACAACATAGTTGGGAATTAATGGTAAAAATGTAGCAGCATCATAGGTTGTTGGTACGCCTGGCACAACGCTTAGCTGCATACCAACAACGGCGGGCAGCTCTCTGTTTTACCTTCTCTCGCACCTTTACGATGATCGCCGTTGTTGCGTGTGTAGGGGTGAAATGTGCGGGGCACACCAACAACATAGTTGGGAATTAATGGTGAAAGTGTAACAGCGTTATAGGTTGTTGGTACGCCCGACACAAGGCTTAGCTGCATACCAATTGCGGGGAATTTTCCACGGCTTCAATGTACCTGCCGTTTTCTTGAAGTGTTAAATCCCCACGTACCATTAACCGCGAAATAATTTTTGGGGGCAGCAGATGAAATACCCGCGCCTGCGGTGACCCCAAACTGTATCAGATCATTCACTACATAGGCCAGGCTCGCATCAAGATTATTTTGTGGCAGGTCGTGGTTAATGAACCCGAAACACTCTGCTGTAATCATCCATTTCTTGTTAAAGGTGTATGCAGTGTTGGCATTATAAATAAAACTGGGCGATGTGGAAAATCCATCCCATAGCAAACCGCCGCTCAATCCGAATATCCATTTATCATGAACAGCCTCTTGTATGTTTACCTGCACTATAGGCGCAAGATGATCGATTGTAAATTCTTTTGTGGCCAGGAAAGGGATCGCCAATTGTGTAGAAACGATAATGGAAGGCGTATTATAAGTATCCCGCAGCACCTGGTAATTGGCACCGATCAGAACAGGCTCTATTCCTGAAGTATTTTTTTGCAGTGAATATGATTTTTCTGCTGTCGTGATCAAACTCATCTCTGTGTTTACCTCTAAGCGATCGCTGAGTGCATAATGCAGCTCCAGGTCAGGATAAGTGATCGTCGTCAATTGCGAATCAACAGCCTCTCTCCCAAACTCCCACTCTGCCTGAAAATCATTTTTATTTAACGCGAACTGGCTTTCGGACTTATATCGCCTTCCTTTTTTGATGTGCTTTTTTACCTGCGCCTGGGCGCTGATGGTAAAGCAAAGCATCAAAAGGAAGATTATCGCATTTCTCATAAGTTTGGAAGTTAGTCGAAATATTTCTTCTTCACAAAGTCTCCATCAAAACCCCGTGCAAATCCCTGAAATTGCGTTTAGGAGAACAAATAAAATTCTTGAGAGGGTGAGCCTCCTCCAATTTCGCAAAGTCCCTACCATGTGCCTATGGCTTAAAAGGAAACTTTGCCGAGAAGTTCATGATGTTAAGAATTCAAACTTACTTGTTAAATAACCAAAAACCAATTGCTATAAAAGCCGAAAACAGAAAAATGCTATAAACAAGACTGTATAAAAATCCTTTCTGAATTGTCTTCTTTTTTTTGTTTGACAGAAAACCGATAAAGGAACATAAGTACAAAATGAAAATAAAAATATTAACAATCAGAAAGGAAAAACATATTCTAAATACAACCTGATCAAATATCCCGCCATTGTCAATAAAGCTCACCTTGAGTAGTAAATAATCATAACCAACCTCTCCTATTTTTCTTATTACATAAAATAGTACCAGGGAAAACACGATAAAAAGCGCTAAGACAGTTTGCGTTAAATATTTAATCTTAATTTTCATTTTCCCAAACTTGGGTTATTTCAATTTCGCTTAGGTGGAAGTTAATGGCGAAAGTTTAGCAGCGTAATACGTTGTTGGTACGCTTTACACAATCCTTCGCTGCATACCAAACAACGGCGGGCAGTACTCTGCTTTACCTTCTGTCGCACCTTTACGATGACCGCCGTTGTTGCGTGTGTAGGCATGGAAATGTGCGCGGCACACCAACATAGTTTGGAGTTATAATGAACATCTATTTTCGCTTTTTCACCCGGTCATAAAACTCTTTCTGCAGCATCAATGTTTTATTGTCGCTCTTAATAGCTTTAACTGCGTCAATCAGCTGGCTGATCGTATGATCCGCTATTACTTTACCGAGTGTTGCTGTGGCTTTATCCCCTTCACCTGCATAATGATTGGGATAATCGGCATACCACCAGATGCCGGTATACACGTTTGGTATTGATAACCGGTTCTGATTTTTGCCGGATTCATTTTTGGCGCTGTCTAATTGCACCAGGTCGGGGCGAAAATACAATACTTCTGATGTTTCTTTTTCGCCGGCATGCTGGTCGCCTGCGGCATCTGAACGACGTAAGGCGGCTACCTGTCTGTTAAAAGCAGAATCTGAGGAGGGCTGGAAAAAATACACAGCATAGTTTCTCTCTCTTTCAAGCCTTGTTTGTATAAAATATTTTATCAGCTCAGGATTGCCACCGTGGCCATTTATAATGATGATTTTATTAAATCCATTCCTCGCAATTTCATCGCAGGTGCTTTCCAACAGGTCCCATACCACTCTTTCCGGTAAAGCGAATACACCGGGTTGGTGTTTGGCTTCATTTATCTGTCCGTAAAAATAATCGGGGAACACTACAGCGTATTCCTTTTGCGTGGCCCGTAAAGCGTACTCACGCACACGGATCAGGTCGCTACCCATAGGTACATGCGGGCCATGTTTTTCCAATATGCCAATAGGAAGAATACAGGTTTTATTGCTTTTGGTTAAAGCGTTGTCCCAATCGGCCGCTGTTATTTCATCCCAGCGTGCGGGCAGCTTTTGAGCGGTTGCTTGCTGGCTCATTAAAATAACAAAGCCCAACGCAAACAAGAAGCTTGGAATTCTTTTCATTAACAGTCGTTTTAACAAATATAATAAAGGCAAGGGAAAGAGGCGCACAACGTTCCGGGCTTTGCGGTGGCGGCGGCGTAGTATTAGGTTAGTTAAGGTTTATTACAAAAGTTTAATAAATTTTTTTTCTCCGACAAGTATTGGCACACCAACAACATTGTTGGGAGTTAATAGTGACTGTGTAGCAGCGCAATAGGTCGTTGGTACGCTTTACACAATCCTTCGCTGCATACCAACGGCGGCCAGCTCTCTGTTTTACCTTCTGTCACACCGTTACGATGATCGCCGCTGTTGGGTGTGTAGGGATGGAAATGTGCAAGGCACACTAACAACATTGTTGGGAGTTAATGGTGAAAGTGTAACAGCGAAATAGGTTGTTGGTACCCCTAACGCGGGGCTTAGCTGCATACCAACAACGGCGGGCAGCTCTCGGTTTTACCTTCTGTCGCACCGTTACGGTGACCGCCATTGTTGCGTGTGTAGGGATGGCAATGTGCAAGGCACACCAACAACACAGTGGGGAGTTAATGGCGAAAGTGTAGCAGCGAAATTGGTTGTTGGTACGCCTAACACAAGGCTTGGCTGCATACCAACAACGGCGGGCAGCTCTCTGTTTTATCTTCTGTCGCACCTTACGATAACGACCGTTGTTGCGTGTGTAGCGATGGAAATGCGCAAGGCTCACCAACAACATTGTTGGGAGTTAATGGTGAAAGCGTAGCGCCGCAATGAGTTGTTGGTACGCTTTACACAATCCTTAGCTGCATATCAACAACGGCGCGCAGCTCTCTGTTTTACCTTCTGTCGCACCGTTACGATGACCGCCGTTGTTGCGTGTGTAGGGATGGCAATGTGCAAGGCACACCAACAACACAGTGTGAGTTGCAAAAAATCCCTGCCGTATAATGCGACAAGGATTTCTGCACATTTTATATAAACCGATTAAATACCCAAACAGGAACCATTCACTACTTCGTTCCCCTTATCACCGCCGAAGTTTTTTTCCATTTGTCATCGGGGTTAACTAACAGGGCCCCGGCATTTTGCGGGCCGGTTACGGAGGCAATTTTTACGGCAACAGTCTTATCATCTTCCTGTGTTCTGCTGTTTACAGTAACTACTTTCAGCACGGTTTCAGCATTGTCACATTCACCAAGCATTTTTACCATATCGCCCTCCAGTATTACAAAGTCTTTACCGAGTGAAGCAGTGGAAGATTCATCTATGCCGAAGAATACTTTAATGTCATCTCCTGTGCAGTTCGTCAGAACATTCCCGTCTTCTTTTGTAAGTACTATTCTAAACATGGATGATGGTGTTGTAGCGGAACGGTTTCTGTCGGCAAGTTTCATAATGCCGACATACGCAGGCTGATCAATGATATACTGCATCCTTGTTAAGGAGCTTGCACCACCTTCGAAGCCAATTATGCTTTCATTGGCTGTTTTGGCGCCGGTTAGTTCCAGTATCACACTTTTCTTCAGTTCGTAGCTATTATCGTCTTTCACCTTTACCTGCAACGTTCCCTCGCTTCTACCGGTATCAATGGTAAAGAGCGGCTTTGTAGAAGCCACAAAATCAGTACCCGGCATTGCTGAGCCGCTGCCGAAGTTGTAAGCTATATTAAGCGGTGAACCTGTTTTATTGATCAGTGGCGAATTGTCCTGTTTAAAAATACCGGCATAAAAGTTTACAGGCTGCAAGTCTTTTTCTGTACCATCCTTACCGCCAACAAACTTGAGCATGGCAGGCTGATCAATGATCGACACCGTTGCTTTTGCCTTTGTGATATAGGCATTTTGAGGCTTTGAAAGCTCAACGCCAAACACCTCTTTTCCTTCCAGTAAATTATCGCTTAATAAAGGAACCTGGATAGTCTGTGTAATGGAAGATCCGGGAAAATAATCTGATGGAACAAAAAATAATGATCCTTCAGTTTGAACATAATCTTCCTTAAGCGAGGCTGAACCATTGCTGGATGCATAGTTAACCGTTACAGGGCTTCTTATGCCTTTCTTGCGCAAAAATCCGGTGAGTGTTACGGTGAGTGAGGCGGTGGATATTCCATTAACCGGTTCCGAAACGGTAACGTCGTTTATTACAAGACCATGCGTGATCTTAATCAAACGGCCCCCATCTTCCAAACCACCACCTCCGGCAATCACTTCGCCGGAAGGTGTTTGTTCAAGCACATTGAGCACTGCATCGCCATAATTGCCGAAAGTCTTATTGAACATCTGTCTTCCGAACGGATCATATTTTAAAAGGTTATAGCCTTTTGATGATAACGCATATACTTCACCATCCTCTGTCAGCAGCATTTTGCCTATGGACAAATCAACAGCATTATCGTACATCACGGCCCCATCTCCTCTTAGCTTAACCATTTTACCTTGTGATTTACCAAGCTCACCAACTGCAACCACTTCTCCCGCAGTGCCCATTTTTAAAGCATGAAATGCACCGCTGAAAGTCTTGTTATAGATCTCTGTTCCATCCGGTCTTAATTGCACAATTCTGCCCTGTTCGTATTCCTCTGCGCAGGCAACCACGCGGCCGTCATTGTTTACATAGACATCAGAAAACCTGCCATCGGCAGTACTGTATGGTTTGTCATAAATTACCTGGCCATCCTCTCCGCGCAGTTTCGCTATGCGGCAAGGGTTGCCGGTACCGTAGGCGCCGCCGCCGACAGCCAGCACATTGTCATCACTCAACAATACAACTTTAGCGAACGATGCACCATTGCGAGCCAGTTCTACATCAAATACAATATCTCCCTTTTGAGAAATTTTGGTAATTCGTGCACGGCCTTCCATATCACCCACATCGCCGCCAACAGCAACTATATCACCATCTTCAGTTAATGCTGCATCAAAGAAAACATTGTGTGTGCCAAACGCCTTGTCAAAGATCACATCACCTTTTGCTGTGAATTTTACTATTCGTGCACTGGAAGGTTTGCTGCCGTCTGTGCCGATAGCAATATAATTGTTAGATGAATCAACAATGATCCTGGTAAAATATCCGCCCGTTTTCTGCCCGATACTTTTATCGAAGATGATGTCTCCTTTTGACGTCAGTTTGGTGATCCGTGAATTGCCAACGCCGATCGTTCCTCCGCCAACTGCTACCAGGTTTCCGTTCCTGTCGGCAGTTATATCATTATAGAAAGAAATACCTCCTTTGGTAATTACTTTATTAAAAAGTACATCGCCACTGCGGTTGCATTTGGTTATAATACCTTCCTGACCTCCGCCCACTGCCAGAATATTTTCTTCATCGTCAATAACAATCACTTTTTTGTATTGGTTTCCTTTTTCAGCAAGGCTTTTGTTGAATACAGATGGCATCTCCTGCGCGTAAAGGCTGTTGCAAAGGAAAGGCAACAATAAAGAGACGAGGTATGTTTTTTTCATGTTGGTTATTTATTATCTAAAATTTCAGTATGCTTAAGTTGTGTGTATTTTATTCTTTTTCAAAAATGGTTATTTCGCATCGCCTGTTTTCGCCCTGCAGCTTGATACATTCGGCCTTGTTTACATAGGTGTCGCATGTTATTTTAAAATTGTCTGCACCATGCGCATTGGCAATGACCTGGTTCTCCGGAACACCTCCTTTAACCAGGTACTGTTTTACACTTTCGCTTCTTTTGCGGGATAGCAGCATATTGTAGTTCCAGCCACCTATTCCGTCGGTATAACCATCAATTTGTATGATGTATTTTTGGGTAGAATAATTTGTAATAATGTCTTGCAGGTAAGGTATGTCTTCATTCTTTAGATTGGATTTATTGAAATCAAAATGCATCAGGTAAGAAGGCATTACACGTTTAACAGTCACATCGGAAGGTGTTTCTTCTGTTATGATCCTTGTATCCTTAACTGTTTTTTCTTTCTTTTTCTCCAGTGGTTTGTATCCCAACTCTACCAACGGATGTGTAAGCATATCCAGTTTGTAGATCCTGTCTTTCAGGTTATTGCCTGGCCGGTCAGAAGCCAGGTAAAAAACATTCTGATCCGGAAGAAACACAGGGTTTACATCGTCGTACTGTGTATTCACCGGGTAAGGCAAATGCGCAACTACAGGAGTGTCATTTTTCAGATGGGCTACATAAATATCCTGAGAGCCGTAGCCTTCCTGTCCGTTTGATGAGAACAATAAACTATCCCCCTTAAATACCTGCGGAAACAGTTCATCACCGTTAGTGTTGATCTGCGGACCAAGATTAACTGCCGCACCCCATTCTTTCTTTTCATTGTTCCAATCCGCATAATAAATATCACTTCCGCCATAGCCACCTGGCATATTGGACGCAAAATACAGGCGTTTTGCATCAGCAGATAACGAAGGGTGCATAAAGGAATATTCGGAAGACTTCTTTCCCGCCCAGTGTGATATTCGTTCGGGAGATGACCATTTGCCTGTGTTGGCATTGTACTGTGCTGTTGCAAGTTGCAGCTCATTTACAACAAGCGTGTTCAATGTTTTTTCGTTACTTATTTTACCATACCTGTTCGTGGTATAGATAATTGATTTTTCATTGTTATAGAAGACGGCCGGTCCGCTTTGAAGCGTGTAATCCAGTGACCTGTTAAATTCCGAAAGTCCTTTTTTATCCTGGTAATACATTTTGGAATTAACATACAAGGTCTTTGCCCTGTTCTCAGTTACATAATTGGCAAGAAACACGATACCATCCTTGTATGGCGAGGCACCGTATTGGTAACCCCTTACAGATACATTCAGCCTTACCATTTCGGCATGTCCGCCAAGGTCCTCCAGGCCATATCTGCCGAGTGTATCAAACCGCTGCGTAAGAAAACTTTCATATTTATTGATTGAAGAACAACGATTTTTAAACCGGGTGTCTGACATGAGATCTCTGAACCTCGCAGCCACCAGGTGTGCTTTTGTGATGGCTCCGCAACGGCACAATATATCGAGATAGTTGTTTACATCCTTCGCTATAAGGCCTTCCAGCAGGTTGTCTTCAATAACGTCTGCATACAAAGACTGGGCCTTTTCAAACTGGCGCGTTTCATAATAAACCCTTGCCAGTTGCAATTTGGCCAGGTGAATCTTAAGTGGTTTCGCCTTTTTATCGTTTACGATGTTTCCGTATTTTTTGATGGCATTTTCATATTCCTGGATCTTGAAATAGTAATCACCGGAAAGGCTTGCTTTGTCAGTGGTGTTACCTGTCAGCGGTTCTAACGCCGGCTGCGCCATCCGTACATTGCAAGCTGCAATTATGCCGGATGCCATTGCTAACAAAACAATTTTTCTTGTTTTTTTCATTGGTATTGTTTTTTCCTTTGTTCTTCAAAACCTTTTATAAACTAAAAATATCTTGGGGTTACTACACGGTTGCTTTTGTCGTTGGCGAGCCTGAAATTGATCATAAGCTCATGCGAACCATATTGAATCTGTGACATTGTTTTACCATAATTGTAATCATATGAATAACCTGCCTGCAGGTTTGGTGTAATCTGCAATTGCAGAATGCCGGTGACTGTTTTAGATGAGCGCCATGAAATGCCGCCCCATAAAGTGCCTGCAAACAAAGCGTTCAGATTGAGATCAACCTGCAAGGGTGATCCATTCACATATTTAAGCAAGACATTGGGCTTTAGTTTTACATTTTCGCTAATGTCGTACAGGTATGCTGCCTGCAGGTAATAGTGAGATTTTCGCTGGATGGTATACACCTGGTTCTTTACAGTTGAAAGACTTTGAAATGTGGGTGATGACAATCCAAGAAAGAAACGTGGTGAAAACAACATAAAACCGAATCCCACATCGGTTTTTGTATACTTTTTATTATCGTGATAAACCGGATCTTCTGTATTAAAAATTGTATTGTCTTCCCTGTAAAAACTTTGTCCCAAACGCAAACCCATACCCAAAAACAATTCTTCACCGATGGTTACTTTTTGCCCTATGTTAAACGCAACAGATGTCTGGTTGATATTGCCGATCTTATCATAACAAAGCAACCCGCCCATGTTGGTTCCGGTTGATTGAAACGGCGTGCTGAAAGTAAAGGATCCGGTTCTCGGCGCACCTTCAAGACCAACCCACTGGTTGCGCAATACAGCAGTTACACTGGTCGCCTCATCCATAGTAGGATAAGCCGGGTTGATCATCGTTCCGTTAAACATATATTGCGAGTATAGTGGATCTTCCTGCGCATACAAATGGCAGGTTCCCATAAGGCTAACCGTTATGCATGCCAGGAAAATAAATACTTGTTTGCTTTTCATGTTTGGATCATTTCATATGTACAATTAAAATCGCATCACTTCTTGTTTCGCCCCTTCCTATTTCTGTAATCTCAGATAGCCGCTGAACCGTTGCCTTCGTTCTTCTCCGGGCTTAAGATCTTCCGGAGGAACAGTAATGTTGATGACATAGAAGTACACACCATCGGGCACTCGTGTTGATACTGCTTTATTGCCACGGCCGTCAAAGCGTCTGCTGCTGTTGTCATATTTTGTCACACTGTAAACAACCTCGCCCCAGCGGTTAAAGATGGTAACATCATTATCACCACCAGCCTTAACGCCGGTATAATGTTCTATGCCTTCTATTCTGAAATAATCGTTGATGCCGTCACCATTATCTGAAATGAGTTGATTTACATTTATGCGTCCGGGCCTGATCAACACAACACCATTTTTTACAGTAAAGCCCTGTTTATTGCCTTTGATCGTCAGTTTAAGTTCTTCTTTCGATTTGGATTCTGCCGCAACATTAAACGTTCCTTCACCGTTACCAGCCAGTATTGTTCCAATCGCATCCATATCGTAATCGACATTGCTAATTGTTGTACCTGCTGCTTCTGCCAGGTTCACAGCAATGTCGTAGGATGTGGTTATCCCTTCCGGAAGACGTAGGTATATGTCCGTCTTTCCTTTGCCATAGATAGTGTCATTGCCAATGGTTATAACAGCATTTTCAGGATGCAGGGAAGTTGAATCATGCACCAGCACCGAACCATCTGTTACTTTAAAGGTGCTGTTCTCAGCATGCAGATTCAGTACATGGTCAAGGTCAAGAATATGATTATCTACTGTATTCACCATGAACTGCGCATTGTTACGTCCCGCACCTATGCTCACTGTTGCCGGCAGCGTGTAATCCTCCCTGCGTATAGTAGTTCCGTTGCCTGCAGACAAGCTGAATGAAAAATCGTCAGGCAAATTAACTCCTTCGGGATAGCTGATGGTCAACGCTGCGGTCTGCCCTTCCCATATTTCTGCTTTACTTGTTGTGATCTTTAATACCGGCCGTTCATGCACAATCACATTAACGGGCATTAAAGGCGAAGAACAACCGACATTGGATGTACCGCTGATGTAATAAATGAACTTACCAGGGCCGCCAATGGCTGAAGCCTTTTGCTGTGTTATTTCATTCTTGCTTTCGTTGTAGTAAGTATATGCGATGTCCGGCGTGCTGCCGTTTACAACATCAGGCTTAATGATACTAACTGTATAAGGATCATATACAGCTGCCGGATCCGTGATATTCACTACTGGCAATGCATACCGTTTTACATTAACAGTGCCGGTTACTGACGGGCATCCGGTTGTTCTATCTGTTGCCGTTATCTTATAATCGCCCGCAATAACGATGGCAGATACATTTGCCAGAGGACTGTTCATCACATCTGTAAAGGCATAGTTGTAAGCGGCTGTATCATAATTGGCAATTGACTTTACAAGGTTAACTGTACCATTTACACCACACATAACTACGTTGCCATTGTTGTTGAGATCCACAACCGGTTGTTTGTAAATGGTTACCGGAATTGTTGCTGCATCTGAGCTACACAGGGTTGTTTTATTTGTAGCGATCACCAAGTAGTTACTGCTTGCAGCAACTGATGCCGGTGCCGGTACTACGTTACCTGCTGCATCTTTAAACTCGTAGCTGAATACAGCACTATTATAGTTTTTTACCTGTTGTGCCAGGTTGATGGTGGCAGGAGCGCATATTGGCTGCGGAGTTGCTGTAACGGCCTGCGGCTTGGGATGTATAGTGGCAACTATTGCAACTGCGGGTGATATACAACCTGTTATTTTATTTTCGGCGGTTGCATTATATGTACCGCTGCCGGCAATAACTGTTGCATCATTAACAATAGCATTACCTGCGTCTCTGAATACGTACAGGTAGTTATCAGGATCATAATTGCTGACAGATGCCGTAACATCTATAGTTTCCGGCGCGCATACCGGTTGCGGCTGCACTATGGTAATTTGTGGCGTTATATTTATAACAACATCAACACCTTTTACTTCGGACCAGCAGCCGTTCACTTTACCGCGGATATAATACCTTCCACTCGTATTTACTGCGGCAGGGTTTAGCAGGTAAACAGTATTGTTAGCGGGGTTGTCCACCAGTGCCGTACTGTCTGAAGAATATACAAATGTCATTCCCATACTGCTGCCGCTCGTTACCGCTCTTGCAGTAAGATTTATGGCAGATGGCGTGCACACTGCTGCCGGAGTTGTTATGTTTAACTCAGCTTTCGGCTTAACAGCAATAGCCAGCACTCTTGCGTTGCCCGGCGCATTCTCACAAACGGAGATCGTATTGCTAACCGTAACGTAGAACGTTGTATCTACAGTAAGCGTAGTTGTCAGATAGCTGTTGCCGGTATAGAATTGGTTAGTCAGGGCAGCATCAGTATACCAGTTATATACCGGATTAGTGATGTTGCTTGCAGGCTGTAGTACCGTGCTGCTGTTAAAACAAACAGGATTTACTCCATTGATAGTGACATCTGCATTACCAGCAACAGATGAACCTGCGGTAAGTGTGTAACCTGTGCTTAACACGCTTGAGCAACCGCCATTACCCGCTGTAACCTGGTAGGTTCCGGTTGATGTAGCATTGTAAACATTGCTGGTGGCCCCGGCTATCAATGCACCATTAACATACCACTGGTAGCTTGTAGCACCTACAATACTGCTTGCAGTAAGTTTAACGCTATGACCTCCGGTACATACGATGTGCGTTGTACCAGAAATAGCCGGAGCTTCCGGAGCCTGCGCCCCACCGTCATCTATCGTCATTTCATCGCTCACCGTTGTGCAAGTACCGCTTTCGGTAACAGCTACCCTGTAGGTTCCCGATTTTGTAGTATTTAAAATGCGGTTTACTCCTCCGGCGATGGCCTCATCATTATAATACCACTGATAGCTCACGCCAGTAACATCTGCTGTAAGTGTAATACTACCATTGGCGCAAATAGTTGATGAAGAGCTTGCTATTACAGGCTTTTGAGGAGCCGTGCCGGATGAAGATGAAAGCACCACTTCGTTACTGATAGTGCTGCATGGATTTTCGATGATGGAAACCCTGTAAGAACCAGCCTGCGTTGCCACGTAACTGCGAGCTGTAGCACCGGTTATTGCCCAACCATTCCTGAACCATTGGTAACCCGAGGCGGTGATGCTTGAAACCAGCAGAACGCTGCCGTTTGCACATATTATATTTCCGCTTTGCAGGATAGCTGGCTGGGCCGGTGCTGTTCCGCTACCCTGGCTGATGGCTAAAACGTCGCTGATGTTTGTGCAATTGCCTCCAACATCAGTAATCGCTACACGGTAGTTTCCTGCCGCTGTTGCTATATAAGTTTGCTGGGTTGCCCCGGCTATTGGGAATGAATTGAGGTACCACTGGTAATTAAAACCGGATCCTGTGCTTGCAGTAAGCATCACACTGCCACCTGTACACACTGTATTACTACCAGCCTGAACAGATGGTTTGGCTGGAGCTGTACCTGTGCTACCTGTAAGCGCAAGCGGATCGCTGGTATTTATACATCCGCCACCATCTTTGGCTTCAATAATATATGTTCCCGCCTGCACTGCAACAATGCTTTGGGTTGTGGCGCCTGGTATTGTAGCACCATCGAGATACCATACATAGTTAATACCTGTTGTTATGCCGTTGCCCATATCGGCTGTCAACAATACCTCACCGTTAGTGCAGACGACATTGCCGCTTTGAAGCGCTATCGGTTTTGCAACACCTTTGCCTCCGTTGGCGGTAATAGACAATGCATCACTTACACTGCTGCAACCACCTGCTTCCAATACCTGCACAATATAACTTCCAGCAGAATTAACTACCAAAGTGCGGGCGATTGCACCATTTATTGCAACACCGTCTTTAAACCACTGGTAACTGTTCCCCGCGGTTGATGAACGCAATAGTATGCTGCTGGCCGTGCCGCACAGCACCGTACCATTGCTTTCTATAGCTGGCCGTGCCGGCGCTGTTCCACTACCAGATGTAACAACGGATGCATCACTTATGTTAGAGCAAGTACTGCCACCGGCTTGCACGCGAACTGTGTAATTGCCACCTGACATGGCTGTATATATGTGTTCTGTAGCGCCAACAATTGCTGCACCATCTTTATACCACTGGTAAGTGATCCCTGCAGTAAGATCTGTGTTGAGCAATATGCTTCCTCCTGCACAGAGTAACTGGCTACTGGCCGTTATCACCGGCCTTGCAGGAGCTACGCCTGAGCTGCTGATAAGATTGACAGCTGCGCTGGAGTCTGAATGGCAGCTAAATCCGGTTACTATAGTAGTAACCTTGTATGTTCCGGCTGCGAATGCAAAATAAGTGGATGCTGTGGCACCGGCGATAGCTGTACCATCCTTATACCATTGATAACCTGTGGTTCCCGATGTACCAGTGGCTGCCAGCATGATCTGTGCACCGCTGCAAAGATCCTGTGATCCGCCAGGCGATACCGATGGCGCCGCAGGTCTGTCTATCACAGTTACATTAACAGGCATGCTTACGCCGTAACAACCATTTGTATTGACCACTTTAACGGTATAAGCTCCTGTTGCAGTAGCCGTATAAGTATTTTGAATAGCACCCGGAACAGGCGCACCATCTTTATACCATGCATAACTGCTTCCTGACGGCGCTGTGAGCATCAGGGATAAATTATTGCAAAAGCTTGTAGAGCCACTATATGTAATGGCATTGCCGATATTGGCGCCATTGATAACCGTACTTGCCTGGCTAACAGTAAAGCCTGTTGAAGCACCATTTACCTTCAATGTAAAATTGGATGATAAGGCTTGTGCACACAAAGCCGACACCGTAACATCTGAAACCGAATTGCTGTTCGTGGGAATGGTAATGGTATTAGATGATAAAGAATAATCAACACTTGCCGTTAAGCCTGTTCCGGCAGCTGCCAGGTTAATTGTAAGAGGGTAACTGGCAACAATGCCTGCAGGTAGTGATGCGGTGATATTACCTTTCGCTCCTCCCCTGTCAAGGTTACCCCGTGTTACGGACAGGGTGATGATATTATTACCCGCCAAAGTCTGGTCCTTAATGGTAATTACAGACCGGGTTGCACCGGACGCAAACGTATAGCCGCCGGATAAAACACCGCCGCTTACATCAACAGCTTCGTCGCTTTCAATAATGTTATCTGTTTTGGCATCTACCGTAAAGGTTACTGAATTGGTATTTGCCGGAATGGTAATGCTGTTTACTGCATTTCCCGGCGTCAAATGATAGTCGGTACCTGCAGCTGCACTTCCTGCAATCACTAACGGTACTACTATTGGCGAAACGGAAGTGATGCCCGTTGGAAGGCTCACTTTTACTGTCGCACCGGCACCTTCATCTATCGTTGTTGTGGCTGGTGTTATGCTGATTTGTTTATTCAGAGGATTGGTACCTGTCTGATCTTTTATCGTTACAGTAGAGATATTTTTACCGGATACATAAGTATAACCAGCAGAAAGTGTTCCTCCTGTAATGATCACTGTTTCATCGCCCTCAATAAGGTTATCTGTTTTGGCATCTACCGTAAAGGTTACTGAATTGGTATTTGCCGGAATGGTAACGGTTGTTGGATTTATGCCATAGTCAGCCCCGGAAGCAGCTGTTCCGCCAGAGCCAATGGATACAGAGATTGCAGTACTTGATGTAATACCTGCTGGTAAACTCACTGTTATAGTAGTGCTTGCACCTTCATTTACATCAACGGTTGTTGGTGTGATACTGATTTGTTTATTGGTTGCGGTACCTGTCTGATCTTTGATGGTTATGGTAGATACGTCTTTGGCTGGTACCCAGGTGTAACCCGATGGCAGTGTTCCGCCTGTAATTACTACAGTTTCATCACTCTCAATGATGTTGTCTGTTTTGGCATCTACTGTAAAGGCTACGGAATTGGTATTGGCCGGAATAGTAATACTTGTTGTTGCGGTTGCCGGGGTTAAGGCATAATCAGCAGTCGCAATTGCAGTTCCACTTACGCCAAGGGGAACAGTAATTGCAGAAGACGATGTGACGCCTGCCGGGAGACTGACTGTAACCGGCACGCTTGCACCTTCATTCACATTTGACGATGTAGGTGCGATGCTGATCTGCTTATTAAGCGGGTTTATTCCTGTCTGATCTTTTATCGTAACGGTAGATACATTTTTACTGGTCGCATAAGTATAACCTGCCGGCAACGTTCCGCCTGTTATGATCACCGTTTCGTCGCCTTCAATTACAAAATCTGTTTTAGCATTTACTGTGAAACTTACCGAGTTTGTATTTGCCGGAATCGTCACGCTTGTTGGAATCAGATCATAATCGGCGCTGGAAGTAGCTGTTCCGCTAACACTAATGGGTACCGTGATGGCCGCGCTGGATGTGATACCTGCCGGTAGACTGACCGTTATAGAAGTGCTTGTTCCTTCATTTACATTAAGGGCTGTTGGCGTTATGCTGATCTGCTTATTGGTTACAGAGCCCGTTTGATCTTTGATAGTTACAACAACCGCATCTTTACCAGTTGCATAAGCATATCCTGTTGGAAGCGTTCCACCTGTGATAGTCACTGTTTCGTCGCTTTCAATAATATTATCTGTCTTTGCATTTACTGCGAAGGCGACAGAATTGGAACCCGCAGGAATGGTGACTGTTGATGAAATCAAATCATAATCAACACTGGAAACAGCTGTTCCGCTAACACTCACTGGTACAGAGATGGAAGCACTTGACGTGATACCAGCAGGCAGGCTTACTATTATAGTGGCGCTCGCTCCTTCATTCACATTGGCTGTTGCAGGTGTAATGCTGATCTGCTTATTGGTTACGGTACCTGTCTGATCTTTTATCGTAACAGTCGATGCACCTTTACCAGTTGCATAACTATAACCTGCTGGCAGCGTTCCACCTGTTACAATCACAGTTTCGTCGCTCTCAATAATGTTATCAGTTTTTGCATTAACGGGGAAGGTTACTGAATTAGAACCCGCCGGAATGGTAACGGCTGAAGGAATTAAATCATAATCAGTACTGGAAGCAGCTGTTCCGCCAGTACTAACGGATACAGCAATTGCAGCACTGGACGTGATACCGGCTGGCAGGCTGACTGTAATAGTAGCGCTTGCTCCTTCGTTTACATCAACTGTTGCGGGTGAAATGCTGATCTGCTTATTTGCCACTGTACCTGTCTGATCTTTGATGGTTACGGTAGAAGTATTTTTGCCGCTGGCATAAGTATAACCGGCTGGCAACGTTCCGCCTGCTATGGTTACTGTTTCGTCACTTTCAATAATGATATCAGTTTTTGCATTAACCGGGAAGGTTATTGAATTAGAACCTGCCGGAATAGTGACGGTTGTAGGAAGTAAATCATAATCAGTATTGGAAGTAGCTGTTCCGCCGGCACTGATGGGTACAGCGATTGCTGCACTTGACGTAATACCTGCCGGCAGGCTGACAGTTATGGTAATACCGGCCCCTTCATTCACATCAGCTGTTGACGGTGTAATACTGATCTGTTTATTGGCTACCGTGCCTGTCTGGTCCTTTATCGTTACAGTAGCTACATCTTTTCCGGTTGCATAAGTATAACCAGCTGGCAACGTTCCGCCTGTTATAATTACTGTTTCGTCACTCTCAATAATATTATCAGTCTTTGCATTAACGGGGAAGGTTACTGAATTGGAACCTGCGGGAATAGTAACGGTTGTTGGAAGTAAGTCATAATCTGCAACGGAAGCTGCTGTTCCACCAGTACTAATGGATATGGGGATCACAGCGCTTGACGTGATACCTGCGGGCAGGCTGACAGTTACTGTAGTACCCGCACCTTCATTCACATCAATTGTTGTTGGGCTGATACTCATCTGCTTATTAGCAACTGTACCTGTCTGGTCTTTTATTGTTACGCTGGAAAGGTTTTTGCCCGAAACGTATGTATAGCCTCCGGGCAGCGTTCCGCCGGTGATGGTCACTGTTTCATCACTCTCGATAATATTATCCGTTTTTGCGTCGACGGTAAACGTTACTGAATTGGATCCTGCCGGAATGGTAATGCCGGCAGAGGCTCCTGTTGGTGTCAGATCATAATCTGTATTTAAAATTGCAGTTCCGCTTATTGTGAGAGGAACAGTAATTGCTGATGTGGATGTGATTCCTGTTGGCAGGCTGACTGTAATAGTAGCGCTTGCACCTTCGTTTACATTTGCAGATGCTGATGCGATGCTGATCTGCATATTGGTAGCAGTACCAGTCTGATCTTTGATGGTAACAACAGCTGCATTTTTACCGGCTACATATGCATAACCTGTTGGCAACGCTCCGCCTGTTATGGTGACAGTTTCGTCGCTTTCAATAATGTTATCCGTTTTTGCATCAACAGTGAAAGTCACGGAGTTGGCATTTGCGGGAATAGTTACACCGGCAGATGCTCCTGTTGGAGTCAGATCATAATCCGTATTTAAGATTGCGGTTCCACTTATGGCCAGAGGAATGTTGAGGGCAGAACTGGATGTAATGCCCGTAGGCAGACTAACCGTGATAGTAGTACTGGCGCCTTCATTCACATCAACAGTTGTCGGGTTGATACTGATCTGCTTATTGGCCGTTGTGCCTGTCTGGTCTTTTATTGTAACAGTAGAAACATTTTTGCCTGTAACGTAGGTGTAACTACCAGGCAGCGTTCCACCTGTTATGATCGCGGTTTCATCGGCTTCGATAATGTTATCCGTTTTTGCATCAACCGCAAAGGTCACAGCGTTGGCACCAGCAGGAATGGTAACGCCGGTTTCCGCAGTTGCCGGATTTAAGCCATAATCCGTGTTTACAATTGCAGTTCCACTCATGGCAAGAGGAACATTGATAGCTGAAGTGGATGTAATGCCAGCGGGCAAACTAACCGTTACAATAACGCTTGATCCTTCGCTCACATTTGCAGATGCGGATGCAATGCTAATCTGCGTGTTGAGCGGGTTTGTGCCTGTCTGATCTTTAATGGTTACAGTAGAAGCATCTTTACCGGTTACATAAGTATATCCTGCAGGTAAAGTTCCACCTGTTATCGTCACCGTTTCATCGCCTTCGATAATGTTATCCGTTTTTGCATCAACGGTAAAGGTTACCGCGTTTGAACCAGCCGGAATAGTGACGCTGATTGCCGCGGTTGGCGGGGTTACATCAAAATCAGTACCGGCAATAGCCGATCCGCTGATAGCAACAGGAACAGTGATTGCAGCAGTTGATGTAATACCCGTTGGCAGACTAACACTTATAGTGGTGCTTGCCCCTTCATTCACATTTGCAGATGCTGATGTGATACTGATCTGTTTATTGGCAGCTGTACCAGTCTGGTCTTTGATGGTCCAGGTAGACACATCCTTACCATTTGCATATGTGTAGCCGGGAGGCAAAGTTCCACCTGTTATGATCACCGTTTCATCCCCTTCAATAATATTATCCGTTTTTGCATTGATGGTGAAGGTTACAGAGCTGGCACCTGCGGGAATGATTACACTGGTTTCTGCAGTTGCCGGAGCCAGGTAATAATCAGTACCGGCAATTGCAGTTCCGCCTATTGCAAGAGGAACAGTGATCGCTGAAGATGAAGTAATGCCGGAGGGCAGACTGATTGTTATGGTAGCGCTGGCACCCTCGTTCAGATCCGTAACTGTCGGATCAATGGTTACCTGCACATTACCACTCGCATCTTTTATCGTTACAGTAGATACATCCTTGCCCGAAGCATATGTAAACCCGGCGGGCAGCGTTTGCCCGGTAATGATCACTGTTTCGTCTGATTCAATAATACCATCCGTCTTTGCATTAACAGTAAAGGTGATGGAATTGGTATTTGCTGGAATGGTAACGCTTGTTGCGGCTCCTGAGGGAGTCAGATCATAATCTGAGCCAGCTATTGCTGTTCCACTTATTGCAAGTGGAACTGTAATTGCTGAAGATGATGTAATACCTGCAGGCAGGCTGATTGTAACAGTTGTACTTGCTCCTTCATTCACACCAATTGCTGTTGGTGCAATGCTGATCTGCTTATTAGCAGCGGTACCTGTCTGATCTTTGATGGTTACGGTAGATGCACCTTTACCGGCTGTATAAGTATAGCCGGCAGGCAGTGTTCCGCCGGTAATGATCACCGTTTCATCGCTTTCAATTACAAAGTCTGTTTTAGCATCTACAGTAAAGCTTACAGCATTTGTATTTGCAGGAATGGTAACAGTTGTTGGCAGCAGGTCATAATCGGCAACGGAAGTAGCAGTTCCGCTAACGCCAAGGGGTACATCTATTGCGGTACTTGATGTAATACCTGTTGGCAGGCCAACAGTTATTGTAACGCTTGCTCCTTCATTCACAGTTGAGGATGAGGATGCGATGCTGATCTGCTTATTGGCTATGGTACCTGTCTGGTCTTTGATCGTTACATTAGATACATCCTTGCCTGTTGCGTAGGTGTAGCCCGCAGGTAATGATCCTCCGGTAATGATTACCGTTTCATCTCCTTCGATAATGTTATCCGTGTTCGCATCAACACTAAAAGTTACCGAGTTAGACCCTGCCGGAATTGTGACACTTGTTGCTGCGCTGCCTGGAGTTATTGCGTAATCTGTACCGGCAATTGCTGTTCCGCTTATTGTAAGAAATACAGGGATGTCTGAAGTAGATGTGATACCAGTTGGCAGGCCGACGGTTATTGTAGTGCTTGTTCCTTCATCCACATTTATTGTTGCAGGCGTAATGCTGATCTGCATATTAGCCGCAGTACCGGTCTTGTCTTTGATCGTTACAGCAGATACTTTATTACCGTATGTATAGCCTGCCGGCAGCGTTCCCTCAGTAATGACTACTGTTTCATCAGCCTCAATAATATTATCTGTCTTCGCATTAACCGGGAAGGTTATATAATTTGAACCTGCCGGAATGGTAACGGTTGTTGGAAGTACATCATAGTCAACAGTTGAAGTTGCGGTTCCACTAATAGAAATAGGCACAACAATGTCAGAAGTCGAGGTAATCCCTGTTGGCAGGCCGACAGCTATTGTAGTACTTGCTCCTTCATCTACATTTATTGTTGCTGGCGTAATGCTGATCTGCATATTAGCCGCAGTACCGGTCTTGTCTTTGATCGTTACGGTAGACACTTTGTTGCCGTATGCATAGCCTGCCGGCAGCGTTCCCTCTGTAATAACTACTGTTTCATCAGCCTCAATAATATTATCTGTCTTTGCATTAACCGGGAAGGTTATATAATTTGAACCTGCCGGAATAGTAACGGTTGTTGGAAGGGCATCATAATCAACAACCGAACTTGCCGTTCCACTAATACCAATGGATACAGGGATATCAGAAGTAGATGTGATCCCTGCCGGCAGGCCGACAGATATTGTGGTGCCTGACCCTTCATCTACATTTATAGTCGCAGGTGAAATGCTGATCTGCATATTAGCAGGAGTGCCGGTCTTGTCTTTGATCGTTACAGTAGACACTTTATTACCGTAAGTATAGCCTGCCGGCAATGTCCCCTCTGTAATAACCACTGTTTCATCTGCCTCAATAATATTATCAGTCATCGCATTAACAGGGAAGGTTATATAATTTGAACCTGCCGGAATGGTAACGGTTGCCGGAAGAGCATCATAGTCAACCACAGAACCTGCTGTCCCGCTAATACCAATAGATACAGGGATATCAGAAGTAGATGTAATGCCCGATGGCAGGCCAATAGATATGGTAGTGCTTGCTCCTTCATCTACATTTATTGTTGCAGGTGTAATGCTGATCTGCATATTAGCAGCAGTACCGGTCTTGTCCCTGATCGTTACTGTGGATACGTTATTACCATATGTATAGCCTGCTGGAAGCGATCCTTCTGTAATAACTACTGTTTCATCAGCCTCAATAATATTATCTGTCTTCGCATTAAGCGGGAAGGTTATATAATTTGAACCTGCCGGAATGGTAACGGTTGTTGGAAGGGCATCATAATCAACAACCGAACTGGCTGTTCCGCTAATACCAATGGATACAGGGATATCAGAAGTAGATGTGATGCCCGCCGGAAGGCCCACGGTTATCGTGGTGCTTGCTCCTTCATCTACATTTACTGTTGCAGGTGTAATGCTGATCTGCATATTAGCCGCAGTACCGGTCTTGTCTTTGATCGTTACTGCAGACACTTTGTTACCATATGCATAACCTGCTGGTAGCGTTACCTCTGTAATAATTACTGTTTCGTCGTTCTCAATAATATTATCTGTCTTCGCATTAACAGGGAAGGTTATTGAGTTGGAACCCGCCGGAATGGTAACAGTTACGGGAAGTGCATCGTAATCAGCAATGGAAGTAGCCGTTCCGCTGATAGCAATGGATACAGGGATTGCTGTGCTTGACGTGATACCTGCCGGCAGACCAATGGCTATTGTAGTGCTTGCCCCTTCATCTACATTAACGGTTGCAGGCGTAATGCTGATCTGCATATTAGCAACGGTACCTGTCAGGTCTTTGATGGTGACGATAGATACATCACTACCGGAAACATAGGCATAGCCAGCAGGAAGTGTTCCTCCCGTAATAATCACTGTTTCGTCGCTCTCAATAATGTTATCGGTCTTTGCATTAGCAGGGAAGGTTATGGAATTGGAACCTGCCGGAATGCTAACCGTTGCCGGAATTAAATCATAGTCAACACTGGAAGTAGCTGTCCCGCTAATACCAATGGGTACGGCAATTGCAGTACTTGACGTGATGCCCGACGGTAGACTCACCGTTATAGTAGTGCTTACACCTTCATCCACATTAACTGTAGCAGGTGTAATGCTGATCTGCATATTAGCAGCGGTACCTGTCAGGTCTTTGATGGTGACAGTAGATATATCATTACCTGATGCGTATGTATAGCCGCCTCCAATGGGTGTACCGGTAATGATAACTGTTTCGTCGCCCTCAATAATATTATCAGTCTTTGCATTAACGGGGAAGGTTACCGAATTGGAGCCTGCGGGAATAGTAACGGTTGTTGGCAGTAAATCATAATCAACACCAGATGAGGCTGTCCCGCTAACACTCACAGGTACGGCGATTGCAGTACTCGACGTAATGCCTGCCGGCAGTTTTACGGTTACAGTAGTACTCGATCCTTCATCCACATTTGCAGCGGCTGATGTAATACTGATCTGCTTATTGGCAACGGTGCCCGTCTGATCCTTGATGGTCACAGTTGATGCATCATAGCCGGAAACGTAAGTATAGCCTGTTACAGTGCCACCCGTAACAGTGACTGTTTCGTCGCTTTCAATAATATTATCCGTTTTTGCATCAATAGTAAAGGTCACCGAATTAGAACCTGCAGGAATTGTTACACTTGTAACAGCGCTGCCGGGAGTTACAGTATAATCTGTAGTTACGATCGCGGTTCCGCTTAATGTGAGCGGAACTACAATGTCCGAAGTTGATGTAATGCCAGCGGGCAGAGCAACTTTAATGGTAACGCTTGCGCCTTCGTTTACAGTTGGAGAAGAAGATGTAATGCTAAGTTGCTTATTGGCAGCAGTACCCGTCTGATCTTTGATGGTTACGGTAGATACATCATTACCAGAAACGTATGTATAACCTGCAGGCAATGTTCCGCCGGTAACAATCACTGTTTCATCGCTCTCAATAATATTGTCTGTCTTCGCATTAACAAGGAAGGTGATAGAATTTGAATTTGCGGGAATAGTAACCTTTGCGGGAAGTGCATCATAGTCAGCAACAGATGTCGCTGTTCCGCTAATACCAATGGGCACATCGATCGCATAAGCCGAAGTGATGCCTGTTGGTAGCTTTACTGTTATTGTAGTGTTTGTTCCTTCATTTACATTAACAGTTGCCGGTGTAATGGTGACGCTCTTATTTGCTACAGTATTATCACAATCTGTTACATTAATAGAAACAGCATTTGCGGGAGAAGCTGCGATCGGCAGGTTTGTGCCATTGGAAGTCGCTCCCGTTATCTGAACAGCCAATATTTTATCAATATCAATAACGTTGTTTGCAACGGGCGTTAAGGAGTATGAATAAGAAAGCGTATTTGCCGGAATAGTAATGGATGCGGGCAACGAACTAAAATCACCAGCAGCGGCGGTGGAACCTGTAAATCCAAGGTTTACGGTTGTTGGGGTTGAAGAAGTTTTGGTTAATTTAATATTGAATACCTGTGTGCCGGCACAAGTTGTTATATCTGAAACCTTTTCCAGGCTTACCTTAGGTATGTCATCATCAATTATTGTATAAGTTGATGTTGTCTGGGTGCCTAATTGAATAAGGTCATTACAACTATTGGCTACAAGGCCGATACTTATTGTACGGTCGGACTGTGGTAAGGTATTGCCAATTGTTGTAATCGGACTAACACTCACCTGTTGTGCAGTAGTGTAATCACCGGCGGGAATTAAAAATGCATTTTGATAAGTATAGTCCGTATTTAGCACAGCGGTGCCTCCGTTTACCGCAAAACTTACAACCTGCGGTGCCGTAAGCACTCCATTTGAAACCAAAACCTTTAATCCGGGTGCAGGTCCTGTCGTATCTCCTTCTGCACCTGCTAATGTAGCTGAAGTAAATTGAACCGTGACCGGCGTTGATCCACTTGTTATAGGAACCGGGTCGACCACCGGGTTGTTATCAAAATCAGTACTATTGGTTGCGTAACCAATCATGACTTCTTTACCAACCGCCTGCCCCGAACCAAGTGTTCCCAATGCAACATGAATGGCAATTCCCGCGACTGATGCGCACGTTGGGTCAACCAGATTTGTCAAAAGATTATTTGAGCTAGCTTGCAAATTGTCCCTGGAAGCGGCTGCACCGGAATAGTAGCTGGTAAAGTTGCCTTTTACCTTATATGCATGCGACACGGTGGTTACTTTGCCTCCGCTCATATCATGCAGACAGGTGGCGTCCAGCCGGTAATTTCCAACGATATCTCCTGAACTGTTGGTTGTTTTAAATCCTTTTCCGCTTTGATCATTCCCATCGTTGGTAGCTTCCGAAAGATACAAATGCACATCTTCCGGAGCTGATAAACCAGAAGGGGCTCTTACAACATAATCTACATACATTGCATTTCCCATACTATACTTTACCGTGTAGGTAACATAGAAAGTCTTGCTACTAACTGTAGAAGTAACCGTTCCACTGACTGTTGTGCTCCAGGGTGATGCAGTTGTTCCCTGCCCCGTTAACGGCGTGCTTGAACAATAGTTAAAATTGGCCTGTGTCGAATTATTTCCGAACCGGAAATACAACCGGATATATCCAGTCTTATATATCTGGCTGAATCCATTTGAAAAAACATTAAAACTACCCCCGTATGCGCCGGATGTGAACAAAACCACCTTCAACCCGTCGGTCAAAGTGTTTCCTCCGGATGGGTTAATAGTGATATCGGTCTGCGCCTTAAGTTGTGTAATTCCTAAACTCAATAACAAAATCAAACATAGATTCCGGAATACGAATTGCAGTTTTTTCATTGGATATCTGTTCATGCCTGTCAACTTTATTTGGATCTGTGCTGAAATAACATAAGTGAACTGCAGCCTGCGCTATCTGCTGCTATATATACTTAAGCAATAACTCTTGTCGCTTCTGTTGATGACTTGCGGGTCATAAGAAGTCCTATGCGCTGACTTGTCAGAAGTTCTTCTTGTTCACTTATCTTCAATCCTTTCAGTCTGTGCCGGATACTGAAGTTGACAGGCGTTCCCAATAGCAGCCTCAGCGTGCTGTTTGGTTGCACAATTTTTTTTGATGCAGGTAATCTTCTTACAATGGAAATAGCTCTTTGAATAACTTTATCGATGGGTGATTTGAACTTGCCCTGAAGTTGCCCGGAGCTCTTTTGCGGGCTATAGAATGACACAGATGTGTTTGTATTGTTTTTTAAAACAGGTTTACAATACCACTTGTTTTGCTTCTGCGGCAAACCGGTAAGCATCTTCTCAGCCTGCTTGTTTACAGCAGAAGCAAGACTTGTGTATATGTTCCTGAAAAACTTTAAAAACTTATTGCTACGCGAAAAGGTTTGATCTGTTCGTGTCAGGGGTATTGCATTCGTTTGAGCATAAACTGGAATCCGGCAATGGCATAGGATATAAAGCAGTTCAATGCATTTGGCTGTTTTTGGGCTCGGCATTTTTTGGTTAGCTAGGTATAAATATTGGATTTTCTCTCAGATGCGAAGAAAGAGAAAAAAGGAAAGACCGAAAAAAATATTTTTGAGAATGCAATTAAAAGTAGATTATAATAATATGAACAATCGATCAAAAAATGATCGTCCTGCCTGCAAAGCATGTCACCATTACTTATGGCTTCAAAGGAAAAGTTGGGAAGTAATTCTAACAAGAGCTGAATTAATATCAATTGCTCGCAATATATCAGATAAGATCATGCATATCGTCTGTGTCTTCTTTGTGCCCTCTGTGTAACTGTATTTTTTTGTTTCACAGGAAAGGCAGAAGCAGACAATGAGTTGCACAGAGGCTATCAAGTTAAAGCTGGCATCTAATTTTTGATTGCGTACACGACATGATTTAATGGCAATGATAGACTTTATAACAGTGACAGTTTTTCCCGTAGGGAATTAAGTTCAATAGACGTGATCAAAACGAGAATATAATAGCCCGTTAGGGCATTAACCAATCAAAGGTTAATGTCCTACGGACAAGAAACCCCTTTACACCGGGACATTCTATTGAACTGTAAGCCCTACGGGCTATCGACAAAACGTGTATTGTCATCTCTTTCTTGATTGTGGTTAACCAAATACCCGTCGTGGTAATAGATTGGAATGTAAGCATATCCTCTGTGTAACTCTGTGTCTTCTTTGTGCCCTCTGTGTCCCCTTCCCTTGTTTACGCCTTCTGTTTTTCTTATAAATGGCGACTATATTGTTCATCACTTACCTGTTCCATCCAGTCAACAACTTTTCCGTTTAAATTTTCCTGTATCGCAATGTGAGTCATGCCTGTGGTTGGGGTTGCTCCGTGCCAGTGCCTTTCATTCGGCTCAAACCAAACCACATCGCCAGGTCTTACTACTTCAATGTCTTCGCCCTCGCGCTGTACCCAGCCACAACCGGCTGTTATAATAAGCGTCTGACCAAGCGGATGCGTGTGCCATGCGGTTCTCGCACCTGGTTCAAAGGTTACACTGGCCGCTGCAGCGCGTCTGGCTTCGTTTGCAGCAAAAAGAGGATCTATCCTTACAGCTCCGGTAAACCAGTCACCCGGTCCAATAGCAGAAGGCTGCGTTCCAATTCGTGTTATTTTCATTAGAATTCCTTTAAATGATTAGGAGATTATCTTAATATTCCTGATAGCAATTTCGTTGTCTTGAATGTTATTACTCATTTCGTTTTTTTATCCAAACAGAATTTCCATTACCCCAATTCTCACGCAGGAACAATTCTTATTGTCGCAGCACGGGCACGGTTACTGATCATGGAAGACAGATAAGGGCTTCCTCCGTATTTCTTTTTATAGGCCTCATCAATGGTATCATTCACTTCGCCGGAAGCGGGAATGAACGCCACATCCATGATTTTTCCTGCAGCTTCAATGCGGCCCCGCTTTTGGTTAATAGCAGCTTTATACCATCGCGATTGCACACCGTTATAAGCTCTTACATACAGGCAGTCGTCAACAACAACCTCCCAAATCCATGTTGGTGTTCCATAAGATACACCGTCCCCGCGCAATGGTGCAATGTGGAGGTCATCGGCTTTGTCTATTTCAGCGAGCAACTTATCTGAAAATTTATTGTGCTTAATATTCATAAACGATCATGATTATCATGTCAATTCTTCTATACAACTAGTGAATAGTGAATAGTCAATGGTGAAGGTCCGGGCTGGCTAAGTAAATATATTATCGTTTAAGTGTTATTATTATCCTGGGCAAAAATTCTTATTTACTCTTATATTTCTTAAATGATTAAAAACCTTCGCTTCGGTCAGCTTTGAGCTTTAGGCTTTGGGCTTTAAGCTTTATCAGTTGTTAACAAAGAAACGTTGACGCGGCCGACACCTTACTTCTATACAACTAGTGAATAGTGAATGGTCAATGGTGAAGGTCCGGGCTGGTTAAGTAAATATATTGTCGTTTAAGTGTAATTATTATCCTGGGCAAAAATTCTTATTTACTCTTATATTTCTTAAATGATTAAAAACCTTCGCTTCGGTCAGCTTTGAGCTTTAGGCTTTGGGCTTTAAGCTTTATCAGTTGTTAACAAAGAAACGTTGGCGCGGCCGACACCTTACTTATACCGGAGATTGCAGCTACAGAAAACGATCCCTGTCAGTGTGAATCAAACAGGCTATAGCGTCGCAGTGTCTATCACAAACCTGTAACGGGCTTGTTTGGCAATTACTTTTTCCCACGCATCATTCACTTCCGCCGCGTTAATGATCTGGACCTGTGGCAACACCTTATTATCTGCGCAATAATATACTACTTCCTGGGTTTCAGGAATCCCGCCAATAAGTGATGCATTGAAATTTACACCGGTATTTGCCAGGCCAATATTGCTCAGGGCAAGCTGAAAGCCAACCGGCATGCCAACCTGTGTGTAAAAGCCACCACGCTTAACCGCTGAAGCGTAAGCAGCCACATCGTATTGAGCCGGAATTGTGGAAATCATATAATCCAGCTTGCCTTTATATTGAGCTAATTTGGAAGTATTGTCAACTAAAACAGCCTCTTTTGCTCCAAACGCGAGTGCATCTTTTATTTTACCAGGAGATGTTGTAAATGCATAAACATCGGCTCCTTTTGCAACCGCAATTTTGATCGCAAGATGTCCCAGACCACCAATACCAGCGACTCCAATCTTATCGCCTCTTTTGAAATTGGCTCTCATCAGGGGAGAGTAAGTTGTAATACCTGCGCAAAGCAGAGGTACTGCTTCCTGAAGACTAATATGACCGGGAATATGAACTGCAAAGTGATCTCTCACTACGATGTTATTGGAATATCCGCCTTGTGTTATACCTGATGGGGAAGCCTTGTCAGGGTAACCATATGTGAATAAGGTAGCATGATTGTCACAGAACTGCTCTTCGCCGTGGTTACAACTATCGCACCGAAGACAGCTATCAACCATGCAACCGACACCGGCCCTGTCGCCAACTTTAAATTTGGTAACATTTCTGCCAACGGCAGTGACGATGCCGGCAATTTCATGCCCGGGTACCTGGGGATATTGTTGTGGCCCCCAATCACCTTTCATTTGATGAATATCTGAGTGACAGATGCTGGCATACTTAATGTCAATCAAAATATCATTGTCTCCAACAGGTCTCCGTTCGAATTCCCATGGACTTAGCGTTCCCGATGCATCTTTAGCAGCATAACCTTTTGACTTTATCTTATCTGTCATTTTTCTGATTCCATTTGATTGTGAAAAAACGGGTGTGTGTTGCATTAATATCAAACCTGTACCAGCCATTGCTGTCTGTTGAATGAATCTTCTGCGGGAGCTATGTATTGAGTTCATCTTTTTATTATTCTCCATAACACGTAATTTTTATTGAATGTAAGTTGAGCAGACTTTCCGGGCAGATGTTTGAACCACACCGGCTTATTCTACAGAAAACGTAACAGTTATCTCCTTTGAACCGACTGCTGGAAACAGTCCGCGCACATCATCGATCCTGCCGATCCGGGTATAACTGTACGAGGTAGAAAAAGATTTATAAAAAAGTACCAGCGTATTATTGCCCCACAGCATAAGATCACCCGCCTGGATTGTTGAAGGATTAGCCGGCGCTGCCGGAAGAGCATTTGGAAGCTTAGCATATTTTTCATTACCGTTCAGCTCTGTCATAACGAGCGTTAAAGGCAACGCCGCTATTAAGGCAGCGGATGCAGGATTGTCTGACAACAAAGCAGTGAATGTTTGTGAGCCAATCGTGACTTTCATTTTATGTGTTAGTGTATCTGTACTCATATATTCGGGAAATGCACTTTCATTATCTTTTGTATACGCCTTGCAGGAACAGACCATACAGACAAGACTAACAATCGCAAATGCTCGTACAGGACGATGAAACACTAAGCTGATCATACATCTCCTATTGAAATCGTCTTTAATACCTTCGCAGGAATCCCTCCCACAATGGTATTTGCGGGCACATCTTTTGAAACAACAGCTCCGGCTGCAACAACTGCATTTTCCCCAACTGTAACACCGGGCAATATGGTTGCAGCTGCACCAATCCACGCTCCCCGCCTGATGATTACCGGCTTACAAACAAGCGCCCTCCTATCGTTCGGATCCATTGGATGATTTTCGGTGATCAGATTTACTTTGGGTCCTATCAGTACATCATCTTCAATTGTAATTCCGCCCATATCCAAAAATGAACATGCATGGTTAATAAAGACATTCCTGCCAATGCTGATAAACCTGCCGAAATTGGTAAAGAAAGGAGCAAATACAGTCGTGCTTTCATCCAGCCGCGATCCAATTATTTCACTGATAACTTCGCGTATCTGCCCTATGCTCGTTGAGTTATTGAGTACGGGCGATAAGGAAATCGTTCTGTCAACAACTTCCTGTACTTTATAATAGTCAGGATCATCCAACCTGATCAGCTGTCCGGCTTTCATTCTTTCAAAAATGTCTTTGATCACCTTGTTTGCTATTTGATTTGAAATTGATTGTTATGCGATATACCGCGCCGCACATACCTGCACCTCCTAACAACAGAGCTATTGTAAGCTGTGAAGGATGACACTGGCGTTGTGCAATTTTTATGCAGTAAAGAATGCAGGTAAACTGCACACTTCGGTCACCCGTTACCTGTTTTTACTAATGCTGCATTTTAAACTTAATGACATTGCAAAGATACCATGACATTGTATGGGCGTGGTAATGATAATCAAACCGATGATTAAGAATTTCAAACTTCCTGAACTCTTAAAGAAGAAGGATTAGTGCCGGTAATTCTCTTGAAAAAATTATTGAAATAGGTGGGATACTCAAAGCCGAGTGCATAAGCTATATCAGCAATGTTCCAGTTGGTATGCTGGAGAAGTGCTTTGGCTTCGGTAACAATACGTTCGCTGATATGAGTTGTTGTTGCCTTACCCGTAACTTCTTTTACAGCGCGGTTAAGATAATTCACATGAAGACCAAGGTTTTTGGCATAATCCTGTGCAGATCTCAGGGAAAGCGGATGATCAATTGTTTCAATAGGAAACTGTCGCTCCAGCAATTCCAGGAACACAGAAGTAACCCGGACCAGCGCATTGTTTTGCTTGTCGATATTCTGAGATGGCTGCAGCTTTAGGGCTTCATGAATGATCAGGTTGATGTAATTCCGCATCATGTCGTCCTTGTAAGCGTAGTCAGTTCCCTGTTCATCAATCATCTTACGGAATATTGTGTTGAGGAACATGCGCTGATCTTCACTTATTTTCAGAACCGGTGTACCTCCGATCTTAAATAAAGGTGATTGCTGCAAACTCTCCGACCGGTCAGATACTTTTAAGAATTCTTCAGAAAAAAGACAGGTATAACCTACGTAGGTTCTCGAGATCGTTTCCCAGGAATAAGGTATATGAGGGTTGCCAAAAAAGAGAATCGTACCGTCCATATCGAAGCTTCTGTCGGCATAATGAATCACACTCTTACCAGTAGTCAGACAGATCTTATAAAAATCTTTTCTGCTGTAGATCCGCGTGGCATTACTGTCGTTTTCAATCTGGAAAACTTTAAAGCCTCTTAACTTCAACTCGCTATTGAACTGCGATACCGGGCGCTCTGTTTTTGCCTTCATGCTGCAAAGTTAAGAAAATCAAATCTTCGTTATAACAAAGCAGTGGTTTAAAGACTTCTGTCAGCCAACCCGGTTGCTACTATCATTTTTTCCTGTTGTTCTAATGATATACGTGACGGTTTATAATAAGGATGATCATTTTCGTGATCTACATCGTTGAGTCCACTTATTTTTATCCAGAACTTCAAGAGTCCATCCAAATGCGAGCCAACCAACTGATAATCAGTCGGCACTTCATCCTCAACACTATGGTATGTAACCAGGCGTGTACCGTCGGGACGGGAAGCCAGAAGTTTATAGAGGTAACGGTTATAATAGTGATAAAGATTTTCCGAATACTCCAGCGTGTTGTCTATTTTTTCACCCCAAACCAAATTCTCGTAAAATGAGTTAAAGAAATAAAAATGATCATAAAGATCAAAATTGGTTTGCATAAAATTTCCATGGAGAAAAAATGCATTGCGAATACCCAGTGTTTTTTTGGCAGCTTCAGCTTCATCAACCAGGCTCTTTCGTTGCTCTACGCCAAAGAACTGCACTTCAGGTTTATAATGTGCAGCGGCGAGGCAAAATTTACCGGCTCCGCTTCCAATATCCAGTATTTTACTGCCTTTCTTAACCGATAAATAGTCCGCAACCTTTCTTGCTACGCTCAACGGTGTCCAATGCCTGTCCGCAAATTTCCTGATGGAAGGCGGGAACACATCATTGAATTGACGATCGCTCCGAAAACGTGTAACTGCGCAACACTTGTTGTCATCAATCATTATTATACTTATACTTTTTGAGGATAGCTAGGCTTTGGCGTATTTGCTCTTGCCATTCATACGATATTCTTCCGGAAGCACTAAACCTTTTCGTTCATAAGGTTGAGCTGGTATTATCCGGGCAATCCAACATGTGCCATTCGATTGCAACAGCGCACTCGCTTCTTCTGTAAGCAACAAGCTGTTGATTTCCGCAATCTTACCTGCAATGGGCATTCTCAGTTCAATACAATAGTCTTTGTAGTAGATGGAGGCGATCAGATCACCGGGCTGCATAAAGCCACTTACGTTGGCAAATTCAATTTTATCTATTGCTTTAAATCCGGTCAATTTAAACGCGCTGACACCTATATCCGCTACAGCCCCTTTAAACTCGACCCAATCGTGATCCTGTGTAAAGTAATGTTGCCCGGTTACTGCATTTGAAAAATTCATAGCTGCAAAATTATCAGCAACATTGTTCGGCCGCGGTGAGTATTTTTACTTCAGAAAGTGATAAATATCACCCCTGAAAAGGCTCAACAATTGCATTTGCTAAAAAGTTGACCCTCATCCGTCAAATACCTTTTCCACCAGGCAAGCGCTGATCCGGGCTGCTAATAGTGCATTTTTTCCTTTTCTCTTTCGGATGATTTGACTATTCCCCGCAAAGATTTTTTCTTATTTTTTTCCACCAACTTAAATATGCCCCAAACCAATGCAAAAAGCAGTATTTCGAAAACCTCTAAAGTTAATATTGCAAATGCCGGAATTGGCTTGACCTCGCCCCTGGCTAAATAAGAGTAGAAAATCGAATTCATTACAAGCGTAATAAAAATGCCTATCGCTAAAAAGCGCTTCCGTGTCATAATGTTTCTACGACGGGTCTTATAAACAATAATAAATAGCAGGGCAGCCGCAAGCAATATTACTAAAGACACAAAAATGGGGGAATTTTTCATAGAGTTTGATTAACAGTTTAGGTATAACATCACAGGTTTTCGGTTAAATAAGATTTGGCTTAAATAAGGTTTTCCAAGCGGGTAAAATCATCTGTTCCGGTAACCGGGAACAAAATTCACCGGCGTATTTCTCATAATTTTTGGCTAGTCATTTAAAGCTTTTTGTTTACAAATTAAGGGCAATGAACTTCGCTGAATATTGAAATCAAATATGAATAAATATTTTTAATCGGGAAAAATATTTTTTGTTGCGCTGTCTGCATGTGCTGCTTTCTTTTGTTACATAGGAGAACAACCGGAGAAAACACGGAGACCTACAGAGCTTTGCAATGAACATCTGTCATTCAATTTTTTGACTCTATATAGCGCATGGCTTAGTATCAATGACTGATTTCACAACAGTGACAGTTTTTCCCGTAAGGAATTAAGCGTAATAGAAATGTCTGATTTGAGAATACATAGTCCGTTAGGACTTTAACCAAATAAAAGGGGATAATGTCCTGCTCACAAGAAGGACCTTCTATATTACGGCCTCTATACAACGCTAAACCCTACGGGCTATCAACGAAAAGTGTACGTCATCTCCTTTTGATTGTGGCTAACCAAATTATCCGTTTACATGACGATCCTGGCTCATCAGAAAAAGTAGTACAAATAACCTGGATTTGTTACCGTTAATTTCAAAAAGTGATTTAGATCACGGAAACACAAATATATATTTGTAAGCGTGAATGACACTGCAATTTTAAGCCTTCAATATGCCCTGCTCCAGGCACAAAATCGCCGGCCGTCAAGACACCAGACTCATTAGACCGAAATACATAAAACTGATGCAAGAGTGAGCGGTAATCAGATATCCGGCTCACCGATTCACCAGCCCTTGTTAGGATACTATAGCGACATTTGCGATTATGCCGCATTATCTCCTGACCAGGAAAGCTCTTTCATCAGCATTCAACGATCGTTTGCTGGGCACAACAATAATTACAATTTACGTCCGTCCATTTGGAAAAAAGCTGGCATTCTATTGATATGCGTTAAGTAGCTATATCGTTACTGCTAGTCAGGTTGTCTGCATTTTGGGAAAACTACTGCGATCCTTTAGATAAAGCTTTGAAGCAACTAAACATTATTCCTAAGAATCCTATGTCCCAATCAGCTTAAAATAGTCAACATATGAATAATTCATCCTTCATGGATTTACTGGTAGAAAACACTCCACCCCTGATGGTCATGGCCCGGAAATTTACACGGACGAAAGAAGACGCAGAGGATCTACTGCAGGAAACACTATGTAAAGCCCTTGCATACCAGGACAATTTTAAGTCAACTACGAATATAGGAGCCTGGCTCTATGTAATAATGCGGAATATTTTTATCAACAATTATCGCCGAAGAAAAAAAACGCTTGAACTAACTGTTGCCCAAACTAAAGCCCTGCAGAAAGAACCTTTGGCGAACACGAGCTATCATCCTGACATTTCGACTAAAAATATTCTGGCACAAATTCAAAAGCTTCCATGTTTGCTAAAAAAGCCTTTTGTGTTACATCTTGAGGGCTATAAATACACTGAGATTGCCTGGATGCTTGACCTTCCGGTCGGCACGATTAAAAGCCGCATCCATTTTGCCAAGCAAGCGTTAAAGAGCGTAATTAAGAGAAGCTAGTTTATCGACCATTATTGCCAATACCAAAATTCACAATTTACCCCTGATATAATATCAGCTACAACTGCAGACTGTAAACCAGCCAAAACAGGAACTATTATAAGCATTCATTGTCACCCAGAACAATATGCTTGCATATACGCTTTATAAAAGGTAACGTGAATATATTGTAAGGCATGCTGAAAGCTCCGGGACACAGGCATTGATCTAGTTTTCTGATGTTGCCGGTATTGTTACATCCCCCAACCACTCACAAAATAATGAGTATGGATTATTGGCATCAGTACATAGACATTTGGCTGAGTATTTCGTTTTGACAACCGAAATCCTATAGAAGTGATATACATCACTTGCTTATAAACATATATTTGCCGGAATGAGTGTAAGAGGGAATTTTTTGATAGACAACTGGAATTTTAAGCGTGAGTCAATATTGCAAGACCTGCCATCGAGAGACCTTCAACTTTTGCTTGCACATACTTCTGAGGAAGTATACAAAAAAGGTGAAATTGTATTTCGTGAAGGCAGTTATCCTTTGGGTATTTTTTATATAGTAGAAGGAAAAGTAAAAAAATACAAAATGGAAAAAGGCGGACGGCAGCGAATAATTTACATCGCTAAGTCCGGAGAGCTAATTGGATACCACGCAGTCCTATCGAATGATCGCTACTCCGTTGCGGCAGCAACACTTGAAGCAAGCCGTATTATTTTCATCTCCCGCGAGGATTTTAGTGATGCAATTCAACAATCATCCGTTTTAGCACAAAGGCTGTTGCAGGCCTTAAGCCACGAATTTGCTGTAATGTGCAATAACTTATCCGCTTTTACCAGCAAGACGGTGCGGCAGAGGCTGGCAATACATTTACTTCTGCTTACTGAAAAGTATAAAACAGACGGCAAGTCAGGACAATCCACAGAAATTTTAATAGGCAGGGAAGATCTTGCAAGCGTGGTAGGCACTGCCAGGGAAAATGTAATCCGGTTGTTGACAGAGTTTAAAGAAGCAGGAATTTTACAAACAAAAGGAACAAGGATCACTATTCTTGACATGAGTCAACTGATCGCAATTGCCAGCAGCTGGGTAAAATAGCAACCGATGTCCAATCAATACCTAAGGTATAATTATTTGCTTTACTTTAACTACTCGTCGATTTCAAAAATCATACAACCGCAAGCGCTTAGCAGAAGCCGGCTTCTACATAAACACAAATGTTTTCCGTCCATTCAATTCTTTCAATAAACGTCTACATATAACTTGAACGTGCCGGCTTAATTTGTACCGGATTTATAGTTAGATTGACCCGGAATTATTACACAGTACAATGTTTTTGTAGACGAAATAAATTCATCCCCCCGCTCTGTCCCGGGAATTTTGGCCAGGTATCTTCAGTACAAAATGAACGGTGTCGGTGCACGCAAAAAAGTACAGGCAACCTATGTCACCCATATTTTGCCAGTGGAAGCATAACAAAAAGTCTTACCAGCGCTGAAGAGACATTCAATGCTAAACCCAAAAAATCGTTCAAAAAATAAGCATATGACTTGCAGGCAATGCCGCAGTTGCTTGTTATAACAGCATAAAATCCCCTTCTAACATGAAACATTTATTACCCCGTATTTTTCTAAGAACCGACCCGGATTCCAGTACCATTAAAAAAAGAAAGACGGTCATATATACCATGGTAAGTCTTGCATTTTTATTATTGATGTACACCGCAACTTGCCCGGGAGAATTGAGCGACCTAAAACTACTTTGCATGTCCGTCACAGGATATTTATTATTTGTTACCGCAATCTTTTTTTTGCTAACCGGCAAATGAGAACTGATAAACCAGTAATAAATACTGTAGAACAATCTGAATACAGGCTCATTGTTTGGCACAATCAGCGCTTTCCAAACGCACAGGCAATTCATGGATGAGGATACCATCATGAAAAAAAATCACAAACCGTGGCAAGATCCCACAAAAAAATAATTGAAGATGATGCATCGATACAGCCTTTTTGAAAATGAATATTTTAGTGAGACAATTAGTATAATAAGCAGCTCTAATGTCGATGCACTACAAACCGATGAATTGCTAAGTAATAACGTTATTCTGCTAAATTATCGGGAAGTTAAAATCCTGGCTGACATTCAGGATATTTGCAAAGAAAGGGCTAACACCTTTTACAGTATCCTTGCGGGCAGTAAATATATGCGGGTATTAACAAAAGCATTTCTCCTTAAGATGATCCGTGACTGTTCAAACCTCATCAGGTTCATTAATAAAAAATATTATTGCATACATGAACACTGGCAAAAAACCACACAGGATGAAACCTTTAGTCAGTGGACAAAGCTGAGGCCCGCGCCGGATGACATGAAAACGCTCGATATACTCTCATTTTGCGAAAAAGAAGATCTTGCGGTTTTAGATGTTTATGCAAGATTAATGGATCGACATGACCTAAGCATCGGCTTAAGGAACTTTGTTAATGATCAGCAAGAAAAACTCGGGGAGGAACTTAAATACTTAAAGGAATTCAAAATACTTTCTTCTTCAAAAATTCTTGACGCCGGCATTGCATCTTAATCAGGTTTAACTCATGTAGCCTGCCTGATATCTCCCGGTTTTGTTCAATTGTGTGTAAATATTTAACGTTTTAATTTATGTCTTTCATTTTCTCATGACCATCATTGACGTTGACTTAACTGCCGGTCGCGAAAAAAATGACTATCTATATGTAATTGTGAATGAAAAACCAAGACTTAATTTTTCAAGAACGGATAAAACCTCATTCACCACGGTTTCTATTGTTTGTGCCTGCCGTTCCAATTCAACGTGAAGTGTTGATTTTCCCGGTTCAGAAAACGTGTATATGATTAAACGGTAAAGCTTCGGCGGAAGTCCCTTTTTTATTGCAGACAACGCCTGAATATCTGCATTTTTAATGATGATCGTGGTAACAAACAGTGCCATACTTTTCATAACCCGTTTTAGGAGGTTAAAAATCACTTTTACAATCCTGCGCTCAAAGTATTTAAAGCCCGCCGTGGAAACAACGGGCTTTGTATTTGCTTATGGGAAAATGACAAAAAAACTCCTACGATTATTCAGAACCGAAATTGCCAAAACCACTGATCAGGTTACCGAAGAAAATAGCGTTCAGCAACAGGCGGTTCGTACCAAGCCAGTAGCTTCTATATGCAGGATCATCTGCAAAAAGTGTGATGGCTCCTGAACCTTCTGCACTGGTTATAATAGCAGCCGAGTTATTTATTTTAGAGACGCTTTCTTTTGGCGCATATCCGTTTACAAACGCGTCCTTATCATATTGAGCAACGGTGTTGTATTTGTTTTTAGACGGCAGCAAAATGGTTGATCCGTTTTTGTTCACAAACAAACGGCGACTGTTCACTCCAAACGCGACAGGATGCGTAGTATCAAGATCAGTCGTAAAAATGGCGCCATTTAACCGCTTTGCACCTTCAACATCCTGCAGGCTAACGTAATCCAATCTTTCAGCAGATAACGCCCGTTTTGCATTCTGCGTTTCTGTTGAATTAGATACCGGAGACACGGTTGCATTTGCCGGCACATTACGAATTGTGTTGCCACCGCCACGGTTGTTCAGCGAAGAATCTACATATGCTTTCTCACGGGAAATTTCCTGATTAATGGCCCAGGCGCTGGCATTCTGAAAAGTAATAAGATTGCCACCTTCTCTTACCCAGTCCTTAATTTTTGCGACAACAGATTTATCCCATTCGCTGTAATTACCGCCAGGCAATATCAGTGTATTGTATTTTTTTAGTGAGATGCGCGAAAAATTATCTGCATCAATCTTTACAACCGGCAAGCCCAGTTGTTGGTTCAATAAAAACCAAACTTCACCTGCTTCTTCCGAGTTGATGCCCTGACCAAAAGCCAGTGCAACAGATGGTTTTCGTACGCTTTTGATGTTGCTGCTTCCCAGGTCTATACCTTCAGCATTGAAACCTGTAAGCGCAGATGTAAATGATACGCCTGCCAATGATGCTGCATTATTAAGTGTTCTATACAGGGAATCAGCAGGAATGTCCTGCGCGGCTACCGGTACCACAAGTGCGCCATAACCAAAGGATTTCTTACCACCGGGAGTGTTTGCCGTAAAAGGCTTAAACGCGGTTTTCACGTTAACACCTCTGTTTAACAGGTAATACAAAGCCTTTGATGCATTGTAATCGCTCCAGCTTAAGAGATAGGCATAGGAAGCTTGTCCGGCTGCCACCTCGCCTTTCAAGGATGGCAACGCAGTAACAGGTTCTCCTTTAGAGAATGCAGGATTTTTGATCTTGCTGTATTGCAGGCCATAGGCATGAATGATTGACCATCCGGTGTTATCATAAAATACACTGTCCTTCAGCAAATTTTCTTCAAACAATGAGTGGATGATCCTGAAATTGGGTTGCGCTGCCGGAACGATATAAGCTTTTCCTTTTTCAAAACTTTTTCCTTCAGCACTTACATTCGCTGTAAGCTCATACACTTTCACGCGATGTCTTAATAACAGATCAAGAAATTTGCGGGTAAGTGTTTCATCGCGGCTGTCACCAAAAACATATGCTTTTGCATCGTTTCTCGCAGCCTGTTCCAATGCGGATTTAAAAAAGTCTTTCTGCAATTTAAACAAGCCTTCTTTCTCCGCTACAGCACCACGCACTGTAGCAAGACCTGTTACAAGATGATTGCGTATCGTAAATGGAAATGTGAGTATGCCGTTGCTTGTTTCAATATTTAATCCACGGCTGCTGGCTTCTTCAAAAGTAGCGCCTACTCCACCGTAAAATTTGGGATAAGTAGAACCATAGATCGGTGATAGATTGTCATAGTTCTCTTTGGTGAAATACAATGAACCGATATCATCCAGCGCCTTTGCCTGGTACTTCGCCAGCACTGCATTAAAGTCGTACACGCTTTGCGGAATGATCGGGCTCTGATGGCTCTTGGGTGTTGGCTCAAAGTAGTAGGTAGCGTTTGCACCCTGTTCATGAAAATCTATCTGCACGTTGGGATACCACTGATGGAAATATTCAATTCTTGCTTTACTTTCTACCTGCGTAAGGCTGAGCCAGTCCCTGTTAAGATTGTTCAGGTAATGGTTGCTTCTGCCGCCCGGCCAGATCTCCTGGTGCTCTTTATCGTAGGCATCAGCCACCGGCGGAAAAGATTTGTAGGAATTATACCAGTTGGCGGCCCTGTCCCTTCCATCAGGGTTTTGAGAAGGATCAACCAGCACCACGGATTCTTTCAACCATTGCTGTGTTTCTTCGCTCTGATTGGCAACCAGGTAATAAGCTGTCAGCAAACCTGTCTCACCGCTTGAGGTCTCGTTACCATGTACGCTGTAACCTAACCAAACAACTACGGGCACATCTTTCCCCGGCAGCGGTGCTTCCGGATCAACCAAAGTTGCATGCGCCTGCTTAATATTACTGATTCGTCCGTAGTTATCAGGCGATGTAATTGTGGCAATAATCAGAGGACGTTCTTCGTACGTTTTGCCAATCACTTCCACGTGGATCTTATTGCTTACACGTGCAAGTTCATTGAAGTATGCTACAATCTGATCATGCCGTGTATAGTGCGTACCGATGGGGTAACCAAGAAACTGTTCGGGCGTAGGAATTTTCGGATCGAAAGTTCCTGCATTGCGGAAGTAATAATTCTGTTGTGCTGCTGCACGCTCTCCTGCCAATAACGCCAGCAGGCCAAGCAACATGATTGAACGAAATGATTTCATGATGGAAATATTGAGTTAGATGAATTTTTAGTAGCCGGGGTTTTGTGTTACGTCGGGGTCAGATAAAATATCCTGGTAAGGAATAGGGAACAGCCAAAAGTCTTTGTTGGTGAGTCCAAGCACCTCTCCTGCCCGTCCTGTTCTCACCAGATCAAACCACCTGTGTGCTTCAAAAGCAAATTCTACACTATTCTCATCTTCAATTGCCTGGATAACTTGAGCTTTTGTAACGGCTGTAGATTTGGCAACATCCGCACGCTGCCTTACAGCATCAAGATCTTCCAGGGCACCCTGCAGATTGTTTTGCTGTGCCCTTGCCTCAGCACGGATCAGGTACAATTCCGCAATGCGGATCAGGTAAGCCGGATCCGTACTTGTTGCATAAGTGTTGTACAACACTCCATACACCGAATTGCCGCTTCCTGCAATGAGTGATTTTCTTGCTCCGCCTATATCAGTATTGTTGAGCTTGTCAACAATACCAGCGGAAGGCTTAAGTGTAAACTGTCCGCCGAAGGAACTGGGATACCAAAGGTTCCAGTAACTGTTCCTGTCATTTGCAGAAAATGTAAGCTCAAGCACAGATTCATTGCTAAGAAAAGGAGCCGTAAAAAATGCACCATATGGTTTTACCAGGCTATACTTTGTGTTGCTGATCACCTGGCTGGCGTAAGCTTCTGCATCGGCCCATTGCTTGCGGTATAAATGCAGCCTGGCACGCAACGCACGGGCCGTACTTTTTTGCGCGCGGTTCCTTGTTTTTGCATCTTCCGGTAGTAGCTGTTCTGCCTGAACAAGATCTGCAAGTACCTGGTCGTATGTCTCATCCAGTGTGCTTCGCTTAATACCTTTAAGCGCACTGAGATCCGTTGTCGGCTTAAGTTGCAATTGTACGCCGCCCCAGCCTCTGCCCAGGTCAAAGTAGCCGATCGCCCTGATAAAATAAGCTTCGCCGAGAATCTTATTCTTTTCATCGTTTGTCAACAACGGATCGTTGACTGATGGAACAAATGCTATCACACTGTTTGCTGTATTGATCATGCTGTAGATGCCCTGGTATGCGGCAACAGTGGTTACGTTGTCCGTTGGTATGGCATTCTGATCCAGTTGCAGATACTGACTGAGTGTTCCGTTGAACACAACATTATCTGCAGTAATGGTTCCCAGTGTGGGATAGTTGGACGCATAGTAGTTCTGCAGGCCGTCATAAGCCCCAATAATGGCGGCCCTGGCTGTACCTGCGTCTGTAATTGCGGCTGTGGAAGGAACTGCATTGTTGGGAATTTCAGTCAGGTATTTTTTGCACGACACAAATGCGGATAGCATCCAGAGCATAGCGATACCTTTAATTATTTTATTGAGAGGTTTCATAATTCAGTCTTTTATCATTTAGAAGGATAGGTTAATACCGGCCTGTATAGTTCTTGGTTGCGGAACAGTAGCCCAGTCGTAGCCTGCAGTATTCTGGTTAGCGCTTTGAGAACTTACTTCAGGATCTAAACCTTTGTATTTGGTGATGGTGAACAGATTGCTGGCCTGCACGTACACACGCAGGTTCGTGAGCTTAACATTGCGCAGTACGCTGGATGGCAAAGAATAACTTAACGTGATCGTTCTCAAACGGATGAATGACCCATCTTCCAGGTAGCGTGAGCTAAGGCTTGCAACGCTACCACCGTAGTTATTCGCAGAGCCTCCGTTGATAGTTGGGTCGCCACTGTAGGTCGTCATTCTGGGGATATCTGTTATATCGCCGGGATGCTGCCATCTCTCCAGTTGTCTTGGCACAAAGCCAATGTTTCTTTGCGTTCCACCATGCACCAAAAAGAAATCATTCATGTTCATGATCTTGTTGCCCTGCTGGAAATAGAAGAAGAAACCGAGATCGAAATTTTTGTAGGAAAGATTATTTGTTAAACCGCCTGTATATCTTGGTAAGGCATTGCCAACGATCTGCCTGTCTGCTGAAGTAATGGTACCGCTTTTATCTACATCGTCATATACAGCATTTCCTGTTTCAGGATCTACATACAATTGCTTGTATAATTGGAAGGAATTAACGGAGTAGCCTTGACGAAGTATGGAGATATTTCTTCCCGATGCACCAAGTGCAATGTCCGAAGCCAGTTTTTCAATTTTGTTGTTATTGAATGCAATATTGAAATCGGTTGTCCAGCGGAATTCTTTTGTGTTGATATTGTCTGAATGCAGCGTTATTTCAACGCCCTTGTTACGCACCGCGCCATAGTTCTGCAAATAAGATGCGAAGCCGGAACGCAATGGAACAGGCACATTCAGCAACAGATCATATGTGTATTTGTTATAGTAGTCAACAATTACATTCAGCTTGTTATTTAAAATAGCAAACTCAACGCCTACATCAGCCTGTCTTGTCGTTTCCCAGGTAAGATCAGGATTAGCTAATTGCGTTGGTGCATCGCCCGGATTGTCCAGGTAGTTTGCGCCTGCCGACCATAAGCCCTGCGCTGCATAAGCGCCAATACCGTTCTGGTTACCAGACAATCCAATGCTTCCTCTGAATTTAAGTTCATCAAACCAGTTAAGATTCTTTACAAACTCCTCCTGGCTGGCGCGCCATGTTAAACCGCCGGAAGGAAAATATCCCCAGCGATTGTTCACGCCAAATTTAGAAGAACCATCAGCCCTTAAACTTCCGTCAATTGTATACTTGTTATCGAACGTATAGCTTGCTTTTCCAAAGAAGGACACAAGTTTTGCTTCAGACCTTGAAGAAGAACCTGACCTTGTAGCCGCGGATGAAATAGCAGTGAAATTGTTGCTGGGAAATCCTGTTCCCGTTGCGGTAGTGCCTTCCGTAAGTACACTGTTCAGCGTATTTCCGATCAGGGCATTAATGGCATGTTTTCTTCCACTTCCAAACGATTTAATGTAAGTGAGGACCTGTTCGTTGGTAAGTACCTGGTTCTTTGTTTGATAAGATGCGGCAGAGCCATTCGTTGCAACACCTGCACTGATCAATGTATTGGCGTAATTATTCTCGTACTCATCTGTACGGTCTACACTCCAGCTGGTGCGGAATTTTAACTCAGGAAGAATGACATACTCACCATAAATATTACCAATACTGCGCCAGCCAACTGCATTGTTGTTCAGGTTGTTGATGAGCGCAAGATGGTTGTCAAAGCTGCCATACTTTGCGTACGAACCGTTTGGGTTATAGACAGGCAGATAAGATCTGACAAAGAGAGCGGAGTTAATAACGCCCTGCGGATTGTTGTCGTTACTACTCACATTGCGCCATGTACGTGTGATATTAATGCTGGTTCCTACTTTTAACCTGCGGCTCAGGTAAGTATCATAATTGAGCCTCGCAGAATAACGTTCGAAATTCGATGGCTTTACGATTGATTGTTGTTTCAGATAACCCAGCCCGACATAGTAGGTACTTTTCTCTGAGCCACCCTGCGCAGAAAGCTCATAGTTACTTGTGTTACCTGTTCTGAACAGGTCATTGATCCTGTCGTACGTTGGCAACGTATCCGCTTTTGGAAAAGGCAGTACGATTGCAGAAGGATCCTGGCCGTTATCAATGGCTGTATTATAGGCCGCTTCGTTAGCCAGCAAAGCGGTTTCAGGGCCATTGGTTACCTGAAACTTTTTAGGTGCATTGCTCCAACCATGATAAGCATTGATATTAATTTTTGCACTGCTGTTCAGGCGGCCACGTTTGGTTGTTACCAGGATAACACCGTTGGCGCCGAGCGAACCATAAATAGCTGTTGCATTGGCATCTTTTAAGATCTGGATGCTTTCAATATCATTCGGATTGATATCTGCAAGCGGATTTGATTGCTGCTGATTGCCCATGCTTGTCTGAACGGGATCTGAACTGCTTACAAAAACGCCATCAATAACATACAAGGGATCTACCGATGCATTGATGGAATTATTACCTCTTACGCGAAAAGTAATACCACCGCCAGGTACACCTGAATTGGATGTAACCTGCACGCCTGCAGCCTTACCCTGTAACAGCTGGTTAAACCCAGCAGCGGGAATATCTTTAATACTGCTTGCATTAACACTCACAATAGAGCCTGCAATAAACTTGCGGCTTTGTGTGCTGTAACCGGTAATAATAACTTCCTCAAGCTGCCGGTTGTCTCTTTTAAGTGTGATGGATATAATACCGTTTGAAGGCACCGGTATTTCCTGTGTTTCATAGCCTGTGAAGCTCACCAGGATCTTTTTTTCCTTGGAACCTCCTTCCAGTTGGAAAGAGCCATCCGTTGCACTTAAGACTACTTTTTTGGAGCCTTTCAATTGTACGGTTGCGTTTTCAAGAGGCTGATTGTTTTCACCAAGGATCTTTCCGGTGACGGCAGTTTGTGCCATTACCCGGTAACTTAGAAATAGCACAAAAACAAACACAGCACTTCTTTGTAAGAAATGTTTCATGAATAATGTGTTTAAAAAAATAAATAATTAGTTGATGCAGGGAAACATCAATGAAGTGTTGTGTGGAGCTGTGTTAAACGCTAAAAAATATGAAGGGGTATGAGATGATCTGGTATAAATTCTATCAACAACAACAAGCCCGTTCAATAACAGAGCCGGTTACGTAAAGATTTACGGCTGTAACAAATTCCTGAAATCCGAAAGATCCGTTAGTGAAATTTTGCTTTGCAGTTAATGTTGATTTCATATAAGAGATATAATATTCTACTAATTTGGTAGACAAAACTAATTCGAAAATTTAAAACAAAAAAATTATCCTACTAAATTAGTAGAGTTTTATTTTTGAGTAAATAATTTTAGGCACATGAAACCTTTTGCAATCTATCACGAACATCCGGACTGGTTTAAACCATTGTTTGCCGAACTTGAAAAAAGAGGCATTCCTTACGAACGGCTAAACCCTGCAGAACATCAGTTTGCTATTGAAGCCAAAGAAGAAAAATACAGCCTGTTCTTTAACAGGATGAGTCCTTCCGCATTTTTAAGAGACCATCAGCAGGGGATCTTTTACACCCTCAATCTGCTGAAACACCTGGAATTAAATGGTGTAAGCGTAATCAACGGCTACAAAGCTTTTACTTATGAAACATCCAAGGCCCTTCAGTTATCACTTCTTCAATCACTCAACTTATCGTATCCGAAAACGAGAGTCATCAATCACCTGTCACAGCTATTGGATGCAAGCGCGGACCTGCGTTTTCCGATCGTACTTAAAGCGAATATCGGTGGCAGCGGCGCAGGTATTGTAAGATTCGATTCACGAGACGAAATAGCGGAAGCCATTGATGCAGGCACGCTTCAATTGGGTATTGACCTTACAGCTTTGGTACAGGAGTATATTCCTGCACGCGGCGGATATATTACCAGGGTGGAAACACTCGGCGGAAAATTCCTGTACGCCATTCGTGTGCATATTACGGGAGATACATTCAACCTATGCCCCGCAGACATTTGCCAGACCAGCGCAGGCAAAGAGCTGGTCCGCAATGCCTGTGCACTTGACGCTCCTAAAAACGGCTTAAAAGTCGAAGCATACAATCCTCCCTCACAAGTGATTGAGGCAGTAGAAACCATTGTGCAGCATGCAGGCATTGACGTTGGGGGCATTGAGTACATTATTGATGACAGGGACGGATCGCTGCTTTACTACGATGTAAATGCACTTTCGAATTTTGTTGCTGATGCTGTAAATGTGGTGGGCTTTAACCCGCATGAAAGGCTTGTTGATTTCCTGGAAGAACAGGTATATGCGAGCAACAAAGCAGTCTCAACAAACGCTTAATCACATTCATTACACAAAGATTATTTCACCTCTTATTACCAAACACTATGCAATACGGATATTGGATGCCTGTATTCGGCGGCTGGCTGCGCAATGTGGCCGATGAACAAATGGAAGCATCATGGAACTATGTAAAAAAACTGGCTGTAAAAAGTGAACAGCTTGGCTATGGCCTTTCATTAATTGCCGAACTCAATTTAAATGATATTAAGGGGGAACATGCGCCGTCACTGGATGCATGGAGTACTGCTGCTGCTATTGCAGCCGTTACTGAAAAGCTGGAGCTGATGATTGCCGTGCGCCCCACTTTTCATAATCCTGCACTGCTTGCTAAACAAGCCGCAAATATCGATCACATCAGCAATGGCAGGTTATCGCTTAATGTGGTTTCCTCCTGGTGGAAGGATGAAGCTGAAAAATACGGCGTGCACTTTGAGCAACATGATGACCGATACGCAAGAACAGCAGAATGGCTGACAGTGCTCAACAATGTCTGGAGCAAAGACAATTACAGTTTTGAAGGAAAATATTATAAGGTGAAGGACAACGTGCTGCAACCTAAGCCTATACAGCAACCGCGACCATTTATATATGCCGGTGGTGAAAGCGAAACGGCTAAAGACCTGATAGCACGCACCTGCGATGGCTATGTAATGCATGGTGACCACCCGGATGTTATTGCCAAACGCATTCGTGACCTGAGTGAACGACGTGAAAAATTTGGTTTACCAAGAATGAAGTTTGGTGTAGCGGCTTACAGTATTATAAGAAATAGTGAGCAGGAAGTAAAGCGCGAAATAGAACGCATCACCAATGTGAACGAAGGCAGTTCCGGTTACAAGAACTATCATCAATGGCTCGCCGGCACACAACTGGAACAACGTGTTTCGCTGGAGGATTATTCCGTATCCAACCGTGGCCTGCGCAGTGGACTAACGGGTACACCATGGCAGGTGCAGGATAGAATAGCGGCTTTCCGCGAAGCAGGTGTTGACCTGTTCCTGTTACAATGCTCACCGCAACTGGAGGAGATGGAAAGATTTTCCGAAGCGATTATTGCTAATGAGACAGTGCCTGCATAACCATATTCCATACAGGCTCATTCAACACTTACTTGTTTCAATGGGCCTGCTTTAATTAAACTTCAACCTTTCATTTTACGAAGCCCTAATCCCTTTTCACTTCGTAAAGACGTGCCAGTTTTTTTGCTTTTCGCACTTTATAGTCGAACCATTTCCTGCCACAAATATTTCTCATGATATTGTCAAATTTTCGTACGATAAAGATGTTTTTAAGACCTCGTAATCTTTGCCAGAATGAAGGTGATAAAGCACGATAACTTACGGAATATCCTGCAGTAGTGTATTGTATATAGTGCCAGAATCCTGATGGAATAAAAAGGGTCTCGCCAGGATGTAGGTCGCACGTCCATCCCTGTAAATTCCGAAGCGCAGGAAACTGTTGATAGTCCGGGTCAGCGAGGTTCACGGGGCCGTGAAAATTGAAAGGCAGTTTGTATAACAGCTTTGATTGATCCTGCGAAAACAACATGATTCTTTTAACGCCATGCAACTGAGTTAAGAATACATCAGACATATCAATGTCATAGTGATACCTGACACTTGACTCCTCTCCACCAAAGAAAAGATAGGGTAGCCATGTGAGGATCTTACCGCCTGTGACGTCATTAATTTTCAGGTCTTTTTTAAGTTGCGGCTTTTTCTTCAGCAGATTGAACAAGAACAGCCTTAGCGGCGTAGGTGCGGTTTGGATCAAAGAAAGATATTCGCGGAAAGTAATGCGTGCTACAGGCGGTGATGTAACCCACTCATTGTGAGTGTCTTCCTTCCCGTAAATATCAACTAACTGATCTCCTGCCTGATCGGCAAGAAAATCAAATGTCCATTTGGATAAGACCGTTTTGTCTGCAAGAAAATCGTTCAGTATTACAGGACGTTTATGCGTGTAAAAACTTTTTGAGAATGTTTCCTGTTGGCCTGGCCCGGATAAATGCTCGATTTCTTTCAATTTCATATGTCCCAAAACATTTGGTAAAGCAGATGCGTTAGTTATTATCATTACCGCGAACGATCATTGAACAGGCTCTAATAAGTATTGACAAAATTGATCAGGAATGAACGATTGTATTACTTTGTCAATGGCGTTAACTGAATCAGCAATGAACCTGAAGTGTCACGAATATTGGTTTTAATTTCTTCAAAATCCTTATGAGTAATTGTAATATTAAAAGGCACGCTAAGAGAAGTGCGGAGTGTAAACTTTCCATCAGTAGTTGATAACACTTCCTCCTCTCCTTCCACAGCCACAATGTAAGCACTTGAAACAGGACGATTGGTCTGCTTGTCAACAATAAGACCGGAAATAGTTAAGACTTGCTTGTTTGCAGGCCTGAAGGCACACAATACAATCAGCACTAAAACGGAAAGCTTTTTCATACAAAATTATTTAGGTGTTATTGCCAGTGATTGAAACAGGGATTGACAGTCATTTGCACGCGTTACATCATTCTGATTAAAAAACCAGAATGCTTCCTTGTCTCCAATATTCATGGTCATTTGAGTAGCACCCTGTGTTTTATGTTCAGCAATCTCCCAGTTAGTGATCACTTTATAATTGAGCTTAGCGTTATAGCTGAATGAAGCCGTTCGGTCGACATGAAAAAGTGCTGTATCCTGCAAAACTTTTGTCTCTGTATAATTTTTATATCCGGAAAAACGAATAATGCTATCGCTATTATTCACAACAGTTGCAGCAAGTATTACCGGCTTTTGCAAGGCAGGCAATTGAGCCACTGCATTTAACGCAATAAGTGTGGCGGCCTTGTGTGCCCCGTGTTCATTTTCTCCTGGCAAAATGCAAAAAACGAAATCATAATTTTCTCTCTTCAATACAGCCAACAGCTTCGTTTTCACTTCCGGGATATTCCAGCAGGAATCCAATGAAGCCTTTTCATCCAGGCAATATTTATTGTCCCGCTGGTCAGCAAAAAAATAATTGGATACACCAAGAATGTGACCGGCATTTTTTAGCTCCTGCTTTCTGATCGACGGAAGTTTCGAACGCCCGTTTTCTTCATCTGTTAGTTTAACACCATAATATTTTTCAGCAAGTGTTGAATAGCGGTAACCGGCCTCTCCGTTCGTGATAACAAAAAGATCAACCTGTCCGTTGTGCTCTTTGGCTATCTTGTATAGTGTTACCGACACAATACTTTCGTCGTCAGGGTGGGCGATTACAACCAGAACTTTTGGATGCAGTGCTTTCTGTTGACCAATTAGTTTTGTGGTTGTCAGTATAAAAAGAATGCTGGCTAAAACGCCGATAATTTTGCCCTGGCTCATAATAGTTCTGAATAATGAATGATTAAAAGGCGCAGGCCAGATACAACTGCAGTGTATTGCAGCTTTCATAGCCCGGCAACTGCGATATATAGCGTCTTAAGGAACAGACACGCAATAATTGTCAACAACAGCTTTCCTTTACAAAACGCTGCTTTGAAACACTTATAGCAATACCTTTTGTACAGCTGGGAAATAAGAAATCAGTTAGCCCTGTTTTCATCCGATATTATTATCCTACTAAATTAGTAGACAAATATAATTAATAGCATTAAAATGCAAAAAAATTTCTGTACTGTTTCCGGCATAAAATAATACAGGCAGGCTGGTCTTTATCACGCTAATTATTAGCACATGTTTGGTCGGACCGCTCTCCGGAGTGCTGATTAAATAAAGATGTTTAATGCTTTAGATAAGTGCGGGTTACATGGTCCTTCAGGCACTTTGCAACAGACGGAATGATCAACAGATATTTGTTTTCCAGGGAACAATGTTCAACCAAAATTAACCCTGGATTAACCAGGGTTCTTATTCATACACGATTATCCTTTAACGGATTTCTCAACTTTTTTCCTCGAGTTGCCACTGGTTTTAATAGCTTTCTTAACAGCGCTTTTTGAAGTATTTAGCTTCTTTGCTTCATAATTAACTTCGTAATCCTGACCACCAGCAACTTTCGCGCGATCTTGTGCGCGACCTTTGTTTGAATTATTTGCTGTCTTCATATACTATAGTTTTCTACTTAATTTAAAAATCCATGCCAACAAATACAGTCGCATTTGTGCTTTATTTCCCTTCTTAATTTTGAAAAATACCGGAAGTGTGTTGATTCTGTTCCACATATCATTGGGAGTAAAGCAGCATTCCCCTTTTTCCCCAGCGGGTTAGTCATGGCACGCTATTTTTTATAATTATTTAAAAGATATATCCATGTCATTATCAACATACCGCAAAAAACGTTCATTTGATCAAACGCCCGAACCAACCGGGGGAAAAGGCACAGGACAGAAATTAGCTTTTGTGGTGCAGAAACACGCCGCATCACACCTGCATTATGACTTTCGCCTGGAGATGGACGGCGTTCTTAAAAGCTGGGCAATCCCCAAGGGGCCATCTCTTAACCCTGCCGACAAACGCCTGGCAATGATGGTGGAAGATCATCCGTACAACTATAAAGATTTTGAAGGAACCATTCCAAAAGGAAATTACGGCGCAGGTACAGTGATCGTTTGGGATCAGGGGACTTATGAACCAATAACACCGGTTAACAGCCGGGAACAGGCTGAGAAATTACTTTTAAAGGAATTAAGATCAGGATCTGTTAAGATAGCTATGCACGGAAAAAAACTAAAAGGCGAGTTTGCGCTGGTCCATACCAGTGGCCGTAGCGACAATGCGTGGCTGTTGATCAAACACCGGGATAAATTTGCATCCGAATCGGATGTGACCTTAAAAGACAAATCTGTATTGTCAGGAAAAACACTGGCAAAAATGGAAGCTTCTCCTGATAAGGTGTATGGCAGAAAGACCATTCAGCCGGGTACTACGGAAAAAGATAACTCTTCTAAAACGCGCGGCCGCGCGGCTGAAAAAATAAAAAAAGTAACTTCTGTCACAGCAGTAAAGAAGACGCCTAAAAAAGCCGCGCCATCAGTAAAACCAGCCGATGGCGTTAAAGAACCAATTCCCAAAACCATAAAGCCCATGCTGGCAACACTGGTAGATCATGCACCGTCAGATTCCGGTTGGTTGTATGAAATTAAATGGGATGGCTACCGGGCTGTAGCATTGTGCAACAAATCGGACGTCAACATAATATCACGCAATAACAAGTCATTCAATGAGAAGTTCTACCCCGTACGTGAGGCCTTACAGAAGCTGAAATACAATGCAGTTTTTGATGGAGAAATATGTGTGCTGAAGGATACCGGTGTAACGAGTTTTAATGCGCTGCAAAACTGGCGCAGCGAGGCAGATGGCGAACTTGTGTATTATGTGTTTGACCTGTTATGGCTGAATGGTTATAGCCTGATGGAACTTACTTTAACAAGACGCCGCGAACTGTTGCATCAACTAATACCGGAGGAAGGAATCATTCGCGAAAGCCAGAATTTTGAAGCGTCGCCGCAGGAATTTCTGGCGGCTGCCGGCAAAATGGGACTGGAAGGAATTATTGCAAAAAAAGCCGACAGTCAGTATTTGCCCGGCGATCGCGGCAGTGAATGGCTTAAAATAAAAGTATTGCAGCGTCATGAAGTGGTGATTGGCGGCTTCACTAAAAATGATGATTCACCAAAAGCATTCAGTGCATTACTCGTAGGGGTTTATGACAATGGAAGGTTGCAATATACCGGCAAGATAGGCACCGGGTTTAACGATAAGCTGCAAAAGGAAATGATGGCTAAATTCAAACCGCTTTTAATTAAAAAATCTCCTTTTACAATTTCGCCCGATGTAAACAAGCCGTCACGCTTCCGCCCAAATCCACCACATGCTCAAGCCTTTTGGCTTAAGCCTTCACTTGTTTGCGAAGTAAGCTATACAGAAATGACAGATGACGGCGTTATGCGCCATCCATCCTTTGAAGGTTTGCGTGAAGACAAAGCAGCCAAGGATGTACATGCAGAAGTTGCTTCGCACACAGAAGAGGTGATACAGGAAGAAACAAAGCCTGCCACCAGGAAAAAGCAAGTGGCTAAGGATACAGATAAGTCCATACCGATAAAACCGGTAAAAAAGGGTGAACGCAAAACTTTGCTTAATCCTTCTGAAGATACGCAAGTAAAAGCCATTAATGGGCATGAGCTTAAATTCAGTAACCTGTCAAAAGTTTTCTGGCCAAAGGAAGGTTACACCAAGCGGGACATGTTGAACTATTATTACCAGGTTGCGCCCTATATAATGCCTTATCTTAAAGACAGGCCACAGTCTATGAACCGCTATCCCAACGGCATTGAAGGAAAAAGCTTTTATTTTAAAGACGTTACTGCTACTGCTCCGGATTGGATTAATCAATTCCCTTACCGCACAAGCGAAGGAGAAGATAAAAACTTTCTCGTGGCAGAAGATGAGGCGAGTTTACTCTGGATGGCGAATCTTGGAGCGATTGAAATGAATCCATGGAACTGCACCGTACAAGCGCCGGAAAATCCAACCTGGTGCCTGATAGATTTAGATCCTACAAATAAAAATACTTTCGATCAGGTGATTGAAACAGCCCAGGTAACAAAGCAAGTGCTTGATGGATTGGGAGTTCCTTCTTATCCTAAAACATCCGGCTCTACGGGCATCCATGTGTACATACCGCTAGGTGCAAAATATTCATTTGATGAATGCGTACTGTTTGCAAAATTAATTGCCAGCCATGTACACCAGGAGCTTCCAAAGTTCACCAGCATAGAACGCATGACCGATAAACGGAAAGGCAAGATATACGTTGACTTTCTGCAAAACAGGCCAAAAGCAACACTCGCAGCACCTTACTCCGTAAGGCCAAAGCCACAGGCAACTGTTAGTATGCCACTACATTGGGAAGAAATAAAAAAAGGGTTGAAAATTGCAGATTTTACAATGAAGAATTCGATAGCAAGGATAAAAGCAGAAGGCGACATTTTTAAGCCTGTGCTCGGCAAGGGAATTGATATTTCTAAAGCACTTCGCAAGCTGGCTGAAGAATAGTTTTTTAGAATAACGGATCACCCTTGTTGTTTTTAATTTTCAATGTATGCATGCCTGGGGGTTGGCCCGCGTTGATTTGGCATGAAAATTTTAAGAGAATAATAAAAACAATATGAAAGGCATTTTATTTTTTATCGGAATTATCCTGGTTATAGCCTGGATCTTCGGTTTTATTGTATATCACACCGCCAGTGCGCTTATTCATTTGCTGATATTCTTTGCCGTTCTCTCTTTTATTTTCGGCGGCTTATCAAAACGCAGAACTTAAGCGTGACTATAACACCATGAAAGCCTGGTATTCAGAAAAACAAAAGGTTTACAGCAATAACTGCAAACCTTTTTTTATTGTCTCACCTTATACAGCATTTAAGCTTCTTCTTCTTCAGTTTCTTCCTCTGCTTCGTAATTGATGTCGTTTTCTGCAATAGATGTCAGAATTTCGTCTGTTTCCTTTTCTTCCTGCAACGTTGTGGCTAAGATGTCTGCAATATCATTATGCCCCAAAACTCCAGCGAGCGTGGTAAGGGAACCATAAGTTGCAATCTCGTAATGTTCGGTCTTTTGCGCCGCAATGATCAGTCCTACATCTCTTGTTGCAGTGCCGGCATCAGTATCTTCAATTATACTTTCTCCTTCCATGGAAAGTCCTTCCATCGCATCGCATTTTTTTGCCTGTGCCTTCTTACCCAAAATTTCGAATACCTGCTCCAGCCTTGTAACATGTTCCTTTGTTTGTTCCAGATGCGTTGCGAATGCAGCTCTCAGCTGCTCTGAAGTAGCAGCTTTTTGCAGTTTGGGAAGTGTTTTTGTCAGCTTTTTCTCCGCCCAGTATATGTCCTTTATTTCATCGAGAAATAATTCGGCCAATGCTGATTCGGGTTGAGCCACACTTCTGGCCTGATTGCGTGCAGAAGATGTGTTTGAAGCCTTCCTGGTTGCCTTTTTTTGTGCGCTTTTTTTCACAGTGGTAGCCATAGTAAATGTTTTTTCTATTCACCATAAAATATTATGCCAGTGGCCTGGCAAACGTTACAACGTGAGATACTGAAACGAGAGTGGGATTTTTTTGACACACTCTATGCAACAACTGTTGATTAATGCCCTTCTTTTGATTACAAAGCATCCAATGCCTGTAAAAATATTAACGGGCATTCGAGTTGGGAAACATCACTTTTTCAGGTTCTTTCAACAATTCTGTTGTCGCATTTTTAATGATCTTGTTGCGGACCTCCGAAGCCTTTTTCGGGTTAACGAGGTAGTTAACAGAAGCTTCTATCCAGGTGTTGGGATTGGTTCTGAATGTCACAAACGGATACTCCTTTATGTCAAGCTCATCCACAGCCGTCTGCTTAACCAATAACTTTAATTCATTCACCTTTTCCTCCATGTCCTTTCCCAGTGCATCTTTTGCCACTTTCCTTAAGACGGCTTCTACGTAGGACAGATTACTTTCATATGCCACATGAAAAGGAATTTCATTCCAGATGTAAGGGAATTTGCGCCAGGAATAGTTATAAACTTCCCCTTGTAACACAAGTGTGTTAGGAAAACGTATTAACCTTCCTGTGGGTAAATCGTTTGTCAGGTAATCGCCGCCGAATTCCCACAGTGTGGTATCGAGGTAACTGATCTCTACCACATCTCCTTTAAAAGTTCCAAGCTGAATGCGGTCTCCCACCTTATATGGAAGCCGAATCACGATGTATAACCATCCGATAAAAGATGAAATGGGTGTTTGCAATGCAAAGCCGAGCACGAGTGATATAAGTCCCAATGAAACGGCAGCTGTATACCAGTTTTCAAACAAGAAACCAATGATTACCATACCGATAGCGATCACGGCAATGATACGCACCAGGCGGACAAAATTATAAGTAACCGCCTTTGCGTGACCATACTTAGTGAATAACGCTTCTACATATTTGGAGATGGTAAGAATAACGAAAACAATAACCGTCGCCAGGCAGCACTTTATCACGACCGGACGTTGAAGCCATTCAATTGCAAAAACATGCAGGTGCAGCAACCAGTAGAATATACCAAAAGCAATCGCTATAAAAATGTAACTGCCGATCCACATCTTATGCTTGCTTTTGATATATGTTAGTTCATCTGTGCTTTTTTTATTTTCAGCAATGTCCATACCGTACACCTTTATATTTTGTAATTCACATTTCAGGCCGGCGCCGCATTATACCTCAACAAGCTGCTTACGTTTGCTCTTTCTTAACCATCGTTCAATGTCCTTTAGCTGCATGGCATTCCACGTCATTGCTTTTGTAAGTCCGCCTTTGCGTGCCGCCGCAACACCCCATTTGATATTATCTATTTCAGCAATACTGTGTGCATCCGGGTTTATTGAGATCATCACACCCTTTTCAAGGGCATACGGAATGTGTGACCAATCCATATCTAACCGGTATGGATTGGCATTTACTTCTATCACAACATGATTAGCCGCGCAAGCGTCTATCACTTTTTTAAAATCCAAACTATAACCGGGTCGTATAAGCAACTGCCTGCCAGTCATATGTCCCAGAATAGTGGTAAATGGATTTTCTATTGCCTTGATCAACCTCCTGGTTGCTTTTTCCTCATCCATTTTTAATTGCTGATGAACAGACGCGATCACAAGGTCAAATTTGCTGAGCAATGCAGCATTGTAATCCAGCTCACCAGAAACAAGTATGTCACATTCTATGCTTTTGAAAATTCTGAAAGGTGCCATTTTCTTGTTAAGTGCGTCGATAGCTGCTAACTGTTGCAACACTTTATCCTCTTTTAAACCACCTGCATAAAATGCGTTTTTGGAGTGGTCGGATATAATACAGTAGCTGTACCCTTTTTTCATGCACGCCATAACAAACGATTGCAGACTGTCAACCCCGTCGCTCCAGTCAGTATGGTTATGTACCACACCAGTAATATCATTAACCGTCAACAGGTCTTTCGCAATTCCTTTAAATTTCCACTCAGCAAGATTTTCACGCATTTCCGGCACGATGAAATGCATTCCCGCCGTATTATAAATAGCCTGTTCAGAAGTAAATTTTGATGGGCGGACAACCCGTGACAAAATCTTTTCAACATGTGCCTGGCAGCCCGTTTTGGTGAATAATTCATACGTATACTCTTTGTCTGTTGTATGATAGATCAGAACAGGTACTTCATCAAGCGTATGCGCATGGGTGACGTACCTGTCCTTTTTACCGATCAGCAACAATCGTTTCAACGCAGCTGCCGTGAATTTAGCGGGAGGAACAGCTGCCACAATTTCAATGCATTCTACCGTTGTTGCCTGCCTTCTTATATCACCACATAAACTTATCAGTTCTGTCTTGAAGTGGGAACGAAGTGCCCAAACAAGGCTATCTGCGGCGTCAGCCACGCTCGCATAATGGAAATGCGACCGGTTTTCATTCAACGCTTCAATGGCCGCGACAATATTTTGCTGCGTTTTTATGCCAAATCCCGGAACATTTAACTTCCTTGCCTTGCATATTTTCAGCAGATCCTGCACATTGTCTATTTTGGCTTTATGCCACAGATCGTGCAACTTTTTTCCACCCAGGCCACGAATCCGCATCATGTCAAACAAGCCGGCTGGCGTAAGCTGAATAAGTTCGTCCAATGCAGCAATGGTTCCCGTTTTTCTTAATTCATCAATCAGTTTTACTACTTCGATGCGGACAATTTGCGCGAGCGCTCTTTTATCTAATAATACCAATTCCTCAGAAACATTACGGAGACGGTATGCCGCTGCGGATAAAATTCCGGCTAACCGCTTATCTTTTTCGTGCAATACCAACAGCTCAGCAAACAAACTCAATTGACGGATTATTTCTCTGTTCGATGCCATACTTCAAACCATCAAATAATTATGCCAGAAGCGTATTTTTCGGCTGTGGCGTGGCTTTTGCGGACAGATATACGACAGAACTTTCCAAACAGAAAGATTGTGATCCATTTATTTACTTAAAAGCGAATAATATGCCCTGGTATAATGGGAATTATCCTCCCTCCTACAAAAATCAACCGGTAAAAATTCGAAATAAAGCAACTGAAATTGCAAACGAATTACTTCTGAATGGCTCAGGCGAGGGAGTAGCAATTGCAACCGGCCTTAAACGCGCAAGAGAATTTTATAAAGAGCAGGAAGCTGCATCTTCAAAGAAAAAAAGTGCACATAACAAGCGGCCTTCGTAAAGTCCCTGCTCTTCGAAAAAGGACTGGGAAGCAGCTTTGCCCCTTCGATATCTTTTTACACTTCTTACTATCTTACGATCTTACGGTCTTACGGTCTTACGATCTTACAGTAATATTTATCTCCTGAAACAATTGCGGAAACGCAACCTTGCAATGTAGCCGATTGATTCTTCGCAAGGTGTTCAACAGATTTAATGGATTGTTTTTGGTTACAGGCGTTCCGCCTGTAGAGACGTTGCGATGCAACGTCTCTACAATGCAATCAATCCATTCAATCAATTCATACATTTATCAGATGCTTGCCACCTATGGTTTTCCGGGATATCCCAATGCTTTTCTTGCTGCGTACGCTGCATCATAAATAGCATTAAAGGGTAGCAGGAAGGAGGTGGTGCCTTTCCGCAAATCCCACATCGTAACCATTGATACAACTGAGATATCATTTACAGGATCGTACGCCATTTGTGACAGGTATCCGATCCTTGCGCCATTATGTCCAAACCCCAAATTGATACGATAAGTACATCCAAGTGCATAGGCAGAATCATATGCTAACCTGTCCGTTTGCATCAACTGCACAGTGGCAGGCTTCAGCACATTTTTGCCTTTCATCAAAGAACGGATATACGTATTCAAAGCGTTCATAGTTCCATAGCCGTTTCCCTCACCAACCTGGGCGCTCATATTGTAACTATCAAAACGCTGAATGCCATCAGGAAGCAGATAAGCTCCTGTAACATGAGGATTGGGGAGCGCCTTTTCCGTTGCTAATACGGGGAAATGAATTTCATGAACCGGCACCGGGCTGCGGCCTCCCACAATATAGTCCTGCATATAGTCATCATATGTTTTGTTTGTGCCAGCTTTAAAACTGTAAACTCTTGCAATGATTTTTGCAAGTATGGAATATCCTGTATTGCTATAATGATAGCCATTGCCCGGAGTGAAATAAGAAAGATTCTTTTTCGTAAGCACGCTTACCATTTCATCTGTAGTGAACTGATGCGTTGAATCCAATCTCATTACATAGTCCGTATAGGTTTCACCCTTATATCCCGGCACAGAATCGTTATCCACGTCAAATACGCCGGCGCTATGCTGCAATAACTGTTCAATAGTAATATCCTGCTTGTGAGGGAAATTCCATTCAGGAGTGGCTGGTACGTACGTGATATCGCTTCCGGGAATTGCACTGGCAATTTTTGCTTTATAATCAAGCCAGCCATCTTCATACATATTCAGTATGGCAGCTGAAGTAAAATTTTTAGTGGTGCTGGCAAATCTATAATAAGTATCAGCAGTAAGCGGCTGGTTGCCTGCCGCTGCCGAACTAACGAAGATCTGTTCTCCGGGCGTTTGTATAAGAACGTTAATATAGGGATAATCAATGCCCATTTTTTCGGACAGAGCGAGTCGAACGCTATCTACTGCTGCCTGCACTTTCCGCTGGTGATCATCCGAAGAAGGTAAATGATGTTTTGAAAAGGAAAGCATCAGCATTGCAGACATAATGACGATGGTGTACGGAGTTATCTTTCCCATATTAATTTGCGTTGATTCAGTTAATGTATATTGCCTGTTTTCCTGATTTTTGAATGAAGTGCTTTTCAGGTATTTCTTTTGAATGGGTAGCTGGACCTGTCATAAAAGTTTGTTTAACCAGGTTGGAAAATATGTTGACTTAACAAAAAATATTTTGATTCAGAGATGATGAGTGAACTTATCATGACTTCTGAAACCCTTGGTTATTGTGATCGTTTATCCTTTTATAAGCGACGGGAGATTTCCACAGGTGTAATTCCAGTCATCATCCTGCCAGAAATTAGATTCCGGATCATGTCCCAATTCGTGCCAGCTTGGATAGTCGGGATAATTACCCCGCAAGAAGGTGGGCTTTTTATCGGCGAATTGTTCAAAAACGTAACTGCGATTAAATAAACCGGCGGGGTTTATGATGTGAGTGGGGGTATCGTCCATAAACAATATGTTTGACGCTGCTTCCGAAAATGTACCGCCGTCGATACCGAGGTTCCAGGATTGCAGTTCATAAGAACTGTATTCGTCATATCTATATTCCAAAACGGCCCTCAGGTAGCGTCCTTTGTTCTGCGGGTACATTATTTGCTGAGCATATTCAGTGACGGTATGATAGGGATAAGTATTATTGTTATGATCGTTATATATATCTATAGTCCACCTGCTTTCTATGGAATATGAACAAGTTTTCACTATCGCCAAATTCCAAAGCAATTTTTTAAACGAAGTGAACGCAGCGCTTTGTAATGCATTATAGTCATCACCAAGGTCGGGGAAATTCGAACTGGCCAAATCGCCGATGGTGTAATGTTTACCAGCTGTATTAGGGTCTGGTTGGTATACAAAATCATTGTCCCAAGCATCTTGCAGGTTCTTGTAATTATCAGCCGGCTCAACCAGGTAACTTAGTTTCTGTTCTATTGACAGCTGCATCACATTGTGTCCGAAATCAAAATCTGCAAACACATCATCCAGGTTACTCGGTTTGTCCTTGCCAATGCCCCAGTCGTGTAGAAATGCAGATAAACAGGCGAATGCAGGCACAGCAGCCGCACCATCACTCGCAATGGCAGCCGCAGCAGCCAATGCAAAAGCTATGTCAATAAAGACACCCGCAATAAAGTTGTTCCAGGTTCCATTCTCCTGGGTAGCACCTAATGCAAGAAGTACTATATTTTCATACTCAATGGTCAACGGGTACAGATCGGTTATCCACACACGCAAACGTCTCAAATTATCAGCGGCCTGCTGCAATTGTGCCGGTGTAAACGGAGGATCTCCTTCCCCGTTTCCGCCCTTTCCGGGAAAATCATTGTGCTTGGTGCATCCGGTAATAAATGATGGTAGTAAAACTGCCCCTGTGGCTGCAATAGCAGAATTTTTCAACAGATACCTTCTGCTTACTTTATTCAGCAAATCTTGCTGGATGCTGTTATGATCTGGCATAAAAGTTTATTTAAGTAAATGATAAATATGTTTGTACATAAACGCTTTACATTTACAAAGACTAGTCGCAAGACATTAACCTTAAACCTTTACACACGAAAAATCTGCTCCGATCAAAATCGAAAACAAGGTTTACGGCTTAAAGGAAAGACTGTGTCAGTTTTGTTGAGTATAGTTAAATGGGGGCAGTTATCCGAATTAGTCATCGGTGTCTTATTCAGGTTGCTATCGCTTCTTTATATTTAGTACCAGGCTTTTAAAAATTCCGTAAACAAAATAATTTTTCTTTCGCTGAATTGCAAGTTTTATGTATAACATTTAAATTTAATGTTTGGCCAATATATTTTATCCGTTGCGGTTTTTACCGTTAAATGAACCGTAAAACAAATACAAAGTGAATTCATAAAAATTAATATTGTATTGTTATGCATTTTATGACAACTCCGTTTCACCGGAATATTGGCCGCCACCAGCCCTTTTGAAAAAATTGGATGGTGATTACATTTAATAGAGAAGGCTACAGATAATTAAAGCTCTTATAAAGTGCAGTTTCGATACCATACAAAAAAATATAACGGACCGGCATTTATGCCAGGTAGCGATGGATCTTTTTTGCGCTCTTTTATTTATGCTGCAAGAATTTTTTTTACATGCCTGGTTTGTTTTTATTGTATCGCCGGCAAAACCCAGGATCTTGAGCCGAGAATATATGCGAACCTGCCTAAAAATATGAACGCTGTTGCCTTTGTGTATGGCTATGCCAAGGGAAACGTAGTAGCAGACCCTTCGCTGCCTATAGCTGATTTTAAAATAACAAGCCACAACCTGGGAGTTGGCTATGTACGCACATTTGGGATAGCCAATAAATTATCGAGAGTACAACTTTCGCTGCCTTATACAGATATGGCCGGGCAGTTAAAAATAAATGGCCATGACACCAGCGGCGCCCGTAGCGGCTTCAGCGATATGCGTGTAAGGATTGGTATGAATCTGTGGGGTTCCCCTGCTATGGACAAGAAAGATTTCCGCAGGTATCAGCAAAAAACAATTGTAGGTGTCAGCCTTGTTACATCTGTTCCCATAGGACTTTATTATAGTGATAAAAGAATCAATTTAGGAAGCCACCGATGGGCTTTCAAGCCAGAGGTAGGTGTATCAAGGCGTTTCAAGCGCTTTTATACTGAGGCATATGCAGGCGTTTGGTTATACACGAACAATAACAAATACCTCGTTGATAAGGTGCAGGAACAACGTCCGGTTTTTAGCATCCAGGGGCATGTTTGTTATTATTTTAAAAACCAGATGTGGGTAGGTGTTAATGGAAACTGGTTTAACGGCGGCGAAACTACTGTTAACGGCGTGGCGGCAGGCGATCTCAAGGACAACTGGCGAGTGGGCGCTATATGGGCGGTTCCATTGGCCAAATCCCATTCAATAAAATTACAGCTGCATACAGGTGCTTTTACGGCCAGCGGTCTGGACTACAATATTGTTGCAATTAGTTACCAGTATATATTCTTTTAAAGGTTTTCAATAAGCATTAGGATCAGGGTTATTATCTTCCGGTCTCTCATTCTTTATGTTCAATTTTCCAAATTTCCAGGTGAAATTAATACCAATCGATTGGTAAGGTATCCTTCGAAGGCTAACACTCAAAAAGTTCGGACCATAAAGATCCGTACGTTGATCCACATACTTGCTGAAAATATTATTGGCTGTGAGGGCGACGCTTCCTTTTTTATTCCAAAACAGCTTTCTTACCGCTAAACTGTACGAAGTAAATGAAGGAAAATTTCCCTGCGCTTCATGATGGCGGGAATTGTAACTTCCAAATATTTCTGTTGCAAAGTTGCTTGTTATCTGATACGACGCGTTGACATTGAAACGGTAAATATTTCCGGTAGAATTATATCCCGGATCAACCTGGTTAATTGTATAGCGATAAAAATAGGTGATGTTAGATCGTAGATTCAACTTCTCATTTATATGAAGGTCGAGGTACAGACTGGTGCCCATGTTTTTTTCAATTCCAATGTTCTTACGGGTTGTTACTGCTACGTTGGTATATACGGTGTCGCCAACCTGTATTGTTGGATAATAAACAATGAAGGGTTGTATGTCGCCATTACTTTGCCGGTAAAATAAGGAAATCATAAAAGATCCGTTCTTAACAAAATCATTGGTATAAGATGCCTCATACCGGTCCCATACTTCAGGTTTCAGATCAGGATTACCGGTAGTAACATTTTTTGGGTCACTCGTGTTAATAAAGGGATTTAAGTCCGCATAACCGGGGCGATTAATTCTTATCGTATAATTTAATTTTATCGCCTGCCTTTCGCCAATTTTTCTCATTAAGAAAATGGAAGGGATAAGGGTATTGTATCCTTTATCTATCGTTTGCTGTGCGTTTGCATAAAACGAATTAACCTGGGTCCGTTCATAACGTCCACCTATTTTGGCATCTGTTAATTTACCTATAGGGAAACTTAATTCAGCATATGCAGCATAAACTTTTTGATGGTAATTGAGGTTATTTGACAATGCAGCATCATAAAGATAATCCGCTACGTAATTGTTCCAAACTAAGGCATTGGCGGTACTGGAAATATCATATCCGCTGAATTTTCCTCCTATTCCCAAATTTACATCCTTGTGCAAGGGCTGAATATAATCAACCATCAATTCATATTCGTTTTCTTTTGCCGGGTTGTTGTTCCTGGTGCCGTAGATCAGGGAATCTTGTGGTTGTAAATACTGATCATTGTCTGCCGTTTTTAAATTATGTGCAAAACTCCCATCCATGCCAATCTCGAGTTTTTGTTCCTTATTTTTAAAACTGTGTTTATAATTAAGACTCGGATCAAAGCTATATTGCGTGAAAGCATTACCAGTATTATTAATTGAATTGATCTTCGAAAAAATACTGCCATCAGTTTTGTGTTCTTCCTCCGATTGATTAATGCTTCCCTTTGCATGGTTGCCGAACCTGGAATAGTTTAACCCTGCAGAAATACCGGATTTTTCAGTGATGGTCCAGTCGAATGCAATTCCTGTCTGGAATCCATAACGGGTAAAGTCGCTGCTTCCATCCTGGTTTAACTTCACATAGGTTTTAGCTACAGTATCAGTTGAAAGACGTTGAAAGCTGGTTGGTGTAGTAGTGCTTAATCTGGCGTTGCCATTCATAAATGCGTTTAATCCAAATTTTCCCTTTCGCGCATTTAAATTAACGGAACCATTTTGCACAATGGTTCCTGTGGTTAAGGACACATTTCCATTTACTCCCTGGATGGTGTTATGCTTTAGTATGATATTAATAACTCCTCCTGTTCCCTGTGCATCATATTTAGCCCCGGGATTAGTAATTACCTCAATGCTTTTTACCTGGTTAGCAGGAATAGATTGCAAAACATCAACGATATTACTACCGAAAATAGTGGAAGGCTTTCCATTAATCAGAAATCGAATGTTCGTGCTACCTGCCAGCTCCACATTACCATCCACATCAACGGAAATCTGAGGTATTTTTTTTAGTATGTCAGTCGCTACGCCGGTTTGGGATGTAATATCTTTTTCAGCATTAAATACGAGCTTGTCAATTTTATTTTCAATCAATTTTTCCTGCGCGTTTACAGTTACGGATTGCAATGTGGTTGCTTGTCTCGAAAGGTAAACCAGTTTTAAGTCGACTACCTGTTTTTTATAGTCCACGATAATGTTCTTAATGTTAGCCGTGCGATATCCAACAAGATCTATAACCGCTGTGTAGTTGCCGAAGGAAACTTTTAAAAACTTAAAATTGCCGCTCGTGTCAGAAGTAGCCTGATCAACCGGACTGATTGTTCCCGAAATGTATAATGTAACCGTTGCAGATTGAAGAGGAAAATTGGTTGCCGAATCTACAAGTTTACCCGAAATTTTACCGGTGATGTCTTTTGGGCTCGTTACCTGTCCATGTGCACCAGCCAGCAAAATTGTCAAAGCAACAGAAAGGATTCCTTTTATCATTTTGTACGGCAAAAATTAACCCGAAGGTCATATTTAATTCTGAAGAAAATCTGGTTGCTGCTATCATTACCTGGTGAATATCTCCGAATGCATATAAAAAAAGGTCATTGACCGAATCACAGACTACTCATTTACTTAATTTCCTTATCTCACAGTTTTCTCAGGCGACGCCGTTTTTCGATGATTGAAAATAAACAGCAAAAGTGCTGGTTATAAAAAAGTTTTTAAAAAGGTAAAGAACGTTCCAAAAGTTAAATACGTTCTATTTTTTAGTTTCGCTCTTTGGTAAGTTTGCTTCAGGATTTGAAGCATTGCAGAAAATGAATTGCCATTGAAGAGAGGCTGATTCATTTTCTGCGCAACCTGTTAATGGTCCGGGGAAAACTGCAACCGGATTAAAGGCCCCCTTGATAAGACTAACTCAAAAAAAAATTAGCAGATGAATATTTTGCCGTAAGCCGGCAGAACTGTCATCGCTTTAAAATAAAGACTACATTCATGAAATGGATAACCAGAGAGCATCCTAAAATAGACAGGATCGCTTGTCCTTGGCTGATCAAAAATTTTGTAGATAAAGATGCGGAATTCATTTATACCGCAAAAGAGCTGGTAGTTGAAAAAGCTGAGGAACTAAATGCAATTCCCTATGACATTGCTGGTGTTGAATACACGCATTACGGTGAGGAATGCACGTTTGACTATATTATCAAAAAGCATTGTATAACAGACAGCGCCCTGCTTGATATTGCTACAATAGTAAGAGGTGCAGATACTGACAGCTTTCAGCTTGCTCCTCAATCGGCCGGATTATGGAGCATTTCAGCGGGCTTGTCTTATAACTATCCGGATGATCACGAGATGTTGGAAATAGGTATGAAAATGTATGATGCGCTCTATAGCTGGGCAAAATATGTAAAAGATGAAAAGCACAACTGGAATCCCTAGTTTAATCAACCGCATGCAAAAAAGAAACCCGTCGTTACACTACTCCGGATTTTTGTTGTTCTTTATCCTGATCGCTTGTGCGGCTGGAGCACAGACTGTACCATTGATGCCGATAAGCATGTTAGATGCTGTGACACTTGGCAAAAACCGCTATCACCAATTGAAAGCCGTGCAATCCGATGCTGATGCAGCATCTAAAAATGTAGACGTTGCAAAATATTCAAGACTTCCAACAATAGACGCAGCGTACCAGGCCAATATGGGTACAGCAAACAATCTCACAGGCATGTTCTATCCCGGAACAATACTCCCAATTACCGGACCTCCCTCCGGTAAAAACGTCTACGACCCTGTTTCCGGAAGTGGCGCAGGTATCCTGATCAACTGGCAGGCCGTAACATTCGGACAACGGAATGCACAGATCAATACTGCGGTTGCAGAGGTCAACAGTAAAAAATCCGCGTTAACCAACCAAACGTTCCAGCATTCAATAAACGTACTGAGTACATATCTCGACGTTCTTTTGTCCATCGACCTGATAAGCATTAATCAAAGGAATATCGACCGCATTACCGCCGGCCTTTCACAAAGCAAAATGCTTGTTAGCACTGGCATCAAACCGGGGGTAGACACGGCGTTGTTTCTTTCGGAACTGTCAAAGGCCAGGATAGACCTGCTGAATGCCCGGAAGCAATTAGAGACTCAACAATGGACGCTTGCGGAGCTAATTGCAACAGATTCATTGCCTGTTCCGACCGATACATCATTTTTAGAAAAGCTTCCTGTTACCGAAGTGCAACGCGATAGTGGGACAATGAATCATCCGGTTGTAAAGTTTGGCCAATCTCAGCTGGAAGCGAGCAAAGCAAGGGAAGCTTACATCCGCAAATCCTATCTTCCCAAACTCTCCGTTTGGGGAACAGGTTTTGCCCGAGGCTCGGGTTTCCAGCCTGACGGGTCAGTTAAAACCTGGGACGGCCTTGGTTTGAGCCGTTATAACTATGGCGTTGGCTTGCAGCTATCTTTTTCTATTCTTAAATATGGCGAAGTCCGGCAGCAGTTGGCTCAACAGGAATTTATCAGTAAATCCGCGCAGGAAAATCTTGAACAGAACAAGCAGTCGCTTCTAAGTCAACAACGAATCGCCAACACAACCTTCGACAACAATATTGCAGTGGCCCGGGAAACGCAACAACAGCTGGAATCAGCGAAATACGCTTTTTCAGCTATGCAATTCCGTTACAATACCGGCCTCGTCAGTTTTGCTGACCTTATTCAATCGCAATACAATTTATTTAAAGCGGAACTCGACTTAAAAAGATCGTATTGGGATGCGTGGAAAGCATTGCTTCTTAAGGCAGCAGTAACGGGAGACGAACAAGTTTTTATAAATGAAATCAGGTAAACCTCAATGATCAGGTTAATACAATTAGCACTAAGAAAGCCAATAGCTATAATTGTTGCAGTGGTAGCGGTGATCTTCTTTGGCATAATGAGCATCCGTAAATCAGCACTTGATATATTCCCTGCTGTTAACGCTCCCACCATTTATGTAGCACAAACATATGGTGGTCTGTCTCCTCAGCAGGTGGAGGGATTCATCACATCTTATTATGAATACCATTTTCTGTATATCACCGGCATAAAAGCAGTAGAAAGTAAATCAATCCAGGGGCTGGCACTCATTAAACTACAATTTCATGAGGGTACAAATATGGCGGCTGCTATGGCTGAAGTGGTTTCTTATGCTACCCGTGCAAGATCATTCATGCCACCGGGAACAGTACCTCCGTTTGTTATGAGGTATGATGCTGGCTCTGTGCCTGTAGGGCAGCTGGTGTTTACAAGTGACTCCCGTTCTCTTTCAGAAATACAGGACCTCGCGCTTTTTAAAGTGCGGCCTATGTTTGCTGCACTTGCAGGGGTATCTGCTCCCCCACCCTTCGGCGGCAATCAGCGAACGGTTCTTGTAAAGGCTGACCCGGAAAGACTGCGCAGTTATCACCTGACTGCTGAGGAAGTAGTAGCAGCTATTGCAAAAAACAATTCGATCGTCCCTGCGGGCAATATACGCGTAGGCGACAAAGCGCTTATAACTGCGTCTAACAGCGTCGTAGATAATTTTAAAGAACTGGAAAACGTAACTATCAAAAACGCTGATGGCGTTTCTGTACTCGTCAGGGATGTGGCCTCTGTAGACAATGGAGCAGACGTGACTACCGGTTACGCACTTATTAATGGCAAACGGTCGGTGTACATACCTGTTACCAAACGTGCAGATGCGTCAACATGGGATGTTGTACAAACCATTAAGAAAGCTTTGCCTGATATGCAATCAGCGATACCCCAGGACATCAAAGTATCTTATGAATTTGATCAGTCCGGCTATGTAATTAATTCACTAAGAAGCTTATTATTTGAAGGCGCTTTGGGAGCCATTTTAACCGGCATTATGGTATTGTTGTTCCTGCGGGATGTAAGAAGCGCAGCTATCGTTGTTATTACAATTCCTGTTGCTTTGCTTACTTCCGCATTATGCCTTTATTTGCTTGGGCAGACCATTAATATAATGACATTGGGCGGCCTTGCCCTGGCAGTCGGAATATTGGTAGATGAGGCCACTGTAACTGTTGAAAATATCCATCACCATATTGAGTTAAAGAAATCAAAGGCGAGAGCTATTTGGGACGCATGTGCAGAAATTGCAGTGCCAAAGTTGTTAATACTCTTAAGTGTATTGTCTGTGTTTGTTCCTGCGCTTTTTATGTCCGGAGTGCCTAGATCTATGTTTTTACCCTTGTCTCTTGCAGTTGGTTTTTCTATGATCGCTTCGTTTTTGTTGTCTCAAACGCTTGTGCCTGTGTTGTCCAATTGGATAGTGCGGCCGGTACAAAATTCAAGGGAAGAGAGCGGGCTTGAAAAATTAAAAACACGACTGTCGGCGTTTATTCAAAAGACCGGAAAATCTGCAGGGTTATTTGTTGCAGCCGTTTTGTGTTTGCTTATAGCATTAACATATCTTGGTTATAAAGGGGCCGGTGAAGAAATTTTTCCGAAAGTCAGCTCAGGTCAAATGCAGGTTCGCCTTCGCATGCCGGTGGGTACAAGGATTGAGCGTACAGAAGATGCTACAAAAAAACTGTTGCAATATTTTGAAGATGTTGCAGGTAAAGGAAATATCGCCATCAGCTCTTCATTTGTGGGACTTCAGCCGCCAACTTATGCCATTAACCCGATTTTTTTATACACCAGTGGGCCGCACGAAGCATTGCTCAAAATCAAACTTGCAAAATCCGCGTCAGTTGACGAAGAAGAACTTAAAGAAAAGATCAGAGACCTGGTTAGCAAAAATATACAAGGCGCAAGTTTATCATTTGAGCCTGCCGATCTGGTCGACCAGGTTATGAGCCTCGGCTCTGATAATCCCATTGAGGTAGTTGTCCAGGGAAAAGATATTCAGCAAAGCCGCGAGATAGCTTCCCGCCTGATGAAGTCATTAAAAGAAATAGATTATTTACGCGATGTGCAAGTGCCGCAACCATTGGACTATCCTACTATTCAAATTAATTATGACCGGGTGAGAGCCGGCCAAATGGGCATTTCGGTTGATCAGGCCGGACGATCAGTAATAGAGGGTACTTCTTCCAGCCGTTTCATAACACCGGTATACTGGCTTGACAAAACTTCGGGCACCTCCTACCAGGTACAGATCGAATACCCTCAAATGGGCATGAACAGTACGGACCAGGTTGAACAGATCCCTGTCGGAAATCACAATAACAATCCTGTTTACCTGAGAGATATTGCTGATTACAAAAGCGGCAGCTCTATCGGCGAGTACAACAGAATTAATCAGCAAAGATTTATCACCGTAACTGCTAATATTCATAAGCAGCATTTAAGCAAAGCGGTAACAGAAATAAATAAAGCAATAAACAAAATGGGAAAACTGCCACAGGGAGTTAAAGTTTACATGCGCGGACAATCGGACCTGCTGACACAAACGATCAATGAACTATCGCTGGGCTTGCTCCTTGCAATCGTTGTGATTGGTTTAATGCTCACTGCTTATTTCCAGTCTTTTAAACTAGCACTTGCTGTTCTTGCAGTATTTCCAGGAGTACTTGCCGGTTCAATACTGTTAATATGGGTTACAGGCAACTCAATCAACATACAATCCTTTATGGGATGTATTATGGCTGTGGGAGTAGCTGTTGCAAATGCAATATTGCTTGTCCATAACGCTGAACAATTAAAGACTGCCAATAATGTTAACGGAAGCATTGGGGCCGCGGCAGCCAGAAACCGTTTACGCCCGATTCTTATGACCAGCTTTGCCATGATAGCAGGTATGATTCCGATGGCTTTAGGAATTGGCGAAAGCGGGAAGCAAACTGCACCTTTGGCAATTGCGGTTATAGGTGGTTTGCTTTTTAGCACCTTTATAAGTCTTTGGCTTGTGCCGCTTGTGTATGATCTGCAGGTTACAGCTAAAAAGTCCAAACAGGCATCGCTCGATCCTAACGATATTAATTCACCATTTTATGATAGCAACAGATAAACCAATTCTTGCATGAAGCCGATAATAACATCCATCTTAATAATATCTACAGTCGCCTGCAACCAATCTCAACCGAAACAACAAGAGTCAATAACCAGTACAGCAGGAAATGCAGATTCTGTAAAAACTTTTTTGCTTCACCAGGATACTGTTACAAAGGATATTTCCCTTCCGGGCGAGCTGGTTGCCAATGAAGTGGTGCAGGTTCGGGCAAAAGTGCAGGGATATATTCGTAAACTTAGTGTTGACATTGGTGCAAGGGTCACTAAAGGACAAGTACTTGCTCTGGTTGATGCACCAGAAATCAAAAGCCGGTTGTCGGAATTAAATGAAAAAGTAAAAGGCACGCACGCAAGATATCAGTCCAGTAAAGACTATTTTGACCGTATTGATTCCGCTTCCAAAGGACAAGGCGTGATCGCACAAAGTGAGTGGCAGCGAACAAAGAACCAAATGCTTGCAGACAGTGCCGAATATAGTGCCGCAGTGTTTGCAGCTTCATCATACAAGCAGATTGGAGATTACCTTGCAATTGTTGCGCCGTACAACGGAGTTATTACCAAAAGGAATATCGTTATCGGTTCCTTTGTAGGTACCCCAAATGAAAAGCCTTTATTTGAATTGGAAGATAACTCGTTATTAAGACTGCGGGTTGGTGTTCCTGAAATTTACACGAATGCCATCCTTTTAGACAATAGCGGAACCGTAACTACACGATCATTGCCAGACAAAAAGTTTAAGGCCTCACTGGCACGAAAGGCTGGCAGCATAGACAACGATACAAGAAGTGAGATATGGGAGTTTGAAATCTCTAACACGACAGCAGAGCTAAAGCCGGGTAGTTATGCAGATGTGAAACTTAAGTTCACCAGGCCCCGTCCTTCATTTGTTGTTCCTGTTTCTGCTGTTGTTTCAACGCTTGAAAAACGCTTCGTAATAAAAGTGGCCGCAGGAAACACACAGTGGATTGATGTAAGAACAGGTTTTAATATGGGCGACAGAACTGAAATATTTGGTGACTTATTAACAGGAGACACTATTGTTACAAAAGGCAACGAGGAATTGAAGGCAGGTAAAAAAGTAATTGTACAGGTAAGCAAATAGGGAAAATACAGGTGCAACTTTTTTGATACCGAAAGTAACATGGTCAAAAAAAGAAACACAAAAGGTGCAAAAATTGGACTCCAATAATTGGCACCTTTTGTTGGTATAGTTTTTTTGTTACACAGAGAACAGCCGGAGAAGACACCGAGGTCCACAGAGCTTTTGCGTCGAACGTCTGCCATTTAATTTTTTGATGTGTGCCCCACATGATTTATTCGACATGACGATCCTGGTTTATCAGAAAAAAGTAATAACAAGAAACACAAATAAAAAGTGCATAGTAATGTGCGAATCAGCAACCGCAGTGTAACTTCGACGGGCAATTTGGTTAACCACAATCAATAAGAATAAAAAGTGCATAGTAATGTGCAAATCAGCAACCGCAGTGTCACCTCGACGGGCAATTTGGTTAACCACAATCAATAAAAGATGACTGTGCACTTTTCGTCGTTAGCCCGTAGGGCTTAAAGCTCAATAGAAAGTCCCAAATAACGGTTCTTCTTGTCCGTAGGACATTAACCTTTGATTGGTAAAAGCCTTAACAGGTTATAATATTACGTCGTCACTCAGAAATCCACCGATAAAGAAGCGATAACAAAATTATCGGTTGAAAATGGGTTAAAGTAATAAACACCGGCGGTAAGTTTCCAAAAAGAATATTCCGCAAAAATGCCCCGCTGTACATCAAGCCGGGTTTGATACAGTTTGGTACGTTGCATGGAAATACCGGTGCGCAGTGCGCTAATGGGAGCAACTGCCAACTCAGACCATGTATAAAAAAAGTTATTTTCCTTACCTGCAAAATCAACCAGGTATTCGCTTTCAGAGTAAAAGTCAAAAATTTTATAAGATGCATCTAATTCAAGTGCGGGCACAAACCCATCCGTATTGCCAACAGCAATGCCGAGCATTGGCGTTGCTCCGAAGCGAAACTTCTTTCCCGTTTCAAACCGCCATCCGGCAAATGCTGATGCTGTATTCAGATCTTCATAGTTGTATCGTGCTTCCAGGTGCAGTTTCTTGTAATCGGCATAACCAATTAGTGTAAATGTGTTTTTGTCCCCGGGAATAAAATAATAATACCCAGCGGCCGACAATAACCATTTTGACTGCGATGAGTCTGCAGTACTGTCTTGCGCAAACAATATGCGGGGAAGAAAATAAAGAATAAGTATAATGAATGTTTTAGACATGATCAACCTCCGAGTGCAATGGTCAGGGCGACGAGTACGATGCCAAGTAATACCATAAAGAAACCCATAAGCCATTTGTTATAGCCACCATAGCGCGCGAGCAACCACCCTCCGACAAACATAAGTGCAATTGCAATAAAATTTGAAACGCGCAATGCTCTTTGTACGTCGTCAATAAATTTAAACGGTAAAGCAATTGGAATCGTCGATAAAAATACCAGCAGGAAAATTCCCAAAGCCATCTTTAAATCCTGTGCCGTTACCTTTACACGCAAGCTTGACGCGGGCAGGTTCAATAATCCTTTACGTATGTGATCCAGGTTTTCAGCGTCCACAACAGACGAAATTACCGGTGGCAAAGCATCTGCGATAAGTTCCCTTGCTTTTTTGTCATTCTTTGTCTTTCGCACATAATTTAAAATAATCCTGCCATGCCCTTTTTCTGCAAGCTCCGCCAGGATAAACATTATCGCATCCACCAGGCCCCATGCAAGATTGCAGCCGATAGCACCGATCAGCATCTCTTTCACTTCGGCCTTGCCTGTCGTGGCTATACTAATGGTGCAAGTAAAGGTGAGCGCCATAATTAACCCAAAAAGAATTTCAGATATCCTGTCGACGGGGTTTAATAATCTTTTTTCTTTACGCGGTGCAGTAGGAAGCAGATCATCTCCATTTTGATCAGCAGCCCCGTTCCGGGCAGGATTGTTTTTATCATTGACAGACATGACGCCTAAATTTCACTTCTTTTGAAATGTGACTTCCATCAATTCACATGAAGGTTGAATAAGCCATATTTTGAACATAACCAAACACGCAACGAGACCAAACATGCAGCTGAAAAACTAACTCTCCTACTTTATGAATTTATACACCAGGCCTATCCTTACAGTCGTTCGCTGTTTACTACTGGCAGCTCCTACTATTGCTCCATGATCAGCGTATGCTGCCAAACACCGGAACTGAACAGAGATACGAAAAGATAGTTATAAAGACGTTGTTTGGTTCCGCGCTATATTGAATTTAACGGTAAAACAGTAAAGAGAAATACCTGTCCACTTTTATATATTTATTTTTGCCGCTATTTCCGCGGACATTCTGCATTTAACGGGGGATAAATTCACGGGCTTCATCATTGCTTTGGTCTTTTATAAATTCCCCGACAACATCATCCACAAAAATTCGTCTGGTTATATAACCAATAATGCCATTCACTTTCGCTTGAGCATAATACCGGGATAACGATTGGTTTTAGTTACTCGTCCGGTAGTTTTGATTAAAACATTTTAACGGCATAAAAGCCCTTCCGAAGGGCCCAGTGTCATTTAGTTAAGAACATTTAAAGCTCCAGCGGAGCTCCCTGTTTGTAGAAGATCAGAATTTTAAATGTCATCAGATTCCAGCGGAGTTTCCTGTAACGCTTAACTGGTAGCTCCTACCGGAGCTGGGTTGATCTGTTTTTTTCTTTCTACAAACAGGATGCTCCTACGGAGCAATACCACCAAAGCATCCTTAACTAAATGACATTACCCCAGGGCCTGCAGCAGCAAACCACTAAAAATTTTTTTTTGCGCATACCAAAAAAGTTTAGATATTTAGTGTACTATTTACCTATGACACTAAATCGCCTCGTATGGTAAAATTTGAAAATTTCGATTTTGGTTATCGCAAAAAGCAGGTATTCAATAACCTTACTGTTCAATTCAACAGAGGTTATATCTACGGTTTACTCGGCAAGAACGGATCGGGAAAATCTACCCTGCTCAATAATATTGCAGGATTGCTCTTTCCTAAAAATGGTTCTGTGAAGGTTTTCAATCAGAAATCTGGTGAAAGAAATGCGGACCTTTTACAAGACATATTTCTTATTCCTGAAGAGTTTTTTCTCCCTGATACCACCATTAAGCAGTTCTTGAAATATAACAGCCCGTTTTATCCCAAATTCGATAAGACTTTATTCGACAATTGCCTGGATGTGTTTGAAATACCGCACACAAATTCCCTTCAGGCATTAAGCTATGGACAACGAAAGAAAGTGCTGATCAGTTTTGGACTTGCGACGAATGTCCGTTTATTACTAATGGACGAGCCAACAAACGGATTGGATATAAAAGGCAAAAGCCAGGTTAGGAAAATGATTGCGCGTGCGTTTTCTGATGAAAAATGCATCATCATCAGTTCCCACCAGGTAAGGGATCTTGAGAATCTTATTGACCGCGTGATGGTTATTGATGACGGGCGTATTCTGTTGGACCGGTCAGTGCATGACATTACAGACAAACTTTCATTTAAAATTTCATTTGAACCTGCAGAACTTTCGTGGGCAATTTATAGCGAGCCCCTGCTTCGGGGAAATGCTATTGTTTCCATTAACGCTGAGGGTGAAGAAGATCGCCTCGATCTTGAATTATTTTATAAGGCAGTAATGGCTAATCCCGCAGTAATGCATTCAATTTTTAAAAATTAATTTGTTGCATCAATGTATTTGTTAAACCTGAAACGACTTTGGCTATTAACAGGCAGGCACTGGTTTGAAAACAGGAAAACATATTTGCTTTTCTTTTTGGCACTTGCAGCATTTTTACTAGGCTGGTTTTCATTTATACTCGCAGTTGTTCAACAAGCAAGGCTATTTAGTTTATCAAATCAAATAACCATATACTTCTTTGGTTTATTTATTTCAGGAATTTTATCTGCGAGTTTTCTTTTCCAGGATTTTTCGGGTAAAGCAAGAACCATTAACTATCTGATGATACCTGCTTCCTCACTGGAAAAATTGTTTTGTTTAATATTTTATGGCGTAATTCTATTCTTTATTGGGTACAACGTAGTTTTTTATATCACTGATTTTTTGTCTTTAAAAGTTGCAGGGGCTATTTACACACCTGAATGGCAAAGGGTGCATGGATACAATAACTATTTCACTTTTAAACAGGCAAACACGTTTTCATTAGATTCCGACATGTTTGTTTTTTACCCGGGCGACAATATTGATCTGTATACGGCCTTCTTTCCTATACAATCCTGTTTTCTGTTAGGCGCATTTTATTTTAGAAAGAATGGTCTTATTAAAACATTGATTGTGTTATTACTGGTTTGGCTGGTGTTTGTAGTATTAGAAAGCCGGATACTTTTTTCAACTATGCCATCGAATTCAAGAGTAGCAAATGCCTTTACAGCTTACATTGTACCACAACCGGACGGTTACGATAATATCATAACACTTCCGGATTGGATATATCGCACAGTTTTATTTGCCACCCGGTTCGCAATAACGCCTGCAATCTGGCTGGCAACATATTACAGGTTAAAAGAAAAAGAACTTTAAAAAGAAATGTCATGCAGTTTAGAGAATCTCAACCAATATATTTACAGATCGCCGATTATGTTTGCGAAAGAATTCTTTTAAAAGAATGGAAGACAGGTGAACGCATTCCATCTGTCCGGGAATTAGCCGTGCAATTGGAAGTTAACCCCAATACTGTACTTCGGACGTATGATTATCTTCAGCAAAACGAGATTATCCAAAACCAGCGGGGTGTTGGCTATCATGTGTCTTCTTCAGCAATGAAAACCGCCATGAAATACCGGAGAAATGATTTTATGGAGCGGGACCTGCCTTCATTGTTTAGAAATCTTTACCTGCTAGACATGGAGATTGAAGAGCTTGCCGTAATGTATGAAAAATACAAACGTTCGAATTTTAATGAAAAATCAAATATGTCCAGGGTAAAATGAAAACAAGCAATAAAATACTCGCTGGAATTTTGTTGATTTCTTTCGGATTTGCAATTACATCGCATTTCGTACTGCATAGTAAATTTCTCCGACGGGATTTTGTTTCTAAAGATAAAGTGGCCACCTTTTTCTATGACATATATCCATTGAACCAGCCCGGATTTATTAAGCTATACAGACTTAATGCGTGCTACATTAAACCTGGTAAGCAGGCCAGGCTCTCTGTAGAAAAAAGTTTAATAAAGAACATTAAATACATTGTTATAAACGACACCCTTATCATTCACGGGGATTCAAGCGCTAGTCAATGGACATCACCAAAGGTGGTTCTTGAACTAGCCACCATTCCATTTGCTGATGTAAAGAATTGCAATGTATATATTGAAGGAAGCCGGGATAGCCTTATACCACCGGACTTTCAACTAGCTATGAATTATGGCCACCTGTATAGCAGGCAACCATATGGTGATACTGTTGTTGCAAAATTTTTCGGCAGATTAAAAGTTAACGCTTCAAACAACAGTGAGATAGTACTATACAAGAAAGATCATTTTAATAACATAGATCTAAATCTTGATAACTCGGTATTCCAGGAACGGAATGCCAAACATAAAAACATCAGCATTACATCAGATTCCAGTTCAACTATAGTCACAGGCGGCAGGAACTTTCTGCTATTGAATAAATAGGCAGTCATTTCTTAGTCCGGGCGCATTTTAATGCCATTGATGAAACCTGCTGCAGGCGGGGTGATAACTGTTTGCCCATAACCAAAGTTATTTATCATAAATCAGAAAATTATGCAATTAAAGATCGATGCTCTTTCTAAAACATATTCAAACGGTGTACAAGCAATTAAAAGTGTCAATCTCACTTTAAGCCAGGGCATGTTTGGCCTGCTTGGACCAAATGGTGCAGGTAAATCATCGCTTATGCGTACCGTAGCAACTTTGCAGGAGCCTGATGAGGGCACCATATTTTTAAATGATATTGATGTTCTAAAACAGAAAACAACTGTAAGACAGCTTCTGGGCTATCTTCCACAGGAATTTGGTGTTTACCCCAAAATATCTGCAGAGCAAATGCTTGATCATATCGCCAGGCTAAAAGGAGTTGGTAATAAAAGCGAACGTAAGGACCTGGTTGACTATTTATTAAATAAAGTAAATCTATACAAAGATAAAAAGAAACATCTTGGCACTTATTCCGGAGGGATGAAACAACGGTTCGGAATTGCACAGGCACTAACAGGCAAACCTAAACTGATAATTGTGGACGAGCCTACAGCCGGCCTTGATCCTGCAGAACGGAACAGGTTTTACAACCTGCTGAGTGAATTGGGAGAAAATACAGTTGTAATACTCTCTACACATATTGTTGAAGATGTAAGTACACTCTGTTCGCATTTCGCCATTATTTGCTCGGGCGAAGTATTATACACCGGAACGCCGGAAGACGCAGTTCAGTCCCTCGCCGGAAAAATCTACAGCAAAGCCATCTGTAAATCTCAGATTGATCAGCACAGAAAAGACTACAGGCTTATTTCAACGCAGCTTAAATCTGGTTCACATTACATACGCATCTATTCAGAAAATGAACCCGGAAATGGTTTCCAATGCAGCCAGCCCGGCCTGGAAGATGTTTACTTCAATTACATTTCTTCAAAAGTTGATATCGGAACAATTTAATTATACGTCCCGTCAAATTATTTTTTATGTTCACTAAAATATTCTTCTTTGAACTAAGGTACAGGCTCGGAAGACCCGCTGTTTATGTATATTTTATGGCCAGCTTCTTATTTACGTTCCTGGCATTTTCACATGGCACATTACCACTTGATGAAAAACAATGGATAAACGGATCTTCCTCCCTTGAGTTTTATATTTCGATCATGAGCATGATGATGATGCTTGTAAGCTCTTCTATCATGGGCATATCACTTTATAGAGATATAGAATATAATACGAAAGAATACTATCTCTCCTACCCCATTACAAAAGCCGGTTATTTCTGGGGGCGATACCTGTCGTCTTTCCTTCTTGTCATTTTGATCCACTTCTCAGTTTTACCTGCTGCATGGTTAGGTGGAAAAACCGGTGTTGCCCTTGGCTGGGTTGATGCGGCGAGATTTGGTCCGGATTCTCTATTCCGGTATCTGCATCCATTTCTTACACTTGCATTGCCGAATTTATTTTTCACAGCATCCCTTTTTTTTGGCCTGGTAGCTGTTACACGAAATGTAAAAGTTATTTATAGTAGTGGAATTTTATTGTTCCTTGGTTATATGATCGCTAATTTTTTTATCGGAAATTCGAGCAGCAAGGCCATCATTTACCTTTCTGACCCATTCGCGATAAATGCAATGCGATTCGAGAAAGGACTTAAAACAATTGGTCTTAAAAACACGGGCTTTGCCCCTTTGAACGGATGGTTTCTCGCAAACAGGCTTCTATGGACAATTGTTGGAGCAGTAATTCTTGCCTACACGTATTTACGATTTAGCTTCGAAAAATTCTTTAGCGGCAAACGCGATAAAACTATTACAAGTCAGCCCAAAAAACGCTCTCAACAAATTCCTGATATACATGTAAGCTTCGAAAAGCCATTTAACAGATCTACCCTTTTTACGCTCACAAGAATAGAAATATTAAATATCATCAGGGATAATTATTTCTGGATAATTATTTCAGCAGGTAGTATCTTCCTGGCCATCGTATTCTCCCATGGCCCTGGTGGCTTTTGGGTTAGAAATTATCCCCTAACCAATATCATTCTTTTCATTTTTAATGACAGTTTCCTCGTGTTTATATTCTGCATAATTGCCTTTTATTCCGGCGAAAGTATTCACCGGGAAAAAACGACACGATATAACCTTATTAATGACGCGCTGCCGCCAGCGGACTGGGTTCTTTTCCTGTCAAAGTTTTTAGCGATTTGCATGCTTGCACTTTTTTTAACCCTGGTACCGATGGTAGTGGGCATCTTGTCACAAATCGGACAAGGCTATACGCATTTTAATCTGCCACTTTATGCCGAAGTGCTTTTTGGTGCCACGTTACCCAAATGCATTCAAATGGCAATTCTTGCTTTCACATTGCATATTCTGATCAATAACAAATTTGCTGCATTAGGCACTGCTATCAGCCTTTGGGTACTTTTTGTCATTGCTGAAAAATCGGGCTGGTTCAATTATCATCTGCTGCTATACGCATTTACTCCTTTTTATAGCATTTCCGAAATGAATGGAATCGGGCATATGTTTAAATCAATTACCTGGTTCAATATTTATTGGTTATTGTTCGGTAGCCTGTTGCTTGTTGCAGCTTATCTGTATTTTGTCCGGGGAAGCATTACAGCCGCTAAAGAACGTATGCTTGTCGCAAGAAAACGACTGCTGCCACGCACGTTATTTGTCACGTTCGTCGTCGCTATCATGTTTTCTGTCACTGCTGTGTATTGCTACTATAATGTTAGTTATTTAAACACTTATTACACCGATGCGGAGCAAAAAGAACACAGGGCCTTACTAGAGAAAACCTTAAAAAAGTATGAGGATATGACTAAGCCTGAAGTGTCCGGCATTTCCCTGACTGCAGATCTATATCCTAAACAACAAAAAGCATTTTTTCATTCATTTATTACACTTAGGAATAATCAAAATAAGCCGGTTACGGACCTGTTAATTGATGGAGATAATGTCACTGATTTTTCAATCATTTACAAGGGGAAACAATTGCACTTTACAAGCCCGGTATCTTTCGCTAAACCAAAGTTTCAGCTATGGAATAACAGTCACAATAAAAGCGCATATTCTCTTTGCCGTTTGCCATCACCGATTAATCCAGGTGACTCTACCATCATTGAATTAAAATCCGAAATAGTATATCGTGGATTTCAAAACTCAATATATGGTATGGATCTGCTTACAAATGGCATCATCACAGGACCAGGTTTACCCGGGCTGGGTTACGATGAAGATGAAGAACTATTTAGAGAGGATGACAGACGAAAATATGGGTTGCCACCGAAGGAAGATGAATTTGCAGAAAGTAACGACGCAGAAGGCAAAAACAAAGTAATCAGAGGCGCAAGCGCACCAGTTCCAATTGATATCGTGATTAGTACAGACAAGGATCAAATTGCCCTGGCACCAGGTAATCAAATAGCTCAATGGACAAAAAATGACAGAAACTTTTTCCGTTATTCCTTTACAAAACCCGGCATTTACAAATCACTGGGGCTGCTGAGCGCTCAATACACGCAGTTATATGATAGTGTCCGCCTTGAAAACGGAGACGTTGTTAAAATAGGTTTTTACTATCACCAACCTCATAATACCAATCTTCAACGCCTGTTAACTGCATATAAAGATGGAATAACGTACTACAGTAAACTTTTTGGCCCGCTAGGCTTAGATCAGATGAATCTTGCGGAATGTGCCATCTCCGGTCCGCAAACGGTTAACTCTGCAGGGCTGATCGCCTTTAATGAACGTAACGGATGGAATGATCATTACAAGCGTGTACAGGATGTCGACCAGATTTACTTAGTCACGAATGCAGAACTTGCGAGGCAGTGGTGGGGACATAAAGTTACTGCAAGCCATACAAGGGGAGCCCAACTTATCACCGACGGGATACCAGAATATTTGTCCTTAATTATGTTTGAAAAAAAATATGGAAAACAAAAACTTCTGCAAATCCTGCAGTCGGAACAAAACTTTTATCTCTGGCAAAGAAACAGTACCAACCAACACCCGATCAGCAAATCTGTGGCATGGAATGAATACACTAATAAGGCCAGCCTTGTTTTATATGGTTTAAAGGAACTTATAGGCGAAGACAGCATAAACATCGCACTGCGGGAATTATACAATGATTTTGCATTCAGAAATGCACCACCGTATGCGGGAAGCAATGATCTGTATAAGGCAATTAAAAAACATACCCCGCCAGCGCTTGAAACTTACCTGGATGACGCCTTTAACAAAATTGGTTTTTATGACAATACTATCTTGCAGGCTAAAGCAATTCCGGTTGAAAACGGCCACGGTTACAAAGTTCAGTTAACTGTAAATATTTCTAAATATTATGAGGATACCGGCGGCACCAGAACCATCGACACAAAGTCCAGCAATAATATAGAAGTCGGTGTTTTTGCCAATAGCGAAAAAGATAACAAAGCGGATGGACCATTGCTTATTGGCACAGAAAAGTTCCAATTAAGCAGCGGCCAAAAGACCATTGAATTTGTTGTCGGTCAAAAACCAACGATGGTTGTGATTGATCCATTTTTCACAACGATTGACCGGAACCGCGGCGATAACAGCAAGGAATTATGAGACGAAATTTGCAGCCTGCGATAAAATACAGGTATCAGGTATCAGGTATCAGGTATCAGTGTAAGGGGGCTTTCTAAGGGCGCTGCTCAACATAGAAAACCTGGTTCCATATCAAATCAGGTTTTATCCGGGGTTAAATACATTTTTAAGCCGTGGCGCTCCCGAAATGTACCCGCTTTATTTCGAGCAGATTGAAAATGCGATCATGCGTATAAGAACCCTTTGGGAGTTTTGAGTCAATCGTTAGCTGTGTTTTCCGGGGCCGGGCTTTTTTTATTCCGGCGATTGCAACATTGTGGAAAAAATGTCACACTTTTTGTCGTTTCACAGCGATACAGCGACCGTTCTATAATCCGCACGTTTCGCCCACCATACCATCTCTGCTGTGGCATTTGAATTGTTATATTATTAAGGGTGCTGTTAAAGCACGCTGTTTTAGAATTTGTTGGTATAAAGGCTGGGCTATCGAGCTTGGCCTTTCTTATTATTGCACCCATGTCGCTGCATTTTTAATGAATAGTATCTCAACTGATTGTGGCACCGAAATTGTATCTCTATCATTGGGAATACGCATAAAATTATTTACAGATTTATGTTACCCACAACTAAGCACTTTTCAAAAATGAGTAACATACGGCCGGATTTTTTAATCCGGCCTTTTCTTTTCCAGCCAAACAACATATAGACGACATGGAAATAAATTGCAGGATGAAATATTGATGCACACAATTGAATATAATATTCAACTGTTTATACAATACAGTGCAAATCAGCGCATGGCATGTGATTTGCGAAAGAAAGAAGGTATTTCATTATGGTAGCTGGAAGAAGGCTGTCGATACGCAGATACAATGGTGTTTAAGCTCTGGCACATTTTAGAAAGGCATTGTGAAGGTTCATCAGCCGCATCTGTACGCGATGTGCTAGCCATGTAGAATGTCCTGAAATTATAGCTCCTGATCTTTAACGGTATAAAACAGATTTTTGTCGCGTTCAATGATGCCAGGCATCTATGAAAATTATAAAACGCTTTTCATACATTCTTCCTCAGTTGCTGATGACAAGGTTATTGCTGATGGCGATTATGGCCGAAGCCATCTCTCCCGTTTCTTCAATCACAGCCAGGCCACTACACTTCTAAACATACTTTCGCAGACAATTTTTATTGCCCGTTAAATATTCATAAAACAAAAAACTATGAAAACGATTATAGCGCTTACAGATTTCTCTGCAAATTCGCTTAACGCAGTCAATTACGCTGCTGATATGGCGTCCCTGATCCGGGCACGCGTAACAATCATGTATGTAATTCCGGTTCCTATGAGTGGTTCAGAAGTGCCCGCTCCTGCGGATAAACTACAGGATCTTGAGAATGAAGCGCAGGTAGAACTGAATGCCGTTAAAGAAAAAGTGATGGCCCGGACAAATGAACCTATTATTGTACATACGGAGATAAAGTTTGGAAATTTACTTCCGGAGTTAAAAGAGTATTGTGCAACAACAAAACCCTTTGCTGTTGTAATGGGCGAAGAAAGTGCAGGAGCCGTGGAACGGCTGTTGCTGGGCGGATCAGCAGTTATAGCCATGAGAGAAATTTATTGGCCGCTTATTCTTGTGCCCTTTAATGCCCACTTTGAAGGCATCCGGAAAATAGCACTGGCCTGCGACTTAAAAAAGGTATTTGAAACCGTACATGTTGCCGCCATAAAGGCATTTGTCCGGGAATTTGACGCCGAACTTTATGTTTTAAACATTTCGGATGGTGGCCAAAATGCCTTTGACGGTGATGCTGTATCAGAGTCTATGATGTTGCAGAAAATGCTTAGTGATCTAAATCCAAAATATTATTTTGTAAGCAGCAAGGATGTAGACAATACTATTCAAAAATTTGTGGTTGATCACGATATGGACATGCTAATGATCATACCTAAAAAGCATCTTTTCCCGTCCACACTGTTTAGTCCCCGCCATTCAAAAAAACTTCTGCTGGAAGCCGAAGTGCCAATTATTTCAATTCATGCGTAGCGAAAAAATTGATCGACGCAAACCTGTATTAAGTCATTCACTGAAATAAGCATATCAGGCCAGGCTTCAGTTGGCAGTAAAATGCTTGAGCCGAAGAAATGTTCACAACGCTTTCTTCCTGGTCAATATTAATGAGAATACAATTGAGAGAAAAAGCAATTACATTTCGGGGAAAACAAAACATTGACCTCTCCGCCTCCTCATGTTTTTGCCAGCAACTATTTTTTAGCTCTGCCCAGGCTTTCGATATTGTTGATCATAATGTTATCTCTTTTTCTACACCGGTATTATTGGCTACATAAACATCCTTCCGCCTTTTCCATTTTCGGTAAGAAGCCTTTACGGTGGTTCGAAAAACATCATAGCTAAGTCCAATAAACAATAGCATAACCGGCAAATAAAAAGCATGGAAACTAAGATAACTATAAGCAGATACGCCCAGCATTGCGCCTGCCAGGAAAAATAATATAATGCCAGCGTGGAGTTTAATTTTTTTGTGCAGAGCTGTATTATCGTAATGCTTGTATAACTGGGCTAACTCAATACCTAAATCGGTGAACGTGCCGGTTAAATGCGTTGTTCTTACCACTGCGCCTGAAATCATTGTTACCAGGGCATTTTGTAAACCCATTGCAAAGAGCAGACTGCCTGCAAACCAGGCCTTAGAAAATGTGCTTGCCGTATACCGGTGCCCAAACCCTGCCACCAATGCTAAAATGGAACACTCCAGCAAAATGGGAATAGCATAGGAAAAACGACGGTTTCTGCCCATCAAAGAAATTAAAAAGCTGGATGTAAATGCCCCTGCAAGAAAGAGCAGCATCCACAAAGCAATCATTTTTGCCACATCCCAGTGTTGAAAATAAACCTGTTCGGCAAACAATGCCGCATGTCCTGTAACATTGGTAGTCAGCACAGCAAAACTCAAAAAACTGGCGCTGTTTACAAATCCGGCTGTCAGTCCTAACAACGATGCTAATTTGATATTGTGTTTATATGATCTTTTCGGTCCCGCATGTCTTAACATATTGCTACATTTTCGTCATATTCCTTCATTTGGTCAGCACGTTTTAAAATTAACTATATAGGTGAAGAGAATGGCATCGTTAACGCTCCCCCAAAAGCCGACTATCTCTTTATTAGGTTCCTTAATATTCTTTTGTGAATCCTACACTCAACATTCTATCTATCAGTTATTATGCTAAATGGCATTTAAAATAGAAGTGATCATATCTATCAAATCGGCCCCGGGTAAAATTGCTGTGAATAAAGAAAGTGTCGTTAAAGTCAATCCGCTCATGTCCTACCAGGTATCTTTAAAAAATTCATGCTGCAAAATTATCTGTCAATCCCAACAGGTACGGTGAACCTTTTCACTGCTAAAAGTGATTTTTATTACTTTTAATTATCATTTTGAAATAATTTGAAGAGATAAAAAATAAAAAGCCGGTAAAATCAACGTTTAACGAGCTTTTGAATCGGTTTGAATCCATTGTTGTCTGGTGGACGATCCGAAATTTAGACAGTCCATCTATTTCTTTTTCACTTTCTTGCCCAATAACCACACTTTCTTTTTGTCCTGTTGCCGATTGTCGAAAAATCTTTCTATATCCCAATCTGTCAACCACATATAACTGCGAGGTTACCTACTGCCAAAACTATCGTCACTATTATGAATACATCCGAATGCTTTGTAATGCCTCTATCCGTCCAACAGCAATTAAGCAACATTATATTGTTTAAAAAAAGATGCGCAATAGTTTCTGTTTAATACTGCAATGAATGAATGGACCATGTAAGCCCGGGAATATTCAGGAAAACGGATCAATAAAACGGTAGATAGAATTGATTATTAATGAGGACCAAAACCGAGAAAATCAAAGTCGCCGAGCACCTGGAATCTTATCTCAAAACCGAGACCTCTCCAGTCGGATGTTGCTTCTTTTCAGGACAAATCAAGACACGAGTCGTTCTCAATTAAGATATCCTCCTCGAATCGAAAAATAAAAAATCAATATTACTACCTGTCCTTGAAAGTCTCTTGCATCTATCAGGCATTCCAAACATCAAAGAGTCTTTTACATTAAATACTGAATGTTCAAATGCCTCCTTGCAAAGGACATGCGTCTTTCTATTTGATATATCTTCAACCTGTTTTCTTTCGCTAACAAACACACTAAGACCCAACAAAAACCAGGTTATCAGTCTCTATGACATACATCATAAACCACCCGTTTTCTCAATGGTAATTTTGTGTTTTAAAAACACATGTCATGAAATCAAATGCTCACTTAGCCGAAAACATCACTTCGCTTCATCATCTCAAAGCTTCACGAAAAGTAAATATCTCAACATCTATTGCCAATTGGATCACAAGAAATGAACCTTCATGGGAATACAATCGCCTCGGAATTGCTTCAACCGGCATATTTATACAAGTAACTGTAGCAGGTTTAATGATCTGGGTTTTAGGCATGTGCGAAGCCTCTCCATTTGTGTTTGGAACAGGCATTCTCTTTGCTTTCCTTGCAGATAGTATCGCATTTGCCCAGGCCCCAATGCGCTGGGTGCTCACTATGATTATATTGAGTATCATCGTAAACCTTTTCTTAACGATTTACTATCTGGTAAATTTCATGTAAACCGTTTTCTTAAATAAATTTTTACATGAATATTAATACAGCTGCGATCATCAATACTTTGACGCCCGTAATTAAGGTTTAAAGGAATTCTTCTTCACATTTATTCTGACAGACCTTATTGCAAACACAATTTCTGCCATTTGATTTAGCACCAGGGTCACTTGAAGAATATTCAATCTGAAGGCAAAATTATTTTTGGCTAAAGGGAACATCTCTTTAAAGAGAACCGTTTTGACAATACGTTCGCATCGTTGACAGAATGCTTAAATTTGTAATGATTGCAAACCTATTGATCTCGGCGGTTAAAATATTTGCGGATATGCTTAAAGACTTTATTCACGAAGCAATCCCCTTTAAACAATTTCGAAAGGGGGATGTCATCTACAGGCAAAATGCTATTCCACGTTACTTTTACGAGGTAAACTCCGGGGAAGTTAAAATAGCCAACATGAATAATGATGGCCGGGAATTTATTCAGGGCCTATATAAAAGCGGCGAGAATTTTGGCACAACAGCATTAGTTTGTAACAAACCTTATGCCTCCAACGCTGTAGCCAATACCTTTTGCGAAATACATCTTATCCCCCGGATACAATTCTTTCAGCTGCTAAAGACAAATTACTCATTTCACTTTAATATTACAGAAACTGTCTGCAAACAATTGCAGTATAAAAACATGATGCTTGAGGAATTCGCCATTGAAGAAGGAGAACACCGCTTATTAACACTCATCCATTATTTAATGGATCAAAAGGCTCCGGGCAATAAAACACTGGACACAACCAAACAACAACTTGCAGACATGACGGGTCTGCGCGTGGAAACTGTGATCCGGATTCTTAAAAACATAGAAGACAGTGGTAAAATTGTAACCAGCAGAGGAAAAATTGTCTGCCTAAGCAATAGGCAGTAATACTAAATAAAATGCCGGCAATTAGCATTCTTTACTTGTCTCTAAACGCCGTAGGCGTTGCACCTGTCTGGTTTTTGAAAAAGTTGGAAAAATAGGCATGATCTACAAATCCAAGTTCAAATGCGATTTCTTTTATAGAAAGATCAGTTGATTGAAGTAGCCGTTTAGCTTCTAACAAAACCCGTTGTTGAATCAACTGCGTTGCTGGTATGTTGAGATTTTTCTTACAAAGGATATTGAGATAATTGGCAGAAACATTGAGTTTGGATGCATAAAACGCAACCAGCTTTTCTTCTTTAAAATATTGTTCAATAAGTGTATTAAATTTTGCGAGCCTCGGATTTGACTGGTATACTTTAAAATCAGCGAAAAGACGCTCGGCCTCTTTGCTCACAATCGCAGCTATTACTGCCGCCCTTGCACTGATTATGTCTTTAAGAGCGTTGCCGGTGTTGAGCTCATCCTTTATTGCATCGAACTCATATTTCAACAGTTTAAAACTGCTATTGGTTGAAGGGATCACGGGATGGTTCATGTAGTTCGTAAACGAAAAACGCAAATAAGGCGCAAAACGTTCAAAAAAAACCCGGTCGATCATTAACTGATATCCAATTGTTTCAGGTTCAATATCCCACCGGTGTACCTGCCCGGGAAACAGCACATGTATCTGCCTGTTCTCTATCGCGTAATCACGGAAATCAATTGTATGAATCCCCCGCGCCTTTTCAAATAACATGATAATAAAGAAATCGTGTTTGTGCGGTTTATCTATGTGTCTTTCTCCATGGAGCTCATTAAACAGTAGTTCGTCCCCGCCTGCCAGTTGCCCCTTTCTAAACTCCTGGATACCGATGACCGGCACGTATTTATTTTCACCTGGTGGCTTTGCCATTTAAACTGTTTCTCGTGTTTAAGTATCTAAAGGAAATTAATAAAAAAACATGAATGATCAGCTAAGAATTTGCGTTCATTCATGCTCTTCTATAGAACCAGTGAATAGTCAATGGTCAATGGTGAAGGTTCGATCCGGCTAAGTAAATGTATTGCCATTTAAGTGCTATTATTATCCTATGCAAAATTCTTTGCTCTTATATTTCTTCTATACAACTAGTGAATAGTGAATGGTCAATGGTGAAGGTCCGGGCTGGCTAAGTAAATGTATTATCGTTTAAGTGTTATTATTATCCTGAGCAAAAGCTCTTATACGCTCTTATATTTCTCCTATACAACTAGTGAATAGTGAATGGTCAATGGTGAAGGGCCGGGCTGGTTAAGTAAATATATTGTCGTTTAAGTGTTATTACTATCCCGGGCAAAAGCTCTTATTTGCTCTTATATTTCTTAAACGGTTTAAAAAACTTCGCTCCGGTCAGCTTTAGGCTTTAGGCTTTGAGCTTTGAGCTTTAGGCTTTATCAGGGCTCTTTATGTGTTGTAGGCGTGTGCACAATGTCGAAATAAACTGATTTATCATCGTTGTTAGGATAAATCCTGTATGTAAACTCATCTTTTGTAAGTACAGTAATTTCAACAACACGGGTAAACAAAATAGCTCCGGCACTATCCCTGGCTACAATTGTACGGGTTTTTCCATCAGCAGGAACCGTCCAGTCGCCGTGCGTCTTGGGCGAATCATCAAGGTTGTACATAGTAAATGTTCCATCAGCCTTGAAATATGCAAAGCCTACAAAGTTAGATACGTTGGCATCTGTCAACGCTACATGCTCACCTTTATTGTTTTTTGCATTGGTTGTTTCCCAGGAAACACTTGCCAGCACTTCAGCCGGAGTTTGCGTTTTCTGTGGCTGATCACTGTCTTTACTGCAACCAATAAATAATGTAGTACAAAAAACTACCACAAAAGTCAACACAATCTTTTTAAAGTCATTCATATTTTATACAATTTATTATGTGGCAAAAATATTTATGCCCTTTGCCAAGTCTTTGCTGTTTTCATCCCGGCACTTGTAAAATTTATAACAACTCGGCTGCCTGGCTACAACAAAGTGCAGCAGCTATTTTCTAAAACACAATATTTCCTCTATGGATCAATGACTTCACCGGTGAAATACGGGACACCGCTTCGGCCGAACAGGAGGCTGCTATCAGTACCATATCAGCGTCATCTCCCGCTTTAGGCCATTGTTGCATCCCATTATCGTCTAATGGCAGTATATAACGTGTTGCAAAAGCCAGGGTCCGGGACAATTGCCATTCAGTAGAGTAGCCATACAATTCTGCTATAAGGTGTGCCTTTTGAAGCATATTGCCTGAACCAAAAGTGTTCCAGTGATCCTGTATATTATCATTGCCGATCAATACTTCCACTCCGTATTTTCTTAGCGTTGGAATTGGCATGATGGTGTCGCCGAACGGAACAGAAGACACAATCCCTACACCGGCATAAGCAAGACGTTCCGCAATCTTTTCAATTTCCGAATCACTCAAATGCCCCAAAGCAAATGCATGACTGACATAGGTTTTCCCTTTTAGCGGTGGGTTTTCCATGGCCTTATCAATCAGGAATTCGATGGTTTTTATTCCGCTTTCTCCCCTTTCATGCAGGTGAAGATCAATGCCCTTATTATTGTCCAATGCAAGCTGCGTAATCAGCTCCATTGGTTTCTCCACACTTCCGTCAACTGAATAAGGATCAACTCCCCCAATAAAACCCACAGCATCCAGTTTGGCGACTTCCTTTAAAAGAGATTCTGTATGCGTATAATAGATACCGTGCTGGGGAAAGGCAACCAATTCAGCGTCCAGTATTTTTTTCTTATGCTGCAACACTTCTTCCAGGTGATTCAGGGACTCGAAACCAGATGTGGGATCAATATTAACATGTGAACGGATGAAATGTGTACCATATGATTGAAGGAAATCAATCATTCTTCCTGTTCGCTCTTCTGAAGTATTCAGCCATTCCGGAATCATCTTCTGTTCATAAGCAATCATATCCTTTACCGTCCTTCTTTTCGCCGAAACTGCCTGCCATGGCAAACCGAAAAGCATTTTATCGAGATGCCCATGCATATCCTTAAATGCAGGCAGCATGAGCCTACCCTTCGCATCTATTGCATCTATCGCTGCATCATTGGGTTTAATGTTCTTTATTTTCCCATCTTCTACTTCAATGCAAAAAAGATCAGTTTTCGTTTTTACTACTTCTCCGTCTTCGTATTCAAAACCCGTTTCCAGTAAAACATTCTTCAGTATATATGTTTGATTTTCCATTTTGTATTAACAATTCACTGCGGCAAAGTAAAGTTTGTTTTTAGCCAATGCTTTGCGAAATCCATCCTGATGCTTGAAAGATTTATCATTTTACTTTAAAGTGTGATAAATCTTTCAAGAGTTGGAATGAATCCTACACACAGCACAGCGTACCATCAACTACTTTTGTCTCAAATATTTTCAGGCTATGCGTAAATCAAAGATCTCCCGCAAGGATTTTTTGAAAAAAACCGGATTAAGTTTTGCAGGAACGGCTTTTGTGCCCGGACTATTGAAGGCTACAGGTGTTTCAGCCCAACCTCCAGCAGACAAAGGAAACAAGCACATGGATAAAGATTATTCTTTAAAAAATGTAAGGCTGGAAACAGGATTCGAGTACGATGGTGATGAAGTTATTCATACCAAAACCGGATTGTTTTCTGTTGCCATCAGTAATGGAAAAATCAAAAGCATTTCTGATAACACGCCCAATGATTCCCGCGCCATTGATGCTAAGGGACTATTGATGCTTCCGGCATTTAAGGATATGCATATCCACCTGGATAAAACTTTCTATGGCGGCCCGTGGCAGGCTGCAAAGCGAAGAACCGGCGGTGTAAAAGGCATGATTGCACTGGAGCAGCAAATTTTGCCGGAGATGCTGAAAACATCCACAGATCACGCGGAAAAACTGATTGAATTACTTCAGTCAAAGGGTACTTCATTTGCAAGAAGCCACGTAAATATTGAACCTACCTCAAAACTACAATCGCTAAAAAATCTACAAAAAGCGCTTGAAAATAAAAAAGATAGTTTTGGAGCAGAGCTTGTAGCATTTCCTCAGCATGGCGTTTTTTATACTGATTCAGTTCCCTACCTGAAAGATGCTGCACAAATGAATATTGATTTTATTGGTGGCGTAGATCCTTACTCCATTGATGGATCTATTGAAAAAACAATCGATTTTACAGTTCAGCTGGCGCTGGATAATAACAAAGGAATAGATATTCATTTGCATGAATCCGGAGAATCGGGATTGAAAACAGTTGAATACCTGATTAAAAAAGTAAATGAAAATCCTGCGCTAAAGAAAAAGACTTTTATAAGCCACTGTTTTGTTTTAGGAAAACTGGAAAAACCCAAGCAGGAAGAAATAGCAGAACAATTGGGCGCCGCTAATATAGGCATCGTATCTACCATACCATTTGGCGGATTAATTATGCCGATACCCACATTGTACAAACACAATGTTACAGTGCTAACGGGTAACGACAGCATCATTGACCACTGGAATACATTTGGAAGCGGAAGTGTACTACAAAAAGCCAACCTTATGGCACAACTCTACGGTTATTCTACCGAGTTTTTGTTATCAAGAAGTTTAAAACTGGCAACAGCTAACATACTTCCATTAGATGACAAAGGTGTGCAACAATGGCCAAAAGCAGGCGATGCTGCCGATATGGTACTTATTGATGCAAGTTGTTCGGCAGAAGCTGTTTCAAGAATATCGCCGGTGAAATCATTGATAACCAAAGGAAATATTGTGTATCAATGATCACCAAATAGCATTCATCGATTGTCAGGCGAATCCGGGCCGCGCCATTCAAAACGCAAGAGGTTTTCACCTGTAATGCGACTGCTCAAAGTATTTGTAATAAATGGTGCTTCAATCTTGCTAATTTAAATGTTCCGGCGAGACTTTTTTTATGCGCATTTCATAAACCAAACGCTAACATAATTGTTGTTAATAATGGAATCGAAATATTTCTTTTAAAAAAAAGAATCGGAAAGGCTTGCCTCTTTGGGTAAGCCTTTTTAATGTAAACGTCACTCATATCACTCCGATCTATCCATTTATTTCTGAACTGCCAGCCGGAAGCATGAAACCGTAGATTCATGTTCTTTGAAAATTTTGTCCCGGAGCAAAGATATACCGCAGAGTAAGTTAAGAAACAGTTTTGTTAGCCGCTCTGCTCATTGGAAGACAAGGCCATTTGTTTGGGAAATGCATATTATTCAAAGGCGTTTCGTTAATTGAAAAAGACTTATTAATTTGATAGAGGATATGACGATATGATCTTTTCCTGCAACTTTTGACGAAGTAAATTCCCGTTTTTTAATACATTATCTGAAAGAAAAATGACGAAAACAAAATACAGCCGGCGTCATTTCCTGGGCGCTGCAACGATGTCATTGGGTGCCGCTGAATTTGCGATGATTGGTTTAGCCGGTGCAGCACAATTTCCTGATCAAAATCAATCGCAGGCCATGAAGAATCGTTTTGAAACAAACGCATCCATTGGTCCGATAAAGCAAGTTAATGCCGGTCTTCTAAGTGTCGGATATGCAGAATCGGGTCCTCAAAACGGAACTCCGGTCATTCTTCTTCATGGCTGGCCTTACGATATTTACAGCTATGCCAATGTACAACCAGTATTGGTATCAGCCGGTTACAGGGTGATAATCCCCTATTTACGCGGCTATGGCACAACGCGCTTTTTGTCCGACGAAACAATGCGTAACGGACAGCAATCTGTGCTTGCCGTTGATGTGATCAATTTAATGAACGCGCTCAGTATCACGAAAGCAATCGTCGCTGGTTTTGACTGGGGGGCACGTACAGCAAACATACTAGCTGCCTTATGGCCGGAGCGATGCAAGGCACTGGTATCTGTAAGCGGCTATTTGATCGGCAACCAGAAGGCAGGGATGAACCCATTGCCTCCTGCAAGTGAACTTCAGTGGTGGTATCAATATTATTTTGCTACAGAGCGCGGCCGCGCGGGTTATGAGAAATACAGGCATGACTTTGCCAAACTCATCTGGAAGATTGCTTCCCCACAATGGAATTTTGACGATGCTACGTTCGATCAAACGGCAGCATCTTTCGACAACCCTGACCATGTAGCCATTGTGATACACAATTACAGATGGCGGCTGGGCATTGCACAAGGTGAATCCCAATATGATGATTTGGAAAAAAGGCTTGCGGAAGGGCCTATTATTACAGTGCCCACGATCACGCTTGAAGGTGATGCCAATGGGGCGCCTCACCCTGAAAGCACCGCCTACGCCAATAAATTTTCAGGCAAATATTCGCACAAGATCATAACAGGTGGCATCGGCCATAATCTACCCCAGGAAGCGCCAAAAGCATTTGCGGAAGCAGTAATCGAAGCCGATAATTATTCTAAATAGCTTGTTGTAGAAATTGGCAATGACGCGTTCCCGAACCACTGGGTAAATCTCTATGTTTAGATGACTTTATTTTCCCTGATACAACATCATTTAAGAAAGGCTTTGACACCGGGCTTAACACTTACAAATAAATAAACAATTAAAAAACAGAGGGTAAGCTGAATCAACGGAATCATGAAGAATCGGGTTATATCATGCATTGCACCATATTCCTGCAACAGAGGCCGGTACCGGATGCCGGAAGCAACACCGGCGGGCATATTCAGTTTCCCAAGCAATTGTACAGTCTGCAACCGGGATCGAATTGATAGAGGCATCTTTAAAAAAAACATTGCATATATATTGAGAATGAGTTTAAGCATGTTCGTTTATTTCGATAATACTCAGCTGACGCTGAGTAAGAATTTTGTTACCACACAAAATTATTTTCACACCACTCCCGTTTCAATGGACGAATGATGCGGAATGTTGCGCGGATTACCCGCGGATAATTTACATGCACAGATCTTTTTAATGGAAAGTATTATACATCATTGGCACACTCGGTCGATAAGATTATCGCACGATAAAGCATACGCTAATAATACAGCTTTTCCATCGGGCTTAGTTTCGATCTTTTATTTGCGGCCCGAAAGATTCCCCACACCAGAATAGTTGACTTGTTGCTTCGTGACTATTGAGTACAGGATTGCTTTATTCATACAATTTATAGCACCGTTCTGTCATTGCTTCCGCTATCCGGCATGAATAGCTTTGCCTTCGTATTTAAAACAAACTGTTGTAGTTGATCAGTCATCAACTTTCAGTTAACAATTTATCATCATAAAATTTAAACAATGAAAAGAAGCAGAATGACTCTTGCGATATTATTGTTGGTAAACGTTTTACTAATGCAAGGAGTAACAAGCACCGCGCAAACCGGTCCCAATATCAGCACAGTCACAAACGAATCTATACGACCGTTCCAGGTGCATTTTCCGCAGGAACAACTTAACGGTCTGCGCCAACGTATTCAGGCTACCAGGTGGCCCGCGCAGGAAACTGTAAATGATGCATCACAGGGCGTACAACTTGCCACAATGCAAAAACTAGCGAAATATTGGTCAACGGATTATGACTGGCGAAAAGTGGAAGCCAGGTTAAATGCCTTACCTCAATTCATTACAACAATAGATGGAGTTGATATTCATTTCATTCATGTCCGTTCCAGGTATCCGAATGCATTGCCCATCATTATCACACACGGATGGCCGGGCTCTGTTATAGAGCAGATGAAGATCATAGGTCCGCTCACAGATCCTGTTGCCTATGGTGGTAAAGCGGAAGATGCTTTTGATGTAGTGATTCCTTCACTTCCCGGCCACGGTTTTTCAGGCAAACCCACTACTACTGGCTGGGAACCGGTACACATTGCAAAAGCATGGATAGAGTTGATGAGGCGACTTGGCTACAAAAAATATGTAGCACAAGGCGGTGACTGGGGAAATGCAGTTTCCGAGATTATGGCGCTAATGGCACCTCCTGAATTGCTTGGCATTCATACCAATATGCCGGCAACCGTTCCGGCTGATATTTCAAAAGCTCTGGCATCAGGAACTGTTCCGCCCGATCTCTCAGCCGATGAACTGAACGCTTACAAACAGCTCGGCTTTTTTTATAGCAAGGGTTTGGGCTATGCCCAGGAAATGGGTCTTCGACCACAAACACTTTATGGTATAGGAGATTCACCCATCGGTCTTGCTGCCTGGATGCTTGACCACGATGATCTTAGCTATAAGCTGATTGCAAGCGTGTTCGATGGAAAAACGGAAGGTCTTACCCGTGATGATATCCTTGACAATATTACCTTGTATTGGCTTACAAACACGGCTGTTACTTCTGCACGGCTTTACTGGGAAACCTTTCAGCTTCCAAAGGCCGGCTTTTTTGATCCACGCGGGGTAAAGATCCCTGTTGCCGTAAGCGTGTTCCCTGATGAGATATACGCAGCTCCCAAAAACTGGGCAGAGAAGGCTTATGCCAAACTTATATACTATCAGAAACATGACAAAGGTGGTCACTTCGCCGCATGGGAACAACCGCTGCTCCTTACAGAAGATCTTCGGGCAGCATTTAAATCACTGCGTTGATTTCAGCCAGCAGCATCAAATAAACTAATAAAACCAAACATAGCCGTCACGCTTTTTGGCGAGGCGGCTATGTCGTTTAAATGTGAGCTGACCGATAAAATGTATTACTCAATAAACGCATCATCAGGCAATGATGATGCAATAAAATTTAGGCAAGTATCATGCGTTAAACGCACCGTCGTTATTTGCTGCTTTTAATCTCCGGTTCTTTCTTATTGCGTATCCGATAGCGTTTTCCAACAAGAGCTATTTAGCCGATATAGTCGCAAAGGTCCTGTTTATACAATACATAACATCATTCCGTCATTGCCTTCGGCGCGCCGTGATAATAGTTTTGTCAACGGATTTCATTAAACAAAAACAGCTTTTGCAGATGATCACAAATGGCTCACAGTCATTAAAAAAAGAGAAAGAAATCAAACCTGCCGGATGGTCCTCTTGTAAGATCTGTTTATCAAAATTTTAAAAAAAACATGTATGAAACGTTCATTTTTCAGCGCACTAATTATTCTAAGTGCATTACTCACAAGCATTAATTCCTGGTCTGCAGGTACAGGCAGCAGGAACGAATCAGGAAACACTAAAACAGTAAATGTCAACAATGCAAACATCGCGTATCGCATCTATGGTGATAAAGAAGGAATTCCGATAGTTCTGTTGTCACCGCTGGGATCATCGATGGACGACTGGGATCCCGCAGTCATCAATGGGCTTACCAGGAATTCGCCAGTTGTAGTTTTTGATGAAAAGGGAGTTGGCAGCTCCTCGGGAAAAACGCCGGCAACAATTGCAGAAATGGCTACTGACGCGATTGCTTTCATCAAGACATTGGGATATCCGAAAGTGAATCTGCTGGGATTCTCAATGGGAGGTTTTGTTGCTCAGCAAATTGTTGAGACCGAACCACAATGGGTAAACAAACTGATCCTGGTTGGTACTGGTCCCCAGGGATCTGAAGGACTTTCAGAAGTAGGCAACAAAATTTCATCCATTGCGAACCTGCCTCCGGAAGAACAATTCCTCCAATCTTTATTTACTCCTACAGAACAAAGCAGACAATCAGGTAAAGAATCATTTGCACGTATCTCAGCAAAAAAAGAAGGCCGCGATCTTCCGCTTTCACAGGAAGCTTTCGTTGCTGAGCTAACTGCCGTTCTCGGATGGGCTCAACCTGATTCAGCAGCCTTCGCCCGTTCAACAGGTGTAACCACACATACATTGATCGTCGCAGGCAAAAATGACTTATTGGTGCCGATTGTCAATCCATTCAAACTATATCAGGCAATGCCAAACTCACGCCTGCTTCTTTTGCCGGATGCCGGTCACGGCGTTATGTTTCAATACCCGGACCTGTTCGTTCAGGAAGCGGAAAACTTTCTAAAAAATTAAGAGGTGGTTAATCAGACTGATCACTCTTTGTAATAAAAAATGCATTATCAAAAACAATTAAAAATTTAAGCAATGAAAAATAATATAGTGAAAAACTTCATCGTATTAATTTTGCTCGGACTTAGCATAGTATCCTGCAAAAAAGATAATTTTCCCGGTAGTGGTCCCGACAAGGGAATTACAGACTATCATCAAAATGCCGTCACACAATTCATCGCTGCCGGTAAAACAAATTTTGCTTACAGGATTTTAGGAAAACAAACAGGTATCCCCCTCGTTATGGTTTCCGCCCTGGGAAATTCAATGGACGATTGGGACCCGGTTATTACCAACGGCCTGGCACAGCAATACAAGGTGATCATCTTCGACATACAGGGTGTTGGCTCATCCAGCGGTGTAACCCCTGATAATATCCCGGATATGGCCAAAGGAGTAGTAACATTTATACAAGCGTTGGGCTACACCAAAGTTAACCTGTTAGGATTCTCCATGGGTAGCTTTATTACTCAGCAGATCGCCTCTGCAAATCCTGCTTTGGTAAATAAAATTATCCTTACAGGAACGGGACCCAAAGGAGCTGAAGGCCTTTCCAATCTTCCGAACATTTTGGCAACAACTGTAGGTTTAACTCCCGAACAAGTGTTCTTAGCCTCATTTTTCGCACCATCCGAAGGAAGTCAAACCGCAGGAAAGCTTTCTTATGAACGCATTCAAAAAAGAACTGTCAACAGGGATGCGCCGGTTAGCCAGGAAAGTGCCACCGCAGGATTAAAAGCCGTTTTAGGCTGGGCTCAACCAGATCCGACAGCACTGGAGGAACTTAAAAAACTTACAAAGCCCGTACTTATCGCACAAGGTGAAAAAGATTTTCTTGTTCCTGTTGTCAATGCAATCAATATGGCCAACAGTATCCCTGGTTCACAGCTGATTGTTTATCATGATGCGGCTCATGGCGCCATTTATCAGTACCACGACGAATTTATCCGCGCAGCATCCGAATTTTTAACCAAGTAAAAAGAAGTTCTATACTAATCATCAAAAAATAAAAACAATGGAAACAATAACAAAAACAAGCAAGGTTTTATACACTGCCCAAACGCACACCACAGGCGGTCGCGAGCATGGAGTGGCGAAAAGTTCAGACGGACATTTGGATATCAGATTATCTTCTCCCGGCACTAACGGCGCCGGAACCAATCCGGAACAATTATTTGCAGCAGGTTGGTCTGCGTGTTTTGAAGGCGCAATGGGAATTGCAGCAAATAAGAGCCGTATTACGCTCCCTGAAGACACAGCCATTGATGCAGAAGTGGACCTGTGCCTGGATAAAGCTGATTTTTTTCTCAGGGCGAGACTTAATGTAAGCCTTCCCGGATTGGACAGAGACATTGCACAGAGCCTGATAGATGCAGCAGAAAATATTTGTCCGTATAGTAAAGCCATCAAAGGGAATGTGGATGTTGAGATTAACCTGGTTTAAAATGACTAATCGCCGGACTTGAAAGGTAGTCCGGCGATTAATCGTTCTGTAAGCCGATCAATAAGCCTGAAACAACCGAAGCAGCCATTGTTCTTATTAAAACAATTAAACTTATCATAATGCAAACGCAACAAAAAACATGGTTCATTACCGGCGCCTCAAAAGGCTTTGGTTATGAAATTACAAAAGCTGCCCTAGAAGCTGGCGACAAAGTAGTGGCAACTGTTCGAAACAATACTTCCGCACTCCACAGTGACCTGAAAAATCAGTCAAACCTGTTAATCGTTAATATGGATGTAACAAGAGAACCGGAGGTTAAAGATGCCGTAGAAAAGGCTATCGCTCATTTTGGCAAATTAGACATCGTTGTAAATAACGCTGGTTATGGCATTGTAGGCGCAATCGAAGAAGTATCCGATGCAGAGGCAAGAAAACAATATGATACCAACGTTTTTGGTGTTTTAAATGTATTGCGGGCAACGCTTCCTTATTTAAGAAAACAAAGATCCGGTCATATCATTAATGTGTCTTCACTCTTTGCATTTGATCCTTTAATTGGTTGGGCATTGTACGGATCAACCAAAAATGCTGTGGAAGGAATTTCGCAGGGACTTGCCAAGGAACTGGAACCATTTGGGATAGCTGTAACTGTTATTGAACCTGGTTTGTTCAGAACAGGTTTTACCGGAAAGGACTCTTTTGCTATTGCACAAAACACAATAAGCGACTACGAAAATACGCGCGTAGGTCAAATGCGAAAAAGCACCGGAGCTTTTCATGGAACGCAGCCCGGAGATCCATCCAAATTAGCGACGTTGGTTGTTAAGTTAGCGCACGCAGAAAACCCACCGCTTCATTTACCTATAGGAACAGATTCGGTCAACAATTATAATACATTCAAAGAACGACTGGCGAACGATGTAAACACGTGGATGACAGATTCATTGAGCACCGATTATAAACCCGGCTGATTAATAAATTTACTCTTTCAAACAGCACCAGAAACAACAACAATCGGGTGCTGTTTTTATTTGTAGCCTTTACGATTTTTTACTGAAATAATTCATACAACAAATAGCCTGAATGCGGTATTGAAAACGGGGTTCCGTAAAAATAAATTTGTGTTGTAAAAGCTAAACGATATATAGGGTATCGCAAATGCAGACATTACAAATCCATCAAAAAAAGGAATATGAAAAAGGCAATCTATTTGTTATTTATACTTATAACATATTTACCGGCTCCGTCATTCGCACAAACGGAAGTAGTTTCAAACCACGCCTTTCAAACAGGTGAAAAAATCCGCTATGATGTTTTCTACAACGTGATTGGTATTTATTTACAGGCTGGAACTGCAACATTTACTGCATCAAACGAGATTATCGGGAACAGTGAAGTGTATCATGTAATTGGCGAAGGATCAACCAATTCAAAATATGATTGGATCTTTAAAGTGCGAGATCGTTATGAAACTTATTTTAATGCAGCCGACCTTAAGCCACTTATATTTCGCAGGCATATCAATGAAGGCAATTACAGGAAGGATGAAGAGATTTCGTTCAATCAGCAAACAAACTCAGTCACAACAAATGGAGGTGTTTATGCTGTTCCTGAAAACATACAAGATGCAATCAGTATTATGTACTATGTGCGCGACATAAATTACGACCAGTATCAAACAGGAAGCAAAATTCCGGTCAGTGTATTTATCGATAACAAAGTTTACAAAATGTATATTTACCACAATGGCAGGGAAGTAATAAAAACAAAATATGGAGAATTCAATGCCATAAAGTTAAAGCCGTTATTACTGAAAGGAAATACTTCTAAAGATGATGAAAAGTTGCTGGAAGAAGATGTTTTTGAAGGTAGCGAAAAGATGACGATCTGGATAACAGACGACTCAAATCACATACCTGTTCGTATTGAAAGTCCGATCGCTGTTGGCAAGGTTAAAATCGACCTTATGCAGTATGAAAATTTGAAATACAGCCTGACAGCGCTTAAGCGTTAGTGTATGAGTTCGCCCTTTCGAACGCTAAGCTTGCGAAAGGTATGAAGTATAAGGTTTGAGGCGTAAGGAAGTAACATGTAAGATTTAAGCATTAAATACGAGGCACGGTAGTGGCAAAGTTGGCAGGATACTAACTAAAGAATTTACAGTGCCAATTCAATGTCGTTTAGTTACGAGTTATCATTTCTTAACAACCTATTCTTTGTGTAATTCTGTGCCTACTCTGCCTTTCCTTTATCTTCCAAAGATGACGATGCTTGCTTAATTAAATGACATTGAATTGCCAATTCTTTCGCCGTTTGCCTTCACCCGTTAATACAAAGCATTTTTACATCCAGCCACTGTCGATACCATTTATTCACAAATGTGAACGTTGCCCGGATTTTTCAGTAGGTACTTTGTACTCACAAAACAAATCGAACAATCATGAAACTTATAAATAGTATAATTCTGACAAGCATATTGCTGATCGGATCTTTAACATCCTTCGGCCAGCAAAATAAAGCGCATGCGCTTTCGATGCAGGATGCTTTTGTACTTGCAGCTAAAAACAGCGCACAACTAAAAGTCTCTAAGATAAGCACGGCCCTGGCACATCAGAAAGTTGAGATAGCCAAACTGGGCAGATTACCTGAGATTTCCACCGGGCTAAACTATGGTTACCTGAGCAACTCACAGATATGGGATCCTTCTTTTGGCAAACACCTTACAAGATCAATTCCACACAACCTTACACAATTTTCCGTTCAGGCCTCAGAAGTAATTTTCAGGGGTGGTGAAGTTGCCAACAATTTGAAAAAGGCCAATTTAGAGGAACAGATTGCTGTTTTGAATCAGAACAAAAGCCTGGAAGACATAAAATTCCTCGTGGCAGCAAAATATCTTGATATCTATCGACTGATCAACCAGCGTGAAGTTTATGTGGACAACATAGAGTCATCACAGGAAAGACTTAAAAATATTCTGAGTCTTCAAAAACAGGGGCTGGTCACCAATAATGATGTCCTTCGCACTAAGCTGATCATCTCAGATCTGCAACTGGCTGTTCGTAAAACCGATGACAATATTGAGATTATAAATCAACAGTTTAATACGGTATTAGGGATTGACCTGTATGAAAAGCTAATACCGGATTCCAGCCTGCTGACGTACGCTTTTGGAGATGAGGACATTAAAAAATTAATGACCATGGCTTATGAAAACAACAAGGAACTGAAGACAGTTACCAAGGAAATTGAAGCAGCGCAAACAAATATGAAGGTAACAAGCGCGGAACGTTATCCCAGGGTAAGTCTTTTTGCAGCCAATAATTTACAGCGGCCTTATACTTATTCCACACCCGCTTTAGATATCTACTACAACAACTGGATAGCAGGTGTAAGTGTGAGTTACAATATCTCCTCAATTTATCAATCAGTAAGAAAAATAAAAGCAGCGCAGATACAAATAGAACAAGCCGTTGCAAGAGACACTGTTCAACAGCAAAATGTAGAAGTGGCAGTAAATGCAGATTTGATAAAATTTAATGAAGCTAAATATGAATTAACCACTTACACAGACGACCTGCGTTCGGCGGAGGAAAATTACCGCATCGTTGAAAAAAAATATTTTAACCAACTGGCCTTACTGGCTGATTTGATAGACGCTACAAATACAAAAATAGAAGCAGAGCTCAAAGTGAGCAACGCCCGGATAAATGCAGTGTACGCGCATTATCAACTGCAAAAATCAATTGGCCTTTTATAAATAATTGAAATCTATTTTATGAAACAGCGTAACAACAAAAAAAGCAAACAAATAGTGATCAACATTCTGCTAATGGCAGCCGCAGCATGTTTTGTATTGTGGGGAATATCGGTTTATTTCAACCTTGGCAACGATTTGTATACGAACGACGCCCATATTGAAGAATACATCAATCCCGTAAATACCCGCATTCCCGGCTACATTAAAGCGGTTAGGTTTAACGAACATCAAACTGTAAAAAAGGGTGACACACTTGTGTTGTTAGATGACAGGGAATACAGGATCCAGGTAGAACAGGCTGAGGCAGCATATATGGCAGCAGAAGCATCTAAAAATGTAACTGCCTCCAGTGTAAATACCGTACAAAGCGGTTTAAGCACAACTGATGCAAACATTGAAGCACTGAAAGTACGGGCATGGAATGCTGAGCAAAACTATCACCGTTATGCAAATTTGCTGAATGATGGCGCTGCAACCCAGCAACAGTTTGACCAGGCAAAAACGGATTATGAAACCTTACAGGCTCAAACCAAAGCGCTGCAGCAACAGCGAGCCACTACCAGCCTGTCTACAGTCGAAACTTCTAACAGGATTTCGGTAAATGATGCAGAAATAAAACGGACACATGCATTATTAGACTTTGCCAAATTGAACCTCTCTTATACGGTTATTACTGCTCCATATGATGGTGTTACAGGCAGACGGACCATCCAGGACGGACAATTGGTTCAGGCTGGCCAGACTTTACTGTCTTATGTAAGAAATGACAGCACCTGGGTAGTTGCCAATTATAAGGAAACGCAGGTAACAAAACTCACTATCGGACAAAAGGTGAAGTTACAGGTTGACGGCTTTGGTGCTAAAGAATTTGATGGGGTTGTTACAGCCATTGCGCAGGCAACGGGTTCAAAATTTTCATCAATTCCCGTTGACAATTCAACAGGGAACTTCATAAAAGTGCAACAGCGTGTCCCCGTAAAAATCGAGCTTGTTAAAAATCAGCAAAACGATGAGTTTCTTAAGCAGTTCCGTGCAGGAATGAATGTGGAAGTTCGTATTGCAAAATAAATATCAACAATATGGAAGTCAACCAAATATTTTACGCATGGGTTCCAAAATATATCCGCTATACCATTTTGTTGTTAATGGTATTTGTAGTGCTATGTGCAAACGGTGTTTACCTGGGAATTACAACAGATATGTACAGTGATCTGGGCGTATATTCAGAACCATATACAATGGCAACAAACGCTATGTATATCGGAATGGGACTTGGATTTTTATTTATCATCAGGCTTGCTGTAAGGTTTCCTGGCAAACCATTACTAATCTTTGGTTTTGCAATGATGTTATTCATGAACATTATTTGCGCCACTGCGAACAATCCCTTTCTTACAGTTGCAGCCTCATTTGTTTTGGGATTTACCAAAGTGCTTGCATTAGGACAAATTTATCTTGCATGGTTAGTTATCTGGAGCAAAAACATGGACGCCTCAAGAGTGTATCCGTTTTTTTATTTCGTGGCGCTTGCCGGGTTGAATTTTATAACCTGGCTTACCACATGGTTTGCACACCTCTTTTCCTGGAGGTATGCTTATATCATAGTGCTAATCCTGATCCTGCTTTGTATTGTACTCGCTGTAATATTCCTTGAAAATCACAAATTAAGAAAGAAAATACCATTGTATCAACTCGACATTCCCGGGCTCCTGCTATTAGCCATATCACTTATGCTTATTAACTATGTTGCCGTTTATGGAAAAGTTGAAGATTGGTTCAGCTCCAATGCAATTCGCCTTACATTTTTTATGGCGGCAATTACGATCCTGCTGTTCATAAAAAGAGAATTATCGGTCAGGCGTCCGATCCTTGATTTCAGGCTTTTTAAAGTATTGAATGTAAGCGCCGGCTTATTGCTTTTCTTTTTATTGGGGGCTCTTACACCAACTACTTTTCAATCCGCTTTATCAATCAATATATTACACTTTGAACTAATAAGAAACGCTGAATTAAGTCTCTTTCTCATACCCGGCATTCTAGCAGGAAGCATCCTGACCTTTTTTTGGTACAGGAAACATTTCGACAGCCATTTACTATTCATTATAGGATTCTCTGCAATTGTGCTGTATCACATAATGATGTACACGCGGTTTGTAAATGATTTAAATATTGATGAGTTTTGGCTTCCCTCCTTCTTCAGAGGATTTGCTCTTGCAATTCTATACATTTCAATTGGCCTGTACGCAACTGCAAATCTTCCCATCCCGGTTACATTAAAGGTTGTCGGATTAATACTGATCGTACGCTCGTTTCTTGCTACGGGGCTGGCTTCCGGACTTTATAACTATTTTTTATACGCAAATTCAAATCGTCATTTATCCATGCTTACATCTGAAATAGATGCCAATGAGCTTACTGGCTTTCAACATACTGATTTTACCGGCTATTACAAGTACATGCTGCAGCAGGCCAATTTAGCAGCCAGTAAGGAAATATCTGGAAGTATTATTATTTTTGGAATATCCATAGTAATTGTATTGATTATAGCAATGGCTTACAAAAAAATAAAGAAAGGATTATTGCAGTATCCTGCTATTCCGAAGGCGGAAATGTCAAACAATACAATTGCTGTTTAACTTATAACAGCTGCACAAATGATCCCAATAGATGCTTGCGAACCGTACTTTGAATACGTACGAAAATATACCGAGCTGGATGCTGAAGCTATGCAACTGATAGCTTCGCAAATAAGTGAGGTTACATTTCCAAAGAAACACATCATCCTTCCGGAAAACAGTGCCTGTAACAAGGTTTATTTTATTGTTTCAGGTACAGCAAGATCTTATTATACGGATTTCTCGGGCATAACCGTAACATGGTCCTTTCATTTTAACAACAGCCGAAGCGTTATCAGAAATGTTTTTGCAGTTGATTACCGTGCATTTATAACCAACAAACCCTCTTCTATATCTATTGAAACACTAAGTGAAGTGAAAGCATTCGTTTTTACAAAAGAAGCTGTATCCAGCATGATGGAAAGATCCTTAAAATATGAAATATGGATGCGGAAATTAAACGAAAATGCCTACGTCAGCATGTTCGACAGGGCTTTCACATTACTCACCATGTCAGCAACAGAACGATATAGCAAGCTGGTAGAAGAAGAACCTCACCTGTTACAAATGTTTTCCAACCATTATATCGCATCCTATCTTGGAATTGCACCACAATCGCTGAGCAGGATCAGAAGCCAGCACTAAAGATCAATTTAAAAATTTTTTGCTGTTTTATGTTTATTCACAAATGTGAATGTTATCGCTATCTAAACATGTGAACTTTGGTATATCAAATCAGCGAAGAACATGAAGAAAGCAATAACCATAGAACATATACAGACTGAGTTAACAAGCAATTTTGATCGTTTCACATTTAATCTTGAAAAGGCTTTGGGAGTGCTAACGCCTTCAGCACTGCAGGCACTCGGAGCATCTCCCGCATCCATGGCGTCTTATTTAACTAATGTGTCCGGTGAAAATAACCTGGTCTTGTTTAATATTCTCTTACAAGGTGATTTAACAGACAATCAGAACAAAATCAACATTAAACAGTATCAGATTGGCAACCCCAAATTAATGCTGAGAATAATAGCAAATCACGCCGCAGCAGGGTTATATCTTCCTGTTCATTTGCTTGTCTATGAAAAGTATCCAGGCAAAGCAATGATCGAATATGACCTTCCTTCTTCTTTATTCGCGCAGTTTGATAACCCGGAAATTCTCTCGGATTCAGTAGCCCTGGAAAATAAACTAATTGAACTTATCCGGATTGCAGATGCAGATAGCGAGGTTGAGTGTCAGACCAGGTTATAATATGTCAATAAACACAAAATAATTTAACAACAAAAATCAAGAGCAATGAAACAGGCGCAGATCATTCCGCTACTGAAATTTCAAAGCGGACGATTACCTGTCAAAGTCCAAAGCATTAAAGACTTTGCAGAAGAGCAGGATGAAATAAATGAAGGTCCTCACAGCCATGATTATCATGAAATGATTTGGCTGATCAAAGGGCAGGGCACATTGTATATTGATATGCAGGAATACACGATTGGGCCTAATACTTTGTTTTATATAAAGCCCAATGTGGCGCATCAGTTTCAGGAACGGCCGGACATGGAGGGTTTCGTATTCTCATTTACTGATGATTTTTTGGGTATGGGCGAACGTGATTTAGACACGATCAGTCAGGTCAGTCTTTGCAAGCTTTTTGCAGAACGGAGGACAATTAACATCGAGTCTGAAACAGGCAAAGATGTAGAAGAAATTGTCCTGAAAATGATTAAGGAACTGGAAAACGAATATGCTCACAAAAGGGAATTATTGAAACGCTATTTTAAAATTATCCTGATCTATTTAGCACGGACTACAGAAGAAGTTTTTCAGTCAACTGAACAGTCAAGAGAAACTGAACTGGTAAATAACTTTATGCGGTTGCTTAACAAGGACTATAAAGAAAAGAAAATGGTAGCTGAATACGCAGCGCAATTATTAGTGACGTCTAATTATCTCAACCGGATCGTAAAGAAAATCACCGGATTTTCTGCCGGGCTCCAAATCAGGCAGCGCGTCGTGTTGGAAGCGAAAAGAATGGCACGGTATTCCGATGCAGGCATGAAGGAGATCGCATACAACTTAGGATTTTTAGACAGCGCCCATTTCAGTCGTTTTTTTAAAACTTTTGGCGGATTAAATTTTTCAGATTTTAAAAGAGGAGCCCAAATTATCCCGATGAACACGGTGTTTAACAGGGCTTAATACAAGAGGTACAATGTGAACTGCAGAGGCATCAATCACTTCTTTTCTATTATAGCCAATCTCAGTTTTCCATACAGCTGGCTTGCCGTTTTATTCAATTCAACAATTAGCTAAAATTATTTTTATGAAAAATGATATTATTCAACAAGAAATATTGTTATTAACAGACACTACTTTTTCGCAAAGAGCACTGATCGAAAATGATAGTGAAGACGAACCTGATCTGTCATTGAGCGAAAAATTTGAAGAAGCCGTCTGGGCCGGATTGCTCACTGACCTGTTACCAGAAGTAGTTACAAACAGAGACCTTCGCCTTTGGCAGGTAGAGCACTCCGAACACTCCTGGCAGGTAGAATTGTCAAAATATACTTCCCGGGAAAAGCCGGGTTCAATTAATCCTTTTTATTTTCTAACCGGGATAAATTACAACTAGTATCCGGAACTAAGATTTGAAACAATCTTAATTCACTTCTCTCCTTTTAATAAACGAACTTTCTAAATCCCGTTTTTTTTCATCTAATTAAGGGTGAAAACATTCATACCCAATAGCTCCGCTGTACCGCCGGGTCCATATACTACCCAATATTCTGCAAAAGTTCAGGCTCTTCATCAAGATCGCGATTGATTGCTGCAACAATGCGTCCATCTATCGTTCTTGAAGGCCTGATGCGGAAATTTCTACCTTTTTTATTCTCCATAGGGGGATTCAATACATACTGCTCTGTTTTTGAGCTATCTGCATAGAATTATCCAGCCTTTTAAACAAAGCAAATTAGGTCTTTTAAACAAAGTCACCACTTCTGGGGCTTTCTACTTTTGTTCCAACAAAAACAAATTAAAAAATGGAACAGAGTAATTACCAGGGAGCTTTGCAACAACCAATCGGCTCCGGCTTCAATGCAAAATCAACAACCAATGACGTAATCAAAGGCATTGACCTTACAGGCAAAATTGCTGTCGTAACCGGAGGTAATACAGGCATCGGCCTGGAAACTACCCGCACCCTTGCTGCCGCCGGAGCAACAGTTATCGTACCCTCCCGGGATATAGACAAGGCAAGAAAAAATCTACAGGGTATTGCCAATGTGGAAATAGCGGTAATGGACCTAATGTCACCAGCATCTATTGATGCATTTGCTGACAGCTTTCTTGCTTCTGAAAGACCACTCCATCTGTTGATCAACAATGCAGGAATTATGTGGGTGCCGATACGCAGGGATAGTCGTGGTATTGAATCACAACTGGCCACCAACTACCTGGCGCAATTTCAGCTTACTGCCAGGTTATGGCCTGCACTTAAAAAAGCTAATGGTGCAAGAGTGGTCAATGTTTCTTCACATGGACATCAATTCGCACCTTTCAATTTTGACGATCCTAATTTTCTTCATAGGGAATACGAAACACTACAAGGTTACGGGCAATCCAAAACGGCGGTTAATCTCTTTTCAATGGAACTGGATAATCGTGCCCACTCATCCAAGATAAGGGTGTACGCGGTACATCCCGGCTCTATCGGGGGCACTGAATTGGGAAGGGAAGCTCCGTTAGAATTGTTTCAGAAAATGGGTTTTGTAGATGCGAATGGAAATATGTTACCTGAGGTAGCAGCATCGTTAAAAACAATTTCGCAAGGCGCTGCTACAACAGTTTGGTGTGCAACCAGTCCCTTACTAAATAATATTGGTGGTGTGTATTGTGAAGATGCCGATATTGCTTCTCTATGTTCAGATATTTCTTTTCAAAAAGGCGTAAATCCATACTCATTGGATGAAGCCAGTGCAAAAAAATTATGGGCCCTTACTGAAGAAATGATTGGTTTGAAATTCCAAATTTAGTGCTCATCTAATCCCCAAAATACCTCGATGTAATGAAGAATATCTTCAAACCAAGACAATCGCTATTCCGGGAACAATAGGTGAATAGCAGAACGATCATTTCATATTGATTAATTTATTAAACAAAGCACAATGAAAAATTTAAAAGATAAAGTAGCCGTAATTACCGGCGGTAACAGTGGTATCGGGTATGCGGCCGCAAAAAAACTAAAAGAAACCGGTGCCAATGTCATTATCACCGGAAGAAGAAAGGAAGCAGTGGAGAAAGCCGCTGCTGAGCTGGATGTAACAGGCCTGATAGCTGACCAGTCCAAATTAGCTGACATTGAAAATCTTGTTAGCAAGGTTAAAGAACAAGTCGGTAAAGTTGACATCCTGCTGGTCAATGCTGGCATTACCAAATTCTCCACAATTGAACAGATCGCAGAAAGCCAGTTTGACGAAATGATGAATGTCAATTTCAAAGGAGCTTACTTTACCCTGAGCCGTTTTATTCCACTGCTTAACGACGGAGCTTCTGTGATTATGCTTTCTTCTACATCGGCAACAATATCCCCGCAGAGCGCCTCTGTATATGCGGCAAGTAAAGCAGCCATAAATGCGGTCGTAAAAATTGCAGCGCTTGAACTGGCATCCCGGAAAATACGCGTCAATGCCGTAAGTCCCGGCCCCATTGCTACTGAAATCATGAATAAGATCGGCCTGGATGAAGCCTTAGAAAATCAGCTCCTGCAAAGCGTGCCTATGAGAAGAATGGGTAAGGCAGAAGAAGTAGCCGGTATGATTTATTACCTGGCAAGTGAAGAAGCGTCGTTTATGACAGGCGCTAACTTTTTAGTAGATGGGGGACAATCCATTTAGTATTGACGGTGGTCATGAATAAGAAAGGGAGATAAATACAGTTTAGCTTCCTTTCTTATCAAAACGATGGCCTTTTGAACAAAGTAAAACGTATACTATTTTCTATTTTTACATTATTGGTTTCCTTCTCAAAAACAAAATCATGGAATATCAAGCCCGGTATATTACAGAAGACATAAAGCTCTCCAGTTATGAGGATAAGTTTTTCAAATCTGATATTATGTTTGACCAGCACATGCTGGTATGGTTCCTTTCAGGTGAAACCAAGATCATACAGGCCGACGCGACCTATTTCTTCGGAAAGGGCGATATTTTCCTGATCCCAAGAAATCAATTGGCTACTATTATCAACTATCCCAAAGATGGCCAACCCCATAAAACGGTAGTGATGCATTTATCAGTTGAAAGGCTTAGGGATTTTTATGCCAGCAGGAAAATAAAATCCATGCCGCTGAAGTCTCAAAAAATCTACAGCTTCAACAATCACCCCTTGCTGGAAAGCTGCCTGGCTTCACTCATTCCATATTTTGACATGAAGGATATTCCGGAGGATATTGCTTCTATTAAGATCACGGAAGCCATCAGCATTCTCAGAACGCTCGATAAAGAGATTGATCATGTGCTCGCCAATTTTGAAGAACCAGGAAAGATCAACCTGGTTGACTACATGGAAAAGAATTTCATGTTCAATCTGCCAATGGAGAAGTTTGGCTATCTCACTGGCAGAAGCCTGACGACTTTTAAACGGGATTTTAAAAAGGCCTTCAGTATGACACCGCAGCGTTGGTTGACTCAAAAGCGGCTGGAACTGGCATATTACCAACTTACAGAAAAGAAGAAAAAGCCTTTGGATGTTTGTTACGAAGTGGGATTTGAAAATTTATCACATTTTTCGTTTGCCTTTAAAAAGCAATTTGGATTTGCGCCCAGTTATCTGACTGATAAAGACGTAAGTCACTAACAAATTGAACATACTACATTCAATGTCGTTGAATTAAGGAAAAATCTTTTTAAACAAGTACGATTTACGAAGTACTCAGATTTAAAGAGCTCTACCGTCTGAATGTTGCTTATTTCAATGACATTGATTCTACATTTATTTTTAACCGGATAAAATGCTAACGATCTTATTGTTTCTAAAATGGCTCTTCAGAAAAAGAGGAAAGTACATAGTTAAAGCTTATACATCCAACCCTGAACTGGCAACCATTAAGCCAGGTTGGAAAGGCACTCCACAGGATCAAAACGGTTTATTCATCTATGAAGAGAATCCCACCATTATCAGCATAAGGGCGGTGCTGAAATTTATGTTTCACAAAAATCCACAGAGGCAGATAAAGAAGACTGATACGTGGCGGATCTCAGTAAGAAAAAATGAAGATTGGCTTGATGATCCGGGCGATAAAATTGTCTGGTTAGGACATGCCAGCTTTTTCATTCAACTTTCCGGCGTGCGCCTTTTGATTGACCCCATGTTTGGTAAGCTCCCCATCGTAAAACGGTATTCGGCATTGCCGGTTCCGCCCGATAAATTTCTGAACATTGATTATATTTTGATCTCACATGCTCACTATGATCATTGTGACAAAAAAAGTATCAAACTGCTATCGGCTAATAATCCTAATGCTAAAATACTCGTAGGCTTAAAACTGGATCAACTCATTTCAAAATGGGTTAAAAATCCGATCCTTACGGCAGGCTGGTACCAGCAATATCAACTAGACCATAAATTGACTATTTCATTTTTGCCTTCCCGGCATTGGGCAAACAGGAATCCTTTTGATGGTAACACAACACTATGGGGTAGTTTTATGATTCAGTTTGCCGGACGATGCATTTATTTTGGTGGTGATTCCGGGCGTGGTTCGCACTTCAAAACAATTGGAACGCTTTTTCCAAAAACAGACGTTGCCTTAATCGGAGCCGGAGCCTATGCGCCTGGATGGTTTATGGGACAGCACCATCAGGATCCTTATGACGCCGTTAACGCATTTAACGCAATGGGAGCTCAGACGATGATACCGTTCCACTACGGCACTTTTGATTCTGCGGACGAGCCGATGAGTGAACCGGAAATAATCCTCAATCAACTAAATGAAAAAGGCAGCATTAATGGAGATCTCAAAATATTGGAATTAGGAGAGGTTTTTACCGTTTGATTTTTGTGGCCGGTGAATAAAATGTATTCATTTCTTCTATCAGGGCATCCATTAGCTCTTGTGCCTTTCTGTATTTTAATATGGGTGCAATTTGCCCGCCCCAGAAAAATATCATATCCCATTTTTCTTTGTCCGCCGCCGCTTGGACTATGATGTGAAAGAGCTTATACCCTGGAAAGACGAAGGTGAAACCTTCCGTCGCCTGCGGGTAACGTTCCCAAATGAGATCGCCACGCACGGGGCTGTGCAAACTTTCTATATTGATGATGCGGGCCTGATCAGGCGGCATGATTATGATGTTGACATTTTTGGAGGTTCCAGCGCCGCACATTTCTTGTCGGACTACATTGACGTCCAGGGTATCAAAATAGCTACCAAACGAAGGGTGTATGTCCGGCAGGAAGATAACTCCCCGTTGATGCCGGATCCATTGCTGGTGTCGGTGGACCTGAGTGAAATCACCCTGGAATGATCCTGTTCCAGCGGCTTCTAATAGCCGGCCTGCGGCGGTAAGCAACCAGCATAATGATCATCAATGAAGTTTTGAATTTAACACCATGACAAACGACAATATCTACAATCGCCGCTACTTTTTAGGAAGTACGTTACTGACGCTGGGAGCGCTTGGACTTTCCGAAGTCGGGTTGGCCGGTAAAGGAGATGGGATTCACGAGGCTCGAAAAGATAATCGTAAACAGTCCGTCCATTCATCATTAGGTCCGTTGAAGCAAATTGATGCGGGGGTTCTTAATATAGGCTATGCTGAATCTGGCCCGGCTACGGGCCCTGCCGTAATCCTGCTCCATGGTTGGCCCTATGACATTGAAAGTTTTGCTGAAGTAGCCCCGATATTAACGGCTGCGGGATACAGAGTGCTTATGCCGTACCTCCGTGGTTTTGGTTCTACCAGCTTCCTTTCTTCAGATACAGTGCGCAACGGACAGCAATCTGCGCTTGCCATTGATATCATTCATTTAATGGATGCACTCAACATAACAAAAGCAATTGTTGCCGGTTTTGACTGGGGAGCACGTACAGCAAACATACTAGCTGCCTTATGGCCGGAGCGATGCAAGGCACTGGTATCTGTAAGCGGTTATTTGATCGGTAGCCAGAAAGCCGGCATGAATCCTTTGCCTCCCGCAAGTGAACTTCAATGGTGGTATCAATATTATTTTGCTACAGAGCGCGGCCGTGCAGGTTACGAGAAGTACAGGCATGACTTTGCCAAACTCATCTGGAAGATTGCTTCCCCTCAGTGGAATTTTGATGATACTACGTTTGATCAAACAGCGGCATCTTTCGACAATCCTGACCATGTTGCAATAGTCATTCACAATTATAGGTGGCGGTTGGGTATCGCCCAAGGCGAATCCCAATATGATGATTTGGAAAAAAGGCTGGCAGAGAGGCCAATTATTACAGTGCCCACGATCACGCTTGAAGGTGATGCTAATGGTGCCCCTCATCCTGAAAGCAGCGCATATGCCAATAAATTTTCAGGCAAATATTTGCACAGACTCGTTACGGGCGGCATAGGGCATAATCTACCCCAGGAAGCGCCAAAAGCATTTGCGGAAGCAATAATTGAAGCCGATAATTTTTCGAAATAGACAAGACTTTGTTCTATCGATCAACGCCTTGTGCCGACACAGCATTATGCAAACGAACCAGGTATTTTTTGAGAGAAGGTCATGCCCGTTATATATTGTGCTGCAAGGCCCTTTTTTTGGATCAACACCTTGATACATTGACCCATTCCTAAAAGTAATTGTTTAATGTTAGCGCCAGCCTGGCTGTTGATCGTTGTTACACAACCTTTCGCTTTTTCAGCAATTCTTATATATTCGATAATTCCAAGCGCTCTTAAAAACAGGTTCTGACTAGAGTAGCCACAATTCTCCAGTCCATATTTATATCCGTAATGAGACAGTGCTGAAAAGTTCACATGTGATGTAATATCCTGTCTCCCGGGATTGATATAAAAATTGTTATGCATTGTGTGTTTGTAATAACAACGTGCTGTGCCTTCCATCCTGCAGGCATTGTATAATTCCTCGGAGAGCAATCCATAATCAAATGTTATCACAAAGCCTTGCTGAAGATGATCTGCTACTTCTTTCAACCATTCTTTGGCTTGCAGATTTATTTCTGTATGAAAGCCAACCGGCAAAGTAACATTTAACTCTTTAAGATAAGTTTGCAGTACCGCTGAAGCAGGCCTCAAAATTTCTTTAAAGCCATTTTTATAGTTTACAAATACTTCTTTCAGCCGGCGTTTCATTACCACCCGGTGGATTGCAAAATTGTCAATCAATTCATTTGAAATAACACAACCTTTAAAAGGACCTATATCCTGTATGCATGAATACCAGCTTATCTTTTTGCTAACATCCTCCCTGATATTTTTCTGTGACCAGCCATTTTTATCGATAATGCAATAATCCAGGTTTTTATACAAATCATTATTCCCTTTCAGGTATGATAATATATCCTGGCACAATAATCCAGTACCTGCGCCGTATTCAATTATTTTCATCGGGATTTTGCCCAGCAGCACCCACATTTCCTCTAATTGTTTACCTATTAAATGTCCAAACGCTGCATTCAATAATGGCGCTGTATAAAAATCTCCGGAACTGCCAATTTTCTCATTTTTGCTGGTATAGTATCCAAGTGACGGATAGTAAAGACACATATCCATAAAATCCCTGAATGAAATGGGGCCATTTTTCTCGATTTTATTTTTAATTATTTCAGTAAGGATCATAATTGCTGATACTAAAGGAATCGATACTAACCGGAATTCTTGTATTTCCATTTTCTCTACACTGGCGTTATCCAGACCAGGTAATTGGAATACATTCTAAGATCCGGTTTACCCAATCCCCTGTCAGAAACACTAATGACGAAAACTATGCTATAAAAAGGCCGTGTAATTCTTTGACAGAAGTGGGATTTTTGTGCCTAAACCGGGAATATTGGGCAATATCTTTCCCTCTTTACATGTGCGGCTTGTTGCCTGTTCCCGTTGATGTTTTAGATGTTTCTGCAATTAACAATTCAGGCTTGCAGTGATTGGAAGATTCTGTTTCATAAATCCTCTGCAAGTTCTGTTTTCTTACCGGTCAGGTTTGTAAAAAAAATTGCATGCAAAATGTGTGATGAAAAGTGATGAGTTGATGCAGGCCGGTCACAATAGTCTTTTTAGCATTCCCAGGAGTGAGAAAGAAATTGAAGTGTTGATCAATCCATTTGTAACGCCTATACAAATGATGTGATGGAACAACCGGAAGGGCGGATGGCTCCGGCAAAAATTATCATGGAAATATTATCCTTTCCACAATTTTTTTACGAGTCTTTTAATCTGATTTAAAATTCTATGTGGCAGGCTGAAAGGGATCACCGCCGAACATTTGATACCGCTTTCGACGTTCTTAGACAAATCGGCCTAAAATCTTTCACCGATTATTAGAAGATTATACAATTTAATGAACTTACCACAGGCATGATGTAGATGTTCCATCAATTCAAATTCCTGTATTCATTGGGCGTATAACCTACGCGGTTTTTAAACAACCTGCTAAAATGCTGCGGGTATTTGAAGCCTAGTTCAAATGCAATTTCATTAATGGTTTTCTCGCCGTCAAAAATCTTGTTTTTGGCAACGTCAATGATTTTGTTCTGAATATATTCCTGCGCAGATCTTCCTGTTTCTTTTTTGATTAGATCACCAAAGTAGTTAGCAGACAGATGAAGCTCATCAGCGCAATAAGCAACAGATGGCAGCCCTATTTCTGCCGGTTTGTTAGATGAAAAGTAAGCATTCAACAGATCTTCAAATTTCGCTAAAATTCCTTTATTGGCATTTTCGCGGGTAATGAATTGCCGGTCATAAAACCGTTCACAATAATTGAGGAAAAGTTCAATATTGGAGGCGATAAGTTTTTTACTGTGCTTGTCAACGGAATGTTGCAATTCATATTCAATTTTCGAAAAACAATCAAGGATGATTTTTCGTTCCTGTTCCGACAAATGCAATGCTTCATTTACTGCGTAGGAAAAGAAGTGGTAATCGCTAATATTTTTTCCTAAAGATGTGCCTGTTATCAAATCGGGATGAAATACTAAAGCAGTGCCCTGTGGTTGATAGTATTCGGTGCTGTTTTGACCTATAACCTGGCCTGGTGCAAGAAATATTAACGTCCCTTCCTCGTAATCGTAATTACCCAATCCATAACGCAGGTCGCCACAATGTATCTTCTTCAAAAAAATGGTATAAAATTCATAACGTAAACGCCTGTGTTGCCTCGGATTAGCTTTTTCCAGGTTAACCACACTCACCAAAGGGTGTAGTGTCTCGTTGTTGTTAAAGGCATTGTATTCCTTTATAGTGCTGAAATTTTTAACATCATCCATTGCCTGTTATTTTCAAGTGAAGTGATACAAATTTAAGTATTCTGTCAAAGGTGTAGCCAACCTCTGACTCCAGTCAGGAATATTGGTAGAAAAAGCAGTAATCTGTATACCCGAAAGGATATTTTTAGTCAGGAACTTTGCAATAGCAATTCTGAAAATCGAAGTTGCATTTTAAATAAAATCCAGAAACAATGTATAATATAACACTTAACAATGGAATAGAAATGCCGGTCCTGGGATTTGGAGTTTTCCAAATACCCGGTGCAGCTGAATGTGAAAGAGTCGTCATAGATGCCATCGAAACAGGTTATAGATTAATAGATACTGCCGCGTCTTACTTAAATGAAGCCGCGGTGGGAAATGCCATCAAAAACAGTGGTATTGCGAGAGAAGAATTATTTATCACTACAAAGCTTTGGGTACAGGATACAGGTTATGAAAAAACAAAAGCAGCTTTTCATAAATCTTTGGAAAGATTGCAGTTGGATTATTTAGACTTATACCTGATTCATCAACCTTACGGCGATGTGTTTGGTTCATGGAGAGCGATGCAGGAATTATATCACGAAGGAAAGATCAAGGCGGTTGGTGTAGCTAATTTTCATCCCGACAGGATAATGGACCTGATTATAAACAGTGGTTTCACGCCTGCCGTAAATCAAATCGAAACGCACCCATTCCATCAGCAGATAACCGCACAGAAGTTCTTACAGGATAACAATGTGCAAATACAGTCCTGGGGTCCATTTGCGGAAGGCAAGAACAACATCTTCCATAATGAAGTTTTATCGGGTATTGGCTCAAAATACAATAAATCGGTAGCACAGGTTATTCTTCGCTGGCTAACGCAAAGAAGCATTGTTGCCATTCCTAAATCAGTACGAAAAGAGAGAATGTCTGAAAACTTCAACATCTTCGATTTTGAACTGTCACCAGAAGATATGCAAGCCATTGCTGTTTTAGACACCAATGCAAGCCTGTTCTTTGACCACAGAGACCCAGCGATGGTAAAGTGGATAAGTGAAAGGAAATTAGACCTCCAATAAACTAAAATAATCATGATGAAAAAGAGAATATTAGGCTCTGGTGGTTTAGAAGTCTCCGCATTGGGATTGGGCTGCATGGGTTTAAGTTTCGGATATGGAAAGCCAACAGAAAAGAACGAAGCGATTAAACTATTACGTTCGGCTTACGAGCAAGGTGTTACTTTCTTTGATACAGCAGAAGCCTACGGGCCTTTCACCAACGAAGAGCTGTTGGGCGAAGCCCTTGCTCCATTCCGCAGCCAGGTTATTATAGCAACAAAATTCGGATTTAAAGACGGCAGACCTGAATCAGGAATGGACAGCCGTCCCGAAACCATCAAATCCGTTGCAGAGGCTGCATTAAAAAGATTGAAAACCGATTACATTGATTTGCTCTACCAGCACCGCGTAGATACCACGGTGCCGATTGAAGAAGTTGCAGGAACGGTAAAAGAATTAATAAAAGAAGGAAAAGTAAAACATTTCGGTTTATCGGAAGCAGGTGTTGAAACCATACGCAAGGCACACGCTGTACAGCCTGTTGCTGCATTGCAAAGCGAGTATTCCATGTTTTTCCGTGAACCAGAAAATGAAATCATACCGGCATTAGAAGAACTGGGTATTGGCTTTGTTCCGTTCAGTCCTTTAGGCAAAGGCTTTTTGACAGGTGCAATAACCAAAGACACAAAATTTGGTAAAGATGACTTCAGGAATATTGTCCCACGTTTCCAAGCCGAGCATATCGCAGCCAACCAGGGATTGGTTGATTTGGTAAATACAATTGCACAGCATAATAACGTTACTCCGGCACAGGTTGCACTGTCCTGGCTATTGGCTCAAAAGCCCTGGATAGTTCCGATACCCGGCACAACAAAATTGCATCGCTTGCACGAAAATATTGGTGGGGCAAACCTTATATTGTCCGTTGATGAATTAAGCAGAATAAATGCAGCATTGGCAACCATCAAAATTTCAGGTGAACGTTATCCTGCACAATTACAGGCGAGAGTTGGCAAATAGGATAAAACAAAAATAATTATGCAAAAAATAAACGGAAAAATCACGCAGAGCAATCAAAAAGGCAGTAGTATACTACAGCTGAATACGCTGTTATTATGCGCTGTTGTTATCATCGTTTCGTCGTGTGCTACAACAAAACAAAATAACAGCGGCAATTTGGTTATCAAAGAGCAAGGCGCATTTTCGGCAGGCGGAACGGTAATTACAAGTGAAGGTACATTTGATCCTCTCAAACCGTGGAATGTGCCGCAGGGTGGGCAAACACGACATGGAGACCACGCTGATGTGTTTTACCAAATTCCTGTAAATGCAAAACACAATGCAATGGTGTTTCTGCACGGATATGGTCAGTCCCGCCGCAGCTGGCAAACCACTGCTGATGGCAGGGAAGGTTTTGCTGACATGTTTTTGCGAAGAGGCTATGGCGTTTATCTCGTTGACCAGCCTGGTCGTGGTGAAGCCGGACAAACCACAAAAGCCATACAAATCGCTGCAACGCCCGATGACCAAACCTGGTTTACGCAATTTCGTATCGGGCAATATCCTGAATTCTACGATGGCATTCAATTTCCGAAAGACAGTTTATCGCTGAACAGTTTTTTCCGTATGATGACCCCGAACACAGGCAATGTGGATGAAGCAACGATTGTCAATGCCCTGTCAGCAGTATTTGAAAAATCAGGCGATGGCATTCTTTTTACCCATTCCGCAGGAGGTTCACCTGGTTGGAAAACCGCCATTAAGAATGACCACGTAAAAGCTATTATAGCCATTGAACCGGGTGGGTTTACCTTCCCGCAAGGCGAAGTACCCGAAGGCAATCGTGGTGGGCCAGGTGTACCGCTTGAAGAATTTATGAAGCTGACTAAAATTCCCATCATTGTTTATTATGGCGACAACATTCCGAAAGAAGAAACCAACGCAGCTTCGCTAAATTTTTGGCGAAATGTACTTGCCACAGCAAGGCAATGGGCAAAGGTTGTAAACGCTCACGGTGGTGATGCTACCATTGTTTACTTACCCGAAGCTGGTATAAAGGGCAATACGCATTTCATCATGTCAGATTTAAACAATAAAGAGATAGCAGACTTAATTACAAAATGGTTAAAAGAGAAAGGACTGGATAAATAGTGCAAACTCTATTAAAGAACTTATAAATAATTATTTGTATGAAAGCATTCATTCCCGGACTATTTTTATTGGCAATAGGCGTGCAATTTTCCTATGCACAGCAACCACCAACCGAAACAATTAAAACGGCAACGAATAATACACCCGAACAACAGGCAATCATCAACCTTTCAAAACAGAAATGGAATTGGATGGCTGATAAAAATGTAGATTCTTTAAACGTGTTGTTTGATGAAAAGGCCATGTTAGGAAGCTGGGGTAAACAGCCCGAACTTAATACTATAAAAAGCGGAGGTATTTGGTACAAGAAAGCTGAAATCTACTCTGTTATAGTGAACATTATTGGCAACACTGCCATACTCTTAAATGACATTGATGTGGAAGCTGTAGTGGGCGGCAATACCGTTACCAATCCGTTTATGGTAACCGAAGTATATATCAAAGAAAACAGCGTATGGAAGATGGGCTCACTCACGTTTTCACATCTGCTTCGTCCGGTTAAAATGAATAGCAATAATTAGTAATCGGCAGCGGTCCACAGCACCATCAAAGCAATAACGAATGAAATTGAGAATAAGAAGTGCTATATGCTGTATGATAATTGGTTTATCCCTATCAGCGGGTTGTTCAAAGGCTCAATCTATGCCACCCGAAAAAATATTGATTGTGTATTTGTCCCGGACGAACAACACCGAAGCGGTAGCTCAAATCATTCAAAAAAATGTCGGTGGCAAATTGGTAGCATTGGAGCTGCAAACACCATATCCTGAAGATTACCAGGCAACCGTAAACCAGGTAACCAGCGAAAATGCAACAGGATTTTTGCCGCCACTCAAAACAAAAATTGACAGCATTGAAAAATATGATGTGGTGTTCGTAGGTTTTCCAACCTGGGGAATGCAGTTGCCGCCACCCGTGAAAAGTTTTTTGCACCAGTACGATTTAAGCTGTAAAAAAGTAATTCCGTTCAATACGAATGGCGGCTACGGCATAGGTAATACATTTCAAACGGTAAAACAATTATGTTCAAATAGTGAGGTATTGGATGGCTTTACCATGCGAGGCGGTTCGGAAAGGGATGGAATACTACTTGCCATCACAGGCGATAAAGAAACGGAAGCCGAAAAAGAAGTAAAAAAATGGTTGCGGAAAATCAACATACTGCAATAAAAATGCGATGAATAAAATCAAAGTAAATACAATCATTACGTTAGTGATAGCAATCTTTTGTTTCACCCATAAACTGGAAGCACAAAATAACGTGGATACCAACCGGACATTGAGCCGGACAGAACAAAGTATTGTTTCTATTGCGGCATTAACTGCACGAGGCGATTTGCCTAAGTTAAAGACAGGGCTGAACACAGGTCTTAAAGCAGGTCTTACCGTAAATGAAATAAAAGAAGTATTGGTACACCTGTATGCTTATTGTGGGTTTCCACGCAGCATTCGCGGATTACAAACCTTTGTGGAGGTGCTTGATGAACGCAAAGCCAAAGGCGTCAGTGATAAGACAGAAAACGATGCCTCACCCATCAATAACAAAGGCAGCAAATACGAGCGTGGAAAAAAGATTTTGGGAACGCTTACCCAAACACCTCAACCCGATGCCCCTACAGGCTATTCGGCTTTTGCTCCTGTAATAGACACCTTTCTTAAAGAACATTTGTTTGCTGATATTTTTGAAAGGGATGTACTAACCTACCGTGAAAGAGAGCTGGTTACCGTATCGGTACTTAGCACTATTGGTGGTGTCGAGCCCATGTTACATTCACATCTGAATATTTGCCTGAATGTAGGTTTGACACCGAAGCAACTTCTGCAATTTGTAGATATTATAAAATCAACTGTTGGTAAAAAAGAAGCAACAGCAGCCCGAATTGTATTGGATGAGGTACTTAAAACAAGGAGTAACTTAAACTAATAGTAAAATGAAACGAATAACATTCATTCTGATAAAAATATTTATGACGATAAGCATTATATCTTCTGCTCAAACCAAACCCCAAAATCCCTTCGGCCTGGTTTATAAAGATGCGATTACCAAAAATGTAAAAGGAAAAGTAAATATCCATCCCGTAACTTATAAATTGAACGGGATTGATATAGCAGCCAATGTTTATACACCTGCAGATTACAATGCATCAAAGAAATATCCGGCAGTAGTAGTAGCGCATCCTAACGGTGGTGTAAAAGAGCAGACAGCCGGACTATATGCGCAGCGTTTGGCAGAGGCGGGTTATATAACCATTACTGCTGATGCAGCATACCAGGGAGCAAGTGGCGGAGAGCCACGTCATACGGATAAACCTGCATACAGAACAGAAGATATTCATGGTATGGCCGACTTTATTAGCCAGTACGCAGGAGTTGATGCGAACCATTTAGGTGCTTTAGGTATTTGCGGCGGCGGAGGTTATACTTTAAAAGCAGCTCAGTCGGACAAAAGATTTAAAGCGGTGGCGACCCTGAGTATGTTCAATTCAGGCGAAGTAAGACGCAATGGTTTTCAGAACGCTCAATTAGCTACCATTCAGCAGCGACTAAAACAAGCATCGGATGCCCGTGAACAAGAAGCAGCAGGTGGTAAAATAATCTATGCAGGCGAAGCAAACCCCAATCTGACAGAAGAGGAAATTGCTAAAATTCCTACCGATCTATATCGCGAAGGATATGCATACTATTTCAGAACCCATGCACATCCAAATTCAACCTTTCTATACACCATGAGCAGCCTGCTCGACTTAATGACCTGGGATGCTACCATGAATATGGATTTAATCAATCAACCCCTGCTAATGATAGCCGGAAGCAAGGCTGACACAAAATATATGACGGATGAAGCATTCAGCAAAGCAACCAATGCAAAAAGTAAGGAGCTATTTCTGATCGATGGAGCTACCCATATTCAAACTTATTGGAAACCCGAATATGTATCGCAAGCCGTAAATAAATTGGTTAAATTTTATCAAATCAATCTTCAACAATGAAATATCTCCTGCCGTTTGCAGCTGTTCTATTTGCAGCTTGCAACAACAATCAAAAAATGAAAGACGTAAAGCAGCAAAATGCACTTGTATTTCCGCAAGGTGAAAAAATTGCAAATGGAAATTTCACAGGAGTAGCCTACCTGAAAACATTAGTAGAAGCGGATAGCCTTAACTCCATATCCGTTGGAAATGTAACTTTTGAGCCCGGGGCAAGAAGCAAATGGCACGTCCATCCGGCAGGACAAATATTGTTGGTAATAGACGGTGTAGGTTACTACCAGGAAAAAGGACAGCCTAAAAAAATACTTCGTAAAGGTGATGTTGTAAAATGTCCGCCTAATATCGCCCATTGGCACGGAGCAAGTATCGACACCGCATTTGTTCAGGTAGCTATAACGGGCAGAGAAAAAGGTGAAACAGTTTGGCTGGGTGGTGTAACGGATGAGGAATACAAAAAATAAAAGGGTACCATTTGCTTGTCAAAATTTCAACTATTATGCAACAAGTCAATGTCTTCTTTTTTTAAAATAGCCTTTAAGAATTTTATGAAACGTTTGAAAAATAAGCAGTACTGAGAACATAATGTGTGTGAAACCTTACATAAGAAAATTTAAGCAAGCCAATCATCCAAATTATTGAAACAAACCGGCAGAAGTTCAGGCTCGGGCGCGTGTGTTGCGCAGGATCACACGTGTCTACTAATTTCAAGCCGATTACATCGGCGATAGTGAAACAACATATCATTAAAAAGCAATAACTTAAGTTACGGGGTCATTCCTTTCCTAAACAAATTTTGTATTCACCTGTCCCGATGCAATCGGGAGTGAATTAATAGAACCGAAGCGAAATTTTTTAAACCATATAAGACATATAAGGACGTATAAGAAGTGGTGACCGAGGTTCGACTAGAGCTTGATTGTATTACTCAACCAGTTTGTGCCTTTCACCATTGACTATTCACAATTCACTAGTCGTATAGAAGGCCATTTAAGAGATGCTTCGCATTAGAACCGCGACACCACTTCATGGGCTCTGGCGCGTGTGTTCCGCAGGATCACACGTGTCTACTAATTTCAAGCCGATTGCATCGGCGATAGTGAAACAACATATCATTAAAAAGCGATGATTTCAGTTACCGGGGCAATCCTTTCCTAAACAATTTTTTGTCTTCACCTGTTTTGATACAATCGGGAGAGAATTAAAAGAACCGAAGCGAAATTTTTTAAACCATATAAGACATATAAGGACGTATAAGAAGTGGTGACAGAGATTCGACTAGAGCTTGATTGTATTACTCAACCAGTTTGTGCCTTTCACCATTGACTATTCACAATTCACTAGTCGTATAGAAGGCCATTTAAGAGATGCTTCGCATTAGAACCGCGACACCACTTCATGGGCTCTGGCGCGTGTGTTCCGCAGGATCACACGTGTCTACTAATTTCAAGCCGATTGCATCGGCGATAGTGAAACAACATATCATTAAAAAGCGATGATTTCAGTTACCGGGGCAATCCTTTCCTAAACAATTTTTTGTCTTCACCTGTCCCGATTCAATCGGGAGAGAATTAATAGAACCGAAGCGAAATTTTTTAAACCATATAAGACATATAAGGACGTATAAGAAGTGGTGACCGAGATTCGACTAGAGCTTGATTGTATTACTCAACCAGTTTGTGCCTTTCACCATTGACTATTCACAATTCACTAGTCGTATAGAAGGCCATTTAAGAGATGCTTCGCATTAGAACCGCGACACCACTTCATGGGCTCTGGCGCGTGTGTTCCGCAGGATCACACGTGTCTACTAATTTCAAGCCGATTGCATCGGCGATAGTGAAACAACATATCATTAAAAAGCGATGATTTCAGTTACCGGGGCAATCCTTTCCTAAACAATTTTTTGTCTTCACCTGTCCCGATGCAATCGGGAGAGAATTAGTAGACACGAGTGACCGGCGGAGCCGAACACTCGCGCCAGAAGCTCCTTCGCGGAGAAAGAATTAGAAAGCAAGTCTCTCAACATGCAGTCGTTTCTTTGGACTGAAAAGAGATAAAGTAACGCTTATTGTGTAAGCATAACCAAATTCCGCAGTTTTAAGTTTCAATAATCTGTTTAATTTTAAACTGGATCTGAAAAAATAAGAACTGAAAAACCATTTATGAAGAAGATAGGATTTTTATCATTCGGTCATTGGGCAAACCACCCTGCTTACAAAACGCGTACTGCAAGCGATACGCTGCTTCAGTCTATTGACCTGGCTGTTGCTGCCGAACAAATTGGCTTAGACGGCGCCTATTTTCGGGTGCATCATTTCGCGGCTCAGTTAGCCTCTCCATTTCCTTTGCTTTCGGCTATCGGTGCCAAAACAAGTAAAATAGAGATTGGGACAGGTGTAATTGATATGCGTTACGAAAACCCACTGTACATGGTGGAAGATGCCGGGGCTGCAGATTTAATTTCGGAGGGACGGTTGCAGTTGGGAATCAGCAGGGGATCGCCGGAACAAGTAATTGATGGGTGGCGCTATTTTGGATATGAACCGGCAGAAGGAGAAACTGATGCTGAAATGGGACGCCGTAAAGCATTGGAATTTTTAGATAAGCTAAAAGGTGTCGGGTTTGCACAACCTAATCCGTACCCGATGTTTCCGAACCCGCCGGGCCTGCTGCGTTTGGAGCCCTATTCAGAAGGATTGCGTGAACGTATTTGGTGGGGTGCGGCATCTAATGCCACAGCGGTTTGGGCCGCCGAAAAAGGAATGCATCTTCAAAGCTCTACCCTGAAGTACGATGAAAGCGGAAAGCCTTTCCATGTACAGCAGGCCGAGCAGATCAGGTTGTATAAAGAAGCGTGGAAAAAAGCGGGACATAAGCGTGAACCCAGGATATCTGTAAGCCGTTCTATTTTCGCATTGATAACTGAACAAGACCGCCTTTATTTTGGACAACAAACCAGCCGCGTCGATCAAATCGGAATGATTGAACAGGATAAACGCGCCATCTTTGGAAGAAGCTATGCCGCAGAACCAGATCAGCTGATTAAAGAATTGTCGGAAGACGAAGCAATTCAGGAGGCAGATACGGTCCTGTTAACCATACCAAATACATTGGGCGTAGATTACAATGTACATCTACTGTCATCTATTTTAACGCATGTTGCACCGGGACTGGGTTGGCGGTAGATTTTATATCATTTTTTTGGTATCATTAGATACCGCCAAAAAGCAGTATCTAATGTTCGATTGTTTCCTTTGGTTCATGGATCAACGGATAAAGCGGGCTTTGACTTTATAAAAGTCAGACAGCTGTCCGGGAGTGACGAATTTCAAATGCTCATCCACCAGCAATGACTGGTTGTTGCCTGTTATAAAACGACAATGCATTATGGGTTACGATGTTCATATAACAAGACAAGAACAGGCCGAAAAAAAAGAAAATATGAAAAAGGTAATTGCAGCAATCAATATGACGCTTGACGGCTTTTGTGACCATACCTCGGGTGTCCCTGACGAAGAAGTACATCAACATTACGCTGACCTGTTGAGAGGTGCAGATGCCATTTTATATGGCAGGATAACCTACCAGCTCATGGAATTTTGGCAAACCGTTCTGCAAAATCCCACAGGTGATAAAGCAATGGACGACTTTGCAGTCGCGATAGACAAAACCCCGAAGATTATCTTTTCCCGAACACTAAAAAGCGTAGACTGGAAAAGTGCGAAATTAGCAAGTCAGGACCTTGAGAAAGAAGTTTTGGAACTTAAACAATCCCTCAATGACGGGAGTAAAGCCGTTTTTGTGGGCAGTCCGAGCTTGATTGTAGCTTTGACGAAACTTAATTTAATAGACGAATATCAACTTTGTGTTCATCCTGTTATCGCGGGAAGTGGTTTGCCTTTATTTAAAAACATCAGCGAAAAAATTACGCTTAAACTCATAAAGACCAAAACCTTTGGCGGTGGTGCAGTCATTCTTTATTATGAACCGGCAAACGAAACAACAACAAATCGCTAACATCGTTAGCGGCAATGCAACAACACCACGATTATGATCTATAATGTTTTAAATGGAGACGCTCTTGCTTATAGTTTCCCGGACACGAAAATCGAAGGGGATGTAATAGTTGTCAGAGAAGCGCTTATCGATGGAGACTTATCAGGAGATAATCTGCGTGACTTTTGGCAATCAAGGGCTAAATATCACGGCGCTACAGAAGAACAATACCATAATGATGTTGTAAAGGAATTTGAAAAAATAATTAATGCACCGGCCAATTCCGAATTCAACCTTTGGTTTGAGTTTGATCTGTTCTGCCAGGTTAATATGTGGTTTGTTATTTCAATTATTAATAATTTGCCGGTAAACAAAAGGGTTTATGCTGTTTATACTTCTTACTTAGACCGGACAAGCAAAATGTTTTGGAATGGCTTTGGTCCGGCAAATTCAAGCGAACTTGCTGCCTGTTTTGCTGACAAAATTCTTTTAACCGATGTTGACCTGCAATTAGGGCAAGACTTATGGACGGCTTATAAAAGCAGCAACCTTGAGGAACTAGCCCGCTTTGCAACAAATCAATCTTCTGCTTTCCCTTATCTGCAAGATGTAGTAAAAGCAGATACTGACCGTTTTCCAAAAGATGGTACAAAAGGAAGACCCGAAAGAGTCCTGGAGGACATAACCAGAAATATTTCTATCGACTTTAATAAAGTATGTATAGAATTTTGGAGCAGAGAAAGCATTTATGGATTTGGTGACACTCAGGTAAAAGACCTTTATGATAAAGTAATGTACGGCCACTAACATGTGGTTTTGAAAAAAACTGGCGTGACGGAACGCAGCATTAGTTTTGGTTCTCAACTGGATTTTAAATTTGGCGGCATCAATAACAATGAACTTTAAATCATTATTGTCCGACTAAAATTTCAACGACAGAGTGGCGATTCCTATTAATCAATGGTTAGGGATGAACTTCAGTCAAACAAATCCCGAAGCCCGCCTGACCGGACGGGCAGGGGATGAAATTATTATAGAATGGAATACACATCTGTATTTGAACCCCGACGGGGTAATATTTTAGCTAGACCTTAAAAAGCCAATATTGAGAGTTGTTCACGACACCGATGGACATTGGCAATTCTAACTGGCGACCAAATGCAAGATGATATCAGGATTGTTGCGTTGGAACAAATGGTAACCAGGGACAGAACGCTTAACGACGCTTTTGATTTGGATTATGGTTATTCAATGGACAGAGACTTTATTGGTGGAAAATGGATTAGGACAAAATTGGACGTTGAAGAAAACGAATAGAACAATTGCCACTAATCCGTTGGCCGACATAGTAGCAGGCACCTCTCCCATTTTCGCCGAATTACCCGATTGACACTTGACGCAATCAACCTCTTTTTTGACGCGGTTATACCTGTTTATTTTATAGTTAAGTGCTACGTTTGAGGCACTCAAATCAATCATATTAATTATGGCATTCATCAATCCTCACGTTAACTTCAATGGAAATGCTGAAGAAGCATTTACCTTTTACCAATCAGTATTTGGCGGTGCGTTTGCAAAGGTTGTTCGTTTCAAAGACATTGCAAGCGCTGAGTTTCCGGTAGCGGAAAAGGAAGAAAACAAGATCATGCATATTGCTTTACCAATCGGAAAAAATAATTTCTTGATGGGAAATGATGTTCCTGAAGTTTTGGGTAGAACAAACGAAAACGAGAACAGAAGTAAAATTGTCGTTATTGCAGAAAGCAAAGAAGAAGCAGACAAAGTTTATAATGGACTTTCGGTTGGAGGACAAATAGAAGGGCCTATCGGTGACAGCCCCTGGGGCTCCTATTTTGGGTGTTTCAGAGACAAATATGGTATTGAATGGATCGTGGAATTTGACCCAAATAATACAACGGATAAATAGGGACGAAAACACCGAACGCCTAATAAGGGGATTTCAATTACGATTGTATTTTTTGTCGCTAAATCTTCGATATTAAACCTCATTAATGAAACTTCTTCGCGAAGTCTCTGGCAAAGTCCCGGTGCGCATACCTGGGGCTTTGCATTTAGGAGAGTAAATACATTCGGTCGGCGTCTAATCTCAAAGCTTAAAGCAGACCGAAGCGAAGTTTTTTAAACCATATAAGTAAGGTGTCGGGCGCCAACGTTTCTTTGTAAACAGTTGATAAAGCTTAAAGCCCAAAGCCTAAAGCTGACCGAAGCGAAGTTTTTTAAACCATATAAGACATATAAGAGCAAATAAGAGCTTTGGCTCAGGATAATAATAATACTTAAACGATAATACATTTACTTAGCCAGCTCGAACCTTCACCATTGACCATTCACTATTCACTAGTTATATAGAAGTCATATAAGGGCGTGTAAGACCTTACCACCCCAGGTTAATGCTGACTAGGGTAGTTTATCCCTACTCAGCCAGTTTGTGCCCTTCACCATTGACTATTGACTATTCACCAGTTGTATAGAAGGACATTTAAGAGATGCTTCGCATGGGAACCATGATGTCACTTCAATCACAAAACGATTATCATCTCAGGCTCTGGCAGGCTCTGGCGCGTGTGTTCCGAAGGATCACACGTGTCTATTAATTTCAAGCCGATTGTATCGGCGATTGTTTGACAGCATATCATTAAAAAGCAAGGACTTCAGTTACCAGGGTATTTTTACAAAACAAATTTTGTCTTCACCGGTCCCGATTCGGCTCTGGCGCCTGTGTTCCGAAGGATCACACGTGTCTATTAATTTCAAGCCGATTGTATCGGCGATTGTTTGACAGCATACATTAAAAAGCAAGGACTTCAGTTACCAGGATATTCCTTTACAAAACAAATTTTGTCTTCACCGGTCCCGATGCAATCGGGAGTGATTTTGATAGACACAAGCGACCGGAGGAGTCGAACACTCGCGCCAGAAGCGAGACCTCGCGACAAAGCGGCCACCGAACACTTTGCGAGAAACAGAGATTTTAATTGTAAAACAGTGAAATCAACATGCTAATTTATAATGTCTATCTTGAGCGCAGAAAACCCATTTATCCCCGAATTGTGCGGGAGTCTGTTTTGATTCAAAGAAATAGTAACGATCTTGTGTCTTTTTAGTGGTTATACCTGGTACGGGTTTGTTGTTCTGTATATAATTATTTGCTATTGTTGAATATTAAAAAGTATACATCATGATGATACGGCGATTCTTTTTTATCCCTCTTGTTATTCTGGGAATCAGCAGTTGTGGAACCAGCAAAAAGGCACAACACCAGGAAGTTTCATTTGATGATGGCATTCGTAAGATCAATCACGTAGTGGTTGTATATATGGAAAACCACAGTTTCGATAATCTATATGGTGAATTCGACGGAGTAAATGGTATTAAAAATGCCGAAAAAGGAAATTTTGTCCAGGTTGACGAGCAAGGGAATCCTTATAAATTTTTGCCGGAGATCCCCAGGAATAACGCGTTCCCAACCAACCTGCCCAACAAGCTTTTTAACATAGACCAGTATGTTCCGTCGGACAAAAAAACGCCGGATGTTACACATCGCTTTTTTCACAACCAGCTACAGATTAACGGGGGAAAGATGGACAAGTTTGCAGCCTATAACGATTCGAAAGGATTGGCCATGGGCTATTACAACACTAAAAAGTTACCGCTGTTTCCACTTGCCCAAAAATATACGTTGTGTGACAACTTCTTCCAGAGTGTTTTCGGTGGCTCCTATTTTAACCATGTTTATTTAATTTCTGCAGCGGTGCCGGTTTGGCCGGATGCTCCAGCTTCAATGATTGCGAAAGTGGATAATAACGGAAAGATGATCACTGATGGTGTCGTTACTCCTGACGGCTATGCTGTCAATCATGTGTATTCCCGCAATAAACCTTATCCAGCGAAATCAGATACTTCTAAATTGCTGCCCTCGCAAACGATGCCGACTATCGGCGACAGGCTGAGTGAAAAAAATATATCCTGGGCATGGTATTCAGAAGGTTGGGATGATGCAGTAGCTGAAAGGGAAAATAATTTTGCCTATAACCATGAGCCGTTTTTGTATTTTACGCAGTACAAAGAAGGAACGCCCGGCAGGGAACACCTGAAAGACCAAAATGATTTTTTAAAAGCAGCAAAAGATGGAACGCTGCCCAGTGTGTCCTTCGTGAAGCCGGGTGGAGGCAATGACGAGCATCCCGGTGGGTCTGATGTATATTCTTCTGAGCAACTTGCCGTTAAATTGATCAATGCAGTATTAGAGGGTCCAAATGCAAAAGATGCATTGGTTATTCTTACCTATGATGAGTTCGGTGGCTTTTTTGATCATGTAAACCCTCCTGTTATTGACAGATGGGGACCGGGCAGCCGTATTCCTGCAATTGTTATAGGGCCGTTTGCAAAAACAGGGCATGTAGATCATACCCAATATGAAACAGTCAGCATTCTGTCTTTTATAGAACACAGATGGGGAATAAAGCCGTTGGCTGAGAGGGACAAAAACGCGAACCCTTTCCGGAACGCTCTGATTTTTAAATAACAGAATTGATTTGGGGGAATGTGTTATGTATAAGAAGACGGGAGCGATAGCTATTTTATTGATGGGGCTATTGATCGCAAGCTTTACCCCTTTTGACACGAATCATTCTGCGCTAATAAAATCCAGTGCGCGTGAACAAAAAATTCAGAAAAAGATACTCAGACAAATCGTATCCTTTCGTGATTATGTAAAAGACAGCTTTTATTTAGCGATTAGCAAAACGAATGCAGATACACAAAATATTCGTAGAACTTTCCTCAAATCAAGGTTGCTGTTCAAAGAATTTGAATGGGCAGCAGCCTATTTTGCTGCCGACCTGACCGAAAGATTGAATGGGCCTCCTGTTCAGGAAATTGAAAATGCAGATCTGCTGGATCCTACTTTGGCCCGGGGAGTCAACCCAATAGGTCTGCAGGTAATAGAGCCATTCATTTACCCGGCGTATGACACTGCCGGTAAAACGGCACTGCTTGGCGAAGTCGACCATTTAATAACAAATACAGCATACATGGTTGCTTATTTTAACGATCATCCACTTGCTGACTGGCGCATCCTGGATGCGGCCAAACTAGAGGTTTTCAGGATTATTGCTTTGGGTGTTACCGGGTTCGACAATGCACTTTCCCTGAACAGTATGGAAGAATCGGCCGCATCTTTAACAAGCCTGCGCGAGATACTCCCTGATTATATCAACAAAAAACAGGAAACGTCTTTATTACAGACACTTGATGCGGCCATCGAATATCTGCACAATCACCCCGATTTTGACAGTTTTGACAGAGCTGCTTTTATCACCCGTTTCGCAAATAAGATCAGTGCTGATATAGCGCAATTGGAAACAAACTTACCGGGTCCGGCAATTATGTACAACCGGATGCTGCGGCAGGATACAAAAACACTGTTCGATTCGGGTGCATTTAATGTTGATGCATTTTCTCCGGGACCTGCATTTCATAACACTGATGCTAAAGTGGTGTTGGGAGAAAAACTTTTTTATGATGTTTCGCTATCCGGCACCGGCACAAGGAGCTGTGCTTCCTGTCACCAGCCTGATAGAGCATTTACCGATGGGCTGGCTAAAAATACGGACATTCATGATTCTCTGAAGCTATTAAAAAGAAATGTACCAACCTTACTTAACGCGGCGCTACAATCCAATTATTTCTATGATATGCGGGCGCTCACGCTGGAAGACCAGGTGACAGATGTGATCGATAATAAAGTGGAGATGGATGGCTCCATGGATGCCATCGTAAAATATGTTTCCGCAGATAATTCATACAGGTTGTTATTTGCAAAGGCTTTTCCGGCGAAGGCGGGAAATGGCATCAGCCCGGATGAAGTTACGAACGCCCTTGCCTCCTATGTTCGCAGCCTTACGAAGCTCAACAGCCGGTTTGATATGTATATGCAGGGTAATGAACAAGCATTGTCAAGCCAGGAATTGAAAGGCTTAAATTTATTTGTGGGCAAAGCAAAATGTGGCACTTGTCACTTTGTTCCGCTGTTCAACGGCATCACGCCGCCAAAATATGTTACCAGCGAAACGGAAATAATAGGTGTGCCACTATCGGTGACAGATTCCGTATTGGACCGCGACCAGGGCTATTACGATGTGATTGGAGTTGAATCCTATAAATATGCTTTTAAGATTCCCACTGTTCGCAATATTGATAAAACAGCTCCTTATATGCACAATGGCGCGTACCAAACCTTAGAAGAGGTAATGGAATTTTACAATAACGGAGGCGCTGCAGGTTTAGGAATCAATCTTCCTAATCAAACGCTTTTTAAAGGAAAGCTTAACCTGACTGAAATGGAAAAGGAGGATATTATTGCTTTTATGAAGAGTTTGGAAAGTAAGTAGCACCTGAGTGCATAATGTGGGTGTAAAACCTTACATAAGAAAATCTAAACAAGCCAATCATCCAAATTATTGAAACAAAGCGGCAGAAGTTCAGGCCCTGGCGCGTGTGTTCCGAAGGATCACGCGTGTCTACTAATTTCAAGCCGATTCCATCGGCGATAGTGAAACAAAAGCTAATTACCAGGACTGACCGAAGCGAAGTTTTTTAAACCATATAAGGCATATAAGAGCAAATAAGCGCTTTTGCCCAGGATAATAATAACACTTAAACGACAATATATTTACTTAACCAGCCCGGACCTTCACCATTGACCATTCACTAGTCGTATAGAAGGACATTTAAGAAATGCTTCGCATTGGGATCGCGACGTCACTTCAACCATAAAAATAATCATCATGTGAACCGACGCCCTGGCGCGTGTGTTCCGAAGGATCACACGTGTCTACTAATTTCAAGCCGATTGCATCGGCGATAGTGAAACAAAAGCTAATTACCAGGACTGACCGAAGCGAGTTTTTTAAACCATATAAGGCATATAAGAGCAAATAAGCGCTTTTGCCCAGGATAATAATAACACTTAAACGACAATATATTTACTTAACCAGCCCGGACCTTCACCATTGACCATTGACTATTCACTATTCGTATAGAAGGACATTTAAGAGATGCTTCGCATTGAGAACCACGATGTCACTTCAATTATAAAAATTATTATCATCTCAGGCCCTGGCGCGTGTGTTCCACAGGATCACACGTGTCTACTAATTTCAAGCCGATTGCATCGGCGATAGTGAGACAACATTCCATTAAAAAGCAATGACTTTAGCTACCGGGTCATTCCATTCCTAAACAAATTTTGCCTTCACCTGTCCCGATGCAATCGGGAGTGAATTTTTAGACACGAGTGACCGGCGGAGCCGAACACTCGCGCCAGAAGCGCTTAAACCGGATTGCACTTACTTAGTCAGCTTATCACCTTCACCATTGACCATTGACTATTCACTATTCGTATAGAAGGACATTTAAGGGATGCTTCGCATTGGGAACCACGATTTCACTTCAATTATAAAAATGATTATCATCTCAGGCCCTGGCGCGTGTGTTCCGCAGGATCACGCGTGTCTACTAATTCCAAGCCGATTGCATCGGCGATAGTGAGACAACATAACATTAAAAAGCAATGACTTTAGTTACCGGGGCATTCCATTCCTAAACAAATTTTGCCTTCACCTGTCCCGATGCAATCGGGAGTGATTTAATAGACACGAGTGACCGGCGGAGCCGAACACTCGCGCCAGAAGCCCATTTAAGAGATGCTTCGCATTGGGAACCACGATTCACTTCAATTATAAAAATGATTATCATCTCAGGCCCCGGCGCGTGTGTTCCACAGGATCACGCGTGTCTACTAATTTCAAGCCGATTGCATCGGCGATAGTGAGACAACATTCCATTAAAAAGCAATGACTTTAGTTACCGGGGCATTCCATTCCTAAACAAATTTTGTCTTCACCTGTCCCGATGCAATCGGGAGCGAATTAACAGACACAAGTGACCGGCGGAGCCGAACACTCGCGCCAGAAGCTATAGAAGGACATTTAAGAGATGCTTCGCATTGAGAACCACGATGTCACTTCAATTATAAAAATGATTATCATCTCAGGCCCTGGCGCGTGTGTTCCGAAGGATCACGCGTGTCTACTAATTTCAAGCCGATTGCATCGGCGATAGTGAGACAACATAACATTAAAAAGCAATGACTTTAGTTACCGGGTCATTCCTTTGCTAAACAAATTTTATCTTCACCTGTCCCGATGCAATCGGGAGCGAATTAACAGACACAAGTGACCGGCGGAGCCGAACACTCGCGCCAGAAGCAAGAGCAACGGCGGCAACTGATTGTATAAATTTCACTTTCATCCTTTGACAGCAATACTTTTGCAGTACCCTATCAGGCTGGTACATCCTTTAGTTTTATATTGATGGAAGTATTAACATTACTTGTTTTGTCTGCTATACACATGATCGCAGATCCATCTGGCAATTTTGTTTTTTAAAAATGCATATTCGTCCGGGAAGACTTCAAAAACGAAGCTTTCCTGGCTTGCATTTAGTTCAATTTGAATTATTTTAACCATTTCAATCCCAACCCAACCTGTCCATACAATAGGATAGCTAATCTTATGCGACCAGGCTGATTTATCAGGGTTAAGCACTACTGTGCCGGATATCGTGGTCTTCAAAGTATCTTTGAAGCTTTTTTTCAATTGCCACATCTTCGCTAAACTTTGTTCGGTTTAGATTAATAATATTATTTCGTATCAACTATATTACTAAGGATAAAAGCGCGTTTAGAAACGTACAGGTTGACAATGCGAAATGTTTATGAAGCGAAACTGGCGCAGTCAGAGTCTGGCATGATTGAACTTAGATTTTATTATTCGCCTCTCTTAGCTTCTTTCAATTAAACTTTTCAAAATCCGCCTGGCAAAATATATACGACTCTTTACTATATCTAATGGCTCGCCCAGCAGATCTGCTATTTCTGAGTACTTGTTGCCTTCCAGGTATAAAATAAATGGCTGTTTAAAAAAGACCGGCAAAGCGTTTATATGCGAAAAAATATCTTTGGTACAGGTATCCAATTGATAGCTTTTATTTAATTGTTTTTCTAATTCCCATTCCTTAGTATAGCTATTCATAATTTTCCCTGCCTTCTTTTTGCGCCGGTAAATATTTATGAATATGTTTCGCAAAAGTGTAAAAAGCCATAGACGAAGACCGACACGATTTTTATTGTAATCACCATATTTCAAGTCCTCACAAATCGTTTCCTGCTGCAGATCGCCTGCATGTTGACCATCTTTGGTAAACTTAAAAGCCGGTGTTCTTGGATTTACTTTTTTCAACTTATTGTTTATTTCTTATCGAAAATTGCAAACACCTATAAAAAAGGCTGGTGCTACATTACGAGAATGAGCCTTCTCCTGAATTGAAAGTTCCTATCCATCTCACAAATTTTTTAACAACACTTTGCGATGAAGGGAGACTTCGCAGAGACCCTGACGTTTTTTTAAAGGATGCATCTTGTAAATAAATCATTTCTCTATTTTTTGGTAACGAAGCAAGGCTTCTAAATAATAGTAATCAGCGTACACGATAGGAACGTCAATTTCAGCGTTGTGCGGAAAACTACCCACGGAATGTTTTAGTAGAAAAAAAGCATTTGTTCCCGGCTCCGCTAAGTAATTTGCCGTACTTAATGTTTTCATGGATGAAATAGCGAAATCTTTATATTTCTTTCCTTCCTGCCCCAGGTAACCACTGAGTTCAAACAATGCGGAACACACAACTGCAGCGGCTGACGCGTCACGGATCTTATAATTTGTTTTAGCCGGTTCATAATCCCATTGTGCGATATATCCTTTTTGGTTAACATTAAAGTCCCAGTAAGGCACTTTATCAGCAGGCAGATTTTGATTGTTCATATAAAAGTCTGCCATCTTTTTTGCCGTGGTCAAAAATCGCTTGTCTCCGGTTTCGCGATAGATCATCGTATAACCATATATGCCCCATGCCTGGCCGCGTGCCCATGTAGAATTATCAGCAAAGCCCTGACATGTTTGTTGATCTAATACTTTGCCGTCCACCGTATCATAGTTTACTACATGATAGGAACTATAATCAGGTCTTATATGATTTTTCATCGTAGTCTCCGCGTGACGGATGGCTATATTTTTATAAACAGGATCGCCGGTTGCTTTGGAAGCAAAGAACAAAAGCTCAAGGTTCATCAGGTTGTCAATAATAACAGGATAATGCCATTCGGTTTTCCCATCCCAGGATTTGCGGTAGTTCCAGGATTTAATGCAGCCTACCATAGGATTATAGCGGGTTATAAGTGACTTGGCTGATTGTACAAGTACATCTTTATATTTTTCATTGTGCGTAATGCGGTAGGCGTTTCCGTAACTGCAATACATCATAAACCCCAGATCGTGATGGGCGGTATTGAACTGATTTTGTTCAAGACTTTCGGTCCATTTAATGGCAGCTGTCTTCCACGCTGTATCATGTGTGTACTCAAATACATACCAAAGATTACCCGGCCAAAAACCACCTGTCCAATCAGATATATCGACATATTTGGTATCGCCTTCACCGGCGCTCGTACGTGGATACCGTGTCAGGTCATTTGTTTGATCCAGCATCAGGCGATATTGCTTCCCGGCGATATCAAAAGAATGAGCAACAAGGTTCTTCCCGTCTTTCTTATTACTGAAGGCAATTATAACAGTAACCGTCATTAGTAAAATTGCGCTCAAAAATCCATTTCGTTTCACCGCCTTCATGCTAGAATTATTTTTATTTAAGTAGAAATATCTGCTACCCGTTTATAAGCAAATTGTCAAAAATCATTTGAAATGAAAGGGCAAAAACGTCTTTAAATTGGGGTAAAATTTTATTTATTGTAATTTTTTGAATCGGGCGCCGGCAAATAATGCGCTTATATGATGCCACGCCATTTTGACTGAATTTAAAACCTGTTTGAACCGCAACAAAAAGCCTTTGATCAACTTTGACCGGAGGCTTTTTGTTGTTAGATGCATATGTCAGCTCAACATGCGCCCTTATTTTAAATTTGGATTGAGCTGTGTCTCCATGTAAGGAATGGGCAACCAATAATTTGCTTTGGTAATAGTACCAAGAGGTTTCAGATCATTTACATCTTTATGTGAATTTGCTTCTTCTACCTTTTCAAGACGAACAAGATCGAACCATCTTGTGTACTCACCTGCAAACTCCCATGCACGTTCCTGCACAACCGAGTCTGCGAACACATTTGCTGACAACGATATAGTCATGTCAGGTAATCCTGCACGTCTGCGAACTTCGTTTACAGCAGCATAAGCGTCGCTGCCTGCGGAAGTATTTGCTCTTGCTTGTGCTTCAGCATAAGTCAATAACACGTTAGCGTACCGTATTAAAGGCATCGACATACTTGTAGCAGAGGTTAAATATCCCGGCGTTGGAGTGTTTACTCTGAACTTGCTGAAATACGGATGTTTGGTAGCACTGTTTGTCCAGTCAAGTGTTCCGTTTTTAAATTTCGTATAAAAGGTTATGTCTTTTCTTTTACCTGCGGGAAAGTTGTTAAAGAATGTTATTTCAGCAAAATAATCATCCCAACCTGCATCGTCTCCGGGCATGCAGGATTTTCCGTAGATACTATTTGCGTTACCAGTTGCAGAAAACTGCAATGTGAAAACATCTTCAACAGTACCATTTGGCTTTGGTATGCCTGACCACAGGTCCGCAAGATCCGGATTTAAATCAAAATTATATTTGGATTTATTATCGATCACCTCTTTCGCTTTTGCCGCAGCCAACGCATATTTAGAAGCATCTTTTACAGGATATCCGCCTTCTGTTAAATAGACTTCCGCAAGTAATGCTTTTGCAGAACCTGCGTTTGCTCTCCCCGGTGCGGCCTTTGCATTAGGCATTAATCGCTCAGCTTGCTGCAGATCACTTTCTATCAATTTATAAATATCTGCCGGAGTACTTTTATTCACGGATAAAAGTTCTGTATTATAATCCGCAGTAGTAATAAGAGGAACATTGCCCCAAAGCCGTACGAGCCAGAAATAAGAGAACGCTCGCAAGAAATAAGCTTCCCCAACTATTTGATTTATTTTACTGGTGTCTCCATTTATTTTTTTATAAACGTCCAGAATATTGTTAACATTCTGAATGGTTTTATAGCATCCTAACCAAATTGTGCTTATTCTTGTATTGGTGGAAGTAACACTAAACTGATCCATTTCGCGAAACTCCTGCTTGTTGCTCGCAGGGTGAGTGGTTAAATCGTCGGCTCCCATTACAACCGCAACAACCGCAGAAGAAGCAAATCCCGAAGTGTAACCATTTTTTAATGGTTGGTAGGCTCCCAGCAACGCAGATTGCAAGCCACTAACAGTTGTTATTGCGTTTTCTCCAATCAGCTGCCCATTAGGATTTTCTTGTAGCACTTTTGAACATCCGCTTATTGTAAGTATTGACAAAGCACCTATAGTATATAATAACTTTTTCATTTTTCTTTATTTGTAGTTAAGCAATTAAAACCTGACAGTAACCCCCGCTGTAATTGATTTTGCATTAGGATAAGAACCGTAATCAATGCTTTGACTTACATCAGCTCCTGCACCTGAAGTCAGGCTTGTAGTCTCCGGATCGAAGCCTTTATATTTTGTGATGGTTAGTAAATTGGCACCACTTACAAATAGTTTAATGTTTACTTTTTTCAATAGCGATTGTGGAAGATCATAACCAAGACTGATATTTTTCAACCTGATGAAACTGCCATCCTCAAGAAAACGTGTAGACTGTGTATAATTTTTACCGGTTGTAGTAAAAGCAGGTATATCGGAAGTTTCATTTACGCCAGGGATGTACCTGTTTTTTATGTCAGCAATGGTTGCCTGGCGAATGTCTGCATTCGCAGAGATGGCTGCGGCATATAAGTAATCAAGTTTGTCGTACCCTCCAACTGCCTGAACAAATATATTGAGTGTAAAATGCTTGTAGGTTGCAGTATTGTTCCAGCCCCATGTATATTTAGGAAGACCGTGACCAATCACATGATAATCGTTTCCGTCGATCTTGTGATCTCCGTTCAGGTCAAGATATTTTGAATCGCCGGCAACGTTTCCGTATAGAGCGGCATCTTTATCAGCAGCCTTCCATGTACCCAGGTAAGTCAGTCCCCAATATGAACCCAAAGGCATTCCTGGGATCAGTACGAACTCGGGTTGTGCTGATAGCCCGGCTCCTACCGAAGACCCCGCAAAAAGCTTGTTCTGACCCGCATTCAAACTAACCACTTTATTATGAAGAATGGACAAGTTGAACGATGTGGTCCAATTGATTTTTGTGGCCACCGGAACACCTGTCACGGTAAACTCGTAGCCGGAATTATCCATTGCCCCCACATTTGAAAGCATGGATCCTCCTCCGGCATATGAAGGTACAGGCACAGCCAACAGCAGGTCTTTAGTGTGCTTCATATAATAATCCGCGGCAAAGCTGAGGCGACCATTAAACACCTCTGCATCAATACCGAAATCGAGTTGCTGTGTCGACTCCCATTTCAAATTCTCATTACCAGGATTACCTAAAACAACACCGGAGGTAAGCGTGCCGCTGGTGAATGAAGTAGTCACATTTGAATAACCAGTCATCGTTTGATAAGGATTGATGGCCTGGCTACCGGTAATACCATAACCTGCTCTTAGTTTCAGGCTGCTAAAAATATTCATGCGCTTAATAAAATCTTCTTCAGATAGTTTCCAGCCCAAACCGACAGAAGGGAAAGTGCTGTATTGGTTGCCTTTCTGAAATTTCGAAGAACCGTCCCGGCGTACAGACCCCGTAACCAGGTATTTATCCTTAAAGGAATAATTCACCCTGCCTAAATAAGAAATTAATCCATAATTCGAATAAGCAGTATTTACACCATATGATGAAGCCTGTGAAAGATTATAGTAGCCAAGCTCCGGAAAAGTAAGGTTATTGCCTGCTGCACTAAAACCATTGTTCTTATAGGTCTGCACTTCAAAAACAGCCGTCGCAGTGAGTCTGTGAACGTTATTAAATAAATGAGTGTAAGTCAAATTGTTGGTGCTTTGCAAACTAATGCTTTCAGCTGAGCTTCTTGAAGCACCGGGCAGGTTATTGCTTACTGCAGGTCCTGAATAGTTTAGCCCCTGTAAATTAATATAATTTGTACCCCCTGAAATATCCAACGTTAACCCCGGAGCAAACTGATATTTCATTCCTAATAGAATATTGGCCGATGTATTTTGTTCGGTTTTATTCTGATCAAGTAATATAGCTACCGGGTTATAAGTAATGGAACTGACCGGATCATTGACAGTGAAGTTACCTGACGCATCCCTCACAGGTACAGTTGGCGACCATGCCAATGCCTGGGTAACCGGCGACCATCTTCCCCCATCTCCATTCACATTATTTTTTTCCTGCCTTGTTACAAATGAGTTTATGTACAGTGAAAGCTTGTTTGAAAGCTGAGAATTCAGGTTAGTTCTCAACGAAAACCGTTTATAGTAAGAATTAAGAAGGACACCTTTTTGATCTAAATAATTTCCTCCAACATAAAAAGTAGTTTTATCTCCGCCACCTGAAATACCCAACAAATACTCCTGGCCTGGCGCTGTTCTAAACACCTCATTTTGCCAATCGGTGCCGCCATATTTTGCAAAAGAGTCAATTTGGGATTGCGTAAAAGTAGGCGCAATACCTGTTGCTATTGATCTGTCGTTGACTGTTCTGGCAAAATCTGCAGCATTCAGCAGATCCATTTTCTTAATAACTTTTGCAGTGGTGAACCTGGTAGAAAATTCCACCTGCACAGCTCCGCTTCTACCCTTTTTGGTAGAGATAAGCACAACGCCGTTTGCTCCGCGGCTACCATAGATAGCCGTCGCAGAAGCATCTTTTAAAACTTCAATGCTTGCGATGTCGGATGGATTGATAGCGCTATAATCGGCCCCAACAAAACCATCAATGATGTATAACGGATTATTATTGCCCATTATTGAATTGTTACCACGAATGCGAATGGACACGTCGCCACCAGGAGATCCTGCATTCGAGATCACCTGCACTCCTGCAGACCTGCCCTGTAACACCTGTGAAACAGATGTTACCGGCTGGTCCTTGAAATCTTTTGTTGAAATAGATGTAACAGAACCCGTAAGATCTTTTTTTCGTTGCGATCCATAACCTATTACAACAATATCATCCAGCTTTTCGTAATGATTTTTCAATTGGATATCCATTGTACCGGAGGCAGCAATCACTTCTTTTGTTTCGAAGCCAACGTGCGAAATTACAAGTGTACCGCCCGAAGGTACTGTTAGGATAAAAGCTCCTGATGCATCTGTTTTTACAGCAACTCCTGAGCTCTTTAATGCAATTGTTACCCCCTGAAGAGGCTTGTTGTCCTGATCTTTTACAATGCCATTTACGTTCATATTCTGTGCCGAACCATACAGAACAAAACAAAACAACATACCAAGCAATAGCAGAATCTTTTTCATAACGGTTTGATTTTAGACGGTGCCCTTTGCCTGTATCAACGGTAATACCGCATGATACCAGCATCACTTTTTTAATAAAATTTAAGATTCGCCGGAAACAGCCAAATTTGCAGTGTTATCAAGAAATTAATGAAGTAAGATGCTATGGCAACCAGTCAATTTATAATTCTACATAAGCGCAGTATGTTTTGTCTTTCCTGTTTATATTAACTGCATAGCCAAACGTATTAGTTCATCATCATTACAGCAAACAATTGTGCAATTCCAGCAAGTTTTGTACTGTAAATCTGATTAAAAGCGGGGATTCAATGGGGTGATAAAAATCTTCATTTGGGGTGAAAATTGTATGTCCCGGTATACTTATTATTTAATGCAAAATCAACTTGTAAAGCATTATGAAGTAATTATTCGTATTTTCCTTTGGCACGTTCGATATATTCTGAAGGCGTTTTGCCAAACTGCTTTTTAAACTCCTTACTAAAATATTTGCTATCGCTAAAACCCACTTCCCAGGCCACTTCTGCTACATTCAATTTGTCTTTTGAAAGTAATACTGCTGCTTTTCGTAATCGAAGTGATTTGATAAATTCGCCGATGGGCGTTTGTGTTAATGCATTAAACTTTTTATAAAGCACTGCTTTGCTCATGCCAATGTCCTTTGACAGGTCTGATACGTTGTAGTCGGCATTTGACAAATTTTCATTAATAACAAGCATTAATCTTTCCATAAATTTTTTATCAACCGTTCCCACTTCTACTTCCAGCGGTTCCAGCAAAACCTTTTGACTATATCGCTCGCGAATAGCTTCCCGCGATTTCAGTAAATTGTTGATATATGATTGAAGTATCTGTACACTAAAAGGCTTGGTGAGATAAAGATCGACGCCACTTTCAAGTCCTTCGAGTTGTTGCTCAACAGCTATCTTCGCCGTTAACATAATCACCGGTATATGACTGGTGCGCTCATCATTTTTAAGTTTTCTGCAAAACTGGTTACCATCCATTTCCGGCATCATTACGTCGGTCACAATCAAATCAGGGATTTCTGTAACCGCAATTTCCCACCCTTGTTTGCCATTACTTGTTTCAAGAAACTCGTAATATGGCACCAGGCACATCTTTATAAACTCACGGAGTTCGGCATTGTCTTCTACAATAAGAATTTTATTGACTTTCATAACTGATAATAAAGTGGATTAAGAAACTTTTGAGTTAAGAACAATGCTTTTAGGAACATACTCTTTCTCCAGCGTAAGTGTTATTGTAAAACAGGTTTCAGGCTGCGCATTATGAGCAGCGTCATCGCTGCGAAACACCAGCTTTCCTCCGTGCAACTCTACGAGACTTTTTGAGAATGCCAACCCTATTCCTGTACCAGAGGTATTATTAATGGCATTATCAGCTCTGTAAAAGGTACTGAAAATTTTATCCTGATTTTCTTTCGGAATGCCCGGTCCGTTGTCGTGCACTTCTATGTCTATTTCCTTCGCTTTTCTTTGAATTTTCAGCCACACTTTTCCATGCTCCGGCGTAAACTTTAATGCATTCGACAAGAGATTTGATACTACAATTTCCAGGTAATGCGCGTCAAAATATACCAGGCAACTTTTCTCCGAAGATTCCAACTGATACGCGATCATTTTCTTGTCCGCCATCTCCCTGAACTTCTCAAAAACTGTCCCAACAAATGGAACAATATCGCGTGGCTCAATGGTCAACTTCATATGCCCGGTATCAATTTTACGGACTTCCAGCAAATCTGTCGCAAGCTTCAATAACCGTTCAGCATTTGTTTTTATCATCTCCAGAAGCCGTTGATCCTCCTTCCTGCCACTTAGCTTCATCATCAGCATTTCAACAGGCCCCATGATCAGGGATAATGGCGTACGGATCTCATGAGAAATATGCGTGTAAAAATCCATTTTCATCTGATGCAATTCCTGCTGTTTCACAGCCAGCATATGTTCATATTTGAGCTTTCTGCGAAGTGCTGTACGTGATGATACGAACCAGACGATAATTGATGCAATCAGCCCTGTTACCAAAAAATAAAAGGTATACGCCCACCAGGTTTTCCATGGAGGCGGAAGGATGGTGATACCAAGGGCGGTTGGAGATTGCGTCCATATTCCGTCATTGTTGCCGGCTTTGACAAGCAGGCGATAATGGCCTGGTTGTAAACTGTTGAATGTGGCCGAATGAGCATGGGTAAACTGCCAGTCTGCATCGTATCCTTCCAACTTATATGCAGACTTGTTCTTGCCTGATTTTATAAAGTTTAAGACAGCATAATCTACCGTTATCACATTTTGATCATACTTCAGTTCTATGTCTTTTGTTTGCAGGATATTGCCGGAAAGAATGCCGGTACTGTCAGATTTCGAGATTTGTTTACCATTAACAGCAAGGCCGGTTAGTACCACATCCGGGGCTGTACCATTGGTTTGAATGTCTTGTGGAGTAAATTCTACCAACCCCTTAAAGGTTCCAAAAAACATATGTCCGTTCAGATCCTTGAAATAAGAGTTATAGTTGAATACGTTTGCCGGCAATCCGTCCTCTACAGTGAATGTGTGCCATACCTTGCGGGCAGCATCCAAAAAGCTCAGCCCGCCATTGGTGCTGATCCATAAATTGTCGTTATCGTCATTCAAAATTCCGGTCACCTTGTTTCCTGCCAACCCATCGGAAGCGCTAAATGTTACAAATGCATTTTTATCCGGATCATAAAAACAAAGGCCCTCATAGGTGCCGATCCAAATCTTGTGATGTTTATCTTCTGCAATGCAATTGATGTAGTCAGATAGCATTTTTCCATGAACATTGTTGCGTAAGTAGCCTGTAAGGTTTTCACCATCTGCATGCAGTTTGTTTAATCCCTGACGTGTGCCGATCCAGATATTATTTTTTGAATCGCGAAAAAAACAGGTGATTGCCTTGTTGGTTAATCTCCGGTTTGAAAGTATATCTTCAAATTTCTCAACGCGGTTAGTCGCCAGGTCAATAACATCTACGCCATTTTCCTCTGTACCAACCCAAATCCTTTTTTCACCATCATACAGTAAAGCGATCACGTCATTGGAATTAAGTGCACCACTTTTTGTATTGCTATTAAACTCTTTTATCTTTTTCCCTGTTGAAGTAAGAACGTTGATGCCCCCACCATGCATTCCCACCCATATATTATTTTGATCATCTCTGATCAGCGTTTTCACCAGGTTTGAACTCAGCGAAGCAGGGTTTGTTTCGTCATTGCGGAATTGCTTTATTATGTTTGTCTTCCTGTCAATAAAATTCAACCCTTCAGCCTCTGTACCTACCCAAAGGTTGCCAGAACCATCGTTAATGATAGGATTCACTACGTTGCTGGATATTGTATTTTTGGCGCCTTCGTTCCGGTATACTTTGAAAGGAGTAGAAATAGATTCCGCTACGTTGAGACCACCAAAGAACGTTGCCACCCACATTGAACCCTGTCGGTCCTGCATAATATCCCAGATAGAATTAAAGTTCAGTGTCCGGTCATCACCGGGATCATGCACATATGTTTCAAATTTCAAGGAAACAGGATCCAATATGTCCAGCCCCTTTAAAGTGCCGATCCAAAGTTTTCCATTTTTATCACGGATAATCTTACGGATGATATTACTGATTGGTCCCTCGTCTATATTTTTGCCTCGTGCAAAGTGTCGTACAAGTCCATTATCCCCGGATATTCTGAAGATTCCATTTGAAGCAGTGCCTGCCCATATATTTTGGTATTGATCTTCTGCAATAGCAGTCACCTTATTTCCTTGCAGAATATGCTGTTCGTTTCGCCAATTGCGTGAAGACGGCGATGTAGCTAATGAGACCAACCCATTTGCTGTGCCGGCAAACATTCTGCCGGTGATACTTTGAAACAGCGAAGATACATCCAGAAGTGTTGAATCATTTGTATCAAAGGAGACTGAAGAGCATTTAAAGCCGAAACTTCCCGTCCTTGTAAAAATACTTATTCCTGCCTCAGTACCTACCCATAAATTCTTCCTGTTATCAAAGCATAGTGCTTTTACATCATTGTGGCAAAGGCTATTCTTATCTGCAGGCGAGTGATAGTAGACGCGGAATGAATCAAGTTTTATGTTGTACACATATAAACCATTATTGGTCCCGATCCATACATTGTCGTATTCATCGGCACATAACTGATTTATTTTGATACTTGCCCCAATGAAATTGTCGCGATAAAATGACTTGAAAACTTTGACCCTTGTACCGTCGTAGCGATTTAAGCCATCCATGGTACCCGCCCAAATAAACCCTTTGTTGTCCTGAGCAACAGATAGAACAGACCCGGATGAAAGCCCGTCCTCAACTGTAAGGTGTTTAAATATAAGCGGCGACTGTGCAATAGCTGCTTCAGCGATGAGTTGTAACAAAAGCAGTGCTGACAATCCTAATATTGCGCGAACATTCTTCATTGGCATAGCATATGCTGCAAAAATAATCAGGTTCAAACTTAATAAAATTACGATTAAGGCAAATCAATAATTGACCTGATGGCCTCATGAAAACAGACTCCTGCTTTAAGCAGAGCGTGGCTTTCCATTACATACACTATGTCTTTTTAAAGAGGGCATTTTTGTATTCCCCGCTTTTTCTAGCAGGTGTCTGAGGAAATCGATCCCCAGTTGAATAGCATTGAAAGCCCTGCTGAATAAGCACTATAGATAGTGAATTGAGTCCAGATTGTTTCATTCCCTCCCTTTCACCTTCTTGCCAGGTTTTCTGCTCTCCTCTCAATTAAGCCTGCCAATCTACGAGAATTATATGTAGACGTTTGTTGATTTTTTAACTTCAACATTATCAATGAAGTCTTCTACAAAACCTACATGCCCCTACAACTATTACAATATTACTCGTTAATAGCTGCCACAGAGCAATTGAAGATGGTAATGTTCGAAATACATAGCCGTGTTCTTTTTCTGTTTGTAAAATTTGAGAGAGCACATAACTGATGCATGTTCTTTACCTTAGAAAATTGTGAATGTTAATTGTAAAAGTTGGTATCGAAAAACGAGGTACAATTTTGATTGTAGATTTGAAATTGCTGTAAAGCGCGCAACTTTACATACTGAGCGTTTGGGGAGGAATAAAGAATGTTCAAACAAAGTCGCAAAGAACAAACAGCTTTAAAAGACAACAAGTCAAAGGATAAAAGTATTTATTGGATACACCCAAGCGTAATCAGCAAGGCCTCATCCGGCCATTGGATAACGGGCTAAAGTCGTCAACAAGCAATCATCAGCAGATTTAAAAAATACATTTCAAAAAATTTTTTTATCAAAAAACACTCAAAAATTTTTCATAATTGAAATTCAATAATTTTTACAAATAACCCCGAAACATCAATAAAATCAACCATTACAGCGCATCTAATCATTTTTTTAAAAATAAATCTGAGATTTTTTTTTCACGCTATTGCTAATAAAAATGTTTCGCATTACTTTCACTAAAATTTTTCAACAATAAAACCTCAAGTAGTCCGTCACAAAGCAAATGACATAGTCCGTTACCAGTTTACCTAGTTTTATTTCCACTTTTAAAATCCTTTCTCCCACTGAAAAAACCCGCTATACCACACGCACTGTTACTTAGTCTAGCGATAGCTATATCTTAAAGCCAAAACTTTGAGATAATGCACTCTCTGTGCCTTTAATTTTCGCTTACATCAATGCACGTCCCCGCCTGATGTAATTCTTTCCCAGAGAATACAGTAGCCGAGCTATAAACCATTATGAAAACTAACCGTATAACAAGTGAAAAAATTCCGCCCCAGTTGGTATGTGATCTATACCAGGCCACGCCATGAAAAAAAACTTGCGAGCGAGCTAACTGAAATGACCATCACTAGCTTCTTACCTACCATCAAAAGCCTCAGGACATGGAACGATAGAAAAAAATTTGTTGACTCGCCACTGTTCCCGTCTTACATTTTTGTATATCTGAAAACTGCGCAGGAATACTTTACCTGTTTGGGCCATGATAGTGTCCTCTTCTTTATAAAGCAAGGTAAAGATATTTGCCAGGTGCCTCAATCAATCATCGACGATATTAAGCTGATCGTTGCAAACGGAAAAAATATTGAGGTTTGCGAGGATAAACTTTCTCCGGGAAAACGTCTCATAATAACAGAAGGTCCATTCACAGGCTTCTCCTGTGAAATAATTGAATATAAAGGCAGACAGAGAATATGGGTGCGAATTGATTTGCTTAAGCGAAACATATTACTGGATCTGCCAATTGATTACCTGGCTCAAACCGGGTAATTAATAACAAAATTGTGACTGACACGTAGCGATAGCTTTGTCCGAAAGGCAAGCCACGCTTAAGCGATAGCTTTGCAATTCCGTCCCCACACCACAACCTTAACTTATGTTAAAAACATCTTGCACCTATGCATTCTTACTTATTATAATTCTACTTACAGCCTCATGTGCCAACTCAAAAAAAGTTGTGTACTTCAATAACCTAACAGATTCGATGGTAGTCTCTCAGACCGGTAGCCTTGAACCCGTTATTCAACGAAACGACGTACTAAGTATTTATGTCACGAGTATGGATGAGACTGTGACGCAAATGTTCAATGCCCCAAATTTATCTGCATCACAAGCTGCGGGATATTTGGTTGATCAGGACAGCACCATTCAATTTCCAATAATTGGCAAGATCAAAGCGGCAGGCATGACTAAGAAAGCGCTTGCGGATTATATTAGAAGCCAGCTTATAAAAAAGGATCTACTTAAAGATCCAATAGTACAAGTTCGATACCTGAACTTTAAAGTTGTTGTACTGGGAGAAGTTGCTCACCCTGGTGTGATAAATGTAACCAATGAAAAAATAACATTGATGGAAGCAATCGCTTCTGCCGGAGATTTAACACCTCAGGCAAAAAGAAGTAACATTCTTTTAGTACATGAGGAAGATGGAACCAAAACGATTAAAAGGCTTGACTTAACAAAAGCCGAATTATTAACATCACCGTCATATTACCTCAAGTCGAATGATGTAGTATACATTGAGCCAACCAAGACAAAAATGGCGGGAAGCAGCAGATTCCTCCAGCTTTTCCCGATAGTACTTGCCACGCTCACATTTGGCTTATTGGTCATTAACCAATTCGAAAACTAATCAGCGGTATGAAAACAAGCAACGCATTCAATCAGCTCACGTACCGGTACCTGCCCTACTGGACCTTGTTCTTGTTGTTAGTTGTGGCATGCTGCCTTGCCGCACGCTATTACATAAGATTTATAACCCCTCTGTATGAGTCAACGGCAACAATACTTATCAAAGATGAAACGCAGGAATCCGCAGATGTTAAAATGATGGAAGCGCTGAATATGTTGCCCTTCAAAAAGAATGTAGAGAATGAACTTCAGATCATTCAGTCACGAACAATCATGAGAAGGGTAATTGAACAACTGGGTCTCTATGCAGAAATATTTGAAGAGGGAGAAGTACAGCCAGTTCCGGCATACACATCATCACCAATAAGCATCAAAGCAAAATATCCCGAAAGACTGGCTGAATACCACAACATCCCGTTCAGGTTTGACAGTGCAAAAAATATTGTCATCATTGGCAATGCAGATTATCCTATTGATACATGGACCCAAACAAAATACGGTGAGCTGATGTTCATAAAAAACATTCATCTTGTATCTGCTGCCACTAAGCCGTTATTTTTTTCTATTACACATCCGGCCAATGTGACAAAGGCCTTGCTTGCAAACCTGAATGTATTCCCTGTTAACAGAAACTCATCAGTAGTAGTCTTAAAATTCAAAGATCATGTCCCTAAAAAGGGCGAAGACATTTTAAATGCACTTTGCAAGGAATATTATCAGACATCCATCAATAGCAAAAACGCCCAGACATCTTCAACAATGACTTTCGTTGAGGATCGTATCAAGTATGTAGAAGATGATCTCGACTCGCTTGAAAAGAAAATTGAACACTACAAGGCGGAGAAAGGAATAACTGATCTTAGTGCTCAAGGCCAATATTTCCTTGAAAATGTTGGAACCAATGATAAAAAAATGGCCGAAATAAAAATACAGCTGGCGGTTTTGGATGAAGTCGAAAAATATGTAGATTCAAAAAAAGATAAGGCAGGAATTGTCCCGTCAACACTCGGCATAAGTGACCCCTTGTTAAATCAGCTACTACAAAAATTGTACGACGCTGAGATAAGCTATGACAAGCTAAGTAAAATAACAGCCCCCAATAATCCATCATTGCTTGCAATTAAGAGCGAACAAGAAAAAATACGGCCAAGCATACTAGAAGTCATTGGAAATCTTCGGACGAGCCTAACGACAAGTCTGCAAAACATAAACAAATCGAGAGATCAATATGCTTCACTGTTAAGTACTATTCCTCAGAAAGAAAAAGATCTGCTGGACTTCAGCAGACAGCAGGCAATCAAAAGCAGTGTATATACTTTTCTGCTTCAAAAACGCGAAGAAACTGCACTTTCCAATTCAACAACAGTTGCAGACAGCGAGATTATTGATGCAGCAGAATCATCCATGATACCAAACAGTCCGAATAAGTCTATCATATACCTTATGGCACTGGGAATGGGCGTACTGCTGGGCATTGGCATTATTACAATACGCGAAATGCTGAATGCAAAAATATTGTTCAGGCATGAAATAGAATCGTACACAAGCGCCCCTGTAATAGCTGAACTTACACAGGCCAAGACGCAAACGCCGCTTGCTGTGGATGATCCAAAACAGGTTTTTATCTCAGAACAATTCAGACAATTAAGAACTTCACTCGGCTTGTATGGAGAGCATCGTTATAACCGGAAAATGCTGGTCTCATCCAGCATTAGCGGTGAAGGAAAAAGCTTCGTAAGCAGCAATCTTGCAGTTAGCATCGCATTATCGGGAAAGAAAATTGTGCTGCTTGATCTTGACCTTCGTAAACGCAGAACATCCGAAATTTTCAATTTACCAAATGAAAACGGCGTAATTGAATTCCTGGAAAACAGCAAAAATCCCGAAGAGATTATTCAAAAAACTGCATATAAAAACTTATTCGTGATACCTGCAGGCATTAGCGAGAATCCGGCTTCAGACCTGCTTTTGAACGGAAATCTTGCTGCGCTTATAAAGTTTCTCGAAAACAAATTTGATTACATCCTCCTGGATGGCCCCCCAATAGATCCGGTGGCAGACACTTGCATTCTTGGAGAATTTTGCGATATAACACTTTTCGTTGTAAGGCATGGCGTAACCCCCAAAAGTATGATACAGCTTCTGGACACAAACACCAAAATAAAATCCTTTAAAAATCTTTCTATCATTTTCAACGGCATTAAGCCAAGAGGCTTTATGATCGGCAAAGGATATGGCTTCGGTTACGGATATGGATTTGAAAATGTGTACAAAAACTACAGATACAAAGTAAGACGCGCTTAATTTCTCTGACATCTTTATACTATGCCACAACATTCCTAACCATTAATCACTAATTATGGAACAAAAATGGTATGCTGTATATACAAAGCCAGGAAATGAAAAAAAAGTGTGTTCTGTATTATCAAAAAAAAATATTGAGCACTATTACCCTGTCAACAAAGTTGGCGGCCACAACAATTCGCTGCGCAATACAACTTGCGAGCCACTGTTCCCCTGTTTTGTATTTGTTAAGACAACTGAACAACAGCACATTTTTCTGCAACAAATAACCGGCGTCATCAACATGGTCTATTGGAAAAACGCACCCGCGGTATTCCCTGATGAAGAAATTAACTGCCTGGCAGACTTCATTAGCAACCATCAAAATATCAGCACAAAACAAATTGCAGTAAATCAGACAAACAGCATTAAACCCAAACGGGTAATCTATCCTGTACATACAGAACAAACCGAGCAGCCAGTTAAGCTGATTGTAGAAGTCACGCTTCCATCCATTGGATATTCACTAAGCGCTGAATTGCGCAATTCAGAAGTTGAAACAACCGGCGTTTCAAATGTTTTCCCCTTTGAAACATTTTCCAATAAATATGCTGTTTAATCATTCCGCATTGTTATCAATATACCCACAACGTTAAATGAATTATGCGTAACAGTTTTCCTAAAAAAATACTGCTCATTGGCGGCAATTATTTTCCGGAACCAACAGGTATTGGTAAATACAACGGAGAGATGATTGATATGCTTGCGCAGATGGGATATAGCTGTACCGTTGTAACATCTTACCCTTATTATCCTCACTGGCAGATACAGGAACCCTATACAAAACATGCCAGCTGGTATAGCAAAGAATTTAAGATCACCACCCGGAACCTGGCTCATCCCGTTGAGATCCATCGCTGCCCGCAATATGTTCCTCACAACCCAAGTGGCAGCAAAAGAATGTTACTGGACCTCTCCTTTCTCTTTTTTGCATTCTGTAAAGTTGCAAAGCTATTGCTGACAAACAGGTACAACTATGTAATAACTGTAGCACCATGCTTCCAGGTAGGCTTCCTTGGAATGTTCTGCAGATTAGTGAAAGGTTCAAAATTCATTTATCATATCCAGGATCTTCAGATAGATGCCGCAAGCGAATTAAAAATGATCAAATCAAAAAAGCTTCTCAGCACGCTGTTTGCGATGGAGAAATTCATTCTGAAGAAAGCTGATGTTGTAAGCAGCATATCCAAAGGAATGATTGATAAAATTCAAGCAAAATACGCAAGGAACATTGTATACTTTCCAAACTGGGTTGATACAAATTCATTCTATCCCCTGACAAAAAATGACGGCTTAAAAGAAAAATTCAACCTGAAAGAAACGGACATTGTCTTTTTGTACTCCGGCGCAATTGGCGAAAAACAAGGATTGGAAAATCTGATATATGCAGCCGAAAGCTTCCGCAAAATCTCCCATATCAAATTCGTGATTTGTGGTGCGGGGCCTTACAAAAAAAAACTTGAATGTTTAACTGAAGAACTACAACTAGAAAACATTGTCTTTCTTGATACGCAGCCTTTTGAAAAACTTAACCTTCTGCTGAATATGGCAGATTATCACCTGGTATTGCAAAAAGCAAATGCAGCAGATCTGGTGATGCCATCCAAGCTAACGAGCATATTGTCTGTCGGCGGTATAGCAATCGTCTCAGCCACCCCTAACTCTACCTTATACGAACTGATTTCCGGCAATGAGATAGGAATAGTTATACCGCCCGACAGCAAGTCATCATTAATCAGGGCAATTACAACCTCTCTTATTAGCAATTACGATCATATTAAAAACAACGCACGGAGATATGCTGAAGAATATCTTTCGTCAGAACGAATACTACAAAGCTATCTGCAATGCATAAAATAGCATTTAAAAAGTCAATATATCCTGACCAAAAACACTTCTTATGAAGACTGCATTAATTACCGGCGTTACAGGACAGGACGGCGCCTATCTTGCCGAACTGCTCCTGCATAAAGGGTACATGGTTCATGGAATAAAAAGACGTTCGTCTTCACTCAACACAGAACGAATAGATCATTTATACAGGGATCTGCATGAGGCGCAGGTTCGCTTCAAACTGCATTATGGCGATCTATCAGACAGTACAAACCTGATTCGCATAATACAACAGGTACAACCTGACGAAATCTATAATTTGGGGGCAATGTCTCATGTGAAGGTTTCATTTGATACACCTGAATACACAGCCAACACGGATGGCATAGGCACACTTCGGTTGCTGGAAGCAATAAGAATACTTGGACTGGAAAAGAAAACAAAAATTTACCAGGCATCTACTTCGGAACTATATGGTCTTGTGCAGGAAACACCTCAAAAAGAAACTACCCCGTTTTACCCACGATCTCCTTATGGAGTTGCAAAGCTATACGCATATTGGATTACAGTTAATTACAGGGAAGCATATGGAATATTTGCAAGCAATGGCATTCTGTTCAATCATGAAAGCCCGCTACGTGGCGAAACATTTGTAACCAGAAAAATTACCAGGGCAGTTGCTGCTATAGCGCTTGGGTTACAGGACTGCCTTTATATAGGCAACCTGGATGCCTGTCGTGACTGGGGCCATGCGAAAGACTATGTAGAAGCCATGTGGCGCATTCTTCAGCAGGATACTCCTGATGATTATGTAATTGCAACAGGCATTGCGACCAGTGTTCGCGACTTTGCAAAAATGGCTTTTGAAGAAGTTGGCATCTCCATTGCATTTGAAGGTGAAGGTGCCTCCGAGAAAGCAATAGTAATTGCCTGCAGTAATGAAGCTTTTCAACTTGAAACAGGCAGAACCGTTATTAGTGTAGATCCGAATTATTTCAGGCCCACCGAAGTGGATATGCTGATAGGCGACGCTACAAAAGCAAGAAACACGCTTTGTTGGGAACCCTGCTACACACTTCGCGAAATGATCAGCGAAATGGTTGAAGAAGATCTGAAAAAATTTCAACCAAAGGCTATTATCCACGCAGATCTTGTTGCGGACTAACTGAATAAAACATTATCCGCCCTTTTGAAAACAGCTTTTTTAATTCTATGCCAATACCGGTAATCCTAATGCAGCCCCGTGTTAACACTGCCAATCTGATAAGAAGTCAACTTTGGAAACAGTGGGCAATAGCCGCTACAATAGTCGTCCTCATTTACGCAGTCACTATACCATTTGCACCATACCTGCATCCGGATGAACTATTGACGCTTGACATGGGGAGAACAATTCTTAATCCACACAAAAGCTGGTCCATCGGGTGGCTTTTAGATCAGGGACAACCTGTTTTACTTTTCACTTATGTCGGCCCTGTTCTGCAGGAATTCAGTTATTGGGTAATGGGTCAGTTTGGACCAAGAATCTCTGCTTTGTCAGGAGCAATACTTGCGGCAACGGTGATGATGGCCTGGCTTAAAAATAAGCGTATACCTGATAATGCAGCATTGCTTCTTTCGCTGGCATTTTTGCTGGATCCATTATTTGTGCAGGCTTACACAATCGGACGTGTTGATGGCTGGGCAATGGCATGCTCACTTTCTGCCTGCCTCATTATTAGCAACGCAACCAATCAACCAGCTAAATGTGCCTTTGCTAAATATAAGCTGCTCTTTGCAGGAGCTTTAACATGCCTCAGTGTTTTTGTATGGGCGTCTGCAGCTTTTTTAATTCCGCTTGTTATTTTAGAATTGGTAAGTTTTATACGCTCCTATAGCAAATGCGCGGAGCAAAATAACAGGGGAAAATCCGTACTGTTTTTTGTTGCAGGTGGTTGCTTAATGCTTGCCTTGTTGCTGGCTCCGATACTTGGCTGGCTAACCCGTGAATTCACCGATGTGCTATCCTCAATCGTAATTAATCTTAAGTCCGGCCAGGATGCAAATAAACCTTCATTTGCCAGTAAAACGCTTACATCATTAGCCAGACTGTTTGGCATTCTTAAGTTCACACCCGTTATTGTAATGGCAGCACTTGCTGGCATTGTTTATCGAAAAAGCATTGGCCTTATTATCAGTATGGCTTTCGCAGTTTTCTTAATGATAGAAACATTTGTCTATATACAACGTGTTCAATATCTGCTACCATATCTGATAGCATGTACGGCCTTACTTTACCAGGAAGATGAAAGCAGACGATCAATTGCCCCCGGGAGCAAATTTAAATCTGCCAGCCTGATCATTATCCTTATCTGGTGCACCGGTCTATCTGTTGCAGCCCGTACCGTTCTTGCTTTCAATGGAAGTGAGACCCGCAACCGTCACATTATTTCACTTGCCGCCCAAACATTCCTTAACAGAGGCAACTACCGGGTTTTTGCGCCTTACGAATTTTATTATACAGGCACATCGTTAAGATGGCGAATGTATAGCCCTTATATTCCGATCAATGATACGTTTACGACCGGCATACTTCAAAAACTGATGCCACACGTTGATTATATCATTGTAAAATCCGAAACGGAACTACCTGATGAATACCTGCAGGTACTACACAATAACAATGTTTACCTGGAAAGCACATTCAATCCCTATGTAGTTCCCGATGCAAAATTTGACGGCAAAACCACCAATATAACCAGATTACGCAACCTTTATTCACTGTTCCGGCAACCTTACGGCCCATACCGTTTCTATAAAAGAAAAGAACTTTCTTCGAAGTAGTTGTTCAGATAATTTAATCACTCCTGATAAACATTCAAGCGTATGATTAACATCGGTATAATAGGCTATGGATATTGGGGTCCTAACCTCGTAAGAAATTTCTATGTAGCCAATAATTGCTGCGTAAAATCAGTTGCAGATACTCAGCCTGGCCGGCTAAGACAATTACAGCAATTATTTCCCTGCATTAACGCGTGCATTTCAGCCAATGAGATACTTAATGACCCGGATATAGACGCTGTTGTTATTGCAACACCCGTTTTCACCCATTTCCGTCTTGCAAAAAAAGCATTTAACAAAGGAAAACATGTGCTGCTCGAAAAACCACTCACTACATCCAGCAAAGAAGCCGAAATATTGATTGACATGGCTATTCAGAAAAATCTACTGTTAATGGTTGATCACACGTTTCTTTATACCGGTGCTATTGAAAAGATGAAGCAACTTACAGAAGAAGATGAACTGGGCACAATCAAATACCTCGATTCAACGCGCATCAATCTTGGCCTGTTTCAGCCTGATATTAATGTGCTGTGGGATCTTGCACCCCACGACCTTTCAATTCTAAGATACCTGGTAACTGAGCGCCCTTACAGCGTAAACGCAACAGGCATTACCCATACCCGGAACGGGATAGAAAATATCGCCTATTTAACGGTCAATTACCAATCAGGGTTTATTGCACATTTTAATTGCTCATGGACAAGCCCCGTGAAAGTCCGTATGATGTTGCTTGGCGGCGACAAAAAGATGATTCTGTATAACGACCTCGAACCATCTGAAAAAATAAAAGTATACGACACCGGTTACAGCCATAAAACAGGCGAAGAAAAACGAAGAATATTGGTTGATTACAGAACCGGAGATATTCATGTACCAAAACTACGTACCGGTGAAGCACTACTGGCAATGGCCAATGATTTTATTGAAAGCATTATAAGCAGCAAACAACCCAGATCCTCCTGGATGGTTGGGTTGGAAGTGGTTAAAATTCTGGAAGCCTCAGATAAATCTATCAGGAACAATGGCAAAGAAATATTTATCGATGCACCAAGAAGATCCACGAAGAAAATGATTTCCGAAAACTCAATACAGGAATAATGAAAATAATCACCGAAACAAGCGATAAACAGATGCTCCGGAACGTAACTGTTGGAGAAAATGTTATGATCTATCATTTTGTCAACGCGTACGGATGCCTCATTGACGATGGTACAAGGATCGGTTGTTTTGTAGAAATACAAAAGGGCGCCACGATCGGAAAAAATTGCAAAATATCCAGCCACACTTTCATCTGCGAAGGCGTGCATATTGAGGACAATGTTTTCGTCGGCCACAATGTAACTTTTATCAACGATAAATTTCCCAGGGCCACTAACGAGGATGGATCTATGCAAACTGATGCTGACTGGAACTGTATTGAAACAATTGTGGAAGAAGGTGCCTCAATTGGCTCCGGGGCAACCATACTTTGCGGTGTACGCATAGGAAAACATGCAGTTGTAGGAGCTGGATCCGTAGTAACAAAAGATGTTCCTGAAAATGCGGTTGTGGCAGGAAATCCTGCAAGATCTATAAAGTCACGTGTGCCAACACTTGTTGAAGTGAACATTGATTAAACCTTCAAAAGTCACCAAGCATCCCCCTTTACTACACAAACTTTTCCTTTATGAACAACACTATCACTACCAGCAAAATTCAGTGTCTCGATCTGAAAGGTCAACACCGGCAGATCAAGCAGGAAGTGTTTGACCTTTTTGAATATGTGTACGACAACAATGCATTTTCCGGCGGCCCGTTTGTAGAAAAGTTTGAAAAAGAATTCTCAGCATTTTGCAATACCAGTTTTGCTGTCGCTGTTAACAACGGCACATCTGCATTACATCTTGCACTGCTAACTTTAGGCATTGGCCCGAATGACGAAGTGCTTGTGCCGGCCAATACTTTTATAGCAACCGCATGGGCGGTTTCTTACACAGGTGCACGCCCGGTTTTTGTTGACTGCACCGCGGACACCTGGCAAATAGATGCATCTCTTTTGGAATCTAAAATTACCAGTCACACTAAAGCCATCATCGGCGTGCATTTATACGGCCAGCCTTTTGACGTGGATGCAGTTAAAACAATCTGCACCAGGCATAACTTATTCCTTCTTGAAGATGCGGCCCAGGCGCATGGGGCACTTTATAAAAACGAAAGCGTGGGCGCATTTGGAGAAATGGCCTGCTTTAGCTTCTACCCCGGCAAAAATCTTGGTGCATGCGGAGAAGGCGGCGGAATTACTACCAACAATGAAAATCACTACAGTCACTTATTAAGCTTAAGAAATCACGGTTCTAAATTTCGCTACTATCACGACGAACTGGGGTTCAATATGCGTATGGGCGGCATGGAAGCAGCTTCATTAATAGTAAAGCTGAAATACCTTGATGATTGGAACTGCAAACGCAGGCAGATTGCAAAAAGATACCAATCTGAAATAAAGAACCCGCGCATCAGGCTACAATATCAGCCGGATTGGAGTAGCTCGGTTTATCACCTTTTTGTGATCACGACCCCGGACAGAGATCAGCTAATTAACTATCTAAACAACAACAACATATTTCCGGGATTACACTATCCTGTTCCGTGCCATCTACAAAAAGCATATCAGCATTTGAATTATCAGCATGGGGATTGTCCTAACGCTGAATATCTTTCCCAACACTGCTTATCGCTTCCAATTTATGCGGAATTGCAGGAGAACGATGTGGATCATGTGATACAAATACTCAACAATTATTAAAATGGCAATAAAGAACCTCCTGATCTTTCCATTTAACGGAAACGGAAGAGAAGCCATTGACGCAATTGATCCATCCGAGTACAAACTCATTGGATTTATTGATGATGACGGAGAAAAACAGTCAGATAACTACGAAATCTTCTCAAGGGAGATTCTAAAAAAATTCCCGGAAATGTACTTATTGGCTGTACCGGGAAGCCCAACATCCTTTAGAGAAAGGACATCAATAATAAGTTCATTTAATGCAAAAAACTTCGCAACCGTTATACACCCCCAAGCCTCGATAGGCAGAGATGTAAAAGTTGGCTATAACTGTCTTATTATGGCAGGTGTGGTTATCACAGCAAATGCACTCATTAAGAATCATGTTTGCATACTTCCCAATTCTGTCGTACATCACGATTCAATTATTGAAGACTACACGTTGATTGGCAGCGGGGTAGTAATAGCAGGAAATGTTACAATAGGACAATCATGTTATATAGGCAGCGGCACTAATATTAAAAATGGTATACATGTCGGCAACTTATCGCTGATTGGGTTGGGCAGTAATGTCATCAGCAATATTGAAGCCAACTCAGTAGTTGCGGGAAATCCGGCATCAGGTATTCATCGCAGTTCAAATCAATTGCAGCTATAATGTTATGATAAAGCTTAGTGTGATCATTCCGGTTTTTAACGAAGAAGAAAATATTGAGTTCCTGGTAAATGAACTGAATATTTACTTTGGCACGCATAAAAATTTTTCAGCGGAGATTATTTTTGTAAACGATGGCTCGTCAGACCGGTCGCTTGTTAAACTAAAAAACGCGAGACACAGTTTCTATAATTTCCGCATTGTAAGTTTTTCCAAAAATTTTGGCTCACACGCTGCAGTACGTGCCGGCATTTTAAATGCACAGGGCGATTATATTACATTTATGTATGCTGATCTGCAGGATCCGCTATCGCTTATCAATCGCATGCATGAAGAAATAATAAAGAGTGAAGCAGATATTGTATGGGCGTGGCGCGCCTCTGTGCAATCAGGCAAGAAGGAAAAATTGTTCTCTCAAATGTATGCCTATCTCATGCGCAAATATGCGGTTGGCAATTTTCCCGAAAAGGGTTTTGATGTAGTAATGTTCACTAAAAAAGTAAGAACGCTGCTAAATAAGAATATCGAAAACAACTCTTCCATTTTTATACAAATACTCAACCTGGGTTTTAAACAGTCCGGCATTACTTATAATAAGCAGGAAAGACAGGCAGGAAACTCAAAATGGACCTTATCCAAAAAAATAAAACTGCTGATCGATTCATTTGTTTCATTTTCATTTGCGCCCATCAGGCTTGTGTCAATGGTAGGCATTTGCTTCTTTATCGTAGGTATTGCATGGTCACTATACATAGTAGCAAGAAAACTGATCTATAATGACCTTGCAAGTGGCTGGCCCGCACTTATCTCCATACTAACAGTAGGCTTTGGCATTACAAATATTTCACTGGGCATACTTGCAGAATACTTGTGGCGGACACTGGATGCCAGCAGAAACAGACCTGTATTTGTTGTTGATGAGATCTTTGAGGGCCTTCAGAACGAAGACCATTTAGAAACCGAAAATTATTACCAGCTTAACGAAGGTTTATGAAAACAACGCTTGCCAACGCTAAGATCCTTGTAACCGGTGGTGCGGGATTTATTGGTTCATATGTCGTAAAACTATTGCTGAAAAATGAGGCCTCATCAGTTGTTATTCTTGACAATTTATGCAGAGGCAGTCATGAGAACATGCGCAACTTTATATCCGATCCGAGGGTAACATTCGTGGAAGGCGATATAAGGAATAAAGAATTACTGGAAGCATGCATTCACGGCACTGATTATATTTTTCACATGGCGGCATTACGAATCAATGCCTGCGCAGCAAATCCTTCCGATGGTTTTGATGTAATGATTAAGGCTACATTCGAGCTTGCACAATTATGTGTAAAGCATCATGTAAAAAAAGTGATCTACAGCTCCAGTGCATCGGTGTATGGATTAGCCCAACACTTTCCTACACCTGAAACTGACAATCCCTACGACAATCAGACGTTTTATGGCGCCGCAAAACTCTGGGGCGAGCAGTTGTTCCGCAATTACTTCTTTATGTATGGATTAGACTATGTTGCTCTTCGGTACTTCAACGTATATGGTCCCGGTATGGATACTGATGGGAAATACACAGAAGTCATGATCAAGTGGCTGGATTGCATCCACAATAACAAAAATCCGTTGATATATGGTGATGGAAGCACTACAATGGACTTTGTGTATGTGAAGGATGTGGCCGAAGCTAATGTACGTGCATTGCTATCTGACATCACTGATGAAACATTCAATATCGGAACCGGTGTTGAAACCAGCCTTAAGGAGTTGCTGGAACTTATGCTTAAAGTAAACGACTCGACACTTCAACCGGAATTCCGTGAACAAAACCTGGTCAACCCGGTAAGCAGAAGACGCGCAGACACAACCAAGGCTGCTAATATGCTAGGCTTTCAGGCATCATTTTCAATTGAAAACGGCCTGGCTGACTTAAGCAAATGGTACTTCCAAAGAAAGACGCAATATGTTACCGACTAGCCCTCTTTCTTAAAAGTCAGTACAGTTACTTATGATACCAATTGCAAAACCATTTTTAGCGGAGGAAGAAGCACAGGCTGCTTATGACACCATACTTACGGGATGGATAACACAAGGCCCGAAAGTACAGGCGTTCGAAGCACAATTTGCTACATATACCGGAGCTAAATACGCAGTTGCAGTCTCCAATTGTACAACTGCCCTTCACCTGGCAATGATAGTGGCAGGCATAGGTAAAGACGATGAAGTGATCTGCCCTTCTATGAGCTACATTGCTACAGCCAATGCGATAACATATGTTGGAGCAGTACCCGTTTTTGCAGAAGTGCAAAGAGGCACCTATAATCTTGACCCCGTAGATGCTGAACAGAAGATCACTTCAAAAACAAAAGCAATATTATTGGTTCACCAGATTGGCCTGCCGGCAGATATTGATGCTTTTACAACCCTTTGCAACAGATATAATCTCCAATTGATTGAAGATGCAGCCTGCGCGGCAGGCTCTTCTTATAAGGGGAAAAGAATTGGTTCTCATTCTTCGCTGGTTTGTTTTTCATTTCATCCAAGGAAAGTGATTTCCACCGGGGACGGAGGAATGATAACGACCAGCGACGAGAACCTGTACAACAGATTGAAATTATTGCGCCAGCACGGCATGTCCGTAAATGACAGAGTGAGACACGAATCAACTCAATTGATTTTCGAGGATCACATTGAAATAGGATACAACTACAGAATGACCGATATACAAGCTGCAGTAGGCATTGAGCAATTAAAAAAACTGGATTGGATTGTTACTGAACGCAGAAAAATAGCCTATGCATACAATGAAGCATTCAAAGATATTGATTGCATTTCTCTTCCTTTTGAAAGCGACGGATACTTCTGCAATTACCAGTCTTATTGCATTTATCTGCAGCCGGGTTGTCACATTAAAAGAAACGACCTGATGCAACAACTGCTCGATAAAAAAATCGCAACCAGGAGAGGCGTTATGAATGCCCACAGGGAAACCGCATACAGGGAACTATACAGAAATGCATCATTACCGGTATCTGAAAACCTGCAGGACAATTCCATAATGCTCCCGCTATTCGTACCAATGAGCAAAGAAGAAATAGATTATGTAATAGATACATTCCTGTCGCTCTTATCAGCGCAAAAGAATCTTATTGCTCCTATTGAAGAACCTGCAATCACCTGAACAGGCAACAATGACTATTACTATTACCAGGAAACATTTTAGCGCATTGCAGGAAAAGCTTAAGCGGCATGCCCCTTTGTTTGCAAAATTCTTTAGCGGGCATATTGCTGTGCAAGTACTTAATATGCTCAACGGCTTTTTATTGCTGAGGTGGTTGAACATAGAAGACATTGCCATATTCAGCATGCTCTTTAGCATTCAAACTGTAATGAACAGCATCAGTGATTTGGGTTTTAGCGGCAGCATTGTTGCTTTAACAGGTGAAAAATACAGGGATAAAAAAGTATTGGGTGCATACATGGCTGCAGCACGCCATCTCAGAATGCTGTTTTTCGCCGTTATTGCAGCTATAACCCTGTTAATTGCTCCTTTTTATCTGAATAACCAGGCGGTAAACAGCTACCAGATGTGGGGCGGTTTTTTCGCCATTATTGCAACTGTTTACTGGCAGGCAGACTGCAGCATATATACAGCCCCGTTATTGATTCATAAAAAGCTAACTGCTTATTACCGGCCACAGATAATTTCTTCTGCACTTAGAATAGCAGTGAACTATGCGCTTTTCTCTTTTAATGTGATAAACGCTTTATCTGTACTGTTAATTAACGGTCTTATTATTTTATACATCGGGAGACGAAACAAAAAAAACGCCGCAGGTTATTATGAAAAGAATGTGTCAAACGAAGCCGCCAGGAAAGAAATATTAAGATACCTCTATCCTATTATGCCAAGCAATATTTTCAATGCTTTTTTCGGGCAAATCCAGATTCTTATCATTACTTACTTTGGCAACCTGCGCAACATTGCAGAAGTTGCTGCGTTGGGAAGAATTTCACAACTCTTCCTTTTTCTTTCTGCAATAAATCTCACGATCATTGAACCGGCAATCGCTAAATCAACAAATGAGGCACTGCCAAGGAAATACATGTTCGTCGTGTTTGTGGCATTAATCATTGCTACGGGCATTACATGGACGTCCTACGCATTTCCCTCCGTTTACCTTGCAGTGCTTGGCCGCAAGTATGCACACCTGCAGCAGCAGCTGGTATGGCTGATCGCCGGCGCATCGGTAAATTTTGTATCAACAACCATGTGGACGATGAGCAGCGCACGAAAATGGGTATTCTGGTGGGGAACAATCGCTTATATCACTGCAGTAGTTGCCTGTCAGCTGGCCGGCGTTTACAAACTTGACCTGTCTGCTACAACCGGTGTACTTCAACTTTCCCTGATAACAGCCATAGCTGTATTACTGGTACAGCTCAGCATAACGATCGTTGGCTTTACGAAAGACAACAGGTACTACCGTACCCTTTATTTTCAAAATACCTGAACATGTTCACACGCATCGTGTACAAAATTGTCTTCGCCGCCAACAGGAGAATTCAGCAACAACAGATGAAGAGAAACAATGCCCTGCTCAAGTATTGCGGATCAAAAGTTTTTATACATCCCTCCTGTCATATCCTCGTGCCGCAGCAAATGGAAATTGGCGATAACAGCTCAATTTCGTCTTATACAACCATCTATGCAGCATTTGGTGTTAAGATTGGCTGTAACTGCCTTATTTCAAGTAACTGCGGCATATCTTCTATCAATCACATAATGGACTCGACCAACAGGATACGGGACGACCGAGAGGGTAATTTTTGCAGACCGGTGATCATTGGTGATAATGTGTGGATCGGAATGAATGTTTGCGTGCTTCCCGGCGTGCAAATTGGCGACAATGCAATTATAGGCGCAGGAAGCGTGGTCACAAAAGACGTTCCTCCAAATGAAATATGGGGAGGCAATCCGGCGCGCCTGCTTAAAAAACTCAATATCTAACCAATGCAACTTTCGAAGATCATTACTTTAGCAAACAGGAAGACGCGGTTGTCATTTCTGGCAATGGAACGTTCTTTAAGAGCAAGCGGATGCAACTTACCGTTATGGGTAATACCTTATGATGATAACACTTTTGAGCTACCCGAAAACAGCAAATGGTGGCAAATTCCAATTGTAATATCATGGACTATCCAGAATAATATATGGCCCGCTTTAAGAAAAATACAATGTCTTACCACAGAGAACTACCAATTTGTTGACAGTGATGTAATTTTTTTTAAAAATCCCGAACAGGTATTAAGAGATTACACCGGCTTTGTAACATCCTGTACACACTGGAACAATCCCGGCCACACATATACAACAGAAACGCTGCGTTACCTCAGATCTAAAACAAGCACGTGGCCCAGGATGGTATTTAACAGCGGCCAGTGGGCATGTGACAGAAAGCTTTACGATAGTGAGTCGATGATCTACTTTTGCGAACATTTTTATACTGATACGCTGTTTACAAAAACACAGATCTACAAAGATCAGGCAGCAATTAACCTGCTTGTTAACTATTGTGACGTACCTATTACAAATTTAACACTGCCACCTACGAACATGGAAAGTACATGGGCCGGTGATTACCAGACTGAAGAGTTCTTTAGCCTGTTTGAAAAAAAAGACAAACCCTACCTGATCCATTGGGCCGGCACTCCTGTCCAAAACCAGTGCTTTATTAACCAGTTCATTTACAAAAATCTTACGGCAGGAGAACAGGCCGAGTTCATATTAAATGAACAACAAAAACAATTGCAGAAAAAGACAATTCAAAAGCTAATACATAAGCTAACCAAATTTGCCTTGTAATCTTTTAAGATGGAGATTTCTGTTGTAATACCAACCTGCAATCGTGCAGGCTTGCTGCAAAGGTGCCTGAACCTTTTGCATCCGTCTGTTCAAAAACCAACATACTGCAGCTATGAAATCATTGTAACAGATGATAGCAGTGATATATTTACAAAGCAACTCGTTACAGAAAATTATCCATGGGTAAAGTGGTATGCAGGCCCGGGCAAAGGGCCTGCCGCCAACAGAAATAACGGTGCCGCAAGAGCTAAAGGTAACTGGATCGTCTTTATTGACGACGACTGCATTCCCGATGAGCACATTATACGATGTTATAAAAGGGCCATAGAGCAAAATCCAGATATAATGGCGTTTGAAGGCGCGATTTTACCGGACAACTGGTCGTTATTAAGAAGAGATTTATCAGAATGCCCCGTCAACATCGGCGGCAATTTATTCTGGAGTGCAAATATTTGCATTAATGCGGCCTTGTTCTGGCAGATTAAAGGCTTCAATGAAAACTACCGGATAGCAGCACAGGAAGATCAGCAAATGAAACTGGACATAGTGCATTACAAAAAGAAAGAAATAAAATTTTTGCCCCAGTGCCAGGTAGTTCACCCGGTTCGGTTCACCTCAATAGGACGACAATTAAAAAAAATTCCGGCTGCATCAAAAAACTATGCTGTATATGCTTACAAAAACAGAGAAGTTCTCCATTATGAAAACCTGTCAGCGTTCATAAGCGAACAAACAAAATTTCATTTGAGAAATGCCTTCAGGCAAATGAAAACCAGGAAATTCAGATCAATGCTTGTATCGCTTGCATGGGTCGTGTATGGTGTTCCTTTAAATATAATCAACCTTCAAAAGCAAAAAGGACTGGTTTGAACATATTGTTTTTACATTCCGGCATACCCAACTACGTTACGGATGGGCTTTTTCATGGACTCAGATCCATTAATGGCATTAACGTGGTCGACATACCGCGGATTGATTATATGTATACTGATGCAAGCTGTAAAGACCTGGAAAAAACGGGAAGCAAAGGCAACACGTTATATCATTTACTGACTGAAGCTGAAGAGATAAAAGGGATGCGCACGTATTGGCAGGCGGACCTGGACGACTATGATTTTATTATTTTCAACGACATCTTTCATTTATGTGACCAGTTCCATTATATCTATAATTCACTCAAGCCTTCAAAACGCAATAGCATTTGTATTATAGATGGTTACGATGCCGCATCTATGTTTCCGTTTATACGCAATTCCTTCAACCTTAAAATAAGACCCTGGTCCTATTTCTATAAAACAAAAAAAGTAAAATATTTTAAGCGGGAGTTTGTAGATGTTGCAAGCCTGTTCGGTTTATCGAAAGAATGTTTTCCCCGTTGCCACAAATTATTCTCAAAAATATTTAACCGCCCGGTAAAATTATTTCCGATTTCGATGTCTATTCCTGAGGAACATGTCGAATATATTCCCATGGCTGAAAAATCAACAACATTTATACGATACAATGTCGATGAGGAATTGGGTGATTTGCTACCCAACACAACGGTGGCCGAATTAGGCAAATGGCAACCAGCCTTTAGCAATCAACAGCAATACTACGATGAAATAAGAAATTCGATGTTTGGCATTACGGCGAAACGGGCAGGCTGGGATTGCCTGAGACATTATGAGTATGCAGCGAAAGGCGCTATACTATGTTTTAAAAACCTTGAAAAAAAAGACCCTTTATGTGCACCTTTGGCGCTCAACGAAACCAATTGTATTCCATATTCAGGAAAAACAGACCTGCTAAGTAAAATCACGAAAATGTCTTTCGCACAGCTTCAGGATATTCAGGCTGAACAATATAAATGGGTTAATGAACATACAACAAAAAATGCAGCTTACCGCTTTTTGGAACGTCTTCAATCCGATTTGCGCTAAGCACCCTTTACAATTAAAAAAACAAACAAAATTATCCTTCCGGATAAGACCGAAACTTTCATGAAAATTATCTTTCTGTGTGGTTCGATGCAACCGGGAAAGGACGGTGTAGGCGATTATGTGAGGTGTTTAAGTGATAAAGTAATTACGCAGGGACACAGCGTAGCCGTAATTGCCTTAAATGATAAACATGTAGACGTTGCCGATGAAACCATTCAAAAAACAAACAGTCACAAGCTAAGGGTGCTGCGTTTACCTTCAAACACATCACTTAAAAGAAGACTCGGACAGGCTTTAAATTGGATCAATGACCAGGATCCGGACTGGCTAAGCATACAGTTTGTTCCGTATGCCTTTCAGGAAAAAGGAATGCCGTTTGTTTTTGTTCAGCATATCAGAAAGCTTGCCGGAACAAGAAAAACACACATCATGTTTCACGAGACCTGGGTTGGCAACAATAAGCTTAAACTCAGGATCATACTGCGGATTCAGCAATTCCTGATTAAGAAAATGGTGGATCGGATAAATCCGCTGGTCATCCATACCCATCTCCCATTAAATGCATGGCGTTTACAAAAAATGGGATACAGACCATTAAAGCTGCCATTGTTCTCAAATATTCCGGTAAAGAAAGAAACAGCGATTGCTGAAAAAAAAATATTCAGGATCGGTCTTTTCAACCAGGTGCAACAAAACGATACAATCGCCAATTTCCTCACCCGCATCGGATGGGAAGCAATATTGGACGGTCTTAAACCGGAAATACTCATTATGGGAGGTGCGGATGCCGAATTGAGAGCTTTCGGAGACTTCGCATCAGGATTAAAACCCTATTGGAATGCAGTGACTTATACAGGCTTTCTTGATGAAGATTCGTTATCGGAAAAGCTGCAAACCTGCCATTTGGGATTAACACCAGTTCCAAGACATATACTTGGAAAGAGCGGAAGTGTAGCAGCATTTATTTCACACGGTATTCCAGTCGCGGCCCCGATTGTAAGCAAGGGACAAAGATCCGATGACATCGGCTTCTTCTCGCCGGAACTTTGGGCTGCGATATTAACCCAACCTAACCTTCAAAACATGCGAAAATTAAAGTCCGCTGCAAAACATGCCGCACACAATATCCAGGTAAGTGCAATTTCGAAAAAATTTCTCGCAGACCTCGAAAATGCCTCCCGGGACTGTTATTAAACTTTCGTCGCTAAACCTGCAAAGAAATAAATACTTGCTACAATGAGACAAGAAATAACTGTGGTAATACCGGTTTATGGACAATGGCAACTTGTACAGCGAAACATTGATAGCCTTCTGACATACGAAAAAGAAAACATCAAAGAAATAATTATCATTGACGATTGTTCTAAAGAACCAAATACCTGCACCATTAATGACGGGCGAATTAAAATCTTCAAAACACCCGTAAATCTTGGATATACGGGAACAGTAAATTTTGGCTTAAAAAAGGTAAGAACAGACATTATTGTTCTGCTCGATTCAGATGCCTATGTAAAAAATGCTTTTATAGAAAAGCTTTTAGCTTACTACGACGATAAAACCGTAGGCTGCGTGGGTTTTGCAACAACGGATGATGATGGTTATGAAACAGGAAGTCATCAATATGAACCCACGGTTGCAGGATTGGTAATGGGCCAGGCGATGGAATTTAAATTTAGTTTTTTAAGATCATCAAAAAACATACTGCCCTATTCTTGTGCCGTAAGTTTTAGAAGATCATGTCTTGAAGATCTCAACTATTTTGATGACACATTATTTAAAGTACTGGAAGCTGACAATGATCTCTGTATGCGCATTCACCGCTCAAAATGGAAACTGCTTTTCACAAAGGATATTGTAATCTGCCACAAAGGCGGCAATTCTTACAAGATCGATTCTGAACGTGTGTTGCTATTTTATCAAAGCCGCTGGAACCTGCTAAAAAAACACAGGCAGATAAAGTCTCCCGCATTTGTAAAAAGAATGATGCAATTGAGGGTATTAATAGAAATAGTAGTACTAAAATTACTTGTTCTCACCAGCAATTCCAGACAAGCTTACCAGGATAAGCTCAATGGCAGAAAATTACTGCTAAAGCAAATTGCTTTATATAATTAAGATTATGCCTCCAATGCCTTTAAAAATATTGTTTTTATCGCACCGGTTTTACCCGGACATTGGTGGCATTGAAACCATCGCAGAAATACTTGCGCAAAGCTTCGTTTGCAAAGGCAACGATGTGAAACTGGCTACATGGTCAATTGATCCTTCAGAAAAAAAATTCGGCTTCCCGGTTTATCGAAACCCCAATCTGCCGCAATTGATCAGGCTACATAAATGGGCGGACGTTGTTTTTGAAAATAATGTGTGCCTTCGTTTATCCTGGCCCGCATTTCTGCTAAAAAAGATATCTGTAGTGTCACTGCAAACATGGGTTTCAAGGTTAGATGGCTCTATTAAACTGCCGGACAAACTTAAATTCCTGTGGCTAAAGCGCGCGGGCAAAGTTATAGCATGCAGCAACGCGGTAAAAGAACGTTGCTGGCCGGATGCAATTGCCATCGGCAATCCATACAGGGAAAGCATTTTTCGCGAGTTACCGGATATAAAACGAGATAAAGATTTTGTATTTCTAGGCAGACTGGTATCAGACAAGGGCGCAGACCTGGCCATTAAAGCTATAAGTAAACTTGTAGTATCCGATCAATATTCGCAAGACAACAATATTAAGCTGAGTATTGTTGGTGACGGACCGGAACGAAAACATCTTGAACAGCTTAGCACAGATCTCGGTTTGCAAAATCACGTTTGCTTTACCGGTTCCCTAACAGGCGACACACTCGTTCATTTTCTTAACAGACATAAATACATCATCATTCCTTCACTGTGGGAAGAACCATTTGGCGTGGTTGCGCTTGAAGGAATGGCGTGTGGCTGCCTGCCTGTATTCTCAGATGGAGGGGGCCTGAAGGATGCAGTTGGCGGCGCCGGGATCAGTTTTGAAAGAGGCAATGTTGATTCACTTGCCGATGCGTTAAAAGAAGTTATAACAAATACGAATTTAAAAACGGAATTGACAGTTGCTGCAGAAAGACATTTAAAAAAGCACTCCTCCATAGCCGTTTCCGGCAAATACCTGGAAATTTTTGAGGAAGCAATGTCCGGGTGCAATAAAAAACAACTCACAAAAATCATAGCATAAGTAAAGATTTAAACAGCAGGATAAAGCACGTTTTCGCCGTAACAGCAAGCAGCTTACTGCCTGTATTGCCCGTTTTTATCCGTTCAACTTAATATGAAACTGATTATTTCACATCCGACAGGCAACGCAAACGTCCGTGCTGCAACGTTGGGATTTGCAAAAGCTGCTTTGCTTTTTAAATATTATACAACCATTGCTACATTCCCGGACAGCTGGTTGTCGGCCCTGGCAAACATACCTTTGTTTAAAGAAGCAAAGCGAAGAGAACTGGATGCAGTTTTGCGGCCATTCACAAGTTTATGGCCATGGCGGGAAATAGGTCGCCTGGCTGCTTCAAAAGCCCAATTAACAAAATTGAATGCCTGTGAAAAATCGTTTTTTAGTATTGATGCAGTCTACAGAAATCTTGACAAACATGTAGCATCAAAATTATCTGGCTGTTCACGTAAAGATGTTAAAGCGGTATATGCTTATGAAGATGGAGCAGCAAACATTTTTTTAGAAGCAAAGCATCTTAACCTTCAATGCCTGTACGATCTGCCTATCGGCTATTGGCGCACTGCAAGAAAGCTGATGGCGGGGGAAGAGGAACGATGGCCGGGGTGGTTTAACACAATCACAGGCTTTAGTGATTCACCGGAAAAACTTAACAAGAAAGATCGCGAGTTAACGAAGGCTGATCACATATTTGTTGCAAGTAGTTTTACAGCCGGGACTTTAAGAGACTTTCCCGGTACACTGGCACCGGTACACGTTATACCTTATGGCTTTCCACCGGTAGTTACTGATCGTGTCCGCGTTAATAAAAATACTTATCAGCCATTGAAAATTCTATTTGTAGGTAGTCTGTCGCAGCGCAAAGGAATTGCTGATCTCTTTCATGTAGTTGATCAGTTAAAACAGCACGTGCAACTAACTGTTGTGGGACAAAAAGTAACCAATGATTGCGAACCACTCAACAAAGCACTCGACGCGTGTCAATGGATCCCCGCGCTGGCACATAATCATATTCTTCAATTGATGAGAGAACACGATGTACTTGTTTTTCCCTCATTGTTTGAAGGTTTCGGACTCGTAATTACAGAAGCTATGTCTCAGGGCACTCCTGTAATAACAACCAATCGCACTGCAGGCCCTGATCTTATACAACATGGAGAGAACGGATGGCTTTTTGAGGCAGGCCATACAAATGCATTAAGAGAAAACATCGAATATATTTTAGAGCATCCTTCCTCTTTAAAACGTACCGGAGAGGCTGCGTTACAAACAGCAGCAAAAAGACCGTGGGAACAGTACAGCACAGAGCTAGCAGATGCAGTTAAACAATGTATAGCCTGACTATTTATCATGATTTATCAGGAAGAACATGTATATCGTTGCACATAAAAAAACAAAAGGTGCCGGTTTCATTCCTGGCACGCTACCGCGGGATGAGAATGCTGCAATAATATCGGCCGTAAAAAAAGCCATTTGGCTATATTACTTGTTGCTGATTTTTGAAGGGGCATTAAGAAAATGGATCCTGCCTCCTCTTGCAACACCGCTATTGCTTGTAAGAGACCCTGTTGCCTGTTATCTGATATTTATGGTCTGGCACCACAAGCTTGTTAGATTGAGTCCATCGGTAGCCGTAGTATCATTTATTGGAATAGCCGCCATTTATTCGGCTGTTTTCATGGGGCACGGAAACCTTTGGGTAGCTCTATTCGGTGCGAGAATTATGCTTCTGCACTTCCCTGTGATTTTTATCATTGCCCAAATACTAACGCGAAAAGACATTATACAAATGGGAATAGTTACTATGTGGATCTCGATTCCCATGGCACTACTAATAGCCAGCCAGTTTTACAGCCCGCAAAGTGCGTGGATCAATCGCGGTCTTGGAGGCGACATCAACGGCGCCGGATTTGATGGCGCTATGGGTTATTTCAGACCACCCGGTACATTCTCATTCACCAATGGCATTACACTTTTTTACGGATTTGACGCATGTTTTCTTTTTTATTTTTTACTCAACCAGAAAGAAGTGAATAAACTGTTGCTTGCCGGTGCCACACTTGCACTTCTTGCAGCAATTCCGCTGTCTATCAGCAGAGGCCTGTTTTTCCAGGTTCTTACCTGTACGGCATTTACACTGATGGCCATCTCGAGAAAGCCACAATATATAGGCCGAATATTATTGGCTGCATTAATTGGCACACTTGCATTACTGCTTCTGAATAAAGCCAGCTTTTTTCAAACGGCTACGGCCGCTTTTACAGACAGATTCACCACAGCCAGCGAACATGAAGGCGGGTTGCATGGAACGCTGAATGACCGGTTCCTGGGCGGTCTTATCCTGCAGTTATCAGAGGCGTTTAACAATCCGTTTTTCGGATACGGAATAGGAATGGGAACGAATGCAGGGAGCCAATTACTCGTCGGCAACCGGAGCTTTTTAATCGCGGAATCAGAGTGGGGAAGATTGTTTGGAGAGTTGGGCGCCGTGATGGGAATAATAATTATAATGGTGCGCCTGTCCATTTGCCTTAAAATGCTTTTTGGCGCCTATCGCAAATTAGCTACAGGAGATCTGTTACCATGGATCATGCTGAGCTTTTCACTGATCGCCATCGGGCAGGGCGGATGGGCTCAACCGACGTCTATGGGATTCAGTATTATTTGCGGCGGCGTCGCACTTGCTTTGGTCAAACGTGAAAAAGAAAAGAAAGCAGACATTGAAAGGCCGGTGCGAAAAATAAATCCCCAACACTAAATCAACAAATTTGAACATAATTATTTTCTCTCACCCGCTTTTCTTTTCATCTAACAGCATGCCGAGGTATACAAGGATGATAGCACAGGAAATGCGTAACCGCGGACATGATGTGGAAGTCTGGATACCTGAAGCTCACACCGTAAACTGGACGCATTTAGGGTACTTAAAAAAATGGCTTGGATATATTGATATGTACCTGTTATTTCCTGCTGAAGTAAAAAAAAGATTGAAACACACACCTGCCAAAACACTTTTTGTTTTCTCCGATCAGGCACTGGGCATGTGGGTGCCGCTCGTAGCGAACAGACCACATATTATCCACTGCCACGACTTTATGGCGCAAAAATCAGGAATGGGACTACTGGCAGAGCACCACACTTCATGGACCGGAAAAATCTATCAGCGCATGATCAGGAATGGATATTCAAAAGGCAGGCATTTCATTTCCGTATCATACAATACAGCAAAGGATCTGCAAAATATGCCCGGATGCAAACCGGAAACATCTTCGGTGGTGTACAATGCAGTTTCACCGGATTTTAAAGCATTAAATAAACAGGAAGCACGTGTGCATGTTGCCGGGCAAATTAAACTCCAAAGCGAAATAAACCTCAGCCAGGGATACCTGTTGCATGTAGGAAACAATGCATGGTACAAGAACCAGCAAGGTGTTCTCCAGATTTATAACGCATGGCGAAAGCTAAGTAAACCAGCCTTGCCATTGGTAATAGTTGGCAACAAGCCTGATAATATTGACAGCTTAAATGAACCAATTATCAACCTGTGGAAAAATGATATAATTTTTATAACGGGAATATCTGATCAGTTACTTGCAAAAATATACGGAGGCGCATCTATGCTGCTTTTTCCTTCGCTGGAAGAGGGATTTGGCTGGCCAATTGCGGAAGCGATGGCTTGCGGTTGCCCGGTTATTACAACCAACAAATCACCAATGAACGAAGTGGGCGGTGACGCTGCATGGTACATTCCACGGATGCCCTCTACGACTAACACCATAAAACAATGGGCGTGCAATGCGGCAATTACCGTTAATACTATTCTTTCTTTAAGCAAGGAGCAAGAGATTTCGGCAACAAAGGCCGGACTGTTGAATGCAGAACGGTTCACGCTTCCGGTTATGATGGACGCAATTGAAAAAATATACGGCAATACATTAGGGTGCTACATGAAAAGCAAGTTGCCCAAACGTGCACCTCAAACATTCTAACTCCTTTATATGCATATCCTGCATTTAATTGCAAGTATGGATCCTCGTGGCGGTGGACCAAGCGCCGGAATCCGCAATTTAATTCCGGCACTCGAAACATTGGGCATAACCGGCGAAGTAACGTGCCTGGACAAGCCGGATGAACGCTTTATTAAAAATGACCCTTTCACAACATATGCACTTGGTCCGGCAGAGAAAAAATGGTGCTACAGTCAAAAGCTTCAGCCATGGCTGCTAAATAACCTGCATAACTATGATGCAGTACTTCTTCACGGCTTATGGCTTTACCCCGGGTACGCGGTATCATCGGTTATAAAGAAAATAAAAAGACGGCAGCAGGAAGGCTCTAATAAAATCCCAAAAGTTTTCATTATGCCGCATGGTATGCTTGACCCCTATTTTCAACGCGCTACCGAACGAAGACTCAAAGCAGTTCGCAACTGGTTGTACTGGAAATTAATTGAAAGAAAAGTGGTGAACGATGCTGATGGAATTTTCTTTACGTGCGATGAGGAGCAGTTACTTGCCAAACGCTCGTTTGCCGCATATGCCCCTAAAACCGAAACCAATATTGGCTGCGCGGTTGAAGCACCACCTGCTTTAAACAAAAGAATGCGCCGGTCTTTCCTGGAAATATGTACAGGATTAAGCGACGCACCATACTTACTTTATTTTGCGCGCATCCATGAAAAGAAGGGCATTGACTTGCTGCTTAATGCCTTTAAAACTTTTAAACACGAAACAATTAATAGAAAAGCTGCGCTTCCTAAAATTGTCATTGCAGGTCCCGGGATTGAAACCACATATGGTCAGAAAATTCGCTCACTTACAGATAATGATCCCTTTCTAAAGAGCAATGTGTTTTTTACCGGGATGCTCGCCGGTGATGCCAAGTGGGGAGCGTTGTACGGGTGCGAGGCGCTTGTTTTGCCAAGCCACCAGGAAAACTTCGGCATTGCAGTTGTTGAAGCGCTTGCCTGCTGCAAGCCGGTACTCATTTCTGACAAAGTAAATATCTGGCGTGAAATAAATGCTGCTAATGCGGGGATCATAAAGACCGATTCACTCACGGGGGTAGTTGAACTGCTTTCAGAATGGTTCAACACATCCCCACAGTCAAAAAGGAACATGGGATTTAATGCAGCCAATCTTTATCACAGTCATTTTAACGTCGAGCAAGCTGCTTCGCGATTTAAAGCTGCTCTCTGCTAAAAGTATTAATAACAATCATTTTGAAAATAACCATTTTACAAGGCGCATTCTTTCCTGTTCCCGCCGTTAAAGGCGGCGCAGTTGAAAAAATATGGTATAAAATGGGAATAGAATTCGCAAAAGCCGGTCATAATGTAACACATGTCAGTCGCGCCTTTGGAGATATGCCAGACGAAGAAGTACGTTATGGTGTAAGGTATATTCGCGTGCGTGGTTATGAGTTTCCTTCTTCATTGGTTAAGATCAAAATTCTGGACTTTTTTTACACATTGCGTGCATTGAGAAAAGTTCCGAAAGACTCTGAGATCATCGTCACCAACACTTTTTGGGCACCTTTCATCCTAAGGAGAAATAAAGGTAGAAAAGTATATGTAAACGTCGAACGCGTGCCCAGGGGACAAATGAAGTTTTACAAACATGTCGGAATGCTTCGGGGCTCTTCACCCGTAATTTGCAGCGCAGTACAAAAAGAGCTTTCAGAACAATATCACCGGTTGGTAACATTCGTGCCCAATCCCGTGCCCTTCTCTCTCACAAACAACGCTCATGATAGAAATAAAACGATACTGTTTGTAGGTAGAATTCATCCTGAAAAAGGCGTGCATGTTTTGATTGAAGCATTTTCGATCCTTTCTGCTGAAGCAGCAAAAGACTGGCAACTGGTTATCACCGGACCATGGGAAACTTCAGAAGGCGGCGCCGGCGAGGAATACAAGAACAAGCTGATGCTTTCAGCTAAAAATCTTAATGTACAATTCACAGGACCAGTATTTAATGATGAATACCTCATCAACCAATATTCGCAGGCAAGTATTTTCTGTTATCCGGCGCAAAAAGGCAGTGGAGATGCAGCTCCGGTAGCGCCACGGGAAGCGATGGCCTGTGGCTGTGTTCCGGTGGTTTCCACATTGGAATGTTTTAGAGACATTATCAGTGATGGTGTGAACGGCTGTATATATGACGAATCTTCCACTAACCAGGCACACACGCTTGCAAAAACATTGCAACCACTTATGCAAGACACAGAACTGCTGCAAACCATGTCATCAAAAGCGAAACTTATATCCGAAATCTATTCAACAAAAGCCATAGCAAACAAATTCTTACATGATTTCGAAAATATCCGGACTACCAACAATTCCAGCAGCATATCATGAGCAAACATCCCCTTATGGAAGCCCATGGACAAAGCAAAGGAGAATAAAAATGTTGTTGTGGAACGTATGCTGGAGTTTGCTTTGTGTGTGGACGCCGAAGCCTGCAAACAGATGGCGGCTATTTTGGATGAAGCTGTTTGGTGCAAAAATTTATGGAACACCGTTTGTTCATCAGCGCGCACGCATTCAAATACCGTGGAACCTGACCATGCATCACCGCGCAACCCTCGGGGACAGAGCTAACGCATATTCTCTTGGACCAATTGAAATAGGCGAACACGCAACCGTTGCACAGGAAGCATATCTCTGTACCGGCACTCATGCATTTGATCAGCCTGCACACAATCTTGTAACAATGCCTATAATAATTGAACAATATGCTTTTGTAGGCGCAAGGGCGTTTGTCCTTCCGGGCGTAACAATCGGCAAACATGCAATTGTAGGCGCATGCAGCGTAGTAACAAAGAACGTTCTTCCCCATAGTGTAGTAAAAGGAAATCCAGCTAAATAAAAACACCTGCTGCTATTTTAAACAAACAGAATGTATTATGATCTCAGTAATTATTCTCACCAAGAACGAAGAGCTTGATTTAGACAAATGTTTAAAGGCAGTGCAATGGTCAAATGATGTGCATGTACTTGATTCAGGAAGTACTGATAGCACACTTAAAATAGCTGATCGGTATGCAGTCAATGTCTCCAGCAATGCCTTCAAAAGTTTTGGCCAGCAAAGAAATCATGCATTGGACAATCTTCCTCTAATCAACGATTGGATCTTGTTTATTGATGCAGATGAAATTGTTACAGACCCTTTCAGAATTGCGATTACAGAAGCTGTACAAAATGCCAACGAAAACATCGCAGGCTTTTATTGCTGCGCCAAATTAATGCTTGAAGACACCTGGTTAAAACGCTCAGACACTTTTCCCAAATGGCAATTCAGGTTAATGAGAAAAGGGAAGGCCAGGTTTACAGACTTTGGCCATGGTCAAAAAGAATATGAAGTTAATGGCGGGATAAAGTACATTAAAGAACCTTACCTGCATTATGGTTTATCTAAAGGATGGTACAAATGGATAGAGCGGCATAATACATATTCAAACCTGGAAGCCATTGTGAGACTGGATCATCGCCCTTCTTTCAAACATGTTTTCTCAAAACACGGAAGTATTCGAAACACGGCGCTAAAATGCCTGCTGAGCAAAATTCCTGTGTGGCCAGCAATTCGTTTTATGCATGCCTACTTTATAAACTTTGGTTTTATTGAGGGCATTCCGGGGCTACTGTATTGCATCAGCAATTCTTATTATGAGTTTATGATCCAGATAAAGATGCGCGAAATAAGACGGGCAAGAAAAAACATCGCAATAAATACAGTTAAAACCGAAACACTAACCCAATTCACCAACATTACCGCAACCAATAATGTAAATGAAGTTCCCGTAAGAATGCACTAATCCTACTATACCACGTTTCAATTTTAAACCGTTAAATATATGTTGAAAAAAATCGCCACCTATCTTCTCCCCGGCGCAGATGTTAAAGAAGAAAATAATTTATTGGTCACGCCCATTGATCCTAACAGGTCAAAAACGTTTTGGGCAAATTCGTATTATTTTAATCATCCTGAATGGGCCGAAGAATATCTTTTTTATTGTCACAGGAGCGATGAATTTATAGGACGGTGGAAAGCGGCAGTTGGTGACTGGTCCAACAAAATTGTTCTGGACATAGGCTGTGGTCCGGGAAATATTTTTGCCTCTCTTCAGGGAACTCCCAAATTACTGATCGGTGTTGACATAGCGCCAAAGTCTCTCGAAATGGCTGCAAAAATGGGTTACACGCCGCTTTTAGCAGACGCTGCGAACCTTCCATTCAAATCAGGGTTTGCAGACGTTGTAGCGTTAAATGCTGCGCTTCACCATTGTGATGATATGGAGACCGTGTTGAGAGAAGCAGCAAGATTGGTAAAACCGGGCGGATTACTGGTTACCGACCACGATCCTCAGCTGAGCGCATGGAACTACAAAGGTTTGGCAAAATTACTCTGGAACAGCCGGCTGATATGGTATAAGATCATTGGACATGGATTTCATAAAACAACTAATCAGCAATACTGGGGGCTAGCTTGCGAAACACATCATAAACCGGGCGATGGTGTAACAAAAGAACTTTTCAAAAACACACTGGAAACAAAAGGGTTTTCTGTAAGAGTATTTCCCCACAATCACAATATTGGTGCAGAAATATTGCAAGGCAAAAAAGATAAAGCCGCTTTTAAATACAGGCTTGGAAATGTTTTGTCAGGAAGAAATCCCAATAGCGAAAAAAGCGCTCTTTCACTAATGTGCGTTGCAAAGAAATCAGCCACATACAACGAACCGGCTTTTGAATAGCAATGAGGTGTAAGGTTTCAGGCATCAGGTGTCAGGAGTAAGTTTTCAGGTGTAAGTCACTCCTTGCACTTCAGGCTAATTTTCACTAAAGTTATCAACCCACTTTCAATAAGCTTTTCGGCTATAAAACAACTGCAATGAACAGCCGCTTTATATATCACCTGCAGGTTGTGCTTTTTCTTCTTGACCTGGTAGTTTGTGGAAGTCTTTTCGTAACAGAATATTTTTTATTAAAAGGAACAATATTCTTTCCTGAGGCTAACTTTTTCGAAAATGGAATCTGCTTGCTTTTTATCTGGATCTCTATTACTTACACTGTGCACGTGTATAATGCCGATCAAATAATTTCATTTTACAGCCTGGTGCAAAAAACCAAAAGGAGCTTTTTATATTTTGTTATTGCTTCTGTATTTTTTTCCCTGCTTCTCAAGGCTATTCACATACCGCTTGGCGCAGTAATATATTTCACCTGTTCACTTTTTATTTCACTAGCGATAAACAGAATACTATATCTTGGCGTATATAGCTATTATAGCAAACAAAAACATATTCTTAGTAACGTTGTAGTAATTGGCTTCAACAGTCTTTCAAAAAAAATTATTGAGTCGCTCGAAAGGTCAGCAGTCAACAAAAAGATCATCGGCATTTGCGACGAGCCGGAGAACCAACAGGAACTGTTCCACTATCCCATCATCAGCAGTATCACGGATACGATAGAAACATGTAAAAAGCTACATGTTACCGAAATATATTCAAGCATTGCTCCTGAGCAGAATTCAGCTATTTATCATCTTATAGAAGAAGCGGAACAACACTGCATACATTTCCGCATAGTACCGGATATGAGTGTTTTTTTTAAGCAACAGTTTCATATGGATTATATGCATGGCATGCCGGTAATATCTCTACGTAAAGAACCATTAGAAGACTTGAGCAACCGGATCTTAAAACGATTGTTTGATATTTTATTTAGCCTGGCAGTTATGATCTTCATTCTTTCATGGTTGATGCCACTCATCGGCATTTTAATACTTATGGATTCCGAAGGCCCCATCTTTTTCATACAGATGCGCAGCGGCAAAAATCTCCTGCCGTTTCCCTGTATTAAATTCAGAAGCATGAGAGTCAATAACTCTGCGAATGAGAAACAGGCTACTAAAAACGATGAGCGCTTTACCCGGTTAGGAAAGTTTCTCCGTCATACTAACCTGGACGAGTTTCCGCAATTCTTAAATGTATTAAAAGGTCAGATGAGCATCGTTGGTCCGCGTCCGCACATGCTTAAACACACAGAACAATATTCTCAGAACCTGCATCAATATATGTCAAGACATCTCGTAAAACCGGGCATAACCGGCTGGGCCCAGATAAACGGATACAGAGGGGAAATTACATCTGCAGATAATTTACGGAACAGGATCCGGTACGATCTGCAATACCTGGAAAACTGGAGTATCTGGCTTGATCTGAAAATAATTCTTCTAACAGTCATAAACACAATTAAAGGCGACAAAAATGCATTCTAGACCTGCATATTTTTATTCATGAGAACACGGTTTTATTTGTCATGAAGAATGGGGCGTAGAGCCTTCGGGCTTCGCGTCCCTCTTTTAAACCTGCTGCCATTTATCGCCACCACTCCTTATTTACGTGTGCACTATCTCTTACGTTTTAAAAAACTTTCTTGCTATGAAAACAGCGAAACTATTTTTCCAACAAAAGTACTTTCATTCAGTTCGCAATCTGCGACTGGCACTAAACCTGTGTTTTAGAGTTATTTCATGCATCGTCGTCTTGTTTACGGCGCATGCAGTTAACGCTCAAAATGCTATCGTTACAGAAAACCAGTTACCCGGAAACCCTTCTGCACAATGGGATATACAAGGTGCGGGCGATTTAAGCATACAGGGGTTTGCTACAGACATTAGTGTCAATAAGGGAGAAACGGTGCATTTTAAAATTAAGACCAACGCGAGCAATTATTCAATCGACATCTACCGCATTGGTTACTACCAGGGCAACGGTGCAAGAAAAGTTGGCACCGGCGTTATTACAGCAACACTTCCGCAAACGCAACCAAATGATCTGTATGATGTTGCTACAGGTCTGACAGATTGCGGCAACTGGAATGAATCTGCGCACTGGGATGTGCCTGCGACGGCGGTTTCGGGCATTTACATTGCTAAGCTAACCCGTGCGGATAACAACGGATCCAGCCACATCACTTTTGTTGTAAGAGATGATGCAAGCACTTCAGATCTGTATTTTAAAACATCGGACGGCACCTGGCAGGCTTATAACAACTATGGAGGCAACAGCCTCTACGAAAACAATTCGGGAACGGCCGTTCCGGGATTTAACCACGCAACAAAAGTAAGTTACAACCGGCCATTCTATACACGTAATGGCGGCGATGCAGGTGAAGGCGGCATAGCTGAAGATTGGGTTTTCAATGCCGAGTACCCAATGATAAGATGGTTAGAAAAAAATGGCTTTGATGTTTCATATACATCAAATGTAGATGCAGACAGAAGAGGTGATCTGATCAGGAATCACAAAGTCTTCCTGTCTGTTGGCCACGATGAGTACTGGTCCGGTCAGGAAGTAGCAAATGTCACAGCTGCAAGAAACGCAGGTGTGCATCTGGCGTTTTTCAGCGGCAATGAAATCTATTGGAAAACACGTTATGAAGCGAGTACAGATGGCTCCGCCACTTCATACAGAACGCTTGTTTGCTATAAGGAAGGAACACTGGGTGAGAATGTATGTGGTGGTAAATGCGATCCGCTTCCCAACGTATGGACAGGCCTTTGGCGCGCCGGGTGCGAATATCCGAATGCAGATGGCTGCAAACCGGAAAACGGGTTAACCGGACAAATTAGCTGGAAAGATTATACCGGGGCTATTACAGTTCCGGATACCTATAAAAATTTACGTTTCTGGCGCAATACTTCAATTGCTTCACTCGGAGCAGGACAAACGGCAACATTATCAGCCGGCACACTTGGCTATGAGTGTGATTTTGAACAATACGAATCTTATTACCCGGCTGGACGCATAAGACTATCAAGCACAGCTATTGGCAACGACAAACATGCATTATCCCTATATAGGCATGCAAGCGGAGCATTGGTTTTTGGCGCAGGAACTGTACAGTGGTCCTGGGGACTTGACGGGGTTCACGATCGCGGCGGTTCTGTTGAAGACCCCCGCATGCAGCAGGCTACTGTTAACCTGTTTGCAGATATGGGCGTGCAACCTGCTAGCCTGCAAAGCCCGTTAACAATTGCAACCATGTCTACAGACTTGATCGCTCCTTCGTCTGTTATTGCAACGCCTGCTGCCAGTGCACTGCTGCCTACCGGTACTGCTGTGGTAATTAGTGGTACCGCAGCAGATGACGGAGGCGGTGTTGTTGCCGGGGTTGAAATTTCAACAGATGGCGGCGTAACGTGGCAAAGAGCTGACGGAACAACAAACTGGAGTTATTCATGGACACCAACTACAACCGGTTCAGTCACCATTCACAGCAGAAGTTTTGATGACAATGGAAATATTGAAGCCATGGGCTCAGAAAGCGGAGCCAATACCGTGAACGTAAAAGTTTACAATCCATCAGAACCCAATTGCCCCTGCAATGTATTTCAACCAACTGACGTGCCCGCTATAGCAAAGGATAACGATGGTACTTCTATTGAAATTGGATTCAAGTTCAGATCCAACACAAGCGGGTTTATAACAGGCGTTAGATACTATAAGGGCGCAGGCACAACAGGAACACATATTGGCCACTTATGGTCATCCAGCGGCGCATCCCTTGCGCAAATAACTTTTAACAATGAAACAGCTTCCGGCTGGCAAGAGGCGAAGTTTTCAACCTCTGTAGCTATAACAGCAGGTGTTACGTATGTCGCTTCGATATTCAGCAGCTCCGGAGACTATGCCAATACCAATCCCTACTTCACGAGCACGGTGACTAACGGTCCTCTTTCCGCACTCGCCACAAATATTGACGGGCCTAATGGTGTATACAAGTACAGTCCAACGCCTGTATTTCCTACCGATTTTTACCAGTCAACCAACTATTGGGTAGACGTGGTTTTTGAAACCCAGGCAGGACCGGATATAACTCCTCCTGACATTGCATTTACTGCACCGGATAACGGATCAACCAAAGTAAATGTAAGCACGGCTGTAACGCTAACATTTGATGAACCGATCAACACATCATCGATTACGGCGTCTACCTTTATGTTGCTTGATTCTTCCGGCGCAGCTGTTCCGGCGAACATCACCTATGACAACCAGGCAAACACTGCCACTTTAAAACCAATTGCAAACCTGGCCTATTCAAAAAAATATACGGTGGTAGCAAAAGGCGGCAGCTCCAATCCGGCCATTAAAGATCTCGCAGGAAATGCGCTGAGTGCTGACACCAGTTTTTCCTTTACAACACAAGCTGTTCCGCCGCCGCCACCAACCAACGGCACGGGTGGTCCTATTCTTATCGTGAGCGATCCAACCAATCCTTTCAGCAGATACACAGTTGAGATTTTAAGAGCTGAAGGCTTGAATGAATTTAACGCGATGGATATTTCCCAGGTAACTACATCTGTTCTTAACAGCTATGATGTAGTGGTACTGGGCGAGATGAGTATTTCATCGGCACAGGCAACTATGTTCAGCGACTGGACCAACGCCGGCGGCACACTGATTGCATTCAGACCCAATGCACAGCTATCAGCTTTATTGGGAATTACACAAACGGGTTCAACATTAAGTGACAAATACATAAAAGTTGATACCTCTACAATCTCCACAAGAGGCATTGTGAGCCAGACAATACAATACCACGGCACGGCAGATCTTTACAACCTGAACGGCGCGACAAGCCTGGCTACGTTATTCAGTGATGCTAATACTGCAACCACATATCCGGCGGTAACAATTAAAACTGCCGGAACAGGAACAGCAGTGGCGTTTACATATGACCTGGCGAAATCAGTCATTTATACAAGGCAGGGCAATCCTGCATGGGCAGGCCAAAAACGTGACGGACAGATTGATCCTATCCGCTCAGATGATCAATTCTTCCCGGACTGGATCGACTTCAGCAAAATTGCTATCCCGCAGGCAGATGAACAGCAACATTTACTTGCTAACCTTATCATTAAAAACAGTTTGAAAAGGAAACCACTTCCTAGACTTTGGTTCCTTCCGAAAGGCTTTAAAGCTGCTGTCGTAATGACCGGAGATGATCACGGAGATGCTGGCATGCAGCCGCGGTTTGACATCAACATTTCTGAAAGTCCTACGGCTTGTTCCGTGAAGGATTGGGAATGCATACGATCCACCGGCTATCTTTATGTTGGCTCCACATTTACCAATGCACTCGCTAAACATTATGATAGTCTTGGCTTTGAAGTTGCACTGCACGTAAACACCAACTGTGGTAACGTTACGGCCACCCAATACCAGTCATTTATTACCGATCAGATGAGCGCCTTCAGCAGCACCTTACCGGGTGTACCCACACCTTCCACCAACCGCAATCACTGCATAACGTGGAGCAACTGGAGCACGGTACCTGAAGTTGAAGTTGCTAACGGTATAAGGCTTGATGCCAACTACTATTACTGGCCAGATGCATGGATACATGGCATGTCAGGCATGTTTACAGGCTCCGGAGTTCCAATGCGGTTTGCAAAGATCAACGGTGAATTAATTGACTGCTACCAGCTAACCACTCAAATGCCTGATGAATCCAATCTTACGTTCCCCAATTTTATTGACACGCTTTTAGATAAGGCAACAGGTCCGGAAGGCTACTATGGCGTGTTTACAGCCAACATGCATTTCGACAATCCCGATCATCCGGGTGCAAATGCAATTGTTGCATCAGCCAAAGCACACAGTGTGCCCGTTGTTTCCGCCAAACAAATGCTTGACTGGCTGGATGCAAGAAATGCCGTATCATATACCAACATGTCGTGGAATGGATCATCGCTTACTTTTACGCTAACTGCCGGAGCTGATGCGCGCAACCTTCAATGTATGATCCCACATGCATCAGCAGCGGGTATGTTAAGCAGCATTACAAGGAATGGAGCTGCTGTTACCTATCGTACCGAAGTAATTAAGGGTATAAACTACGCTTTCTTTACTGCTACAACAGGTGATTATACAGCTAACTATGGAACTGCTGACAATTCAGCTCCGCAAATTACTGCCGTTACCGCCACTGTATCAGCAGACAGCGCAACCATTAAGTGGACTACAAATGAAGCTGCCAGCTCAAAAGTAAACTACGCTCCTGCCGGCCAGCCATTAACCAACATGGTATCAGACACAGCATTAGTCACCTCTCATACCATGGTAATTAACGGTCTTACTTTTGGAACAACCTATTACTACCGTGTTACATCAGCAGATAAAGCAGCAAACAGTTCAAGCAGCCCGGTTGCTCCCGATTCGTTAACCTTCAATGTACCGGTTCCAAACTCAGCACCGGTAATTACACTGCAGCCACAATCAAAAGCTGCTTGTCCCGGCGCAGTAATTACATTTAAATCCACAGCAACAGGAACACCTGCTCCAACCGTTCAATGGCAGTCAAGCACCACCGGAACAACATGGAGCAATATAACCGGTGCAAAAGACACAATTCTAACAGTAACTGCATCAACAACGATCAACGGTACACGATACAGAGCCGTGTGGTCGAACAGTGCAGGCTCCATTACATCCGATTCAGCAAAAATTACCGTTAGCACAACTGTTACAGTTGCCCTCTCTGCAAAAAGCGCTGTAACCTGTAATGGAGGTTCCAACGGAACATTAACCGTAACCGCAAGCGGCGGCACCGGTCCTTATCAATATAAACTGGGTAGCACAGGCACTTATCAGCAAAGCCCGACATTTATGAACCTGAGAGCCGGCAGCTACACCGTTTATGCAAATGACCTGGGATGCGGCGGAACAGGCAGTTTAGTTGTGACAATCACACAACCAACCGCGGTCAAGGTAGTACTGGTTAGTCAGACAAATCTTACCTGCTATGGAGTGGCCACAGGTTCTCTGACAGTATCGGGCACCGGTGGAACCGGATCAATTTATACATTCAGAATTGGCACCACAGGTACATTCCAGAGCTCGCCTACTTTCAGTAATCTTGCCGCTGGTAGTTACAAAGTTTATGCACAAGACTCCGTGGGTTGTATTTCTCCCACTGCATTAACCGTAACCATCACACAGCCCGCTGTAGTTAAGGCAGTATTGATTTCAAAAACAAATACATCCTGCAATGGAGGTTCAGACGGAACTGCCACTGTATCCGGTACCGGTGGAACAGCGCCTTACCAATTCAGGAATGGCGTTAGCGGAACATTCCAAACTTCACCAACGATTACCGGATTACCGGCAGGATCTGCTAAAATATATGCCATGGACAACGTTGGCTGCGTTTCTCCAAGTGCACTTTCAGTGTCGATATCACAACCCGCGGCGCTGAAACTCTCCATAGCCAGCCAGACAAATGTAAGCTGCTCCGGCGGTTCAAACGGATCAGTAACCGTATCTGCAACCGGGCAAAGCGGAACTTATCTGTATCGCCTTGGCACAACAGGAACATTCCAGGCAAGCCCAATATTTACTGGTCTTAAAGCAGGCACATATACCATATATGCCCAAACAACGTTGTGCCCAACACTTGCCAGCATAAACGTAAAAATCACGCAATCAAATACACCATGTATTGCCGGTGCAAGAATCGGATCAGGAGAAACTTCCATAAGGCAATCTTCCGCAATGGATTCTGTTGTAGCGAGCACATCAAAATTTGACGCCAGCGTTTCACCGAATCCTAGCGCCAGCGATTTCAGTCTTGTTGTTAAAGGAACAGACGATAAGGAGGTGACAGTAACTGTTTCCGACATCCTGGGCAGACCGGTATATTCATCTAAGGGCGTTATCACCGGCGCAATACGCTTCGGCGAAAATCTACAGCCAGGAGTTTACATTGTAAATATTCAACAGGGCAAAGAAGTTATATCACTACGGATAATTAAGCAGTAGAAAGACGTTCTTCCGGCCGGTCCGGACGAACAACGTCACTTTAAATAAACAATTCTAAAACGCTTTCCATGAAAACTTCTTCAAGAATATTCGTAGCCGGCCATAAAGGCATGGTCGGCTCATCGTTGGTAAGATTGCTTTATAAACAGGGCTACCATAATATTGTTACCAGAACGTCCATACAACTGGACCTGCGGAATCAACAGTCCGTTGCAGATTTTTTTGAAAGCGAAAAGCCGGAATATGTTTTTCTGGCCGCTGCAAAGGTTGGTGGCATTATGGCAAACAACACTTACCGCGCTGAGTTTATCTACGATAACCTGGCAATTGAAGCCAATGTTATACACCAATCATGGTTGTCGGGCGTTGACAAGTTGATGTTTTTAGGGTCGTCCTGTATATATCCAAGGCTGGCGCCACAACCATTAAAGGAAGAATATCTTTTAACCGGTATGCTGGAACCAACAAATCAGCCATATGCCGTGGCAAAAATCGCAGGAATTGAACTTTGCGACGCATACAGGGCGCAATACGGATGCAATTTCATTTCAGTAATGCCAACCAATTTGTACGGCGCCAACGATAATTTTGATCCGGAAAAATCACACGTGCTGCCAGCATTATTGAGGAAGTTTATTCTTGCTAAAAGAAATAACGATCCCTTTGTTGAGCTTTGGGGAACAGGAAAAGCTTTGCGTGAATTTATGCATGTAGACGATCTGGCGGATGCCTGTATATTTTTGATGAATACCTACGATAGCGCCGGAGTAATAAATATTGGCACGGGAAAAGACATCACGATTCATGACCTCGCTCTCACTATTGCGGGGATCACCGGATACACAGGAAATATATACTTTGATACATCCAAGCCCGACGGTACGCCTCGTAAACTCCTGGATGTAAGTAAGCTCAATGCGCTTGACTGGCATGCCACAACGCCACTTGAACAAGGGTTAAAGGTTGTATATGAAGAAATAAAGGATATAGACTTTGATATGGAGAAAGCGAAGGTTGCTTATTATAGTTAACAGGCATTTTTCATTATCAGGATGCACTTGCCATCCCGCAAAGAGCGACCCAAAATTCAAAGCTTACAAGAACACTAACAGATGCTCTCGCAACCAATTCACAGATAAAGAAACAACCCATTTAGTTAACGCAAAAGGAATTCAAAAACAACAAAGCCAGCAAAGTCTATTTTTGCTGGCTTTGTTGTTTTGTAGCCGCCACTACATTTTTACTAACAGTGGTGCCGCAGATTACGCCTGTTTTAATAGAAGATAAAAAGTTACGCCACCTTAGAATCGTGAATTTCCAGCTTTCGTTACTGCTGCCATAAAACTTAAAAAATAACGGGAAGCAAGGCCTGCATCATCATTCATATGATCGGGGAATGCAACATTACCAAGGTAATGTGTTAGTACAGTTACGGAAGCATAAGAGAGCGTTGAATGAGCAGCAGGAAATTCAGGATGAGCGTGCAGGATTGAAAGGCCCGGGAGATACTCTCTTTGACCTGGAACAGGCTTTAATAACCTTTTGAGAATTATTTAATTTGACTCATCACCTTGTCTACCATTCTGTCGCACCTGGAAAGGTGAAAATTGAAAATATCTTCTTTTCTGTAATAATTAGAAAGCAAGTCTCTCAACAATGCTTTGGCACGGTTTAATCTCACCTTTACGTTCACTTCGCTGATAGAAAGACACGCTTGTGTTTCAGCAACATTCATATTTTCAATCTCACGCATAACAAAAACGGTTCTGTATATTTCGGGCAGTTTACGGATAGCTTCCTCCAATATCGTTTTCAGTTCTGAGTTAAGAACTTTAGTCGCTGGAGTTTGGGTTTCACCTGCCAGTCGATATTGCCATTCACGTTCCATATTATCATCATTCATTGTGATGGTGCTACCCCTCTTTTTTAAACGTAATAAGCACTCATTAATCAGTATTCTTGTAAGCCACGTGGAAAAACTTGCTTTAAAGCCAAACTTGCCAAGATTCTCATAAGCATTGATATAAGTCACCTGCATGACATCTTCAACCTCCGTATCGTCATTAAGGATAGAGATACCCACCTTGAAGAGCCGCTGGTTATACCGGCGTACAATAAACGCATAAAGGTCTTTCTCTCCCTGTAATATCCTGGTTATCAACTCGCCGTCTGATGTGGTGGTTGTTTCACTCATTTCTTCGTGATTCATTTTGGTTATTGATACTTGTATTAGAGTGTGTGCTACAAAAAAAGGTTACAAAAATACTGCAGTATTTTTTGCAATCTTTTTCCTTCTCTCCCACTCATCAACTGAATTATAGAAACAACAGAAACAGGAATGATATTAAACGCGGATGAAGAAACATTGTAATTATGTATATGTTCATACACATTGCAATGAAATAGAAAAATAAAATCCCAGGCATCCTGTAACCTTTCTCCTTCTGTTTACTCTAATTAGTATTAAGAACACACAAATAAATTAAAAATGAAAAGAAAAGAACCCGTAGGGGTTGTAGCAACAATTGCTATTACTGGCTTAATGTTGTTCTCCATTCCGGCTATAGCCCAGCAACCGCTCAAACTATCCGACCCTGAAGTAGCTTCAGTAGCTGTTACTGCCAATCAGATTGATATAGACTATGCACAGATCGCCTTGGCAAATTCAAAAAATGATGATGTATTGAATTTTGCAAAGACAATGACAAATGACCACAAAGCAGTTATTGCGCAGGCTGTAGCCCTGGTAACTAAGCTAAAAGTCACGCCGCAAACTAACAGTCTTACTAAAAAATTGTTGGATGACGCCGAAAAAACAAAGAAAGAATTACGTCCCAAGAAAGGGAAAGAATTTGACAAGGCCTATATTAATAATGAAGTGGCTTATCATAAAGCTGTTATTTCAGTAGTAGAAACAGTACTCATTCCGGAGACAGATAATTCAGAAGTAAAATCATTATTACAGAATGTAGTACCCGCATTAAAAACACATCTTTCACATGCAGAAATGTTACAAAAAAAGATCGTTGAATGAAAAACCTGAATAGGATATTTAAAAGGGTTACTTATTTTCTCTTCGCCTTAGTAGTGTTGGGTAGTTGTTCGGGTAGAAAAAACGGCGAGGCAGGCCCTGTAGCTGAAAGGGCACCACAAACACATATCGTTGAAATACGCCAAATGGTTTTCTCACCTGCAGAAATCAAGGTGAAAAAGGGAGATTCAATAACATTTATAAATCATGATCTTGTTGCTCACGATATAACAGAAGCGTCTTCAAAGGCATGGACTTCGTCTCCCCTGCAACCAGAGCAAAGCTGGAAACTGAAAGTTACAGCATCTGCAAACTATTACTGCAGTCTGCATGCGGTGATGAAAGGTAAGATAATAGTTGAGTGATATTTTGTGAAAGTGGCTGGTATGTTATTGTTGGTTGCTTTTGATAATGGACAACAAACGCTTCGCTTCCTGCGGAGCGTTTGTCTTTTAATTCATACCCTGTCAAATTTTAACCTTGATATTCTACAGAAAAAATAGCTGAATTGAATGTAACCTTTCTGTCATCAAAATCTCTAATGAAGAGATAAACGGCAGGAATAAAGATTGGCCAGGCATAGATGAAATCATAATTAAACAATACTATTATGAGATACAAAAAACAAATAATCATAGCACTGATATCCTCAGCGGTTGTCTGCTTAACTCAATGCAAAAAAAGTAACGACAGCAGTCCTGAACATACCGATCCTGGTTTAGTTACCGATGGAAAAAATATTTTTCGCTTTGACACTTTCGGTGATGAGGATTTTTGGAGTAACCTGCTTCATATTGACAAAGCGATTGCCGGAGCAGCCAATGGCGGATTTGGTGGTGGGGTAAGCCCACGAACAGCACTGGCAGTGGGCCTAAAAGTGGATGCGGAATCGTTGCCGGCAGATGTAGTGGCAGGCATCCGGTCCGGCACAGTTAATCTGGATGATCCGGCAACTACACTTGTTCTTTTAAAATTTAATTCAGTAGTAGGTGTCAAGGGTACATTTAATGAAAAGGGTTCTTTAACATCAATCGGCATTACGTGTGCAGCCTGTCATTCAACAGTAGACAATTCATTTGCACCCGGTATAGGTAAAAGGTTGGATGGGTGGCCTAACAGGGATCTGAACGTGGGCAAAATCATTTCATTAACCGACAATGCACAACCGATTGCGAATATGTTGCATGTTGATGAAACAACACTACGCACAGTTCTTGGAATGTGGGGACCGGGTAAATTTGGAGCTATATTATTTATGGATGGAAAAGCTTTACGTCCTGATGGCGGAGTTGCTGCTAATCTTATTCCGGCTGCTTTTGGATTAAAGGATGTAGCACTTACCACTTATACCGGGTGGGGTGATATCAGCTACTGGAATGCATTTGTGGCTAACCTGGAAATGCATGGTAAAGGAAATTTCTCGGACCCGCGATTGAACGACCCGGTTAAATATCCGATTGCAGTTGAAAATAATTTTTTCAATGTAATGAATACACCTGACCTTATAACATCTAAACTGCCTGCATTAAAAGCATATCAACATTCTATTGACGCACCCAGGCCACCGGCTGGTAGTTTTGATATAGCAGCAGCAGGCCGTGGCAAGGGGATATTTATGAATAAAGCACAATGCGCATCCTGCCACTCACCACAGTTATATAAAAATCCAGCAACCATTTTGCATACTCCTGCTGAAACAGGTATTGATGATTTTGAGGCAAAACGTTCTCCTACCGGCAAGTACCGCACCACTCCATTAGCAGGGTTATTTGCAAGAGCAAAAGGCGGTTTTTATCATGATGGCAGGTTTGCAACAATCCCTGATGTGATTAACCATTATAATAATCAGAAGAGTCTGCATTTGACCCTATCGGAGAAACAAGACCTGGCGGAATATCTTAAATCACTTTAACATTGACTTTTTAATTGTTCAAAAAAAGATATGCGTTCTTTATAAATGAGAGACCTTATATCTTTTTTTGTGTTCCGATTAACTTATTCATCTGCGTTTCAATTATATTGTTTTTCAAATTTCAAATCAACATTACATCAATATCGGCTTCGGTTGTAGCGAAGCAAATCCAGGTGATAACAAACATAACCAGCAGCATGCTTTGCCGGTGGTGGCTCATGGTTTTTAATAGTAACTTGACTTAATAGTCGAATGCATTTCTATTTTCTATTTGACAATACTTATAACAACCTTGCCCGAGCGCACCCTGTTTACCCGTAAAGCATAATCACCATTGCCAAGATTTTTTATTGTATAACTATCATGCCCACCCCTTAAAGTGTCTAAAATCTTTTCTCCATCAAGGGTTATTTCAACTGGTTTAAAAGAAAGGCGCAGGTAATCCGTGCCGTCTTTTTCCCTCGCTTTATAGGTAACGTTCTTGTGGCTATAAACCACATCCGTCAAAACGCTTGTTGAATAAAGAATATGGTTTTCATGTGCAGGCGCCCATTCGGGAATGGCGGCAAACACATGGTAAAACATCCTGGGGCCTTCGCCATAGCAATCGGACCACCACGAATGCACATCTTTACTCACAGGGCTTTCAAAGGCCTTACCACTTTCATCATTGCAATAAGTAACCCAGTTCAGAGAACGGAACGCTTTTTCTTTATAAACTTCATCGCCTGAAACTGCATACCAGGCCGCGCATTGGGCAGCATATCTTGCGGTTTGGTAATCCATCTTTGGCATAAAATCAACTTGCTCACTTACAAGGTTGGCTCCCCACAGCGTGGAAGGCTCGCCGGGCGCAGACTTGGTGATGAAATTATCCTCTGTCCATTTTATCAAACGCGGAAGGGTGTTCTTCCATCCGGGATCAAAATCCCTGGAATCAGCAATAAACAGTCCTGCATTGCTGGCGCTCATATTACTGAGATTGCGTGTGCCCTGTGTAAGATTATCCGTATGTCCATCTACCCATAAACCGTTTTGTACGGGATACTTCAACAACCAGTCTCTCACATTTTCCAATGCTGTTTTATAAGCACCTGTTTCACCGGCATCATCTGCTATCAGCATTTTTAACAGCCTGATACAACCAAACCAGTTGGTGCCATAATCAGACACTACTTTCCCCGTACGCATGTTTACCACATAAGGCCAGGGGGACCGGGTAGCATTGCCCGGAGCAATTTTTTTCGCCAGCACATTGGCGACATTGATCGCGGCTTCCTTGTATTTTTTATCTCCGTAAAAAAGATAAGCGCGATAAAAGGTTGCACCTATATCGCCGGCATGGTCTACCTGCACATCGTCAGTTGAAAATCTTTTCGCGGTGGTAAAACCGCGGTACTCGGTCTCGCCGGCGTCTGATCCTGTCTGTGGAAACCCTGGCCAGGTATAGCCGGCAGGGGTTATTCCATGCGCAAGGCTATAATCTATCAAGCCTTTCGTAATGGTCAGCGGTTTCATATCGCCCGTGTAGGCATAGAAGGAAACTGCGGATTCAAACCAGTTCGGAATTTTTTCACCAACATCATTCATCCAGCTATCCGGCATCAGCCCATGGTCCGAATCGATAAAAGCGCAATAAAAATAATACTGTGGATAAGAAGACCGTGGTGCTGGCCCCGGGCTCATAGGCACCTTTGTTTCCATAAAATTCCAGCGGAGCCGGAGGAAATGATCATAAGCGTTCGATGCATTATTTTTCCATGGAAGTAGTTTCCCTTTGTCGTCCAATTGTACAATGTGTCCACAAAGTGTGTTGTCAGTATAATATTGCGCGCCCACGCGCAGTCCCAACAAACAAGGTAAAATAAAGAAGATGCTGTATTTGATCGTTGCACGCATGTTGATTCATTTAGAAGCTAAAAGATGTTTTATTGAATAACGAAAGAACGGACCAGGGGAAGAAGAATATCATCAATCGATTGCTCTGTTCCGGGTAGTGTTGCTTCAGCCAGCAACCAGTGCTCTGTATGTTCAATTGTCTCACCGGGCGCCAGCGTCGACAAAGGACCAAGTGTTTCTATTTCAAGATAATTTCCATTAATGTAGATCTCATTATTACAGTTGTAATCGGGATATACGGCCGACGGATCAAAACTGATTTTTTTAATCAGCACTTCATTATTTAAACAGTAAGCCATCCAGCCCTGCCTGTTGGTTACACCAATTTTTTGTTCCGATGTGTATAAGGCATCCTGTTTTGCGCAGATATATTTCTCTCCCCATGTCCATCTCGGGTCATTCATTTTTGTGTAGTGCCATAGCGCCAGTGAGCGTGCGGGCAACAAATAAGCATCTCCTTCCCCAAACGGCTCCTGCGGCAATATAGCCGTGCCTCCGGGGGAGAGCATGGTGATTGGCCACACGGACAATTGCACATCGCGCTCGTTTTGGTTTGTTACGCGATGTACCACTGTGAGCTCGGCCGAATCGCGGGATAGCGTGAGATCCATTTCTTTTACTATTCCTGTAACGGATTCCCTGTGCTGGATCAAAGTGACATTATTGTCACACGCAAAATACTGCACCATATCATTATCCGGGCTATAACTAAATGGTATGGCCTCCGGTGCCAGCCACAAACGGTGTCCGCCGTAAATGCGCCACTCATCTCCACCTGCAGTGCCCCGGTGTGACGGCACCAGGTATAAAAAATCCTGGCCATTTATAAAGCCGAATTTCACGATGCGCGGACCTACATCAGTGGTAACAATCAACTCCACGCGATCATTGTAGAGCCTGATGCAGTTGGGCCAGCCCCCGTAACTTATTTTTTCATACATGCGCTGATGGTTGTGTTTGCTGTTCAAAAGAGTGGTTAAATGTTGTCAGCACTTCGCACCCGTCATCCGTTACCGCTACCAGGTGTTCCAGTCTTATTCCAAAGTCATCTTTATACACCGCAGGCTCCAGGGCGATGACCATTCCCGGTTGTAATAGCATTGTATTGTAAGGTGTAATGCGGGGTTCTTCATGATAAACAACTCCCACACCATGGCCGCCGTGATGTTCAAAGTTTCCGGCCGCCTGAAGATGGCGACGCATGGCGCTATCCACCTCCTTTGCCTGCACGCCCGGGCGAATGGTGTTGATCCCAATTTCGAGCGCCTCCCTTACAAGATTGAAAGTGTTTTGTTGTTCGGTTGTTGGCATTCCCACCGCAATGGTGCTGCAGGAATCGCCCCAATATCCGTTGAGGCAAGGCGTAAAGTCGCTGAGAATAAGATCGCCTTCGTTGATTATTTTATTCGTGGGCAATCCGCCGCCAGTGGCTGTTGAAGCCCCGCTAACAAAGTCTGCCATAAGCGGCACCCTTGTACCGGCAGCTTCTTCTATTTGGCGCCGAACGAGGTTAAAAAGTTCCAGCTCACTCATACCGCTCCGGGCAAGCCGTAACACAGCTGACTGCCCAATATCACTTAGCCTGGCACTCTGCCGGATAAGTGCTATTTCATCTGCGTCTTTAATGATCCTCAGGCCGGCTATATCGGCGGTTATATCAACCAGTTCAACCGCGGGATACCGCGAACCCAGGAAAAGCAGCAGGCTTGCCGGAAGCGCATTTGGTTCAACACCCAACCTGCCTGTCTTTATTCCAAGCTGTTTGAAAGTTTCATCCAGTTGAAAAACGAATTGATTAACGGCGTCAATGTCCTTTTGATACACGTAGCTTTCATAAGTACTGATAGAAATAGCGGGGTGAATAAAAGGCAACTGCTGTGTTTCATTATCCGCAAGTATAAGGCCGGCCTGTAGCTCCGGTCCAACAACCAGGGCGGCGGGTAACAATTGAAACGGGGACAAGCCGTGCTCAAAATAAAAAAAATAGCCACTCAAATATTTTAGCGAAGCAAAAGAAGTGATAAGGAATGCATCCAGTTTCTTCGCTTTTTGTATTGCTTTTAATTTTTGAATCCTGTTTTCCAAATTACTTTTTTTAAGAGGATGATATCTGAATTGAATGTTTGTTAATTCAATGTCGTTTAGTCAAGCGTATTTATAGCTCCAGCGGAGCTTCCTGTTTGCAGGAGATCAGGATTTTAAAAATGTCATCGGACTCCAGTGAAGTCTCCTGTAACGCTTTACAGGAAGCTCCCAATTGAGCCTAGAGAATCTATTTTTTTTCTTTCTACAAACAGGAAGCTCCTACGGAGCAACACAAGCAAAGTATCTTAACTAAATGACATTATGCTTTAGTTGAGAGTTGTCATACCAAACGCTCGTAAAATATCACCATCTGTTCGATATTTGGGAGACCTCTCCTATCGTCGAGGTGACAATGCGGTTGCTGACTTGCTCAATATTATATACTTGTTATCGATGCTGTTGTGATTACTTTTTCTGACAAGCCATCATCGTCATATCGACAACAGGAGATATCTCCCAAAGTTGAGAATGTCTGCCCGGCTAAATGACATTGAGCTAAAGCGCGCCTGAATGCAGAGCGGGCAGGCAGACGGCAATGAATCAAAGGCAACAATAGTATCCGCGGCGTCGATAGTCCGTAGGACTTTAAGCTCAATAGAAGCTGAAACACGCAAGGGCTTCCTTGTCCGTAGGACATTAACCTTTTTTATTTGGTTGAAGCCCTAACGGGCTACGATGTCCAGGATTCGACCATTTCTATTGAGCTTAATTCCCTACGGGAAAACCTGCCACTGTTCCATAATCAGTCATTGGCACGACAGCAGCGTTATCCCGAATGTCGATCGTGACGATTCTTAACTAACCGGCATTGACTTGTTAATTACATCGACACACCATATTTGTCGATCACTTCCTGGTTCAATGTAATCCCTAGTCCCGGCGCCGTCGGCACACTTACGTATCCATCTTTTAATTCAAATGGTGTTTCCAGTATACCCTTACGTATAGGCGATTCTGTCACCGAAAATTCCAGTACCGGCGCATTGGGAACAGCAGCAATTAAATGAATAGAGGCGGCCACCAGGATGCCGGTTTTAAAAGCGTGCGGCACACATAAAATATTCTTGTCCGCAGCCATCGTCGCAATCTTTTTTGCCTCGGTCAAACCACCGCAACGTGACATGTCAGGCTGAATTACATCCACATGTGTTTCATTGATCAGGCGCGCAAATGCCAGTCTGCCGCTTTCTTCTTCGCCGGTGGCGATCCTGAGTGTAGTGGCTTCGGTTAGTTTTTTGTAACCAGTATAATCTTCCGCAGGCAGTGCTTCTTCCAGCCAGTAAATATTCAGTTGTTCCAATGCTTTGGCTACATAAATAGCCTCCTTCAGGCGGTAGCGTTTGCCAATATCAATCATGATATCCATCTTGTCTCCGGCTGCTTTCCGCGCAGCCTTAATAAGGCTGATATCAAAATGAACATCATATCCGAGTGGTCCCCACCCGAACTTTAATGCAGTGTAACCCAATGCGGCATGCTTCTCCACCATTCTGGTTACTTCATCTGCATTTTCCGGCATTAGTGCGCTGGCATAGGCCCTGGCTTTATCTGCATAACTTCCGCCCAGTAATTTGTGTACGGGCTTTCCAACCGCTTTTCCCATAATATCCCATATCGCCATGTCAATGCCGCTCATTACATGCATTACAGGGCCAAAGCGGCCGTAGTAATATGTCTTTGCCCACATATTGTTCCAGATCTGTTCATAATCAAAAGGGTCGCTGCCCACTACCACTTCTCTCAACCCATAGCAGGTGCCGTGGGACATGTATGCGTCAACGACCGCTTTTCCAACAAAAGGTGCGGTATCTACTTCCCCGTAACCGGTGATGCCTTCATCAGTCTCAACAGTAATAATTAAATCGTCCTGGGTGCCGTCTGCTGCGTCTGAAATATTTGGAAGACGAAGCACCGTGGCTGTTACATTGGTGATCTTCATTGGTGACTTTTATTAATGATGTGAATTTTTTTTTGTGTTAGATCACTTTTAATCCTGTTGCCTTTACTTGTTTTACGAAAGAAAGCCAGCAACCTGCTTTCATATACGGTTACCATCAGCGTGCCGGCGAAAATGATCACACCACCGGCGGCCATTGCTGCGGTCATCTTTTCGCCAAGCAACAGGATGCCGAGTAGTGCGATGAAAAACGGCAGCAGGTAATTACCGAGTATTGCCTGTGTTACATCCATTCTTTTCAGGATGTAAAAGAAGAGGAGCATGGATACGCCATACACAATAAAACTCAGTTCCAGCAGGCCGAAAAGAACAGTAGCGCCGGCATGCATGATCGCGGATAAGTGCAGTGGCTCTACCCATATCAACAAGGGAATGCAGGCAATACTTCCTATCACGGAACAATACACGAGTATTTCCAGCTCGGTAAAATTTTTGTCAATCAGCAGTTTGCTGTATGTATTAAAAAAAGCGGCGCAAGCGCAGGCAACCAAAAAAATAAGGTTGCCTTTGAAATAGGCGCCTTCCGAAAAACTTGCGCCTTTAATATCCGGCAATGATGTTAATAAAACGCCGCCAAGGGCAATAATGAAGCCGGCTATTCTTACAACGTTCAATTTTTCTTTCAGCAGAACCGAAGCAAATACAGCAACAAGCACAGGAATCGTTAACGTAATGATCCCGGCGTTTGACGCCAGTGTAAGTGTAGAACCAACCGTATACAGGTACTGCATTAAAAAGATGCCGATGAGCCCGGGCATAATAAAATACCTGAGATCCTTCCATGTGCGGCGATCAGTTGCTTTTCTTTTTTTGTTCTGCACCCATAAAAAAGGAATAAACAAAACGGTGCTTATGAGCATCGGCACAAATGCAATCGTCATTGGGCCAAGTTTATCACCTATTAATCGAATGACCGGCACCTGTGTTGCCCACATAAAATTTACGACAATGATCAGGATCCAGTCGCTTGCCTTTTGCATTTTAAGCATAGTATCTCTGTTATTAATGGAGCATAAAAGAATTATTTGGGAGGCATGCCCGAGCCGAAGCCTCCATCCACTACATAAGCGGAACCGGTAACAAAAGAAGCGTCATCGCTGGCCAGAAATACCGCCACCTGCGCCACTTCTTCTGCTTTTCCAATGCGCCATAAGGCGTGTAGCTTGCCAGCTTCGGCGCGTGCCTTTGCAGGATCGGCCTGAATTTGAAAATAGCCTTCTGCAAGCCCGGTATCAATATAGCCGGGGCAAATACAGTTCACCCGTACACCTTCATGTCCATGATCTATTGCCATTGCTTTTGTTAGTCCGATAATGGCTGCTTTGGTAGCACAATATCCTGCACAAGCGGGTTCGACAAAAAACCCGTTTACGGACGACAGGCTCACAATGTTGCCGCGGCTCGCTTTCAGATGAGGCAGGAACAGTTTTGAACAAAGAAAGATGCCACCAACGTTAATCGCCATCTGCCTGTTCCATTCTTCAAAACTGGTGTCTTCTACTGTCTTGTTCACCTGTATGGCTGCGCTGTTTATCAGGGCATGTACCTTGCCGTACTGTTGTATTGTTTTTTCAACAAGCGAAGCAACGCTTGACGGATCAGACACATCGGTTTTACAGGCAAGGGCATTGCGGCCCGCTGCCTGTATCAGTTTTTCTGTTTCACTAGCGCCTTCTTCATTAATATCGGCAATAATTATATTCGCGCCTTCTTCGGCGCATTTGATGGCACAGGCGCGCCCTATTCCCGATCCGCCACCAGTGACCACAACTGTCCGGTTCTGTAATTTCATGATAACTTATTTTATAAAACTTTGTAGGTATCGTACACTTCTTTTAATGATTTTCCGGCGAGCAGGGCTGCCCTGGACAAATTTTCGGCACCCACTTTTTCCGTCGCTTTTTGAATCACTTCTTTTTCTACAGCCTGCGGGATCACGACAATGCCATCGAAATCTGCAAAGATCAAATCACCCGGATGCACCAGCACCTGTCCGCATGTCACAGGTACGTCGTATGCCATCACAAGTCCCCTTCCTTTTGAATCCAGGGGCCTGATGCCGGCATAGAATACCGGGAAATTCATATCGATTATTTTGATGCAATCCCTGATCTGGCTATCGCAAACGCAACCTGCCACTCCTTTTCTTTTTGCGAGTGTAGACATCAGTTCGCCCCAGGGTGCATTTGTACTGTTGACATCTGTAGAATGGACCACTACATCATTTTCATGGAGCGAATCCATGACTTCAATTTCGAGCTTATACGGATTGTCCTCATCCACGTAGTCCACTTCTTCCCAGAGCAATGTTCTTGCCCTGCCCACAAATCCGCAGTTACGGATATCGGGCAGGAGTGGTCTTAACCGGTGATGCATTGCCTGGTTCCGGTAGCCTAATTCATCCAGTATATCGCAAATAGCAGCCGTATAAAGATCCGGCGAAATGCCTTTCAGAAAGTCACGGTCAAAATCCGATTCATGTACCATATTGTTTTTTTATCAGATGATTTTTTAAAAGTTTTTTTTGCTAGTCGCATGAATAGCATGATACACACTACCTGGGTTGAGCATAGCTCACGGCTACGTGATAAGAAGTACCCGGGCGTACGGCAAGCAGCGCATAGTCTCGTTCTTTTATTGTTCTTACCAGGTATGGCTGGTTTGTATCATTGCTGGTTATTCCATTGATCTTTCTTCCGTTGTATACCAGGGGAATCATGTATGAGATATTGCTGCTGTGTGATAACGATGAACGGATGTCAAAGAACAGCGTATTGTCCTTCCACGTTATGCCGGTAAAAGCTGCTTCATCTTTAGCCCGCATAAAATCGAGAAACTTTATTTCCGTCCACACGGGAATGTTCCTGCTGTTTGCATAATCCAGCATTCTCATAAGCGGTTTCTCAGAAAAAAAGTATTCGGCATTGTGCGCTTTTACGCTTACGAAGGAATAGACTCCCGAGTCAAGGCTTCTGTCCATCAGCCCCTTGAAACAATTGAAGAATCCATCCTTATCATCATGTTCCATGTATTGCTGGTCATACACATTATTAAAATGCTGGTACACATCAATCAGGTTGCCTTCCAGATTCGCATACTTCATGGTAAGTCCGCTGCCTGTATAATTACCCTGGTTGATACCGAAACTTCCCAAAAAATGTCCCTGGCTTGAACCGTTGTCATAGTGCGCATAATTGCAGTCCATCTCTATTCCATTGTTCTTTTCAAGCTGCACCTGTGCCGAGAAGTCCTGGTCGCCATGCTCATTTTTTCCGCACCATACAAACCAGTGATTGGTCACCGTGCGCATGGGTTCAACACCATAACTGTTCTTAAGCTTGCTGTTTAAATTTTTGAAAACAGTATCCATTGTTTGCCAGTCGGGGTTAGTGGCCTGTTTGGTATCATCGGGATGTCCTGAAATTTCAAAGCCTTTATCTGCCCAGTGCCGGATCCATTTTTTGGAAATAAAATCGACCTCTTTAACATACAGGGTCATCTTCGCGCCTTTGGCATCCACATCTTCAAACTGTTTGGTGAATTGCGCCTCCTTCGTGTCTTCGCCGTCATTGTTCAACGTAACAAGGCACTGCAGGGTATCAGGAAAATACCAGAAGCGTGGCAGCGGCTTTTTAGAAGCACTCATTACTTCAATGCTGTGAGAAAGTAATCTCATCTGCTCATCTGCCTGGTTAATCGTGTTCTTCGTTGTATCCACCCAGCCATTGGTAAAAAGGTCCATGGCCCGGATGCCGGTGATCCCGTCCATTTCTTTACCTGCACTATGCAGGTTGCCCTGCCGCGTGTAGACAATGTTTTGTGGCAGGTTGTAAGCGAAAGCTATTGCATGTCCTTTACCGTAATCATTCATTACAACGGCAGGGTATGGTGTGGTATTAACGGCGTTACTGTACAATGTTGCAATTTGCTGACTGCCCTGTAGCATGTATTGGCTGGCCGGCACATGCAATTGCAGGGGCTGCGAAGTCAATCCACGACCGATATCAGTTACCGCATTGATGGCAATGTATCCCGTGTCGACGGCACCGGCCGTAGTGGTGATTCCAAACACATTGTTCAGTTTATTGTCCGGTTTGAAGGCAATCAGGTTACCACCTTCATTCACATACTTCGTGAGCGTTGAAGCTTGTTGATCCGTTAATGAATCAGCTGTCAGTATCACCACATCAAAGCTTTGTAAAAAAGTATCGGTTATCTTTTCTCCGCTGAGCGACTCAAGCTGGTATTCACTAAACCCTTCCGTCTTAAGCATCTCGCCCGTGTAAGGGCCATAACTTTTTTCACCTGAAATTACCAGGATCGGATTTTGTGAGTACGCTTTTGTATAGCCGGCGAGCATTATTAAAACAGGCAAAAAGAGCGATGATATGGATCTCATATTGCAGTACTTCATTTTATTTTTTTAAGTCGGTTTTCTTTTCCGGAATCCGGGATTATTTGTCTGTAGTTTCCTTTAAGATCTGCTGATAAACATTTTTTGCTTTCGTGTACCGTTCTGTGACGGTGGCCAGGTCGTTAGGGAAATACTTGTTCCATTTGCCGCCAGGCTTGATATTTTCCAGGATATTCTCTATCCACCTGACAAAGAATTCCGCATCTTCCTTTGATGCGCGCACCGGTTTACTATCCACAGTTATATATACGGGTGCCGTGTGTGTTTCGTGGCCGTGCTCATCCATTCTTCTTGCACACAGCCAGCCACTTTGGGTGAAGTCTGCAGTTGTATCAAAGACCAGTGGTTCACCTGGTTTGGCATTGCCTGCCATGGTTGCAATCACCTTGCCGTTGCTTACCAGTTCTATTCTACCCGAAAGATCTTTGTTTGCCGTCCATGTAGCTTTAATGCTGACCTTGCCGTTGTTTTTCATCCTGACCTCATCGCCCGGACCATATTTCCTGTTAACTTTTAATTCAAGAAACTCATCGTGGCCGTTACGTGACACCACAGTTCGCCCTGCTTTAATTCCATCGATCCATTTGCGGTAGGTGAGTTTGTCTTTTACATTGACGTAAGTGAGCAACGTTCCCAACGGTTCATTTTCGTTGCATGGAAAATCAGTTCCTGCCGCCAGGCCAAGGCGAAAACCGCAGTTCAGCAACCTGTAATAAGCAGTAACAACACCTTCACTAAAGTAGTTGCCGTTATTGGGAGACCGCATTCCATAAACATCTTCAGACACAAAACCGATTGTTCCCAATGCTGCTTCCACGGGAAAATCAATAGGGATGCAACAGTTCAGTTGATTCTGTATGCTGTCATTTAAATATTCGAGATGGGCAAAGCCACCAATGGCGTTTTGTTTTCTTGCCCACTCAAGTATTTTATAAGGCGACTCTTCCCAGATCTGGCTTGCATTTTTCAGGCCGAGTAAAACAAGATGCCCGCCGAGTGCTTGTTTGCTAAAGTTGGTGTAGGTAGCATCCCAATGCCATTCTGTGTCCCAGTGAATAATGCGGCCGGTCCTTGACTGCCTTGCATCGCGGCCGTTTACCTTAGGAAGGTCCCTTTTGCTGTCGGCCACTTCACCATTGCCCATATCGGCCAGCAGGCTGATCACATCGAGGTCGTTCCGCTCCATCATCCGCACCAGTGAATCCTCAGGCAGTACAATCGTGCCCTGCCCGCAATTGAGGTGCACATGTATATCCCCTGTATACCAGCCTTTCGGTTCCGGCCTTAAAGATGTTGCGTTACCACTTCCTTGTGCGGAAGCCCTTGATCCGGCAACAAAAAAACAAATACAAAAGATCAGCAGATATTTATTCATAGATCGGTTTATGACACTAGTAATTGGGGTTTTGTGTAAGATTCTTACCAAGATCCATCTGGCTTTGCGGCACCGGCCACAGGTAATTTTTAGCCGGATCAAACACCCTGTCTTCAATCTTCGCATGGTCTTTGGATGTGTAGGTAACATTTCCGGCAGCATCTATGTTACTAAGGCGGGCACCGTATACCGGTCCATTCATTACTTCATTGCCAATTTTCCAGCGTTGTATATCGTACCAGCGTAATCCTTCCATGGCAAGCTCCACCCTTCTTTCCCTGCGCAGCAGTGTACGCAGTTGCGCCTGTGTTGCATATTTGGCCTGGTCAACTTTGGGCAAGCCGCCACGCACGCGCACCTGGTTAAGCGCATCGTATACGGTTTGATCAATCTGATTCTGTTCTATTTTAGCCTCCGCATAGGTAAGCAGTACTTCGGCATAACGGATAAGCGGTATGTTGAGGCCAGCCTTATAAAGATCCGCAAAATCAGATTTATAATGAATATATTTTCTGCCCACATAACCTGTATAATTGTACGTTGGCCAGTAATCGAGTGAGTTCGGATCCATGGGATTAAAAATGATACCTGCATACTCCGCTCCGGGGATGATTACCGTTTGCAGCAACCGGGGATCACGGTTCACAAAAGGTTTGTCCACATTGTAGCCGGAAGCAGGATCGTCGATCGTTTTACCATTGGCCATTTCATATGCATCCACGAGTGACTGGGTAATATTGACAGAGCTCCAGCCGCCCCCCGGTGTTGATTCCGGCGCCAGTACCATCAGCCCGACAGTCAGGTTAGGATCGGTTTCAAGATAGCCGCGGTCAAGGATGATCTCTGAATTATATTCATTCTTCATACGGAAGAGATCCTGGTAGTTAGGGAACAAGCTATATACGCCGAGATCCATCACCTTTTTGGCTGAAACTGCACTTTCCGCATACTTTTCATTAAACAGCTCCACTCTTGCTTTCAGCGCCCAGGCAGCGCCTTGCGTAATGCGGCCAAGATCTGCTCCCTCATACTTTATTGGAAGCAAAGGCGCAATAGTGTCCAGTTCATTTAATACAAACGCCACTACGTCAGCCTTTGGTGAACGTGGTATTTCATTGGCTTCGGTAGTCGTCAGCATTTTTGTCACCAGGGGAAAATCACCATATAACTGCGCTCTCTCAAAATACTCATAAGCCCTGATAAAACGCACTTCGCCCTTTAACCTCGTTAACAGGTCATGATCCATCGGTGTCTTATCAATATTCTCTAAAAACCAGTTGCAGGTGGTAATGGTGGTAAAGTCATATTTACTCCTCCAGCTGTTAGGAGAAAGCAGTTGCATATTGCCAAACTCCTGCCATCCTTCCCATGGATAAGGGTTGTGCCCGTTATCACTTGCGTCGTCCATATATACCACCCATTGCCCGTCCTCGAAGTTGGAATATGCCGCGTTGCATGCGGCGATGGCATCGTTGGGGCCGGTCCACAAAGTGGATTCACTATATTCTGTCAATGGCTGCTTGTCCAGAAAATTCTTATCGCAGGAGGTTATGGCGACGGACAGCATCAATATGATTAAAAGTCTGTTTTTCATAATTCGTTTGTTAAGGTGAATGATCAGAAAGTGAGGTTTACGCCCAGTGAGTTTACTTTTACCATGGGGTAGCTGTAGCTGTTGCCACCCAGCGGCGATTCAGGATCCACCCATTTGTAAAAGGTGGTAAAGGTGAGCAGGTCCTTGCCCGTATAGAATACCCTTAATTTGATGCCTTTGCGTGCAAGATAGCCGCTTGAGAAGGTGTACCCCACCTGCAGGTTTTTGATCCTCACGTATCCTGCGTTACGCACCCAGAAGGATGAAGGCGTGGCGGCGGGGTCGTTTTGAGAATTTGAGTTCCACACACGCGGGAAGCTGGCGTCTGTATTATCAGGTGTCCAGCGGTCAAGCCAGATACTCGTCGGGTCGCCATCCTTGTCATACAGCGAACCCAGGATGCGGCCGGATACAAATGACTTCACATCTGCTGCGCCCTGCAAAAAAAGCGCGATATCGAAGCCCTTGTATGTGGCAGACATATTCAGTCCAAAGGTTGTTTTTGGGAAATATGTACCCAGGTACTGCCTGTCCTTGCTGTCAATTACACCATCGTTATTCAGGTCCTTGTACTTGATGTCACCGGGCCCCACAGGGCCGCCCATTCCATTCTGGCTGGCATGTTTTTCAATATCCTGCTCAGACTGAAAAAGTCCTTCAGACACCCAGCCATACAAGGCATTGATCGGCAAACCCTCACCCAATATGGTGGATCCGTTGGGAAAAGGACCAGTACCTGCCAGGCTTGTGATCTCATTCGTGATAAATGAAACATTGGCCTGTGCGTTAAAAGTGAACCGGCGCTTTCTTAAATGATAGCCTGCAGTCAGTTCAACGCCCTTATTCTGTACGCTTCCGGCATTGATCACCGGCGGATTTAAGCCGAAAGTATTTGCTACGGGAAGCGATAATAAAATGTTGTCTGTATTGCGTATAAAGTAGTCACCCGTGAATGTGATTATTCCGTTGAGTAAAACGGCGTCGAGGCCGATATCTTTTGTTGTTGTGGTTTCCCATTTAATATCCGGGTTCACACCATTTACAGGAGCGATACCATCCACTGTTTGTCCGCCAAACGTATAGTTCTGACCGGTGGCTATCGTTGCCTGGTAAGGATAGGTTCCTATATCCTGGTTTCCGAGCTGCCCCCATGAGGCCCTGATCTTCAGATCTGAAAAAAGCTTGCTGGCAGATGAAAAGAATGATTCTTCCGAAATGCGCCAGCCAACAGATGCAGAAGGAAACAAGGCCCAACGGTTTCCTTTGGCAAAACGTGATGATCCGTCATCCCTGATATTACCTTCTAACAGGTATTTTTTCTTAAAGACATAGTTGATCCTTCCGAATACTGACTGCAGTGCATATTCAGAAGCGTTGCCGCTGTTCTGCAGGCCCGGAATCGGTCCTGCATCCAGCTCTGACAATGCATTGTTCAGGTAATTGCGCCTGCTCCCGAAAAGATAGTCGTACTTATTGTGTTCTTGTGAATAGCCGCCCAATACACTTAGATCATGATCCCCGAGCGATTTGTCATACTGTGCCAACACCTGCAGGGTTAAATTGTCCAGGAAACTGGAATTGCTCGCTACTATGTTCGGTCCTTCCCAAAGGCTCGGCGCCCCGGTTACCGGATCATAATATTGCAGATCGTTCACCCTCGACTTCGCTTCTATAATGTTGGCCGTATAGCCCAGCAGTGGCTTTATGTGCAGGCCATTAACAACTTCCAGGTCAGCCTGTAAAATAGCTGACAGCCGGTGGGTTTTATTATAATTGTTGGAGCCACTTTTAAGCACGGCAACAGGATTTCCTTCATCGCTATATCCGTAATACCCGTTGATGATGTTTGGCACAACGCGGCCGGTCTGGTTAAGTGTTCCGATCAGCTGCGCGAAATCCAGCCCATGAATATTGCTTATCGGCTCTCTGAATTGTTGCTGCGAGTAAGCAAGGTTGCCGCTTACTTTAATGCGTTTGCTTATGGCGAGGTCCGTTTTAAAGCGCGTGTTGTAACGTTTAAGGCTGGAGCCCTCTACAAGACCATTCTGTGAAAGATATCCTACGGAGAGATAACTCTGCATTTTATCAGTACCGCCGCTGACATCCAGGGCATGATTTTGCTGAAGGCCGTTTCCTGTCCAGAACAGATCATACCAGTCAGTATTGGGATAATGCTCCGGATCTGATCCATCCTTGAATTTCTGAATTTCCGCATCACTGTACTTGGGCAATTTGCCTTCATTTACCAGCGCTTCATTGTACAATGTTGACGCCTGCCAAGATTCTATAAAGTCGGGCCTCGCGGTCATCGACTGCTGGCCGATATCCATATTGTAGTGTGCGAGTACTTCTCCTTTAAGGGCATTTTTCGTAGTGATAAGGATCACCCCGTTTGCCGCTCTTGATCCGTAGATGGAAGCAGAAGCGGCATCTTTCAACACGGTGACAGATTCAATATCGCCCGGATTAATATCATTCATAGTAGATACCACACCATCCACCAGCACCATCGCATCACTATTGCCGAGGGTACCAATGCCACGAACGCGTATCGTTCCCTGGTCTGCACCCGGCTGTCCATTGTTTACTGTAACGGTTACACCCGCCATCGTGCCCTGCAAAGCAGAGGATACATTGGTAATGGGTCTGCCCTCGAGCTCTTTGCCCGAAACGGTAGCAACGGCACCCGTAAGGTTCACTTTCTTTTTGGTGCCATAGCCCACAACCACCACTTCATTCATGGCATTGTTTTCTGCCATCTTTAGTGTGATGTTTATTTCGCGCGCTGCGGAAACAGTCACAGTTTGATCTTCATAACCCACATAAGAAAAGACAAGCTGTTGTCCTTTTGCGACACTCATCCTGAAATTGCCCGACTCATCGGTTGTTGTTCCCTGCTTTGTACCGGCGATCGTCACCGACACATTAGACAGCGCCGTTTCGCCGTTGGTTATTTTACCGGAAACGGTAATTTTTTCCTGTGCAAGTGCAAATGCACATACGATGGAACACAACGCCAGGAGAAGGATCTGTCGCCGGATGTTGTTGCAGCGTGTTAAGATTACATTCATAAGTAAAGTTTTAGTATGTTAGTCAGTATGGTTAGCAGTTCGCATATGGGCACAAGGAAGCATTCGAATGCATGTTTCGTTTTTTTCATCTTTTTTAGCCGATGTTCCTTAACGTGTGTCCTGTCTTGTATTAATCGCTGGCAAGCGTAAATATGCAATCCGCGGGTATGGTTGTAGAGAAGGTCTTGCCTTTTATTTTCACGGCGCCGCCAGGCCTCATATTTTCCGTTTCGTTGGTAACCCAACTTTCAAAACCGGCGACAGCGGGTAAATTGTTTAATGTTCCGCTCAGATTTATAGGATGATGCGTTTTGTTGATTCCCGTGATGCTGATCTTTTTTGCTGTTTCGTTATAAAACGCGAGGATAGTGACACTGTCACTTTGGTTAGAGACAGCTACCCGGAAGGAACCGGGTGATACAAATCTCGCCACCTGCTGAAATGCATAATAATTTTTTCGTACCGCATAGGTTTTTGTGGCCGGTTCATAAACCAGGATCCCCCAGTAACTAAAGGGCGAAGGCGCATGGTGTTCATAATAGCTGTCATACCCTTCCCAGATAATGCCGGCAGTGGCTCCATGTTGCAGGAACTCAAAAAGATAACCGATACTTTTAGCTGCAAAAGAATAATTGTATTCTCCTAAAATGCCATCGTCGCAGCCATTGCACCAGTTATTCCATTCGGTCATCCAGTAATCTGTTTTTGGATAAGGCGAATGCTTTAGTGCAGAATCAACGTTTATGTAGTATCCGCCATAACTGTGCAGCCCCACATGTGCCATTTTAGACATCACCACAGGGTCCTTCATCAATTCCGGGATATACGTATTCAGCCCATTGTTCATGCCGGCAACATCGGGAGATACATAGCGAATATCGCCCATGCCCAGGCTATCCATCCGGTTGATGAATTTCCGTTGCAGTTTTACATACTGCGTTGCATTAACTGTGGGTCCTTCATTCTCAATATCCGGTTCGTTCATAATAGAGATCAAACCAATCTGCAGATGTTTTGTTTTTCGTGCGTAGTAAAAGAATGACACCAGCATTTCAATATATTCATCTTCATATTTTTCCTTGACCACTTTACCTCCCATCCATAAAGGAACCGGGCCCATAAAATTGATCATCAGGTTTTTGGTAACGCCGCGCTTGTTCAGGTAAGCGATCATGTCCCAGGCTTTTTGATATTTGGGCGTTTCGTACAGGGCGTTGTAGTAATCCCAGTTAAAAGAAAAAGGATCGTTATTGTCGTTCTTATCTTCCCAGTTATACACTGTTTCTACAATTACCCGCCATATGGTTGCATTGGCTGAATCGAGCAACAGGTTTAGCGCAGGTTCCAGCTCTTTACCGTCCCAGGCACGCGTATTTGCATTTACGCCGAAGCCATCTATTTGCTGAAACCTTGCTTCACCATCCAACTGGATGGATACGGCGTTCGGGTTGCTTTTTGTCTGCCCGTAACTAAGGCTATATACTACACTTGAAAAAATAAGCAATATGATATAAATGGAAGTCCTGGTCATTGTATTCGGTTTGTAACTACTCAAAAATAGATGTATAAAATAGCCATTAATTACCCGATACCGTCCAATCATTCGCCTATTTTGTTTTTTTTAGCGAGCAGGTCAATTTAACTTTTCCGGGAGCATGCTTAAATTTATATTGTATAGGCTTGAAAATTTTATTTTGACACGAGAAACTGCTTACTGACTAATGAAACCTCATTATAAACCGATTCCATCTGATGAATCTAACTTATTAAAAGCAGTGTTGCAGGGCAACGCGAAGGAATTTGATTATCCCTGGCATTTTCATCCTGAATACGAGCTTACCTATATCGTGAGCAGCCACGGAATGCGGTATGTGGGGAACAGCATCGAGAATTTTTCGGAGGACGACCTGGTATTGGTAGGCGCCAACCTGCCACATTGCTGGATCAATTCCCCGGAGCAGCAACAAGCATCAAGTGCAGTTGTTGTGTATTTAAAAGAAGATTTCATGGATAAGGCCTGGATGAACAGTGGTGAGTTCGGATCTATCCGTAATCTCCTGGAATTATCCGGCAAGGGCATCAGGTTTGATAAGTCTGTTGCATTAAGACTAAAGGATCAATTTTTTGAACTGACCAAACTGTCGTCGCTTGACAGACTGCTGCTTATCCTCAAAATTCTCCAGGAGCTGGCGGAGACAACAGAACGTCATATTTTATGCGAACAGGGATTCACCTATGAGTTAAACCACACCAACAATGGACGGATCAACAAGGTGTACAAATACATAGAAACGAATTATCACAGAAAGATCTGCCTGGCAGATATTGCAAAGCAGGTAAACATGACTGAAGAGTCCTTTTCGAGGTTTTTCAGTAAGACCATGAAGAAATCTTTTTTTGAATTTTTGAATGAGTATAAAATAAACAGGGCCTGCAAATTACTGATAGAAACAGACAAGCAAATCAGTGAGATCTGTTACGACTCAGGCTTTGAAAGCATTCCCTTTTTTTACAGGCAGTTTAAAAAATTTAAAAATTGTCAACCTAAGAATTACCGGATGAGCTATCAAAAAATGTAGAAGGCGATGTGCCGGGTACCAAACAACATTAGTAACCATTTAAATTTTAAGTCATAGAAATCTTTGGAAGATTAACAGCAGATGCAACCGTTAAAACGATTAAAGACGAGAGACAGGTAGTCAATTTTTCTATTGCGATCAATGACAACGTCAAAGCCTGGGATACCGGAGAAATCAGGAAGTTGGTGACCTACGTAAACTGTTCGTATTGAAGGAGTGCTAAAATTGCTCCCTTACTTACAAAGGCACAATGACCGAGTTAAGTGGCCGCATGAGTGCGAAAGCATGGATTGGCGGCAACGATGAAGCACGCGCGGCCCTGAATAGGTACAATAATATATTTGTTGCGGTCGAAAACAAGGAAACTTTTTTTGCCAATTCCAAAAAAAGTTTCCGTGCATTGCCCGCCTCAGCTAATGCTAAGCTTTGGGGATAATTGTTAATAGAACCGGACTCGTTTAAGCCTGGCTGTGTTTGCATCCTTGATATTTTAAATCAGATGGAAAAAGCCATTTTACATAGCTATTGCTCGTTGGTGATCCGTGCTTGTTGAGATCGCCTCCCATTCCTGGATTTCCCTGGAGATTAATTCGATCTTTTCACGAATGTTCTTTACTGCGTCCGTTCCTACCGGTAGGTGCAACGGCGGATTTTTACTGGCCGCTAATTGCAGTATAACACCGGCAAGTTTGGCCGGGTCACCAGGCTGGCTACCATGCAAATGAGTCATATGTCCCCTGATGACGCCTACGGTATCCTTGTAGGCATCTAAGATGATGGCTGAGCCCTGGTAGGAATCCGTTGATACAAAATCGGTAGAAAACAACCCCGGAGCAACAGCGGTTACTTTGATGCCAATCGGTGCCAGCTCGGTGGCGAGCCCCTCAGAGATACCCTCGACGGCATATTTGGTTGCACCATACAAACCGAAGCCCGGCACGTTGTTTTGATAAGCAAAAAGCGAAGAAATGTTGATAATATGACCAGCTGCCTGTTTACGCATGTGAGGCAGTACATTTCTCGTTACATTGAGCAGACCGAAGATATTGGTATCAAATTGTTTTTTGACTTCTTCTGTAGAGGCTTCCTCGGTGGCCGCCAATAGACCATAACCTGCATTGTTAACAAGCACGTCTATTCGGCCAAAACGCTCAATCGCCGCATCAATGCCAGCCTGCACCTGGCGCTCATCGGTAACGTCCAGCGTTACGACCAGCAGCCGTTCACCAGCATCCAGTTGATTATAGACATCTGCAGCATTCTTTCTTACGGTAGCTACTACCTGGTCGCCGCTGGCCAACGCCGCTTTGGCAATTTGAAATCCGAATCCTTTGGATGCTCCGGTAATAAACCAAACTTTAGGTTTCATAACATATGTATTTAAATTTTACAAAATCGAGTGATTAAATAAATGACCGATCGGTCATTTAGTAAGCAAAAAAAATTATTTCAATTGCTCATCAATCATTGCTTTGAGATATTTGACGATAATTTTCATTTTATTGTTGTTGCCGGCCACCCGTGACATTACCACGCCGCCCTCTATCATGGCAAACATTATGGTGGCAAACTCACGGGGACTCTTGTCTGACGAAAACTCTCCCGATTCGGTTCCCCGCTCAATGATATTAACTATGGTCTTTTGGGCACGCTCTATCGCAGTCAATATCTGCTTATTGATAGCTGGATTCGTATCATCAGCCTCCATACCAAAATTGATCATGGGGCAACCCCCTTCCACCGGAGGGTACATTACATTGGTCAATATATCTATGAATGCAAGAAGTTTACCTTTCGCGGTAGGAACTTTACTGATTGCTGCTGAAACCTTCTTATCGAGCAGCTGGAGGTTGTAGTCAACAACCGCCTGCGCCAGCTGCTCCTTATCTTTAAAATGTACGTACAAACTACCTTTAGAAAGCTTCGTGACCGCCATAATATCACTCATAGCCGTAGCTTCGATCCCCTTTTTGTTGAAAAGTGGCGCCGATCGCTCAATTATGAATTGCCTTGTTTGCGCAGCTTTAGACATATAAACAAAATAATTTCCTCACAAAATAATGACCGATCGGTCATTTTACAAAATAAATTTTATTTTCTTGTCTATTATTTAACTTTCTAAAGACGAAACACTCCGGGTGCCCATTTATTTAATAGGCGCGGATGTTTAGGCGGGTATTTGTTACCGAACCTGCGAAAGATAAAAATCTTTGTCAACAGCACTCAGGATAAAGTCTACAATTGGTGTAGGATTAGGAAAACTATGCGGGTGATGCCTGAATCCTTTCTTGATTATTACTTTCACTTCTCCGCCATCTGCTTTCATTTTTTCCTGAAATGGAATGGCTTGTTCGCCGGGCGGTACGTATTCATCATTCTCTGCGCAAAGTATCAGAATAGGATAATGTCCCTTCGAAATTAATTTTGTTTTATCGATAGGACTACCCTTAAAGTTCTGAATATCTTCTTTTGTTTTAAGATGGTAGGCGTTCATGAAATCTTTTGTCATCTGGCTAATATCTTTATCCATGTCCCTTGCCAGCACTCTGCAATCCAGCAGCGGATTATCGACGTACACCGCACTTACCTTGCCGGGATTCGCTGCAGCCCAGTTAAGCGCATACACGCCGCCACGACTCATTCCTTCCATCACTCCTTTTTGACCAAGCCCAGCTTTACGAAGTGTCGCATAAAATTTATTCCAGGTTGAAATTGCGACGTTATTGCCCATGAGTTCTGCAACATCACAGTAAATGAGGTGAAAGCCACGCTCCAACAGGGCTATATCCGTTTGGGGCTCATGCGCCCAAAATCTCGCGCGCCAAATCCAGGGTTTGCCTTTAGCCACACGTTTTGGCTGTACAACTTTACAATCGTGTCCATTAATTTTAAATTCGGCACACCGATAACCATTGAAATCAGTAGTAGTGAATGGTTGTTTAAAGTTCGTGAACAGATCAAACTGCTCGTCCATGTTTTGGGTAATCTGTTGAAACAATCTTTTAGCAATGATTTCCGCACCATCTTTATTTGGATGAATTTTATCAGCGAACAATTCCGGTTTATCTGTTAACAGGGAGTGAATGTCAAGTAGCTCCACTCCTTCCCCGTATGCTGCTTTTTGAATACGTGGTATCACTTCCTCCACAATTGTTTTATCCCAAATTTGCATGGTATCTGTTTCAAATGATTTGAGCGGCAACAACACAATCACCCTGGGATGAGAAGACAATGAAGTAAAGGAATGGATCATGTCGCGCGTATCCTGCTCCAACTCGTTATAGAAAGAACGATTGATCGCTTTTGCATCATTTCCGCCAAGATCAACGAAAACAATATCAGGGCTGCTTTTTAGCGCCGCTTTGTAAGCGTCGGTGTTCCAGTAAGGGTAGTTGCCATGCTTCAGCATGGTGGTACTACTCTCACCAAAATTGCCGACTATATAATTTTCCCCAAGCAATGCCTGCAACTGACCGGGAAAAGAATTATCCTTACGATTATCAATCCTTGCACCTTCCGTAATGCTCGCGCCAATGCAGGTAATGCGCTTCACCTGGGCTTGTGCAATTATGCTTAGAAAAAACAATGCACTGGTAAATATTTTCTTCATTATGATTCTTTTTTTGTCCCGCGGCACGTTATGACCAGATCTAACTGATTTACGCCGTTTTAAGGCCTTGTATCAGGGAAAGCGAGTGTATTCATCCGTCCGGCAAACCTATTTTCAATTATTTCACCTTTTTCACTCAACAGGCTTGGTTGGCCTGGTTGCAGTCAGCGGAATTTGGCCTTTCAGCATTTTTCCTCCATCGTTTGTTAAACGCAAATAATAATCAGATGAGCAAGCGGTTCCATCTTCATCCAGTGAAACGAAGCCGGCTCCGGCAGGCACGTCCGCTTGCGTTGCTGCCGTCTTTGCAATCTGGTTGCTTTCGTTGTATTCATCAAACATGGAAATATAAATGCCTTGTACGCCTAAACGAATCATGTTGTAAAATTGTCTCCACATGAAATCGCCATGGACCCGCTGTTTCGCCTGGAGGTCGCCTGGCAAAACGCAAGGTTGATAATCTATGCCATTGGCCTTACAGAATGCGAGGTCCGGGGTATTTACGTTGATGTAGAAATTATCTTCATCAATAATTGTTCCCATACGACCAACCATCCATGGAGAAAGCATATTGAAGGCTTTGTAAACGCTGATAAAACCTCCTCTTGAATCACTGTTTTGATCGCGCCAGTGAGTAGGCACACCGCCAATTACATAACAACCCTCGTCCTTGAAGAACTTGATCACATCGAGACATTGTGTTGTGGTAAAGTTGTGGTTGTTATCGTTAAAGCCAAATCCCCATATACAAACCACAGGTTTGCCATTTTGTTTTGCATACATGGGAGATGAAGTGTAGGCTTTCATTTTCCGGGTCCAGTCGTCCTTCATTTCAGTTTGCATGTTTGTCCAGCCGCTAACGTCGTACATAATGTAAAACTTCACACCATATTTTTCGGCAGATGTTTTTACTTTCACTGTAATTGCATCGCGGATGGGACCTTCACCACCGGTTGGATTAAAACGCTGCAATGCAGCGCAATCAATACCATATTGCTTCATCCATGAAAACTGCACATCAACGGTTTGGTCATCGTAAGATGAGAAGAGCGTAGCGGGCTCGCCACTATTCAGGTTTGCAAAAGCAGTAGGATATTTGTGTGTGTAATCATTCATGTCGGGCCACGACACCATGCCTTTGTTTGTTGGTGAAGGAATTTTGGACCAATCCTGCGTCCAGTGCCACCAGCCATTGATCGGAGAGTTGTCGCCGGTACAGGCAAACCACCCCTGGTAACCCACCGTTATTTTACCCACCACATCACCGGCTGGCGAAGGCCAGGTTATAGGATTTGTTCCTCCACCGTTGCCTCCATTGTTGCCACCATTGTTTCCGTTTGGATTGGTAACAGGAGTGCTCTTTGAACAAGCTGCAAAAAGAATAATTGCAGTCGATATGCTTAGAGATAGCCTAACTATTTCTTTCATGCTGTTTTATTTTTTAAATTAATTTTTCTGGATGACCATTTTAATGTTTCCGTTTGGAGTGTATGATAACGTATCTGCACAAATGGATCTTAACCAGTCGTTACCAGATAAGGCTGAGTTATGATAAAAAGCGTACCACCGTCCTTTGAATTCTACGATAGAGCCATGATTGGTGGAACTTCCCGTTTGATCAATATAAACACCTTTGTAGGTCCATGGACCTAAAGGATTGGCACTAACGGCATAGCGCATCCGGTTCCCTCTGTTATTTAAGTTATAGTTATCAGCATACGACAAATAGTACATACCGTTGCGTTTATGCACCCATGTCGCTTCGTGGAAATCAATAAGGCCGGTCATATTTTTCATGCCGCCGTCGACTTCCATCATGTTATCTTTCAATTTTCCGCCCATACATTTTCCACCACCACCGTAGTATAAATAGGCGTTTCCGTCGTCATCAACAAATACACAGGGATCGATCAGCGATTCAAGTCCGTCAATATATTTTTGAACAACAAAATCACTTGCCGGCTTTTTACTTGTCGCTACACCTATCTTCCAGTTATTGTTCCATGGTGCAGCGGCTGGATGAGGAAAGTAAAAATAGTAGGTTCCATTCTTGTACGCGCAATCCGGCGCCCACATAAAGTTACCTTCCGGTGTACTCCAGGGAACCTGGCTCGCCTGCAATATCTGGCCTTCATCGTGCCAGTGTACCATATCGTCCGTTGAAAAAACGTGGTACTGATCCATGAGATCGCAACCACGCGGGGGATTAATATCATGAGATGGATACACATACAACCTTCCATCGGCCCACACATGTGCAGAAGGATCTGCGGTATACATGCTGGTAATCAAAGGATTTTTATGTTGAAGGACAAAGACGTCTGGCTGTCCCGCCCCTGTAGGCACCACATCTTTGGAATGAGATGAACATGCAGTGAAGAGGCTAAGAACAGCGAGTAGTCCAAAATGGCTTTTGCAAATCATTTCTGTAATTAATAATTGGTTTCCATTTTCAACTAATTCTTACTTACTTCTTTCTTCTCCCCTGTCACTCCTGTGGTTTGTACTACTTTCCTGATGGTACCATCCTCGTTATAAAATAATTTGTCAACACAAATTGATCTTAACCAATCCTGATGAGACAATTCACTGTTGTGATAGAAGGCATACCATTGTCCTTTGTATTCTACAATGGAACCGTGATTGGTATAGCTATCTGTAGGATCCATGTAGATGCCTTGATACTTCCATGGCCCCAATGGACCTGAACTTGTAGCATAACGCATTTGGTTATGTTTACCATCTGCGTCATGATTATCTGAATAAGACAGGTAGTAAACACCATTTCGTTTGTGTACCCATGTTGCTTCGTGGAAATCTTCAAGACCTTCCATTTTTTGCATTTGTCCGTCAACATTCATCATGTTGTCTTTCAATTTTCCACCCATGCATTTTCCGCCGCCACCATAATAGAAATATGCCTGTCCGTCATCATCAATAAATACACAAGGATCGATCAATGATTCCAGGCCTTCGATATAGCCCTGCACTTTAAAATCCTTTGCAGGATATTTACTTGCGGCGACACCTATCTTCCATGTGCTGTTCCATTCAGTTCCGCTTGGGTGAGGAAAATAGAAATAGTAAGTACCGTTTTTGTAAGCACAATCAGGAGCCCACATGAAACCGCCTTCTTTCCTGCCCCATGAAACCTGGCTTGATTCAAGAATCTGACCTTCATCTCGCCAGTGTACCATGTCGGTTGTTGAGTACACATGGTATTTGTCCATTAAATCGCAGCCGCGGGCAGGTGAAACGTCGTGCGAAGGATAGACATACAATCTTCCGTCAGCCCAAACGTGTGCAGAGGGATCAGCCGTATAGATATCACGAACAATTGGATTGCCATTTGGTTTCGTAGTGTTCTTTTTTTGTGCACTGCATGAAGCACCCATTAGTAGTCCATACAAAACAGATGCGAACAGTGTACTTTTTGTAATCAGTTTTAAATAATTGAACCGCATGATGATTTCAGTTTTTTTATGAAAGGTGGTTTTCTGACACTACAATTCATGTCATCGCGAGCCAATGCAAAAAGTAAAAATTAAAAAGTAAAAAATAATGAGCCCAGTGGCTATTGCTAGTTCTGACACACTTCTGTCATACTTTTTAATTTTTACTTTAGTTTTTGCTACCTGCCTCTTTGAACGATAATTCCATCGAGACCGAAGTTCACATCGGCAGTTGGCTTATCAGTTGGCCAGAAGAATATTTTGAAATAGTTCATCGCCGTAAGGTCTGGTCCGCCGTCGCCGGTTTGTTCACCTTCCCACATATTGAGGGATACGAGGTTCCAGCCTTTTTTCAAATTTGGAATAACCTTTGCGAGAGGCCAGCCCACACGCTTTTTATCCGGATCTTTAGAGCTGCTGAATTGTATCTGACCATCCAGTTTTAAGATTGCCGGATCAGGCACATAGAACCAGAATTGCAACTGACCATTATCAATAGTCACCTTGGTATCAATATTGTCCGGCAATGTTTTGATGAATTGTAAAAAGTCACCCCCTGCTTTAATTGTACCCTGCAAATAGCCAGCCCCTTCTTTTTGGTCCTGGGTTACAATTACAGGAGTACCCACAGTTTCCCAGCCGGTAGCATCATCGCAAGCGTCTACAACAACCGGCGCTGGTGGAGGTACCAATACAACTTTAATATCATCAAGACCAAAGTTGTAATCTGCGGCTGCCTTATCTTTTGTCCAGAAGAAGATCTTGAAATAATTCATTGCCGTTAAATCAGGGCCGCCGTCGCCTGTTATACCGCCGTCGGCAAAGTTTAATTTCAACAGGTTCCATCCGTTTCTTAGTGTCGGAATGATTGGCGCAAGCGCCCAGCCAATGCGATTCTTATCCGGGTCTTTTGAACTGCTGAACTGAATTTGTCCATCCGCTTTCAAAACAGATACATCCTGTACATAGAACCAGAATTGCAATTGTCCCGTTAACAGTGTTGCTTTGGTGTTAAGGTTAGCCGGCAATGTTTTGATGAATTGCAGAAAATCACCTCCGCTTTTAATGGTACCCTGTAAATAACCGGCACCTTCTTTTTGGCCAGAGGTAACAATTACCGGTGTACCAACCGTTTCCCAGCCCGTGGCATCATCACAATTATCAATCCCTACACCGGTTTGTTCTCCTGCAGGACGTTTTCTTAACTGAATACCATCAATGCCGCATGTGAAATTTGCTGTTGCTTTATCAGTTGTCCAGAAGAAAATTTTAAAGTAATTCAATGAAGACATATCTGCACCACCATCGCCTGCCTCGTTGGCTTCGTTGAAATTTAAGATGATCTGATTCCATCCGTTTCTCAGGGCTGGGATAAGATCAGCCAAAGGCCAGCCATATCTTTTTGAGTCGGGCTGACCAGAGCTACTGATCTGAATCTGACCATCTTTTTTCAATTTGCTAACATCCGGAATGTTCAGCCAAAACATTAGCTGGCCATTATCTTTGGTAAGTTTAGCATCCAGGGCAGGAGTTCTTGTTTTGATAAATTGAAGGAAGTCATTACCAGCGGTAATAGAACCCTGAATGTAACCATTACCTTCTTTTTGTCCGGCGCTAACAACAACAGGATCACCAACTGTTTCCCAACCGGCTTTGTCATCGGCTGCATCGAACGTAACCAGTGAACTGTCTACAGGTGGAGGAGGTTCAACAGGTGGTGGCTTTAAGCCGCTTGTGTCCCTTGAAGTATATGATTCTTTCTTACACCCGTGTGCAATAAATATTCCTACTGCAAGCAGGGATGTTATAAGTATTAGTTTTGATAATTTCATTTTGAAAAATTTTATGGCTTGCATCGGTATAACTACCTGCCAGGAACAGTAATCTTAATTATCTGAGATAAGTTTGAGCTTTTATCATTGTTATCAAATTTCACCCCTACCCTCACATAGAATATGCGACCTGGAACCATGTCTTCAATAATAATCTCTCTTGACTTGTCAGCCGGGGTAAAATCGCTCCATTCTTTATTTACAGTGATCTTTTTCAGATCAGAGAAATCGAAAATAGAAGCGCCTGGTCCCACAACCTGTGTTGTATTTACATATGGTTGTATTTCCAGTACTTTAGGAATACCAGCAACAGGCGCATCAATGTCGAAATTGAGTTTCAACGTTGTACTGTCCGTCATTACAGCGGTAAAATTGTTGATCACCACGTAAGGCGTAAGTGTAAAATCTTTTATTGAAGCTGAAGTGATGTCCATTTCTTCCGGTGCTACCGGCCAGAAGGCGCCACCATGAATAGATACCCGGTAATGACCAGAGAACAGCTTTGTGTTCTGATAAGAACCATCGTAACTAACAGGAATGTCCTGTGGTGTAGGTGTGCTGTCCCAGCTTAGTTGTTCAAGCCTGATAGAAAAGTTCCCTGTACAGGTTTGTACGTTATTTTTTGAGCCCTCTTCTATAATATTTCCATGCAAAGATGCATCTGGGCCTGCATAACTATCTGTCTTTACACATGATGAAGCAAAGAACAACAGGGAAGCAACAAGGCTCAATATTTTAAATGATTTCAATTTCATAATTCACTATTTGTGTAGTTAAGTAAAAAGTTAACATTCAAAAGGACAAAAGCTAAGTCAAACAGCTTATTGCTAATCTGTTCAGATGAAATTTCAACTTTCATTTTTTTGATCTCTGAATTTTAACTGTTGAATTTTTACTCAGTATCAATGTCCCGGATTGTTTGGATACAAATTTGGATTTGTTGCAAGTTCACCACCGGGCATTGCCTCATAGTAGAACTTCTTATCGAAATAGTAGTTCCTGTTGAAAAGCTCAAGCTCTTTCAGAAATATGTACTTGTTTTCGCTTTCAACATAATAAGGCATCAAACCGTGAAAGTGCGTATTGTTCAGCAACTGGTCCGCAATTCTCCATCTTTTAATATCCCACCAGTAGTGGTTTTCAAAAGCAAGCTCTTTACATCTTTCATTGCGAACTGTAGAAACTGTCATATCCCCAACCGATGCCAGCGCGGCACCCGCTCTGTCCCGCAGGTCATTGATACATTTCAGCGCATCATCTGTTTGATTTGTTTCGATATCAGCTTCTGCACGGTTCAACAGAATTTCTGCATAGCGGAACTCGATCCATGGTGTAGTGCTGGTGAAGAGATTAACTGCTGAAATACTTTTTGTGTAATCAATGTATTTGCGCACATAAAAACCTGTACGGGTATTGTTATCATTACCAAATGCTGGAGGATACATACCTGCTTTACCAATGATCAATCTTCCATTACGCAATGTAGTGTGGTCACCGGAAAGGATGAAGCTTCTTGACCCCACCGGTTTTGCTACTTCATCGGCTGCCGTACCGGAGAATGATGGATAGATCCCTGCCTGTACATCGAACACCTGGCCTCTTAAAACGTCGCCCGGGAAATACACGGTGGCTCTTAAGCGAGGCTCCAAACCCTGCGCCATATCACCCTGGTTGTTGTAGCGACGGGGAGTGCCATCTGCGTTAGTTACAAAATCAAATGAATTGAAATGCTGAACAAACTCAAGTGTAGGATAAGCTCTTGACAAACCTCCACTAGTCATATAGTTCATGTCGCTGTTTGGTGAGAAGGTGGCATCGAAGCTGTGATTTCTTTCAGGATCCCCTGCATAGAATGACCGGACAAGAATATTCTCTGAACTTGCCGGATCGAGAAATACGTTTACATAGTTCTCAATTTTATCAGCTTTGGTTCTGTACAATTGATAATGACCTTCAAGCATTTTTGCGGCGTCAATAGCCTTTTGATAATAACCGGCAGCCTTATCAGCAGATATACCAACAAAGCCCTGTGAACGCGCCTCACCATCAACAAATACCTGTGAACCGTAGCGTGCAATACTTCCGGCATATAGCATAGCTCTTGATTTCAGGGCCATCGCTACATATTTATTGGCTCTTTCTTTTGCGCTTGTTTCACCCATCATTTGATAAGCGGTATCCAGATCATCACCGATAAAGTTCCATACCTCTTCTTCTGTATTACGCGGCACCTGTAGTTCCTCAATGGTTTGCTGCGGATAGTGCTGTACTACTTTAATAATTGGAATGCCACCATATCTTTTAGCCATGGCAAAGTAATAATATGCACGAAGGAAGTGAGCTTCACCCAGCAAATTCGATACTTTGTCACCTGTAAAATTAGACGCGTATTTAGGAAGCGTTTCGATGAAATAGTTTACGTCGCGAATGCTTGCGTATGGCCAGTAACCAAAGCCACCGGCAATATCAACGCCACCGTAAGGTCCAACCATCTCACCGTCTGCGGCGCCTTCGCAATAAAAGTGTTCCCATTCGTGGTGAAGGTTAAAGCCTACGTTGCCCACGCCATCGTTACGGCCATCAGGACGATAAGTGAAATCTTCAATTGGCAATTTTCTGTACACCGTAGCCAGATAAGCGTTGATGCCAGCCTCACTGGTAAATACATCCTGGTCTGATAAAATATTTACAGGCGGTATGTCCAGCTTCTGGCACGATGCTAATAACAAACAACCTGCTACTATATTTAAAAGTCGTTTCTTCATAATGTAATGTTCAAAAGTTTAGAAAGTAATTGTTCCGCCTACATTAAATGTTCTGTTAAGCGGGTATTTATAACCACCCAGTGCCTGATCAAAGGAAGCATCAGGAAATGAACCCGGGTGCTCTGGATCTACACCATCCTCAAGACCTGTAATAGTAAGCAGGTTGTATGCGTTCACATAAATGCGGCAATTTTTTATACGCACTTTTTGAAGCAACTGATGCGGCAATGTATAGCCAAGCTCAATGGTTTTCAAACGCACATAAGAAGCATTGATAATACCTTTAGTTGAGTGGCTGATCTGGCCGTATGCATATCCCATAGAAGGATATTTTCCCGGGATCCATTGTGTATTTGGATCGTACACGTTATCGTCAGGGTTAACTGTATGCCAACTGTCAAGGAATTTTGTCAGCGCGCTTCTTCCATACATTAATGGCTCTCCCAATTGTTCACCGTACGAAGTCCATACGCCGGCAGCACCTGCAAACAATGCAGTCAGATCCAAACCTTTATAAGTTGCACCAATTGTAAGACCATAGTTGATTAAAGGCAGATCCTGTACCGCGATCGGATGATAGTCATCTGCATTGATTACACCATCACCGTTCCAATCTTCCATATAGTAGTCACCAGGCAACACGCTGTTGTTGCCACCACCTGCGTTGACCTTTGAATTGTAGATCTGATTGTAAGAAGTGTATTGTCCTCCATAGTCTGTACCCCACACCATGCCGGTGAAGCGGTTAGATGCCCCATTTCTCCATTGCAGGTACTGGTTGCCCTGGGGACCTTCTGTAACATGCAGGTTTTTAGTACGCTCAAATGCAGCATTGCCTGATACTGTAAGACCCAAAGCGCCGAATCTGTCTTTATAGGTAAGTATACCTTCTATACCTTGTGTTCTTCTAGAGTCAAGATTTTCATACGGCAAAGGAGAGCCCACTGTCCCTGGCAATTGAGCCGTTCTTTTGTTCAGCAAACCTTCCTGGTTCCTTCTGAATACCTCAATGGTACCGTCTAATTTACCTTTCAGTAATGTGAAGTCTAAAGCAAGGTTACTAATGTAGTTTGTGTACCATGTAAGATCCGGATTTGTTAAGCCGCGGCTTTGTAAACCTGTCACAAACTGTCCCCCCATCATATACCCCAACACCTTGTTATCAGCGGGATCAACCGTGGGATAAGTATAACCGGAGACATATTGGAACTGAGCTCTGTCATCTGATGTACCGAGTGCAGAATAAGAAGCTCTGATCTTTAAACTGCTAATGATATTGGGAGAAACAAGGTTTTTGAAGAATGACTCTTCGCTGATGCGATAACCTACAGAATACCCGGGGAAAAAGCCCCATTGTTTACCACCTGGTTTAAATCGGTTTGACGCATCCTCCCTGAAGCTGAATTCTGCAATATATTTTCCTCTATAGTCATAGTTTATTCTACCAACATAGCTTCTTGTCGCAAACTCCCCAACCCCATTTGAGTACGTGCCACCCTGCTCACCTGTGCCGGAAACACCGCCAAACAGATAAGGAGTGGGAATAGGCATATTGCGTTGCGCGTAAATGTTGTCATTTTTACTATGACTTTCTTCATATACAAACAATCCACTTATATTATGCACGCCCGCAAATGAGTTGGCATAGGTTAATGATAATTGCCCCAAAGTACTTATTCCACTATAGTAAGCGCGGTTCAATGTAGGTACAGCCAAACCTGTTGCGCTTACCGTTGTAGGTTTGTAGGTGCTGTCATCTGCATTGTAAGCATACAGGTTATACATTTTTGCATACGCGGTATTGTCATTTATGGTATAGCCATAATTGTACATACCTTTTGCTTTCAAACCCTTTACCCAGGGAATCTCCCACTCAAGGCTACCTTGTGCCTGAAGATTTTTGGTAGTATTCTTTTTAAACCCAACTTTTGAGGCATCCACAACCGCCACCGGGTTCACATTATCCGGCATTACATTCAGATACTCCGGATTGTTGTTAGCATAGATCTGGTTAATAGGAATCTGGTTCCATGCATATTTGAAAATCGTCCACAGATCCTGGTATGGGGCATTCTTGGTATCGGATACACCGGACAACAATAACTGTGCTCTTAAGTTATTGGTAACTTTCACATTCACGTTGGAGCGAATGTTCCATCTGTCGTAGTTAAGACTATTGGTTTGCAACAAACCGCTTTGTTTCATATACCCCAGGCTGATGAAGGTGTTCACCTTATCAGTGCCTCCCGAAATGTTGATGTTGTGCTGAACCTGCGGAGATACTTTTGTAAACGCAGCATCCGGCCAGTTCGCTCCCGCATATGTACCATCCATCCACGGTTTAATGTTATCATAAGAATAAGAAGGAGGCACATTGGAGATAAAGTTATTACCAAAATCGCGCTTGGTTTTTTCGTTGGTCAGCATCATGTAGTCAACCGGACCTACCGCTTCAGGCATTCCCAAAAATTGCTGCCAGCCCTGGTTGAACGAATAGTTAATGTCAAACTTGCCATCTTTACTTCCACCTTTCTTTGTAGTAACGAGGATAACACCGTTACCTCCGTTTACACCGTAAACCGCAGCAGACGCATCTTTCAATACAGAGATGCTTTCGATTTCACTTGGGTCCATTCTTTCAAACCCGCCTCTTGGAACACCGTCGATCACTATCAATGGAGCTCCGCCATAACCACGGATATCGAATGAGTTTTCGTAAGCACCAGGTTCAGCAGTTCTTTGCACCATACGCAAGCCGGGAATTTTACCGGTAAGCATGTTTGCAACATTCTCATTCTTGGTAGTTACAATTTCTGTTGCCTTTAAGGTAGAAACAGATCCGGTGACAGACACCCTTTTTTGCGTACCAAAACCTACCACTACCACATCGCCAAGGTTGGAGGCATTTGGCTGACCGGTCATGGATACCGCTATTGAGTTAGTGTTCCTAACCACATATTCGTAAGGGTTGTAACTTAAAGAAGAAATGATCAGGGTATCACCTACCTTAAGTGATAAAGAGAAATTACCGTTGGCATCAGTCGCCACGCCCTTATTTGAATGTTTTAATTGAACGCTTGCGCCCTGGATAGGTTCTCCTTTGTCTCCTGTTACCTTTCCCCTAACAGGAGCCTGGGCCTGGGCAAGCGCCGAGCAGAAAAGAATCAACATGACCGCGGCGGGTTTTATATACCCTCGTGCTCGCCAGTCATGATACGAACGGTTAAAATTCGTAAAAAGCAGTTTTTTCATTCTTGAAGCTTTTTGGTGTAGTAAATAATAAGAATTCAATAGTCAACGTTGCAATAGCACGAGTGCCATTGCAGTCGTTGAATACTTAGATATTCTGAAAAAGTTTAATTGATTGAAGACTTGATGCAGATAGTTTCTCCTTACAAATTGCATTGCAGGGATGGTATGGATGGGCGTTTTGCCTCGATGTGGGTATTTCATTGACAAGCTTTGATCTAATAAAAGACAATGCAAGAAACATCCGTGAGGTTAACATTAGGTATATCCAGAAGATTAATAAGGAAATTAATCCTCATTTTTATCAGGAAAAGGATTAATTAAGCGTTTAATTATTCAATAATTTCCAAATTATAACGTCTTAACCGGTCTGTTGGGGTGGAAATTAACCTGTTTCGGCAGACAATCTTTTTCAAGATGACAGCGTTAATTAACCAGTTATTTTTAGATTTCAGGACAAAAACGGTAGGAAACAAAAGATTACCGGAAGACAAAAGAGGGAACAGTGCCCGGAGAAAACTAAGTTGATTTAGCCGATCCGAATTTAAAGATCAAGTCAAATTCCTGGGGAATCAGGTTAAAAGTTTTGCTTCAGCCTTTAAAGAAAAGAAAGGTTGGACCGGACTTATAATGAATAAGTTGCCTGGAATCTATTATGGCCAAAAATGATGTATTTCAGTATTAAAGGGTGCCCCTCCTGATAAATAACATCTTCCATTTTGCTTAATTGTTGCTTTTGTTGAAAAACTATAAGCGTGCAGCTAACGATATAATCGTTAGCAGACAAATTATCTTCAAATGCCGGAAGGCTGATACGTTTTATTTTATCCTCAACTTCCTTCCGGAATTTAATCAAATTCCCTTACCCATCGTGCCGGCAATGCGCTTCCGGCGGAATATACTTCCATTGCCCAGGTGCAATTTCAGGTTGTTATCATAGTCATGGGCGAGAGGATTTGGAAGGAAACGGATCTTTGTTGCTTTTGTGTACAGTCCAAACACCTCCAAAACCCAATTAAAACGTTTACATACTTAATGAAATAGTCCCTTTTATTTACTTCATTTAATTTCCCTGGTCAGTAGTTAACATACAGCCGTCGTTGCCCGATTTATATTTCCAATTTACAACATACCCCCGTTACTATTCATCTCTTTCCTTTTGAACTTTGATAAAACTTCCTTTTTCATCAAAATAAATTTCCTTTCCTTTAGTTTCGGCTTCATAGTGCGTTTTTCCCTTCGGGCTAACCACTTTTTGAAACTTCCTCGAATTTAGCTCCGGTGCAATTCTTTTTTAAATAATCTTGAGCTAACTGCGGCAACTCAGATTGTTCGATATAATACCCCTTCTCCATTTCGTTGCCACTTTTATCCATATGAACGGTCACCTTCTTTCCATTTTCAGTAAATTTTGATTTGTACATTCCTTCTTCTTTTTTCCAGGTGGCATCTTTCACATTCGGATTTTTTTAAAAAGCCGCTTTCACATTTTCAGGAAAATTCTCCTGGGCCATTGCTGATGTGAACATGGTAGCTGCGGTTATTGCCAGGAGATAAATTGTCTTTCTCATTTTGATTATTTTTTATTTGTTAATTGCTTTCTTTTTAATTACTTAAAAACAAAACAGGGCATAATACTCAGCGTAGAAACCGAAAAAATAAGAGGATCAAAATCCCATAAAATTCCGGGAGTCATTGCTGCAATTGCGCATTCAATGAAGAGTCACTTCCATATACAGCATTTGGAAATAAAAACCGTTTACCAATGTGAGATGATAACAACAGCCTATCAATATGCATAAAAATGGCCCGACTAATTAAGGCGGACCATCTAGCATAACAACAGAAAAATTATCATAAGGATATAGATCCCTTTATTCGCAATGTGTTTAAATTTTATCTACTTCTTAAATTTGTACTCCTTAAACTTTCAATTATGATTAAGATTATGAGCTTTATCCTAATCGGTATCGCTTGTATGATATTCATAACTGTCGCCATCCGATTGGGAACCTTAGCCACCGATGAAATTATTATAAAATCATCTATCATTTGTGTATTGATTGTTGCCGCGTTCTACTTATTATGTGACAATGACAAAGGCCCGGCTGATTGAGCCGAACCTTTATATATAAGCCTAAATCAGTTGGATGAAAGTATAAACAACTTCCATCTGGAGCAAACGTATTTGATGAACTGGCGTATTGTAAATTTGAAAATACTTATGTTAAGACAAAATAATACCTCGTCAAATCAGGGGTATTGCCTTTAAAATTCAACGTAGCAAAGCGTTGTTATTGCCTTAGGTTGGTCGATTTTACGCTGAGTATATCGATCAATTGGCTTGTTGATAATATTGGAAGATCAGGTGTCCGCCGAGAACGGCATCTTCAATGTCAAGTTTATCCGGTACAACTCTGATATCAGCCGCAAACTAATTATAGTTATATTTTCCATAAGGCCTATCAGACTGTCCGAATCCCCGCACGGTGATTCCGATTACGCGGTAACCAGCCTTCACTAAAGCATGATACTGATATTCCCAACAGGCAGCACTTAAAGGATAACCGTGGATCAAAACAATGGGGTACCTTCTCCATGATCATTTAGTGTAAACGAAAATTAGGTTCTACTTCAATATACCCGGCTCTGGCACCGTGAGCACTGTCTATCGTACCTATTGCGGTATTTAAATGGTTCGTACTTTTTTCTGTGCAGGCTTCTGTCACACCCACTGTCACGAGCAACATAACGGCAATTAGTTTCGACGTTTGTTTCATTGTTATTTTTTGGAGTAAAAAAATAGACTGGTTAAAACCTCTGTGAAAACCGAGAGATGCAAACTGGAAAACCAGACGACATACCACTTTGCAATTACATGATTGTAAACACTTTGCATTTTAATTCAAATAAAACAGCTTACGATATATCGTAATTTATTACAACCTACCGTGTCATTTTGATTACGATTTTCGTAAATTCGGCAATGAGCAAAAAAGCCCCAGCCAAGGAAATTACCGCTACGGAGAAGAAACCAAATGAAAACCGCACGATATTGGCGAAATTGCTCAACCAGAAGGAAAATGAGCAATCAATACTGCTGTGCGTAGCGGCGCGAATTGCGGCGGCCAGGACGCGTGCCGATTTATGGAACGTAATCAACGAAGACATACTTGGGCTGTTTGGCGGGGTTTACTATACTTTATGCCTCCTGCATGAAGACCGTCGGTTTCATTCCCCTTTCATTCATAGCAAAGACGAACAGTTTGATGTTGACAATCCGGGAAATCCTATTATCCGCAATGATCACCCGGTCGAAGATGGCATTTTTGACTATGCGCTAAAGTCGTCGGGACCCGTGCAATTCCAAATGGAAACACTGCTCAAACAACCTTCTCTCCCGGTTTATATTCCATATTGGGCCAAGATGGGCATCCAGGAAATGTTAGTCGTTAAAATCACTAATGGCGACGAAGACAGAGGCGTACTGTATCTCTACGCAAATAAAACAGGTGCCTTTTCGCAAGGCCAATTTGGATTACTGAGCGGAATCGCCGATTTGATCGGAACGGGCATTTGCAACATCCTGGCAAATGAAAAAATCGAAGAGCAGATTGCCGAAATCAATCGCTACAAACAACAGCTGGAAGAGGAAAAAGCATACCTGATAGCGGAGCAGCGTGCCGCCGAAGGATTTGCAGAACTCATTGGCACCTCTCCGGAAATGCAAAAGGTTTTCTCACTTATATCGAAAGTTGCGGACTCATCGACAACTGTTTTGTTACTCGGCGAAACAGGAACAGGTAAAGAGTTGGTCGCGCGTGCTATTCACGAGGCGTCTCCGAGAAATGGCAACCTGATGATAAAGGTGAACTGTGCAGCAATGCCGGCAAGCCTGATTGAAAGTGAGTTGTTCGGTCATGAGAAAGGAAGTTTTACCGGTGCATCGGAGCGCAGGATTGGAAAATTTGAACTGGCCCATAACAGCACGCTCTTTCTTGATGAAATAGGCGAACTGCCGTTGGAGTTGCAGGCAAAAATTTTGCGGGCCCTACAGGAAAAAGAGATTGAAAGAATCGGCGGTAAAACAACTATCAAAGTCGACGTACGGGTAATCGCAGCCACTAACCGGAACCTTGAAAAAGAAGTAACCCAGCAGCGTTTTCGTTCTGACTTGTACTATCGCCTCAATGTGTTTCCGATTACGTTGCCTCCCCTTCGCAAAAGAAAACAAGATATTCCTTCTTTGGCGGCTCATTTTATCGAACGATTCGCGCGCAGTAACGGCAAAACAATACACGGTCTATCGCGTAAAGCCATGGATAAATTAGAAGCTTACGCGTGGCCCGGCAATATCCGTGAGCTTGAACACATGATCGAGCGAACCATCCTTTTGACCAACGGCCATATCATCCGGAATATCCAGTTGCCCGAAAAAAGCAGCATAACGCTGACAGGACACAACAGCGAGTTTCAAGTCCGGTCACTGGAAGAAGTAGAACGCGAGTATATCCTTACGGTTTTAAAACACTATAACGGCAGGATTTCCGGACCACATGGAGCAGCACTCAAACTACAAATACCTCCCACAACGCTCATATCAAGAATGCAGAAACTCGGCATACAAAAAGAGCATATCGTCCGTTCGTCGGCAGAGGATTGAAGCAACAAAAGATCAACATCCCTAAACGCACTTAAGCGCTTTCATTATTATGCCTATTCATAAATTTACGGTATATCGTAAAAAAGAAGAGACGAAATAAAACCATAACCAAGTGTTTGTCAATACATTAACCCAATGGCACATCAATTGACTATACTGTTGTACAAACACAAAATTTATGAAACCATCTCCAGACCTTTTAGCACCGGATAACCATGCATTGGTTTTAATCGATTTTGAAGGCCAAATGGGCTTTGCAACCAAAAGCATTGCTTTAAGCGAATTAAGAACCAACACTGCTATCGTTGCGGGCACTTCGCGCATCTTCAATGTTCCTACTGTTGTCACAACTGTAGCGGAACAAACTTTTTCCGGCCCTGTATTTCCCGAAATTGAAGAATTCTACCCGCAAGCCACATCCGGTTATATCGACCGTACGTCCATGAATACCTGGGAGGACGAAGCGGCTTATAAAGCCATAAAGGCGAAAGGACAGAAAAAACTGGTCATGGCGGGTCTCTGGACTGGTGTGTGTATTGTTGGCCCTGCGCTGTCAGCGCTTCAAGAAGGACACGAAGTGTATGTGATAACAGATGCATGCGGAGATGTAAGCACAGAAGCGCATGAAAGGGCTGTTCAACGCATGATACAGGCCGGCGTAAAACCGATTACTTCCATCCAATATTTACTGGAACTACAACGTGACTGGGCAAGAACAGAAACATACGTTCCTGTGAGCAGCCTCATGAAAAAATACGGTGGCGCTTACGGTATCGGCATCCATTATGCACACAACATGCTCAAACATTAAACACTACCAGCTTGCCTGACAAATTTTTGCGCCTTACCTGTAAGGTTATCATGTTTGTATTAGTTGTGAGTGGTGTTTTTTGCTCCGCGCAACCTGCGTCAGCACAGGGCTTTAAACTGATGCGCTTTGATGAAAGCTATGTATCTCTCGCCGACTCACAGCGCAATGTATACGAAAAAATCAAGTATATGCCGCTCACAAAACGTGGGCGGATATACCTGTCTTTTGGAGGCGAAGCACGTATCGAGTATGTAGACTTCAACAATGAAGATTGGGGCAGGCTAAACATCGGGCATAATAATTTCCTGTTGCAGCGCTACGATCTTCACAGCGATATTCATTTGGGTGACCGGGTACGCGTATTTGCACAACTACGCAGCGCATGGGAAAGCGGCAGAAAAAATGGCCCGCGCCCTATTGATGAAGATAAGCTCAACGTGCAAAATCTTTTTGCAGATGTTGCTCTCATAAAAAAAGAGAAACAGACATTGATCGCCCGTATCGGCAGACAAGAATTAGACTATGGAAGTGGCAGGTTGATCTCTGTAAGAGAAGGGCCTAACCTCAGGTTGTATTTCACGGGCGCGAAGATGATGTATAACGCAACATCTCTTTCGATTGAAGCCTTCGTGATGAAAGCCGATACTATCAACCCCGGCAGTTTTGACAACAAAACCAGTAAGTCGATTAACCTATGGGGCGTTTATGGACGGCAAATCATCCAACGGATGGGCAACCTGGATTTTTACTATCTCGGCATCCAACGACCAGCCAGTCTTTTCGAAGAAGGCATTGCGAAGGAAACGAGACACACCATCGGCGGGCGCTTCTGGAAATACGGCGGTGGTTTTATTTACAATCTTGAAGCCGCGTACCAGTTCGGTCGTTTTGGCGATGGTAATATCCGCGCCTGGACTGCCTCGGCAGACATTGGTTATATGTTTGAAAATGTAAAAGGGAAACCAACAATCAACCTGCGTAACGATTATATTTCGGGGGATAAAAAACAAGGTGACGGCAACCTCGAAACCTTCAATCCTCTTTATCCGAAAGGCGGCTACTTTGGCTTTAACCCGCAGATAGGACCGGTCAACCTGATCGACATACATCCGTATGCCACGATCAATTTCACAAGCAAATGGCTGATACAGGCTGATATTGTTTTCAACTGGCGTTATTCATTACAGGATGGCGTTTACCGGCCAAGCGGCACACTCAATCTTCCGGGTGCAAGTTCAGATAAACGATACATCGGAACTGCATACCTGGCAAGCGTGAGCTATACCCTCAATAAATTCTTGTCGCTTATGAGCGGCATACAATACTTCCAAACAGGTGCCTTTATCAATGACGTCATAAGCAATCATAAAAACGGTGTATTTATTAATTCAAGAATCGCTTTTAAATTTTAAAACTATGTTCTATACAAAAAGTAATACAGCAACGTCACCCAAAATGTTGATCCGTGCCTTCAGCATTATTGCAATGTTTTGTGTTATAACATGTGCAACAACAGTACATGCGCAACAAACAGCTTCAACTCCCGCAGCAACAACAGCGGTTGGTACCGCTAAAACATGGGGCACTGTTGACGGCATGGCCATAGAAGGGTTGGTTCAAGGTCCATCGGCAGCAGAAGCCGAACTACAGGTTGCTTGTGTATTTGAATATACCGAAGGAGATATCTTCAATGCGCCCGCATTACCTGAACCATTGAACGGCATGGTGCATCTTGATCATGCACTAAATGGCCTTATCACAGACATTCGCAAAAGCGGGAAATTTTCAGGGCATGCACTGGAGACAATACTCATCACACCGCCGGCAGGAACGCTTAAAGCAAAAAAATTATTACTGATTGGTCTCGGCGACCGAAACAAGTTCAATGCAGATTTAATGATACAAATTGGTAGTGTAGCCCTGCGTGAAGCATTAAATATCGGTGTTACACATTTTGCTTTTGCAAGTGACATCAAAGATGCAGGCATTGATTCTCCCACAGCATTAGTAGCAGGCAATGTTACTAAAGGAATCGTTGCGGCCTACCGCACACAGGCATTTCTAAAAAGCAAAAAGATGGCAACCTACAAGCCTGTTACAAAAATAACACTGCTGGCAGGCCCGGCCTTCTTTACAACGGCAGGTGAAGGTATCAAAGAAGCCATCGCATCATTTCATAATTAAAGCAAGAGGGAGGTATCATGAACTACGCAGACCTGATTTTACATAACGGAAGGATACATACGGTAAATGAATCAAACCCTTTTGCCACAGCAGTAGCAATTAAAGACGGGCTGTTCATTGCAGTGGGTGATGACGCACCTGTTTTACGCCAATACGAAGGCAAAACCACGCAGGTAATAGACCTGAAAGATAAAACCGTCATTCCCGGGTTGAACGATTCTCATATACATCTCATACGCGGCGGACTCAACTATAACCTTGAACTCAGATGGGATGGTGTGCCCTCTTTAGCAGATGCCTTGCGCATGCTGAAAGAACAGGTTGCACGCACACCATCCCCACAGTGGGTACGTGTGGTGGGTGGATGGACTGAACACCAGTTCGCCGAAAAAAGAATGCCGACGCTTGATGAGTTGAATACGATTGCACCGGACACACCGGTGTTTATCATGCACCTTTACGACCGTGCATTGCTCAATCGTGCAGCACTCAGGGCCGTAGGTTTTACTAAAGATACCCCTGCTCCACCAGGTGGTCAGATCCAACACAATGCATCAGGTGAGCCGACAGGTTTACTACTTGCCTCACCCAATGCCATGATCTTGTATTCCACGCTGGCCAAAGGTCCCAGGCTCTCCTATGAGCATCAGGTAAATTCGACAAAGCTTTTTATGCGTGAGCTCAACCGTTTTGGCATTACCAGCGTCATTGATGCAGGTGGAGGCTTCCAGAATTTCCCTGATGACTACAAAGTGATCAGTGAGCTGAACGAAAAAAAGCAGCTGACCGTGCGCATCGCATATAATCTTTTTACGCAACGTCCAAAGCAGGAATACGAAGATTTTGAACAATGGACGGGTTCCGTAAAGTTGCACCAGGGTGACGATATGTACCGCCATAACGGTGCAGGTGAAATGCTCGTATTCTCCGCAGCGGACTTTGAAGACTTTCTGCAACCACGGCCGGACCTACCTGAAACAATGGAAGCCGATCTTGAAAAAGTAGTCCGGCTGCTGGTAGAGAAAAGATGGCCTTTTAGATTACACGCAACGTATAATGAAAGCATTACACGTTTCCTCAATGTATTTGAAAAAGTAAACAGGGATATTCCATTCGCAGGCCTGCCATGGATATTTGATCACGCTGAGACTATTGACGAACGCAACATAGAACGTGTCAAGGCACTTGGCGGAGGTATTGCCATACAAAGTCGGATGGCCTTCCAGGGAGAATATTTTGCTGACCGTTATGGTGCAAAAGCAGCAGCACATACACCGCCTGTAAAACGCATGCTGGAGATGGAAGTACCTGTTGGTGCCGGAACGGATGCCACGAGGGTGAGTAGTTACAATCCATGGGTAGCGCTATACTGGCTTACGGCCGGCAGAACAGTGGGTGGTTTGCAATTATACGATGACAGTAACTTAATTAGCAGAGAAACCGCACTTGCACTCTATACAAAGGGCAGCGCGTGGTTTTCAAGTGAACAACATAAAAAAGGAAGTATTCAAGCGGGCCAGTTTGCCGATCTCGCCGTACTGGACAGGGACTTTTTTACTGTAGACAGGGAAGCGATCAAACACATTGAGTCGGTACTTACTATCATTGGAGGAAAAATAGTGTATGGCAAAGATGATTTCGCGACATACGGGCCGCCTCCACTTCCGATTTTGCCAGATTGGTCACCCGTACACAACTATCCTGGTTATTACAATGGCGCGTTGCCAGGGGCAAAAAATGCTTCGCTGAATGCTGCTGATGTAAGTGATAAGATTCATTGCTGCGCGGGCAGTTGTGACGTGCATGGCCACCATCATGATATTGCACGCAAAAGCACGATTCCGGTTAACAACTATTCAGCTTTCTGGGGTGCATTCGGTTGTTCCTGCTTTGCATTTTAAAACAAACCACTATGAACGATATAATCAAATGGGTGTTTTATTCGAATATCGGTAACGATGTAAACAATATTGCATTGCTGGTATTCCGCTGCCTGCTCGGCCTGGAACTTTTCCGGGTGCATGGGTTAAAGAAATTTCGTGTTGTTGGGGGACAAAGAGAAAAAGTACCCAACCCATTGCATCTGCCCGAAAAACTGAATAAGGCAGTGGCCACCTTCTCCGATACCGTTGTTCCTTTTTTAATGATGTTGGGTATCGCAACACGGTTGGTGATCTTGCCAACGATCGGAGTAACAGCCATTGGCTACTTTGTCGTACACCGCAAAGATGACATCGAAGTACGCGATGTACCATACATGTATACTCTTTCCCTGTTGCTGATCCTCGCGCTCGGCGCCGGTACATACTCAATTGATCATTTAATTTTTAACCATTTAACGAACTAAAACAATGAAGACAGAAATAGGCATCAAACAAGAACACCTTGCCGAGGTAGCGCATTCACTCGGAAAAATACTTGCAGATGAATTCGTGCTATATACTAAAACACGTAAAGCACACTGGTGTGTTACCGGCCCGGATTTCCACAGCAAACATCTTTTCTTTGAAGCGCAGTACCAGCAATTGGAAGAGATGGTAGATGAGGTGGCTGAGCGCATCAGAACGCTTGGGCATTTTCCACCGGCTACGCTGAAAGAATTTCTCGCATTAACACATTTGACAGAGCAGACAAGAGAAAAAAACGATGCTGCGGGATTCATCAAAGAACTATTATCAGATCATCAAAGCATTTTGATTCATCTAAGAGAAAATATCGACGGATATGCAAAAGCTTTCCATGACGCAGGCACTAGTGATTATATTACCGGGCTGATGGAACAGCACGAGAAGATGGCATGGATGCTTCGCGCGCATCTCGAATAGCGCAATGGCGTATCAATTTTCAGAACTTTAAAATTAAAGGGCAATGGCAGAACAAGGCCTACATATTAACCGGGTAACTTTTTTACTGGCGTCGGTCGCCGGCTTTTGTGATACCGTCACATTTGTGTCGGGTGATTCTATTTTCTCCGCGCATGTAACGGGCAACTTTATCGTGTTTGCTGCACAGATCGCAGGCAATGGGTATCATGCAGGGGGTTGGTTAAAGTTGCTGACCTTCCCTGTATTTGTGCTGGCTGTTATGGCCGGCGGCTGGCTCGCCGACAATACAAGCCGCAGGTATAACCTGCTGTTGGTAGAAAGTATTGTATTAATGCTATGCGGTATCGCTGCCATGTTTTTACCGTTGTTCCCGGCCGGCACAGAAAAATTGCTGATGTACTTTGTTGTAATGAGTACGGTTGTCGCGATGGGTTTTCAAAATGCTTTCGGAAGGTTATTTGCCAAAGAAACGCATGGGCCGACAACGATGATGACAGGTAACGTTACACAAGCATCTCTTGATCTTGGAAGCTTGCTACGCAAGGGTTTCACAAGCCAGCCATCCACGCAGGAAAGTTTAAAGAAATTGTCGGTTACCATTGGTGGTTTTCTTGTGGGCTGTGTCGCCGGTGCACTGCTTGCCGGGTGGTTGGGTTTAAGTGTGCTTATCGTGCCGGCTGTCGCTATTATCATTTGTTATTTGCATGGGGAATCGGATGCGTCTAAATTTGATCAATGAGTTACTATTCCTTCATAATACGGATTGTCATCCTGTTGCTCCTGCCGCTTAGCCTAGGTGCGCAGCAGCAAGCCAACCCGGAATATATCAGCCGTTTACTGGAGACTGCAAAAGCGGACACGGCTACCGTCAGCGAACTGCAACGTGCCGGTGAATTTTTCCTATATAAACCGGGGGCCAATCCTGATGACATGGGCATGGTGCACCGCTTTGCCTCGAAGATCGAATCCATAAGCGCCGGCATACATTACCTCAAAGGACAAGCAATGGGCAAATTGCTGCATGCACAGGCGTACCGGGAAGCGGGTTCAAAACAAGGGCGGCAATTATGTGAAGAAGCGGTAGCTATGCTTCGGAACAGTAATCTTCGCCAGCTTTATGCCCAGGCGATTATTGAACTTGGCGGAACTTACGCCAATACCCAGCAAGACCTGCCGGTCAAAATAGACTACTATCGCCAGGGAGCAGAAATGCTCGGCCAGATGGGTGACAAGCTTTCAGAAGCAAAACTAAAAGAGTTTATCGCCGAGCTGCTGCAGTTAAATGGCAGCAACCGGGAATCAATCGCGATGCTGAATGAAACACTTGCTATTTACCAGTCAGCGGGGTACCCGAGACTCCATGGTCTCTATTCCGTAATGGCAGAAAGCTACCACCGACTGGACGATTTTGTTGAATCGTTGCGTTATAACCTGATGGCCGTTGATGTCGGAGAAAAACTGGAGGACACAGGCGAACTGATGACAACGGTGTATAATCGTGTTGGGTTGAACTATTATAGCATTCAATATTTCGACCAGGCGCTGGACTATTTTAATAAAGCGCTTGCCGGCGCACACTACAACAGAGATACACCTGTTATCCAGAATATGCTGGTTAATATCGCCGATGCACTTCGTGGTAAAGGACAACACAGGCGAAGCCTGGACACACTCGCTATGGCTGCAACCTATGGCCCGACAACAGAGGATGATGACAAAATACACGTGTACCAGACCTATCTGAAAAACTACCTGGCATTGAAGGGGTACGCCAACGCTGATAAGTATAGCAAGAAGCTCTTGCAGATTTACCAGCATGATAAACTGTCCGGCACCATGAACCAGGTTGTACGTATGTCGGCAGTCGCCTACTTACAGGCGCGTGAACGTTTTGAAGAAACAATTCCACTTCTGGCTGCCTTTGATCGTGACAAAGACAGTGCATTCCTGCCGCTCGCCCGTAAAGTCGAAGCCGCCTATCTTTTTTTTAGAACAGACTCTGCGCTCGGTCATTTGTCTGCTGCTATTACGCGGCACGAACAATACAAAATGCTATCTGATTCTTTGACAAACATCAACCAGGCCCGGCAACTTGGTGTGTTGCAATTACAGTTTGAAACACAGCAAAAAGATAAGAATATCGAGATACTGACACAAAAAAGTAAGCTGCAGGACGCATCTCTTCAAAAAGAAAAAATGTTTCGCAATGTTTTTGTCGTAGGTGTATGTATGCTGGCCGTAGTGTCATCTCTCCTCTATAACCGCTACCGGTATAAGACACGTTCCAATCAAAAACTGGAGAGTAAACAGAAGAAAATTAACCAGCAGAATGAGGTACTTAAAAAACTGGTCGACGAAAAAGAATGGCTATTAAAGGAGGTGCATCATCGCGTTAAAAACAATTTACAGATCGTGATCAGTTTACTCAATACCCAGTCCGAATATCTCAACAACGCCGATGCAATCGCCGCGATACGCAACAGTCAGCACAGGATGCATGCGATGTCGCTTATCCACCAGCGACTCTACCAGGTGGAAAATCTGGGTAAAATTGATATGGAATGGTATGTACGGGAGTTGATTACATACATGAAAGAATCCTTTGAATATACCGATAAGATCCGTTTCGTGGTAGACGTAAAGCAGGTATGCCTGGATTCAGCACAGGCGGTGCCTGTTGGGCTCATCATCAATGAGGCGGTAACCAATGCAATCAAATATGCATTCCCGAACGGGCGACCGGGAACCATAACCCTTGCGTTGAAACATGCTGCTGAGGGAGGTTGTTTGTTGCAAATCTCAGATGATGGCGTGGGATTGCCGCAGGACTACGATGTCGAACAAGGCGATTCCCTGGGCATGAGCCTGATGCATGGACTGGCTGACCAACTGGATGGAACACTGCAACTAACAACCGGAGAAAACGGCGTTCGGATTACGCTGGCTTTTAAATGTCGCTTTTTACAAACAAACACCCTTCAAATTGCGTAATAGATGTCTTTAGGAAAAATACTAATTGTCGAAGATGAATTTATCGTTGCCAACGATTTACGCATTATGCTTATGAGGGCGGGCTATACAGTTTGCGGCATAGCCTCCTCCGTGGAAGGTGCGCGCAAGCTGATCGATGCAAAAAAACCGGACTGGGTGCTGCTGGATATTACATTGAAGACCGCACTGTCAGGTATTGAACTGGGGAAAGAACTCTCGGAACAAAAAAAGCCTTTTTTATACATTTCTGCTAATACCAGCCAGGCTACACTTGAGGAAGCGAAGACGACCCAACCGTATGGCTTTCTTGTAAAGCCGTTCAGGGAAAAAGACCTGCTGGTGATGCTTGATATTGCCCGCTACAGGTACGGTATCGAAACAGGCAGCATACTTACACGTAATGCTACGGACAGCAGGAATATCGACTTTTCTGAAATTATCGGACGCGGACCAGCGGTAATGAAGGCACTGAGCAAGGTAAAAACTGTGGCGCCGACAAATACGTCGGTACTGCTGCTCGGAGAAAGCGGCACCGGCAAAGAACGGTTCGCCCAGGCGATTCACCGGAATTCGAACCGACAGAACAATGTCCTTGTTATCGTTAACTGCGCCGCGTTACCGGTGTCGCTGTTGGAGTCAGAACTCTTCGGTCACGAAAAAGGCGCATTTACTGGTGCCAATACACGGCGTACAGGCAAGTTTCAACTCGCTGACGGTGGGACCATCTTTCTCGACGAAATTGGGGAGTTACCATTGGAAGCACAGGTAAAACTACTTCGTGTGCTACAGGAAAAAGAAGTACAGCGACTTGGAGGCAACACTACAGAAAAAGTGGACGTGCGTATTGTAGCAGCCACCAACAGAAACCTTGAAAAAGAAGTGGCTGATGGCAGATTCCGATTAGACCTCTACTATCGCCTGAATGTTTTCCCCATCGAACTGCCGCCTTTACGTGAACGCAAAGAAGACATCGAACCACTGGTACAGCATTTCCTGGCAAAGTTTTCCAAAGCCGCAGGCAGGCCTCAGCCACGCGTTAATTCCGAAGTCATGGACGCGCTGATCGAATACCAGTGGCCGGGTAATATACGTGAGCTCGAACATATGGTTGAACGCCTTGTGCTATTGGCAGAAGAAGATGAAGTGAAGCATGTTGAGTTACCTGTTCACCTGGATAATAAGATGCCCACTTCCATGCTCGAGACAATGGAAGAAATGGAGCGAAACCATATCATGCGCGCACTCACACTTGCTAAAGGAAAGGTAGCCGGCAAAGGTGGCGCGGCAGAACTATTAGACATGCCTGTCCAAACGGTCTATTCTAAAATGAAACGGCTCGGCATCACCGCAGCCTATAAATAATTACCGTCGATTAATTGTGAAAAAATATCATGGAAAAAGAAACATCCCGCATAGAAGCTTTCAGCGACGCAGTATTTGCAATTGCGATCACTCTGCTGGTGCTGGAACTACATGTTCCACCCATAGAGGCTGCAAGCCATCAACCCGGCGGGCTGACAGCAGCGTTGACAACACTCTGGCCCTCCTATCTTGCCTTCGGCCTGTCTTTTTTCAGCATTTATATTATGTGGGTGAACCATCACAAATTGTTTAAGCAGATCTACAAACGCAGTTCGCCGCTGATGTTTGCAAATGGCCTTATTTTGTTCTTAGCTACCTGCATATCCTTCCCAACTGCATTGTTGGCGGAATATATCAACACATCCTATATCAACACGGCTGTTGCGTTATATACAGCCTTATTTGTTTGTATCAACCTTTCTTTTAACCTGCTGTGGTGGCTTGCGTCCAAAGACAGCAGTTTACTACGTCCGGGTCTTACCAGCCAACATATCAGGGCCATCAAAAGAAACTATCTCTATGGTATACCCATTCATGTGCTGGCCTGCCTGTTGTCATTTTTTTATCCTGTCATTGCATTACTGGTATGCGCCTGTCTTTGGACTTATTGGGCATTTACTTCCGGAAAACTTGACATGGTAAAAGAAGAAAGTACATCATAAACGCATTTTTTACTCCTCATTTTTAATCCAAATAAAAAACACAGTTATGAGCAGGATCACAGTAAAAGACGGAACAGAAATTTATTACAAAGATTGGGGTACCGGACAACCACTCGTATTCCACCATGGATGGCCGCTGTCAAGCGACGATTGGGACGCACAGATGATTTTCTTTTTACACCAGGGATACCGTGTTATTGCGCTTGACCGCAGGGGACATGGCAGATCAAGCCAAACGGCTGTTGGCCACGACATGGATACCTACGCATCCGACGTTGCAGCACTCACAGAAGCGCTCGATCTAAAGAATGCCGTGCATATCGGACATTCGACTGGTGGTGGTGAAGTTATTCGCTATGCTGCCAAATATGGCAAAGGCCGTGTTGCAAAAGCAGTACTGGTAAGCGCGGTAACGCCTATTATGGTTCAAAATGAAAACAACCCTGACGGTGTTCCGCTGTCTGTGTTCGATGATATACGCAATAGCACAGCTACAAACAGGCAGCAATTCTTCCAGGATTTTACTATCCCATTCTATGGCTATAACCGCGAAGGTGCGAACGTGTCTCAGGGTGTTCGCGACAACTGGTGGCGCCAGGGCATGATGGGAGCTATAACAGCGCACTATGATTGTATCAAGGCTTTTTCAGAAACAGATTTTACAGAAGACTTAAAGAGCGTAGACATCCCGGTGCTTGTGTTGCATGGCGAAGATGACCAGATCGTTCCGTTTGCTGCCTCAGGCGCTAAGGCGGTTAAGCTGTTAAAAAACGGGAAGCTGATTTCTTACCCGGGATTCCCACACGGAATGCCGACAACAGAGGCTGCAACGATCAACCGTGACCTGCTGGCATTTATTAAAGCATAACCATGCTGCGATCGGGCCGCCGGTAGTTGATACCGGCGGCCTGTATTCTGTTCGTTATGCTGCACAGCAACTTTCCAGACAGCACATCACTTATCATTACCCATCCGGGTATTAAAACATATACACGATGGCACAATACATTTATCATAAGGCAGACACTCGTGGACATGATCACCACGAATGGCTGGATAGCAAAAAGACATTCAGCTTTGGCGATTATTACAATCCTGAACGCATGGGTTTTGGCGCATTGCGGGTACTAAACGATGATACGCTGCCCGGGAGAAAAGGTTTCGGGTCGCACCCACATGATAACATGGAAATTATCAGCATACCGCTTAAAGGCAGCCTGGTACATGAAGACTCTGTAGGTAACAAAGCTATTGCCGCTACGGGTTCAGTGCAGGTAATGCACGCCGGCAGCGGGCTGTTTCACAGCGAGTATAATAACAGCGTGGAAGAAGAGGCTGAATTCCTGCAGATATGGATATACCCCGAAGACCTCAACACATCGCCGCGTTATACTTTAGGTGTGTTGCCATTGATAACAGACGTAGATGTGCTGCATACGTTTATCGGGCCCGGCAGCCTCGATGGACTAACCGTTCGAAAAGACACCTGGTTTAGCTATGGCGTATTTAGCAGTGGCCACACCTTTAATTACGTAATCCGTAAAGCAGCCAATGGCATTGATGTATTTGTCATTAGTGGCAGTTTTTTCGTGGACGGAAAATTACTCTCACAAAGAGACGGTATGGGCATCCGGAACGCAACAGCGATCGACATTGAAACGCTCGGTGCTGAGGCACGGTTACTCGTAATAGAAATCCCCATGGACATACATGATCAAAACTGAAAACTAATGAAACAAGCAACACAACTGCAATTATTGGCAGTAGGATACGATACGGCCATGATGGAGGTTATTGAAAGATTGCTCAACAGCCATGCAGACTGGAAAGGCACTGTTGCGCATAGCAAACAGGAAGGCATAGAAAAAATGAAAAAGAATCGCTATGATGCTGTATTGCTTTGTGCAGGTGTTACCGCAGCAGATGAAACAGCGTTTCGTGCAACCGTAGAGGAAGAGGGACTGACCACTAAAATCATCAGGCATTACGGAGGCGGCAGCGGCCTTTTGGAAAATGAATTACGCGCTGCATTCAATCAAAGCGGACTTTAAAAAAACTGAACAATGAACGATCAAATATTGGGGCTGCACCATATTACAGCTATTGCGGCAAACGCACAACGAAACCACGACTTTTATACAAACATCCTTGGCCTTAGGATGGTAAAGAAGACCGTTAATTTTGATGACCCGGGTACCTATCATTTTTATTATGGCAATGAAAATGGTACACCAGGTACAATACTTACTTTTTTTCCCTGGAAAGGCATCGGGCAAGGCCACAACGGTACAGGTATGGCCACTGATATTGCTTATGCAGTACCTGCAGGAAGTTTTGATGCGTGGAAAGAAAGGTTTACACGTTTTAATGTGCCATTCTCAGAAGCAACAGAACGCTTTGGCGAACACTACCTTTCTTTCACAGATCCTGACGGACTAAGCATTAGCCTGGTAGCACCACAAAAAGAAGATGCAAGAGCGCCATGGCAGACAGCAGAAGTAAAAGCAGACATGGCCACAAAAGGTTTCCATAGCACCACTTTATCTCTACGAAAAATAGATGCAACAGCCAGTGTACTGACAGACATATTCGGCTATCATTTGCTGGCACAGGAAGGCAACCGCTATCGCTTTACAACCGATGCTGTAGAAACAGCTGGCATCATAGACCTGTTGGAATTGCCTGACGGAAAATCCGGGTATAATGCAGCAGGCACTAACCATCATGTGGCATTCAGGGTAGCTAATGAAACAATACAGATGAATTTTCATGAAAAAGTATTGAGCAAAGGTTTGCAGATAACACCCAAGATCGATCGTGATTATTTTTTCTCTTTGTATTTCCGAGAGCCGGGTGGTGTACTGTTTGAAATAGCTACCGACAATCCTGGTTTTACTGTTGACGAACCTTTGGCAGAGCTGGGCAATAACCTGAAGCTTCCGAAACAATATGAACCAATGAGAGCTGAGATTGAAAAAGCATTGCCTGTTTTAAAATAATTAATTAACCGCAGTATCGTCATATCATGATAGAAGCACCATCTGCTTTTGCGCCGTTAAAAGAGCGTTTATTCCGGACACTTTGGATCGCTGCATTTGTCTCCAACGTTGGCACCTGGATGCAAAATGTTGGTGTGAGCTGGCTGGCCGCCTCGTTGTCGGTTTCGCCCGTTATGATATCGCTGATACAAACGGCGGCATCATTGCCGGCCCTATTGTTCAGCTACCCTGCAGGTGTTATCTCCGATCACGCAGACAGGCGGCGGTTGCTAATCGGCTTGCAGGTTTTCCTCTTTATCGTAGTGCTGCTATTATTTATTTTTTCGCAGCAGCAATGGTTAACGATGCGTTCTTTATTGGTGTTTACGTTTCTTGTCGGTGCAGGTATTGCATTCACAACACCCGTGTGGCAGGCCATTACACCGGAAGTAGTCAGCAAACCTTTAATGAAAGAAGCCATTGCGCTCAATGGTGTCAACTTTAACCTGGCACGCGCTATCGGCCCGGCACTCGGAGGTCTCATGCTGGTAGCGTTAGGCATCAAGAGCATTTTTCTTTTCAATGCAGTTTCTTTTCTTGCATTGATTGCAGGCTTATATAGCTGGAGTAACACACCGGCAACTTTTAAAAAGAATTCTTTTGGTAAAACGGCGATGGAGGGACTACTTGCTGTACGCCGCTCCACTCCTTTTTTACACCTTTTGCTACGTACCGTTTCCTTTACCGCTTTTGTAAGCATACTCTTTGCGTTTTTACCTCAGCTATCCAAATACCAATGGCACCAGGACAGCAGCCAATACACGCTGCTTTGGGTAAGCCTTGGCATAGGTTCTTTGATCGGCAGTTACCTGTATGGTTTTTGGAACAGAACTGCGGGCGCCGCAACAATCATCTTCGTCAGCTGCCTCGTAATAGCCAGTTGCCTGCTCTTACTTACATGGGCGAAGGACAGTTATAGCATTAACCTCATTCTCCTCATCATGGGTATTGCATGGATCAATGCAACATCAACTTTAAATGTGTTGGCGCAACAACTATCGCCTGCGGCCTTTAAAGGCCGGTTTCTCGCGGTTAACGTAACCGTTTTTCAGACATCCATCGCACTCTCCAGCATTGGCTGGGGCGCACTTGCCAGCATGCTGTCTGTAATGATGGTAGTACGGATTGCAGCAATCGGTATGGCGCTGGTGGCAATACTCCTGCTGTTTATTCCGATGGAAGATGAAGCAGTAGAGATAGCAGGCACGGTTGCCTGCAGTGACCCGTTGCTGCAATACCAACGCAACAAACGTTAGCCTGTTTAAAAAAAATTATGCATAAAGAAAACATTATTACTGTGGGTAAGCCGATCAATGAAGCATCTAAAGCGCTCATTATGATACATGGCAGAGGTGCGTCTGCTAATGATATACTATCACTGGCAGCATACTTACCTGTTAGCGAGTATGCATTACTTGCACCACAGGCTACCAACTTTACCTGGTACCCTCTATCATTCCTGGCCCCGCCTGTGGAGAACGAGCCCTGGCTTTCTTCGGCACTTGGCTTATTAAAAAAGACTATAGACTGCATACAGGAATATGGTATCGATAAGAGGAATATATTTTTTCTCGGTTTCTCACAAGGCGCTTGCCTCATGCTTGAATTCGTCGCGAGAAATGCAGCACGCTATGGAGGTGCAGTGGCTTTCACCGGCGGCCTCATCGGCGACAAAATATACCAGGATAACTATACAGGCACCTTTGAAGGCATGCCTGTTTTCATTGGCAGTTCTAATCCTGACATGCATGTCCCGGCAGAACGGGTACACGCATCATCTGCTATGCTACGTGCAATGGGCGCCAATGTAACCGAAAAAATCTATGATAATATGGGGCACACGATCATAGAAGATGAGATCAAACAGGCAACGGACCTTGTATTTAATCCGGCACACTAAAACATGCCCTCATGTTACGAGGTACGTTTCACTAAAACGCATAAAGAACAAAAGATGGAACCTGTAGTAAACAATAGCAGTGAGCAGCAATTTGAGATAGAAACTGACGGATCAAAAGCGTACCTCACTTACCGGTTTTACAAGCAAAGCATCGCATTCATGCATACGTTTGTGCCGGAACAATTGAAAGGACAAGGCATAGCTTCCATGCTTGCAACCGCAGCTTTTGCCCATGCAAAAGAAATGAAAAAACAAGTGATGGTCTATTGTCCGTTCGTAGCGTCTTTTATAAAAAAACACCCGGAGTACGAGGCTCAATTAGATCCTGCATACCATAACAAACGCCAACCTGCTGCCGATGTCTTTAGCAAAACAAAAAACGCAAATCAATAAATAGACATTATGAAAATTATCATTATCGGTGGTTCGATTGGCGGGCTGAGCGCCGGCATCGCACTGCTTTGCAGGGGATATGACGTTGAAATCTATGAACGCTCCACGGGGCACATGCAGGACAGAGGCGCCGGCCTGGTCATCCAGCCCGATATGATGAACTATTTGAACGAATATCATATTTCGGCGAAAGAAGTTTTTGGTGTGCCTGCCTATGAAAGACAGGTACTGGATAGTAAAGGGACAGTCACGCACACATTTCAAAACGACACCTCCTTTACTTCCTGGAACTATATCTGGCAACAGCTCAAAGATTATTTTCCTAATGAACGCTATTTCTTCGGTCATCAATTGGAAACTATAGAAGAAAACGAGCATCATGTAACGGTGCATTTCTCGAACGGAACAAGACAAACAGCAAACCTGGTGATTGGCGCAGATGGTTACGGCTCAGTAACAAGAAATCACTTTCTACCCAATACGGCGCCTACCTATGCAGGTTATGTGGCTTACCGGGGGCTCATACCCGAAAATGAAATGACTGATGCGGAAGTGGCTTTTTTTGAAAACAAGTTTTCCATTTATCCTTACCATCACTCACACCTGCTTTGTTACATGGTACCAGGCATAAAAGGTGAATTAAACAAAGGGCAACGCCTATACAATTGGGTATGGTATCTCAATAAATCACACGAGCAACTGGCGGATATCCTGACGGGTAAAGATGAAAAAACAAGAATGTATTCAGTTCCTCCCGGCTTTCTTAGCAGCAAGTCTGTCAGCGACCTACATGCGCAGGCACACCAGGAGCTACCGAAAATTTTAAGAGACCGGGTACTCCAAACAGAAAGTCCTTTTGTCCAGGTAATAGTAGATATGGCTGTACTCAAGATGTATAACGGGCGGGTGGCAATACTTGGCGATGCCGCTTGTGTGGTACGACCACATACTGCCTCCGGCACTGCTAAAGCTTATCGGGATGCGATCGCACTTGCCAATTGTTTGCATTACCATAATGGTGATGTTGACAAGGCGTTACCCCATTGGAATGATCAACAAATACGTGAGGCGTTACACCTCACTTCGTATGGTAAACAGTTGGCGCTAAGAAGTGGGCTCGGCATTAACCTTCATTGAACACAATTTATTTCCCAATACCTCAGCTATTAATCTTATGGAAAAAGAAGGCGCAACGGTAGTCATCGCACACCAAATCATAGACGGTAAACACCAGGAATATGAAAACTGGCTGGATGAGATCGGTCCCATTGCAAGAAATGCCAATGGTCATATTAACTGGCAGATCATTCGCCCTATTCCCGGTTTGACATATTTGTATACGATCATTATCCGCTTTGACACTATAGACAACCTGAAACTGTGGATGGAGTCAGAGGACAGGAAACGTCTGGTTGAAAAAATTCGCCCACTACTAAAAACAGATGACAATTATGATATCATCACCGGTTTGGATTTTTTATTCAGTCCTCAAAACAATAAAGCAAAACCTCCTGTTCGCTGGAAACAATTTCTAACTACCTGGTCCGCAATTTATCCTTTGTCCATACTCATCCCTTCAGCCCTGATTCCCTTTTTAAGAATGCTAAAAGTTCCTCCATCACGAATCGTTGATGCATTTTTTGTCTCAGGAATTATTGTGTTCCTGATGGTTTATCTCGTTATGCCGCACTATACAAGATGGATAAAAAAATGGCTGTATAAATAAACCACTGCAAATATTTCTGTAAACAACGGAAAATCTGCGTACAGGACCCCGCAACGCTTTTTAAACCCACCTACTTATGTTACGATGAATAGTGCGAATTGATTTGTATTAGGCCAAGCAATTTGATTGAAGTTGAAAGCGGCAAGCGCGGATTTACAATTGAGCAGATTGTAAAAGCAGCGGCAGCGAGCGCCTTTTTTACAAATAAAACGAGGTACACTTCGGATTGTTGTTTTTGCCATCTTCTCTTCTTATCCCGCGAAGTTCCTGCACTTGTATTGGGATTAAAATCCTCATTTATCTGCCGGGCGAGATGCATTCCGCTAGTAGTGGAATAAACACGAAAGAAAATACAACAGCTGCACAGATATCAATGCAAAATCAAACAAGCCGCTCGACGAACGGCTTATTTGATTTTACTTTTAGTAAATACCTGTACACTTTGTTGTTAGTGGGCTTTCGCTCAATTACCGTCCGGCACACCCAACAAGCAGGCGAGAGTGAGAAACACCAACAAGGACGAAAACACCAGCAAGGGCGAGAAATTTCATACTTCCTAGCAAAATATCGCCTAATAGAACCTGACGTTTAAGAAAACTTTTCCTAGAAGGCGAAAAAGGAAGACGCTCTATTTAAAAAAGCGAGGAATGTTCCATAAATGATTGATAAGTAATGTTAACCGCTTTATTTGCGCATTAAGTTTGGTTATAAGATGTATATCATCCTTATTTTCAGTTTCTTCTAATCTTTGTTGAACAAGCTCACCAAAAATTTTCATACTGGTTACAGCCGTTTTTAACTCATGACCTGCAACTCCGATAAACTCATCTTTTTGCCTCAAAAGGTGACGAAGATGTGATTCAGAATCCCGTAGCATTTCTTCTGCCCTCGCTAGCTCAACTCTGGCCCAAATTCGGGACACAAGCTCCTGCATAAGGGCCAAATCCTCTGCCGTCCACTGACGCGTTTTTAAGTCAATGACAGAAAGTAAGGAATTGAATTTACCATCCTTTGCAAGTGGTACTGCAATAAAGGACCTTACCCCCAAAGCAGCAAAGTTTTTGGCGTTGAACCGGGAGTCGTTAAAAGCATCGCAGGCAACAGAAAGCTTGCCCATTATTCATTCTTTCTGCTTCTTCGCGGCTCCATAATTCTTCTGTATCATATATTCCCTTTAATGATGGGACAAAATCGGCATTCCATCCATAATTTGCTACTGCAGTAGTCCGGTCATCAGTAATTTCCGCAAAACTGCACCACGGCACATCAAAGTGTTTTGCAATCTTTTCAGCTAGTTCGTCAAGGCCATTTCTTATATTTCTTAACATGACTAGATCTCTGGTAATTTCCGAAAGGAAAGATTGATTTTTTTGATAAATTTTTACCTGCGTAATGTCTTTAAATAAAATGGCAATGTTGGCTTCAGAATCTTCTCCTATTTTAACGTAAGATGCATCAAACCAACGTCCGAGGCTGTGAATATGCTGCTCCACCCGGACCAGCGTTGGAAACTCCGCTGCTTTTCGCGCATATTGAAGTATTGTTGTCAGCAAGTTTGGCGACAATTCACTGGCTTTCTTGTCAATTACATCAGTCAATCCAGTGTGCCTTTCAAAGGACTGGTTAACATGCCGAAGACCAGATCGGTAATATCTCCGGTTCTATCTCTTTGGGGCTCCAGGATTGCAACACCAAAATCGACGGCATCGAATAATCGTTGACATTCGTCAATCAGCGGAAGATGTAAGGAAGGCGATATATTGGTACTATTGCTTTTGTTCATGCTCTATTATCTTTTAAGAGGCTAAATGGAATACTGCAAAAGGCTTGCAAAGTTTTAGAAACATGGAATTATCATCCCGCGGTAAGATATTGAGGAAGAGTTCCACACTATACGGAAAGTTGCACCCTTGAAATATTTTTCATAACTCACTTTGCGGCAAGTGCTCAGAAAATGATCAGCAGGCAACAAATAATCTCCTGATATGATCGCCACTGGTTTGTTCACAGATGGGAAATAGACAGACAGAGTTTCTGCATTTTAATCTGCACAAAACGTAGGCAGAAAACCTCAAAATGCTTCATCGTCCGGAGCTAACTATGTACAAATTGAAAAAAGTAAGCTTTAAAATTTGCACATACTCTACCTCACGTAATCAATCATTTATTGAAAAAACTGTAACATTTCCGTTAGCCGAAGTATTACAAGCACGCAACATTGTTTGCCGGTTCTTTTTTTATTGGTGAAGTCATCCAAAGTCTACAGGAAGTCGTCCAAAGTCTACAGGAAAACCGTCCAAAGTCTACAGGAAATCCTGAATTGTCCACTTAGCTTTGCCCCGATTAAATCCAATATAAAAATGAAAAAAGAGATCCTTCTCACACTTGCGCTTGCAGGTTTTACGATTGCTTCGAACGCACAATCAACTGCTAGCGCTACTTCTACAGCAACAATTGTTACCCCTATCAGCATTACAAAAAATGTCGACGTGAGTTTTGGTAACATCGCCGTGGGTGCATCCGGTGGTACAGTAATACTAGCAACTGACGGAACACGTTCTACAACCGGGGGAGTTACTTTACCTACCACTACAGGAACTGTTACGGCAGCAGATTTCACCGTTACGGGTACCGACACTTACACATTCTCTATTACGTTACCTACAACACCGGTTACTCTTACCCGTGCAAGCGGCACTGAAACAATGGATGCTACTGCTTTTACAAGTACTCCTTCAGGTTCAGGTACTTTAAGTTCAGGTACAAAAGATGTTAAGGTTGGTGCTACATTGACCGTGGCTGCATCGCAGGCTGCCGGAGTTTATACGTCGGGAGACTTTGATGTAACCGTTAATTACGAATAATTGTCATTTTTTTGAAGGAAAAACGTTGATGACAGCGTTTTTCCTTCTTTTAAAACTTCTTCGGCAGTAATATTATTTCCGAGGGTGCGGCCTATTAGGAATAATACTGATTTAATTTACCATCTACTTTCTTTTTTATGTTGTCCTGCTTACTTCCTGGATCATCGTTTAGTAATAGATCAAGGCGTTCCAGCATTTTATTTCCGGTTATTATGCTTTGCTTTTTTTCTTTAAAATGCTCAGGTCAGGGGAACCTTTTAATTATGCCGAAAAGAGTGGTCTTTGAAGGTGTTAAGAGGTCAGAGGAATTGAATCTTGCCAACATTGGTCATGATACAGCCACATATATTATTTCTGTGATGCAAATAAGAATGAAGGATGATGGTTCAGTTGAAAAAATCGACCGGCCGGACTCTGGACAAAATTTTGCTGACAGGAACTTCCGTTTTTTTCCGCATACCGTTACCCTTGCTCCTAATGAAGTACAGGCTGTTAAAGTGCAACTGATAAAATCATCCGAATTGGCTACTGGTGAATACCGTTCTCATTTATATTTCAGAGCGATACGCAATTCTGATCCGCTCGGGGAAAAAGAGTTACAAAAAGACTCGGGCATATCGGTAAAACTTGTACCGGTTTTTGGCATGTCCATTCCTGTGATTATACGTGTAGGTGAAAATACTTCCAAAGTAAGTTTTTCTGATATTTCATTTCACCTGGAAAAAGAAACAGATCCCGTTTTGAAAATTACTTTTAACCGTACCGGAAACATGTCGGTTTATGGTGATGTGCAAATAGATCATATTTCGCTGCAAGGTAAAGTAACACGTGTAGGTACAATAAAGGGCGTGGCGATTTATACGCCTAATGCTTTACGCCATCTTCAGTTTGAATTATATAAAATTAACGGGATTGATTATCATACCGGAACTCTTCAAATAACTTATAACTCATCAAACGACACAAAACTTTCAGAGGCGGAAATCAATTTGAACTAAAAATTAAGTCGCATACTCATTTGTGGTTTGCCAGAAATATTTATACAAGAAATGAGCGTTACAAGCAATATATGGTTAGTGTGTAAAAAATTATTTCAATTCGTTTGTGTTATCCTGCTCTTTATTATGCCTTGCACATGTGTGTATTCACAAAATGTGTCTGTGATACCTGTTCAAAATATCAGTTTTGGCGCCTTTTCTCCCGGCATTTCGGGTGGAACAGTGATTATTTCAGAAAATGGTTCACGTTCTGTTACAGGTAGCGTTATTCCGTTTAATATGGGCATACAATATCATCCTGCTATATTCGAAATAGAAGCGCCTGCAGGCACTATTATCTCAATATTAATGCCTGACAATATTATACTTTCCGGAAGCAATGGCGGCTCTGTTACATTACATTTAGATAAGACAGAACCTGCTATGCCTTTTAACACCACAGTATCCCCACCTGAACGAACCAGGGTAAGTATCGGAGGAACGCTTACAGCAGGAAGCTCTATGACCACCGCACCAGGCACTTACACCGGTTCTTTCTCAATCACGGTTAACCAGGAATAGGAAATCTTAAATTTATAATCATTCTAATGCCTCCCAGAGACACATATTTATCCGGTACAATATGCAGGTCTCCACACCTTTTTTATTTTGTTTTTATTTTCTTTGTTTCTCTATCTCTTTTGTATTGCAATGCCGGGAAGGCGCAGGTAGATGATAATTTAAACTACTACGAAATTTCAATTACCCTTAATGTTCCTAAAATAGGCGGCTCTGAAATCCCGGCCATTGTTCACGGCCAAAGAATTTATTTGCCGGTAAAAGACCTTTTTGATTTTTTAAAAATCAGGAATATACTTTCAGCGGGTATGGATTCGGTGACAGGTTTTTTTATCAATCCACAGGTCACCTATTTAATTGATGAAGTAAATCACAGGATCAGGTACGATGAAAAAATATTTGAACTTAAACCTAATGATTTGGTGAAAACCGAAACGGGTCTGTATTTAAACGCTGATTATTTCCGGGAGGCCTTTGGATTAGATTGCATTTTTAATTTTCGAAGCCTTTCTGTTACGCTCAATACACAAATAGATTTACCTGCAATACGGGAGATGCAGCAGGAGTTAATGCGACGTAACATTAGTCGGCTGAAAGGAGAAAAGCAAGCAGATACAACTATTGCGCGGAAATTTTCAATGTTTCATCTAGGTTCGGCCGATTGGTCCATAGTAGCCACTCAACAATCGAATTCGGGAGATAATACCAGGGCTAACCTTAATATGGGGGCATTTGTTGCGGGAGGAGAAGCAAACGTATCCTTAAATTATACGAGTGCTCAGCCTTTCAATCAAAAGCAACAGTATTATAGCTGGAGGTATGTTAATAACGACCATTCCAGTCTGCGTCAAGTAACAGCCGGAAAGTTACTCATTCATTCTACGTCTTCTATTTACGCACCAGTTGTGGGAGTTCAATTTACCAATACGCCTACTACTTACAGAAAATCATTTGGCACCTATAAGCTTACTGACAGAACTGAACCGGGCTGGATGGTGGAGTTGTATGTAAATAACATTCTACTGGACTATAAAAAAGCCGATTCGTCAGGCTTTTTTACTTTCGAAGTACCCATGGTTTACGGAAACTCAGTTGTAAAACTGCGCGTATATGGCCCGTGGGGAGAGGAACGATACCGGGAACAAAATATTATTATACCCTTTAATTTTCTTCCACAAAATGAATTTCAATATACAGTAACAGCAGGCCGCGTGGAAGATGAACAAAAGAGCTTGTTTTACCGAACAGATGTTAATTACGGCTTTACCCGGCATATTACCATAGGCACAGGAGTAGAATATCTCTCATCTCTCGCCTCTGATAAAAGTATGCCCTACTTAAATGCATCATTCAGATTAGGATCCAAACTATTAATAACAGCAGACCATACTTACGGAGTGAGGTCAAATGCAACTATCAGTTACAGCCTGTCTTCCAAAGCGCAGGTCAATGTTAGTTATACGAAATACGATAAAGATCAAACCGCAGTCAAATACAATTACCTGGAGGAGCGGAAGATTGAATTATCAATTCCTCTTCACAGCAGAAATTTTAACGCTCTTTCACGTTTAAAACTCGGGCAGTTTATACTTCCAAACACAAAATATACTACTGCAGAATATACAATAACCGGAGTTTTTGCAGGCATCAGTTCAAATCTTACGACCTACGGAATGTTTTCGCAGCATCCTTATGTGTACAGTAATTTCACTCAGACTTACCGGCTCCTCCATAATATCACATTCTCTCCTCAAATGCAATTCGATTATACCAGGAAGCGCTTTAATATGTTCAAGTGCGAAGCGGGAAAAAATATAAGTACAAAAGGCTATCTCAATTTCTCTTACCAAAGAGATTTTAACATCAAAACAAGCTATTTAGGAATAGGATTCCGATATAATTTTTCTTTCGGGCAAGCATCTTTTTTTGCAACCCAAAGTAATCATACTTCTAGTCTCGTTGAATCGGCAAGAGGAAGCTTTCTTTATGATGATAACACAAATTATTTGCGTGCAAATAATCGAATCGGCGTAGGTAAGGGAGGACTTATCATTCTCTCCTATCTTGATATTAACGGTAACGGGCACCGTGATTTAAATGAACCCAAAGTTGCAGGCCTGAAATTGCATATCAATGGTGGCATTACAGAGCGTAATGATCGCGATACAATAATACGTATACTTGAACTCGAAGCATTTAGTAAATATTTAATTGAACTGGATAAGAACAGTTTTGATAATATAGCATGGCAAATTAAAAAACCTAATATCAGTGTTACCATTGAACCAAACCATTTGACATTAATTGAAGTTGCAGTAACGGTTGCAGGAGAGGCTTCGGGTATAGTATCTCTTTGTAATAATAACAAAACGAACGGCCTGAGCCGTATAATAATTAATTTTTATGATAGCAATTTTACCCGCGTTGCTCATACGCTCACTGAACCCGGCGGATATTTTACTTTTATGGGCTTTACACCCGGCACTTATACTGCCAGGCTTGATACTGCCCAACTACATAATCTAAATTTGACTTGTACTCCTGAGACTATAACCTTTAATATTCAAGCAAGTGAAGACGGCGTAATAGTAGACAACCTTGAATTTAAAGTACAATCTCTTTTAGATACAAGTAAGCAGGTTGCTGCTAAAAAAGAAGTTGGCGGAGTAAAGGCCTCAGATAGTAGTATTCAATACGGTAATAAAGGTACTTTGTCTCAGCAGAAGACATTAACTGGAGAGGAAAAGCGTGAACCACTGAGTGATTATAAGCAAAAATATCTGATTAAAAAAAGTAAAAAGAAACAATTACAAGAAGTGAAAAAAAAGCCGAAGGCGGTTATTCCTCCGGCAACGCAAAACGAGAATCCGTTAAATCTGATCTTGAAATATTTAAATCTTAAAGAAAGATGGAATTTTTCAACATTCGATTCCTTACTAATTTTTGTTAATCAATTTATCTCTCATGATAATGATCGTCGATGACGAACCCCATTATCTTGATTTACTTAAACATTTTTTGGAGCAAAATAAATTCATTGTTGATACTGCATTGTCCGGCATACTTTAGCAGTAAATAGTTATCTGATGCATTTTTTTCAACCTTGTACTTGTATAAATTTCATGATGCCGCAACCCTCTATAGATTATCGCTTGTTAAGTGCAAGAGAGAGAGAGTCATCTAGCTATTCAGTTTGCGTAAACAAGAATCGGAACGAGCGTTTAAAAAAGTTGCTGAAGCAAAATGCAGCAGTAAGCTAATGTGCTGGCACATTCCTGATACACCGGAAAAATCGCTTCAGATGCGCTTTTACCTTTAAAGTGATTTACTACTGTAAAAAAAGTAATGTTAAGAAGATGCATATACTGGACTTCAATTTAGTGTGAGGTAGGTTTCTATTTAACTCTTATTTATCTTATACTATGTAAAAACCGTAATGTTTCTGCATCATAGATCCACTTTGGCAGTGGACTTTTATCAAACAAAACCTTATTTCTCTTCTGAGTCAATGAGCAATCTTTCAGCCATCTTTCGCTCTGTTATATCATTACATATACCCAACAACTGCGTTACTTTTCCTTCCTCTATACATATCTTCTTTATCCATATTACAAAAGTCAGCAAATGAATTATTTACAACCTGCAGCGTGAACCGGTTGTCATCCTCTACTTTCATGAGCCACATAGCGTTCTCTGTGCTATTAAATACTAATGAAAGCTGCTGTTCACTGCGAAAACTTGCCTGTCGCAAGTATTCCGCAGGACCATTTGCACCAGTTAATGCTAAGTCAATTATACTGGCGAATTTTAAAAATTAACGCGTCAATAATTTTATTTCATGTTTAAACTTATCAAACTTATAGAACTAACGCAAACAGCTGTATTCATTCAGCTCCTGTTGCCATTACAACCTGGCCGCTTTAACTATTTCCAGATAAAATCCGGGCTGATTTGGTAGATACAAGTGCCGCTGCGAAACACTTGCGCTAGATGAAGGTATATTCTTCATAACTTTAGTCTTCAATATTCCTCTTAATGCATGATCACAATAACCTCCGAAAAACCGGTGTTGATGTCCTTGGCGATGTTCCATGGGGAACACATTTTTGCCAATTCTACGAAACCAAAGAAGACCTGCTCGAATTGCTAATACCGTATTTTAAAACTGGTCTTGCGAACAGCGAATTTTGTCTTTGGATAGTTTTTTACCCGATAAAAGTAGAAGATGCGTTTGAATTGCTAAAAGTACATGTACCGAACTTTCAACAGCATATTGAAAAAAACAGCATTGAAATACTGCCATATACGGAATGGTATTTTAGGGATGGCAAGTTTGATGGAAAAGCCATCACCAATGCCATTACAGAACTACTTCAAAATGCGTTGAAACGAGGTTATGCTGGTTTACGCATAAACGGTAATGAAACCTGGCTGGAAAGTAATGACTGGGCGGATTTTATGGAATATGAAAAAGAGCTGAATGTTTTAGTACAAAACAAACCTGTTATTATATTATGCACGTATCCTCTTTCTCATTCCAGCGGCGCAACACTGCTTGATGTGGCTGATGCACATGAAGCTGTTATAGCAAAACGTAAAGGCGGCTGGGCGATCTTAGAAAAACCAGAATTTAAAAAAGTGAAAGCTGATCTGGTTAAAGAAAATGAAGCTTTAGATGCTTTGATAGCAGAACGGACCAATGAATTAGAAAATGCGGTCAAAGAATTAAAAAAGGAAATTGACGAACGCAAGGAGGCAGAAGACAAATTTGTTAAAGAAAAAGAATTAAGCAAAGCAATTAGAGAAAGCTTTCCCGGCATCGTTAATATTATTGACGAGAACTACAGAATATTGGAATGGAACCGGATGTTTGAAATTTTCACTGGTTATACTGCCCAGGAGATTCCGCACCTCCACATATTAAATGACCTCCATGATATTTCTGACAGGGAAAGAGCTTTTGATCTCCATCAGCAGGCATTTGCTAACATAACGATAAGCGGTGACTTTAAAATTCGAACAAAAGATGGATCCATTCGCCAGGTTTTTATTATAAGCCGAAGAATAAATTATGAGGATAAACCATGCCTGATCATTTGTGGAATTGATATTACCGAACGCAAAAATGCAGAAGAACAGATCAAACGGCAAATAGAATTGACAAACGAAATCATTGATACAATTCCCGTTATGACGTGGATCATTTTACCTGATGGCACACTTGATTTCGTAACCAAGCGTTGGATAAAATATACAGGCATTTCCAGGGAAGAATTAATTCGTCAACCAACGCTTCCTATTCACCCGGATGATCTCCCAAGAATCCTGGAAAACTGGCGGGTAAACATGGCGACAGGACAACCCTTTGATGACGAAATGCGATTGCAGGGAGCCGATGGAAAATACCGCTGGTTCCTGGTCCGTAGCGCACCCTTGTGCGACAGACACGGACAGGTTCTTAAGTGGTTCGGAGTATCAATTGACATAGAAGATCGCCGGCGGACCGAAGAGAAGCTCAGACAGAGCGAGAACCTTTTGACTGAGGCTGAGAAAATAGCCCATGTTGGCAGCTGGAGTCTGGATTTGCATACCAATATCGCAACATCATCGGATGAGCTTTACCGGATGTTTGGTATTAAAAAATCGGATTTCGATCATAGTCTGGAATCGGTGTTCAATCTTATTCATCCGCATGATCGGGGCCTTGTGAGGCGTGTTGTAAAAGAAGCAATTACAGCCCGTGCACCATATGATTTTTATTTCCGCAGAATTATGCCTGATAAAAAAGTGCGGATTATTCATGCGCGCGGTACTGTAATGACGGATGCAGAAGGAAATGCAGTGAGGCTATATGGAGCATCACAGGATGTAACCGAGAGCAGGGAGGCAGAAGACAAGCTGCGTTTAGCTTATCAACGATTGTCTTATCATGTGGAAAACACTCCTCTTGCAGTGATCGAGTGGGACAAAGATCTGAATATTACCAGATGGTCGGGACAGGCTGAAAAAATTTTCGGATGGAAAGCATCAGAAGTATTAGGCAGAAACAGGTACGATCCTGATTTCCTGATAGTTTACAAAGATGATGAAAAGAAAGTTGCAAAAGTCGACTATGAATTAATGAACGGTCTTGTTGAGAGAAATTTGAGCCTTAACCGCAATTATACAAAAGACGGAAAGGTAGTTTATTGCAAATGGTACAACTCTGTTTTAAAAGATAACCAGGGAAACGTGATCACCATTTTATCTTTAACACATGATGTAACCGAAAGAAAAAAAGCAGAAGAAAAGCTGACTGAATCTTATCGTGAAATCCGTTTATTGTCCGAACACCTTCAAAATATACGTGAAGAGGAACGAACCCATATTGCGAGGGAAATCCATGATGAATTGGGACAACAGTTAACCGTAATTAAAATGGATCTTTTATGCCTCAGCGAGAAGATAAGCGACAATGATGATATTGTTAAGCAAAGATTTCACGATTTGACAGAAATACTTGACGCAACTATGGAAACTGTGCGAAAAATTTCATATGAATTGCGTCCGAACTTGCTTGATTTGGGATTGGATGACGCCATAGAATGGCATTTGAAAGAATTTGAAAAGCGGTCAGCCATCAAAACATCTTTCTATTCATCTGAAGAAGAATTAGACCTTGATGATTCGACAAAAACAGGCTTATTTCGCATTTTCCAGGAATCGCTAACTAACGTCGCACGACATTCAAAAGCAAGCCATGTGCAGGTTGAAATTGTCAAAGAAACCAATGAAATTATTTTACGTATATATGATAACGGACGGGGTTTTGATATTAGCGAAGCCGCAAAGAAGAAAACATTAGGTATATTAGGAATGAAAGAGCGAGCTGAGATGATGTCAGGAAGTTATAATATTGAAAGTATTCCTGGCAAAGGAACGACGGTAACTACAAGAATATCTTATTGAAAAAGGAGACCAATAATGGTTCGGATTTTAATTGCTGACGATCATGCTATTGTTCGAAGAGGTCTAAGGCACATTATACATGAAGAATACCCATTTGCTGAAATAGGGGAAGCGTCTGATGCAGAAGAGTTAGTAAAAAAAGTAATTGCACAAAACTGGGATGTGGTTATTTGTGATCTGAATATGCCGGGCAGAAGTGGAATAGATGCAGTGAAACAAATCAGGCAATCATTTTCGAAATTGCCGATTTTGATCATGAGCGTGTATCCTGAAGATCAGTATGCCATCAGATCTTTAAAGGCAGGAGCTGCAGGTTATCTAAGCAAAGTTTCCATTCATTATGATCTCATTAAAGCAATTCAAACGGTTCTAAACGGGAAAAAATTTATTACACCGGCAATTGCGGAAAAAGTGCTTGATGCTTTTAGCAATGAGCATACTGGCCCACCACACGAATCGCTTTCCGATCGTGAATTTGAGGTATTCAAGTTATTGGCTACGGGAAAAACTATTTCAGAAATAGCACATCAGCTCTCTTTAAGTGGTAATACGGTAAGCACTTATCGCTCCCGTGTTTTAGACAAAATGCACCTGCAGTCCAATGCTGATATGACCCGATATGCTTTAGAAAGAAAACTGATTTAAATGTCACTACAGTTTGTAGTTTTTTAACTACAGAACAAATCACAATATCATTGATTTTTTGTGCGTGGAATTGTGCATTTCTTTGAGCTTATTAAAGGATGCTGCTAGCCCACTAACGATACAGCTGGTTAATGACAACTACGCTTTGCTGAAAGAATGAAACCTTACTTTAAATGTTGCCGGCCCTCCGGCAGTACAGGTGGGTTAAGCTATCAAGAAGTAGAAAAAATCATCAAAATACGAATGCCAGGACTTGCCTTGGTATACTGGTTACAAACCAGGCAGATGGGTATCGCCACAGCCTGTACCTGAATCTGGGAACTGAACATTTTTTTGATAAGGAAAATGATTTTGAGACCATGCCTGATTTCATTTCCAAAGCCTGGCCAGGTATTATGTAAAAATCAATTCGCAAAATAAGATTTGGGAAATACAATCACATTTACAGGCGGATCCAATCAATATCTTGAATCGATTATTTATTTCACTATAATAATCATTTCGAGAAAAGAAAGCGGTAAATAAATTACTGGAAGAACAGTTAAAAAATCGCCTAAAAGAAAGGACCTGCCTTCAGCCCTTCGGGAATTTTTGAAGGTAATAGTAATGCCTGTGACCGTTATCAAAAGATGAGAAAACGCTTAAACACTTAATAAGGCAACGTTTTGAAGAAGTAGTGAAATAAAAAAAAATCTGTGGAAAAAAAATGAGGTTATAAAGGTTCAGCGAACTTTAAAACCCTCTTCAATAATACACAATAAGTGTTCTTTTCTTGATATGGAGCACTACGAAACCATCCATATGCCCGGGTCTTTGTCTCTAGAATAAACTCAATCATATCTATGAAAAATAATTTTTGTTTTAAAAAAGTGATGATGATCGATGACGACTATATTGTTAGAACGCTCGTGACAAAAATGCTTAAAAAGTATCATTTTGCCAATGAGATCATCAGTTGTGAAACGGGAAGTGAAGCCATAAAGTACTTAAGAGAAAATTCGTTTTCTCTACCCTGCATAATTATTCTTGACATAAACATGCCTGAAATGAATGGATTTGAATTTCTGGAAAGGTTCGATAAACTGAATATAAAAAAGAAAGATAATTGCTTTATTATCATGAATACCAGTTCTGCCAATCCGGAAGATATAAAAAGAGCGGAAGAAAACCAGCATGTTCAGTTATTTCTTACTAAGCCTTTAACCATTTTAAAATTAGAGGCAATAAAACATGCATTTTCTAATTCTCTTAAGCCTGATTAATTCCGAATTATTATCGGCCAGATGGAAGTAGAAAATTGCCGCAGGTTTATCATTCTGGATAATAATTGCTCTTATTCTAGCCGCATTAGCCTGCTCCCTGAAGCTTGTCATTTATAATATATTCAATTTTTCCTGTGCCGATAACTGTCGCACCTTCTCTAAATTCAAACTCCATTTCTTCTGTCAAACTACCCGCAAAACGGTCTGGCGATACGATTTTAATTTTTGCATCAACAGTGTCGCCAAGTAAAACCGTCTCTTGGGCGTTAAAGGTTTGTTGTCCCGAAGTCTGCATTTCGGTAAAGTCAAATTTTAAACAAATTGATTGAATGGAAAAGCTTCAGAGATCAATTATCAAGAATGCCCGTTATTGGTAATTTTTCAGGACTTTTTGCTATTGCCATTCCCGTTTCAGAAATTTTACTTGCAACCGCACTTGCATTTTCTAATGACATCAAATATGCGCTGTGGGGATCATTCGTGCTGCTGTCCATTTTTACAGCATACATTGTCGTACTAACAAGCTTTGCTCCTCACCTACCCTGTTCGTGCGGCGGAGTTATTGAACAGCTGAGTTGGCATCAGCACCTGGTTTTTAATTGCCTCTTAATGCTATTAAACCTAATAGCTATAAAATTAGCGAGAAAGATAAGCTACACCTAATTGCAATATCCTGTAGATGAGCTCCTACAGGCAGGTTATTCGGATGTCCCGTTAAAACAGGCCGAGCCTTTCACTAAAAATTTTAATATGAAAAAACAATTGTTCGGCGTAGCGGCTATAGTTGTTGCCATAAGCGCCAGTGCTTTTACGCACATCAAGACAAAACCAGCATCTGACCTGGTTTGGTTTGAAGTTAATGCAAGTGGAAATCCGCTTCATTCTTCAATGGGTGAGCAAGGTGACAATCCACCAGCAGCCTATAGTTGTAGCACAGGGGCAATCCGATGCGCAAGGGCGTATAGTATTGCAGAAAATGAAGTAACGCTAAATCCTGATGGCATCACTTATACATTGAATACCAGTGCTGCAAATTTTAACCAGGAAAGGAAGAAAAATTAAGCGGTGGTAAAAATGAAAAAAGGGCAGCCAAGTTTTGACCGCCCTTTTAATTCAAAATACAAAGTAAATATCTTCTTACGAGCCGTTATTAAACATTAAAAAAATTACAGCCCTAATTAGAAGCTTGGCTAAAATAAAAGCTATCATCTCCCGTATTGTGAGCCAAAACCATTATAAAGTATTCAATCATATCTTCAAACCAAACGATTTGATCTGAAGGCTTGGATGAAACGATGAGTTTTATTTTAACCATCGTTTACCATCATCCTTTTGACAATCACTTTTTGTTATAATTGCCTTTTTCGCTATTATTTTTTCTGAAATGGCCGAACAATTTTTCGCTGTTGAAGTTCATCAAAGTTTACTTTAAATGGATCGTATTGTGACCTTTTCCAAACTCTTTTTTTAAATTTAAACTCATACACTAAGGAGTTTCCATCTCCTGGGAAAACGATATATTTATCCCAGTTAGCATTGAGCGTAAAATGCAATTGCAGTGTGTCGCCATCCTGATGAAGCATTTCAATGTCAAAAATGTTGCTTTCATTTAGCTGAGTAAGAATTGTAGTTTCATTAAATTTCTCCGTTGCGTCAGCAAGGCTTGGTTGTAAAATCATTTCGCCAATTAAAGAATATTTCCGTTTTGTTGGTCTATTAAAACCCAATAATGTTTTAACTGTTCAACATTTATTGCTCCCTTACTAACAAAGGGAACAATGATCGAGCTAAGCGGCCGCATGAGTGTGAACGCATGGATTGGCGGCAACAATGAAGCACGTGCAGCCCTTGTATTTCATGTTGGCAATATCAAACTCCATGGGAGGTCGCAAAGCAGTAAACAAGCAAACAACACTACTGCAGCTTTAACTAGTGATGCAAATCCGGATGATCTACCCTTTTAATTTTTCTCTTCACCAGCAAAGAAATTTTTAAACAATTAAAATCATTTACAATGGCACACAATCTGAATTACAATGAAAAGACAGGAAACCACAGTTTCTTTAGCGTACAGGAAAAACCCTGGCATAGCCTGGGCAAGATCGTTACAGATTACCCACCAAGCGCTGAAGCGTTACAATTTGCAGGGCTGGATTATACTGTTCAAAAACGTGAATTATTTACGCACTCCAGCAGTGAAACTGACACACCAGAACCTACACAAGAAAAAATAAAAGTTCCGGACTACTATGCAACTGTTCGGGCAGATAACAATGCCGTTCTCGGCGTTGTCGGCAAAGATTACAAGGTTGTCCAAAATGTTGATGCATTTTCTTTTTTTGACGAGATTGTAGGAGGCGGTGAAGGCATTCTTTATGAAACAGCGGGCGCACTTGGAAAAGGCGAACGAATTTTCATTACAGCGAAACTACCTTCTTATATCAAAGTCGACAATGATGACTTAATAGAAAATTATGTTTTTTTGACCACTTCGCATGATGGTAGTGGAAGCATTATTGCCGCATTTACACCTGTGCGAATAGTGTGTAACAACACACTTAACGCAGCATTGCGGAACTGTTCTAATGTTATTAAGATCCGCCATACCGCTAATGCAATTGAAAGGCTGAAAGAAGCGCATAAGGTAATGGGAATGGTAAACACACTAACACCAACTATCGAAAGCATCTTCAACCAATTTTCTAAAATTCGCATATCCGATCCTCAGGTAATGGAATTGATCCGGCGCGCCATGTGTCCGAATAAAGAAGTTTTGGCCAAGCTGGAATTCGGAAAGCTCGACGAAACCAGTACAATATTTCAAAATATGTGCAACCAGGTTTATGAATATGCAATGACAAGTGAAACACAGCAACTGGAAACCACCAAAGGCACATTGTTTGGCGCATATAATGCAGTAACTGGTTATTTTCAAAATGTTCGCAACTATAAAGATGCCGATACTAAAATGAATTCCATTCTTTGTGGCGGCATAGCACAAATGCGCAGACAGGCAGCTTTTAATATCTGCCTGTTTTTTTTGAAAAATAACAGTTTTAAGAATTAAAATTGCAAGCAGCGGCCAAGGAGCCGCTGCTTTTTAGAACTATTCGTAAACTTTAACGGTAATATTCAAAGAATCATTCCTGTGTTTGGCAAAAATAGCGTCGAATCAAAGCCCCCCGCGCCCGTGTCTTGCGGACACGGGCGCGGTTAATTGGTAAAGAAGGTGGAAATAAAAACATCCTTGCAGTACAATTATTGTTTGTGATAATTCCCAAAACCACTACAGGCATTGTTCTAATCTTCAAATAACAAAGCTGTTCTTGCTTAAAATATATAGAGAAAGTATGTGCGAGTATCAAGCAGACCCGGAAAAGACTTAAATAAGCATTAATCTGCGTCACAAATCCTTATAGCTTTACACTCTGGTAACAGCTGTCCTAAGTTAAGCGCCACACAAAGCCTAGTGCAGTCTTATTTTACCCGACAAATAGCCACCTATTTGTGTAGCAAAAACGTCTGTAACCCGCTCGGCTTGCGCCATGCTGGGATATGCTCTGATCTTTTTTCCATCAAGGATGAATTATCATTTATATGAATCATCGGAAAAAATCAACCGTCTTGATCTCATTGAACCATGACATTTTTTTAAGAATATCCCTAATACGAACGTTGTTTTTCCTCGCGTTGCATTTAAGAAAAGTGGCTCAATTATTACTACGGTCACAATAATCTATGTCGGAGAGTGTCTGGTAAAGAATGTACCCTGGACTTACATCTCGATATATGCTGCGTCGATCCTTCTTTTAGTTTGAACGGATCACATAGAATTATGTAAAATGCGGCTTACCTTCTGAAACAAAAAGGTACAGATAATCGCTGATGACAATTCCCCAACCAGAGTGGCTACAAGTTTCATAACATTCTTTATCCCGTGTAAGCCCTACATGGGTAAACCGAAGTTCAGTTTTACCATTATTGCCCGAAAGCCAAAAGATCATTTTAGTCCCCGTCCATTCATGCTTGTCTTGTTGTAGCCAGGCAAGTTCACTTTCGGTGACTAGCCATACCAGTCTCTCATCGTGTACAAGTTCAATGACCTGTTGTTTTGAATAATGTGCGCCAGGATGACCGATCGAAAACTCGTCATGCAACTTCAGCGCGCTGCCGGTGAGATCCCTGCCGCCCCACCATCTAGCGACATCTTTGGTCAGTGCATTGAATACCACTCCTGCCGATTTATTGAATTCAATTGCCAACGAAAAATCGTCTTTTGTTTTACCATGCACGAGATAATTATACAGCAACTCCTTCACTGTCAATTGGCAGATATGAACAAGCCTTTCGACTTCATCGGCCAAAACGATACCGTCATAGGTATATGTAATCTGTGTTGTAGCATTTGTAGCAACCAGATCAAAAATCATTTTGGTGCCCGTCCACTCAAAGCCATCGGTTTTGCGAAGGCTTTCGGTTGTGATCCATGCAAATCGTTTGCCCGGTTCGAAATCAATTACCTTGTTTTTAGAATAATGATCCTCACCCGCTCGTAATGTGAACTCAACTCCAGGGCCGGGTCTTTCACCTTCCAGATCTTCCGGCCACCATTTAACAAGATCTATTATCTGGTCAAATATGTCGTCAGCAATTCCAGGGACTGCGATAGCAATCTGGTAAATCGCTGGCTTGTACTTTTGTGTTTCCATTGCCTACACTTATTTCGTAGATTTTCTAAAAACACCATTTCCTGTCGTCAAATATGAAACGAGGCTTGTCTGTATCCAATGCGTCCAGCCAGGTTCACAATCTACATAACACTCTGAATCTGGAGTCAGCCCTTCGTGTGTAAACATTACATGAGTGCTTCCATCATGTTCATCAAGGTCAAAGACCATCTTCGTGCCAGCCCACTCTTTTTTATCTTTATACCAGGGCATGTTGCAATCGGCAACCAGCCACGCAATTTTTTTAGCCGGTACAAGTTCACTTACCGTGCAGTTAAAAAAAGAATCTCCACCCATTTCGATGACAAAGTTGTCATCCTTGTTGCTAGCACTGCCAGTAAAGGAGACACCCCACCAGCCAGGTACATTGCTGATTTTTTGCATTATCTCTGCCGCACTTAAATTGACTGTAAAGTTTCTGCTGTAGTTGTTCGCTTCCATCTTTTTTTTGTTTTATACAAAGCTAGAACGGCCGAAACAATTACCGTTGTACAAATCGGAACTAGCTTGTATAATGCTTTGTTGCAAGCTCGTTTAGTCTACGCTGCAGTTCGGTTGGTGTGCTTCCTGTAAAACGCTTAAATGACCTAAGAAAATGTGATTGGTCGTGGTAATATTCGTAGATATGTGTTTTTAGCATGTCGTAACTGACGCCTGATGAAAAAACCTGGTAGCATTGCTTGAAGCGAACAATTTCCGCGAAGTTTTTGGCGCCGGTGCCCATGTGCTCACTAAACTTGCGATGCAGCCACCGCGCACTGTAGCCTGTTGCTTTTTCAAGTTGTGAAACGGTAACTATGCCCCTGGCTTGCGTAATGCGATTAACGCAGTAGTCATAAATGGAGTCGGCCTTGCCGATGTGTAATTGCTCGAGAAGAAACTGCTGTAACAAATGAAGTTTCATGGCCAAGTTAGGCGCTTCACCAAGCTGTATTTCGAGAGCGTGGCCAGGCTTACCTAAGAGTTCCGGCAGCATGTGCAGCTGGTTGTTGAGCGCTGCATAGGGTAAATGAAACAGTCGATATACGCCGATCGGGTTGAGCTCAATGACGATCGTACTGGTCGGCATATCGTCGCTAGGGTCCAACACAACGGGCCTATCTATAAGACCGGATAAACTCAACTGGTCTTCTTTCTGTGTGAAGCTTCTACCGTCTATTTGCGCTACCATACCATTTTTACAGGTAAGCGTGAGCTTGAAATTAGCGTTGGGTACGATTAGCTTCATATCCTCCGCCGGAAGCCGGCCGCTACTTTCAAACACCCACATCTTAGCCACATATGGGATTAGCGCAGGATGGGGCGTAACAGGATGAAATAGAAATTCTACCATTGCTCACTAAAATTAAGCATTAATCCCAACATGCAGCTTTGCTTGTTGTTAGGTATGTGCATTCATCTTTCCTCCGTTATTCGGCTTAATTTGCATCTAAACATCTCAATGGTTTAAAAAAACTCCCGCGTATCGAAGCATTACAGGTTAAATAAATAATGCAAACGGATCATTCCCGAAGAATAAGGCAAAGCATCTTTTCATCAAATTGTTGATAGTACCGAAAAGCAGTCAAACCATCGCCGATAACTACCGGATTAATCAACAGGTATAGCTCGTCGATAAAACGCGATTGAAATAAACTCGATACCAGTGTCGCACCTCCGTGGACCAGAATACTATCTTTCAGAATACACTTCAATTTTGTTATGGTAGGAATATTTAAAATTCCTGAATATACAGCGCTCCTATATATCCTGTTTCAGTTTGTCTGTTTTTTCCTTATTAATCATTCCACCAAGTTCGGCAAAAGGCATCTGAAGCGCACAAGAATTTCCGGCATAAAACGCTGGCGCTATTTATTCCGTTGCTTCTTGTGCTAGTTTGCCTTTTGCCGGCGATGTTGCCATAATTAATTCATCAATTAAAAATTAAGTTATGGAACAGTCATCATTCAAATCATTAAACAAAGTGGCAGAAGTTGAAATCAGATATCGCAACAAGACGAGAGTATCTGAAAGACCAATTATTCACAATTCTAAAGACGCGTATCAAATCTTACTTGCAAATTGGAATAAAGATAAAATTGAGTATGTTGAAGAATTTAAAATTCTCTTGTTGAATTTTACCAATGCTGTTTTAGGAATTAGTCACATATCCAGTGGTTCTGGAAGAGCAACAATAGCTGACCCTAAAATAATTTTTACGACAGCTTTAAAGGCTAATGCCTCCGCTATTATACTTTCTCATTGCCATCCGTCAGGCTGCCTCAAACCAAGCCCGGAAGACTTAAATCTGACTACAAAACTAGTTGAATGCGGTAAACTTTTAGATATCAAAGTTCTTGATCATTTAATCGTCACAGCGGATGGTTACTTATCAATTTGTGATGAAGGGCTCATGTGAGCCCTTTTTTTATTCGTCATCAACTTATAAAACTCAACTATTAATCGCTACCAACCATCAACTTCTTCTCACTACTTGATAATTTGTTAAACAATCTTATCGTATATAAACCTACAGGATAACGGCTTACATCTAATCTTACAGATATCATTCCCTTAATTGGAACAACCTTTTCCTTATAAACCTCAACACCATTCATGCTCAATACAGACAGCGTATATTCATCAGCCGCAGAAGATACAAATTCTACTGTCACTGTACTTTTTGCAGGATTAGGATATAATCTAAACGTATTCGATTGGTCAGCTATACCTGCAACTCTTGATGACGACATTTCAGGAGTCTGAATGAACACCGTTTTAGTTTTAACCGGCGGCGCTCCACACGCATTGTATAGTTTCACTGAAATCTTTGCTGTTGTATCTCCCCATTTCACCACAACAGAATTTGTTCCCTTACCCGAAATAATACCGGCATTTTGCGGAATAAGCCAGGCATACAATCCGTCAGGATAAGACGGACTCACACTGAAGACACCCAGCGCTCCTTTCTGCAGGAATGCGGGCCCCGAAATTTCTGAAAGAGGCGGTGGAATACTATCAAAGACTTTGCATACAACCGGTTTACTTGTGGCTATAGCAGGTATTGCGCAATGGTAATTCATAATCACACTACAAGTTACCTGATCGCCATTTAATAGTGAATCATCCCTATAGGTTATTGAATTTTCGCCAACTACAATTCCATTCTTTTTCCACTGATAAGTAGCGGTTGAACTAATTCTGAGCGTTTGTGCCGTAAACACTACAGGCGTGCCTTTGCAAATACTATTTATATGATCAGGAATAACTTCCACTACTGCACGTAAAATTCGATCTACTTTGTAAACAATTTTATTACTTTCATACTGTCCGTGTTTTGTCATATACACCGCCCAAATGGTATCGTTGTTTTTCATATTTGCGGGAATCCAGTAATTGGTTGTGACGGCAGTAAACTTCCCGTTTCTTACCCATCTCACAAATGAATTTGGCCCTCCATTCGCCACAGTTGCTAGAAGGCCAGGTCGATCATAATCACAAATATTTGTAGGCGAACTGCTTACAGAAATACGTGGTGTATTGATCTTCATTATCCAATAATCAAATTTGCCACGACTATTGGAAGCATCACCATTAGGTGACTCAGATGCTGACGAAACTACATAACCGGAATCGGCTGTTTCGAATATGTCACGTGCAAGATCATTTTCCGATCCCCCATAGCTCTGTTGCCATTGTAACAACCCTTGTCCATCCAGTTTAACAAGCCAAATATCTGTAGTAGTTGTGGCGCCGTGATGTCCTGAAACATCTCCATCATTTGACCAGCTATGTCCGCCAACAAGGTAGCCGCCGTCCCTGGTTAAGCATACACTGGTTGCGTGATCACCATTTTGATAAATTGTAAGGCTATTTCCACCATAAGTTTTTTCCCATAAAATATTTCCATTTGGCGCTAGCTTTAAAACCATGTAATCATAACCTGAAAAACGCTTGTCGCTAATATCTCCATTGGAAGAATTGGTGGAACCAACCAGGATATAATTTCCATCTGCAGTAGCCTTAAGCTGTCCAACCTTCTCATCGAAACCGCCGCCAATACATTTCTGCCATTCAAGCTGGCCTGTTGAACTAAGTTTTACCAACCATCCATCTCCATAGAAGCCACTGGGATCATGGTTACCAGCAACGTCTCCATCATTTGAATTAGTCGTCCCTGCAATGAGGAACCCACCATCTTGCGTTAATTCAAGCGCGTTTGCATCTTCCTGTGATCGTCCGCCAAGGCATTTCTGCCATTGCAATTGTCCTGTATTATCCACCTTGACAACCCAGATATCACTAAAGCCGGAATTGCCATGCAATCCGGATACATCGCCGTCATTTGAATTGGTAAAACCCATCATTACAAACCCACCATCGTTGGTTTGTTTGATACATCGTCCAACATCGCTCTTTGATCCGCCCAGGCATTTTTTCCATACCACGCTGCCCTCACTATCTAATTTAGCGAGCCAAAAGTCCATGTAAGCACCTCCATGAAATCCCGCTGCATCTCCGTCATTTGAAGAAGTTGAGCCCAATATTGTGTATCCCCCATCAGTGTTAGCGATAATTTGCGATATGTCATCCGGCTTAATGCCACCCAGGGACTTTTCCCACTCGAGATTTCCCTGGCTATCAGTCTTAACGACCCACGCATCCAGAAATGGCTCGTAGCCCGTATGGCCACCGGATACGTCGCTATTATTGTGAGAAAATGTTGAGCCAACCATTAAAAACCCACTATCATGACTCATTATCGTAGAATTGAGATATTCATTAGCCTGGCCGCCGTACCTGTGTTGCCATTGTACTATCGGTTTATTCTGACCAAAAAGAACGCAGGAGATGAAGCAACAAAGCGAAGTGTAGAGGATTGATTTCATATAGCTGAGTGTTAGGTGACTAATGCTGTAAGGGAAGCAAATGATCACCAAAATTAATAGCCGCCTTTGCCAATGTCAATAGCGGATAGAAATTTTAAGGTCAACACCAGATAGATTAAGTGCATTGGCTCAATTGATTTCATGCAAGCTTGGCCAGGTGATCATACATTTCTTTTAGCCCGGATTTTTCCAACAATTCAATAGAAACAGCTTTTAATGTTTGTTCTACATCCATGTCAAATCCTCTTTTGTCCTTATCGCCATCTAACAAGGAATGCTCTATTGCATTGACAAGGCATAATATATTTTTTCTTGGCAACTGCAAAAGCACTTTGACGGACTCATTCATCCCGGGTGAACACAGTATTGTACTATACACTTTTTCTAAATCATTTTTTGAAAGCATAGCTATGTTTTTGGTTTGCTAATTCAAGTCCAAAAGTATCCAGAAAGCATTGAGGTTAAAACCGTCCTTTAGAAATTAAAGGAGTTCAATTTTCAACAAAGTGCCATTTTACTTTCGTCAACCACACATTCAAATCAAAAACGTTAATTATGGACATAAGAGAAAAGCTCAATTACATCAAACAATTGAACATTGTTGATCATCTCGAATCGCTTAACATATATCCTTCAAAGATTGTTAACTGTAACTATTGGTATACATCTCCCCTGCGCAACGAAAAGACACCCTCATTTAAGGTCGATAGAACAAAGAATCTCTGGTTTGATTTTGGACTGGGAAAAGGAGGCTCATTAATCGACTTTATTTTACTTTATAAGGATTGGACAATTGGTGATCTTATTAGAAATTCAAATGGAAATTATCCCAATTCAATTTCTAATATACCTGCCCCTGCAATCAATAAAAAAGCTGACCATAAGATTGAAATCCTCTCTTCAAAAACAATCAGCTCCTACCCTTTGGTTGACTATTTAAAGTCCAGGAAAATTCCTCTTGATGTAGCACAAAAATATTGCTCTGAAATTCATTACCGTTTAGGCGAAAAGGAATACTACGCCATAGGATTTAAAAATGATTCCGGTGGCTATGAATTGAGGAATAAATACATGAAATTAAGTACTTCGCCTAAGGATCATACAACCCTCCTAAACAATGCAACAAGAATCTGTGTTTTTGAGGGATTTTTTGATTTTCTCTCCTTCATTGCCATCACTAAAAACCAACAGCCTTCTGCCGATTTCCTGATCTTAAATTCACTCTCATTTTTTGAAAAGGCAAAGCATATTTTAAACAGGTATGATAATGTTGACCTATTCCTCGACAACGATGCACCCGGACAAAATTGCAGCCAGGCAGCATGCCAAGAAAATAGTAATTACAAAGATCAAAGCAAGCTCTATTCTCAAAATAAAGACCTGAATGAATGGTTGATACTATTCGGTAAACAACAAAAGCAAAAGCATTCAGGATTAGGATTCAAAACGTAAACACCAGTTGCAAGTTGGCTGAAAATCTTCAAGCTCATGAAGATCTTATCGAAAAGTTGTTTAGATCGCCTTATCCGCGATCGGCAAGATGTCCGTTTGTATCACAAACGTTTTTCTGCCGCTCTTCACTCGGAACTCGTGGGCGGTAATGCCCTTGAAAAACAAGCTTTAAAATTTGTAAATGAACTGTGATGACAAAAGCACAAAACAAGAAGAATAGATGGCTGCATATACGTTTAAGCGAACCGGAATATCAAAAGATTAATGGTTACTATCAACAAACAACCTGTCGAAAATTAAGTCAGTATGCACGTAATGTCTTACTTCAAAAAGCAGTTGTATTCAAGCATCGCAACCAGTCACTAGATGACTTTATGACAGCATTAATTGAACTCAGAAAGGAGCTGAATGCTATTGGAAATAACCTCAATCAAACCGTAAAAAAACTGCATACCCTTCAAGCCATTGACGAGTTTAAAAGCTGGCTGGAAACAGCTCAGTTGCAGCGGCAAAAAGTAGTCGAAAAAACGGAGCAAATCCAATTAAAGATTAATCAAATTTCAGCGCAATGGTTGCAGTAATAAATACCGGAAATTCGATTAGCCGAACACTCAATTACAATGAGCAAAAAGTTCAGGAAGGAAAAGCCAAATGCATTGGTGCAGTTAATTATCCAAAAGACCCTGATCAGCTCAATTTTCATGAGAAATTAAACATGCTAAAAAGGCAAGCCGAACTAAATGAAAATGTGAAACGAAATAGTGTACATATCTCACTGAATTTCGATCCATCAGACCGGCTTGACGCAGAGAAGATGTTATCCATTGCTCACTCTTATATGACGGAGATTGGATTCGGAAATCAGCCCTATCTTATCTATCAACATTTTGATGCAGGACATCCGCATCTACACCTGGTATCATTTAAAGTTAGAAACGATGGCAGCCGTATAGACATGCAAAACATCGGCCGAAATCAGTCTCGCAAGGCTTGTGAATCACTGGAAAAGGCATACAAACTCACTGTTGCAAAGGGCCGAAAACAGACAATAACGAAATCGGCAAACACTATTGAGGTTGCCAGGTATGGCAAGTCTGAAACGCGGCGTGCCATCAGTAATGTTCTTGAAAAGGTCCTACCTCAATATTTATATACATCTCTGCCGGAATTAAATGCAGTTTTAAAGCAGTATAATGTAGCAGTTGATGGATGCAATACCAACTCAAGAACATTTAGAAACAACGGCTTGTTTTACCGTCTTTTGGATAGCAAAGGGAAACCTGTAGGAATTCCAATAAAAGCAAGTCTTTTCTATAACAATCCCGGACTAAAATTTTTGACTGAACGTTTTAACGAAAATGAATATAAAAAACTCCCTTTTAAATCGAGGATAAAGAATGCAGTGAACATCGCATTTACAAAAAACAAAATATTGATTTAAAAAGTTTTGTAGATATTCTGCAAAAGGATGGAATACATGTTGTCCTAAGACAAAATGCAAAGGGAATTAACTATGGCATTACTTATATCGATCATCAAACCAGGGCTGTTTTTAATGGAAGCGACCTCGGAAAGGATTATAGTATCAGGGCCATTATAGACAGATGCAAAGGGACTACTGATTTCAGTAGTCGCGACAAATTAAGACTTGGTGTCCCTAACAACGAACGAAATTTTGCAAAGCCATCAAAAGATCCATCCGTCTCATATTCTCCGTACAGATATCATCCTGATAAGATTGAATATTTCTTTGAAAAACTTGTGAAGGATGCGCTTCGACCTGAAGCCAATTTTGACTACGTTTCTCCCGGCTTTAAGAAGAAAACTAAAAAGAGAAAAAGAAAACAATCAAACAATCTCTAAAATTATAGTTGTTATGTCATTTCAAACCGGTGAAAACGAACAAGCATTAAGGAAGATTCTTGATATGACCAGGCTGGTAAGTATACTGCTTCTAACCTTGCATTTCTACTATTATTGTTATACTGGTTTTTATGAGCTAGGATGGACGAATAATCTTGGTGACAGGTTATTACTATATATCAAAAAAACCGGTTTATTTAATAGTTTCCACAAGTCGAAACTGCTGGCTTTGGCATTTCTTATTATAGCCTTACTCGGAGGCAAAGGCCGTAAGAGCGAGAAATTAAAAACCAAGACAACATTCGCCTATATAAGCGTTGGATTGACTCTCTATTTTTTGAGCTATTTCATTTATCCTGGCATTGATAATTCAACGATGAATTACCTGCCTTATATATGCGTAACAACAATAGGATATATACTCGCTTTAACGGGTGGCACGCTGCTATCAAGGATCATCCATAAAAGGCTAAATGATACGGACATATTTAACCGCGAAAACGAGACCTTTCCTCAAGAAGAAAGGCTACTGCAAAATGAGTATTCCATTAATCTACCAGCCCGTTATCATCTAAAGGACAAAATTCGAAAAAGCTGGATTAATATTATTAATCCGTTCAGGGGCCTGCTTGTTTCCGGAACACCAGGTTCGGGAAAAAGTTATTTTGTTATAAGGCATGTAATTACGCAGCATATTCAAAAAGGCTTCTCCATGTTTGTCTATGATTTTAAATTTGACGATCTAACTAAAATCGTATACAATACCTGGCTTCGATCGAAAAGTAAATATTCAATATACCCGGAATTTTATGTAATTAATTTTGATAACTTAAGCCGAAGTCATCGTTGTAATCCGCTTGAACCATCTGCCATGACTGATATTACCGACGCAGCGGAGTCTGCTAGAACAATCCTGCTTGGATTGAATCGGGAATGGATCCGGAAACAAGGTGACTTTTTTGTGGAGTCCCCAATTAACTTTCTCACAGCCATCATATGGTATTTGCGGCGATACAGGGACGGTGAATTTTGCACTTTGCCTCATGTGATAGAATTGATGCAGGTCGACTATGATCGTCTTTTCAGCATTCTTAGAACTGAAAAAGAAATCGAAGTGTTGATCAATCCATTTGTAAACGCTTACATCAATGACGTGATGGAACAATTGGAGGGTCAGATTGCATCGGCAAAAATTGCTATGGCAAGATTATCCTCCCCTCAGCTCTATTACATCCTATCAGGAAATGATTTTACTCTGGACATCAATAATCCTCTAAAGCCAAAGATCGTTTGCATGGGAAACAATCCTCAAAAAATACAGATTTATGGTGCCGTTTTGTCTTTATATGTCAACCGATTGATTAAGCTGGTTAATCAAAAAAACAAGCTGAAATGCAGCCTAATTTTTGATGAATTCCCAACAATTTATTTGAATAATATTGACAGCCTGATTGCCACCGCAAGAAGCAACAAAGTAGCTACCTGTCTGGGCATCCAGGATTTTAGCCAGCTACGTAAAGATTATGGCAAAGAACAGGCAGATGTAATCACAAATATTGTCGGCAATATAATTTCAGGACAGGTTACTGGAGACACAGCCAAACAGTTGTCTGAAAGGATAGGGAAAATCAACCAGGAAAAAGAAAGTTTGACAATCAATAGCGGAGATACTTCGATAAGTCGTTCAAGGCAACTGGATACAGCTGTGCCCGCGTCAAAAATATCGGCACTATCGAGTGGACAATTTGTAGGTCTTGTAGCTGATGATCCGAATGAAAAAATTCATCTCGTAGCCTTTAACTGCGAGATTATAAACGAACATGACCGGATAAAAAACGAAGAACGGTCCTTCAGAAATCTACCGATTATAAAGAATTTGAGCAACCAAGTAGTACAGCTTTCCTACCTGCAGGTAAAATCGGATATTGAAGAGCTAATTCAAGCTGAAATGGAACGGATTTTTAACACCCCTTCTTTAATGCATTTAATCGTACAAAAGTCATAATTACCACCTAACCCTGCAACAGAACAAAGAACGAAGAGTTTGCCTTTCCCCAATTGCCTTGATCATAACACTTACCTAGGCAGCCAAATTTTCAAAGAGGTTTTTTAAAAAAAACAAGGCTGTCTGTTCTGCCTTATTACTTTTGGTGTGATATGGCCTGGGCATTTTCTTTTCAATCCGTTAAAAAGTTACAAATGCAAGACAGTAAACGCGTTTAATGTGATTTTATGATTGATCAAAATTTCAAAATAGCTATTTATAGCTATTGCTTTGGCCCTTTAAAAACATATATTGATGCACTTATACCTGTTCGTTATAGGAGTTAAAATTTTATTAGTTATTTCAGTTTTGCTCATACGCTATTGCAAACCACATTCATTTTGCATAGATTTATAATACCAACCATCTACCCATGATCATCCCTGTAACTCAACTAGACCAATCTGAGATAAAGTATGCCGCTTTACCCAATGCACCGGTAAGGGAAAATATAGACAACCTTGCTGACGAAGTATTGATTTCAAATGTCCCTGAAGGGATCACTGAAGGAAATATCCTGCCTACTGAAGTAAACAATCAGGAAAGAAAAAAGATGCTTCAGAAGGTTCGTTACGAACCGCCGGAGTTTGCCTATGAACGTTCGATTGGAGAAAACGACGCCGTATATAGCAACTTCGTAGAATTGATACACGTGGTCAAGCGAAAGGTCGGCCGGATCGTTGTAAAAGACGGCATCAGAATTGTCGGCTATGCGACAGGCTTTATGGTGACGGAAAATCTTCTATTAACTAATTGGCATGTTTTCAAAACAATTGAGGCAGTTGCTGACAGTTACGTTGACTTTGGCTATGAATACGACATACTTGGAAACCCATTAGAACCAACATCATTCTCGTTTAGAAGTGATGTATTCTATTACTCCAACCAAGCCCTTGATTATTGCCTGGTAGCCGTTAACCATATAGACAACAGTGGCCAGTCGTCACTCACAGATATCGGGCATATTTACTTAGATCCTTCACTGGGTAAAGTCGGAAAGGAAAATGTAGAGCTGCTTAATATTATACATCATCCTGATGGAAAATATATGCAGCTCTCTATCCGGCAGAATTTATTTGTAAACATCACCCCAACAACTATTTGGTACAAAACGGATACAGCTCCCGGAAGTAGCGGAGGACCGGTATTCAATGACCAGTGGCAGGTGGTAGCATTGCATCACTCCGGCGTTGGCAGAAAAAATGCGAATGGCGAATATGTTGATAAGAAAGGAAATGTGATACCCGTGGTGGAGGGCAAGATCGACGCTTCCAAAGTTGATTGGATTGCCAACGAAGGCATCAGGATAAGTGTGATTTTGAATGACATTTTTGCCCGATACCCGGATTCTAATATTGTAAATAATTTAAAAAAGAAAGCGTCGGTCAATACAGGATTCGATAATCATCAGCCTGATTCTCACAGACCGTTGATAGCAAATACACTTAATTCAAATGAAACTGATATGGCTACCACTAATTCAATCACCGATATACACATTACCGTACCTGCTGAGGTGCTCGAAAAAAATGGAGTAATTAATATAAGCATTAACCAGGGAGTACCTTCCCCTACACCATCGGTAAATAATATCTCCCCAGCCGCTTTGCGATCTCCTGATGCTACTGTTAGCAACGATGAAACAGATGGGGAAGAAATCAAGAAACTTGAGGAGACCACAAGTTTTGACAAGTGTAAAGGATATCAATCCAATTTTCTGAAAGGCCATAATATTCCAATGCCGAAAACACAAGATTCAATAAAGAAATTTTTAGCAAAGATTAATGGAACTGACGATCCCGTTTTGAAATATTATAACTACAGCTCCATATTCCATTCCGTACGCATGATGCCACTCATTAGTGCCATCAATGTAGACGGAAATCCAAATAAAAGGCTTGACACTTCTAAAAGGAAAGACGTTTGGTTGAGAGACACCAGGTTGAGTTTTGATATACAATTAGATGATGCCTACTATCGAAACAGTGGATTTGAAAAAGGTCACATGAGTCGCCGCGAAGACGCGAATTGGGGGGCAACGGCCGACGATGCAAAACGAAACGCGGATCTGACATGCATGTATACGAATGCCTGTCCACAAGTAGCCACGATCAATAAAAGTACCCGCAAGGGATTGTGGGGTAAACTGGAGACGATTGTTTTGGAAAAAGGTGCCAACCTCGAAAATGGAAAGACTTCAAAAATTACCGTGTTCAACGGCCCCATCTTTAATGATGATGATCCTGTTTTCCGCGGCATACAGGTGCCTATGGAATTTTTCAAGATCGTTTTATGGCTTACTGATAACGGTGATTTAAAAGCCACTGCATTTAAACTATCCCAGGCTGATAACGTGGACAATATTGATTTTGAGCAGCTTAATCTGGACGAGAATGTAGAGTTTAAAGAATACCAGATAAGCATAAAATCGCTACAGAGGAAAACGAAAATCGATTTTTCAAACTTGTTTGACTTTGACACCTTTCATGATAATGGAGCAGATGAAATAGCATTAAATTCTGAATTTGAAATACTATCCCTTATTAAGGATCATAATGCCGGACAAACAAAGATGGTATAAAAACGTGACACCATTGCTGACGATAAACAGTGTATATGGTTAGAGCCTAAAACTGATATAATAAATTACTTCGAAGGAACGTGCAGGTACCCATCGGGCATGAGCTATTATTTGCAGAGCATTAGAACAAGAAATGAAAGTAGAAAAAGTATTGTGAACAGACCCTTCTATGGAAATTTACTCGGGTAGTACCATAAACTATATTTTCGGCTGCAAGCATTTGGTGACATACCATTAAAAAAAAAATAAAATGGAGCTTTACAATTTACACACTATTGTAGATGGATTAGAATCCCTTGCTGCAATCGAAAAAGAACATCCAGTTATAGGAAAGCAACTTTTTGACTTTGTAAATGAAGTTAACAGCTGCTGCGAAATGGCTTACAATCGTCTTTCTCAAGCACTCGGGAATGTCAGGAATTTGTCTTCCCAATCAACTAAGAAAAAGGTCGATGATGTTATCGGGCAAATTAACGAAGCCCCAGATAGTAAATGGTTTAAAGAAGTTGCAGGCATTTGTGACCAACTTGCAGTTCTTGCATCACGACATCAAAGTGATTTTTCTTTACAACTTCAATACACAAGCTCCTTTGGTGACAATTGGGAAGATGCTAAAGATAAAATGATATCAACACATTATTCGGCACACTACAAAATTGCACCACTATTTTCTTTACTGGAGCAACATGAGCGACAATTAAAGGATGATATTCGAGGGTTGTATTCAATGTTCAAAGTAAACTTAGCACAGCAAAAGAGACTGGAAGTTTCCAAGATTTAAGAAATTATGCAGTTGAAGTACAAAATGAAATTACTCAATGTATTGACGAAATAAAAAAAATTAGCTTTCAAATAAGAGGAACTTCATCAGATGGTTCTACCATCGTTTTGACACCTGAAAAGATTGCCGAAAATGCTTTAAAACGTCCAGAACGCATGATAATACTCAATATGTTTTTTTTGATAGTTGTTCTTGCGACAGGTGCAACAATTTTCCAGTTTTTAAAAATCCATCAATTTATCCTTTTAACCAGTTTCGCAATCACAATTGTAATTGTAATTAGGGTCTGCTGTTCAAAAGTTGGTTCGAGGCTGTGATTGAGTTTGAGCTAACTTTGGAACAACAAAAGTGCAAAGATATATGGCAAAAGCAAAAAAAAGCCGTGCATCTAAGCAAGATTACTTGAGCCCTCAGCAGTTAGTCTTGTCCGGCTTTGAGTCTCCATTTTCCAATCAGCTTCTGGCTACGAACCGTTGGGTAATGCTAGCCAATAACATTCCCTGGGATGCATTGGTAAACACCTATAATCGTCAGTTAGGTAATAAGTTTACGGGTGCGGGGAGCATCAATCCAAGGGTTGCAATAGGCTCGTTGATCATTAAGCATTTGTGTAATATTAGTGACAGGGAAACCATCTTGCAGATACAGGAAAACATGTATATGCAATATTTTATTGGTTACAGCAGCTTTAGCAATGAAGCACCTTTTGATGCAAGTTTATTTGTAGACATACGAAAACGCTTAACGCTTGAACAAATAAATGAGATTAATGAAAAGATACTGGCGATAATAGATAAAAAAGCAGATACCGATAAAGAGCAGGCCAGTAATGATATGAATGAGCAGGATCCGATGGGTAACAGGCAGTCTGCAGAAGAAAATGTATCAGGGCAGATCAAAGATGCGGGTGAGCCTCCGGCTCCTACACATAAGGGTAGTTTGTTGATGGATGCTACGGCGTGTCCGCAGGACATAGCCTATCCGACAGACCTAAATATTTTGAATGATGCCAGGGAAAAGTCGGAAGAGTTAATAGATGAACTTCAGTCAAACCTATCAACCGTCAAACCCAGGACATATAGGAAAGTAGCGAGAAGAAAATACCTTAAAACAGCACAAAAAAAGAAAAAGACCAAAAAGGAAATCAGAAACGCTATCAGGCAACAATTACAGTATTTAAAAAGAAATATCAACAGCATCCACTAACTACTGATGCAGTATGATAAAATACCGTTGCGCAAAAAGCAATATAAATACTTGCTTGTGATACAGACCGTGTATCATCAACAAAAGTATATGTATGATAACAAGGTTCATAGTGTAGAAGATAGAATAGTAAGCATACACCAGCCACATGTACGCCCAATCGTTAGAGGTAAGATGAATGCAGATGTAGAATTTGGTTCTAAAATACAAGTGAGTCTGGTAAATGGGATAGCCTTTCTGGATGAATTATCGTGGGATGCCTTTAATGAGGGAACAAGACTGGAACACTCTGTGAAGCAGTATAAAACCCGGTTTGGATTTCATCCTAAAGAAGTATTAGCAGATAAAATATATTGCAACAGAGCAAATAGAAAGTGGTTAAAAGATAACAACATTAAATTACGAGCCAAGCCACTAGGGCGTCCCTCTTCCTGCGGGGCATTGTCGATTCCTGTAAGACCCGGAGAAAGAAATCCAATTGAAGGCAAATTTGGCCAGGCAAAAACGGCTTACGGAATGAATAGAATAAAAGCCAGGCTAGCAGAAACAAGCCAAACATGGATAGCTTCAATTGTGTTGGTGCTTAACCTGGTAAATATTATCGGGAGGGCATCCCTATCTCTTATCTGCAAATTAATGGACTGGATTAAATCAGTATACCTGTTACCGGAATTCAAAAATCCAGTTCCGCTGACTTAATCAGCAGACCCTAATTAACGCTCTATACCTAAGAACGATTGATAAACTAAGTGAGGAAAATTTTTTAAAATTATTGCAGCTGGCATTATTAAAGTTTTTTGCTCCAATAACCAAAAAGAAAAATTAATAATAAATATTCACGTGGCCTACAGTTTTTTCGTATGCAATATCATGAGGCAACACTATTGGTGGTAACTGATTGTAATCGGCTACTACAATTATTATTTCCATCTAAACAATGATTTCATCAGCGCTTTTGCGAAAGATTTTCTTTTTTGATCAATGATTACCCTCGATATCAATACGGTTTCTGTCCCCTGATTTAATTGAGAATGTATAAAGCAGGAGTATTTTATTTGATTTGCTCTCAGCTTAATATTTCTCAACCCATTGCCCTTTGGCACTGCACTCAAATCAAATCCATTTCCATTATCTCTTATATTAATTTCCTTGACAGTTCCATTCATAGAAAAAGAAATAACAATTTTGCTACAATCTGCATACTTGATGCTATTTGTAACAACTTCTTTGACTATAAACAGAAGATTTCTCTTTTCAGTTTTCGATAATGCCTGGGACCTAATTAAATTGTCAATTTTGAATTCAACATTAATTTTACTTGCATCAGCTACAGGATTTATAAAAGCCTGTAGTCGTTGAATAAGGAATTCAAATGCGTCATCTGAATTATCCAATATCCAAATCATATCGCGCAAACTAAGAGAGGCTTGTTTTATCGAATCCTTAATCAGCGAAAAATACATATGTTGTTCAGCAGAAGTTTCTGCTAAATGCGCAAAAATTTTTACGCTATTCAACGTACTTCCTATATCATCATGTAAATCTCTCGCGATGTTTTTACGGACCTCTTCTTTTTCCTTTAGCTGGTTTAGTCGGTATCTATAAGCACCAAACAAAAGGCTTGTGAAAAGTGAAAAGACTGCGACCTTGAAGAGAACAGTTTCATACCACTTTGGAAGAAAAATCAGTTTGATTGTTTTTGTTGCACTCCACACATTGTTTGTGTTGCAGGCTCTAATATGTATATCATAGTCACCAGGCTTTAACCCTGTAAGTGAAATGAAATTTTGACTACCGATATCTATCCACGGGTTATTCTTTTTATTAATTTGATATTCATATTTGATGTTAAAAGGACTTACGTAATCTACAACGGTAAAATACACGTTTGTTTGAGAAGCACTGCTGGGAATGTTAAGCGTTTGCATTTCGAGATTAGAAGAGTCTATAATGTTGTCAGCAGTCTGGATTTTTACGCCTTCGATATACAACAGCGGAGGAGTGTTTTGAACAGCAAGGAATTTGGGATCAACAATAACAAAACCATTGACGCCACCAGCGTAATATTTATTTTTATATACAGCGCCGCACGCTTCTTCAAACGTATTATCCTGCAAGCCATCTGTGTCATAGTATCGTGTAAAGGTCTCCGACTTAATGTCAAAAATGGATAACCCATAGTTGCTTGTAAGAAGCAACAGGCTGTCTTTAAAATTAAACACCTTGTATAGCCCTGAATTTCCTAATCCTTGTTTTAGTGTGTAGATTTTTAAGAGGTTAAAATTCTTGTCGGTCTTTAGCAACCCTTCGCCGTAAGCATTTATCCAATAATAATCAGCGGTTTCAGTCATATCCATAAGAACTCCTATCTTATTACCCAGTTGTTGATTCTGAAAAGTAACGCGTTTCGTTTTCATGTCCCCGGGATAAAACTCGGTCAGTCCAAAATCTGATAGAATGACCGGGTGTTCCTTGCCATTTAGAAAAATGGAATTGATATTGTTTGAAAATAACCGGGATTGCTCATTTGCTTCGTCGTCTTCCAATCGTTGGATTGAATGTTTTTTATAATTCCATATCAGCACGCCTTCATTATTTTCAGAACCAACGATGAGCATTGAATCACCAATCCCCACAGCGCTGTTCAATTCCCAATGCCTGTAGGGTACAAATTCGCGATAGACATTTGCAAGCATGTTTACTTTGCCATGAGCAAACAGTTTAAGTTCATCCTTGCCCGAAATGACAAATTCTCCGCGCTTAATGCAAAAAACATTTTGCACACGATTACCCTGCGTTAATTGTTTAACATAGCTGTCGCCATTAACGAGAAGCAGCCCGCTCTTCACTCCAACCAGCGTTTGCTTGTCATTCAGCGGTTGCACGGCATACAAATGACTCAACTTATCATTAAAAAGTCTTGAGTTGATTATCGGAAAGAATGGACTTTTCAGGTTTTTAAGTACTGCGAGCCCTTGTTTACAGCCTACCCATATATTTTTGTTCGAGTCCTCATAACAAACAGTTAGATCAGCAAGTAGCTTCCTGTCGCTAGTTTTTCGCGGTTGCAACTCAATGCTTTTATTCGTCAAATGATTATACACCGTGAGGTTATTGGCGCATAGATATAAGGAGCTGTTTCCTTTTGACAAGATGTAGTTTATTTCCTGCTTATAGGATGGCGATCTTTTGTTGAAGTAGATCTGTTGTGCAACATGCGAGTAGGTTCTGTCAAACGTCAGTTTATACAAACCGTTTTTGGTACCCAGGTAATAAGTGTTCTCATTGGTTATTGTGCCAGACAACGGCCAAAACGTAGAGTTGTCGGAAACTTGTGTAATTGAAAAGTAAGGAATGGTTTTTATAATCGAATTTCTCGTTGGGTTGTATATAACTAATCCAACATCCAAAATGCCGCACCAAACGTTGCCATTTTTGTCAACCTCTACCGTTCGAATATCCTTTTGCAGCAAGTTTAGATTCTTGGTGCCATGAATTTTACCATCCTCAAACGCAGCTGTCCGGACGTTAAAAATCTCCAGTCCACCTGAGGTTGCAATATAAATGTAGTCATTTAGCCGCTTAGCCGCAATACGCCAGCTTTCACTCAGGTGATCGTTGTTAAAAGGAATAGCATACTTAACCTCTCCGGTAATTACATCAATGCCGTTAATGCCCCCCAAATTGCATATCGCCCACACTATCTGTCGTCCCTCATCATAAATCAAATCCCTGATGTCGTTGGAAAACAGTTCTTTCTTTTTCTCCAATCCTTTGTTATAAATTGTAAAAATTCTGCCATCAAAACGGTTAAGCCCATCCTGCGTAGCAATCCACATAAACTTTTTATTATCCTGAATTATTTTATGTATATTGTAGTTACTAATGCCATCTCTTTGAGAATAAAACGCTAAATCCCGGGTCTCCACATCTTGAGCGTATACACTCAAATTTATTACGTAAAAAAATAAATGCAACATAACATGAGCGACGATAATACCACTAACCCTGAATGGTTGATTATAATACTTGTTTATAATCACAAATATCTTGACCAGCTTAACGGTCCTACGGCTGGGTTTATTCCAATGGAATGTCAAAAGAATCACCTGTTTAATGCGTTTGAAGATATAAAATATAATAATAATTATAAAGTAGTTCTTGTAGAAAACAGGCTGGAATTTTTCGAGGAGAATAAACAGATTAAAGTTAGAGAAGTAATTAATATAGTGAACAAAGACCCTTCAAGACTCGATACAGTTGCAAGGCACATTCCTTCAGATGGCGATATGACATCGAGTGCGAAATTATCCAAATTATTGAAAGACATAAAATCGAAAGTCACTGCAAAAAAACATGCATTAATCACTTTTGGACATGGTTCTATTTTCGGCATCAACTTGATTTCATCACCCAACTATTCCCTGCAGCCGGTTTATAACAGACTAGTAGATTTGTCGTTCTGCAATCAGCAGCCAAAATCTAAGGACCAGCCTACACCTACGAAAGTCAATATATTGGATAAAATTGATGTAAATCAGTATTTTGTGAATAACGCTGCTACGCCTGAGCATTTTTTCAACAATGACGGCTCGTTGAAAAAAGAACTGATAGGAAGTAGGGAGAAGATTTTGGAAGAAATCGACAAAGATATCATCCTAAGCAACAGGGATATTGCAGAAACGATAAAGGACGTTTATGGCAAGCTTGATCTTCTCGTAATGTTTAACTGTTTAATGCAGAGTGTATTTACTCAATTTGAGCTAAAAGACTGTGTCGATTACTTTGTTGCACCGGTTTCGGGAATCAGTCACCCGGGGTTTAATTACCGCGGTATTTTTGAAGCGTTGAAAGCGGCACAGCCCCCGGTAGGTACTCAAGATCTGGCCATGTTGTTTTTGAGCACAATTAAAGATGAAAAGGATAAATACTATAAAAAATTTCAGAAAGACATCGATGGTACATGGAAAATTGTTTGTAAGAAATTAGTGCCTGAGCAATATGTTGCCATCAAGAAATCTTTTTCGGATTTGATGAACGAGATTTTGCTTTTGAAGCAGCAAGGCACACGGGTGTTTGCCTGTTTGGATCAAACTTTGGGACAATGCTTTAACTATGCCACCTATTGTTTGCCCAGCAACGAAGCCCAAATTGACCTTTTAGTGTTTACTACTTACCTGATCGAAAAAATAAATAAGGGATTCTCCAAATTTGTCAATTTAAAAACTGCTGCAGTAAGCCTTCAGCAATCATTGCAAGCAGTTCAAAGTAGTTCATTCGTTGGCGTTTCATTTTTTAACAGCACCGACAGCTTTATTGATAAAAAATATTTTAATCTTCTTAATTATGGATTTGGGCTAACGCTGCAGAATTCTAAATATCCACCTTTAAGTCTCCAGAACCAGGTGTATTCACAAAATCCAAACCTAGCCAATTGTTTTCCGGATTTCCTAAATGATGGAGGAAGCCAGCCCTTCTTAAAATTTTACGATGCGTTTTGTGACATGAATAGAGTTTAATCCTGCTTAATTCTAGTTGATATAACTGCAGAAAGCTTTTCAAGTACTCAACTAGTGATGCCTGAAAAACTTTCCGTTATTAATATGGAAGCGATTATTATCAGCTCCATCCTAACCCAGCGACTATTTGTTAATTTGAACTGTGGACCGGTTCTTGCATTGCGGCAGCCAGCGTTGTGTCTGCGTTCTGTGTTTTAATGTTTGAGTTTTGTGTTTTTCCAACACCGCCAGATGGACTCATTCTTAACATGATTTGACCATCCTCTTGCTTAAATCCTTTTAACACGGTCAGCTCTATGGCATCAAGCTTCACCACGATCGATTTCTTGTCTGCATCAAACGCTTCAAAATAAACCTGGTTCTGTATTTTTTTCTCAAAGTCGTCGCCTGCGTCCAAAATAAAGTCGTCATATTTGTTGATGATACCCTTTGCTTCCACATCCGGAATAAAAACTTGGATATCAATAACCCAACCTCCATTCTCGCCATCGATTTTAGTAAGTTTTATTCCTTGTGTTACAGAGTCGTCTACATTTTCCGGATGTACTACTCTTCCTCCGGCAAAAAAAATTGATTTTGTTACGTCAACTGGCATAATTTTAAGTTTTAGGTTTTACAAATAGGTTGCTCCGTTTGTTTAAGTTATTTATTTTTTTCTTTCCTCGCAAGGGGTGTGCGCTTTTTCTGAGCCGACTGTTACAAATAGTTTGTTTGCAGGTATGTAAAATGAACTTGAAGAAAAAAGATTTAGGGGTTACTATATCATTCCCATACCTTAATTTACTGCCGAAAACTTTTACGGTGTTATGATTACGTCGATAACCATCTGATTATCGCCGGGATTTCCTTTGATGAGGATTGATATGCCGGACCAGTTATTATCAGCTAACTTGAGACTTGGTGTTCCAGTCTGCTCAATTGAATTGACAAGGTTGCCATTGATAGTTGCCGGATATAAATCATCGCCGTCTCCCCTGTTACCCAAGCCAAACACTTTTGCCAGATCTCGTCGACCATCAGCCTGCATTAGCTCTATGGCAAGATTGTTTTCATCATTCACGTTGTCTATATCTTCGTCGACTGTATAAATTGCCACGCCTTCATCCGGCAAAAAACTATCCTGCCCACTGCGGCGCCTGTATTCCACAAACACGTATTGCTGCGGCCTTGGCATTCGCGCAAGATTTTTTATCAGCACAATACTGCCCTTCTCTGATGCTGGTTTCAATACGATGCCTTTAGTTGTTTGCGTTATTTCTGTGGGCGCAATCCAATCGTGAAACATCCTGAGCATTCCATTTGGCAACCCGGGCGTGATGCCACCATTGTTCCATGAACCGGAAGCCATTAAACAATAATTACCAAGCCCATTAGATTTTGTTATGTTGCTTTTACCGGTGTCATAGAAATCAGCCCATCTTGCCGCAAGGTGCCCCCATTCGTGTGCACAAACACCCATCTGGCAATTTTCCGGCACGGTTAAAAATGTTTTGGCTACAAGCTCTAACCCAACTTTAATTTCATTAGGCACCAACCATTTCAAGCTCCAAATATCATTACGACTTCCACTTTCTTCTGCACCTCTACCGGAGTGAATAATGAACAATGCTGTTACCGAACCCTCTCCCAGCATATCATATCCGTTAAAATCAACACCCTGTTTTATTGCTTCTTTTATCGCATCCTCTGCCATGCCTTGTGAGTTACGCGGATAATTACCCATACCGGAAGCAGAGTTGGTATAGTAGTCGCTTCTATTGGGCAGCCTAAACCATCCGAATACTTTTCCTTGTATATCAATTCCATTGCTGTCTGGGACGTAGTTGCTAATTTTCCTATAGTATTCAGCCATGCTTCCGGTTGGGAATATATCTATGCTGCCAAAAAGCATTTGCTCGTAAAAAGATGGTTCTCGAAATTCAGCATGTGGTCTGTCTTCAAAATCAACCAGGAGCACGAGAGTTCTGATAACACCCTTCAATTTTTGGGGCGGCCTGTCGATTAGCTGGGGTTCGTCGGCGCCAGTTGCTTCCCTGATTTTTCCATCATCTAACCCAGCAACATCTTCCCCTCTTCTTCCCGAACTCCAGATGTAAAAATATTGTTCGAAGGAGATGTCTTTGGGCAAACGATTTGAATCCTGCAAACCTCTGTAAGCGGCATATAGCTCCAATAATAAGTTTGGTGAGGGCGGTACCTGGCAACGAGTTTTGTTGCAAAACTTTTTGCCAATGTTTGGGACTTGTATTAGCATAAAAGGAGTTTAGTAGTTAAGCAAACATGTTCTCGAAAACAAAAAACTATTTCGATTTGAACATATCAACAATAGCTGAAGGCGAGAAGCTTAAGCCCCAGGAAAATTTGCCCACGGTATAACTCCTTTGTGCATATTCTTTCGCGTCATCCAAAGACGTAATTTCGCCTATATTTGTAACTTGTGGGTTAATCTGATTGGTCCAGGTCCATCCTAGGTTTACGCTTAACTCTTTTGTTATTGCGAAATTGAATCCGGAATAAAGATTGGACAGAGGATCTTTACTAATCTTAATACCACCATAGATACCGATTCGTTGGAAAATAGCATCATGTATATATTGTCCAAATGACCTGCCTCGTCCCTTACCAAAAACATCCTTCCAAATAGGATTGAAGTTGTCTATGTCCCGAGGAAGATGTATTTCAATTATGGAATATAGACTGCTTTTCCACGCTTCTTTTTGTTCTTCATTAGGTTTAACAACGAGGTTACCATCTTCTATAGAAAAGTTATTCAAGGCATATTTGGTGTTCTCCACTCCGATTTGAAAAGATGCAAGATTTTTTTCGTGAATTGGAAAGGTTAATCGACTTTCCTCAATTGTTTTGTTGCTTGCGATTACATCACATGGATCTTTTATCCTCTGTGAGTTCACTTCGACTAAAGTAATTTTGAGCCTAGGTGTACTAGTTATCGGGTTTCCACCCATAACACCTTGCCAAACGTTTTTTGTGTCTTGGAAACTTTTCTTAAAGAAACTCGTCTTGTAGTTAATTTTAATAATTGTGTTCGATAATTTTTTGTCCTCATTTTCAGCTTGATTAGCGTAAAAATCATCGTCAACATCAATAAAAACAAAAAAAATATTTTTGGTTGCTAACAAATAGTTGGAAAAGCTTGAACCGTCCTTATTTTTGTGAATTATTATTGTTTTTAACGATGTAAAATCAATTTTTGTTGGAACTGCAGAGGTACCAAATACAATATCTCGATACACCACAACTACCGCTGCGTTTTCTCCTTTATTGATATTCGTAATCGTTGCATCAATTAAATCACTCAACGAAATCATAGAATTTTGCGAACCTTTTGTAGTAGTGTAGGTTCCCGGAACATTGTTTAGCTGCAGTGCATGACTTCTTAGAATTGCTTGCAAGGTCGTGACAACGGAACCATCATCGCCTTTTAGAACTTTGTTTAGTGCTATAGAATTGGGTTCATCAAGAATTGCCTCAACTCTTGTTTTTTCAAACTCATTAAGGCCTTTTTGAGCCAGAGTGTTTATTGTGAAACAAGAAAACAGTATCAATGTAACAAATGTGTATTTCATATTTATCCATTTAATGATTGATTACTAAAATTGTTTGCTATTTGTGTTACAGGTCGGTTAGGTGCCCTTATGCTAGCCATAATGCTTCTTAGACTTGACGCGAGCTGTTGAAACGGCAAGTCCCAGCATCTTCTAAAAGCCGTAAAAAATGCACTATTAGTGTTATAGTAGCTTGGAACTCCGTCTGAACAAGATGAAATGATCGTATGAAAATCCGTTTGTTGTCCAAAGTTTTCTATCAGCCCAAACGCATTACAGCAATCTAATACAGTGATTAAATGCCCATTGGGTACTTTTTCATGAAAAGAATCAATAACAGTATTGTAATCAATCTCGGTAAAGAATTCATCCAATCCTGGGAAAAAGTTAAACTTAAGTTTGTCTGAATATGTTACACAATATGTAATGAAATCTGGAAAGCCTGCGGGGGTTTTGGTCATTAATCTTGAAGCGTGCCCTGTATAGTAGATTAGCAACCAGTCTGTATTATTGGTGCATCGACTAATAGCATCTTCAATTTTTAACTGAATATTGGCTTTGCCAGCAGTCTTATCATACAACATAGGCGATACTATCCAAGGGCTATTCTGATTATTGAGGAAGGCATTAAAATCGTTTGTGTTTTTAAGCGTGAATCCTAATCGCGAAAATCCAGTTGAATTATCGGAATAATAATCCCCCAAACATAACAATACAGCATACTTGTTCATAAAATAATTCTTTAACTTGTTATCGACATCAATTTCATCCTTAAGTCATCAATTTTAGTTTGGGTCAACTGAATTTGATGAATGAGGTTATTAATATTTTCGATATCCTGGGCAAATAGATTATTTCTTGGGACGGCTGACAATTTTTCGAGTAAGTTCTTCTTAACCTTCAACTGATTCATTTCGTTCATTAATTCATTTCTAGTGTCTTTTCTATTTTCAGAATTTGAGCTAAGACTTAGGTCGCCTGTTGTCCGTCCAGAATTATTAATTGAATTTTGAACATCCTGCATTTTTTTAGACAGATCATTTAATGCAATTGCGGAGTTTAAATCGCGATTAGCATTTTCCAATTCAGTCAATTGCTTAACATGAGTAATTTTGAAATTCAAAAGCTGTGCAGGAATTGAGAATATTGCTTTGAGTATGTTGATAGGAATAGAAACAAAACTTTCAAACTCGCTTGGTTTAACAATATAGTTTTCTACTAGCAAGCCATTTGAAAATTTAGGCGTATTGGTTCTCTTAACCAAAGAGGATCTTTGAATGGGCACTTCTATAACAATTGACGGGTCGGGAATTAGCACATTATAAAGAACAGGACTTTGGTTATTAAAGGAAGGCGCTTTTACCAAAGCCTGCATGGCAAGCTTGAACAGTGGCCGAGTGAGAATGCCATAATAGATGTTACCAGGGCTTTGACTGAAGCATTGCTTCGGGCAATTATGTTGAATCTCAAAAGTAGCATCCACCAACACATCTTCTTTTGTAATTCCATCTATCGCGATAATCCAATCTTTGGAAATTATTGGAGTTATTTGGAGTTCATCAGAGGTAACAATGAATATTTTCTTGTAAGTGGTAGTTTCTGCGATTGCATATTGCGGCAATACAATCTCCTGCATTAAGGAGGCAGCAGCTTGTGCCGAAAGGATCTTCTTTGGCGCCTCGCTTATCTCTGCGATAATATTGCTCAGTCTGTCTTCTGTTACTACGGACACGCCTTCTAATAAGCATGAAGAGTTAACATTGAGTCGTAGTTCGTCATTTGCAAAGGAAAAAGAGTTATAGTTCAATCCCAACAATAAGGACGTGTCTGGCTCAATTGCTACTGTAGTATCCAAAGTTAAGTCCGACAAGATTGCCTCGATTATTGAGTTGTCTGTAATTGATCTTAGGACAGTTACTTGTGCAGTAGCAGTTATTTTTAGAGATGCTGTTGGCAAGTAATAACATTGGTCGGCAATGAAAGGTTGTTCAGGTATCATTATCGCCTCATCATTGCCATCTATTTGACTACGAAGTTCCTCAAGCATTTGCATATTTTTGCTTTCCGCATCATCTTTGCCTTTTTTCGTCTCAAGCTCTCCAATTACTTTGTCAATCATTGGGAGTATCGGTTTAAATCTTTCGAATCTTTGTTTCTTTGGTTTTTTACTATTATCATCATCCAGTTTCAACACATTAGTCGATACAACAAACTTTCTGCTCTTCCAATTAAAGAGATAAATAGTCAATACCACTAAAAAAAATATCACGAAGAACCACACCCATGCTTTCATGGAAGGTAGAAACTCCAAAATATCCAGGTGTATGTTTAGAAGTGTTAGCATAAAATTTTTTATAACGATTAAAATAAATGCTGATGTAAAATTGTAACACTCCGCATTCCAGCACAACGGGAAAAAGTCCCAACTTATAAAGGGTTTTTTCCTGTTTTGTTTGCTGGAAATAACTGGTTTCCTGAATCTCGATCAATGGAAAATTAAATTCGTTGTAGGTTTGAATGATTCATCTGAGAAAAAAAGTTGCATCAACCTATTTTCTATTAAAACAACATCTATAGCTGAAAGATCGATTGATCTTATTGATAGTAGCACGACAATAAACAGCTTTAAAAGAAATTTAAATTGGAGGGTTTACAATGATACTCTACGCTATTGCCGCAATATTAATTTTGCTGATTCTAACGGGATTAGTTTTTTTCTGTATCCTTAGTAGAATCAATGGTGACATCAACAACAAATACAGACAAACGCAGGCGCGTATAACCGAGGCACAACTAGAATCTCGTATGGAAACCCAGGAACGCACGCTGCAACACATCAACTACGAACTAAACAACAACATCAACCAGGTTGCGAGTGTAATAAAAATGACGCTGCACACTGTGGACATTAGCGACAATGATAAAACCGCGAAAAAACTCGAAGAGATGACGGAGATGACAAGGCAGCTAATGGCAGGTGTTAAGACTTTGTCATTCGACATTGAGCTGGAAAGCATTGCAAACACTAATCTTTTTAGTGCATTGACACATGAAACAGGTCGCATCAACCGAGCGGGATCGCTACCGGTTGTTTTTGAGTGCAGTAGTGAACCAATAAAACTTGAACATACAAAAACTCTAATTGCCTATCGCATAGCCCAGATGATTCTTGACAACGCAATTATGCATAGCCATGCTAAGCAGATAAACATCAAACTTCATTTTACCAAAAATTTAATTACATTAACTTTAAAGGATGATGGCAGAGGGTTTGATGTTGAGAAAACATTGTCAACTAACACTTCAGGAGGTTTGATGAAGGCAATGCGAAGGGCCAAAATGATAAATTCGAAGCTGACAATCACCAGTGTTGTCGGCGTTGGCACAACTGTAATAATTAAAATACCTTGCGTATGAAACATACAGCCCCGATAAAATTAGCGTTGGTTGACGATCATAAATTATTTCGAAAGGGCTTGATTGGCATTCTCGAAATGATGGATAAGGAATATGAAATTATATTTGAAGCGGAAAATGGAATTGATCTCCAACAAAAGATTCAAAAAGATAATCAACCAGACATTATTCTGATGGATGTAAACATGCCGGGCATGGATGGTTTCGACGCTGTCAAATGGCTTGTTGAAACATATCCGCTAGTTAACATACTCGTAATAAGCATGGTCGAAAAAGAGGAGCAGATCGTAAAAATGCTTAAACTAGGAGTTAAGGGCTATTTGTATAAAGATATTGAACCGAATGAATTGAAAAATGCACTTAATTCAATTGTCAATAAAGGCTATTATTATACAGACTTTATTACTGGTAAACTAATTCATTCAATTCAACATCCCTCTGAACTGAATGAAACCCAGGATGCTTTTCATTTGCTAAATGAAAGGGAAATGGAGTTTTTGAAATTTGCCTGTACTGAAATGACTTATAATGAGATAGCCCACAAAATGTTCCTTAGCCCTAAAACAATTGACGGCTATAGGAACGCTTTATTTGAAAAACTAAATGTAAAAAGCAGGGTGGGCTTGGCTATGTATGCAGTTAAAAATGGGCTTGTAGAAATTTCAAACTGACTTACATACGAGTTTCTTCTTTTCACTTCATCGTTCGAACCCATCTACACATTTTACTCTCATAAAAAACAGAACCTGGTTATTAGAAGTCAATATTGATAATTGTGGTATGGCTGATCAGTAGAGACACTCCCGTATTTACTCACCTTTGCAAAATTTGAAATGAATTAATATGATTTGCTTTATGAACAAGTCAAAATTCACTTTTCCCTGGAAAAAATTACATGCTTCTAAAACGATTTAAAATTGAATGTCCGGTAGACAAGATTCAAACAACTCATATAATATATTAAAATACAAATATCTATTATTTGTTCTAAAATCTGTTATAGATTGTCTCAGTAAATCTTAATTACAAGACTAATATCTATTTTTTTTGAAAATGCAGCTGTAAGACCTTTATGGTAATCGGCAAGAAGGTGATTAAACTGATGATTGGGGAGATTTAAAATATTTTTTTCAAAGTAACCGTTTAACACAGAATTCCTATTGCATTCCATGTTGGACTCAAGGTAACTGATTTAGTCTTTAAAAACAGTTATACTCCACTATATATGGTTCAAGGAGAGATATTAGGGCAAAAACACAACAACTCTTACAAATTACTAGCGCCTTCATCCCAATTCCAAAAGGTAAAGGCGCGTTACTCGACTAATAACATGCTAGTTTTCCAAATGCCTCCTTTCATTTAGCAGGTATCCAAACATCAATACTGGCACATTCTTTCAATAGCTGCTATCTTTTTTTGCCCAAACAATGAAGTTGTAATAAGCATTAAAAAAATTATTCTAATGAATGCCTATTCCGTCTGTTTGCGGAAAACGATTATTAACTTTATCACTTAAATCTTTGTTTATTTTATGAGAAATTACACCTGCTGACTGGAAGATAGGGGTTCGTCCGGTCCAGCTATCAGAAAAAATTAAAAGAAAAAAACTATCTTGCATCGCGGTGAACAAACTGGTGAACAACCATCCAACAAGTTCTTAAAACCTTTACTGGTAAAGCATTTCAAATAATAGTTTGAATCCTGACGAGTTGATACACGTTACAAAACAGTCACTTAACTGCGATCACTTAATAATTAATACATCCTATCGCAAAGCACTTTTCTTTCTACTAAACTTGTTTTGCACATCAGCTGTATCCTCCAGTATCTTTTCTTCATCAACATCAGCATAGTTATTCTTTGTTGTGCTAATCTTGCTATGACCCAACAACTTGCTAACTGTTTCCATCGGAACACCATTTTTTAGGTTAATCTCCTTTGCAAAAAATCTTCTTGCCATGCGTGTATCTAGTTCGAGAGGTATGTTAAGGATCTCAGCAATAATTTTGAGAGATCGATTGAGTTCCTGGTTACTGATATAGGGAAATATCTTACCACTTGAGATGGCTTTTGACGATGATGCATATTGATCCATTATTTCTTTGGCAGCATCGGGAACTGGGATTCCGCAAAGTTCTGTATTTTTATTACGGTACACAGTACAAAACAACCTGCCATTGATACCTTCAAAATGTTTTGGTTCAAGGCCAACCAGATCAATATAACTTACTCCCATGTAACAATCATATACAAAAAGGTCTTTTGCAAATTGCAATCTTTCATCGTTAAACGACGCCCTTTCTATTTTAATAAAATCGTGAATTTTTAAATTTTCTCTTGAAACCTTTTTAGGTTTCTTAGTATATTGATCAAAGGGGTTATCTTTTATCCATTTCATCTTCTTCGCCATTCCGAACATTTTTCCGACACGTTCCATGTGCTTATAAAGTCCGTTGCCCAGGCAGGGGTCATGTTTTTTTAAAGGTTTCGTCCTAATATGATTTTCTAATTCTAATAAAGCTTCATAATCCAAATGCAGCAGATCGACGTCATCTTTTTTAAAGTAATCCTTGAGAAAGTTTTTAAGATATTTTTCTGTTGTATCATAATTTTTTGTAGTACCTGGCTTCAAGTTGTCACCTCGGCATTCAAGTTTTTTATGTTTATCTATTAGCTCTACTAATGTGTGACCTGACTCTGGCGGTTTCTGGCTTATATGACAATTATTATAATGATCTTTAATTGATTCACAGGTAATTTCAAATCGACCTGACTCAAGTGCTCTTTTGCTTTCGAGAATTCGAAACCTTACATCACCGATATAATTATTAATCGAGTCGACTTCGATACCTTTCCCAATTACTTTTTCATGGCTAGACGACCAGCTAGATATTTGAATTTTCTCATTCAATGAAAATTCAATGGATCTTCCATTAACCGTTATTTTGGCAGATAGGTATCCTATACTGAAATCTGACTTTGTCTTCCTTAATATAAAATCAATAGAAAAGGTTTTAATTTTTTTCATACGAACATTTTTAGTGTTTTTACTCACGCTGTTCATCGAAAAATCTACTTGATCAAAACGTTTCAAAATATATCAAAAGAACACTTATGTTCTGATTTAAAATGACTTATAACATTTTCAAGAGACAATTTAGGCCGTAAAAAAGTCTCATAGAATGTCTCTCGAATTATTTGAATTCTTTTGATATTATTTGAAATAAAACTAAAATAAAAAAGCCCGTAAATCAATCATTTACGAGCTTTTGAATCGGTTTGAAACCTTATTTGTCGGGTGGACAAGATTCGAACTTGCGACCCCTTGCACCCCATACAAGTGCGCTACCGGGCTGCGCCACCACCCGAACTGTTAAACAAAACAAAAACGACAGAGAATCTGTACTTTATAAATCAAAACATTTCTGCTTTTATCTGTAAAGTTTCCGTTTAACGGGTTGCAAATGTAAAGGCTTTTTGGAAAAATCTACTATCTTGCGCACAAATTTTTAAGCCTCGCATGAATATTCTGCTCCGGAAGGTAACAATAGCAGATCCAGTATCTGCTCACAACAGTTCAGTAAAAGATATTTTCATTTCTAACGGCATTATTCAGAAGATCGCTGACAATATTGATGATAGTGCCGACCAGGTTGTAGATGGGCAAAACACAACGGTCTCACCTGGCTGGGTGGACATATTTGCTCATTTTGCAGACCCAGGCTATGAATTTAAGGAAACACTGGAATCGGGTGCCAACACTGCCGCTGCCGGTGGCTTTACAAGGGTGTTTGTGTTGCCTAATACAAATCCCGTTGTTCAGAATAAGACACAGGTTGAATACATCGTTCAAAAATCTTCTTCCCTGCCTGTTTATATTCAGCCATTGGGTTCCATCACCAAAAATGGTGAAGGAAAAGAGTTGGCTGAAATGTATGATATGCAGGCGAGCGGGGCTGCAGCATTCAGCGATGGTACTAATCCGGTACAATCTGCGGGACTACTTGTAAAAGCGCTTCAATACGTAAAAGCATTTAATGGCGTGGTTGTGCAGGTTCCTATGGATAAAAGCATCGGCCAGTACGGATTGATCAACGAGGGTGTTGTATCTACAAGACTTGGTCTTCCGGGCATTCCTGCAATGGCCGAAGAAATCATTATAGAACGTGATCTTAAGCTGGCGCAATACGCAAACTCAAGCATTCACTTTACAGGAGTATCTACTGCAAAGTCTCTCGAATATATCCGCGAAGCAAAAGAAGCAGGTATTCAGGTTACTTGCTCCGTAACACCTTACCATTTGTATTTTAATGATGAGGATCTTGCCTCTTACGATACCAATCTTAAAGTAACGCCTCCTATCCGGAACAAAGAGGATGTAGAAGCTTTGAAAGAAGGTGTTCGCAGCGGTTTGGTTGATTGCATTGCTTCACATCATTTGCCGCAGGATTGGGACAATAAGGTCTGTGAATTTGAATACGCAAAAGCTGGCATGTTAGGTCTGCAGACTGCTTACGCGGTTGTGCAGTCGGTATTGCCTGATCTGTCTGCGAATAAAATTGCTGCACTCTTTTCTTCAAATGCACGAAGCATCTTTCATCTTTCTGCTGCATCAATTGAAGAAGGTAGCCAGGCTGAACTTACTTTGTTTAAAGCATCGGGCACAACAACTTTAGCTAAAGAGACCAATAAGAGTAAATCTTCCAACTCGCCTTTCTTCGATAAGTCTTTGAAAGGTGAAGTCGTAGGAATTATAAATAAAGGGAATATCTTTATCAATAAATAAACTCTTATGGAAAAAAAAGTAACCACTCCGGTTGTTAAGGGCATTATTATCACACTGATTTTAATTGTGTTTGGACTGGTAATTTATTTTACCGGCAACATGCAAAATAAAGTGCTGGGCTCTGTGCAATATGCAATATTGTGTGTTGGCATTATCTGGGCCTGTATCAACTATGCCAATCAAATGGACGGTTACGTTACGTTTGGAAACATTTTTGCACATGGTTTTAAAACAACGGCTGTTGTTATTGCTTTACTAAGTGTTTATACTTTTCTCGCACTGAAATTTATTTTTCCTGATATGATTGACCAGGCCCTGGAGCAGGCAAGAAAAGAAATGGAAAGCAAAAATCAGATGAGCGACGAACAGATAGAAAAAGGCCTTGAGATAGGAAGAAAATATTTTGTACCATTTGTTATTGGAGGACTGGTGTTGTTCTTTGCCATTATCGGCGCGATCGGATCGGCAATTGGTGCTGCCGTTGCTAAAAAGAAACCACAAGATCCATTTTCTGTACAACAACCCATGTAATTTTTACAATGAATTTATCGCTTGTAATTCCACTATATAACGAAGACGAATCTTTACCGGAACTGGCCGATTGGATTGTGCGTGTTGTTACTGCTCATAATTATTCCTACGAGATTATTATGGTGGATGACGGAAGCGTTGACAATAGCTGGGCGGTTATAGAAGAGCTATCTTCTAAAAATCCTTGTATCAAAGGCATTAAGTTCCAACGCAATTACGGTAAATCAGCGGCGCTGAACGAAGGCTTTAAAGCCGCGCTGGGTGATGTAGTTATTACTATGGATGCTGATATGCAGGATTCTCCTGATGAAATTCCTTCACTATATGACCTTATTATGGTTGATGGGTATGATATGATCAGTGGGTGGAAGAAAAAGCGTTTTGATAACACGCTTACCAAGAATATACCTTCTAAATTTTTTAACTGGGCAACGCGCAAGGCGTCTGGTATTTACCTGCACGACTTCAACTGCGGTTTGAAAGCTTATAAAAACAAAGTGATCAAAAGCATTGAAGTGTACGGAGAAATGCACCGCTACATTCCGGTGCTGGCTAAGTGGGCCGGATTTAGAAAGATAGGCGAAAAAGTTGTTGAACACAGGGCACGCAAATACGGAACCACCAAGTTTGGCTGGGAACGTTTTGTAAATGGCTTTCTTGATCTTACATCCATCATGTTTGTAGGCAAGTATGGCAAAAGACCCATGCATATTTTTGGCTTTTGGGGAAGCATCTGTTTCTTTCTGGGTTTTATCATGAGCATTTACCTGGTAATAACAAGGTTAATGTATCCCGAGACCGGTTTGAGTAACAGGCCGCCATTCTACATCGCCTTAACAATAATGATCATTGGCTCACAGTTGTTCCTGGCTGGCTTTATTGGCGAATTAATTTCGCGCAACTCACCCGGCCGTAATTTTTACCTGATCGAAAAGAAGCTGGGCATTAATAAAACTTCAGCAGAATAATAAGGCATGCAGAAAGTAGTGATCATAGGTTCCGCACACCCGCTGCGTGGCGGTGGCATTGCCACTTTTAATGAAAGGCTTGCAAGGCAATTTCAGACGGAGGGTTGTGACACTACTATCTACACTTTTTCGCTGCAATACCCTTCATTTCTTTTTCCCGGATCATCGCAGTATTCAACAGAGCCTGCGCCAACAGATCTGAATATTAAAGTTGCCATCAATTCCATCAATCCATTTAACTGGATCAAAGTTGGAAACGAAATAAAAAAATTGCGTCCCGATGTTGTTGTGGTTCGTTATTGGCTACCCTTTATGGGACCTTGTCTTGGAACCATTCTTCGCATCATCAAAAAGAACAGGCATACAAGAATCGTTTGTATTGCGGATAATGTAATTCCGCACGAAAAACGTCCGGGTGACAAACCGTTTACAAAATACTTTGTAAAGCCCGTTGATGCATTTATCACTTTAAGTGAAAAAGTGCTGAACGATTTGAAACTGTTTACATCAAAACCTGCGAGGCTTGTACTTCATCCGCTGTACGATAATTTTGGTGAACAGGTACCCCAGGAAGAGGCAAGAAAACACCTGGGATTACCACTCAATGATAAGATCATCCTTTTCTTTGGTTTTATCAGAAAATACAAAGGACTGGACCTGCTGTTGCAAGCAATGGCAAATGAAGAAATAAAAGCTGCCGGCATCAAATTATTAATCGCCGGTGAATTTTATGAGGACAAAGCAGCTTACGATCAACTAATTCAACAACTGCAGATCCGGGACAGACTGATCCTGAAAACGGACTTCATTACAGACAGTGAAGTAAGATATTATTTAAGTGCAGCGGATTTTGTTATTCAGCCCTACAAGAATGCAACACAAAGTGGCGTTACGCCCCTCGCCTATCATTTCGAGAAACCAATGATGGTTACTAACGTAGGTGGCTTGGCGTCGTTTGTCCCCGATGGAAAAGCCGGTCTCATCGCCGAACCCAACGCACAGGACATCGCCGAAAAAATTCTGCACCTCTACCAGCTCGGCCCCGCCCACTTCCTACCCGGCCTCCGAGAAGAAAAAAAGAAGTACAGTTGGAGTGTGTTGACAGCCGCAATCTTCGATGAATTGAAAATTGAAAGTTGACAATTGAAAATGAGGGCAAGGTATTAGGCGTCAGGTTTCAGGTTTCAGGTGTGTGAATTGAAAATTGAAAGTTGAAAATTGAAAATGTAGGTAACTACCAGGTTTCAGGCTCAAACTAATGCATAGTAGACCGCAAATTTAAAAGCTCTGCAAAAAGTTAAGGCTTGGTGATCTTTAGCGCATTAGCGCCTCCTTTAATTATCCAAATTCTTTGTGCCCCTTAGTGTCCTTGGTGTCTTCGTGCCCGCCCGTGCCGGATCGGACGGGTTTCAAATCAATTTTCACGGCCCTGTCCGCCTTAAAATTCAAAATTATCTATCCGCTTGCGGCGCCCGTACTTCGTACCTCGTAATTCGTACTTAAATATCACATTTCGTACTAAAAACATCTGGTCGCCCCACATCCTACATCGTACATCTAACATCGTACATATCCTTACTTCGTACCTCGTAATTCGTACTTAAAAATCTTATTCCGTACCAAAAACATCCGGCCGCCTCACATCCGACATCGTACACCTAACATCGTACATCTCCCCCACATCGTACATCTAACATCGTACATTATAGCTATCTTTGCCGTTCTCTAAATTTTTTTCTAATATGAGCGATTTAATCAAGAGCATTATCAACGCGTCAATTGAAGTGAAGCAGCAGATTGTGAAAGATGAGCAAATGATCCGGACCATTGAGGATGTTGTAAATAAAATAACCTCGGCCTTTAAAAACGGAAAGAAAGTACTGTTCTGCGGTAATGGCGGCAGCGCTGCAGACGCGCAACACCTGGCAGCAGAGTTTTCCGGACGTTTTTATAAGAACAGGGCCGCTCTTCCCGCTGAGGCATTGCATTGCAACACGTCTTACCTTACTGCCGTTGCAAATGACTATAGCTATGATGTAATTTATGCACGACTGGTTGAAGGCACTGCTGTTGAAGGCGATGTATTGATTGGCCTGAGTACGTCTGGCAATTCTCCCAATATTGTTAAAGCTTTTGAAGTTGCGCGTGAGAAAAAGGTAATCACCATTGGCTTTACAGGCCTCACAGGCGGCGCAATGAAGGAACTAAGCGACTATCTGTTCAATGTACCAGCTACAGATACTCCCAGGATACAGGAAAGCCATATTTTAATTGGTCACATTATTTGCCAGTTGGTGGAAGAAAAAGTTTTTAGTTAACCACGTATTCTAAAGTATTAACAAAGCAGCAATTTTTTTATGGCAAAACATATTGTGGACAAGACCTGGACTTTATTTCTTGACAGGGACGGTGTTATTAACAGAGACAAAGTTGGCGACTATATAAGAAATGTGAGTGAGTTCTTTTTTATGGATGGCGTGCTGGAATCATTAAAAGCTTTTAATGAGCAGTTCGGCACAATAGTGATCGTCACCAACCAAAAAGGTGTTGGCAGAGGGTTAATGTCACAGGAAGATCTGGATGAGATCCACCAGTTTATGTTGAGCCAGATTGAGCATGCCGGCGGTAGAATCGATAAAATATATTTCTGTAAAGACTTGTCCGATGAAAGCCCCAACCGTAAGCCCAATCCTGGTATGGCTTTCCAGGCTAAAACGGATTTTCCCTCTATCGATTTCAAAAAAAGCATAATGGTTGGCAACAAATTGTCAGATATGCAGTTTGGTAAAAGTGCCGGTATAGTTACCACTGTGTTTTTATCTACAACCGATCCCGAAACGCCGTTTCCACATCCATTGATAGACGAACGCTATGAAAGTCTGCAGCAGTTTGCAGAGACGGTTAGCAATTAATTTACCGGCAACAAGCCGTTGACTATCAACATAAAGTCGCCCACGGTTATGCCTTTGTGCTTCTAACAAATAAAAACATAAAATTTGCTTGTAGCACCAATTTTGGGCGTTGGTTTGCTAACATTGCACTGTTTAAGGTAAGCAATATGCAAAAAATCATTATTCTTCTGTTCTGCCTGGTTTCTTTAAATGGACTGCTTGCTCAAAGATTGTCTAATGAAAATTTTCAGCACCTGAAAGTTGAAGAAGATACTTTGAAAACGCTGTCGAAGAAAATGATCTTTGATATAGACGCTACCAATCGCTTTCAGGCCGACAGCGCTTTTACCCGTGCATTTGTGCGAGCATTGCGCGTGCCCAACTCGTTCAATTTCCCTTTTGATTCCGTTATAACTATTTCAAAACTATATCCTCAGGACAGCTCATTCAGGATCTTTAGCTGGCAATACCAGAAAGATGAAGATCATTTCCGCCAGCGTGGTGCCATACAGATGAAAACGGCAGATGGAAGCCTGAAACTGTTTCCATTAATTGACATGTCTGAGTTTACGGCCAATCCAACAGATTCAGTGAGAACGCCGCGCAACTGGATCGGCGCCATTTACTACGGCATGGTGACCAAAACTGCTGGCAACAAAAAATTCTATACACTTTTCGGTTACGACGATAACAACATCCGCAGTACAAAAAAATGGCTGGACGTATTACAATTTGATGATGCAGGCAATCCATTATTCGGCGGCAAATTTTTCGATTACAAAGAAGATAGTTTAAAACCGGCGCAGCCTGCATATCGCTTCTGTCTTGAGTTTAAGAAGGATGGTCGTGCCAGGATGGTATATGACGAGGAGTTAGATATGATCATTTTTGATCACCTGATCAGTGAGCAGAATGACCTGAGCAAAAAATTTACCCTCATCCCGGACGGCGATTATGAAGGCTTTAAATGGACCAACGGCAAATGGGTTCATGTAAGTAAGGTTTTTAACCAGCAATTGAAAGACGGCGAAGCTCCGCTCCCCGATCCTATCAAAGATGATCAGGGCAATAATAACGAAATAAAGCTCGAGCAGCGGTCGCTGAAGAATAAGGCGAAGAAGAACTAGGGAATTTGAAATTTGAGATTTGAAATGTTCGGTTGCGGCCACCAAACCAATAGTACCGGCAACTCAACCGGGCTGGCTGAAATACAGCTACACAGAGCAGTTGAATTTCCACTAAATCATGCATCTTCTCTACATCGTACACCGTACATCTAACATTGTACATTGCATCACATCGTACACCGTACATCTAACATCGTACATTGCATCACATCTTACACCGTACATCTAACATCGTACATTGATTTGCCCCGACTTTCCTATCTTGCAAATTCAATATTTCCGTATGAAAGAAATACTATCCCGGTTAAATATACAGGAACACAATAGCGGCTCATCTACAGGTAACGAGTGGCTGGAAAGCAGTGGCGAGGTAATTGATTCCTTCTCTCCTGTTGACGGCAAACTGATCGCCTCAGTTCAATCTACTGACAGAGCTGCTTATCAGCAGATTGTGCTCAAGGCACAGGAAGCATTTGCCGTTTGGCGCCAGGTGCCAGCTCCGCGTCGCGGCGAGATTGTTCGCCAGATTGGTGAAGCGCTTCGTGAAAAAAAAGAAGATCTCGGAAAACTGGTGAGCTATGAAATGGGCAAAAGCCTGCAGGAGGGTTATGGAGAGGTACAGGAAATGATTGATATCTGCGATTTCGCTGTAGGACTTTCACGCCAGTTATACGGCTTAACAATGCACAGTGAGCGGCCGGGCCACCGCATGTATGAGCAATGGCATCCATTAGGTATTGTAGGCATTATTTCAGCATTTAATTTTCCTGTTGCGGTATGGAGCTGGAACAGTATGCTGGCATGGATCTGCGGAAATGTCTGTATTTGGAAGCCCAGTGAAAAAACACCTCTTTGCGGTATTGCTTGTCAGCAGATAGTGGCAGAAGTATTTAAAAAGAACGATATACCGGAAGGCGTTTGTTCCCTGATACAGGGAGGAAGAGATGTGGGTGAATGGATGTCAAAGGATACGAACGTTCCATTGATCTCTGCCACCGGTTCTACAAGAATGGGGAAAGCAATAGCCTCTGCCGTTGCAGCCCGTTTAGGTAAATCTATTCTTGAATTGGGCGGCAACAATGCAATTATCATTTCTCAGCATGCAGATCTCGATATGTCGCTGATTGGCTGTGTGTTTGGCGCCGTGGGGACTGCAGGTCAGCGCTGCACTTCCACAAGAAGATTAATTATACACGAATCTGTTTACGACTCATTCAAAGAGAAACTGGTAAAAGCATACGCGCAATTACGTATCGGCAATCCGTTGGATGAACACAATCATGTCGGTCCGTTAATTGATAAAGATGCCGTAAAGCTTTATTTATATTCCATCGACCAGTGTAAGCAACAAGGCGGCAGGTTTGCCGTAGAAGGCGGTGTATTGAACGGCGACGCTTACGAAAGCGGTTGTTATGTAAAGCCCTGTATTGCTGAGGTTACAAACGATATGCAGATAGTTCAACACGAAACTTTCGCACCGATTTTGTACCTGATGAAATACAATACCATCTCTGATGCTATCGCACAGCAGAACAATGTTCCGCAAGGATTATCATCCGCCATCATGACCGTTAACATGCGGGAAGCTGAAGAATTTCTGTCGCATGCGGGAAGTGATTGCGGCATAGCCAACGTGAACATCGGAACCAGCGGCGCTGAAATAGGTGGCGCATTTGGTGGTGAAAAAGAAACCGGCGGCGGTCGCGAAAGCGGCTCTGATGCATGGAAAGCCTACATGCGCAGGCAAACCAACACCATCAACTGGAGCACTAAATTGCCATTAGCGCAGGGGATTAAATTCGATTTTTAATTAATTGACAATTGAAAAGTGAAAATTGAAAATGAGGGCGGGTACATTTAGTTTCATTTGCACATGCCTTCATTCGCACATTTGCACATTTACACATTTGCACATTTATATTGCACATTCACTAATTCGCACATTTATACCATGAGAAAATCACTGACTGCTTTAGCATGTTTTGCATGCGCAACATCTTTTGTATCGGCCCAGGAGAAATCAGACTGGCCTGAAGTTTTTAAGCAAATCAATACAGAGGTTCAAACAAACTCCAAAGCTTATTCCACTTTAAGGGATGCGACTTCTACCATTGGTCACAGACTTACAGGATCTCCCAACGGAAAAAAGGCTGAAGATTACGCATTCAATCTGCTTAAATCATACGGCTTCACAGACGTACGCTATCAGCCATTTGAAGTAGAAAGCTGGAGCCGTGGCACATTGCAGGTTGGCATCGGTTCATCGCTGCAAAGTTTGCAACCTGTTAAATCTGTTTCGCTGGCGCATGCGCCTGTTAAAGCAGATGTGAGCGGAGAACTGGTGGATATGGGCAACGGTCTTGAAGCCGATTACGCTGCAAAACCAGAAGCTGTAAAAGGTAAGATCGCGTTGGTTTACCTGGGTGTACTACCCGGCTCTGCTCCTGGAACAAAAAGTCTGCACCGTTCTGAAAAAACAGCTATTGCTATTAAATACGGTGCCAAAGGAATCATTGTAATTAACACCGTGAAAAACGGCGTATTGCTGACAGGAACAGCTTCTGTAACTGGAAAGTTAATTCCTATTCCTGCGGTATGTATTGGCAACGAAGATGGTATGAAACTGAAAGAATCACTTGCCAAAGGACCGCAGTTTACACGCATAAAGATGACCAATTTCTCCGGCATGATCAAAGCCCGCAATGTAATTGCAACATTGCCGGGAAAAACTTTGCCAAATGAAAAGATCGTTATCGGAGGACACCTTGATAGCTGGGATCTCGCAACAGGTGCTATTGATAATGGCATTGGATCTTTTTCTGTATTGGACATGGCAAGAACTTTCCAGGCACTACATCTGCGCCCTGAAAGAACAATCGAGTTCGTAATGTTTATGGGTGAAGAAGAAGGGCTGCTCGGTTCAAAAGCGTATGTGAATGCTGCAATGAAGGATGGATCTATCAGCAACATCCGCTATATGCTTAATTATGACATGACAAACGATCCAAAAGGTTATAGCTCCAGCGCTGATGAAACTGAGCCATTGTTCAAATCAATCGGAAACATCGCGCATAATATTGATACTTCATTTACCAACACCTTCAGAAGTGGCGGCGGATTGCACAGCGATCACCAGCCCTTCATGCTGGAAGGCGTCCCCACCGGCGGCGGAGCGGGTGGTAATCTTCCTAACAACTCCGGCGGCTGCTATCATGCAGATTGTGATGACTTTAAAATGGTGGATGAGCAAGGCATGAAAAACACCGTACGCTTCAGTGCAATGCTGGTTTATGGTTTAGCTGATGCAAAAGAAATTCCTGCAAAGCGATTAACCGACGAAGAGACAAAAGCCTTCCTGCTGAAAAATAATCTGAAAGAACCATTGAGCATTGCGGGCGAATGGAGATGGAAAGATTAAGAAGACAGTAAGATCGTAAGACGCGTAAGACAGTAAGAGGTAAGAAAGGCTAGCGGATGAAAACAGGCAGATTTACGATTAACTAACCTGCCTGTTTTTTATTTGTATATCGTATCAAAGACCGCCTATAGGTTTTGATGTTCAATTTTTAAACAGCTGAGCTAAAAGCTGATAGCTAAAAAAGACATGTAGGACCGTAAGACAGTAAGAGGCAAGAATGGTTACCGAATGAAAACAGGCAGATTCAAATTCATGAATCTGCCTGTTTTTTTTTATTAAAATACATAAGACTTTTAGCTACAATTTTGGTATTCGATCGTGAACAGCCAAGCTGATACCTGACACCTGAAACCTGATACCTGACACCCAATAGCTAAAAGCTGATAGCTGACAGCTAATAGCTAATAGCTAATCCACCTTCTTCACCGAGCCACTTCCGGCAATGCTGGATTTAATTGTAGCTTTCCCCTTATAACTTACATCACCGCTGCCCATAATGCTCACATCCAGGCTCGTGTCGGCATAAACTTCAACGTCGCCACTGCCGGCAACACTAATTTTTGCGCTCTCGGCCATCAGGTCGAATCCTTTAAAATTGCCGGAGCCTGCAATATCAATTTTCAGGTCTTTTGTCTCGCCTTTCATGTTTACGTTTCCGCTACCGGCCACATCAATATCAACCGACGGAGTATTTATCTCAAGATCAACATTACTATTTCCGGCCATACTTACGTCCAGCTTATCCGCGCCTGAAAATTTGCCTTTCCCCTTTACATCACCGCTTCCGGCAATTTCCAGCTTGTGAAGTTTATCAGTAGTCACTTCGACTTTGATGGGATTGGATGAACGTAATTTGTATTCATCATCAACCTTAATTAAAAGGTAATCGCCATCCCTTTCTGTCCTGATATACTGAAGCAGGTTTTCATCTGCAATTACCTTTACAGAAGGCGTAGTTCCGGGAACAAGGTCAAGGTCAATAGAACCCTCCAGTTTTATCTTATCGGTATTCGAAACATTTCTCGTCTCTTCCTTTTGCTTTCCATTACCCGAAACCTCCCGCCGGTTAATAAAATCGCATGAGGCCGCAAACAGGCCAAAACAGAGCAGCAGTGGTAATAACTTTCTCATCTTCAATTGTTTTAATTATTCGAAAAGATACAAAAAATATGTTTTTACCTCTCCTATTTTGACAAACGGCCGCATCAATACATGAGTAAAAACAGTCACCTGTACCAAACTAACCAACTTTAAATTACCTTCGCAGCCATGACGGAAAAGATACTCATACTCGATTTTGGAAGCCAGTACACCCAATTAATAGCCAGAGCCGTTAGAGAGGCCAATGTGTATTGCGAAATTATTCCATATCACAAGAAATTTACAGTAGACAGTACCCTGAAAGGCATCATTTTAAGTGGATCGCCTTTTAGCGTTAATGAAGAAAATGCACCTTTAGTTGATGTTGCATCTTTTATTCAGCAACTGCCGGTTTTAGGTGTTTGCTACGGCGCACAGCTCACGGCAAAAGTTTTTGGCGGAAGAGTGGATAAATCCAACAAGAGAGAGTATGGCCGCGCAAAATTATTAAAGAAACAAGAGGATGTTTTGTTACAAAATGTATCAGATCATTCACAGGTTTGGATGAGCCATAGTGATTCCATTACACAGCTTCCTGAAGGGTTTGAACTGCTGGCAACCACTGACAGCATTCCTGTTGCTGCCTTCAAGAAAAACGGAACAGAAGCTAAACCGTTATATGGCTTGCAGTTCCACCCGGAAGTATATCATTCAACAGAAGGTAAAAAGATCATCCATAACTTCCTGACAAATATCTGCGGATGTAAACAGGATTGGACACCAGCATCCTTTGTTCACGAAACGGTTGAACAGCTGAAGCAGCAGATCGGCGATGCACATGTGATAATGGCGCTGAGTGGAGGTGTGGACAGCACTGTTGCCGCAACCCTTATCAGCAAGGCGATTGGCGACAGACTACATGGCATTTTTGTTGACAATGGCGTATTACGCAAAGATGAATTTGAATCAGTACTCGCTACCTATAAAAAATTAGGCCTGAACATTACCGGCATTGATGCCAAACAAATGTTTTACAAGGAGCTGGCCGGCAAAACAGATCCTGAAGCTAAACGCAAAGTGATTGGAAAACTATTTATTGATGTTTTCCAGGATGAAGCAAAAAAAGTAGAGGGTGTTAAATTTTTAGGACAGGGCACCATTTACCCTGACGTGATTGAAAGCGTTAGTGTTCACGGACCTTCTGTAACAATTAAATCTCATCATAACGTAGGTGGCTTGCCGGACACGATGCATCTTTCCCTGGTGGAACCATTACGTTTCCTGTTTAAGGATGAAGTAAGAAAAGTAGGTCTTGAACTGGGCATTCCTGAAGATTTGATCTTCCGTCATCCGTTCCCGGGTCCGGGATTGGCCATTCGTATCCTCGGCGAGATCACAGAAGAAAAAGTGAAGTTGTTGCAGGAAGCGGATGCTATCTACACCAAAAGTTTAAAAGAGCATGAACTTTATACCAAAGTTTGGCAGGCAGGCGCGATATTGCTCCCTGTAAAAAGCGTTGGTGTAATGGGCGATGAAAGAACATACGAATACACTGTTGCGTTAAGAGCAGTAACATCAGTAGATGGTATGACAGCCGATTGGGCACATCTCCCCTACGAATACCTCGCACATGTTTCTAATGAGATCATCAACAACGTACGTGGCATTAACCGCGTTGTTTACGATATAAGCAGCAAGCCACCGGCTACGATTGAATGGGAGTAGCAAGCTTAAAGCGTAAAGCCTAAAGCTTAGAACTGGTGTGAGGTTGGAATAGATTGTGTTGGCGCATTTTTTTTAAGAGTCCTGCATTTTGAAGTGTAGGACTTTTTTTTATTTATAACGCCACATTAAATCGATGAGATTGGCCGGTATATTTTCATTTGCTTCCGCCCTTACAGGGCTTTGACCACTATTTATTGTTTTTGACAGGGCGTTGCCCTGCCCTAATGCTAGCGCCCTTTCAGGGCTTGGACGTGAGATTGATTACTCAATTGTGCATTCACCGAAGATTGTATTAGGCTTTGGGCATAAAGTAGTTTTAGAGTTAAAGCTTTCTGCTTTAAGCCCACACCCATCTTCCTTTGCCCGTAGGGCATTAATCTCAATAGAACCGTACAACCCCGTTTGTTTCTTTGTCCGTAGGACATATACCTTGACCTGTCTACGCTCTCTCAAAATGCCTTAAATCTTTAGGCTCAATGTCAACCTTCGCTCTAATCAGTTCTAGGCTTTGCGCTTTAGGCTTTAAGCTCACACCCATCTTCCTTTGCCCGTAGCGCATTAATCTCAATAGAAACAAACGGAGTGATCGCTTCTTTGTCCGTAGGACATATACCTTGACTTGCCTACGCTCTCTCAAAATGCTTTAAATCTTAGGACTCAATGTCCACCTTCGCTTTAATCAGTTCTAGGCTTTAAGCTTTAGGCTTTAGGCTTTAAGCCCACACCCATCTTCCTTTGCCCGTAGCGCATTAATCTCAATAGAAACAAACGGAGTGATTGCTTCTTTATCCGTAGGACATATACCTTAACTTGCCTACGCTCTCTCAAAATGCTTTAAATCTTAGGACTCAATGTCCACCTTCGCTTTAATCAGTTCTAGGCTTTAAGCTTTAGGCTTTAGGCTTTAGGCTTTAAGCCCACACCCATCTTCCTTTGCCCGTAGCGCATTAATCTCAATAGAAACAAACGGAGTGATCGCTTCTTTGTCCGTAGGACATATACCCTTCCTTGACTCAAATCCTGCCCCAAATGCTTTTAAGCTTTAGGCTCAATGTCATCCTTCGCTAAAATCGGTTTTAGGCTTTGCGCTTTAGGCTTTAAGCTCTCCCTCCTCCCTGTTAAAATTTTCCCGCCACCACAATATTTTTCAACCTTTATGCATTTTTACAAGGTTAATGAATACCTTCCCGCAAAAAGGTATATTATTTGCTCAATTGATGGCTATGAATAAAATAACCCTGAAAACATTTATTTTCTTCTTCGCATTGTCTTTTGGCTTGTCAAATGTCAACGCGCAGCATGAAATACACCGTGGCAAGGTTAAAGTAGCAATACTGGCTCCGTTATATCTTGATTCTGCATTCAGTGGCTCTGCTTATAAACTGCAGGGAAACAGCATTCCTAAATATATCTTACCGGGATTGGATTTCTATCACGGTATTATGACCGCGATCGATTCTTTAAAGAAAGAAAATACGCCTATTGATGTCGCTATTTACGACACCAAGAAAGTTGGTAAAGGCATAAATTCAATTCTCGCTGAGATAAAAGCCGATAGCAGCACGCTGATAATCGCAGCATTCAACAATGCTTCCGAACAAAAAGCCGTCTCAGATTTCTCATTTGCAGAGAACATCCCGGTGCTTTCGGCCACCTATCCCAATGACGCGAACCTTACCGGTAATCCATTCTTCGTGATGCTTAACTCCACCATCAGCACACACATTAACGCCATCTATGATTATGCACGCAGAAATTATTCAAGATATAAGATCATTTATGTAACCAGGAATGGAGGGTTTGAAACAAGAATTAAATCCCAGTTCGACAACCTCAATAAAAACAAGGGCCTGGTATACAAAACAATTAACCTGTCCGATACTTTTGACCCGGCTGCACTGTTATACAGTATGGATAGCACCAAACAAAACCTTGTAATATGCGGCTCACTTGATGATGTGTTCGGACTCAATATTGTACGTACAATAAGCGCAGCTAAATCATACCGGACAACGGTTTTAGGTATGCCCACATGGGAATCAAACGACAGTTTCAACAATCCGGATTGTAACGGGGTAGAGTTTGTGTTCACAACACCCTACAACTATTCAAGAACGGACAATATTGGTCAGTACATGACCGCAGTGTACAGGCGTGATCATTTTGGCAGACCAACAGATATGTACTTCAAAGGCTTTGAGAGCATGTATCATTTCTCCAAATTACTGGTCAAGTACCGCACAAATATTCTCAACAACATTTCCGATCCGTCATTCAAAATTTCAACTGATTTCTATTTCGAACCAGTCCGGCTCACCAAAGAATCTTACGCCCCCGACTACATCGAAAACAAGAAAATCTATTTTGTGAAGAAACAGGATGGAATGGTGAAAGCAGTTAATTAGCTGTGAGCTATCAGCTATCAGCTATCAGCTATCAGCTTTCAGCTTTCAGCTTTTTCGTCGCGCCAGAAGTTTTTTCTTTCGCTGTATTTATCGACTTGAAAATGATTTTTCAAAAGAATACGCACTCCATAGTTTTCCTTTGCGCCGCTCCTATTAGCAGTCAGGTATCAGCTGTCAGGTATCAGCTTTTTCTCGACACCGGATGTTTTTCCTTTTCGCCGTATTTATTGCTATAAGGATGATTTTGCGATGGAGTACGCACTCGAAAGTTTTTCTTTGCGCCGCCGCCCCTTTGCGCCCTTTGCGTGAAATCGGCTGTCAGCTGTCAGCTTTGAGCTATCAGCTTTTTCTTCGCGCCGGGATTTTTTCGGTTTGGCTGTGTTTACGGGAAAGAAGATGATGATTTGGCTAATGGCGTACGTACTCCAAAGTTTTTCTTTGCGCCGCCGCTCCTTTGCGCCCTTTGCGTGAAATCGGCTGTCAGCTGTCAGCTTTGAGCTATCAGCTTTTTCTTCGCGCCGGGAGTTTTTCCGTTTGGCTGTGTTTACGGGAAAGAAGATGATGATTTGGCTAATGGCGTACGTACTCCAAAGTTTTTCTTTGCGCCGCCGCTCCTTTGCGCCCTTTGCGT
>CP128386.1:5595326-6307522 GCA_030345135.1 Chitinophagaceae bacterium DXS
GAAATAAGCTGTGAGCCATCAGCTATCAGCTTTTTCTTCACACCGGCGGTTTTTCTTTGCGCCGCCGCCCCTTTGCGCACTTTGCGTGAAACCCTCCGCGTGAAACCCTTTTGCGTGCCCTCTCGTTCGGCAAGCCTTTTGTATATTCACCATATGCCTTTGATAGAATTTACAGAGAAAGGGCTCTATTGCCGGCAGGGCGATTTTTACATCGATCCGTGGAAACCTGTAGACAAAGCAGTCATCACACATGCCCACAGCGATCACGCCAAATGGGGTCACAAATACTATCTCTGTCATACTTTCACGAAGCCGCTCCTGCAAGCCCGTTTAGGAGACAATAATTATCAATCAATCGAATGGCGCGAGACAATAACAATGAACGGCGTGCAAGTGACACTTTATCCTGCCGGACACATCATTGGCTCGTCCCAGGTAAAACTGGAATACAATGGTGAAGTATGGGTTTTCAGCGGCGATTACAAAACAGAGAACGATGGGATAAGCGGCGCTTTCGAACCCGTTAAATGCAATGTATTCATCACCGAATCAACATTTGGCCTTCCTATCTACCAGTGGCAACCCCAGGAAAGTATTTTTCAAAAGATCCGTGCATGGATCAGCAAGAACAAAGAGGAACAAAAGAACAGCGTATTGATTGCATATAGTCTTGGTAAGGCACAACGTCTATTGCAGGCTGTTGCTCCCTTTAACGAAACTGTTTACCTGCATGGGGCCGTTTACAATATGCACCAGGCGATACTCTCAACAGGTATTCAACTACCGCCGGTGATGCGGGTCAACACAGAATCAAATAAAAATGATTACAAAGCATCCATTATCATAGCGCCTCCGGGGGCTGATGGCTCAAGCTGGATGCGGCGCTTCCTCCCTTATGAAACAGGCATTTGCAGTGGATGGATGCAGGTTCGCGGAAATGTAAGGCGACGGAATGCAGATGCCGGATTTGTTTTAAGTGACCATGCTGACTGGGACGGACTATTGTCCGCCGTAAAGGCGACAGGCGCTGAAAGAGTTTATGTAACACATGGATTTCAATCTGCCTTTAGCAGGTACCTGAATGAAAACGGAATCTGGAGCGCTGAGGTCAAGACCGAATATGGGGATGAAGAAGAAGAAAAAATTATTGAAGAAACCAATACCGGTTCGGCAACATGAGTGACACTGAAATCATACCACAAACAACAGCAAATAGCCAGAAAGGTTTTAGCGCTTTTGCGGAACTGGTAAGCATTCTCGGCACAAGCACAAAGACCAATGACAAGCTGCGGGCACTGATCGATTATTTTACCCATGCCGACAGCAAAGACAAGGTATGGGTGATTGCTTTGTTCAGTGGCAGAAGACCAAAAAGAATTGTAAGTTCAACGCTACTGCAGGAATGGTGCGTGGAGATCACACATCTGCCCTACTGGCTGTTTGAAGAAAGTTACCATACAGTTGGTGATCTTGGAGAGACAATTGCGTTACTGTTGCCCGATACGGAATTGACGTCAACAGATGACCGGAGCCTCTCCTACTATCTAGAGCAGTTTATTACCTTAAATAAAAGTGATGAGAATGTCCGGAAGAAGTTTATAACAGATAGCTGGCTAACGATGAATAAAGACGAGCGTTTTGTATTCAACAAGCTGCTTACCGGAGGCTTCAGGATCGGTGTTTCTCAAAAGATGATCGTTAATGCCCTGGCAAAGACAGTAGAGCTGGATGCAGCTGTTATTGCGCATCGCATCAGCGGCAACTGGGATCCTGTTACTACTACTTTCAGCGATCTGTTAAGCGAACATGCAACGACTGCAGATTTCTCAAAGCCATATCCGTTCTTTCTTGCCTATGCCCTCGATGCCGAACCGGAAACACTTGGTTCACCGGAAGAGTGGCAGGCCGAATGGAAATGGGATGGCATACGCGGCCAGATCATAAAACGCAACAACGAATTGTTCGTCTGGAGCCGTGGCGAGGAGCTGATGACGGATAAGTTTCCTGAATACCAGTTGCTGAAAGAATTATTACCCGACGGACTGGTGATTGATGGTGAAATCATTCCATTCCAGGTAACAACATCGGCTGAAGGGACAACTGCTGTTAGCCCGCTTCCCTTTGCGTTGCTTCAAACAAGGATCGGAAGAAAGAATGTTACTAAAAAACAGTTATTGGAAGCGCCAATAGCTTTTTTTGCCTATGATTTGTTGGAATATAATTATGAAGACTGGCGCACCAAGCCGTTAGCCGAACGCCGGATAAAACTCGAAGAGATAATACATAAAGCCAGCCACGTTAACCTGCAATTGTCGCCTGTGATAACTTATGAATCTTGGCCCGGATTAATTGAAATACGACAACAGTCACGCGACAACTACGCTGAAGGGTTAATGTTGAAAAGGAAATCGTCTCCCTACCAGGTTGGCCGTAAAGTGGGCGACTGGTGGAAATGGAAGATTGATCCCTTCACAATTGATGCCGTTATGATATATGCGCAAAAGGGTCACGGCCGGAGAAGCAACCTGTATACAGACTACACATTCGCCGTAAAGGATGAAGAAAGACTGGTTCCGTTTACCAAAGCCTATTCCGGGTTAACTGACAAAGAATTTGCCCAGGTAGATGCTTTTGTAAAAAGAAATTCCCTGGAAAAGTTCGGCCCGGTAAGAACGGTAAAACCAGAACTTGTCTTTGAGATAGCATTTGAAGGAATTGCAGCCAGCAATCGGCACAAAAGCGGTGTGGCGCTGCGTTTTCCGCGCATTAACAGATGGCGGAAGGATAAAACACCCGATGAGATAAATACGTTACAGGATTTAAAACAAATGCTCAAAATGTACGGCACGAGTTCGTTGGAATAGCTATCAGCAATCAGCAATCAGCTATCAGCTATCAGCAGTCAGCTTTTTCGTCGCGCCCGGAGTTTTTCCTTTCGGCTGTGTTTTTGGTTAGAAGATGATTTTGCAAAAGAACACACTCCAAAGTTTTCCTTTGCGCCGCTGCTCCTTTGCGCCCTTTGCGTGAAATCAGCTGTCAGCTATCAGCAGTCAGCTTTTTCGTCGCGCCCGGAGTTTTTCCTTTCGGCTGTGTTTTTGGTTAGAAGATGATTTTGCAAAAGAACGCACTCCAAAGTTTTCCTTTGCGCCGCTGCTCCTTTGCGCCCTTTGCGTGAAATCAGCTGTCAGCTATCAGCAGTCAGCTTTCTCGTCGCGCCCGGAGTTTTTCCTTTCGGCTGTGTTTTTGGTTAGAAGATGATTTTGCAAAAGAACACACTCCAAAGTTTTCCTTTGCGCCGCTGCTCCTTTGCGTCCTTTGCGTGAAATCAGCTATCAGCGATCAGCTATTAGCTTTTCTTCGCACGAGATGTTTTTCCTTTCGCTGTCTTTAGTGATTTGAAGATGATTTTCAAAGAAGTGCGCACTCCAAAGTTTTCCTTTGCGCCGCTGCTCCTTTGCGCCCTTTGCGTGAAATCAGCTATCAGCTATCAGCTATTAGCTTTTCTTCGCGCGAGATGTTTTTCTTTGCGCGGCCGCTCCTTTGCATCCTCTGCGTGAAACCCTTCGCTTGAAACCATCCGCACGCAACCCCTTCGCTCCGGTCATTTTGACTTTTGGCTTTTAAATTTTGACTTTCCCCTCCTCACAAACATTTAATATGACCATATAACCCAAGGTTTTACCTTTAGCAAAAATCCATATATGCGACTCGGCTTTTTATTTGTTTGCCTGGCTACGGCTCTCGGCCTTAACGCACAGTCTTTAGAAACATTGGAACAAAACAGGGTTCAACTACCCAATGGTTGGCACCTTACTCCTGCCGGTAAGAATATAACTTTAGGAGACCTTCCGCTGAACATGGTTGTTTCAAGAGATAAAAAATACATAGCTGTAACCAACAACGGCCAAAGCACACAAATGATCCAGTTGGTAGACGTGCGCAAGGAAATGGTTGTGGATAGCATGATCATTCCAAAATCATGGTATGGTCTGTCATTCAGCGCTAACGGACAGAGCCTCTATGCATCAGGAGGTAATGATAACTGGATCCTGAGGTACAATGTATTAAACGGAAAATTATCTCTCGCAGATTCTATTATCCTTGGAAAAAAATGGCCGAACAAGATCTCACCGGCCGGCCTTGCCGTAGATGACGCCGCTAAAAAAATGTTCATAGTAACAAAGGAAGACAACAGTTTGTATGTAGTTGATCTTTCGACAAAAAAGACGATTCATAAACTGGCATTGGGTGCTGAAGCCTATACCTGCCTGTTAAGCAATGATAAAAAGACCTTATTCATCAGCCTGTGGGGCGGAGATAAAGTTCTGTATTTTAATACTGCAACAAATCAGCTTACTGATTCCATTGCTGTGGGAGATAATCCAAATGAACTGACACTTTCACGCAAAGGCACTTATCTGTATGTTGCCAATGCAAATGACAACTCAGTTTCTATAATAGATGTTGCTTCAAAACGGGTAATCGAAACTTTGAATGCAGCTTTATATCCCAACGCACCCAGCGGATCTACCAGTAACGGAGTAGCCTTATCGGAAGATGACCGCAAATTATATATTGCGAATGCCGATAACAACTGCCTGGCAGTTTTTGATGTAAGCACCCCGGGGAAAAGCAAATCCGAAGGTTTTATTCCTGTTGGATGGTATCCGACCAATGTGAAGGTGATTGGTCAAAAAATATATGTTACTAACGGTAAGGGCTTGACGTCGATGGCCAATCCGAAAGGTCCCAATCCTGTAGGAAAAAAACAGAGCGTAAGTTATCAGCAAAGTGATAACCAAAAACCCGAGGTAGTGCAATATATAGCGGGATTGTTCAAAGGCTCTTTAAGTATCATTGGCAGACCAAATGAAAAACAACTAAGCACATACTCCCAGCTTGTATATTCCAACACGCCATACACAAAAGAGAAAGAAATGACTGCCCAGGGCGAAGAAGGCAATCCGATTCCGATGCAGGCGGGCAAACCTTCTCCAATAAAACACGTGTTCTATATTATTAAAGAGAACAGAACATACGACCAGGTACTTGGTGATGTGGCAAAAGGCAATGGAGATACCAGCCTTGTATTGTTTGGTAAAGAGATAACACCTAACCAGCACAAACTGGTAGACGAGTTTGTTTTACTCGACAATTTTTATGTGGACGCAGAAGTAAGTGCCGACGGCCACAACTGGAGCATGGGCGGTTATGCCACGGACTTCCTGGAAAAGAACTGGCCAACAAGCTATGGAGGAAGAGGCGGCACCTATCCCGGCGAAGGCCAAAGGGAAATAGCCAACAACAAAGGCGGATTTATATGGGACCACTGCAAAAGGAACAATGTAAGTTTTAGGACTTACGGCGAATTTGCCGACGATGGTAAACCCAACATACCTGTACTGAAAGGGCATGTTGCGCCCTATATTGGCTGGGATCTTTCAGTAAGAGACACTGTACGTTTCAACCAGTGGGTAAAAGATTTTGATTCATTGGTTGCAGCCAATGCACTGCCTCAGCTAAGTACAATGCGTTTTGGCAATGACCATACAGAGGGCGCCAGGATAGGCAGACCAACACCCTTTGCACATGTGGCGGACAATGATCTTGCAGTGGGCCTGTTTATTGAACACCTGAGTAAAAGCCCTGTTTGGAAAGAAAGTGTTGTGTTTATTTTGGAGGACGATGCACAGAACGGCCCCGACCATGTTGACGCACACCGTAGTCCGGCCTACGTGGTTGGCCCTTACGTAAAACGGAACTTTGTGGACCACACCATGTATTCTACCACCGGCATTTTAAGAACGATGGAACTGATCCTCGGTATGCCTCCCATGACACAGTATGATGCTGCAGCAACACCACTTTGGCGTTGTTTTACGAATCAGCCGAACACAACTGCTTTTACACATCTGCCAGCAAATGTTGATTTAAATGATAAGAACCGGTCGCCCAACGCACTTTCACATGCAAGCGAAAAATTCGACTTCAGCAAAGAAGACAATATCCCCGATCTTGAATTTACCAGGGTTCTTTGGAAAACAGTAAAAGGTTTGAACGCACAGGTTCCCGGCCCAAGCAGATCGGCTTTTGTGAAAGTGGCTAAGGAAGAGGAAGATGATGATTAGGGGCTGGCAGTTATGGGTATCAGGTTTCAGGTGTCAGGTATCAGGTGTTTGAATTCATCCAGCTATTAGCTATTAGCTCAAATACTGTAAACCTATTCCTGTGATAAGAACAGGTTTACAGTATTGCTTGGACCACATTCGTATACTGTAGATATTACATCGCCTCTTACACCTTGCACCTTAAACCTTACTCCTGATACCTGACACCTGATACCTGATACCTTACACCTTACACCTTACATTTTAATCCAAAAAATCCGCTATTTATTTTTCCGGTATCAAAATTTTCTGCATTTTTATTTCTGTCAATTTTCAATCCTTGCCCGCTGCTGTATGTGAGTGAGATGGCGGAGCATTGGAAAGTCCAAAATCTCAAAAACTTTAGCTAGCAATACATAGTGGAATTTTTAAACCCTTTATTACCTCTACCGGTTTACTTTTCAAAATCTATGCAGGTTTCAAAGACTAACAATCCATAATATTTGGAGATACCAATGAATTTCTGGCTATCCAAATTTCAAATTCTTCAATAACCACAAACACACCAACGTCAAAAACAAAAAACAAAATCCCAAAAATGAAAACTTTAATTCTAGGACTCTTATTTGGATTATTATGCAAATTTTCCTTTGCTCAAAACTTACCTGCATTCGAAACAATAAAGCTGGATGTAAAAGAAGACTACGATTCATCGGCAAACAGTGCTGCTCTAAAAGCTTCGAACTATTTGCTTTCAACGCCATTTGACAATAAAAACATAGACAGATTAAAATCCACGCAATATCTAATCAAATGGATGACAGGGACGCCGGATTATCATTTTGTGTTGGACGAACAAGCTGTAAAATTCGCAAAAAAGGATGACGACCTTTTAGTCCTATACATGGCTGCGATGACAAAATATGTTTTAGAAAATAAAAAAGAGTCAACCGACCAAAATAAAATAAAATTAAATGCCACAAGATCAATAATAACGTATGCAAAAGACTCCAAAAACAATCTCAAAATAAATAGTGAATTAAAAAAGATGATTGAAGCTGACGAGCAAGGGAAATTAGAGAGTTATTTAAAAATATAATTCTCTGCGCAAAATAAAATAGTAAATATCTTATCTATGTGCTGTGGTTCGGGTTGACAGGAATGTAAATATCCGCACTTCACCAAGCCTTGAACGTTGCAGGCGATACTAATTTATCAGTTCACTTAGATTAATCATGACAAATAAGAAGTTTTTTGGGCTTATGGGAAATGCTTCGAACTTTCTCAAAAGCCTTACTCTACTTGACTCATCCAATCATGGGTGGACAGAAAAATATTTAGACTTTAACACAGGACAACATTGGTTAAAATATATGATTGACAGGGACAGTGGACGATATTTTAATTTAATGCTACTCACACCAAAGCCAACAACGGAAGAAATGATTGACATCGCTTTCACATCTTCAGACAATGACGAAGTTGAAGGTGCGGTCCATAGGCTTTTTATAGAAGAAGAAGATGAAAAAATAGAATTTAGACCTGCACTTATTGAACGTTTAAAAAAAATTGACATTTCACAACTTGACGCCGCAGAAAAGAAGAATATTAAAACTATTATTCTAAACGGCCACCTTACTGACAGAACAAACAAAAGAGAAGTTATCGGAAAACATTTTTCAGAAATTCAAAAAGACGTGCAGTTCTTTAACGATACCGCTGAGATAGCTGAACAAATTTTAAAACAACTTTAGTGAGACATTGAAGCACATGCCTACAACATTAGGTTAGCTAGTATTTTATATGGACACAGGAAAAGTATTTAAAACTAAGACTTTGGAGAGATAAAGCTTGCATTAAACAATTATGACAGTATGAGGTTTGATAAATTTCGACCTTTTTTAACTTGCAATCCTGTTTTTCCCAAAAAAAGTTTAGTTGGAAAGTCAATTTTGTTTAGGTTAAATATACACAGACTTGGATTGGCTTATTCGGATATTAACTTTATTCGCCCTTTACGACCGACACAAATTAAGATAGTTAATAGAAAACTAATTTTTCTTGACTATGAGAAACCGTTTATTATGGACAAGGAACTTACAGATTAAACAAAGCATACGCACAATGCATTGCATTCTGTGCCATGCTGTTTAACACCTATTTATAATGCAAGCACTTAAAAGAAGAATTAATCCAATTACGATTATTACTGCGTGGACAGTCCTAATGATTATGTTGACGCCAGTCTTCATGTACATCTCTAATATTGGTGCATCCGGGGGTGAACAAAAGCCACTTGTAACATTGGCGACAATGATTGAAGTGACAGTGTATGGAGCAGCTATATTTTCATTATTGACACCTTTTGTTTTTAAACTGTGGTTTAAAAAGAATTGGTATTTTGTTTTTGTAATTCTATTTATTCTAATTCCCGTTGCAATAGATGTCTGGGACAGATACTTCAAAACGTATTACAATACTTCAGAGACGAATACCGCTGTTAATGGTGCCGAAATAAAAACAACAATCGAGTATTATGACGAATTCAAAACTGTAAGAAGTATTAGCATCTGGAAGAACAATAAAAGAGATAGCGTTTGGAAGATCTTTTCAAAGAATTGGCAGATTAAGAAACAACAAATTTATCGCAATGATACATTGATTAGTGAGTAATATACATCACACAATATTGCATTGGCGAATATGGCGGCGGCCGGAAAGGGCATCGTTTGTAAATCATGCTTTAGCTGTAGTTTGGGCAGGACAGAATATAAAATTTCGCCACATCACCAAGCCTCAAACATTTGCTGCTACTATAATTACTCTAAAATGAAACAGTTTTTTGTAATTATTACTATTTTATTTTCGAATAAAACTTTCGGACAAACCGAAGAGATTTATCGCTTAACCTTTGGCGACAAGAGCAACTTCACATTGACAACTCTTCTTAACCATAAGTTACCCAAAACCTTATTTATAATTGACACAACTGAAACCTGGGACTCAAACAGATTTTGGTTGCCTGATTTTGACAACAGAAACAAGGAGCAAGTAATCAAGCGTATTCAGAATGACGAGCATCATCCGTACTTCCATCGTTATCTATTTTCGGATACAGTTTTAAATAAGCTATTTTCGGATAAGGAAAAACAAAAACTATTTAAGAGATCAAAAGCACTTAAATCCAAACCCGTTAATTTAAACGCTTCAAACTACAAGACAATATCATCCTCAAAAAATACAAAAGGATTTTATTTCGTGACAAGCGAACCTATTATTTCTGACGACAAAAAATTTGCTTTCATTGACCTGACAGTATTTTGTAAGGAAACTTATAAGCAGCCGTTAAATGAAACATATTTTGGAACAATCAGTATTGTTTTTCAAAAGCAAGGAAATAGCTGGAAACGAATTGCGAAAAAGGATTGGCTTATTCTCTGACAAATAACAGCAGCCAGCAGGGATTGGTTGCAAGTGCGGCCGGACGCTGGCAGCATCAGCGACAATTCGCTATACCAACTTTAATCCACGCAGACGGAATGCTAATGCCACACCTCAGCAAGCCCTATTCGTTAGAGGTGTGGCTTAAGATTAATTTAAGTAGATTTTTTTGTAGAATATAAATTGATACTATGAAATTATTTCGATGTCTGTGTATGATGATTGGTTTTTCATTAATGAACTCTTGCATAGAATATCGTATTATTGATAAAGGATATTTAACTAATGATACAAAATACCTCTTTACCAAATTCGAATTTATTGGACGACATCGAACTGTATATACAGGTGCTATCAAGAGACAAGAAAAAATACAAGAAGAGATTATCTACTATACAGACAAGTCACTGCCCCCAATTAAAATTTTATTCAGTTATGATGATAGAAAGAAGATTAATAAAAAAGAGTTCTTTGTTTCTGTAATTGATGCTCAACCAGAGTTTATGTTGACGGAAGAGGAAAGACAACTATTAAAAATAATGAACGAAAAGAAATTAGATGGAGATTATGAAAAATATCACTTGATTAGTGGATTTCGAAAATCTACAAACAATGATAATATTCCTGATGACTTGAAAAAAATATAATTCACAATAATGGCGTCACTCTTAAAGTGACAATTAACCAAGACTAACTTTATGAAAAACTCAAATCCCAAAGACGAAATATCTTTCGAGAATGCGCATCCGAACGCGCAGAAGCTAATGCAAGACGATTTCTTTTATAGTCCAATAGAAGAAACGGCTCCCTTTGGCAGTGATGATGGTTGGGAGACCTTCTATGCTTTCAGGGACTGGCTTCAGGTTAACAACAAACGGAATAAGGTTGATTTTATCAATGAGCAGATCGAATATTGGGGCTACCCGACCTTCAATCTTCAAAGCATTGACATTGTTGAATTAGAAGGATACCTTAAAAACAGTGAGTTAGGGAGTCGTTTCATGTCAGGCATTGACCAAGCTATTGTAGCAACTGCTTTCGGGCAGCTTTATTTACAAGGATTTATGGACTTAAATCTACGCTCACTTGCCATTACAGCTGTGAGAAGACAGTTATTACCCGATATTTTAAGCCTGTGGGAAGAACATAAGGATAAACGGGAGACAAAGCTAAACAAGTTATTGGCTGTGCTAAGCCCAAGCTGATTAAGACGTATAACAGGATTTTGAAACAATGCATGCTAAGTGCGACCTTTAGGCTATAAGCTAATACTAATCACCAGGACAAGGCTAAGCTACTGAGCTCCGAATGCCTGCACTAACAGCAACACTTTCCAGTTGTAGACAATAATAACGCAAACCCATTAAAACACAACCGGGCAAACAACAAAGGCTAAAGTTGCCATTCGATGTAAAAATGTTCTTACAAACTTATTTTTACTCTAAACACTGTATATTTAACGCCAAATCTAATATCTTATGAGATCTGCATTTTTTACAACTGCATTTAAAGCACTAATGCTAGGCAGTGTACTGGTTATCGGTGGTTGTTCCAAAGAGGACGAAGTAAAAGACAACGACCCGATCAGTAGCCATTTCGGAGAATTTGTTGAAATTCCTGATTTTAATCAAAGCGCAAATATTTCTTCACAACTACTTGCTACCGACAATGGACTATATATGACGGTTGGCAATAACAATGATGGTGACGATTGGATTTATCGGTACAATTTGGATCAGAACGACATTTTAAAGGGCACCTGGCAAAAAGTTCAGTACAATCCCACTCCTGACAATGATTATCTTGATAATAAAACGCCGCTACATTTCAAATCTGAATTGGTAAGCGAACACGAAATCTTCATCACTCCCACTTTTTACGCCTTTGAAACACCTGTTTTCAAAACTGTAAACATGGCAAGTGGCAATATCGTTAGCCAGGTGAATGCTCCTACTCACGATTTCGACCCCGCTGACATGCACAGTTATGGAACAATATTAAAAGATGATTTCGGACAGGATTGGGCAGTTTTTAGAGGAGGAACAGTTAGTAATAACAATTTACATGTTGTAAAACTCAGGTATGGAAATCTTCCGTTTAATAAGGTATGTTCCATTACAGCTGAAGGCGAATTGCTTTATTCAACATCCGCATCATCATCGAATCTGTATGCGCTCTCCTACCAGGAAAAGAAACTTTATATCATAAAAACCAATGGACAGGTAATCACAAAAGATTTAAGTCCTTATTATAATAGTAGTTTGTCGATCTACGATTTTAAAAATAAATTCAGGTTTTCTAATACCGGGGTATATTTTCAATTTCAAAATAAAGTTTTAAAATTGGTTAATGATGAAAACCTTACTTTATTTTATACGATTCAATATGTAGGTGGTGGCGAACAATTGGGCGATTTTTGCGTAGACAATGATTATCTTTTTGCTACAGACGGAACAAGAAAGGAATTAGCGGGTTCCTACAAAGAAGTTAATATAATTCCGCAACAACCAAATACATCAAATCAGGAAATTCTGCTTGACTATGTTGAAAAAACAAACTTTTTCAAAACAGGATATCTTGAAACATCAACTGATCCCGACGATAACTACATTTACATCCTGGGAGTAAACGGTAAAATACTCGTAATATCTAAACATTATATTTAATCATAACAACAGACTGACAAAAGCTGACAGGCTAACGATCAACTTTCGTTATGCTTGTCAGCTTTTGTTTTCAGCCTGACGATATAAGTTTGGCGGCATCACTAACATGCACGTTTAATTATAAATTTAGCAGCCGTTCATGCTGACAGGAAAATGGTATTATCAGTTCTTCGCTAAAATGAAACAACTTCGGCCTTTAATCATCATTGCCTTTATTGAGGATTTTATTTATGGGAAAGCAAAGCTGCAATGGAAGAGTTTATGAACTCTGACCTGTTAAAAGATGTGGTAAGCAGACCCTTTGTAAAAAATGTATCCTCAGCAGACTACGAAGTAAACGAAAAAGGCTTCTTTAATAACTCGCGGGCTAAAATAAAAGTAGTTTTTTACAAAATTGCGGATGCACTTCTACAAGGTATTCAAATGGGGCGGATTGAAGTAGATCAAACATTTGTGCTTCTATCAGCTATGAAGTATTGTGCTGACGGATTTCTAATGCCACGCTTCAGCAATACCCACAGCGTTAACGGTCGTTATACCGGACGAGTCAATTAATCCTGAGAATCTAACAATTCAAATTCTGCTTGTAAACAGGTTTTACAAGATAGAGACCTTTAGTTCTGAATTTTTTAAAAAAACACTAAATATTTATTGTTTATCAATAAATATTTATTACATTTATAGTGTTTTTAAAAATTCACAAACTCATTATGAAAAGAAGTTCAACAATATTTCTTCAGGCCGTCGTCGTGCTTATTGGCATTATAGCACTTGTCATTATGATTCGGCTTCCCCTGACCGAGGGAAGAGCCAAAAATCTTGACCTGGTCGGCATTTACGCTGACCCATTCATTTTGTACGGATACGCAGCGTCAGTCGCTTTTTTTGTTGCGCTGTACAAGGCGTTCAGATTACTTGGCTACATCGGGCAAAATAAAGTGTTCTCAGCCAGCTCTGTTAACGCCTTAAAAAGCATAAAGTATTGTGCCATCGTACTAAGTATTTTAATTGTACTGGCAGGAGTTTATATAAGGATCTTTCATAGTAAAGAAGACGACCCTGCGGGTTTTCTTGCCATTTGCATCCTCACGACTTTTGTTTCTATCGTAGTTGCGACCGCTGCGGCAATATTTGAAAAGATCCTGCAAAACGCCGTGAATATTAAATCTGAAAATGACCTGACAATTTAAGCTATGGCAATTATTGTAAACTTAGACGTGATGATGGCAAAGCGAAAAATCTCTCTTAATGAACTTTCTGAAAGAGTTGATCTGACATTATCTAACCTTTCTATCTTAAAGACCGGGAAGGCAAAAGCAATCCGTTTCAGCACTTTAGAAGCTATCTGTAAAGCATTGGACTGCCAGCCGGGTGACATCCTGGAATATGTAAGTGACAAAAAAGGAACTACGAACCGCTGACAAGACATTGTCGCAATGCAAATGACTTCAGAACAAATAGACTATATGACACAAAGCGGAATGCTTTTCCTTGACAAAAAGCGAAGAAAAAGCCATTTCGACGCAGCCAATACCATAAAGCTGACAGCTCTTATTCCTGCTGTTTTATTTCTTGTTTTTATTCTCAAAGGCGGCATAACCCGGCTGGGCACATTGGTAATTGTATGTACAGTTATGACACTATCTTTTTTGTTAGCGAGCTATCTTATATATTGGCGCCAACAAACTAAACTAAAACTTATTTCTTTTGATACAAGCATGTCGCAGAGTGACAACTATGCGTTTGTAAAGAAGACACTCTACGCATTGCAGTGGACAATGGCTCAAGACACTTCCAACTTCATTGAAGCCTACAATCCTCATCGAGATATAAGAACTTGGGGAAACGAAATGGTTTCAGTTGTGATATTGGACAGTCAGATTTTACTTAACAGCATTTGCAATTTGGACGCCATGAATCAAATTATGTTCACATTCGGAAAGAATAGGCAAAACGTAAACAAGTTTATAGAAACGTTTGGGCTCATTACTCAGAACACAGGTTTTCGCCGCTGAAAAGCGAAAAAATTAAATAGCAACAATTTCCGACAACGAAACTTCAAGGGCCTTCGCAATCTCGAACAAGGATAATATAGTCGGATTGACTTTTAGATTTTCATTATGACAATGGAAAAAGAAAGTCGAATACCACCACATCTCCAATGCTTCAACGTACCTTAGAAAAATTATGTAGTAATGGCAAAAAGTACTTCAGTTTTATTAGGAGATCACTTTGACAAATTCATTAACGCTCAAATACAAAGCGGACGCTTCTCATCTGCCAGCGAGGTTATGAGGGCTGCTTTGCGACTTTTGGAGCAGGAAGAAAATCAAAAGAACGAACTCATAAAAGAACTCAGGAAAGGAGAAAAATCCGGGTTTGTAGAGAAATTTGACCGTAAAAAATTCGGCAAAAATATGCACGGCAAATATTTGACCAATGAGTTATAAAATTACGGTCAAAGCATCGGAGGACATTGAAAATATTTGGCTTACACTTTTGAGAATTGGTCAGTAGAGCAGGCTGACAGATACATTAATTTAATTCTTGACGAAATTGAATATTTAGCCGACAATCCTGCATCGGGAAAGGATTTCAGTCACATCCGGAAAAACTATCGTTGTTCCCAGGTAAAGTCGCATCTAATTTTTTACCGAATCGTTGACAAGCAGAATGACATTGAAGTGATACGAGTTTTACATCAAAGAATGGACATTGAGAATCGTTTAAATGAGTAAAATCTGGCAGCATACAACATCGGTTTGCCTGATGATATATATCATCAATAAATTACTTTTGCAATCTAATGCCGTTTAGTTAAGCAGGCATCGTCAACTTTGGGAGATGTCTCCTATCGTCGACATGACGATCCGGCCTTATCAGAAAAAGTAATCACAACAGCACTGGTAACAAGTACATGATAATGTTCAAGTCTTGAACCGCATCGTCACCTCGACGACAGGAGAGGTCTCCCGAATATTGATCTGATCGTGTACTTTATGCGTGTTAAATACTACAAACTGTTAACTAAACGGCATCACATTTGCAATCCAAAATTTTAATTACGTAGAGACATAATCCTTTCAACGCTAAGTACGAAGAGGATTTAAAAGTAGTAAGTGCCTGATTTAATGAACTATAGCAATGGACAATAACAAACTTGGCACAAAGCCGCATTATCAAATTTTAGATGGACTTCGGGGTGTTGCAGCTATTATCGTGGTATTCTTTCACCTTGCTGAGCCGCTTTCCAGCAGCCACCTCAACAATGTTGTAAACCATGGTTACCTGGCAGTTGATTTTTTCTTTCTCCTCTCCGGCTTTGTAATTGGCTATGCGTATGATGACAGATGGAACAAATTAACCTTCAGTACTTTTCTTCGCCGCCGGTTCGAGCGATTGCAACCACTTGTTGTATTGGGCATGACGCTCGGCGCTGTAGGTTTTTACTTTACCGATTCAACTATATGGCCGCACATTCATTCAGTTCCTGTATGGAAGCTGATCGTAGTTATGCTGATAGGTTATACGCTTATTCCCATCCCGCTTTCTATGGATATACGTGGCTGGGAAGAAATGCATCCGCTCAACAGTGTTGGCTGGTCATTATTTTTCGAGTATATCGCCAATATTCTTTACGCGCTCGGGCTAAGGAAACTGTCTAACAAAGCTTTGGCTTGTTTTGTAGTACTGGCAGGTGCAGTGCTTTTGCATTTTGCCGTTACTAACCCTAACGGAGACGTTACTGGCGGCTGGACGCTTAATGCCGAACATATGCGCGTTGGAATAACGCGTACAATATTTCCATTTTTTGCCGGTCTGCTTTTATCGCGGGTGGCCCGGCCGGTCTACATCAAAAATGCGTTCTTATGGTGTAGCGTGCTGCTTGCGGCTGTTTTGTTGATGCCAAGAATAGGCGGTGCAGAACATCTCTGGTTGAATGGTTTGTACGAAGCTCTTTGCATCATTATTGTCTTTCCCGTAATTGTATATATTGGTGCCAGTGGTGTGATGCATAGTCAAAGGGAAGATAAAATTTGTACGTTCCTCGGCAGGCTCTCCTACCCCCTATACATGACGCATTATGTGCTTGTCTATTTTTATGTGGCATGGCTAAGTAATCACGGTGGCATTACATTATGGCAGGCCTGGCCATATGCACTACTCACATTTTCAGGAACTATCGTGTTGGCTTATGCAAGTTTAAAGCTGTACGATGAGCCGGCAAGAGCATGGTTGCGAAAAAAGCTGAAGTAACGAATAGGGTAAGAATATTATTTACTTTTTCCGGTCGCGTTCACCTCTGTCTTTGAGGATATTAGCATAGCTGTGAGTTAAATGGATTCGGAGAATCATTATATTTCTACTAACTTACTGGTGAATCAAACCATATTTAAACCCAATTTTTATGGCAACCAAAATAAATTTCTTTCTGCTCACCTTCGCCCTTACCGCTTTGATAAGTTGCAAAACCAGCCAACAGAAACAGTCATCTACATCCGAAATTGGAATGTTTAAAGTGGAAATACTTTATCCGGGCGGGGAAGATAAAACCTTTGACATGGACTATTATGAAAAAAAACACATGCCAATGGTAGCCGGATTTTTAGGCAAAAATTTAAAATTTTATGAAATTGATAAGGGCATAGCTGGCAGAGCACCAAATGACAAAGCACCATTTGTGGCTGTAGGTTATTTCTACATTACCGATGTTGCTGAATATAATAAAGCAATAGCCCAAAACAGGGACGCAGTAATCAGCGACATTAAAAATTATACGAACATTCAGCCTGTTATACAAATTAGCGAAATTAAACAGGTCGAACACCCTGCCGCAAAGTAAAAAATCAATTTGCATGAAAATAAACTGCCACCACATGAGGTTTTCTGCTATGGTGGCTGAATAATATGCACGCGTCATCCATTAACTTGTCGGTGCAATCCAGACCAGGTTCATCGACAGAATACAATATCCACGGCATCAGCTTTACTCAGTAACGGATCAGGCTAATCACCAAATACGCGCACAGCAGAAAGCCCTGACCGCTAGCAGAAACCTCTTACAATTATTAGCACATGAATCATCTATTATCAAATTACCGCATCTGCCTATTCTTACTAGTCTTCACATATAAGATGAACGTATTACAGGCCCAGGTGCCTGTACATGAAGAACCAAGGCACCACCTGGTTTTTCAAAATACAGAAATACGAATGCTGAATGTCCTCATACCTCCGGGTGACACATCTCAATACCATATTCACAAAACGCCATCTGTATTTATCTTTTTTACAAGTACCAACACCGGCTCGCAATTGCAAGGAAAGACAGCTACTTCCGGTAAATCTGCCGCGGGCCGGATCCTGTTTGAAAATCTCGCGTCACCTAATATCCGTGTTCACCGTGTCTGGAATGCTGACAAAGACACCTTTCATGTTATGGACGTAGAGGTATTGTCTAAAGACACTGGCTTTCTTCAGCAACCTTTGTCTTTGCCTGACTTGAAATTAGAGATTGATACAGCATGGATAAGGGCATACCGGCTTTCAATGTCAACGGGAAAGGAATTCATACTTAAGAATAAAGCTCAATCTTTCATTTTAGTGTCTCTTAATAACGCTGAAATGCAAACTGAACAAAATGGAAGATTTGAGAGACAAACTGCACAACCAGGAACCTTTTTTGAAATTAAAAGAAGACACTCATTTTCAATTAAAAACACTACGAATGATACGGTTGAGTTCTTTTTGCTTGAATTACCGGAATAATAATTCTGTGACGGAATGTTGGTACCGACGAAACCGCAAATTCGCAAAGCTTTTGCACCCGTAATTGCACTTTATTATGAAAAATCGCAAACAAATTAATGGTTAATAAAATGCCTGCAGATCACGAAAAGTTTACTGCAATGCTGGCGAACCAGGTAACCAGCGGCACTCGTGTTGCATTTCTCACCAGGCAATAGTAATTTGGACATAAACGCTGGCAAGCTTACCTGGCTAAGAAACCAGTAAATTGTATTCTCATGAGCATACAGGAACAAATCAAAACGTATATTACCAGTCAACCAGAGTCGAAACGCGCAGACATGCAAGCGCTGCACCGTATAATTCTGGAGATAAAGCCAGCATGCAATTTATGGTTCCTGGATGGCAAAAACAGCGAAAACAAAACTGTGTCCAATCCTAATATTGGATATGGACTTCATACTATAAAATATGCTGATGGAAAAACCAAAGAGTTTTATCAAATTGGTATCAGTGCAAACACAACCGGAATTTCTGTCTACATACTTGGTATCGAGGACAAGAAATACCTGGCCGAGACATATGGAAAAAAACTTGGCAAGGCAAGCGTGAGCGGATATTGCATTAAGTTCAAAACGCTGAAAGATATAAACATTGATATACTTGAAGCGGCAATACGATATGGGTTCGAGGCTTCACACTGAGAGTAGTGCTACAGCCAGCATGGGATTTTCTGTTATGCTGCCGGCTGATATATCCCGGTCGTCCGTTCATTTATCACTGCAGCCCGGCTTAGCGGATAAACTCAAATGACAGAATATAACATCAACTGTATTAAGTTTATTCTGCGACAGTTCAGGCTTGCGAATCGCGCAGTCTCAGCACAACTGAAAACCCTGCCAGCTAGTGGTCATTGAAAAACACAGTAACAAACCTTGACAACAATAAAAAATAGAACCATATGAGAAAAGTAATTTCATTTATGCACATATCGCTTGACGGATTTGTAGCAGGCCCGAACAAAGAAATGAACTGGATTAAAGTTGATGAAGAAATTTTTGATCATGTTGGTAAGCGGATAAGCGAAGGCGACACTGCATTATACGGACGAGTAACTTATGAGATGATGGAAAATTACTGGCCTACTGCAGGAGACAAGCCAACAGCAAGCAAGCATGATATTGAACATTCAAAGTGGTATAAAAAAGTACACAAAGTCGTCTTATCAAAAACAATGAAAGACACGGGTTTAACCAACACAACAATTATTAGCGACAACCTTGCGGACAGAATAAATGAGATAAAACAACAGCCTGGAAAAGAAATCCTGGTTTTTGGCAGTCCGGCTGCGACCCATTCACTTATTCAGCAGAACTTAATTGACGGCTACTGGCTATTTGTTAATCCAATTATCCTTGGGCAAGGCATTCCATTGTTTGTAGACATCAAAGACAAAATAAAACTACAGCTATTGACAACCCGGCAATTTGCCGGCGGGGTAACTGAACTGAATTATATAGTAGACAGGCAATAACAACGAACCGCTAACAAAGTATTGACAAAAACCTGACACCCGGATTGGACAAGCAATGAAGCGTCTGGCTTTGCCAATGCCCCGCCTTTATGGCCGCTTAAAAAACGATAACAAATGACTAAAAATGAAGCAAAATGAGAAAACTCATAATGTGGAACGTAATAACCCTTGACGGATACTTTGAAGGAAACCAAAATTGGGATCTATCCTTTCTTAATATTGTTTGGGGACAAGAACTTGAAAAATTAAGTATTGAGCAATTAAATGCCGCGGACTACCTCGTATTCGGACGTGTGACTTATGAAGGTATGGCCGAATATTGGACTAAGGAAGAAGGCGAAATTGCTGATTTGATGAATGCAATACCAAAGCTTGTTTTCTCTAAGACATTGAAATCTGCCGAATGGAACAACACGACACTGATCAGCCAAAATGCTTCTGCTGAAATTAAAAAATTGAAAGAACAAGGTGGAAGGGATATGTATGTTTTTGGCAGCGCAAATCTTTCAGAGACTTTTGTAAACGACGATCTTTTTGACGAATACCGCATTGGTATTGCTCCGGTTATCTTAGGTAGCGGACGACCACTATTCAGACAAGGCATTGCTTCTAAAAAATTATCTCTCGTTTCAACACAACCACTTATGACAGGCGGAGTGGTTTTAAGTTATTCAAGATAGTATATATCAAGCTGGCAATTTGTAAAAGTAATGCCCAAATAGTCGGCACATCAAGTATAAAATGAACGAACGAACAACAGAGATTCTAAGGCGATTTAGGGACTCGTGGACGGTAACTGAGAATTTTTATAATAACCTTATTGACAACTATACTGGGTTTGAGCGACTCAAACCTGTTAGACATTTCATTAAGACTTTAAAGCAAAATGGTGAGGACAAGTTTTTCCGCCTTGGAACATCCATTCATATGCTAGTTATATCTCGCTCTGTCAACCACACACTTCGCGCTGATCAAAAGTATATTAAGATTGACGCTTATGAAAGTAAGTTTGAGGTAACATTTCGTGATGGTGACAAAGTTTACAGAAAATACATTGTGAATAATCTAGACGACATTTTAGTGACCAGGTTGTTGCGAACACTTAAAGACACCCTGGTGGACTAAATATTTGCTGACTCAACGCAGCATCAACTTTTGCCTGGCGATTCATTAATTGTATGCTGAAAGCCATAAATTTTGCGGCATCAAAACAACAATGCCCTTTTAATTATAATTGAACAGCGATCAAAGTCGGACGAATTTCAAATTCCAGTTCTTACCCAATCCTGGAACTTTAACTACCATTTATCACACCTTTCAAACAACCTTTAACTAATGACAGAGGACATCCAACTTTATGAAACATTCTTTCAAAAAAACAAATCGTATTACCTAGACAAATGGACAAATTTCAATGCAGTATTTAACACGCATAAAGTATCACGAGCAGATCAATATCCGGGAGACCTCTCGTCTCGTGCCAATGACAGATTAAGGCTGTTTTTTCATTGCCGTCTGCCTGCCCGAATGCAGTCAGGCGGGCTTTAGCTGACGGAAAACAAAACTAATTGAATATGGCTTTAGCCTCACAATCCATTTTTTGGGCTAAAGCCCGATTTTAAAAGATCAACCACTGTCCGTCAGCTAAAGCAGACGGCAATGAATCAAGGCAATCAGCTCTTAATGTAATGACCTGTCTTTATAATTTTGATTGTGGCTATCCTAATCCCCCAGTCGAGGCGACGATGCGGTTCAAGCCTTGAATCTTATCATGTATTTGTTACCAGCGCTGTTGTGATCACTTTTTCTGATAAGCCCGGATCGTCATGTCGACGATAGGAGACATCTCCCAAAGTTGACAATGCCTGCCTAATTAAACGACATTGACTTGACAATCAATAATTTTAATGGTCGTTAAAACACTAATAGCTGTTTACTTCATCCCAATGCCATTTCGTTTATTTTGTTTATTTCGTTTAACCTTGACTTGAATCACAAAAATTTACAGTCATGAAAGTGTTAGAGCAAATAAAAAAGCCCTCAAAACCTGACCAAAAGATTGCGAGCGAATCTTATGATGCCTAGAACAACTCAATTCAGAGCAACCAGAAATTGAGATTGAAGAAAACGAATATGACAATGAAATTCTAAAATGGGAAACAAGAGTCTGGGGTGAAAACCCTGCCGATTTTGGAAGAAAATAATTTAGGATATTTGTCAACAACCATTTGATTGAACTTTGGAAACAATCACGAAAACCGATTTAAGCGCATTAAACGAACAACAACGGAAAGCTGTTGTGAGTGAAACCAACAGGCTTTTGGTATTGGCAGGTGCGGGTTCAGGAAAAACCAAAACACTTTTACAAAAACTCATTTATCTGATAGAAGAAAAAGGAGTTAGTCCTGCTAATATTCTTGCAATCACTTTTACCAGGAACGCGACTAATGAAATGATAGACCGCCTTATTATTTCAGCAGATACTTCAGGAGAATACGAAAAACAACTTTTTGATAAAAAACGCAGTAAAGCAGATAAGGACAGGGAACGTTTATACCAGCAAAAGAAATATAAATGGATTGACGGATTGACTGTTAGAACATTCCATTCCTTTTGTTACAGCATTTTACGAAACGATGGAGTGAATGAATTTGATAATAAATTTCGCATCATCGGAGATGAGAAAAAAGACGAAGAAGATGAACTAGCAAAACACGTTGCACCAGAAACCGTTTTTGAAGTTTTTCATAAAATCTTAATCGAACATTGTGAGGATACAGACTATTTGCTTCAACTCAAACGATATATTCTTGATTATGTCGTAGACAAAATTCACTTAAAGAAAGACGACCTCAGATACTCACATAAAGATGGAAAATATTTTACAACTTTAGACGGAACTAAAGTTCGTTCAAAATCAGAACAGTTTATCGCGGATTGGTTTTACAGGCATAGCATCAAATACGAATATGAACCATTGCTGAATGTAAAAGATTTCTCGTTTCATCCTGACTTTTATGTTCCCGAAGCAAATCTATATATTGAACATATTAGCGATAAAAGCTTTTCAACTAAAGACAAAGAAGAACAATTTCAAAAAGGAAATTTGCTTTTAGTTAAGACTTTTGACAGTATGACTAAAGACTCTGCACTATTCAATCATACTTTAGATAAAATTGTCAAAAACAGACTGCCTGCAAATTATCATAAAACAGTTTCATTAAGTTTCAGAGAAGAATTTAACGGCTATCACGACTATGTAAAAGATTTTGTACAACAGGTTATGCGGATAACCGACATGATCAAGGTTGAAAATATTCAGATTAATACAGTATTGGAAAATGCCAGAAAAGATCAACACGAAAGAGTTCGCAATTTTTACGAATCAGCAATCCCGATTGTAAAAGAATATATCTGCTATTGCACCAACAAATCGTACCTGGACTTCAACGATTTAATTTCTAAAAGCACTTCCCTCTTTCGGAACCAGCAAGACATTGCTAATAAATATAAGACTAAGTTCGACTATATTTTAGTTGACGAGTTTCAAGACGTAAATAATCTTCAGGTAGAACTCATCAAACTTTTGTTGACTGACAAAACACAACTATTTTGTGTGGGTGATGATTGGCAAAGTATTTACGGTTTCAGAGGTTCAAACGTAAATTATATAGTTGAATTTGAAAAGCATTTTGAAAAAGCAGGGACCATAAAACTCAACCTGAATTACCGGAGTACACAAAACATAGTTGGAGCAAGTAATGAAGTAATAAAGCACAACAAATTTAAGGTTGACAAAGATGTTCAGGCTTCCAAAAAATCCGAACATAAAATTGTTGTTTACTCGGGAAATAGTCAAGAGGAAAATATTCAGTTCTGCGTTGATAAAGTAAAAGAGTTTTTAAATGATGGAATAACCAATGACGAAATTCTGTTTTTATACAGAAGGAGTAAAATGTTTACACCCTACTTTTATCGTTTTAGAGATGAAGCAATACGCATTCAGGGAAAAACCATTCACGCTGCTAAGGGGCTGGAAGCTAAAATAGTTTTCATCATCGGTTTGACAGAAGGAAACGGAGGCTTTCCTGATATATGGCTCGAAGACAGAATTTTCCAGGTTATTAAAAAAGCCAATCACGATCTCTTGATGGAAGAAGAAAGACGACTTTTCTATGTTGCCATAACAAGAGCAAAAGACAAGCTGTTTCTAATAACCGAAAAAGGAAGCGAATCCAGTTTTCTTAAAGAAATTCCTGAAACCTTTACCGTACGGACAAGCAACCCTATAAAATCCGTTGTTGAAAAAATAATCACTTGCAAAAAGTGTTTTAGTCAATTGGAAAAACTATGGGTTGTGTGCCCTTACTGCGGGCAAAAAGTAGATGCTGAATAGAATTTCAGCCGCCAAACAACCAGAACATGTTTTTGCATCATGACGACTGTCGAACAAAACCCATCATTTGAAATGCTATTAAACTTTAGTAATAAATTTAAGCTTACGGGATAATAATGCCGCCAAACACGCAAAGCCCCAAAACGTTGTGAGTAATCTGTTTGAATACACCCTAATTTATAATCATGAATAAAACTTTTTTCTTATTAGCAATGACAGTTGTTATTACTACATTTTCTTTCTCACAAACAGAAAAGAAAAAATTTGAAATAACAGGTAAATTATCAGGCTTCCCAGACAGCACAGTAATTTATTTGTATGAGAATAATACTCACCAGGCAGACTTAATTGACTCTACATTTTTAATCAGTGGGCAATTTCATTTTACTGGCTCATTCCAGGAGAATGCTATTCAGGTTCTGCTGCAGACAAAAGGCTCTGATAACTATAAATTCTTTTGGCTTGAAAATTCGACAATTATTTTCACGGCAGAAAAGGGTAAGTTTAAAGAAGCGGTTATTACAGGTTCAAAAACACAAGAAGAAGCGGAGAAATTTGATATTATTACCGGGGGTGATAAATTAAAAATGATTTCGTATATCCGTAATAACCCAGGCTCGACAGTTAGTGCTTCTGTTTTAAGTATCTATTCTTCTACTTGGGGAAAAGACACCTCGACAATGTTGTATAATGCCTTGACCGAAACAATAAAAAAAACATCGTTCGGACAAAATGTGTTGAATTTTATTTCTCTTAATAAAAACCCTAAAGTAGGAGACAAATACGTTGATTTCGGAGAGCCGGATATTGACGACAAAATTGTTCATCTTTCAGATTTTAAAAACAAAGTAGTCCTACTTGATTTTTGGGGCTCCTGGTGTGGTCCGTGTAGAGCAAATAATCCTGAACTTGTTAAGGTGTACAATGAATTTAAAAGTAAGGGATTTGAAATATTTGGTGTTGCGGCTGACCTTGATAAAGAATCCTGGATTGCTGCAATTAAGAAAGACGGCCTGACCTGGCAAAATGTGACCGATCTTCAGGGCTGGAATAATAAAGCAGCTATCATTTATGGTATTTATAAATATCCTACAAATTATCTCATTGACAGAAATGGAATAATTGTTGCAACGGATCTGCAAGGCAACGAATTGATAAATAAGCTTCGTAAAATGTTAAATTAAATCAGCCTGCGCGCAATAACTGTATTTATAAAAGTACAGCTTACCCACCAGCTCTTGTGTAGCGGTAATTCTTATCATCCGTTGTTCAAGCCGGCATTACGCCCCATCTCCTACCCTAAATAATCCACTGACCCTTCCTTTTTGACTACAACATTCTGACATTTGGCTACAGCTGCTTTTTGAATTGTGCTGACCTTTGTATCATCAAAAAAGAGAAATAAAATGAGCACAAAAACAAAAATCGCCCTGGTTACAGGCGGTAGCCGCGGTCTTGGCAGAGATATGGCGTTGGCCCTTGCCAAAAAAGGAATTAACGTGGTTTTTACCTACAGTTCAAATAAAGAAGCAGCCACCGAAGTTGTTACAGAAATTCAATCGCTTGGACAAAAGGCAGCCGCTTTTCAGTTGGACACAAGAAATGTACATCAGTTCGACAGTTTCATTAAACAAGTAACCGAATATTTACAGCAAGAAACAGGAAGTCCGAATTTTGATTTCCTGGTTAACAATGCAGGAACAGCTTTGTATGCACTGGTACAGGACGTTACCGAAGAAAAGCTTGATGACATTTTTAACATTCACTATAAAGGTGTTTTTTTTCTAACGCAAAAAGCATTGCCTTTCCTTAATGATGGTGGTGCAATCATAAATATCTCATCGGGCCTCACACGAATTACCTACCCGGGTTCTTCAGTTTATGCTTCGGCAAAAACCGCGGTAGAAACACTTACACGTTATTTGGCGAAAGAATTGAGTGCGAGAAAAATCCGCGCTAATGTTGTTGCACCCGGAGCCATTGAAACTGATTTTGGTGGTGGACGCACACGCGACAACAAAGAAATCAACGCTCATATTGCAAGTCTTACAGCATTAGGGCGTGTAGGTTTACCAAGCGACATTGGCGGTGTGGTAGCGTTTTTGTGTACAGATGATGCTTATTGGATTAACGGACAACGCCTTGAAGTTTCGGGTGGACAAGCCTTGTAATAATTATCTTTGCACAATGACGAATACGAAACCGACACGAATAAAATCCATTAGCGGGTTTCATCGGCTGAGAAATTTGCCTGCACCAGAGCACCCGCTTATCAGCGTGGTAAATGTGGCGGACTTTTCATATTCCGAAGAAACGATGAATATGAAAACGATAATGGATTTTTATTCAGTTTCTTTGAAACGGAACTGTGGTAAAATTCGCTATGGGCAACAACAATATGATTTTGATGCGGGTGTAATGTATTTCATTGCACCCAATCAGGTTTTTAGTGTGGAGCACAGCCCCGACGAACCCAAACAAACAGGTAGTATGTTGCTCATTCACCCCGACTTCTTTTGGAATACGCCACTTGCCAAAACAATACATCAATACGAATATTTTGGCTATGCCGTAAACGAGGCATTGTGGCTTTCAGAAAAAGAAGAAGCCATTATCATTGGCATTATGCAAAACATTCAACAGGAATATCGCAATAATATTGATAAGTTCAGTAAACAGATCATCGTTTCACAAATTGAAAGTCTGCTTAATTATTCAGATCGTTTTTACAATCGTCAGTTCATTACAAGAGAAAAAACCAATCACCAGGTTTTGGAACAATTGGAAAAACTGTTGACTGATTATTTTAACAACGATGATTTGGTTTCTAAAGGTTTGCCGACAGTTCAATACATTGCAGACACACTAAATACATCGCCAAAATATTTAAGCAGCTTACTAAAAGTACTGACAGGACAAAGCACACAGCAGCATATACACGACAAGCTGATTGAAAAAGCCAAAGAAAAATTATCTACAACAAACTTATCAGTCAGCGAAATTGCCTATGAATTGGGCTTTGAACATTCGCAATCATTCAGCAAATTATTCAAGACAAAGACTAACATTTCGCCTTTGGAATTCAGGCAATCGTTTAATTGAATTTTTTCCTTCCCCTCTTTTTTCAAACAGCTCGAAAAAACAACATAAACGAAAGAAAAAAATGTATCAAAGAATAGCACATATTGCCTTAGTAGTTGACGATTATGATGAAGCTATAGAGTTCTATACCCAAAAACTTGAATTCCAATTGTTAGAAGACACTAAGCTAAGTGATGAAAAAAGATGGGTAATGGTTGCACCCAAAGGCGCTAAGGAATGCTGCTTATTATTAGCGAAGGCTGCAAATGAGCAACAAACATCAAGAATCGGAAATCAGACCGGAGGAAGAGTGTTCTTGTTTCTTTTCACTGACGATTTTTGGAGAGATTACGAAAAACTGAAAAATCGAGATATAAATTTTGTAAGACCACCCCAAAACTTTGAATATGGAACAGTTGCTGTATTCGAAGATCTGTACGGAAATCTGTGGGACTTAATTGAACCAAACAAAAATAACAAAGGGTTGATGAGCCATGAAATGGCTTAGGCAAAACTAATCCATTATCAACAAACCTCCATCAAACTGCCTAAAAGCCAGGATGTTCTACCTCAAAGCTTGTAATTCCACCTAAAAGACTGGAATTTCACGTTAGAGCGAGGGTGATGAAGCTAAAAGTCTGAAATTTCTATCTCGAAGCCTGGGTGTTTCAGCTCAATGCTTGAATGCTTAGGCTAAAGCAAGGAATCGGTTCCACAGGCCAAGAATGTTCTTATCAAAAAAAATCCCAGGCCAAATGCCCGGGATTTTATCACCTATGATTTATCGTAAGCCTGATTATTTTACTATTTTTTCAGCAAGCTTTCCAGCCTTGCGATCATTTCATCTTTTTCTTTCAGCATGCGTTCATACAATGCTTCCTTTTCTTTCAAACTCCTTTCTAATAACGCTTCTTTCTCTCTATGCAATTCTAAAATTTTTTCCATTGGGTTGGATATGATATTGGTAACAGTTCCATTTAAAGAAACATTATCATTATCATGATAAGTAAACGTACCCGAAAAAACATTGATGGCCTGTTCGGTGTCGAAATTTTCAATTACCTTTTTCGGCACTTTTAATGCATTCGCAACTTTCTCCAATAAAGCCGGTTCTATTTCGGCTTTCGCCTCTAACATCGATACTTTTTTCTGATTCCAGTCGTCGCCAAGTTCAATTGCCAGTGCATCTTGTTTCACTCCCAGCATTTCGCGAACTCTTTTAACCTTTTCTCCGAGGTGGACTGTATGTTCTGCCATAATTGTAAAATATGATTGAACAAATATAACATTTACTGTTTTTCGGTTGCCGGTAAGTTTTTTAGTCCCATTAATTATAAAACCTTTTTTTAATTGGTTGATTCTGTTTTTTTAGCGTTTTTTATTCAATAATCCTTGCCCTGCATCTGTGGCCGAGGTGGCGGAGCTTTGTTAGAGGGAGATTTGCGAAAAGCATCATTTGAAATGCTATTAAAGTTTTATAATAGATTTGGGCACGAAATTCTTTTGCGCCACGAACGCAAAGCCCGAAAAAAATTTTCTCTAATTTTATGACAACCATCGTTTCCAAAAGACATTTCTATAAGTTTTATCTCTCACTTGTTTTGGGAACATTTTTTTTTATTACGATAGCAACAGTTTTACTTTTTACTACGAACAAGTCGGAGAAAAAGGAACAATTAAAAGCTAAGGATAAACTAATTCCGTTAGTTAGCATCGCTTGTTATGGATTTGCAGGTTATAGCTTGTATCGCTATATAAAAAACGTCCCTACAATCAGCCTAGACAAAGACTTTATTAGTTTCAACGAAAAGACTTTTTCAATTGCCGACATTGACAAACTTGAATTAACCGGGAAACGGCCGTTCAAGTATGCAATAAACTTTCCCATGGAAGCTGCCATGCTAACATTCAGGAACGGTGAGACAAAATATATCTTTGACGATATGTATTCAAACTCATGGGAAATTAAGTCTTTCTTAAAGCAGGTTGTGGTTGACAAGAATAACTTTTGCCAAATCAGCTCTTCAATAATTGACGAAAACTCAGTTGCTGCGGATTTTTACGAAACATATAAAGGCAATCAATTTACATCATTGAGAGGAATTTTACTTTGGGGATTAATTGGCTTCTTTATCTTCCTTTTGTTGACGAATAAAAGATCAACCACAGTTTGGCTAACGACTTTTTTATTCTGCCTTTCATTTTTTTGGTTCTTTGCATTCTCTTATCAGATGCATTTTTTTCAAGTATCGGACAACTACTTCTTAATTCGCAATCATAATTTCTTTTGGAAGAAGAAAAAAGCATATAAAATTTCGGAGATAAAGGAAATAGTTTTTGAAACACAGGGCAAAATGCCCAATTGTTTAAGGATCATAACCAAAGACTTTAGAAACAAGCTATACCCAGCAGGGACACTTAGTGATAAGACCTGGTTAGCTTTAAAGGACAAATTGGAGACCTATCACATTAAAGTCAGGAATGAGTGCATCTGACCTGTCTGGCGCGAGCGTTCCGCAGGATCACTCGTGTGTCTATTAATTCTCCCCCGATTGATTCGGCGTTCATAAGATGATCTTTATTTAATACCATAGCTCATCCTGGCACCGATATTTAAAAAGCGATTTGAAAATAAATTACAAAGAGTTTAAATTGGGCCAATAGATATATTGCATTCGCCCTCATTGTGGGAGGGTTTCGAATTATAAGACAAAAAATTTATTATTGATATTTTTAACCATGCGCCGATACAATCGGCTTGAAACCAGTAGACACGAGTGATCCTGCGGAACACTCGCGCCAGATAGATTGGCAGCAATAATTACAAAATGATACAGGTTCAATTTTTAGACTGGTCTTTTTTAGTTGACAAAAGTCTTACTGAAAAAATCTATTCATCTGTTGACAAAGGTGGTGCTGACAAATGCAACTGCTCGATGTGCAAAAATTATATCGCAAGAAAACACAATTTGCTTGAATTGCCACTGATTGAGTTTTTTAGAGATGCAGGCGTTGACATTGACAAAGAATATGAAGTTTATCATATGGGGAAAGACGCAAATGGGCTTCACTTATATGGCACTTGGTTTGACTTTGCAGGAAAAATATTAGAAGGACCAAATTGTAAAATTCAAACGACTGACGAAAAATTTACTATCGAGCATTATGATTTAAAGCCAAGCTTATCTGTTGCTTTTTTGCCTGCCAATCTACCCTTAGACAGTTTTTTTGACAAAGTAGAAAATGTCGTTCAAGTAGACTTCATATTCACAATTCCCTGGACAATAGGAGACGAAGAACCTGAATAAAAAATACAGCAACCACCAAATGCATTAATAAAAGCATGGCATTGAAAAATAAAAGACTAATCATAATCATAGTTGTTTTCTTTCTTTTACTCAATACATCTTACTACTGGGAAGGAAAACTTGGACTTTTTGCTTTCCCGTTTTTTTTATTACTGGCAATGGCTTATCTATGGCTTTCAATCGCTCTTCTGCGGCAGATCTATTTGACAATTAAGGAAAAGTTCAAACAAAGAGAAAGGTTTATAGTAATTGGATTATTGACAACTGTTTTATTATTGACATTTTACAAGCCGTCAGGACTTGTTGACTTTGACAAACTTGAAGGCGATGATTTATTAGTTGCTGAACGGACAGGATCAGCAAACTGTTTGACAACGCTTAAACTTAAAGACGACTTTAGTTTTAGAGAAAGGATAGGTTGCTTTGGAGTGACGGAAATTGAAGGAACATTCAGAGTTATAAAAGATACGATCTATTTTAGCAATATTCAGCCCGGCAGATATGAAGATAATTTCTACAAATTTGCAGTTATCAGGCCATCAAGTTTCGATAACCCAAAAATACTTGGCGAGTTAATTAGATACAAGGACATTACCGATACAATTGGACACGAACTTTGGATTACAAAAAATGAATTGCAGAGGATAGATACAACGGCCGAGCAACCAACGCTGCATTGATAATATGGGTAGCCACGGTCTGGCGCGATTGATCCTGGGGAACACTCGCGCCAGACAGTTCTAAATTTGCTTCAATTGAAATACTTATTCTGAAAATCAGATAATGGTCAAAATCGATGTAAGACGGAGACGGATTGGAATCCTGCCTATATTTATGAGAGGGAGATAATTATGGGACAGATTGTACATGCATTTATTGAACACAAGTTGACGCCGGAAGAAATTCTACAACTTCCCGAACTTTTGTGTCATATCTCTAACGACATTTTAGTGGGACAATGGCATTGGTCAACACCAAATATGAATAAGCAGATTCTAATTGACTTATGGACACGAAAGACTGAATATTTTATTAATAACATATGGAGTGAGCAAGATTTCGCCCTTTTAGAGATGCATGATATGACTTTTCATTTTTTCTCTCCCCGGCTTTTGACATTTGACAATTCAATACGTTGGGACGTATACAATAAAAATGAATCAGTACGAGAAGAATTTAATCGCTTAGCGAAAGCTATATCATCATTATTAAATGCCGTCGACATACTGGTAGTACCTGACTTGTCAAGTGTTAGCTTCTTTGAAGAAGATAAAGACACAACGGTAGACTCGTATAGGCAGAAAGCAAAGTGCAATAAATTGTATTCGATTGAGCTTGTCTAAATACGCTTAACAAGGTTTTTACCTCATGGCGGTTCACTAACAAAAACTGTCTGTTTTTTGGACCCGGGAAATAAAAAAACAGATCAGCATAACACTGGGTTTTGCTTCATGGCGGCTAACGAACAAAATTCAGCATTTGAAATTCTAATAAACTTTGGTAATAAATTTGGACTGACGGAATACTATTATCGGCACGAACGCAAAGCCCTAAACGTTAGCGGCAATTATATTGGCACCCTACTATGGACAAAGCAATACGAAAAGGTATACTAAATGAACCGGCTGAAAAGAATTTAGCAGAGTTTAGAAGAGACACGCCAGTTTACGAGAATATTTTTCCGTTGCTGTTTGATTAACATGACAAACGACAATAAACTCAGGAGCATTAAAATATTACATACACTCGTATGGATATTTTTTAACGTTATTATTTTCTATATGTTATATGCTGTATTGGTAAACAAAATAGATGCATGGCTTTGGATCGGTTATGGATTAATTGTACTTGAAGGATTAACATTGCTGATTTGCAAATTATACTGCCCTTTAACCATATGGGCAAGGAAATATTCTGATTCTACCAAAGAAAATTTTGATATCTATTTGCCTGTTTGGTTAGCTAAGTATAATAAACAGATTTATACATCGATTGTAGTTGGGATAGTAATTCTAACTATTATCAGGCTTATAAAATAACATGTTAGCACAAACACTAGCACCAAACCTCGACTGACGGAATACTATTAAGACAAGAAAGATAAAGCCCGATAACGTTATAACCAGTCCAAATTTACTCTCATATTCAAATTAAAATGCGACAAATAGTTTTCATTTTGGTTTTAGCATTCATTTTTAGTTGCAATCAAACTGAGAAAACGAAACATAACTTTCGTGACTCCGTTATTGAAAGGTATTTAAATATGGTTGATAGTTCAGGCAAGTACGACACTCTTGATATTCACTACAAAGCATTAAAAGCATACATTACCGATGACTCTGTATTATTAAAAAAACTTGACAGCTCCATCTCAAACCAAATGAACAACAGGGCAGATTGGGATTTATGGACAAGTGACATTCCATTGCCAAAGCTTAATCAGCTTAATAAAGATGAAGCATATAGATTTATATTTTCAATCTTGGGATCTCCGGCCTATGAAGCGATAACAATCTCTCAAAAAGACACATCATTCAAGCTTCACTACTTATTTTACAGACATGACAGAGATTTATCCAAATTCGACAAAATAAGAGAATTTGAAAAGAGTATTTCGGAAACGCAATGGAATGATTTAACAACTAAAATCACACAGGCCGATTTTTGGGGACTGATAAATGATAAAGAATCTCGCGGTCGCGATGGCAATGACCTGACCGTAATAGGCTATGTAAAATCTGGCGACTATGAACGAAGCCATTTTGTTCACAGATGGACAAACACGACTTTAAATGATGCATTTTATTATGTCTATTATAACTTGCTTGACAAAACAGAACGCCAATTAGTAAACAAGTAAGGGCCGCTTGTAATATGAGCATTAGCAAAAAATAACTGACGGATCGCAACTTCAACTTTTATTTGGCTTCCCTGTCTGGCGCGAGTGTTCCGCAGGATCACTCGTGTCTATTAATTCTCCCCCGATTGCATCGGGGTTCATAAGATGAATTTTGTATAATATTATTGCTCATCCTGGCATGCAATAAATAGCTTACTAAAAGGTTGGCTGGACGTGGGTGCGTCTCGCAGTTCCAGCCTGTGTTTGTAAGCTGTCGCAAAAACACTTCGAAAAGCCGCATTTAACACGCACTAAAACTTGCCTGTTGACTACTTTTGCTAACAACAACTTAAATTAACAGTTATGAATCCCAAAAAGATCTGGTCAAATTTAGCTGTAAGCGATCTAGAGCGAACAACTAAATTTTATACTGAACTAGGGTTTAAGCCTAACGGTAGAAATAATGAATTGACAAGCTTTTTTGTTGGCGAAGACGATTTTATAATACACTTTTTTTTAAAGGAAGTGCTTAAATCAAATGTTGGTGGAGAATTCGTTGATCCGGAAAAGGGCAATGAAATCATTTTTACACTTTCTGCGGAAACTAAAGAAGAGGTGGACAACTGGGCCAAAGAGGTTGAGCGTGCCGGAGGAAAAATTATTTCCCAACCTGAAGAATTTGGAAAAGGATACTACGGTTTTATTTTCGCGGACCCGGACGGACATAAGTTCAATGTATTTTACATGTAGCAGCTTCAGGCGGATGGCGATGCAAGAACGCATAAAAAGCGTATTGTGCAATTGAGGCCGGACGTTGAAACGTCTTCAGCTTACACCATTATACAGCGAACGAATATCATTACAAATCCTGTTAAAGGCCTGGAACGAAATGATGAAAATTCATTATTGTCCGACTAAAAACGGGAATATTTAAACCCCAACGGGCATAGCCGTCAGGTTAAGGTTTATTGTATTGATAATCAGTACAAAGGAATAAGAAACTTGCGGCGGTAAAAAGCAGATTAATTCAAAACATTCTAACAGGAGAAGAACAAACAATAGGAGAAGTATTTGACATTAGCCATTTGATGTCAGTCGCCAAGCAAACAGGGTTTGTGAAGCGAATGCCCAGGAAGATAAATCCAAGGCAATACATAGACATGCTCTTATTTAGTGATTTTAATAATGCAGAGGTAAGCCTAAACGACCATAGCATTAAATTGAATCTTGAGCACAAGATATCTATAAGAAAACAAAGTCTCAATGAAAGGTTCAATACAAATTCAGTAGAGTTCATAAAGACACTGCTGAGCGAGCAGATAAAGATGCAAATGAACGAAACAATAGATGTAGATATACTTAAGCTCTTTACAAGTGTAAAAATTAAGGATTCCACACGTTTTCAATTACCTCCTAATTTAAAAGAAGACTATCCCGGATGTGGTGGCGGAGCTTCAGAGGCGGGCATGCATATACAGTTTGAATTTGATGTAAAAAGTGGCCAGGTGAGTGAAGTAAAGGTAGGCGACGCATTACAGCAAGATGTAACCAATGGGCAACAAACAATAGAACAGATACAGGGAGGTTCGTTAATAATAAGAGATCTCGGGTATTTTTCAACAGCGGTACTCCAGGCAATAGAAGAAAAAGACGCTCATTATATAAGTCGGTTACAACCGAAAGTAAAGATGTTTGAATTGAAAGGCACAGAGTATCATGAGCTGGATTTAAAAAAGGAATATCGGAAAATGAAGCGCTGTAAAATACCAAGGCAGGAGAAAATGGTATATATAGGCGGAAAGACAAAACTATTTACCCGGATAGTGATCGAATTGTTGCCGGAAGCGGTTGTGGAAAACAGGATCCGCAAAGCTAGCAGGGAAACAACAAAGAAAGGTCGTCAATTAAGCAAGGAATATATAATGTATGCCTCTTTCAATCTGTTTATAACAAATGTATCGGAACAAATATTAAATACGCAGCAGGTGCACTTGTTATATCAATTACGCTGGCAAATAGAATTGCGTTTCAAATGCTGGAAGAGCTTGTGCGAAATACAAAAGATAAAGAAAATGAAGAAGGACAGATTTGAAACATATCTATATGCCCGCTTATTGTATATACTGATAAATTGGAAAATAGCAGTATCCCTAAATAACCTGTGGTTCAAAGAAAATGGAAGATTGTTAAGTATCTATAAGTGTTTTAAAGCAATCATGTTATCGGCAGGCAAGCTAAGAGAAGCATTGTTTAATATGAAAAAATATCTTCATAACTACCTGCAATCACTTTATGACCTGTGCAGGAATAACCTTGTACTGGAGAAACGGAAAAATCATCTTTCATTTGAAGAAATATTGTTGCTAATACCTGAAACAAGCGAAGTATTATGATAACTTTGAGTCCAGAAAATATTAAAAGAAGCCGGATGCATCTAATACAAATAAAAAAACATCCGGCAACTAAAAAAAGAGATATAAAGATGAATAAAAAAATTGAGCCATACCTCAACTGGTATGGTATTTTATTTACACCAATAATGTCTTAACCTGACGGCTATGCCCCAACGGGGTGACATTCTATTATGTCACCCCGTCGGGGTTTAAAGGCATTGTTTTGGCCTTTGCTATAGTAATTCCATCCCTTCGGGATTAGCTTGACGGATGTTCATCAGAAACTATGATCCAATAAGGACTGCAACTCAACTTGATGAGATTTTGTCGGACAATAATGATGAAAATTCGTGTTTAATAAAAAAACAGCACAACATGAGTATTGCTGCAAGCAATACGCCGAATGTTATTCTTATGCTGTGCCTTCAAACTTACTCGTCTACACAGGGATCATCATTGCTTTTCGCATCCGGCTCTAAGATTGTCGCGTTTACACCGTGATAACACAATTTTTGTTGTCGAGATTTGTATCTTAATGGAACGGATTTTTGAACAAGTTTTTTAAAGCATACATTATGAAAGGAGAAAAATAATATGAGAAGATTTATTGTTCTTTCGTTTATAACACTGGATGGTGTTATGCAAGCGCCGGGAGGACCTGAAGAAGATACCTCAGACGGCTTCGAATACGGCGGTTGGACTGCTCCTTATGGCGATGAAGTCTATGGTAAGGTCATGGAAAGACTTATGAAGCCCGCAGATGTTCTTTTAGGCAGAAAGACATTTGACATTTGGGAGAACTACTGGCCCAAGCATGAAAGTGGATGGCCGGGAATTAATGATGTTACGAAATACGTTCTGTCTACAACCAGGAAGCAGTCCGAGTGGAAAAACTCGGTTTTCCTCAATAGCCTGGCGGATATTGAGAAGCTCAAAAATTCAAATGGTTCTGACATTCAGATTTGGGGCAGCAGTAAGCTCATTCAGTTACTATTGAAGAATGACCTTGCAGACGAACTCTGGCTCAAAATTCACCCATTGACGCTTGGGAAAGGAAAAAAATTGTTCCAGGATGGTACCATTCCTGCAGCGTTTACTTTGGTAGAAGGTATAGTTACACCAAGCGGTGTTATGATTGGCAACTACAAACGGGCTGGTGAAGTTAAGACCGGGACCGTAGGGGCTTAAGGAAAAATGCAATGAGAATAAATAGATCACTCCAACTTCGACAGAAAAAATGCTTTTTAAAGATTTTGTTTAACAAACGTCAGAAAAAGGCGGTGACATTTATGCCACCGCTACATCCACAACTCAAAACAGCAACTATACACGTTGGTACACCGTAAAATTATGCTCAGATCATATCTTTTCAATTTTGCTTTTCTGTTTCTCATTGGTTGTAATAATTCAAGTGCAGATAGTACAAACGCAGCGAATCACAATGACTCTTCTAAGATATCAAAAGGCAACACAGGTGATATTGTAAAGGAAGTGGCAAACAGTTCCAATAAGCCAGACAGCACAGACAATACAAGTTCTAACGCAGTGGCCTTTGACGAAGCGTATATTCAGAAAGCGATAGTTTCAAAAATTGATAGTTCTATTTGGTTAACCGCGAACATGAAGCTTGATCACAGAATATTTGGCTATGAAAAGCCGGATACAACATCAAGAAAAATGATTTTGATTTCCATTTTTACCAATGATGTGGAAGGCAATCCTTTTAAGTGTCCTTTCGGTTCTTATTACCAAACCAGCAATATGACTGACATGGAAATTAAGTATGTTTCCACGGAAGGCATATTTATTAAAGCAAGCGTTTTCAAAAAAAATGAGTTTCAGGGAGCAGTTTATATGGACAAAAAATTTATTGAGTTTGAAGAATAAGTCCAATTCAAAGACATCAAATGATTACAGACAAAATTTTAGAAATAGGTATTGATAACAGTGGCCGCCTTTTCATAAAACCCTGGAAAGAGCATTTTACGCTCATCTATAGAACCGCCACGGAAGTTCACTGGGATAATAACGATCTTTTTCTGTATTCACCCAAGCCCAGGGAATGGACATATTTTGACTGGTTTAAACATATTACAGGTGTAGCTGAAACGGAGTGCAATTGCAAACTTTTGTTGAACGATCAAACCATATGGACAAACATTGCAGATGAACTAAAACAACAAATAATTGACTATCAAAAATCTTCAACCTAATATCATATAAGTAAAGTGTCGACATCGCCAACGTCTCTTTGCAAACAACTGAAAATCAGGATTTCAAATTATCATCGGTCTCCAGCGGAGCCTCCTGTAATGCCTGACCGGTAGCTCCTAACGGAGCTTAGGCGATCGATGTGTTCTTTCTACAAACAGGATGCTCATATGGAGCAGTGCCAGGGTAGCATCTTAACTAAATGACATTAGCCCAAAGCTGACCGAAGCAATTTTTTTTAAACCATTTAAGAAATATAAGAGCAATAAGAATTTTGCTCAGGATAATAATAACACTTAAACGACAATACATTTACTTAGCCAGATCGAACCTTCACCATTGACCATTGACTATTCACTAGTTGTAAAAATTTTTATTAACTTAACCCCATCTGACCAACCAGATCCTCAAAAATTACCACAAAACCAATTCAACAATGAAAATCGGAGTCATTGGTGCCGGACAGATTGGTGGAACCTTGATACGACAGTATACAAAGGCTGGCCACAGTGTAAAAATGACTAACTCCACCGGAACCGAAAAGCTGAAAAATCTGGCAATGGAAACAGGAGCTTCGGCAGTTACACTGCCGGATGTGGTTACTGATGTTGACGTAATTGTTATATCCATCCCGCTGATCGCTATTCCAACGTTATCGAAAGAACTGTTCAATAATATTTCAGCAGGCACTGCTATAATTGACACTGGCAACTACTACCCTATCAGGGACGGCCGCATTGAAGATATCGAGAATGGAATGCCCGAAAGTGTTTGGGTATCCAATCAAATTCAACAACCTGTAATTAAAGCTTACAACAATATTCTTGCTGGTTCTCTCGCCTGCTCTGGTCGTGCCAAAGGCGATCCTGCGCGTTTAGCGCTTCCTGTTTCGGGAGACAGCAAACAATCTAAAGACTTGGTAGCTACGCTTATTAATGACAGCGGCTTCGATCCTTTTGATTGTGGATCGCTTCAAGACTCATGGAGACAGCAGCCGGGAAGTCCTGTTTATTGCACCGACCTGACTTTACCGCAACTCGAAAAGTCCATAACAAAGGCCAAAAGGGAATTATTGCCTGAAAGACGGGAACTCGGATTAACTTTCATTATGAAGCACGATCCTGCCAAATGGATGGATTGGTGGAAAGATTTCGCTGAACACAACAGGGTGATCTATGAAAGTGAATTAACTTAGTTGTTCATGCAGGCATGAAAGACCATTATCCGGACCTTCAGTGAAATGCATTTCAAATATTCAGTAGTCAAAGTAACCAGTGGCATGCCAGGTGACCTCAGCTTATTGAGGCATCATTCACAGAAAACAACGAACCACCAACAATGAGGAACAGAACCTGTGTCTTTAATATTAAAAATCCAATTTTGACCGGCTGCTTATTATTTGCCGCATGCTATTTACCCGGATGTAATAATGAGCCCAAGCAGAACAATACCAGGAAACCTGTTGATTATATAAAGGCCATCCCCGGCATAAGCGACAGCATACCCGTCAAAATTGCTCAAAAAGGCGAAGTGCTTATCAGCTATTTGGACTGCTATATATGTCACAAAAAAGACGAAAGATCCGTTGGCCCGGCTTTTACTGACGTAGCAAAAAGATACCCTGCAAATAAAGTTTTTATTGAAATGCTTGCCCAAAAGGTAATCGTCGGAGGAAGCGGAGGCTGGGGTTCTGCTGTAATGGACGCACATCCCAAACTTTCTTTTGAAGATGCAAAAACGATGGTTAGCTATGTGCTGTCTCTAAAAAACAATTAGCGGCAGGCACGCTTTGAATGTAAACTGCAAACTGACTAAAAAATATATAGTGTATGCAAATAACTGGTTCTTCAAAAGATTGGGCATGGCCGGATGATCTTGATGCTTTAATTGCAGCGCCACAGTATCACAAACTCTTATTTGAAAATGATTTTGTACGCGTGTTAGACACCTGCATTCGACCAGGGGAAACAACTCCAATTCATACGCATAGATACCCTGCTTCTTTATATGTTTTAAGCTGGTCTGATTTTTTGAGATTTGACGACATGGGAAATGTGATTTTCGATTCAAGAACGCTTACCCAAACTCCTGAATCCGGATCGGCTCGTTGGACTGAATCGTTTGCTCCGCATGCTTTACAAAACATAGGGGTCCAGGATCTCCATATTATTAGTGTAGAACAAAAGAATCTTTAAATTATAAGCCTGCAATTAACAGAAGCCTTATAAAAGTTGGGACGCTTTATATTTGATGAACAACTCAAAAACTATATACATTCGTGCATTGGGACTATCCATTTTACTTTTCGTATCAGGGCATTTTCTGTTCTTAAGAACATTTATGTTTTTTGAGCCGCAAATTGATGGAATTACTTTTCAAATTATAGAACACAAATCAACAATAACCACCTCTACGGCTTTTTCATTATTACTTTTTTCTATTCCTATTTTTATATTACTGACATGGCAAATTGCGCGAATTAATTCATTTAACAAAAGAGTAGCCTCGGTCTTATTGATGCTGACATTTATTGTTTTGGCTATTTTCGCAAGACACCAACAAGTAAAAACTTATTTTACAACTGTGGTGAAACCAGCTTTACTTACCCATGGAAAGGCAAGCATCATATATCCAATCGACCCGATAAATTTTATCTATTATATGCTAGCCGGATTGATAACAGGTTGTTTGCTTGCTTTTGTCTTTTTCAAGCAAAGAAAGACAGGATTCAACCTTAGCAAGGAAGCAGGCCGGCAATAAATCTTTATCATCTTTTATTCAAATCATCATTATCCTATTCAGGATTTGTATGTATTTTCATTGCGAGTCTTCATTAAGCATTTGCAACATTGACTGATATTGCACCATTGTCACGCTGGCACAAATGCCGTACCGTTGGAACTCACTAATAACCAAAATTAACTATGGCAAAAACACTGGCTGAGGGTCTAAAATCTGCATCAGTAGATTGGACTACCTTACACACGAAATATAATCCGTTACTCAATCTCGTACGGGAACTGATAGGAATTATTCCCAACTGCGACCCCATCCTGGAAATATGGCAACCCGGCTTCCGAACATATAATTTACTTGTGCCGAACATGTTTAACCTGCCCAATACGCTTTTTGGCAGCAAGTCATTCAAGGCATCAATGGGCCTGGCCATGTATGCATCCAGCAAAGCCGCGTGCGCTTACTGTACAGCGCATACCTGTTCCTTTGCACTACGCAGGGGAGCCCGCGCTGAAGCCATAGCAGGTTTGAGAACGGCAAAAGAGCAGGCCGTGGTAACACTGGCTGAAAAGTTAGCTCAGATACCTTCCTCCTTAACAATAGCTGATGTTGAAGCAGTACGGCAATATTTTTCTCCGTCAGAAACTGAATGGTTGGTGTATTCCATAAGCATGATGGGTTTCTTAAACAAGTTCATGAATGCAATGGGATAGAGCTGGAACAGGAAGCCATAAATGATACAGCTAATCTATTATCCGGAACAGGCTGGAAACCCGGACTGCATGCAGCAAACGGTTATGCCGTAACTAATGCCAGCCTTCCTCCAAAGGATAACCTGTTTACTTATCTGCGGGTGGTCAGGCATGCGCCGGGCGCTGTGCGCTGGGAGAAAAAGTGGACCCGGAATGTTCCTTCAGATTACGCTGCAGCTGGTGAATACCTCAAACAACATACAGGTTATTCATTTCCCATTCTTAAACCGGTAAAAGAAAAGAGAGTAATACGCACATTAACCGTTACGCTGCGTGATAATTTAGATAAGGAGGCAACCGTAACCAGACTGAAAATGAAAATGTACGCCGGGCATATTTTTAGCGCCCTGGTACGAAACGAGATCCTTTCCGCAGAAATCAGAAGTTTATCTGCCTATTGGACTCCGGAGCTGAATGATGAAAAGTTTACGCTGCTGGATAAAATCGCTCAAATGGAAATTCCGGCTGATATTGCCGCTTGTAAAACTGCAATTCAGTCGCTTCAGCAACAGCTTTCACTGACTGAGAAAGAGGCCGCCACGCTCCTTTTGGCCGTAGCAGCATCACATAGTCCCGCACAAATTAACGATGCTGTTATCGAATTAACATTGGCGCATATGGAACCTGCGGCCGTAATAGAAATTATTGTATGGTTGTCTGTACTTCAGCTGCTGCACAGACTGAGCTGTTATTATAGTTTGATGAAAGCGTATTAGCAATATGAAAGGATACCTTTCTGTATAAATGCAATGCTGAATCAGGAATGTTAACATGATGACTCAATCGCGATGCACATTGAATAACTTGACAGTTGTTAGCTACTTTACATAAATAGATGTTGCAATATTGTTCTCTTTTTATTAATTTGTATAGAGGCAAAAGCCTGAATTTAATTCGTCATGGCACTATCTGACTGGATACCGATCGTTGCGACAATTAAACATGCGTTGGCTGATCCTAAAGGGAGAAATGTTGCAGACTATACCTGTACTATGGACAAGACTGCATGTGGAACTGAATTTGAAGCGGTTACAATAAAAAAATGCCAGGATAATATCAAGATGCAAATGCTGCAATACATCGCTGATTTTTGTGGCGGAGGCATTGTTGATCAATATGCCGGTGGAGTTGTAAGTCTTACGTTGGCTGCGATTGTAGGTCTTATCTTGAAAAAGTTGATTGCGAAAAATGCGGCACAGGCCGCTATTAGTACTGCGGGTGGAGTAACCATAGTATTAGCAGTTGATGGCTTTGCAGATCTGGCCATCACCATTAGAAAAATTAATCAAATAAAAGACGCGGCTGAAAAAGCCATGCAAACCTGTTGTTCCTGCCCCAAATAATTTAAGACCAAGCAAAAAAAATGCGCTAGAAGCTAAGTTTCTACTGGGCATAATTAAGCACATTTTTAGCCTTTGTCAGCCTTGCTTTTCGACAACCCAAAGACCGGTGCATAGGCGGCCTGTAACCTCTATGGGTCATAATAAACAGTACCAGCGCCAACACAGTTCCAGTGTATTAATCAAGTCACTTTATAGTTACAGATGGGAAAAGATTTCTGTAATAAAAATTTCAAGTATGAATTTGGATGCAGCATTGCGTGTAGTGTGCATTTCCTTTGTGATTTACTTTTGGCTGATGTGTTCAGAATTGATGGGAAACGAGTGGGACATGTTTGAAATAGATTAGCAATAATTTTTAATTGTCAGAAACGCAACGCAAACAAGTTCGTTTGGCAAAATAATTTACATTTGTTGACAACCTTTAAACTTATGGGGCTTTTACTACTACTGATTTATTTTTCATTGACCCTTCCATTGTTTTCACAAAAATCTTATGACTCCACTAAATTAAATACATGTGCCAGAAACACTATCTCCCGGATAGTTAACGACCCAAGACATACTATGGACCAATCCGAATTGTATAATGATTTTAAGCTTTTGCAAAAGCAGGTTAGTACAGCGGAATTAGAGGAAATGGTCAATCACCCGAACGCTCTTATAAGGGTAACAGCATTTAATTTCTTATTGGATTCAGGATATCCCAAATTTGTGGACATTCTTGAAGAACACATTCACGATACGGCTGAAGTATCCCTTCAATCGGGATGCATAATAACAACGCTACCTGTCATCCAGGCAATGCTCTTTAACATTTCAACGAACAACGCGTGGATTGGCGCGTTCGAATTTACTAAGGCTGATATGGATCGTGTAGCTCGAATATCTGACCGTGCATTCGGTCGTAAACAAGAACCTTAGCTTTTATTTTTAAAGATCTTAGAGCACTGGTTTAACCTTTATAAATTACATCTTACTCATGCTTACTATTGTTTTTCATTTGCAAGCGCAAGCCAGCTGGCGCCATTCCATAAAATTATTTGGCACAGCTATCACTATACTATTTTGCACGAGCGCTTTCGCGCAACTCAACAAGCCAGTCGGAACATGGATAAACGATGACATGGAGGCGATATTTATAGATAGTGTTAGGGACGAAAACTATCTTACAAATGCTGATTTCCGGGAAGAACCTTTTAAGCTTGTTATCATAAAAGATACGCTAAGTTTTCAGCAACGATACACGTCATCTAAAACGAATTTCAAAGTTAAGTATGTGGATAGGTATGATTTTAAAGTTGATCAACAGTCTGACTCAATCCTTGTGCTAAGGCCCGTTTCGGAACCATCAAAGAACTTCTTTTTGGGGAAGGAAGTGCTTACATTTAAGAAGCAGGAAACAACCGTTGACAAAAGCATTCAATTTCAAAAACTTGTATTTCACACAACAACCTGTCATGGCACGTGTAATGCCTATCATATGGAATTAAACAATTCCAGGCATTTTAAACTGTATGCCGAGACAGTTTACGATCAAGATTCTTTTAGAACAGATAGCTTAGATCAAGGTTATTTTACGGGAAAAGTTACAGATACACTCTACCATAAATTAATTGCAGCTTTACAAACATCTAACCTTAAAACGCTAAGAATGAAAAATGAATTTTGTTGTGACGCACCAATTATTACGATGATTATTTATTTTAACGGTCAACGGAAATATTTCAAATCTATGTCACCACCAATAGTGGCAAATAATCTAATTAATACACTTTACGAAATTTGCAAACAAAACAGAGGCACAAAAACAAATAAGAAATTTATGTTTGAAGAATAGCCTGGCATTCACATCACCTGCTAAATCAACAAATCATGAAATCCATCAAAGACGTTCGTGACGAATCAGGTATTCGAATCGAAGGTATCCAACCCATTCTTTCTGTCAAAGACATGAGCGCAAGCCGGTCATTCTACAAAGGTATTCTTGGTTTCGAAGAGGCAGAATGGGGAACAGATGATTTTACAAGTATGAATCGCGAAAATGCGGGAATCTATCTATGCAAGGGAGCACAAGGCAATCCGGGAACCTGGATTTGGATTGGCTTTGATGGAGATATCTCCACGTTTTATGAAACACTTAAGTCCAAAGGAGTAACAATCAGAATGAAGCCTACCAATTTCTCCTGGGCAATGGAAATGCATGTAGAAGATCCGGATGGACATGTTCTTCGATTTGGAACTGACCCGAATAATGATATGCCATTTGTGGATGGAGCGCCGGGTGCGTAAGTTTAGCGGCAATTTTTTTAGTTAATGTTCCCCGCCAATAACAGATCTATGGATTACGTTATTAGCAGATCGTAATTTGTTTTGCAAGATTTGAATATATTCTCTGTGAAGCTCAGTATTTTCTCTGTGGGTCTCCGTGTGACCATATTTTCTGTTTCACAGAGGAAAAGCCGAAGTAAACACGGCGCTTCACAGAGGCTGGCAAATTGAATCTGTCGTCTCATTTTTGATGGTGTACTCCTTATACATCCGGCGCGGGCGATACGATCTGATAAATGGTATTACCCTTTGGCTTAAGCATAATAACAGGGATTTGTTACCCGGATTAAATTGAATAATTTCAAATCCCAAATTTCAAATCTCAAATCAATACCATGCTTACAGACATCAATCCCAAACTGCCAATGCGTGACAAGGCTGCGACAAGAGATTTTTATGTAAACAAGCTCGAGTTCCGTGAATTTGGGAGCGCAGATTATGATGGCTATTTAATGGTCGAGAAAGACAATATCCAGCTCCACTTCTTTGAGTTTAAAGAACTCGATCCGAAAGAGAATTATGGACAGGTTTACATCCGCACAGATCAAATTGATCAGTTATATCAGAGGATGCTTGACAAGCAATTAAGCATCCATCCAAACGGGCATTTGCAAACAAAGCCATGGGGCCAAAGAGAATTTTCGATGCTTGATCCGGATAATAATTTGTTGACTTTTGGACAAGCGATTTAATTGACAGTTGAAAATTGACAATTGAAAATGAGGAGGAAAGTCAAGGCCACGTTTTGAAAATAAAAATACAGTTACACGGAGATCCACGGAGAAGACACTGAGCTTCACAGAGATCTGAAGTAACAGGCCTGCAACACAACACGCAGCCTGTTGCCATTTTCACGATTCACCATTCACTATTGACGCAAAAAAGGCCGACTCACCGTCGACCTTTTTCTATTAAGATAGAATAATCTTACTTAGCTGTTGCTGCTTTTTTCGAGCCCTTAGGCGCAAACATAACCAGCATTCTCTTGCCTTCCATTTTAGGTAATCCTTCCAACACACCTACGTCAGCCAGGCGCTCAGCAAATTTCAATAATAAAAGCTGGCCCCTGTCCTGGAACATGATCGCACGTCCTTTAAACTGAACATATGCTTTCACTTTGTTGCCGTCTTTCAAAAACTTCTCAGCGTGCTTGGCTTTGAAATCAAAGTCATGATCATCAGTGCCCGGCGTAAAGCGGATCTCTTTAACCTCGCTTTGCTTGGCATTGGCTTTCATTTCTTTTTCCTTACGTTTTTTCTCGTATAGGAATTTTTTATAATCGATCACTTTACAAACCGGAGGATCTGCATTTGGAGAAATTTCCACCAGATCCATCTCCTGGTCCTGTGCTATACGTAATGCTTCCTGTGTAGGATAAATACCAACTGTTACATTCTCCCCTACCAATCGCACCTGCGGTACACGTATTTTCTCATTTATGCGATGTTCTGGTTCGGGTTGTCTGTTAAACCTGGGGTTAAAACGCCCACCTGTTCTGTTTGGTAATGCCATTAATTGTTTTTTGGTTAATTGATTTTTTATTTAGGCTTATAAAGATAAAAAAATGTTTTATTCAGCCTTCCTGTTTGTTATTTCGTCTGTTAAATTATTTATGAACTCATCCACCAGCTGGGTTCCGGCATCGCCCTTACCTTGTCTGCGGATAGAAACCTTCCCTTCGTTTACCTCCTTCTCGCCTATCACCAACATATAAGGAACCTTGCTCAGTTCTGCTTCGCGGATCTTCTTCCCGATCTTTTCATTGCGCTCGTCTATTTCCACTCTCACCTTTGCTTTACGAAGTTTCTGTGCTACTTCAGTGGCATAAGGTGCAAATTTATCACTTATTGGCAGAATTTTTACCTGTAAAGGAGCCAACCATGCAGGGAATTTACCAGCATAGTGTTCCAACAAGAAACCAATAAAGCGTTCGTGTGTTCCTAAAGGAGCTCTGTGAATGATCAGAGGAACGTCAGACTGATTGTCTTTAGTAGTGTATTCGAGATTGAATCTGCGGCCCTGGGCGAAATCCACCTGGTTGGTTGCCAATGTAAATTCACGTCCGATAGCACTCCAGATCTGTACGTCGATCTTCGGACCATAGAAAGCACCTTCACCTGAAACTTCTACGAACGGCGTACCTGTTTCTTTCAGCACGCTTCTCACCATTTCTTCTGTCTCTATCCAAAGCTCAGGCTCGTTGATGTATTTCTGACCTAATTTTTCGGGATCGTGCAAAGACAAACGCATCACATATTTGTCAATACCGAAGATCTTGAAATATTTCAGATACATATCATTCACAGCCTTAAACTCCTGTGCAAATTGTTCTTTGCTGCAATAGATGTGGGCATCGTTCATGTGCAGACAACGCACACGCATTAAGCCGAATAACTCACCGCTCTGCTCGTAACGGTAGCAGGTACCATATTCAGCCAAACGCAGCGGAAGATCTTTATAGCTCTTCGGCTCTGCGGAGAAGATTTTATGGTGGTGCGGGCAGTTCATTGCTTTCAGGTAATATTTTGTTCCGTCCAACTCCATTGGCGGATACATACTATCCTGGTAATAAGGCAGGTGACCACTGGTTAAATACAGGTTCTCTTTTGCGATATGAGGTGTTACAACACGCTTGTAGCCAGCATCTTCCTCAGTTTCCTTGGCCAGTTTTTCCAACTCTTCAATAATGATAGTACCGTTAGGCATCCACAAAGGCAAACCCGGACCGATATCATCATCCATAGTGAAAATTCCTAATTCCTTACCCAATTTGCGGTGATCCCTTTTCTTCGCTTCCTCCAGCATGGTGAGGTATTCGTCCAGCTCTTTCTGGTTAGGGAAAGTAACACCGTATATACGGGTCAGTTGTTTATTCTTTTCATCACCTTTCCAGTAGGCACCAGCAATATTGGTCAGTTTGATGGCCTTGATAAAGCCAGTGTTCGGAATATGTGGTCCACGGCACAGATCGGTAAAATTGCCCTGTGTATAGAAAGTGATCTTACCGTCTTCAAGATTCTGTAATAAATCAAGTTTATACTCGTCGCCTTTTTCTGCAAAGTATGATACAGCTTCAGATTTCGGGATTTCCTTACGAATGTAAATGTTGCCCTGCTTAGCCAGTTCATTCATCTTCTTTTCCAGCGCAACCAGATCTTCTTCAGAGATCTTTCTGTCGCCCAGGTCCATATCGTAATAAAAACCCTTGTCAATAGCCGGTCCAACCCAGAATTTCACTCCGGGGAAAATGCTCTCAACCGCCTCAGCCATCAGGTGAGCAGAAGAGTGCCAGAAAGTGCTTTTTCCATCCGTATCATCCCACGTCAACAGTTTCAGGTTAGCATCCGTCGTTATAGGACGGGTAGCGTCCCACACTTCGTTGTTAACACTGGCGGCCAATACCTTCCTGGCAAGGCCCTCACTTATTGATTTGGCGATGTCTAACGCAGTAACGCCCGGTTCATATTGCCTTACTGCTCCGTCTGGAAATGTAATGTTAATCATAAAATCTTTCCCTGGCTTTCTATTTGGGTTGCAAAAGTAACGAAAAGCTGTCAGCTTTCAGCGATGAGCTACCAGCTTTCAGCAATTAGCTTAGAGCAGACACAAGTTGCAGGGTTTCAAGCCTTAGTTTTAAGGTTTAAGGCATGAGGTGAGCGGTTTTAACGAACATTTTATGAAATTTCCGGGTTGCAAATTCAGGCCGGTCGCTAACGGCGATTTTTTTAAAAAATAAGCCTGCGGCGCCTCAAAGCGGCTAATTTAAACCATATAAGACATATAAGGACATATAAGGTTTTGTAATCAGTTTGCATTCATCGCGTTTATTGCGATGGTTCAATGAAGCAGCCCTCTTACTATCTTACTCTCTTACTCTCTTACTATCTTTCTTACGGTCTTACATGTCTTACGGTCTTACGATCTTACGGTCCTCCGGTCTTCCAAAAACCTTAACGTTTTTTCTATTTCCAAAAAGAATTTACAAGAACTACTTTTGTAACATGATGAAGCTGCTGATTTCGTTTGCCCTAATTATTTTGACGGGATTCTCTGTTACGGCTCAGGATATAACCGGTATTTGGCGCGGATATTTTATGTCGGGAACGGGTTTCTACAGGCAGCGATATAAATATGAAATTCAAATTGAACAGCTACCAAATAGTGCGCTGAACGGCGTTACATACTCCTACCGTACAACCGTTTTTTACGGCAAAGCTGCCATGCGCGGCATTTACATGAGCAAGGCACAGAACGTGATCTTACAGGAGACAAAAATGCTGGATGTCAAGATTGCGGATCAGTCTATCCCCTGCATTATGACCTGTTATCTCGATTATTCAAAAAATGGTGACCAGGAAGTTTTGGAAGGCAATTTCACCAGCGTAAATGTGAACAATAAAGCGGATTGTGGCGCTGGGACCGTTTATCTTGAAAAAGTCCCTGAATCTGATTTTCAGAAAGAGGATTTTCTTGTAAAAAGAGAAAAAAGCAAACAGCCGCCAAAAGCTAAACTACAGTCAAAACCTGCGGCTCCAAAAACAACTCCGCAAGCTCCGCCTGTTGTAAGGAGCAAACCTAAAACTCAGCCAAAACCGGAGACGACAATACCGCCGGCCACGCGCAAAACAGATTCAACTGATGTTGTAGTAAAAACGCCTCCATCCGAGGTTCCTAAGAACATACCGCAGCCAAAGCAGCTACCAATACCTGATGTAATAAAGGAGCGTGAAAATGCGCTGGTAAAAACCATTACCACAACATCTCCCGACATAAAGATTCAGTTATATGACAATGGTGAAATTGATGACGACACCATAACAGTTTATCATAACAATGAAATTATCGCATTTAAGAAGCGTTTGTCATATGAACCGATTACATTGAATATAAAAGCGTCCTTAGATGACTCAATGCATGAGTTTATTATGGTTGCAGATAACCTTGGAAGAATTCCACCGAATACGGCTTTAATGGTAATAACCACCGGCGGAAAAAGATATGAACTGTTCATAACTTCTACTGAACAGAAAAACGCGAAAGTGATTATTAAGTATAAGATTGAGGGAAAGGATATTTAAGCTTAGAGCTTAGGACTAATTGACAATGATTGAGGCGGAAGTAATTTAACCACAGATGCCACTGAGTTGTTTTCACAGATAGCCACAGACGATATCCCATAATGGTCTATATTTTAAAAAGCCCCTTTAACTCTGTGAAAAAAACTCCTTTAACTCTGTGGTTTAGATCATTTAAAAAAATTCTGTGTTTCAGCGTCTCTGTGGACCTCCGTGTCTTCTCTTGCCTTTCACTCTGTGTAACCATAATTTATCAATGACAGACAGAGGCCTAAAGATCAGTTAGAAATACAATAGCCACTGAAGCACTGAAAAATGAGATTGGTTTAGTTTCAGTGCTTCTGTGCCTCCTATGTTTGCCATATACAAAAAACAGGATTTTCAAAGTTGTTTAATATACCAATAGATTTGATACCCAAAAGTGAAAAAGGGTGAGAGTAAATTGTGCCTAAGTAGCTAAAGCATACTGTCACTGAGATATTACCTCACTCTTTTTTACCCTTTAGAGTTTGACGCTAATAGCAAGTTAAACATAATGGTAAAGACTGAGGCCGCATCGTCACCTTCAATGATAGGAGAGGTCTCCCGAACAGGATGTTGTTAAATTTTGTACTGAATTATAAAACTCAGGTTTGTTTAATGTTGGGAGAAGTCTCCTATCGTCGACATGAAGATAAGTGCTCATCAGCAAAAGAAATTTGAAGCAGCACTAGTTGTAAGCAATATATATAGATAGACACTGCATCCGAATCGTCACCTCGACGATAGGAGAGGTCTCCCGAACAGGATGTTGTTAAATTTTGTAATGAATTATAAAACTCAGGCTTGTTTAATGTTGGGAGGTGTCTCCTATCGTCGACATGACGATGACTGTGCATCAGCAAAACAAAACTGCAAGGGTAAAAAACTCAAATAAAAAACCCGGAAGAAAATCCTCCGGGCTGTTTAAAATCATTTGATCTTTTTATCCCGCACCTTCCATCTCTTTCGCAATCTCCATCTTCGTCTTTGTCCTGTCAATATCTGCCTGGTAGTCTTTAACCTTGTCGTTGTTCATGCAGAATAAAATTGCCTGCTGGTAATTTTTTATAGCAGCCGCGTAATTGCCTTTTATTTCATTCATCAAACCAAAACGGTAATGTACCCAGCTTTTTTCGATCGTTATTACATTAAGACATTTATCCAGGTGCCTTTGCAACTCATCAAAACGCTCCAGGTCTACATAAATGCTTGCCATGTGAAAATAAGGGTGTGGGTAAAGCGGGTTCGCCCTCATGGCGGCCTTAAAATGCATTTCAGCCTTTTCATAATTATCAAACTGCGTTTTATAAATCCAGCCTATGGAATTATGTGCGGGCGCAAAATCAGGCTCATCATACAAAATCGATTCATACTTCTGAAATGCCTCGTGATAGTTATTGTTACGAATATCTGCCTCTGCCTCCAGGTACAATTGTTCAAAGCTTGTTGTCATAGATTTCGTTTTAGTGTTAGGATTATTGTTTCTCTGCGGTCTCTAATATAGCCTATTCAACAACAACGAAGGTAAGTTTTGCTTTGTTAATATGTAGCTATCAGCTGTCAGCAATCGCCTTTCAGCTTCTATTGCCTGGTTCGCAGGTCTTTTTTTGCAGTCTCAATGGTAAAAATAATGAGGCAGTTTTTGTTAAATGCTTAAATAGCTATTAGCTGTCAGCAATCAGCTTTCAGCTTCTATTGCTTAGTTTGTAAGTCTTTTTTTGCGGTCTCAATGGTAAAAATAATGAAGCACTTTTCGTTAAAATGCTTCACTAGCTGGGCTGTCAGCAATCAGCTTTCAGCTTGATTAACCGGTCTGTTAAATGAATCACTGATGAACATTTCACTATTCATCATTGACTATTCACCCAAAATCACCTATAGCAGAAAGCCCTGCTCCGTTATGGAACAAGGCTTTTTGTAGCTATAAGCTGTCAGCAATCAGCTTTCAGCTTGATTGACCGGTCTATTTAATGAATCACTGATGAACAATTTCACTATTCATCATTGACTATTCACCCAAAATCACCTACAGCAGAAAGCCCTGCTCCCTTATGGAACAAGGCCTTCTGATTGCTATGAGCTGTCAGCAATCAGCCTTCAGCTCTTATTATTTGATCTTACTAACTTTTCATTAACCTTTTGGAGTGACAGAGACGAAACGAAGCTCGCATCAACGTACTTCGTACTTCATACCTCGTACTTGTCACTACCATCCCAGGATATACGCAAATATCAACGGAGCTACTATTGTAGCATCGCTTTCAACGATAAACTTAGGTGTATGAATGTCCAGTTTACCCCAGGTGATCTTTTCGTTAGGAACTGCACCTGAATAAGAGCCGTAAGAAGTTGTTGAATCGGAGATCTGGCAGAAATAGCTCCAGAATGGAACATCATGCCATTCAAGATCCTGGTACATCATCGGCACAACACAGATTGGGAAGTCGCCGGCAATACCGCCACCGATCTGGAAGAAACCAATGCCTTTACCACCGCTGTTGGCACGGTACCAATCGCTCAATGTAACCATGTACTCAATACCGCTCTTCATGGTAGAAGCTTTCAGCTCACCTTTAATTACATAAGAAGCGAAGATGTTGCCCATAGTACTGTCTTCCCAACCAGGAACAACGATTGGAATATTCTTTTCAGCTGCAGCAAGCATCCAGCTATTTTTTGGATCAATCTCGTAGTATTGTTCCAAAACGCCGCTCAACAGCATTTTGTACATAAACTCGTGTGGAAAATAACGTTCGCCTTTTTCATCAGCATCTTTCCAGATCCTATGAATATGCTGTTGCAATCTTCTGAATGCTTCTTCTTCAGGAATACAGGTGTCTGTTACACGGTTATAGTGATTTTCCAACAGATCCCATTCTTCCTGCGGACTAAGATCGCGGTAGTTAGGGATGCGTTTGTAATGTGAATGCGCAACAAGATTCATGATATCTTCTTCAAGGTTGGCACCGGTGCAGCTAATAATATCCACTTTGCCCTGGCGTATCATTTCAGCGAAAGAAACACCCAGCTCGGCAGTACTCATCGCGCCAGCCAGTGTAACCATCATTTTACCACCTTCCAGCATATGCTGTTCATAACCTTTTGCAGCATCAACCAAAGCGGCAGCATTAAAATGCCTGTAATGATGCGTAATAAACTGTGAAATAGGACCTTTACTCATTACTTGAAATTTGAGGCACAAAAGTAGTGATTTTGAGAAAGCCCGACATTTCATTGTGAAACCAGCATTAAAAGACTGCATTTTTAACTGGATGCCCATGATAACAAGGCCAAAGCGGAAGGTTAAGGTGCTTGCTTTTTCTTACCTTCAATTTAAATAAGATATATGAGACGATTTATTTTAATGCTGGTGATACTCAGCCCCTTACTTTCCATGTGTCAGCAAAACATGGATGGAAATTGGCTGGGGAGCCTGGAAGTGGGTATAAAATTGAGAGTGGTTTTTCATATTAAGAAAGATAACAATAAATTCATTACTACATTGGATAGCCCGGATCAGGGCGCGGAGAGTATCCCGTGTGGTGAAACATTTGTATCATCCGATTCATTGACAATTGATATCCCGGTTATTAAAGGGAAATACTCCGGACGCATTATCAGTGATTCGGTGGTTGTGGGTTCTTTTTTTCAAAACGGACAAACACTTCCGCTTAAACTCATTAAAACAAACAAGGTAATATCCTCGTTAAAGCCGCAAACGCCGGTGCCACCCTTCAGCTATAAAAGTAACAGTGTGGAATATTCAAATGAAACAAAGTCTGTAAAATTCGGGGGAACTTTTACTTATCCCTCTGCAGGTGGTCCGTTTACAACAGTATTATTAATCACAGGAAGCGGACAACAGGACAGGGATGAAACGGTTTTTAATCACAAACCCTTTGCTGTTATAGCAGATTATCTTACTAAAAAAGGATACGCTGTTTTAAGAGTTGATGATAGAGGTGTCGGGCAAACCATTGGCGATTTAAAATATGCAACCACCGCAAGTTTCGCGCAGGATGTACAGGCAGGAATAGCGTATTTAAAAACAAGAAAGGATGTCAACCCTGCGAAGATTGGCTTGATCGGCCACAGCGAAGGCGGACTGATTGCAGATATGGTGGCGGCAGACAACAAAGACATTGCGTTTATTGTTACACTGGCGGGACCCGGTATTAAAGGGAGTGAGATATTGATTGAGCAAATTCAGGCAGGCCTGGAAAAAGATAGCGTAAGTGCGAAAGCGATTAATGCGCAGTCAGAAGTTTATCGAATGTTGTTTAGCACCATGGCAGTAGAAAAAGACACTTCCAAAATATTCTATGAAGTATGGCGGAATTTTCAGACATGGAAAAGCAAGCAGGATGCGGCGACTTTAAAGGAATTGAACATTACTTCAGACAACGATTCACAGGGTAATCTTCGCGCAATGATCAGGGACTTTTCCAATCCATGGATCCGCTATTTTATTAAAACCGATCCTGTTTCTTATATTGAGAAGTTAACTTGCAAGGTGTTAGCCTTAAATGGTGAGAAGGACATACAGGTGCTGGCAAAATCCAATCTTCCAGCCATAAAAGCGGCCCTTGCCAAAAGCCAATCACCTTCTTACGAAGTAAAGGAACTGCCGGGCCTGAATCACTTATTTCAGCATTGCAGCAAATGCGATATAGCTGAATATGTTGATCTTGATGAAACGTTTTCGCCAGAGGCATTGGATATAATCGGAAAATGGATGGACGGATTGTAAAGCTTAAAGCTTAAAGTCCAAAGCCTAAAACCTGTGATCGGTTGCTATCCAAGCCCGTTGACTCTAAGTAAAGAATAGTGAAATTATGCTCTAATCTAAAGCTTTAAGCTTTAGGCTTTGAGCTTTAAGCTTTTCAAATTGCTGACTCATGAATTACCTAGCGCATGCATATCTTTCATTCGATAGTCCCACTGTATTGGTGGGAAATATGATCAGCGATTTTGTGAAAGGCAAAAAGAAGTATGAATTTGACGAGGCCATTCAGAACGGGATCATGTTGCACCGCTCAATCGATGATTTCACAGATAACCACGAAACAACGAAGGAAGCCAAGCAGGTTTTTAAATCGACGGTGGGCTTGTATGCCGGGGCTTTTACAGATGTAGCATATGATCATTTTCTCGCCAACGATCCAAATGAATTTACAGAAGCCAGCCTAAAGACTTTTGCGCAACGGACTTATGCTACCTTATCCAACTACAGGCACGTTTTTCCACCACGTTTTGCCGGAATGTTTCCCTATATGCAGCAGCACGACTGGCTGTACAATTACAGAACGAATTGGGGAATTGAAAGGAGTTTTGAGGGACTGGTAAGAAGAGCCACCTATTTGCACGATTCGCCGGGTGCATTTGATGCTTTCACCGCAAATTATAGTACTTTAAGAGACTGTTATGAGCAATTTTTTCCTGCGCTGAAGAAATTCGTGGAGGGTATCTTTGCGACTTTCAAATTATAATTTCATTCGTTAATAACTAAAGCTTTTGAGTGATGAAAATTGTGAGTCTTTGTTTTGCCTTTGCCTGTTTATGTAGCGCTGTTATGGCGCAAAGAAATATTGAGCTGGATAAATCACCGTTAGACATGGTGTATTACCCGGTTAACTACCCCGTGCAGAAAATGAACGGAAAGGAAAAACATCCACCGGAAGCAAGGGTTATTTATAGCAGGCCGCAAAAGAATGGCCGCACAATATTTGATGGCATTGTTAAGTATAACCAGGTATGGCGACTCGGTGCAAACGAAGCAACGGAAATTGAGTTTTTTACGGATGCAAAAATTTCAGGAAAATCTATCCCGAAAGGCCGGTATACCATGTATGCTATCTGTAACCAGGATAAGTGGACGATGATATTTAACACTGACAATTACGTTTGGGGGTTGGCCTACAATCAAAAGAAAGATGCATTAAGAGTGGATGCTCCTGCACAAAAGAATGATGAGGATGTTGAAAATTTCACCATGTACTTTGATGGAACAACACAAAAAGCAGCTACATTAAACATTATGTGGGAAAAGACTAAGGTTGTAATCCCTATAACATTTTAATTGAAAATTGACAGTTGACAATTGATAATGGGAAGTCACGCATCTGTACGTTTTCAATTATCAACTTTCCGCTGTCAATTAAGAAAATGGCGATTTTGACTAAGATAACCAACATTTCGCAGTTAACCAGGTTACATACATTGATACCTGCCCGGATACAAAAGCCGGCAGCAGTTTCGTGCGGAAGATGTAATTATGTTAATGAAGTGAACAATGTTTTTTGCACGAATTGCGGATATCCGATAAAGCATACGCCTGAAGTTCTTTCCCTGTATCATATTCGCGATAAGAGTCGTCATACCCTGCTTACCCAATGCAATAGTGTTATAGTTGTAGCCAGATGGGTTTTATATGTTCTTGCTGCCCTGTGCCTTACGGGGACAGGCTTTATGTTCGGTTCACGGGAGGACAAGCTTACACTTTTCATTATTACATTTATTATGGCGGTTATGTTTGGAGTGCTCGGATATTGGAGCCGTTACAAACCGTTCACGGCCTTGCTGGTTAGTTTTGTTGTTGTAATAACGTTCTCAACTATATCAGTATTCGGTAGTGTTATCCACGCATTCACTACAACAAACGGCTTATATACCATTTTATTCAGCATGGTAATTATCTATTTCTTACTCAGAGGTATTCAGGCTGCTTACAGAGCGGATCTGGTTAATGAAGAACTTGAAATTGTTTAATGTGGAAGAACCGTTACACGAGATATATCACTGCGATGAATGCAAGGCTAATGTGAAAGGATATCAGCGTTTTTGCCATAATTGCGGTGCATATCTTGGAAATAATGCAGAAGAAGTAAGCATATTTAACAACAAAAATCTGCGTTTCGCTTTCTTGTTTTATTTAATCAATCTCTGTGTTTGCATTTTTGCGAAATCATCCGGATGGTTTTTCTCTTATGACCATTTGTTTTGGCTGGAGATTGTTTTGGCAATCATTGCCATTTTATTTGCGAGGCTGAACAGGAAAACAGTCCTTCCCGCTTTGCGATTCAATAATTTTAATTTTTTTGTCCTTCTCGCCGTTATTGCGTCTGCTGCATTATTTGCCTTTGTGGTGAATATTTGTGTGCACCAATTAAATATTTCATTGTTCAGGAATGATGTTAGCTATTACAGCGCATATAGAGCATACAATTATCCTGTTTTGCTAATGATTTATTCAATTGCTTTAATGCCCGCATTGTTTGAGGAGCTTGCATTCCGTGGTGTGCTGTACGGATATCTTGGTGTTTTTTTGGATGACAGGCTTGTAGTTATTTTAACAGGTTTCGCATTTGCGACCATTCACCTGAATTTTATTTCGTTGGTGTGGTTAATTCCCTTTGGGGTTGTGTTAGGAGCATTGCGCAGAAGATATGATACGATCTGGTATGGCGTTATCTTTCATTTCATCTTTAACCTTACGGCATGCTTAATGGATTTATATAAACATGGTGTGATATAGCAAAGTATTTCTTCCTAAAAACAAATACGAAGCAGGGGTCTGCCTCGTACTTGTTCTTCATTCTAAATGTATATCGGGTGCTTAGGAGTAGTATAAATCATTTCCGGTGTTGCTTCTATTCGCTCTTTTTATACTTGTCCTGCAAGGTAAGATCGCCATCAACTGATGAGTTAACTATATACCAGTATTTGGTGTCTTTTAAAGTTACCTGGTAAATAACCTGGTCTGCATTTGTGAATTCAGTTGCGCCATATATTTCCTTGCCATCATATTTATTCTTCAATGCCATCATTATTTTTAGTGGCAGATCTTTTTCATGATAGTATCTCAATGAGCTAACAAAATTTCCCTGTTTGTCATAGTTAACTTTTGTAAGAGTACCAGCCTGGGAAAAAGATACCAGGTAGCCAGCATCGCTCTCGTTCCATTTTACGCTTACTGCGTTTGGAAATGTTTTATTGAATGATTGTTTGATCTTGTCATTAGGGTCAGCCTTTGCAATTGTCATAATGAGTAAGCTGCTAACAGCCATTAAAAATATCTTTTTCATAATCTTCGGTTTTGTGTGTGTTTGTTTGATGATGTAAAAGTATAGCGCCTGATAAGCGGTGTCAATGTTTTATACACCATCGGTAAGTGTGATTAATAGCTTGCGGGAGCGTGAAACCAGACACATTACCGAAGCGGGATTTTTTTATTATAAAGCGCCAAAAACGCGTGTTGAGTGGTCTTTGCATTGTTACACAACCCCGGTTAATCTTTTGTTAACCTACAAGAATCAAGGGATGAAAGGTAAAAAGCTGTGAGCTATCAGCTGTCAGCTATGAGCTTTCCTGTCTTTCTCGTTAGTACTATCTCTATATAGATGAATTGAGGCACCTAAAGTTTAATCGAATGGGTGTCAGGTTTCAGGTATCAGGTATCAGCAGGCTGCCTTACCTGTTTATGTATGCCTATATAGATGAAACGACTCACTTTTAGTTTAATTGATTCCCCGCGTCGCTGCTTCGTTGCGCCCGCCGCGTGAAACTAGCTGTGAGCTATTAGCTATTAGCTGTCAGCTTTGCTGTCTTACTTGTTTAATTTGATTCCATATAGATCGGCTGATGCACCTAAGGTTTAATCGGGTATGTATTGGGTGTCAGGCATCTGCACTGTTGTAGTTGATTCGTCTTTAGTTTCAATGATCCGCCGCGCCGCTGCTTACCAGCTGTGAGCTATTAGCTATTAGCTGTCAGATTTGCTGTCTTACTTGTTTAATGTGATTCCATATAGATCGGCTGATGCACCTAAGGTTTAATCGGGTATGTATTGGGTGTCAGGCATCTGCACTGTTGTAGTTGATTCGTCTTTAGTTTCAATGATCCGCCCCGCCGCTGCTTCTTTGCGTCCGCCGCGTGAAAAAACCAGGGCCTTTGCACCTTTGCTTCTTTGCGCCTTTGCGTGAAACCAGCTATCAGCTGCCAGCTTTTACTGTCTTAATAATTGTATGTAGAGTTTCGTTGAAAGTATTCGCCGCGCCGCCGCTTCGTTGCGCCGGCCGTGTGAAACAACCAGGACCTTTGCACCTTTGCTTCTTTGCGCCTTTGCGTGAAACCAGCTGTGAGCTGTCAGCTTTTGCTGTCTTAATAATTGTATGTAAAGTTTCGTTGAACGTATTCGTTGCGCCGCTGCTTCGTTGGGCTCGCCGCGTGAAACTAGCTGTGAGCTATTAGCTATTAGCTGTCAGCTTTGCTGTCTTACTTGTTTAATGTGATTCCATATAGATCGGCTGATGCACCTAAGGTTTAATCGGGTATGTATTGGGTGTCAGGCATCTGCACTGTTGTAGTTGATTCGTCTTTAGTTTCAATGATCCGCCGCGCCGCTGCTTCTTTGCGCCCGCCGCGTGAAACAACTAAGGGCCTTTGCACCTTTGCTTCTTTGCGTCTTTGCGTGAAATGCCTCTTTGTGTGAAACAGAGGTTCGCTGCACATTTTTCCCCATCTTTGTCAAAATTGAAATACATGAAAGCTGGTACCAAGTGTATACATGCCGGTGTGGAACCGGATCCGTCTACAGGCGCCATCATGACGCCCATTTATCAAACATCCACCTATGTGCAGGAAGCGCCCGGTAAGCACAAAGGCTATGAATATGCACGTAGTCAGAACCCCACCCGTTTTGCATTGGAAAGAGCTGTTGCAGAACTGGAGAACGGCAAATTTGGTCTTGCATTTAGTAGTGGTGTAGCCGCTACCGATGCCGTTATTAAATTACTACAGCCCGGCGATGAAGTAATTGCTGCAAATGATATGTATGGTGGCACATATCGCCTGTTTACCAAAGTGTTTGAGAAGTTTGGTATTAAGTTTCATTATGTAAACATGCAGGATGCAGCCAATATAAAACCGCTGATCAACAGCAATACCAAACTTATCTGGACAGAAACACCCACCAACCCGTTGATGAACATAACGGACATAGAGGCGCTTTCCGATATCGCAAAAGAGCACAAACTGTTATTATGCGTTGATAACACTTTCGCTTCTCCATATTTACAGAACCCGTTGGATCTCGGTGCAGATATCGTTATGCATTCTGCAACCAAATATCTTGGTGGACACAGTGACGTTATACAGGGCTGCCTGGTGATGAATGATGAAATCTTGAGGGATCAGCTATATTTCATTCAGAAAAGTTGTGGTGCTGTTCCTGGTCCGCAGGACTGCTTCCTGGTACTTCGCGGAATAAAAACATTACATATCCGCATGCAGCGCCATTGTGAGAATGGAGAGAAGATTGCCCATTTCCTCCGCAATCATCCTAAGGTAGGTAAAGTGTTTTGGTGCGGTTTTGAAGATCATCCCGGTTATGCTGTGGCAAAAAAACAGATGAAGGGTTTTGGCGGTATGATGAGCTTTGAATTAAAGGACGATAATGTTGAAGCCGCCACAAAAGTATTGTCTTCTACAAAAGTATTTGCACTTGCTGAGAGCCTTGGTGGCGTGGAATCTTTAATCAACCATCCGGCTTCCATGACCCACGCATCAATTCCAAGAGAAGAAAGGATCAAAAATGGTCTTTCTGATTCTTTGATAAGACTAAGTGTTGGTATTGAAGATATTGAAGATTTGATCGAAGATTTGAACCAGGCGATTGGATGATTATAGTGAATGGTCAATGGTGAATAGTGAAAGATGCAGGCTTGTTGGGTTTTATTCGACAAGTGATTAATTAATCAATCTATTTATAGCAAGATTGTTTCTTTCCTCTATTCAAATTGAGCTTTGTAATGATCTTGCAAAGTGAAACTGCTAAGCCTTTCACTATTGACCATTCGCTATTCACTCTTTTACAACTTCTCCATTCATTATCGAACTGGTAACGTGTATGCTAATATGAGATTGTTCAACTTTTCACTATTGACCATTCACTATTCACGTTCTTCATAACGCGCTTTCCCGTATGAAAAAAATATAGTCCGTCACCGGTAATTTTTGAACTCCGTCAAATTTTAATAGCTGCCCTATTTGTGCACGATGATGGGTGCCATGATTGGTAACCTGGGTTAGTATATCAACCAGTCTGTTACTAAAGGATTCTCCTCTTGAATTTTTGTAGTCAATCATTTTTTCAAAATCGCCCGGCTGTGATGACTCAATGAATGTTTTCCATTGAACAAAATTTTCTTCAATTGCAAGTGCTATTTGTTCGGCTTCCCATTCCGGCCAAATAACTCCTCCCGTCTCTCTTTTGCAACGGTGTAGCCAAACCTGCTGGGCGCCGAGCAAATGAGCCATAAGTGAAAGAACCTTTTTGTTATTGTCTGAGTTTAGAATCGTGTGAAGTATCTGCAAGTTGCTATTGTAATCATATTGAAACATCCTTAGAAAGTATTCTTTCATATCTGTTCATTTTATTTTGAATAATGACATAGGTCCGTTAAAATTCTTAAAGTTAAAGCATATGTAATTCATTTGAAAGTCACTTGAATACATTGTTTCACCGCTTGCTTTATCCCATTACAATTTCGTCACCATTCCTTAATATTTAGCTAATCTCACAAAAGTAAGTTTGGCAAAAAATGGATATCCTGCAAAGCCTCGAAAACATTGATAAATATGTCTTCCATCTTATCAATGACGAATGGACCTTTTCATGGCTCAACGGCTTAATGCTTTTGCTGCGTGAGCCGGCAACATGGGTTCCTCTTTATATTGGAGTTTTGTTTTTTATTTATAAAAAAGATAAACAGCTGGCCATTCCATTTTTGCTCTGTAGCATTGTTACTTTCGCCATTACTGATGTAACCAGTGCAAGCATATTAAAACCAATGTTGGCAAGGCTAAGGCCATGCCAGGAGGCTGGCCCGGATTTTTCTGTAAATGCCTTGGTGGGTTGCGGTGGATTGTTCGGTATGCCATCATCCCATGCATCCAACCATTTCGGGCTGGCAACCTTCTGGTTTATTGCAGCCTCATGTTATTTAAAACAAAAATGGTATTGGGTATGGCTTTGGGCCGTTGCAGTATGCTATGCGCAAGTGTACGTTGGTAAACATTATCCGGGAGATATTATCGCTGGTGCTATTTTGGGTATTATAGGCGGTAATATTACCATGCAATTATTGTATTATTGGATGCAGTTGCAAAACAAGCGGAAAAATACCAGGGCTTATGGCTAATCAATCTGGCAATGATCTTCTAACTAAAGAAATCAGTCTTCCTCGAATACTTTTTTATGTTCTGTTGGCGGTTGCAATTGTTGTAAATGCATCAGGTCTTTTTATCGATATACTTGAACCTGATTCAGCTTTATACGCATCTATTGCAAAAAGAATTGCATTAACAAATGACTGGGTGAACCTTTACGGCGATGGTCATGATTGGCTGGATAAGCCGCACTTTCCATTTTGGGTGGCTGCAATAAGCTTTAAAGTGTTTGGCATAAATGCATTTGGTTACAAGTTGCCTTCGTTTATTTTCTGGTTGATTGGAATAAGGTACACTTATTTACTGACTAAGAACATCTATAACGATTCTGTCGCCAGACTCGCTGTCATCATCTACATAACAGCTTTACATGGTGTGTTGGAAAACTTCGATGTTCGCGCAGAGGGTTATTTGACGGCGCTTATCATTGCTGCTATTTATTATATTCTCAGAGCCGGGGAAAAAGGAAGGTTGTTGTATTATTTGCTGGCTGCTTTTTGTTCCGCATGTGCAATAATGACCAAAGGTATTTTTGTACTGTTTACTATTTGGGGAGGTTTTGCATTGTATTGGTTGGTAACATATCAATGGAAACAATTCGTTGATTACAGGATCTGGCTTACAGTATTGCTCACTCTTGTATTTACTTTTCCCGAATTATGCAGTTTGTATGTTCAGTTTGACATGCATCCTGAAAAAATAGACTTTGGTCAGACTCATGTCTCGGGCATCCGGTTCTTTTTCTGGGACAGCCAGTTTGGCCGTTTCTTTAATACAGGACCCATTAGAGGAGAGGGCGATCCGTTCTTCTTTTTACATACTTTGTTGTGGGCATTTTTGCCCTGGCCAGTGATATTGTATACTGCGGTTATCAGGCTTTTCGCCCGGAAAGGAAATGGTGATCCTTCAAATCGCATTTTTATTGTTTATGGAAGTGCGGCGATTACGTTTGTCTTATTTTCTTTATCAAAATTTCAGTTGCCACATTACATCATTATCATTTTTCCACAACTTGCTATCATAACGGCCCAGGGATTAATGTCGTTTTTCAGTTCGAAAAAACTTGCAAAAGGCGTTTCGATCACACAAAGTATTTTGTTAATTATAACAGTAGTGGCCAGCATCGCTTTAATGTTTATTACCGGATTTAATGGATTTTATTCCGTAGTTATTTTCGCATCGGTTATAGGTTGCTTTATTTTTTATAAATACAGAAAGACAACCTTGCGTGATATTGTTTTGAAAGGGTTTGCCTCATTTGCTATGCTTCACCTTTTTTTAAATGTGGTTTTTTATCCGCAGTTGTTGCAATTCCAGTCTGGTATGCTGGCAGGAAAATGGCTAACAGAGCACGGTTATAATAAGAAGCTTGCGATGTACAAATCAAATTCCTACTCACTCGAGTTTTATGCTCCCGTAAATGTAGATAGGTTACCAACCGGTCAATCTTTAGACAGTTGCATTGCAAAAGGAAATATTATACTTTACACAACAAAAGAAAACGCAGCAGAACTTACTGGCAGCGGATATAATGTACAACTATTGAAGGAATATGCTTTTTATCCTGTTAGCCGGTTAACTTTGCCGTTTTTAAATTACAAAACCAGGAGCAGGGAACTACAGCAAATAGTTCTGGCCAATGTTTCAAAAAAGTAAAGCCGGCATGGATCCTAAAGCAACGTCATTTATTCTAAAGTTTTTGAAGTTTGGGATTACTGGTTTCATTGGAATGATTGTGGACTTCGGAGTTACCTGGTTGCTGAAGGAAAAAGCGAAATGGAATAAATACCTGGCCAATACAACAGGCTTTACTTTGGCTGTTATCAACAACTACATCCTTAACCGCATTTGGACATTTAAAAGCACAAATCCCCAATGGCTTGCCGAATTTGAAAAATTCCTGTTTCTAAGTATTGTCGGCTTGTGCCTGAATAATCTGATTATTTACCTTCTTACCGAAAAAAGAAAGACCAATTTTTACGTAGCCAAAGCAATCGCAGTCGTTATCGTTGTTTTGTGGAACTTCTTTTCGAACTACTTTTTTACGTTTAGACTGAATTAGCTGTCAGCAGTCAGCTTGAAGTACGAGGTATCAGGTGTCAGGTTTCAGGTATAAGCAATAGAGTGCTGTGCCTAAAATTCAGACATCCTTAAATCAGAGATGATCAAATCAGACATCTGACATTTGCATCGTCTCTCCATCTAAAATCGTACATCGTACACCTTACATAAGTTAGTTTTCGTAACCTTGCACCGGCTTAGGCCTTATTGATCAATTTAAATGCATGCTATGAAATATTTATTATTAGCAGGACTACTTTGTAGCGGTACAGTTATGGCACAACAGCATCTTACCCCCGAATTAATGTGGAAGCTTGGAAGAGTTTCCGGAACAGGAATCAGTACTGATAAACAGTTTGTTATCTACAGCGTAAACACGCCCGACATTGCTGAAAATAAAAGCAATAGTAAAAATTATAAGATCCCTGTAGCAGGAGGAAGTGCGGAAGAAATTGCGAAAACGGATGACATATTGCACAATGACAGAATTTCTCCAGATGGAAAATTTATCATTAGCAGCAAGCCTGTAAAAGTGAAAAAAGTATACGGAAGTGATTTTTACCCGGATCTCACAAAGTCAAATGTGCAGATCTACGAAACCTTAAACTACCGGCACTGGGATACATGGGAAGATGGAAATTTTGATCATGTGTTTGTTGCTCCGCTGGTAGATGGTAAGCCGGGAGAGGAAAAAGACATCATGGCCGGAGAAGCTTACGATTGTCCTCAAAAGCCTTTCGGCGGCAATGAGGATTTTATCTGGAGCCCTGATAGCAAGAAGATCATCTACGTAACAAAGAAAAAATACGGTACTGAATATGCCGTTAGCACAAATACGGATTTGTATGAATATGATCTGGCTTCAGGGTCTACCAAAAATCTGACTGAAGAAAATAAGGGCTATGATGTAGCGCCCGCATTCAACAACAAGGGCGAGTTAGCATGGATGAGCATGAAACGTGATGGCTATGAAAGCGATAAACAGGATATTGTTGTTTGGAATGGAGCCACCAAAATGAACCTGACTCAGCAGCGTGATGATATTCACGTTGAAAGCTTTAAATGGAGCGATGACGGCAAAACGATCTTCTTTATCGCGCCGATAGACGGAACACTTCAATTGTTTTCAGTTAATTATCCTGGTAAAACAAGGATGGCCGTTGTGATCAGACAAATTACAAAAGGCGATTTTGATGTAAGCGGGATAGTAGGTCAGGCAGGGAGTTCACTTATTGTTTCAAGAACAGATATTAATCATGCGGCGGAGTTGTTTACCGTAGATCTTTCCGGCGGCACTTTGGCGCAGCTTACCCATGTTAACGATGATGCCTTTGCGCAGTTGGGTGTGTGCAAAACCGAGCGCAGGTTTATTACCACTACCGACAATAAAAAAATGCTTGCATGGGTGATCTATCCGCCTGATTTTGATGCAAGCAAAAAGTATCCGACGTTATTGTATTGCCAGGGTGGTCCACAATCTGCGTTAACGCAGTTTTACTCCTTCCGTTGGAATTTTCAGTTGATGGCATCACAGGGATATATTGTTGTAGCGCCCAACAGAAGAGGTATGCCGGGTCACGGTACACAGTGGAACGAGCAAGTGAGTAAAGACTGGGGCGGACAAGTATTGCAGGATTACCTGAGCGCGATTGATGCACTGAGTAAAGAGCCTTTTGTCGATAAAAGCAGGTTGGGTTGCGTAGGTGCAAGTTTTGGCGGTTTTTCTGCTTTTGCGCTGGCGGGGATGCACAACAACCGCTTTAAAACTTTTATAGCGCACGACGGTATTTTTGATTTTAGAAGCATGTACGGAACGACGGACGAAATGTGGTTTGAAAACTGGGAGAAGGGTGGCCCTTATTGGGAGAAGAACAATAAAGTAGCTCAACGATCTTTCAGCCAAAGCCCGAGTAACTTTGTTGACAAATGGAATACGCCTATCATGATCATTCAGGGTGGTATTGATTTCCGTGTGCCGATTGAACAGGGACAGCAGGCGTTTCAAGCTGCGCAGCTAAGAGGAATAAAGAGCAGGTTCCTGTATTTCCCGGACGAAAATCACTGGGTATTAAAAGCGCAGAATGCACTGGTTTGGCAACATGAATTCTTCAAATGGCTTGATGAAACGCTTAAATAATTTCATGTAGAAATATTTTAATACGCACTCCAACTGCCTCAATTTCATTGGGGCAGTTGTTTTTTAAGCAGCCTGTTCACCAAAAAGAACAGAAAAGTTTTCGGTCTGCCTGATTTTTCTCTTAACCTTGCACAACATTTTTGAACGCGTAAACCGGCTAAGCTTCATGCAGTACAGTTTTTCTTACAACAAAAAACAGGTAATACAAGGCCTGCGGTATCATTTCATTTCCAGAACTGAAGTACGCTTCCTTGTTATTGTAGTAAATGTATTCGCTATTATAGCAGCCGTTTTATACTTCATGAAGAAAATTCGCCCCGAACCTTTTTTGCTTGGTTCCTTTTTGTGGGTGATGATCATGTTAACCTTTTGGCAAATACTGCCATTGCTCATCTACAGGCGGGAAGCTACATTTAAAGAAAGCTTTACCATCTATTTTGCCGAACATGATGTGAGACTGGAAAGTAGCCGTGGATACGTTGACTGGAACTATAGTCAATTCAGCAGCTTTTTTGAAAGTCCTAATTTCTTTCACCTTTATTTTAACCCAAGGTCATTTTTCCTTATACCCAAAGAAGGCATGACTGAAGAATTTAAGCACGATTTGAGAGGAGTGCTTAACAGAAAGATTGGGAAGAAGTAAAAATTCTTACAATTTCCCGTTCATTCTTTCCAGATACTTAATAACAGCCAATCTTATATCGCTTTGAGGATTTAGTGGCGAAGTCTGCTTGTTGTACAATCTGTATACTTCGTAATTTTTTTCATTCAGAAAGCCGAGATTCTGTTCCTGTCCTTCAATCAGAAAATCATTCAGCGCTATTTTATATGCTTGTTTTTCGTCTATTGGTTTACCGTGAATCAGCCATTTGCCGTTACTGGAAGTTATAGTGGAAGAATACTGTAAAAAGCCGCCGGTCGCGCTGTTTTTTTTGCCGGCTTCCAATACCTGGATCAATAGTTTTCCGGTAATGTCAGCCTGCCTTATAGTGCCTCCGTAAGGCATCGCGCGCATAATGGTGTATTGTGTTATTGGAGGCGCCAACATTTCATCAACCCGGATGGAGCCTGCGTTGAATAATGTGGCGTCCGTATCCGGACATGCATCGGCCATCGCCGCGCAGATCAGTTTAGTAAAATTAGATTGAGTAGTGCTTACAACACTGTCTCTCGCATCAAACGGAGCTCCTTCTTTCAGCAACACTTCCCTGTAATTAAAGCCAAGTGCTCCGTAAGCTGTATCAACAACAGACCACCATTTATTGACTACATTGTTTGTGGCATCGTCAAAAGCAATTTTGTTGTCCAGTTCTTTTAATTCAGGTTTGGGTGTTGTAGCAGTTCTTGCTCTTGTATCAATTTGCAGCCTTACCACATAAGCATTCACTGCATTTGAGTGAGCTTTGGTTATATATACATTGCCTACTTTTTCAAAACGCATATCATGTTCGTGGCCTCCAATAATGGCCGCCAATTTTGGAAGTTGTTTGGCCAGTTGTATGTCCTGATCGAGGTCCTGATGCGTAATAGCTACAACGGCATCGCACGAATCCTTTATCTTCTCATAAATGATTGTCGCTGCACTTAGCGGGTTTTGATAGGCAACATATTTCTTTTTTGTTTTAGGAATGTTAATACCGATAAATCCAATTCGCGCCGTTGTTCCATCTGCATCTTTAATTGACCGGATTACATAAGTTGGTATAGGCGTTGCAGACGATCCTGAGATCTTTTGAAAAGGCTGTTCTTTCCCGTTTTTTACCTGGAAGCTGTTGGATGAAACCCATTGGAAATTGGATTCATTAATACGTTCCTGCAAATCAGCTTCGTCAAGATCAAATTCATGATTTCCAAATCCAACAAGGTCAAAGCCCGCAGTATTCATGGCCTCAACCATTTGTTTGCCTATCACTGCTCTGCCTTGCAATTTCATTCTGTTATAGATAGATGGACTTAAAAAGTCTCCTGCCATTAGCAACAGTGTATTTGGATTGGCTTGCAGGTACTGCTTTTTTAAAGTAGCCACACGGGCTAAACCGCCTGCTTCTCCGTTCCTGATAGCTGATATCTCGTACACATCGTTTACCTGCACCAGTACAACTTCAATCTTGCCGTCGTTTCTGTGACTGCCCGTCTTTATGCTTGAACAAGCCGCAAATAGGAGCGTTACGCAAATTGCGCCGATAGTTTTTAACGGATTCATGCCTGCCTGAATTAGCTGGTTAAGGTAAGCAACAATTTCTTAAAGGTGTAGTTATATTGCATTAATTCATGTTTTGTTTTTATTTTCAATTTTCAAAATCAGCCTGAGGATACGCGCTGGCTGTAATTGCGGGTGCATGTATAGCATGACCCGGTTAAGAAAAAATATGTGAATGAAAAAAGTTCTTTTCGTAGCGTCTATGCTAGTCTGCACCATGGTGCATGCGCAACATGCCGTTACATCGTACTCGGTTGGAAAAACTACAGGTGATCTGCCTTACATGGAATATGGGCTAGGTGATGACAGGCTGGGCGGAGCAAAAATGACCTATCTCGATACAAATGTTTTGGTCCGGGTGGTGGATAGTGTAAAGGATGACTATGAAGTGCAGTTATCCCGCAGCCGTTTTGCTTATTTGCCTAAGTCATCGGTGGTATTTGATTCGGTACGGCACATTAAGCCTTATTACCTTACGGGTAGTTGTAAAGTGTACGGCGACAGCCTGTACGATTATGTAAATGTTTTGCTGGATGAGAAACTGCCATATACCAGCATACAACAGATCAATCCCTCGCGTATTGTCGTAGACATATTTGGCGCTACAAGCAATACCAACTGGATAACGCAATTATCTACAGCAAAAGAAATCAAGAATACCTGGTATGAACAAGTAGACAATGACGTGTTCCGCCTGATCATTGAATTAAAACATCCGCAGCATTGGGGCCATACCATCTATTATGACAGGAATAAACTTGTAATACGTGTTAAACAACAGCCGGCTAACGAGCGCTGGGGGAAATTGAAGATCGCGATAGATGCAGGCCACGGAGGGGCGAACAGAGGCGCAGAAGGCGTTACGAGCAAAATACTGGAAAAAGATTATACGTTGCTGTTTGCGCAACAATTGGAGCAGGTGCTGAAAAAGAAAGGCTTTGATGTGTTTATGACACGCAACAATGATACTACACTGGACATGATAGAGCGGGTTTATATGCTTAGAGAATATCAGCCTGATGTGCTGTTAAGCCTTCACCTCAATTCCGCAGGTAACGATACGGTAAAAGGAACAAGTACGTATTACCGGTATATTGGTTTCAGGCCGCTAACCCAGTCTGTAATGAAACGCATGTTGCAAACAGGCCTGAGTGAATTTGGCAATGTGGGTAATTTCAATTTTGCTTTAAGTGGCCCGACAGATTATCCCAACTGCCTTACAGAAATTGCTTTTCTAAGTAATGTAGATGATGAAAAAAAAGTGCTTGACGCAGGTTTCAGAAAAAAAGTGGCAAATCAGATCTATTTGGGACTGAATGACTGGCTGGCCACAAATGGCATCATCGTTCCAAAACCATCTCCTCAAAAAGCAAAAAAAACAAAAAATAAAACAAGCTAACATGAAAAACTTATTTGTTCATCACGTGTATTTCTGGCTAAAAAATCCAGGTTCGCAGGAAGATCTGGCACAACTGCTCGATGGTTTGAATAAACTGGCAAAGGTTGAAACCATTCAAAAACATCATATCGGCGTTCCTGCAGCAACAAACAGGGACGTAATTGAGCGCACTTATGCGGCTTCATGGTTGGCTTTGTTTGATAATGCCGCAGATCAGGATAGCTATCAGGTAGATCCCATCCACCTGAAATTTGTTGAGGAATGTTCACATTTGTGGAGCAAGGTGGTGGTGTTTGATAGTGTTGATGCATCATAGTCAATAGCGGCAAGTCAACAGTGAATAGTCAATGGTCAAAGGCACAGGCTGCTTCACTTTTTTGTGGCCTCTCGTTAAGGTAGTCAATAGTAAATAGTCAAAAACTGTGACTTTCTAATTTTTTTCAATCATCTGAAATTGAAGGGATCGCAAAATCTAAAGATGCTGCACATTTCACTATTGACCATTCACTATTCACTAAGTCAATAGTGAATGGTCAATAGCCAAAGATGCAGTTTTCGCGAGGCTTTTGCGTGCATTCATTGAGGTCTTAATGAATTGCCAAATGTTCGGCGTGAGCTTTTCACCTCAAAGATTAAAAGGCCTATCCAACCGGAATCTGCCACACCTTTCACTATTGACCATTCACTATTCACTAAGTCAATAGTGAATGGTCAATAGCCAAAGATGCAGTTTTCGCGAGGCTTTTGCAGGCAGTCACTAAGGTCAATAGCGAATAATCAATAGTCAAAGATGCCGTTTTCGTGTGCTTTTTGTAGACTTCAGTTAGGGTAGTCATTGCCGTGTAAAAGTTTAGGGCTTTTTACATTATGAATTAAAAGGCTTAGCTGGCCGGAAACTGTTGCACCTTTCACTATTGACCATTCACTAATGACTGAATTCACTATTCACCATTGACTATTAATTTTTACATTTGTTTCATGAGTGAATTAAACATATTACTCGCCATAGTAGGTACTTTGATCTTTATCGGCTTTTTTGCCGGTATTGAAATTGCTTTCATCAGTGCCAACAGGCTAAGCATAGAGCTTAAGAAAAAGCAGGGAAAGAAAAGTGCAGTCATTCTTTCCGGCTTTATGGACTCACCTGCAAAATTCCTCGGCACCTGCCTGGTGGGGATCAACGTGTTTATGGTGGTGTACGGCCTTCTTTTCAGCCAGTTAAACAAAAGTTCGTTGTGGGCCTTTCTGCACGTTGAAAATGCCTACGTGCAACTGATTGGTGATACCATCATCTCCGCGTTTATTGTACTGGTTTTCGGTGAGTTTATGCCCAAAGCAATTTTCAGGGCTAAAAATGATGTGTTGCTGAATTTCTTTGCGCCGATGATCAATTTATTTCACAGCCTTTTTTATCCGTTCGCTTCGATTTTTGTGAAGATCTCTGAATGGATTTTGAAAAATCTTTTCAATGTTCGTGTAAAAGACAAGGCGGAGGCCTTTTCGCGCATTGACATCGAAAACTTTTTTCAGCAGGTTAAAGACCAGGACGAGAATACGGATGAATTAAACGCAGAATTGTACAGAAATGCGCTTTCGTTGCCGATGGTAAAAATCAGGCAGTGTCTTGTGCCCAGAACCGAAGTTGAAGCCATTGATCTAAGTCTGTCCATCGATGAAGTAAAGACCAGGTTTATAGAAACCAAACTGAGCAGGATAATTGTTTATAAGGACAATATTGATAACATCCAGGGATATATTCATCAGCTGGATTTGTTCAAAAAGCCGCAATCTTTACAATCTATCTTACTGCCAATCCCTGCCGTTCCTGAAAGCATGAGTGCAACGGACCTGATCACCAAATTTTCAAAAGAGGGCAAAAGCATTGCCTGGGTGGTGGACGAATTTGGCGGAACAGCTGGAATAATTACCATGGAAGATGTACTGGAAGAGATTTTTGGGGAAATAAAAGATGAATACGACACTGAAGAATTTGTAGAAAAACAGATTTCCGAGAATGAATTCATTTTTTCCGGCAGACTGGAGCTGGATTATTTGAAAGAAAAATATGATATAGAATTTCCTGAAAATGAGGCGGAAACATTATCAGGATACATTATAAGTGAACATGAGACCATACCTAAGTTAAAGGAAAGAATAATCATCAACCGGTATGAATTTGACATTTTGAACGTTAGCGACACCCGTATTGAAATGGTAAAGATGAAGGTGTTGAGGTAGTGGGGCGTGAATAGTGAATAGTCAATAGTGAAAAATACAACATTTTAACTTATTGCAGTTACTTTTCCGAATGATAAAAGCTTAGGAAGAATAAGAGAAGAATTGGATGCTGAAGAACAATTAACATGTTTAAGTAGTTTATATTTAGCGCTTTGCGATGGGTTTGGATTGTTGCCTTGCCATATTTTGAATGGAAACGCTTATTAGTTTTTAAGCAGGAATGCATCTTTCACCTTTGACCATTCACTTTTCACCCAATTTAGCCTAGTTTTATTTGCTGCCGTGCGTCTCATATACCTTAGACCTTTAACTTTGCCAACCTTATATTTTAAGTAGTAAGAATTTAATGGCAACATCATTTATCGACAGAAAAAGAACCTCCAACAGTGAAATGTCTTTTATAGACCACCTGGAAGAGTTACGCTGGCATATCATACGTTCCGTACTTGCCATTCTAATAATGGCCATTGTTATTTTCGTTAATATACAGTGGGTATATTCAAACATCATTACCGGCCCCATTAACCCGGACTTCGTGAGTTATAAAGCACTTTGCGATTTCAGTCACTGGCTGCATATTGGTAAAGCGCTTTGTATGGACCCGCTGCAGATAAAAATGCAGACAACTACCTTCGGTGGTCAGTTTTTAAGCGGTATCTCCATGGCGCTGATTGGCGGTGTGCTAGCGGCATTTCCATATGTGTTTTGGGAATTCTGGCGATTTGTAAAGCCGGCTTTAAAACCGAAGGAAGTAAGAAACACCCGCTTTATTATTTTTTGGGTGTCGCTGTTCTTTTTCACTGGGGCGGCTTTCGGTTATTTTGTTTTAGGGCCGTTTACCTTCAACTTTTTGGGCGGATTTAAACTGTCCAATACTGTTGAAACCATTCCTACCATCAGTGACTACCTGGATAATTTAACCAATATCATCCTTGGCTGTGCGCTTGCTTTTGAATTGCCGGTAGTTGCTTTTGCGCTCACCAAAATCGGACTGATCACGCCTGATTTCCTGAAAAGATCGAGGAAATTTGCAATAGTGGTTATCCTGATAGTAGCTGCGGTTATTACACCTAGCCCTGACTGGATAAGCCAATTGATTGTATTTACGCCGTTATTTATGTTGTACCAGCTGAGTATTGTAGTTTCTAAAAGAGCCTATAAGAAAATGCAGGAAGATGATGAAAATTGGGATAAAGAAGAGGAAGAAGAAGTAGAAGAGTGGAGCTAATCTTAACATCATCATTAAAATTACCGTTATGAACACCATTTTCGATACAAACAAACCCATAGCAATCGGCTGCGACCATGCGGGTTATGAATATAAGGAAGCGATCAAAACCTGGTTACAGGAAAAAGGCTTCCAGGTAAAAGATTTCGGAACCAATTCTCCGGATTCTGTTGATTATCCTGATTTTGCTCACCCTGTTGCTTCTTCTGTTGAAAATGAAGAAGCCGCCTTTGGTATCCTTTTATGTGGAAGTGCTAATGGCGTAGCCATTACAGCAAATAAGCACCAGGGAATAAGAGCCGGCCTTGTTTGGGAAAACGAGGTTGCTAAACTGGTTCGTCAGCACAACAACGCAAACGTTGTTTGCCTGCCTGCACGTTTTATCGCATTGCCTTTGGCGCTTGAAATAATCGAGACATTTGTCTCTACACCGTTTGAAGGCGGAAGACACGGAAGACGTGTAGAGAAAATGGCATGCATGTAGTGCTGGATCGTGAATAGTCAATGGTGAATAGTGAAATTGCGGCGATGCATTCTAAATTCTAACTTGCTATTTTAAGTACGAAGTACGAGTTACGAAGTACTTCGATCAAGTCAGGCTTATTGACTGAAATCCATTTAGAAAGGGAGGCAACCATTATTCGCCCAAACATTCGTATTAATAAATATCGGTTACAATTTTTTTAAGAAAGCGGCTGAGAAACGTTACGTAGATCAAGATTAAGTACTTCGTACTTCGTAACTCGTACTTAGCCGCTTTAATTATTTCCGCATAAATCGGATTATTTAACCATCATGAAAAAACTACTACTCTCTGTAGCTGTAATAGCAAGTATTGCGGCTATGGCGCAAAAAGATCCGGCAAAGAAGTTTGCCGAGACCATCACTGCCAAAGATCTGAAAACCAAACTGACCGTTATTGCAGGCCCCGGAATGGAAGGCCGCGAAACTGCTACAGAAGGTCAGCGTAAAGCAGCAACTTTTATCGAAAATCATTTCAAAAAACTGGGATTGCAGCCTGGAGCAGGAAACGGCTATCAAATGGAATACCCTGTTTACCAGGATTCACTGCAAAGCGTTTCTTTCTCTGTTAACGGTAGAGTCTTTACGTTAGATAAGGACTTTACAATAAGCGCCGGTTCTTTTGCTACATTTCAGCGCACTGCCAAAGATGTAGTGTTTGCATCCTTCGGTATTGTGGATTCAACTTCCAACGATTACGACGGATTGAATGTGAGTAAAAAATGGGTGCTGTTAATCGATGGAACCCGGGCAGATGTTGATAAAGCACCTGATGCTGAATCTCGCTCAAACCTTAGAGCATTATACATGAAAGTTGCTCTTGCAAAAAAGAATGGCGCACGCGGTGTTATTATCGTGTCCAACGATTTTCCTAAAAAAGAAGCTTTTGCACGTTTGGGAAATATGCAGTTGAAGCAAACCGCTGATTCGAGTATAGTTCCCGTTGTTTATGCTTCTAAACAGGCTGCAGCAGCAATTGTTGGTAAACAGGTGTCTGCACTCTCTGACCTTTCCAAACAGGTAAGGGGGATTTATCCTGCGACAATTGATCTGAACGTCGTACGCTTTACCAAAACATTGCACAGCACAAACGTGTTGGGTGTATTACCTGGTACCGACAAAAAAGATGAATATGTTTTTGTAACTGCACACTATGATCACCTGGGTAAAAAGGGAGATGTTATTTACTACGGTGCAGATGATGATGGTTCCGGAACGACGAGCGTGTTACAGATAGCAGAAGCTTTCGCGAAAGCCAAAGCAAAAGGCATTTCTCCAAAACGTACCATCGTGTTTATGACTGTATCTGGCGAAGAGAAAGGATTGTGGGGAAGTGAATATTACTCCGAGCATCCTGCATTTCCACTGGATAAAACTTCTGTTGATCTGAATATTGATATGGTTGGCAGAATTGATCCGGATCGTAAAGAAGGTGATTCTACAAACTATGTATACACAATTGGTGAAGATAAATTGAGCAGTGAACTATTTGGTATCAGCGACAGTATCAACAAGAAATACATGAACCTGGAGCTTGACAGAAGATTCAACGATCCTAACGATCCTAATAAGTTCTACTACCGCTCAGACCACTTCAATTTTGCTAAAAAAGGTGTGCCTGTTATTTTCTACTTCAATGGCGTTCACGCAGACTATCACCGTCCGACAGATACAGTTGACAAAATCAATTTCAATGTGATGGAAAAACGTGTGAGGCTTGTATTCTACACAGCCTGGGAAATGGCTAACAGAGAGAATATGCTGAAGAGAGATATTCCGTTGAAATAAACAAGGATCAGGTTTTAGAAAAGGTTGAGATAAAGAAAATCGCCCCGATATATATTTCGGGGCGATTTTCTTTTATTGCGGGAACGTGTATCTATACTAAAGAAAAGGATTAAATTTCTTTACGGGTTGGGGTAAGAAGTATCCTTTAATTAGACTGACATTTCTTACACAGATCTCAATGTGAAGTCGCGAGCTAAAGTTTGCATTCGCATAAATTTCGCCACCTTCCTGGAAAGGACTCCGAACCGTATCATAATCAGGTTCATTCTTGAGTACATTGGATTGATGGATATACTTAATTACAGCGCAATCTAAAGCCCGGTTAGCTCCTTTGTTTTGCGGCAGTGATTCGCCGCTTTCTTTGGTTGCTTTGTCGAGGCTGGTGTATGCTTCTTTTACGATGTTGATTGCATTAGGTTCTATAAGATTAAGGCAACGCCCTAACTCAATTATGGCTCCAATAATGAACGGCGTTCTTATTGATCCATTGATTTTTTGTTTTTGAGAGGCCGCTTCCATCGCATACTCTAATGCCCGATATGGATTCTGTTCCCAGAAATAAATGCCAGGACCCAGCCAGTCCCAGGGGTTATTACTTGGTCTAAGCTCATTTGATCCTCTTAAAAGTTGAAGGGCCAAGTCTTTATCGCAACTATGAAATCCGATGACTTGAAAGGGTTGATGATATGTCACCTTTTATTTTTTCTTCTTTTTGCTCGTGTTTTTGACATCACTGTCCTGGATAATTCCGGCATCAATCAGGAATTGTCTGGCTGTTGCCTTGCTTTTAAGGATTTCTTTAGTTGTCTGCCTGATTACTTCAATTTGTCGTTCAATATCTACTTGAGTCATGATTTTTTATTGAAATACTAAGTTACAAATGTGATTTAAAAGCTATGTATTTCATCTGCACAAAAAAATATTCGTAAAAACTACAAAAAGCGGTACGAAAAAAGCCAGGTGGTATTCCTGGCTTTGCACGAAGATAATGTCTATAAAGCTATCTCTCCACCGCAAAAGGTTTCAAGTCAATACTTGTTGCTGTTTCGTTAACCAACTCTGTAACCAGTTTCCCTGTTCCCGCACCAAGGCTTAATCCCAGCATAGAGTGACCGGTTGCGATAGTAACATTACCCCATTTACCTGTCTTGCCGATATAGGGCAATCCATCTGCAGAGCATGGCCTGTATCCATACCAGATCTTATCTGTTGATGGCATGGAAACATTAAATTCAGGATAAAAGCTTTTTACAGCATTTAATATCCCTTCAACACGGTTGTAGCGAGGTGGCGTATTAGTGGAAACTACTTCCATCGTTCCGCCGAAACGGATCTTGTTGCCATCCATTGGCGTAATAGCCACACGGCCTTCAACTAAGATTGATGGATAATTAACTTTATAACGAGAGTTTTCTAATGTTACAGAATATCCTCTTCCCGGCATCAACGGAATCCTTACATCAAGTAGCGCAGCCACTTCACGGCTCCATGATCCTGTTGCTACAACTACATGATCTGTTTCAAAACTCTGATCAGCAGTGATCACTCTCGTAACAGAGTTTCCTTTCTTTTCAAAGCGAACTGCTTCCTGGTGCGGTAATAACTTAACACCAAGTTCTTTCAGCTTCAGAATAAGTCCCTTCATTAATTTGTTTGGATAGAGATGACCATCACATTTAAAGAAAATGGCACCAAGTCCATTGATCTTTGTGTGAGGTTCAAGCGCCTGCATTTGATCATAATTCAATAGCTCAGTATCCAAGCCAAGTTTGTGTGCTTTTTCAACAGTATGTTTAGCATGCTCTGCGTTTGCTTCTGTCTGGAAAATTTCCAGCAACCCCTTGTGCTCATACGCGAAATCAAAGCCGACTTCTTTCGTCCAGATCTCATATTCCTGCTGGCTCAATAACGCTATATCACGCAAAGGGACTGCAGACCTTTCCACATGTTCTTCATTGGCATGTTTCATAAACTTAAACCCCCAGTCGAACAATGCCTTACTCAGCTTTGGCTGTACATAAAAAGGACTTTTGGAATTCAGCATCCATTTTAAACCTTGCTTAATAATGCCTGGTGTAGCCAGCGGAATAAAATGGCTCGGGCAAACGTAGCCCGCATTGCCGTAGGAACAGTTATCCAGGAAATCCTCTTTGTCAATTACCGTAACATCCCATCCCGCGCGCTGTAAGTAATACGCAGAGCTCAACCCGATAATACCGCCTCCTATAATTGTTACTTTGCTCATGTGATATATTAATAAGTGAATAGTCAATGGTGAATGGTGAAATGTGCGAGGACTTCCGGCTTTTTGGGCCGGTTGTTTTGCAAGTACGAGTTACGAAGTACGAAGTACTTAGGCTCGAACAGCTCGCTGCTTTTCATTCTGTTCATTAAAAAAAGCCTAATCAGTAGTATCCCTGATTATAAAATCCTGTTTAATAATCCAATCCAAATCCGCACTAACCAAATAATCCTGTTCATCCTAAAATCCCATAAATCCCGGTCCAGACAAAATCTCGGTCCAGGCAAAAGATCCGGTTTACCGGATAATCCTAACTCCAAATACTCTCCCAGCCGTCTTACCATAATTAGACTCAATCCTAATCGTGATCGAGGTTTTATTCCCAATCAGCTCTTTCGGAATTTCGTATGTTTTGTCGTAGAACTTGCCGGTTTTTCCGGCCGTTAATTCTTCAGTTGCGATCTTTTGTCCTTCTACTAAGACATCAAACTTACGGTCTTTATCATCGCCGATATAAGTCAGCAGAAGATTGTTGGCAGTTGCAGGATCAGCTTTCATGGTGAATGCAAAATATCCGCCGGCACGTACTTCGCGGCCATTTACGCCAATCGCATCACTCACATAGCTCTTTTCGCTGGCTGTAAGATTGTGGTCTCTTTCAGGCTGCATTTCGCCAATACGGAACACATCTATTGTACGGTCTGCAATATCCTTTTGTCTTTTCTTTTCTGCTTCATATTCCTCCTGCCGCGCATTCCAATCAGCATTTGTAAAGTAATCCCAATAAACACTATAATATTCATTGTACATTTTGTAGAAGGGGATCAGCTCAACATCTTTAGGCTTGCCAACATTCTCCATTACAAAGCTTAAGCTTGCATTTGATACAGGTTTGATCCATTCATTCACATTCTTGTTGTCAGTCAAAAGAACCGGTGTTCCAAAAACAGGGTCAGGCATGTTTTCTCCAAGTCTGCCGGCAAGCACTAACGGACCATACATTACTGCAATGCGGTTTTGGTTGTCAGGCATGCTTTCTGTGTGCAGGGATTTGGATAAAACAAGCGTGACCTTATCATTGTTTTTCCATGTGCGATTAATTGCTATAAAACCATCCGCACCAGTTTCAGGATTCACCGGCTTACCATTTACAAGAACTGTCGTGCTGCTTGCCCAATAAGGTTTACGCAGACGTAAAGCAAACGCTGTAGGTTTTTTGGTCTGAATAGTCAGGTTGCTGCTATCGCCTTCAGGAAATGAAGTTTGCTGTGTGATAACAATACCTTTTTCTTTCCAGTTAAGCTGAGATGCAATAAACAGGTTTACATATAAGCTTCCATCTTTTCCTTCATAGTAAATGCCTTCCGCATATTTGCTATGGTTCTCCATACCACTTCCAACGCAGCAGGTGAAGGTATTAAAACGGTCGCTGAATTGCTTCCTGGTGCCCATGCGCAACGGAACAAAATAGCACATCATGCCATCATCCGGATTTTGTGATGCCAGGATGTGATTGTAAAGCGCTCTTTCATAATAATCGCCAAAAGCAGAAGAAGGTTGCCAGCTAAACAAATATCTTGTCAGCTTAAGCATGTTATAAGTATTGCATGTTTCGCAGGTGTTATCGCTTAGCCTGTCGCTCAGCTTGTCTTCTTCTCCGCAATATTCATAGTTACTGTTGCCGCCGATTACATATGAGTGATGATGCGTCATTGTTTCCCAAAAGAAAGAAGCAATGGTCTTGTCGCTTTCTTTTGCTGTCAAACTATATTGGCGTGCACTTCCAATTGCTTTAGGAACGTTGGTATTGGAGTGTTTGCCCGGCATTGGATCAATTCTTTTTGACAAGGGCTCCATCACGAAGTTGTCGTAGAATTTGTAAGAAAGATCCAGGTATTTCTTGTTGCCGGTGATAGCATAAATATTTGCCAGCACATCATTCATGCCGCCATATTCACAACGCAACATTTTTTGCAATTGCTCTTCGCTCAGGTTTCTCAGAACATTGCCGGTCCAGTCGGCCATTCCGGTTACAACGGTCACCGCCTTTTTGTTGCCGCAATAGAGATAAGCATCCACAAGTCCGGCCATCACTTTATGAACAGTGTACCATGGCGACCAACCTCCATTCAAATCAAAACCACCGGTTTTTATCTGGCCTATAGATACTTTATAGAAGATGCTGTCTTCATTTGGAATAGCGCCAACATATCCGGTTTTTCTTGCCTGTTGGCAACGCGCCAGCTCATCGACGATATAATCCGCCCTCTTTTTAAACTCTACATTACCTGTTGAAGCGTACATCATGCTGATGGCAGAAAGATAATGCCCCAATGTATGACCCGATAAACCATCGCTTTCCCATCCGCCATATACTTCACCTTTTGTAGGCAGACCTGCATTTTTGTAAAATCTGTGCAAGAGTCTGTCGGGCTCTATACTGATGAGGTATGCAGAGTCTTTTTCCATTGCATTTACAAACGGGCTTCCCGCAAGTAGTTTCACATCCTGTAATGGAAAACCATAAGCTTTTGTATCTACCGCGGGATGCACTTTAAAGCGTGTGTCATTTTTTTGCGGCAGGTAAGATTGTGCAAACGCTGTGCTTCCTAATAAAGCCAGTGTTGATATTCCCAGAATAATTTTTTTCATCAGTTGGTTTTTTCTCTGATCGGTTAATAGACTAGCCTGATAAAATCAGTATATATCAGCAGGGTTAATGAAGCCAGAAGCCAATCAACTAACTGCTTATTTTTTCTTCTACAATGTTTTGCGCAATTGCTGTCGTTTTCTTTTGTTTTCCCGTGGCTATATAATACAACGGAACACCCAATAGTACGATGCCTAAACCCGGCCAGGTGTACGTAGGTTTATATACAAAGAGAGCGATGCATATTGTTGATGCAAACAATACATATAAAGCCGGAAGCACCGGATAGCCGAATGCTTTATAGGGCCTTGGAATATGTGGCTGTTTTTTTCTTAGACGGAAAATGCCGATGATGGTTAAGATGTAAAAGATCAGTACTACAAAGATTACATAATCCAACAGGTCACCATAACGGCCACTCAGGCAGAGCGCTGAAGCCCAGATGCACTGGATCCAAAGTGCAGTGGCTGGAACAGCATTTTTATTCAAAATGCCCACCTGTCGAAAGAACAATTTGTCTTTTGCCATTGTATAGTAAACTCTGGCGCCGGCAAGAATGAGTCCGTTATCACAACCAAACGTGGAGATCATGATCATGATCGCAATGATATAGGTGCCGCTTGTTCCGAAAATATTATGGCTCGCAACAACAGCAACGCGATCATTTTCCGCAAATGCAATCTCATTAAGCGGTAGTACAGCCAGGTAAACAAGATTTACAATAACATAGATGGAAGTAACGATCAATGTTCCAAGTAACAGGCTTAAGCCGATGTTTCTTTCCGGTCTTTTTATTTCGCCTGCTATAAAGGTTACATTGTTCCAGGAATCACTGCTGAACAGGCTTCCCACCATGCTTGCAGCGATGGCGCCCATAACAGCAAAGCCAGCATAGTTGGCAACTCCGGTAGTTGACAGTTTGTTGAGCGCAAAGCCTGTGCTCCAGTTCGCGTTCCAGATATTTTTATCAGCGCCGAATATCAGCCCGAAAACAACGAGACCGACAAGCGCCGCAATTTTTGTAATAGTAAAAGTTGTTTGAATGATCTTTCCTTGTTTTACGCCTAATGTATTGATGTAGGTAAGCAGGCAGATCATTAAAATCGAGACGACCTGGGCGGCAGAAATCTTAATAAAGCCGAGGTCCGCCAGAATATTTTGTTCACTAAGGGAAGGAAAGATGTATGCGGCAAACTTAGAGAAAGCTACACCTACAGCTGCAATTGAACCGGTTTGGATAACGGCGAAAAAACTCCAGCCATATAAAAAGCCCACCAAAGGGTTATAAGCTTCGCGAAGGTAAACGTACTGTCCGCCGGCTTTTGGATACATGCCGCTTAATTCACCATAGCTTAAAGCGGCAGTAAGTGTAATGATACCCGTAAGGATCCAGATAAGAAGCAGCCATCCCGCGGAGCCCACATTACGTGTGATATCCGCACTTACGATAAAGATTCCCGATCCAATCATGGCACCGGCAACCAGCATGGTGCCGTCCAATAAACCCAGCGATTGTTTGAATTTTTCCGTGGCCATCGATCGTTGGTTGTTTTAGGTTATAAGCAGTGTTTTGTATAGAGCCGGAATAAGTTGTATGTTCTATTTCGGCCATCGAAAAATTTTAGCAGCGGAGTGCGGTTTGATAAGTATTTGTCCTACACTTATAAAGTGTAGGACAAATACTTATCAATGTAATTTTCAATCTCCGCATTTCAATCTCTTCAATCAGTAAAGTTCTTTTAACCCTGATCCAGAATTTTATATGTCCTACACTTTCAAAGTGTAGGACAACTACTTGCCAAATCTGACAATCTTCAAAATCCTATAAATCCTGGTCTGTTTTAACTTGTCCTACACTGTTAAGTGTAGGACAACGTTCCATAAAATTCTATCCTGTTAATCCATTAATCCCTCCAATCCCGGTCTAGACAAAAAATCCCAATCAGAGTACCTGAAATCCATATGCATACGGATCATCTTCCGGGTCAATCGTAATCGTATTGTAACCATACACCCTCGCCCAGCCTTCGATGCTTGGCCTTATCGCCGGTTTCCCGGCAACTGTTGTTTCTTCTTCTATTCTTCCTGTAAACTTGGAACCAATAATGCTTTCATGTACAAATTCATCACCCTTCTTCAACCTGCCTTTGGCATACCATTGCGCCATGCGCGCTGAAGTGCCTGTTCCGCAAGGAGACCTGTCGATGGCCTTATCTCCGTAAAACACAGCATTGCGCGCAGTAGATGTAGGATCTAAAACAGCGCCGGTCCACAACACATGAGAGCAGCCATTGATCGTTGGATTATCCGGATGAACAAACTCGTATTTTTCATTGATGCGTTTGCGGATTTCCCTTGCCCACGCAATCAGCTTGTCTGCAGGATAATGTTCAAGACCTTTAAAGTTTTCCTGTACATCCACTATTGCATAAAAGTTGCCGCCGTAAGAAACATCAAACGTAAGTTCTCCCAGTTCAGGACAGTCAATTGTTAGATTTTCTGCCGCCAGGTAAGCCGGTACGTTCGTGAGTTTTACTGAAGTAACTTTTTTGCCTTCCTGTTTGTATTCAATCAGCACCAGGCCCGCAGGTGCTTCCATGCGGACAATGCCGGGTGTTTTGGGAACAATCAGTCCTTCTTCAATGGCAATGGTAATAGTACCGATGGTGCCATGGCCGCACATGGGTAAACATCCGCTGGTTTCAATAAAAAGGACGGCGACATCATTTGCCTTGTTATGTGGGGGATATAAAATGCTTCCGCTCATCATATCATGACCACGGGGCTCAAACATAAGGCCCTTCCTGATCCAATCATATTCCCGTAAAAAGTGTTGACGCTTTTCGCTCATGTCTGCACCCTCCAGTACAGGGCCGCCGCCTGCGACAAGCCTTACAGGATTACCGCAGGTGTGAGCATCAACACAGAAGAAAGTTTTTTTCATCCGGTAGTTTTATGAAGTCAAAATTCAAAAGTCAAAATTCAAAAATTAGCCCGCACTGAATTAACGATTGCGTTCAAGTTCGTGTTCTACGAGCTAACAGAAAACGTAAGAAGCTAGTGAAAGCAACAGCTTTTTTACTTTTTACTTTTGAATTTTGCCTTTTTTACTTTTTACTTATTTTTTCTCTTGTCCATTCATTGTTTACTATACGCAGTATATTCAGCGGATTGTCATTCTTCAAAGCTTCGGGCAACATGCTGTCAGGAAAATTCTGAAAACATAATGGTCTGACCCATCTTTTGATAGAAGAGGTACCTACTGAAGTAAAGCGTGCATCAGTTGTTGCGGGGAAAGGTCCACCATGAACCATTGCTGCACATACTTCCACACCGGTTGGTACGTTGTTCAGAATAATTCTGCCTGCAAGCGTTTGCTGCAGTTCAAAAATATCCTGGTGCTGCGTCAAGTCTTCCTCCGTTGCCATCATCGTTGTTGTTAACTGGCCTTTTAGAGAACTCAAAACAGCTTTCAGTTCTTTCGCGTCTTCACAAACGATAGCCAGCGAGAACGGACCAAACACTTCTTCTTTAAAATGCGGATTTGCAAGGAAAGTCTGACCGCTTACTTTGGCAACAGTAGGTTGCGCTTCTATATCCTGCACCTCTTTTTCAACACGTGCAACTACCTGAATACCTTTCTGCAACAACATTTCATCAAGACCGGAATTGTAAGAGTGATAAATTCCGCTATGTAACATTTTCTGTGGAGCAACTTTTGTAATTTCTTCTCCCAGAATTTGAAGGAAATTATCCAGTGCCTCACTCTTTACTGCAAGCAATAAACCGGGATTGGTACAGAACTGTCCCATTCCAACTGTGATAGAACCTGCATATGTTTGCGCCAATGCGGCAGCATTCTTTTGCAAAGTATCCGGGAAGAATACAACCGGGTTAATGCTGCTCATTTCCGCAAAAACGGGAATCGGGGCTTGTCTTTCATTTGAGTAATCACACAGAGCGCGACCACCGCTGAAAGAACCGGTAAAACTAACTGCAGTTGTGTTAGGATGTTGAACCAAAGCTTTTCCTACAACGTTGCCCTTGCCTGTTGCATGCTGAATAAGGTGCTGAGGCATTTTACAAGCCTCTATAGCTATTTGCATAGCCTCAAATACAAGTTCAGATGTTTTTACGTGAGCGTTGTGTGCTTTTATGACCACGCTACATCCTGCTGCCAGTGCGCTCGCTGTGTCGCCACCTGCGGTAGAGAACGCGAAAGGAAAGTTACTTGCGCCAAAAACCACAACTGGTCCCAGTGGTACAAAAACCTTACGTATATCAGGTCTTGCAGGAGTTCTTGTAGCATCCGCTGTATCGATCGCTGCTTCCACCCAACTGCCTTCTTTGATTAAAGAAGCGAATAATTTCAGTTGATTGGTTGTACGGGATATTTCTCCGTTAAGTCTTGCTTCGGGAAGATTTGTTTCTGCATTGGCGGTAGAAACAAGAACAGCTCTTTTTGCTTCTATTTCCTCTGCAATCTTCTCAAGGAACGCCGCGCGGTCGGCCGCGGATATTTTTTTATAACTATCAAACGCATGTTGCGATTGTTGCATTACAACGTTAACGTCAATAGCTGTTTCCTGGATCAATGTGTTTGTCATATATATAGATTAAAGAATAGCGTCTTTCACTTCTGCATGATTCAATTGTATTGATTTGTAATCTGGCAATACGGGTCTGTTAGCCAGCGCAGTGTTTACAATATTCAGTATTCTTTCTCTTTCTTCACCAACCAATGTTAAACGCGGAGCTCTTACGTGTTCAGTACCTACGCCTGCACAAGCTTCGGTTAGTTTAATGTATTGTACGAGCTTGGGGTGGATGTCCAGCTCAAGTAATGGCATAAACCAGCGGTAGATGGCAGTTGCTTCTGCAATTCTGCCTGCTTTAACCAGTTTGTAGATGGCAACTGTTTCGTGAGGGAAGGCGCAAACCAAACCGGCAACCCATCCGTTGGCTCCAAGTAGCATTTCTTCCATGGCAATAGTATCAACGCCGCAAAGGATGGAATAACGGTCGCCGAATTTGTTGATCATCCTGGTAACGTTGGTTACATCTCTGGTTGATTCTTTCACCGCCTGAATAGTTGGGCATTCAGCCAGTTCTTCAAACATTTGTAAAGTGATCTCAGTTTTATAATCAACGGGATTGTTGTAAACCATCAGAGGAAGATCTGTTGCGCTGGAAACTGCCTTGTAATATTCAACAGTTTCACGATGGTCAGTTTTATAACGCATAGGAGGCAACAACATTAAGCCCTGTGCGCCCCACTCTGCAGCAAGTGTAGCCTGTTTTACGGCTTCACGGGTGGAACCTTCTGCGATATTAATTAATACGGGTACTTTACCATTTAAAGAAGATACAGTGGTTTTAACCAATGCCTCTCTTTCGGATTCAGTTAGTACACTGGCTTCTCCCAATGTGCCTCCAAGAACAATACCATTTACACCTGCTTCTACCTGTAAAGCAATGTTCTTCTGGCTGGCATCCATATCAAGGTCGCCCTGTGCTGTAAATTTGGTTGTAACTGCAGGAAAAACTCCTTTCCATTGTATTTTCATGAGACTCTTATTTTATCCAAAGATATTTTTGTGCGTAAAAAAAGCCATTACGTGAGTTAATGAATAATTTACCAATATTAGCTAGAATATTTTATAATTTTAGTTCTATCTTGCAATTTCAGTTAAAAAATAGCCTGTGATCTGTTGATTTAAAGGTGCATAGCACAAGCGGTTGATGAACATTTTGTAATGTATGATCGGCCATTGTTATGTAAGGGTTTCCCAATGAGAAAATATAACCGATGAAAGTTCTACAGTTTACCATACCTGTTGCAAAAGAAAACTCTATAGTAGTGCAGGAAGACATTCTGCCTCACTTTTACGATCACCTCCACCGGCATTATGAAACCCAGGTAACCTGGGTGCTGAAAGGCGAAGGGACGCTGATTGCGGGTAACTACATGAAGCAGTTTAAGAGCGGTGACATATATATACTTGGCGCTAACCAACCGCATATATTTAAAAGCGATCCTGCTTATTTCGATAAGAGACGAAAAAAGGAAATTCACAACATCACCATCTTTTTCAACCCCGACGGGCTATTAATGCAATTGCTGGACCTGCCGGAGATGAAGAATATCCGCAAGTTTGTTTCCTCAACCGCATCGGGTTTTAAAATACCTGCTGTTGATTGCGGCTTAATAAGTGATCATATCACAAAAGTCAAGAACAATAAAGGCGCCTTACGGGTAGCCGCTTTTATTGAGATGTTGCAGGAATTGTCCGGCGTTAAGAACCTGGCACCCCTGGCGAACGCTTCAAGCGAAAATCTGATCACTGATACAGAGGGATTGCGCATGAACGATATCTACCAATACACGATGGATAACTACACTGATAATATTTCATTGAAAAAGATAGCTTCCATCGCGCATCTTACACCTCATGCATTTTGCCGCTATTTTAAAAAGCACACGCGCAAAACCTATGTTACCTTTTTGAATGAAATAAGAATAAATGAAGCCTGTAAAATAATGCTTGGCGGTAATTTCGAAAACATTGCCTCAGTGGCTTATGATACAGGCTTCAGCAATGCTGTAACTTTTAACCGTGTGTTTAAAAAAGTAGTGGGCAAATCTCCAAGAGAATACATCCGTGAATACATTCAACGCGTGGATTAATTGATAGTTGAAAGTTGATAGTTGAAAATGCGTTTAATCTTTGTGGAGCCCTAATTGTCGGCTACTTTTTCTCAGTGGAGTAATAAAATACAGTTACACAGAGAACACCGAGAAGACATAGTTGCACAGAGAGCTGTTAACTATTATTGTCCGTATTCTTTTTATCATTGCTATATATCATCACATACTCTGTTGTTCCACAATTTGCACATTCGCACATTTCCTCATTTGCTAATTCATTATCAATTGTCAATTAAAATTAGTCATTAATTGCTCTGCGATATTTATTGCATGCAGTTTGTATGTTAATATTGGTAAATTATATGGTAACACGGATTAAATTTATTTTAATTTTTACTTCTAAGTTTGATTTATAAAATTAAACGTCAGCGTAACAATTGGCGTTTAGTGTAATTATTAAACGAATTGCCAAATCTTCATTGCTATCATCTTTAATCTTGTATAGTCACAGCTTTACAGTTTGAATTTGCGTGCCATAACTGACTAGTCGCCTATTTATCAAACATAAAAGAGAAATTCCGCTTATGAGAAAAATGACCTCCGTGCCTTTACTTATATTCTTATGCTTATGCATGAGCGTATATGTACAAGCGCAAACACTCAATGTGAAGGGTAAGATTGTTGACAACAATGGAACACCCGTGGGCAATGCCGGTATCCAGGTAAAGAATAAAACTGCCGGCACTGTGTCAAAAGAAGATGGCACATTCACAATTCACGTGGCATCAAATGGTACATTAATTGTTTCTGCACTTGGCTTTGCTGAACAGCAGGTTGAAGTTGGCGGAAAAGAGACAGTTGATATTGTTTTAACCAAAGCCACCAAAGTACTGGATGAGGTTGTTGTTACAGCCCTGGGTATCAGCAGACAAAAGAAATCGCTGGGTTATGCCATTCAGGAAGTAAAAGGCGAACAGCTTACGCAAAGCAACGAGCAAAACGTACTGAATTCACTATCAGGTAAAGTGGCTGGTGTGCAGATCACAGGCGCCAGTGGTGCTGTCGGTTCAAGCTCCAGGATCGTATTACGTGGTAATAGTTCATTGGGTGGAAACAACCAACCATTGTTTGTTATTGATGGTGTGCCGGTGAGCAACTTCGCCACTAACCTTGGTTCAGGTGGTGCTGTGGATTATGGCAACGCTATCGCTGAAGTTGATCCTAACAACATTGCTTCGATCTCCGTGCTGAAAGGTGCGAATGCTGCAGCGTTGTACGGACAACAAGCCGGTAACGGTGTGGTATTGATCACAACAAAAGATGGCAAAGGTGCAGGTAAGAAGATGTCGCTGAGTTATTCCGGTGGGTTCTCAATTGAGAATCCTTATATCTTACCAAAATTCCAGAACCAGTATGGTCAGGGAACTTACGGTGAAGAATATATGTGGAAACAATACCAGGCAGGGGAATTAAGCCTTTCTGATATTGGTGCCAATACCAGCCTCGATCCAAAAAGTTATCAGGACTGGGCACAGGGTGTTGGCTTTTCTTATTTGGATGGTTTAGGAAATGGAACTAACGATGGTGTTGACGAAAGCTGGGGACCAAGACTGGATGCGGGTTTGCTTATTCCGCAATACAACAGTCCGTTGGATGCAAATGGAAACAGGATCGCTACTCCGTGGGTCTCTCATCCAAACAACATCCGCGATTTCTTTACAACAGGTTTTACAATGGATAACTCAGTTGCATTGTCAACCAGTTCTGATAAGGGCAATACGCGTCTTGCGTTGAGCAACCAGAGACAACAAGGTGCCATTCCTAATACAGATCAGAACAGGTACACCATTCAGCTGAATACTACACAGAACTTCACCAATAGGTTTAAAATAAACACAAACGTGAACTATGTTAGAACCGAGAACAACAACCTTGTTGGTCAGGGTTATAACGGTAACAACCCCATGCAGTCAATCATGGGCTGGTTTGGTCGCCAGGTTGATATGAAAGACCTGAAAGCCAACTGGCAGAAAGAGTTTAACGGAGGTTTCCCATACAACTGGAACAGCAACTTCCACGATAATCCTTTCTTTAACGTATACAACAATACACATTCACGTTACAAAGACAGGATGTACGGTAACGTAAATCTTACTTACCAGTTTAGCAAATGGTTTAATACAATGGTTCGTGTGGGTGATGACTGGTCAACTGAGGTTCGTAAGGAGATCAGTGTAAATAAAACCAATTCTACTTCTATCAGTAAATCTGAAAGAACATGGGGCGGTGGTAGCTTCAGACAAAATCAGTATAACCTGAACACATTAAACGCCGACCTTATTTTCTCTGGTAGTGGTAACATCACAAAAGACATCTCTCTTAACTATACTGCCGGTGCAAACTATCAAAGCTATAAGCAAGTATATAGCCAGCTGGGTGCTGATCAGTTAACTGTACCAAACGTATTTACGATCAGCAATGCAAAAGGTTCGCCTGTTACCGGTATGGCAACAAGCCGCTGGCGCTCTAACAGTGTGTTCGGACAAGCATCGTTGGGTTATAAATCATGGTTATACCTTGATCTTACAGCGAGAAATGACTGGAGTTCTACATTGCCTGAAGGTAACTGGTCTTACTTCTATCCTTCTGCAAGTTTAAGCTGGGTATTCACGAATGTGTTAAATATAAACCCGTCAATATTAAGCTATGGTAAATTAAGAACCAGTGTTGCGGGTGTGGGTAAGGGTGGCCCCAATCCTTACTCTACTTATGGTACGTACGGCGCTAATGCTTCTGGTTACAATGGTGTTACGCTGTATAGTATCTCAAGTACTTTGCCTCCACTGAACCTGATGCCTGAAAAAGCAACAAGTAGCGAAGTTGGTTTGGAGTTACAGTTCCTGAATGGCAGATTAGGATTGGATGCGACTTATTACGAGAAAGTAACAAAGAACCAGATCATGACTGTTGATGTATCAGGTGCATCTGGCTTCGTAAAATCACAGATCAATGCCGGTGAAATTCAAAATAAAGGTGTTGAGTTACAGTTGAATCTTGGTTTGTTGCGTTCTGCAAAGGGGCTTAACTGGGATATGAACATCAACTGGGCTAAGAACTCCAACAAGGTTACCAAATTGTATGAAGATCCCGTTACAGGACAAAAAATTGCGTCTTACGCAATTACTTCTATCTGGAGCAGAACAATCGATGCCATCCCTGGTCAGGCTTATGGTGTGATAAGAGGCGGAACTTTCGTGCGTGATGCGAATGGCGCCATCGTGGTGAACGATAACGGTATGCCTAAATATGATGCTACACCAAAACCTGTTGGAAACATTACACCGGATTGGATTGGCGGTGTTAGCAATACATTTACTTATAAGAATTTCCGCTTCAGCTTTTTAGTGGATGCACGCATGGGTGGTGACATCTTCAGCGTTACGCAATGGTTCGGTCTGCAGTCTGGTGTATTGCAACCAACTGTTGATGGTGGTATACGTGAGAATGGTGTTGTTGCTGGTCAGAACGTGTTTACAGATGAGAAATTTGTAACTGCTGACGGTAAAACAAATACTGCCCGTGTTAATGCAAGAGATTTCTTCCAGAGCTTATGGGATGGTAGCGAAAAAGCAATTATTGACGCTAGTTATATTAAGCTTAGACAAATTGAATTTGGTTACACACTTCCTGCAAAAGTTACCAGCAAATTGGGTTGGTTAAAAGGTGCAGGCATTTCATTGTTCGCTCACAACGTTGCGTTGTTGTATACCTCAAAAAGCAATCTGGCGCACATTGATCCTGAGACCGGATTTGGTGTAGGTAATGATGGTCTTGGTGCTGAGCAATACCAGATTCCTTCCAACAGAAGTATCGGTGTTAAACTGAATATCAATCTGTAATTAGTAAATGAGTTAATTAAACAGAGAAACAATGAAACAAAAATCATCTTATATAATAGCGGCATGTATTGCCGCAGCGGTGGGGCAGGGTTGTACAAAAGATTTTACACAGATCAACACAAACCCCGATAAGCCTGTAGTGGCGCCAACTACAAACGTGTTTGCTTATGTAGTGGAGGATTTTGCTGCTACGTATTTTGATGCCTGGGGTGACATGAACGAGCCTGAAACTTATGGTGGTCACCTTGGTAAGATCCAGTATGTGGATGAGGCAAGATATAAATTCAGAACCGGTACAGTAACCAGCTTATGGAACGCCATCTACCGCGACATGAAGAATGCGCAATTAGTAATTGGCCAGGCAGAGAAAGATAAGGCTGTTAATATGCAGGCCGCAGCATTAACCATCCAGGCGTACATGATGCAGATAGGAACTGACCGCTGGAGAGACATGCCGTTTAGCGATGCGATTAAAGGAGATTCCGGTTATATCACACCAAAATATGATACACAAGAAACTATATATCCAGCAATAGTAAATCAACTGAAAAAAGCTGCAGATCTTTTTGCGCAGGCTTCTGATGATAAACTGGGTGAGGGTGACTTGTTGTTTGCAGGTGATGTAACCAAATGGAGAAAATTCTGTAACTCACTTCGCCTTCGCGTGGCAATCAGACTTTCAGGCGTTAATTCAGATCTTTCCAAATCAATCATTGAAGAAGTTACGGGCGATGCAGCTAAATACCCTGTGTTTGAAAGCAACGACGATAATGCATTTTTGATTTGGCCCGGTTCAAAACCTTATATCGAGCCATGGAACAGCGATTCACAAGGAAGAGACGATCACGGTCCGAGCGCACCTTTTATCGATACACTTAAAAAATATGCCGATCCTCGTTTAAGCTCATTTGCACATCCTGCTCCGGCAGATGGCGAATACAGAGGCGTTGAAATTGGACCGGTTAGCTCTCCTACAATTTCATTGTATTCAAGAATAGGTACGATCTATCGCGATGTGGCTGCAGGTTTTTCGCCTTTCATGCGTTATTCAGAAGTACAGTTTATCCTGGCTGAAGCAGCTACAAGGGGATGGAACACACATGGTTTGACCGCTGAACAGGCATACACTAACGGTGTGATGGCTTCAATGGCAGAAAATGGTGTTACGGATGCGAATGAAATAAGCGCTTACATGAATGCTACAGGTGTTAAATGGACTGGCAGTGTGAAACAGATTTACATGCAGAAATGGATTGCTTTATTTAAAGACGGACATGAAGCATGGGCTGAAGAAAGAAGAACGGATTATCCGTTGTTGCCAGCAGCTAAAGGTTCATCTTATCCTGGTCACACACGTCCTCCTTTCCGCTATCCTTACCCGGTAGAAGAATCTACCTTGAATGGCGGAAACAACGCAACTTTTGGTGCGGATGTGAAAGACAATTTCTGGGGCAAACAAATGTGGTGGGATACACGTAAAGGTGTTCAATAAGTCTCATGTGTTTGTATATAGATTAAAAGCGCAGGCCTCCTTTTCAGGAGGCTTTTTTATTGGTGGAGGGGATTAACCACAGATGGCCACAGAGTTTTTTTCACGGAGTAACACGGGGTTGCCACAGAGGCTCAGAAGCACAGAAGAAATCCAGAGGAACAGCGGAGGTTTTAACCATAGATGGCCGCGGAGTTTTTTTTCACGAGTAACACGGGTAGGCACAGAGGCACAGAAGCACAGAAGAAATCCAGAGGAACAGCGGAGGTTTTAACCACAGATGGGCACGGAGTTTTTTTTCACGGAGTAACACGGGTAGCCACAGAGGCACAGAAGCACAGAAGAAATCCGGAAGAACAGCGGAGGTTTTAACCACAGATGGGCACGGAGCTTTTTTCACGGAGTAACACGGGTGGCCACAGAGGCACAGAAGTACAGAGAAAAATTTTGACAGTGCTTTTTTTATATAATGAGATATAATCCTTTCTTGCTAATAGTGAAGTCAATAATAACAACAATAATGACTTCATCGATGTTTCGATTCCCTAACCAGCATAAAATCAGTCGATCAAATCTTTGTAAAAAACTCTGTGCTTTTCTGTGAAAAAAACTCCGTGCCCATCTGTGGTTAAATTCAGTGTTTCAGTGCTTCTGTGGCTAACCTTTCCACAACTCATAAATAAATGTATTTTATACAATTAATATTAAAAACAGTTTAAAAAACAATTTGATGAGCGGTTTTTTAATGTTTTTTTCATTTATTAACTTGCCGGCCTTTGTTTCACCGACACATGGGTTAATATATGTAAAGTAGAGGATAAAAGGGATAAAGGCTATTCTTTGAACAAGGGATAAGTTTGGCATACAAAATTAACTGGCCTTCATCGCGCCTATGGGGATACGGACGTATAGTCTGGCAAATACCATGTAACCTTTTATTGCACTTTTTTGAAGAATCAAATTTATTTATTGAAATCTAAAAACCAGGGAGAAGATCTGCTTATGAAACCGCGCACACTAAACATGTTGCAGGTTCTTAAACTAAAAATTGAAAGGTTGTTGTTATGGAACAACGGCAACCGGTATGTGTTTAAACCTGCCTCACGCAAAATGTCATTCCTCTGTTTACTGAGTTTTTTATTTGTAATGGCCAAAGCCCAAACAAGCAGTTTGCATGGCCGTGTCACAGAGGAGAATGGAACGCCCGTGGCAAATGCCACAGTGAAATTTAAAAATAAGTCCACTGGCGTTATTACAAAAGACGATGGAACTTTTTCTATTCAGTCAACCGGAAAAGGAACGCTGGTTGTTTCCGCGCTTGGTTATGCTGATAAAGAAGTAGATATAACGGGCCAGCAAAATCTGGAGATCGTGTTGCCCAAAACTTCAAAGCAACTGGAAGAAGTTGTGGTTACTGCATTGGGTGTAAAAAGAGAGAAACGGAATCTTACATATAGCACACAGGAAGTCAAAAGTGATGATATCATTAAGGCCAAAGAGCCGAATCTTGTTAATGCACTTGCCGGTAAGGTTGCAGGCGTGCAGGTGACAAGCTCTTCCGGAACTCCGGGAAGCTCTGCAAGGATAGTGATCCGTGGTACTACTTCTATCTTTGGGGATAACCAGGCGTTGATCATTGTTGATGGCATTCCGATCAATAATGATGAGACGGGAAACCTCAATTCTGGTCCGGGGTCTAACAGGCTTAATGATATTGATCCTTCCATCATCGAAAGTGTGAATGTGCTGAAGGGCGCTGCAGCGACAGCTTTGTATGGTTCTGCCGGTGCCCGTGGTGTGTTGATGATTACAACAAAAGGTGGCGCGCAGGATAAGAAGCCTACCTTCTCTCTTAGCTCAGACCTTTCTTTTGAAAAGCCGCTTGTGCCTGAGGTTCAAAGCAAGTATTCACAAGGTGAGAATGGCGTTTATTACAATGGCGAAGATCGGAAAACAAGTAGCTCCTGGGGAGCGCTGATGGATACTTTGAGAGTAAATGGCGCTCCGGTGAAGAAATATAATCAGATGGACATGTTCTTTAGAACTGGTCTTACCAGCAATACAACTTTCAGCGTGAATGGCGGTGGTGCAAACTCAAGCTATTTTCTTTCATATGCTTACCTCAATCAAAAAGGTACAGTACCCAATACAGATCTTATCCGCAATTCAGCTTTTGCTAAGTACACAACAAAAATATACAAGAACCTTACAGCAACTTTCCAGTTAAACTATTCTAATACGAATAATAACAGGATGCCTGAGGGGTATATACTGGAAGCTCCCGTCTGGACGATCTATACTGCCCCGGTAAGCTGGAATCCCCTTCCATATTTAAATCCGGATGGAACACAAAGGGTATACCGTTATTCAAGAAACAACCCTTACTGGACGCTGGATAATATTTATAACAAATCTCTTGTTAACCGCTTTATTCCTGTGTTTACTGTTAACTATACGCCACTCAAATGGCTCACTATTACAGAGCGTTTGGGAACAGATATGTATACCGAACAGGACAAGTATAAAGAAGCCGTTGGTTCTGCTGCGAATCCGGCTGGAAGAATTATTGAACAGAACCTTAATTTCCGCCAGTTCAACCATGACCTGATCATTAATGCCAACAAGACGTTCGGGCGGTTTAACGTGAACTTGTTAGCAGGTAATAACATATACTCTAACTACCTGCAAAAAATGTATGCGCAAGGTTTGGGCTTGAGTATTGATGGTTTTGATAACATCAGCAACGCCGCAAGCATCAGTTATACAGAGAATCACTACTTAACACGTAAAGTAGGCTTTTATGCTCAGGCAAATATTGATTACAATAATCTGCTTGCTTTGTCATTGACCGGTCGTTATGACGGTAGTTCGGTTTTAGCCAGGAATAATGCATTCTATCCATATGGATCTGCGGCCGGTAGCTTTATATTTTCTGAATTATTTTCGGGTGGATTGAGAAAAGTTGTTAACCTGGCCAAGTTGCGTGTTTCTTACGCAACAGTTGGTAACGATGGTGTAGGTGCATATTCGCTCTCAACTCCTTTCATGGTAAACAATTTCGGCAATATTACTTTTCCGTACCAGGGCAATTCAGGCTTTTTGCTGAGTGCCACTCTTGGCAATCCACAGTTGAAAAACGAACGATTGAATGAAGCTGAGATAGGTCTTGAGGCTAAGTTGCTGCAAAACAGGTTAGGCTTTGAGTTGTCTTATTTCTCCAAGAAAACAGTTGATGGAATTATTCCTGGTGTAGCCATTGCACCTTCAACCGGGTATAATGGAACAACGGTTAATACTGCCAGCATTGAAAATAAAGGTATTGAGCTGATATTAAATGCAACACCTGTTAGAAGCAAGAATTTCAGCTGGGATCTTATGTTCAACTTTACCAAGATCAACAACAAAGTACTTGCGATCTATGGAGATACAAAACAACTGGGCAACGGCTTTACGCAAGTGATAGTTGGTCAGCCTTACGGTGTAAAGTACGGCGGACGTTATGCGCGCACTGCTGACGGAAAATTATTGATCGATGACGGCGGCCTTCCTTTCAGAGCTGATACAGATAGCATTATAGGCAACATTACGCCCGACTGGCTTGCAGGCTTAAATAATACGTTCCGTTATGGTCCTTTTGCTTTAAGCGTATTTATGGATATGAAGCAGGGTGGGGATATTGAAAATAATGTGGATGGCTACGGTTATTTCTATGGAACACCAAAAGTTACTGAAGACCGTGGCATGCGTGTAGTTCAGGGAGTTAAGACTTCAGACGGCAAACCCAATGACATTGCAGTTTCCGGCCAGGATTATTACAGAAGGATCAATGGTATAACTGAAGCGGTAATACAGAATGGTACTTATATAAAATTGAGAAGTGTAAGTTTTTCATATGATCTGCCACAGAACCTGTTGCGTAAAACGCCTTTGAAGACAGCGGCGATTGTAGTATCCGGAAGAAACTTATGGATCTACAGTCCGCATTTTACCGGTGCAGATCCTGAAGTAAGTTCATTTGGTTCATCCAATGGATCACAAGGACTGTATTCATTCTCTACACCAACATCACGTTCTGTAAACTTTACATTGAGAGTGAGCTTTTAAATGATTCTAAACTTACAAAGTGAAAAAAATGAAAGCATTAAAAATATATCTGCCGATTCTTCTGTTGGCAATAACCGGGTGCAAAAAATATATCGATGTTAATACTGATCCTAATAATCCAACCAAGGTGCAGGAATCGCTATTGCTTGCCCCGCTTGAAATGGCGATCTCACATGCAATTGATGCCGGTAGCAGTGTTAGCAGCCAGAGCGCTACTAATTACGGATTTGCCCCAATTCTTATGCAGCATTACACACAGGTGGTTTGCCTTAACCAGCCCGTTCCTAACGAAGGGACTTATCTCCTGGTGAATTCACAGGTAGATGGGGACTGGAGCAATGTGTATGTAACCTGTCTGAATAATCTTGCCATATTAAATACCAAGGCTGAAGCAGATAGCAATTATAACTATTCGGGCATCTCAAAAATTCTTACCGCTTTTTGCCTGGGTGTAGCAACAGATTGGTGGGGTGATGTACCCTATTCAGAAGCGCTTAAGGGCAGCACTAATTTTACTCCGAAATATGATTCGCAGGAAGAGATCTATAAGAACATTCAATCCTTTCTGGATAATGGTATAAGTGATATTGCAAAGAACAAAGGCAAAATACCGGGTTCCGATGATTTCTTTTATGGCGGTGATATGGAAAAATGGACCAGGCTCGCGTACACATTAAAGGCTCGCTTTTATATGCACCTTACAAAAGCGCCCGGCTACACTGCCACGCAACAGGCAACATTGGCGCTGGCCGCGTTGGACAAAGCTTTGCAATCCAACGACGACAACCTAAAGTTTGTTTACACAGGAAGTGCCGGACAGGAAAATCAATGGTACTGGAACTTTAGTTCTACTTCTACACTGGTATTATCTTCCGCATTTGTAGACACACTCAAGGCACGTACGGATCCAAGACTGACAATTCTGGTAGCGCCAGCCGCGGCTACGGGCAAGTATAACGGACGCGCGATTGGTACACAGGGTGTTGGATCTTTGGAAGATTATTCAATTCCTGGAAATTTATACGCAGCGCCAGCAGCCAATAACTATATTATCAATTACTCTGAAGCTTTGTTTTTAAAAGCCGAAGCTACGTTGATCAGCTCAGGTGCAGCTGCAGCAGCTCCAATTTATAGACAGGCTATTGAAGCTGATATGGTTAAATCCGGGTTAGATATTACCAGCGGATCTGTAACCAGCTATATCAATAGCAGAACAAATATTACGGCTCAAAATGCACTGAGACATATCATAGAAGATAAAGTAATTGCCAATTTTTTGTCGCTGGAAAACTTCAACGACTGGAGAAGAACAGGCTTCCCTGTGTTACAAAAAGTTCCAAATGCATTGTCCGACATACCGCGCAGGATCATCTATCCTCAACTGGAAAAAACATCTAACCCTCAGCCGCAGCAAACTGCTAAGCTAACAGACAGGGTTTGGTGGGACGCTCAATAATTGACCGACAAAAACGGTCATTCTACACAACACGGTTAATCCATGTAAAGAAATGGGTTATCCGTGTTGTTTTTTTATAAAACCGTATCCTGAACTTTAGCGGGATTTTCCTTTCGTACCGGCATTCGGTGCGATATTTTAAAACACCAACCGGTCATGAGAAAAATTATCTTTTCGCTTTTTGCTACCTGTATGCTGCTGAATGCAAGCGCTCAAAAGTGGCGCGATTTTACAAAAGCAGATACCCTGCGTGGCACGTTAACACCAGAGCGTACCTGGTGGAACGTTCTTCACTACGACATTACAGTTAAGCCAGATTATACTGAAAAAACGACCGTAGGGAATAACATCATTACCTACCGCGTGACGGCGGACAATTCATCCAAAGCAATGCAGATAGATCTTCAGCCACCGTTGACTATCGATAGTGTTATTCTTGATAATAAAACCAGGCTGGAGGCCAGTCATGATGGAAGCAATGTCTGGCTGATCAAAACGCCAACACAAAAGAAATCATCCACACATACGCTCCAGGTATATTTTAGTGGCAAGCCGCATGAGGCGATCCGCGCGCCCTGGGATGGCGGCTGGACCTTCACAAAAGATACACTTGGCCGTCCGTGGATGACTGTAACCTGCCAGGCAAAAGGCGCTTCAATCTGGTATCCATGCAAGGATCATCAGAGTGACGAACCGGATAACGGTGCTTCCTTGACGATGATTGTGCCTGACACGCTTGTTGCAGTTGCTAACGGTCGTCTTCAATCCAAAAAAGCAAATAATGATGGTACTACTGCTTACAAATGGGCCGTTGTTAACCCCATCAATAATTACGACATCATTCCCTACATCGGCAAATATGTAAACTTCAGCGAAGTATATAAAGGCCTGAAGGGTAATCTTGATGTGAATTATTGGGTGTTGGACTACAATCTTGATAAAGCGAAAGCTTATATGCCTAAAGAAGTGCACAATATGCTGAATGCATTTGAATATTGGTTTGGTCCGTATCCTTTCTATGAAGATGGTTACAAGTTGATTGATGCATCACACACGGGCATGGAACACCAGAGTGCAGTTGCTTACGGAAACTGGTACAAACCCGGTTACCGCGGTCGGGATGGCTCGGGAACCGGCATTGGCATGAAGTGGGATTTCATCATTATTCACGAAAGCGGTCACGAATGGTTTGGCAACAATATCACAAGTAACGATCTGGCTGATATGTGGATCCACGAAAGCTTCACTAACTATAGCGAGACATTGTTCGTAGACTATATCTACGGAAATGATGATGCGAACGGTTACAATGCAGGAACAAGAAAAGGTATCAGAAATGATCGCCCGGTTATCCCGCAATACAATGTAAATGCAGAGGGAAGTGGGGATATGTACCCTAAAGGCGGCAATATGTTACATGCCATTCGTCACAGCATCGATAACGATTCATTGTTCCGCAACATTTTACGTGGCCTGAATAAAACCTTCTACCACAAAACAGTAGATGCAAAGGATGTTATCGGCTACATGTCTAAGCAAGCTGGTTTCGACTACAGTCCTGTGTTTAAACAATACCTCACTACAACGCAAATACCTGTTTTGGAATGGTATTTTAGTGAAGACAAATCGAAAGTATTCTATCGCTATACGAACTGCATTAAAGCATTCAACCTGCCATTGGCTTTAAGAAATACTGAAACTTCTGTCAAAATATATCCTTCAGAGGAATGGAAGAGCAGCGCCGTAAATGCAAAACAACAGGCACTGTTTGATAATGATGGAATTAAGAAAATGTATTATTTGGAAGTTGTGAAAACGAAGTGAGGAGGAAGGTTTGAGGGATAAGGTTTGAGGTGTCAGGTATCAGGTTTCAGGTATCAGGTATCAGTATAAGTACCAGGGATAAAGATTTTAGGTGTACTTTTTATGTGTGTCAGCAACTGCAATTCTGTCGAAATTACGAGACGGGGTTGCAGTTCTTTTGAAGACCGTAAGACATGTAAGATCGTAAGACCGTAAGAGGAATGTTGCGGTTGCTACAGTCTCATGAATTGCGATTTCTTACATGTCTTACTATCTTACATGTCTTACTATCTTACTGTCTTACTATCTTACTGTCTTACGGTCTTACGATCTTACGCGTCTTCAATATTGTCCCGTGCTCAGCATCACCAGCGTGCACGCTTCCATTGTTTTAATGCCATTCTTTTCGGCCATTTCAACAAGTTCATCGTTTTCCGTTCCGGGATTGAATATGATGCGTTTGGGATGCAGCTGCATGATATAATCATAATATTGCTCCTGGTTATGCTTGTTAAGATAAAGCGTAACTGTATCAACGTCATCCATTTCCGGATGTTCTGTAATAATAGGAACATCACTCGCTACGCCCTGCTTTTTACCAATGGCTATAATTGGATGTCCGTGAGCTTTCAGGCGGTTAACTGCCAGGTAACTGTACCTCGACGGATTGGCCGAAGCTCCCAATACAACTGTTTTTTTCTGTGTGCTCATAACTTAAATATACACAAAAATGTGCCAGCCTTTTTGGGAAGCCTAAGTGCCTTACACCTCGCAGGTGTAGGACACTTAGGCTTCTCTGTGAGTACTATCACTTTTCGTGTAAACTTGTCCTACACTTTCAAAGTGTAGGACAAGTTTACACGAAGGTGATCATCAATCTCAAAACAGATGATAAGCTTTTCGGGGCAGATGGCTAACAATATCGTTAAACGCTGCATCCACAGTGGCAAAGGAAAAAGTAAATCCTTCTTCCAGAAGTCTTGTAGGTAGCACCCAACGGCTTTTCAACAACAACTCTGTTTCCGTACCAATAATAGCGGCCCCCAATTTTAGTTGCCATTTCATTGCTGGTAAACCGATCCGGTTGCCAGTTGTCTTTCTCAGCTTTTCCATAAAAACTGCATTAGAAACAGGATTAGGAGCGCTGAGGTTAAATACCCCCGTTAAGGTGTTATGGTGCCACAAAAATTCAATTGCGCGACAAACATCATCAATATGCACCCAGCTAAACATTTGTCTTCCGCTGCCCTGTTTTCCGCCAAGTCCCCATTTACACAGGTTCAAATAAGGAGTCATAACGCCACCGCAACCCAGGGTAATGGCTGTACGCAAGGCCACTTTGCGCGTACAGGATGTTTCTTCCTCAAAAAAAGTTTTCTCCCAGCGCTGACACACTTGCACACTAAAATCATTGTGAAATTCTCCGGTGTATTCATCCTGCGGCCTGTCTTCGGCATGCCTGTAAATAGTGGCAGAAGCTGCATTGATCCATAAGGCTGGTGGATCTGCAGCCCGGCGGATCGCTTCGCCCAGCGCCTTTGTACTATCCGTGCGACTGTCGAAGATCTCCTTCTTATTTCTTTCGTTATAACGACAATTCACCGATTTTCCGGAAAGGTTAATGACCAGATCACATCCATCAATCTCGCTGCTCCATTTGCCTTGCGTTTTTCCATCCCATTGTACATAGCGGGTATTGCTGTTTGCTATATTTTCTTTTGAATATTTATTGTTTGCAGATCCGGTGATGTTGCGGGTGAGAATAACTATTTGATTGTTGGCTGCAAACCATTTGGCCAGATTTTGGCCCATAAACACGGAGCCGCCTGCGATGATGATTTTCTTGTTGGTTAACGTGTGCGGGTGCATAGTGTGGTATTTATTTCAGGTATGATAAAGGGCGTTTTAACAACAGGTGCATTTCGGAAATGCAGATAAATAAGTAACCGCACGCAGCTAGTGTGAGGGCGATAAAAAGAATAACCAGGGACGTAGTTTGTGCTATGAAACCTGAAAGTGTTGCCAGGACGAGTAGCAGAATAATGTTAGCAAACTTTGTCCTGTACAGATGCTTCCTGGTAAACCAATGGCGAACATGGTGTACAAACAGACTGACCAGTAGCCAGCCAATACAAGCAAATGCAGCAACAATCCGGATCAGCCAATCGTCAACAAACAGCGCAATTGCATAAAGTATTAAAAACAGCGTCTGCAACGCAATGTCCCATTCTTTAAACCGCTTCATAATTCATATCTTTTAATATTTTCAATAAAATTTGAAATATTATGTTTAAATAAAACCGGAATTAACCGGTTGAGAAAGCTTTGTTATCATCTATTCATCATTTTCACTCTATTATCGTGTTAAAGAAAATGAGCAAGTTCAACATTGAGTACTTCGTACTTCGTAAATCGTACTTGGAATGTCTTATTTCAGCAGTTTCATAAAACTATTCAAAAACCAGTTTTCCTCAGCCTTAATCATCATTTCCATCGCTTTGTCAGCGTGGCCTGCCAGGCGTTTGATCGAATCTACTGTTTCAGTGAAAGCCTTAATGTCAGCATTGCGTTTATCCCCTTCAACATCACTTATCTGGTTCAGCACTTTCAGCATGGGATCGAGTTCTTTCTTTTTTCGTTGATACATGATACGCGTAGCCACCCGCCAGATGTCTTTATCAGCCGAAAAATATTCCTTCCTGTCGCCCGGAATAATCACTTTTTCCACGATGCCCCAGTCAATCAGGTCCCGGATATTCATATTTGCATTTCCCCTGCTAATGTTCAGTTGCTCCATAATATCGTCTGTACTCAATGGCTTGCTCGCTACAAGCAATATTGCATGCACCTGCGCCATAGATCTGTTAATGCCCCATTGGCTTCCCAGCACGCCCCAGCTCTGGATAAACTGTTGTTTTGCTTCACTCAACTTCATGCAACAAAGCTAGAGTGAGTTTCTGAATTTTCAAAATATATTGAAAGATTTGTTAACTGGAAGCTATCACAGGTGGTGTACATAGTCGAAAATGAGACGACAGGTGCAATTTGCAAACTCTCTGTGCAACTCCGAGTCTACTTCTGCCTTTCCTGTGAAATAAAAAATACAGTTACACAGAGGAGCACTGAGCAGACACAGAGGTTCACAGAGCATATGCCATGCAAATCAGCCATCGGCATGAAATAGGAACAATTCTGCTTTTTAGGAGGTGGCTCTCAGTTTGCTTACTACAAATGCACTTCTGAGCTTTTGTGGCACGGTGTTAGCCTGTTATTATGCTTGTTGAACAAACGTAATCTACAACGTGTTGAAGAATCATTAGGCGGGTGCTTTAAAGGGTGTTGGTTGTTCAGTTGATGCATGATATTATTGAAACCGCATGCTTACTTACAAGTCTCATTGAAATATTGCAAAGAATGGAAGTGATGGTTGTCTCTTTACAAAAGAAGGATATGATAGCCCTGAAAGCTGCGTTAGTACTGGGTTTGCTTGCTTAAGATAAATTACCACATGTGCGTACTGATGTGGAAAAATATTGACGATGTAAATTTTTTTTCGCTTTATTTGTTCGTTATATGCAAATCTGTATTTACCTTAACTAATTGAATTAATAAATAACTCATCCCATGGCAAAAGCAAATAAAAAAGTACAAGCAAAAAAAGCAGCTCCTAAGAAAGCTGCTGCCAAAAAAGCTGCTCCTGCAAAGAAGGCTGCTGCTAAAAAAGTAGCTAAGAAAGCTGCTCCAAAAAAAGTAGCTAAAAAGGCTGCTCCTAAAAAAGCGGTTAAGAAAGCTGCTCCTAAAAAAGCTGCTCCGGCTGCAAAAAAAGCAATAAAGAAAGCTGCTGCTAAAAAAGCTGCTCCCGCTAAAAAGGCTGCTGCTAAGAAAGCTGCTCCTGTTAAAAAGGCTGCGGTTAAGAAAGCTGCCCCTGCTAAAAAAGCTGCTGCTCCTGCAAAAAAGGCTGCTCCTAAAAAAGCAGCTCCAGCTAAAAAAGCTGCTGCTCCTAAGAAAGCTGCTCCGGTTAAAAAGGCTGCGGTTAAAAAATCAGCTCCTAAAAAAGCTGCTAAGAAAGCCAGCAAACCACAGGAACCACAGGAACCTACATTGTTTCCGGCAACTCCGATTGAAAACGATGTACCGGATACTGATATGCCAATGTCAGAACCAGGCATGGGTTCGGATACAGACACCAACGAAGAAAACGGCGCTTAATCAGCTTCTTGCCGCTCCACCATATTTCAAAGCTGTTGATGTTCTCAACAGCTTTTTTTATGCAGGTCATCATCTCCCTATTTTGATGTGATGATCAATTATGTCATCTTTGGTATTTAATGAACACTTATGTCCACACTTACTTTTTCCCTCGTGCAAACCAATCTCCATTGGGAAAACAAAGCGGCCAATCTTTCAATGCTTCAGCAAAAGATCTTTTCTATTAAGGAAAGATCAGAAATAGTTGTGCTGCCGGAAATGTTTTCAACAGGGTTCAGCATGAAACCTGAGGTATTTGCTGAAGAAATGGGCGGTCCAACAACTGAATGGATGGCAGAGACAGCAAAACAAAAAAGGGTTGTTCTTGCGGGCAGCATCATGGCAAAAGACGGCGATGATTTTTATAACCGCCTGGTGTGGATGTTACCCAATGGCCAATATGGCTACTATGATAAACGCCATCGTTTTGCTTATGCGGGCGAGGATGAACATTACACCTCCGGCAATAAAAGGCTGATATCATCTGTAAAAGGCTGGCGAATTCACCTCCAGGTTTGTTATGATCTGCGGTTTCCTGTTTGGGCAAGGCAGCAAAGTAACGATGAACAGCCTGAATATGATGTGTTGCTTTATGTGGCCAATTGGCCGGAAAGGCGCAATCATGCCTGGAAAACATTGCTGCAGGCAAGGGCCATCGAGAACCAATGTTATGTAGTAGCCGTTAACAGGGTGGGTAACGACGGTAATGATATTTACCACAGTGGCGATAGCATGGTCGTGGATCCGCTTGGCAACATTCTGTCCACAAAGGCACATGATGAAGATATTCTTACCGTAACACTGGAAAAAGAAAAACTGGATGAAATAAGGCGTAAATTTCCTTTTTGGAAAGATGCCGATTCTTTTAAAATAACTTATGAGTAGAAAAGCTTACACTGCCGAACACATATTTAATGGAATAGATCTGCTGCAACATCATGCGGTAATTGTTGAAGATGGAATTATCGAAGCCCTGCTTCCGCTGGTATCTCTTGGTTCTGATGTTGAAGTGATTGATTTTGGGAATGTATATATAACACCGGCTTTTATAGATCTGCAATTGTATGGCGCAAACGGGCGACTGCTCTCCGTTTATCCGGATGCACAAACCGTTCAGGACATTGCCACATATTGCCTGAATGGCGGAACGCATTACTGCATGCCCACCGTTGCAACCAATACTTACGATGTTATTTTTAAATGTGTTGATGCCGTCCGGGATTATTGGAACGCAGGAGGAAAAGGTGTTTTAGGCCTGCATGTGGAAGGACCCTGGATAAGCAAAGCCAAACGGGGGGCACACAGGGAAGAATGGATTTTCTCCCCAACAGTAGATCAGGTTAAGGAATTGCTTGATTATGGAAAGGATGTAATAAAGCTAATCACGCTTGCACCCGAAGAATGTTCAGATGAAATTATTAAGCTCATCAGAGAACGGAACATCTTCGTTTCGGGGGGGCACAGCAATGCCGATTACGCAACCGCGCACCGTTCATTTGATAATGGAGTGGATCTGGCGACGCATCTGTTCAATGCAATGAGCCCGCTACAGCATCGCGAACCGGGTTTTGTGGGTGCGATTTTTAACCACCCGACCGTAAAAGCCAGTATTGTGGCCGATGGTCACCATGTTGATTTTGTGGCGCTCAAAATAGCAAAGCAGTTAATGGGTGAAAGGCTTTTTGTTATTACCGATGCAGTTACAGAAACAACGGAAGGCTATTACAAACACAGGTTTGAAGGTGATAAATATACATCCAACGGCATTTTAAGCGGTTCATCCCTAACTATGAATAAGGCGGTTTACAACCTGGTAAATCATGCAGGCATTTCTGTAGAAGAAGCGCTAAGAATGTGTAGCCTTTACCCGGCCAGAGCAGTAAAATTGAGTGATGAAATCGGGATGATCAGAAGGGAATACCGCGCTGACCTGATTGTTTTGGACAAAAATTTTGAGGTGCTTAGAACGGCCTTGTAATAGCATTTTTGAACCGAATATGAATATTCTGTATTGACAGGCTTACATGTGAAAAATAACGCTGTTGCAAAAGTGTAAAATGATCGCAAACGCAAAGCCTCTGTGGACCTCGTGTGTCCTCCTGCCTCTGTGTAACAAAAAAATTACTCAGAGAAGCTTGTAGTCTGATTTAGAACTGACCTTCCTGCAATACCAATCATATTTAAATATTATCATATGGAAAGGAAAGCTCAAACAAAAATATCCGAAATATTTCAGGCCTTTTCAACAAAAATGACGCGCCTTACAGGAAGTTCCACAGCATTTACAATGGCTTTTCTCGTAATTATTCTATGGGGTGCTACGGGGCCTCTCTTTCATTTTTCAGATACATGGCAACTTGCCATCAATACAGGAACAACTATAATTACTTTTTTGATGGTGTTTATTATTCAGCAGTCGCAAAACAAAGACACCATCGCCATACATATTAAACTCAATGAACTGATCGCCTGCACACGTAACGCCAGTAACAGGCTGATCGATGTTGAGGATTTAAGCGAGGAAGAATTGCGTGTGCTGGAAGAATTTTATATCAGGCTAGCTTCACTTGCCAAGAAGGAAAGAGGATTGCACAAATCTCATTCAATTGACGAGGCGGACGAAAATACTGTCAGAAAAAGACAACTACACAAGAATAGTGATGATTTGACTGCAGGAGAATCTGCCAATTAATCTGGCAAACAACGATATGTTCAGTTATAAAAAAGTGTGGGACATTGTTTCCCACACCTTAAAACATTATTACCTAATGTAAATACACACATTCGCACATTTGCATATTCGCACATTTGCACATTCGCACATTCGCACATTTTCATTAATAAAGGTACGACCGCCCGAATACTGGCTTGCGTGTTTGCCACTTGCCTTTTGTGAAATCGGGTATTTGTTGAAGCTGCCCGCCTTCGCTGATCGATTTTTCGCTTAACGGCGTTATCGCATACCAGGTTGCGAGGTCATACACGTCCAGCGGAAATTCCGTTTTATTCTTGATGGATTCAATAAACGCATTGTCAACAAAGAAATCCATACCACCATGTCCTGCACCTTCCGCTTCTTTTGAATAGCGCTTCCACAGCGGGTGATCATATTCTTCCATGTAAGCCTTTGTTTGCTCCCACACGTGTTTCTTCGGACTCTTGTCTTCAAAATAAATGAAGCCATCATTTGGCCCGCCGGAGGAGAAGTCCTGCCACAGGCCATTGGTTCCCTGCACTCTGAACCCAAGGTTATAAGGTCTTGGTGAAGATGTATCGTGTGTCAATATGATGGTTTCACCATTCGCTGTTTGTATTTGTGTTGTTACAATGTCGCCTTGTTTGAATTTTACTTTGGCATTGGGGTGATTGGGGCCTCCCTTGGGATGATTAACAATATAGCGGTGTAATCCCAATGACTTGGTTGATACAGACGACAGCGCCGTTAAGCGGTTGCCACGGTTAAGATCGATCATGGTTCCCACAGGTCCAAGTCCGTGCGTAGGATACAGTTCTGCATTTCTTTTCAGATAGTGGTTGGTTCTCCATTTGGCTTCACTGAAACCCTTATCACCAAATTCAACACCACTGTCATAAGGTGTAACGCCATCATTAAACAGTACACCCCGCAGGTCATGTTCATATCCGCCCTGTAAATGCAAAATCTCACCAAACATACCTTTCTGCACCATATTTAAAACGGCCATCACATCGCGCCTGTAGCAGACGTTCTCCATGATCATGATGGGCGTTTTTGTTTTTTCGTAGGTATTTACATAATCCCAGCAATCCTGCAGTTTTATTGCGCCGCATACTTCCAGGCCGACAATCTTTTTGGCATTCATTGCGTCAACGGCATGTTCAAGATGCCATTCCCACGGAGAAGCAATTAAAACCGCGTCTATATCATCTCTTTTAAGCAGGTTTCTATAGTCATAATTACCGTTGGTGTATTCAGCAGGAGCTTTCTTTCCGTATTTGGCAACAAGCTTTTGAGCGCTTGCCATCATTATCTTGTCAGGATCGGCCATCGCCACAATTTCAACATCGCTTCTTTTCAGCATTTCTTCCAGGTGACTTTGCCCTCTAAGGCCAACAGCAATCATACCTAATCTAACAGTATCCTTAGGGGTAGCAGCAAATGTGTTAAGGGATTTGCCCACCGCGGTGAGCGCCACACCGCCAATAGCAGTGTTACGGATAAATTTTCTTCTGGAATAATCGTTATGCATAATGAATGTTTAGGAAGTAAACATAGTTAAATAAATTGCATAGATCTCCGCAAACGTTTGACTAATCCTGAATAGTAAGCTATTCGGAGCGCACAAGGTTAAAAAATGGCATCTGAACATTAAAATTACCTTTCTTGAAAAAAATGATGGGATATAAATGAATTGTTAAGTTATTTTTGTTACATGGCACGTATTCAAATAGACAAAGACAGTACTCGTAAAGATGTCATTCTAAAAGCGGCTGCACAACTGTTTACGGAAAAAGGTTATAAGGCCGCCAGCATGCGGGATCTCGCAGAGAAAGTAGGAGTTGAAGCCGCCAGCCTTTATAATCATATTAAATCTAAAACAGAACTGCTGCACGACATATGTTTTAATGTTGCTACACGCTACATGGAGCAGATGAATGCTGTTGAAGCTGCAACACAGCCTGCTCTTGAAAAAGTAGAAGTTTTGCTAAGGTTTCATATTCATGAAATGCTGGAAAACCATGAAGAAGTAACAGTCAGCGACCGCGAGTGGAAACATTTGAACGAGCCGTACCTTTCTAATTACCACAATCTCAGAAGAACCTACCGCAAAAGATTCGCTGCTATTATACAGGAAGGAGTTGATAAAAATGAGTTGCAACAGATAGACGCACCAACTGCAGTAATTATAATTTTGCACGCAGTGAGTGGAATTGACTCATGGCACCGGGCTAAACAAAAGATTTCTGCTGAAGACCTGGAAAATAATATGGTTACTATATTGCTGCAGGGGCTGAATTTGAAAAAATAAATTTTAATATTTTTTTAATATTGTTAAAAGCCGTCTACATCTGGCAATTAAATGCCTTTGTAAATAGCTTATTTTTAGCTGGTAAGAAGAATAAACGGTTGCATAATTTTTTAACGTCGTTAAAAGATCCTCTTAACGTTCTTAAACGGCGGGAGTATTTATCTTTGCACACGCAATAAAAACCTATTTTTAGCATTATAGTGCTTTCAGAAACACTTTAAAATCACTAAAAATTCCTGAGAAAAATCTATGCAGACAAAAAGAAAATTACTGATGTGTGTTGCTTGCATTTGTGCCGCCCTTTCTCTTTCTGCCAAGAAGCCTTCCGGTAATTACACTGACGACAAGAAAAAATTCACTTCCTTCTTTTCAAGTGATAATGAAGCACCAAAGGCAAATCAGTTGGTGGACTCCCTGTATAAAAAAATTGGACTTGATACGTTAGGTCTGCAGCGCAATGTGTTCTTCTTTGCTTACAAAGGCTACCAGTATTTGTTGGACCAGGGTGCGCTTTCCAACACGAAGATTTTAACGATTTGCGATTACAGCCAGAGCAGTGCCCACAAACGACTTTACGTAATAGATGTTGCAGAAGGAAAACTTTTGTACAATACTTATGTATCCCACGGTAAAAATTCAGGGGAAGAGTTTGCGACAAGTTTCTCCAACTCCAATAATTCTCACAAGAGTTCGCTGGGCTTTATGGTAACAGGCGAAACTTATCGCGGCAGAGCCGGCTTTAGCCTTCGTTTTGATGGTAAGGAGCCAGGTATTAATGACAATGTACGAAACAGGGGAGTTGTGCTGCACGGCAGCCGTTATGTGAACGAACAAAGAATTGAAGACAAAGGTTATGTAGGCAGAAGTTTCGGATGCCCTGCTGTGCCGTCTGAAGTATACAAAGACATTATCGCTGATATAAAAGATGGCAGCTGCTTCTTTAATTACAGTGCCGACATGCATTATGCAATGAGTTCTAAAATTATGAATGCCCAGTTTGAATGGCCCGCATTAAAACCGATGCTTGCAGTGAATACGCTTGTTGCTCCTGCATCTGTAAACGATAGCAAAGGCGTTACAGCTACAAGATTGAGCAAATAAGAGTTGCTGAAAATATTTAAGAGAAAAGGTCCTGTTTAGATGAGCAGGACTTTTTTTGTGGTTATATGAGCTAAAAGTTATACGGGGCAAAAAGTGGGCGCGTTAAATTTAAACGCGGGGTATCGGAAGGAGAAATGCCGATTGTATTTGTTGCGATGATGACTATTGAACGTGTCAGGTCAACAAGTTATTTAGATTAGCCACAATCAAAAATAATAGGCAGCCTTCTTGAACAATTGCGCGGATCGCCGTTGTTGGTATGAGGCGTGGCCATGTGTTAAGCCTACCAACAACAAATTAGCGAGTTAAATTGGAATTTCTGCCTGTTCTGTGTCTCACATACAAAATGCTAACATTGCTAATAAATTTTTCGAGACATGTTGACCGAAAAAAGGAGGTGATGAGCCTTATGTTTAGCGATGTAAATACATCTAAAAGCACACAGATAGGCGCAGGTTGCCGTTGAAACCCATGCGGACAATACGCATCAGAGTCGACAATCTAATATCAGAAGCGTCATTTTCAATTCTTGAAATATAAGTTTTGGTTGTACCACATTTTTCTGCAAGTTGTTCCTGGGTCATATTCATTTGCTTCCTAAGCTCCTGCAACATTACACCTAACTTAAATGCCTCATACCCCTCTTCAAAATCTTCCCGCTCCTTCGCGCCACGTTTTCCATATTGGTTATCAATAAAGTGTTCCAGATCTACGAGTTTATCTTTTTTTGTCTTCATAATACTTTCTTTTTAATTTTTTAGCCCGCTCTATCTCAGTCACGGGTGTCCTCTGGGTTTTCTTTTGAAAGCCATTGAGTACGATGATAAGGCTCCCATCGTCAAAGAAGCAGAAGATCCTGAATATGTCATTGCCAGAAATTACGCGGATTTCATAAAGTCCATCTGTTCCCTCCAGATGTTTTAAGTACCTGGCAGGAACAACTGGAACATCCCTAATTAATCTTAACGTCCAGAGAATGCGTTCCTGAACTTTTTTTGTCTGCTTCTCGTAAAATATCCAAAAGCTATTTCCGTAAATCTGAATGTTTCTTATTGGGTTGTTGGGTTCATTCACAAATCAAAGTTACCTAATTAGGTAATATTTATGAGTGAAAATGTTTTCAGTATAGGTAGAATTTTTTGATTGAAGACACTTGTTGCTCGTGCATCTGTAAACGATAACTAAGGCGTTACAGCTACGAGATTGAGCAAATAAGAGTTGCTGAAAATATTTAAAAGAAAAGGTCCTGTTTAAATGAGCAGGACGTTTACTTTTAAAGTCATACGAGCTTAAAAAGTTGACACGTAAAATTCAAAGGCGCGTTACGGCGCGTTGGCCGTAAGTTATTTCCGGGGATTTTTTGGGTTTATAAAAATAAAATGCGAGGATGGCGATAACCATAATTATTAAATAACTGATCCATGCATTCCGTTCTACAACGTTCTCAAAACCTTTTTCTGCGATGCCTTGTAACAGGCCCGTTTCTTTTTTGAACCCAAAACACCACTGACCGAAGTTCCATGCGAAATGGAGTCCAAATGGCAGCGCTATCCCGTTAGTTTTAAGCGCTGCAAACCCGAAAAGCAGTGCTCCTGTGCCGGGCCCTAAAAACGCCTGACCCCATGTCATTCCGCCTGCAACATGTTCCAGCGAAAATATGACCAGGATAGTTAATTGAGCGGGCCATAAGCCAAATCTGTAATTTAAGCTAAACAGCGGATAACTGCGAAACGCAAGCTCTTCACGAATTGCTACCAGAAGATAGAGTGTGAGGTAAAAAACTGCCGTTTGAAAAGGGATGTGAGGATTAAAGTCAATTTTATAGTGCCCAAATAGTAGCACGAATGCAGGTTGAAGCGCTGTCATTAATAAGCCTATTCCAAAACCGGTGGCTAACTTTTTAAAAGAGCTTTTGTTGGGCACGATGCCAACATCCTGCCTGCCCAGTTTTTCCCACATTGTGAATGCAATGACAAGGCAATAGGTAACAATGATTGCTATAAGAAGCAATAAATGTTCTTTCCATTCGGTGGAAAGGCCTTTGGTTGTACCAGAAAAAATTGCAAGAGTGGCGGCGCAGAGCAGGCAGAATAGAATGGCTCTGATTAGGGTTATTTTCTGATTTTTCATTAATAAGGTTCTTTTAATCTAAATATATTTAAATAAGATTGGATTTTGCAGCCGTTGATGACAGATGGTTTTATTTGAGGGATGATTAATCTGAATTCATTGCCGTCGTGCTTCAGCCGACGGATAATGATCGATTCTTTAATCTGGGCTTTAGCCCCAAAGAAAAACAGGCGAGTTGGCTGAAGACATTTACAACGATTTTGTATTTACCATCATTCATCAAGTTTGTGTTCTTTCGCCTTGTTTCGTGTCTCACGAAACAAAATTCTAAAACATTGTAAGATCGATTTTTTGATATGTGCTTACTGAAATAGCAGCTGGTGTTTTGTGAGATACGAAACACGGCATTTTAAAATTTTTATAGAATTCATTTGTCTTCATCGGTTAGCTTCATTTTATGTTAAGCTCATCATGCCAATCATATAGACCCGCAGGATCAAAAACATTTCCTTTAAGAAATCTCTCAAGGAATTCCGCCAGCGATGAAGTCATTGTGATCGAGGGATAGCTTCCATTGAATATTTCATATTTGTCAGCCCCCTGAAAGTCTTAAGCCCCACATGTCGGAATAGATCATATACTCTGCAAAGTAAAACCAGTTTGTTCCATAGTCTTGAGGGTGACGCATTGTGTCTGCAAGGGACACAATATTAAAAATATCCTCATTGCAACCAAATCCGTTGCAGATTGAATAAAATTCTCTAAACTCCCGCGGTAATGCAAAACCGATTTTCTGTTCAAAGAGTTTTATATCCGTAAGAGTTGCCGGAGGGTATATTTCTATGCCACTACTGTAGTGCTTTTTGCTTATCGATTCTATGAGATTTATAATTGGCATATTCTTTCAAGTCATGTTAGTCCCTTGCTTTCAGCTTGATTGTATCGGAGAAATTGAAAACTTTATATCCGTTCACAACGCTTGTTAAATATAATGTTTGATCTTTTTCTGAAAAAACGACGGTCAGTTCTCTTTGCAAAGGAAAACTCCATTCATCATAAGTTTTGGTTTTAACGAGGTATGCCATAACAGGGAAGAGTGTTACTCTTTTATAAATTTCAACTTTTTTGAGCCGGACCGATGGGTCCGGTCCTTGTCCAATATTCCATTCGTTATAAATCAGATCATCTCCTAACCATTTTCTCTGGTTTGTAGTTAATTCAAGCGAAATGATAAAAACAAATGGAAATCCAATAATTGCAATTATGTAGCCGCCAATAATGATTATGGACATTAATACGGCTCCTATTTTTTCAATGAAAGTTTTTGCGTTGTATTGTGTCGTCCACAGCAAAACCGAAACTGTCAAATAGATTGAAGTCAGCAAAAACCAATTGAGGTTTTGTGATATTGTAATTACGTGCGTGGCCAAGCCCAAGATTATTAAAACGCTGTATACACAAAGCGTCCGGACAATTTTGTTTTGGATTTTTGGAAAACGGTTGGATCTTTTAACAGTAAGCCATCCAATAAGCGGATATAAAAGCAACGATGCAGTTATGTAGATAAAGGGTGTCATTATATTAGCGCTAGTTGTTTAGTTTATTGCAAATGAAGAAATCTAATAAAATTCATCAATCATTTTGAATTGACACTGCATTTGGGCTGTATCATTTTCTGCCATGTTATTTTACCCGATTGTTGTAGTCGTCTTTCTGCATTTAATCAAAAAGAACGGAAAGTTTTCCCTGACCTCTATAATTTCATATAAGCCGGCTTTGTTAAACTCCGCATGAATAGATTCCCTGTCATAAAAAAACATTTTTACTCCATCGAATATTTCATAACGGTCTTTGCTGATGAATTTGCCTTTGCCGTAAGTATGCGCTTCTTTAGAGATTGCAATAAATACCATGTAGCCATCCTCCGATAGTTGATGATAGCAGTCACTAATTAGTTTTTCTCTTTCACTTCCATCCAATAAATGAATTAAAGAATAGCAAAAAATTCCATCATAGATGTTATTATCAAACGGCATGTCGGTTACAGATCCATGATAGATGGTCATATCCGTGCCGTAATGCTTCCTCGCCATTTCAATAGCTGTTTGGGATATTTCTATTCCTGTTACAGTCATTCCCGCTTCTCTGAAAATTTGTGCATTGCGACCGTAGCCAAAGCCTGGGATTAAAACATTTTTTATTGCTTTTTCAACAAAGAAATCTCTTGTTAATACGGCAGAAGGCGCAGGCTCAAAACCCCACATTTCCTTTTTTTCGATGAAATTGGATTCCCAGAATTCTGGTTTTTCTGTATCGTTGGTCATATTATTGCGGCTGATGAGTTAAATAGTGTATTCACATTTCAAATATCACGTTTAGTTTGCAGTCTTTAACGCCAGGGTCAGGATGGTTTTAAATCCTCAGATGTTCGTATAGACTACTTGAGCCGTCTCTAATCAAATCCAATTCGATGCCATACAAAAGCATATTTACTCCAAGTGGAGTCTGTACTTCAAAAAACAGAATTTTTTTGTCTCGCGTAAAGCCTTCCTGAACTTTTATTAATCTTGATTTAGAACTATCAGCCAGGGCAACTTGAGTAGCTAGAGAATAAGAACGTATAATCTTGTTGAAAACACTGTCCCCGATTCCTTTATATAAAAACATTCGTTGAACTAGTTCCATATTTTTGGGGTCCATGTAATCCAGGTTGTCCATTTCTATTCGCAAACTGTCGATGTACGCTGATGTTTTAGTAATAGATGAATAAAGATCGCCAGCATTTGTTGAGAAAACGCTGTCTTTTGATTGTTGAACAGCCTGTTTGTATAACTTAGAAAATTCCGTTTTGGCATTTGACATGTCTGAGTCCATTGCAACCTTTACGGTCTTTATATCATTGTCAGCTTTGACTTTTAATTGTTTACTAAAGTCGCACGCAAATAAGGTTGTTGAAATTGCAAGAACGATAAGAATACGTCGGTTCATTTTAAAATTACTATTCATGGTGGGTTTTAGTGTCATCATTTGAGAAAATGCATTTCGCGTGCATTCCTTTATATCAGCCCAATAGTTTTACACCAAAGTTGTGCATTGTCGCAGTCTGGATCAATGCCGCTGGTGTTGTTCTTACAAAAAGGAAGCCATTGCCAATCTTCTCCACCAACGCAACCCAGTTTGGTCCAATTTCTTAATAGGTCATAGAAGGAATTTGCCATTATGAACCCATGACCTTCGCCATCGTCATGGCTTAAATAAACAATCTTTCCGTAATTGCCAGGTGCTAAATCTATCGAGATGTAGTCTCCATTGCCCACTTCCTGAAATACAAATTTGTTATGCCAAACCTTGTCATATTTGTCGTCGGCGTTTGGAAAGACTTCTGTGATCCATTCGTCTTTGCTCTCGTTAAATTGCTGGATAAATTCTAACCCCCAATGTAACTCACCACGAAAAATTTCCCGCAATGGGTCTGGCAGAGCAAAATCATTTGGCAGAAACCAAATGAACTCACAATGAGAAGAGACCGTTAGCAAGACATTCCTGAAGTCAATGGGAATTTTGTATGTTAATTTGTTCTCGATGTCTGAAATGTCCAACTCGGTTGCAGGTTTTTCAAAGATCAATTGTCTGCTGTTTCCTCCTAGTTTATCAATTCTTGCAAGATATTTTTCCAAAAGTTCTTTCATGTAGAGATGCTTTGTTTAAATAAGGCCTGATAGCTGACTTCGTCAATTTCAGTAGAACCGAAATTATTCTTTCCTTACAACTACAGATTTTGCTATAAAGTCATGTACTGCCCGTCTTTTTGAATTTGTTAGCATGGTGATCAACTCTAACAAAGTCCATACAAATACGAAGTTACTTGCAAAGTCATTGGTCTCGATATACCGATACTGAAATTCTCCTGACCGGAGAAGGGATACAACATAATAGAGGAACCCGGTAAGTTCAACCAGCAAATAAACACTCTCTCGTAAAAAAGATTGTTGGAGGCTAATATTTCTGGTCTCTGTGACATCCAATACTTTAACACCAGTGACCCATTTTCCAACTGTTTGTCCGTACTTGTAATGTGCAATGATTGAGTAAAATACCGGAATGAAAATCGAGAATGTTTGCCAGGTAAGAAGAACGAATTTGTTAGTTGCGGAAGTTATCAGATAACGGTCGACGAGCAGGATTGGCATAAAAACAATTCCATCAACAACGGCCGCCCAAAAACGTTTACTTCCGGTTCTGTATCTTTCTGTGTCCATTTTCATAAGTAGTCTGCGGAAACTTGCTTCTAAGGTTCAGGGCTTGCCGAAGTGCAGTTATAAGCATGCTCATTATTGCGAACCCGTATCAAAATTTACAAATTGAGAGTTTAGTGTTATTAATGCCGGCAAATTTATGTTTTCAAACTGAACAAACCAAAATGACCAGGAAGCAATAGATGTTTTCCTAGCGCGAGTGTTCCGCAGGATCACTCGTGTCTACTAGTCCCAAGCCGATTGTATCGGCGCATGGTTAAAAATATCAATAATAAATTTTACCTCTTATAATTCGAATACCTCTTGTAGCGAGATCGAATGCAATATATTTATCTGGCCATATTTAAATTCTATTACAGTTTATTTTCAATATCCCTTTTAACTGTCGACGCCAGGATGTACAATAGTATTAAACAATAATTCATCTTATGAGCCCCGATGCAATCGGGGGAGGATTAGTAGACACGAGTGATCCTGCGGAACACTCACGCCAGACGCGGGCAGATTATATCATTTCATCACTTATTTCCCCTGCGCTAATTTAATTGCAAAGTTTAACTGAACATCCTTATGGGAAATAACATCATCAATTGTCGGGGTAATTATATAATCCGGATTAACTCCCCTGTCTTTGTAAGGAGATTTTTTAACATCGTTGACGTACTTGAATTTCGGGATGATGATTTCTATTTGGCTATTTGTCAGTTCTATCCTTGTTGTTGTGCCGGAGGTATTTCCATAATATCCGCCGCCCGTTTCTTCGCCAATAAACTTTCCCCTGTTATTGCTTTTAGCTATTGCGCAAAAGTCCGCTGTTGTTGAAAAACTTAAGCCGCTAATTAAGAAATAAACTTCTCCGGGAAAAGAATTTTCTTGTGGTTGCTGGAAGCCAAGAAGTGGATTTTCTTTTAAGGTGATTTTAGCGGTAGTGGATTCAATCGAAGAAAAATATTTAAAAGGTTTGTTGGTTAAGTACGAGTAAAGTAAAGCTCCATATGCATCGGTACCTCCCGCGTTCCTCCGCAGGTCGATAGTTAACTTATCCGCTTTTCTGGAATTAATCTCTTTAAATGATGTATTAAGAAAATCTCTGAAGTCTTGCTTGCCCGAAAGCCGGTTGTCATCAAATGTTTTGACGGTAAGCAGAGCAGTATTCTCCTGGAGAAAATCCAACTGTAAGTCTTTTGTTGTGTTTGAATCGTTTCCGTTATCACACTCAAAATCTTTTAGAAACTCAGCATGTATGTTAGTTGATTTAATCTTTCCTTCTTTCGTTTTGTATTTTACAGCAAAAGAATCCTTATTGCCGAAAATCCAGTTGTAAAGAAAAGGAAACGCACCGTTATTTAGCGTCTGCTGCTTTTTAGTTTCAATTTTTCCATCGGAAGGCAGGTATTGAAGCAGTATGTGCCTGATTTCGGAGACCATTTTATTTTCAATCGACAAAATTTCTGTTCCCGCAGAAAGTTCTTTAATTCTGCTGCAAAGCACATAAGCCTTTTTATTAATGAAGAATACATAGGCAGGAAACATCTTTTCATTTTCGCCGTATTGATTCATTAAAAGTCGTGGGATGTTTGTTCCTGTGTGTCCATCTTCAATTGCACTTACCATGAACATAATTGATTTCGCAAATGCTAATTGCGACATCGGACGGTCCAATGCAGCCTGGCAGCTGTCAAACAGGTTGTCTAATACAGCTTTGCTTTCATAGCGGTATAATCCTGCATGTTCTTGCTGGAGTGCATTACGAAAAAGTGTGAAATCCTGTTTTAGCAGTGCGGGCTCCATTGTATTTAGTGAAACTTTACTAGTTTCAGTTTTCAGCGCCGGCGTTGTTGTGGAGATTCTTGTATAACAGCTGTCTTTGCCATTGAGTAAAATAATGAAGTCATAACTACTGCCCGGGTTAATATCAAATGAAATGGAGTCCAGGTCTGTATAAAAAATGATCTTTTTTGCAAGCACCGGGTGCAGCGCATAATATACATCAGGTTTTATTTCAGGTGATAAATTCCAAATGGCTTTTTGATATAAATCCCCATCTTTTATGTCGACTATTTTTGATGTTGCTTTTATTAATGGTAACTTTTGTTGAGCACAAAGTGGTTGGATAAATACTGTAAGCAATACAATACAGGCAATACAGATCCTCCGCCATCCCGTGGGTTTTGTCTTTAGTTTCATGGTCAAAATATTTTAGTGCCTGATTTTTATTTTTCTGATTGCTTAAGGAAAAAATAGTAGCCTAAAAAGCTGGCGGCAATACAAAAAGACATAATTGCCAAAGAATGGATCCCTAAAGGCAGCGTGTAATAAATGATGGTAAGTGCAACGCCTATCCCGGCAAGCAGCGCGAACCACTTGATGTTAATGTTTCTGTTTTCTTTGGGACTTGTTTGCAAAATTGACGAGGCTATATTTTCAGGAATGCCTTTTTCCACAATTTTGTTTTTTATCCGGTAGTCCATAACCCGTTTGGTGATGCCCAAAATAAATATCATAAAGAGACCAACTACAAAAATAGTAGCGCATATATTGAACACGTCTTCATTTACGCTAAATGTGTCACCACCTTGAGCATTTGCAACAACCGGAGCGGAAACTATCAATGCAATATTTATAATCTTTTTCATTCTGTAATGTTTGTAATTAATTAGACAGGCAATCACAATTATTGTTGCAGTTATTCAATAAAATTTGCTGCATGCATTTGCCTTTGATATTTTCTAAACAGATCTGCTAACAGAAATATGCCGATACAGGCAACTGTAGTAATTATTAAACCTGTTGATGCCGGACTTGTTTTCCATGCAAGATTCAAACGTGTGTCTTTAAAAAAATAAAGTGCAGTTGCCACGAAAGAAATGACAACAAATGCGATGATGTATAAAAACAAACTATCGAAACGCGCCCGAAGTTGTGGTTGTGGTAATTGCTCAACAACTAAATCAGCCAAAGCAAAATCAAAAGCCGGCTTTTCCAGCTGTTCAATTCCTTCAACAAGCACGTTGTATTCCGCTGCTTTTATTGCGCATTGCGGACAGTGCTTAATATGCTCAACAACATGAATAGCACATTTTTCTTCTTCGAAAATGAAAAGTTGGATTTCCATATCGGTGACGTGTTCATTTATCATGATGCCTGCGTTTTATAAGTTAACTGCAACCGCTCTCTAAGAACTTTTCTTGCCCTGAATAAATAATTTTTTACTGTGCCTTCCGGTAATTCTGTTATCTGGGCGATCTCTGAATAGCTCAGATCTTCGTTATGGTAAAGTGTGATTAAAGTCTTGTATAACGGAGAAAGATTATCTATTTCTTTTTTTAAAATTTGCGATAGCTCTTTTGTGAAAACAAGTTTTTCAGTTTCGTTACTAAACAGGTGCGTGTTGTTTTTTGATGTTTCAAACTGTTTATTTGCGCCGGAATCATGCTCGTCTATCAACACCAATTTTTTCTTTTCGAGGTAGTTAAGGCAGGTGTTATAAGTAATTTGCCCCACCCAGGTGGAAAGTTTGGATTTGAATTTGAAGCCGGATAATTTTTGATACACTTTTAAATACACATCCTGGGCCAGGTCTCTTCTGTCTTCATTATTGGCTACCATTTTGAAAATAATCTGGGTTACCAGGCCTTCGGTATGTTTTACAATGGCTTTAAAAGCATTGGTATGGCCACGTAATACCTTATTTACGAGTGCCTGATCTGTAAAAGTATTTTCAGTTGTGTTGTTCACTTATCAGATTAGACAAGCCAGGTTCTGAATTGTTGCAAAAGAGGGAAAATAAATTATTGGAGTATTGGTGAAGATGTTGAATAATGGGAAGTCTGAAGCATTATGTGGTTATGAATTGCAGTAGCGCGACGTTTCCGCAAGAGCATCCTATACCAGGCGGTGTCAATATTGCGGACACTATTGGAAATTTTGCAGAATCGTAAAGTCTATTGGTCTGCTGATTGAGCATTGAATGTTGCTTAATTAAAGTCTGCGCTGTGTTGCTGTAACGAATTGTTCATAGTGCTTAATAGCAATTATTGTTACACAGAGAAATACAGGAGGAGACACAGAGTTACACAGAGCTTTTGCGATGAAGATTCGTCATTCAGCTTTGGATTGTGTAGGGGCGATAATGCGAGGGGAGATTTCAACACGATCGCCGGCTTGCTATTGGTGCAGCAATGGTTACTTTTTCAGATAAGCTGGGATCGTCATGTCGACGATTAATTTGGTTAACCACAATCAAAAAGAATGACAGTACAGGTTTCATCAGTAGCCGTAAGACTTTTGGGTAACCACAATCAAAAATAGAATGACAGTACTCTTGCACAATCACGCCGATCGCCGTTGTTGGTATGAGGCGTTGCAATGTGCTCTGGCCTACCAACAACAAATTAGCGAGTTAAATCAACTTGCACAAATCTGTCCTTGGCACGATTAATTTGGTTAACCACAATCAAAAAGAGATGACAGTACAGGTTTCATCAGTAGTCCGTAGGACTTTAAGCTTAATAGAAACCAACACATATAAGGCCTTTCTTGTCCGTAGGACATTAACCTCATTTGTTTGGTTAAAGTCCTAACGGACTATGCGGTTCTAGATTCGATCATTTCTACTGAGCTTAATTCCCTACGGGAAAAATTGCAACTGCGATAAAATCTGTCATTGGTACGATTAATTTGGTTAACCACAATCAAAAAGAGATGATAGAACAGGTTTCATCAGTAGTCCGTAGGACTTTAAGCTTAATAGAAACCAACACATACAAGGTCTTTCTTGTCCGTAGGACATTAACCTATTGTGTTTGGTTAAAGTCCTAACGGACTATGCGGTTCTAGATTCGATCATTTCTACTGAGCTTAATTCCCTACGGGAAAAATTGCATCTGCGATAAAATCTGTCATTTAGCGCGATTAATTTGGTTAACCACAATCAAAAAGAGATGACAGAACAGGTTTCATCAGTAGTCCGTAGGACTTTAAGCTTAATAGAAATCAACACATACAAGGCCTTTCTTGTCCGTAGGACATTAACCAATTCTGTCTGTTATTCTCTTCTCGCGCGAGTATACGGCAGGATCAATCGCGCCAGGCAGCACTTTACGGTACAAACACTTCTTTTTCCAGCGTATTGTTCCATCCTTCGGTATAAGATAACGCTCTTTCCTTTGTCAGAATGTATGGATAGAAATAATTTATTGCAACATTCTCATTTGCGCTTTCGTACAACACCGCCACTGCATCTTTCTTTTCATTAGTAATGGGTTCTATTACCCGCACATCGTAAAATATTGCTCCTGCCACATAGTCGCCTTTTTTATATCCTTCTGTGAGCGCTTGCTTCAGGCTTTTAATGACGTCATCTGACAATGGTATTTCGTTTCCATCATAGGTGGCGACACTAGCCAACGTTCCATCATTTTTGACTGCCATAGCAATGGGAAAAAATTCACCATAATTTTTCAGCAGTGTGTCAATAAAAGGAAATGTCTTATCAATCAATGTATCCTTATAACTCATGGTATCATTTGTAATTTTCAATTTTGGCTCATTGATACAGGACAAAACCGTTAGCACTATAAAAGATATTGTCAGAAGAATCGCTCTCATAGGATTGCCACTAGCTAATAAATAGATTAAAGTCTTCTTTTCTGGCGCGAGTGTTCCGCAGGATCGCGCGAGCCGGAAAGGCCATTATGCGTACTCTTTTCCTAAGTCTTCAAAGCTGAATTTTTCTGCGTATTTTCTCATGTGTGAAAGAATAGTCCCTGTGGATTTATCGAGGCCGGTTAATTCAATTTTTATATCTCGTTCATTTTCTTTTTTTCTTACAACCCAAATAAAGGCCTGTTACATTCCGCTGTGTTTTTTCCAATAAATAAAAGTAAGATATGTCCTCCCATGGAATTAAACGCAAAGGAGAGAATGGCAAGACATTTTTTCTAGTTCTGATGCCTTCGTCGTTAATTATAATTTGAGGCTTTTTGTCAAGTAACTTTATCCACCAAAAGAGGCAAACAAACAAAAATAGGAGGAATATAATTGCATTAATTCCATTCGGGTTAAAGCGTGTCCAGTCGAACAATTTATTGCCTTCACTGTACGCAAAAATGCTAACAAGAGCGGTTGTCACCACAACTACAAATAGAGAAAATGATCTACTTGTTCGTACTTCTAATTGTGAATTTGTCATACGCAAATTGTCCGGCAATTTCTTTCTAGCACGAGTGTTCCGCAGGATCACTCGTGCCAGGAAATACATCAATTCCAAATTTCATTCATCTCAGTCAGTACAATTGGTTTGCCATCTGTAACCACAATTGTATGTTCATGCTGAGCCATAAATCCGCCTTTATTTCCAACCATGGTCCAACCGTCGGCAAGTGTGTCAGCATAGGTTGAGGCTGTTGATATAAAGGTTTCAATGGCAACAACGGAGTTCTTTTTAAATCTTGCCTGGTTATAACGGTCTTTGTAGTTCGCTATGTTACTTGGTTCTTCGTGAAGGCTTCTGCCTATTCCGTGGCCTGTCAGGTTCTTGATTACTTTGTAACCACGTTTCCTGGCCTCCGTTTCAATAAGATGTCCTATGTCTGAAATGCGGACGCCACCTTTTATGTTATGGATTGCTTTATGCAAGATCTGTTTTGACGCTTCTACAAGTTTTTGATGTTGGTTAATGTCCTTGCCAAGCACAAATGAACAACCATTGTCAGACCAAAAGCCATCAAGTTCGGCTGATACATCTATATTAATTAAATCGCCCTCTTTCAGAATTTTGTTGTTTGATGGAATACCGTGGCAAAATTCATTATTCACACTTATGCAAGTCCAACCGGGAAAACCATAGGTTAAGTAAGGCGCAGATTTTGCTCCGAAATCCGAAAGGATTTTTGCGCCGTAGTTGTCTAATTGTTTTGTTGTCATTCCGGGCTGAGCATAGTTTCGCATTTCCTTTAAAGTGCAGGCAACAGCTTCACTTGCTTTTTTCATTCCGATTAGTTCAGACTCTTTTGTTATTGACATAGTTGCGTTTGTTTTGTTGTCGGTTATTGGGTTGTTGCCATATGCCGATTGTTAACCTTCGAGCACTGGCGGTGGGCATTGTTGTTAAAGGTAGATACAAATTCTTATGCTGACTCCAAGTTAGTCTGGTATGATGTTTTTACTTCAACATAATATGGAAAAAGCATCGCCATCCCGATGCCATAAAATGCTATCCAATGACCGGAAAATCCTCTTGCTTCATTTGCTTTATAGTGATGATATTGTTGTTCTGTCAAAGTTTTTATGACTTGTCCGTGATTTTGCAAGACATAATGTCCGTTTTGAATCCCGGGAACTCCCGGCTGTCCAGTAGCAAACAGCGCAGAATTTGCAGTTGCATAAAAGAAGCCAGCAAGGGCAATTATTGTTAGCCAGGTTGGTGTGTTTTTAAAAACAAGTTTGAAGAAAGCTACGGGGTTGCCTCTCATTAAAATGCCTGATTTTTGAAACTCGTTGAACTCCTCATTTTTTCTCAGTTTCAGGATTGCCGGTATCCAAACAACAAAGACGCCTATATGCAAAAGCCAAATAAAGGGAACTTTTTCAGTCACGTCAATGTTTGCAATTGAAAGTACATTTACGATTAGTGCAGAGGTCCAACCAAAGGTTGCGAACCAAAATAAAAAATTTCTCATTTTCCAGGGTATCAATTTAAAATTTATGCTAGCTGTTTGTATATTGAAGCATTAGCGCACGGCGGCATTCCCCCATTCTAGTATTGTTTGTAATTGTCTATTTTTCCTTGTAATATTTTCCTTTCAACTGCTTGGTCTTAATAATGTCGCAGCCTAAGACAAAAGTTCTATAAGCCGGCCTGTCAGGACCATAGTAGGGAATTTCATCCTGAAAGAAGTCAACTGCTGTATTTTTAAGAATATTCGCAAGCTCTTCTTTTTCGTATCTGCTCGCAGTGAACCCGATACAATGTGTCCTTGCCCATTTGTCCGCCTTAATTTGACAAAAGGCATATTCGATGATTTCAGATTCAGACTGAAAGTACTTTAGGTTATTCTTTTCGCCACGTTCTGTATAGTACCAAATGAAAAGTCCGCCAAATTTGTCAATGCCGAAGCCTTCAAAAATTGGGTTTCCATTTATCGAATAGTTGTCAAAGTTGTAGCAGTTCTCTTTCATCCAACTTTCAAGTTCAATTTCTGTTTTCGGCAGGTTGTTGTCACTCATTTTGAAGTCGTTTATAAGAATGTGGTCTCAACTCAATCTCACTTTTCAATCGTTCAAATTCCTCGTCGAAGTATAATTTAAAAAAATGTTCAGCATCCTGCCAGCTGGGAAGTTTAATTTTTAGCTGTTCTTCCTGGGCTTGACCGTAAACGAAAAACAAGTCCAGGTCCTTATCAACTTCAAGAATATATTCGTTTTCTAAATGTCCGACCCAAAATGCTCCGTGTTCCTCGTCCATTTGGATTGTTTCCTTAATAGCAGTCTTTACGTCTTCAAATGTTGCGTTCTCTATTGAGTCGCCCCAACCTTTTTCTATCCAAAAGTCTGTTGTCATAATTATCTATTGGTTAGTTAAGAGATCTTTTTTTTCAGCTTTTAGCCCGGCAAATATTGTATCTTTTTCTGGCGCGAGTGTTCCGCAGGATCACTCGTGTCTACTAGTTTCAAGCCGATTGTATCGGCGCATGGTTAAAAATGCCAATAATGAATTTTACGTCTTACAGTTTGAATACTTCTCATAGCGAGATCGAATACTAAATATCTATCTGGCCCTATATAAACTCTTTTGCAGTTTATTTTCAATGCTAGTTTTAACTTCCGGTGACGGGATGTACAATAGTATTAAACAATAATTCCTCTTATGAACCCCGATGCAATCGGGGTGAATTTAGTAGACACGAGTGATCCTGCGGAACACTCGCGCCAGACTGCTTGCTCTCATATTGTTGGTTTAAAATAATGAAACAACAAGTTGCTTAGAAAAAACAGGCCTACACAAAGGAAAATGATAGCCCAAATTTTCATTTTAATAAAAATAAACGAATTCACTGTGTCCAATTTTCTCCTATTGCCATCCTTGTCTTTATAAAAGTCGTCCTTCGTCAGGTATGTCCAGACAGAGGTGAATAGAAAAGCAATTCCTACAGTTGTGTAAAAGTCTATTTGAGACGAAAGCCTACCTATGTTCCTATCAAGCGTGGCGATAAGCGCAATCGTAACAAAAAAGCTAATTATAAAATAAAGTACGACAAGAATTCCTTTTCCTTTGTTTAGCCAAAATAGAAGACGCATAGTTTGAAAAATTGTTTTATTGTACTAAATCTCTAGTGTAATGGTGTCATTTATTTGAATGGTGCAGATTTCGCCCGATATTGTCAACCTGTAATTAACAGCACCTTTTTTGGAAGTGTGTTTTACCAGGTAAACTCCATCCTTCAATCGCTCGCAGTGATTCTTGCTGGCGAAGAAAGTCAGAAAAGTAAATAGTAGTAGAGTAATCTTCATTCTTATATTTTAACAAGTGGGTCACTTGCGTTAGATTAAGTCATTCGCGGTTGATGGAGCATGTAAGCAAATCTCCCAATCTTCATAAGCTGGTTTTACTTCAAAGCTCGGGTCACAATAGGCCCTTAAATAATCAGTTGCTCTCTTTTCTGCGTATTTGGCATTTAGAACCCGTCCATTTTCATCTAGCTGAATCACATTAGCATAAATAGCAAAGACTTGTTCAATTGCACTCGGTTCGTTGCCATACAAAGAAAGATAGTCTATCCCCTCAAGATTGTAATGTGTTCCACTTGCCATAAAATAGGCAAACGTTCGAAGCGCTCCGCTGAAGGAATTGCTTAAACAGTTTTTCATGTCAGATTGTAATTGTCTCGAAAGTATAAGAAAGCTCCGCCACCTCAGCCACAGGCGTTAGGGCAAGGATTAAGGTATAAAAAACGCTAAAAAAACACAATCACCCAATTAAAATGACTCCAATCACCGGCAGTTTTTTTCATTTAAAAACCTTAGACGGCATTCCCTTCTTTTCAATATCTTTCCTCTACATAAAAAGAGGCTATTAGTTTTATCATTAATCACTAAAATAAAACTGCTGATTTTATTGGTTGTCCTTAACTCCTGATTCGCATTAATAATGAAATTCCGTTTCGTTCCCCCATCCTTCGAAAGGGGTTGGGCTTTTTTATCAAACTAACTTTTAAACTTATGATCAGTCAAAGAACATTACCCTTTTTATTAATAGCGATTCTGACAGGTTTGTCAGTAAAATCATTTTCACAGGATAAAAACCTGTGCCGGGGCGAATACTGGACGGAAGACCAGGCGAGCGTGATCATGAAAAAATGGGCTACCGAGTGGAAAACAAAAGCCGATTGGGAGAAACGCGCCGGAGTCATCAGGCAGGGATTGATCAAAGGCATGAAACTGGACCAGATGCCCAAAGTGGATAATCATTTCAACCCGATCATCCATAGTACGCACAATATGGACGGGTATATCGTGGAAAACATCGCCATCGAAAGTTTTCCGGGGTTCTATATTACCGGCAACCTTTACCGGCCTGCAAAAGTGGATAAAAGATGTCCGGCAATTCTAAGTCCACACGGCCATTGGACCGACCGTCGTGTAAGCGCTGACGTACAAACACGGTGCGCCTCCCTGGCCAGGATGGGTGCTGTTGTGTTTGCCTATGATATGGTTGGCTATACCGATTCAAAACAAGTTGATCATAAAATTCAGATTGCCTTATTATTGCAGACATTTAACAGCAAACGTGTGCTCGATTACCTTGTTACCAGGCCCGATGTTGATCCTGAAAAAATCGGTATCACCGGGGAATCTGGGGGTGGAACACAAACGATTTTAATTACGGCTCTTGATAACCGGATTAAGGTTTCAGTGCCTGCAGTTATGGTTTCTGCGTACTTTTTTGGAGGGTGCATCTGCGAAAGCGGGATGCCGGTACATAAAAGTGACCATCACCAAACCAATAATGTTGAAATTGCTGCTTTGTGCGCTCCACGGCCTATGTTGCTCATCTCTGACGGGGGAGACTGGACTAAAAATGTGCCTAAAATTGAGCTCCCATATATTAATAAGGTTTATGCCCTTTACAATGCTGAAAGCAAGTTAGAGAATGCTCATTTCCCCGGCGAGCGCCACGGATATGAAGCCAGCAAAAGATTCCCGATGTACAATTTTTTCGATACCTATCTTGGTTTGGATGCCGGGCGTATTTACAAAAACGGGTTTGATGAAAGCTTTGTAACAATTTTACCTAAGGAAGCCTTGCTGGTTTTTGATGATCAGCATCCTATGCCCGCCAATGCTTTGCAAGGGGACGAAGCCGTTTTGAAATATCTGAACCTTAAATAATGGCAGTTTTAAAATGACCAAACCATTGCGTTTATAAAAATGTGAACGACTAACAAATCTGGCGCGAGTGTTCCGCCGGATCACTCGTGTCTACTAATTTCGAGCCGATTGTATCGGCGTATGTTTGAAAATATCAATAGTTTTTAGCTCTTGCAATTGGAATACTTACATCAGTGAGCTCGCACCATGAAATCATGCCTGTTAGCAAACTCTCTCATTTCCGCAGGATCACTCATGTCTATCAATTTCGAGCCGATTGTATCGGCGGTTTTAATAATCCAACACACGTCATCTATTCAACAATAAAAAAGGCATACTTTAGCGCGAAACACAACCCCAAACCTTATGTCTTCAAAATTCAAAGTGGGCGAAGATGCTATTCCGCATTTTGTAACATTTACAGTCGTCGGCTGGATTGATGTATTCAGTCGTGAATGTTACAAACAAATCATAACAGACAGTTTAAAATACTGCCAACAGAACAAAGGACTGATTTTGCATGCGTGGGTAATCATGACAAATCATGTTCATTTAATTATGAGCAGTAATGCAACTAAGATTGAGTTCCTGGTTCGTGATATTAAGAAGTTCACCAGCAAACAAATTATCAAAGCCATTGAAAACAATCCGGAAGAAAGCCGTAAAGAATGGATGTTAAATTTGTTTGGCTATGCGGGTAAAGGTAATAGTCATAATAAAGACTTTCAATTCTGGAGACATGACTATCATCCGATAGAACTAAACACAAGCGAAAAATTTTCGCAAAGACTAAATTACCTGCACAACAATCCGGTTAGATCGGGCCTGGTTTGGGAGCCATGGGAATATAAATATAGTAGCGCAACGGATTATTGCAGTAACGGTCGTGGATTGTTGAAAATTGACGGTTAATCGTATTAAATCGCCGATGCAGTTGACAACAAATACAACTACTGCCGTGAATTAAGTGTTTTGTCGCATTGAAACGCCGATACAATCGGCTCGAAATTAGTAGACACGAGTGATCCTGCGGAACACTCGCGCCAGAAGTGAAGTCATGGGAATATAAATATAGTAGCGCAACGGATTATTGCAGTAACGGTCGTGGATTGTTGAAAATTGACGGTTAATCGTATTAAATCGCCGATGCAGTTGACAAAAAATACGATTGCTGCCGTAAATTAAGTGTTTTGTCGCATTGAAACGCCGATACAATCGGCTCGAAATTAGTAGACACGAGTGATCCTGCGGAACACTCGCGCCAGAAGTGTGTAACGGTCGTGGATTGTTGAAAATTGACGGTTAATCGTATTAAATCGCCGATACAATTGACAACAAATACGACTACTGCCGTGAATTAAGTGTTTGTCGCATTGAAACGCCGATACAATCGGCTCGAAATTAGTAGACACGAGGATCCTGCGGAACACTCGCGCCAGACTGATATCCTGTGGGACACTCGCGCCGGACCGACTTAGTTGCGTTTCGTTTATTCTTTAGATGAATCTTTTTCCCATTTCCATTCGTCATCTTTGCTATCGCGCCAGGCCCACCAACCCAATTGCAAATGGTATAAATCATTTATTGTAGGATCAATTTTGGTAATTTTTTCTAAACAGACAAGCATCGCATCGTCTAAGTTGGGTTCTAAGCTGGTATGAAATTGCCAATCTCCATCTTCGTTGTGATACACATATAAAATTGGGTTACCCTTAAATGCCTGCCTGGTAGTGTAGACTCCCAAATTTCGTTCTTCGTAAAATTTGAAATCTGTATTTCTGTCAAGCAAGGGTTGTTTGAATTTCCAATTCGGATTGAAATCTGTTTCCCACGGAAAATAATGTTGCTTATCCGGCCAGACAAGTTGAAGTAAAGGGAAATCAAAAGACATATCATAGAACCAACCTGCGTAGCCCACATAATTCGAATAATAATCTTTCTCAACGGGCAAAAATTGAATGTCGTATCCATTAAGAAAGCCAGAATAAAGTTTATGAGTAACAATCGTCTCGCCTTTTTTCACCAGGTCACAGGCATGGTTTATAATTGCTGCCATAACCTCAGTAGGTAAACCAAAGCAAATAATTTCGGGATGTCCGAATTTTTTAAAAAGTCCTATGGAATAAACAAAGGCTGGCAAATAGTTGTCTGCCTCAAGCAAGGCCAAATGGCAACCGTATTTTTCAATGTTTGCAAGAATTGCCTGTTTTGCTTTTTTATCGTGTTGATTATGGTCGTCAGTCATTGCTTAATCTGTTTTTTCGTTAGTAGTGTAATTTTGAAGGAGCTTCTGAACACCCGCTCTATTTGGCTCTATCTGGCGCGAGTGTTCTGCAGGATCACTCGTGTCTATTAGTTTCAAGCCGATTGTATCGGCGCATCTTTTAAAATTGTTGCTTGAGGGGATGAATAAGCTCATTAAACAAAAATCATTTCATCAACTCTATCCTTCATCATTAAGTACATCTAAATAGCTTGAATATTCCTCCTTCATCAACTCCTCAAATGATTTGTAGCGGTCGGCGCCAGGACGCCAGTTTGCAAACATCCACGCCTCCCACTCATCGCCGAATTTTACTTCAGGATTTAGTAGCAAAATAGCCGAATCGCCCCAGTTAGATATAGCAAGCGTCTTTATCAAGTATTCACTTCTAAAGTTTACTGATTCCTGTTCTTCACCGTAAACAAAATAATCTTCATCGCTGGTAGTAAAATTGTTAAACTCTTCAGCATAAAGTTTATAAAAGTTGTAGTCAAAGTTTTTAAGCCAATCAATTTTATCTAAAGGCAGTATGTCCCAAATGAAGCAGCTTAATTGTCGAATCCATTTGTCTCCTTCAAAAACGCTTTGTAAGATGGAGGAAGTGTTGTTTGTAATCTGGCTTCATGCTTTTGAATGTCTTGTTCCGATACAGGTGCGTAACCCAGCCAATCAAGTGGTGGTTCCTCTTTAAATTCTTTCAGTAAGTCGTCACTGTTGATAACAGTTTTGGAAACATCGGTTAAAAAAGCTTTCCAGTTCATTTAGTTATTTTAAAAATATATGCATGAGTTGCAATGGATTTACATCTGTCGTTCTGGACAATTCTTGCAGTTGAATAAAGATTAACAAGTGCTTTCGACATGAGTTGCCTGATGAATCCCGATGCAATCGTGAGAAAATTAGTTGACGCTAGTGGTCTGTTAGAACACTCGCACCAGAGTGAGTGTTGTCGCATTGAAACGCCGATACAATCGGCTCGAAATTAGTAGACACGAGTGATCCTGCGGAACACTCGCGCCAGACCAAGTTGCCTGATGAACCCCGATGCAATCGTGAGAAAATTAGTTGACACTAGTAGTCTGTTAGAACACTCGCGCCAGAGTGAGATCATATTTTGTTAACCAACAAAATTAAATTCGTCTGCGATTATATACGAGTTATCTATAAATAGAATCTTTGCGGTTCCTATCTCTTCCTTGTGGTTTTGTCCGTCCCAATATTGAGGAATTCTGTCGCCAATTATGGTGTAGCCAATATTGTGTCTCTTTAAAATGGTTGCATATTCTTCTAGTAACTTTCTTGGTCCCTTTGCTAACAGTCCATTTTTTGATTGAATTAAATTGTAAAAATTGTAGGGCTGATTTAAAGAGTCTTCAAAGTTTAGCTGTCCGTTAAAAATGCTGTTGTGAATGCGATATAAGTCTAGGAAAAGTTTATCACTGTCGCTGCAGTCACCTTTAAAATACATTGAACATTGTTTGTCCGAATAATACCAAAGAAGCGGATTATCATTAGATATTTCAATGGATGATGCAGTGTCCAAATAAATTTTACTTGAACGATATTGAACTGTATTTATCTTCCACTCAAAAAAATAGTTCTTCTCGTCATTATACCCAAGTCCTGAAACCTGAATTCTAAAGCTCGGGTTTTCATTTTCATAGTCAACTCGCAAAAACGAGATTGCAATATCTTCTGGGTCATGATTTGTCAATATGTCTTGTAATTTTTCTGGAAGCATTTGATGTCGATTTAAAATGGCAGGCAACAGCAGGGTATTACCACAGTAGGGAAATTTGGAAACCCAAAAGCTCCGCCACCTCAGCCACAGGCGCCAGGGCAAGGATTAATGCATAAAAAACGCTAAAAAAACACAATCACCCAATTAAAAAATGGCTTTAAAACCGGCAAGAACTTTCATGCTAAGTCTCCACATATTTGCCAATGATTTAATTTTGACCATCTATTAAATTTCTTTCGTGAACTCGCAAAGCATGGCTCAATAAACTAAATACCATTCAAAACCAGTAAATGTTATATTTGTTCACTCATATATTTTTACAGCTATGGCACAACATACAACCCATCTCGGAGAAAAAATTAAAGGTGTAAGGGAAATGCTCGGTGTAAAACAAGATGCCCTCGCAATTGAACTGGGTGATGACTGGAATCAAAGAAAGGTTTCCATGTTAGAAGCAAAGGCTGAAATAGAGCCAGCTTTATTGGAGAAAGTTGCAGCGGCGTTAAAGGTGCCGAAAGAAATGATCGAGAATTTTGATAGGGCAGAAGTGGTCAATATTTGTTCCAATACATTTACACAGTCGACATTGAACGGTATTAACTATTATCCCACTTTCAATCCTATTGAAAAAATTATCGAAATTTATAAAGAAAGGGAAGTGCTATTTGAAAGAATGTTGAAAGACAAAGATGAAATGATTGCAAGGCTGGAAAGTTTATTAAACGGTAAATAAAATAACTTTCTATTCAAGCAAATCCTGCTTAATGAAATTTCTAACGTTTTGCTTGGATGTTGCAAGTTTCAAAAATGAAACAGCTTGGAGTTAGGCTTAACAAGCTGGCTTAAGCTTAGAAATAGGACTCCAAGTTTTAATGCAGGAAATTTTTACCTTTATTTTGAAAGAGGAATTTTTGAGAAAAGATTTTTTTCGCAAAAATAAAATCGCCTAAAAGAGGTCTTTTTACTTTCCATAAATTGACTGCAGCAAAACTTCATAAAATGCATTTGACGACGACGGTGAAAGGGCTACACTTATGCGAAATTAGAAGGGGTCTTGCAGGCATGTTCTTAATTTGACTACTTTTTCATATTGAAAGTCGCCGGCGCTTCCCCCCAAGTCCGAGTGGAGATTTTGCTAAGCCAAAAAAAAAGATTCCGAGGTCGTTGGGGGACATTTGTAGAGTTCGTATTTAAGTGTAGTATGTAATAGTTAGTTGCACGGAAATGCGCGAACCCATGATATTGCCGGCAGTTTTATCCTTCAGGTTTAACAATGTCGTTATTATGTGGGATATTGCTAATTGGTTGGCTACCTTCTGACTCTTCAACTTCCAGGATCGAGTCTGGACTTATTCTGTCTCTTATAGTTTTTATTACTTTTCTTATTGACTTTCGACCTATCCACCACCTTATTAAAAGATAAGTTCCTACAATAAAGCCAATGATTGTTGTAAACAAAAAGCCTTGTTGTAGTAATGGAGTTTTAAAGGTAGCAGAAGAAAGCGTTAAGATGCCTGAAAAGGAAAGTGAAAAAAGGAAAATTGCAAAATTTAGTTGCAAGTTGGCTTCTTCGCCGTTTTCCAGAAGGTCCAATTCATTTTCCTTTACTTCGTATAGGTTGACAGAGTCCACCCTACCTCGTCTAACCATGAAAGGTTTGTCGGCCTGTGTGTTCTTTGTCATATTAGAGATATTTTTTTAACCATTCAGAATTGTCATTACCATAGGGGTTTTTCCAAGCAGCTTCTACTCCGGTTCTGATAACAAAAATTCTATCTTCATTTGTCATCAAGGGTGATACGAAGTCTCTAATTTCGGTAGCTTTTTTATCTGTTCTAATTGCCCACGCATTGTCATGAATAGGACAATAAGTATTAAATTCTTTTAGTTTATTTTTTACAGATAGCCTTCGAGCTGCGTCTTTTATTTCAAATGTCACTATATAAGTAGTCATTCCTAATCAATTAATTTTCAGAGCAAATTTATAATAATTGAATTCTTCGAAAATAATAAAAGGTACAATAGTAAATTAAGTAGTTTGGAAGTGCGAACATAATTATATCAACTTCGGCTCCGTTATTTTTGTTGAATGGAGATACAAAAGATGATTTTTAGGTTTTCAGAGTTTTGTCCGTTTGGGCGTAGTAATGCCCAACACAATACACAGTTCCTTCTAATTCATCTGCGATCATTGACGTACTGAAAATTATTTGATGCTCTTGTTTGTGTTTATATTTTTCTGATAAATTTGTTATCAGATTTTGAAAATTTTGAGTTCTTTCTTTCTCCATTCCTTTATCTTCCATGTTATCACATAAGATGAATTTTGGATACCGCATGGATTCTATATCGAGGGAAGAAAAAAATATAGAGAATCTGATTGCATTCTTTAGATAAGTATTTGAACTAGCGGAAAAATTAAAATTGCCATCCAAGGACATTGAATCATCATAAAAATCAACCTTTACTTCATTTGCCGTTTTGAACTCGCCTTGCCTATCTAAGTCATTCTTCAAAATATATACTGACTTTCTTTGAATGTCGGCAAGCGCTCTGTCTTTATTGGATCTCTGGATATTTTCCTTGTGAGCTATTGAAAGTCGCAGGATTTCAAGTTTTGAGGATTGTTCTGCTAGTTCAGATTTTAATTGATCTAATAGGTAAATACCTTGTAACTGTTGAGCAAGTAATTCAATTTGCTTTTCTACACTTCCCTTCTGAATTAGCAGGCTGTCAATTTTATCATCTCTGGATGATTGGCTTTCGGAAATTGCTAAATCCAGTTCTCTTTGCAGTATAATAACTTTTTCTTTATACTCAGGTAGACTCCCTCTTAATTGAGAGATCAATTTTTGTTTTTTTGCTAGCAAATCTGTTGATTCTTGAACTTGTATTTCTAACTCGTGCTTTAATCGTTTTGCGTGAGTGCGCTCTTCTGTATCTATAAGGGTTTGTTTGCAAAGGAAACAGTGTCCTTCAGCAATATGACTTTCTAGAGGGTTTAAACATTCTGGACAATGATCTAAAGAAAGTTGCCCCAAAGTTTTTCTAGTTAAAATTGAGTTGTCAATTTCAATTACTCGTTTCTGAAGCGTATCAATGAAATATTTAGAATCAATAATGTCTAAGTCAAGTTGATATATATTATTTGTGATGTCCTTCAAGTTTTGCTTTGCTGGGATCAATTCATGTTGAACTTGTTCAACTCTTGTGGCAGAGTTTTTTGCGATTCTTATTTTTTCTAATTGCTTCGTGGCAGTAATTTCTTTTTGTATTTCATTGAGTTCTAATCTTACTTTTTCAACTTGTTTATTTAATTCGTCCACAGTTGTCGCATTGCCCGATTTTGCGTACGCTTTATTTAAGTTTTCAAATTCCCTTTTCTTCTCGTCATGATCTTTTTGGATCTTCCTGAAAGACAACCTATCCTTGTAAAGCGAATCATCGTAAACTCCTAGGAGAAGTTCTGAGATAGCTTGTCTAGTTAACGGATGGTCGAAGTTTTCATATTTAAACAAATTCTGTGTTGGCGAATCTTGGTCGATATAAAGCAATCTTAATACTTGATGTATTGTAATGTTACTCTCATTCTCACTTTTGACTTCAGGAAAAGATAATGCATTGAATAAGATATTTGTAAAACTAAGTCTTTCATCACTTTGAGAATAGGGGAATGTTTTCCAGCTGATTGAATCAATCTTTGCTTCTTCAAAGCTTCCCCAAAAAATACTCATCGGCTGCCGAAGCTGTTGAGTGACTTTTCTTCTTAATGTATAAGTCGCCTTGTTGATTTCAACTTCCGCAAATACTTCGTTGCATTTTGCTGACTCTGAGTTCCAATTATTGTAATCGCCGCCCAAAGCATAAAATATAAAATTTGAAATTGTAGACTTGCCTGAACTATTCTGGCCTCTTATGATATTGACGCCTTTATGAAATATTTCGTCATAAGCAATTGCTCCAGTATACGAAGTTATGACAAGTCTGTTCAGAAAAAGATATGGTTTATGTTCTTGGGTCATATTTAAAATCAATTAAGCCTGTTCTTGCTTTTAATCCGTTTCTGCCGTAGAGAGGAAGATCAACGAACTCGTTAACTATAAGTTTAATTATATTACTTTTTTCGGTTGTTAAATTGTTCAGCTTTTCGAGTAATTCGCCTGGAATTTCCTTTTTAGTCTTTACAATCTTGTTTTTCAACAAACTCTGAGAATCAATAAAACCATATGAGGCTAAGCATTTTGCAGCTGATAATTGATAAGTTTTCATTCGTTCGAAAATTCTTTTTGGATCTGACAAATGCTCGTAAGGGTTTTCTTTGTATTTAAAAACATTCTCTTTGAGCTTACGAAGATTTGAAGGAAATGCGATGCCACGAACTTGGCTGGGAAATGCAAGATAAAAATCCCAGATTTTTAATTTATCAAAATGTACTTCTTCATCCTTTATATAATGAAGCAATGACAACATTCTAAAAATGCAATTGTATAAATCGAAAGCTGGATGATAAACTAACATCTATTTTGTCCACTTAATATGGCAATTGCCCGTTAAAAAATATAGCATCCCATTTATGTGCTGCGCAGTGATTCCTAGAAGATTTTCATCAAGTTGTTCTTTTATTGGTTCGATTAGCCTTTCAGTTATCATTGAATTTATAGTGTCAGGGTCTTCATTTCTGCAAATCAATGGATAAATTTCGTTTATAAATCTTGATTGCACTTCTGCGAGAAGATGCAATAGGATAGTTTGGGCAGCTTCGGAAAACTGGTAATGAAATAATTTTCTGTGGTATCTATCTTTAAAATCTATTGCAAAATCAATTAAATCCTGTCTATTTCCTTTTAATAACTTGGTCTTTAAATCGATAATATCATCCTGCTTTTTGTTGTAGTAGTAATCTAAATCCTCAATGAATGTACTCAGCTGCTGATTTTCTTGTTGTTCATTTTTGAACTTATCTGAAAGGATTTTCATGTAGGATGCCTTGGAACCTGAATAATGGTAGTGTTTTGACTTGTCAATATCTCGCCCTGCAATATCTCCACCAATTTCGGAATTATCAACCTTTACAATTTCGTCAGGCATTTAAATCTATTTTTGAATATCTCTGCCAGCTACGTCACCCCCGACATTACTGTCCTTAATATTAACACTTCCAGAATTTTTTGTTGTTTTCTTTTTTAAAACAAACTTGAATATTAAGCCGGCACCAACAATTCCAGCTATTACTGCCAAAATTATCTTAGTTGAGTTATCGTTTAAGTCCATAAGCGCTATTTTGGGATTAATTTAAAAATTAGTCAATATTTTAATTATACATTGTATTCAATACTGCGCCAGTCATTTTTGCTTCTGAGAGTCTCGAAGGATGGCACTCAATCTTGAACTTTTATTTTGACTTAGTTCTGCTCATTTTTTTTGCGGCATGTGAATTATGTGAGATCTCTTGACCTTCATTTTTGGGCTAATAAATGCACAGTGTTGGGTAAGCTCTGCCACCTCAGCCACAACTTTAGGGCAAGGATTGGAGATATCTTATAAAAAAAGACAAAAAACCTCAATCAACCAATTAAAATCCTTCAGATATCGGCTTGTAAAAGAATTTGCGGAAGCTTCTGGTTCTACACCCACCACGCAATCAACTCACAAATCACCCCCACAACAAATCCCGCATAAACCTCAAATGTTGTATGCTCACTTAAGATCAATCTTGCAGAGCAAACCAGGCCCGCAAGCAGGGTAACTACGGTGATGTCTTCACCAAGATGGATGGAGTAAGTAAAACAGGAAAGGATAATGAGCAGCCAGCCGCCGGCAATGCCCATGGCGTGCATGCTTATTTTGAAGAAGTTGTTTAATACAAGTCCGGCAATGGTGGTAAGAAAGCTTCCAAAGAAAAATACGCGCAGGATCTCGGGTTGCAGTTGTTCCTTACTGAAGTTTTTGCTCAGGTACCACATCCACCAGTAAAAGAACATGGTAATAATGTAGGGTACAATTCTATCTTTTTGCGTGCGCAGGTAAATGTTGTTGATGAATTTCAGGCGCCAGAGCAGGAACACTGCAAAGGCCGGGAAAAATGCCGTCATCCAGAACACGCTGAAAACGCGCAGCTTCAACACATTTGCCGGGTAATTGAATTCGTAGGGAAACCGTACAATCAGCCAAAGAAATACATAGGTAGGTATAAACAACGGGTGAAAAGCATACGAAAGAAACTTAGCTGGAATTCTAAGCCATGAAAAAGTCTGCTGTTCCGTTAGATTACGTTCCATTGCGATTGGAGGATTTTTTTGCGATGCAAGATAGTGCTAAGTCAAAAGTAAAAATTCAAAAGTAAAAAGTTTTAATGCGGGGTCGCGGACACCTCAATAAGAACCTGATTTGGGACCATTCTTATTTGATGAAACATAAAATTGCGTCAAAACATGCGATGCCAGGGCTAATAGCTGATAGCTGACGGCTGATAGCTGGAGACGGATGGCAATCCGTCTCTACAGTTCCTTCCTCAACCTCGCCACCGGAATATTCAACTGCTCCCTATACTTCGCCACCGTTCTCCTCGCGATATTGTATCCTTTTTCCTGCAACAATTCGGTCAGGCGCTCGTCGCTTAATGGTTTGCGTTTGTCTTCACCTTCAATCAGGTCACTCAGGATCTTTTTCACCTCGCGTGTGCTTACTTCTTCACCGCTTTCGGTGCTTAATGATTCACTGAAGAAGAATTTCAGGCGGTAGGTACCGAATTCCGTTTGCACAAACTTGCTATTGGCAACACGGCTTACGGTGGAGATATCAAGACCGGTTATTTCGGCAATATCTTTCAGGATCATCGGGCGAAGGCTGGTTTCGTCGCCGGTAAGAAAAAATTCTTTCTGGTAGTTCATGATCGCATCCATCGTACTTAGCAACGTATGTTGTCTTTGCTTGATCATGTCGATGAACCATTTGGCGGAGTCTATCTTCTGCTTAATAAAAAGCACGGCTTCCTTCTGGCGTTTGTCCTTTTTGCTTCCGCGGTCGTAATCCTTCAGCATTTCCCTGTAACCCTCGCTGATGCGCAGGTCGGGGGCGTTGCGGGAATTAAGGGTAAGCTCCAACTTTCCGGCATTGTTGAAAATGAAGAAGTCGGGAACAATATAGCTTTCGGCCTTATTAATCTCGCCGACGTTGCCTCCTGGCTTAGGATTAAGACGGATGATATCAGAAATAACAGCCTTCAAATCTTCGTCGGACAGGTTAAGGCCGCGCTGAATTTTGTCGTAGTGCTTTTTGGTGAACTCCTCAAAGTACTTCTCCATCACGTCAATCGCCATGGTCACATCCTTCCCTTCATTTTGCTGGCGCCTTAACTGCAATAAAAGGCATTCCTGCAGGTCGCGCGCGCAAATGCCAGGCGGGTCAAACTGCTGAATTTGCTTGATGATGCGCTCGATATCTTCATCTTCCACCATAATGTTCTGCCTGAAAGCAAGATCATCAGAAATGGAAGAGATCTCTCTTCTCAGGTAGCCGTCATCATCAATGCTGCCCACAATCTGTTCAGCTATTTTATAATCCTTCTCATTTAAAGAAAGCATGCCCAGTTGATCCAGCAAATGCTCATGAAAACTGGCTTCTATTTTAAAAGGGATCGTTTTTTTATCATCTGATTCGGGGTAGTTATCGTCGCGCAGCCTGTAATCTGCAACATCGTCATCCCCATCCATCACATAGTCGCTCAAATCAATGTTCTCATATTCATCCTCACTTCCATCACGGTCATATTCATCTTCCTCAGCCGTATTAGAAAATTCATCAACCGGTTCATCGTTAAAATTCTCGTCATGCTCGTCCTCGCCCATCTCCAACGCAGGATTTTCTTCCAGCTCCTCTTTCAATCTTTCTTCAAGGTTGGCAGTAGGTATCTGTAGCAGCTTCATTAACTGAATCTGCTGCGGGGAAAGTTTTTGTAAAAGCTTTTGTTGTAATGTTTGACTTAATGACATCTCTCTGATTCCAAACTTTTTTACCTGTACAGGCAACTTCCGGTGTTCCGTCACCGGTTGTTAGTTAAATAAGCGCACGAAGGCTATCAACACATTTATAGTCAGATCGCGCTTCTTCTAATAAAAATTACCTCAGTAAATCTATCTAGCTTTGTAAAAATAATGCACAAATATCGCTTTCATGCTTAAAAGAACAATCATAACAGTTGTTAACTTGATTTTGGCATTTATCATAAAAGCACAGACCAATAAAGACAGTTTGCATGTTTTTCATTCTCCATTGTTTAATATAACAGATTCGTTAAAACGAGCGCCATTATCAAAAGCGTATAACCTGCCTGCCAGTTTTTATGCAGACAAACTCCCTTTTTTCTGTAACAAAGAGCTACAGGTTCAGAAAATAACAGGTATTGCTTTTAAGGTTAGGCTGGGATCTATAGAATACGTTAACAAAATGGAAGGAAAGCAATAACAAAGCCAAACATTGAAAGAAGCAGGCTAACAAAAGTTAGTCTGCTTCGTATTTTGAGAAGTTCTATGCAGTTACGGGCTGGCTGGACAAGATCTTTTTAAGAACGGCAACCATTTTTTCGCCTTTTTCTTTTAATTGTTCTTCTGTCCAGGTTAAACCAATACTTGTTGAAATACAACGGCTCATTACTCTATCGCTGGCAGAAAAATCCTGCGTGCCCAGTTTTTTCAGTCCGTTTTCCTGCGCGTCGTTCAATTTATTCAGCGCGGTAACACTCTTCAGGTGATCCCATTTACGGATGTAATGCCAGTTGTTGTCGAACCAATAGAAGTTACCGGCTGCAATTCCCTGTGCTTTCATTTCAGTGATAAATGCTCTTGTTAGTTCTTCTGTTGGTAAAAACCAGCTCAGGAACGTACAGCTATCTCCTTCAGGATCAGGAATTACGCGGAAAGAAACTTCCGGGATCTGTTGCAGGTAAGAACGAAGCACCTGGTGATTTTTTTTCTGGATCTCCAGGAAAGTTGACAATTTTCTAATCTGCGCCAAACCCACCGCCGCGTGAAGTTCACTTATGCGGAAATTTTGCCCCATAAACGGATGAAGGTCAGCCCCACGGTCAACACCTTTATGATCATGACCGTGATCCTGGAAACCATCGCATTTAATGTAAGTGTCCTCGTTGTTTGTCATTACAACACCGCCTTCGCCACAGGTGATCGTTTTTACAAAGTCGAACGAAAAAGTACCGGCGTCACCAATCGTGCCAACACATTTGCCTTTGTATTTGGCACCGATGCTTTGGCATGCGTCTTCCAGGAAAACAAGGTTATGTTCTTTACAGATCTGTTGTAAGGCATCAATATCTGCCATGCTTCCGCACATGTGCACAGGCATGATGCATTTTGTTTTTGGAGTGATGGCTTTTACAACGGCATCGGGATTAACGGTAAGTGTTTCATCCACATCAACCAGAACAGGTACAGCGCCCACACTTAAAACCGCCTCAAAGCTTGCCACGAAAGTAAAAGAAGGCATGATCACTTCATCGCCTGCTCCAACGCCAAGAACGGTCAACGCAGTAGTAAGTGCGGTGGTTCCGCTAGATGTAAGCTGCGCGTAGCCGGCGCCAAAAGTTTCTTTGATCGCATTTTCAAGCTCTACCGCTTTCCATCTTCCCTTGCGCGGTCCGTCAAAACCATAACGCATTAAAATGCCTGTTTCCAGCACTTCGTTTACTTCTTTTCTTTCTTCTTCTCCAAAAAATTCATAACCTGGCATATAGATCAGTTTAGATTGTTCAAATGAAAATTCGAGGCAAAAATAACATTTAAACCATATAAGGGAAATTGACGGAAGGGAAGTTTTTTAAACCATATAAGGCATATAAGATAATGTAAGGATTTATGGTTTTAAAAGAAGTAAAAGGTACGATCGTGTAATGCTGATGGATCTGTTCTTATATTTTCTTCTATACAACTAGTGAATAGTCAATAGTCAATGGTGAAAGTCCGGTCTGGCTAAGTAAATATAAAGTCGTTTAACTGCAATTATTATTGTAGGCAAAATTCTTATATGCTCTTATATGCCTTATATGGTTTAAAAAACTTTGCTTCGGTCAGCTTTGGGCTTTAAGCTTTTCAGTTGTTTACAAAGAAACGTTGGCGCAGCCGACACCTTACTTATATGCCTTATATGGTTCAGAAAAAAAATCTTCTATGTTTCAGTCGCTTCTTTGTTTTGATTTTTTACTTTTTAATTTTGACTTCTTATGGGTAAAATTGTTTTATACATCGCACAAAGCCTCGATGGTTTCATCGCCGACGAAAATGGCAAATTTGATTTTCTGAACGATTTTATGCGTCCGGAAGAAGATTATGGCTACGCCGAGTTTCTTAAAACGCTTGGCGCAGTTATTATGGCAACCACAACCTACAAAGACATTCTTAAACTGGGGTTTTGGTACGATGGACTTGAAAACCATATTTTCTCCAATCAACTACTCACCGTGCCGGAAGGCAAAACCATACAACAGCATTCGGGTGATCCATCGGCGCTTGTGGCAGAACTTCGCCAAAAAGAAAAGGATACCTGGTTGGTTGGCGGCGCCAGTCTTGTTACGCAGTTTTTAAACAAGGGTTTGCTGGATGAATTAATGGTGGCGATCATCCCAAGAACGCTGGGCAGGGGAATCCCATTATTTAAAGATGTTGATGTGCGTTACGCTCCCGAGCTAAAAGGCAGCAAAGTATTCAGTGATGGCGTGGTTATGCTACATTATGTTTTTGCAAACAAATGATATTGTAATTTGCGCCCCGCAAACTATACCTTCATAATATGCTGAACGTAAGGACGAGTGTTTTTTTACCCCGGTGTATCATCCTGATTGTTTTTTGTAGCCTGGTTAAATTTTCCGTTGGGCAGCAGCCTGCGGCTTCGCAACCCAATTCTGCGAAATATATCTATTTCACTTTTGACGACGGCCCGCTTTACGGTAGCGACGGCGTTAACAGGGTGATTAAGGAAGAGCAGATCAAAACCAACGTGTTTATTGTTGGTCAGCACGCTTTCAACAGCAAGGCGATGATGGATTTTTACAAAGGCTACCTGGCCAATCCGCTGATTGAAGTGGGTAATCACAGCTTTACGCACGCCAACGATCACTACACCGCTTTTTATAGCAATCCCGATAGCGTTTTGCGCGACTTTCTAAAATGTCAGCATTCATTAAATATTCCCTACAAATTTGCAAGACAGCCGGGCCGGAACCAATGGCGCCTTCCGACAGTACGCAAAGATGACCTCGCAAGCGGAGCGGAAAGTGCGGACCTGTTGTACAAAAACGGCTATAAAGTTTACGGCTGGGACCTGGAATGGCAGCACAATGGCCGCACGGGATCACCACTGCAAAGTGTGGATGGAATGCTGGCCGGTGTTGAAAAACTTTTTTCTGCTAATAAAACGGTGAAGCCCGGACACCTGATCATTCTCGCCCACGATGAAATGTTCAGAAAACCTGGCGATGAAGCCAAGCTGAAAACGCTCATACAAAAGCTTAAAGCAAAGGGCTACCGCTTCGAGCACCTGAGCAACTACCCCGGATAACCGTTTCACGCAGGATAGTTTCTCGCGGCGAGCGCAAAGGAGCGACGGCGCGGCGGAAGAATGTTTTACGCATTGTTTCACGCAACGGACGCAGAGAAGCGGCGGCGCAGCGGATAACTTTCTATAGTTTGTCAACGTAACATGTTGTTGGTGCCCTTGCTCACAGGGCTAGCCTGCACACCGAACAACGGCGGGCAGCGTGGCTATTCTGGTATCTCAAAATATAATTCTATAAATAGTACGAGGACCGCCGTTGTTGGTATGCAGCATTGCTAATGCGCGTGGCGTACCAACAACCAGTGGGAAAGTCCCAAATTAAACAGCATATCGCTGCGCCGCCGCCCAGCCGCGTTCGCCGCGAGAAACCTCCATACAACTTTGCGCCTCTGCTCCTTTGCGCCCTTTGCGTGAAACCTCCGTACATCGTTGCGCCGCTGCCCCGCCGCGCCCGCTGCGAGAAACCGTATCGCGAGAAACCGTATCGCGAGAAACTCTTTGAGTGAAACGTTTTACATTTGGTGAAACTTCCTTCATGAAGCACCTTGTAATAGTTCTTGTTGTTTCCCTTTTCAGCCTTAATGTTTTCTCCCAGCCCATCGATGCGGATTACCCCGCGAGCAGTTATACAAAGATTGAACGATCGATTCCCATGCGGGATGGCATCAAACTCTTTACCGCTATCTATATTCCCAAAGACACAACCGCCAGTTTTCCTTTTCTCATTTGCCGCACACCCTATTCATGTGCGCCGTATGGAGAAGATAAATTCCGGAGAACACTTGGTCCTTCACCACAATTTTCCAAAGAGAAATACATCTATGTCTACCAGGACGTGCGGGGCCGCCATATGAGTGAAGGTGATTTTAAAGAAATGACGCCGAATATCGCCAACAAGACTTCTGATAAAGATGTGGACGAAAGCAGCGACACTTATGATACGGTTGATTGGTTGCTTAAAAATATTGCACACAATAACGGAAATGCTGGATTGTATGGCATTAGCTATCCCGGTTTTTACGCAACGGCTTCACTACCAAACGCGCATCCGGCAATAAAAGCCGTATCGCCACAGGCGCCGGTTACGGATGAATTTGAGGGAGATGACGCTTACCATCGCGGAGCTTTCTTTTTAATGGACAATTTCGGTTTCCTCAACTTTTTCGATGCTCCAAGGGAGGGGCCGAGGCAAGTAAACCCGCAAGTGGATGAAAATTTGAGTATAAAAGATGTCCAGGATTTTTATACAGAGATGGGACCGATAGCAAATGCCAACAAAAAATACTTCCAGGGTAAAAGCAAGATCTGGGACCAGTATTTACAACATGACACGAAAGACAGCTTCTGGCAGGCACGCAATATCCGTCCTCATTTAAAAAACATAAAGCCCGCTACGTTGGTAGTCGGCGGATGGTTTGATGCGGAAGATATGTTTGGTGCGTTGAAAACATATGAAGCAATCGAGCTCCAAAATACTCCCAACAATAATTATTTGCTGATGGGGCCGTGGACACACGGAGCCTGGGCAGGAAAAGACTGGAAAAGTTTTGCCGGCTACAGCTTTGATCAGAATGCCAATGAAAAATATCAGTCGCTGGTACTCAGTTTCTTTAATTATTACCTGAAGAATGAAGGAAAATTTGACGCGACGGATGCTACAGTTTTTATAACCGGAAGCAACGAATGGAAAAACTTTGAACAGTGGCCACCAAAACAATCGCAGGTACAAAAATGGTTCTTTAAAAAGAAGCATGGTTTGTCGGCATCAGCCGATGCTGCTGACGGATTTGATTCCTATGTTTCTGATCCGGCGAATCCTGTACCTTATATTAATGAACGATCAAGCGACAGGGTAAATGAATATATGGCGGCAGATCAATCTTTCGCCTCAAAAAGATCCGATGTATTGTGGTTTGAAAGTGATGTGTTGAATGAAGATGTCACCATTGCCGGAGCTATTCATGCTTCTATGTTTGTATCAATGACAGGAACCGATGCTGATTTTGTGGTAAAGCTGATAGATGTGCTGCCAGATGAAAACAAAACCCAGCAATTGGTGAGAGCTGAAATACTTAGGGGAAAATTCAGGAATAGCTACGAAAAACCGGAGGCATTTGAACCGAATAAAATAACACAAACGGACCTTACCTTAAATGATGCGGCACATACGTTTAAAAAGGGGCACAAAATAATGGTGCAAATACAAAGCTCCTGGTTTCCGCTCGTTGATCGCAATCCGCAAAAATTCATGCGAATTCCTGAAGCAAAAGCCAGCGATTTTCAGAAATCAACCATCAAATTTTATTATGGTTCAAAGTACAAATCCTCTATTTCACTGCCTGTGTTAAAATACCCGTACTTATAACTTATTCATTATCAATGTTTGAAAATTAAAAATCCCTATAAATTAACATTTAAATACTATTAGTCTATATATTTGGTAGGAATTATAGAAATAACACTCCACCAACTATGAGAAGATTTATTGTACTTCTTGCAACAGTATTGCCTTTATTCGTACTTGCCCAGCTAAATGGTAGTTTGATAATTAGCGGGAAAATAGTGAACGAACACAACCAACCGGTACCTTCTGCCTCCGTTAGTATTAAAGGCAGTGACAAAGGTGTTGTAACCAACGCCGACGGTAGTTTTTCATTGGTAACCAACCAAAAGTTTCCTTTTCGCATTGTAGTTTCTTCGGTAGGATTCGCACCACAGGAATTGGAAGTAAAAAGCCAGGATTCCAAACTCAACATCCAGCTTGTTACCCAAACTTACATGGTTGACGAAGTCGTAGTGACCGCCAGCAGACAGTCGGAAAAATTGTTACAGTCACCGGTGACAATTGAAAAACTGGATATTAAAGCATTAAAAGAAACACCTTCTTCATCATTTTATGATGCAATAGGAAATCTTAAGAATGTGCAGATGACCACCGCAGGTTTAACCTTCAAGGTTTTCAACACGCGCGGCTTTAATGTTCCTAACAATTTCAGGTTTATGCAAATGGTTGATGGTATAGACAACCAGGCAGCAACTTTAGGTGTGCCATTGGGAAATGCCATCGGGCCAACAGAACTGGATATTCAGAGTATTGAAATTACACCAGGTGCTTCTTCCGCTTTATATGGAATGAATGCACTGAACGGAATGAGCAACCTCATCACAAAAAATCCTTTCAAAAGCCAGGGCTTAAGCGTTTACCAAAAGGTTGCGTTTAACCACTTTGATGGTAAAGGAAGTTCTCCAAAGCCAATCTCTGAAACAGCCATCCGTTATGCTCAAGCATTTAACGACAAATTTGCCTTTAAAGTAAATTTCAGCTATTTCACAGGTACAGACTGGTATGCGGATAATCATACAGATTTTACACCCAACCTCAACCCGTCATTCCCTGAATTAAATGGCAAGAACAATATTGCCAATGATTCATGGAACAAGTACGGCGATAATGCCAACATCGTTATCACAGATAAAAACAACAAACAATACACTGTACACAGAACCGGTTATTGGGAAAAAGATATAGTTGGCGATTATACGGTACGCAACACAAAATTTGATGCCGCCCTTCATTATAAAATAACGCCCAAGTTGGAAGTGTCCTACGCCTATCGCGTTGGCCAGATGGATGGATTCTTTCAGCGTGGTAATCGTATAGGCCTTCGTGGTGTAGTAGTGCAAAACCATAAGATAGAATTGGTGCATCCTGATTTTACGATCCGCGCTTATATGTCTTTAGAGAATACGCACAATTCTTACAACATGAATCCGCTGGCGGATAACCTGGAGAAATCTTTCAAGCCGGATAAAAAATGGGCGGCAGATTATACAAAGGCTTTAAACAGCGCACTGTCAACAACAACTGACCTCGTAGCGGCTCATCAGGCTGCACGTGCAGCGGCGGATGCAGGGCGTTTTGTTCCGGGTACCGAAGCATTTAACGAGCAGGTACAAAAAATTAAAGCAAGGAACGACTGGGATATTTACCCGACTTCCAGCGACCCCACTAATACTACCGGCGGTGCAAGGCTTTTGCAGATGAGCCATTTTTACCATGCAGAAGGCACCTGGAACCTGAGAAGATATATCAAGTTTGCTGATGTACTTGTTGGTGCAGATTACCGTACTTACGAAATCATTCCTGACGGAAACAACTTTGTTGATTTCAGCAAGCCGATAGATAAACGCAACACACCGGGCGGAAACAATATATGGTATGCAAAAACAGGCGGCTTTGTGCAGGCTAGTAAAAAACTGTTTGATGCATTAAAGCTGACTGCCTCACTCCGTTATGATAAGAGTGATTATTTCAGTGGTAAATTCAATCCGCGCTTATCAGCTGTTTACACATATAAAGAGAAACACAACTTCCGTGCTTCTTTCCAAACGGGATATCGCTTCCCTTCTTTATTTGAAGCATTCTCTTTTGTAAATAACGGTGGTGTGCGCCGTGTGGGCGGTCTGCCATTTATTGAAGAAGGATTGGGCTACTTCAAAAATTCTTACCTGACTTCTTCTGCCGATGCCTTCAGCAAGGCGGTTACCGTTGACAGGAACAATGGAATGACACAGGCCGATGCCGAAGCAAAAAATGCTTCAAAATTGAAGGTTGCCAATCTGGATCCGATTCAGCCGGAGCAGATCCACGCGTTTGAGGCAGGATACAAAAGCGTTATATTGAAAAACAAAGTATTTATTGACATAGACGGATATTACAGCCAGTACAAAAGCTTTATTGGCCAGGTTGAGGCAACTGTACCAAACGTTGGTGATGTGAACAATCCAACACCGGAAGTATTACACACAATGACCGACAAATCATTGCAGACAAGATACAGGGTTTGGACAAACAGCCGCTCTACCGTTGCCAATTACGGAGCTGCCCTTGCCGTTACTTATAACTTCTACAAAGGTTACAGTGTAAGCGGTAACGTAAATTACAACCAACTGGCGCAGGACAAAACAAAAGACGATGCCTTGATCCCAGGTTTTAATACACCAAAATGGTTTACCAACCTCAGCTTTGGCAACAGGGAAGTGGTTAAGAATATCGGGTTCAACATAGTTTGGCGCTGGCAGGATTCTTTCTACTGGCAGAATCTCTTCGGTAATGGTAATGTACCTGCTTATAGCACTGTTGATGCGCAGGTTAGCTTTAGGGTGCCTAAACTGTACTCAACTATTAAAGTGGGTGGTTCCAACATTTTAAACACAGCTTACTTTCAATACGTAGGAGGTCCGGAGATACGTGGTGTTTACTACATGTCCATAACCGTTGATGGACTGTTGGCTAAGTAAACGTGTTAAAAACGGGCACTTTTATGCAGGGTCTTTGTAAAAGAAGATCCTGCTTTTTTTTGTACGATGTTAGGTGTACGATGTACGATGTGTCGGATGGCTGATGTCTGCTATGCCTCGCCAAGGTATGTGTCGCTTCGCCAGGGTTTATATCCCACGGACCTTTGGTTGTTGCATTGGGCCGTGAGACACGACCCATGGCGATCAATTGCATTATTATCGAGATATAAGAATACATTTTCAACCCGAAGGAACAACATTTGTGGGTGTCACCCCTTCGGGGTTTTGCTAATGCGTATAATTCTTTCTATAGTAATGCCATCCCCTGCCCATCCGGTCAGGCGGGCTTCGGGATTTGTGTTGGGGTAAAGCTTGAAGTTTACGAACCTATATCTTTAATTATTTGAATCTAACTGTTAATGTTTTCCTGATACCTGATGCTTGACACCTTAAACCTCACGCCTTAAACCTCACGCCTCACACCTCACGCCTGAAACCTGACACCCGATCGCTGATACCTGAAACCTAACCGCCCGAATGCCTTATCTTTGAACATCATCAATTACACCTTAATGACAGCAGATCAGATCGGATACCTCGTTTTTGGAATTGTGTTAACAGGCGCCTTGATATTTGACCTTGGTTTAATCAGCAAAAAAGATAAAAAGATTACCATTAGAGCAGCATTGCAGCAAACCCTGTTCTGGGTGTCACTTGCATTGCTCTTCTTTGTATTTCTATGGTTTGATAAAGGGCAAACCACAGCCCTGCAGTACATCAGTGCTTACCTGATGGAATGGAGCCTTAGTATTGATAACATTTTTGTGTTCATTCTCATTTTTACCTCTTTTGGGGTGAAAGAAAAACATGTGTCCCGTGTGCTCTTGCTCGGCATCCTCATGGCAATTTTATTCAGGGTGATCTTCATAACCATCGGCGTTGCACTGGTTGAACGTTTCGAATGGATCTTATACCTGTTTGGTGTTTTCCTGGTATATACCGGCGTCAAGATGTTTGCATCAAACAGCGACGAGGAATTTGAACCGCATGATACAAAAGTGTATAAACTGCTTAAAAGGGTATTGCCGCTGGTTCCGCATGATGGAGACGGTAAGTACATGGTACGTGAAAACGGTAAACGGTTTTACACAACCTTATTCGTTGTCATTATTCTGCTGGCTTCGATAGATATTGTTTTTGCGCTGGATTCCATTCCGGCTGTAATGGGTATTTCAAGGGACAAGCTCGTTATTTATACTTCAAACATTTTCGCTGTACTTGGCTTGCGCTCATTATTCTTCCTGCTTCGCGGTGCGGTTGATAAATTTGATTACCTGCAGCAGGGTATCGCCATTGTGCTCGTATTTATCGGTTTAAAAATGCTTGCAGAGCATTGGATCAATCAATATGTTGACAAAAGTCTCCAGGTGTTCATTTCTTTGGGCGTGATACTTGTATGTATTAGCGGATCCATATTTTATTCCATCTTCATGAATAAAAAACAGCCGCAGAATGTAGATGATACTGTTTATTAATACGAGTAAATAATTGTTGGAATTGTATACTTTAAGAGAATTAGCCACCGCAATCAGCGGTGAATTACATGCAGCCAGTGAGCAGGCTGTTATTGAGCATCTGTTAACGGACAGCCGTAAAATTATTTTTCCTGCTACTTCGCTTTTTTTTGCTTTGCATTCTTCCCGAAGGGATGGTCATTCATTTATTGCCGAAGTGTATGAACGTGGTGTAAGAAATTTTGTGGTTGAAAGAAAATTCGATCATTCATCTTTTTCTGATGCCAACTTTATAGTTGTTGACAGCACATTGCATGCCTTGCAGGCGCTTGCTGCCTGGCACAGGTCCAAATTTAAGTATCCGGTAATTGGGATAACCGGAAGCAACGGAAAGACGATTGTCAAAGAATGGCTGTATCAATTGTTATCACCCGATTTTAATATTGTTCGCAGCCCCAGAAGTTATAATTCACAAACCGGTGTTCCCTTAAGTGTGTGGAATATGAATGAAACGCACACGCTGGCCATTTTTGAAGCCGGAATTTCTTTGCGTGGTGAGATGGAAAAGCTGGAGCATGTTATTAAACCTGATCTAGGGGTTTTTACAACAATAGGCGACGCACATAGCGAAGGGTTTATGAACATACAGGAAAAGGTGCGGGAGAAGGCGAAACTTTTTACAGATGCAAGGGAGGTTGTTTTTTGCCGCGATAAAAAAGATATAGCCATAGCGATTGATCATATTGAAACGGCGAAAAAGTTTGATTGGAGTAAAGGTGGAAATGCGAAGCTGAATGTTCAGGAAATACAAAAAAATGAACAGTCAACAAGCATAAAAATGCATTTCAAAAAGGCTGACTTTGAGGTCCTGATTCCTTTTACGGATGACGCCAGTATTGAAAATGCGATAACCTGTTGTTGTGTTTGCCTCTCGCTAAACCTTGCGCCAGCCGTAATTGCGGAAAGAATGCAATTGCTTCAGGCTGTTGATATGCGCCTGCAATTGCTGCCGGCCATCAACAACAACGCCATCATTAATGATAGTTACAGTTTTGATCTGAATGCCTTTCAGATAGCGATAGATTTTCTGTTGCAGCAAAATCAGTATACCAGGCATTGCATCATTATTTCTGATCTTCCTGAACGGTATACAGCTGATCATTACAAGCAATTGATCGCGATGGTCGTTTCGAAAAAGATCAGGAGACTGATCACCATCGGTCCCAAATGGAAGGCACTGCATATTATCCCTGATCAGCAGAATTTTTTGCTGGAACAATATGATCAGACCGAAGAGTTTGTCCATCAGTTCAATACCAATCATTTCCGGAATGAAGCCATTCTACTGAAAGGTGCACGTGTTTTTGAGTTTGAGAAACTGGTGCAATTGTTTGACAAGAAAGTGCATCAAACAGTAATGAGCATTAATCTTACAGCCATCGCTCACAACTTAAAAGAATACCAGCGGGAATTAAAACCTGGCGTAAAGCTGATGGCGATGGTTAAGGCTTACGGTTATGGCAGCGGAAGTGCGGAAGTAGCCAATGTTTTGCAGTTTCATAAAGTGGATTACCTGGCTGTAGCCTATGCTGATGAAGGGATTGATCTTCGTAAATCCGGCATCCGTATGCCCTTAATGGTACTGAATGTTGATGAGGCGGCATTTGAAGCAGTAGTGGAATACAATCTTGAACCAGAACTATATTCTTTTGAAATATTACAAAGCTTTATTGCATTTGTAAAGCACCAGGGCATTCAATCATATCCTGTACACATTAAGCTGGATACCGGTATGCACCGGTTGGGATTTGAAGAAAAAGATGTGGATGAATTATTGGAGATCCTGAAGGAGAACAAGAATTCAATCGTGGTAAAATCAGCCCTGAGTCACCTGGCTGCAAGTGAAGATCCGGGTGAGGATGCGTTTACCAAACATCAGATTGACACTTTTGTAAGATGCTGTGATCGTATTGCCGCGGTGTTGCCTTACACTTTCATACGGCATATTTCCAACTCAGCGGCAATATTCCGACATCATGAAGCGCAATTTGATATGGTGAGACTGGGAATTGGTTTGTATGGTGTGGACAGCGCCGCAGAACATCAGCTTGCCCTGCAGACTGTTGCCACGTTGAAAACAACAATTGCCCAGTTAAGAATGGTGAAAGCAGGGGATACCATTGGTTATAACAGGCGAGGCAAAGTTGAGCGTGATTCTCTTATCGCCACGATACGAATTGGTTATGCAGACGGATTCAGCCGTAACCTGGGGTACGGAACAGGGAAAGTCTGGATCAATGGCCGGCTTTACCCGGTTATTGGCACCGTTTGTATGGATATGACAATGATTGATGTAACCGGAGCTGAGGATATAAAAGTTGGCGACGAGGTAGAGATTTTCGGCCCCAATCTTCCCATTCAGCAGGTATCTCAATGGAGCAAAACCATTGCTTACGAGATACTTACGGGCATTAGCCAACGTGTGAAACGGGTGTATTTAGAAGAATAGAATCCTGGAAAGATCTAGTTTTAACAATCTCTAGTGCTGAAAGCTAAAAGCTGATAGCTGATAGCTCGCAAAGCACTATCTTTTCCCCTTATCTTTGCCGCAAAAATTTTTTACAGTGAAGGGTAAACAGGTTATTCTGTTGATTGCAGCTATTTTGGTGGCAGACCAGGCCATAAAATTGTTTATTAAAACGCATTATTATCTTGGCGAAGAGCACAAGGTGATAGGTAACTGGTTCAGGCTGCATTTTGTGGAGAATGAGGGCATGGCATGGGGCTGGAAGTTCGGCGGCGGACTTGGAAAAGTGCTGCTTACCATGTTCAGGCTGGTGGCAGTAATAGCCGGTACGTTTATCATTCGCAATTTTATCCGTAAAGGACATTCCAGGGGATTCATTATCTGCGCTTCGCTGATCTATGCCGGTGCGCTGGGAAACCTGATAGACAGTATGTTCTACGGTCTTATTTTTAATGAAAGTGATCCTTTTTCTCAAAATCTTGCGCAGCTTTTCCCTCCGGGTGGCGGCTATGCCGGTTTCCTTCACGGAAAAGTGGTGGATATGTTTTACTTTCCGTTGATAGACACTACCCTGCCATCATGGATTCCGTTCTGGGGTGGCGAACGGTTTGAGTTTTTCCAGCCGGTATTTAACCTGGCCGATGCTTCAATATCTGTTGGTGTGATTGTGTTGTTCCTTTTCCAGAAAAGATTAATGCCGCATCCTCCAAAAAAGGCTGAAGAATCTCAGCCGGAAACAATTGTGAAATAATTACTTTAGCTATAACTGACATTGCGTGCTAACAAAACGGTAATGAACATTTTGCCAAAGCTTTTTTACAGCCCGAAACATGAAAATAAGCAGTATGTTGACATTTTCAGATACCCTTAATAAAAAACGCATGAAACGCCCCCTTTGTATACTGGTGATCGTCGCAGCCTTTTATGCAGGGTGTTCAAAAGAGCCTAAAGAGCTTAAGCCAAGTGGCCCGGAGAAGGTTTCGATCACGTCAATTGCTCCATCGAGTGGCCTGGCAGGCACAAAGGTTGTCATTAAAGGCGCTCATTTTGGAGTTAACCCATTAGATAACATTGTCACCTTCAACAACAATCCGGCAGTAGTGTTTTCATCCTCTGCTGACTCTTTGATTGTAATAGCTCCCGCAAACGGCACATCAGGACCCGTTACAGTTGCAGTAGCAGGAATTACTGCAATCGGACCCGTTTACACCTATATTGCCGACCCGGTAGAAATTGCTGACTCAGTAGACGTGTATGTGGCAGCTGCGGCTATGGGTGTTATGTATTGGAAGAATGGTGAGGCGACTTATCTGGAACCTACACAAAATAACATGGGAGGAGCGTTCGGCATTGCAGTATCAGACACCGACGTGTATGTTGGCAGCTATACTCATTTTAACACGTATCCAAGTTTTCAGGCGGCCTATTGGAAGAACGGAAAAAAAACGAACCTTTCTTCGCCTGAATCAGCAGGACAGGTAAGAGTACTTGAGTTATTCGGCAACGACCTCTATGTAGGTGGCAGTGAAAACGACAAGCCTGTGTATTGGAAAAACCGGGTAAAATACAGTTTGCCCTTTACCGGTGGTTATGCAAGGGTAAATGCATTGGCCGTCAATGGCAACGATGTATATGCAGCTGGTTTTCAACCAGGACCTGGTAATGAGTGGCATTCGGTTTATTGGAAAAACGGCATTGAAACCGTTCTGGGCAAAGATGCCCTGGTTGATATAGGGGCTACTTCCATAACAACGAGCGGTAACGACGTATATGTTTGCGCTACCGAGTCGGGGGATGCAGTCTACTGGAAAAATGGAGTGAAGGTAACATTGGATAAATATCCGGGTGTTGATCCTGTTGCTGCCAACGCAATTGTGTTAGCAGGCAACAGCATTTATGTTGTAGGCAGTTATCGTGGGGACGCTGTTTACTGGAAAGATGGAGCAAGGATTACGCTCCCTAAACGGGGATCTTCTGCCGTCGCCACAGCTATTACATTTTATCAATCCGATATTTATATTGGTGGGCGGGATGGAGGCTTACCTGTGTACTGGAAGAATGGAGTTGAGGTTCGGCTTTGCTGCAGTCAGTACGGAACTGTAAGTGCCATTGCCGTAACTAAAAAGCAATGACGCTAAAGCCCTTTGGCTTATGTTTCAAATTATACTAACTTACTTGTTTTAAATAAGATCTCCTTCCTTAATACTGCGATAAGAAGTAAAACAGCTCAAAAGAAACATCAGGTACCATTTAACAGAAGAAAACTTCAAAATGGGTTAAACACGTAACAAAAGCTTTTGCTGCTCGACATGCTAACGCAGCACTACACGTGGCGGTTCGTTAGACACGAACCATGGCGCTAGATTCGCGCGGAGTTTGTCGGACCGACAATGAATGATAATGATATAACGAAGATCCTAAAGTCACGAATTGAAACCTTTTCAACATTGAGTGCTTTTTGCTTGTGAATGGTTAATGCCCTACGGGCAATGAATACAATGGGTGCGGAATTTTCTATTGAGCTTAATGCCCTACGGGCAAGAGAACCATGAGACTACAATTTTGTATCCTGTGCATGGCAGGTTTAGCATACATTAAGATCTCTTCGCTTCAAATTGTGCCAAAGTTTGTTGCATAAAAAAACTGCTTCGTTAATCGAGAAGCAGTTTTTAATAAAGAAAATATTCTTAGTTATTGGACTGTTGTTTTGAATTGCCCGTTTGTTATTGTAAAAGGCCCCCCAAGAAGAGTCATTGCCGTCCCCGAGAAGCTACCTGTTAAGAGCTTCGACGATGGGTCATAGCTTGTTGCGTTGATGGCTATATTCACAGCTGGTGCTTCTTTTGCAGCACCAAAAATGAGTGTCTGGGGGTTTTTAATAATAAATCCAAAAAAATTACTTGAAGACTGATCGTTGGTATTGAATGTACCGGTTGGCGGACTTGTCAGGGAATGATCAAACGAATAAGCTATTGCAAAAGTTGTATCGCCGGTTGCTGCTGTTGATCCAAGAATCCACATCACCTTGTACGTAAGCGAATCTGCTATAAAAGAAGTGTCAATATAGCCGTGATAATTATTGGCGCCTTCTGTGAAACTCCACGCATAATCATCTCCATTTACAGCGTCAAGAACGGTAAATGTAATGCCACATCCACCCGATCCATTTGAGAACTGGTATTGAAAGGCACCGGCGTCCGTCGGTGTGCCAATTCCATCAAGATAGACAGTCTGGGGACCCGTTGTCGTAAACGTACCGGTCTTGCTGAAGCTTATGCCGTTGACTGTATTGGTTGCGATATTAAAATTTCCTAATGTTGTAACATTTACTACGACACTCAATTTGTTAGTTGCATCCAGCGCTTTTCCAGCGACATATCTGCCATAAACTGAATCGGAAGCACAATCACCAAATGTAAATTGGCCACCTCCCTGCCCAGAACCTGTGCTATCTTGTATTGCTAATTGAAACGCACAAATGGACGTATCGTAATTCAATGTAAATTCTGCAAAGCCGTTTTCAGGAAGACCGGTTGGTTTCAAGTGAATGGTGTTCATACCGAGGTTCATAAATACACCACTATCCTTGAAGGAAAGGCCATTCTGCATATTAGTATAAATAACGTAGGTCCCTTTTTGGGTAACATTTACTTTTACTTCTAGATAATTGGAATCGGTGGGGGTAACTCCGCCATAGAACACACCATGTGGAATAACCGTCATGCAATTGCCGCTGTCGTCTTTAAGTGTGCCAATGGACTCCTGGCCGGGAATAATGCCTGTTTCAAAGCTTTTTTCTTTCGTACAGGAAATAAACCATGCCATAACAAATAAGAATAATGCGCCGAATGCTAGTAATTTTTTCATGAATACTGCAAGTTGATTTTGTAATATATAGATATGGGCTAAACTAATAACGCTGCCTTCGAGGATAAATTGCTTTTGGTGGCCAATTCCTGTATATTTTGCAGGGTTACAAGCGCTATCTGGGTAAGTGCTTCGCTTGTAAAAAAGGCCTGGTGTGCGGTAACCAGTACGTTGGGAAAGCTCATTAACCGCTGTATGGTGTCATCTTCAATAATATCGGCAGAAAGGTCGCGGAAGAATAATTTTTCCTCCTGTTCATACACATCAATACCCAAATAGCCAAGCTGCCCTTTTTTCAGTGCTGCGATAACAGCAGGCGTGTCTATTAATCCACCGCGGCTGGTATTGATCAGCATGGCTCCTTTTTTCATCATTGCCAATGTGGAGCTGTTGATGATGTGTTTGGTCTGATCGTTCAACGGACAGTGCAATGAAACTATATCGGATTGTTGCAGCACTTCAATAACCGGCAGATATTCCACGCCCGAAGCTTCCACCTCTCTGTTGGCGATAACATCAAAGGCAATAACCCGGCAGCCGAATCCTTTCATGATCCTGCAAAATGAGGCTCCAATATTCCCTGTTCCGATTACGCCAACTGTTTTACCGTGAAGATCAAACCCAAGTAAGCCGTTCAGGGAGAAATTCTGCTCGCGAACGCGATTATATGCTTTATGTGTTTTGCGATTGAGTGTTAGAACCATTGCAGCAGTATGCTCTGCTACAGCTTCCGGTGAATATGCCGGAACGCGGCAAACGTGAATGTTATTTATTCTTGCCGCTTCAAGATCCACATTGTTAAACCCTGCACAGCGCAACGCAATGATCCGCACGTTCCTGGCCGCGAGTTGTTCAATTACAGCTGCATCGACCCTGTCGTTGACAAAAACACATACTGCATCTGCATTTTCAACAAGACTTACGGTTTGAGCATTCAATTGTGTTTCGAAAAACTCCAGTTGAAAACCAAACGAATCATTGTATGTAGAAAAGAAATGTTTATCGTACGGTTGTGTTGAAAAGAAGGATATTTTCATCAGTGTGTTTTTTGGTTTGCAACTGTTCCCGTCGGGTGGATTTTCAGTGCTGCATAACGCCAGCACACTTATGTAGGCAAATGTAATGTTTAAATGAATTGAAAAATTGCCATTGATTGTACGGCCAGATTAAATAAAAAACGGCCGGAATTTCTTCCAGCCGTCAAGTACCAATAAAGCTGCCTATGAAAATTTTGACTTACGAAATAGCTACTTCTGCACCTGTCTCGCGCGATTGCAATACTGGTTGGAGATGGTGCCCGGCCGGGGCATCCGCTTCTTCTCTGACTGCGGGTCCATCGGCTGCAAGTTCACTACCCGGAATTTTTGATTTGAAGATGGGCCAGAGAAACTGAGCATACCATTCATCAGATTCATAATGTGAGATGCCATATTTTTCCGGGTATTTCCTCGAGATATGCGCTGTTCCAAAAATGATATCCCACAGGAAGAACATGTTGCCAAAGTTGCCCTTATAAAAGCCGACGCCATCGCCATGTGTATCCGCATGATGCGCGTGATGTGTGGCCGGAGTTGAGATCAATCTTTCCAATACCCAGGCTATGGGGTTCAGCCATTTGATCTGGTAAAAAGGTTTATCCCAAGGAATGCTGGAATGTGCAAGCGTGGTGATCGTACCTTTTATACCTCCTACAACAAGTGCTGCAGGTCCGAGACCTAAATAGACCAGTGCTGTTGTCAGGTAGATCTGCGAAAAGAAAAAAGTATAGATCAGGTTTTGACGGCTTGCCATCGCCATACCCATATAGGGCGCAGAATGGTGCGTACGGTGAAAGCGCCACATAAAGCGTACTTCATGATGCAGGCGATGATACCAGTATTGGGTAAGATCATCTGCGACGGCTATTATCAGGCATCCCCAGAAAAACGGCACCCAGCTAAAATAGCCTTTGTAGCCTGGTAATACTACCGGCAGTAATTTCAATCCGAAATAAGCGATCGCCGGTCTAACAACCAGGCGCGGAATGATGAAGCAGATAATATCCAGCGTTCGTTCATTTTTGCTCCATTTGCCTTTGTACAATCCAAATGAGAATTCTACAATACCAAGGGCGATCATGAAAATTACCAGTCCATTGCCGTGGAAGCTGTCGAGAATAAGTTGAAGAAATTTTCCCATAGTTAAATTTTTGAAGTGAGGAATGAGGTGTGAGGAATGAGGTGTGAGGCTTGAGATGCCGGGTGTTTTACCTGATACCTTAAGCCTGATACCTGAAACCTTAGATTATTTTGTTTGTTCTGTCGCTGCGTTCGCTTTCTTTAGCCAGGGCTTTTGCCCGGTAATTGATAAGTATAAAAACATCAGTAATATCGGCAGCGCATACAAAAACAAACTGAGGAAGATGCTGCGCCCTATTTTATCACGAGTTGCTTTTGCCATGATTATCTGTTTAATGAAGTTTGAATTTGTGATGAATCAGGTTCACTATTTTTTGTGGGTGTAAGCGTTTTTTGTGTAAGCCAAAGCGCCCCGAAAATGAGTGCCAGTGGAACAAGCACCAATATGAAACCCACAAGTATTTTCTTTATAAGGATATTAAAGTCTTGAAGTACCATGCGTGTCTTTTTAATTGTATACAGTTATTTGGTTGATTGCTTTTTGTGACTTGTTTATCAATGTTCTTCTGATGTAAAACGAAGAGACACTGAGCATTCCGAACTAGTTTGGTTGCTAAGGACAAAGCGAGAACTGCGTGGCTAATAAATTTACCACCATTTATGTACACGCGCTTTCGCCCGCCTTAGCAATATTGTATATGGGTTAGAAAAAGAAGTGAAGATGAAATCAACAACAACAATAGAAGTTGGATGCGTTGTAAGAGTAAGAAACCACCAGTTGTTTAATTGTCGTGTTCATACAATAAAATTTCAAAACAGTTAAATAATGTATGCAAGCTTGCCAGTTCGTTTGCAAGTCTTGTTATTGGTGGTAAATAATTAGTCTACTAAAACTATAGACAAATATAGTTTTGTGAATTTAGATTTCAAAATTTTATTTTTCAAATGACTATTTCAATTGACAGTTGAAAATTGACAATTGAAAATGATGGGCGAAATGTATCATTTTCAAAAAACAAAACAGGGGCAGATTTATTCGCTGCCCTTTCTGTTATTGTTGGTGCGAAGCGTTCATTTCCTTTGTTGCATATCAACCGGATGCAAATTTTCTTTCGCTGAAAATATACAATCCCGAATAGATAGTATTATTATAGGAACGTCTAAGCCCATTTGTCCAAACCCTGAAAGGGTGACATAGTATAATGTCAACCCCTGCCCGTTCGGTCAGGCGGGCTTCGGGTTTTAAATGCGGACGTGTGTATCTTTCTATAATAATTTCATCCCTCCGGGATTTGGTCTATCTGCGCTGAAATATTTCGTAGTATACATTGTGGCCCTGTTGTCTCTTCATCAATAGGAGCAGGGCATAGTTGAAAATTGAGATAAATGACGGAGGCTATAATATTGAAATCGTCTCTTCAATGCCAAATAAAAAAGGGCCATTCAAAAACTGAACTTCCATCTTCCTTCAATGGATAATTGAAAATTGACAATTGACAATTGAAAATGATGGGCAGAATTTGGGCTCTTGAACATTCTTTTATTAATGCTCAATAAAAAAGCGCCATTCAAAAACTGAACAGCCCATCTTCCTTCAATGAATAATTGAAAATTGACAATTGAAAAATGATGGGCACAATTTGAGCTCTTAAAAATTCTTTTATTAATGCTCAATAAAAAAGGGCCATTCAAAAACTGAACAGCCCATCTTACTATCTTACTATCTTACTATCTTACATGTCTACTTCTTCACCATCCACCCCTTATTCGTCTTCACATATTGCGCAACGTTGCTCAGCGGGCTCTCAACGTTTTCTGTGCTGAGGCAGCTAATTGCGACGTAACAATTGTTCCATTCTTTAGGGATATCAGTGTCGAAAATGTCTACAGATAAAGAAGGTTTATTAAAGGCAGAAAAAATGTATCGCGGGTGTTGTCCGAGTGTAGGGATATCATTCGCTATGTAAACAACATAGGCGCGGAGGTCTTCTTCGCCATCAGCCTGTTTGGCATCTATCTTTAATACAGTTCCTTTGAAATTACCTTCGCCGTTTCGTGCATTTACAATGGTTGGTTTAGCTGGCGGCGTGCTGTCAATCCAGGGCATCGGTGGAATGATGGCCGGGTACTTATAATAGTTGAACCGAAGGCTGTCGCTCCAGCCATTAGGATTGCGTTCAAAATTCTTACTGCTGAAGAATGCACTGCCTTGTATCTCGGGATAGTCACGCAATAATTTAATCTGGTTAGGTAACTCGTTTGGGTTTCTCCATGGTTTGGTGGGATTTTCAAAAACGCGGTAAACACCATGTCCAACATAAAGGTGCCTTCCGTAAGTATGTTTGGTCCACCAGTCGAGCAGTGTTTCATAGTCACACAAGTGATGACCTATCTCCCAATACAGTTGCGGCGCAACATAATCAATCCATCCTTTACGTAGCCAAAGCAGAATGTCGGCATAAAGATCATCGTAGTTGGTAAGACCTGCTCTCGTATCACTTCCTGCAGGATCAATATTGCTGTTTCTCCAAACGCCGAATGGACTAATCCCGAATTTTACCCATGGCTTGGTTTGGAAAACGATATCGTGAATTGATTTTACAACGCTGTCACAGTTGGCCCTGCGCCATTCCGGCTTACTCATGCCCCTGCCGTATTTCCTGAAAGTACTTTCATCGGGAAAATCCCTGCTGCCTATTTTATAAGGGTAGAAATAGTCATCCATGTGAACGCCATCAATATCGTACCGTTGCACGAGGTCCTTCACAAGATTTGTGATATAGTTAACTACGGCAGGCTCTCCGGGGTTAAAATATTTTTTATCACCGTAGGTAAAAAACCATTCGGGATGTGTGCGCGTAACGTGTGTAGGAGCAATTGAAGATTTGTAAATATTGAAAACAGCCCTGTAAGGATTTAGCCACGCATGAAATTCCATTGCCCGTTTATGAGTTTCTTCAACCATAAACTGTAACGGGTCATAATAAGGAACAGGTGCCAGCCCTTGTTTCCCGTTCAGGTATTCGCTCCAGGGTTCAAACTGAGAGGGGTAAAAAGCATCTGCAGCGGGTCTGATCTGAACAAATACGGCATTCATTCCATTACGGTGATGCATATCCAGGATCCGTATAAATTCAGCTTTTTGTTCGTCTACAGACAGATTTCTTTTGCTGGGCCAGTCTATGTTTTCAAGCGTGGCTATCCAAACAGCCCGGAATTCATATTTTGGTTGTGCATAGGCATGTGAAGTGGATATGCCTAATGCAAGAACAAGAACTAATATATAATAAAAAAGAATATTTGTGCTTTTCATGCCGCGAAGATAATTGTAAACGCGGCTATTTGCTCCTTATTTTCTCCAGTAAGTTAACAAGCTGTGAAGCTTCATCTTCTGATATACCTGAAGCCAGATTATCTATTTGTTCATTTTTCTGGTTCAATCTTTCCAGCAACTCTTTACCGGCGTCGTTAATTGTGACGTCAACCAGGCGTTTATCAGTTGTTGAAGTTTTTTTATCAACCAGCTTTTTTAAAATAAGCCTGTCCACAATGCGGCTGGTATCACTCATTTTGTCCAGCATCCGCTCTCTTATCTGAAGCGTGCTTAATGGCTTGCCGCTGGCTTCCAAAATGCGCAACAGGTTAAACTGCTGCGGAGTTATATCTTCCTGCTCTAATATTTTTTTTAATTTTTCCTGAAACCAGTTGCTCGTGTACATAATATTCACCATCACTTTCTGGTAATCATTCCGGAAATTAGTCTGTTGAACAGCTAAGGCACTACTCATGGTTAACAAAGTTTTAAGTCTTATAAAAGATTATTAATGTTAAATAATCAATGGCAAACCTTATACCAAAAACGGAGACCAAAGCACGAGCGGCCTCAAAATTTAATCTTCCCAAACTGTTAATCCTTCGCTGCAGTTCGCACAAATGTCTATATTTTTTCTGCTCGTAATCAATTCCTTACGAAACTGCTTATAGTTATCATTATTCCACACTTCTTTAAAAGACTGCATCCTCAGGTTGCCAAGGCGGTGCACGGCGTCTTTGTCAAAACAGCATGGAACTACAAGGCCATCCCAGGTAATTACATTGGCATGCCATAGTTTCCAACAATGGTTATTTAAGCCACTTTTTATGTGCATAACACCATTGTTGTCCTTTTTATAACGACTGTACTTGTTAATTGTTGGAATTAAATTGTTAGGATCGTTTTCATAGTCATAAACCTGGGCGGTTTTAAAGCGTACCTGGTCTACGCCAATCTCTTTTGCAAGGCGTTTTATTTCGTCAATCTGGTGTTCGTTAGGTTTAACAACCAGGAACTGGAAGAACACAAAAGGGGTTTTGCTATTGAGTTCTTTTTTCCATTTGACAATATTCCTGGCGCCTTCGAGCACTTTATCCAGCTTTCCGCCGCGGCGGTATTGCTGATAAACATCCTGGGTGGTGCCATCAATTGAAATAATTAACCGGTCAAGTCCGCTTTCTACAGTTTTTTTTGCTTTCTCATCATTAAGATAATGAGCGTTTGTGGAAGTTGCGGTATAAATTCCCTTATCGTGGGCATATTTCACCATTTCGAGGAAATCCTGGTTCAGGTAAGGTTCCCCCTGAAAATAAAATATAAGGTATAAAAGCTCTTTGTAAATATCGTCAATAGTCTCCCTGAAGAAGTCTTTTTTCAGCATACCGGTTGGGCGGGTAAATTCCCTCAAGCCACTCGGACATTCCGGGCAACGAAGGTTACAGGAAGTGGTTGGTTCAAAAGACACAGAAACCGGGTATCCCCACTGCACCGGCTTTTTGGTAAGTTTGGTAAGCTGGTAGCTTGTATAAACTTTTGTGGCATTCCACATACGCCTGGGCGTAAGTTTGCTCAACAGGTTAACACTATCATTCCAATTAAAATATGCCATAAGTGGGTGTAAAAGTACGTAAATAGTTAATAGAGGGAAGGGAGCGATGATTGGGAGGCGTGAATAGTCAATGGTGAATAGTGAAAGGTGTGGCAATGATCGCTGATGGCGGATTTGCTGATGGCTGATTTTCGGGGGAGTGATTGGTGAATGATAAATGGTGAATAGTGAAAGGTGAATAGTGAAAGGTGGAGTGATGATCGCTTAAGGCATTTGTTGGTTTTTCGGTCATTCACCTTGAGTTTCAAAAAGTGGAATAGTCTCATATTGCATCGCTTCCGGGGACGCGGATATTAAATTGTGACCGATGAAAGCTGACTGATGAAGTCTGATAGCTAATAGCTGACTGCTAAAAGCCAAAAAGATCCAGCTGCCAAAAACAACTGGATCTTTTTAACTAGTAGACCGATCAAACATGAGTACTTCGTACTTCTAACTTCGTACCTGGCTTATCCTGGTATCCGCGAAATATATTTTTCAATTTCTTTTATCTGTGCTACAACCTCTTTAGATTTTGGGTTGCAGGCTTTTGCCTTTCTGAAGAAGTCTTTGGCAGCTCTGAATTCTCTTTTATTCATGAAGATCTGGCACATACTCAAAAAAGCAACTGCTTCACTTTCTTTATCAGGAATACCTGCGCGTATAGCTGCACGGATATAGCTTTCGCCGTTCTTCATGTCACCTTTTTGCAGCGCCATCATTCCCAATTGAAGTTTGTTGGCACCTTCAGCTTCAGGCATTGGAGCACCCAGGTCAGAGCTTTTCTTCAGGTGTTTTTCAGCAGAATCAAAATCCTGCTTCATCATCGCAAGGTTGCCCTTGATTGTAAAGTACGTAGAACGAATGGGCTTGTACAACAGGTTGGGGAACCAGATAGTAGCAAGAATTCTTTCCACTTCCTCAATATTGCCAGCTTCCATTGGGCCCTGGATCAGGCGCAACGGACCGATGAAAAAATGACTGAATAAGCCAATAACTGCTATAAAATATAAAGGAAACGTTGGCCAGAATCCCGCGGAGCCAGTAACATTCAGTGCAATAGCTGCAACCAGCAAGGCAAGACTCAACCAAAAACGATACTTAATTAGTAAATTATAAAACTGCATACACACATTTTAAGAGCGGCAAAGATAGGGTTATTGCACATCTGATTTTTAATATTTGGCATCGTTAATTTCAATCCAATAACCGTCAGGATCCTTTAAATAAAGCTGTTTAACACCGTCCACTCTAACAGCATATTTGCCTTTTTCGCCGGGCCAGCTTTCAAATTCAATGTTTTCCTTTTGGAGCTTTTTCAGAAAGTCATCTACAGATGCAACGCTAAAGCAGATATGGGCATTTTTATCATGTGTTGTAGCTTCTTTCGCACCGGAAATTACATGGAGGTGGCAATTTTCGCCCACTCTAAACCAGGCATGCTTGCCATCATGAAAAGGCTCTGGCATGGTATCAAGACCGACCAGATCGCGATAAAAATGTGTACTTTTCTCCAGATCGACTACATAAACTGCCACATGATTCATTAATACCGAAGGCTTTTTGCCGCTTTGCGCTTTCACAAGAACAACAGAAAATAGCAGCGCAACAGGCAGGCAAAAACGTAAGAAATTTTTCATTTGATGTTTTATTGCGGTTAGGTGATGAATGTACAGAATAAGTGAAGATTCACGCGAAATATTATGGAGAATCTATTATTTTTGCGGCCGGTTGATTTTGAAGATCAACTTGGTCCCGTAGTTCAATGCCTGCCCGACTGACGTCATTCAGGCGGGGATAGCCGCCCGCCATAGCATTCGGCCAGGGAATAAAAGTTTCCTAAACCACCTAAACCAATATTCATATGTTCTTCGCGTATGTTCTTCAAAGCATTAGGTATCCGGACTATTTTTACAAAGGTCACTGTGAAAATCTTGCATTAAGATTAAGCCAGCACAATTCGTTTCATACCAAATCAAATAAGTATTATGCCCCTTTTAAAATAGTACAGTACGAGTGTTTTGATTCCAGGGACGAAGCAATAATCAAAGAGAAATATTGGAAGACGGCTGCTGGCCGGAGATCTCTGAATAAAATTTTGATGTCAAATTCTGTCAATTCAAAGTAAAAACTAATTTTATCAACCGAAATATTGGAAAACTGCGCCAGGAACGAGATATTTGCAATCCAAATTTGGTCCCGTAGTTCAATGCCTGCCCGACTGACGTCATTCAGGCGGGGATAGAATAGAAGTTTCCTAAACCACCTAAACCAATATTCATATGTTCTTCGCGTATGTTCTTCAAAGCATTAGGTATCCGGACTATTTTTACAAAGGTCACTGTGAAAATCTTGAAGTAAGATTAAGCCAGCACAATTCGTTTCATACCAAATCAAATAAGTATTATGCCCCTTTTAAAATAGTACACTACGAGTGTTTTGATTCCAGGGACGAAGCAATAATCAAAGAGAAATATTGGAAGACTGCTGCTGGCCGGAGATCTCTGAATAAAATTTTGATGTCAAATTCTGTCAATTCAAAGTAAAAACTAATTTTATCAACCGAAATATTGGAAAACTGCGCCAGGAACGAGATATTTGCAATCCAAATTTGGTCCCGTAGTTCAATGGATAGAATAGAAGTTTCCTAAACTTTAGATACAAGTTCGATTCTTGTCGGGACTACCTCACCGGAAAGGCACAAATTCTTGTTGCTTTTCCGGTTTTTTATTACTCGCCAAAAGACAACCGGCCAGTTAAAGCGATAATTCAACTCACCCCCCGAATTCCTCAAATTTCCTATCTTTCTATATGCATCAAGAATTCCAACCTCCAGAAGAGCTACAGGATGCCATAAAATGCTTTTGGTACGAGCGAAGAGACTACGGAAAAGAACCGTCTGGTTTTGAGGTAACACCTGACGGCTATGCGGAAATTATTTTTTACTTCGGGAGTCTTTATATTTCTGATCATGAAGGCTTGCAATCATTGCCATCTCCATTTATGATGGGGCTGCTCAATCAGCCCGTTCATTTTTATACGGAAAACCGGTTAGAGATCATTGCTATCAGGTGCTTTCCGTGGACAGTATTCGATTTGCTCGGATTACCGGCAGGAAAAAAGGCGGTGCATGTATTCGAGCATCCTATCGCCCAACTTCATCCAAAGTTGGATAAATTGATCAGGGCAGATAAGATAGATGAGGCGGTGAACGAGGTAAAACAATACTTCATTAATGCGCGGTTACATGTTGCTGTTGATAGTATGCTTTTTAAAGCAGGAGCGGCCATGAGAAAAGCAAATGGCACTATGCAGGTCAGTCAGGTTGCAATGGCGGCTCATGCGACGGTTCGTACATTAGAAAGGAATTTCAAGCAATCTTCTGGTCACACTGTTAAGGACGTTTCCGCACTGATGCGCTTTGAGCAGGTGCGAAATCAATTGTGGAATTATCCGGATACCAATCTTGCCGGCCTGGCGCTGGAGTTAAATTATGCAGATCAATCACATCTAAGCAGGGAATTCAAACGTTATAGTGGTACAACACCCGGCGCATTCGCGCGAAAAGCAAAGAAAAGACAAGCTGCCGTCAGCAATGATTTTGTCGCGTTTGTACAATCCTAAGGAAGCAGCCTCGCCGAATTTTGCGTTTCAATCATTATATATGAACGAAATACGTGAAAGCAAGAAATCCTTAGAAAATCATTCTATTTACGATGTCATCATTTCCGGCGCAGGACCTGTAGGGCTATTCCTGGCCTGTGAACTGGCGTTGGCCAACTGTTCTGTCCTGATACTTGAAAAGGCTGAAAGCCCGGACTCTCCTCTGAAAAAACTTCCATTCGGAATGCGGGGATTATCTGCGCCCTCTATTGAAGCCCTTTACCGCCGTGGGTTATTAAACGAACTTGAAATACATAAATATCTCAAAAATCCTCATCAGAATGCTAAACAAGGTCCGCGTCGCCAGGTGGGACATTTCGCCGGCATTCCATTTTACGACAGTGATATAGATACTTCACAATGGAAATACCGGCTGTCCAGCTCAACAGACACCGGTTTGATCTCTGAAATAGAAGAGCTTGAAACTTTACTCACCCGTCGGGCAAAATCTCTGGGTGTGGTAATCAAACGCGGGTTTGCTGTTACGGACTTTGATCAAACCGAAGACGAAGTGGTTGTTCAGTCAAATAATCAACCTTTCAAAAGTAAATGGCTGGTGGGTTGTGATGGAAGCCGCAGTATTGTTCGCAAGATTGGCGGGTTTGAGTTCGCGGGCACAGAGCCGGAATTTACCGGGTACACGGCTAAAGTGGATATCGCAGATCCGGAAAAGCTTAGTCCGGGCCGGAACATGACACCAACAGGCATGTATTTACAATCTCAACCTGGTTATATCATGATCCAGGATTTTGATGGTGGGGCTTTTCATAATTCAGAAAAGCCGGTAACTCTCGAACACATTCAGAAAGTGCTGCGGTATATTTCGAATACCGACGTTACAATCAGCTCTCTGCATATCGCGACCACGTGGACGGACCGCGCAAGACAGGCAACAACTTACCGCAAAAGGCGCGTATTGCTGGCTGGCGATGCGGCGCACATTCATTCACCGCTGGGAGGTCAGGGACTTAATCTTGGTTTGGGCGATGCTATGAATCTTGGCTGGAAGCTCGCCGCAACCATACAAGGGAAAGCGCCTGAAGGTTTGCTGGACAGTTATCAGACTGAACGGCATCCGGTTGGAGCAAAAGTGCTGGAATGGTCGCGCGCCCAGGTTGCGATCATGCGGCCAAACCCACATGCCCGTGCACTGAATGCGATCGTCTGCGATCTGATGAATACGCGGGACGGTGCTACTTATTTTGCCGGACGGGTCTGGGGAATTTATACTCACTACGATCTCGGTAGTGATCACTCTCTTGTAGGACACAGCGTGCCCAACTTTGAGCTGGAAGACGGTACAACCATTGGTGAGTTAATGCATAATGGTAAGGGGATATTGCTTGATTTTAATTGGAATACATCACTGAGATCCGTGGCAAATAAATATGGCGGCCAGATGAAGTATGTTTCAGGCTATCCGAAAGAACAATTAGGGTTGAGCGCCCTATTGATACGCCCTGATGGAGTAGTTGCGTGGGCTACTGAAAATGATTATGATGAACTGCAAAATGCTGCCGGGCGTTGGTTCACAGCCCCGGTTTGCCAGCTCCTTAAATTAACATTAAAAAATTCAAGAAAAGATAACCTGTAAGCGTTTGGCAATAGTGACATCTCGGATAATTTCGGGTTTTATCTCTAATAATATATAGTAAATTATGTCACTGAAAAAGATGCTTTGTATTGCTGCCCTGCTGCTGGGTGCAAGACCTGGATGGGCACAAGATATTAATTCGGTTGAACGCAACAGGGTGAAATTACCCAATGGATGGTCGCTCACTCCAGTGGGCAAAAGCCTACCACTGGGAGATCTTCCCTTAAATATCGCCGTGAGTAAAAATCACCGGTATGCCGCCGTTACCAACAATGGACAGAGTACGCAAAGCATTCAACTGTTGGATGCAAAGAATGACAAAGAACTGGACAACGTGATGATCAGCAAGGCCTGGGGTGGTCTGGCCTTCAGCGATGACGAGAAAAGCCTTTATGCTTCAGGAGGCGACAATAACTGGATCATTCGTTATTCAATTATCAGTGACAAACTTGTCGCCAGCGATACTATCAGGTTAGGGGATGCATGGAGCAAGCAAAAAAATGCGGTTTCTATTTCTCCTACAGGTCTGGCTCTGAATGATCGGAAAGGAATCTTATACGTCGTGACTAAAGAAGATAACAGCCTTTATCTCATTGATGTGAAAACGAAAACTATTCAACAGAAAATTGCACTGGGTACAGATGCCTACACCTGTCTGTTGAACGCTGATCAGTCAAAGCTGTACATCAGCCTTTGGGGCGCGGATAAAGTAGCTGTATTTGATACAAAAAAGAATGCGCTGACAGATTCTATTGCGGTCGGCGACAATCCCAACGACCTGTGTCTCTCCAAAAACGGGCGATACCTGTATGTCGCCAATGCCAATGATAACACAGTCTCCCTGGTCGATCTGAAAAAGAACAAGGTGCTTGAAACATTGAATACAGCCGTATATCCGACGGAATTGAGCGGAACAACAAGTAACTCTGTTGCCTTGTCTGACGACAGCAAAACATTATACGTCGCCAATGCCGATAACAACTGTCTCGCCGTATTCGATGTGAGCAATCCCGGATCAAGCCGGTCACGCGGTTTTGTGCCCACGGGCTGGTACCCGAGTGTTGTCCGGGTTATAGATCACAAACTATACGTTGCCAATGCCAAAGGCTTTTCGTCGTTACCCAATCCTCATGGTCCTAATCCGGTAGCAAAAAAACAAGCGGTTCTTCTTCACGAAGGTGACAGCACAAAGCCGCAGAAAGTTCAGTATATCGGTGGTGGATGGATGATGGGTTCCTTGAGCATCATTCCTGCCCCTACAGAAAAAGACCTGTCTGTTTACTCGCAGGCAGTCTATCACAATACTCCTTATCACAAAGAACAGGAGGTTACTGCTGACGGGGAGGCGGGTAACCCTGTCCCCAACAAAACCGGCGGAAGCTCTCCTGTCAAATATGTTTTCTATATTCTGCAGGAGAACCGGACCTACGACCAGGTATTGTCAGACATGCCGCATGGTAATGGAGATACCAGTCTCCTGTTATTCGGAAGAAAAGTAACGCCAAACCACCATGCACTTGCTGATGAGTTTGTGCTGCTGGATAATTTTTATGTTGACGGAGAAGTAAGCGCTGATGGACATAACTGGAGCATGGGTGCTTATGCAACGGACTACAACGAAAAGAACTGGCCTACCAGCTATGGTGGCAGGGGAAAAGGAGCAGTAAGCAACACAGCCGGAAACAAATTATATATTTGGGATCAGGCTAACCGGTATAATGTTTCTTATCGCACTTACGGAGAGTTTGTGAACGCCGATAATACAGCCAGGCTTCCTGTGTTGAAAGACCATTACACCCCTGAGTATCCCACACGTGATCTAAGAGATCCGGATACCATGCGCTACAGGATCTGGGAAAAGGATTTCGATTCCCTGCTGGCTCAGAATGCGTTGCCGAGGATCTCTACCTTGCGTATGCTTTCCGATCATACAGAAGGGACAGCTCCGGGCAGGCCAACACCGTTTGCGCATGTGGCAGATAATGACCTTGCTGTGGGGAAACTGGTAGAACACATCAGCAAAAGCCCAATATGGGAGAACAGCGTGATATTTATCGTAGAAGATGATGCGCAGAACGGTCCGGATCATGTGGATGCACACCGTACTACAGCATATCTTGCGGGTGGTTACGTGAAGCGTAATTATATAGATCATACCATGTATTCAACATCATCCATGCTACGGACGATGGAACTGATCCTTGGCCTTCCGCCAATGACGCAATATGATGCTGCCGCTACTCCCATGTGGCGTTGTTTCAGCAAAACACCAAACAATACTCCTTTCAAAAGCCTGCCTTCCAATATTGATCTCAATGAGGTTAACCCGAAGGGCACCAAACTGGCAGCTATGTCAAGGGGATTGAATCTGTCGGAAATAGACAGCGCTCCCGACGAACTCATGAATGCGATGATTTGGAAGTCTGTTAAGGGTGAACATGTTACCGTGCCTACACCGGTACGTGCTGCATTTGTAAATACTATTAAAGAAGACAGGGACGACGATTAATGATTCTTAGTCTCTTCTTCAAAGACAATAAATTCCCACAGGTGCTAATACCTGTGGGATTTTTTTTGCAATCGAAAAATGCTTTCAGCAATCACCAGACTATCTGTCCCGGGCTGCTTCACCTATCCCGCCTCTTTTAGTTGACAATAAAACGCAGCGCCATTTGCCGTTCTTACTTTAATTTTTGATATTTTACTTGTCAATTGTTTGTTCAATTGTTCAATGATACGTAACAATCACTCATATGAAAAGACGAAATTTTCTACGCGCATCGGGTTTATTTCCTTTTGTAGCCGGAAATCTTGCAAATAGTTTTCCTTCTAATGGCGCAGAATTACAAAACGGATTAAAGAGTCCCCAACCTGTTTCGCGCGATTTCTTTTACAAACCGGAAGATGCGTGGGCCGCAGATTTCATTCCCATGTATGCCGAAGGAAAATTTCAGTTGTTTTATTTGCTCGATTGGAGGAATGGCGAAAAGTACGGAGAAGGAACGCCCTGGTACAGATTATCAACAACGGATTTTGTTTCGTTTGAAGAGCACGGACAGGTACTTCCACGAGGTACAAAAGAACAACAGGATCTGTATGTTTTTACGGGAAGCGCGTTGAAAGGCCATGATAACAAATACCATATATTTTATACGGGGCACAATCATCACCTTGCCGAGTCAGGGAAACCTGCGCAGGGAGTAATGCACGCTGTGAGTGATGATTTGCAGCACTGGACAAAAATTCCTGAACAAACATTTTTTGCTCCGTCTGATAACTATGAGAAAAACGACTGGCGCGATCCCTTTGTTTTTTTTAATGAGGAGACAAAAGAATACAACATGTTGCTGGCCGCGAGATTGAATAAAGGAATGCCACGTCGCCGCGGCATTACAGGGCTTTGCACTTCTAAGGACCTGGTAAAGTGGGAAGTGAAAGAACCTTTTTATATGCCTAACCAGTTTATTACGCATGAATGTCCTGACCTGTTTAAAATAGGTGATTGGTGGTATCTTCTCTTCTCGGAGTATTGCGATGTGTATGCTACAAGATATCGCATGAGCCGTTCTTTGAAAGGGCCATGGCTAACACCCAAACAGGACACCTTCGATGGCCACGCTTTTTATGCAGCTAAAACTGCTTCGGATGGCAATAACAGATTCATTTTTGGATGGAATCCGACGCGTAGCGACAACGCGGACAATGGGGATTGGAACTGGGGCGGAAATCTTGTCGTGCACCAGGTTATTCAACAACCCAATGGCGAACTGACGGTTCGCGCGCCTGAGACCGTTCGCAAAGCATTTAGTAAGCCTGTACAACAGGAATTTAAATCTGGTACTGGCGAAGTAATTGGCGCGAAGAAAGAAATAGAGATTAAAGCTGATGGAATATTTAATGCCGTTGCAGCAGGTAAAATGCCAGCTACCTGCAGAATAAGTACCAACGTTGTATTTGATAAAGCACCGAGGAGCTTTGGTTGCATACTTCGCGGTAGTGATGATTTTGATAAGGGCTATTATATTCGCCTGGAGCCAGATAGAAGCAGACTTGTGTTTGATGTGTGGCCGAGACGGGTCGCAACAACGCCTTATATGGCCGATTTGGAGCGGCTGGTAACATTTGAGCAGGGCTCGCCCGTTTCTATTGAAATATTTATTGACGGCAACAAGGGAGTTGTATATGTGAACAATCAGGTTGCGATGAATTTCCGGGCTTATGATCTTCCGGAAGGTAATTGGGGATTTTTTGTAACGGAAGGAACTGCGAGGTTTAAGGATATTGAATTGTCGACGTTGTAGTAAAAATTAAATCTAAATAAGATCTCTCAATTCGCAGTACTGATTAATGCAATCCCGGAGGGATGAAATTATTATAGAAAATATATGGAATCGTTCAAAAACCCCGAAGGGGTGACACCTCAAAAATGCCACCCCTTCGGGGTTTTAATAATTTGTTTTACTCATTGCTATAATAATTTCATCCCTTCGGGATTGGGTCACAGTACAACCTGGTTTTCCAGCTTATGAATTCTTTATTCGTAAAATTGAATATTTTCATAATGTGGTTCATCCTTACTCCATCATCTCACTCAACTCAAGCCAGCGCATTTCTTTTTCAGCTAACAGGTTTTCAATTTCACTCATCCTGTTGCCGAGTTTTGTTATTTCCTCAAAGCTGATGTTGCCACCCATTTTCTCGGTGATTGTTTTTTTCTCTTCTTCCAGCGCGGGTAGCTCTTTTTCCAGGTCTTCGAATTCACGCTTTTCTTTGTAAGATAGCTTTTTCTTTGCCGGAGCGCTGGTTTGCGTTTTGGGAGCTACTGTTTCTTCTGCCTTAACGGTGATGGCTTGCTGTTTCTTTTCCTCTTCTTTTTGCCACAAGCGGTATTGCGTGTAGTTCCCCGGAAAATCGCGCACTTCACCTTCTCCTTCAAACACAAATAAGTGATCAACCAGTCTGTCCATAAAATAACGGTCGTGTGATACAATCAGCACACATCCCTGGTATTCGCTTAAAAAGTTTTCGAGCACCGCCAGCGTAGGAAGATCAAGATCATTGGTGGGCTCATCCAATATTAAGAAGTTGGGATTTCTGAAAAGTATAGTCAGCAATTGCAAGCGTTTCTTTTCACCGCCACTTAATGCACTTAGATAAGTGTACTGTTTTTCCGGCGCAAATAGAAACAATTCCAGGAACTGCGCCGCACTTAAGCTGCCTCCCCTGGCTAATGGAAAACTTTCGGCAAAAGATTTCACATATTCAATTACCCGCATATCTTCTTTTATCTCTAAACCCTGTTGGGAGAAATTACCGAAGATGATGGTATCACCAACGTTTATTTTGCCGCTGTCAGCGGGCTCTAATCCCTGCAAAATATTCAGGAATGTACTCTTACCCACACCATTTTTTCCAATAACACCAATGCGCTCTCCTTTGCTGAAAGTATAATCGAAGCCTTTAAGAATAGTTTTATCTCCGTAGCTTTTATACACTTTTTTCATCTCTATGATCTTGCCCCCTAATCTGCTCATCTTCATCTGCAATTGTAGCTGCGCATCTTCAATCCGCTGTTTGGCACGGGCTTCTACGTCATAAAAATTATCAATTCGGCTTTTTGATTTTGTTGTTCTGGCCTTTGGCTGCTTGCGCATCCATTCCAGCTCTTTACGGTATTCATTCCGGGCTTTGTCAATACTGGCCTGTTCGCTTTCTATACGTGCGGCTTTCTTTTCCATGTAGTTTTCGTAGTCGCCTTTATATACGTACATGTTCTCGCGCTCCAGCTCCCAGATCTCATCGCACACTGCATCAAGAAAATAACGGTCGTGCGTTACAAGCAATAGCGTAACATTTTCCTGGTTAAGATAATGCTCCAGCCATTCGATCATTTCAACGTCAAGATGGTTGGTGGGTTCATCCATCATCAGCATTGTATGCTTATGCTCAAAGCCAATATCGATCAATGTTTTTGCAAGAGATACCCTTTTGCGCTGACCACCGCTTAAAGTGCTTACCTGGCTTTGAAGATGGTGAATGTTCAGCTTGCCCAATATTTGCTGCACTTTCGATTCAAAATCCCAGGCGCCAAGCTCATCCATTTTTGCAATAGCATCAGCAATGGCATCTCCGTTATTCTGCTCCACGGCGTCCTCATAATTACTGATAGCTTTCATCACAGGATGGCTTGAGCTGAAGATGTTCTCCAGCACATTCTTATTTTCATCAAAATGCGGATCCTGTTCAAACAAGGCAACGGTAACGTCTTTATGTACCCAAAGTTTGCCCTCATCAGGTGTTTCTTTTCCTGAAAGTATTTTCAATAAAGTACTTTTTCCCACACCATTGCGGGCAATCAAAGCTATTTTGTCTCCTTCATTTATGTGGAACGAAATATTTCTGAACAGGGGCGTTACGCCGAAACTTTTAGTCAGTCCTTCTGCTGATACATAATGCATGCGGCAAAGATAATGGATGGCGAATAAGATAAAACGTGAATTGCCGGAACCATGTTTATCAGTTCCTTAGGTTGTTTTTCAGCGTGCACCCCATGATTGCGCGTACATTTTAAACCGCCTGCATTACTTTCTTGCCTTATATTTATTGCCGTAATTATGTAAAACATCTTTTTAAGTTATTGAAACCAGTATGAAAAAAATATCGTTGCTTCTCCTTATTGCTTTAGCGGGATTTATGATTAAGGCAAATGCGCAGGACCAAAAAGCAGAATCATTCACAGGCGCTACCGCGCATAAAAAGCATTATCAAGCTGTGTATCAATTGAATAATGATGACGAAAAAGTGATTAAGGCAACACTAAAAAATATTAATAATGCTTTGGAAGATCCGAGGTTAAAAGGCAAGCTGGAAATAGAGCTCGTGGTGCATGGCGGCGGCGTTGCTGTCTTTAAAAAAGACAAGCCTTATGAGCAACAGCTAAAAGATCTTCAGGCAAAAGGCGTAATTCTTGCGCAATGCCTCAATACCATGAAGGAGCGAAACATCAGCAAAGAAGAATTGTTTGATTTTATTTCGTTCGTACCAAGTGGCAACGGTGAAATCATCATTCGTCAACAGGAAGGCTGGGCTGTAGTACATCCTTAACTTCATCAGAAATAACAACATTTGAATAAACGCTATGTGGATGTAGTTGTACCTGCGGGTATTGCTGCATCCTTTTTTATTTTTGCCCTGTCCATACATTTTAAAAGATCAAATATTTGGGAAGGCAGGCACGCAAGATGCGATAACGAAATTTGTTATCTGGCTACATCGGACTTGTTCTTTTGCCCGCCATTCTTAGCTCTTAGCGGAATATTTTTTTTGTTTACACTCACTGAACCCATATTTTTATTTGAAATAAACCAACACTGCGACTGTGGAGAATTTTAAAGAATTTATTATTGAGGGGCGGGATGCCTTTGTTCCATGTTTATCTCTTGACTGCGTTATTTTCGGATTTCACAGTGGCCAATTGAAGATATTATTATTGAAAATGCGATATGATGAGCTTTGGGCGCTCCCTGGTGGTTTTGTTTATAAAGATGAAGATGTTGATGCCGCGGCTGCAAGAATTCTGCGTGAAAGAACAGGTATTAAAGATATCTTCCTCCAACAATTGCATGTTTTCGGAGATCCTAACAGGTCTGATTCAAAACGTAATAAGAACATCCTTGAAAAAGATGGTTTTGAAAACGGTCAGGGTGATTGGCTTACCGAACGTTTTATAACCGTAGGGTATTATGCGCTGGTGGATTTTTCGAAAGTTGAACTTGCGATTGATTATTCATCTGAAATATGCGAATGGCAGGATCTTACAAGCATCCCGAGTCTTATAATGGATCATAGCTGCATCCTTAAAACTGCACTGGAAAGATTAAGAAAAGAAATAAACTATCAGCCCATTGGATTAAACCTGTTGCCTGCAAAGTTCACCATGCCTGAGCTTCAAAGTTTGTATGAAGCCATTTTAGGTAAGAAACTCGACCGCCGGAATTTTCAGCGACGCATGCTGGGATATGGTCTCGTTAACCGCCTTACGGAGACACGCAAAGGCGGCGCTCATAAAGCTCCGTACCTGTATACTTTCAACAATGAAAAATACAAGCAAGCGCTTGAGGAAGGATTGCAAGGCGGATGGTAGAAGGAACAAGTACGAAGTATGAGGTACGTAAGTGCATCATAAGTACGAATTACGAAGTACACAGGCGTATGAGCCTGATGAAATTAAAACGCGTTTAATGGGACGAATGTTTGTAAGCATCGTCAGCTTTCAGGGATGCCCGTTTGAGTGAGGTAATGATGTCTTATATAGTATTTCCGACGTAGCAGGCGTTGAGGCATTAGGATGAGGCAACGCCCTAAGAATTGAAATCATTTATTCCAGCATATTTCAAGTTTATCCTGTTCGAATGCAGCCTGCCTGAACCGTAAAAGCAGCCGGTTATTAGGAAAAAACAAAAAAAATGGTATAACTTATAACTTCTTTTTTTCGTAATAGCTCTACTACCAACATGGAACCTATTTTTTTAACCAAAAAACAGTTCTATGTCATTCAATCTTATCGAGTCCGTAAAAGGTTTAATTAGTGGTGATCTTATATCGAAAGCCGCATCAACTCTTGGCGAAAGCGAAGGTGGAATACAAAAACTGATAAACGGAGCCGTACCGGTATCAATAGCCTCAATGATTCAAAATGCCACTAATAGTTCTGATGGCGGCGCTGGTTTGCTGGATACGGCCAGGCAGGTTTCACGTAGTGGTGTGCTTGGAAACCCGGGCAGCCTGTTTAGTGGAAATACAAGCTCGGTTCCTGGCCTGAGTGGTATTATGGAAAGTTTATTTGACGGTAATTTTAATTCTATAAGTAATGCGCTGTCGTCCTTTGCCGGCGTTCGTTCTTCATCTGCGTCATCAATCCTGAGCATGGTTGTTCCTGTTGTGCTGGGTGTTTTTGGAAAGCATGCGATTGACAACAATCTTTCTGCAACAGACGCAACTTCTTTTCTGGCAAGCCAAAAATTATCATTGCTATCTTCTCTTCCACCAGGACTTGACGTTGCGGGAATGCTTGGTATCAGCAGCCTTAGCTCGCTCGGTTCAAAGATTAGCGGAGGTGCGACAACTGTTGCAGATACTGCTCAGCAAACCGTTGATTACGCTGCTGGTCCTGTTAAGAAAGGAGACAACTGGGTTATGCCTTTATTGCTTGTGCTTATTGCAGCTGCACTCATTTGGTACTTTTTGAAAGGCAATAATAAAGCTTCTTCCGGGGCCGTGACTGTGGATACAACTACCGTTGTTACGCCGCCTGTTACAACGCCAATACTAACATTGACTCGTATAAAGGTGAGGTTGCCAAACGGGAAAATGCTGAATGCATACACCGGTGGAATAGAGGACAAACTGGTTGCTTACCTGAATTCAAATGAAGCTGTGAGCAAAGACAAATGGTTTGATTTTGATAATGTGAATTTTAAAACGGGAACCACCGGGCTAACAGACTCAAGTCAACAACAGATTCAAAATATTGCAGAGATACTGAAGGCCTATCCTAAGGTTAAAGTAAAGGTCGGCGGTTACACAGATAAAACAGGCGATTCAATTGCTAATCAAAAATTATCCCAAAGTCGCGCCGAAACCATAGCCAGTGCTATAAAAACAGCGGGAGCAAATGCCCAACAGGTAGTAGGTGCTGAAGGTTATGGATCTCACTTCGCCACTGTAGATGCCAGTGCGTCAGACGAAGCAAGAAAAGTGGACAGACGCATGGCGTTGAATGTAAGAGAGAAGTGACGAAATTAAGAATGTGCGAATGTGCGAATTTGCAAATATGTAAATGAGGAGGCGGTAAGTTACACCGGTCCACTGAAGACACTCAATTGCACAGCGTATGAGGTGCAATTGTACGCTGTGCCTCCCCATGTAAAAAAACGCGGTTAAAAAATTTAGAATGTTATGAATGGTGAACAGGTTTAAGCCTTTCACTATTCACCATTCACCATTGACTATTCACTATTCACGTTTTTCTAATTTCCTTCGTTCATTTCCTCCTTTCTAAATTTCTCAATAACCACTCCTTCAAAGGCACCGTTGTTGAGATTTAATGAGCCATCCGCATCAAAGAAGTAGCTGATTGCATAAGTGATAGGTGAGGAGTCGGTGGGATTTGTGCCTTGTATCTGAAGTGTGCTGTCGTTTAAAATTTGATAAGATCCGATGAAATTATATCCATTATCATCATTGTTCTTTCGATAGTATTTACCGTCAGAAAACCGTACCTGGATATTGGCTTTTATTGTCTGCCAATAGAATGGGCCGCCCCAATAATCATTTGTATAAGCGCTGGTCCGTAACCAGTCGCCGCTAATCTCTTTTGAGGATGCCTTTCTTTCAACACCACTTTTGGAACAGGAAATTATCATGCAACTAATTACAAGCAGAAGTGTGAGCATCTTTTTCATTAACAAGCTTTAATGCATGACGCAGGAACTTTTCTTTTCATTGCAACAGAAGGATTATTTTTTTCTGCCTTTAGCCTGCTTTATCATAGAAGTGTTAATTGCCATGATACGCCAAATTTATCTGATAGCCATCCGAATTTCTTGCTGAAAGGATAAGGTCCTAATGGCATTAATACCTGTCCGTTAGCAGATAGCGCCGCAAAAACTTTGTCAATTTCTTCTTCCGTCTCGCACTTTACATACAGCGAGATGGATGGTGTGAAGGTAAATCCGTGTGATACAAAGCTGTCTATGCACATAAACTCCTGTCCGTTAAGAGAAAATGTTGCGTGTTTAACAGTTCCTTCTTTGCCTTGCTCACCTGCGCCATAGCGGGATATGTCGACAATACCAGAGTTGCTAAACAATGAAGTATAAAAGTTCATAGCTTCTTCAGCCTTTCCTTCAAACATTAAAAAAGTGGTGATCTTTTGCATATAGCAGGATGATTTTGTCAAATTGCTTTACTGCTGCATTTCAGGTACATAACGAAATGCAACAACGCCCGAATCAAATACTCTTGTTTCTTTTAGCGTTAGCGGCAGTCTTTTGTCAAGATTCCTGAACAAAGGGTTTCCTCCACCCAGCACTACTGGATGCACTTTGATCCAGTATTCATCTATCAAGCCGTACTCCGTCAAAGTTTGGGCTAAGCCGGCGCCTCCAAAAATAACCATGTCCTTTCCCGGTTGTCGCTTGTGTTTATCCATTTCTTCACGAACGTTTTTGCTGATGATCTCTGTGTTTGGCCAAAACGCTTTCTTTAACGTAGTTGAAAATACAATTTTTGGTGTTTTATCTATCCAGTGAGAAAAACTGACCTCATGTTCCGAACTGGAAGGGCTACTTGCTGCGGCTGGCCAAAATTTTACAAATCCCTCATAGGTAACACGGCCAATTAAAGCTGTATCCACATTGCTCAGCAGATCGTTTACAAAATGCCAGGCTTCATCATTAACAGGAAACCAATCCATTTCTCCATTCGGACCATTGGTAAAACCATCCAGTGATGTATTCATCAATAAGAACACTTTTCTCATACAAAAGCTTTTTTTGCAAAGGTCCTTTCAACGAAAATTTTAGCATCAAGAGAAAATTGCCCGGGCCCGGTTAACAAAAGGGAGACGGCGAGACCAAGAAACATTAACGGCAATTCAAACGCATGCCCGCCTGTTAAATTTACAAAGGGATCTCCGAACACAACGGCATGAAAATAAACCGCGACACCCATCGTACAACCAATACCAAAAGAAGCAAGCGGAGTTAACAGGCCGAGTATCCATGCAATACCGCCGCAGAATTCAGATATGGCTGCAAGTACCTGGAAGAATGCCGGGATGGAAATTGGCGCGCCTGCAGGAACCCACGAATCAGGATGTTGAATTTTGAGCCATCCATGGATGATAAAAGCTGTACCGGCAATAAGCCTGAGGATCAGTAGAGCCAGCGATGCGGTGATCGACTGACTTTTCGGAATGAAAATATTACTTCTCATGTTACATGACATTTAAGTGAAAAAGATCATTTTTTAAAACATAGTTCAGTAACACAACACCATTACTGAATGTCATTGCGTTGGTAAGCTTCAGGTCCAGTCGTTTATTCAGATTATCAAACAAGGGAATTCCTTCACCTATTGCAACAGGATTAACCCAAATACGATATTCATCAATTAAGCCCAGCTCTATAAATGTGTATACAATGCCCACGCCACCCCACATGATGATGTCCTTACCTGCCTGCATTTTAAGTGTTAAAATTTCCTCTCTGATGTCTTTTCCTGCCAACCGGGAATTATTCCATTCCAGTGTAGTCAGCGTGTTCGAAAAAACAATTTTGGAGTATGCATTCATTCTTTGTGCAAACTCCATATCCTTCCTGTTACTGTCCGGATCTGTAAATGCCTGGGGCCAATAAGCCGCCATGCTCTGGTAGGCAACCCGTCCCAACAATATTGTATCCACATCTCTCAGTTGTTGCAATGCATATTCTCCCATCTCATCGTTCCATATTGAAAAATGCCAGTCCAATTCCCCATGAGGACCCGACATAAAGCCATCCAACGTTATATTAACGGACAGAATTATTTTTCGCATTTGCTGACACTTACTAAGTATGTTCATTTTCGTGGGGACCGGATGAATGAATGGTTCTGAATCCCAAATGGAATCAGATGATATCTTTAATGCTCTTTTCATTTTAAGACAATAAGCATTGATGCAGCTCCTTTAAGCATCCTAAAGGAACAAGTCAATAAAACGCAAGCCCATGTTTGGCTGTATAGCCAGGCAAGCATGTTCACGTTGTTAATTAATTCTTCATCCGGATTAGTCTATTTCATTGAGTGAGCTTTTTCTGTCGCGTTATTAAGAAACCGTTTGGTTGCAAATTTAAATGAAACCGTTTGGTTTCGCAAATATTTTCGCAAATTTTTAATGGCTGATTTTAAAGAACGCGTGAATTGAAAAAATAGCTGACTCAGGCTTTAGGTTTGTAACAGAGTAACACGTTGCCAGATGAAAAGTTACGTACATTGATTAACTGTAACAGATACCGGTGTTGAATGCCTTCAAAAATTGTTTTGCCGCCGCCAAGAATAACAGGGTTAACCAAAATATGAAATTCATCAATCAGATTCAGATCCATAAAAGTTAAGGCCAGGCCGGAACTTGCCAGCAAAAGAATGTTTCCTCCGGGCATATTCTTCAAGTGCCTGGCCTCTTCCTTTATGTTGTCCCTAATTAACCGTGTGTTTTCCCAGGAAACCGTATTCAATGTGCGGGAAAAAACTATTTTTTGTAAGTCTCTCATTTTGCCGGCAACAAAGGGATCCAGTTCAAAAGCTTTGGCAGCTGGCCAAAAGCTCTGCATCAGTTCGTATGTTTTTCTGCCGAACAGCAATGTATCTGCGTTATTAAACAGTTCCTCTTCATATGCCTTAAATCCACCTTTTGTATTATGCCAGTCCAGTTTTTTATCCGGTCCTTCATAATAGCCATCCAGCGATATCAGCATTTGAAAAATAACCTTTCTCATGATACATATTTATTCTGCCTGAACGTAAATAGACTTGATCACCCGGTTGTTATACAATTCTTGTGGAAGACTGTATATTGTGGATATTCTTTAGAAAGAAAGCTGCACGCTTCTCTCGGCTTTTGTATGTTCCACTTTCTTTCCAAGAAAATAAACAACCAGCATAAATGCAAGAACAATAATTGGAGGGATAGTTAATGCAAAGCCATCCCCGGCATACGCACGTGAAGCTGCAGCACCAATGAAATTGATTGTGAAGCCTGCATATGCCCACTCTTTTATTGTTTGATATTTTGTTTGCAAAATGGCGATGACACCAAAAATTTTTGCAATACCAAAGATAGATAACACATATTCCGGATAACCCAGATGTTGCATAACAACTTTACCTGCTTCAGCTCTTGTTATGCCTCCAATAGCATCCATAAACATTGCTGCTGCAAAAAGACCGGTTAGTGACCAGTAAACGATTTTAGTGGTTTTATTGCTCATAAAATCAGTTTTATTGTTGAGGAATTTAGTTGCGTTGATTGTAATCGTAGTTAACCATCCAATGAATACCGAACTTGTCTGTAAACATTCCGAAGTATGCACCCCAGAACATTTTATTCATTGGTACTGTAACATTACCGCCGGCCGAAAGGCCGTTAAATAAATGATTGGCTTCGTCTTCACTTTCCGGCGCCAGCGATAAATAGAAATTGTTGCCTGATTGTAGTCCGCTGCCCATGGGCCCAATTGCGTCTGTTGCCATCAACACATTTCCTTTGCCAATAGGCAGCGAAATATGCATGAGCTTATTTGCATCTTCTTCACAAACTTTACCTGCTTCCGGTGTGTCTTTAAAGCGTTGTACAGCAGTAAATTCGCCGCCAAACACTGACTTGTAAAAATTAAAGGCTTCTTCTGCGTTGCCAGGGAAATTTAAGTAAGGATTGATCGTTGCCATTTTCGGTTTTTTTTTGATTAATTACTTTTGATTGCTGATGCAAACCTACTCACACGTCTGAAAATTATTCGGGTGGTACCACGGCAATATGAGGGGTTGATTACGACAATTGATTTCTTTACCTTTATCCCTCAAACAAAACCTGCTAACGTAATTTTTCTTCGGCCTGATGCTAACCTTTATTGTGCTTATGGCCAACAAATAATAAAAGCTAAGCGATGAAACATATCTCGATTCTTGTCCCGAAAGGCAATTCAAGCCTTACCAATATTGATGGTACGCAACAAATATTTGCCGAGACAAATGGCATATTGGCAAGTATGGATCAGGAGCCTTTGTTTGAAATTCAATTGGTAGGTTTGGAGCATAATACCATTCAACGTAATGGGACGGTTACCATTGATCCGGATGTTCTTATTGGCGATGTAAAGAAAACAGATCTGATCATTATACCTGCAATGTTTGGAGATCCGTCTAATGTTAATGAACGCAATGCAGATTTTATTCCCTGGATCATTGATCAACACAGCAGAGGTGCAGAGGTGGCAAGCTTTTGCATTGGTGCGTTCTTTCTTGCTGCAACAGGACTGCTGAAGGGCAAGCAATGTGCAACGCATTGGAGAATGGCGAACGATTTTAGAAGATTATATCCTGATATTAACCTGGTTGATGGAAAGATAATGACTGCGGAAGATGGCATTTACACAAGCGGCGGTGCATATTCATATTTGAACCTGGTTATTTACCTGATCGAAAAATACGCGGGACGCAGCGTTGCAATTCTTATTGCAAAAGCTTTTATGATTGATATAGATAAACATAGTCAATCACCTTTTATAATGTTTGAAGGGCAAAAGGCGCATGAAGATGAACCGGTGAAAAAGGCTCAGGAATTTATTGAGAAAAATTTTGATGATAAGATCACCGTGGATCAGTTAGCAAGCATGCTGGCACTTGGAAGGCGAAGTCTTGAACGCAGGTTTAAGAAAGCAACCGCGAATACAGTGACCGAATATATTCAGCGTGTGAAAATTGAAGCAGCTAAAAAAGGATTTGAGACAAGTATGAAAAACATTAATGAGGTGATGTATGAAGTTGGCTATTCAGATATTAAAGCGTTTAGAACTGTATTCAGAAAAGTTACGGGGCTTTCTCCTGTGGAATATAAAAACAAGTATAATAAAACGTTAATGAGTGCTTAAGAAGATATTGTGGCAGCGGCTTCCACGATTGGAGCGAGCAATTTTGTCTGTTCAGCGTTTTTTATAAGGGCCTTATTTAACGTCAAAATATTTGGCGATTAACTATGTCAAAACATTATGCTTATGATTGATTATTGTCACAATCGCCCCGTAAAAATGCCGTAATTACACCCGCTAAATCATGGATCACACTATATTTTTGTAGTGGCAAGCTAACAGAACACCTTATTAGTATTGATTATGATAGAAGTTTTTAAAACCAATGTGATTAATCGAACTGATGCAGACAGGCTGATTGAAGCCATTCACAAGCTTTACACGGAGCATAAGGCAACTTTTGATCTGGAAGATTGCGATAAAATACTTCGCGTAAAATCAATCGGAGATGTATATGCCGATGATATTATTGAATTGGTGAAAGACTTTGGTTTTAATGCTGAAGTTTTGCCAGACGAATTAGCACCGGCTCGTTCATACTTCTATTACGCAGGGTTGTAATTAAAAGAACTAATGCATGAGGCAAGCGATAACTTCCAGTACAATCACCAATATGCCCGAATATGTACGAACTGAATGTAATCTTATCCAGGGTCCTTCAAAATTTCTTCTTTGTAATGAGATCGATTGTTCAGTCGCTATCCTCCAATTAAAATTATCCAGTTTCTTGTTTAATGGAATATTGCCCAAAGCTGTAATACCAAAAACACCCACCACATACAGTACCAGTGAAGCCAGCAGCAAATAGAATCTTGCAGACAACTGCTGATCATAGCTTAGGTACACGCAAAGCGGAAGTAGTAACAATGTTCCGGTAAAACTTACAAAAAATGCAGGGTTTAATATGGCCCTGTTAAAGGATTGCATGGCTTCGATGTAACTATTATCAGGCAATTTTTTCAACCCCGGAATAACAGAACATGACCATGCGTAAAATAGCCCGCCTGCCAGTGATGATACTACGGTCGTTAATAGCAAAACAATATCGATAAGTGTAAACATTGCCATAATAAGTATTAAATTTAGTGAACGATATTGTTAATCGGAAGCCCGGAATAAATCCTAAAAAAATGGAAAGAGAAAACCTTTACTTCGTTGCGATAATTCCACCACAAGAAATATGCGACGAAATAACTGCATTCAGACAAGATTTCGCACAACACTATAACAGCCGGGCAGCGCTAAAAGTTGTTCCCCATATTACATTGAAGACACCTTTTAAACTGGTGTCAGACGCACATACACAAATTATTTCGTGGTTTAAAGATTTAGTAGTTAGCGAGGAGCCATTTAAAATTGAGCTCAGGAATTTTGGCGCGTTTCATAATAAGTATAAGCCGGTGGTTTTTGTACATCCCGAGCTAACCCAACCGTTAAAACAGCTTCAAAAGACAATACTTGATAGCTTTCTTGATTATTTTCCATTTGTTCAAATTCCGGAAGTTGAATTTAAATTCAAGCCGCATGTTACGGTCGCCTACAGGGATCTTCAGCCAGAGGAATTTTACAAAGCATGGCAGGTTTACAAAACAAAAGAATATCAAGCCGAATTCCTGGTGGAAAATTTTCATTTATTGCAGCATGACGGGAAGAAATGGAATGTTGTGGAGAGTTATGAGATTTGAGTAAAGATGAATATGGAATATGATGTGGAAAAAGATCTCGTAATTGTTAAGGTATCTAGAATATCTTGCAAGAAGTTCTTTGATCACGTTTTTGCGTGCACCCACTATTTGAAGCGTATTAAGTTATGCAACCTTTATGGTTTGAAACCGGCGCCGTACGGGAGGCCGCCGAAAAAAATATTATCCGATTAAATTAGAAGGTAAAGAAATTGCGTCTATCATGGGTTAAGGGGTTTAGTGTACGGGGCAATATTGCCATTAAACCAAACTCATGCACAATGTCAAAACAAAGAGACATTAAACTTAGACGTCTGCAAAAACAACTTGTAAAGATCGCATCAAAGAACGGTCGCAAATTTTCGAGAACCGAACATGAAGCTCTTTTTAATTTGTATTCTTTAATTGAAAATCTCGAAGGCAAAAGTTATAAAAACTATCGGCATTCGAAATTACTTTGGGCGATACTACAATTAATATCGACGCTTTTTGCGAAGCTTGTGTTAAGCAAGTGGTTCAACCTCTAATTTTTATTACAGTTATGGTTAGTACTTATAGGCACTTATTTTATAGTTTAAAGATTGACAAAAACGAACCTAAAGCAATCCTTGCCGATCTAAATAACTATTATTATCATAATAGAAAGGCCAAGATGAAATTTGGACGGCCACAGGAACAAAATGGCGAAATAAAGTACAGAGATTTATATCCCAGTATTCATGAGTTAAAAACTATTCAAAAAAAGATAAATGTTTTTTTACAAAAGATTCAACTTCCGGATTATGTTTATGGATCCGTGAAAGGAAGAAATAATATTATGAATGCTGAAGTTCATTTCGGAAATAAATATTTCTTGTTAGTTGATCTAAAAAACTATTTCACCAAGATTAGTCATCATCAAGTTTTTGATACATTTTTATACTTTGGTTTTTCCCACGACGTAGCTCGGATGCTTACTCAATTAACAACGTATAACGGATGTCTTCCGCAAGGTGCACCAACCTCACCAGTTATTGCAAATCTTGTATTTGTAAAAACGGGACTGAAGCTATTTGATAAGGCTCAGCTAAATAACCTGACATTTACAACATATCTGGATGATCTCACATTTTCATCAAGAAATGATTTTAAAGAATTGATTCCGGAGATACTTCAGGAAATAAAATCCAACAGATTCTTTTTGAATTACAACAAAATACGTTACCGAAAAGACTTTGCAGAAGTGACAGGAGTTCTTTTGTCTCCTAAAGGCATGACTGTTGAATCAGATATGCAAGAACGTTCAAAGGAGAGCAGGGCAACAAAAAATTACACAGATAGAGTTAAAGCCAGCGGACAAGCGGCATTGAAAAAATTAAACTCACAGCGAAGCCGTTAATAAAAAAGTAAATTCGAGAATTACAATTGCACAAAGAATTTACATGTGTTCCCCAATTTAGAATAGATGCATTATTTTTAGCCCTACTTGTTGATTGAGCAATTTAGAACTCAACAGCATAAATTATATGAGATACCTACCACTAACCGCTTTTCTTTATCTTGCTTCACTTTCCTTTTGCCTTTCCCAAAACATCATTCCAAAAAGAATTAATGACAGCACCTTTCTTACATCTGACAATGTTGCCTTATATCTTAAAGTTTCCGGACATGGAGAACCGTGCATCTTTGTCCATGGCGGACCCGGTGCGTGGAGCAAATCGTTTGAAATGCTGGGCGGCAATGCACTGGAACAACAGCTAACAATGTACTATTATGATCAACGCGGTTGTGGGCGTTCCCGATCTCCGGCCAATAATGACTATTCTATGGAGAGAATGATCGATGACATTGAAAACATTCGTGCAATAACTAAATCCAACAAAATATATCTTGTGGCACACTCTTTTGGAGGCGTGCTGGCATTTAATTATGCTAAAAAATATCCGGAACATGTTAAGGGGCTTATTCTGCTTAACTCAACGCTTTATGTAAATAATTCACTTTTAAACCAGGTTGCGTTTATTAACACCTTGCTCAAACAAAACTTTCCAATAAAGGATAGCGATTCTGTATTGCAAAATTTTCTGGCAGCAAAGAAACTGCTTAGAGAAAAGAATATGGAATACAAAATGCTCTCAGATAACAAAGCAACTGTTGAACAGCTGGACAGCATTGATGCTGAAACCCGTAATTATTCTTTCGCACAAAAAGCATTTGCAATGCCCGGATACTTTGGTGATTTTACAAAAGCAACATCCGGGGTAAATGTGCCGGTGCTTGTTATTTCCGGCACAAGGGATCATAATATCGGACCGGATCATTATAAGCTCTTTAAGTTCCCCAATCAACAAATAAAGATCATTGAAGGCGGTCATGTGCTCTATTATGAAAATAATGCAGTATTCAAAAAAGCCATCTTTGATTTTGTGAAATAAAAGTGCCTCTGAAAATTGATGCGAAAATCAATTCATTCTTCTCTTAGGCTATTGACAGGATTGGCGCTTGCAGCGCGAATAACCTGCAGGTTTATTGTAAGGGCAGCAAGCAACAATACAGCGCCTGCAACAAGTACAAACATGCTCCATTCAATTTGAACGCGAAAGGCAAATTCTTGCAGCCATAAATGAATGCCCCACCATGTGAGTGGCATTGCTATTGCAATACTCAATAGCACGAGTGCAATCATTTCTTTTGAGAGTAACAATAAAATATTTTTAACAGAAGCTCCCAGTAGTTTTCTGATACCTATCTCTTTGGTACGCCGTTCGGTAACAAATGCAGTAACTCCAGCTAAACCCATTACGGAGATTATAATGGCAACAACTGCAAAAATGGATATCAGCCTTCCCATTTGTTTATCTGACTTATAAAGCCCTTGCAAATGATCGTCCAGGAATTTCCAGCTAAATTCCTGACCCGGTAAATTTCTTTTCCATTCTGTTTCAATCAGTGTAAGTGTTCGGCTCATTTCGTGCATATCCAATCTTAAAGAGAGTTCCGGGAAATAATATTCATATTGGTAACTCAAGCAAAGAGGCTCAACGGCCTGATGAAGAGAACCAAAATTAAAATCGTCCACCACTCCAATGATCGTTCCCAATGAATCTTCAAATCCATATCGGAGGCCTTTGCCTACAAGGCTACTTATTGAGGTGTCGGTGGAATTGTACGACATTAATTTATTTGCCAGCGTTTTATTGATGATGTATGAACGGCCATTTCTGTCATCTCCAAACTCCTTTGAAAAATCGCGACCCGCAAGAAAACGGATCTTATAAAAAGTCAGGTAATTGAAATCTACGAACATATTGTAACTGCTCAGCTTTGCACTGCCGTTGTTGAGGGAAAAAACCAGCTCATTTTGATCAGTCGTACTACCTAATCTTCGTAAGGCGCCGGTAACGCCCGTTACGCCCGGCAATTCTCTCAGGATTTGCATTAGGTTTTCTTCCTTTTGCCGGTCTGCATAACTCACGGGAACAACAATTACGGCCCGCTGATCAAAACCCAGGTTGTATTCACGCATGAATTGGAGTTGCCTGAGAATAACTATCGAGCCAAGCAATAAACATGTTGCAATGGAAAACTGCAGAACGACTAACACATTTCTGAATGGAGAATGATATTTAACTGAAAACTTGCCTTTTAATGCTCCTATTACATCGATCCCGGCGATGGCCAATGCGGGAATAATGCCAGCGACTATACCTGTTCCCAATATGGCAATTAGCGCGATAAATATCCATTGAGGTATAGAGAATACGGAAAAATCAATTTGCTGCCCGATTAGATTGTTTAGAGAAGGCGTTATTAAAAAGCTGCACAATAATGCCAAACTACATGCTAACAGTGCAAAAACAATTGTTTCGCAAAAGAACCGCAATAAGATTTCACGGTGAGTTGCTCCGATCGCTTTGCGAATGCCAACTTCCTTTACGCGCGTAAATAACCTGGCTGTGTTTAAATTAACATAGTTGACTACTGCCAGCAACATAACAAAAAGGCCAACTAACGACAAAAGAGGTAAATAGCTGCCGTCAAACCTGTCGGAATTGATTGCATCATAATGTATGTCGCCAGATCTTAAATGGACATCTTCCAATGGTTGTAAAAACAATTGAGGAGCAGGTGAGGAGGTACTTTTGACATGTCGATGAATAAAGCCCGGCAGCTTGTTTTCAATGGTTGACAAGGCCGCATTATCCTCCAGTTTTAGATATGTGAATACCCACGGTTGAGTCCAGTTGGCGTTCCACTCCGGTTTTATATCAGTGGACGCTGAGTAAACTGCATCAAACTGCAAATGTGACTGGGTAATGACATCCGGAAGAATGCCGGTAACAGTAAAATGTTGTGTGTCGCGCCCTTCGTGGTCCACACGCATGCCGATGGGGCTGGCAGATCCGAATAAACGCCTGGCAAGACTGGCGGAAAGAACGATGCTTCCCGGCTCCTGTAACGCAAAGCTTTCATTGCCTTTAACAAGATGTAGGTTCCAAAATTCGAAGAAGTTACTATCAGCTCCTACTAATGTTGCCATTGTTCCTGTTCTATCCGCCTTTTGCAACGGCACTTTGTCCCATGTAATAATGCGCATGTAAGCTTTTATTCCGGGAACTTCATTTTTCAAAGCAGGGCCGGTGGGGAAAAATGTTTTGGCAATCTTTTGCGGACCACTCTCATTATTTTCAGCCTGAATGGTGCACAAGCGAGAAATATGATTGCCATATTTTTTGTCATATCCTTTCTGGAACCGGACAAACATAAAGACAAGCAAACACACAGCCATGCCTAGTGCTAAGCCAAACAAATTGATGCAAGTGTAGCTTTTGAAGCGCCACATATTCCGGAGAATTATTTTAGCATAGTTTTTCAGCATGCTGAATGTTTTCTCCAAAATTGATTCAATGTAAAGAAGCTGCTGAGCAAATTACATCAAATGCAGGGATCGCTTGATGTGTTGTTAGCATCTCAATCCTCCCTGCTTCCATCATCCGCCATTCTCACCATTTTGGGTGTGAATTTCGCTACTATATCAACCAGCTCCGTCTGCGCTGCCATTACCGTATTAATATCTTTGTAAGCCATTGGCGCTTCATCCAGTCCTGCACCGATTAACATTACATCATGTTCTTTCAGCACTGCATGCATTTGATCCTTCGTGATGTTTTTGATAGCTGCAGTGCGGCTCATTTGTCGGCCAGCCCCATGGGATGCGGAGTTGATGGAGCTTTCATCGCCTTTACCTCGCACCAGGAATCCCGGGGCTGTCATTGAGCCCGGAATAATCCCGAGAACACCCTTTCCTGCAGGTGTAGCACCTTTGCGGTGAACAATAGTCTCTTCACCATTGTGTATTTCTTTCCATGCAAAGTTGTGGTGATTTTCCACTTTTGCCAGCACGTTGCCACCAATTGCGTTGATCATTTTTTGGTGAATGACTTCGTGACATGCAGATGCATAATCTCCCGCAAGATTCATCGCCATCCAGTATTCCTGACCTTCGGCAGTATTCATATCAAAGTAAGCCAGGTTCTTCGCCTCATCCGGAAGTTTGCACAACTCTTTCGCGAGTTTCGTGTAATGCCCCGCAATGGTTGCGCCTAATCCTCTTGATCCAGAGTGGGAAAGTAATGCTATATATCGGCCTTTATCAACATTTAGCATTTCATCATGTTCATTGAATTCAATTATGCCCCATTCTACAAAATGGTTGCCGCCTCCTGATGTTCCTAATTGAGCATAAGCACGGTCATGCAGTTGTTTTATAAAGGGGGTAAGGTTGAATTCTTTACTATCCAATACTGCATGATCAGCTTTTTCTTTTCCTTTAAAGCCGTTGCCTGCGCCGAATTTTGTTTGGGCAATCAGTTCACGTTTGAATTTGGCAACGTTATCATGAAAGTGTTGTTCCGGAATGTCAAAAATCGTAAGTGCCATCCTGCACCCAATGTCAACCCCCACGCCGTACGGAATGATGGCATTTTTAGTTGCCAACACACCGCCGATAGGCAAGCCATATCCCTGGTGCGCATCGGGCATTAAGGCGCCCGCTGCGGTTACAGGAAGTTTCATTGCCGTGTTCATTTGTTTTGTTGCACCTTCCTCAATAAATTCAGCTCCATAAATTTTATAGTCAGCCGGATTTGCAATCAGGGGGATGGTTTCATTCTTCGGTGTGGTTACTTCTTCGATCATCGCTTTTGCAAGCGGTTCCATTATTTCATCATCCAAAAAGTTTTCCGGATAATCCCTCGCTTTTTTCATGACCGCCAATACTTCTTTCCTGTCTTTGTCCTCAAATTTTGTTGTCGCTATTTCAAGCGCCAGTCCCAGGATCGATCCTTCTTTATAACCGATCGCTAAAAGATCGGCGCCTGTTATTTTTGTGTTCATTGTTGTTGTGTTTTTAAACGGGTACGCATTTAGTTGTATAGTATCTCTCGCATATTTACCAGCAATTGTTCCGCCAGATTTGTGTCTGGTTGGTCAGGTAGTGCTGATGTTTTGAAAGCGTCTTCTATTTTCTGCATAAGATCATTTGCCATCGATAAAAGATCCTCATAATCAAAATCTCCGGCTTTAATAGCAAGGAGCTCATCTCTGTTTTGTCTTCTTACATGTATGGTTTTGTATAAGGCTATTTCTTCTGCCATTTGCAACAAGCGTATGGTATGCATCATGTTTTTTGCATCATAAGGCTTTCCGTGTTTTTGGTTAGTTAGATAGCGTTCGTCATTTCTTTTTCCTACCCAATCCCAATACTCCTTATAATCTTTACAGTAGATTGAATATGCTTCTGCATTAAAGAATAAGTGCGTCTTAACTTCTTCGCCTTTAGGGACAGAGGACAGGCAAACTTCATTCGCCATCTCACTACTTACAATTCCGCGATATTTATGTGAGAACTTTTTATCATAATACAAAGCATAAACACCTTTGGTATGCGCGATATTAACAAGGCCACAATTTTCCTGTGAGATGTTTTGCTCTTTCAGCCATTCCTTTAAAGGCATCGATCCGTTACCCGCTAGAACATGACAGAAGTCTAATACAGATTTTCTTTCCAGCTCTACCGGATTTACAATTTTCTTTTTAAGTCCGCGTGCTTTTTTTATTTGCGCCACTGCATATCCACCGAAAGTTTCCTTGCACATTTTTGACAGGAATATTTCCTGTTTTATCTTATTCATCATAGGATGCTGTTGCAGTATGCAATCTTTCGGGCTTGAAAGTAGTTCCAGGATGTTCGGGTTGTTTTTTTGTAATAGCTCTATAAATCTCCCGAGCTCATAGTAAACTACATCATTGGTTTTGTTACTGACTTGCGGTATGTAAGTTGTGCCATAAAATTTGTTTTTGGGCAAATAATAAACACCCTTTATGTCAGTGTCTGATTTTTCTGTTGCCAGCCCATATGCCCTGCTACCACTTACACATTCCAACAGTATCAGATCGTCTGTTTTTAAATCGTTGATTGTCATTTTCAGCTATTGTTTCAGTGAAAAAATCGTTTAATGGTTTAGGATCGAAATATTCTTTTGGCAAATGAGCTGACGCATTCATGCAATAATCAAGCTCAAGGAATATATAGTTTAAAAGGTTTCCATTTATTTTAACCAGCTGACCTTCATTTGCTTTGGCTTTTATTCCGATAAGGATAAAAACCAGCTTGTGTACGTCTTGCGGTAAAAGATCCATTAATGGAAACATTTCCATCGGTGCGATGCACTTACGTTCAAGGCACCATTTTGCCGCGAGCAATGGCCTCAGGATATAAAACAGCTTTTTTATTTTTATCTCTGCATCAGCAGTTATACTTTCAAGCGCGCCTCTTGCGATGCCAAGATAATGATGAATATTTTTACGCTGATTGAAATACAGCGCACACAATTCAAATAACGCTTGTTTAAAGTCTCCTTTCTCAAAATATATAACTGGCGATTGTAGCCACTCAAAAGGAGTTGTATTTGAGTTTAATATTAGTCGGAGTGCCTTTTGCAGATCCCAGCCATAGATGTCCAGATCGTTATTGATTGGAAAGCTAAGTTGATCTGCTTTTGGCACTATTGATAAATAAGATGACTGCGAACGTGCATATATGAAACGCACATCATAGTCGCTATCGGGCGACGCAAATCCCCAGCCTCTGCTGCCGGATTCGCAGGCATACAATATTTCTATACCGTTTTCTTTTTCTATCTCTTGCAGCTTACTTAGTATTTCTGCTCTCATCATTTTCAATTTTAGTTTTGTCTGCCCATAAACTCAAGTCTTTTACATGTAAACAGAAGCAAGGCAACAATTCGAAAAGAGGTTTCTTTATAATGCTCTAACCAGCTGAGCTATCGTGAGACTTATTGCATCACGAGCAGGGTTCGAACCTGCGACCCTTATATTTGGTTCGAAGTATCTCTTTTCTACGGCACTTGCCTGGGTTTAAGGCCAGTTAAAGATGTAAGGTAAAATGCGAATAAAGTACGTGGTGCGCTACCGATTACGCCATCATAGACTATAGTCCATGAACAGGATTCGAACCTGCAACCTCCCGATCCTAAGTCGAAGTAACCCTATTCTACGACACTTACAATATTGTTATTATATAGACCTTGTTTGATAAAATATCCGGGTAAAAAATGAAAAGGCACTTTTAAATTTGCTCTACCAACTGAGCTACAATGCTTGTAAGACAATGGCAGGATTCGAACCTGCGACACAATACTCGAAGAAATCCTTTTCCACGACACCAGATAATATTTTAAAAAAATCAGGGCGATGGATTGCAAGAGTGCCAGAGGGATTCGAACCCTCACTGCCGTAAGGCTTTCAACCGTCGAAGTAGCTCTTGCATACGGCACCTGAAATAGTATAGCAGAGTAAATGCGAAACGGGTAATGGGGCTGCACCCATTGCGGATCACGCTATTCCTCCCCTTAATGGTGCGAAGTAACCCGTTTCTACGACATCCGTTTTTATCTTTCAAAGTTCTTATCAATAGGTGCGCTGCCATATTGCAACGCACCGCATCTAAATTTCTATTTTTTCAATTACTTCAATTGCATTCGCTCCGTTTTCCATTGCGTCGATTACTTCAAACACCTTATCGTTCCAGCCTGCAATCAAATACACGTCGTGTTGTTCAATTCTCAAAGGTGCATTGCCATGTCCTGCAAGGTCGAATACATACAGTTTTGCTTCGGGGGCTATTTTTTTGTAGATACTCCATTGATAGCTTAATGTGTTTTCACCGGCTTGGTTATTTGTTTTGCTGTCCCACATCTGAATGTCGGTAAACAACATTATTTTGTTCGCCTTATACCGTCTGGATATAAGATCTTTCAACACCAAAAATCCATTCGTTGAGTAACCAACTTCACCCTCTCTTTTATAGAAAGCGTCAACATTAGCCAGGATGCCCGTTGAAGGCAAGGATACTATTTTCCATCTATCACCAAACATGCCGCTTATTACATTGTCGCATTTAGATTGCAATAACATTCCGAGCAATAAGCCGATGTCATACAGCAATATTTTGCTCTTTGCAGAAACTGGCGTTTGCATTGAGCCAGACACATCACATCCAATCACAACTTTAGTATCAAGCTCGAATCCTTTCATGTTTTTAACACTTAATCGCAATCCCTTCTCCAACGCCTTCATAACGTATGATGTATAACCTGAATTGACAGCTTTCAATTCTCTGTAGGCGGCCAGAAATCTAAACGGAAGTTGCTTTGAATTAGCTACGGCAATGCTGGTTGTTAAGTACTCGCATACCGCTTTTATATGCGTTTTGCTTACTTCGCATTCCAGTATATTTCTCAGGTTTCTGAGGATCGCCATATAACCAATCCTTTTGCTATCTATCAATTCCTCCCATTTTACTCTGACAGCCTCTTTCTTTGCCTTTTCTGTTTCGAACTTTTGCTGGCCAAGTGCAGATAATTCGGTTTCCCATGTGTAAGGTATGGCCAGCTCGTCGGCGGCTATTTTGTTGAAAAGCATTTGCTGAGCTTCGTCTTTGGCTCTTGGGTGAACAAGAAACAATACGTCCCTCAATTTTACCGCGGCGTTTCTATTATACTTCGCAAACTGGTATTCATCGAAGTTGTTGAATGATGCTGCTAGTCCTTTTTGTATTTGTTTAGAAACTTTGTTCAGTTTTTTGATTCCTTTCCTGTCGTTCGCAATTTGATAATAGGACAGCATTTCCGTTATCTCATCCGGTCTCTTTACAATTTTTTCAACCGTTTTTCCAACAAGGCCATCGCCTGTATGAATTTTTGCAAGCTCAGTTGCCAAAACCACCGGTGCGGTACGCAAATTCATTTCTTGCCTGGCATATACCGCAAGTTTTGCAACGAAGGTTGCGTTAACTTTTGGCATCAGACTTTTGATCCTGTCCAGCGTGTTATCTGCGTTTTCGTAAAACCCGTCATTAAGCATGGTGGTGGCAATAGCAGAATAGAGTTCCATTTCAGGAGTCAAAGTATAAGCTTTAGCACCCTCATGGTTTACTGTTGCCATTTTGTCTTTAGTTCTGAAATTGAATCTCATAAAAACTGTTTTCTCGTTTTGACATAGCAAAAATGCATGGGCCACTGCGCAGCAGATTTGCGCAGTTGAAAATATTTTTGAAAAGGGTTGATAAATGCTTTACTGTAAAGGGTTGTAGCGTGAAAATATTTTTTCTGTAGAAAATATTTCCTCGCCCTGCGCAGATGTATTGCGTAGATATTTTGAACTTCTTTACATTTGAACGATAGATTTATAAAATGGCAATAAATAAACTTGCATTAATCCGCTATAAAACAATAGATGACTGTCTGAGAAATCGCAGGAGAAAATGGACGCTTGAAGATTTGATCGACAAGGTATCGGCCGTTTTATATGAATGCGAAGGCATAACTACTGGTGTAAGCAAAAGAACCATTCAGGCGGATCTTCAGTTAATGCGTAGTGACAAGCTGGGTTATAATGCGCCAATTGTAGTCACGGACAAAAAATATTATTCCTACGACGATATAGCTTACAGCATCACCAACGCACCGGTTAACGATGCTGATATTGACAAAATGAAAGAGATTGTTGGTGTATTAAAGCAATTTAACGGGTTCAATTATTTTGATGAAATGAGCGAGTTGATCGCAAGGCTGGAGAATAATTTATATACTTCAACCAGGCAAAGCCGGAATTGTATTCAGTTTGAGGATAACAAGCTCTTAAAAGGCTTGCACAATATTACGCCGCTTTATCAGGCAATTTTAAATGAGCGCGCTTTGCTGTTGGAGTATAAATCGTTTAAGGCCCAGGATTCACAGCAAAAGATCTATTTTCCATATCTTTTGAAAGAGTATAGAAACCGGTGGTTTTTAATAGCAAAACCCAAAAAAGGAAACCTGCTGATTACACTGGCACTGGATAGGATCATAGAATTTCAGGAATTGCCCAACGAGAAGTTTGTTGCCCATGACGGTGTGGATTTTGAACGGTACTTCGACGATTTGCTTGGTGTGACTAAATCTGAGAAAGATCGTGCATTTAAAGTGATCTTGCATGTGAATAAATATCATGCTCCTTATATACTCACGAAACCTCTTCATAAATCGCAGGTGATTTTGAAAGAGGATGAAAGCGGCGTTATTATCCGCATTGATGTGGTGTTGAATTTTGAGTTGGAAAGAGAAATTCTGGGCTTTGGCGAATGTATGAAAGTATTGGCGCCGAGAATTTTACAGGGTAGAATAAAAAAGCGGCTCCTGAAAGCCGCTGATGCATATGGAGATGATAATGCAGATTAATTTGGATATTACGCCCTCCTGAATCCGATAATTTCAACCTGTTTAGGCTGGTAAGTGCGTTCATTGGGGTTAGTAATCTCAGCGATGGTCATAGGCTCTGTTATTCGTTTAGCAAAGCCCAAATGATCGCTGAGCTTTTGTGCTTTTTTGACTCCCAGCTTGCCGAACTCATACCTTGCTATCAGTCTGCCCTTGCGCATTAACGCCTCATCAATCAACGTTATTGAACTGTTGAAAGTGCAGACAAGTTGCACATTAAGAAAGTCCGATAACAAACCATCGGAAATGTTCAACAAATTGGACACAGATGAGCTGTTGTTCGATTTTCTGTCCATAATAATATTTTCCGCATCCTCGATCACTATTACGCAGTTGGGATTTTCGATCAACAGATCCATAAACTCCGGGTTCATCAGATTGCCAGCGACACTGGGAGACAAAAACAAAATTTTCTTTTTGATCTTACCAATCAGGTAACGCAGATAAGTGGTTTTGCCGGTGCCCGGCAATCCATGCAGCAATACGATGCCCTTATCCTGTTTTTTATTGAGCCTTTTACGTATGATGTCATCCACATCTTTGAAATCATCTTCGTAATACAGGTCAATATCAAGTTTTGTGCGTTTAATTTCCATCGGTTTTAGATCGAAAGAAGAACGGTTTTGAACAATCAGATTTATTTCCAACGGTTCTCTGCGTTGCTTTTCCTTGAATTTGTTGCAAAGCGTAACAAGATCATTTATAAAATTTGTGTTGATCCCGTTATGCAATATTTCGCAATAGTCTTCATCTATATCGAGGATGATCTGATTGTTTAGCACTATGAGTATCTTGTCAAATTCAAAACCCTTTTTCTTTCTCCTGTACCATCTGTAAACATATTCGTTCCTGATAAGCGAGGCATATTTTTTTTTTGATCTCCTGATGCAATTTTTCGCCATCAATGTGACCAATGTAATCCTGGCACGGCAATGCATGAAAGCATTGCAGGTACAGGATATTTCTATCTATATAATTACTGCCAAACACACCATTTGCATTGAGCGTGGTTTGGGTAAACAAATTTTCCATAATAGTCTTAAATAGTTGTAATAGCTTAAGGCATTGCAATATCCCATACTCGTCATTGCTGGCAATACCATGCAATTGCCAGCAATGACAGAGCTGGCTACATAATTTGTTGCTTTTAAAGTCGCAGATACATAAGCATTCCTGGTCAACGATATTGCACGCGAGATCGTCTCAAGGCTTTGCACTACACACTGTAAAAATTAAATTAAAGCTGAACAGAATTGTTCTCTTGTAGTCGTTTCGGTTTATATATTCACAAGAAGTAACATAGATGTAAGTTTAAAGGGTGCAAAGGTATAGTTTTTTTGAAACAGCGAAAATAATTTTCATTTTGATGCGCGATGCAGATGAAGTGCATGACTAAAGAATGGATTGTAAATGATTTTGCTGAGCCGGTTTATGGCTTATTTTTACTCATCTACTTTTTAATTGCATGAACAAAACCATTCTCATTCTCGGTGCTAATTCAGATGTAGCAAAAGAATGTATTCAGCTATATACCAGCGAAGGAAATTATGTAATAGCAGCATCCCGCAGCACGGATGCTTTGCATGAATTCGTTGCTCAGCGAAATATTGATAGTAATAAAATAGCAATTCTATACTTTGATGCGGTAGATTTTGACAGTCATCAACCATTCTACGATGCGTTGCCGACAAAACCTCATATAGTTCTATATGCAGCAGGATATCTTAAGAATAATGAGGAAGCATTACGTAATTGGCAAGGCAGCTTTCAAATGATGAAAGTGCATTATTGTGGTGCAGTATCCATCCTGAATATTATTGCAATGGATGTCTCGAATGATAAACTCGAGCGCATTATAGGATTATCATCATTATCCGGTGTGCGCGGACGAAAAAGCAATTTTGTCTACGGTAGTACCAAGTCAGCTTTCACGCAATACCTGGCAGGATTGCGTCAATATTTATTTCCAAGAAAGATAAAAGTAAATGTTGTTGTGGCCGGATACATTCGCAGCAAAATGACCGCTGGATTAGATCTTCCTGAATCTCTCATGCTGGAACCTTCATTCATCGCCAGAGCTGTCGTTAATGCTGGCAATCAATTCACCATTGTTCCAGGATTTAAATGGAAGATGATCTATCATATTTTAAGATTAATGCCGGAGAAGCTTGTTGCAAAATTACCGTGATCTCAATGTACGATGTACGATGTACGATGTGGGAGAAGGCGTGAGGCTGAAGGACAAGCATGTGAGAGAAAGTACGAATTACGAGGTACGAAGTACGAGGGTGCAGCAGCTCGTTTTTTCTTTGAGCTGGTTGATGCCTTAAATAATTTCAGTGTCAAGTAAAATAGTGTTGTTTTCCCGCTCTGATAAGCCTCCAGCCTTCGCAGCCTTACTATATCGCTTGTAGCGATAAAAAAAATCGCCGGAGGCGATCGCTGACTATCTCCAAAGTCTTCAAAAGTCAATAAAACAAAACCGCGCAGCCAAAGCCACGCGGAAATTATTTTTGGAATAAAAATTTTTGAAAATAATCGTTACCCATTCGCTTCAATCAGCTGATAGCTGATAGCTGACAGCTCCCTACAGCCACCCCAACTCCAACTTTGCCTCTTCACTCATCATTTCTTTATCCCATGGCGGATCGAATACCAGGTGGATGTGCACATCATTCACGCCCTCAATTTCCCGGATCTTTGATTCGGCGTCAAAAATTATTTCATTGGCTGCGGGACAAGCCGGTGCAGTCAGCGTCATAGTTACAGTGACGTTGTTGTCTTCAACCTTGATGTTATACACCAATCCAAGATCATACACATTTACGGGAATCTCGGGATCGTAGACGGTCCGCAATGCTTCTTCAACTTTATCTCTCAACATGGTTAACCGTTATTTTGGGTGTTTAATTCTTTTACCTGGTAAGCAACGGCATAAGCTTTCATTTGCTTCAGCATAGAGAGTAGTCCGTTAGAACGCGTAGGAGAAAGATGACTGTTAAGGCCAATTGCATTCACAAAGTACAAGTCCGAATCGGCAATCTCTTTAGGTGTATGCTCAGATAAAACCTTTATCACCATGCTGATCAGTCCTTTTGTAATTATGGCGTCGCTGTCTGCAGTAAAAAACACTTTGCCATCCTTATATTCAGAATGTAACCAAACCCTCGACTGGCAACCTTTAATCAGGTTATCATCAGTTTTATATTGATCATCGATTAACGGCAGTTCCTTTCCTAACTGAATAATCGCTTCATACTTATCCATCCAGTCGCCGTATAATTCAAACTCTTCTATTATTTCGTCCTGTTGTTCGTTGATTGTCATTGTAAAGCTTTGAGCTGCCAGCTATTAGCTTTCAGCCATGAAAAGTCAAAATTCAAAAGTCAAAAATCAAAACTTCATTGTGCGGTCAGTATTCAATTAAATAACCTCGTTTTAGCGGTTCAAAATCTTCGTTAGAAACTTCCCTCATTCGCACATTCGCAAATTTTCACATCCGCACATTCTCCTGCACATTTCATTTTCAATTTTCAATTCTCCATTGTCCATTAACTCAGCATCATCACCGCCTTCTCAATTCCCGCAGCCAGCAGATCCACTTCCTCTTTCGTATTGTAAAAAGCAAATGATGCTCTAACGGTACCCGGAATGCCGAAGAAATCCATAACAGGTTGCGTGCAGTGGTGTCCCGTTCTTACAGCGATGCCTTGTTTATCAAGAATGTCGCCCGTGTCAAAAGGATGAATATCTCTTACAAGAAAAGAAACGAGGCTGGCATGTTCTTTTGCATTGCCTATAAAACGAAGACCATCAACTTCCGACAATTTCTTCATGGCATATTTCAAAAGCTCATGTTCTGCCTGCTGGATATTTTCCAGTCCGAGGTTGTTGACATAGTCAATCGCTGCTGAAAGACCAATGGCGCCGGCAACATCGGGTGTGCCTGCTTCAAATTTGTAAGGAAGATCGTTGTAGATTGTCTTCGCAAATGTTACGGTTTTAATCATGTCGCCTCCGCCCTGGTAAGGCGGCATTTTGTTCAGCCATTCTTCCTTTCCGTACAAAACGCCAATCCCTGTCGGTCCGTAAATTTTATGTCCGGAAAAAGCAATAAAATCAACATCCAGCTCCTGCACATCAATCGGCACGTGCTGAATAGCCTGGGCCACATCCAGCAATACCGGAATATTTTTAGCATGGGCCTGGTTGATAATTTCTTTTACCGGGTTAATAGTGCCAAGTGAATTTGAGATATATGTTACTGAAACAATTTTTACTTTATCTGTCAACAAAGAAGCAAATTCATCCATCAGTAATTCCCCGTTTGTATTCATCGGAATTACTTTTAAAACAGCTTCTTTGTCCTCACAGATCATTTGCCAGGGAACAATATTTGAGTGATGTTCCATCGCCGAGATCAATACTTCGTCTCCTTTCTTTAAAGCCAGTTTTCCAAAACTGCTTGCCACCAGGTTAATGCTCTCGGTAGTACCGCGTGTAAAGATCACTTCGTGGTCATGCTTGGCATTAATAAAAGACGCCACTTTTTTTCTGGCTGCTTCATAAGCTTCTGTTGCAACCTGGCTCAGCAAGTGTACACCACGGTGTACGTTGCTGTTGTATTCCTTGTAATAATTGTCAAGTGTTTCCAGCACCTGCACAGGCTTTTGCGAAGTAGCTCCGTTATCCAGGTATACCAGTCTTTTCCCATAGACTTTAGCGTCCAGTATGGGGAAGTCTTTTCTTATCTCTTCTATATTTAATTCTGCACTCATAATATATCTGTTATAACGGTTAGAAAAATTGTTTACGCAAACTCGGTTCCGTTAGGCCCTTACAGAAGCCGAAGAAAGTTTGCTGTAAATAAGCTGTTGCACGTATTGCTTAACTGCTTCATTGTCTATTTTTTCTGTAACATCGAATGCGAAAGCCTCAACCAGCAATTTTCTTGCGGCGGTTTCGCTAATGCCTCTCGAACGCAAATAGAACAATGATTCCGGGTTAAACTGTCCGATTGTACAACCATGACTACATTTTACATCGTCTGCAAAAATCTCCAGCTGAGGTTTTGCGTACACCTGCGCTTTGTCGCTCAGCAATAAATTGTTGTTTTGCTGGTATGCATTTGTTTGCTGTGCATCCTGCGCCACAAAAACCTTTCCATTGAATACAGCTTTACCCGTATCCATAATTACACCTTTATATAATTCGTTGCTTTGGCAAGATGGGTGCAGATGCTGAATCGCTGTATGATTATCTGTCAACTGATGATCAGCTACCAGGTATAAACCATACAAATGTGTTTCAGTGGCGGTTCCGTTCAGCGATATTTCCAGGTTGTTACGCACCAGGTCGGCGCCCGGAAGTGTACAGGTGAAATTGTCGTAACGGCTGCTGCGTTGCTGATCCACATGATTGTAATGAAGCCATCTTTCATTATTGTTATGGCTCTGGATTGTATGATGAACCAAGTGTGCATTTTCCTGGATCAGCAATTCAAGCACACTGTTCGTCAGGGTAACGGTCTCATCTTTTATGCCGGCGCTTCTTTCTATGATTTCAGCTTTGGCATTTCTGTTAACCACTATAAAATGTCTTGGCTGAAAGAACGCGTCTTTATCAGAAGTATATAAATGAAGAATCAGCAGCGGTTTATCAAGCACACTATTCTTCTTCACTTCAACAAAATAACCGTCAGAGAAGAATGCCGTATTTAAAGCAACAAGTGCATTCACACCAACATGACTATTATTGCTGATATGGTCAATAAAGAAGGATTCGTTGATGATGTTGCGCAATGGCTGAACGGTCACCAGGTCTTCTGTCGGTAAATCAGACAGGTCCATGCGGATGCTGCCATTTACCAAAACAAGCTGGTAAGTATCCAGTCCTGGTATCTTCTGTTCATTGATGGCCTGCTGCAGGCTATCGGTATCAATTCCGGCAGGGTGCACATCAAAGCTTAAATCAAGAAAGGGAACCAGGTTGGTAAAGCGCCAGTCTTCTTCTTTTATAGAAGGAAATCCTTTTGCTCTGAATATAGAAAATGCGTTGTTCCGTAATTGTGTTAAACGGTCACTGGCTGCAGTGTCCTGAGTAAACTGATGCTTCGTCTCAAATTCGTCTGCCAGCCTGTTATAAAAAGATGTTGCCACTTGTGTTGCCATAGTAAATTATTGGGTAGATGATGCGTGAACAGGAGTTTCTTCTTTGAGCCAGTCATAGCCTCTTTCTTCCAGTTCAAGCGCCAGTTCTTTAGTACCGGATTTTACAATTTTTCCATCGTATAAAACATGCACCACATCAGGCACAATATATTCCAGCAAGCGCTGGTAGTGTGTGATAAGAACAAATGCATTGTTTGCTGCACGTAATTTATTTACACCGTTAGAAACAATGCGTAAAGCATCAATATCCAGCCCCGAGTCAGTCTCGTCAAGAATATTTAATTTAGGTTCCAGCATTGCAAGCTGAAAGATCTCGTTACGCTTTTTCTCACCACCTGAAAACCCTTCATTTAAAGAACGGTTTGCCAGTTTGGCATCAAACTCTACCAGTTGTTGTTTTTCTTTCGTCAGCTTCAAAAATTCCTTCGCTGTTAATGGCGGCAGGTTATGATATTCGCGAATCTCGCTAAGCGCCGTTTTAAGAAAGTTGATGTTTGACACACCAGGAATTTCCACCGGGTATTGGAATGCCAGGAAGATACCTTCTCTTGCGCGTTCTTCCGGTTTCATATCCAGCACATTTTTACCATCAAGCCACACTTCACCTTCGGTTACTTCATAGTTTTCTCTTCCTGCCAGTACTGAAGCAAGAGAACTTTTACCTGAACCATTAGGTCCCATAATTGCATGCACTTCTCCCGCATTCACCTGTAAGTCTATTCCTTTCAGGATCTCTTTGCCGTCAATATTTGCATGTAAGTTTTTTATTGTTAACATGTCCGTAATAAAATTTTTTAGCTATCAGCTGTCAGCTATTAGCTATCAGCTTGTTTATATTTAGAATTATGTTCGTCCTATTTAATGCCTTTTGTAGATCCTGCGTCTATTATGTCGTACATTGTTATCTGCCTGTGTCTTTTAAGATCAATTACGTTGTTGCACCTAACGCACTTCGTACTTCGTAGCTCGTACTTTGCACCACATCATACATCTAAAATCGTACATCGTACATTACCCCACGCTTCCTTCCAGCGTCAGCGACAACAGCTTCTGCGCTTCAACCGCAAACTCCATCGGCAGTTGGTTCAATACTTCTTTCGCATAGCCATTTACAATCAGTGCTACTGCTTTTTCTGTATCAATACCACGCTGGTTAAGATAGAAGATCTGATCTTCCCCAATTTTGGATGTGGTTGCTTCATGCTCTATTGTTACCGTGTTGTTTTTAGATTCAATGTAAGGAAACGTATGGGCGCCACAGCGGTCGCCGATCAGCAATGAATCGCATTGCGTGAAGTTGCGCGAATAGTTTGCTTTGTTGCCCACCTGAACTAAGCCACGATAGCTGTTTTGTCCCTGGCCTGCGGAAATACCCTTGGAGATAATTCTGCTTTTGGTATTTGCGCCAATATGATGCATTTTGGTACCGGTGTCCGCGATTTGTTTGTTCTTCGTCACAGCTACGGAATAAAACTCACCGACGGAATGTTCGCCAATCAGCAACACACTTGGATATTTCCATGTAATGGCAGAACCGGTTTCAACCTGTGTCCAGGATATTTTAGAACGGTCACCGCGACATGCACCTCTTTTTGTAACGAAATTGTATATACCACCGTTGCCTTCTTTATCGCCCGGATACCAGTTTTGCACGGTTGAATATTTGATCTCGGCATCTTTCAATGCAATCAGTTCAACCACTGCAGCATGAAGCTGGTTCTCGTCGCGCATTGGTGCGGTACATCCTTCCAGGTAACTCACATAACTGCCTTCATCTGCGATGATCAGGGTACGTTCAAACTGGCCGGTATTTTCTGTATTTATCCTGAAGTAGGTAGAAAGCTCCATCGGGCATCTTACACCTTTAGGAATGTACACGAACGAACCATCAGAAAACACGGCTGAATTGAGCGATGCAAAAATGTTGTCTGAATGTGGAACTACACTACCCAGGTACTTTTGTACCAGCTCAGGATGATGTTGAACAGCTTCGCTGATGGAGCAGAAGATGATGCCCAGCTTATTCAGGTGCTCTTTGTAGGTTGTTGCAACGGAAATACTGTCAAATACAGCATCTACCGCAACGCCGGCCAGTGCTTTTTGTTCTGATAAAGGAATGCCCAGTTTTTCGAATGTTTTTAACAATTCGGGATCCACTTCATCAAGACTGTTGTACTTAGCTTTTTGCTTTGGTGCGGCGTAGTAAGATATTTTCTGATAGTCTATCTCCGGCATTTTAAAGTTCTGCCAGTGCGGCTGTTCCTGTTTCAAAAAAGCTTTAAAACCTTTCAGGCGCCATTCCAGCAACCAGTCAGGTTCATTCTTTTTTGCAGAGATCATGCGCACAATATCTTCATTGAGCCCCGGAGGCGCAATTTCCATATCAATATCGGTCACAAACCCATATTCATATTCGCTGTTTGCAAGCTGTTCTAATATATTGTTATCGTTATCCATAATTTCTGTAAAATTATACGGCAAAACTTTCGCCACAGCTACACGTTCTGCTGGCATTGGGGTTATTAAAAAACAAGCCTTTTCCATTCAGGCCACCTGAATAGTCTAGTTCTGTACCGTAGAGGTATAAAAGGCTCTTCATATCCACCACTATTTTAATGCCTTTGTCCTCAAAAGTTTCATCGCCGGTGCGCAGGGCGTCATCAAATTTCAATTCATATTCCAGTCCCGAACATCCGCCGCCTTTTACTCCGACCCTTACAAAATGATTTCCTTCGGGAAATTGTTCCTCCAAGAGTCTGCTGATAAATGTTTGTGCATTCGATGATACTGTGATCATATTATTCAATTTAAGTATCAATAATCCGCCAAAGAGAAAAATACCGAACCTGGGTTGTAGAGAGATCTGTAATTGTACCTGCTGTTAGTGATAACAACAAAATTCAGGCAAAGTTTCAGAAAAGAAGGCAACAAATTAAAGTTATCATCATTGTTTTGCCGTCGTATTTTTTACTTTGTGCATTGCCAAAATTACTACCTTCGACTAATAAAACAAGTAAAAACTTGGAAAATCATTTTAACAGGGCATACACAACACTCAGTCAAACAGGCGAGCGTTTTCTTTATGTGATGAAGACGAACGGCCCGCAGTCCGCAGCAGCGCTGGCTAAAGCGGCGGGCATTACTGTAGAAGGGGCCCGTTTACAATTAGTTAAATTAACGGAGGATGGCTTTGTTATTTCACAATCGGTGTCAGCCGGGGTGGGCAGGCCAACCATGCAATACAGTTTAACACCCAGGGGTTTTGCTTATTTTCCTGATGCACACACTGACCTCACTGTCCAATTGTTGCAGACGATTCAGGGGGTTTTGGGCCCGCAGGCTGTGACTTCTGTTTTAAATGAAAGAGAAAAAGCACTTGATAATAAGTATGCCGCCGAAATAAAGCAGGAATTGCCATTGGAAGAGAAACTAACCAGCCTCGCACGGGTAAAAACGCAGGAAGGTTATATGGCTGAGTGGAGAAAGGAAAATGATGACTATCTTTTCATAGAAAATCATTGCCCTATATGCATGGCTGCAAAACAGTGTGCTGGATTGTGCGAAGCGGAACTAAATAGTCTGAAAAAAGCATTGGGCAATGGAACTAACATTGAAAGAACAGAACATATAATTGATGGTTCACGCCGGTGCGTTTACATTGTAAGACAGTAAGATCGTAAGACAGTAAGACAGTAAGACAGTAAGATCGTAAGACAGTAAGATCGTAAGACGGGTAAGAGAAGGCGGCCATTGCAAAACAACAGAGATATGGCTAAGAACAGGGCACAAAGAATAGTACGTTCGCCAAATTACAAACAGGGATCTTTCCAAAACATTTCTCTAACACCTGTGATGGCAGAAAATGCCAACTATTACAAAGTGTTGAAAGAAGCGATCAGGCGCCCGGGATCGGTTCGTCCTTCTAAAAAACTCCCTTCAATAAAAACAGATCTCCGCTCAATACATTCAGAAAAACCGGTAATTGTCTGGTTTGGACACTCCTCCTATTTTATACATGTTGCAGGTACTAATATTTTGGTTGATCCGGTTTTGAGTGGTCACGCTTCTCCTTTTAAATTCATGGTGAAGGCTTTTGATGGAACGGATATTTACGAGACGGAAGATTTTCCTCCGATTGATATAATGTTGATCACGCATAACCACTATGATCACCTGGATAAAAAGATCATGCAGAAAATGATGCCTGCCACCAAGGCTTTTTACACATCGCTTGGTGTGGGTGAGGATTTGGAAAAATGCGGGATTGATCCGGAAGCTATTCACGAACTGGATTGGTGGGAAACTGTGACGGCTAGTGATGATACAAAAATTACAGCGACGCCTGCACGCCATTTTTCCGGTCGTGGCCTGAAGCGTGGTGGATCTTTGTGGTCGTCATTTGTATTGCAGATAAAGGGATATAAGATCTATATAGGTGGCGATTCTGGCTATGATGAGCATTTTAAAAAGATAGGGGAGAAGTTTGGTCCGTTTGACATTGCAATGCTCGAGTGCGGACAATACAATCCCGCCTGGCCTTACATACACATGATGCCTGAACAGACAGTGCAGGCCGCAGTTGATCTTCACACAAGACTATTGCTACCGGTGCATTGGGGAAAGTTTGCACTGGCCAACCACCCATGGAACGAACCCATTGAAAGGGCATTAAAAGCCGCCGGGGAAAAACATATAAATATTACCACCCCGAAAATTGGAGAACCGGTTGTGATTGGAGAGGAGTACCCGAAGAGTGAGTGGTGGAAAGTGTGAGAGCAAGTACGAGGTACGAAGCCTGCCCGCATTAGTACATTCAGGCGGGTACGAAGTACTTAATTCGAGCAGCTTATTTTTTTGCAGCATCGTAAAAGCCCAATATTCCTCTTGTTCAAATAATTTATGGGCAATCCCGAAGGGATGAAATTATTATAGACCAAGAACGTAAGTCCTCACCAAACCCTGAAAGGGTGACATTATTATAGCCTAAAATATATAGCAGCAGTAAACTCCGAAGGAGTGACATTATCGCCCTTCGCTCTGCTATATTATTTATGTCAGTTTATTGGTTCCTTAATCGTTTGTCGTTCTATAATGCCACCCCGTTGGGGTTAGTTTGTATGTGCTCTATTTTCTATAAGAATGTCATCCCTTCGGGATTTATTGCAATTTGACGGGTTAAATGCGGATTTTTTTTAGCTTGGAGTGTTCAGTTCGGTTTGGTTGAATTTTATGTTTTTGCAACAGCGTAAAAAGCCAATGTCCATTTTATAGCGATGCAACGATTCTTCAATGATTCCGATAAAGGCCTTTTCAAATTTATGAACGTCCATAGTAATCAGGAGTTTTTTTATCAACGTCTCAACGGAACGAGAACCTGTTTCACCTAAATACTTCGTAACTCGTACCTCGTACTTTGACTCGCAGGATCTCACAAAAAAAGTAACCAGTCCCAATTTATCCCTATCTTTAATCATCAGATGATATGATGAATTCGATAAAATCACCATTAAAACGAAAGAGCCTGGCGGACGAAGTTGCAGAAAGGCTGCAGCAGGATATCAGCGCTGGCAATTATTCTATCGGCGAAAAATTGCCAACGGAGCCGGAGTTAATGCAGCAATTTGGCGTGGGGAGATCTTCAATAAGAGAAGCGGTGAGAATATTGGCGAATGCTGGTTTTATTACGGTTCAACAAGGGCTTGGCACTTTTGTGGCGTCAAAACAGGCAACCAATGATGCGCTCGCTAAAAAGATGCAAAAGGCTCAGTTTGAAGACTTGAATGAAGTCCGTTCGCTATTGGAGGTGAAGATTGCAGGTAAGGCGGCTTTAAAGCGCACTACTGCCGATATAATACAAATGAAGGCCTTTCTAAAACAAAGGAAGATTGCTGGCAAACAGAATAAACCTGAAGCATGTATTCAGGCAGATATTGATTTCCATACAAGCATAGCTGTCGCATCACAAAATGAGATCCTGGTTGAATTGTATAAAACTATTGCAACACATCTTAAACAATCTTTCATTGAGCGGTATAACGACACTACTGCTTTTGTGGAAACACAAGGTTTGCACGAATCACTTTTGCAGAGCATCATTGATAAAGATGAAAAGAAGGCATTTGCCTTTGCTACACGGATAACAACACGTTGATTTTTTAAAACATCTGATGATTAGACCTATAATTAACACATGATGAAAAATGTAATTGAAAAAGAAGAAATTGAAGTATCACAACAATTGGTGCACAACACGGTGTTCCCGGTATTAATTGCATTGAGTTTTACACATTTATTAAACGATACTATGCAATCGCTGATTCCGGCAATTTATCCGCTGGTAAAGGATTCACTGCGATTGAACTTTTCACAGATTGGTTTAATTACGCTTACTTTCCAGCTGTCCGCTTCTTTGCTGCAACCGCTGGTTGGATTGTATACCGACAAACGCCCACAGCCATTTTCTCTCGCAATCGGAATGAGCTTTACATTGGCGGGACTTGTTTGTTTATCGCTGGCCAATAGTTTTCCGCTTGTGTTGGTTTCAGTTGGGTTAGTTGGTGTCGGCTCCGCGGTATTTCATCCTGAGGCATCAAGGTTAGCGTATATGGCTTCGGGCGGGAGACACGGCATGGCGCAATCCCTGTTCCAGGTAGGCGGCAATGCCGGAAGTTCTTTGGGGCCACTACTGGCTGCGGCAATCATTGTTCCGCTTGGTCAGTTTCATGTGATTTGGTTTTCACTTGTAGCACTTCTTGCGATTATCGTGATGCTTAAGATCAGTCAGTGGTACAAGAAGAATACGCATCGCATAAAGCCCAAAAAAGCTGCGGGCACAACAACTCATATGCAACTATCCAAAGGCAAAATAACATTTTCCCTTGCCATTCTTATTGTGCTTATTTTCTCCAAGTACTTTTATATGGCGAGTATCAGCAGTTATTATACATTCTATCTAATGGATAAGTTTCATGTCACTGTTCAGCAATCGCAGGTGTATTTGTTTGTTTTTCTTTTTGCTGTTGCTGCCGGTACATTTATCGGCGGTCCGTTGGGTGATAAGATCGGTCGAAAATATGTAATCTGGTTATCCATATTAGGCGTCGCCCCGTTTGCGTTACTCATGCCGCATGTTAATCTTTTCTGGACTTGTGTGCTCAGCGTATTCATTGGTGTAATTCTTTCGTCTGCATTCTCAGCTATTCTTGTCTATGCACAGGAACTCGTACCCGGGAAAGTGGGAATGATTGCGGGCCTGTTCTTTGGACTTGCATTTGGTATGGGCGGCATTGGATCTGCGTTGTTGGGTAAACTGGCTGATAAAACAAGTATCAACTATGTGTACCAGGTTTGCTCATTTTTACCGCTGATCGGATTGCTGACAGGGTTCTTGCCTAATTTGGAAAAGGGAAAAAGAGCTATGCAAAAAGCTTAATGATTTGGAATAATAATAAAAAAGCCTGAAGCATAGATGCGCTTCAGGCTTTTTATTGATATGATTTGCTATTTGTGTTTTGTAAACTGGATAATGAGAAAAGCAGGAGGAGACACAGAGTGCACAGAGTTGCTCCCGGCAATTCATTGTCAATTTTCAATTCTCCATTTTCAATTATCAATGCGGTAATTTGTTTCGTATTTTTCCATAAACCCATGTGCCCGCAATCGCACTGAGTAATGTAATTGCTACTACAGTTGCGCCGGCTCCAACCTGTGCGAATAATGGCCCGGGACAAGCACCGGTCATGGCCCAGCCAAATCCAAACAGCAGGCCGCCATAGATCTGTCCCTTATTGAATTTTTTTGTGTGAAAAACAATGGGCTCGCCGTAAATGGTTTTGATCTTCAATTTTTTGATCAGGAATACAGAGATCATTCCCACTACTACTGCGCTACCTATCACACCATACATGTGAAAGGATTGCAGGCGAAACATTTCCTGTATGCGGAACCAACTTACAACTTCCGATTTAACGAGAATGATCCCGAAAATTACACCGGCTACCAGGTATTTGATATTGTGATACCATTTATGTTGTAATGCACTTTCATTAATGCAAATCGTATCTAAAGAACGTACTTCAAAATCTGTATTTTCCATTTTATCCTTTTAAGTGAAATTTCAATTGAAAAAGCTTAAAGCCTAAAGCGCAAAGCTTAAAACTTCAGTCCCTTATAATCTAAGTATTACCGGTAGTATTAGGTTAGCCATGATAAATCCACCGGCCATAAAGCATATAGTAGCTATCAATGAAGGCCATTGCAAAGTGGATAATCCCATAATTGCGTGACCGCTTGTACAACCTCCTGCATATCTTGTTCCGAAGCCTACGAAAAATCCGCCGACTACCATTAACAAAATACCTTTCACTGTAAATAGACTATGCCAGCTGATGATATCCTTTGGAACGAGTGAACTATAATCTGTAATACCATATTGTGTCAGTTCAGTTGCTAATTTAGGATTCACCACAACCGGATTGGGATCTGCAAAAAAGTTTGCAGCAATCATACCGCCGAAAAAAATGCCCAGAATAAAAAACAGGTTCCATATTTCTTTCTTCCAGTCATATTGAAAGAATGGAATTTTTGATGGCAGACATGCAGCACAGATATGCCGTAATGACGATGAAATACCGAAAAATTTATTGCCGAATATTAGCAATACCGGCACCGTTAAGCCAATGAGCGGACCTGCGATATACCAGGGCCATGGATTTGAAATAGACATATTAATTAATAGTTGACAATTGAAAATTGATAATTCCAGCCTGACTGAATCGTTCGGCAGGGAAAATTAACGATGAATTACTTATAACTCCCAGGTTTTTGAAGATGACCATAAGTAGCTTGCTTCATCAACGTACTTCTAATTTCGTACTTATTTATCGTTTGTTGTTGGAATATTTGTCTGGCTGATTGTGCTGAAACCTCCTTTTACCTCTGTGAAGTTTCTATAGCCGCGCGCCTGTAATATGCTTGCCGCCATCATACTCCTGTAACCTCCGGCACAATGAAGATAAAAGTGTTGAAACGGATCAATTTTATTTATCCAATCATTTATGTTTGCAAGTGGTTTGTTGGTCGCATTTTGTATGTGACCGTCATCGAATTCACTCTCTTTGCGCACGTCAATGATCTTTGCACTTGGTGAATATTTTCTGTTTAGCTCATCAGCATCAATTTGTTGAATGCTATCCACTTCTTTTCCTGCCTTTAACCAGGCTTCAAAACCACCCTTTAAATGTCCGGCAATATTGTCAAATCCAACACGACTTAACCTTGTTACAACTTCTTCAACTGTACCAGGATCTGATACCAGGAGCAATGGTTGTTTAACATCAACCACAAGTGTCCCAACCCACGGTGCAAAGTCTCCGTCAATTCCTATATTGATGGATTGAGGGATGAATGCTTTTGCAAATGCACCAGCACTTCTTGTATCAATTACCAGTGCTCCGGTACTTTCTGCAATTGTCTCGAACTCTTCTGTAGATAAAGCGGTCAGGCCGCGGTTTAACACGTCGTCAAATGAGCTGTAGCCTTTTTTATTAAGCGCCACATTTAATGGAAAATAGGCAGGCGGAGGTAGCAATCCGTCTGTCACAGCTTTTACGAATGATTGTTTATCAGGTTGATTCAATGCATAGTTTGTTGCTTTTTGATGACCGAGCGTATCAACGGTTTCTTTTAGCATATTCTTACCACAGGCAGAACCGGCACCGTGTGCAGGATAAACAATGATGTCATCACTGAGTGGAATTATTTTATTCATCAGGCTGTCGTACAGCATTCCGGCAAGATCTTCTTTGGAAAGATTGTCTGCTTTCTGCGCCAGGTCAGGGCGGCCTACATCTCCCAGGAAAAGTGTATCGCCGCTGAAAATGGCGTGTTCTTTACCCTGTTCATCAATCAACAAATAAGTCGTGCTTTCCATCGTGTGACCCGGTGTGTGTAATGCCTTGAGGGTTACGCTGCCAATCCTGAACTCCTGGCCATCTTTTGCGGTGATGGCATCAAATTCAGGCTTTGCCGTTGGTCCGTATATGATAGATGCGCCTGTCTTTCTGCTCAGGTCCAGGTGGCCCGAAACAAAGTCTGCATGAAAATGCGTTTCAAAAATGTATTTGATCTTTACGCCATCTTTATTTGCTCTGTCAATATAGGGCTGAACTTCGCGCAGCGGATCTACAATTGCAGCTTCTCCTTCTGAAGTAATGTAATAAGCACCTTGTGCCAGGCATCCCGTGTATATCTGTTCTATATTCATATTCCTTCTATTTAGGTTATTGGATCTTTTTATAACGTAACAATAGGTTTTAATTCTTCAAACAAAATGATCGTTGCCAGTACCAAAACAAATACGCCAAATCCTTTTTTCAGTTTTGTGCCATCTGCTTTTTTTGCAATCAGCTTGCCGATAGCAATGCCTGCTAACGCAAGCAGACTAAATGGCAATAAAAAATGCCAGTCCGGATGTAGCCCATTTTCCAGGTCTCCGGCAAAACCTGATAAAGAATTGATGGCAATGATCAGCAACGATGTATTGATAGCAATTTTTGTATCAAGTCCGGCAAACAGAATCAGTGCCGGGATAATTAAGAAGCCGCCGCCGGCCCCAACCAAACCGGCCAGTATTCCCACCGCTATTCCGGAAATAATCACAACTGCATAGTTAACAGAAACACTGGTTGCGTCTACCTTTTTCTCCGGTCGTATCATCGCAATGCCTGCTACCACCATGAAAACCGCAAACAAAAGCATTAAGCCATTTGATTTTGTTATTTCAAAACCGCCCAACGAAAACCAGTATGCCGGTAACGCGGGCAACAAAAATTTTCTGGTAATAAATACGGTAATAAATGATGCTATTATGAACGATAAACCTGTCTTGAAATCCACCTTTTTTTCCAGTGCCGAAATGCAGCCGCCAAATAACGAGGTAGTTCCGACTATGAATAAAGAATACGCCGTTGCTGTTGCCGGTTCTATTCCCGCAAAGTACACAAGTACAGGCACCGTTAGTATGCTTCCTCCTGCTCCGATGAGACCAAGCGAAACGCCAATAAGTGATGCAAGAACAAAGGAGAGGATCATCATTTTCTTTCGTATTGATTAACAATACAAAGTTCCATAAATGAATCTGCCCCTACGGTTACTTTTGTTACATAGCGTTTTTGCTCAAAATAAAATGGATCGGGATCAGGCTCATTTGCCGGCAGCAACTTCGTCAGATAATTCAATTTTGTTGCGTCCGAGTGAAACTTTACCGGCTTCCTCCAATTGTTTGAGTAATCTCGATACCACAACTCTCGCGGTGCCCAGTTCGTTGGCCAGCTGTTCATGTGTAATGGAAAGGGTATTGCTCTTTGTAAGTGCGGCCTTTTTGTGGAGGAGCGTGAGAAGACGTTCGTCAACTTTTTTAAATGCAACAGCATTTACTACTTCCAGCAATTCTTCAAATCTCTTGTGATACAGCCGGAAAATATAATCCAGCCATTGCGGATATTCTTTAATGAATTTATTTACATGATCAATTGGCAAAAACAGTATTTCTGCATCTTCTTCCACAACGGCCCGTACTTTACTCGTTTCCTGGTGCATGCCACCCAAAAACGACATAATGCAACTTTCTCCGGCCTTTATGTAATACAATAATATCTCTCGCCCCTCTTCATCGGTGCGCATTACACGGATGCTACCTTTTGCTACAATTGGGATGGCTCTGACATATGCATTCTCCTGAAGAATAATATCTCCTTCCTTAAATTTTTTGATCATGCTGTACTCATAAAGCTTTTCCCTGAGTTCAGGAGAAGACTGAAACGCCGGCAAACTGTTTACATGGTCCATCCTGCAAAGTTAGCAACCGTTGTTGGGATGTTGTTTTAACGAAATGAAAAACTCAATTCCTACTGACATAAGGCTGTCACTCTGAGGAAGTTATTTTGTCTTCCTGTTTAGACAGACAATAACTGCAAATTTTTTAATATGACCTGGAAATCACTGAATAACCTGATCTATGGCTTTATCCGTTTTGTGTGGAAGACAACAGTGATTCTTGTAGAGTCATTGCTGTGGTAGTACATGATTCAACACAGTTCTCTTAAACTATGCACGAGCATTCAGGTCAAAAATAAACCTGCCAATTTTCCCGCTTTCGAGAACGAAGTCAGCCTTAAACTTTTGCAACGCATGGTGGGGCATGTAGCTGACCTCTGATTCATCCGGGTCCTGAACAATGGTTAATCCCCCATTATCTTTTATAATCTTCAGGCCGTCGCCTCCATCGGCATTGGCGCCGGAAAGCAATATCCCAACCAGGTGTTCATGAAAGGTTGCCGATGCAGACTTAAAAACCACATCTATGCTTGGACGGCTGTGATGGATCTTTTCCGAATAGTCCAGCGCGAAGGTTTTGTCTTTTTCAATCAACACATGGTAATCTGCCGGGCACAGGTAAATATACCCGGATTCTATCGTCTCTTTCTCTTCAACCTCTTTTACTTTCAGGTTACTTTTAACAGAAAGCAGTTCGTCTAAAGCCGATTCGAAATTTACATTCCTGTGCAAGACGATCAGAAACGGCACAGGAAATTCTGCCGGGATATATTTAAAGATCTTAAATATTACCTGCAGACTTCCGGCGGAGCCTCCGATCACGATCAGTTGAATATCCCTGTTCACTTTAATTTCTTCCAGATTTTTTCTTTTGGATCTACCTGTTTGTAGCTGCCGGCAATAGATGAAAATCGCAATGATTCTTTCGATCCCAAAGCAAGAAATCCAAAAAGCTCAAGGCTGTTGTCAAACACACGCAGTACTTTAGCCTGTAGATCCTTTTCGAAATATATTAGTACGTTTCTGCAAAAAATAAGCTGGAATGAATTGAATGAGGAATCTGAAACAAGATTGTGTGTAGAAAAAACCATTCGCCTGCTTAATGATTCGTCAAATTTCGCCAAATTATAGTTTGCAGTATAGTATGATGAGAAATCGTTGGTGCCGCCGGATGTCAGGTAGTTTGTTGAGTATTGCTGCATCTGGCTTATCGGAAAGATCCCCTTACGGGCTTTTTCCAACACGACCGGATTAATATCAGTACCGTACAATAGTGATTTTTGCAATAATCCTGCCTCTTTTAACAGGATGGCCATGGAGTAAACCTCTTCCCCGGTTGCACAGCCCGCATGCCAGATACGGATAAACGGATACGTAGCAAGTACCGGAATGATCTTCTCCCTCACAGTTTTGTAGAAATAAGGATCACGCAACATTTCTGTTACGTTTACGCTTATTTCCTGAACGGCATGTTTAAAATAGACGGGATCTGTTTGGATACGTGCAGAGAAATCTCCAAAGCTTTTAAACTTATCCATCAGGTAAAGCCTGTGTAATCTTCGTGTTAATGAAGCTTTGGAATATTCTGTAAAGTCGTAGCCATAAATATCCAGTATATCATTTAGGAGATTGTCTATTTCTTTATCGCCAAAGTTAATTTCCACAGCAGGTTAATTTAAATATTGACCCAGAAGCTTAAGCAAAATATCCACATCAATGGGCTTTGAAACGTAACCACTTGCACCTGCGGCCAGGCATTTTTCCTTGTCGCCCACCATTGCCTGAGCGGTTACAGCTATAATAGGCAAATCGGTAAAGGCATCATCTCTTCTGATAATTTCAATGGCCTCATAACCATCCATATCCGGCATCATCATATCCATTAGTACAACGCCTATGCCGGGCTCGTTTTTCAAAAGAATAATCCCATCCTGTGCACTGGCAGCCGCCAGGCATTGATAACCCTTTGTTTTTAAAGTTGCATTCAAGGCAAAGATGTTTTTACTGTCATCATCTATGATCAGTATTTTTTTACTCATATAACCAACATTTGCTTTTTCGTTTTTGTTGCTTAGCTCCAAAACTTTCATATTAAACAGAAATAAGGTTAAGCAGTATAATCTTTAGCGTATTATTTTTCATATAGCCATATGCGCAGCAACGAAATAAGCTGATCGGTATCAACCGGCTTTGAAATATAGTCAGACGCACCCACCTGTATACATTTTTCACGGTCTCCCATCATGGCTTTTGCCGTTACGGCTATTATCGGAATTTTTTTCCAGCTCCCGTTTTTCCTGATCTGCGTAATGGTTTCAAAACCGTCCATTTCAGGCATCATAATATCCATCAGTATAATATCTATGTCTGCGTTTTCCTGCAAAGCCTGTAATGCTTCCTTACCATCCATTGCCGAAATTGTCTGCATTTTATGTTTTTCGAGCGCCTTTGTTAGCGAAAAAATATTTCTTACATCATCATCAGCAACCAGTACTTTTTTATTTTTCAGCACATCATCCAGCGATCCCAGTTTCTTACTTATTCTTGCACTGTGTTTTTGTTCTTCCATAAGATGAAGGAACAGTGAAACTTCATCCAGAATGCGCTGATAGGAATGTGCAGTTTTAACAACGATCGAATCTGCATATTGCCTGATGCGTGACTCTTCAGATTTGGATAAACTTTTTCCTGTAAAGATAATCACCGGCACATTATCCAGGTCTGCATTGCGTTTAACGGCATCAAGCGTTTCGTATGCTTTTGAATCAGGAATGCCCATATCAAGAATTACACAGTCAATTTCTTTCTTCTTTAATGCCTGCATGCTTCCGCTGATGTCGGTAGATATCTCCGAATTTACGTCATAGGTTGAAAGGAAATAAGAAAGCGCCTTTGCATGTTTGGCATTGTCTTCAACAATAATAACCTTCTTGGCGTCTTTCTTTATTACATATTCCAGCTTTTCAAAAATGTGTCCCATCTTTTCATAATCAACAGGCTTCGTAATAAAATCAACCGCACCGCGCATCAGGCTTTCTTTTTTCTGTTCAAATGAAGACAGCATGTGCACGGGAATATGTCTTGTGTGAATATCTTTTTTCAATTCATCTATCACTTGCAAGCCATCCTTTACCGGTAACTGGATATCCAGCAGGATGCCGATAGGCTTGAAAGTCCTGGCCAGCTCAATAGCTTCATCCCCTCTAACTGTTACAATGCCTTTATATCCTTTTTGCCTGGTGAAATCCAGCAATATCTTGGCAAAAGCCGTATCATCTTCTACAATCAGTATTGCTTTATCCAATGTTGTAATACCTCCTCTGTCGTCCGGTATTTCTTCAGGTATTACAGATGTTGTATAGTTTAATAAAGTTGCTGTTTGCCTTTCAGTTTCCGGTTCATAATATTCATCCATGTCTGCAACTTCTTCATCAGTGCTTAAAATATCCTGACCCGCCGCACTCTTAACCGCTGCAACGTTTTTGTTCATTGGTATACTTAATGTAAATGTGCTTCCCTTTCCCGGTTCGCTTTCAAGGCTTATATCGCCGGAAAGCAATATGGCTAACTGGCGGCTGATAGACAAGCCCAGGCCTGTGCCGCCATATTTTCTTTTTGTTGATCCATCAGCCTGTTGAAATGCTTCAAATACAAGCTGCTGTTTTTCTTTGGCAATGCCAATGCCGGTATCTTCTACTGTGAAATCAATATACCCTCCCTGTTGTGATGGTTGAAGGGAAAGCGTTATGTGGCCGGCATGCGTAAACTTTAAAGAATTTGAGATAAGGTTTTTCAGGATCTGATCCACACGCATCCTGTCGCTTTCGATATGCGCCGGTAACTCCTTGCTGATATTAACGATAAAGTCAACATTCTTTTCCCTGGCAAGTGGCTGGAACAACATTTTCAGCGTGTTGGTAATTTCTTCCAAAGAAATATGTTCATATTCCAGTTCCATTTTGCCTGATTCGATCTTTGACAGATCGAGGATCTCGTCTATTAACTGGAGCAATCCTTTACCCGAGCTTTGTATAACACGTGCATATTCAACCTGATCCGACAATAAATTCTGATCACTGTTTTCCACAAGCAGACGCGATAGCAAAAGAATTGAGTTTAGCGGTGTCCGCAGCTCATGTGACATGTTGGCAAGAAATTCTGATTTGTACCGTGCATTCAGCGCGAGTTCTTCTGCTTTCTTTTGTATTTCGAGATTGCGGATAACAATCAGGTGATTTTTTTCTTCCAGCAAACGTGATCTTTCTTCCAGCTCCTGGTTTGTTTCCTGTAGTTCTTCCTGTTGTACTTTCAATTCCTCTTCCGATGTTTGAAGTTTCTCGGCCTGTGCTTCCAGCTCGGTATTCAGATTTTCCATCTCTGAATGTTGTGACTGAAGTTCTTCTGCCTGTGCCTGAGTTTCTTCCAGTAGTTCTTTTAATCTTAACCTGTTTAAGGCAGTATTTAAAGCAATACCAATGTTTTCGGAACTGCGGTGCAAAAAATCAATGTCTGTTCCGGAAAAATCATCGAGCGAGCCGAGTTCTATCGCGCCAATTATTCTTCTTTCGAAATAAATTGGAAATGCCAGGATGCTTTTGGGACGAATGTTTATAGCACCGGTGTTGATATACAGATCTTCATTTACGTTCTGCAGCAATATTTCTTTCTTACTTGAAATGCTTTGCCACAACAGGCCTTCTCCGGATTTTAGCGTTTCTTTCTCTGGTTCGGGTCTGAAGCCATAACTGTTTCTATAAATCAACATATTGTCCTGAAGCATATACAAAATACCGATCTGGCTGTTTGTATAAGTGCAGATAAAATCAATAACATCATAACACAGTTCATCCAGGCCCTGTTCGCCAACCATTCTTTCATTCAGCCGTGCAATTCCTTTTTCAAGCCACTCATTCTCGGATATGGTGTCGAAAGAACATTGAAGAGAAGCTGCCATCTTGTTGAGCGATCCGGCAAGGCTACCAAGGTTGTCTTTTTCTGAGGCATTTAAACGAAGGCTGAAGTCTCCGTTGGAGATGTTTTGCGCAATGTTTTCTATAATGGTTATCCTATCGTAAATTTCTTTTTCTTTCTTATTGAGTTCATTATTTAGCAGGGTTTTTTCTTCATAATCATCACTCACTCTTTTGTAAAAGAACACTGTAATAACGATGGATAACAATGCCGCAATAACAATCAGCATGGGCGTGAAGAACGACAGGCGGTTCATTTTATCCGTTCTTTCGGTCAACAGCCTGCGTTCATTATCCTGCATGTTTTTTACAAGGATCTGCATCTCATCCATTGATTCTTTCCCTTCACGCAATTTTGAAAAATCCGGAGCCTTGTTTGCTTTTTCGTCATCAATTGTTTGCTGCATGATCTTAAACCGTTTGGAAACAATTGAGTTGACTTTGTTTGCATTAATCTGTTGGGCGGGGTTGTCCAGCGTTAATTGCTTGAAATTATCAATGGCTGCTCTGACTCTTCCATACGCTCCGTTGTAAGGTTCAAGAAATTCAGTATTATGCGTTATCAGGTAACCACGTTGACCAGTTTCCGCATCCTTCATATTGGTGAGAATGTTCTGGGTTTCTTGTATAACTTTTTCCGTGTGGTTTACCAATTCTGCGGTACTGGTAAAATTTTTTATAGAAATATATGAAGCCGTTGAGCTGATAATTAAAAGAAAGAGAGACAAACCAAATCCTATCTGTAAATTCCTTTTGAAATCGTTTTTCATAAATATTAAGGTTGTGTTTTTCCAGCCAGGTAATTATATAACGGAATAGTAAAATGGAAGGATGAGCCTTCCCCCAGTGTGCTATCAACACCGTATTCAAAATGATGTCTTTCAAGAATTTCGGCGCAGATATATAATCCTATTCCTAGCCCCTGAAAATTACCGACAGTTTTCTCTACTCTATAAAACTTTTTAAATATATTTTGTTGATCTTCCTCAGAAACGCCGATGCCATGATCCCGTATGAAGATCTTGATTTGATTTTTAGTAGTTGCCACCTCAACAAGAATTTCTTTGTTTACAGGGGAGTATTTAACAGCGTTTGCAAGGAAGTTTAATACAACCTGCTCAAGCCGCATTTCGTCTCCATAAATAAACCTGTTCGCATTGCCCCTCCGATGGATGTGGTAATCAGGGTGCGTTTGCCGCATCATTTCAATGGCGTTCGTCAGCATACTTTCACAATTGAATTCCTGCATATTGTATTTCAGCTTGCCGCTCTCAATTTTTGAAATGTCAAGCAGATCAACTACCAGGTTATTCAGTTTTTTTATTTGGTTCAGGGTGCGGTCTATATATGTTTTCGCTGAACTGTTTCCATCTACGCTTTGATCGAGCAATTGTATATAACCCTTAATGCTTGTTAGCGGTGTTTTTAGTTCGTGACTGGCTATACTGATAAATTCATCTTTTTTCTTAACCGCCTGTTTTTGATCTTCAATATCTGTAAACGTTCCAACCCATTTCACAATGTTATTGGCTTCTTTTACCGGCAGTACCCGCAGCAGATGATAGCGATAATCATTTTTATCGCGCATTTTTACACGTACCTCCATTTCCAGCGGCTTGCCGCTTTTTACTGTTCTTTCTATTTCATCCTGGATATTACCATCATCGGGATGTGCGACAGGAAATTCTTTTTCTGAAAGCGAATAGTTCAGCCATTGGCTGTTGTTGTATTCAAGCGTGCCATCGGATTTAGTAGTGAATGCAATTTGGGGTATTGATTCAAGAATGGATTTCATTTCCTTCGCTTTTTCATTCATCTCTGATTCGGCCTTTTTCCTGAACTCAATCTCGTCTCTAAGATTATTCTGCATTTCGTTCAACTGCCGCTTTTGTTCATACAGCCGGTAAAACGTTTTTACTTTAAGCAGCAATATGTCCGGATCGATGGGTTTTATGATATAGTCTATACCTCCGGAAGTATAACCTTTGGTGATGAATTTTTTATCGGTGTTGACTGCGGAAAGAAAAATGATCGGGATATCCTTCGACTTACTGTAGCCGGAAATAGTTTCTGCCACCTCAAAACCATCCATGCCAGGCATCTGAACGTCGAGAATGATAAGCGCATATTGGTTCTTAAGAACTTTTTTTAGAGCCTCTTCACCACTTAAAGCTGTATCTGATGGAAAGTTGTGTAATGCCAGGATTGATTTTAAAGAAAATATATTTTCTTGTTTATCGTCAACAATAAGTATCATCGGTAAGTATAAAGATTAGCGATCAACGTATGTTAATTTTTAAAATAAATAATTATTTGTTGCAATATAAACAGCGTTCGAACCATGGCTTGGTTTTAGCTGCTTGTTAGATAATTATGGACACAGCATACAATTCCGCAAAAATAGAGCCGCAAATAATACTTATTGGTGCGGGAATAATGAGTGCTACCCTTGCCATATTGGCGAAGGAACTACAGCCGGGAATAAAAATTGATGTTTTTGAACGATTGGATGTAGCCGCAGCAGAAAGCTCAGATGCGTGGAACAATGCTGGTACAGGGCATTCCGCCTTCTGTGAATTAAATTACACACCTGAGAAAGCTGACGGAAGCATTGATACTGCCAAAGCCGTTAAAATTGCTGAAGCTTTTGAAGTTTCCAGGCAATTCTGGTCCTATCTGGTTCAAAAGAAAATGATTGCCACGCCGGGCGATTTTATCCAAAATATTCCACACATGAGTTTTGTGTGGGGTGAAAAAAATATTGAATACCTGCGTAAGCGATATGAGGCCCTGACCAAATGCCATCTTTTCAAGGGCATGGCCTATACTGAAGATCATGACCGGTTAAAAAAATGGATTCCTTTAATGATGGAAGGGCGCGGTGATGATGAAAGGCTTGCTGCCACCTGCATGGAAATGGGAACGGATGTTAATTTCGGCAATCTTACGCGGATCCTGTTTCATCAACTCAAGAAGAGAGGTGGTTTTGCCCTGCATTTCAACCATGAGGTTAAAGATATTTATCGTGCAAAAAATAACGAATGGTGCATAAAGGTAAAGGATACGTCTAACGGGCATAAGCGTGTTGTTCAGGGCCGGTTTGTGTTTATCGGCGCAGGAGGCGGTTCGCTTCCGCTGTTGCTTAAATCCGGTATTCCGGAAGGAAAGGGTTTTGGAGGATTTCCTGTTAGCGGCCAGTGGCTTAAATGTTCCAATGTAGATGTTATTGAACAGCATCACGCAAAAGTGTATGGCAAAGCTTCTGTGGGAGCTCCGCCAATGTCTGTCCCTCACCTGGATACGCGCATCATTAATGGTCGTAAGGCATTGTTGTTTGGACCGTATGCCGGATTTTCAACCAAATTTTTGAAGAATGGATCATTCTTCGATCTGATCAAATCCATCAAATTCAGCAATATTAAAGCAATGCTCGGGGCAGGCATGCATAACATACCACTTACGCGTTACCTGATTGAGCAGGTGCGTCAATCACCGGAAGACAGGCTGGCCGCGTTGCGCGAGTTTTATCCGGAAGCGAAGATGGAAGACTGGCATCTTGAAATTGCCGGCCAGCGTGTGCAGGTAATTAAAAAAGATGAGGAAGAAGGCGGTGTGCTTGAATTTGGCACTGAAGTGGTGAGTTCATCCGACGGAACAATCGCTGCATTACTGGGTGCTTCTCCCGGAGCCTCAACGGCTGTATCAATAATGCTTGATTTATTAAAGCGCTGTTTTCCCGATAGAATAAACAGCGAGGCCTGGCTAGCTAAATTGAAGGAAATGATCCCTTCCTACGGTCAATCGCTCGCCAAAGATGAAAAACTCTGCAACGATATCCGTAACTGGACAAGCCGGATGCTGGCACTGAAGACGGAGGCTGTGGAGGAGGAGGTAAAAGACATCATTTAGAAGACAGTAAGAGAGTAAGACAGTAAGATCGTAAGACGTGTAAGACCGTAAGACGCGTGAGACTGTAAGACGTGTAAGAATGTAAAAGAAGAAGAGAATAAGAATATCTAAAACACCTGAGCTGCAAATAATAGCTAAAGAGTCTCGCCCTGAATCCTCAAATTTCAAATCTCAAATCTCAAATCGCTGAAACCTGGAAACCTGAAACCTGAAACCTGATACTTCATGCCTCATCCCTCACCCCCCATTTCATAACAATCAAGTAATAGCCACGTAACAATTTGTTAATGCACGGATAAGAATTTCGCCCCAAAATTTTTTACGTGAGAAACATCCGGTTAATACCCCTTATTGTATTGTTATTGAGTTTTACACAACTATCTGCACAGGCCTTGAGATTATCAGGTAAAGTGGTTGATGAAGAAAACGGGTCGCCCGTAGTTGGAGCTTCCATTGTAGTTACAGAAACTAAGAAAGGTGTGAGAACAGATGTTGAGGGAAGATTCTTTATTAATATAGAACAAGGGAAAAATTACACTTTGACCGTATCCAGCATAGGGTACGCATCAAAAGCAATTAATGAAATAAGCCAGGATAACATAAAGTCTGGCACGTTAGGCGACATTTTGCTGAAAAGAAGTAATAATCAGTTGCAGGCAGTGGTAGTTACATCCAGCGCGAGAAAAGAGACTGCAGCCTCATTATACCTTGCGCAGAAAAACAGTTCTTCTATTTCGGATGGCATTTCCTCTGAAATCATTAAACGCTCTCCGGATAAGAGCACCGGTGAAGTATTGAAACGTGTAAGTGGTGCTTCTGTTCAGGATAACAAATTCGTTGTTATCAGGGGATTGAATGAGAGATACAATGTTGCCTTGTTGAACAACTCCATCCTGCCCAGTACAGAACCTGACAAGAAAGCTTTTTCTTTTGATATCATTCCTTCTTCACTGATTGATAATCTCGTTATTTACAAATCGCCGTTGCCTGATTTGCCAGGTGATTTTTCCGGTGGTGCCATTAAAATAACAACGAAGGATTATCCTGCTAAGCCCATCAGTGAATTATCAGTATCAATAGGTTTTAACTCATTAACTACTTTCAAGAACTTTTACAACAGTTACCCCAAGGGTTCATTGGATTGGTTAGGTTTCTTCGATGATTCCCGTCTTATGCCGGGTTCTTACTACAGGCACAGGGGAGCAAGCTTTATCAATTTGCCTAACGATCAAAAGAATGCCATCACAAAGCAGTTTCCCAACACATTTGGTACGGAAGCGGCATATCAAAGCCTTCCCAACTTTGGTTTCTCCTATACGGGCGGTAATACCAAAATCCTGAAAGAGAATAAAAAGCTTGGCTACATCTATGCCATTAGCTACAACGAGGGCAGAAGAGTTTCAGACAGAGTAAGAACAGACTACCAGACACAGGCAGATCAGGATTATACCTATCAATATAATACCAACAATTACGATGTAAGAAATAACCTGTCTGCATTGTTGAATGTTACCTATGCTTACGGCCGCAGCAAAATTTCTCTTAAGAACCTCTTCAATAACGACTTTGTTAAGACTGCCGGCATTCGTGAAGGAGTTAACAAGCTGAATTTTGATCCGTTCTATATTAAAAGTAATAACAGTGAAGCTACAGGAAACGGTATCGTAAACTCTTCACTGGAAGGTACGCACAGTCTTAACAGCGGTTGGACAGTTGACTGGAACGGTTCATTCGGTTATACATACAGATGGCAACCTGATCAGCGTATTCTCGCTTTCAGATCTCCCGAAGGAATCAAGGATAATTATTATTTAAGTCTTTCTAACGAAAACTCTCCGGAGATCCGCAACGCGGGCCGTGTTTATTCTTACCTGCAGGAGTACATCTACGGAGCAAACGTGAATGTTACCAAGCAGTTCAGATGGCTGGGACAAACACAAAAACTTAAAATGGGTTCTGCCAACTACTATCGCGACAGAAATGTTGAAGTAGATGCATTGGGTTATGCAGGCTTTACAACCAATGTGAAGATCAATGAAACAAAAGAGACAACGTTCAACAATATATTCAGTCCTGAAAACATTGAGAAATATAATCTTACTGTAGCTAACATAGGCACGAACTCAACAGATTATAATGCGCATGCTTTGCTGAATGCCGGCTACATTATGCTGGACAATAAATTTTCCGACAGGGTTAAGTTGACCTGGGGTGCGAGAGTGGAGAATTATTCACAAAAACTTATAGCGCTTAATAAAGCTGATGTGAATGTAAGTAACCTGGATGTATTGCCATCCTTCCTGTTCACGTTTGCGTTGAATAACAAATCCAATCTTCGTCTGGCTGCTTCAGAGGCTGTAAACAGGCCTGAGTTTAGAGAGCTGGCTTCTTACAGCGTGTATGATTATGATAACAATCTTTCCATCACAGGTAATCCAAACCTTGTCAGATCAAAGAACACAAATGCTGACTTAAGGTATGAGTGGTTCCCTTCAGCAGGTGACATTGTTTCGATAAGTGCATTCTATAAATACTTTGATAAACCTATCGAACAAACAAACCAGGGTAACGATGTGCTGTCTTACGCCAACGCCAACAACGCATACATCTACGGAACAGAATTAGAGTTGAGAAAGAAACTTGATTTTTTTGGAAGTAGCATTTTGGACCATTTCACGTTCTATGCTAATGCGGCGTATATAAGAGGTTCTGTTAAGTTCAGTACAATGACAGTTAACAGTCCATTACAAGGGCAGTCGCCATATCTTGTTAATGGAGGCATTACTTATAGTACAAAGAATGATGATTTTGTAGTGAATGCATTATATAACAGGATTGGGCCAAGACTTCGTTTCAGAGCTGTTAGTGATGCCGGTAAAAATATCTTCGAGAAGCCAAGGGATGTGATAGATCTTCAGCTGACAAAGAAGTTCTATGGCAGCAAGTTAGAGATCAAACTTACCGTGAGTGATCTTCTTGCACAGGCCAATCAGTGGTATTACAAGTTTGAGTCTGGTACCTCAAATACCGGTTACAATCCATCTACAGATAAAATTATTTACGCTTATAAATACGGTACTACATCAACACTCGCAATTCGTTACAACTTTGGCAGATAATGATTTGGTAACCTGTGGGTAACATGCCGTTAATACGGCGCGGATAGATTTGCCGAAAATTAATAATTTACAAAACACACTATGAAAAGAATTGCTTTTACACTTGTACTCGGTGCCCTTATTGCCGGTACAGCATGTAAGAAAAGTGACAGTCAGTCGGATCCCAACCCGACACCTCCAACGCCTGTGGATACCGCTAAAAATCTTGATGTCCGCGGTATTATCACATCAGATCAACACTGGACAAAAGACAAAACTTATCGCCTACGCGGATACGTTTATGTAACTAACAATGCAACAATCACAATAGATCCGGGAACGAAAATCGTTTCTAACAAAGACTCTGCTGGCGTATTGGTTATCTACAGAACTGCCAAAATTCTTGCACAGGGTACAGCAGATGAGCCTATCGTGTTTACTTCTAATGAAACAACTCCTCAGCCTGGTGATTTAGGTGGTGTGGTACTTGTTGGTCAGGCGAAAGGTAACACCAACCACTCAGTAATTGAAGGTGGTGTTGATGCCCAGTTCAGCGTGTTTGGCGGAACGAATGATGCAGACAATTCTGGTGTAATGAAATATGTTAGAATTGAATATGCAGGTAAAGCAGTAAACCCCGGTGATGAGATCAATGGTCTTTCTCTTTACGCTGTAGGTTCTGGTACAACTATCGATTACGTACAGGTTGTACGTGGTTTGGATGACGCTTTTGAATTCTTCGGCGGTACGGTTAACTGCAAACACCTGATTGCTTACAATTGTGCTGATGATGATTTTGATATGGACGACGGTTACAGAGGTATGATCCAGTACGCTATTTCAATCAAAGACCCTAAGTTTACTGATAACAAAGGAACAAGCGGCGATATCTCTAACAACTTTGAAGTTGATAACGTAAACCCTTCAAACGGTTTCTTGTGGACAAAGGCTCCTATCACTTCTCCTGTATTGTCAAACTTCACAGCGGTTGGTCCTAACAACGCTACCGGTGTAAGCGCTGACTACGGTTACGGCATGCGTTGGAGAAGAGGTTCTAAATTTGTTCTTGCTAACTCAATCGTAATTGGTGGCCAGAGAGCTGGTTTAGATATCGATGACGATTCTACAGCTTCTTACTACAAACAGGATATCAGCAGGTTCTACAACAGCTTTTTGAATGCATATGGCAAACCTTTCCAGGTTGATAAACTGGTTAGCAGTCCTAAATTGTTTGATTCAGCAAGCCTTGCTGCAAAAGTAACTGGTAACGACAAGAGCGTTTACTATGCAAACGGTGCAGATATTAAATTGACTGATCCATATAACAACGCCGCTCCAAACATTAAGCCTGCTACCGGTTCTCCGGCTTTAACAACTGCAGGTAAGTTTGATTTTGGTGGATTGGATAACGCATTCTTCGATAAAACAACTTACGTTGGTGCTATTGATGCATCTAACGACTGGACAGCTAAATGGGCTGTTTGGGGTAAATAAATCGGCACAACAGAAAAGTACCTTGCATTAAAAAAGAGGTACTTTTTTGTTAATTTTCTCCCGCTAGTCATGGCGGGAGTTTTTGTTTTTAGAAACCACGGAGACATAACGACACGGTGTGACACGGCGGTTTTTTTGCCGCGAAGACTCGAAGGCGCAAAGAAACACAAAGGCTTTTAATTGATAGTGCCTGCCCGACTAAAATCATTCAGGCGGGGAGAATTGAAAATTGGAAATGATCGGAAGACGCAGAACTCCGTGTTCTCCGTGTCTTCTCCTGCCTCTTCTCTGTGTAACAATAACTCTACATTAATGGTACGCTTTACATCCAGGACTTTTCAGTCCATTTGCTCCAATAAGCGTATAACGTAAAACTTACAACACATCACTAGTTCTCAGCTTTAAGCTTTAAGCTTTCAGCTTCTCCCTCCCTTCGCTCCAATAAACGTATAACGTACAACTTACAACGTATCACCAGTTCTAAGCTTTAGGCTTTAAGCTTTCAGCTTCCCTCCCTCCATCCCGTACTGTCCTGAAATGCAAATCGTTTGCACAATTTGATTATTTTAGATGTTCACATTATACCTAACGATAAAAGCCGGGCACTCTTATGAGCAATTCAAACGCTTCGCAGCAGAAATGGCACAATAAAGTATCTCATGTGTCGCAACTTGGAGGAATTGAGACTTCAGTTCTGGACAATGGTCTCGGACGAGGAAGCCGTATCGCATGGATCAATACCGGCAGCGGTCTGCGTTACAAAATTTTATTAGACAGAGGGCTTGATATTGCCGATGCGTTTTATAACCAACATGGCCTCGCCTGGGTAAGTCATACAGGTGTAACACCTCCTCATCCTTTTATTTATCACGGACTCGACTGGCTGAAAACTTTTACTGGGGGACTACTCACTACATGTGGCTTATCACACGTCGGTGGTCCGGAAAAAGACGATTATGGTGAAAGAGGTCTGCATGGAGAGATCGGTAATACGCCGGCTGAAGTCATTTCTATCATACAACCGGATATTGCTGCAGGACAATTGGAAATGAGCATAACAGCAAGCATGCTGCAAACAAAAGTGTTTGGACCAACGCTTGAATTGCGAAGGACAATTTCCAGTACGCTGGGTGAAACCACCATTCGCATTCGTGATGAAGTGATCAACCGGGGAAACACGCCCGCGCCGCATATGTTATTGTATCATTTCAATCTGGGTTATCCGTTGGCTGATGAGGGCGCGGATATTGTGTGGAAAGGACAATGGCAAACCAGGCACAAGAACCTGGAATATAAGATCTTCAATGATCAACATAACTTCCGTAAATGTCCCCCGCCGTTAAAAATGCACAATGGCACCGGAGAAGAAGTCGCCTTTATTGATATAGAAGCAGATGATAAGGGTATGGCAACCTGCGGACTTCATAACGCAGACATTGGTATTGCACTGGCTTTCCGTTTCAAAAAGGAACAACTGCCCTGGTTAATCAATTGGCAGCATTGGGGAGAAGGGGAGTATGTGACTGGCATCGAGCCGGCAACCCATCCGCCGATAGGACAAGCTGCAGCGAGGGCAAACAATACGCTTATCTTCATTGAGCCTGGCGAAAGCAATATTTATGATGTTGAACTGGAAGTACTGACACAAAAAGATGCACTTGATGCATTCTTAAAATACGGGGGCTAATTTGTGATCAGGTAAATGCAGGTTGCGGTCAGCTATCTGCCCATCCATCCGCCATCAACAGTCAAAATAGTGCCGTGAACATAATCAGATGCAGACGATGCCAGGAAGACAACTGGTCCTTTAAAGTCCTGAGGCTCGCCCCATCTTGCGGCTGGTATTCTGTCAAGGATTGATTTGCTCCTGTTTTCATCACCGCGCAATGCACTGGTGTTGTCTGTCGCGATATATCCTGGTGCAATGGCATTTACATTTACACCTTTGGACGCCCATTCATTCGCAAACGCCTTTACCAGTGATCCCACTGCTCCTTTGCTGGCTGCATATCCCGGAACATTAATGCCGCCCTGGAATGTTAATAAAGATGCCGTAAATATGATCTTTCCGGATCCTCGCTGTATCATGTCTTTTCCAATCTCGCGTGTCAAAATAAATTGCGAAGTCTGATTGATGGCAATGATCTCATCCCAATATTCATCCGGATGTTCAGCGGCTGGTTTTCTTAAAATATTGCCTGCATTGTTGACAAGAATATCAATTTGCGGATGTTCTTTCTTTACAAGAAGTATGAAGTCGTATAACGACTGGCGGTCAGAAAAATTGCATTGATAAGGATAGAAGCTTCTTCCGGCTTTTTTTACATTTTCTTCTACATCGCTTCCGGGTTTTAAAGATGCCGAAACACCTATGATGTCTGCACCTGCCTCGGCCAGAGCTTCGGCCATGGCTTTGCCTATTCCGCGACTGCAACCTGTTACCAAGGCAATCTTATTATTCAGAGAAAAGTAAGATAGTATTGACATGAATTGTTATTCTAAAGTTTGAAAATGTTTTACAGGACTATTGTACTGTTATGATCAATGGCTGCTTTAACTTCTGCTGAAAATGTTGTACGTACTCGAACCACTGGTGTGCAGATGTTATTCTGTTTGCTTTGTTCCAGACCGCACCGGTAAAATATGTAATTGATTTTTGCGCATCGGTGGTTGTGATGGTCAAAACCTGCTCTTTAGTTACCAGCATTTGTCTGATTGGCTGGAGGTGGATTGTTGCTACGCCTGTAACACCATCATTGCCATGCTGCGGTTCCCAGTACGCTGAAATGCCATTCTGTTCATTTAAAAACAAAACGCCCGGGTCTTTACGCTTCGCAAGACCTGTTGCGACGGGTAAAGCAGCATCAGAAGTGTGATTATATGCAGCTGTTACCCTGTTTAATTGTGAACCTGCATCTATCGATATCGTTTTGATAACGGATACCGGCTTGCCGTCAACATTCCATTCATCATAGATCAGTTGAAATGAGGAGCGAAGTGGACCATTATCCAATACTTTGAATCTGTGATAATTTTTGGAATAGTAAACGGAGTCATTAACGTAGGGAGCTATGTTTCCGGCTCCAAGTGTATAGCCTACCTGGTAATAATCAAGTCCATCACCATGATCTTTATGATAATCATTTTTTTTGTAGCGGTCATCTACAACCAGTTTGTCGGTGCTTTTCACCCATACATCAAGACCATATGCATCTTCATTGCTTCCTTCTAATGCTTTGCCATACATGCGAAAAGCGATCTTGTCATTTTCCCAGGCAAAATCATCTTTTCTTTCGGGCACATAACGGCAAAATGTTTTTGGCGGGGAAAAAGCATGTTTTCCCTTTACCAGTTTGAATGACCGGGTTTTGTTTGCCGGGATTGATACCTGCAAGAGCAGATTTTGTATTGTTGGGTTACCTGCGTATTCCAACTGGAATGTTATTTCCTGTTGTGTTTTTGAATCAATCACCTTAAAGTCCGCGGTATCTATTGATGGCCATTTGGCGACAATGTCTTTCCACGGCACTTCAATTACATAATCCGAATAATCCAGTTGACTGTTATTGGTAATAGTCACACCAACGGATTGCGCATTTGTGCCCATCCATAAGAAAGTCAATAGTGAAAGAAATAGTTTGTTCATAATAAAAGGCTATGAGCTGTCAGCTATTAGCTTTCAGCTTGTTGAATATCGAATGATTATCAATTAATTTGGAACCTGGTGAACTTGTTTGCTTTCGTCCTTTCAGGGCTTGATCCCCATTTTCTATTTTTCGCCAGGGCGTTGCCCTGGGCTAGTGCTATGAGGCCTTCAGCCTCAGTCGAAGTGCGGTTATTTCGTAATTTGTACTTAAACCATGGAAATTACCTTCTTACGCCTCAAACCTTACGCCTCACACCTCCATTCTCATCGTACATTCTCACGCCTTCTCGCACATCGTACCCGCCCGAACGTACCGCCGGTACGGGCAGGCATCTAAAATCGTACCTCGTAATTCGTAATTAAACCTATGCGTTACACCCTTACGCCTTCACTCCATCGTACATTCTCATCACGCTTACCATCTCCCCGGCTTCCGTACCTCGTACTTCGTAATTCGTACTTAAACCATGCATGTTGCTTCCTTACGCCTCAAACCTTAATCCTCGCCCCTTCGCTCACACCGTACCCGCCCGAACGTGCCGCCGGTACGGGCAGGCATCTAAAATCGTACATCGTACATTCTCGCGCCTCCTCCCATATCGTACATCACACATCTAGCATCGTACATTCTCATCATGCTTACCATCTCTCCGGCTTCCGTACCTCGTACTTCGTAGTTCGTACTTAAACCATGCATGTTGCTTCCTTACGCCTCAAACCTCACACCTCAGGCCTCCAATCACATCGTACCCGCCCGAACGTGCCGCCGGTACGGGCAGGCATCTAAAACCGTACATCGTACATGCTTACGTATTCCCTACATCGTACATCACACATCTAACATCGTACATTCTAATCATGCTTACCATCTCTCCGGCTTCCGTACCTCGTACTTCGTAGTTCGTACTTAAACCATGCATGTTGCTTCCTTACGCCTCAAACCTCACACCTCAGGCCTCCAATCACATCGTACCCGCCCGAACGTGCCGCCGGTACGGGCAGGCATCTAAAATCGAACATCGTACATTCACACACCCTTACCTCAGTTCCGTAATCTTACAATGATCCATATCTCCATAATCCATATTCTCACCGGCCATTCCCCAGATAAAGCTGTAGTTGGACGTGCCTGCGCCGGAGTGTATGGACCAGTCTGGCGAGATTACGGCCTGTTCATTTTGCATCCAGATATGTCTTGTCTCTTGCGGCTGTCCCATAAAGTGACAAACACTTTGTCCTTCAGGAACCTGGAAATAAAAGTACACTTCCATTCTTCTGTCGTGTGTATGCGCAGGCATTGTGTTCCATACACTGCCCGGTTGCAACTCTGTTAATCCCATTTGGAGCTGGCAGGTTGGTAATACACTGTTGACAAGCAATTTATTGATTGTTCTGTGATTGGATTGTTCAAGAGCCCCGAGTGTTACCTTTTCCGCATCATCTTTTGAAACTTTGCGTGTCGGATACTCATGATGTGCAGGTGTTGAGTTAATATAAAATTTTGCCGGAGCATTGGCGTCTGCGGATGCGAAGGTTACTTCTTTTGTTCCTTTGCTTATGTACAATGCCTCTTTGTATTGCAGGGTGAAACTGTTTCCATCGGCGGTAACTGTTCCTGTTCCTCCAACATTGATAATGCCCATTTCTCTTCTGTCAAGGAAATAAGGCGCTTTAAGGCTGTCGGGATTTGGCAGCGCAAGTGTTTCTTTTACCGGCATTGCACCACCTGCTATAAAGCGGTCGTAGTGTGTAAGTGTAAAGTGAAATACATCAGCTTCGAAGATCTTTTCTATTAAAAACTTTTTTCTTAACCGGGTAGTGTCCAGGTTCATCACTTCATCGGGGCTGCTTGCAAACCTGTTGTCGAATGATACGTTCATAGTCAATGTGTTTAATCAATCAAAATTTTATCAATAATCAACTGCATAATCCTTTTTAAATGGCTGGCCGTTCCAGGCTTTTTTGGAGGTCCAGTCTTCCGCGTTGTCCGTCCAAAACGGATGATTCTCCGGCAGTCCCAGGGGCAAAAAGCCAACTGATGCCAGGTACATACTTCCACTATTTAAATAATAATCGGCCACATCAGGCTGATGGCCTGCAAAGCCTAATTGAAGCCAACCTTCCTTTGAAAAATTTCCTTCAATAGAAAACATGCGTTTCATAACGGTGGTTATTGCATTCCGGATCTGTCCGTTACTAAGGCCGTCGGGCAATTGCTGTAAAAGGCAAAGTTGCGCTAGTGGTTGAAAAATTGCGGTTCTATAGGTAATGGATCTGCCAAAGACAGGAAAGGTTCCTTCCGGCGAGATCATCCTTTCCATATAAGAACTGTAGCGTTGTGCACGCTTCAGTGTTAGGTCGTAGTCGGCTTTGCTGCATTTATTTTTTTGTAGCTGAATCGTTCTGATATCCAGCATCATTGGCTGAATAACAAAACTGTTATAATAATCAAAGTGAAATTTGCTGCCGTCGGAATACCAACCATCACCAACATACCATTCACTCATTTTGTTGAGCGCTATCTGTAAACGAAAAGCATCATATTCCTCATTGATGGATAACAAAAATGTCTCGATCAATGCAGCAAACAACATCCAGTTATTGTAGGGCGGCGATACTCTGCGCAGCGCTTTGAATTGCTGGATATAACGGCTTTTGGTATTTTTATCCAATGGTTGCCACAAAGCTTCCGGCGCCCGGATAAAGCTTTGTGCCAGGAACGCCGCATCTACCAATGGTTGTCCCTCCTTATCCCACAAAAGAAAATCTGGTGAAGCGGGATCTACCGCATTGGCATAACTCTTTAACGCCCACTCACGCAGTTGTTTTCTTTGCTTGTCTTCCGGAGAATTGTCATCTGCCAATGCAAGCCATGGTGCAAGGCCCGACATAAGCCTGCCAAAACATTCCATGTAGGCCAGATCTTTATTCCTGTTATCCCAGGAAGAACTGTATTCAACAGGCATGTTCTTTTTGAGTTTCCCTTGGCTCATGTTGCTCAGCACAGGCGCTGCTATTTTATAGAGTAATGATGTCCAATAGCTGCGGTCACTTTGCACTTCACCATTTACGTGGGTGCGGTTTGCCACTTGCAATGATGTTATGGGCAGACTTCCGGCCAAACCAAGCAATGATGAGTAGTGCAAGAACTTTCTTCGTAACATAGTGAAGATTTTCTCCGGGTGTATTTATCTGCTTACAGGTACCATTTCTTATATCTCGCCAACGCCTCGATAAAATAATAGTCGGCGTAAGTAAGCGGCACATCAACTTCTGATTTATGCGGAATTGATCCTACGCTATGCATCAGTAAAAATCCGCCGTTTGTTCCCGGCTGCGCACGATAGGCAGAGGATGATAATGCAGTAAGGATCTTCTTTGCAGCCGCTACATAAGTTTCTTTTTCTTTACCCTTGCTGTACTGACCAAGCTCTAACAATGCCGAAGCCATAACGGAACCTGCAGAAGCATCACGGTATGTATCAGGAATTCCGGGAGCGTCATAATCCCAGTAAGGGATAAGATCTGAAGGCAAATTCGGATTGGTCAACAGGAAATGTGCAATATGTTTTGCCTGGTCCAGGTAAGTTTTGTTTTTGGTGAAACGATACATCATTGTAAAACCGTAAAGGCCCCACGACTGACCGCGGCTCCACGCAGAGCTGTCCGCCGCTCCCTGGGCAGTTTTTTTAGCAGCCACTTGCCCGGTTACCAGGTTATAGTCAACCACGTGATAAGAACTGTAGTCTGGTCTGTAATGATTTTTGATGGTGGTATTGGCATGTGTTTCTGCAATGTTCTCCAGGTTTTTGCCGCCACCATTTCTGCCGGACCATTCCAATAACTCAAGATTCATCATATTATCAATTATCACGGGGCATCGAAAGCTTTTGCTTGAATCCCATGACTGAATGGACTTGATGGATGGCCTGTATCTCGTTGTGAGCGATTGTGCAGCGGTAAGGATCACATCCTTATAAGCCGGATTGTTTGTCAGGCGGTAGGCGTTTCCAAAACTGCAATACATCATAAATCCAAGATCGTGATTGCCGGTATAATGCTTTTCTTTTTCCAATATGCCAAGACGTTTTTCAGCTTCGTGTCGAATGGCTGTATCACCTGTGTACTCATATAGGTACCACAATGTGCCGGGGTAGAAGCCGCTGCACCACCATTTTGTATCACTTGTAACCAATTGGTTTTTAGAGGCATCATAGGTTTTGGGCATTACATCCGGTGGCAGGGTGTTCATCAGTACTTTGTATTGCTCAACAGCAAATCGCATATTGTCATCGATAAGCTGTTTCATATCATCACTCTTTTGCTGAGCAAAAAGTGTAAGTGTAAGCAGGCAGGCTAAGGCTGCGGTGCTGATTTTTTTCATGCAGTGGTTTATTTATACAATTAAAGCAAATCGTTTCTGAGCCAAAAAATTGAGTGAAAGTAAGCCTTTTTGATAAAATGAAAACGTTTTCATTTTAAAAAATCGGTAAACTCCTCCGGCTATTATAGCTTCTTTTAAAAAAAACATATATTGCAGCACTGAAAACTTAAAAAAATGTCAGAACATAAAAAAACAATCGCTCCTTTATTTACCAAAGACAATTATACATGGATGGGTATCGGGGCTGCCGTTATTGCCCTAGGCATGTTTTTAATGAGTGGCGGCAAAAATGAGGATCCGAATACATTTGATCCAAAGCTGGTGTACAGTGCTACGCGTATCACTGTTGCTCCAATTCTTATTATAGCAGGCCTGTTGATTGAGGTTTATGCTATATTTAAAAAGCCAAAAGCTGTTCAGCAATAAAAGAATTTCCTTTAAGATAAGCGGTGCTTGCACCGCTTTTTTGTTTGTATTAAAGTCAGCATTTTTAGTATGAATATTATACAGGCTATCGTCCTTGCAATTGTAGAAGGTCTTACAGAATTTTTACCCGTATCATCCACCGGTCACATGATCATCGCGTCCTGGCTGATGAAGGTTCCTAACAGCGACTTTACCAAGTTCTTTACGGTAGGTATTCAATTCGGAACAATTCTTTCCGTTGTTGTCCTGTACTTCAGACGTTTTTTCCAAAGCGTCAATTTCTACGTTAAACTTTTTGTGGCATTCATTCCCGCTGCAGTTTTCGGTGTTTTGTTTTCACATCAGATCGATGCATTACTCGAGAGTGTTTTAACTGTTGGCATCATGCTGCTGGTTGGTGGTATAATATTTATCCTGCTTGATAATTGGTTCAGGGCGACAGAAAATAACCGTGACAAAGAGATTAAATATGACAATGCATTTGTGATTGGACTGTTCCAGTGTTTGGCAATGATACCTGGTACTTCACGTTCGGCATCAACCATCATAGGCGGCCTTACGCAAAAGCTCAACAAAAAGCAAGCTGCGGAGTTCTCTTTCTTTCTTGCCGTACCAACCATGTTCGCTGCGACGGCCAAAAAAATGTATGACTTTTATAAAGAAGGCATTCATCTTTCTTCAGAAGAGTGGAAACTTTTTGGCATCGGCAACCTTGTCGGTTTTATAGTAGCGATCATTGCCATACGTGCCTTCATCGGTTATCTGACCAAACACGGCTTTAAGATGTTTGGCTGGTACCGCATCATCGTCGGAGCAGTTATTCTGATATTATATTTTATGGGGCACGATTTGCAATTGGTTTAAGAAGACAGTAAGATCGTAAGACAGTAAGAAAGTAAGAATCGGAGCTCTAAGCTGGTTGTACGTTTTACGTTTATTGAAGCGAAAAGAGGATAGTCCTGGATGTAAAGTTTATGACTAATGTAGGGTAATTGTTACACGAAGAAAAGGCAGGAGAAGACACAGCGAGCCACAGAGGGTTCCACGCAGCGGCTATTTTCGACTGGCAATTTTCAATTAATAATTCTTTGTGCTTCTTAGTGTCCTTCGTGTGTTTCAAAAAATCTTTGTGCTTCTTTGCGCTTTTGAGCCTTAGTGCCCGCCCGTGCCGGATCGGACGGGGCAACAGCTCGCCGTGTTTCTCCGTGTCGATTGTGCCTCCGTGCCCGCCCGTGCCGGATCGGACGGGGTTCAAAAAAACTTTGTGCTCCTTTCTGCCTTTGCGTCTTCGTGCCCGCCCGTGCCGGATCGGACGGGGCAAAAAATCACCGTGTTTCTCCGTGCCGCCCTGTCTCCGTGGTTCAAAAAAAACTTCATCTTTGCACGAGCCCCTGCGGCTAAAACTATACTTATGCAAACTGCTTCAAAACGTGTTATTAACGGTTGGGCCATGTACGACTGGGCCAACAGTGCTTACAATCTTGTCATTACCTCAACAATCTTCCCTGCTTATTATACGGCTATCACGGCCAACGACCGCACCGGTCACGAAGTAAGCTTTTTCGGAAAGAAAGTAGTGAATACAGTACTGTTCGATTATGTACTTTCCGCCGCTTATCTCATCATTGTTTTTCTTTCACCAATACTCTCATCTATTGCTGACTATAAAGGCAACAAGAAAAAGTTCATGCAATTCTTTTGCTACGTAGGAAGTATTAGCTGTTGCGGTTTATTCATTTTTGGTCCGCAGCAAGATGCTGGAGGTCACGCGGCAGGTTTTGCTCCTTATGTGCTTGAGGGTAGTATGTTGTTCTTTATGCTGGCTGCAGTAGGTTATTGTGGCAGCCTTGTTTTTTACAACTCTTACCTGCCTGAAATAGCCGGGGAAAAAGATCAGGACAGGGTTAGTGCAAAAGGATTTGCATTAGGATATATTGGCAGCATCATTCTCCAGGTAATCTGTTTTATTGTAGTGCTTAAGCCTGACTTATTTGGCATCAAGGATAATTTCCTTCCATCAAGAATTTCATTTTTCCTTGTAGGACTCTGGTGGGTCGGTTTTGCGCAAGTGACCTTTGCAAGATTGCCTGCATCACGTATTAACCCTGTCGAAAAAAGTGGTTCTGTAGTTGCTCATGGGTTTAATGAGTTGAAGAAGGTATATCGCCAGGTAGTTAAAATGCCGGTGTTAAAAAGATTTCTGCGTTCTTTCTTTTTCTACAGCATGGGCGTGCAAACCGTTATGCTTGTGGCTACAATTTTTGGAGGAAAAGAATTGGAGTTGCCATCTCAAACGTTGATCGTAACAATCATGATCATCCAGTTTGTTGCGATTGCAGGTGCTTATATGATGAGTAAGCTTTCAGAGAAGTTTGGCAACCTGCCGGTGCTGGCTTTTGTGATTATTATCTGGATCGGCATATGTATCGGTGGCTACTTTATTGAAAAGGGCAGTGCCAATCAGTTTTATATTTTGGGTGGAGTAGTTGGTTTGGTGATGGGAGGCATACAATCTTTAAGTCGCTCAACGTATTCAAAGCTGATGCCTGAAACAAAAGACACTGCTTCCTTCTTCAGTTTTTATGATGTTACGGAAAAGCTGGCAATTGTTATCGGTACATTCAGTTTTGGACTTGTTGAAGCTGTTGCAGGGAATATGCGTAATTCCGTTTTGGCATTAATGGTTTACTTTGTGATCGCTTTTGTATTAATGCTTTTTGCCATAAAGAGATTTAACCAGGAAAAAAGAGCAGCAGTGCAGGAAGCTGTATTATAACCAACCCTGACATAAAACCTTTTATTATGCAATTGTACACGATCGACACGGAACTGTTTAAACTGGACGGCGGCGCTATGTTTGGCGTTGTTCCCAAAACCATCTGGAACAAGCTTAATCCTTCTGATGAAAACAATCTTTGTACATGGGCGATGCGTTGCCTGCTGATAGAGGATGGTAACAGGTTAATGCTGATCGACAATGGCATCGGTGATAAACAGGATGCAAAATTTTTCAGCCATTATTATCTGCATGGTGACAATACGCTCGAAAAATCTTTAAAGAAACATGGTTTTAGTAAAGAGGATATAACAGATGTCATTCTCACCCACCTGCATTTTGATCATTGCGGTGGTAGTGTTGACAGGGTTGATGGAAAGCTTGTGCCGGCTTTTAAAAATGCAGTATACTGGAGCAATGAACGCCACTGGAAATGGGCAACGGAGCCGAATGCACGTGAAAAGGCTTCGTTCCTGAAAGAAAATATTCTACCAATACAAGAAGCAGGGCAGCTTAAATTTATTGAAACGCCGGAAGGTGATAGTGGTGACAAACTCGCTTCTACACATTTTACAGATAACATATCCATGAGATTTGTAAATGGTCATACCGATATGATGATGCTTCCGCAGATCGCTTATAAAGGGAAAACACTTGTGTACGCCGCAGATCTGTTGCCTTCTGTCGCTCACCTGCCTTTGCCTTATGTTATGGCGTATGATATGTTTCCATTAACCACATTAACTGAAAAACAGCAGTTTCTTAAAGAAGCGATCGAAAACGATTATATTCTCTTCTTTGAACATGACAAAGACATTGAATGCTGCAGCCTTCAACAGACAGAAAGAGGAGTAAGGCAGAAGGATATTTTTAAATTAATCGAGATATAAGCAAGTACAAAGTGAGAAGTACGAAGTACGTTTCGGCCAGCGCTTGCGTATATTCAAAATTGGATCAGGTGATGGAGCAAGCATGGACCTTAAGCTGACAGCTAATAGCTGATGGCTGATAGCTTAAAGCAGTTCTGTCGCCGGATCCCAATAAATTTTCCTGAAATCGACGATCTTATCATCTTCCACTTTTATTTTTTCTTTCTCGAGTAATTCCTGCATTTGCGTAGGAGTTTTAAAATGCATTTTGCCGGAGAGCATGCCGTTGCGGTTTACCACGCGGTGCGCGGGCACCTTAGGCTTTGCGGATGAAGCGCCATTCATTGCCCAGCCAACCATTCTTGCGGAGAGTTTTGTTCCAAGGTAATTGGCTATTGCGCCATAGCTTGTAACGCGGCCTTTGGGTATTTGCCGCGCAACATCCCACACATCTTCAAAAAAAGAGGGTTCTTCTTTGTTTTTCGATGGAAGCGATTGTTTGGAGGAGGCGGCTTTGGCTTTTTTCATTTTCTAAAGATAAGTTTTTTGAACCCCGTCCGATCCGGCACGGGCGGGCACGGAGACAGGGCGACACGGAGAAACACGGGATCTTTTGCCACTAAGACAGAAAGGCACAAAGAAGCATAAAGATTTTTTGAACCACTAACACAAAGAACACCACGAAGCACAAAGAATTAAAGAAAGCGCTGCGCTAATAAGGTCACAAAACCTTCGACAGACTTAGCTTACTAAGTACTTAACCTTCGTGCTGCTTTGTGTTCTTTGTGGTTCATCTCCGCAGGCTTAAACGTATAACGTAAAACTTACAACGTACAACTCCCTTATAGCTCCGCACCATCTTCCTTCTTCTGCTGCGCTTCTTCAACCAATGCGCTTCGTAAAGGTTCCGGAACATTTTCATAATGATAGGGACAATTAGTGCAGCCCTTACCACAACAGAATCCCCGTTCCAGCAAATAAAGGCGCGTGAGCACCATCATGCCGTCTTCATTATAATAGTAGTCTCTCTTTTCAATCAATGGCTTGCTCACGGAGTTGATCTTTTAAGATGACATCTTTTTCATGTGGCAGGTTTGCAGGCAGGCTGAACTGTAAATAGTGAATGCGGTTACTTTGCGCAATATCCAAACTTTCATAATGGGTCTTTATCTTCAAAACATCGCTTACATTTTCGTCCGCGTATACATCCTCTTTATCGGTTAGCAATTCCAGTTCATACAATTTGATCACAGTTTTTGTAAAGTGATACAGGTCGGGACTGTCAGTCTTTAGGTTAATACGTCCGCCAGTCTGAAGGAAGTGTTTGTATAAGCGCAAATATTTAGGGTGAGTCAATCGCTTTTTCATTTTTGAAAAACGAAGCTGAGGATCAGGAAAAGTGATCCAGATCTCATTCACTTCATCTTTTGCGAAATAATTGGTGATCTGGTCGATATGTGTCCGCAGAAAAGCAACATTTGTAAGTCCTTCATCCAATGCTGTTTTTGCGCCGCGCCAGATGCGATTTCCTTTAATATCTACTCCGATGAAATTTTTATCAGGAAATAGTCTGCCCAGTCCCAGTGCATATTCGCCTTTGCCACACGCAAGCTCCAATACAATAGGGCGATCATTTTTGAAAAAATCATTCCATTTGCCCTGCATGTTTTCCGGATGCTCCAATACGTTGGCAAAACCTTTTATTTGCTCAAACCTTTCAAGTTTATTTTGACCCATGCGGCAAAGATAATTCATAGCTGTCAGCTATTGGCTATCAGCTTTGAGCGAACAGCTCTGAACTTTGCTTGTTCATGAATTGGGAAATTGGAATACAATTTTTTTTATTGTCAATCATTTTCTCACGCCCAACGTCCTGAGAATGTTGCTATCGCCCCTTCAGGGCTTGATTGATCATATTTTCTTCCCACGTAGGGCGTTGCCCCACGCTAATGCTGGACGCCCCTTCAGGGCTGGCTAACCGTACCCCGTTCATCATTCATAGGGCGTTGCCCTATGCTATTGCCGGCCGTCCCTTCAGATAATTTATATGTGCACAACATGCGCCGCTTGCATCTCAGCTTCCGGCATCCGAGTTCAAAAAACTCCCTACATCGTAAACCGTACCCCTAACATCAAACATCGCTTCACATCGTACACCGTACATCTAACACCTTACATCCTACTAACTCCCGGCCTCTGTACCTCGTACCCTCCGAATGCACATTCGGTGCGGGCGGGCTTCGTAATTCGTACTTAAAATGTCGTCATTCCTCACATGGTATACCATACATCTCACATCGTACACCGTACATCGTACATTAATATTATTTTAGCATCAAATTACAACCCATGCGATTAAGTAAGCACCTCTTTTTGTTTTTTTGCCTGACGCTGTTGTTTTCTGGTTATGTCTTCTCGCAGAGACCTTTCCAGGCGGATATAAATGCCTTTAAAAAGCAGGATAGCATTCAAATGCCGCCTGCGAATTCAATTTTATTTGTCGGCAGTTCTTCCTTTGCCAAATGGAAAGATGTACAGGATTATTTTCCCGGTTATACAATTATCAATCGCGGTTTTGGTGGTTCTTCCCTGCCGGATGTATATGGATATGCCAACGATATAATTTTCCCTTACAAAGCAAAGCAGATCGTAATTTATTGCGGGGAGAATGATTTTACAGCTTCCGATACCGTAAGTGTTGCTACCGTGGTGGACAGAACTGTAAAGTTGTTTAATCTTATCCGCGATAAACAACCGAATGTAGCCATCCTTTACGTTTCCATGAAGCCGAGCCCAAGCCGCAGACTGCTGATGCCGAAATTTGAAAAAGCTAACGAGGTAATTAAAGCTTACCTGAGTACGCAGCCTAATACCGGCTATGCTGACGTGTATCACCCCATGCTTAACGAAAACAAAGAACCGCGTGAAAGCCTTTTTACTGATGATAACCTGCATATGAATGCTGAAGGATACGGCTTGTGGCAAACAATTATTCAGCCGCTGCTGGTAAGGTGATAATGAATAGCGCTTGTAGTGACGACTCAACAATCGTTGCGCTAGCGCTAAATGCAAATAAAATCAGCGTTGTTTATTGTGGTGTTTATTTCTGTAAAAATCGCAGGCCAATAAGCATAGCTTCCTAAAAAGATCTATTGCCATTGCTGACAATAAAGAAAATGGATTTTAAACGAAGACGAAATTGGATCTTTCATCCTTCTACTCCTCATATAACACCCGCACCAGATAAACTCCTTGTGCAGGCAACAAAATCTTCATGTTGTATGAACCATTGGTGATCTTTTGCTTTTTTACCATCGTCTCGTTGTACAACTGCCCGGCTGCTTCCAGTTGCTTGTATTGAGCATCGTTCACCTGCTGGGGAGAACCCATCTTTTTCCATACTTCATAAGCATTGCTGCGAGCACTGTCTATCTTGTATAGCAGGGCCGTTATTTTTTTTGCCGGAAGATGTTGAAAGTTGAGCGTAAGGCTCTGTGACGGCGCGGGCAAATCATCGTCATGATAATTCCATATCATAACGGATGTGGTTTTGCTGTCACCGGCCGCAAATGCGCCAAGATCCCTTTGTGTTCCCCGTACGCTGTTGTTTACTATGCTGTCAAAAGGAACTGCCGACGTATTGGCTATGTTCAGGCGATTACCTTTCATCATTGCATACATGCGGAATACGTTAAGAACAGGTTTGTCAACGCCGTTGGTTGCGAGGTCACGGAAGCCATAAAACCAGGGCTGGTTTTCAAATTCAAAGGACCAGCTAACAGCGCCTTCTATGGTAACGCCTGTCGATTTAGCTATATCATAAATGCGGGAAAAGGAAGCTGCTGTATAACTTGAGTACATAGTTCCATTGCGATATGCATTTTCAGGATTGGTTGCCATACCGCAGGCTGCACAACCTTCTGGATCGCACTCGCCAATGATTACAGGTAAGTTTTTGAAGGGTGAATTGCGCACCACATTGCAGCCTTTTATAATGTCCTTAAGCTGTGTTGCCATGTTCATGCGCACGTGGCCATTTAAAAACTTCGGGCTGCCTTTTGCATGGAAAGAAATATAGTCCAGTGGGGCGCCTGTTTTGCCGGTTGCAGCATTCGTTTCGCTGGCGCAATGCGTTAAAAAGTTTTGTAAAAAACTTTCTGCCTTATCCCAGCCGGGGCCGGTGCTTGTTGGTCCGCCAATGCGTGTTCCGGGGCAAGCTCTTTTCACAGCATCAGCGGCATAGTCATACAGCTTGTAATATTCAGTAGGTGTGCCCTTCCAGTAACCAATATTCGGTTCGTTCCATACCTCCCAGTACCAGCTGTTTACTTCCGTTTCACCATAACGTTGTACACAGTGCTTTACCCATTCATATACCAGGTTGCCCCATTTTGCATAATCTGTTGGCGGGTAAGCCCAGCCCGTGTACACTGAATCGTAAGCCACTCCTGGCTTCCAGTGGTGACGATAGGGATGAGGATGTGTTGAAAGAGCCTCTGGCATAAAGCCGATCTCTGCAATTGGTTTCATGCCGCGACTGATATATGCATCAAAAATGCTGTCTGCAATATGCCAGTTGTATACAGGTCTGCCGAGACTATCTTCGGTATAGGCATTGGTAGAGCCCCATTTTAGCGCAGCTTCTCCGTTTCCGCTGGTAAGCAGATTATGTGTCCGCACATATACAGGTATTTTGCTGAAGGAAGCGATTTCACTCAATAATTTTTTTCCATCCCTCATATACGTATAGTTCGGTTCATCATAGCCAAAAAAGGCCCATACAGGTTTCATCGGTTCGCCGGTTGCAGCGGCATCGATGGTAATAGAAATTGGTGTGTTGTTTTGTGCAGAGCCGGCTGTGAAAAGGCAAATAAGCAGAACAAGAAAACTGTACTGTTTCATGGTGCAAGTGGTTGTTACAGGTTTTTACAACTGTAAAAATGACTGGTAATTGGTAAGATAGCATGCAATGACATTTTTACCAAATTCACTTAAGTAATTCAATATACCTGAGTCAATGCTGTTCCTGTATCAAGTACGATTTACGAAGCCCGCCCGCACCGAATGCGCATTCGGACGGGTACGAAGTACCTGGTTCGGGCCTGCTTTGCTTTTTGCAACCTCTTAAGGAAACGACGTTCATACCTGAATTACGAAACTGTCACAAGCAGATCGATAAAATGCAGCTGCCGGCGGTCATCCGATCGCTATGTGCGACTGTCTCTTTAATGCAATTAGTTTTACATGATCAGCCTTTTTCGGTGCGATAAAAACAGAACGGCCGTAAATCGTTCACACTGGCAACAAGTATTTACGGGAATAGACAGATCTCTCCGGTGCCTGTGGCTAATAGCTAATAGCTGAAAGCTGATAGCTATCGAATCAGATCACAAGGCTTCAATCCCGTGTGTTTCTTAAATGCGGCGCTAAAATGGGAGATGGAAGAATAACCCAGCAATGCGGAAACATCGGTAACGCTCAATCCTTTTTCATACAAAAGATACTTGGCGTGTTCCATTCTTTGCTGCTGGTAAAAATCAAATATGGTTGTACCGAACACTTCTTTGAATCCTTTCTTAAGATAGCATTCATTCATTGCAACCTTACGGCTCAATTCCTTAATGGTGATTGGATCACCAATGTGCTGCAGCAGTATTTCCCTTGCCTGGTAAATACGCTCGCGGCCAGATTCATCAGCAAGAAACTTACATACAAATCCTTCTTCTTTTTCGTCAATCAAACATTCAAGGCTGTACAATAAAAGCTCATGAACTTTTGCATTGGTGAAGATGTTTTCAAGCGAGCCCGTATAGCTATGATTTAACAAGGCGTCAAGCGACATCCGTTTACGGCTGCAAACGGGAAATATTTTTGTAAATGAATTCGGGTGTTTAAAAGCCAGTACCTCATCCTTACGATTGCTCAGTTTAACATTGTGAACAAACTGATGCAGAAAGGTTGAAGAGAAATGGAAAGAAAAAACATCTATTGTTTCATGTTTGCCGCTGCAATTCTGCGTTGGAATTTCAGAACAGTCTGCACAACTCTTTTCAAAACAATATTTGTTTCCGCTAATGCAAAACCGCAGTTCCAGGAAGTTTTCTTCAGCGCGGGTCGGACTATAATGGTACACAAGCATTCCGGTATCATCGCTGTTCCACTTTTGATCGGGATAATAGCGACGAATAACGTACTGAATAGAACCTGGAATGTGCTGCTCCTTTAGGTGGAGAAGATTCATTGAAGGCTCGATGGTGTTCCGGTGGGCAACTTTCAGTATATCTAATACCTGTAACATGTGCGGGCAAAATTAATGTATCTACATATAAGTGCAAGCAGGCGCTTGTCATTAGAATGTAAAACGATTAGCCAAATGCTGCAATAAGCGTTCTTATTGTCGGGAAGAAAAGATCATTTGAAAGCTGCTGATCCCTATCTTTGGTTTTTACAGATCAGGCTAAACGCTTAAAATGTAATTATTGGAAGTTATGCTACCGTTAACCTTTTAAACACTCCCTGCATGTACCCGCCTGAAAATGAATCCTCTCTATTAGAAATAGAGCTCGAATTGGAGCTAAACAAAGAGCCTGCAACAAAGGGCCAGAGATTGGTCAATTGTATTATTGATACGATAATATACTTGATATCATGGTATGTGCTTATGGCGACAATTGTGACTGCATTGAATTTAATGGGAAGCATGACAGATAGCTATACGGACACGATCGCAATTTTATTCAGCCTATCCCCCTGTTTACTTTATGTTCCTTTTTATGCTTTTTCTGAATGGATTTCCCGGGGCAGAAGTGTCGGAAAATTTATCACAAAAACAAAAACGATCAGGCTCGACGGCAGCAAGTTTACCTTTAAAGATGCGCTATTGAGAAGCCTGATCCGCCTCATTCCCATAGAGCCATTTACAGCTTTTTCAAATCGCGGCCCATGGCACGACAGGTGGACCAAAACCCGGGTGGTAAAGAAGTAGCCAATCATCAACATCTAATAAGAAAATATTTTTCGCCTTAAATTAAACACCAACAACATGTACCCAACCGAAACAGAACCATCGCTATTGGAGATTGAACTGGGATTAGACCGGGAACCCGCGTCATTATGGCAGCGTTTCGCGAATTTTTTAATTGATCGCATAGTCTTCTGTGTCTTTCTTTTTTTCCTTGGCTTTATTGCCGCGCTTGTAGATGCAAGGCAGACAGCAATTTATGTTGAAGAAATAAAGGGTAACTTCTTTTTAAATTACCTTGTGACATGCGTCGTTCTTATGATTTTTTATACACTTGTAGAAGGCATGTGCGGCGGCCGGACATTGGGTAAATTGATAACGAGGACTCGTGTGGTTAGAGAAGACGGTGCACCATTTGGATGGAAGGACGCTTTGCTACGTAGTCTCTGCAGGGTAGTTCCGTTCGAAGAATTAAGCGCTTTTTTCGGAGACGGGTTTTGGCATGACAAATGGACGAAGACAAAAGTTGTAAAAATCATCAATTAAGTTGCCTCGGAGTTAAATTGATTTAGCCCAAAAAACAAAATTTTTGCGCTTTTTTGCTTATACATGCATTTATTTAAGGTCAGGTTGCCAAAAACATCTTCAATTAGAACAATATTGTATCTTACTTTGATAGCCACCGGTTAATAATCGCCATTTTGCCTAAAATCCTTCACTTTTTATGCACATTTCAGTGATAAAATTAAGCTATCCTTACCATGTTTTTGTTTAACTTCGCCCACTTGCAAAATACTAATTAAACAACGTTTGATTCAATAATATGAGCGAAGAGTTACAGCAGGAAGTTGCCCCAGCGCAAAATGTTTACGGTGCAGATAGTATACAGGTTTTGGAAGGTCTTGAAGCGGTTAGAAAACGTCCCGCCATGTATATTGGAGATGTCGGCATCAAAGGTCTTCACCACCTTGTTTACGAGGTAGTTGACAACTCCATCGATGAGGCGCTTGCCGGTTATTGCAAAAACATTACTGTTACCATTCATGAAGATAATTCAATTAAGGTAGTAGACGACGGTCGTGGTATCCCTACAGGTATCAACACCAAAGAAGGTGTGAGCGCCTTGCAGTTGGTAATGACCGTTCTGCATGCCGGTGGTAAATTTGATAAAAACACCTATAAAGTTTCCGGTGGTTTGCACGGTGTGGGTGTAAGTTGCGTTAACGCACTAAGTACAGTGCTGCACGTTACCGTTGAACGTGAAGGAAAGGTTTTTGAACAGGAATACCATACTGGTATTCCGCAATACACTGTTCGTGAGATTGGTACTACTGACAGAACAGGTACTACCGTTCACTTCTGGCCGGATCCTTCTATTTTCCCAAACACGGTTTATATTAAGGATATTTTGGAGGGCCGTTTACGTGAACTGGCTTATCTAAATAAGCGCATCAGCATAACGTTGAATGATCTTCGCGAAAAAGCTGATGATGGCACTACTTATTCCAAAAATTTTTACAGCGAAGGTGGTATTATTGAGTTTGTTCAGATGCTGGACAAAAATGGTAACCGCAACGCCTTAATAGCCAATCCGTTATATGTTGAAGGGCATGATGAAGCTACCAATGTAGCCGTAGAGGTAGCCATGAACTATAACGATGATTTTAAAGAGCACATTTTCTCCTACGTTAATAATATCAATACCATCGAAGGTGGTACCCACGTAACCGGTTTCCGCCAGGCACTGACGAGGGTATTTAAAACTTACGGAGACAGGGAAGGGCTTTTCGAAAAAGCGAAAGTAGCCGTTGAAGGGGATGATTTCCGTGAAGGTTTGAGCGCTATCGTTTCTGTAAAAGTTCCCGAACCGCAATTTGAAGGCCAGACCAAAACCAAGTTGGGTAACAGCGACGTGAGCGGTGTGGTTCAAACTACAGTTGCCCGCGTGTTGGAAGCTTACCTGGAAGAAAATCCGAAAGAAGCAAAAAATATCATCAGCAAGGTGATTCTTGCAGCCCAGGCGCGTGTTGCCGCTAAAAAGGCCCGCGAAATGGTTCAGCGTAAAACCGTTCTTAGCGGTGGCGGCTTACCGGGTAAACTGGCTGATTGCTCTGAAAGGGACCCTGAAAAATGCGAACTGTACCTGGTGGAAGGTGATTCTGCGGGCGGTACCGCAAAACAGGGACGTGAAAGGGCTTACCAGGCCATTCTGCCACTGAGAGGTAAAATCCTGAACGTGGAAAAGGCAATGGAGCATAAGATCTATGAAAATGAGGAGATCAGGAACATCTTCACAGCAATGGGCGTTACTATTGGAACTCCGGAAGATCCCAAGGCGCTTAACCTCGCCAAGCTCCGCTACCACAAATTGATCATCATGACCGATGCCGACGTGGATGGTTCTCACATTGCAACATTGATCCTTACATTCATTTTCAGATACATGAAAGAGCTGGTTGAGCAAGGCTACGTTTATATTGCACAACCACCATTGTATTTGATCAAGAAAGGGAAGGAAGCAGAATACGCATATAATGAGGAGCAACGCAGATCGGTTGTTGACAAACTTTCAGGTGGAAGAGAAGACAGTGTAAGCATACAGCGTTACAAAGGTTTGGGTGAGATGAACGCCGACCAGCTTTGGGAGACAACAATGGATCCATCAAGAAGAGCGCTGAAGCAGGTTACCATTGAAAGTGCAGCGGAAGCAGACAGGATTTTCAGCATGTTGATGGGTGACGAAGTTGCTCCAAGACGCGAATTCATCGAAACCCACGCAAAATATGCGAAAATTGACGTTTAACATTTGATTAATTTTTGATAAATGCTCAAAAACGGAACTGAATTTGCAACAGTTCCGTCTTTGTTTAAAGAATTGTTGAAACGCTGTTTGCGTTTGCTGAAAACAAAAAAAATTGTAGTTTGTGCTATTAATCATTCCAAAAAAATATAAATATGGATACTTCAAAAATGATCAAAGCGTATTGCCTTAAGACCAAAGAAAAAGACGTGCCCATGCATAATGCCGTAATTTCGAAAACAGCCAGGGGTGGTTATATTGCAAAAGGTGACGACGGAAAAGGTAATAAGATGAGCGCTATTTTGGGTGAAGAGAAAGCCTTACAGGCTATTAAAGACGGTGTGGCCAAGCAAGAGTTTTAATTTACCGCAACTGATATACTACGATACAAAAAAGCCGGAGAGTGATTTCCCGGCTTTTTTATTTGTTTTGGTTGATTTTGCGTTGCGTAATTAGACAATGGGTTGCTTTCCCATCAATTCGTACACTTTCTTCTGCAGCGTTTGCTCTTTTGAAAGGAGGGACTCCAATAAGGTAAGTTGGTTGGCGGCACGGTTAAAATTGTGCAGCTCGTATTTTGCGCCGTAATAGATATCATTATTCAGATAGTCCGTTAAAAAACGCAATGCCTGCATGTAAACCATAAACTTGCCTGCATAAACAAACATCTTTATTTCATCAGCAGAAAGCTCGTTGCTCATTTCATCCAGGTAGCCCCTAACGATAGCTTCAAAGTAAGCATCGCGAACAAACACCTTAGACAGGTCAGTTTCTTCTTCACCCGCGGCTGTCAGATATGTGCGCATCATATCACCAACATCACTGATAAAATAGCCCGGCATCACCGTATCCAGATCTATTACACAAATTCCTTCGTTTTGCTTATTGAACAACACGTTGCTGATCTTGGTATCATGGTGTGTTACCCGCACTTTAAAAGCCGGATTTTGCAGCAATTCCTCGTAAGAGTATACAATATTTACATGTGACTTAAGCGCTGCAATCAGGGCCTTTGACTTTTCCAGTCTCTCTTTCGACGCGTTTTCAATGGCCAGCCTGAATTGCTTATATCTCAGACTAAGATTGTGGAAGTCTGGTAAAGTGATCTTCAGCTCGTTAGCCGGAAAATTTGCCAGTAATTTGGTGAATTTGGCAAATTGCCTGGCTGCTTCATAGGCAAGTTCAGGATACTCAACAACATCGTAAGTAGTTGAATCTTTTACAAATTCAAACAATCTGTAGTAATCGTCTTCGTGCTGAATAAGTGTATTATGTTCGACCGTTTGGACCGGCAGGGTAAAAAGGTAAGCCGGGTAATGTTTACTAAGGTAATGGCCCAGGGCGTTAATGTTTTCGTCAATAAGTTCGGGTTGCTTAAAAACATTGTGGTTAATTCTTTGCAGAATGTAGCTTTTTTCTCCGGCCCCAATTAGCCAGGTATGGTTGATGAGGCCGCTCCCGAAGGCTTTCACTGTGCAATCTTCTATTGCCAGGCCATAATATTTAAGTATATTTTCAATCATATGTCGAAGACTTGTCCTTAACTCTCTCAAACATACTTAATAGGAAGGTATATAGTGCCGACAAACGTTTGCGCTATTTCCCGAAGTTTATTTCCTGCGAGGATCGCGCCAGAATGAAGGAGTTTAAGTACGGAGATGGATTTTCAATGGATAGTGGTTATGCGTTTTCGTCGTAAATCACCAACTTGGAGTCTACGATGATCTTGTAATGAATTGGATCTGTCTTTTCTTCATTTTCCTCTTTTTTATTTAACAGTTCCAGCAGCATTTGTGTTGCTTTTTGGCCCTGTATATATGGAAACTGCTCAACACTTGCGGCCGGCTGGTATTTAAGATATGTGGTTAACGGAAGGTTGGCGTAGCTTACAAACCATACATCTTTGTTAATCCGTACTTTCTTTTGCTGGGCATAGTGCATCGCGTCCATTGCCACATAATCATTAAAAGCCACTATAGCCGTTACTTTTCTTTTGTGCGAAAGCAGTTTCTGCGTGGCTTCATATGTGCTTTCAGCTGAGAGATCGGAATTGACGATCAGTGATGGATCAAATTTCAACCTGTTCTTAAGCATGGCCTGGATATAGCCTTCTTTTCTATCGGCAGTCGCAACCAGGTTCTCCGGTCCGTTGATCATCCCAATTACCCTGTGCCCTTTTTTCAGAAGATAATTGATGGCCTGTATGGTACCAGACAGCATATTGCACGCTACATAATGAATGTCGTATGTGTTGGGAATGCGATCAAAAAACACGACGGGAATATTGGCGTTTTTCAGCGATTCAAAATGCTCGTATGTTTCCGTGTTTTTGGAGATTGAAACGATTAGGCCGTCAACCCTGTGCTTTTTCATTGCGTTTACAATCTGTTTTTCCCGTTCCACATCATCATGGCTTTGACCCATAAGCACCGTGTAATTGTTCTTGTTGGCAACTTCTTCAATACCGCTGATTGCAGAAGAGAAAAAAGATTCGGCCAGCTTGGGCAGTATAACGCCAAGCGTAAAGGTTTTACGCTGCTGAAAGAAAATGGCCGTTTGGTTAGGCTCATAATTTAATTCTTTCGCCAGCTGTTGCACGCGTGTTTTCGTTCTCAGTCCAATAGACGGATGATTATGTAACGCGCGGGAAACGGTAGATACGGAAATATTCAGGCGTTTCGCAATTTCTTTGATCGTAGGTTGTTTATCTGCCATAGTACAAATTTGTGCATACACGTAACGTAAAATTTACGCAAACGTTTGATTATTCAGGTTTTCATTAATTCGGTAATTCTGTTGTATATTAATGAAGTTAAAAATTGCCTTGTGAAACTGTATAACTGCAGTTTGCCAAAATGACGTTTAACGTATGACGATTGCTGTTGAAAAATAACCACCAGGCAAAACAATTGCTGAGCCTTTCAATGGTTGCCGGAAAAGACATGTAAAGATGATAAATAAAAAATAATTTTTAGCCTTCCAAAACCAAACTGATGTTTACAACTACTGCTACGCAGGAAAAACAAACCACCAAAGTGGCTTCTGCGCGTTTATTATCGCTCGATGTAATGCGCGGCATTATTATGATCTTACTGGCAGGAGAAGCTGCCCTTGTCTACGATTCTTTTCACGAACTAAGCGAAGGGACTTTTCTTGAAGGAGTTGCCCGCCAGTTTGGCCACCATCCGTGGAACGGACTGCGATTCTGGGATCTAATTCAGCCTGCATTCATGACAATGGCCGGAACCGCGATGTATTTGTCCTTTAAGAAAAAACAAAGAGAGGGCGTAACATGGTCGCAGAACTTCAGGCATATTGCAATAAGGTGTCTTAAACTGTTTATCTGCGGAACCGGATTGCATTGCATTTATGCGGGTAAGCTTGTTTGGGAATTGTGGAACGTGCTTACTCAATTATCGGTAACAACCATTATAGCCTATCTTTTTATCAGGAAGTCGCCGCTTTATCAGATTGGTGCTTCAATAGCGCTTTTGCTTCTGACTGAACTGCTGTACAGAACGATCCTGGTGCCGGGATTTGATCAGCCGTTTGTTGAGTACAAAAACTTTGGGGCTTATGTTGATACTTTACTGATGGGGAAGATCAATAATGGAGGTTGGGTTACCATCAACATTCTGCCCACTGCCGCCCACACCATTTGGGGTTGTGTGATCGGCTGGCTTTTGGTGAGTGATAAATCCTCCGGTGAAAAAATAAAATTATTGCTGATAGCAGGTGGTGTTGCATTACTACTTGGTTTTGGGCTGGACTGGCTAAATATTACACCGATCATTAAACGCATAGCCACCAGTTCATTTGTGCTGGCATCCGGCGGATGGGTGTTTCTGATGATGGCTTTTATTTATTGGCTGGTTGATGTAAAAAAGAAAAACAAGTATGCATTTATTCCCGTTGTAGTTGGTATGAACTCGATATTTATTTATCTCGTTTTTGAAACAGTAGGCGTCCAATGGATCAATAAGGCTATGGGCATTTTTGTAAAAGGGTTCACCGGCATGATCGGCACGCCGGCCATCTGGCAAAACTTGCTTTCTGCCCTGGCCGTTTGGGTGTTTTACTGGTTTTTGTGCAACTGGTTGTATAAGAAAAAAATATTCTTCAAGCTATAGATACATCTTTCGCGAATTTTCTTGCGTCCTTACAGGGCTTGATCACCCTTTGTTATTTTTCCCGGGGCGTTGCCCTGGACTAGTGCTTTGAGGCCTTCAGCCTCAGATGTTGCTGGACGCTGATCGCCATATTTATGTCATTGCTCTTGCACAATTGCGTTGGTCGCCGTTGTTGGTATGCAACCGGGAAAAATGCGCAGAGCTTACCAACAACAAATTACGCTGACCTTTCAGTTAAGAACGGATGGGCGCTCGTTAATAAAAAAACAGAGCCGATAATAGCCCGGCTCTGTTTTTTAAAAAAGTTATCAGAAATTCCCATCATCAATAATTTCGGAGCTTGACCAGCAAGCCAACTCCAATAAGCGACTTGAGCTGCAGGCCGGGGGAATTGAGATTTGGTCCGAACTGTTTTACGTCGTCATCATAAATCAGATCAAGGCTCCAGGTGGCTGTGAGTATTTTTGAAAGTTTAACTGCGAACATGTTTGTCATATAAAGATCTACATTCTGCGGGTTGTGCCTGTAATTGGAGAACAGGTCAAGCCTTCCTTTATAGCTAATTGTTTTTGTGATTTGTGCCTTATAATTAATAGATGCAAATGCACCGAATTCAAAATTGCTCTTTTTGCCGGTATCCACTCCGTAAGCACCTTTGGCAGATAAACTATCATCGTTTACGATCACCCATCTCGCAGTTAATGGCGAAACAAATATTGAAAGATTGGGAACAGGATGCCAGTCAATACCCGGGCTAAGCATTATGTATGCAGGGGCCATAAAATTAGAAGTGTATTCTCTCGGTTTGTTTTCAGGATAATTATACCCCTTGGAGAATTGCGACCTGAAATCAAACAACGCACTCAGGTTGACTTTGGGGCTGAGGGCATATCCATACTTGGAGGTAAGATCAAACCGGTCGTCGTTTTTTCGTGTACCGAGGCTGGTTGTTTTTACATAACCATAGTACATGTCCAGGTTGTTATCCCACGAATGCTTCTCCTTTTTATAAAAAGCATACCCGTTGATATAGCTGTTAAGTGACAGAGAGAAATTATCACCACCCGCGGCCCAATTGCTTAAAGAACCTTGTGCCAGATTAAAACTAATGGTGCTACCTGTTTTCCAGGTTTTTACTATAGTATCATTGGGGTCTTTTTTAAAGTCCTTATTTGCATCTGACTGAAGGCCTTTAATTGTTTCATCCTGAGCAAGCGCATGCGTTACCACAAATAGCAACAAGAGTGTAATGATTCTTTTCATAATCGAAAGATTTGGTATTAGAAAATGCGGGGCTTGGTTTATGTTAACACAAAAAAAAGCCATTTAGTTTAAAATCAATATAATATGATTGTTTTGCCGATTCATTTACCGTGCCGGAAATTGATGAGCTGTTCTATTGATTGACGTACGGTTTCGATAATACTGTGTACCGCTATAATTTTGTGGTCCTCTAAAACCTTAAAAAATGATAATAAAGCAACTGCCACGGGTTGTTTTCGTGATGCCGAATCGTGCCGGAATGTATTTTTGTAATATAACCGGTGAACCTGTCTTTGAACAACATCCGGTAATTAGTACATTAGTCAATTACACGAAAGTCTTTACCTAAAACATAGTACGTGCAACCTTTTCAGTTGCAATAATTTTAACCTTGCTAACAAGTAAAAACTACAGAATGAAACACCTTATCCATGCGCTGATTCTATGCGTTTTCTTTGTGAATGTGCACGCGCAAAAAACTGTAAAATTTGATACGCTCTATATGCGTAGTGGCGAAACGAAAATAGGATCGGTAACAGAAATTGCCGATGATGCAATTAAGTTTACCCACAAAGGCGAAACACTTGGCTATTCATTTAAAAAAGCAGACATAGCCAAAATCGGTTTCTCCAGCGGAAGAACAGAAACTTTTGCTGCTCCTGTGCAGGAAGACACTTCAACCAAAAATGCAGCACCCGCCCAATTTGTTAATCAGCAGGATCATCATAACAATGTAGCGGTACTGCCATTCAGCTTTATCTCCGATCAGCGTTCAGGCGATGAAGAAATGGGATTTAAAATCCAGGAAGAATGTTACACTTATCTCAGTAAGAAAGCCCAGGCACTTAAAATACAGGATCCTTCTTCAACCAATGCCTTCCTCGGAAAAGCAGGCGTAAATTCAGGCAATTTCAGAAGCTTCACCTACCAGGAGCTTTGCAATATATTAGGCGTAGAATATGTATTAAGAGGAACAGTTACCATGGATAAAGGATCTGTTTCTACTTATGGAAATGCAGGTTCTAACACCACTTACAGTTCCAATAACAAGGACAACAAAAGCAAATCATCAAGCAGTACGTACGGTTCTGCCACTACCTCGCAGGATTACAAAACATCTGTAACAATGGAAGTGTATATGGATGACGGCAAAAAAGTATTCGGACAAAATCATGATGCCTTCTGGAGCACAACAGATGCATATAAAAGTACGCTGCAGTATTTGTTGAAAAGAACGCCGATTTATAACAGATAGAGGAAAGCTTAAAGCCTAAAGCTTAAAGTCTAAAGCTTAAAGCTTAAAGCCTAAAGCCTAAAGCTGAAAACTTTGGGAGTAGCGAAAAGATAAATTGTTATAGCAAACAGGCTTTGGTTCGCGGTGAACCAAAGCCTGTTTCATTTTATTGGAGTTCTCGCGCTTGTTTTACCGCTGTAATCGATTATGTCTCTACCTTTGACCTGGGTTTCGGTAGAGGCCGAAGCTTGCTGTTTCATAGTTAATGATTTTTTTCAGCAAAGTTCTTCCTTGCAGCCATTTATTTGGACTGCTGCCCGCCGAAACCTTTTACATATAGACTCTGTGCAACTCAGTGTCTTCTCCGTGCCCCTCCGTGTAACTGTCTTTTTTTATTTCTTCAATTTCGCTTTCATCAAATCTGTAAACTGCTCAAGCGAAAGCTTCTTTGCAATGATTCGTTTTTGGTCATCCAGCAGGTACATAGTTGGTGTTTGAAACACATCATACAATTGCCTGAAGCCTGCTTTGTTGGAGGCTACTTCCTGCTGACGTTGCTTTGGTGGTTGATACACATGAACCCATCCATTTAAATTATGCTCACGAATGAAAACTTTCCAATCCTGGATTGCTTTATCAAGATCCTTCCCATCCTTTAATAACTGTTCATCCGTATTTACAGCGTAAACCTTAACTCCCATAGCTTTCCATGAGGCTTCGTAAGCTGAGTCAACTTTCGGAACCTGCTCTTTGCAGTGTCCGCAATGAGGATCCCAAAAAACTAAAAAGGTAAAAGGAGCTTTGACCCCATATAACGGAGATGCCTTGCCGGAAGTATCTGTAAGATCAAGTTGCGCCCCCTGTTCTCCAATCTGGTTGGCCATTAAACTATATGCACGGTTAAAAATGTATTCTTTCTGTTTTGCATTCAGCCAGGTAGTATCACCCTTGGAAAAGTAATTATTGAAAAGAAAAACAAACACCTTATCCTGTCCCATTATCTCCGGATTAATATACTTATCAGTAAATTTTCCCAGCAGGTATTTAAACATGTCTTTTGATTCCCTCGCATAAAGCAACATGTAATTTACTTCAGCGATAACCGAATCCGGTTCAGGAGACACATAATATTTATAGTATTCGTCAACCTTAGGATCAAAGAATGGCGTACGTAACAACCGATCGTCATTGAATGGAACATCATCCCAATAATGTTCTTTCATGTATCGTGCAGGATACAAAGAGTCGATGCTGCCATTCGATAATTTGGGCGCGGCAGGAACTTCTGGCCTTTTCATAGAATTGAAGAACAAAGTAAGCATTGCATCCGGATGTTCTTTTGCGATTTGATCACGGTAATCATTCAACTCTTTATTTCCTTTTGTAAGTTCATCCTGTATCCTTGTTGAATCTTGTTTGGTTTTTGCATCTTTCAGTTCCTTTTGCAGTTGCTGAAGGTGAGGTACTTTGGTAGCAAGATGTTGCGTATATTCCTGAAAGAGTGAATTTTCATCAGAGCCGGTTATTACTACTGCATCTTGCCTGGTTGTATCGGCCTTGATTGAAAATTGTTGTTTGTTGTCCATCAGAAAGTCGAACAGCAACGTGTGGGAAGGAGATACCATAAAGTAAATGCCACCCGGTAATTTTTCTTTTCCTTTAAAAGTGCCGGAACCATTTTCATTTACGAAAACAGAATCTACCAGGTTCTTATATTTTCCATAATAGCAGCCCATATACAGCCAGCATTTTTTAAAAGGAGCAACTGTAACATTGATGTTATAGCCTGACGTTGCTGTGGCCGCGTTAGCTGCCGGCTTTGTAGTTTTTTGCGCCGGCAGTTGTAAAATTGGTATACATAGGATGATGAACAGTAAATGCTTCATTAAATAGTTTTTATTAAGAGCAATGTGTAAAGTGTAAAAATATTCAAAAACACCATCAGAAAATTTCGTCTGCTAAAATCCGCATTAATAACAATTTTGTTTAATTACTAATGATGAATGTTGCGAAGATCATTATAATTGGATTAAATTAATGGCCTTCCCCATATAAAACATATTGTAAAACTTAACTTGGCCACTTGTCAAATTGCTAACCGCGAAAGATTTTATCCGAAACTATTATAAAAACAAGTTGAGCCGTAACCTCATTGGTAATTCCTTAAAAACATAATTGATAAGCTGATTCCGTGTAAAAATTAACGCATAGCTATTATGCTTTCTAATAAGTTGTTCGCAGGCCTCATTATCCCGCTTCTGGTATTTTCCTTTAAAAATAGTTCAGGTCAGAAATGCAATCGGTTACCGGGAATTCCTAATGTCATAAATTTTTCAAAAGATGTATATGGAGGGAACAGCCAAAACTGGAGCGCAACACAAACTGCTTCTGGTATAATGGCATTCGGAAATGCAATAGGCGCCTTGTGCTTTGATGGTTCGCGGTGGGAGGTTCGTCCGTCTCCTTCTAATTCACTGGTAAGATCAGTGGCGGCATCATCCGACGGCAGGTTATATGTGGGAGGTTACAGGCAGATTGGCTACTGGTCCGGGCCGGCCTATAACCATTATACGAATCTTGATAGTTTATTTTTCAAAGATCCTTCCTGTAAGGAGGAGATATGGAAGATCATTCCAACCAGTGAATTTGTGTTGTTCCAATCCTTCTCGCGATTGTTTCTTTTATATAACGACGGAACTGCTGCGCAGATCGTACCACCTCATCCTTTCATTTTTGTGCATCAGGTCAATGACCGGTTGTTTCTTCCCATTGAAGGAGATCGCATGTACGAAATAAAAAACCGCAGGTTAGTGGAAGTGCCGGGCTCAGAAGCGCTGAAGAAGCTTACAATCCGGGTAATGCTGCCCTTTAACGGTAATAGTATATTGTTGGGCACAGATAAAAATGGACTTTGGCTGTTTAGTGAACAAGGTGAACTTCAAAAGATCAATACAAGCGCTTCAACCTGGTTAGCGTCAAACAGTCTTAGTTGCGGCATGCGGCTTAATACAGGTGATTATTTGTTTGCGACCACCAATAATGGTGTTTTAATCGCAGACAATGATCTGCAAGTGGTGCAGCACGTAAATAAATCAAATGGCCTGCAGTGCAACACTATACTTAATGCCACTCAGGATTGCTACAAGAATGTGTGGCTGGTGCAGGAAAAAGGGATCGATCTGTTGGTAATGAATGCTCCCTTGCGTTATGTACGTGATCCCGAGGATATGTTAGGTACTGTTTTACACGCAACAACCTGGAACGGCAAGCTTTACCTGGCAACAAATCACGGACTTTTTTCCCAGAAACTATCCGGTAATCTCAACAGCGGTTCGCAATTTGAAAAAGTAAAAAATTCTGATGGACTGGCCTGGCATGTCTCCGTATGGGACGATCAGCTGATTATTGGCCATGAAAAGGGGACATATACGCTGGAAAACGATCAATTAAGAAAGCTGGACGATTCGCCGGGAGGATGGGATATTGTACGACCGAAAATAAATACTGACTATTTATTGCAAGGGAACTATAATGGCCTGGTCCTGTTGAAAAAAAACAACAATGGTAAATGGACATTCTTCCGGAAAATAAAAGAGGCTGAGGGGCTGCCGTTGAGAAACCTGGTACAGGATAAGATGGGCAGGATCTGGCTAAAACATGCAAAAGAAGGAATTTATTGTTTGCGGCTCGACACCGCGATGAATGTTAAAGACTTTAAGTTGATAAATGAAACGCAGGGCGTCATTGGCAACGAGAAACCTGGCCTGGTGCAATACAACGGCGACATCTTTTTGACTACTCCGGATGGAATGAAGAAATGGGATGACCGTGCAGCCCGTTTTATAAAAGACACATCGTTAAAGCAGATCCTGGGCGCGTACTGGCGTGCGCCAAAAATGATAGCAGGCGATAACGGAGACTTGTGGGCCATAAATAAGCGCAACGACATATGTTTTTTTGTGGCTGATAAAAACCATGTGCTATCCTATCCTTACGTGGTCAATCCCAAGAATTTTTCACTTAACTATGATTTTGAACAGATAGTGCCTACTTCTGAAAATTACTATGTGCTTTGCGGGGAGGAGGGCATTGCTACGTTCTCTAACATGAGTTATGCCGGATCGTTGAACACCGTTAAGCCATTTTTTTTGCAGTTGTTGATTCATAAAAAGGGCGGTTGGCAGGAATTAGACATTGAAAATGATCAAAAAATAGTTATTCCTTATGGTGTATCGCAATTTAGATTAAAGTATGCGATGCCGGTTTTTGACAGAGACACTCGTTTCAGGTATAAGATTCAAGACGGAGGATCGGCCCAGCCGTGGTCGGAGTGGACCGCATTATCAGAAAAAGAGTTTATCAACATGCGGCCGGGTGATTATGTCTTTCTCCTTGAAACGAATGTTAATTCAAAGTCAGCCATGGTCACTTTTACCATTCTACCGCCATGGTATTGGTCCATTTATGCGCAGATCTTCTACCTGGCCTTTCTCTTTACGGGCGCATTATTAACCGTAAAATGGGCACAGAACAAAATGCGCCGTCAAAAGGAGAAAATTCAGAGAAAAATGAACGAGGAGCTGGCAACGCAAAAAGAACAATTTGAACGGGCGCAGGAACGCGTAAAAAAAGCGCAGCTGGAACGGGATCTTGAATTAAAAGAAAAAGAACTTGCCAACTCTGCAATTGGTCTTGTAAAAAAGAACGAATTTCTGGAAAAGCTTCGAAATGACCTTGCGCAGGTTAAAGAGAGCAACCGGCAAATGGAGGCTGATGCGCAGCTGAACAAAATAATCAGGCAGATCAACAAAAATATTCAGACAGAAAAAGAGGATTGGGAATTGTTTGAATCACGTTTTAACGCAATTCATGATGGTTTTTACCAGGGCCTGTTGAATTCATATCCCGGTCTTACTCCGCAGGATCTCAAATTGGCAGCCTGCCTTAAAATGAATCTTACGTCGAAAGAAATTGCTCCGATTTTTAATATTTCCGTAAAGGGAGTGGAGTTAAAAAGATATCGTTTAAGGCGCAAATTGAATTTGTCTGCCGAACAAAATCTAACAGAGTTCTTTTTAAGACTCTAAAAAACAGGTTAGCTGGTGTGAGATATCTTTTCAAACAAAGAAAGTTTACTATTGTATAATTAATTGTTCTACAAATAAATAAACATCTAAATCGATTTTTATGATGTGATAGTGAAGGGGTGTTTGGACGTTTTTTTACAAAAGTTGATGTGGTATTGTAGATGGCTAAAATTGGGAAACGTAGTTGTTACGAAATAGTTTTAGGTCATCCAATTGGAATCGATTCAAGCCGGACAGAAGTTGTTCCCGGGTCAGTAACTGGAAGTCTTGGCAACATCTTTTTTATCAACAAACTTGCGTAATGAAAAAAACATCTCTTCAAATTTTGGCAGCAATATGCCTGCTCCTCTTTTCCGGAGTCGTCATAACATCCTGCTCAAAGCAACTTTCAACGGGAAATGACAAACAGCTGGGTGCCAGACTTTCGCCAGCAACCGCGCTGGCTGGTCCTTCAAAAAAAGTGCTCATATTGGGCATAGATGGTTGCCGGCAGGACGTAATGATGGCCTCTAACACGCCTAACATCAAAAGTTTGCTAACTAACGCGGTGTACAGCCTGGATGCACTAACACTTGCTCCGACATGGAGCGGGAACGGATGGTCAACCATGTTAACCGGCGTTACTCATTTAAAGCATAGGGTTACGGACAATAATTTTACAAATCCGGATTTTACAGACTATCCTAACTTTCTAAAAAGGGTTGAAGCATTTGATTCTTCAAAGAGAACTATATCAATCGCCCATTGGGCTTCCATTAACCAATATATTATAGACGGAATAGATCAGGAAACTACTACAACAACCGATCTGGACGTAAAAAATGCGGCTGTAGCCAGCTTAACGAACGATAGCCCGGATGTGCTGTTTATGGCCTTTGATGATGTTGATCATGCCGGCCACACCTACGGTTTTAGTCCATCAACACCGCAATATGTTTCGGCTATCGAAACTACCGACGGATATATAGGCCAGGTTTTAACTGCCTTGCGCAACCGTCCAAATTATGCCAACGAAGACTGGTTAATCATTTGTTCACCGGATCACGGCGCAACTGATGTTGGTCACGGAGGAGAAAGTTATCTTGAGCGTAATATCTTCACAATCTTTAACAACAGGGATTTTCCGGCAAATCAAATTGCGTCAAAAACATTCGTGTCTGAATCTACTATCAGTGGCAATGTTGTTAATTATAATTCTACAAAAGTTTATGCATCCGTATCTAATTCGAACTACGATTTTGGACAGACGCAGGATTTTACAATTGAATGCAGGGTGAAATCGAATGGCTTTAGCGGAGACCCGGCTATCCTGGCCAACAAAGATTGGAATAGCGGTAACAATAAGGGGTTTGTGATTGCTGGCATTCCTGGCGGAAGCTGGAAAGTGAATATAGGTGATGGCACAAACAGGGCCGATCTTGGTGGAAACACCATTACGGATGGCAAATGGCACCATCTTTCGGTTTCATTCACAAGAGGTGGAACGATGAAAGCCTACCAGGATGGTGTTTTGGTTGGACAAACCAGCATCGCCAATGTCGCGGACATTAATTCTTCCCTCCCCCTCGTCACTGGCCAGGATGGAACAAAAAGCTATTCATACACCTTTAATGGCCAGGTATCTGAAGTGCGGGTGTGGAAGGCCGCACTTGATTCAACAACAATTGTAAGTAATTGTGGTACTGCGGTTACATCCAGCCATCCCTTTTACAGCAGTTTGACCGGCTATTGGAAAGGTATAAATGAAACAACGGGCTATCTGGCCGATTCTGGTCCAAAGCATATCAACATGCCGCTGTCGGGGAAATATACCCGAACGGCTCAAAGTGCAGGACTTACCTGTTACCGGGGAAATACCGTTCCGATGATGGTGGATATTGCATATTCTGCATTGTCCTGGCTCGGCGTGCCAATTTCACCGGCGTGGACGCTGGATGGCAGGTCCTGGCTACCATGATCAATGGGTAGTCAATTTTTCAAAGATCGCTGGCGTTCCCCCGGGAGCATTTGAGTAAGGGTAACAAGGGGGTGCTTGTTTTACTTCAAAGCAGGCCTGGCGGGAGTCGCCGGATCTTTAAGAATCATTTTCTAACACTCATCAACAAATGACACTATGTTAACCAATAAAATCGCAAAACATTTCATTGTTATAATTTTTGCATCATTATTTGCGGGCATCACTGGTTGTAAAAAGGACTTGCAACCTGTAACCGCGGAGCAACCAGATAATAAAATCAAACATGCAGAAGCCAAGACAGGGATCAGCCTTGCTACGCTTTTCAGGAACAGTTACCAGGTGTATGAATTGCAGCGGAATGCAAAAGGCGTTTATCGTGATTCAAAATTGTTCAGCGGCACCGACTATCATCCCTGTTCCGTAGCAAATATCGGGATGGGGCTGGTGTCGCTTTGTATTGCAGATAAAATGAGCTGGATTACAAATGCCGGGCAATTGGCCAGAACTACACTTCAAACAGTGTTGGGATATGATACTACTTTTCATTTAGCAAAAAATGTAGCGGGGTTTCCGCGTCATTTTGTCGATATGCAAACAGGGGTACAGGCATGGAACTCGGAATTCAGCACCATTGATGCGGCTATCATGGTTTCGGGCGCCTTGTTTTGTAAAAAATACTTTGCATCTGACACAACGATAAGCAGACTCGCAGATACTTTATACAACTCAATCAACTGGTCAAAAGCCATTGCCGATCCGGTAGCCGGAACGATGTACCTTTCATTGGATAGTATGGGGAACGGACTAAGCACAACAAGTGTTTACAATGAGTACATGCTGGTTGCCAATCTTGCATATAACGCAGAGAACGGTGCCGGAGGTAACGCCACAACATTATGGAATAATTTTTTTGTGAATCCTGATAATATGCCAAAATCCAACTATTGGGGATATTCATTACTTACCGATTATCCGGGTTCATTTCTTTCAGATTTTATTCCGCAATTCTGTTATTATCTCTGTCATCCATACAACACCGGTACCAGGTATCTTACGTACATGAACAATTCCATGCTGGCTGATAAAAAATGGTGGACATTCACGAGTGGTTTAGGGGCCTACGAATGGGGACTTGGCGCTGGTAGTGCTCCTTCAGGATATCATGCTGATGGTGAAGATAATAATCCTGACAAAGTAGTATCCCCACACATTATCGCAGGATTTATGCCGGTAAATTCGGCATCTCAAAATGATCTGCTTAGTCTTTACAATGCAAACAAGGGCGTTTATACATTACCGGGTTCAACAAATAAAATATTATGGAGATATAGCGTTACCTCGCCTTCATGGACAGCGAATGAAGTTCAGGGCGTGGATTTTTCAAGCATGTTGTTCGGTTTGGCATCGCTTCCTGCGCATTGCGGAACTGCATTTTTTACAAATAATAATGATTATATATTCCCCCGGTATTCGTTTCTGCCAAGGTGAATAAAGGGTGCTGCCCTTCGGGGCAGCATTTCTAAAATGCATTATACCTCTATTATGTTTGCAACAAAGCTAGTGGAGGCGTCCAATATCAAATTAGTTTAAAGTAGGTCAGTTTTTATCCATCCATAGATGTTCAGCTAAAATCCAATGTCCAGGCAGTAAAAAGCCGCAGTGTTTACAACAATTGTTGTAAACCTGCGGCAACTGCTATTTATAAACGAGTGGGTAGCCTAAAATATGCTCAGGCTGGAGACACCACTAATTTCCTTTTCCAAAATCCGGTGCATTTTTATCGTACCAAATCCTTTCTGTATTAAGCGTTTGAACATCCTGGGCCAGCGGTGTAAAGCCTTGTGCCTGTAAGGCCGCATTCCAGTTTGCCCTGTTCACTTCACCCGGATCTGTTGTCCAGAACCTGCGTGGAATAGTTTCGTTAAATGTTTCACGCGGATAGTATGTTGAACTCAACTTAGGATAACCTGTTCTTCTACATAACACATAACCTTCGTTAATGTTTCGGAAGGCGTTCAAATATTCCTGGATATATATTCTTTCCAGGTCATTTACTCCGTTGAACTTGACCATCGGCTGATTAAGATAGTCGGCAATCACTGTAAGGCCATCTCCACTGTAAGCAGTAGTTGAGTTAGCCGTTACCGCTATCTGGTTCATGGTTTTGATAGAAGATGTAATACCCTTTTTATACCAGTCTTCAGCGGTTCCACGTGTATCAACACCGCTTCCATAACCCTTTTGGATAAACTCTGCAACCAAAAGACAAGACTCTGCGTTTGTCACAATCACATCCGTAAACTGACCATCGGTAGCACCATTCATTCTCGGTGAAAAGAATTTGCGGTTGATCTTGGAAATAAGAAAGTATTTGGTGTAAGGACCAACAGGATAAGCATTACTCAAATAAGACGCACGTGCTGGGTCTGTTGTCCAATCTGCCGGACCACCCTGGAATCTTACCAGCGGATCATTCGGATTAATGAATGCAGGTAAAGTTGCATTGTAAGCAGCAAGTGTATCCTTAAAGCTGCCTTGCAGATCATTCGGTTCGAAATACACCTGTATTCTTGGATCATTAGCTGCTTTCAAAAAATTAACGATTGAGGTAGAAGCGTAACGGATGCTTCTATAGTTAATATCGCCAGATGTACCAAAAGGCAAATAATCCACACTGCTATAAGATACCTGCGCGTCATCGCTATCAATCGGACCGGTAGCATCTTTCATTACTTCCTGGAAGATTGCCTTGGTCTTAGTCGCATCCTGGTTTTCCAGTCTTGCAGCAATTCTCAGTTTAAGTGTGTTAGCCAGTTTTACCCATTTGGTAAAATCACCTTTGTAGAAAATATCAGAATTACCGTAGCTCTGTTGTGTCGGCAAAGAGCTGTTGGAAAGAATGGCGATGGAACTATCTAATTGGCTCAGCCATGTATTGAATAAAGTTTGCTGGTCATCATATACCGGGCTGAAGTTGTTTTCATACCTACCTTGCTCAGCCTGAGAGTAAGGGATGGACCCGTTCATATCAGTGACCTTAATACCATGCAGAATTTGCAGCACCAATGTAACGGCACCCATTTTCTGATAAGATTCTTTATCCGTTTTCATATCAATCTGCCTTCTTATCTCAAAAAGATTGGGCAGTATTTGCTGATAATAATTGGAATAGCGCGTATTAACATTGTTTGTTATTTCGTACGGGCTGGATGTGATGTGCTGTGTAAAGCGCCACAACTGTTCCATGCTTTCCCATACCCATTCAGTTCCCTGGTAAGTTACAAGCCTGTCCTCTGAATAGCTTAGCAGGAATTTAATATCAGGCGTGGTAACAACTGCGGGGTTGGTATTCATCTCCCCGAAATTCTTTTTACAGGAAGACAGCGTTCCTGCTGTTACTGCCAGCACTGCCAGGATGATATATGTTGATATTGACTTTCTCATAATTTGAAAATTGATGTTTAATGAATCGTCCCTTACTTAAAATGAAGCCCTTAATGTAAACGTAATGGTGCGCATCATAGGCAGAAAACCTTCTTCTCCGGAGTAAGCAGTGTTATTGGAATTGTTAGATGCCGGATTGTAGTTGTACGGCAATGTTCTGTACAAATAGAACAAGTCGCGGCCAATAACTGAGAATGCAAGGTTGTTCAGCTTCATCTTTTCATATAACTTCTTCGGGAAGCTATAGCTAAGTGCTACCTGTCGTAACGAGATCCATGAATTTTCTTTCACCCAGTAATCGGCAACACCTGTTGAAGATGATCCATACCTGTAAAAGAACTGTGGAGTATGTGTTGGCTCAACAAGTCCTTTGTCATAAGCTTCTTTAAACGTCATGCCGCCTACGTTAGCTTTAGAACCATCAGGCATGGTAACAGTCTGGCCATCCGCAAAAACACCTTCTACTATTCTTCCGTCATCATATTGCTGATTGTCATATTTGCTTGTCCATACAATACCTCCGTGATCTGCATCGCGTCCGGGCAATGAATTCGGGAATACACCTGTGTGTGTACCGTAACGATAACTCAATAGTACAAAGTCGCCGCCGATTTTTGCATCAAGCAAGAAGTTTAATGCAAAGTTTTTATAGGTGATGGTGTTATCCCATCCGCCTCTGAATTTGGCGTTGATATCACCAACATCCTGCCATTGGTTGCTGCGAGCGGGGAAAGCTGCACGTGCATCATCTCTCCATGCAAGGATTGGAAGACCATTTTTAGGATCGGCGATTGGTTTGCCATTTGCGTCAACCGCCTGGAATGCTGTTGAGTGAATTTGTGTTCTCAATGTTCCATATGACTTGCCAACAACTGCCCATGTGCTTATTTCTCCGATGTTTGCGCCTAAGTTGAACTCTGTTCTACCCGGGTATAGTTCAACGATCTTATTCCTGTTAACTGCATAAGTAAGTGCAGTGTTCCAGCTGAAATTCTTTGATTTAACGGGCGTTCCATCAAGCCTTAATTCAATGCCTCTGTTCTGAATATTTCCCGAATTAATAGTTTGGTTACTAACTCCTGATTCATACGGTGTTATAATAGGCAAAATTTGGTTCCTCGTGTTATCCTGATAAACACTTACATCAAATCCTAAACGGCTTTTGAAAAAACGCATTTCAAGTCCAAGCTCTTCCGATATTTTACGGCTGGGTTTTAAATTTGGTTGGATAACATTCGGACTGGTATATGTGGATAAAGAAACAGTTGATCCGTTGGCGTTACTATAACCGCTAAATGCAAACCCGGGATTTATAATGAACGGATCAGTGCCTCCTCCCAGTGCTGCTACGTTAGCCCTGAATTTTCCAAAAGTGATCCAACCTGGCAATTGTTTAAATGTTTCAGAAAAGATCCACGACAAGCTAACTGCAGGATAGCTGAAAAAGTTATTGCCGGTTCCGTTGGTATATGTCAAAGTTGATGTCCAGTCGCCGCGCCATGTCGCCTGGAGGAACAGCATGTTTTTATATGCGAGATCTGCACTGGCATAAATTGAGTTAAGGCCGTATCTGCTTTTTATGCCACCTTCTGTATATGGCTGGTTTACTGAATTGGCGAGGAAATAGTTGCCCGGATAGTTTAAACCGCCCCTGGTCTCGCTATACTCCCAGGAAGTTTTGTAACGTTGAAATTCACCGCCAATATATCCATTTAGACTAAAGTCACTATTAAAATCCTTGTTCATCATCACCATCCATTTCAGCATGTTGCTTTCCTTGGTGGTAAAACCTAACCCATATAGGCCACCGGCATAATTTTTAGCCTGACCAAGTTCCTTGTTTTCGTTTTTTGTATAGATGTTACTTACGTTGCCTTCGAGTATCAGCTTTGCCCATTCAGTAAGTTTCATATTAAGCGCAAGTCTTCCTCTCACAAGTTGTTCGGTTTGCAAGTAGTTGTTTTCATACAAGCTATACCAGAACCTTGCTTCAGGAACTTTATTAGGTTCGTTAGGATCGTTAGGATCAGGAACACCGCCAAACATGCTGGTATAATGTTCTTTCTGCATCCAGTATTTTGTATCATAGTTACGTGGAAGCATCCACGTAAACAATTTGCCAAAGTTGTAAGAAGCAAATGCGTCAAGACCTCCCAGGCGAGGAGGATTTTTGCCTTCAAAATTGCTATAAGCAAGACTCGCATCTACGCTAAGGAATTTATTAAATGTGTGTGTGGCGCGGAGGTCAAATGCATTTTTAGTGAATTTGTTGTTGGAGACTACACCTTCACCCTGGTTGCGATTATAAGAAACACGGAAGGTTGATTTTTCAGTTCCTCCATCCAGGGCGATATTGGTATTATAACCCCATCCGTTTTGGAATGCATCCATAAAATTATTAGGCTGAGGAAGGTATTTTGTGGTGGTGCCATCGTAGTTAGTCACCTCCTGTCCAACCATTTTCGGTCCCCAGTTTTCAAGCTCACGTCCAATTTGCCTGTCTATATAAGGTTTTCCGGTTACAGGGTCAGTAGGAAATACTTTTGTTGTCCAGTTTTCAGTTGGCTTGTAATTGGGATCCCTGTTGTCTGTAAAAAATGCGCCAACAGAACCTCCGCCATATTCATTCTGAAAATCAGGACCAGCATAAGGTTGAGTAACATTTACAGACTGGTTCACAGTTACACCAATTCCCCTGCGTTGTATACCTTTTTTTGTCGTGATAAGAATAACGCCGTTTACTGCTCTTGATCCATATAAAGCAGCGGCCGCAGAACCTTTCAGCACAGAAACACTTTCAAAATCTTCCATGTTCAGGTTCTTCAGATCGTTACCAAAATCACGACCCGTACCGCTGAAAATATCGTTGTCCATAATTACCCCATCAATCACAAAGATTGGCTGGTTATTGGTTCCCAATGTGGAGTTGCCGCGTATAAGTATTTTGGATGAACCGAATAATCCACCGGCACCCTGATCAATTTGTACACCGGCAACCTTTCCCTGTAATGCATTGATCGGGTTTACTTCGTTGGTGCGTGAAAGTTCTGCTCCTTTTACCTCCGTTACAGAATAGCCGAGTTGTTTCTTTTGTTTAGATACACCAAGCGCGGTAACCACAACTTCTGCAACATCCGATGTTCTTTGCTGCATTTTTACGGTTAGTGTGTTTTCGTCAACAATTTTCACTTCTGCACTATCATAACCTACTATTGTAAATACCAATGTGCTTTGCAATGGAGCATCAATTTCAAAATAACCTTTGTTATTGGTCGTAGTTCCTTTGCGTGTGCCTTTTACCATAACACTTACACCTTCTAATGCAACGCCTTCATTATTGGTAACGGTACCGCTAACTTTATCAGCATAAGCGGCCTGGGCAATAAAAGTGCCGGCGTCAAGGTCTAAAACCGCTACCTGATTTTCCTTTTTTAGGATAATCTGTTTACCTACAACTTCATATTCAATTTGAAGCGGTTTAAAAAGTTGATCCAGTACATTACCCAATCGTTGATTTTTGGCTGATAATGTAATGCGCTTGTCGCTTTTAAGTACGCCGGATGCGTATGTAAATTTTACATCGGCTTGTTTGGCGATGGAGCTCAAGGCAGTTTTAAATTCCTGGTTAGATAATTCCAGGGTGATTTTTTTGTCCAGTATTTCCTGTCCCTCAACCTTGTGAGCATAGGTTGTGAAAACAAACATAAACGATAGGATGAGCTGAACAAGTGTGAATTTCATAATAGCAGTACTAAACGTAAACAGGTTACATTTTTTCATAACTTTAGTTTGTTTTGGATTCTCTCAATAAGTTCAAAACCTGCATTTAGGTAAGCCTGTAATGCAGAAGCTTGTATAAGTCCGTGCCCCTGAAATTGCAATTGCATTCCTGACCGAATACAACGCACACTAAAAGTTTTATGGGAGTACGACTTATCCCTGGCTAAATATCATTGGCGGTGTAGCAGCATCGCCAATTTTTTCCAGTTAGTGAGCATTCATTTTTTCATCATCTCATTGGTTTTTGGTTTAATAATCAGGTTAGTCACATCCCTGGCTTAGGATGGTTACACTACTTTCATCTATTGTATAGGTTGCATTTATAGCTGAACAAATAATTCGGATCTTGTCGGAAAGTGGTTCTTCTCCAATTGAAGTGGTAATTCTGCAGTTAGTGATCTTATCCTTGTTATAGTTTATCTGAACGTGATAAGTTGCTTGCAAATCGTTAAGGACCGTAATAAGTGGGGCATCTTCATACTCGAACGATAGCGGTTTGTAATTGGGTTGTTTAATAAGAAGGGTATCTTGTACCGCAGTTTTCACGGCGGTATTATTTGATGCGTTGATGACCACCTGCTGGTTAGGCAATAGCACCATTTTGCCGGGATCATTTTCTTTTTCAGTGAACACCGCCACCTTTCCCGTACGTACGGCAACTGTTACATCATTACTCGCAGATCGCGCATTTACCCGGAAGCTTGTTCCCAGAACGCGTGTAACTATATTATGGGCGTGGACCAGGAAGGGGTGCTGCGGATCTTTGGCTATTTCAAAAAATGCTTCACCTTCCAGGTAAACTTCCCTGGTGCTGTCGTTGAAAATTGGCTGACTTTTTAGTGCACTGCCCGGGGCAAGGAAAACACGCGAACCGTCTGATAAAAGAATGATTTCATCTTTGCCTGAACTATTCTTTCTTTCGATCAGATGTTTGGCTTCTTTAACGGCGGTGTTTATAACCAAACTGACTGGTGCTGTTTTTTGCAAAAAATAATATCCCATCGTGGAGGCAATCACCGCGATCCCGGCAGCTGCCCACCACCATTTTTTACGATGTATGGGAATTGTTTTATTGGCTTGAGAATGGATAGATTGTTCTATCCTGTTCCAGATGTCATTTGAGTTGCTGTCCTGCTCCTCTGTAGCATGGCTCTCACGGAAAAGCAGGGTCAGTTTCCGTGCTTTTTCTACTGCGTTTGCATGTGCATCGCTGGCTGTTGCGTAGTTTGCCCAATAAATATTTCCGGCTTCCGTTGGTGAAAATACCCAGGCAACAAAATCGTCATTTTGTAACAGCTCATTCAGCAGTAGATTGTTATTGGTCATGAGATATATGCTTATCTATACCTAAGTGTATCTCACCACGATTTTATACTCACCTTTTTAAAAATAAATTTGAGAAGCGAAAATGAGTGCAGAAAGCAACTCGAGACTATAGCCGGGAATAGTTCTTTTTAAAGAATCGATGGCTCTTTGCTGCAGGTTGGAAACAGATTGATAGTTGATGTTCAGCAGATCGGCCACTTGTTGGTTGGTATATCCTTTAAAGAACCTGAAATAAATAACTTCCCGCTGACGCAACGGCAACCTACTTATGGCATCCTGCATAATGCGAATGGTATTTTGGCGGCTTTCTTTTTCTTCCAGCAAATTGTCAATTGTAAAATCAGCATTATCCGTGGATGTTTCGCTTTCCTGGAAATGAACCGAAACAAGCGGATTGTGCAGTTTGAATAATTTGTAGCGGAGCGCCTTCAGCATATAAAATTCAATGTTGTGGATCTCGGGAAGCGATTGCCGTCTGTTCCACAGCTCCACAAACAGGTCGTGAATCGCATCTTTTACAATGTCTTTATCGGCTAAGATCCTGTTGCCGTAGTGCAGTAACGATTTTATATGAGCCTGGTACAGGTGAGAAAATGCAGAAAAGTCACCAGATCTGAATTGATCAAGCAGCACTTGTACGTTTAGATATTTCTCATCATCAATGCCTGCAGTCGTCATGGTAGAATTGAAGATATATGCCTGGTTCTCCTAATACATCAAGGAGCCACTACTAAAATAAAAAAACTACCAGTACTTTTTGCATAAGTTTTAGAAGCCTGATTATAAATGATAAAATTCAAGAAACAATTGAAGGAAGGGTGGAGAGGTGGGGTGAAAAACGGTTAAGCGGAAGCTAAAAGCCCAAGCCCAAAGCTCAAAGCCCAAAGCCTAAAACTGGTTATACGTTGTAGGTTATACGTGCTACGTTTTATAAAGCGAAGGGTTGTGAGTTACAGTGCGCTTTGGGTCCTTAAGCGCATTAGGGCCTCTTATTTCTTTGTGCCACTTCGTGTCCTTCGTGTGGTTCAAATGCCTTTTCTAATGGGGTCATTTTCAATTTTCCCCGCCTGAATGATTTGTCGGGCAGGAACTTTCTATTGTCAATTAAATGAACCTTCGTGCTTCTTTCCGTCTTAGCGCCTTTGCGGCAAAAGTCGTAGTGTTTCGCTGTGCCACCCGTGCCTCTGTGGTTCAAACCTTCGTGCTTCTTTTCGCCTTAGCGCAGTGGCAGAAAACGCGGTGTTTCGCCGTGCCGCGCGTGCCTCTGTGGTTCAAACCTTCGTGCTTCTTTCCGCCTTAGCGCCTTTGCGGCAAAAGTCGTAGTGTTTCGCCGTGCCGCCCGTGCCTCCGTGGTTCCACTTTCGCTTTAGCTCGTTTACGTTACCTTTGCGCCGTGAGAAAGAAAAAAACACCGGTAATTTTAGAAGATGTGCTTGTTGAGCACTATGCCGCGGAGGGCAAATCACTCTCTCGCGTGGACGGAAAAGTTGTTTTTATTGAGAACGTTGTTCCCGGTGATGTAGTTGACATCCAGCTGGGAAAAAATAAAAAGGACTGGGCCGAAGGATGGCCATTGAAGTTCAAGAAATATTCACAGCAAAGAGTTGAGCCTTTTTGTGAGCATTTTGGTGTTTGCGGCGGATGCCAATGGCAAATGCTTCCCTATGCCCAGCAATTGCAGTATAAACAACAACAGGTTGTTGATAATCTTTCCCGCATTGGAAAACTGGAGCTTCCGGAAATAAGTCCCATCATCGGCTGCGACGAAACCAGGCTATACCGCAATAAAATGGAATACACTTTTGCTACAAAGCGCTATATTCCCGATGCGGAGTTTAAGGCCATGAAGGCAAATAACGTTTTTGAAGGAGATGAGCCGCAGGGGTTTGCCGGTTTTCATGCCAAAGGCTATTTTGACAAGATCGTTGAGATCAACACCTGTCATCTGCAACCTGAACCTACGAACACGATCCGTAAAAATCTGGCAGCCTTTGCCCGGAAGAATAATCTTCCTTTTTATAATATTAAGGAGCACCATGGCTACATGCGTAATGTTATGGTTCGCATGGCAACTACCGGCGAATTGATGGTGAATGTTGTGCTGGGTTATGAGAACGAAAAGAACCGTAAGGCGCTTTTAGATAACCTGCTTGCCGGGGTTCCTGGTATTACATCTTTATTGTATACAATCAATACAAAAAGAAACGATAGCATCTTTGACCTGGAGCCTGTTGTTTATAAAGGCAAGGATCATATTATAGAAAAACTGGAAGATTTCAGTTTTAAAATAAGTCCGAAATCTTTCTTTCAGACAAATACGCGACAGGCCGAGCGGTTGTACCAGGTAACACGCGACTTTGCAGAATTAAACGGTTCACAAACTGTGTATGACTTATATTGCGGTACTGGTAGCATTGGAATTTTCGTGAGCGGACAGGCTAAAAAAGTAATTGGAGTGGAAGTAATTGAAGAAGCCATCAAAGACGCAAAAGAAAATGCAGCTTTAAATGATATTCAGCATGCCTCATTCTACGCAGGCGATGTTATTGCTATTTGTGATGATAATTTTTTCAACATTAATGGCACTCCGGATGTAATTATTACAGACCCTCCCCGTGCAGGTATGCACGAAAAACTGGTGAACAAACTGCTGGACATTGCTGCTCCAACCGTTGTGTATGTTAGTTGTAATCCTGCTACACAGGCGAGAGACCTCTCTTTGCTGGGGGAAAAATATTCAGTAGAGAAAATTCAACCGGTGGACATGTTTCCACATACCCTGCACATTGAAAACGTAGTTCAGTTAAAATTGAAATAAGTTAAAGCGAAAAGATATGTCAGAATTCAGGCCCGGCGGTTTTCAGATCTTACCTTATATTATTAAGAACCTTATTATCATTAATGTGTTAATATTCTTAGCGCAGCAGACATTTGGTGCGGGTGGTAATACCAGGTTGGAAGACTTGTTTGCGCTGCATACCTGGCAGAGCTCATTATTTAAACCATGGCAGTTTGTAACGTACATGTTTATGCACGGAAGCTGGGGACACATTTTCTGGAACATGTTTGCTGTCTGGATGTTTGGGGCTGTACTGGAGAACTTATGGGGGCCGAAACGTTTTCTGACATTTTATGTCGTGTGCGGATTAGGCGCTGCGCTGGCACATATGATTGTGCTTTATTTTGAAAACCAGGGTTTGATAAAGGAGTTTAATTCGTTGTCACCTATGGATAAGGAGGTTTATTACACGCTTTTCGTCAGGCATTTGAACAGTGCTACGTTGGGCGCTTCCGGCGCAGTGTTTGGCTGCCTCGCCGCTTTTGGTTATCTTTTTCCTAACAGGTATATTTCGATATATTTTCTGTTCCCCATTAAAGCTAAATGGTTTGTTATAATTTACGCTGGGATAGAATTGTTTTCGGGAATAAAAAACTCTGCAGGCGATAACGTAGCTCATTTTGCGCATTTGGGAGGTGGCCTGGTTGGAATTATTTTGGTATATTACTGGAACAAAACGAACAGGCATAATTTTTATTAGTATAAATGATGCGTTCTAACATATATCAATTAGAAAAACTGATTTTATGAGTGTTATGGAGCAAAACAGGGGCAATCGTTTATTACTCGGACAAAATAATAATGCCCTTACCTGGCTTATTATCATCAATGCGGTCATTTTCGTTATACTCAACTTTATCAAGATCATTTATCTTTTCTCTTATGACATTAACGCGGAAGCAACCCTTACTTTTCAACGACAAATAGTTGAATGGTTTTCTTTACCGGGTGGCATTCAAAAGTTCGGATCAAGGCCCTGGACTATCTTAACTTATATGTTCTCCCACGTAAGCGTATGGGATCTGATAGTTACATTACTGTGGTTGTGGGGCTTCGGATTTATTCTGCAGGATATGATGGGTAACAGTAAACTTATTCCTATTTATCTCTATGCAGGTTTCGCAGGTGGTGCAATATTTCTTGCGGCAACCAATCTGATTCCTGCTTTTAAAGTAAACGCCGGTGAAAATTATGCGTTAATAGGCGGTGGTGCTGCAGTGATGGGTGTGGCAGTGGCCACAACAGCTTTAGCTCCAACTTACCGCATTTTCCCGATGCTTAACGGTGGTATACCATTATGGGTGCTTACGCTTATTTTTATAGCAATTGATTACGCAACTGTTGCGAGTTCGAGCATGGGGTATGCACTGGCCCACCTGGCTGGTGCAGGCATGGGATTTTTGTTTGTATATCAGCTAAGGCGCGGCAGCGATTGGGGCGAATGGATGTTACAATTGTTTTATTGGACGGAAGATCTTTTCAACCCGGAAAAAAAACATTCAACTGCAAGCAAAAAACAACAACACTTCTATAAAGCAACCAAAAAGCCTTTTGAGAAAAAGCCTCATATCACCCAGCAACATATCGATGAGATACTGGACAAGATCAATCAAAAAGGCTACCATTTTTTAACCGACGAAGAAAAAGAATTTTTGAAGAAGGCAAGTGAGGGAGATTTGATGTGAAGAACGTAAGATGGTAAGACAGTAAGATCGTAAGACCGTAAGATGGTAAGACATGTAAGATATTAAGGCCGTAGGACATGTAAAAAAAGAAAAGAGATGTTGAGAGTTAGTGATGTTGTTAGCACTTTCAATTATCCCCGCCTGAATGACTTCAGTCGGGCAGGCACTGTCAATTTTCAATTAACAATCCTTTGCCGCTTTGTGCCCTTGGTGCCTTCGTGCCCGCCCGTGCCGGATCGGACGGGTTTCAAAAAAACTTTTAGCCTTTCGTATCTTCGTGGTTCTTGTTAACAAACCCGGAATTCCTGATGAGATTTTTTTCACGTGTTTCAGGCACAATTGTCTGCATACTTCTTTCAATAGTTTATGTGCTGTGTTCGTTGCCCGCGTACATTCCATCTTCTACCTGGACGAGATTCAGTTTGTTTGCATTGTTGTTTCCTTACGCTGCCGGCTTTATGTTTGCCGCGATCATTTACTTTTTATTCCGCAATCGCAGGTTGGCAATTTTTCTCATACTTGTTTCTTTTGCCGGTTATAAAAACATTTCAACCACATTTGCTTTTCATCCTTTTTCTTCATGGAGCAATAACAAGCAGCCCGGGGCGTTACGTATACTGACCTGGAATGTTCAGGGATTTGATAATCTGTCGGGAAAAAAGTTGCAAAGCGAACCGGGATGGATACAGGTGCCTGACCATGTTAAAGAATGGCAGCCTGATGTTGCCTGCTTGCAGGAATACAAAACCGTATTCGGCCATAAGAAGTTGGTAGATATGAAAGACAGGTTTGATTCTGCAGGTTATAAATATTTCTATTGTTCGAAGGATTTTATATCGACCACGTACAGCGGCGTTAAGATTGTGCATGGTGTAGCCATATTTTCAAAACATCCGTTGGTGGATAGTGGCACCGTGGCCATTGTGAATGAAAACGGGTATACAGAAAAAATGGCTTATGCAGATCTGATGTTGAACAATCGCAGAATGCGCATTTTTACTGCACACCTGGCGTCGTACCAGCTTTATAGTGAGCAAACCTATATCGACAACAAAACATACCAGGAAACAATAGAGCACAAACGGTCTATTATCGGAAAAATCCAGCAACGCGAATTGTTGCACGAACAACAGGTGAAAACAATTCGTAGAAGCATAGATAGTAGTCCTTACCCTGTAGTTTATTGCGGAGATCTGAATAATACGCCGGCATCATATACATACCATTACCTGAGAGGAAAAATGCAGGATGCATGGCTAAAAAAAGGTTTGGGCCTGGGTAAGACTTACTATAACCTGGCGCCATCATTGCGGATTGATGTATGCCTTGCTGATCCGGCGTTTAGCGTACAGCAGAGCGTAGTGAAGCGGGTGTATTCATCAGACCATTTTCCTGTATTAACAGATCTTTCCTGGAAATAAGCAATTGTGTCTGCGCATATAATGGTAATGAAAACTTTTGTATATAACGTCGCCAATTAAACCGCATTTTTTTATATTTACCACATGGCCGGCAGCTACTTTAGAAGTTTTACCAAAATAATTTTTATTGTAGCCAATATTCTGTTGAGTATTGCTTTTGTAACCGCGTGTTTTGCTCCTTTCCTTAATCCCGCAACATGGTGGATCGTTGGTTTTTTGGGATTGGCAGTTCCGTATCTTATTACATTACACATCTTCGCCATTATTTTCTGGCTGATTGCCAAACCACGATGGGCGCTTCTTTCTTTTTTTACACTGATAGTTGGCTACAAACAAATAAATGTGCTTTTTGCACAGCACCTGAAAGCTGGGTTTACACAGGCTAAAAAAAAAGAAAGTATACGTATTGTGGACTGGAACGTGGGTAGTATGTACGGCCTCAGCAAAAACAATGATCAGCGCAAACACAACCGCACAGAGATAGCCGAGGCAATAGAAAAATTAAGCCCCGATGTTATTTGCCTCCAGGAATTTAATCACTCGTTGAAGCAGGGACCTCAGGCTGACAATATTTCGTTGTTCACGGATAAATATCCTTATTACTTTTTCTCGAAAGATTACGATAAGGACAACGGTTTTTATCAATACGGTTCGGTTATCTTTTCAAAATTCCCCATTGTTAAAAAAGGAAGAACCAAATATCCCTCATCTTCCATCGAAAGCCTGATTTTTGTAGATGTAGTTAAAGGTGAGGACACGATAAGGGTTTTTACCACGCATCTTCAATCCTTCAAGTTTACCCAAAATGACTACCAGGGAATGCAAAAAATACGGGAGCAGGACAATGAAATGCTCGAGGCTTCCAAAGGGCTTTTCAAAAAAATGAAGCTGGCATTTTCACGCAGGGGCGTACAAGCCGAAACGGTAAGAAAACAATTGGATGCCAGCCCATACGCTTCATTTATTTGCGGCGATTTTAACGATGTTCCGAACTCCTACGCTTATTTTCACATTCGTGGCGACTGGCAGGATGTTTTTCTGAAAAAAGGATTTGGTATTGGAAGAACTTTTAATGCGATTGCGCCAACCCTGCGGATTGACTACATTTTGCCCGATAATCACTTTGTTGTGGAGCAGTTCGACATGGTAGATGAAGATTTAAGCGACCATCTGATGCTTGTATCCGATCTAAGTTTGAAAAAATAGAATATCTTCGCTCCCCATGAGGTTTTATCACTTATACTGTTGTTGCTGCTAAGCAGCTAAATACCTGAAAGAGCCGGTAACCGGCCAATCCGCAACTATCATTAACCTTCAACAAAGATTCAATCAGAAATATGTCGCTTAAAGTTCATAATTCATTAACCCGTCAAAAAGAAGTATTTACACCTATAACGCCCGGACATACTGGCATGTATGTGTGCGGCCCGACTGTTAGCGGCGAGAGCCATCTTGGCCACGCCCGTCCATTTATTACATTCGATATCGTTTACAGGTATCTTCTTCGCCTCGGCTATAAAGTAAGATATGTAAGAAACATTACCGATGCCGGCCATTTTGAAGAAGAAGGACGAGAAGCTGAAGACAAGATCAGCAAAAAAGCAGTGTTGGAAAAACTGGAACCGATGGAACTGGTGCAGAAATACACTAACCTTTTTCATTGGGCCATGCAACAATTCAATAACCTGCCTCCAAGCATTGAACCAACTGCGACCGGCCATATTGTGGAGCAGATAGAAATGATCAAGAAGATTATTGCAGACGGTTACGCATACGAAGCAAACGGATCAGTATACTTTGATGTAGAAAAATACAATACCGATTTTTCCAAACAAGGGAAGCCTTACGGAATGCTGAGTGGCCGTGTGCTGGACGATATGCTGGAAACAACCCGCGAGCTGGACAACCAGGACGAAAAAAGAAATAAGGCTGATTTTGCTCTTTGGAAGAATGCCCCCGCAGAACATATCATGCGCTGGCAGAGCCCCTGGGGTGAAGGATTTCCCGGCTGGCATATTGAGTGCTCCGCGATGAGTAACAAATATCTTGGTGATGAATTTGATATTCATGGAGGCGGTATGGATCTTCAGTTCCCGCATCACGAATGCGAGATTGCGCAGAGTACCGTTTGCAATCACAAAACGCCCGCCAGATACTGGTTGCATAACAATATGATCACCATCAACGGTAAGAAGATGGGAAAAAGCTATAACAATGTAATTAAGCTAAGTGAGCTGTTTACGGGTGATCATCCTGCATTGGAGCAGGCTTATCATCCCATGGTGATCAGGTTCTTCATCTTACAAACGCATTACCGCTCCACGCTGGATTTTAGCAATGATGCGTTGAAGGCTGCTGAAAAAGGATTGAAGCGCCTGATGGAAGCGTATGAGAATTTGTCAAAAATAGAGGCTGGAAGTGATGTAGCGAGCGACGCTGAACTGGATGCAAAAGCGTTGAAGCTGGTGAATGAGTTTGATGAATTTATGAATGATGATTTTAATACGGCGAAAGCACTTGCGAACATGTTTGAGTTAGTGCCGATCATCAATGGTATTAAAGACAAACACATCAGCCCAGATGCATTGAGCTCTTCTACATTGGAACGCGTGCGTGAGCAAATGAAATCATACGTCGAAGATGTATTTGGTTTGAAAAATGTTTCTGCAGCCGATAATAGCAAGTTAGACGGCGTTATGCAGTTATTGGTAAACATCCGCAGGGAAGCCAAGGCGAAAAAGGATTATGTTACAAGTGATAAAATAAGAAATGAACTCGCTACGCTGGGCATTCAGTTGAAAGATGAGAAAGATGGAAGTATGAGTTACGTGATTAATTAGAGTTTTAAATACATTGAAATGTAAAGCGGATGGGGTAGATCTCCATCCGTTTTTTCTTTTGCGGTGCATGCCCTTGTTGGTATGATGAGCTGGGATATCTGATTGCCTGCCAACACGAATGTGGTTGGCAGGCCAACGCAATCTGACTACATCAAAAACGCTGCAGTTCTTTGTCTCGGTGAAGCTTTTTTATTTCATAGAAAAAGCCTGAAATAAGCGGAGATGTCAGATTTTTTTGACGATCTTAATAAAAAGAGACGATGATTGGAATTCTAACGCAAGCCGGATCCTATTTACTCACAAATGTGGAATTCCCGCCGTCAAATATCATTCTCGCGGCTACGGATATTTTTATATTTGCCATTCATCAATCAATAAACAATGGCTCAGTCATTTGGAAAAACATGGTGGGGGGAGCAATGGCTTAATTCTTTGAATAACATTGACTATGAAAATCGTTTACCGCGAGGCGCAAGCTATGCCCGCAAAGGCGCGGTAACAAAGATTGATATCAAAGAAAACCGCATCAACGCAAAGGTGGCCGGTAGCCAGCCGAAACCCTATAATGTTGATATTATCCTGCCCCCATTTTTTGATCCTGAGCTGAGTGCTTTTATTGAAGCCCTGGCGGAACGCCCTGTGATCATTTCAAAAATGTTGAACCGTGAACTTGACCCGGAAGTACTTGCCATAGCGGAAAGAATGGGGCTTAAAGTTTTTCCTAAACAATGGACCGATTTTAAGATGCAATGCAATTGCCCGGATTGGGCCGTGCCTTGTAAACACCTTGCCGCCGTTATCTATAAAGTGTGTGCAGAGATCGACAATAATCCGTTTCTCGTATTCAGTCTGCATAACGTAGATCTGATTGCAGAGATGAACAAGCGTGGTTTTTTTGTAACAAAAGAAACTACGGATATTCCGAATATTACAGATTTGTATTTTGATAAGCCTCATAAACCGGGCAGAAAGAAAGCAAAAAAGCCTGACTACAATCCGGAAAACGCTTACCAAAAATTGTCTTATACAATGCTGCCGTTCTTACATGAGCCACTAACAGCTTTGCTTGCAGACTTTCCGGCCTTTTACACTGGTAGCGGTAATTTTAAAGAAAAATATACAGCTGCGTTAAGCCGTACAGTAAAAAATACGCAGAAGATCTTACAGGGAAGGATAAGCTTGCAGGCGGTGCTGAAACGTGCTGAGAAAGACGAACAGTACATCGGCACTCATAGCCATAACAGGATAACGATAGATGAAAAGTACCGGTCGCAAGTATTTGTTAATGACAGGGCTTTTTCATTCCCGCAATTTATTGCGCAGCTTGTGCAAATACCTGCCGCCAAAACGCTGGATTATCAGCCATCCACAGCATCGCTTCACACTGTATTTTATTTTGCGCTGCACCTGTTGGCCAAAGGGGCCGTGGTACCGCAAATAGTCCAGCAGGCAGATAAAAGCTACGCCATCCGCTGGTTACCGGCTATGCTCAGCAAAGACGTGAGGACTCTAACAGATAAATTGCAGGAAGTTTTGCCACCGGATATTTTTTTCTGGCAGGAAAAAGACAAACAAAAGGAGATAAACAAAAACACGGCGATGAACCTATTGTCTGTTTTTCTCACGGAAATGATCGCCATGCTGGAAGAAAAGAATGCAAATGAGCTATTCCCCGACTTGTTTTTCAGAAAACGCACACACCGTTTTAAAGGTCCCGGAGAAGAAGCTTTGTGTGGTGGAATACAGGCATGGCTGCAAAAATATTACCTGGCTCAAGGCAATTATAAGCCACAGATTGTGGTAGAAGAAACTACAAATGACCGTTTTCTTGTAAGTATTAACATTGGCGAAAAAGCAACACCCCTGGATAGCCCGTCCGCATTGCGGGATGTACTTACGCAAAAGAAATTTGATAAACAACGTTTTGAAATACTGCGTTCTCTTACACAACTAAGTGGCTTTATTAATGGCCTGGATGCCTATATCAATACTAAGGGTGAAGAGCTGATAATAATGGAGAACAGCACTTTTACGCCTTTTCTTTTTCAGATGATACCTGCTATACAGTTGTTGGATATCGACATTCTGTTGCCGAAATCATTAAGAGAAATACTTAAACCAAAGACAAGCTTAAAACTGAAAAAGAAAACAGGAAAATCTTTTCTGCGTATTGATCAATTACTTGATTTTGACTGGCAGGTGGCGATTGGTGATACAGTGATGGGGGAAGAAGAGTTTAAGAAGCTACTAAAGAAATCTGATGGGCTGATCAAATATAAGAGCAGCTATATCTATGTAAATAAGGACGAGCTGGAAAAGTTACACCGTTATTTCAGCAGTGAAAAAGAATTGACGCCTTTTCAATTACTGCGTGCGGCACTAAGCGGTGAGTTTTTTGGGGCGAAAATAAGTCTTACAGAGGAAGTGAAAAATCTGATAAAAGAGCTATCGGATTTTAAAGAAATTCCTTTGCCCAAAGGAATCAATGCACAACTTCGTCCTTACCAGCAACGCGGCTTTTCGTGGATGTACCGGAATGCGCAGATTGGCTTTGGTTCAGTAATAGCTGATGACATGGGTTTGGGTAAAACACTTCAGGTGATCACCACTCTGCTGAAATATAAGGAAGAAGGATTGTTGAAAAATAAAAAAGCATTGGTTATAGCGCCAACAGGACTACTTTCTAATTGGCAGACAGAGATTGAGAAATTCGCACCTTCATTAAAGCCGCATTTGTTCCATGGCACGAACAGGAAAATGGCAAAAGACTTTGATGTATTGCTTACCTCTTATGGAATAGCAAGAACTGATGCTTCCAGGCTTAAGAAACTGCCATGGCACTCCCTGGTGATAGATGAAGCGCAGCACATTAAGAATAACGAGACAGCCCAGGCAAAAGCTATTAAAAGCATCGGCGCCAGCAATTTTATTGCCATGAGTGGCACGCCTGTTGAAAACAGATTAAGTGAGTTGTGGAGTATTATGGATTACAGCAACCGGGGCTTTCTCGGCACCAATAAAGAGTTCAATGAAACTTTTGGCGCTCCCATAGAAACGTATAATGATGCCAACGCTGCTGAAAAATTGAAAAAAGTAACCGCACCTTTTTTAATGCGACGGCTCAAGACTGACAAGTCCATCATTAATGACCTGCCTGATAAGCTGGAAATGGATTGCTTTTCTATATTGGTAAAAGATCAGGCAAGTCTTTACGAACAAACGTTAAAGGAAGCCATGGATGCTATAGAGGCTATTGATGCATCAAGCAGTCGAGGTTTATTTGTTCGGCAGGGGTTAGTATTACAAATGATACTTGCGTTAAAGCAAATATGCAATCATCCTTCTCAATTCTTAAAAAATAATGTGCTGGATGCCTCCCTAAGCGGAAAATTAGATCTGCTGTTTGAAAAGCTGGACAGTATTGTTGAAAATAACGAGAAGGTACTGGTTTTCACTCAATTTGCCGAGATGGGTAAATTACTTCAGCATTTTATTACAGCGCGATATAAAGAACAGCCTTTGTTTTATCATGGTGGATGCTCACTCAAGCAACGCAAAGAAATGGTAGATGCCTTTCAAACCAATCATGCTGATAAGATCTTTATTCTTTCACTTAAGGCTGCCGGTACAGGTCTTAATCTTACTGCAGCCAACCATGTAATTCATTATGACCTGTGGTGGAATCCTGCGGTTGAAGCACAGGCAACGGACCGGGCTTATCGCATCGGGCAAAAGAGTAATGTAATGGTCCATCGTTTCATCACAAAAAACACTTTTGAAGAACGCATTAACGAGATGATCCAGGCCAAAAAAGCATTGGCTCAAATGACTGTAGCAACCGGCGAAAACTGGATCGGTAACCTTAGTAACAAAGAGCTGAAAGACCTGTTTAAGATGGGGTAAAAGTAGCAGATGACTTTTGCAAGAGTCAGGTATGATTGGCTGAATGCAAATGTTAATTCCTTTATCAATGTTCTTGAAATAAGGAGCTCCGGCGGGAGCTTCGTATTTATAGAATTTCAGATAATTTGATTCTAAAGACTTCGGCGGGGTTGCCTGTAAATTTTCACAGGTAGCTCTTTTGGAGTTATGTGCAAATGGGTATCTGTTTTTCTATAAACAAGCGGCTCTTTCGGAACCAATTCCAATTCATAAAGCATGGCGTTATGTATACAGGTGCTTGTTTTAAATGATATTGATTCGTTGTAAGCACTAGTTAATTTTTTTGATGAGGACATTCCATGCATCCATAGACTGCTTTAGTATAGCTTTTTTATCACCCTTTATGTTATAGCATTGTAGTCCGACAGGTCCATCAAACTTTATTTGCTTTAGCGTTTTCAAAATAGTAGCGTTATCGAAATTGCCCTGCCCAAGCGGTTGGATCAGGCTGTCCCAAATGTTCGCGCGATCCTTTTTTTCTGTTATTGTGGCGCCGCAAATGCTTACAGCAAACAATTTTTTTCCGGCCTTTTTTAGCAGTCCTGCAATTTGTTGTTCCTCTCCAATCCTGGCCTGCGCCAGGTAATGAGGAAGATTAAAGGTAATGCCAACATTTTGCCTGTTGATCATTTCTACCAATTGCAATCCATGATCAAATCTTTCCAGCCAAAGCCATGTGTGCGGGTATAATATAATTCGTATTCCCTGCGTATTGGCAAGGTCCGCGACATCTCTGATGATGCGAACGGCTGCTGTATCGCCCGCGTGAGACGATGGTGGATAAATACCTTCACTACTTGTAATGTTTATCCAGAGCATCGTTCCTCTACCCTTCAACTTTTTTAGCGTTTCTGCAAGCCTCGCATCATAATACGGCTTACCCGGATCAAGATTTACATTCACGTAAATGCAGAACAACTTCTTTTGCTGCTTGTCAAGTTCTTGCAATAGTGTATCAAGGCCATCAAAGCCTTCTTTTTCCATGCCGTCATATCCTAAGGAATGTAAAAGGTCCACCTGTTTCTCAGCCGTGTTATACATATTATCTCTTAATCCATTGTTGAAAACAAAAAATGGTGGCTGATATTTCTTCTGCCCATAGCTGCTAATTGCAAATATTAACTGTAAGAAAAAGACTGAGCAGAAGAATGATTTCATGTTACCGGAATGAGGTTAACCTAAAATAAGATATGTTTTGTTTGTGGGCAAATACAGGATGCAAGATGGAATCGTTGATTTTCTATTTATTTTTTTTAAACAAATATAAATTTACATACATTTGACATCTCTTGACCCTGCTTGCCTGTAAAAACGAAGCACCGCCCTTAAATATGCCTGCTTGCGTTAAAAAAAACGGATTATCCTTAATCATCCTCCTCTCATTTCTATCTGTATGTGCACAACAAAATACAACTGTAACTACTGATCGCGTTACTGAGATCAGCAACAAGACGCTTAAATCCATTGATAAAAAATACACCCGGCTTACTGCTTCTGTTGATAATCAAGTCGAAAAGCTGCTGACACGCATGCAGCTTAAAGAAGAGCGGTTACGTAAGAAACTTCAGTCAAAAGACAGCACAAAAGCAGCTTCATTATTTTCAAATGCGGGACAAATATATCAGCAATTACAAAGCAAACTAAAAGCGCCACTGGATAAAGCGGCTCGAAATCCTTTGAGGGAATATATTCTCGGTTTGGATAGTCTACAAACAGCGATGCGGTTTTTAGAACAGGGTGGCAACAAACTTCCGTTGGACAAACTGAATCAGGTAAAACAGATCAGCAACCAACTACACGAACTTCAAGGCAAACTCCAACAAGCCAACGAAATACAGGCATTCGTTCGCCGCCGCGAGCAGGAATTAAAAGAACAGCTCACTCAATATGGCTTACACAAAGAATTAATGAGCATAAACAAGCAGGTAGTGTATTATCAGCAACAACTGGTGGAATACAAAAGCCTGCTGAATGACAGAAAAAAGCTTGAAGCAAAGGCAATCTCCATGATAAGCGAAGTTCCTGCCTTCAAACAGTTTATGCAACAAAACAGTTACCTGGCACAGCTCTTTGGTACACCCGGTACTTACGGCACACCACAGGCATTAGAGGGGCTACAGACAAGAGCGCAGATCGAAGGTATGATCAGCCAGCGGTTAGGTTTGCCCGCAACACCGGCTTCTTCAGGTAGCAGTAGCGGAGAAGCCTTTATGCAGCAACAAGTACAACAGGCGCAAGCGCAAACGGACGAACTCAAAAATAAACTTAACCAAATTGGTGGTGGCAGCAGCGAGATGACGATGCCTGATTTTAAGCCCAATAATCAAAGAACAAAAAGCATTTTTCAAAGAATAGAATATGGGCTCACGATCCAAACTACCGGCGCGGTCAATTATTTGCCAACAATAGCAGACTTGTCAGTAAATCTTGGCTACAAGCTTAGTGACAAGGCCGTTATGGGTATTGGTGCCGGCTACAAGTTAGGATTAGGCAAAGGATGGGACAAGCTGGCGTTAAGCAATGAAGGCGTGAGCCTGAGAAGCTATATGGATATTAAAGCCAAAGGTAGCATTTGGATCTCGGGCGGTTTTGAATATAACTATATGCAATCATTCACATCGCTCAGAAGTCTTCCTTCTCCCATTGCACAAAATATCAATCTATGGCAACACAGTGCGCTTGCCGGCATAACCAAAAAATATAAGATCGGTAAAAAGAAAGAAGGCAAAATGCAATTGCTGTATGATTTTTTGGCGGGGCAACAGTTGCCGAAGGCGCAAGCCCTGAAGTTTAGAGTGGGATGGAATTTTTAGATCGCGATTTGAGGGATTCAGGGATTTTGGGATTAATACGGTAACCACCAGTCTCCAGATTCTAATTTTTAAAAGAATAATAAACAAGAAAATAACAATACCAAATGAACAGGATACTTATAATACTAATGTTGGCAGGCACTATTCAGAGTAATGCACAAAATGTTTTCCCTTCTAACGGAAATGTAGGGATAGGTACATCGACGCCTGAAGTAAAGCTGGATGTAAGAGGTGCAATAAATGCTTATAGTGAAAGTCATTTTAGCAGCACTATTTACCAGGATCCTGATGTCGGCGTAGCATATGCAATAAAGATCGGATCAGGAGGCATTGCTGCTAACGGAAATGCTGTTTTTATGAACGGTTCTGTAGGCATTGGTTGTAAATCACCGGCATCTGATCTCCATATCCAAAAAAATGCTGTGGGCGGAACAGTGGCAACTATTGAGAATACTTATGATAGCTATGCTCACCTGGAATTAAAATCAAATAACAAAACATGGCAATGGAGCAAGAGACCATCATATGAAGGGGATGGTTTGAATTTATGGTATCGAAACAATAATGATCCCTGGCGACAACATTTGACCATTACGACAAGCGGAAATTTTGGGATCGGTACTGTCGATCCGAAAGACTACAAGCTTGCCGTCAATGGTCCTGCAATCTTTACCAAAGCAGTGATAAAGAATTACAGTAATTGGCCGGACTATGTATTTGATTCAAACTACCAATTACCCTCACTAGAATCCATTTCAATTTTTATCAAGGAAAACAAACATTTGCCGGAAGTGCCTTCTGCATTAGCTATTGAGAGAGATGGGCATGACTTGGGTGAAGTGCAAAAGCTATTGTTGAAAAAGGTAGAAGAATTGACATTGTATGTGATTGAATTAAAAAAGGAGAATGAAAATATAAAAAATGAAAGCCAAAAACAAAGAAAGCAAATTGAACAAATGAGACATCAAAACTCTATTATAAAAAACTACGTAAAACAATAAGTATCCAATGCGAAACAAAATTGCCATTTTTATCGCAACCTGCATTATTGCATTTAATTGTTGCGTATGTGCACAAAATTATCCCGCAGTATTGAACTATAATTTTAATGGAACGCCTGTAAATGGAGTGAAGATTAAAACAAATCTGCCTTTTCTTAATTATACACAAATGCCAACCATTACATTAGAAGGTTACAATTATGGAACTGGACAAACGATAAGCATTACATTGGTGTGGTACATATTTGATGGCACATTCATCAACTGTTCAGCATCTTCCCAGGGAAGTTATACGCCAGAGATAATGCTTAGTAATGAAGAAGGAAAGGTTATTATTTTCATAAATGATAAGCAATATTTTCAGCGGTTTACTATTCGGGCATATGCGCAAGGGATACAAGAAACATCACATTGGTTTCAATCATGGTCCACAGCGGATGAAGCTTTGCGAGGAAATAATACAGTAACCGTTCCATATAAGAATAATTTTGCTGGCAATGTCGGCATCGGAACAACCACTCCTTCCGAAAAACTTTCCGTCAATGGCAATATCCGTTGTAAAAAAGTAATTGTTACACAAACAGATTGGGCAGATTACGTCTTCGACTCATCTTACAACTTACCTTCCTTAGAATCCATTTCTTCTTACATAAAAGAAAATAAACGCCTTCCAGAAATGCCCTCTGCATCTGCTATTGAGAGAGCTGGGCATGATCTAGGTGAAGTGCAAACGCTATTATTGAAGAAAGTGGAGGAAATGACGCTGTACATACTACAACTCAAACAAGAGAATGAAGATGCAAAGAAGCGTATTGAAATTCTTGAAGTAGCCTTAGATAAAAAATAGATAAACCCTAAAAATAGCCATGAGAAAGATAATTACTACAAGCTTGTTCATTTTAGCAAGCTTAATGCTGCGAGCTCAACAATCCGGAAGCTTTATCGTAAAAGGGGACTTGGATAAATTTTATCCTGTAACATTTAGTGATGGCAACTTTTGGACAAATATAGCAACAGAAGTAGAGATCGGACGTTCAGACGTTCACAGGGATGGAAGCTGGAGAGGAAGCCTGATCTCAAAATTCCGCTATCACACAAATAACTGGGGTCAGGGTGCCAATTTTGTTGACGCAGATATTCGAAACAATATAGGCGCTGTTGCCATAAACAATTTTATAGCAGGCTGGAAAGATGTTACTTCAGCAAACGGTGATGCAAAAATCATTATTTGGTTACGCGGAGGGACAAATACTTACTACTACAAGGGTAACGCAAACATAAGTCCTGTTGTGTTTGACGGCGTACAAAATCTATTGCCATACCAGGAAACAAACGGTCCAACATACTCCTACAAAACTGCTGTAGATAGTTACGTCAATACAAATGGTGCTACGTTGGGCAACAACTTATATGTAACAGGACCAAGCGCCTTGAACGGTACAACAACTGTTAAAGGTGTAATTACGAGTGATGTTACAGGCGTGGATATAGGAGGAACGCTGAGTCTTAAGAATCCCGCGAAGACAGCTGCTGGATCTGCAAGTGAATGGAAGATCTATAACATGTCTGGTATATATGGCAACAGCCTGCAGTTCTGGGCTTACGATAATATAAGTTGCGCCCCAGGTGGAATGTGTACCAATCGCTTTACATTAATGGATAATGGAAATGTTGGCATCGGCTCTATTAAGCCCACCGAGAAACTTTCGGTCAATGGAACAGTTCTGGCAAAGAAAGTCCGCGTGTCTCAGGCTGCATCTGACTGGCCTGACTATGTATTCGATTCATCTTATAACCTTCCTTCTTTAGATGCTGTTTCATCTTTTATTAGGGACAATAAACATCTGCCCGAAATGCCTTCTGTTTCAGTCGTTGAGAAGGAGGGTCATGATTTGGGTGAAGTGCAAAAGTTGCTATTAAAAAAGGTTGAGGAGTTGACATTGTACGTGATAAAACAGGACGATAAAATAAAAGCGCTCTCTCAACAAAATGCATTGATGGAAGCAAAAATAAAACAGATGGAGACTACGAAATAACTTTTCCTAAACCAATAAACATACAACATGATGAAAGCTGGTATTCTTTTAATAATATTCAATTTATTAATGGTAACTCTTTTGCATTCACAGCCGGCAGTTACCCCTAATCTCATAAGAAACAGCTACATGAACCTGACAGAACCTAACGGCTCTCCTTCAGGCTATACATGCACAAATAATCTTAACCTGGCAGCTGTGCATCCATTCACCAAAGGTTTTGAAGGCCCATATTTACAATACCGTCCGGCAAGTGCAAATGCATCTACAGAAAATGCAACTGAGCAATCACCGTATTGGTTTGGTACCTGGAACAAAGGGCCTAGAATTGGCAGAGGAGGCCTGGCCGATGGATGGGGAAGTTTCGGTGATGGCCATATCCTTAAGATCTCAGGAACCAATACTGGCGAGCATACGTTTATGACTTTTCCTTTTGAGCGCAACATCCAGGGAGATCTTTTTCGCTTGCAAGGCTGGATAAAAATTGTTTCTGCAGATTGGGTAAATTTTGGAGTTGACGCAGGTTATCAAAACCAGCCTTATGGAAGTTTTACATTATCAAAAACGCAAACGGATGCTGCGCCGGATGGCTGGTATCGTATTGATAAGATAATGGGTATGTCCCGCATTACTGCCTTGGGCGGTCACGCCTTTAGCATGGGTTTTGGCGGAAAGAACATTGAAGTGTATTTCGCTCTGCCACATCTTAGCCTGGTAGAAAATAATTCCTGGCTGCCAAGCGTCAGTGATATGTTGAGCCGCGATGGCTTGACCATTCATCCAATAAATGGAAACGTCGGCATCGGAACGATTAGTCCAACAGAAAAACTTTCTGTAAACGGTAACATCCGCACGCAAAAAGTAATTGTGACGCAAACAGGATGGCCTGATTATGTGTTCGATTCGTCGTATAACCTTCCTTCATTAGAATCGGTTTCGTCTTTTATCAGGGATAATAAACACCTGCCTGAAATGCCTTCCGCATCAGCTATTGAGCAAGACGGACATGATTTAGGGGAGGTGCAAAAGTTGTTGTTGAAGAAAACCGAAGAACTAACATTATATCTCTTGCAGCAATCTCAACAAATAAAAACACTGCAGAATGAAAACAATAACCTGAAGTTGAAGGTAGAAGAATCCAATAGATCACGACAATCCCAGGAATCCAAATTTAGTCAGCAAAAGAGCGCGATCAAAAAGCTCCAGGAACAATTGCGACAACTCACGGAAAGCAAGCAACCCGAAAAAAAATAAATATGAATTACTTAAAAACAAAAGATTCGAAAGTATTACTTAAATCCATAAGCCTGTTCATTTGCATTGGCTTATGCACTTCTATATGGGCGCAGGTAAATATTCAAACTGGCAGTGCCGAATACACCATTCCAGTTTTTAGTCATATCGATCCGAAAAGTGGCCTCTCACACGATGTAACCATTAGTTATTCCTCCGGCCAGGGCATTAAGGTAAACCAGATTGCCTCTAACATAGGTTTAGGATGGAGTCTTAGTTGCGGGGGTGAAATTATTCGTGTTCAACACGGAGAACCTGACGATCAGTACAATCCTGAAGATATAGTTAGAAATTTGAGTGATGCAGATGCGGAGAAGTTTATCTATGAGCAAACGAATCCAACGCTTTATAGTAAATTTTATCCTAATGGATTTTTGTACAAGAAGTATGACATAAACTATCTTCCTAAACAAATAGCATTTCAACCACGATTTGGGAATGATGAGAAAAACAACTACAAAATGGGTCCCAAGCCAAGTGAAGATACTCAGCAGGATGTCTTTATTTTAAATATCGGAGGGCTTGTCAAAGAATTTGTTATAGGCAAAAATTTCCAGGTTAAATCTCTTGACGGCGCATTATTCAGAACCGAGATTTTGCGGGAAGCGGACAACGACAGAACTTTTTACAATCAAAATATTCTCACCAAGATTAAAGGATTTGTGATTACTGATGAAACGGGAAGGAAGTATACTTTCGATAAATATGATGTGGAGGAGCTGCATCAATCCCAGCAACAGGCTTATTATTTCTTTTATCAAAGACCGACCGGTAAATTCATTATCAATCGTTGGATACTGACCTCAATAACAGAGCCTGTAACAAATAGAAGCATATCCTTTGAGTATAGCCAGGAAGATTGGAAATATATTACCGATATTTCAGAGGCGCAGGTATGGAAAGATAACGGAAACGGAAGCCAAAGCGTATTGCAGATGACTCAGACTGCCGGGGCTGCGCATGCAACCCAGTACGTAATTAAAAAAATAAATTTTCCTGATAATGCCAACATTCAGTTCATCTACAATAACGCGTCGCGAGTGGATTTGCTGGGGTCTGCCTATTTATCAAAGATCGAAGTATATCAGAATGAGCAACTGATAAAAAGGGTGGTAACAGACCCCGCGTACTTCTATCAAAAAGATATATTATCCCCAGGTCAGGCCATTCTGAACTCGTATGATCTGTATCCAACCTATAATATGAGTCTGCAATCTTCTACAAATGCGTACCGGTATAGACTTGCACTAAGGTCTTTGTCGGTATACGGCAGAGACCAGAAAGAAGAACTAACATATTCTTTTGATTATTTTACCGGTAAGGAAAATGCAAATACTTCGGTTGCTGTACCCTCCAGGTTAGACAATTACCGGGATCATTCAGGACTTTACAACTCAAAACGATATTCAGCCTCTCTTTATACCCAGAACGAAAACATAAATCCTGACCAGGATTTTGCGGTGCTCGGGTTGTTAAAACGCATCAAGACGCCTTTATCCGGAACGATCACTTTTGAGTATAAAGCAACAAGCTCTACAAAGCTTAATGAAAACCTGGTGTTAGTAGATAAGTATACAATTTCCGACTTAATTAATGGCTCAGCTTACACAAAAGCATTTCGTTATTGCCTCAATCTTAGTCCGGTTGTAACAAATAATTGTTCTTATGCAAATTCTGTATATCAGAATGCATTTGTAGGTGAAAGTCCAGGTGCCACAGGCTATTTAGGGCAGCAAATGACTATAACATATTTTAAGGACTCTAAAAATAAGGTTGGACAGTATCTGTTTTATTCTGCTCCCACGCCGGAATTGAAAGCCGTGCAGGGTATTGTAACAACAGCACTCGCGGCGTTTATCGGGCCGTACCTTGGTCCTTTCTCTTCTTTTATTGTCAATATTGCGGGTTCAGTATTGGATGATCTTTTTGGCAGCCAGCTAAGTATTTATACAATTACCAATAAAATGAACCAGGCGCAATTGAATACTAATCCGTTGCCGTCAACATTAGGAATAACTATAGAATTTGATTTGATCAACAATACTATGTATCCAAGTAAGCTTTATCAATTCAGTACTACGGCAAATCAAAATGTAATACAACCAAGCTATTTTCCTTATTCGGCAAAACAAAGAACAGATCCGGGAAAATATGGTAATCTTATTCAGGTGCAGTATTACAATAGGGATAGTAAGGTTGTGTATTCTAAAGCGCTGGAATATAGTTATTCAAAAATAACACTGGACGACAACTTCAAATCAGCTAAGTATGGACCAAGAAACTATTATTCAGGACCATATACCCAAACTCCTTATGTTGCTGGAGGAGCTATTAGTGATTCATGGATTGTTTCAGACTTTTACAACTACTCCCAGGGATGGTCTTCAGTCAGTAAAGAAACAGAAGAAACTGCTAATACGGCAAATACAACAAAAACAACTACTTCGAAAAGCTATGTCTACAATAGTAGAAATAATTCTGTTAAACAGAGTTGTTCAACGGAAAGTGATGATAAATTATCCGGATACAATACTTTTTATGCAATAGATTATTGGGACACATATGCGAATAATACGGTGCTGAAAAAGATGAAGGATAATAATATGGTTGCTACTCCTTGTGCAACCATTGCCTGGTATAAAACATCTGCGTCCGCAACAATGTATAATGTAACCGGTATTGTAGTTACAGATTACGATATCAATTGCTTGAAACCGGCAACGGTTAAAAGTTATAGAATTGACAATCCAATACAGGTCACAGAGGCAGTTTTAAATTCCTATGATCCGTTTAGCTCAACTTCGTTTGCAAGTTCATTACCCGCCGATGTTATTGCTAAAAACATTTATTCAGACAATATATTGACAGAAACCTACAGCAATAACAATACTGCGGTAAGCGCTATAAAATATGATTACAATAACTGGCTGCCATGTGCAAGTATTACAAATGCCGCCTTTAACCAGGTGTCTTACACTTCTTTTGAAAATGCTAATGTCGATGGCTGGCAATATAATGCCGGAGGTGCTGTAAGCGATGATAAGGCTGTTACCGGAAAAATGGTTTACAATCTTTCAGGATCAAACGGCACAATAACAAGAACCGGGCTTACAGCCAGTCAAACATACAGAATTACCGTCTGGGCAAAGGCGAACAATGTAACTGTAAATGGCATGGCTGGCGTTGTGCTGTTTAGTGCAAGCGGCTACAACTTATTACAGTTCATGATTACCGGTGCCGCTTCTGTTACAATAAGTGGTAACACCGTAATTGATGAATTGCGTTTACTGCCCGCGGATGCCAGAATGGCTACTATAGGCTACGATCCTGTAACACGTCTGAAAATAAGCGAATGTGACAGCAATAACCGGATGACTTTGTATGAATACGATAGCTGGGGGAGGCTGAGTGTTGTTCGCGATGAAAACAGAAATATTATTAGTACAACAGAATACAACCTTAAAAAATAACCCTTATGCAACTTAAAAAATACACGAGCCTTATTTGCATGTTGCTTTGCACATGGGTAAGCGCACAGTACAAAATTGTAGGACCTTTAATAGTGAAGCCAGGAACCAATGCTTTTTTTTATGTGTCCGACGGCTCCTCTCAATGTAGTTACTGTACAGGCAGTTGGTCCCTAATGACAGGAGGAGATCTGTCGTCAAAAACTAATAACTCCTGTTATTTCACAGCCCCTTCGTCCGACAATGCAGACGGTTATAGCGTTGGTATGATAAGTTATAGTTCCTACAATGGATACTACATGCCTGTTTATCAATTTGTAGTATCAAATAATTACCTGGATCAGCGTTCACAAATGGTGGAAAAAGGTAAAACGGGAACGATCAGTTTTAACTATTATATCAGGAACAACCAGGATATAAAAAATATATCCTGGCAACAATCATCGGACAAAGTTCTTGGATGGTATACTATTGCAGGAAGCAGCACAACTTTGCAGGTTCCATATCCTACAACATCGCCAACTTATTACCGCTGTGTGTTTTCCTATAACGGTCAAACTATAACTACAGAGCCGTCTGAGGTGCTTGCCGAAGGATATGAGAACTTAAGTTACGTGAGAACCAATCGTGTTTTGGTTCCGGGAATGCAGAACATAGAAGCTGTAAGCAATTTGCCAATAGGACAACGCTTTCAGTTAGTTAATTACCTGGATGGTCTGGGGCGCACTACAGAAACTATTCGGAAGGATGCTGCCATAACTACAACAGGTACATCAATGGATCTTGTTTCATTTAATACATTTGATGAGTATGGCAGGCAGGATAAAAGTTATTTGCCTTTTCCCACACTTGTAAACAAGGCCGCCTATAAGCCCAACCCTGAAGCGCTGCAGACTTCCGCTTTGAATGGTAAATTTGAATCTGACAATTATTTTTATTCGAAAAACGTTTTTGATAACAGTCCGCTTAACCGCATTACAAAATCAATGCGCCCCGGAGTTTCGTGGGTTGGAAGTAACGTCGGCGTTAATTATACTTATGACTGCAATAATAGCACCGAGATTATCAAGAAGTGGTCAATAGGCTATAGCAGTAGCGACAGGCCTGTTACAACCGGTAAATATGACGCAGCGAAGCTGGTGAAGAATACTGCTACTGATGAAAAGGGGAAACGTACAATTACTTATTCAGATTTTAGCGGACAAACAATTTTGGTTAAAGTTCAAGACAAAGAAGGTGCAGCATTGGAAGAAAACGGCCATGGCGGGTGGTTATGCACTTACTACGTATATGATGGCTTTGGAAGATTACGTTACAAACTTACACCCGGTGCGGTAGAGTTACTGCGGGTAATGTATGATGTAAATGCAACATGGAGCGTAAATGAAGATATAGCTGCGGAACTTTGTTATTATAATATTTATGACAACAGGGGAAGAATTATTGCACAACATTCGCCGGGCGCAGGAGAAAATGAGATCGTGTATGATAAGCGAAACCGCCCGATATTTACCAGGGATGCCAAAGACAAACAGCTTAGCCGATGGATGCTGACCTGCTATGATGCGCTGAATAGGCCCATTCTTTCCGGTTTTATATCTACCAGTTATGATAGGGCATATCTTCAAACTTACCTGGATGGCCAGGCCCTGGCTAACTCATCTGTGTCTTTTGAGCCGTCTACTTCAGCCGTATTGCCGCAATTGGTAGTTGGTGAGCGCGTAGCCGGAACTGAAGAATACACTGCAAGTGAAGAGATTGTTTTTAATCCCGGCTTTGAATCTGAAGCATCGGCAAATTTTATAGCTCAGATAAGTACCGGTACTGGTGGCAATGCATCGCCCGATATTTCATTGCTTGGAAATCCGGTACCTGCGGGTATAACCATTGTAACACTGTCTGTTAATTTTTACGATGATTACGCCTATGGCGGGGCTAAAACGTTTAGCGATAAATATGGCTTTCCGGCAACAAGCAATGCTTATGTACTTGCAACCAAAAGAACAGAAAGAACGCTGGATATGTTAACGGGCCGGCAAGTTCGTGTTATAGATGACAACAATTATAACAACGATGGTTTTTCCGGAACTACCATATATTATAACGAAGATGGCAATACGCTGCAGGTATTATCAGATAATTATTTTAAAGGAACAGATATATATACTAGTCAATACGATTTTTCTGGCAAAGAGTTAGCTAATTGCCTTTCTCAGACATTGCCCGGTACTTCCTTAAAAGATTTCAGAACAGTAACCGGTTATGAGTATGATATATTAGGCCGGCTACAGTCTTTGTCCAAAAGTTACGGTGGCTCCGTTTATAAAAAGCTGGTGCAATACACTTATGATGAATTGGGAAGAACGACGCAGCAAAAGTTATCTCCTTCTTATAATGGCAATGCCGGTATAGAAAGGCTTGACTACAACTACAGTATCCATGGCGCATTAACCGGCATTAATAAAAATTACGCTTTGCAAACGGCCAATAACCAACAATGGAATAATTACTTTGGTGAATATTTGGGTTATGATAACAGGGATGCGCAGTTTTCAGCCGCAAGCTTAAATGGCAATATCAGCGGAGTAATATGGAAAAGCCAAAGTGATAACAAGCCGAGACGGTATGATTATAATTACACAAATGCCGGATATTTGAATGCTGCGCAATTTGTACAAAAAGAAAAGCCTTCAGACTCCTGGTCCGCTGCGAAGATGAATGCATCTGTGCCAACGTTGCAATACGACGCAAATGGCAATTTGCTCGCCATGTCTCAAATGGGCCTGCGGGCGGGGCAATCTACACCCGCATTAATAGACGACCTTATTTATGGCTATGATAAAAGCGGGTACAGTAACAGACTTGTAAGTGTTACCGATAGAGCATCTAATCCGGCCAACCCTCCGGCGGGAGCAGATTTCACAAACGGAACGGGATTACCTGCAAACCATTACACATATGATGCGGCAGGTAATTTAACCCGCGATTATAACAAAGGAATGGGTAATGCAGCCAACGAAGGGATACTGTATAATATACTAAACAGGCCATGCCGTATAGAGATACAGGGTAAATACAGTCTTTCATATATCTACGATGCAGATGGAGCGTTGCTTGCAAAAAAGATCACCAATACTGCCACAGGTTCGTATAAATGGCAATATTTCGTGGACGGACTTGCACTTGAAAACAATACACCGCTTTATTTCTCTAACGAAACAGGGCGGTTGCGGATTAGTAAAGTAAGCAGTTATGCAATAAGCCCCGCTCCGTCTTTGACGATTGGCGGTAACGACGGCCTTGTGATTAATGGAAAGCCCGCTTTTTACGACTTCTATATAACAGATCACCAGGGTAGTACACGAATGGTACTTACTGAAGAACAACATGCAGAAATGCACCTCGCAACCATGGAAGACAGGAACGCCGACCAAAAAGCCTATGAAGAAAGCACGTTTGGTAAACAGGGATCAGGTAATGAAGTAGTGGCAAGCAGATGGGATACACCACCGGCCTGGGCAAGTCATTATAATGATGCTGCAAATAGAAAAGTGAGCAGACTAAATCAAGGCCTTCCGGTTGGCCCCAATGTGTTGTTGAAAGTAATGGCCGGTGATATGCTAAAAATAAGCACCGATTATTTTTACAACGAGGCTGTTACTACAGGCAGCAATGGTTTAAGTAATGTAGTAAATTCTTTGGTTGGGGCCTTATCAGGAAGTGGGCCAGCAGCAGGATTAAAAGGTGCCGCATCTCAATTACAATCGCAATTGCTTAATTCGGGAGATCTGGCGAATTTTTTAAACAATCCGGATGGCGTTACCAATAATAATCTACCCAGGGCTTATCTTAATTGGTTGTTCTTTGACGAAAACTTTAATCCGATACCTTCTGATGCTACTACCGGAAATGGTAGTGGCGCTATGAGAGTGACAGGTTCAGGAGATGGCAAAGCTCTTGTTCAATCTGGTATAAAAGTGCCTGCCAGCGGTTATGCTTTTGTGTATGTAAGCAATACAAGCAGCACCAATGTGTATTTTGATAATCTTAAAATAATACATGAACGCGGCCGTATTTTGCAGGAGCATCATTATTATCCCTATGGTTTAGAAATAGCTAGCATTAGCAGCAGGGCTTTTGGTAAGCTGGATAACGGTTGGCGTTATCAGGGAACATTTAGTGAATTTGAAGAAGAAACCGGATGGACTAATTTTGATTTGAGAAGTTATGATGCACAATTGGGACGATGGACAAGTGTAGATCCTTATGACCAATATGCGAGTGGGTATGTGGGTATGGGAAGTAATCCGGTGAATGGAGTGGATGAAGATGGGGGATTAAGTATTCCTCTCTTATTTGCTACAACTGCTGCCGGCGCTGGCATTGGTTATTTGATGGCTCCAGAACGAGAAAAAGGAAGAGGCGCATTAATAGGCGCAGGCATTGGATTAGGCGCAGGAATAATTGCAAATATTAGCCTGAACGGAATAATGGATTATGCCGATCCTCATAAAGGAGTGTACGCTCAGAATGTATATGACAATTATGCTGATCGATTCGAAAAATATACAAAAGAGTTTTCAAACGGATATTGGTCGCGTTCTTTCGATGCGTGGGTTGACGACAAGTTGTCTGATCTCTTCAGTAATAGTTATCATTTTTTAGGATCAGTTACTAATTCTAAATTCTCTTGGATAACAATTGATCAATTATCTTCATCAATGATAAATATTATAACCAGGGAAATCGGACGGACAAATTATGAAATGCGATATGTTCAAAGTTATGCTCCGGATTTTATAGAACGCTCTTACGATTTTAAGGGCATGGGAAGACAAATGCGCGTAGAAATGGGTAAAGGCGGACGCAATACTACTGTTGATATTTTTAAGAATGATGAAAAGAATGAAGTGCTTAACAATGATCACAATGTGTCACGCATATATAAGGTAAGAAAGAATGTTTTTAAAGTTAGATATAATCCCGGGTATAAAACGGAATATTTTTCGCTGCCTATTGTTAATGGACAACCTCAAATACCCCCTGTGACAGTATCTAATTCGAAGAAGATTAAAATCCAACTACGAGTAAAAAATAATCATACATACTAATCAAAACAAACATGGGAGAAAAGGTCTTATCGTGCCTGGTTATCTTTTTATTATTTCAAGAGGGAGTCTTTGCACAGAATAAAACTGTTTTCAAAGAAGACTTTGAGAAAAGGTATTTGAAGACGCCAAATAATTCAGAGACAGTTTTTTGTATTGGAACATACACTCCTAAACAAAAGGATGCTGCTCCATTAATTTCTAACTCATTACAAGTGCCATTTGGTGAATACTATACAAATTACTCGTCATGTGAGGATAGTACTGTTAAGAATTTTTATACTTCAGTTTTCGTCTATGATGAAGTCGTAGAAAATAACAGAGATTTTATGGTAATTAAAATGGATACAATTTTAGATGTTGGAAAGCAGTATAGGATAACTTTAAAAGTAAAAATTGATCCCTGTGCTGGCTATACAATTGACAGCTTGGGTTTTTCATTCTTTAATGATGAAAAAGCTATTGGGAAGTTTTTTAGAGAGGGTTTTGAAAACGGACATTTCGAAAACAATATATCCATGAAAGAAGCGAACACTTGCAAATGGCAAATATTTAAGTGTGAGTTTGTTTGCAATGGCGCCGGAGAGTATTTAATGATCGGGAATTATAGGTTAAATAATCAAATAAAATTGCCCAAGGAACAAAAAAATAATTGTCCATATAGGGACAAGCAAAATGATAATTACTCAAAAATATATAACAAAAAAGATGGCATGCTGGCAACTTGCTATCTTTTTTTAGATGATATAATAATTTCGGAACTGTGATTTTTTTGTCGCAGTTGATGTTGGGGGCAACATGCTAATGAAGCAAATCCTCACATACTTTTGAGGCTGTTACTACAGGCAGCAATGGTTTAAGTGATGTAGTAAATTCTTTGGTTGGTGCCTTATCAGGAAGCGCGTCAGCGGCAGGATTAAAAGGTGCCGCATCTCAATTACAGGCGCAATTGCTTAATTCGGGAGATCTGGCGAATTTTTTAAACAATCCGGATGGCGTTACCAATAATAATCTACCCAGGGCTTATCTTAATTGGTTGTTCTTTGACGAAAACTTTGATCCGATAGCTTCTGATGCTACTACCGGAAATGGTAGTGGCGCTATGAGAGTGACAGGTTCCGGAGATTGGCAAATCTCTTGTTCAATCCGGTATAAAAGTGCCTGCCAGCGGATATGCTTTCGTGTATGTAAGTAATACAAGCAGCACCAATGTGTATTTTGACAATCTTAAAATAATACATGAACGCGGCCGTATTTTACAGGAGCATCATTATTATCCTTATGGTTTAGAGATAGCTAACATTAGCAGCAGGGCTTATGGTAAGTTGGATAATGGTTGGCGCTATCAGGGAACATTTAGCGAATTTGAAGAGGAAACCGGATGGACTAATTTTGATTTGAGAAGTTATGATGCACAATTGGGGCGATGGATAAGTGTAGATCCTTATGATCAGTATGCGAGTGGGTATGTGGGTATGGAAAGTCCGGTGAATGGAGTGGATGAAGATGGAGGATTAAGCTTGAATTTTGGTGAGTTGGGAGGAGTAACTGGAAGTGTTTTGGTCGACAGATTATTGGTGACTGCAGGCGGAGCAGCCCTTGGCTACGGAATTGACAAGTTAACGGGAGGTAAGGATATGTGGGCGCTGCAATTGGTGCCACTGTTGGTTTTGGTGCGACGTTTATACCTCCGATGGATTTTGAAAAAACTATTTCTGAACTGTATTACAAATACGGCTCATTTAATGTACGCGATTTGGTTAACAATAACCCAGATCTTTTAAATGCTTTAATAGACGATTTAAAGCGATTGACAGGGTTATCTTTTAATGTTGCTAATGGCCTACTAGGATATTCCAGAGTTCGACATTTAGGAAGCACTGGTTTGGGCAGCATTGGCTATAATAGACGTTCATATAGCAGCTCTTATGCCCGGAAATTGGTGGTTGAAATGTTAGATAATATTCGTACGACAACCGTAGTATCCAATACGGGTTCCGGCAATTATGTGCCAAATGCCAATCTCGATGAAATCAATCTTGATGAAGTGGAAGGAGAAGTGTTGCAAAACGGAGTAAGCTCTAACTTAAATCCTAATACGTTCAGCATGGGTATGATTTTACTGCATGAATGGGGGCATACAATTTCAGGAGGGCAATATGAGGATGTAGATTATGATAATAACGGCAACGCAATTGATGGTAAGAATGAAGGGTTTAATGAACTTGCACATGACTATAACAGGATCAGGAGGCAGATGGGGCGTTATTCACTTCAATCTTGGCGCAGGAGGAAGACTTATAATTTAGATACTATGGGACAAACTGGCTATATGGCAATGAATAGAACTTCGCGAAGAAGGATATTGAAAACATATTATCGTCACAGACCATTTCGACTACCAAGTCATTCGAAATTTATAAAAATACCATGAGACAATTAATATACAGCGCCTTCCTTGTTTGTCTATGTACAGACTTACAGGGACAAACCTTTGAAAGTAGGAATGTTTTAAAGAACGTACTCGGCTTACCTTGGGTTGATGATGCCCTAAAGAATAAAAAAAGTATTTGTATTGAGGTAGAAATACCTAAGCAACTCGATGAATCCAAATTAGTTGGCTTTTCGGATACTGTATTGCCAGTAAAGTATTCAAGTTTATTTTACAACAAAATGATGCGTTCAGGAAAATTTTGTTCATCATTTTTTAATAAGCCATTATTCACGGATAATTCTTCGAACGACTCAATAGTCATCGAGCCACAAAGCTGTAAAAAGTATAAGGCTTTAACAGCTTATCAAGTCCAAAAAAATAACGAATTGGAGTCTTGCCTTATCGTGTCAAGTAGACAGTTAGTGTTGCCATTTGAGAAAGTTAAAATGGGTGAAATTACATATCTATTTTTGCGTCGTATAAATGATGTGAAATATTATCTGACGATTATTAACGTTAAGTATAATTAGCAGTCAGTGAATTGAATGGCGATCGTTTCTCCCTTGTTGGTGTTGGACATTTACATTGCAACCTTCGGTCGTGTGTTGGGCTGCCAGTTGAGCGTCGGCAAACCAGCAACTAACTTGGGTGTTTGAAAAATGGCCCAACAGGGCAGGAATGTTTTGGAGAATAGCGCTACAATTCAATCGGTCTGTGACTCCAGCCTATTTCCTGTTACGTGAGATTTTACAATTCCAATCCCAATGTACGTAGAATTAATTTTATGAAACTATTTCTATTTGTTGCTGCTCTCCTTTTTTGCGGATGCACTTCTTTTGATAACATGAGTAGAGATGTAATGCACGAAACTCGAAAGTATAATCGAAAGCCAATACTTGTGGCTGCCAATCAAGACAGTATTCAACGATTTTTTGTATTAAACGCAGACAGTCGATTTTATTATTGTGAGGATCCTTTAAAATCTCGAAATCGTCATCAAAAATTCTATGATGGCTCATATCTTGAGCTCGGTAATACATTGCATTTAATTTTTCATAAGGATCATAAACCTGAAAACATGATGCCTTATATGATTCATCTGGCAAATACCTGATCTATCCCTTCAAGTCAGGAAACTTGAAAACTTACCTGCAGATATCGCCAGCAAAGTAATGAGAAGGGAATCAATGTCATTTGCTGTTGGGTGCAGGGATAGAGTATTTGGCCGCGCGGCCAATATGCGAGTGGGTAATATTAAATCAAAAATAATGAGTAGGTATTCTATTTTTTTGTGGGTGATTTTTATTAGCTGTTTTAGCTGCGAAAGTATCAGTAAGGCAAGATCGACAAGTGGCACTAAGTTGGAAGGTTCGCACTGGAAATTGCTTTATAGCAGGGTTGGTGATAGCGTAATAAATTTTTGTCCAGATTCCACAAAGTATTTTACACTTGTGTTCTATGCAAAAAAATTTAAAGGGTTTAATGGCAGCTTTAGTATAAAAGGGTTTTCAGATGACACCACTTCCGCCTTTTACACTCATAGACCTTATACCGGCTTTTATAGGCTTTATGGTGATCAAGGGATAAGTCTATATTGGTTCAATAAAATAAGCTGGTCAATGGATTTTAACAAGCATGCATTAGGTCAAGCCATTGCCCAAATTTTTAGATTGGACGGCCAGTATCGATTTGTTAATAGGCAACTTATTCTAGAAAGTCAGTCACATGAAATAGACAAATTTATCGTAATCATATCGGAGCTAGTAGAATAAGGATATTTAGTCTCCTGTTTTTTTCGAAGCCTCATGTTGTGCAATTCAGTGTATGCTGTTTTGCAGTTTTTGATGTTGCACATTTGCGCTACTGCTGTTGTTGAATGCGTCGGCATCTAGTCAGTGCCGGCATACCAACAACTACTTTATGTTTGAGATGCTATGATAACTAAGTATAGTGAATGATTTATTTTAGAAAATATTTATGAAAACTAATTACATAATATGGGTATATGTTTGTTTGGCATCTTGTTACACTATCCCCAAAAAGACAGCTTCAAAGCCGTTTATTAAAAATTACATTCAAGAATTTCGATTAGCCAAAGGAGATAGTGTAATTGATAAGCTATCTTATATAGACTCAATGCAATTAGTTGAAAAACGATTTATAAGAAGCAGAAAGGTTTATTATATATTGAATTTCTATTTCAAAAACCATGATGCAGACATGTTAGCCAAAGACAGTACTGGTTCATATTTTGGATATTGTGGAGGTAGTTTGCTGTTAATTCCTTACGATATTCGAAATGATAGTGCTATCTGTAGTATTCAAAAAAATTCAAAAATGCCATATGGAGTATGCGATTATTCAAAAGTGTTAGATGAGATAATCAGAGTAGGTCATGTGAAGACTGTATATATCAGTGAAGAGAAGTTGGCTATTACAGATTCGATAGGACGAAGTGCTATTTTTATTAGATAATGTTTGTTACAGCCATTGGTTTTGCACATTCACGCCTCCGCCATGTTAGTGTGTCGGGCTGATAGCTAATAGCCCGCACACTAACAACTAATTTGGGTGTTGCATGTTTATAAAACAATAGCCCATATACTTTTCTAAAAATGAAAAACAATCGTGTGTTTTAAATAATGAACTATTATGAAACTAATTAAATTATGTTTTGCCTTGATGTTGTTTTTTTTCAAAGCGCGATTAGTCAAAACAAGAAAATTCTTGCATTAAATTTTGACGAACCGGAATATTTAAGAAAAGAAATGCAAAAAAAATATTACATGATTGATCCCTATTTACCAGCACAAAAAGCTTTCGTAACAATTCTTTCTAGCGCGGACGACACTGTTTACGCAAATACTTCTTGTTTCGATACCAGTAGCTATAAATATGGAAATTATATTAGCTTGACATTATATCGTAAGGGATCACTAAGTAGAAATCTTTTTGTAATAAAACTGGATACTGCTTTATGTACTGATAAAAGGTATCGAATAAGGTATGACTCCAAATATCATATGTACACAAATTACCAGGTGGATTCTTTGCAAGTGCTGTTTGTTAAAGAGGAGAATGATATCAAGCGTTGGCTGGCAGGGAAACCATTCAATGGAATGTATGTTGATTTTTCTCTGGCGAGGGTGAATAACAGACGCTGGCAATCAGTAGCCAAAGACTTTGTGAGTGATGGTGATTATCGCTATATGGTTATTGGCAACCTTAAAGATGATGAACCAACAGGGGTAAATAAAGTAAATAATTGTCCATATTCTAAAAAGCCCAAAGGCTACTGGGATTATAGTGAATTGTTTGTCGGTAACATTTTTATAGATGAATACTAGCATTGTTAATTGCGTGTTTTTTTCTGATGAGACTTAAGCGTGATAGCTTCTGATGCTGCTACCGGAAATGGGAAGGGCGCTAAATCCAATGATTGATGCCTTTTCTCCAAATGTTGTTGGCGAAGTCAAAATTTCAAAAATTGGATTTAAGTGGACTAAGCTCTTACCAAAATGGGATCTTGAACCTCGTAGAGAAGATGGCCCAACGGGTGCAGGGATGCTTTGGAGAATGGTACTGCAGTTCAATCCCCCTGTCATCCCAGCATATTTTTTATTGCGAGAAATATTATGGCTGCCTATTCCGCATGTAATACGATAGTTTTTAAAGCTTAGATAATGAAAGTTTATTTATTGATTATTCTTTGTATTTGTCGCTGCATTTCCATGGACAAAACAAGTCGGGATGTTAGACATGAAACAAGTAAATATAACAGAACGCCAATTCTTGTTGCGGTAGGTCATGATAGTACGCCTCGCTTTTTTGTTCTTAATGAGAATAGCCGATTTTATTTTTTTGAAGGCGTGTATAAAACCAGGCACTATTATCAAAAATTTTATGCGGGCACTTATCTTGAACATAAAGACACGCTGCATTTAATTTTTTACAAAGACCATAAACCGGAAGACATGAAGCCTTATATGATAAGGGATTCATCTGGCAAATACCTATCTATCCCTTCAAGTCAGAAGACTTAAAAGCTTATTCGGAGATATCACAAGCAAAGTAATGATAAGGGAAGCAATGTCGGGTCCTTAAGAAAAAAGCCCCCTTTCTACGCAAAGTGTCTGACTGTTATAATTTTGACTGTAGTGATCTACGTAAAAAGATGGATGCAGAAGCACGAATTATGGAGCAGCCTGTGCCAATTTCAAATCTCATTACAAAATATTGTATATTGTAACAAGCTTCGCCCTTACCAACGCGTTGCAATTTCTACATGAATACTTTTGCCGACCAATCTCAGAAAAACCATTCCCGTGAAGCGGATCACCTTTCCGCGGCACTTTCTGCAAACAGTGAAAGTCTGGGTTTTACAGATAACAGGCCGGAAGCCGTTGCTCAAAGGCAATTGCAGGAAATGGCCAACAATAGTCCGTCGGTAAAAAAAGTTGCAGGTTTGCAGGCTATGGCTGATCAATTTGCGGCCAGCAAAACCATCCAGAAAAAAAGCAACAAAACAGGACTGCCTGATGATCTGAAAAACGGCATAGAAAATTTATCCGGTTATTCAATGGATGATGTGCGCGTACACTATAACTCCACAAAACCCGCACAACTACAAGCACATGCATTTGCGCAAGGTTCTGATATTTATGTTGGAACCGGTAAGGAAATCTATTTGCCACATGAAGCATGGCATGTTGTTCAGCAAAAGCAGGGACGGGTAAATGCGACCATGCAAGTACATGGCATAGGTGTTAATGACGATGAAGGATTGGAGGCTGAAGCCGATGTGATGGGAGCAAATGCGGCAAGAACAATGCCTGCAAATGATGGTCATACAACTGCATCACAACAATCGGCTACCATTCAAAGGCAGGTTAAAACCGGCGGTGAATCGAACGTGATCCAGTTAAAGCTTGATAAAAAAGCTGCATTGATCATAAGGAAATATATAAGAGACACGCTTAATTCGCTGAGCAACCTAATTGATACAAAAGCGTTGCGACAAATGCCCGAATTATTATCAGGCATACTAAGACGTATTGCTGAGATTGAAACACAGGCTATCAATAACTATAATACGTTGCCTGAAGCTGCGGCATTTGTTGATCACCAGTTAACGGGCGGCTACTTAAGTGTTATGGGCAGGTTGGCTCCGGCAATTCAGCAAGCTCCTCCCGGCGACAAAGTATTTAAAAAGCATCAATGGGATTTCCTGGTACCGCCTTCTATGCATATACAGGCTTCCGGCATATTAGAAAATGCTATGCTGGATGCCGGTACTTCGCTCACTTATCTTTCCCGGCGGAACCAGGTAGATGAATGGATGCAAGACTCTGGCGTATCATTACAGATCTTTAAAAAAATGCATGAAAGCATTCAAAAGATCCTCTGGCTGGTGAATATAAGGCAATCACGAAAAAAAGAATTTACGATTACTGATGGCGAGGAATTGTTGAATTCGGTTGGCCGTTTATCCATGATGATCGCAGATATTGATTTTCTACCGTTTTGGGATACAAGACCGCTGCCAATGAACTGGACTACCAATACTTATCTGACAAGCAGAGAGAATGCAACGGGCCAGTACACTGATGAACAGATCGAGCAACTGAAACAAAATACTTTCGCGCTGCGTAAAAAATTGAACCCGGAAAATGCGGATGAACTTAATGCAAATAAAGAATTCAGGTATGAAGGTTCTGTTCCTGTTGGCCGGGGTCACCAAATGGCGTTGCATAGTGAGGGAGCCCTCCGGCTGGATTTTCATGAAGGAGACAGGATATTAGAAGAAGTTAGTCCCGGTGCGGAAAATGCTGATCTCAGTTACGAGAACATCGTTAAATACCTTCGGAAAATAGATGGCCCACTGTTGCGAAATCAATTAAGAAGAGTGTTTGCAGATATGAGTGCGGCCGACCCTTTCATTCGTGAACTGGCCATTTTGCTGGTGGGCATTGAAGGATCTCAAAATAATATGATGGCTTTGCACGGCCCAATGATCACAGATCTGGTTGGTGAAGGTGCAATAAACTGGCAGCAGGCACTATTTACCGGCGGGCGTACACCTTCGCTTGAACAAATGCCGCTGTTTGTGTATGCTTCAGATGCAACACAGAAGGGTACTGACAACAGTAAAAGCAAAGGACCAATGGTGAGGCAGTCAGAACTGATGTTAAGCGGCAAACCCAATGAAAAAGAATTGGAACAAGCCCGGAAAGCCAGTAAGGACAAAGCACTCAGACAAGAGGACACAGATGCCCGAAACACGGTTGTTAACGCTTCGGTTGCAGAATTAAAGAAAACTCAGGAAACAGCATTGAGTGAATTTATTGCCGGGCAAAAGCGGGAGAGTGCAGAGCAAGTCAGGATTTGGAAAGGAAAGCAGGAACAGTGGATGAGGGAGAATGTGCCTGCTGAACAAATTGAAGAGCAGTTGAAAAGAGCTCTGACTGAAAAAATGGATGCAGAGGACCTGAAAATAAAAAGGAAAATTGAACAGTTTCAAGCCGAACAGGAAAAAGCAAGGATCAGGTTGAGCAGTACCAAAACCAAAGAGTACAATCAATCTGCCGAAGCAGCGGAGATTAAGAAGCAATTAAAGATGCTTGACTTTAAACCATCAGACGAAATGTCCCAATCTGCCGGCTACGATACTTTTCTTGAGGTTTATATGCAGCAGCAATTCAATTTAATGAACATGTTTATTAATGCCTTCTTCCCTCAGGTGCATTATCTTGATTTTGGACAGGGTGCTAAAGGGTTGGCTAACTATGTGAATTTTGCGCAGCGCCTGATTGAATACTATATGCTTTACAGGTTTTACAAGGAAGGTGATGAAGCGAAAAGTGAACAGGCCCGTTTTCATATCAACCGCGAAAAGGTGGAGAAATTCCTTGATCTTAGAAAAAGCGCGAAAAAAGAAGAAAAACCGCAAGTGGAACACGATTCCAGTCCAAACCTGTCTTTGCAATGGTATCTCGCAAGCCTGGCCGGTTCTGAATTTCTAATAAACAATTGCCTTATTTATGCCATTGCCAGGGCGATGGGTATAGAGCCTACACGCAATGACATTTATACGCTTCGCATTAAACTGAAGAAGATGGCCGGAGAGAACCTTGGCAGCATGCTGGATTTTCAGCAGCATACCGTTGGCATTATTATGGCTCATTTCGGACGTGAAGGCACTATACGGCTCTTTACCGGAGAAGGAGGAATGGCAACAAGTGAATTAACAATAGGGGTTAGTGATAACGTTTATGATATTTATTACGCAAATTGGCATTTCACACCATATAAAAAATAACAGGAAGCTTTAATTGCTAAAGGTTTTTTTGCAGTCTGCAGATCAAGTGTGCTATTCCCACCATATCGAAATTAGTTTTCGGCGTTCCTCATTCTTCAGTACGTTGACTGAAGGATTAAGCGTTATCCTGTTAATCTTGGTTTTTCTGCACCCGGGAAACCGCCTTAGACCGGATAAATGCGATCAGAATTTTTTTTACCTCACCTCTACAAAAACATTCAGCTTATTATAACCTGTTGCCGCCTCCCAGCAATTTTTGTTTGCCAATCGGATCGAATACGCCGGACGCTGGTGAAGCAACACATCCGAATCCGGTAGCCATAGCAGGAGTTCATATCGTCCCGGCATCATATCTACCGGTACCTTTAAATGCTCTTCAACCCGGGTAACGCCGGTAAACCATGTTCTGATATCAGACCTGCATTTTAAAGAATAAATTTTGTTGTTTGATGAATCCCGAAGGACGAAATAAACAGGCCGCAATTTAAAAGGCGATGCAAAGCCTTCGTTTTCCATCGTTAAATGGATATTGATATTGTCTCCCTTCCGCGCCACTTTAGGAAATATCCCATTTTTTAACACAAGACGGTAACCCAGCTTCTTGCGGATCGTGTTTATGCAACCCATCGAATCCCAATCGTTGTTTACATCGTTGTTGTAGGTTGTGTTGAGAAAACTATAATGCATTGCCTGCATTTCATCTATTGCGCGACCGGCGGGCGGACAATCATTTTGTGGACTGTACGCATCATCGCAGGTTTCGCCTCCTACCACTACATATTTACTATCCTGTTCAACATACCGGCGTAAAGCGTCATTGGCAGATTGCTTTGGCTGGCTACTGCTGCCATAATCGTTGTAAGTTCCATAGTCATCAGGACTTGCAAGAAAACAGTCGTTGTGAAAGCCGATCCTGGAAGCGGGAGCTCCGGAAAGCGCTATAGTTTTATCCATAGGAGCTGATTCTACGGGGGCTTCCGGACCATATAAAAATTTCTGCTTGATTTGCGGCGTTCTTACCTGAACCATCAGGCTTGGAGGCAAGCTGTTTAACAACGCTGTCAATACTTCTCTCCGGGCATTCCAGTCTTCATTCAACAATTTGCCGTTGCCATTATCTGATGCGTCCCCGAAATAGTCGGTATAATAATTCTCGCCCCAAATTCCGATAAAACCTTCCTGCACAAGCGCTATTATGGAAACATGCTTCGCAAATAATGGTCTTAATTGCCTGATATGATTGAGCACAAACTGCTTCGGCGCATCACCATAAGGCGGACAAATGCCTTCCTTATCCGGGCAGCTGCCTTTGTGTGTTTTATTCACGTAGCAAAAGCGGAGAATAACTTTTATGCCCGCATCTTTCACAGCCTGAAGATCCTTGTCAACCAACTGCAAAAAACTTTCACTCAGCAATTTGTCTTTAAAAGTGTCCAGTACGTATTCCCTCAACAGCAGTGTCGGATATATGGCGTAGGAGGCAGATCCATGCTTTGCAGGCCCGCGAAACTGATTTTTCAGTTCGGGACTTTCCAGGGGTTTAAAACTGCTGGCATATGTTTGCGATGGAAGATAGAAACCTCTTTCGGGATTTGCAAAGTCGGTTGAATCAATCGTATAAATCACCGTTGTATCCTGTGCAAATGCGGAAATGCCGGTTATATTCAGAAGTATCAATAAAACGAATGTGCCGTAGCGCTGCGCCATAAACAAGTTATTTCATTTAGCCAGTAAGTTACGGCTCTTTGCAAAGCTTTTCACCGATGCATGTATTATCGCTCTGCCTTTTTTACCGCATTTTGAGATCTGTCGCTTGAAGTGCCTTTTCTGCCTGGATCCCTTTTAACGATTCCCGTGTATTCCGAACTCAGCAAAACCGTCTATTCACCCGTGCTAATTGTCCTGTTGTCAAAGTAATTTTCTTAGCGGTAGTAGCACTTTTAGCTTTACGGTACAAATCATTTTTATGCAACCATTGCTATACAAAACAGCGCCTTCAACATTGAATGCCGGGGTAAATGAGAGACCGTCTTCAAGCCGGATCTTATATATTGATAATCTTCGTTGGGTAATGATCATGCTGGTTTTAAGCATGCATGCCGCAGTAACATACAGTCATCTCGGAAGCTGGTATTTTATGGAAGACACGCCGGTAGGTAAGCCAGAAACATTCATTTTTGCAACATACCAGGCCTGGCTTCAATCTTTCTTTATGGGATTTCTCTTCTTTATTGCAGGGTATTTTGTGCCTAAGGCATATGATACCAAAGGCGCCTTGAAATTTCTAAAGGACAGGGCTTTCAGACTGGGATTGCCATTGCTGTTCTTTGTGTTCGTTTTACAGCCAATTTCCATTTATTGTATTTATCTTTTTAACGGTCCGGGTGTTCCGGGTTTTGTCGACATATTCACACATTATATCACCGAAGGTCATTGGTTGGGAGGTACAGGACCTCTTTGGTTCTGTGAGGCGCTTCTTATATTTTGTTTGGCTTATGCTGCAGCCAGATCCATTAAACAAAAACTAACCGGATCAAAATCATCCGCAGGCAAGGTGAGCAAAATCCCAACTAAAACTGCGATATGGATTTTTACCGGATTGATAGCCGCATCAAGTTTTCTTGTCAGGATCCCATGGCCAAACGGCACAAATTTTTACAACCTGCAATTTTGTTATTTCTCTCAATACGTGTTCTTTTTTTGGGCAGGTACACAGGCATTCAGAAAAGATTGGTTAAGGAGATTTCCGTCACGCATGGGCCGTTACTGGGGCTGGGCTGCATTAACAGGAGGAATGATTTTATGGATAGCCAACATTGTGTGGGGTGGTGCATTGGACGGCGACCTAAAACCTTATACCGGGGGGATGCATTGGCAAAGCCTTGTAGAATGCTGTCGCGAGCAACTGGTTGGCGTCGGCTTATCCATATTCTTTTTGATCTGGTTCAGGGAGAAGTACAACAAGCAGGGAGAAATGGCTAAATTCTTTTCCGTGAATGCCTTTGCCGTTTATGTGTTTCATACACCGGTACTTATTGCACTCAGCAAAATAATGATTGTGCTTCATTGGCCTTTGTTGCTGAAATTTGTGTTGCTTACTATTCTAAGTATTATCATTACTTATGTTTTAAGCGCGGTGGTTTTTAGAAAAATTCCACTGCTGAAAAATATCCTTTAAATTGTTAGATCAATGTCGTTTACTAAGGCATACACCGTCAGATTTAGGAGATGACTCCTGTCGCGCCAATTGCGGAGTTTGGAATAGCAACGGGTTTTCCCGTAGGGAATTAAGCTCAATAGAAGTGATCGAATCAAGGACCTCATAGCCCGTTAGGGCTTTAACCAAATAAAAAGGGTTAATGTCCTACGGACAATAGGAACGCTCTATGTTAGGGATTCTATTGAACTTTAAGCCCTATGGGCTACCACCAAAAAAAGCCTGTCATTCTGCTTTTTGATTGTGGCAAACCAAATTATCCAGTAGGCATGACGATCCTGGCTTATTGGAAAGAGTGAATGCAGCTAGGCCGACGACGAGTGAATAATAAAGGAATCTGAGCCTGCGTTGTCAGTTCCTGGGAGTTAGGGTGCCACAGTAAAATATAATGACAGATCGGTTGATAATGGAGCAGGTTAATTTAGTTTCATTGCCGTCGTGCTTTAGCCGACGGATAATGATTGATCTTCTAATCCTGGGCTTTAGCCCCTAAAAACTGTTTGTGGCTAAAGCCATATTGAATGGTGTTGCATTTTACCGTTCGCTAAAGCGGAACGGCAATGAAAAAGAACACCATTATAATCAAATCTGTCATTGGTACGATAGGAGAGTCTCCCGAATTTAGATCTGATTGTAATTGTGTGTATTTGAGAGTGATAACTATTAATAAACGACATCGAATTGTTATAAATAAAAATCAACCTGTGCGTCACCGATTTTTAAAATACATTTTTCCGCCTTTATATGGCCTGGTTATTTATTTCACCATCCGTCTTTTATTGGATTCTGTTACGGGTATGAAATTCTGGGAGCGGAAAAGATGGGGGCAGACTTCAACTGAGCTGGTGTACTGCATCCTCATCAGCTATATTTTTATGTGGGTTTACCAGAAGCTGTTCCGGTGGTTTGACAAACGCTGGTCATCAGAATTCAGCTATCGTCGCCTGGGTTATGAATTGATTTGGCTGCTGGTGGTTTCCCTGCTGATGCAAAATGTTTTCCTCACGACATTTACTGCCGTGACAGACGATGGTGCGCAATGGTATGATGTAGTGGATATAAATGTTGTTCCTACATTGTATATTCTGATCTACTATGGCATTATGCGAAGCCGCACATATCTAAACGCCTACATTGCAGGAAAGATCCAGCTGGAGAAAATTACCAATGATCAGTTACAAACAGAGTTGAAGTTTTTGAAAGCACAATATCATCCGCATTTTCTGTTTAATGCGTTAAATACGATCTATTTTCAGATGGATGATAATATAGGTGAAGCAAAAAAGAGCATTGAGAAATTCTCAGAGCTGTTGCGCTATCAGCTATATGATCAGCAACAAACCGTTGCCGTTAGCCAGGAGATCCACTACCTGAAGAATTTTATTGAATTGCAGGAAGTGCGCTCATCTGACAAACTGCAGCTTACTGTTGATTTTGACGGTAAATTGAACGGGCAGCAAGTCTACCCGCTGTTGATGTTGCCGCTGGTTGAAAATGCCTTTAAATATGTAGGGGGAGCATACTGGATAAATATTAAAGCAGTAATGAATGATAGCGGGTTTATCTTCAGTGTTGAGAACGCGGTGCCTGAACAAAGCCAATTGCCCGTTCAAAGGACTGGCGGTATTGGATTGGAAAATCTGAGAAGAAGACTTGAATTACTGTATCCGGGCAAGCATAAGCTGGATGTGGGAAAGAAAGATAATGTTTTCAAGGCCAGTTTGCAGATCGAGGAGCTAACGTAGTTAAAAATAAAGTTTATGAGTGAGGTGATTAAATGCATAATAACTGATGATGAACCTTTTGCACGAAAAGGATTGCAGGGATATATTGAGAAGATTGATTTCATGCAGCTTGTTGGTGTGTGTGAGAACGCGGTTGAATTAAACTCACTGCTCAAGAAAGAAAAGGTGGATCTTTTGTTTCTTGATATCGAGATGCCATACGTAACAGGCATTGAGTTTCTGAAAAGTATTGCAAATCCGCCCAAAGTAATATTTACAACTGCCTACGAAAAATATGCCGTGCAGGGGTTTGACCTGGAAGTGCTGGATTATCTGCTTAAACCAATATCTTTTGAACGGTTTATGAAGGCGGCCAATAAAGCCTTCGATTATTTTAATAATCAACACACCAATGCAGCACAGCGGGAGTATATTTTTGTTAAGGCAGATAACAAGCTGGAGAAAATTCATTTTGCAGATATTCTTTTTGTTGAAGCATTGGAAAACTACGTAGCTATTTATACCAGCGAGAGAAAAATCATTTCTCATCTTACACTTAAAATGCTCCAGGAAACATTACCGGCGACTGCTTTTATTCAACCACATAAATCATATATGGTAGCTGTTGATAAGATCAATTCAATTGAAGGAAATATGCTTAATGTGCAACAACATAAAGTGCCGATAAGTAAATACCAAAAGGAAGAAGTGATGGAGAAGATTGTTAATAGCAAATTGCTTAAACGATAGCCCATGTATCTGTCCTGCACTTTCAAAGTGTAGGACAGATACATTAGGCCCCTCAAAGTGTAGGACAGATCATGCGGTTAATTTAGTCATACCTGGTTATTCGTAATTACCGCCCAGCATGCAATTGCACTGCAAACAGTTGTCCAGTAACCATATTGTTCATAGATCTGTGCTGCTTTGCGAGCCTGATCTTTTAACGGTATATTGTCTTTAATTTCCGGATCGGAAGCATTCCGGATACATAGCCACTGGGGAGCGTTGTTGCCCTGCTCCTTACAGACCAATGCAAGTACAGCATCGCCCATTTCAACTGCCGATCCGAGGTTTTGAAGCTTGTATGTGTCTTCTATATCATCAAAAGCAAAGAAATCTGTTGTAACAATACCGGCGGCTTTATTAACAGGATGCTTATCATTATAAAACCTTGGTTTGGGCGAATCTACAGGTAATGATCCCGCATTCGCTGCCAGTAATTTTTTGATCGTGGCATTATTGCCCGGTACTTTTATGCCATTTTTAGCAGCAATGAAAACCTCATCATGAAATGGCTGATTTTTAAAAGTTCGCGTGCAGTCAAAACGCACCTTTTGGGAGATGACAACATCTCCAAGATTTACATTCGCGCCAATGCCCCCTGCAGTCCCTGTTGTGATGACCATTTGAGGAGCGCTTTCAGATATGACTTGTTGCCATAATTGTTTTACAGGTAGCTTAATACCATCGGTGCTCATGTGTAGTTCAGATTTAAAACAAAGCACTTTTTTGTTCCCGATTTTAGTCATGAAATAACTGCCCAGGCGTTTGCTTTGCAGCGCAGGGGATTTGTGAGTAAGCGTTGTCTTTATTGTGTCATAACCTTTGGTGTATGAATACCAGGATGTTTTACTATTAAACCCGGGCGTTAATACATCAGAAAGTGCTTTTGCTTCTTCAACGGTCCACGTAACCACAAGTACATCACATCTGGGAAGGGCATCGCTACTACGCTGACCGGAAATAGGTTGTGGTTGAGGCTTTTTAGCCGCGGGCCAGGGAATTTGGTTAAGCGTGCGCCTGGGCGCCCTGATGGAAAATGCTTCATGTGTAGCAAAATTATCAGCATCGAATGTGATAATGTGCCTGCTTAGATCTTCGATTTTCATAAAGTGAATTTTTAGGATTTGTTATTTAAAAAGGGTATAACTTATTTCATCCTACGGCGAGTATTAGCTGTCGAAAGCGCTTGATAATTATTCATTCAAATCACCAGGAAAAAGCCGGCGTGATGCTTATAACAAGGTCGGACTGTTTTCCTCAAACCATATGTTGCTGATTAAAACCAGTCTGTCAATCGTGAGAAGCATTTTCTACAGGCTTTTTGCCGGATTTCGCATTTAAAGTAAACGTAAATCATTGCAGGCAGGGCGGTTGAGAAAGTTTGCGATTTAGGTTTACGGTTTAGCATTATTGTTAATGCCGGTCACTTTTCATCTGTTGATAAAAATATTCTGGTTTTTACATTTTGTCAATGTGTAAAACCACAGTTTCGCTTTTCTTTTACTCGACCACTTAGGCTTGCGCTGAATTTTAAATAACTATATGTCCTGTTTTTCTCCTATCTTTTAAATAAAAAACACCAACTATGCCACACATTGACTTGCCCGCGGGCTATCCGGGCATTCGCAGTTTATTTATGTACAGCCCCGTAACAGCGTTGCCGCTCAATAACCTGGTTCAAACACTTTTGCACGATAAGGAAACATCTACTTTAACACCCGGAGAAAGAGAGCTCATCGCAACTTACACATCTTCTTTAAACAATTGTAAATACTGTGCTTCCACACATGGCGCGATTGCCAAATATCAGTTAGATGGAAATGAAGAATTGGTGAGAAATGTTGTTGCAGATTTTGAACATTCAGATCTTTCACCCAAAATGAAGGCACTACTTAAAATTGCTGCCAAAGTACAGCGTGATGGAAAAGATGTCACTGCACATGATATTAGTTTTGCCAAAGAGCAAGGTGCAACTGAAAAAGAAATACACGATACAGTGCTGATAACAGCCGCATTTTGCATGTTCAACAGATACGTTGATGGCCTTGCCACATGGGCCCCCAATGATGAAGCGGTCTATGATGCAATTGGAAAACAAAGGGCGACCGAAGGTTATATGACGAAACCGTTTGTGGTAAGTGAGAGCAAGTAGCGGCTTGTGTTGAAGGAAAAAATTTGTCCTACACTTTCAAAGTGTAGGACAAATTTTTTCCTTCATTCTATTTAACAATCATCAATTGTTTGCTGGTTGTCTTGTTATTCTGGTCGATCAATACAATGTAGTACACACCAGGGGCGTACGCAGCGGTATTTATATTCGTCTTCATTTCACCTTTTACGGTCTGCACTTTCTTATACAGCAAAAGTTTGCCATTCGCATCTCTCAATTCCATGGCACTATACTTATTGTTAGTGCCGTTGAAAACAACAGTTGTTTTGCTGTTTGCAGGATTAGGATAAATAACAACTGATTCAGTTTCATTGGTAAATTCTTTGCTTATTTCTTTTTGAGCTATGCGTGTGTTAGTAGATGTAACGCGAACAGTTTTGGTGATTACCGGAGAAACACCGCATGCATTACTTGCTCCTGCGGAAATTTTGGCTGTGGTGCTGCTCCAGTTAACAGTGACTGAATCGGTTCCATTGCCTGAAACAAATGAGGTGCCTGATGGTATCTGCCATTTATAGCTTCGCGCGCCGGCTACCTCCGGAACACTAAATATTATGTTTGATTGAAAAGGTGAGACTTCATCCGGACCATTAATTGTTACTGGCGCCAGCGGCCTGGATTCATCAACGGTCATTTGTAAAGACGCAGCCCGGGGAAGCGTTACGCAATGTCGGGCCCTTACTATTAAACAACGAATTACATCACCATTTTTCAAATTGCTATCAACGTACGTATCAGTAGTATCTCCCACAACGATGTTATTTTTTTGCCATTGGTATGCCTGTTTAACATCAACATAATTAACTATTGCTTTAAAAGTAACGGAAGCGCCTTTGCATATCAATGTGCCCTTGCTTGATTCAATACGCAACTTGAGTGTTTGCGAAAGATCCATTTTGAATTTTATTGTGTTGCTTCTCCATACTCTATCAGTGGGCAAGTTTCGGAAAGATATAACGCACCAAACAGAATCTCCATTCTTTACATTTTGAGAAGCGTAAAAATTGTGATTGCCAAAATCAACATTGCCGTTCCTGTACCATGTATATATAATGTTGTTGTAAGCATTGGTTACGGTTACTCCTGCGTGCACAGTGATGCCTGTACACACCAGCCCGGTATCTTGAGTTTCTATTTTGACTGTAGTGTCAGTCAGGTATTTGAATACGGGCTTTGTTGCCGTTCCCATTGTTGTGGTCACCCGCACATCGCCTGTACTTCCTTGCGCCACCACTGCGGAAATCTTATTGTTAGATGCAATTTTGAATGATTGAACCGCAGTACCACCAAGCGATACATTGGTTGTGCCGTTAAAATTATTTCCCTGGATTGTTACGGTATCGCCCGGCAGTGCGGCCGCGGGAGAGAACGATTCAATAGAAGGAATGCCTCTTGCTGTATCCGTTTGGTTTCTTAGCACGGTTATAAAAGACAAATAGGTAGTTGCCGAAAAAGCTAAATCCTGTCGGCCATCGCCGTCAAAATCGCCATACTCCATACCGCGACTTTTTATATTAGGAAAGCTTACCGGTGTTGCAAATGACAAACGTCCGGCTGTGCTGGTGTTCTTTACAATTTCATAGTTTTTTGAGACGATATCATAACCGGTGATATCCAGTTTTCCATCGCCATCGATATCTACAAACCGCGTATTCTCTACAAAAAAACCGAGGGGAACGGTAAGGGGTTTACCAAAACTTGGAGTGCCGAACGTACTCGCATTTAATAGAAAATACCAACTGTCTTGTTGATTAGACATAATGATATCAGGCTTACCATCTTTATTAACATCTGCTACGCCATAAAATAATCCCAAAGTACTCACGTAAACACCTACCGGGTTGCCAAATGACACAACTCCGTTCTTGCTGGTATTGATTCTGATGACCATTGAATCACCTTCCGGGTATAACATGTCCACCTTTTGATCTCCATTAAAGTCAACAAATGAGTAAAGTGCAGCAGCATGAAAGGGTAAAGCCATTGGTTGCGAAAAAGAAACCTCATCGCCTGAACTTGTGTTTAAAACGTAAAAAATTGAATCCTGATGAACAAACTGATCTTGGAAGTAAATATCTGCTTTACCATCGGCGTTAAGATCTACGGCGTTCGCGGAAAAGATGTAGAAGTCGTCGCGTTTGTTCAGATTCATTAATATTGTTTTATTAAAGCTAATAGCTCCATTTAAACTTGTATTTAAACGAATATCGAATTGGCCCTCATTAAAAAAAAACATATCTTTTTTCCCATCTCCATTAAAATCAGCGAGAAGAGGCTGATTGGTGGTATACGAAATCGGGATGGCCGCCGTCACCGGCTTAGTAAAGCTGATGTTGCCCCGAGTGCTGGTGTTTCTATAGGCAGCATAAAAAGGATCATAAAAGTAAGCCATTGCAAGCATGTCCGGTTTGCCATCTCCGTCAAGATCTTCAATTGCAAGGCCGTCGTGTACAGTCGTCCTGGGGTTCATATAAAAATTTTGTGGCGTAGCAAATGTGCCTGGTGAAAAAATATTTCCTGTTTTATACGTTGTAATGTAAGCCACGGAAGAAAAACCGGTAAGGTGATTAACCGTTACGCTAATGGGTTTAGTAGTTATACCTCGCGGCACCTGAACCGTGAGTTTATTCGCCGATGCTGCTATTACATAGGCGCGTGTGCCTCCTATAAGTACAATATTTTCAGCAGCCATTGAACTAAAGCCACTGCCATTGATGGTAACTGTGCTTCCGGGCAAGCCACTCAACGGCGAAAATGAAGTGATGACTGGTTGCGCAAAAAGCTGCTGGCATAGTAGGCAGACTATTAACAAAGCAGTTGATTTAATCAGCCTCGTTTTCTTAAAAAAAAATTGTTTGTAAAAGCAATTCAGGAGTTTTGCAGCTGGGGTATCTGTTAAGTAAACCTCTTTCATAACGTATAGCTTTCAATAAAGAATTGGGTTACTAGTGACTATTTGGAATTGCAGCAAAGTCTAATGAAATAAACTTGTCCAACATTTTTAAGCGCGGGACAAGTCTATTTTGCATTTCATCTATTTAGCAATCATCAATCGCCTTGTGGTTGATTTGTTGTTTTGATCTATTAATACCACATAGTAAATGCCAGGCGCATATATTGCTGTATTTATTTCTGTTCGCATTTCTCCTTTTACAGTCTGCACTTTCTTATACAGCAAAAGTTTGCCAGTAGCATCTCTCAATTCCATGGCACTATACTTATTGTTCGTGCCGTTGAAAACAACAGTTGTTTTGCCATTTGCAGGATTAGGATATATAACAACTGACTCAGTTTCGTTGGTAACTTCTTTGCTTGTTTCTTTTTGGGCTATGCGTGAACTGGTGGAGGAAACACGGACAGTTTTCGAAACTACAGTTGAAACGCCGCAGGCATTACTTGCACCTACGGATATTTTAGCCGTTATACTACTCCAGTTAATCTAATGGAATTAGTGCCAATACCTGAAACAAATGAAGCGCCTGAAGGGATTTGCCACTTGTAGCTTCTGACCTCCGGAACCTGAGCAACACTAAAGATAACGTTTGACTGAGAAGGCGATACTTCATCCGGACCAATGATCGATACGGGCGTATGTGGTCTTGATTCATCAACCGTCATTTGCAAAGAAGCTGTTGCCGGAAGTACGGTGCATTGTTGTGCCTTAACTATCGAACAACGAATGACATCGCCATTTTGCAAATTACTGTCAACATAAGTATCTGAAGTATCACCAACAATTATTTCGTTTTTTGCCCATTGATATACCGGTTTAAAATCTCCATTATTCACAATAGCTTTAAATATAACCGGTGTGCCTTTGCATATTAATGTGCCTTTGCTTGACCGAATGTGTAATTTGGGTGTTTGTGAAAGATTAACATCGAATTTTAGTACTTCGCTCTTTAACACTTTATCAAGCAGGCCTGCGAAAGATACAAGGCAATAAAGAGAATCACCATCCTGTATAGAATGTGATGTGTAAATTTGATTGGAAGCAGGTTCAAGTTTTTCGTTCCTGTACCATCGGTAGGTTATCCCACTGTATGCGTTGGTTACCACTGCTTTAACCCGTACAACTTTACCCGAACACACTACACCCGTAACTGTGCTTAACAGCTTGATGGTAGTATCTGTGATCAATGTAAATGTAGGTTTAATTACCCATCCCACCCTGTTTAGAAGCTCCAGATCTCCAGTACTTCCCCTGCCGACAACGGCGGTAATCCTGTTGTTGGAAACAACTTTGAAAGATTCCACTGCTGTACCTCCCAGCCTTATGATGGTTGTGCCGTTGAAATTGTCGCCTTCAATTGTTATTGTGTCAGATGGCATTGCCGCTGTTGGATAAAATGATGTTATAGACGGCCGTCCTCTTGCTGTATCCATCTGGTTTCTTAAAACAGATACAAAAGACAAATAATCTTTTACTGCAAACGCCATATCCTGTCTGCCGTCTCCATCAAAATCGGCATACTCAATGCCTCCGCTTCTTATAAAAGGAAAACGTACCGGTGGAACAAACGACATGCGTGTGGCAGTACTGCTATTCCGCACGATGTCATAATTGCGAGACGCACCTTCATAGCCGGCAATATCTAGTTGACCGTTTCCATCTATGTCAACCAGGCGAGCATCTTTCGCATTAATTCCGATAGGAAATGACACGGGTGCGGCAAAGCTGATATTACCAGAGGTACTGGTATTTAGTAAAAAACGCAAGCTGTCATTTTTGTTGGATAAGGCACTAACAGCAATGTCTGGTTTGCCATCTTTGTTGATGTCTGCAACAGCCAGAAATGTTCCAGAGCTTGTTGGGAAAATATTTTCAGGTTCGTCAAATGATGTAATCCCATTATGACTAGTATTGATGCGCACGGCCATTGCATCTTGCATAGTATATAAAATATCTGCTTTTTGATCTCCATTCAAATCAATAAAAAAAGGGTGGTAAGAAACCTGAAGCGGTAAAACTATTGGGTTGGCAAAGGAAATCTCATTTCCGGAACTTGTATTTTGACTGAATATCAATGAATCAGTATTTGGATAGGATCTAAATCCGTACAGGTCAGGTTTGCCATCAGCATTAAGATCAGTGGCACCTACCGCATAAATTTGGGAATTAAAATCAAGCGGTATCAACAATTCATCGTTAAAACTGATAGATCCGTTTGAGCTGGTATTGAGTAGAATGGCGAAGTGATCATCAGCCCACACAATAATATCCTTTTTGCCATCGCCGTTAAGATCGGTGAGAGGCATTAAATTTCTATTGTATGAAAAAGGTATATCTGAAATTGTTGGCACTGAAAAGCTAATATTTCCCGGAGTGCTTGTGTTGCGGTAGGCCGCATAAAAATCGTCGAAGGTTGAAAATCGTCCTATGGCAAAAATATCGGGTTTGCCATCTCCGTCAAGATCGTCAATAGAAAAAATTTCTTCCGCATTTGCCCTTGTGTTCATGTAAAAATTTTTAGGCGTTTCAAAAGTGCCCGGCATTATTACCCCTGCTGTTTTGCTAGTTGTTATGTATGAAGTGGCAGAGAAGCCGATGAGGTTATTAACCATTACGCTGATAGGTTTATTGGTTATGCCTCGCGGCACCTGAACCGTCAGCTTGTCTGCGGAAGCGGTTTTTACATAAGCGCGGGTACCTCCTATAAATACAATGTTTTCAGAAGGTGTTGAACTAAAGCCGCGTCCATAAATCGTAACAGTGCTTCCAGGTAAACCACTTAATGGAGCGAAGGAAGTAATAACAGGCTGAGCATAAACCTGCTGGCATATTAAGCCGGTTAGCAGCAGCGCAGCATATTTAACCAACTTTGTTTTAAAAGAAAGAAACTGCTGGTAAAAACAATTGAACAGTTTTCCAGTATGGGCATTTATGAAGTGGGCGTCTTTCATAATGTATAGTTTACAGGTTGAGAATAACATCTAAAACAATTGCGGATGTTGGATAGCAAGTGAATTGTATTGCACATACGTCATTTTGTATGGCAATGCCTGAAAAAAGTAATAACCGGGTGCAAATAGGAATGGGATAGTATGAGTTATGCTAGTGAAAAGGCTCTGGATTGTTGTGTGTATCTTCCGGTGCAGGTAACATTTCCAAAGTAAATTTATGTAAGCCTGAAACAATTATCAATATGGATTATTAAACGGCGCTTCGAAAAGATTGTGCAAGAATAATAAGTTGCTATTGCTGGACGGCCGGATAACAGTTAACTTCAACATAAAAAATTGAATATGAGCTCGCAACTGCTTGAAATAAAAACCGCCATACAAATACAAAAACCTGTTTCGGAAGTCTTCGAAGCAATTGTCGACCCTGCAAAAATGAGCAACTATTTTATTGCAAAAGGCAGCGACCGGATGGCTACGGAGAAAGAAATCTCCTGGCAGTTTCCTGAATTTGATATGGTTTTCCCAATAAAGGTGAATAAAGTTGAGCGGGATAAAGCCGTTTCCTTTTACTGGGATATTGACGGGAGACAAACCCTCGTGGAAATATCACTTCAACCCAAAGAACATAATTCGACGTTGGTGACTGCTACAGAAAAAGACATGATAAATGATGAAGCCGGCATTAAATGGTTGAAGGGTAACACTGAAGGCTGGGCAAACTTTCTGGCTTGCCTGAAAGCTTACCTGGAATATGGCATCAACCTTAGAAAGGGCGCGTTTGATTTTATGAGACATTAATTTTTACTCAATAGCATACTGGAAAAAACAATACCTATAAGCATGGCTATAGCTACAATTGAGGATGTGATCACTGCTCTCGAGAAAATTATTGATGAATCTATTGAAACCAGCAGTCCGTTAGGATATTTTGCCGCACTTTACCATATGGTGACTGTACAGGTAAAAGAAGGCGCAGACAAACAGCAATTTGTAAATAACGGGATGATGAAACAATTTGATGTAGTGTTTGCATCACGATATCTTGACGCCATGGAGGCGTGGAAAAACAAACAACCATTGACCGGCTCGTGGAAAATTGCGTTTGAAGCAGCGGAAAAATCGTCTTACCTGGTACTGCAGCATTTGTTGCTGGGCATGAATGCGCACATCAATTTCGACCTTGGCATTGCCGCGGCTGAGATAGCCGGAGCCGGGCCGATGGATGCTGTAAGAAAGGATTTTGACAGCATTAATGATTTGCTTGCAGCGTTAACCTATCCCGTTTTAAACGGATTGAGCAGGGTTTCGCCTTTGCTTTCATTGCTTGGAATGCATTCGGGTAATTCATCTTCCATACTAATACAGTTCAGCATTGCCAATGCAAGAGATGGAGCATGGGTGTTTGCTGAAGATCTGCATGCAAAACAAGGCGCAGACCGCGATGCGTGCATGGCAAAAAGAGACAAAACAATTGCAACGCTTGCAGGTGGATTGATTCATATGCCCAGCTTTTTTATGCGACTAACAGTTTGGGTGATCAGGCTTTTTGAAAAGAAGAATGTTACAGATAACATAAGGGCTTTGCAGGAATACAAAAAGACCTACATTACCATTAATAAGGATTAGTTATCTGATCAAAGCAGTTGTCCTACACTTCGAAAGTGTAGGACAACTGCTTTGATCAAAAGCGCATAAGTGTACTACACTTTTAAAGTGTAGGACACTTACGCGCTCTTAAAACAACCATCATCATGAAATATTTCTTTATCATTTTTTTGTTTTTCAGTACAGTTCAACTACTCGCACAACAGGAATATGTAACGGAAAAAAATGTGCACTATTATGCTGACTCGATCAACAAGAAAGACGCCTACATAAATAGCCAGTGCGTTATGGATATCTATTATCCAAAAGGAAAGAAAGATTTTGCAACAATTCTGTGGTTCCATGGCGGAGGTATTACAGGTGGTAGTAAAGAGATTCCCAGGGCGCTTATGGACAAAGGGTATGCTGTAATTGGTGTTGGGTACCGTTTATCTCCAAAAGTTAAAGCGCCGGCTTATATAGAGGATGCGGCAGCGGCCGTTGCCTGGGCGTTTCAACACATAGCCGGTTATGGCGGATCTGCCGATCTGATATTTGTCTCCGGTCATTCTGCCGGAGGGTATTTGGGAATGATGATAACGCTCGATAAAAAGTATTTGGCAAAATATGATATCGATGCAAACCGTATTGCCGCCGTTGTTCCTTTTAGCGGGCAAGCCATTACGCATTTTACCGTGCGGGATGAGCAGGGAATAAAAAACACGCAGCCGACTATTGATGAATACGCGCCGCTTTACCATGTACGCGCAGATGCTCCCCCAATGCTGTTAATTACAGGCGACCGTGAAATGGAGCTGCTTGGCCGTTATGAAGAAAATGCCTACTTAAACCGAATGATGAAACTAGCTGGTAACAAACGTACCACCCTTTATGAACTGGGTGGTTTTGATCATGGTGGTATGGCTGAACCTGCTTTTCCATTACTATTGAAAGAAGTGGCTGCGGTGAGCAAAGAAATTGCCAGCAAGAAATAAAGTGCTTATACTTCATCAGCTCGGAAACTTTTTTCGGGATCTCGTGAAACGCCTGGTGCTCTTTTATGCTGCCGGCATTTTAGCCCAGGGGGTCTACTGTTAGGCCGCCATCAATTGTAATTTCTGTTCCGTTTATAAAAGAAGCATCCTCCGAAGCCAGGAACTTAACTACATTGGCTATTTCATATGCTTGCCCAAACCTGCCGAGAAGGCTTCTGCCCGACAGCACATTGCCAAATCCTTTTAGTTGCTCTTCGTTTAGACCCAGCTTGCTATAAAGCGGCGTCTCTATCGGACCGGGGGAAATTGCATTTACCCGTATCCTGCGGGGCGAAAGCTCTTTCGCCAATACACGGTTGAGTGATATTATTGCTGCTTTGGAGGCGGAATAGACAGCACTACCTGGTGCTCCCAGCGAAGCATTCACCGATGCCATGAATATTATGGAGCCGCCATCCTTGATAATTGGCAGGAATTTTTGAACAGTAAAGAATGTACCTTTTACATTAGTATTCATCATACTATCGTAATGTTCTTCTGAAGCAGTTTCAATAGAACTAAAAGTTGTAAGCCCTGCATTGAGAAAAAGAATATCTATTGCTCCAAATTTCTCCTGAACTTCTGCTGCAAATTGTTCAATGCTTTTTAATGAGGATTGATCTGCTACAATGCCTGTGGCAGACAGCTTTTCCGCTGCACTATCTACGTCGTTTTTCCGGCGGCCGGTAATTATTACTTTGGCTCCTTCGTTGATCAATGTCTGTGCCGAAGCGAAGCCAATACCGCTGGTGCCGCCTGTAACAACGGCGACCTTGTTTTCGAGATTACTCATAATAGTTGGTATAAAATGAAGTTTAAAATTCTATAAACAGTTGAACACAAAAATTGTTATGGCAGGGATTTTAATGTCAGGTTTACAGGATCACTAACCATGTATTTGGGCTGCCGGCAAGGCTTTCAAACACTTGCTGTATAAAAATATCACCAGAAAATGAATTTATTCAGCATCGAATATTTTTATATATTCGATGTACGAAAAATTACGTAGAATGTTGTTTTTTAAAGGCATCTCAGGCAAGGTACTGTCTGCATTAATTCTTTTATCAGCTGGCACCGCAGAAGCGAAGGGGACATCGGATTCAATTCAATTTGTAGCTCCGGGAAAAATGGTTGATATAGGAGGATACAAGTTGCACCTGTATTGCACCGGCAGTGGAAAGTCAACTGTTGTGTTTATTTCCGGCGCTATGGGATTTTCGTTTGACTGGACTTTGCTACAGCAACGGCTGTCACCGGATGCTAAAGTTTGTTCGTATGATCGCGCTGGTCTTGCATGGAGTGATGTTGGTCCACTACCCCGTACCATTGCGCAGGAAGCTTACGAACTGCACAAGCTGCTGCAATCATCCAATGTAAAACCGCCTTTTATTTTGGTTGGACAATCAATCGGCGGATTGATCGCCCGCAAGTTTGCAAGCGAATATTTCTCGGAAATTTCAGGGATGGTACTGGTTGATGCAACTTCAGAAAACGGGTTGTTTGGTATAAAGGGGAAGATTCAGCGTATGAGGGAAACTGCTTCGCCGGGAAGAGAAATTCCGCCAGTGAAACAGGCCATCGACTCGTTCTCGATCATTACCGCCGCTCAAAAAATGCAGGAATTTGAAAAGAACAGGCAGTCGCTTCAGTTCAAACCCGGATGGGATAGTCTGCAAAAAGTCCGGGCATGGGCATTGTCCCTTCCAAAATCCGCCACCGCCGATGGAAGCGACTATTGGCCGGAGGAGTTTAAAGCCATTTATGATGACAGCCTGCATTACAAAATGGTCGATAAACCGCTGATAGTTTTGTGCAGCATTAAAAATAATTACCCACAGGGCTGGGATATGCGTGACAGTATGATGAATGACAAGATCCGTAATCAACAACGTTTCCTCGCTTCCTCAACCAACAGTAAGTTCATCACGACCGGGAAAAGTGGCCACGAAATACACGTTACAGAACCTGAACTCGTTATTGACGCGATTAAACGTGTAATCTTCGCCGCTGAAAACAAGTCCAGGCTTTGAGTTTTTCTCAGAGCTGATGATTCGATGATGTAGTCTTAAGTTGGCCCGAAAAATTGAGCAAGGTCGAACCGGGTACTTCGTAATTCGTACTTCGTACTTGATAACGCTCTTTGTGTCAGGAAAATAACGAGGTTAGTTCGATCTTGAATATTTAGGCCATTAAAGTCTTTCTTAACAGAAAATCAACCTTGTTTATAATGCAATTGTTATCACTATACAGTAAGTTTATTATATGAAGAAGGTTGGCAGATTTTTGCTCCGGCTACTAATTGTTTTATTGCTGATTCTGATTATTTCGTTGCTGGTTCTGGACCGGTTTATACAGTTCAGAATGGATGATGGACAATATGCCACCTATTTTTATCAGAAAGGCCTTACGCCCCACATCAGTTATTACAGCTCCCACAACCGCGAGATCCGTTATGCTTCTATTGGGAAAGACACTTCTGCCACGGTTTTTTTCATTCATGGGGCACCAAGCTCGTTAAGTTATTATCGCGATTACATGTCGGACAGCACGTTACTGAGCAGGGCTTCGATGTATGCAGTTGACAGACCGGGCTACGGCTATTCCGGCCTTGGCAAACCGGAGCCCTCCATAGAAACACAGGTGCAATGTATAGTGCCGGTGTTGGATAGTCTGAATAAAGTGCACCATCCCTTGATCATTGTCGGTGCTTCTTATGGCAGTTCAATTGCGTGCCGGCTTGTAATGGATCACCCGGAACTGGCGGATGGCCTGGTGATCATTGCTCCGCCGTTGGCGCCCGGCGAAGAAAAAGTATTCTGGTTTAGCCCGTTGGTTGAATCTCCCGTGCTTAACTGGATCGTTCCCCGTATGCTGCAATCTGCCAATACCGAAAAACTGCATCACAGGGAAGAACTGACCAAGATGTTGCCCTTATGGAAGAACATTAAGATCCCGGTGATCTATATGCAGGGAGCCGATGACGGACTGGTATACACTACTAATGCCGATTTTGCACGAAAACATTTTACCAACGTTCCTTACCTCAATATTGAAATGATAAAGAACCGGGGCCATTTGCTGGCTTTCGTGGAAAAAGATAAAATAAGAAATGCTATTGTTCAAATGATCGATCTCGCCAATAAGAATATTGCCGGACAATTGAATATGAAAGGGAATGCATCAAACCTGGATAACGCAGCTACAAAAAGTGCGCTCTCCGTTACCCACTAGGGTTTCTGTAAGGTTTGTAATTGTTGTAAATAAGTATCTGCTCTCTTTGATGCGATGAAGTCTGCAGTAAGCAGAATAACTCCCTGAATGATCAACGCGAGTCCAAGTCCGTAAAGCAATGCTTTTTCCGGCCGGCTCCTGTATGTAACAAACAATATTATGCCGGCAACAATTAATGCGACTTCGGCCCATTTGTAAATGATGAAATTCTTTGTTACTTTTTGCATACGTGGAATTTCCTGTTTGATTAGTTTGTCGGGATTCATATCCACAGCATAAACATTAGACACTCTTTGTTCGTCACTTTTGTTATAGACAGCATAACCTACCGCAGCTTGTATAACACCGAGAAGAATCAGTGGAATAGCTGCACCTTTCCACACATTTGTTTTTATGGTGAAGACGGCAATCAGCGCAATAATAATGGCGGCAGTGCCAAGTATAAGAAAGATCAGACCTGCCTGTTTTTCTGCAAGAAAATATTTTTCAATGTCTGTTCTTGATATCATTGTTCCGGGCATATTGATAAAAGAATAATACAAAGTACGTTTTTTATAACAAGGATAAAAGTTTGCGGCACTTCACACCATCACCTGTATATCTAAACTGGATGCTCTTACGGAGCAAGACCAGTGGGTATGCTTAACTAAATGACATTGGCCTGTATATAAATAAAAAGTCCCGCCGGAAAACCAAACGGGACTACCACTTAACAACCAACCAAAAAATCTTAAAAACAATATTTTCTTTGTTCAATCAGTTTATCCGCAATATTTCTTCTTGCGGTTTTGGTGTTGAACGGATCTACTTTCGTAAAACGTTTTAAGCCAATGTGCATCATTCTTAGCTCATCGCCTTCAGCAAAGCTATTCAATGCATCCTTACCACATTTGTTAATTATGTCAGCGGCATCATACAGGTATGTGCGCATCATATCTGCCTGTAAAGACTGCTCGTTGCCAAGTTTTATGGCACGCAGCAATGCACATTCAGCGTGATAAGTATTGATGGCCATATCTGCAATGTTCATCAACAACTCCTGTTCCTTATCAAGGTTCATCATCAGCTTTTGTACAGCAGCTCCCGCAACCATCAAGATAGCTTTTTTAAAATTAGCCACGTGTTTTTTTTCACGGGCAAAAGCACTTTCATCATCGTTGCTAAAATCAGGAATACTCATCAACTCTTTTTGCACAGCCATTGCAGGCCCCATAAGATCGAGTTTTCCTTTTAATGCGCGCTTCAAAACCATGTCAACCGTCAGCAGGCGGTTGATCTCATTTGTGCCTTCATAAATGCGGTTAATGCGGCTGTCGCGATAAGCTCTTGAAATAACATACTCATCACTAAAGCCATTGCCTCCGTGTATTTGAACGCCTTCATCCACCACAAAATCAAGTGTCTCACTGCCAAATACTTTCAGCATGGCGCACTCTATTGCATATTCTTCAGCAGCTCCGGTCATTGACTTGTTGTGAGGAATGCCTTCTTCTTTCAATTCTTTTTCTTTGTCATTGATCAGCTTTGTGGCCCGGTATAGCCCGCTTTCTGCAACCCAAATCCGGATGGCCATTTCAGCCAGTTTATGTTTGATGGCGCCAAAATTTGCGATGGAAGTTTTAAACTGCTCTCTTGTTATCGCATATTCAAGGCTGGTATTGAAAGCTGCCTTGGAGCCGCCTATTGCAGCAGCATCCAGTTTAAGACGGCCAATATTGAGAATGTTAAAAGCGATCAGGTGTCCCTTGCCAATTTCGCCAAGCAGGTTTTCAGCAGGCACTTTACAATCCTGGAAATACAATTGTACTGTTGAAGAACCTTTGATACCCATTTTATGTTCCTCTGCTCCTTGTGTAAATCCTTCAAAACCACGTTCAACAATAAAAGCAGTGAACTTGTCGCCATCAATTTTTGCGAAAACAGTATAAACGTCTGCAAATCCGCCGTTGGTGATCCAGCATTTCTGCCCGTTCAGCAAATAATATTTTCCGTCCGCGCTCAGCGTCGCCGTTGTTTTAGCACCCAATGCATCACTTCCGCTGTTGGGTTCAGTTAATCCATATGCGCCCTTCCATTCGCCACTGGCCAGTTTGGGAATATATTTCTGTTTCTGCTCTTCCGTACCAAAATACAATATGGGAAGTGTTCCAATGCCTGTGTGTGCAGCCATTGCTACAGAAAACGAGTTGCCACCGCCAAGACCTTCATTAATAATTGTAGCTGTAATAAAATCCTTGCCCAATCCGCCGTATTCTTCTGGTAGTGATGTAGCCAGCAAGCCTTGTTCACCTGCTTTTTCCAACAGGGAAGGCATTAACCCCGGCTCCAGTTTGTCAATTCTGTCAACTACCGGTTTTACCTCAGCTTCCAGGAACTGATGGCACATATCCATGATCATCTTCTGCTCTTCATCAAAATCTTCGGGAATAAATGTATCTGCAGCTTCGGTAGGCTTAATCAGCCATTCTCCACCTTTAGTGGCTGTGGTTTGCTTTAATGTGGTTTCCATGGCGTGAGTTTTTTTACTGTATCGTCAATACAGCATCGTTATGGTAATAAATGCGTACCTCAAATATTTAAATGCATAGCCAGAAATGAATGAGTGTAACAGTTTACAGTTGCTTCAGATTATCATAAACCTGTTGCAGCACTTTCTTTACAATTTCAATATCTGTTTTGTTTACACCAATCAGTGCTTCATCCATTGTCTGATTCGCTATCTCAACAGTAAGTTCCTGTAACTCCTTTGCCGCATCGGTCAGGCAAACCTGGTTAATGCGCCTGTCTTCTTTCGATGTTATACGTTTTACGAGGTGCTGTTTTTCCAGGTTGTCAATTAGTCTTGTAATGCTCGGTTTATCCCTGAATGTACGGTTACACAGCTCTTGCTGATTAAGGCAATCTTCCTTCCACAAATGATACAATACACTCCATTGCTCAACGGTTATTTCAAGGCCGGCCTTTCTGAAATTCTTTTGCAGCCGCCTTGCAACTGCCGTGCTGGCCATCCCGTTTATTACGCTGTATAATTCGCCCCTTCTGAATTGACTATCGGCCATATAGTTAGTTATGCAACTAATTCAAAATTGATTAGTTTTATCCAATAAAACAAGCATTTAGTCATTATTTTTTATGTTTAACAAATCGATACTAACGGATAGGGTTTGACATAATGTTTTTTAACGAATTAAGAAAGGCCACGATTGAAGTGTGCATATTTTTTTATTAATAATGACTAAAATCGGGGTTAACAAAGAAGTAATCTGAACAGGAAGATATGCAGCATTTTTTTCTGCCATATAAATCATCTTTAATAAGCTATTATACCTGGGGGACTGGCGACAGAAAGCTTATTTGTTTTCACGGATACGGGGAGAATGCATTGTCTTTTGGTCTGTTGGCCCCGCATTTACCGGATTGCCAGGTTGTGGCGATAGATATGCCCTTTCACGGAGAAACAAAATGGGAGGAAAGCGGCGATCTTTTACCTGAGACATTGATGCATATCGTTCAACAGATCTGCGGAAATAAACAGGAGCGTATCTCCCTGATGGGATATAGTATGGGAGGAAGGGTTTGCATGCAGTTGGTTCAATTGTCACCGGATCTGGTGGACAGGCTTGTATTGCTTGCTCCTGACGGGTTTCACCGGAATCCCTGGTACAATGTGGCCACACAAACAATTATCGGCAACCGGCTGTTCAGATTTTCGATGGAACACCCCGCACCATTGTTTACTTTAATGAAAATGATGAGCACCGCCGGCTTGTTACAGCCTGCTGTAAATAAAATTGCACACTATTATCTGGATAAGGAAGAGGAAAGAATGTTATTGTACAGGCGATGGACGTTGATGCGCAGGTTTAAAGTAGCTTCTGCGTTGTTGCGAAAACAGGTTGCAACTAACAAAATAAAAGTTCGAATGCTTTTTGGGAAATATGACAAAATAATTATCAGCAACAATGCACTCCCGTTAGTGCAAGGTTTGGAGGATCTGGTGCATATAAACATCATTGAAGCAGGCCATCAGCTTCTCAAGGAAAAACATATACAGGAAGTAGCTTCGCTGATGTATGAATAAATTGGTTTTCTTTGCGCCTGTTACTGTACGTTATAAGTCATGCGTTTTACGTTGTACGTTTTTTGGGGCGGAGTTTTTAAACGGAAAAGATACTTGTCTGGTACAGTTATAAAACTCATTACTGAATGATTGTTGTTATTGTTACAGCTGTATTACTTTGTTGTTATGCGGCTTTGATTCATACTTACAGGATCTGGTACAGGCGGCTGAAACCGTTTGTAATACCGGATATTGAACCTGCTACTTCATTTTCCATAATCATACCTGCAAGAAATGAAGAAACTTCTATCAGCAATTGCGTTTTGTCCATTATAAACAACCATTACCCTTCAGATCTTTTTGAAGTGATCGTAATAGATGATCATTCAACCGACAGAACGCCCGTTATTGTAGAGGAAATTTCAAAGAAATATAGCAATGTTAAGCTGATCAGGCTGGCTGAAGAGTTAGACGGAACTTCGCTCAATTCTTACAAAAAGAAGGCGATCGAAATAGCCATTTCTTACTCAACCAAAGACTGGATCGTAACAACGGATGCGGATTGCCGCGTAACTCCGCGCTGGTTAAAAGGGTATGACGCGTACATCCAACAAAATGATCCGGTATTTGTAGCGGCACCGGTTATGTTTGTAACTGATGGCTCTTTTGTAACCATGTTTCAGTGTCTTGATTTTATCAGTCTGCAGGGTATAACTGCCGCATCCGTCTCTGCTGGTTTTCACAGCATGTGCAACGGAGCCAATCTGGGTTATAGAAAAGATGTGTTTTACGAGGTAAATGGATTTAAGGGGATTGATAATATTGCCAGTGGCGATGATATGCTGTTGATGCATAAGATGAACATGCATTACAGCGATCGTATAGGCTATTTATTTGCACGCGAAGCAGTTGTTCTAACTGATCCGATGCCCGACTGGAAAAGCTTTTTCAATCAACGTATCCGGTGGGCAAGCAAAGCCGAAGCTTACGATGACAAGCGCATCATTTTCGTGTTGTTGTTTGTGTACACGCTGAATTTCTTGTTGCTGTTCCTTCCCGTGCTGGCACTCTGGAATCCTTATATATTGCTTTACTGGCTTGGACTGGTAATTCTTAAAACATTCAGTGAATATACTTTTATGTTTTTTGTCGCCAGTTTTTTCCGCTTAAAACCCCTGCTCCGGTGGTTCCCGTTCATGCAGCCGGTCCATATTTTCTATACCGTAATAGCCGGCTTTTTCGGTAAGTTTGGAAAATACCAGTGGAAGGGGAGGACGGTGAAGTGAGGTACGATGTTAGATGCCTGCCCGTACCGACGGCACGTTGGGGCGGGTACGGTGTACGATGTGGGCTGAATTTGAGCCCTCATGTTTTAGGTACGAGTTACGGATGCCTGGAGTTAATAGAATGCATGATGTTTGTGAAATTGTTTTCGCGCCTAGTGATTAGCCCTGAAGGGGCGTCCGGCATTAGCGTAGGGCAACGCCCTACGTAAGAAGAATATACATTCAACCAAGCCCTGAAGGGGCGTAAGCAATTATTTACCAAAAAAGATTTCCAATTAATCAACAACTCAATCATAAAACCAAAGCTGACAGCTGATAGCTGACTGCTGATAGCTATTATGGATCGATTCTGGAGAAAATTTTTTAAAAACAAAGGTGCTGTTGCCGGGCTCGCAATAATCATTTGCGCCCTGCTGATGGCTGTGTTTGCTTATTACATCGCTCCGGATGGATCACCCAACGCAAATAGAATTATCCCTGAAATTGCCAACAGGAAACCCGGCTTCTCCATTTATTTTCTTCAACTCAAAAAGAGAGATGTTAGCACAGGCTGGCTTGAAAAATTAATCAACGGAGCTTCTGACAAATACGAATTCATTCCCATCACGCAATATGAAAGATCCGGAGATAGTATAATCGTTTTGAAATATATCGATGATGGCGTTACGGAGCGACAGTCATACAATGCAAAAGGGCAAACAGATGATCTTTTGATAACAAAAAAGACATTTCATCTTGGTACAGATAAATTCGGTCGGGACATAGTCAGCCGCTTGATTATTGGTGTGCGCGTAAGCATTGGTGTAGGCATTATTGCCGTGGTTATTTCCCTGAGCATCGGCATAATGCTCGGCGCACTGGCGGGATATTTTAAAGGTTGGGTAGATGATGTAATTATGTGGTTCATCAATATTATCTGGAGCATCCCCACTTTGTTGCTTGTGTTTGCCATTACCATTGTATTGGGAAAAGGATTCTGGCAGGTATTTATGGCAGTAGGACTAACCATGTGGGTGAATGTTGCGCGCCTTGTACGCGGACAGGTACTGGCTGTAAGAGAACTTGAATATGTTGATGCAGCAAGAGTACTGGGATTTTCCAACGCTCGCATTATTACCCGCCATATTTTGCCAAATATCCTGGGGCCGGTTCTTGTAATAGCCGCCGGTAATTTTGCTTCAGCCATCGTAATTGAAGCAGGCTTAAGTTTTTTAGGCGTAGGGGTACAACCGCCACAACCCAGCTGGGGCCTCATGATCAAAGAAAATTACAACTTCATCATCACCAATAATCCTATGCTTGCGCTCGCTCCCGGTATAGCTATCATGCTTTTGGTTCTTGCTTTTAATTTGTTGGGTAATGGTTTAAGAGATGCATTGAGTGTAAGGGTATAATTTGTTTGAGAAAACAAGGACTAGTTTTATTTAACTCCAATAGCCCTATTTTTGTGCTCCCTAATTTAATAATATGAGATTTTTTTATGTTTTGATTTCCCTGGCCCTGATGCTGAGTTCTTGTCAGAAGGAGATTAGTGTAGAAGTTCCGAACCCTAACCAATCAGAGTCAGATATTCCTGCTGGTACTTTTACTGCTACTATTGATGGCAAATCCTGGATAGCAGCTACTGACAAGCAAGATGTTTCTATTATAGGAGGGGTTATTACAATTCACGGAGTCGCTTCGAATGGAGAAACGATTGCCCTGCAATTGATTGCCACAAAGCCTGGTACATACGATCTTAGCCAAAGCAGCTATAACGTACTGGCTTACCAAAAAGAAAATAATGCAGATGATTTTAATTATTTCAGCAACACGTCGGAGGATACTGCGCTTGCCGGAGGACAGTTGATCATTTCTTCTATTGATACTGTAAACCAGACAATAACGGGTAAGTTTTTGGGAAACGTGTACTATGATGAAGACGGGTCAAGCAAAAAGATCACGAGCGGAGAATTTAACCTGCCATACGTGATTTCTATGCTAGATAACAATGAAAATGCTTCAACCACCGATACAGTGTCTGCATTAATAGGTGCAAATAAGTGGACGGCAGCGACGGTTAAATCTGCCTTTATCCAAAAACAGGGACTTGTAATTCGGGCATTGTCGGCTGATCAGGAAGTTTCGATTCAGTTTCAACTAGCCGCCAATATTAAAGTCGGTTCCTACCCACTGGAAATTTCATCTGAGCAAACGGCGTTATACACAGAAGGAAAATTTATTTCAAATCAAAGAGCTTTCAGCCCGATATCCGGTACGTTGGAAATCCTTGAGCACAATACAACCTCAAAACTACTTCGCGGTACATTTAGTTTTGCCGGCCTATCATACAACAGCACAGAGGCGAGGCAAATAACGCAAGGTTATTTCAGTGTGAAATATCAATAATATAAAAAGCTGACAGCTCAGCGCTGTCAGCTTTTTATATTATTGAAACACAATTTTGAAGACTTCTCTTGTTTTCAATTCATTCCCTCATTCGCATATTTGCACATTCCCCCATTTGCACATTTCCTATTCTTCATTGTTTATCACCACCTTCAACCCAATCTCATATTGCGGGTTATAGCCATACTTCATTTTCCCACTATAGAAAAAGTTTGCTTCAATCCAGTCTTTAATTTCAACACCAAGGCCGCCCATCATGTTGCCGGTGCTTTGCCAGTAGAGACTTGCATGAAAAACCTTTTCAAATTCAAATTGTGCGGCAGTTGTAAAAATGTTCTCATGTTGTTTGTATAGCTTGTAAGAAAGCAGCGGCGTTATGCTCATTTTGCTATCCTCGTCAAAGTAAAGTTTATAGCTTGTTTGAACTTGCGCGAGTGCCAGATCGGAAGTGGCTACTTTAAAGTTTTGGCTGCTCAGGTTAAAGACGGAAGCGCCCACCATAAAATTGTTTTTCTGGTAAGCAAGACCAACATCTCCATCAAATTGCCAGCCGCGTGAATTAAATTCTTTCACAACGGGATCAACATCGCCGGAAGCGTTTATTACATTATTGTCCAGCCGCTCTTTATACAGCTCCAGGCTTGTACCGAGCCGCAGAAATTCAGTCTCAGAAAACTTAACTCTATACGAGTAACTTATCGCGCCAAGGTTGCGTTGCAATACACCGCTCTTGTCTGAAATAAGTTGCAGGCCTGCGCCGGAATTGTTGCCAAAAGCAAAGTCGGCAGAAAAATTGATCAGTCGCGGTGCATTTTCAAAGCCCGTCCACGAGCTGTTCATTAACGCATAGATCCGGGGCCGTGTGGTTTGTCCCGCAAAAGATGGGTTCCATAAATAATCATCCCTGAAATACTGGGCGATGGGATTGTTAAAATAGCGTTGTCCATCTGCCTTAGTAACACAGAGCACAACAAGTATAATAAATGAGACGATCTTACATTGATTCCTTTTCATACTGCATCTTTTAATAGTGATGATTGCTTGCACAGGGTTCTTGCTCAAAAACTTAATGAGCAATGGTTACACCTCCCTTTTTAACAACTTTGCCGTTTACTGTTAGCACGAAATAATAGGTATTGTTCGGCGGAACATTTCCATTAATTCTTCCATCCCATTCGTTGTTATAGCTGGTCTTGCGATAAACAAGTTTGCCGTCCCTGTCGAATACTTCCAGTTTATTATCCGGGTATTGCGCAATGTTGGTGAATGTCAGCCTGTCGTTAATGCCATCTCCGTTAGGTGTTATCAATTTATTATAATCGAAATATGCGATGGTTACCTCAACCCTGGATGTGTCTGTTGCCTGACAACCTTCAGGGCTTGTTAATGTAGCTGTATACGTGGTAGTAGCAGTTGGTGACGCTTTTGGCGTAAAGCTGGTTGCATTATCCAGTCTTGTGGATGGCGTCCAGACGATTGCGCCTTCACCTGTTGCTGTCAGTTGCGCGCTTGATCCAACCCCGATTGATACATTTTTGGGCGTAACTGTCAGCAATGGTTTTTCCAGTAATGAAACTTTGACTGCTATTGCATCGGCAGGCTTGCTTTCGCAAACGTCATTGCCACGTACCGTTCCATAGAAAGTAGTATTGCTGTTAAGTGGCGCTGTAATGAACGGACTGCCCGTTCCCACTTTGTTTTGTAATGCTGCATCACTGTACCAGCTAAATACTGCACCCTGTACATTGCTTGTCGCGGTGAGGATTGCAGGAGATCCATGACATGCAGTTGTGTCTTTTGCACTGATGTCAGTAGCCACAGCATAAGGATTCACTTTTGTTGTTACCGGTGCACTCTCTGGCGACCAGCAGCCCGCGGCATTCTGAATCTTAACTGAATAGTTTCCGTTGATGTTTACCGTGATAGAAGAAGCTGTTGACTGATTGCTCCATTTATAGCTGCTTGCCGATGGTGCTTGTAAAACAACAGAATCTCCCTGGCAGAAAGTTAAAGGACCACTGGCCGAAACAACAGGCTTGGAAGGGGCTGGTTTTACAGATACCGTTACAGGTTTGCTTGTCAATGAAGTACAATGATTGGCATCCTGGATTGTCAACGTATATGTGCCGCCGTTCCGGACGATCAAAGTATCCGCGCCGGCCTGGTTATTCCAGAAGTATGTAATAGCTGCAGTGGCTTTGAGTATAACAGAATCACCCTGGCAGAAAGAGAGAGGTCCGGCGGACGTGATAGTCGGTATAGCAGGCAAAGGATTAACAACAATTTTTATTGAGTCGCTTGCAACTGATGTACATCCACTTGAATCCTTAACCTGCACAGCATAGTTTCCGCTTGTAAATACGGTAAGTGTTTGATTGGTTGAACCATTGCTCCATGTATAAGTAGGAAGCGTTGCATTTGAAGTCGCTGTCAGTACAACCGAATCTCCAGCGCAGAATGTTGTTGACCCACCTGCGCTAATTTCCGGTTTCGCGGGCGGTGTGCCGATCGTTACATTTTTAACAGCGCTTGCAAGTGATAAGCAATGGTTGGCATCACTCACCTGTACAGTATAGTTGCCGGATTGTGTGACGGTTAGTTTAGGTCCTGTAGCGCCAGTGTTCCATAGATATACCGGGGATGAAACAGCAGCGCTTGCAGTTAATGTTACAGAACCACCGGAGCAGGCATTTGTTGAACTGGACGCAGTGATGGTTGGCGCAGCCGGTAAAGGATGAATGCTGACACGCTGGGTATCGCTAACCGATGATGTGCAATGGTTAGCATCAGTTACCTGCACAGAATAGTTGCCGGAAGCAGACACTGTTACTGTAGCTCCTGTAGCGCCGTTGCTCCATGCATAAGCCGGAGATATAGCTGATGAATGTGCCGTTAAGATGACGGAGTCGCCTGCGCACAAAGTATCCGATCCCTGCAGTGTTATGGTTGGTTTTGCAGGTAATGAATGAACTGTTATTGTTTGCTCATCACTTGGAGCTGAGAGGCATCCGCTTGTATCTTTTACCTGTACGGAATAGTTGCCCGTCGTTGTAACGGTAAGTATTGTGCCTGTTTGTCCATTGCTCCATACATAATTCGGAGCGTTTGCTAACGATGAAGCTTTGAGTACTACTGAATCCCCGGCACAAAACGCTGTCGCGCCCATAGCGGTTATTGTTGGTTTTGGAGGAACTGCATTGACTTTTACCTGTAACGCATCGCTTGATGATGAGATGCATTTGTTGGAGTCTATTACTTGTACCGTGTAGCTGCCTGAGGTATTTACTGTGATAGAATTATTTGTATCTCCGTTGCTCCAGATATAAGATGGAGCAATAATACCGGAGTTAGCAGTCAATACAACAGATTTGCCGCTGCAGAAAGACGTTGGCCCGGCTGCGACAATTGTTGGTTTTGCCGGCAGCGCGTTTACTGTTACCATCTGTGCATTGCTGGCAGCTGATATACATTGATTTGCATCCTGCACCTGCACAGTATAACTGCCGCTCTTTGTTACCTTGATCGTTGCCCCTGAAGAACCATCACTCCATAAATATTGAGGAGATGTAATTGTTGTGTTTGCGGTTAAAATAACTGAATCGCCTGCGCATATGGTTGTAGTGCCACTGGTTGAAATTGTAGGTTTAGCAGGTAACGGATTTACGGTTACAGTTTGCGCGTTACTTGCCAGGGACAGGCATTGATTGGCGTCTCTTACCTGTACCGTATAACTACCGGACTTTGTTACACTGAGTGTTGCGCCGGTGCTGCCATCGCTCCATAAATAAGAAGGAGACGCGATAGATGTATTCGCAGTTAGCGTAACCGAACCTCCCGCACAGAACGTTGTTGTATCACTTGCGGTGATGGTTGGCTTAGTTGGCAGATTATGCGCAGTTATTTGCACAGCATCACTTGCAGGAGAAATACATTGATTGGCGTCTTTGACCTGTACAGAATAGCTGCCTGATACTTTAATGGTGTCGTTGTTGCTTGATGGTGCAGTTGGCTTATTGCTCCAGATAAATATTGGAGATGTCACTGTTGAACTTGCAGTAAGAATAACCGAGTCTCCTGCGCAGAAACTTAACGCATCGCTCGCCGCAATGAGTGGTTTGGCTGGCAGATTATATACAGTTACTGTCACTGCATCGCTCGCCGGGGATGTACATTGATTCGCATCTTGAACCTGCACAGAGTATGTGCCTGATGTTCTAATTGTATCCTTGTTGCTGGACGGCGCATTTGGTTTATTGCTCCAGATATATGTCGGAGAAGTTGCAGTTGAACTTGCAGTAAGAATAATTGAATCTCCTGTGCAGAATGTAAGTGTGTTGCTTGCTGCAATAAGTGGTTTGGCTGGAAGATTATGGACAGTTACTATCACCATATCGCTCGCCGGGGATGTGCATTGATTGGCATCTTTAATCTGCACAGAGTAGCTGCCTGATGTTTTGATTGTGTCCTTATTACTTGAAGAAGCGTTTGGTTTGTTGCTCCAGATATATATTGGAGAAGTCGCAGTTGTGCTTGCAGAAAGAATTACTGAATCGCCTGCGCAGAATGTAAGCGGGTTATTCGCAGCGATAAGTGGTTTGGCCGGAAGATTATGTACAGTTACAACTACTGCGTCGCTTGCCGGTGACAAGCATTGGTTGTTGTCTTTAACCTGAACAGAATAACTGCCTGTTACCTTAATAGTATCCTTGTTGCCTGACGGCGCATTTGGCTTGTTGTTCCATATATACGTTGGAGAAGTTGCAGTTGAACTTGCCGTAAGAATCACAGAATCTCCGGAACAGAAGGTCAATGGATCAGTTGCAGAGATCAATGGTTTGGCCGGAAGATTGTGCACAGTTACGGTAACCTCATCGCTCGCGGGAGAAATACATTGATTGGCATCTTTAACCTTAACAGAATAGTGGCCAGATGTTTTAATGGTGTCTTTGTCACTGGGTGGCGAATTCGGTTTATCGCTCCATATATATGTTGGCGAAGTTGCAGTTGAGCTTGCAGAAAGGATAACAGAATCTCCGGCACAGAAAGTAAGTGCATTGCCTGCAACGATGAGTGGTTTGGCTGGCAGACTATGAACAGTTATAAACACAGCATCGCTTGCTGGTGACAAGCATTGGTTATTATCTTTTACCTGAACAGAGTAACTGCCTGTTACTTTAATGGTGTCCTTGTTGCTTGACGGAGCATTAGGCTTGTTGCTCCAGATATATGTTGGCGAAGTAGCACTTGAACTTGCAGTAAGGATAACAGAATCGCCTGCACAGAAAGTAAGTGCATCACTCGCAGCGATAAGCGGTTGGGCCGGCAGATTGTGAACGGTGACATTCACAAGATCACTGGCAGGGGAGATACATTGATTAGCATCTTTCACCTGAACAGAATAGCTGCCCGATGTTTTGATTGTGTCCTTATCACTTGAAGGTGAAGTTGGTTTGTTACTCCAGATATATGTTGGTGAAGTTGCAGTTGAACTTGCAGCAAGAACCACAGAATCGCCTGCACAAAAGGTTAGTGCACCAGTTACCGCAATCGTTGGTTTGTCCGGCAGATTATGGATCGTTGTAGTTACGAGGTTACTTACAAGAGAAATACATCCATTGATGTCTTTAACCAGAACAGAGTAAGTGCCGGCCGTTTTGATGGTGTCCTTGTCGCTGGATGGTGCGCTTGGCTTGTCGCTCCAGATATATGTGGGCGAAACTGCAGTTGAACTTGCAGTCAGAATAACAGAATCTCCGACACAGAAAGTGGTTGGTCCCCCGGTAGCAATTGTTGGTGCTTCAGGTAAGGCATTAACAGTTACAGTTGTTGCATCGCTGAATAGTGAGGAACACCCATTTCCATCGGTGACTTTTACGCTGTAATTACCTGTAGTGTTAACCGTAATTTTATCGCCTGTTGAAGTATTGCTCCACGTAAACACTGGTGAAGTAACAGCTGAGATTGCAGTAAGCGTAACTGATTTGTCCGCGCAAATCGCAATCGGTCCAGCCGGATCAATTGTTGGCTTAGCGGGTGCAGGATTCACAAAAATCGTCGTTGCATCGCTTTCGGGTGATTCACAACCTGTAGCATTTTTTACTTTAACTGTGTAATCTCCGGCGGTGCTCACATCAATGCTTTGCGTAGTTGCACCCGTGCTCCATAGATAACTTGCAGAAAGTGGTGCTGTTAGTGTGATATGATCACCTTCGCAGATTGTTTTGGGGCCTGTTGGATTGATGATAGGTTTGGCTGGTAATGGGCTTACTGTTATGTCTATGTGGTTATCTAATGTAGGTTGTGCTACACAAGCACTTTCACCCCGTGCATAATACGTTGCATCCGCAGTAGGGAAAACATCAATTTTATTGCCAGTTCCAAGTGGGTTAGAGAATGAGGCATCTGAATACCAAACCCAGTTGGCTGCATCGTTCAGATCGCCACTTGCTGTAATGGTTATTTTACTACCGGCGCAATATGGTCCTGCGGAAGGCGTCAGGTTAGGTTTTGTGGGATTAATGTACGCCGGACTTAGTGTCATCACCGTAGCTTTCCCCAGGTTTGCTGCACTAAGGTCGCCATAGCCAATATAGGGCATGCCATTGTTATCAAGGGCAAGGGACACACTATTGGCGCCAGCTGTTGAAACGGAAGCTGCCTGCCAGCTTGTTCCATCAAATTTGCTTTCGTAGCATTTTGCACTAGGACTGCTTGTTGTCCATGCCAGTTCGGGTATTCCGGTTGCATCAAGTTCTAAAGCACAGGATGTAATGCGCCCATTAGAGACTGGTGCACCTATAGTTTGCCAGGTTCCTGAAACAAGTTTACAGACTATTATTGCTTGACTAGTTGATCTGTCCTGGAATGCGATAAAAGGTGTGCCAGCGTAATCGACCTTGATTTTAACAGGAGTCAGGTTCGCGGGGCCAACACTTCCCAAAAATTGCCAGGTTCCGCCGGAGAATTTCATCATCGATACTTCATTCGTGCCGATGTTTTCATTGTAGAACGCGATGAATGGCACGCCTGTATCGTCAATGTCCATATCAATAGACGAAGAATTGATCGCGGTCAATCCAACAGTACTGCTCATTCCAACAAGGCTCCAGGTAGTTGAGCCAGCAGGGCATTTTTTTACAAAAGCCGCATCGCCAATCAAATATGCGACATATAAATTGCCTGCATTATCTATGTCAAATGCCAGATCAGTAACAATTTCGGTCGGGGAAGTGATTGGCTGCAGGTCCTTGATCATTGTATTCCAGTTTCCGTTCACCGCATCATATTTTCTCACGATAAGCTCCCGGTCATTAATTCCTTCCGGTTCGGTGTAATAGGCTATATAAGCTGTGTTGTCCGGGGCGAATTTTAGTTTGGGGCCAACATTAGCAAAGGCGAATTCACTATTGCCAACTATGGTCCAGCCAGTACCCTGCACATATTTTTGAACAGATATTTTGCTGGAAACTTTATCACTGTATGCTATGTATGGAATGTTACCGGCATCGGTAGCAATTGATGTAGACCATACTGCAGCTGATGTAAACCCTTCGGGAGGTAATGCTTGTAAAGTTGGCGCATTGTAAAAATCATCATTGCAATCCAGGTTGTTTTGTACATACTTAACTGGACCGGATGGCGGGCCAACTGATGGCAAGGACGGATGATACCTATCTCCCAACCCATCTCCATCCTTATCAGGATACCACAATCTTTGAGCATATACCTCATCTGTACAACATAAAACAAACAGAAGAACATATAGCAATGGCAACAGTGTCTTCATATAGCAATTCAATACTTTAGTTTAGGAACAACGGCTTATAGGAGTGGAATTTCAGGCCTGTTTCTTAATCACGCATATAAGTTAGCAATACAAGAGGGCACGGTGGGTTACCTAATGCTATGTAATAACAGAAACTTATCGGTAAATGATCTGCAAGCAATCACGGAGTAAACAGAACAATAGTGTTGGTTTAATGTCCTCGTCGCTACCGTGCTTTAATCAAAACGTAACGATACAATATTTCTAAGGGGACAGTGTTTGACAGTTAGTTTTTTATAGATATGTGGATGGGTTATCTGTTTAAGAAAGTTAGTATAAACAAGCGAAATTTACAACAAACTGTAAAACATATTTATTTTTAAAACATCGCATAGTTTAACTCAGCAACTCTTTTAAATATGCTATGGAAACCGGTTTTATAATATAATCCGTTACACTTTTATATGCTTTGGCTTTTTTGCGATCGTTTTCGTCAATGGATGAGCTTACCATATAAATCTTAATAGATTTCGGGATGCCATCAGCCATCGTTTCATACGCTTCCATAAATTCCCAGCCATTCATAATAGGCATGTTGATGTCAAGAAAAATTACATCCGGAAGATCGTGCGTAGAAGAATTAGCAAGTGTGTTTTTAAGGGATGTAATTGCTTCAAGACCGTTCTTATATTCAATAATGCTTTTGCTGAGCTGATTTATTTCAATCATCCGCTTCATACTGAATAAGTAGAACTGGTCATCATCTATCAGAAAAATCTTCTCTGTTGTATTCATTGCTGCAACTATTTGTTCATTTGTTAGCGCTTTATCAATATTCAATGGCTCACAAACATTTAAATACTTACCAGCTTCGTCCATCCTTGTAAATTATAGGGTAAAATAAGTCATATTTTCATAAATCCTATGATTTTCAAGCGTTTATTTTTCGAAGCCGGCAAAATGATCTCTGTCTTGCCTACAAAGCAAGCTGAATGCTATGGGGGGAACATGACTGTGAATACGGTTTCGATATTGGATATTCAGGGCAGAACCTCTGTTATGGTAACAAGTATAACAAGCGAAAAGTTCTACCCGTGTGGTGATTTAGTATTTTGGATCAGAACTTATTCTTCCACATCATGCTTTCTATTGGTTTATCAGGCTGTCCATTATACTTAGCGTTTTTCTTCTGATTGTATTTTACTTCAATCTCTCCTTCAACAGGAAAATAGATCAACTGCCCAACAGGCATGCCTTTATATACTTTTACCGGTTGTTTTACTGAAATCTCCAGGGTCCAGTTACCACAAAATCCAACATCTCCTTTTCCGGCAGTGGCATGAATATCAATGCCAAGCCTTCCCGTCGAAGATTTACCTTCTAAGAATGGCACATGTGCATGTGTCTCAGTGTATTCTTCCGTAACGCCAAGGTAAAATATATGCGGGTAGAGTACAAACCCTTCCTCAGGAATTTCAAAATATTCTATCTCATTGTGTTTTTTTGCGTCGATGATATGCTCTTTGTAAGTAGCCAGCCATTTACCTAAATGCACATCATAACTATTGCTTCCAAGGCACTCTCTTTGATAAGGCTCTATTTTAATGGTGCCTTTATCTATCTCTTCTAAAATGCGTTGATCTGAAAGAATCATTGTTACAATTTTTATTATCCGTAACCGGATAAATCAGCGAATCTTTGATTGCCATCGGCGAATTTAAGCGGGGAATCTTTGTTTTAGTCACCCGTACTAAATATCTTGGTCGGCAAAGTTTTGCAAATAAATGCATTTCTTGCGTTATAAATAAAAAACCTTATTGTCAATTGGCTCTATTCTATCAAAATAACATTAATGCGTCTACGCGGCTGGGTATTTGGCATATTGAAGAAGATGAGCATTTTTTTCTTGAACATGTTCCTCTGAAAAAAGATATAACGCACCCCCACAAGCGGTTACAACATCTTGCAGGCCGTTACCTGCTTAAATTTCTGTTCCCGGATTTTCCACAGCATGAAATATTGATAGCAGATACACGCAAACCTTACCTGGCGGACGAGCTTTATCATTTTTCCATTTCGCATTGCGGCAATTTTGCAGCTGCCATTGTAAGTACAGATCATCGCGTGGGCATCGACATAGAAATTCCCTCAGCAAAAGTTGAACGTGTGCAACATAAGTTTCTCCATCCAAATGAAGAGGCATTTCTGACTTCATTTGTAAACATGGGAAAACATTTTCGTGTGGAAATGCTTACGGTGTTCTGGAGCTGTAAGGAAGCCCTGTATAAATGGCACGGCCTGGGTGAAGTGAATTTTAAGGAATGCATGTACCTGGACGGAGATCTTGTAGTCGGCGCCAGTAATATTATCGATCTACCCTACACTTTCGCTAAAGACAGCGTGAATAATGTTCAGCTAAAAGCAAAAATATTTGAAGATATTGTTTTGAGCTGGGTAGTGACTTAATGGATAATTGATAGTTGACAATTGAAAATGATTATAGCAAAGAATAAATATAGTTTTAAATTCCAAGCAATATTTCTCCCCCATTTTCAATTGTCAATTTTCAACTGTCAATTACTTTGATTAATTGTCTTCCACAACACATCCTTCAACTCCGTCAAACCCTTATTGGTGACAGAAGAAATAAACAGGTGAGGAATATTTGACGGTAATTCTTTAGAGATCGCTTCTTTTAACTCATCATCCAGCATATCACTTTTACTGATGGCTATTACAAAATCTTTCTGCAGCATTTCAGGATTGTACTGCTCCAGTTCATTAAACAGTATCTCGAATTCTTTTTTATGATCGTCACTGTCTGCCGGGATAAGAAAGAGCAATACAGCGTTACGTTCAATATGACGCAGGAACCGGTGTCCCAATCCTTTGCCTTCAGCGGCTCCTTCAATAATTCCGGGAAGATCGGCAATGCAGAACGACCTGCCGTCACGATATTCCACCATCCCAAGTTGCGGGGTTAATGTTGTAAACGCGTAGTTGGCAATTTTGGGTTTCGCAGCTGTAATTACGGAAAGTAAAGTTGATTTACCTGCATTTGGAAAACCTACAAGACCCACATCGGCCAATACTTTAAGTTCCAGCGTTTTCCACCCTTCGACGCCCGGTTCTCCCGGCTGTGCGTGTTCGGGAACCTGGTTGGTAGGCGTAGCAAAATTCTGGTTGCCCAGGCCACCTCTTCCGCCCCGTAACCAAATGATCTCCTGGCCGTCCTCAAGAATTTCTGCTTCTATTTCGCCGGTTTCTTCATCACGGGCAACTGTGCCCAAAGGCACCTCAATAATCACATCTTCACCGTCTTTTCCGGTACAATTGTTTTTGCTGCCGTTTTCACCATTCTCGGCTATTACGTTCTTGTAGTACCGGAGATGCAACAGCGTCCATAACTGCTTGTTCCCTCTTAAAATAACATGCGCACCACGACCTCCGTCGCCACCATCAGGCCCGGCCATTGCATTGTATTTCGTGCGCATAAAATGTTTGCTGCCTGCTCCTCCGTGTCCGCTTTTGCAGAAAATGCGGATATAGTCTATGAAGTTTGTTTTTTCCATTAAGTGCTGCAAAGATATTTTTCCAAAGTCAGGATATGAAATTAGTTTCAAAAATGGTTGCTAATAAACTGATTGCGAGTTAATTAGTTTGAGACAAAACGCGGCGTTGAGATATTAGTCAATTGCTATTAGAATAATTTCTAAGATAAATATCCATCTGAATCATTGCTTAGTGTACGTTGTTTTTTATTAATCGTGCAACAAAAAGGTTCGCTAATTGTATTACAAAAGAAATGAGTTGCAACACAATAATTTAGAGAACAATGTTTTAGGGGTTTGCAATGTTGGGCCGCTGTTTCCTTGCATGAAGAATCAATAGCAAAAGCGATTTTCAGGTTTCCTGATCAAATGAGAAATATACAATCCTCAAAATAGTGCACTCGTTGATTTACATCGACAAACGTTGCAGCTAATGAAAGAAATAAGTTGTCTGATGTAAGTGTGATTGCCGCTGCCTTACCTGCTGAAGACTATTTCATATCAGAAAAAACTGACACAACCTTTTTAACGGAGCCGGATAACAAGCCGGCGCAACTGCATAATCTGTCTGTTTTTTCCGGCAAGCATTTTTCGAGTTGCCAATGCATTTGATATTATAAAATTCAATAGTATGAAATATCTGCTTGTGCATCAGGATAACCTTCATCCCAAATAAAATAAAATGCGGAGAATGTTGGCGCATTCCCCGCTTACTTCAGGTTAACGTATTGCATAATCACCACCCTGGCGGGTTGGCTTTTTTCATTAACCATAATAATCTAAAGTATGAAATGTTTGCTAACTGATGTCAGACAACCTTTGGCATCAAGGCTATTGCTCATTATTAAAATAATGACAATATGTATGTTGGCTTTTAGCCTGCAGGCTTCTGCAGAGGGGCGTGGCAAAAAACTATCTGTCAAAACAGAGAAAACCGAAATTACTGCAGTGTTGAAAGCTATAGAGAAGCAAAGTAATTTCCGTTTTGTTTATAAGGATATAAAAAACCTGACACAGAAAGTTTCTGTTAATCTGCAAGATGCAGACATACAGGATGTGCTGGACCAGGTATTGCAGAACACAGGCCTTACTTACGAAATAATGGATGACGGGCAGATCATCATCAAGGAAGCAGCAGCGGGATATCACTCTGTTCAGGCAAATGTTACGGGAACTGTCCGTGGCGATAGTGGCGTGTTGGCAGGCGTTTCTGTACAGGTTAAAGGAACTACAAGAGGCACCGCTACAAATGAAGATGGAAAGTTTTCCATAAGCGCAGAGCCCACAGATGTACTTGTGTTTAGCTATGTGGGACATATTAGCCGCGAAATAACTGTCGGCACTCAGACGGAGATCAATGTAACACTTGCGAGTGAAGCTGTTAACCTGGATGGAGTGGTTGTTGTTGGGTATGGTACAGCGAGGAAAAAAGATCTTACCGGCGCAGTCGCCAATATCAAAGGTGATGAACTTTCCAAACAACCGGTGTTAACTGCGACACAAGCGTTGCAAGGTAAAGCCGCCGGTGTGCAGATCATTAGCTCCGGTGCACCAAACTCTTCTCCTTCCGTGCGTATTCGCGGTACAGGTTCTATGCTCGCCGGCGTTAACCCTTTGTATGTTGTAGATGGTGTAATTACGGATGATATCACCAACATTAATACTGCGGATATTTTGTCCATGGATGTGCTGAAAGATGCATCGTCCACAGCCATTTATGGTGTGCGTGCCGCCAACGGTGTGCTGATCATTACGACGAAGAAAGGTCGCTCGGGTAAAATGGTGGTGAATTATGATGGAACAATAGGCGTGAAAGAAGCTGCGCACCTGGTAAATATGGCCGGCTCGCACCAGTATGTTGGCTATCTGAACGAAGCGAGCCGTTATTATGGTAACAGTGATAATCTTGTTGACACAGCATTGCTAAACAATGGCTCTAACACAGATTGGTACGATCAGATCCTCCGTCGAGGATTACAGCAGAACAATAACCTTTCCATTTCAGGCGGTAGCGAAAAGATCAATTATTATCTCAGCGCCGGTTATTTGCTTGATGAAGGGATCATCAAGAATAACAGCTTCAGAAGATTTACCATCCGTAATAACAATGAATATAAATTCAACAACAAGCTTAAACTCACAACGGTAATTTCTTATGCCAACGGTGTTTTGGATGATGTTGATCTAAACTCCGCATATGGTAACTCTTACAGAGCCGCACCCGTTGTTCCTGCAAGAGTTGGTACTAAGTATGGTAATACGTCGGCGTTTCAAAATGTTGGTAATCCGCTGCTGGACATCGACAAGAATTACAACAGGGGGAACGACAATCGTATACAGGGTGCAGCAACATTTGAGTACAAGATTTTACCATGGTTGGTGTTCTCTTCTAACATCGGTGTGGATCTTGATTTTTATAAGAACACCCAATACGCGTATCAATATTTCGCCGACAGCACCATATTTGATCCGCCGGGTGGTAACCAGCAACAACCGGTTAGTGTTTTGCAGATCACCAAGAATGATGCAAACAGATGGTTGTGGGACAATACGCTTACTGCATCCAAAAAGTTTGGGGATCATAACCTGAAGCTGATGATAGGTACAACAGCCGAACAGTATAAGTTTAATCGCTTATACGGGTACCGGCAAAATGTTCCTCCTGCGAAGAATCAGTGGTTTCTCGACGCGGGCGATGCCAATACTGCAAAGAACAATGGTTCCGGCGATAAATGGGCCCGCAACTCTTATATCGCAAGATTTAATTATGACTATAAAGATCGCTACCTGGTTACTGCAACATTCAGAGGTGATGGTAGTTCCCGTTTTCCGGAAGGAAACAGGTGGGGATTCTTCCCTTCAGTAGGCCTTGGCTGGAATATTACGAGCGAAGACTTTATGAAGGATCAGAAAACCTTTAGTTATTTGAAGTTGAGAGCAAGCTGGGGTAGGGTAGGTAACGATCAGATCCCTTCATCTTTATACCTGCCTCTGGCATCTCCTAATCTTCCTTATGGCAACCTGGGTTCAGGTATTGCTTTTAACCAGATCACAGATCCCAATCTGAAATGGGAAACTACTGAAGAATTTGATTTTGGACTTGATTTTACGGTACTTGACAAACGTTTAAACGGTACAATAGATTTATATAGTAAAAAGACCAACGATGCGCTTATTTATGTAAACATACTAGGAACATTGGGTGATCAGGACAGCAAGTACCTGACCAATGCAGCAGCTATTCAGAACAAAGGTGTGGAACTGGGCTTAACATGGAGCGATAAGATTGGTAAAGACTGGACCTACAGCATCAGTGGTAATGGTGCCTACAATAAAAACGAAGTTGTTGGGTTATCAAGTGGCCAACCGTTGGTTGATGGTAATCTTGCAGGTCAGGGATATGTTACATTGTCTCCAAATGGCCAGCCTATCGGAAGTTATAACGTGTTGAAAGTTGCCGGAATTTTCCAAAACCAGGAAGAGATAGATAATTATAAAAACAAAGCCGGCACCGTTATTCAGCCAGATGCAAGGCCGGGCGATTTTAAATATGTAGATCAGAACGGCGACGGCGTAATTGATGCAAATGACCGGGTGTTGGTTGGATCTTATCAACCAAAATTTATCTATGGCTTTAGTGGCAGCGTTACTTACAAATCCTTTGATCTGAGTTTCGGCACTTATGGTACTTCAGGAGGTAAAATATACAATGCAAAAAAAGCTTTGCGAGCTTCAACCAACTCATTGGATAATATGGAAGCAAGTGTGGTTACTGACAGGTGGACCGTAGACAACAAGTCTAATTCAAATCCCAGGGCTACATTAAATCAATGGCCGGCGTCAACTTATTTTGTTGAACAGGGCGGCTTTTTCAGGATTAACAACCTCACGATCGGATATACGCTTCCTCAAGACATGCTGAAGAAAGCGAAGATCACTAAACTCAGGGTCTATGCCACCGTGCAGAACCTTGCAACAATTACCAATTACACCGGCTTTACACCTGAGTTCTCCGCTATTTCCACCGGTGTAAATGCGTTGAAGGCAGATCCGAATTCTGCGGCCAATCAAACCAATTTGGGCATTACAAATGCGGGTGTTGATATTAATACTTATCCAACTCCGCGCACATGGGTATTTGGTATAAACCTGGGTTTCTAGTCAATCAACAATTAAACTTCGCATCATGAATACCAATAATAAAACAATAAAATATTCACTGCTTGGAAGTGCTGTTGCGGCATTACTGTTTTTCAGCTGCAGCAAGAATTTCCTGAATGTGCCGCCGCAGGGACAACAAACCGAAGATGAAGTGAGCCAGGATCCTAACGCGGCATCAGACCTTGTACTGGGTGCGTACAACACTTTATATTTTGGCGGTTTCGATAATACCACCATCGGGCTGCTTTACTCACTGACAGTAGACGTTGCATCTGACGACGCTGACAAAGGAAGTACAGCTTCTGATGGTCCCGAGGCCAATCAAATGGATCACTTTAATATTAGCCCGACAAACTTCTACCTGGATAATCTCTGGAAAGGGCATTACCAGGCAATTGCCCGCACCAACCAGGCCTTAAAAGTATTGGATGCGGCTACATTTGACGAGACATTAAAGAACAGGCTGATTGGTGAAACAAGATTTCTGAGAGGTTTTTATTACTTCAATCTTGTTCGCTTGTTCGGCGGAGTGCCGTTGATTCTGAGAGTACCAGCTCCTTCCGAATCCAATAAAGATGAATTTGTGGTAAAGCAATCTGTAGATAGCGTTTACAAAGCGATCATTAGTGATTTACAGTTTGCTATGGATAACCTGCCTTTACGTGGAGAAGCAGGCGCGCAGGAAGGTCGTGCCAATAAAGGCGCTGCTGAAGCTTTTCTCGCAAAAGTGTACCTGTATCAGAAGAACTATCAGAAGGCTTATGAATTAACAAAGGATATTATTAACTCAGGAAAATATTCATTGGTTCCTTATCCCTACTACGGCGCAATATTCCGTGAAAATCCTGTTAATGGTGTTGGCGGGGTGAACAACACAGAATCCATTTTTGAAATGCAGGCAGCCAAAAACAATACCTGTGATGCCATTAGCAAGCTATATGCAAACGGACAGGGAGCACGAGCAAAGAAAGGCTGGCCGGATAATGTGTTTAATGATGTTATTTATGCCGGTGACCTGGGGTTTGGATTCAACGATCCTTCTGAAAGTTTGGTAAATGCGTATGAGCCCGGCGATTCTACCCGCAAGTTTGGAACAATCATATTTGTGCAGCCAACTGGCGGAGCCAATACGGGCACAGTGTTGTGGGATGGATTCAGGATACCTACACAGGACTCTGTTGAAAATCCGCGTTACAGTTACAAAGCATATCACAGTCCTTTGAAAGAAACTTTTGCATGCAACGGTCCGAACGATAAAGATGACAGACCTAAAAATATACGCCTGATGCGTTATGCAGAAGTGTTGCTGATTAATGCGGAAGCAGGATTGCAGGTTGGCCAGGCTGGTGAAGCTGCCACCAGTTTGAATATGGTAAGACAAAGAGCAGGGCTGGCGAATGCTGCTGCAACTATCGACAACGTATGGAAAGAACGCCGCGTTGAATTGGCTATGGAGTGTGACCGTTTCTTCGACCTGGTGCGCACCGGACGTGCAGTTACATTTCTTGGTCCGCTAGGGTTTAAGGCCCAACGAAATGAAGTGTTTCCCATACCGCAAAATCAGATCGATCTAAGTAACAAAAGGTTGACACAAAACCAGGGATACTAACGGTACTTGCATTTGTGTACACACAAAAAAGAAATGTATGAAAAGCATGATAAAAATATTCTCATCACCTTCACTGGCCTTGTTTACTATGGGGGTGATTATTTTCGCTTCCTGCACAAAAGCCGATTATGGCGATGATTTTAAACAGTCATCTCCGCCGCCTATAGGTAACTACAACACATCTGATGATGTGGCGAAGGATGCTATTATTGCCAAGTGGAGCTTTGAGAATAATTTCAATGATAGCATCCAGCATCTCACCGGCACAAATCACAATGCATCTTTTGTCGAAGGTTTTAAGGGGATGGGCTACCAGGGTAATGATACCAGCTATGTAACATTTAAGCAACCGGGGTCAATACCCAATCTTAAAGGGTTTACCATTTCATTCTGGATGAAAGCGCCTCAAACAAGCGGGCTTGCAAGAGGGATCTGGTCACTCAACAACAAGACAGATTTCTGGGGTAACCTGGACATCTACATGGAAAATTTTTCCAGTCCTGACACCGCTTATTTTAAAGTCCATCTTGGCAACAACATTGACGGCGTTAACATAGGCCAGTTTAGCGAAACCAAAATTCCGGCCGCCATTAATAAATGGACCAGTATTATTATATCTTATGATTCAGCTAGCTCCGTTTTTAATATTTACGCCAATTCTCAATCACAGCCCATCAATGTGGGTAGCCAGAGCAATGTAAGAGGACCGGTATTAAGCGGGCCGAATAATACGAACTATGGTCCGCTCAATTTTAAAGACAACAATGCAACCGCTGTGGTGCTTGGCACCTGGCAGTTTCAGCCGAACGATCCTGAGATTACCAGCACAGGCAGCCAGCCATGGGCCGGAAGTTTTGCAGGCGTATTGGATGAATTCAGGATTTATAGCAGAGCTTTAACAGCGAAAGAGGTAGATGCATTGTTCAGGCTTGAAAAATTGGGGCTGTAGAGAAGCTTATTTCAATTCATTGCCGTCGTGCTTTAGCCGACGGATGACAGTTGATATTTTAATTTGGCTTTAGCCAAAAAGTTGAAATATGTGGCTAAAGCTATAATCCAAATTGTGACTATCCGTTCGCTAAAGCGAACGGCAATGAAAAACAGCCAACATTTTGATATTGGACAGACACTCATATTGTGCCAATAACAAGCTTACCAATAATGCAGGTTTTCCCGTAGGGAATTAAGCTCAATAGAAATGTCAAAAAAGACAATCATAGTCCGTTAGGACTTTAACACAGGCGCGAGGTTAATGTCCCACGGACAACAACAGGCTTCAATCATTCTTAGTCTTTGACTGTAATTTGTCTTAGAAGATTGGAACGCATTCTCTGTGTAATTCTGTGCCTGCTCCGTGTAACTCTGTGTAACTGTATTATTGCGCAACCCTGAAAAGCACACCAATTTATTGCCCATGCACAAAAGGTCCTTTTTCATATTGAGTGCAATAGTCGTTTTGTTTTCCTGCTCAAAAAGCAGCAATTCCAATACGCCGCCACCTCTTCCTCCGGAAGACTTCAGATTCACCGGTGTTACAGTTGACGGTGTTTCAGGAACAAACAATTATTCCTATCAATCAGTGAAAGTAAGCCCTGTTATTAAACTTGCCTTCACTGTTCCTGTTAGTTTAACTTCCGCATCATCCGCTATTTCGCTGATCGATCAGCACAGTGTTTCTGCGCAGTTGCAGTACAGCTATGCAAGTGCATCTGACAGTAATACAATAGTAGTGCAACCGAAGAGCAATCTTCAAAACATTGAAGCATATGTATTGAAAGTAATGTCCGGTCTGCAATCGCAAAGAGGAACAAAATTGAATAATACGATTACAGTAAACATATTAACTGCAATAGATTCTACAGATAAATTCCCCCGGATTTCAGACAGTGCGTTATTGGATCTTGTACAAAAACAAACACTCAAATATTTTACAGACTTCGCACATCCTGTAAGCGGCATGGCAAGAGAACGCAATACTTCAGGAGATGTTGTAACGACCGGTGGAACTGGTTTTGGTATTATGGCCATAATAGCCGCAGCGAACAGAAATTTTATTGCGCGAAGTAGTGCCACTACACAGATTCAGAAAATTGTAAACTTCTTACATACTGCTGACCGTTTTCACGGCGCATTCCCGCATTGGCTGAATGGCAGCACAGGTAAAGTAGTCCCTTTCAGCACAAAAGATGACGGAGCCGATCTTGTTGAAACCGCTTTTTTAATGCAGGGATTGCTGGCTGCGCGACAATATTTTAACCTCGCAACTAATGAAGAAAAATTATTAAGAAGCGACATAGATAGTTTGTGGCGGGCGGTTGAATGGAGTTGGTTCAGGAAATATGTTGGAAACGGGCCGGAAAATGTTTTGTACTGGCATTGGAGTCCTAACTACGCTTGGGATATGAACCTCCAGGTCCGCGGATGGAATGAAGCGTTAATGCCATATGTGCTTGCTGCATCTTCACCAACGCATGGTGTTCCCAAAATAGTTTATGATAATGGCTGGGCGCAAAACGGCGCGATGAAAAACGGCAAAACATTTCTCGGGTATCAATTGCCGTTAGGACCGGATTATGGCGGCCCGTTGTTCTTTTCTCATTATTCATTCCTTGGAATTAAGCCCGGTAGCCTTAAAGATGTTTATGCAGATTATTGGATGCAGAATAAGAATCATACAATGATCAACTACAACTATTGTGTAAATAATGACAAGAATTTTTTTGGCTATAGTGCAAGTTGCTGGGGACTAACTGCCAGCGATGATAACAGACAGGGCTATCTGGCACACAGTCCTGCGAATGATGATGGTGTAATATCTCCTACGGCAGCGTTGTCAGCCATGCCTTACGCACCTGCCGAATCGATTGCAGCTTTAAAGTTTTTTTATTATACTTTGGGAGATAAGTTGTGGAAGGACTATGGTTTTATTGATGCGTTCAGTTTAAACGATGCATGGTTCGCCAATTCTTTCCTGGCAATAGATCAGGGGCCAATAATTGTAATGATTGAAAATTACAGAAGCGGTTTGCTTTGGAACTTGTTTATGAGTTGTCCTGAGATTAAGAACGGGATGAAATCCCTCGGATTTCAAAGTCCGTATCTGTAATGGTAAAATAACGGTGCCGGCTTGCTGAAGAAACGAAAAATAAAAACGCGCTTATGAAATATACTCACTTGTTCCTGCTATTATTTCTATCCTGCTGTTTTCATGCTGCTTTTTCACAAAAGAAGCAAGCTGTCCCTACAGTTGCATTTGATGCGGCTAAAAGGCCAAAGAACTTATCGGATACTGCTTTACTCGAACTGGTGCAAAAACAAACCTTTCGCTATTTCTGGGATTTTGCGCACCCCGTAAGCGGGCTTGCCCGCGAACGTAGTAATGTGGCTTATGATTACGGGAATGAGGTTGTTACCACGGGTGGCAGTGGCTTTGGGATTATGGCCATTATAGTTGCATCAGAAAGAGGATGGGTAACAAGAGCGCAAGCAGCAGAAAGAATGAATAAAATTGTCAGGTTCTTATATAAAGCAGACAGCTATCATGGTATTCTTCCGCACTGGCTGAATGGTGAAACGGGAAAGACTATTCCTTTTAGCAGGAAAGATGATGGAGCCGACCTGGTGGAAACAGCTTTCTTGTTCCAGGGACTTTTGTGTGCGCGACAATACTTTACAAAGGACAATCAAATGGAGCGTGAAGTGCGAGATCGTGTTAACTGGTTATGGGATCAGGCAGAATGGAATTTCTTTACGCGGGATGGTCGCGATGAACTATACTGGCACTGGAGCCCTAACAACGGCTGGAGTATGAACTTTCCGTTGCGTGGCTGGAACGAATGCCTGATGGCGTATATAATGGGAGCCTCATCACCACGCTATGCGATAACGCCACAGGTATATAACCGTTGCTGGGCGGAGAGCAACCATTTTAAGAATGGAAAGGAATTTTATGGCATCAAATTGCCGTTGGGCTTCGACTATGGCGGCCCGTTATTTTTTACACATTATTCATTTCTTGGGTTAAGTCCAAAAGGATTAAAAGATCAATACGCAGATTATTGGGAATTGAATACAAATCATACACTCATCAATCACGAACATTGCATTCGTAATCCAAAGAATTTTAAAGGCTATGGCGCCAATTGTTGGGGCTTGACAGCGTGCGACACATATGACGGCTATAATGCTTTTTCACCGGACAATGATTGGGGAACCATTGCTCCCACAGCTGCACTATCAGCATTCCCTTATACGCCGGAATTTTCCATGCAGGCACTCAAGCATTTTTATTATGATCTGGGGGATAAAATATGGAGCGAATATGGCTTTGTGGACGCATTTAATGAAACACAAAACTGGTATGCAAAATCTCATCTTGCCATTGACCAGGGACCGATTATTGTGATGATTGAAAATTACAGGACAGGGTTGTTGTGGAAGTTGTTCATGAGCTGCCCGGAGGTGCAAAAGGGGTTAAAGACGCTGGGTTTCGAAAGTCCCTATCTGCGATAGGGGTAAACCACGGAGGCAGGGCGCCAAAACGAAACACGGAGGTTTTTTGGGCCACAAAGACGCAAAGACAAAAAGAAGCACAAAGATGCTTGAACCCCGTCCGATCCGGCACGGGCGGGCACGGAGGCACAGGCGAAAGAACGAAACACGGCGTTTTTTTAACCAAACACAAAGGTGCACAAAGGATTAAAAGCTTTGAATTATCTTATTATTCTCGCAAATCTTTTTTATGATTTCGTACCCATCTACTATTCTCGAAATCTTACGGTCTTAGGCGTCTTACGATCTTACATGTCTTACACGTCTTACGATCTTACTGTCTTACTGTCTTCAAAATATTTCTCTTTCTTTGCTGTATGACTCACAAAACCAAAGGCATTGTTTTACGTGCAGTAAAATACGGCGAGACCAGCATCATCGCGACGGTATATACCGAGCTTTTTGGAATTCAGAGTTATATTGTAAAGGGGGTAAGACAATCATCAAAAAAATCCCAGGGAAAGAGTAATTATTTTCAGCCATCAGCTATCCTGCAAATGGAAGTGTATCACAACGAGCTGAAAAATCTTCAGTTTATCAAGGAATTTGAATGGGCATATTTATATGAACACTTATTTTTTGATGTAATAAAAAATGCAGTAGCTACCTATATGGTTGAATTGTTGCAACATAGTTTGAAGCAACCTGAAGCGAACCCGGAATTGTTTTACCTGATGGAAGATTCGTTAAAACAACTGGACAGAGGAGATGTTACACTCACTGCCAACCTTCCTCTATACTTTACCCTCCATCTCGCCACAGAACTTGGGTTTCAATGGCAGGGAGAATTTAATAAACATACACCTGTGCTGGATCTTGAAGAAGGGCAGTATGTTGGCGATATTCCCGGACACCCTTTTTATCTATCCGGCGAACTTGCCCGCATCAGTTCCGAGATCAATAGCATCAACTTCTACAACGATCTGGAAAATATCCAGTTAAACAGAACTGTAAGGCGTCAGCTGCTGCAATCTTTCCAGCAATACATTGCACTCCATGTCTCCGATTTCGGCGAGCTCAGAAGCCTTTCTGTCCTTTACGAGCTCTTTTAAGTTTCACGCAGCGCCCGCGACGAAGCAACGGCGCAACGAATCCTTTGAGCCTCTTAGTGTGTCCCTTGTGCTTCGTGGTTCGAATGCTCCGTGTTTCGTTTTCTCGTCCGTGCCTCCGTGGTTCAAGCATCTTTGTGCTTCTTTTTGTCTTTGCGTCTTCGTGGCAAATAAATCCCCGTGTTTCGTTTCTTCGCCTGTGCCTCCGTGGTTTAAAAAACCTATTTTTGGCATTTGAATCACAGTTCATGAGTAATCCCAATTTACAGGCAGATAAATCGCAGCAAAGTGCAGCAGAGAAGGAGTTCGAGAACACGATACGCCCGAAAGAGATCGTTGAGTTTGCCGGACAACCCCAGATTATCGAAAATCTTGTCATTTTTATAAAAGCGGCAAAATTGCGCGGTGAGGCATTGGATCATGTCCTGTTTCACGGTCCTCCCGGTTTAGGTAAAACAACTTTGTCCAGAATTGTTGCAAACGAGTTGGGAGTGAATATTAAGGAAACCAGCGGACCGGTTATTGAAAAGCCGGGTGACCTGGCGGGCTTACTGACAAATCTTTCTGCGGGTGACGTATTGTTTATTGACGAGATCCACAGATTAAGTACTGTTGTTGAGGAATACCTGTATGCGGCAATGGAAGATTTTCGCATTGATATCATGATCGATAGCGGTCCCAATGCCAGAAGTGTCCAGATCAATCTGAATCCATTTACATTGATCGGCGCAACAACGCGAAGCGGCTTGCTGACGGCTCCGTTGTTATCCCGCTTTGGTATCAAGTCCAGGCTTGAATATTATAACGCACAAACGCTCAAGAAGATCATCGAGAGAAGTTCTTCAATACTTCAAACTGCTATAACGCCTGAAGCCGCTTTGGAAATAGCTGGAAGAAGCCGCGGCACGCCCCGTATTGCAAATGGTCTTTTAAGGCGGGTAAGGGATTTTGCGCAGGTTTTGAACGATGGCAGTATTGACATCGGGATAACGCGTCATGCATTAAAAGCATTGAATGTAGACGAGCACGGCCTTGATGAAATGGATAACCGCATTTTGTCAACCATCATTGAAAAATTCAAGGGCGGACCTGTTGGTATCACCACCATTGCCACCGCCGTAGGTGAAGAACCAGGTACACTGGAAGAAGTTTATGAGCCATTCCTGATCCAGGAAGGATTTATTCAACGCACTTCCCGCGGACGCGAAGCTACCCATAAAGCATATGAGCACCTCGGCAAGAAACCATTTACCAGCACCGGCGCAAACACATTGTTTGATTAAAATACATTACTAAACCATATAAGGCATATAAGGCATATAAGAAAATATAAGAGCCAGCATAAATCTTATATTTTCTTATATGCCTTATATGGTTCAAAAAACAAAAAAGCCTGGCGAAGTCAGGCCTTTTTTATTCAAGTTATTTTTCTAAAATTTTTCGCCGTTAGGCATTTTCAATTCTCCATTAACCTAAGATGGTTCTTTCACCACCAAACGGAAACCATTTCCATGAATATTCACAATTTCAATGTGTTCATCGTCTTTCAGGTACTTACGAAGTTTAGCAATGTAAACGTCCATACTACGGCCATTGAAGTATGTATCGCTGCCCCAGATTTTCTTTAATGCCCGCTCTCTTGGTAAAAGATCATTTTTATGCTCTGCGAGCATTTTCAATAATTCGTTTTCTTTCGGGGAAAGTGTTTGCGTTTTGCCATCGAAAATCAATTCACGCAACTTAGGATTGAAATGGTATCTGCCCAGATCAAATTCCATGTTTTCATTTTCCTTGTTAAGGTCCTCATTGCGCTTTAAGATCGCTTTTATTTTGAGCAACAACACTTCGCTGTCAAAAGGCTTTGTAATATAATCATCGGCGCCAAGCTTATAACCCTGGATAATGTCATCTTTCATTGTTTTGGCACTCAAAAAGAACAGGGGAACTTCTGGATCAATATCGCGGATCTCCTCACCCAGGGTAAAGCCGTCCATATTGGGCATCATTACATCCAGCAGGCATATGTCAAATTTTTCACGCTGAAATGCGGCCAGTCCCAAACGCCCGTCCCTTTCCAGTGTAACATCGTAATCATTCAATTCGAGATAGTTCTTTAACACCATTCCAAGATTCGTATCATCCTCACATAACAGTATTTTGTATTTTTTTCCTTCCATAATTATCTGAATTTAAATTTTAAACAAATAAATATAACTAATTATTACGCCGATTCAAAATTGGATCATTGTTTTGTTAAAGGTAATTAGTACAGGCGTTCTGATATATTTCTGCACCATAGTTTAACGCTTGTTTTTAATTTTGCATTTTAAAAACCTAATATGTTGTTAACTCCGGATAATAAATTGAAAAAACTGATCGTAATAGGGGATAGGGTGCTGATAAAGCCACTGCAGCCGAACGATAAAACATCTACCGGCTTATACCTTCCGCCCGGCGTACAGGAAAAAGAAAAAGTGCAGCAGGGATATGTAATCAAAACCGGTCCCGGATATGCTATTCCGATGCCTGTTGAAAATGAGTCCTGGAAATCTGAGGAAGAACAGGTAAAATATGTTCCGCTTCAGGCGAAAGAAGGGGATCTTGCGATCTTTTTATTAAGTGGCGCAACAGAAGTAATATATGAAGGCGATAAATATTTCATTGTTCCGCAGGGCGCGATATTAATGCTGGAGAGGGAGGAGGATTTGTAATTGACAATTGAAAAGGGATAATTGAAAATGAAAAACCGGGAACCGCTGTGCTAACTCCTTATATTTTCAAAGAAATAAATACAATTACACTGTTACACGGAGGATCCACTGAGTATCACAGAGTTTTATATTGTTCCATCATTATCAATTGTCAATTTTCCCTGCCTGAACGACTCCGTCGGGCAGGAACTTTCAATTAAAGAAACATTTGCGTATCTTTATAATGGTCATTAATAAGAAATATAGCATTGCTTTCGCTTAAAGATTGTATGCCGGATAATTGAATGGCAATTTTCTCCTCGCCGACCGTGTTTAGATTTTGAAGCTAAAAATCTCCGCATATGAATACCGATTATCAACATCACCACCACGATCTGTCACGTTACGATTATCAGCAAAGCGATCTTTCCCGGTGCGTACTAGGCGGATTATTTGCAGGCATTATCGGCACAATTGCCAATCTTATTTTCATTGCAGTTTATCGCCGAATTAATGAGTTCTATACATTTAATGCGCTGGACGTTGGCACTATTATTTTTGGCAGCACTTTATTGCTGATGGCCTGCGGTATTTTCTATTATTTCTTCGCACATTTTATGAGAAGAGGCACCAATCTGTATCGCGTGGCAGTTTTTATTATCACAGGTGTTATTGTGTACTTTGCTCTTATGGTTCGTCCGGAAGAAAATAAATTCCCCGGCGATTTCAGGGCAATGTTCATTGGGACACAAATAATCATAGGTGGGCTGGCAGCATTCTTAATCCCATACCTGTTCAGGCATGACAGTCTGATCAGTTGACTTATACAAATCACTTCCTTCGCCGCAAGGCGAGCCCTGTGAAAAAAGTAGCCTGAAGTTGAAGATTTATTCTCCAGCTCCAGGCTACAAATGTTTTAGATAATGCAAGTTTGTTACCAGACATACGTGCCCACTGCACCGCTATTCAGATTTGTATTCATCGAAGTTCCATTCTCTTCAATAGTAAATGTTTGTGTAGTATTGCTTTCATTCAACACGATCAGCACTTTCTTTCCTTCAGGAGTTTTGAATGCCACATTGGGCAGCCCATTAACTGTAGTGCTTGAAATGCGGACAGAACCGGGTCTTACAAATTTGGCTGCATGTGCAATAATGTAGTATGCAGAATTGCGTTTAACCTGGTTACCATCTATTGTAACTGCGCCAAGACATTCTGTACAACCACCCGGAGTATGTGGTTCTTGCTTTGAGTTTGCTGCGAGGTTCCACTGAAGAGAAACCTTGCACCAGTTTCTTGTAGCGCCGATAATCAGATTCTTGATATGCCACTTAAGATCTTCAGGTAAGTTGCCCGGAGCACCTACCCATTGTTCTGTGAAGTAAAGGTTCTTATCAGGATATGCATCATGCACTTTTGAAAGTGTATCAATTGGTCCGGCATAAAGATGAAACGCTGAACCATCTACATACTGCGCAGCATCTTTATCTGCGAGAATGGACATTGGATAATCCGGCCGATCAGCATTGTGATCGTAAAGGATAATCTTTGTAGAGATACCCGAAGACTTAAATGCTGGTCCCAGGCTTTGTTTGATAAATGCTGCCTGCTGTTCCGGTAACATTAGTAAGCTGGGATTGTTGCCCGGGTGCAGAGGTTCGTTTTGAATCGTGATGGCATCAATCGTAATGCCTTCAGCTTTCATACCCTGGATGTATTTTATAAAATATCTCGCATAGGCGTTATAGTATTCAGGTTTAAGACTTCCTCCTTTCGAGTTGTTGTTTGTTTTCATCCATGTGGGTGGAGACCATGGTGATCCTAAGATTTTGATTGAAGGATTGATGGCCAGAATTTCTTTTAGTACTGGAATCAAAAAAGCTTTATCCGGCAGCAGGCTGAATTTTTCCATCAGCGTATCAGTCTGACCTTCGGGCAAATCATCATAAGAAAAAACTTTTTCGTCAAGATCAGAGGCGCCGATGCTTACCCGCAAATAGCTTGTACCAATGCTATTTCCATCTGTAGCAAATAATTCTTTTAATAACGCAGCCCGGCTTGCCTCTTCCATATTGTGGATATGGAAAGCACTGCCGCCCGTAAGACAAAACCCAAAGCCGTCAATTGTTTGAAAGGATTGTTTATCGTCTACCTGAATCACCGGCCCGGAAGAACCTGTGAGTACATTATTTTTCTTTTGAAACAGAACTGATAATGCAGGATCTGTTATCCATGCTTCCGTTGAAGCAACTGTTCCATTACCGGATGAAGGAGTTGCAGATGTGCCCGGCATTGTTTTTTTAGAGCAGGAAACTATTAGCGTGCAGAAAAGTAAAACGTGTAGTATTTTCATGTAACCCGGTTTAACAGATTTCCGCTGGCAAAACCGGCGGAAGTAAATTTTATTAAGATGCTTTGTGCTGTGTGAGCAAGATTGTGAGTATTGTCCTACACTTTAAAAGTGTAGGACAAATACTCACAACGGTCTGGAATATATTTAGTATCCCTCGTTCTGTGTGAGCAAAGGATTGAGATCTATCTGCGCCTGTGGAATAGGCATCAGCAAACGATGTGCATCAACATTGTAATTAAGATTATTGCCACTGCCATCTTTTTGTGCATTCATTGTACTGATTGCTTTTCCGGTTCTTAGCAGGTCAAACCATCTGTGGCCTTCGAAAGCAAGCTCCAGCCTTCTTTCATTTGCAATAATGTTCCTGGCGTCGTCGGCGCTTACTGCAGCTTTCGGGCTCAGTTTAACACGGGCTCTAACCTGGTTAACCAGGGCCATCGCGCCGTTGATGTCAGCCTTCTCAACCAGTGCTTCCGCTTTCAGCAAAAGAATATCCGGCAGACGAATGATATAGAAATCATTGGTGCCGTTAAATGGATCATTGTATTTAGCCAGGAACGGATAGTTGGCCAGGTTCCAGTATTTGTCTGTCCAGTGACCACGCATATCAGCAAATGAAATAGAAGCATTCATGCGAATACTGTCATGTTCCGCCGTATAAGCATTTACGAGATCATTTGTTGGCGTATTGAAACGTTTCCAATCACTACCGAGGAAAATGCTTGGAACCCAGTTGCCTATAACATCGTATCCCTCGTAATTCAGTTCCCAGATTGCTTCGCTGTTGTTTTTATGGTTGTTATCCCACAGGAAAGTAAAATCAGGAACAAGTGAATAATCAGGAATTGTTGCATTGCAGTAATATAGAACAGAATCCCAGTTTGGTGTTGGCAAACTCGCATATACTTTAGCAAGTGTTGCATTTACTGTGCCTGTCGCTACAGTGAATTTAGAATCTGATGCTCCAACTGAACGTACAGTGGATCTTGCAAACCACAGGTCCTTTAAAATAGCATCATAAATTGAATCTGTAGAAGATTGCGGAACGATGGTTGAATTAAGTAGTGTCTCAGCATCCTTTGTGTCGGCGGGAGCCAGTAATAATGGAACTCTTCCATACAAACGAACCAGATCAAAATAGGAATAGGCACGCATGAATTTAGATTCGCCGAGTATTTGGTTTTTACGTCCTGCGCTAAGCGCAGGGTCAACACATTTTTCAACCTGGTCTATTGCAATATTCAACCGCCCTATAATGCCGTATGCATCCTTCCAGTCTCGCGCTACGTTACCATTTAAGGAGTTTGCAGTAAACAGGTCTAACGTGATGTTATCAAGGTTATCACCGCCCGCGTAACAGTTGTCGGCAATGGCATCGCCGTTCACTATGCGATCCAATACATTCAATTCAAGACCAAAATCATAGCCCCTGTAAGTCGTATACGCGCCGGAAATTAAATTCTCTGCGTCGGCAGCTGAAATAGTAGCATTGTCAGCAGGCGCTACTGTTTGCGTTTGAGGTTGTTTGTCCAGAATTTTTGAACACGCCTGCATGCACATCATTGCAAATAGAGCAAGTCCGCTGCAGGAAAGTATATATAAGATTTTTGTTTTCATAACAATCAAGGTTTAATTCATTTACGACTTTAACCGTTTGCGGGTTTACTTTAATGACACATTTACGCCAAACAGGAACATTTTTGCCTGGGGATAAGCTCCGTAATCAATTCCAAGAGAAATGTTCTTGTTATCGCTATCTGTAGCTGTTCCATATGTACTTACTTCAGGGTCAAATCCGGTGTATTTGGAAATTGTTATCAGATTTTGGCCTGAAACATACACAGATGCAGCACTCAAGCCGATATGTGTAAGCCATTTCGGATCAAACCGGTAAGAAAGTGTAATAGTTTTAAAACGCAGGTAAGATCCGTTTTCCAGGAACCGTGTAGAGATCTGGCTGTTGTCATTGCTGTTTGCTTTGATGCCTGGAATATCTGTAACATCACCCGGGTTTTGCCACCTGCTCAAAACAGCAGTGCTTTGGTTACGTGAATCTTTCATGCCTTCTGTTTCCACTCTCACGCCGTTGAAGATCTTGTTGCCCTGGGATCCCTGGAAGAAGACAGTAAGATCAAAGTTTTTGTATGAAAGGCTGTTTGTCATGCCATACACAAAGTCCGGCAAAGCGCTTCCGATAAGTTGCCTGTCAGAAGGTTTGATCTCTGCATAAGTAACAGCTTTACCAGCCTGGTTAACATATAACTGATCGCCTGTGTTTTTATCCACTCCACCAGATACAAATCCGTAAAATTCGCCTAAGCCGTAACCTTGCACAAGTGCGATTGCATTTCCTCTTTCATAGATGTTGCCGTAAGCATTCATGAATGTGATACCATTACCAATGCTGGTAACTTTGTTCTTGTTAAATGAAATGTTGAAATCGGTATTCCATGTAAAGTCTTTCTGCACAATGTTTTTACTGGAAACCTGGAATTCCATACCCTTGTTCTCCATAGATCCCATATTTAACAGAACGCTTTGCACAATCTGGGATGAAAGGGGTACCCTAACCAATACATCCTTTGTTTTCTTGAGATAGAAGTCTGCAGAAAAGGTGATCCTGTTTTTAAGAAATCCGGCATCAATACCGAAATTCGTTTGTGTACTGGTTTCCCATGTAAGATCCTTAGGTGCAATGGTAGCAGGGCTGGTAGATCCGTCAAGGGGATTAATATTCATCAGGGAAAGATATTCGTAGCTGCCAATGCCTTCCTGGTTACCGTTCTGACCCCAGCCGGCTCTCAGTTTAAGATCGCTGATTACATTCACATCACTCATGAATTTTTCCTGCGAAATTCTCCATCCTGCAGAAAAAGAAGGGAAGGTAGCTGTTCTGTTTCCGGGAGCAAATTTGGATGAATTGTCTGAGCGGATATTTGCCTGCAAGAGATATTTGCCATCATAGTCGTAAGTAATTCTTCCTAAATAAGAAAGCAGCGCCCACTCATCAATACTCTTGGTGCCAGGTTGTTTAGTCTTTGTACGCATATACATTTCATCCCATGACTGATGGCGATAAGCGGTATCCAGTTGCGTTCCGGAAATGTAAGTCTGATTCCACTTGGATTCTTGGACAGTCCATCCGGCCATTGCCATAAAATGGCTCTTACCCCAGTTCTTATTGTAGGTAAGTGTTTGTTCGCTCAGCCAAACCAGTTGTGTGCTTTTAGTTTGGTTTAGCTGGCCTTGTGTTTGTTGGCCGTTTGTAGTAAGCCATGGATCAAGAAAATAATTCTGCTGATAGTCTGTGTAATCAATACCAAAACGTGAGCGGAACACCAGATCTCTCATCAGTTTTACATCCGCACCAATGTTTGACACGAGTCTGTCTGTTACTGCCTTGGTTGTTTGCCCTTCAATTGCACCAAGCGGGTTCTGCCATCCTGATAGCGGATTAAGACCGATCGTTCCATTAGCATTGTATTTAGGCACAGTGGGAGGAGTTGCTAAAGCTGATAATACTACACCACCTCTTGCCACACTTGCATTATCAGTAACATCGTTTGTATTAGAACGTGTAATGACTGTTGCTGTTGTTAATGTAAGCCAATCATTCGCTTTTGTGGTCAGGTTTACACGTCCAGTCAGACGATTGAATTTCGCGGGTTTAATCGTTCCCACCTGGTCACTGTAACCCAATGAGATCAGATGCTGTGTTTTTTCTGTTCCACCTGATACGGTTAATTGGTAATTTACCTGGTTGCCGTGTCTGAAGACCTCGTCCGGCCAGTTAATATCATTCGCCTGAACCATAGAATCTGTAATGGTTCCGGGGCCAAGTACTTTGTTCGCATAATCCTGGTATTGCTTGCCATTCAGCACCGGCAGCTTTTTAGTTGTAGAGGATGTGCCGTAGTACATGCTGAAATCTATTTTAGACTTTCCGGCAACACCCTTTTTTGTAGTTATCACAACAACACCATTTGCTGCACGTGTCCCATATATGGACGATGATGCCGCATCTTTAAGAATGGATATTGATTCAATATCGTTGGGTGTGTATGAGGAAATGTCTGTCATAGGAATGCCGTCAACAACATATAACGGGTCGTTGCCTGCACTAATAGAAGACGAGCCTCTTACACGAATGGTTAATCCTGCGCCAGGTTTTCCTGAATTCGAAACCACCTGTACGCCGGTGGCCTTACCCTGCAAGGCTTCTCCAACGTTTACAATGGGTCTGTTTGCCATGTCTGCGGCGCTAACAACTGAAACAGAGCCTGTAAGATCTTTCTTTCGCTGGCTGCCATAACCTACAACTACTACCTGATCTAACAATTTTGTAGAAACACTTAACTGAATAATTAAATTGGTCTGCCCTCCAACAGGCACTTCCTTGTCGTCGTATCCCACGTAAGAAACAACCAATACGGCATCATCTGCGGCAGTGATCTTAAAAACGCCGTTGTTATCTGTAAAAACACCGTTGTTGGTGCCTTTTACTTTTACGGCTACTCCGGGTAGTGGTTGATTGTTTTCGCCCGTTACCGTTCCGGTTATTGATGCAGGTGTGTAAGCCGCCTCTTCTGAGGTCGCCAGGATTACTACCAGGTTATTGTCAAGCACCCGGTAAGTAAGGCCGGTATTTTCCAATAGCTTATCTAATGCAGTCTTAAAGTTGAGGTCATTTGCCGTAAAATCGACTTTCTTATTTAGTGCATATAACAGGTTGTAATTATAAAGAAAGCGTACGTTGGTATTTTTCTCAATTGCCGATAAAACGTTCTTTATTTCTGTTTGTTCCACATGTACGCTTACCTTTTGCCCAAGCACTTCTGCGTGTAACTGATAAGCAGTGAATAGCGTAAGTAGGATAATCATTTTCATGATCAGCAAGCATTTAAGCAAAGGCACCACGTGCCGGCGCCTGTTTTCAGGCACATTTTTTTTCATACTTTTGGTTTTACGGTTTTACAATTGGAAACGCAGCAATTTGCCGATCGCCCGCGTTTCCGTTAAGCCTAATGTGGGTAGCCGCGCTTTTCTTCAACCTGTATCCTTGCACAGAGTCAGGCCGGAAAGCCGGTTTCCCTTTTTATAAGCGATAACTTACAATTGGCCTTGCCGGGCCCGTGTACATTAGTCGCTTTTTGATTTATAGATCTCTACTTCATGGTCATGTATTTTATATGTAAAGGGTGCGGTTAGCTGCAGGGCATTTAAAGCCTGTTCAATAGTCTCGTTTTCAAACACACCTTTAAAACGGTAATTCATCACCCTATCACTCCGGAAAATGATTTTTACATCAAACCACCGTTCCATTTTTACTGCGAGGTCCTGAAACCTGTCTCCGTCAAAAATCAATTTGTTGTACACCCAGGACGTTTCCTTCATTGCGCTGTCCGGTAGGCTTTTAGACACCGGCATAATGAATATATCCTGGGATGAAGTTTTTGCGATCGTATTTGCCGGAACTGTCAGTTTCAGGCTATCTCTTTCTTTATTAAAAATGAGTTTTTCGTGTGGTTGAAGTAAAACACGCGGACCTGTTGGTTCATTTTTTTTGATCACTTCGATCAGGCCACGTACGAGCGTCGCCTCAATGGTAGATTCTTTAGGGTAAGATTTTACGTTGAAGGCAGTTCCCAGTACTTTAATATCTATTCCCGACGTGTGCACTATAAATGGTCTTTGTGCATTTTTCACAACATCAAAAAATGCTTCTCCCTCCAGTTCCACTTCACGGAATTTGCTGTTAAAGCTGCTGTTGTAGGTGATCCGGCTTTCAGCGTTCAGCCATACTTTAGTTCCATCCGGAAGTGTCAGCCTGGATTTTGCGCCGCTTTTCGCGCTTACTTCATTTTTATGGGAAACGGCTACAATTGGCTGCGGCTGTTTTCCGGAATATTTATAGATACCCAAAAACACTGCGGCACATGCAGCAGCCGCGGCTGACCATAGATATATTTTTCGCCTGAAAGAAGAATTATTTTTTGGGGCACTTATTTGCTCCTCATTTGTAGAAGTTGTTTCGTCTGCAAGCGCGAGTATGTGATTAAAATGTTCGTCTGAGTTGGTTTCGTCATCAGCAAATGTGCCTTTGCCGGAGATCCAGTAATTACTCAGCAGATCCAGGAAATATTGTTGATCCGGTTGATCTTTCAGCAGGTCAAACAGTTCCTTTTGCTCCTCTTCAGAAGTTTCTCCGGCTAAATGTCTGGTGATTAAAACAGCAAGTTTATTGTTAAGCATGATTGTGACTTAACTATACAGACAGGGAAAAAGAAAGATGACCCTAAAAGGGCGAGAAACTTTTTTTGACGAGGTGTGAGGTGTGAGGTGTGAGGTATGAGGCGTGAGGTGTGAGGTGTGAGGTGTGAGGTGTGAGGTATGAGGTTTAAAACTTTAAGCCTCATACCTCATGCCTTAAATCTTATCCCAGGCTTTTACTTTTGAATTTTGATTTCTCTGGAAGTTTTTATCTCCAGGTGGTTGCGGAGTTTTTCACTGATGCGCTTTACGGCAATTACCATTTGAGCATCTACCGTGTTAACAGAAACATTGAGTATTTCGGCTACTTCTTTATATTTCAATCCGTCTTCTCTCACCAGTTTAAAGATCATTTTACAACGTGGAGGCAATTCTTCAACAGCGGTTTCAATTTTTTTGAAAAGTTCTGCTGTCATCATTTTTTGCTCGGGATTCTGCTCTGTTGCAAGATGTATGTCGATAAAATCAAATGGATCGGTGATCTGTTCTTTAGCTTTCTGTGAAAGACGATTAAGTGAGGCATTTTTTACAGCCGTATATAAATAAACACTGATATTTTGTATATCCGGGGCGTTTACCCGGTTTTTCCACAGCCTGACAAACACCTCGTCTACGACTTCTATCGCCGCTTCGCGGTTTTTTAATATTGCCAGTGAAAAATGGATGAGGCGTGCGGAGAAAAGATCAAATAACTGCCTGAAGGATTGCTGGTTGCTATTTGCAATTCCTGTCAGTATATCGTTATTTTCTTTATCGTGACCTGTAATCTTCATAAAATGGCAAGCCGGATGAATAAGCCTCAAATTTATAGGAGAAGCAGTTGTTCTGCAAAATCTCTTTTTAAAGGCAACAATTTAATCTGTTGCGTTGCATGAAAAGCCGCAACTTTCGGAATTTTGTGTCTCCGCAGTTCACGTAAACAATTACAGACCGGTAAATGAATCTTTGAATATCGGTCGTGGTTGTGTCTTTCCGAATGAGGGACAAGTTCGTCTCTTAAAAAAATAATACCTTAGCCGGCCCCTTTCCCCCCTTTTGACAAACATTTAAACCAAAGAACGATAATGAAGCTAAAAGAACAACTACTGAAAAGAAGCGAAGGCAAATGCGAATTGTGCGGATCTGCAGATAACCTTGACGTTTACGAAATACCGCCTCAATCGCAAAGCGATGAAAACAATAGTATTCTTATTTGCGGCAAATGTCTGGCTCAAATAGAGAAAAAAGAGGAGCCGGACAGCAACCATTGGCAATGCCTTTCTACAAGCATGTGGAGCGAAGTGCCGGGTGTGCAGGTTGTTACCTGGCGTTTATTGAACAGGTTTCGTGGTGAAAGCTGGGCCGCTGACAACCTGGATATGATGTACCTTGATGATGAAATGTTGAGCTGGGCAAAAGCGACAGGCGATCATGAAAATGATGCTTCCGTTGATCTGCACAGGGATTGCAATGGCGCAATATTAAATTCGGGTGATACTGTTGTTCTGATAAAATCATTGGATGTAAAGGGTAGCACCATTAATGCCAAAATGGGCACGGTAGTAAAAAACATCCGTTTGGTGGAGGATAACACAGAGCAGATTGAAGGCAGGATTGAAGGACAGGTAATTGTAATCCTGACAAAATATGTGAGGAAACAGAATAGCTAAGAAGTGCTGTATTGTGTCATGATAATTTTTCGATATTATTAAAAAGAAAAAGTTGCTGCACAACCAAGTGCTGCAACTTTTTTGTAGTAAGCTTGTCGAAGTGTGGATTTATTCTCTGTGCAACTCAGTGTCTTCTCCGTGGCACTCTGTGTAACTGTATTTTTAACAGAGCATGTAACATCGGATGTGAGATCGTTTGCGAATATTCAAAAGAAGTTTTGTAAATGTTTGTATAAGATCACGTTTAATCTCCCTCATCTTCTTCCAGCGAATTTTTTTCGTCGCCTCCCAGGCTGTAATAGTTATTTTCTTCATCTTCTTCACCAATTATTTCGTCGCTGTCGTCCAATTCTGAACCGGGAACATCCAGATCTTCCGAAAGGGGAACGCTATCATCAACAAACTCTTCTTTTTTGTCCTTGTTATAAATGTCTTCTTTTTCAGGATAATGGGGATAGCCCGGAAATTTTTCATCTTCTCCGGATGAAGCTTGCTGCTGATTTTTCTTCTTATCCATAAAGCTTAATTTAATATTACTAAGGTACTCAGATATCATTGAATATAGTGCAAAATTTCCCCGGATTCCTTATCCAAAACGCAGACTACCGGTGCTTTTGCTGATCTTCGGAGTTGCACGAATTTTATATAATTTTTGAAGAAAGCTACTCATAGACATTGGTGTAAAATTCTTTGAGTTTATGGGTTAATTAATTAAACAATATATTTGATACCTGTTAAACCAATTATCCGTAACCAAAACTTTGTATGACTATAATGCAACTAAGACATTATGCAAGCCTTCTTGTTGGTTTGGTTTTTATTTCTTGTAATCAAAACGCTTCGGTTAAATCCACAAATAAAATCGTAGATTCTACCAAAACAAGTGTAGCTCCGGCCGTGGAGGATAGTTTGCAATATGCGATTGACTTAAATAGCTACGCTGGTCTTCCTTTCTGGACTTCAGATATGGCGCACGCTGGAGCAAATGGATACATCGATACTTTTACTATTGGCGAAAACGAGCTCCGGATCGTTCATCAAAACGAGGAGTATGATGGCTTGGTTGAAGTAAATAAAAATGGCCGTTGGTATAAAGTGTGGCAATTTGAGAACCTTGGAAATCACAATGATTACGATAGAACACAGGACCTGAACAGGGATGGTTATAACGATCTCATATTTTACTGGAAATGGTCTGCTGAAGTGCATTTTTTTGATCCGTCTAAAAGCTGCTTTTCTCCGGAGATAAATTGCGAGTTGGCTGAAAGTTGGGAAAGACTTGATAGTTCGGCTGGAACGTACTATGAAGTCAGAGAGGGAAAGCTATTACAACCGGTTAGGAGCGCGCTATTCAAGTTTAAAAACTTTGAGAAAATTGAGTTGGCGAATCTTACGCTGACTTTTGATTCCGGAGATGAAAATTATTACATAAAAAAAGCAGCGCTCCGTTATGCAAATAGTGATCAAGTGGACGAGATAAAGGTGCCTGAGAAGATGAGTGTTATTGATTTTGACTATAAAGGCTTCTGGAAAGAAAAACAGGCACATATTACTGGCAACCAATGATTGCAACGGTGCGACTCATTAATCAGAACTTAGAAAGGTATAAAAAGCACCTTAAGCAAGGTGCATATATAAACTTCGTTGGGTTAAAAGAATTTCTGCGTTTCCACGATCTTTCTTTGTACCATCATCTTTTTCACAAATAATTGTTCATTAGAGGTGATTCCCAAAAGGTCGCCGAGCGTTTCGATCAGGCGATCCTCCGAGGCATCCAGTTGCCCGTCACTTAAAAATAATTCCACACAATAGGAAAATAAAGCTGCTTCGTTTGCAGAGCTGATAGTTGTAATCAGATATTGCAAATACGCACGCTCGTCAGTTATGGTAGGTTTATAAGCTTTAAAGCGGACAACTTCATCTTTAAAATTGAGTGTTTCATGCATGCCCAGTGCGGCAAATTTTCCCGCAACGGAGTCCAGCTCACCCTCGGAGAAAACACCATCTTTAAAGCAGCAATACAAAAACAAATGGCATACAGCTGCGTCTTTTGATCCAATCTCTTTATACATACTATTGAGTTTTTTGTTTCGATAAAACAATTTTGATGCCGGGGCGATTAGGGTCAGCCAGATTAATTGATAGTCGTCAGCGTTTTATTCAAGTACGATTTACGAAGTACGAAGTACTCAGCTTTTTGGCACGTTGTGTTTTATATACAGGTCGAAAAAACAAGATGCCTGTCGAGAAGGAACAAGTTTGAATTAAAGTACTTCGTACTTCGTAAATCGTACTTTAAACACGTTGTATAACCCAGGAAGCGATGTTTGCTTCTTCTGCCTCCCCTCTTGCACTTACAAAAAATAATACGTAAATTTAAGAAAGACTGAGCATTACCTTTTCTGAAATCTCCGGCATTAGCTTCCCGATAGATTAATGTTAGCAATACATTAAATCATGGCCAATACCAATAAATACCCATTTAGAAGAAATCTGTATATTATCCTCACGCTTACGGGATTGGTTTGTCTTTTTATCGCATTGAATTACCTGGTGATTATTCCCCAGCAACAAGACTGGTTCAACAAAAAGACGTTTCGCATACTGCAGGATCAGACAAATGATTTTTCGGAGATGATTGGAGGCTATGATACTTACTTCAGGAACTATGCTGATACCCCCACCAGGAAGATTCAATGGAATGAATCTTTTACTAACCCTGCCTTATTTATGCAAACGCTCAAGGGTTCTTTTGATGGATACAACGCCCGTAAAAAAGATACAACACGGTTTTGGATTGAATTTGTGGCTGACTCAGTAAAGTTTTATAACAGCAGACATCCGAAAGATCCTTTCTTTAAAAGCTTGCACGATCTTATTCAGCCCATTCAGTCAATGCACGAACGGATATTTGAGCATGTATTGCTGGTAAAGCACGATACTTTGGAAAAGGAAGAGATGTTGATCTATAAATCTCCGGGGTTGTCCATAGACTATGACTATATCAATCTCGATTCAAGCCTGAAAAAAGGCCCACTGCATCTTTCTTCCATTACGGATATCGTTGTTAACGGTGTGCCGTATAAGATGTTTCTATGTCCTTTTAAATTCAGGGATCAGTCCTTTATACTTGGCGGCTTATTGTCCACACGCATCTACAAGCAAAGTCTGACGGCTTCTTCATACCCTGTAATCATTACAATCGGATCACTGGTGATACTTATTATCATCAGTTTCCCATTTCTTAAAATTTATTTTTTAAGCAGGAGAGAGAATATCAATATCACGGATGTGCGTACGCTTGTAGCAGCTTTTTTACTGGGGCCTTCTTTTTTTATTCTTTTGCTTGGCACAGGCTATATCTTCACGATGGGCGATGAGCGCACAACCGAGTTACTTAGATCGTTGCATGCCTCCGTTCAGCGTAACTTTTACGCAGAGCTTGATTCTGTAGTAAAGCAAATGCGGGAGTTTGACGCATTACTGGATACCTCCAGATTTTCGCAGAATGCAGATTCTTCTTCAATAGTTCGCTACAAGTCTATGGTTGACTACTGGAAGGAATATAAGAAGAGCAGAACTGGCAAGCGTACCTACTCGTTCGCTGACCTGTATTTTTATCCGTCTACGTACAAGAATATGGACGGTGTTACCTGGGCCGATTCCAACGGGCAAATGATTGCAAAATGGAACTTTATTGATACTGCGTTTAGTTATCTTTCCCTGCGTGAGCGTCAATATTTCAAAGATGTGCGGGATGGCAATCTTATCGCTTTACCCAATCACCCAACAAAAGATTCTTTTGCTATACAGCCTACCATTTCATGGGCTACGGGTGGTTATACCATTAATATATCTTCAAGAAGCAATGCTACTTTTAAAAATGCGAATGAGATACAAAGAGCCAAAATGATTCTGATCTCGGCCAACATGTACTCAGTCTTTAACCCTGTTACCCCTAAGGGGTTTGGATTTTGCATTGTTGACGGAAAAGGCAATACTGTTTTTCACTCCGAGTCTTCCCGCGCCATGCACGAAAATGTTTTAAAGGAAACTGATGGTAATGATGAGCTGGTTAAAGCAATACGGCACAAGGATTCTGTTTATATAGACAACATTACTTTGTATGGCCTTAGTGTTAAGATGATTGTAACGCCGATGAAGAATCTTCATTATTATCTCATCAGTTATTATCAAAACAGGGAGCAGAATTTGTTTGTTTTTCATATTACTGCATTTACTTTCTTTTGCACGCTTGTACTGTTTGCGGCGTTTCTCGTATTTCTTCTTGCTTATTATCTTTCAGAAGCAAAACCTTCGCGTTTATTGTTTGAACCGGGCAATCCTGATTGGATGATGCCAAAACCATCCAAGTCCAATTATTACAAACAGTTGATTTTGTTTGAGCTGCTTTTGCTTGGTTTCGTAACGATACTTTTCCTGTTTGCCAAACAGTTTAATGCGCTTTCATTCACCCTTGTTGATGTTGCTATATTTCTGCCTTTTCTTACTATAACCGGATATTACATCATCAAGAACAACCTGAGTGAAGAGATGCCGGATCATACGTTGCGGTCTTTTTTTGTGCTCAATAAAAAAATACTCCTGTTTTACCTGTTTACATTGCTCATATTTCTTCTGTTGAGAAAGTATCTTATCGGATCGGGCAACTTAAAAAATATAGCAATTGCATCACTTATAAGTATCTGTCTGCTGGCATTTTTCTTTACTGCCATCTTTAAAAAAGATAAGCCGCAAAGTACAGTTCAGGACAAAAGCAACTATTTGCAATATTTTACTTTTGCTACTTTTTTGGCCGTGGTAATAATGAGTATAATACCAACGGCCGGCTTTATGTATTATGCTTTTAATAAGGAACTTCCACTACAAATTAAAACCCGTCAACTTTACTTGTCGGAAAATATAGAAAGAAAAAGTCGTGAGGTTGATTACAATAGAAGAAAAAGAAAATGGAGTTTTATTACCCCCACCAATGATAGCTTTGCTATGGCTTATAATCGTTACCAGGATAGTCTGAAATATTCGTCCAGGTACGGCATCTATAGTGGCTCCGGCAAACTAAAAAGGGTTGCTTTTGATTCGTCAAAAAGAGATGTTGTTAATAATCGATTGTATAAACTGGTTACCAACTATTTGTTTCTTCCCTCAGATCACCTTGATTTTGTGAGCGACAGCCCATACTACTATTGTTGGTTTCAGGACACTTCTGGCGCTACTAACCTAAAGTATGCAATATATGATTCGCTGCATAGGGACAATGCCATCCAGTTGACCAGCAGGTCTCCAAGATCCTTTGTGTTCTTCAATTTATTCAACACTGGCAGGGCATTCCTGGCATGGTTGTATTTAATAATCGGGCTACTCTTTGTTACCGTACATTTCTTTCTTATCAGATCGATGGCGAAAAAGATCTTTCTCCTCGGTTATTTTAGAAATTTTGAACCGGAATATGACTGGATGTATGAGCAGCTCAGCACCGATAAAAAAGTTGGCGATAAGGTGGTGATGCCAGCACAAACCAACATGAGCAGGCATAGTTTTGATCACTACGTGAAGAACATTATAGATGAAGAGGAAGCTGACATAGCAAACAGTGAGGATGGCTACGACAGTATACTTAAAAGGCAGTTTATGCTTGAGAAGAGTTACGACCGCCTTTGGAGTGAATGTTCAACAGAGGAGAAGTTTATTTTATATGATTACGCGCTGGATGGCTTTACCAACTACAAGAATACTGATTTTCTTTACAGGCTTTGCGTGAAGGGACTGCTGAGAATTAATGAAGATGGTCAGCTGCGCATTATTACTTACAGCTTCAGAAATTACCTGATTGCCAAAACAGGCACCGATGAAATAAACCGGCTGAAACAGGATATGAATATCGCTGGCACCTGGTCAAGCCTGAGAAATGTATTCTATTTCTTATTGTTTGGCATTGCTGTCTTCCTGATTGTAACACAGCAGGAAGTTGTTACCACCAGGCTCCTCGTGATTATTCCAGCGCTGGCTACGTTACTGCCGCAGATTATTAAATTGTTTGATAGAGGAGGTACTACAGTAAGTAGTGCCGATACAAAGAATAGCTAGTTTTTGAGCTTTATATGGAGTTCCCATACTTTCTTTTAAAATAAAAATAAAACGGTACTCCCGTTGCTGTTAATGCCAGTCCAAGCAAGCTGTTGATTACAGGTGCTCTGCCTGCGTTGTAATTGCTTACCTCATTGTATATCGTTACCACAAAATAAAAAGCGGAAAAGGCTACAAAAACAATTGGTACATAAGGATATCCCCATACTTTGTATGAGCGTTGAGCTTCCGGCATTTTATGACGCAGCACGATTACGCCGTAGCCCAAAAATCCGTAGAAGATCCATGCAATAAAAACAAACATATCCATCAACATATCAAATGATCCCGACAACACAAACAGGGAGGAAATAATACATTGTAACCACAGCGAGGTTACAGGTGTTTTGTAACGGGGATGAACCGTTGCTACACTTTTGAAAAGCCTGCCCTCTGTTGCCATGGCGTAATTCAGGCGAGCGCACGGAAGCACATTTCCATTCACTCCACCTATTGTTGAGATCATAACAAGAACAGCAATAAAACCTCCACCCATGAAACCTGCAGCTTTTTCGTACGCATCTGTAGCAACGTGCTGAGATAGCTTCATATCGTCAATCGGTAGCATATATAAATAAGCCTGGTTTGTAAAGATGTATGCGATAATGCAGATTGAAATGCCAATCAGCAAGCCTTTGGGTATATTCCTCGACGGGTTTTTTACTTCCCCCGCTGCATACCCGAGTACGATCCATCCGTCATATGCTGCCAGTGCGCCAGAGCAGGCTGCTATCATACCCGTGATGATCTCCCACCCGGAAAAATGCACTTCGGTTTTAGTTGTATAAAAATTGGATACATTTCCCTTGCCGGATAGAAAAATGCCTGTAACAAGAAATGTGATAGCCAGCAATTTTATAATTGTAAAGAACACTTGTACGTAGGCTCCAGCTTTAACACTTCTGATATTGATAACTGTAAGCAGAAGGATCAAAGCGATAGCAGATAATTTTACGCCAATGTTTTCCAGCCAGAAAAGTTTACCAATAAAGGGAATTGTTATGGCAAAAGAATGTTCGGTTGTTGCATCAAACCGGGGTAAATGAATAACGTAGTCTGAGTATTGTGCAAACAAAAACGCGATACCCGCAATCGACGCAGTGTTGATCACAATAAGTCCTGCCCAGCCAAATAAAAAGGAAAAAAAATCGCCGTACATATGCCTGAAGTAGACATACATCCCACCTGTCTCAGGAAACACAGAGCCGACTTCTGCATTGATCATTCCGCCGAAGATGCTTATAACACCCGTTATGAGCCATACCGCAAGAAGCAACAATGGCAGGTGAACCTGTGAAGCCATTATAGCAGGCTTCATAAAAATACTGCTGCCTATAATTGTGCCCGCAACCAGCGATATGCAGGACCATATTCCAAGCTTTCGTTCCAGTTGAGGCACAGTGTAATGTTTAGGTTAGATGAATTGCGCTATGAGTGAGTGAAAATGATGTGTTCCCTGTTCTCTTGTTGCCGAATAACGTCCGTGCTCGTAAAATCTTGATCTGATTCCTTTCTGAACATTCTCCACTACCTCCTCATCTTCATGCTCTACTGTGTCCAGCCCGCTTCCGGCGCCTGTTCCCAATTTGCTTTCATCATATACATAAGAGAGAAAAGATACTTTGCAGCTGCTTATTCCGGTGGGCTGCACGATGTTAAGGGAGAGTCCCCAGGGATAAAAATTAAACATCATGTTCGGGAATACCCAGAAATAATAAGCCGCAACTTCTTTTCCGTAATCCGGAGAAGTTTCAGGCAGTTCGAAACAGACATCGTCTTTTTTACCAATACCCAATTGCAGGTTGGAATACCGGAAAAGCTCCGTTGTATATTCCCCGAAATCAAGTACAGCATTCAGCCCCGAATGAACAAAAGGTATGTGAAACCCTTCCAGGTAGTTTTCACAATACAGGGCCCAATTGGCTTTTACATGATAGTCTTTTGAAAGATCGGCTCTAAAGACAAGCTTATCCATTGGCAGCCAGCTTACCCTTTCCATCATTTCGCGGAAAAGCTCAGCAGCGTCAATGCCGCTCCGTAAGCTTGTGAATAACAGTTTGCCCCACTTAAACAGCGGTAATGATGTAAGATTATCACAAGGTTCGGGAAAATTTTGAACCTCTTTGAATTCAGGCATAGAAAGAAAAGATCCATCCAGCAGGAATTGCCTTCCATGATATCTGCATCGCAACAGGTTAGCTTTTCCTGCTTCATAAGCTACAAGATTGCCGCGATGCGTGCAGACATTTGACAGGCAATGCATGTTGCCTTCTTTGTCTTTTGTGAGTACCAACGGTTCATCAAGATAGCCAGGAAGTAATGTAAAGGGGTGAATAGAGCCATGCTCGCCAATCATGCCTTCATCGCCGGCAAACTGCCACAACGGTGCGAAGATCTTTTCTTTAGCCTCCTCAAAATATTGCGGACCAGTATAGAATGTGGTGGACAACGTTTTTGCGCGGGTTATATCCGGATCTATATGGAAGCGCCTCATGAGCAATGTTTGTCTTGAAGATAGGCAGAAGATTTGGAGATTTGAAATTTGAGGATTTGAAATTTGAGATTTGAGATTTGAAATGATTCAGTTTGATTCGGTAGCCTTTGTGCAGGCAGCGTGATTGGTAAAATTTGAGATTTGAAGAAAAAAGGGTTACACAGAGAGCACAGAGAAGACACAGATGTGCACAGAGAGTGTGATTTGAAATTTGAGATTTGAAATTTTGGATCTGCGGTTCACTTGTCTCGTCCTGCTTTAAGTTTAATAACCAGATCTATTCGTGATTTTTGCACTGATCAACTTTGATAATCTCAAATCTCAAATTTCAAATCTCAAATCGGTCTACGCCACTTCTTCCACTTCAACCGGTGGTTGCAGTTTTGTAGCGACGCCGATCCTGTTCCATGCGTTGATGGTGACAATTGCCATGATGATCTCTGCAGTTGTTTGTTCGCCAAACAGTGCAATAGAGCGTTCATAAGCGTCATCACTTAATCCGTGTTGATGGATTAGTGTAATCTCTTCTGTCATCTGGAGCAGTAGCAATTCTTCTTCATTAAAGATATTTTCTGCTTCACGCCATGCGCTGATCAGGTATAACTTTTGTTCTGACATGCCTTTCTTCCTGGCATCTTTTGAATGCGAGTTTACACAATATGAACAACCATTGATCTGCGATGCACGGATCTTGATCAGTTCTTTGTATAAAGGGTCAATATTCACTTTTGCAGCTTCTTCATCCAGTGTAAACATTGCTTTATAGGCCGGTGGCTGAATTTTTCTTAGTGGAGTTCTTTGTTTCATCTTTTATTGGTTTTATTTATAGACTTTTGATTCGGTTTCGTTTAGTTTCATGTCTGCATCAGCTCTGTGCAACTCTATGTAATTGTATTTCTATTAACGTAAATAAGCTTCTTCCGTACAATCATTCAATACAAACTCGCGAATGGCTACGCCTATCTCATGCGGCGAATCCTCCTGGATATAATGAATTCCTGCTACAGTCACTTCCCGCTGGTTGGGCCATTTTCTGCAAAACTCCAGTGCTGAACCAGTAAGCAGCGCGCCAGGTTCTGCGGAAATCAACAGCTTCGGAAACTTACTTTCAGAAAGCCATTCCCCATACTCTTCAACTATCGTTACAATATTTCTCGGTTCTCCTTCTATGGGTAATTCACGGGGAAATACAAGCGCCGGCAGTCTATCTTTTTTATTTTTAAATGGTTCGCGGTAGGTATCCATTTCCTCCTTGCTTAATTGGCGGATAACACTTTTGGGTAACACCGTTTCTATAAAGAAATTCTGTTCAAAGATCATTTTTTCACCCTTGTCTGATCGCAGCATCCTGAAAATTGCGTCACGGCCGTTATGGAAATCTTTCCATAAGCGAGGCAGCACCAGCGCTTCCATGTAAGCAATTCCTTTTATCACTTCCTGGTTCCGGTAAGCATAATAAAAACCAAGCGCTGAACCCCAATCATGTAAAACCAATACAATGTTCTTGAGCCCTAATTGTCTAAACCATTCATCCAGGAATTTTGCATGCTCAGTGAAGGTGTAAGTGCCCGTGGGTGATTTGTCAGATCTGCCCATGCCGATCAGATCGGGTGCAAGACATCTGCGGTATTTACTCAGGTAGGGAATAATATTGCGCCATAAATAAGAAGACGTCGGATTGCCATGAAGAAAGACAACAGGCTCTCCTGCGCCCTCATCCACATAGCTCATCCGGCCGCCTCCAACATCTATCGTTTTGCGTCCGAAATTATCTTCAGCGCTAATCGGTTCCTCTATTTCTTCATCAATGAAAAACTGTTTAGTTGATGGTTTCATAGCATTAGCTGTTATTGTGATAACAAAGCTAGCTATGGTTTAAAAGCATGTCTATATCCATTTTGTAAAAAGCGATAAGACCATTTAAGCTTAAAGCCTAAAGCCCAAAGCCTAAAACTGTTGTACGTTGTAAGTTATACGTTGAAGCCTGAGGAAATGAACCACGAAGATACAAAGGGCACAAAGTGGCACGAAGATAGGTTGTTCTTTTCTAAAGCTTTGTGACCTTATACGCATTAGCGCTTTCCTTTAATTCTTTGTGCTCCTTAGTGCCCTTGGGTCTTTGTGGTTCAAAAAAAACTTTGTGCCCCTTTCTGTCTTAGTGTCTTCGTGGCAAAAAATCGTCGTGTTTCGTCCTGTCGCCCGTGCCTCCGTGGTTCAATAAGCTATTCTCAAAACACTCCTTTAGTTTTTCCACACCCATTTTCAATCTGTATTTTGTAAACGCCGCGAAGCCCAACGTTATAGCCGGCGGTATATTATGTTCTATTGTATATTCAGAAGGAAAAGAAACAAACAGCTTTTTCTTTTCTATTTCTTGTTTCAGTAACGCAAGATCTACTTTGTCCGAGATCCAGCATAACAAGTGCAGGCCAGATTGTCCATCTGATGGTGTCAGGTATTCACTCAATTGAGCCTTTAATAACCCAATTAAAATAGCAAGCCGTTCCGCATACAGCACACGCATTTTGCGGATGTGGCGCAAGAAATGCCCTTCTTCCATAAATGTGCATAGCATTAGCTGTTCCATAACAGGAGAACGTCTGTCAATCGTCTCTTTAAACGCGTTAAATTCTTTAACCATTTCTACGGATGGCAATACAAGATAAGCAAGCCTCAGCGCCGGGAACATCACTTTACTAAACGTTCCCATGTAAATAACGCGGCCGGCTTTATCCATTCCCTGAAGGCTTGGTAACGGGCGCGATTCATACCTGTATTCGCTGTCATAATCATCTTCCAGTATCCAGGTATCATTCTCTTCGGCCCATTGTAAGAGCTCTGTTCTTTTGTTCTGTGGCAACATGCATCCTAAAGGAAACTGGTGCGAGGGTGTTACGTAAGCAAGCCTGGCGCCTGGGAAATTTTTCTTTGCATAATCAATATCAATTCCATCCTGAGTTACAGGTACCGGGCATAGTTTTACGCCAGCGTACAGAAACGAGGAAACGGCACCAAAATAACCCGGATCTTCCATCCATACTTCATCACCCTTTTTAAGCAGAAAGCCGGCAACCATATTCATACCTTGCTGTGCACCTGTTACAATAACAACCTGGTCAGCTTCACATTGTACAGCACGCGATAAGCGGAGATAAGATGCTATTGCTTTGCGCAGCGGCCAATAACCGAGGGAGTCTCCATAACCGAGATTGTGCTTTTTCAAATCCTTCAACACTTTGTTGCCTGTTGTTTGCCAGGTTTTATAGGGAAAATAGTCGAGCGATGGAATGCCTAATTGAAAAGGTTCAATCTTCGTCTGCATCTCGCTTTGAGGCAAACTCACTACAGGTTTGTTTACTTCAGTTGCAGCTTTCTTCTTTGAGGTTGTTTGCCTGGCTCCAACATGCAATAGTTGGTCAGGAAGTGTATCTGCTACAAAAGTACCGGCACCAGTCTTGCCTGATAGATATCCCTCAATAATCAGTTGTTCGTACGCCTGGCTGACAATGACACGTGATGCGCCCAGTTCAGTTGCCAATGTTCTGCTTGCCGGAAGCCTGTCGCCGGAACGCAGACGTCCTTCAATGATCATTGTTCTAAGTTGATTGTAAAGCTGTAGATATAATGGATCCTCAGAGCTTTTCGAAAGCTTGATTCCGGCAAGGTGTATTTCAGGTGATTCTTTTGGCAAGGAGCGGGATATTTAAAATTTGAGATTATTGTTGCCCGGCTAAAAGCGTGGAATAGCCTTTAATTAACAACGGTGAGGCTAATCAGTCTGATTTTATTAAGAAGAGTAAGCTCAATTTATACAATCCCGAAGCCCGCCTGACCGGACGGGCAGGGGATTAGGTTAAACTTCGCTAAAATGATTTTCTCTATACGATATTATCACCCACGTCTGTTCACTAAAAAAACTGCATGCCGGGATCGGCTCTCTTCCTGTCTGTAACTCGTAATTTTGAAACATCGAAGATCTTAGATTCAATTTGTTCAAATTTTAGTCGGACAATAATGAATTGAAATTTGAGATCAGGTTGCATTTCATAATTGCTTCTGTTCTCCGGACAGGTCTTCTTTCAATGCTGACAAATTAGTCTGCTTGTGATTCGAATGCTAACCAAAATTGCCCATCTCAAATTTCAAATATTTTACAGTTTTTCCATTTCACCATTCACAAATTCCATCAGCGTTTTTATATGATCCGGAGAGAAATTGAATTTCAATCCCGCGGTTTCATACAATTGAGGTAATGTTTTAGTGCCGCCCAGGCTCAGTGCATTAATATAATTCTGTAATGCCTGTTGCGGGTGTTGCTGGTATTGCATCCAAAGGCCTATGGCGCCTAATTGTGCAATGCCATATTCAATGTAATAGAATGGCACTTCAAACAAATGTAACTGGCGCTGCCAACCTGTTTTACGGTATTCTTCCAGTCCGCTGAAATCAATGGTTGAAGCAGAAAATTCATTCAGGATCTCCATCCATTTATTTGTTCTTTCTTCAACTGTGTGTTGCGGATGTTCATACACCCAATGCTGGAATTTATCTATAGTGGCGATCCATGGGAAGATAGTGATCACCCTTTCCAGCTGATGTTCCTTAGCGCGTTTTAAATCTTCTTTATTGTTGAAGAAGGCATCCCAGTGATTCATGCTGAAAAGTTCCATAGCCATGCTTGCTACTTCAGCAATTTCCATTGGATATTCTTTAAATGCACTTAGTTCCAGGTGGTGCGATAAAAATGAGTGAATCGCGTGGCCTCCCTCATGCACCATGGTGGTAACGTCTCCCATCTGGCCTGCTGCATTCATAAAGATAAAAGGAGCGCCGCTTTCGGCTAACGGGCAGTTATAGCCACCCGGAGCTTTTCCTTTGCGGCTGTCCAGGTCAAAATGTTTCATCTCATCCATCTTACGCAAACAGTTTGCAAAGAATGGATTTAATTCATCGAAACATTTCTCAGTCTTGGATAATAATTCAGATCCTGTTTCAAATGGATGAAGCGGTTGAATGCCGTCCGGCTCTGCTTCGGTATCCCAGGGGCGAAGTGTATCAAGACCGAGTTTTTGCTGTTTTGCTTTATAGATCTTTTCAACCAGCGGAAGTACATGTTGTTTTACCGCTTCATGAAAAGCATAACAATCTTCTTTAGTGTAATCAAACCTTCCCAGTTCAATAAATTTATAATCACGATAATTGGCGAAACCGGCATTTTTAGCAACCTGGTCGCGCTTTTCAATCAACTGCGTATATAGATCGTGAAGTGATTGTTTATCCTGCAGTCTGCGTTCCTGGATCTTTCTGTAAACCTCTTCGCGCAAATTCCTGTCATGACTTTCCAAAAATTTGGAAGCCTGTTGCAGTGTGTATTCCTGTCCATTTACCTCAACCGTCATTTTGCCAGCGATAACGCCGTACTGCTGCTGCATTACAGCCAACTCGGCTTGTAGTGGAATGTTTGCTTCGCGAAAAAGATCTATGCTTTTTTTCACGCTGCGCAAATAGGTAAAATATTTATCCTTATCCAGATTATTGGTAAGCGGATTGTTGATGAGCTTTCTGTTTAGTTTATCTGCATAAGGTTGCAGGCGCGGCTGAATCTCCATGCAGAAATAGGTAAAAGCTTCTTCAAGGCTTTTATCTGTTGTATCACATGTCATGCGTATTTGTCTCCAGCACGCATCTTCGCTGATTACGGCTTCCGCTTCACTCAGGTCTTTCAGCCATTGTTCAAGGGATTTTTCATCCGTTATTTCGCGTTGCTCCAATTGTATAAAATAAGGTTCCAGTTCATCCCAGGTCGTTACTTTAAAATCCTCCGGTAGAAACTCTCTTTTTGCCTTTTTAATGTCTGCGCTTAATTGCATAACCAGGATCTTTTAATGGTGAGTGATGTAATTAACCGGCATATCCGCCGTATGTAAATAGCAGGTTTCTGCCTGCTCTAACGAAGAACGAGGCAGGAAAATACAAATAAATGCACTTCCGGCCTCGCCCATTTTGTTATTGAAACACAAAATCTCTTGCTGTCTTACGTGTCTTACACGTCTTACGGTCTATTCTTCTGTCTTTTTCTTCTTTGGCGCAGCTTTCTTCTTTGGCGCAGCTTCTGCAACTACAGCATCGCCATCTTCAGCTTTAGGTTCTGCTGCTTTTGCTTTCTTTTTTGCCGGCTTTGAAGCAGGTTCTTCTGCATCTTCTGTTGCTGCTTTTTTAGCTTTGGTGGCTTTTTTGGGTTCTTCTGCCACTTCTGCAGTTGTTTCTTCAGCTACCGGTTCTTCCACTTCTTCCTCAACTTCTTCGTCGCGCAGTTTTATCTCAACATCATTTTTCTTTAATACTGAAAACCACTTCACCATCTTCTTCATATCGCTAGGGTAAACCCGGTCAAAGTCCATGTCAGGATAAACTTCCTGGAAATATGCTTTAACAGCAGCCTGGTCTTTTTCGTTTGGCAGTGCCAGTGAGCTTTTACCCATAGCTGCAAACACATCTACCAGGTTTACATTTTCACGTATGGTATACACTTCTATGCTTTCCAGATGAGAGAAGCTATGAATTCGCGATGAAACGAACTTTGTGCTCTTATCTTCCAGTGAGCGAACGATGGCGCCATCATTTTTACTGCCAACCAATTCAAACAGCCCGCCCATACCGGTTACGGAAATAATTTTACTGTATTGCATATCAAAAAAACTTTTAAAGGAGGTGCAAGATATTCTAAAATCCCAACATGAAAACCTGAAAGTAAAAAAACTGGATACTTATTAATATTTCGAATTGTTTTCCACCCTTTTGCATTAAAATTAATTTTAATAAAATGACCTTTTTTATATATTTTTTTAAAAAAGTCGCTAGGGAATGGCCGTCAAAAAACTTAGCTTTGGTAAGACCGCATTACTAACTAAAATTTTCGACCTATGATAGTAGATGTAAAAGATATACAGGAAGGCTATGTAAAATCCGAAACACATAAACACGTTAGAACAATAGAATTTTTTCATCCGCAAAGCAACTCCCTTCCCGCCAAACTACTTTCTGATCTGGCTCATGAAATTACTTATGCAGGTAACGATAAAGATGTCCGTCTGATCATTTTAACCTCTGCAGGACAGAATTTTTGCGCCGGAGCATCATTTGACGAGTTGCTGAAAGTTACTAACGAAAAAGAAGGAACACAGTTTTTTAGTGGATTCGCCTATATAATAAATGCCATGCGTAAGTGTCCGAAATTTATTATAGCGCGCGTACATGGCCGGTGTGTGGGAGGTGGTGTGGGTGTAGCTGCAGCTGCAGACTATGCCATTGCTGTTGAAGGCGCCGATATAAGACTGAGCGAATTGTCCCTCGGAATAGTGCCTTTTGTTGTGGGCCCTGCAATAGAGCGGAAGATTGGTCTTTCTTCTTACAGCCAGCTTGCAATTGACTCAAGTATGTGGCGAAATGGCGACTGGGCAAGAAGAAAAGGGCTTTTTGCAGAACTGCATCCTTCCGTGGAAAGTATGGAGGAATCTATCGCAAGACTTTCTGATACTTTGGCAAATTATAGCGAAGAAGCTACTATCGAACTGAAAAAAATGTTGTGGCACGGTACTGAAAACTGGGACACGCTGCTCCTGGAACGTGCTGCTTTGACCGCAAAACTTGCACTTACGCCAAAAGCGAGGGAAGTAATAGCTGCTTTTAAGAACAAGACAAAGGTGAGTACACCGCACTAGAATCGATTTATATCATCCCAAACAATACGAAAGCCGCTATTATTGGCGGCTTTTATTTTCAGGTATAGTAAGTTTGATGCTTCTATACAACTAGTGAATAGTGAATGGTCAATGGTGAAGGTCCGGGCTGGTTAAGTAAATATATTGTCGTTTAAGTGTTACTATTATCCTGGGCAAAAGCTCTTATTTGCTCTTATATGCCTTCTATACAACTAGTGAATAGTGAATGGTCAATGGTGAAGGTCCGAACTGGTTAAGTAAATATATTGTCGTTTAAGTGTTACTATTATTCTGGGCAAAAGCTCTTATTTGCTCTTATATGGCTTATACGGTTTAAAAAACTTCGCTTCGGTCAGTTTTAGGCTTTAGGCTTTAAGCTTTATCAGTTGTTAACAAAGAAACGTTGGCGCGGCCGACACCTTACTTCTATGGAGATGAAACACCAAACATTTGACCACTCAAATTTTCATCAGATCTGTGATGAGCTCGCGCGGCAGGATAGCGATTTTAAGCGCGTTATTGAACAATACGGATATCCGCCGCTGTGGAATAGAAAACCGTCTTTCGCTACATTGATTCATATAATACTGGAGCAGCAGGTTTCGCTCGCTTCAGCAAAAGCCGCTTTTTTAAAATTGCAGGAAAAAATCGGCCACATCACTGCCGAAAAGCTTTTGCAACTTACCGACGAAGAATTGCGGGGCTGTTATTTCAGTCGCCAAAAAGCGGTCTATGCCCGGGCGCTGGCTACCGCGGTGATTAATAAAGAGATTATAATTGAGGAGCTGCATCTGCTCGCAGATGATGAAATAAGGATCTCGCTCAAAAAGATCAAGGGTATTGGAGACTGGACGGCAGATGTTTTCTTGATGATGGTGCTGAACCGTTGCGATTTTTTTGCTCCCGGCGATATTGCATTGATGAAAAGTGTTAGGGAAGTAAAACAACTGTCATCAGATGTTCTTAAAGATGAAATAATAGCACTGACTGAAAAATGGAAACCTTATCGTACCGTGGCATCTTATCTGCTTTGGCATGCTTATCTGAGTAAAAGGAATATTTCGCAATAGGAAGGACTTAAGTACGAAGTACGAGTTACGAAGTACCTGGGTGCAAAAGCGAAAGTGCTGTGGATGTAGTCCCTTTTTTTACTGCTACCGCGTTAGAGTGTAATAGTGTTCGAAAGAATATGTCCTGCATTTTCAAAATGTAGGACATATTCTTTCGAGCCAAAGCTCCTCGCACCTGTGCATAACTAAGTCATGTTTCTATCCGTCATTCTATATTATCTTCGCAGCCTGAAAATCAAACGAGATCAACCCCGCTACCCATTTCCAACTTTTAATGTGAGTTATTCGATAGCGATATGATTGTTAATCTGGATGTTAGTTCAAAGTTTATGAGCAAGTTTAATTCAATCCTTATCCTGTGCTGTGTGCATATTCTTTTACCTGTTCTTCTTGTTGCCAGGGACGTAAAAAATATCGGAATCCCTTACATTCAAAATTATACAAAGGACTTGTACAGGTCCGGCAATCAAAACTGGTCAGTGTCAAAAGATGAGCGTGGGGTGATGTATTATGGTAATAATGATGGCCTGCTGACATTTGACGGCAGACACTGGCAACTCTATTCAATGCCGAACAAGTCAATAGTTCGTGCCGTTGCTTGTAGTAGAGGTAAAGTATTTGTAGGAGGTTTCGGAGAGTTTGGCTATTGGTCATATGATCAAAAAGGATTGTTTAAATACACTTCACTTGCCCATCTGGTTCCGGGCGGATTATTGTCAAGAGATGAAATATGGAAGATTTATATAGATGGTAACAGGGTTGTTTGTCAGTCATTCGGACGAATGTACGCATATGAAAACGGTAAAATTTCTATTATTGATGCCCACCGTCCACTGTTGTTCTCGCACAAAGTAAACGACAGGATTTTTGTAGAGATATTATCAGGCGGATTATTTGAACTGAAGAAAAATGAACTTCACTTTGTTGAAGGCTCTCAAAGCCTGGGACAAACAGGTATCTATTCAATCCTTCCGTTCAGAAATAATCAGTTCCTTATTGCAACAGCTAAAAATGGACTTTTCATTTATGATGGTAAACAGTTTGTGCGATGGAATACCCAGGCTGACGGCTTTTTAAGATCCAACCAGGTAAACAATGGCCTGGTAATGTTTGACAAATATTATATATACGGAACTATATTGGATGGGATAGTGATTTTAAATGATTCAGGGAAAATTATCCAACACATCAATAAGTCGAGTGGCCTGCAAAACAATACTGTACTTAGCCTGTTTGCTGACAACGAGGAAAACCTGTGGCTCGGGCTGGATAATGGGATTGACAGGGTAGAATTAAACTCTCCTTTATACTACTATTTTGATAAGGCCGGTGTATTCGGAACCGTTTATACAAGCCTTGTGTACGACAACAAAATTTATCTGGGCACCAACCAGGGACTGTTCAGCAGCAGCTGGAACGGTGGAGGTCAAAACGCATTTCAGCCATTCAATTTTAAGCTGGTCCCCAACTCCCAGGGACAGATCTGGAACTTATCTGTTATTGATAATCAATTGATATGTGGGCAGAACGACAAGACCTTTCTTGTAAAAAATGACCAGTTGACCAAGATCTCGGAAAGTGGCGGCGGCTGGACAATCAAGCCACTGAACAGCAATCCCGGCCTGCTGATCCAGGGGATGTATACCGGTCTTGCCATTTACAGAAAAGATGCGTCAGGCAGATGGACTTTTGCGCACAAGGTGACAGGATTTAGTGAGCCTGCCCGGTATGTGGAGCAGGACGCCAAGGGGAACATCTGGGTAGGACATCCTTACAAGGGTCTTTACCGTCTTACATTAACGGATGATGCTACATCTGTCAGTTCCCTTAAATACTACGACGGACAAAACGGCCTGCCGCAAAATCTGCATGTGAACGTGTTGCAGTTTAACAACCAGGTGGTTTTTTCATCAGAAAAAGGGGTTTATGTATATGAAGAAATAAGCGACAAATTTGGGCCATATGATCAGCTAAACAAACTGCTGGGATCTTTCGCTACCGCAAATAATATCATCCCGGCAGGCGACAAGCAGTATTGGTTTATCAATAAAGGAAGAACTGCGTTAGCCGATTTTTCACAAACTGACCATTTTTCGATTGATTCCGTCAGGTTTGGTGCCCTTACCGGCAAAATGGTCGCCTCTTATGAAAATATTAATAAAATTGACACTTCGTTGTTTCTTATTAGCGTTGACGATGGTTTTGCCATTTTTAGCTCGGAAAATATCGAAAGCAACGAGCAACCGTTGCCATCTGTGTTGATCAGGCAGATTAATAACACCACTGACTCCAGCTTTGCATTGGCTGAGTCAGATCTGGCTACTTCGGTTATTGAGATCCCATACGATCAACACAATCTGTCCCTTTTCTATGCTTTGCCGTATTATCACCAGGCAAATGTTCAATACCAATACTTTCTCGAAGGATATTCAAGGCAGTGGTCGCCCTGGGAAAGCCAAAGCCGTAAAGACTTCACCAATCTTCCGCAGGGTAAATACCGTTTCCTGGTTAAGGCAAGGATAAACGGAGGGGCGCCGACAAGCGCGTCTGTCTATGAATTTATCGTTCTGCCACCCTGGTATGCAACCACCTGGGCGTACATTTTTTACTTTATTGTCTTTGTTGTTGCTGCCTTCGCCGCCCGTCGCTGGTATAAGTTCCGGTTACTAAAACACCGGAAAGAAATTGAAGAGAAAGCTGAGCAGGAGAAAGAAGAATTCCGCAAAAAGGAAAAATTGGCTAGTGAACAACGGATTTCCTTGCTAAAAACACAGCAGTTGGAGGCTGATCTGGCAAACAAAAAAAGAGAACTGGCCACTTCTGCCATGAACATCGTGTACAAAAACGAATTATTGCAGAAGATCAACGATGAATTGTTGGGGTTAAAGGACAAGGATGGAAAAACACTGCCCGGCCATCAGCTACGAAAAATACAGGAGGTGATAGAAGACGGTATGTCAGACGAGCGCGACTGGCAACTTTTTGAAAACAGTTTTGACGAAGTACACCAGGATTTTTTCCGGAAGCTAAAAACTACCTATCCTGATCTGTCCCTGAATGACCTTAAACTTTGTGCTTACCTCCGCATGAATATGAGCAGTAAGGAACTTGTGTCCATTTTAAATATTACGCTCCGGGGGGTTGAAATTCGCCGTTACAGGCTGCGAAAAAAGCTCAATTTAGAGCACGATCAGAACCTGGTGGAGTTTCTAATGGCTGTTTAGCACTACATCATTACCTCTCATCCTTAAAATCCGGCCTTTCTTATTTTTTTAAATTTTTATTTGTATAAGGTTAAAATTCAACAGTTTAATTAAAAGTATTTCCAAAACTCATGATTTCTGACATGTGTGTGGAGATGTAGAGGTGCTTTTTTTGTTATTGCATGCACTTACCAGCAAATTGCCAGCTGTTAAATTTTATGCAATAACCAAAAAATTGCCATTATGAATCGACTACTAGTCTTTATTATGACGGTGTGTTTCTGTTTTTCCAACCTCATCAGGGCACACGCACAACAAAATACCATCACCGGAACAGTTAAAAATGGAGCCAGTGGCGATGCGCTCGCCGGAGTGAATGTATTGGTAAAAGGTACCCAATCCGGAACCCAAACGGATGATAAAGGGGAGTTTAGTATTAAGGTAAAAAATGAAAATACCACCCTGGTGTTTTCATATGTAGGGTACAAAAGCCAGGAAGTTAAGGTAGGCAATCAGAATGTAATCAACGTAAATCTGGAACTTGAGGTCGCTATCCTGGACCAGGTAGTTGTTGTAGGATATGGCACCCAAAAATCCAAAGACCTCACAGCGCCGGTTGTTACAATAAAAAATGAAGAAATTACCAAACAACCGGTTTCAAATGCATTGAATGCCCTGCAAGGAAAAGTGGCGGGTGTAATGATCAGCACAGATGGAAAACCCGGCGGCGCTCCCACGATGTTGATCCGCGGTGTCGGCTCTGTCAGAGGCGCTGTTAGTCCGCTTTATATAGTGGACGAGGTGTTTATGGATGATGTAAGCTCAATCTCTCCGAGTGACATCGAATCTGTTACGATCTTAAAAGACGCATCTTCCTGTGCCATATATGGTGTAAGGGCGGCCAACGGCGTGGTGATCATCACGACCAAAAAAGGCACGAAAAATCGTCCGGCAAAAGTTTCTTATAATGGATATGTAGGCGTTCAGTCAATAACCAACAAAATGCCGCTGGTCGGTTCAAAGCAATATGTTCAGCTCATTAATGAGAAAATGTACTCAGCTTTTTTGAGGGATACTTCAAAAGGCACTTATTCTCCATTTGATCCTGCAAATTACCCAACAAGCACAAACTGGTATGACGAGTTATTGCGTAATGGCTTTATGCAAAATCACGACCTGAGCGTAACCGGAGGTTCTGAAAAATCCGCTTATTATTTTGGTGTAGGCTTGTTTACACAGGATGGACTGGTAAAAAAGAACGATTATACCAGGTTTTCTTTGAGAGGGTCTCATGACATTACAATCAATAAATATGTAAAAACCGGGTACAGTCTTACGCTGAGCACGTGGCAGGAAAATGCACCAGCAGATGTATTGACAAGAATTCACATCATTCCACCTGTATTTGCACCAAAAGACGCCCAGGGCAACTTTACGAATCCGCTGGAGTCAGGATTTGGGATTTTCGCAAATCCATCAGCGGTTATTGAATACAATAATTCGTTGAACAAGAATATAAGAGGGCTAATGAATTTGTACCTGGAAGTAAAGCCGATAAGGAACTTAACGCTCAAAACATCTTTCACTCCTGATTTTAAAACGACAAATAGCTCTATTTATGTTCCCAAATACTGGGTATCCAGTGCTCAGTATGACACAGTGGCTCACTTAACCAAAGAGTCCAATTACAATTTAAACTATGTATGGGACAATACAGCTACATACGAAACCCGCATTGAGGAACACAGAATAAAAGCAATGGTGGGCTTCTCCGCTGTACATAACTCCGGAGAATTGTTGCGTGCCGTTGGAACTGGCGTGCCTGATTTTACGGATGCAACACATTATATTGATCTTGGTGACAAGACTGGCTATTCCGTTGTTAACTATCCTTATGATAAAATAAGTGCGTTGTCTTATTTCGGACGGGTGCAATACTCATTTAAAGAACGCTATTTGGCAACTGCTACTTTGCGCAGAGACGGATCTTCCAAATTTCCTTCTGACAGCCGCTGGGGTACATTCCCTTCTGTTGGTCTGGGTTGGATAATAAGCGATGAGTCGTTCATGAAAAAGGTAAGAGGTATTGATTTCTTAAAAGCACGTGCAAGCTGGGGTAAGTTGGGTAATGACAAAATACCTCAGAATGCATACACTTTAACAGCCAATACTGACGCAAGATATTCTGCTATTTTCGGACCTTATGGTTCTAACGTTGTATCGCCCGGCGCCAATATCACTACCGCAGTTCAGCCAAGACTGAAATGGGAAATAGTTGAAGAGTCCGACGCCGGAGTTGAAGCCGCATTTTTGAGAAGCAGGTTAAACGTAACTGCGGACTATTATCACAGACTTACAAGAAATGCAATTTTTGATGTTACCCTGATCGGTAGCTCCGGAGCTTCAGGTACCGTACTTGATAACAACGCTGATATATTGAACCAGGGTTTTGAGTTTACCGCAAGCTGGGCCGATAACATTTCAAATAAATTCAGCTACAGAATTGGAGCTAATCTCACCACTATTAATAATAGAGTTCAAAAATTGAAAAATGGAACCTTGCCAATTAATGATGGTGATGTGGTGAACGGAAACCTGGCCACTTACACGCAGCAGGGCCACCCGATCGGAGAATTCTGGGTTTACCAGGTAGACGGTATTTTCCAGAATTTCAATGATGTTCACGCATATAAAAATGACAAGGGCGTAGAATACATGCCAAATGCTGTTCCTGGTGATTTTAAATACAAAGACATAAATGGAGATGGCGTTATTGACAGAAAAGACCGCGTAACTGTTGGTAGTTATATTCCAAAAATTACCTATGGATTTAATATCGGTATTAACTACAATTCTTTTGATCTGTCTGCCGACTTCCAGGGTGTTGCAGGAAATAAGATCTATAATAAAAAGCGTGCGAACAGGTTTGGTAATGAAAGCTACGATGCTGATTTCTACAATCACAGCTGGCATGGCGAAGGAACATCAAATACTTACCCCAATGCAGATATCAGTGGTGGCTTAAATGCATATCCAAATACATTCTTTGTAGAATCCGGAAGCTATTTCCGTATTCGTAACATTCAGTTGGGATATACTATGCCAAATGCGTTAACAAAGAAGATAGGTATTGAAAGGCTGAGATTCTTTGTAACATCTCAAAATCCATTCACATACTTTAAATACAACGGCGTGTCTCCGGAGATTACCGGCGGTACTGCTACAACAATGGGTATAGACAACGGTGTGTATCCGCTTTCCCGCACAACAACTTTCGGTGTAAATGTTAACTTCTAAATAGTGGACAATGAAAAAATATTCAAGTTTATTAATTCTGATAGCAGGCATATTTATCACGTCTTGCAAAAAATATCTGGACTTTCCTCCTGAAGGAAAAGTTCCGGCAACCAATTTCTTTCAAACTCCTGATGATGCGGCAAAGGCCATGACTTCTATGTATGGTAATTTGCGTACATGGGACATGTATGGCGGGTTTAATTACCTGTTGGTAAATGAACTGCCTTCTGATGATATCATTAAAGGAAGCGAACCTGGTGATGGTGGTGCTAATAACATGTATCATTCATTCCAGTTTCAAAAGACCGAAGGAACATTCAATAGTTACTGGAACACAAGATACCAGCAGATCAATTTAAGTAACCAGGTTCTTTCCAATGTGCCGGGTATCAATATGGACCAAACACTTAAGAATCGCTACTTCGCTGAGGCTAAGTTTTTAAGGGCATTCTCTTATTTTGATTTGCTGCGTGCGTTTGGTGGCGTTCCCATTGTAGATAAAGTTCCGGTTGGGCCAGAAGGCATGTTACGCAAAACTTCGGACGAAACATATGACTTTATTGAAAAGGATTTGAAAGATGCAATAGCTGTATTGCCGTCTGACCTGCCTCCTGCTGAATTGGGCCGTGCAACAAAATGGGCTGCTGAATTTTTATTGGCTAAGGTCTATTTGTACCGTCAAAAATATAACGAATGTAAAACGCTTACGGATGAAATCATATCCAGCAACAAGTTCTCTTTGTATGGCGACTTTTACAAATTGTTCCGCCCGGAACAGGAGTTTTGTTCAGAATCAATTTTTGAAGTAGTAAGCACTTATCTCAACGAGAACAGCGGTATTTCCAGTTGCCAGTACGCTCAGATCAGAGGCGTTAGAGGCAGCGGTACTGAAAGCTGGGGCTGGGGTTGGGGCACTCCAAGCGATAACCTGGTTAAGGCCTTTGATAATGCAGGTGATGTTGTGAGAAAAAAAGTGACCATTTTAACAAGAGGTGATATTACTCCGGATGGTGATCTCGTTGCAGGAATCCAGGTTATGGATGGCGCATCCGAGCCACGCTACAATGGTAAGGCGTACGTTCCTACACGTATTGCGCAGGGCAAGAGCGGTGGCACTCAAAACAGTGACCAGAATATCCGTTTGATGAGATATGCTGAAGTACTGCTTATGAACGCTGAGGCTGCTGTTAGAACAGGTGGCAATGGCGCTGCATCGTTGAATCTCGTTCGTAGAAGAGCCGGCCTTTCTGACATTACTTCACCAACACTTTTACAAATTCTGGAAGAAAGGCATCTTGAGCTTGCCGGTGAAGGAGACCGCTTTTGGGATTTAGTTCGTACCGGTCGCGCAGCCGAGGTTCTTGGCCCGCAGGGATTTGTTGCCGGAAAGAATGAATTGTTCCCTATTCCGGATTTGCAGGTTCAATTATCCGGAGGACAGCTGACTCAAAATCCGGGTTGGTAAAATTGCTAATACTCAAATTAAAACAATGAAAATAATTAATAACATATTGAAGGCAAGTTGCCCGTTAACATTGTTGCTAATGCTTGCAGCGTGCCAGAAGGAAGGAGTTGTTGACAGAACTTCCTATGCTCCGGATCACAAAATAAATATGCCGGACGAACAAGTGTATGACGTTGTAAATGCTGATCATCAGGTGGCTTACTGGAATTTTAATAACAGTATCAAAGAACTGGTTGGAAACAGAACTGCAACAATTTCAAAAATGGACTATGGTGTAGATCGTAAAGGATTTAAATCATCTTCTTTTAGCGGCAACGGTAAAGATATCTGGTTTACAGTGCCGGCCGATGATAAATTGAAATCCGGCAGTGTTACCGTTTCTGTTTGGGTTAAGCCCCAACTCAATACGAGCGGTACCGGCTTTATAGTATCCCTTACTCAAAAAGATACATGGGCCAATGGCTATACCCTTTTTATGGACGCCGCCGCAACAAATTACAGGTTTAAGGCCACGGACTATCATCAAATGACAGCAGGAGGTCTTGGAAATAACTGGTTTGATAAATCAGGTGGGTATCCGGATGATGGTTGGTTTCATCTGGTTTACATGTGGGATGCTGTCACCAGTACACAAACAGTGTATGTTAACGGCTCAGAGTTTAACAAATCGGTTGCGTCTGCTACTGCTCCCCGTGGTCCGCTGGTATACAGTGACGGCACTGCGAACGCAGAAGTATTGTATGTTGGCAAGAACGGAGGAACGGATGGATGGATCAGCCCCTTCAATGGCTTGATGGATGATTTGCGTGTGTACGATGTAGCATTGACTCCCACTGAGGTTGCGCAGATTTACAATAATGAGAAAATTAAGTAGTTGTAAAAACTGCTGATTTAGTTAAACAAAGGAGATGGGTAATACTCCTGTCTCCTTTGTTCTTAACGATTGATTTAAAACAGACATTGTGAAAAAGAATCATTTATTACTTATAGCTGCCATAACGTGTGTATTGCATTCTTGCTCAAAGAAGGATGAAACACCTACGCCGCCGGCACCTGTTCCTTCATCTTTCAGCTGTTCTGATATTACTATAAATGGCAGTCAGTCGTTTAACGGAAAAAACTATTTTGATGTAGGCAGGCAACCTTCTCTCAGGTTTAAATTTGGTGCCCCCCTGGAACGGTCATCTGTTGCAGACAATATTGTTCTTTTGGGTGCAACAGCCAATGTCATTAATTGTTCAACAAGTTTCGAAGATGACGACAGTGTAGTCGTATTGAAGCCGTCTTCCACCTTAACAGCGCTGTCTCAATTTAAAGTGTCGGCGTATACAAGCCTCACATCGAAATCCGGCGGAAAATTGAATAATGCCATATCACTTTCTTTCGTGTCTTCTATCGACTCAACGGATAAATTTCCCAGAATTTCAGATAACGAACTGCTTGACCTTATTCAACAAAAGACTTTTAAATATTTCTGGGACCTGGGCCATCCGGTTAGTGGCCTTGCAAGGGAGCGTAATTCATCTGGCGATTTAGTTACAACCGGTGGATCCGGCTTTGGGATAATGGCATTGGTTGCAATGGTTGACCGGGGCTTCAAGACACGTGCGGAAGGATTGCAACGAATGAAAACCATTGTTTCGTTTTTACAAACAGCAGACAATTTTCATGGCGCATTTCCTCATTGGCTCGATGGCAACACAGGAAAAGTAATTCCTTTTAGTGCAAATGATAATGGTGCCGATTTAGTAGAAACGTCTTTTCTGATGCAAGGTCTTTTAACAGCCCGCCAATACTTTAACCAGGCAGTGCCGGATGAAGTGGCTTTACGCCAGGATATAGATAGCTTGTGGAGGCGAGTTGAATGGTCATGGTTTCAAAATGGCACAAACAGTTTATACTGGCATTGGAGCCCGGATAAGCAATGGGTAATGAATATGCCGGTCTCAGGATGGAATGAGGCATTGATCACCTATATTCTTGCAGCTTCATCACCAACTCACCCTATTCAAAAAGCGGTGTATGATCAGGGATGGGCAAAGAATGGAAATATCAGGAACGGTAGTAGCTATTATGGAATTCCTTTACCGTTGGGTGATGCATTCGGTGGCCCGCTGTTCTTTTCTCATTATTCTTTTTTAGGTCTGAATCCAACGGGTCTGAAAGATGCATATGCGGATAATTATTTCGTACAAAATAAAAATCATACATTAATCAACTACAATTACTGTAAGATCAATGCCCGTGGCTTTTTTGGTTATAGCGATGCGTGTTGGGGATTAACAGCCAGTGATATTCCTAACGGTTACACGGCGAGTTCTCCTTCTAATGATGTAGGTGTCATTGCTCCGACTGCAGCAATTTCTTCTTTGCCTTACACCCCCGAAGAGTCAATGCGTGCGATCAGATTTTTCTATTACAAACTGGGCGACAAACTCTGGGGTGACTATGGCTTTAAAGATGCATTTAGCTTAAAGGATTTGTGGTTTGCAGATTCATTCCTCGCTATAGATCAGGGACCGCAAATTGTGATGATAGAAAACTACCGTTCAAAATTATTATGGAATTTATTTATGAGCAGTCCGGAAGTTAAAACCGGATTGACGAAACTTGGCTTTTCCGGTTTTTAAAATAACAATTGATTGGTGCACATTTTTTGGCGGCATATATTCCACCGATTGCAGAATGCTGCCGCCAAATATTAAAAAAACTTTGCTGATATGAACAGAAGACCGTTGCTATTATTGATGTTAATCCTGCTTGAGTCGGTTTGCTTTGCACAAAAGAAATCCTCTTTCAATCCCGCCAATCGTCCTAAAAATCTTTCAGACTCTGCATTGCTTGGGCTGGTTCAAAAACAGACTTTCAATTATTTCTGGGACTTCGCTCATCCGGTGAGCGGTTTGGCAAGGGAACGCAGTAACGAATCTTTCGATTACGGGGGCGAAGTAGTTACTACCGGCGGTAGCGGTTTTGGTATTATGGCGATCATCGTGGCATCCGAGCGTGGTTGGATTACGCGTGAACAGGCTGCCGAACGCATGAACAAGATTGTAAAGTTTTTATGGAAAGCAGATGCTTTTCATGGTGTTTTTCCGCACTGGATGAATGGCGAAACCGGCAAAACAATCCGGTTCGGCAGAAAGGATGACGGAGCCGATATTGTTGAAAGCTCATTTTTGTTCCAGGGACTGCTATGTGCTCGTCAGTATTTTACAAAAGATAATGTAATGGAAAGGGAGATTCGTGACAGGGTAAACTGGATGTGGAATGAAATCGAATGGAACTGGTTTACAAAAGATGGTCAGGAAGTCCTTTACTGGCACTGGAGCCCAAATAACGGATGGGTAATGAATTTTCCGTTGAGAGGCTTTAATGAATGTTTGATCACTTATGTTTTGGCTGCATCTGCAGAACATTATCCTGTTACACCTGCCGTGTACCACCGTGGCTGGGCGCAAAGCGATTTCTTTAGAAATGGGAAAGAGTTTTATGGTATTAAACTGCCGCTGGGTTTTGATTACGGTGGGCCGTTGTTTTTCTCGCATTATTCTTTTTTAGGACTTGACCCGCGGGGATTGAAGGATCAGTATGCCGATTATTGGGAACAAAACAGGAACCATACCCTCATTAACCGCGAACATTGTGTTCGTAATCCTAACAAATTCAAGGGCTATGGAGCGAATTGCTGGGGTTTGACGGCAAGCGATACATATAACGGCTACAACGCGCATTCTCCCACAAATGATTTTGGAACGATTTCTCCGACAGCTGCATTGTCTGCATTTCCTTATACACCAGAATATTCCATGCAGGCGCTAAAGCATTTTTACTACGACCTGGGTGATAAGATTTGGGGTGAATACGGCTTTGTGGATGCTTTTAATGAAACACAGAACTGGTACGCAAGCTCCTACCTGGCCATCGACCAGGGACCAATTGTTGTAATGATAGAAAATTATCGAACAGGACTATTGTGGAATTTGTTTATGAGTTGTCCGGAGGTGAAGAACGGGTTGAAGAAGCTGGGATTTGAGAGAACAACGCGTTGATTGGCGACAGTTTAACCACAGAGGACACAGAGTTTTTTTCACAGATGACACAGAAGCTTACATTTGGCGTATTACCTAAACCCGTTTTATGAATGTAAACGATCTGACAGGAACAATAATTGGTGCTGCTTTTAAGGTTCATAGTGCACTTGGGCCCGGATTATTAGAAAGTTCCTACAAAGAATGTCTTTATTATGAAATAATGAAAACTGGACTTGGAGTTGAAAAAGAAAAAGGATTGCCACTAGTTTATGAATCAGTAAGATTGGATATTGGTTACCGGATTGATTTGCTTGTCGCCGGCCAGATAGTCGTTGAAATTAAAGCGGTTGAGAAATTGTGTGATATCCACCTTGCGCAGATCCTGACGTATCTTAAACTTTCCCGATGTAGAATAGGGTTACTGCTAAACTTCAATGAAGTAAGCATGAAAAACGGAATTAAAAGGGTTGTATTATAACAAAAAACAGGGTATACGGCCACTGTGTCACTCAGTGAAAAAACTCCGTGTCCTCTGTGGTAAAAAAATAATTATGAAGAAAATACTCATTTTATCTATCGCGTTAGTATTAAGCTACTCTTCATACTCCCAACAAAAAACCTATTGCAATCCCATCAATATCGATTACGGCTATTGCCCGATTCCCAATTTTACACAATGGGGCAAACATCGTGCAACTGCCGATCCGGTTATTGTTACCTATAAAGGCGATTACTATCTTTTCTCCACTAACCAATGGGGCTACTGGTGGAGCAGCGATATGCTGCACTGGAACTTTGTCTTCCGTCATTTTTTAACTCCCGAACTTACCAACAAGTATCCGGGACTATATGATGACCTGTGTGCACCTGGCGTGTGGGTTCAGGGCGACACTATGATGGTTTTCGGTTCAACATACACTTCTGAGTTTCCCATCTGGATGAGCACCGATCCCAAATCAAACAAATGGGAAAAAGCCGTTTCCAACTTTGAAATAGGCGGTTGGGATCCGGCCTTCTTTGTAGATGCCGACGGCAAATTATATATGTACAACGGTAGCAGCAATGTATATCCGTTATACGGGATTGAATTGGATCGTAAGACATTACAGCCTATCGGCACCCGCAAAGAAATGTTGTTGACAGACGATGCCCGTTATGGCTGGCACCGCTTTGGTGAATATCTTGATAATACATTCCTCAAAGGTTTTATGGAAGGTGCATGGATGACAAAGCACGACAATAAATATTATCTGCAATGGGGTGGACCAGCTACCGAATTCAGCCATTATGCCGATGGTGTAGCAGTAGGGAATTCGCCGCTTGGTCCTTTTGCACACGAGTCGTTACCGCTTAGCTACGAACCTGGTGGTTTTGCGCGCGGTGCGGGACACGGCGCCACATTTCAGGATAAATGGGATAACTACTGGCACGTTTCATCGATAGCCATTTCTGTCAAAAATAATTTTGAGCGCCGCCTGGGTATCTGGCCTGCAGGCTTTGATAAAGATGGAACCATGTATTGTAATACAGCCTGGGGCGACTATCCGCATTATCTTCCTTCCGGTAAGGCTGATCACTTGCAAAGCCAATTCACCGGCTGGATGTTGTTGAATTATGATAAACCGGTTCAGGTGTCATCTACACTCGGTGGCTTTCACGCCAATCATGCTGTTGATGAAAACATCAAAACTTACTGGAGTGCAAAAACTGGCGATAAAGGAGAGTGGATCCAAACTGATCTTGGGGAAGTTAGCACTGTTAATGCAGTTCAAATAAATTATGCTGATCAGGATGCAGAATTCCTGGGAAAGCAACAAGGGATTTATCACCAATACATTTTAAGGTATTCAACTGATGGTAAAAACTGGAAGGTGTTGGCTGATAAAAGTCAAAATAAAACAGACATTCCGCATGACTATGTTGAGCTGGAAAAACCTGTTCAGGCTCGTTATATAAAGCTTGAAAACATTCACATGCCAACGGGAAAATTTGCCATCTCCGGCCTGCGTGTGTTCGGCCTTGGTGTAGGAGAAAAGCCTGATGCAGTAAAGCAATTTATTGTATTGAGAACTGAAGCAGATAAGCGCAGTGCGTGGTTGAAATGGGAGCCGGTTGATAATGCCTACGCATACAACATTTATGTCGGCACCGCCCCTGACAAACTGTACAACTGTATCATGGTGCACGATGCCAACGATTATTTCTACAAAGCAATGGATAAAGAGAAGCCATATTATTTCGCCATAGAAGCAATTAACGAAAACGGTGTTTCGGTACAAACAACAGCAAAAGCGGAATAATCGCCACTAAGACGCAAAGGCGCAAAGGTGCACAAAGGAGGAAGCTTAAAGCTCAAAGCCTAAGGCTTAAAACTAAATACTCGTGTGTGGTGAGTAAATCGAACTCTGTGTTTCGGTGCCTCCGTGGCAATTTAAAACTTTGTGCTTCTTTGGGTTTTTGTGTCTTTGTGGCCCCTAAAACTTTGTGTTCCTTTTTGTCTTAGCGCCTTTGTGGCAAAAACTAAAATTATGATCATGAATAAAAAAGCAGGATGGTTGTTGCTTGCTGCAACAATTGCGGCAACGCCCTCTTTTTCCCAGGTTAAAGAGAAAGTGAGCAAAGTCGACGTCGTTGTCAACAAGTCCACGATGGATGTCTTCGTCGATAACCTGATAAAGCATATGACGATTGAGGAGAAAATTGGTCAGTTAAATCTTGTCACGCCCGGCGGAGCAGTGACCGGTTCTGTTGTGAGCGGTGATGTAGATAACAAGATCAAGCGTGGCGAAGTAGGAGGCTTGTTCGGGATCACTGGCGCAGAAAAAATCCGCAAGGCCCAGGAGATTGCCGTCAACAATTCAAGGCTTAAAATTCCGCTGATCTTTGGACTGGATGTCATTCATGGCCATAGAACAATATTTCCTATTCCGTTGGGTATTTCCTGTTCCTGGGATATGCCGATGATTGAAAAGAGTGCGCAGATAGCTGCAAAGGAAGCGACTGCCGATGGGCTGGCATGGGTGTTTTCACCAATGGTTGATATTTGTCGCGATCCACGTTGGGGGCGCATTTCTGAAGGTTCAGGTGAAGATCCTTATCTCGGGTCGCAAATTGCCAGGGCAATGGTCAAAGGCTACCAGGGAAATGATCTTGCAGCGAAGAATACAGTAATTGCCTGCGTTAAGCACTATGCGTTATATGGTGCAGCTGAAGGCGGACGTGACTATAATACAGTGGATATGAGTCGCATTCAAATGTTCCAGGATTATATGCCTCCGTATAAAGCTGCAGTCGATGCCGGTGTTGGCAGTGTAATGAGTTCTTTTAATGTTATTGATGGCGTTCCCGCAACCGTAAACAAGTGGTTGCTGACAGACCTGTTACGTAAAGATTGGAAATTTAAAGGCCTTGTTGTTACGGACTACACTGCTGTTAATGAAACCATTGATCATGGAATGGGAAATCTGCAGGAAGTATCTGCACTGTCTTTAAAAGCCGGCGTTGATATGGATATGGTCGGCGAAGGATTTTTGACCACACTAAAAAAATCACTGAACGAGGGAAAGGTTACGGTTAAGCAGATTGAAGATGCATGCCGAAGAGTATTAGAAGCAAAATTTAAACTTGGATTGTTTGAGGATCCATATCGTTATTGCGATCCCAGTCGTGCAGGAGATATCTTTAATGCTGATAATCGTGCTGCCGCGAGGGATTTTGCAACCCGTTCTGCAGTATTGTTGAAAAACGGCAATAACGTTCTTCCCCTGAAGAAGTCAGGCACAATTGCACTTGTTGGTCCTTTAGCAGATAATCATTTAAACATGCTCGGCACATGGAGTGTTTCCGGTGATTTTGTGAACAATGTAAGTGTGTTGCAAGGAATGCAAAATGTAGGTGGAAGCAATGTAAATATCATTCATGCAAAAGGTGCAAATATTTCTGATGATACAGCTTTTGCAAAAAGGGTGAATGCATTCATGAATGAGATTGATATTGATAAACGTTCAGCGCAGGAGATGTTGGATGAAGCGGTGACAGCAGCCCAAAAGGCGGATGTTGTTGTCGCTGTGTTGGGTGAATCCGCAAACATGTCAGGAGAGTCGTCCAGCTTATCTAATATTGACCTTCAGCCGAGTCAAAAAAGATTGTTGGATGCATTGAAGAAAACAGGCAAACCTGTGGTAATCGTTTTGATGAATGGCCGCCCGATGACCATATCCGAAGAAAATGCAAAAGCAGATGCTATTCTGGATGTTTGGTTTAGCGGAACCGAAGCAGGAAATGCGATTGCAGATTTGTTATTTGGAGATCGCGTGCCTTCAGGCAAACTGACCGCATCTTTTCCCGTGAATGTAGGCCAGATTCCAGTTTATTACAACCATAAAAATACTGGCCGTCCTTATGTTAAAGGCGGTCCGGCAAAGTTCAAATCAAATTATCTCGATATTCCCAACGAGCCATTGTTCGAATTTGGCTACGGATTGAGTTATACTACGTTCAATTATAGCCCGGTAAAATTATCATCAACAAGCATGACAAAGACAGGTAATATTACAGCTTCTGTTACTGTGACAAATAGCGGTAATTACGACGGTGAAGAAGTTGTTCAGTTGTATATCCGTGATATGGTTGGATCAGTAAGCCGTCCGGTTAAAGAATTGAAAGGATTCCAAAAAATATTATTGAAGAAAGGCGAAAACAAAGAAGTGACCTTTACGATCAATGAAGAGATGCTGAAATTTTTCAATTCAGATCTTAAATACGTATCAGAGCCTGGTGATTTTAAGGTATTTATTGGCCCGAGTTCGGCAACGACGAATGAAGCGGGTTTTATTTTAAAATGACGGTCGGCGTCTGAATGATGACCTGGGATGTTTTTGGTGTGGTATTTTTTCGCTAACGCCCTTTCAGGGCTTGATTGACGATGTTCATCTTTTCATAGGGCGTTGCCCTATGCTAATGCTTCAAGGCCTTCAGCCTTGTGCGTAGAGGGTGTTGTCTTGCCATGAATATGGTCGTGCATATAACATGCGGTCAGTCTTCCAAGATGCTCATTCTTATTAAAATAAACATAAACGATTTGCGTTCGCAAGCCCTGAAAGGGCGTTGGCAATAGCCCAGGGCAACACCCTGGGTTCAATGATCAAAATGTAACTAAGCCCTGAAAGGGCGAAAGCCAGGGCCAAAAAATAATCCGACCTTTGCATTAACTAAACTCTTAAAACATGTCACAATCCTTATCCAAAGTTTATATCCATCTAACTTTTAGCACAAAAAAACGTGCTCCAATTATCGACGATAACATAAAAGATTCTTTGTGGGAATATGTCGGTGGCATTTGTAAAGGAATTGGATGCGATCCGGTACAGGTCGGCGGATACACTGACCATGTGCACATTCTATGCGCGTTATCAAAAAAGATTACCGTTTCACAAATGATTGAAGACATCAAAAAACAATCTTCAAAATGGATCAAAACAAAAGATCCAAAATATAAGGACTTCTATTGGCAAAATGGCTACGGCGCATTCTCTGTAAATCCTTCTGAAATTGAAATCGTAACCACCTACATAAAAAATCAGGAGCAGCATCACAAGGTTTATCGGTATCAGGAAGAATTAATCGCCTTTTTAAAAAAATATCACATTGAATACGACGAACGATACTTATGGGATTAGTCTCGCGGATTCTATTACGATTCAAGAACATATTGTCATAACAAAAAGGCCGCAGATCACTCCGCGGCCTTGCATGCATTTATACAAATATTACATAACACTTGTAAATCCACTAAAGATCATCGTATTCGTACAATGGATCTATATGAGTGCCTGCTTCCATTTCGAAAACAGGTTTAATAATTCCATCTTTCAAACCATACACCCAACCATGCAGGTGCGGCTTTTGAGTGTGTTTCCATGCACGTTGAATGATGGACGTTTTTGCCAGGTGCATTACCTGTTCCCTAACGTTGAGTTCAACCAGTCTGTTTGAACGCTCTTCCTGACTTTCTATTGCATCCAGTTCTTCCCTGTGCAATCTGTATACATCCTTGATATTTCTGATCCACATATTCAATACCTGCTTGTAATCGTGGTTGCCCATAGAAGCATTTACACCGCCGCAGCCATAGTGGCCGCAAACAATAATATGCTTTACTTTCAGGTGCACTACTGCATATTCCAATACGCTCAACAGGTTTACATCAGTATGTATCACCATGTTGGCAATATTACGGTGTACAAATATTTCACCCGGCTGTGTTCCTGTTATTTCATTTGCAGGAACACGGCTGTCGCTACAGCCTATCCACAAAAACTCTGGCGTTTGAATGTGGGCCAGTCTGTCAAAATACATTGGGTCGTCCTGGATTTTTTCTTGTGCCCAGGCCTTATTCTCTAATAGTAACTTTTCGTATGATTGCATAATATTATTCTTCGATTAATTGAAATTGCTTTTTTATTACCAGTTGATGCATCGGTTTAAGCATACTCTTTTTTAGTTCAACGCGAATGTTCTTTAAATGGGCGTGGGTTAAAAAGTCATTCACTACTTCAATAACGTCCTTGTCGATAAAGTCTGCCCTGGAAATGTCAATCAGTATAAAACTATTTTCCGGCACCTCTTCCAGTCTTCTTTTTAAAATAGCCTTGTTTAAAAAGGATACGTCTTTGCGTAAGCGGATAAGGTATTTATTCGCATCGCTCACTATCAATACTGCCGATTTAAAATTGCTCCTTAAAATGAAAACGAGGCCAACAAGAATGCCTATGATAATTCCTATTAAAAGGTCTGTAAAGATAATAGCTAAAACCGTAACAATGAAAGGGATAAATTGATCGAGCCCTTTTTTGTACATGGAGGTAAAAAGCGACGGTTTAGCGAGTTTATAACCGGTATAGATCAATACTGCTGCCAGTGCTGATAGCGGAATCAGGTTTAAAAGTGACGGAATAAACATCGCACAGATCAGTAACATGAAACCATGCAGTATGGCAGACATTTTTGATCTCGCACCAGCATTCACGTTCGCTGAAGTTCTTACAATTACAGAGGTAACCGGCAAACCGCCTACCATTCCGGAAACGATGTTACCTATACCCTGAGCTTTCAACTCCCTGTTAGTTGGCGTTACTCGTTGGTAAGGATCCAGTTCGTCCGCGGCTTCAATGTTTAAAAGCGTTTCAAGGCTCGCCACAATAGCCAGCGTAATGGCTGTGGTCCACACAACAGGATTAGACAGGTGTTCCAGCTTCGGAAAGATGAAAAAAGAGAAAAAGCCGGACACATCTTCTGCAACCGGTATGTTCACAAGCTGGTCTTTCTGCAGGCTAAGTGCAGGAAAAGCAGAAAGGCACCATTGGTGAATAGCCGTAGCTACCAGTACAACTATCAATGGTGCCGGTATCAGTTTGAAGAACGACGCTTTTTTTACCAGCACTTTATCCCAAACAATCTGAATGAGGATGGATATAATACCAATTATAACTGCCAGCTTCGTAATCTTACTAAAGGCACCGAATAAGCCGGAAAACGTGTTTTTGTGATCCGCTTGGGCAAATGTTTCGTCGCCCTCAAAATCAGCATCGTATCCAACAAGATGGGGTATTTGCTTCATGATCAGGATGAGGCCGATAGCCGTGAGCATTCCTTTAATAACGCTTGACGGAACAAAGTCGCCCAGGAAACCTGCTTTAAAGGAGCCCAAAAGAAACTGAAGTACACCAGCAATAATAACTGCCAGCAAAAAGGCTTCAAACGCAGGCATACGGGCTATTGCAACGGCTACAATTGCTGTTAAGCCAGCAGCCGGACCGCTAACACTCACATTAGATCCGCTGAGGGAACCAACAACAATACCACCGGCAATACCGGCAATAATTCCTGAGAAAAGAGGTGCACCGGAAGCCAGTGCTATACCGAGGCATAGAGGTAGTGCAACAAGAAACACTACCAGGGAAGCAGGCAAGTCAGCGCCTGCATTCCTAATAAAATTTTTCATTATTGAAGATGTTATGTAGTAAGTAATAAATGCACGCGAAACATGGTCTGCACAATGCAGGCCTGCATTCTTTGAGAATGATATTTACTACATGAAGTTGGGAGGAGGAGTCTGAATATCGCCGTTATGATTGTCGGGGATGGACGATGCAAAATCAATGTGATGATTTTTTGACAACAGCGATACAATGATATGACCATTTAAATAGTCATTGCCTGCAGGCTCGAATTTTAAGTCGACTGCTTTTTCTACGCCGAATGAATGGGGTAACTCTTCTGTGATCTGGTTACTGCTCAGCAGCGATCCCACCTGTCTTACAGGAAGTATCTGTATGCTAAGCACCAGAAGACACAATATTGCGATTACCTTTTTCATCATTTGTACTGCAAGATAAATAACTGAGCGTCAAAATAAAAACCGCTCAAAACATATTTAACGTTTTAGGTGGTAAGTTATACGTTGTACGTTGATTGGTAAGCGTTTGAGAGGCTTATCCATACTATTTTTCCAGATTAAATTATTCTTAATACAATCTTTCTTCTTCTTCCTGTCTTATTCTTATACTAAGAGCCCCTTCAGATCTTCGCCCAAGAAAAACGTACAACGTATACCTTATTACTTACAACTTATATATTGAGTCCGCCGCAAGCGCTTAGCACCTGGCCTGTAATATAAGTGCTCATGCTACTTGCAAGAAACACAGTAGCATCTGCAATCTCACTGGCGCTACCAAATCTGCCCAGCGGAATTTTTTTCAGAAAGTCTTCCGCACCGCTTCCTTCTTTTAAATAATGCGTCATGTCTGTTTCAATAAATCCCGGAGCAATGGCGTTACAACGAATGTTGCGGCTGCCTAATTCTTTTGCAACGGATTTAGTGAAACCGATAATGCCAGCCTTGCTTGCTGCATAACTTGCCTGGCCTGCGTTTCCGCTTACACCAACAATGGAGCTCATGTTGATAATGCTTCCGGCCTTAGCTTTCATCATTGGGCGGATAACCTGTTTGGTCATGTTGAAAACACTTTTCAGATTGGTGGTCATTACATCGTCCCATTGTTCTGCAGTAAGGCGGAGTAAAAGATTGTCTTTGCTGATACCTGCATTGTTAACACAAATGTCAACGGTTCCGAATTCTTTTACCACATCATTTACAAATGTCTCGCATTGTGCAAAGTCACCTGCGTTACTTTTATATGCTTTTGCTTTTACACCAAGTGCCTGCAACTGTGCTTCCAAAGCGGCTGCTTTTTCTGCACTGCTGTCGCTTACATAAGTAAAAGCAACGTTTGCTCCATGTTCTGCAAATTTCAGGGCAATGGCAGCGCCAATACCTCTTGCGGCGCCTGTAACAATGGCCACTTTTCCTTCCAGTAATTTCATTCCGTTATTTTTTGTTGGTTAATGATTTGGTGTTATTAATTGCTAAAGGAGGAAAAACATTGAATTGTATTGCCCTGCACAGCAGTTAATAAGTGAGCAAATGTAAAGTAATAGGAGAAAAAATTAGCATGTACTTATTTTAATGCGTCAGCGCCAGTATTTCGTCAATATACTTGCGGTCGTTACTTAAGCGGGGGATTTTGTGTTGTCCGCCAAGTTTGCCTTTATTTTTCAGCCATTGCATAAATACATCTTTCTTAAGGGAATGAAGCAAAGGCATGCGGAGTGCAATGTCTTTATGTCTTTTGGCTTCGTAATCGCTGTTGATGCTTTTTAATGCGCAATCCAGCTCGTAAGCAAACTGGTTAAGGCTTTCGGGTTCTTTGTCAAACTCTATCAGCCATTCGTGGGCGCCATTATTTTCATCCGAGAAATAAACAGGAGCTGCTGTATAGTCATTAACAAGTGCACCGGTTTTCTGGCAGGCGATTGCAATTGCTTTGTCGGAATTGTCTACGATCAATTCTTCGCCAAAAGCATTAATGAAGTGTTTTACCCTGCCGCTAACCTTTATTTTAAAAGGAAACAAAGAGGTGAATTGAACAGTATCTCCCAATAAATAACGCCACAATCCGCCGTTTGTAGAAATTACCAATGCATAATTCTTTCCGATTTCAACATCCTGTAAGCCGATTGTTATAGGATCAGGTTTGCCATACTCTTCAATTGGCATGAATTCGTAAAAAATGCCATGTTCAAGAAACAGCAACATACCTTCTTCGTCGGGGTTGTTCTGCGCAGCAAAAAAACCTTCGCTGGCATTGTACATTTCCAGGTAATTGACACCCTGGCCTATAAATTTTTTGAATTGGTCCCTGTATGGTGTAAAGGAAACTCCGCCATGAATATATAACTCAAGATTTGGCCAGACTTCCTTAAGGCAGGATTTGCCGGTTATTTCAAGTATTCGTTTAATAAGCACAAGTGTCCAGGTAGGTACACCCGAAATAGATGTAACGTTTTCAAGAATAGTGGATTGTGCAAGACTTTCAATCTTGGTTTCCCATTCATCCATTAATGCGATGGAAAGCTCAGGCGTTTTTATCCACTGGCTCCAGAAAGGGGCATTTTGCAGGAGGACAGCACTAAGGTCACCATAATGCGTTTCTTCATTCACCTGGCTTACCTGGTGGCTGCCGCCAATTACCAATCCCTTTCCGGTTAGCAGGTCACTTTCCGGGTTAAAATTGTAGTATAAAGTAAGAACGTCTTTAGCGCCCTGGTAGTGGCAATCTTCCAGGCTTTCTTCTGTAACGGGAATGAATTTACTTTTTTCGCTGGTAGTGCCACTGCTTTTGGCAAACCAGTTAACAGGGGTGTTCCACAAAAGATTCTGTTCGCCATCCATCAATCTTTGTACGTAAGGTTTTAGATCCTCATACTCCTGGATGGGAACGTTTTTTTTAAAAGCGCGGATATTAAAAGTATCGCTGAAATTGTATTTTCTTCCGAATTCAGTATGCTGACCATGGGTTACAAGATCCTGCAGCACGATACGCTGAGCCGCAATGGGATCATTTTTCCATTGTTCAATGCTCCAATAGCGAAAGCGAGCCAATCGTGATATTGCGGGAGAAAGTATTTTCATGCTGACAGTTGGCAAAATAAGAAATGCTGCCCATATATGAGCAAGATATCCGTTTATCTTTTATGTCTGTAAGCAGAATTTATGCTTATTCTGACTATAGAAAAAATGCCTGGCCTGAATCTTTGGCTGATTGCTTTATTCAGCTTTGCTGCTGTCTTTGGCGAGATGTGCAACGCTGTCGTTTTTACCCATCTCAATGATCCAGTCTTTGCGCCTTAGCTCAAAGTTTGTTCCAAGGTATAAGCGGCGAACCTGTTCATTAGCAGCAAGTTCTTCCGCAGTTCCGTGTTTAAATATTTTACCATCTATGAGCAGATATGCTCTGTCGCAAATAGATAATGTTTCGTTTACGTTATGGTCGGTGATTAATATACCGATGTTTTTATATTTCAATCTGGCGACAACGCTTTGAATGTCCTCAACCGCGATGGGGTCAACACCTGCAAAAGGCTCATCCAATAGTATGAATTTGGGGTCCACAGCAAGTGCCCTGGCTATCTCGGTTCTCCTTCTTTCCCCTCCACTCAGGCTGTCGCCATTGTTTTTGCGTACATGATGCAGGTGAAATTCATCCAGTAACGATTCAAGCTTGTCTTTTCTTTCCTGCCGGGTTAAATTGGTCATTTCAAGCACTGCCATAATATTGTCTTCCACACTCAGTTTCCTGAATACACTGGCTTCCTGTGGCAAATAACCGATACCCATTTGAGCGCGCTTGTACATGGGCAGTTTGGTGATGTCTATCTCATCAAGAAAAACTTCACCTTCATCGGGCTTTATTAAGCCAACAACCATATAGAAGGTGGTAGTTTTACCGGCTCCGTTAGGACCCAGCAAACCCACAATCTCTCCCTGCTTTACGTTCACTGATACATTGTTAACTACAGTTCTGCTGCTATAGGTCTTGACCAGATTCTTTGTATGTATAGTTAAACTCACTCGTGGATGTAATTTGGACAAAAATAAATGAAGTGTTTGAATAAGGTTGCCAATAAAGGTATATAAAGGTACTTAGCCTGGTTCTGATATCAATATTTGTATTTTGGTTAACGAATTAACTATTGACTTTCAGCTATATGCATTGATTGGTCCAATCATCAATCAGATTTTACTTTATTAGATATGTAGATAAAAGCGTTGGCTAATGTATATTGCAACAATTTTATAGAAAGAGATGAAAGTTACAGATCACATTGCGCAGGCAAAAGACACATTGGTTTCGTTTGAGATTTTGCCCCCTCTGAAAGGTAAAAGTATTGCATCGATTTATGACCACCTGGATCCATTGATGGAGTTTAAACCTTCCTGGATAAATGTTACCTATCATAGAACAGAAACAATGTTCAAAAAGAAGGCAGACGGAAGTTTTGAAAAAGTGGAGGTGCGTAAAAGACCCGGTACTGTTGGTATTTGTGCTGCCATAATGAACCATTATCATGTTGATGCTGTGCCACATATCATCTGCGGCGGCTTTACGCGACGTGAAACAGAAGATGCCCTGATAGATCTTAATTTCCTTGGCATAGATAACGTGCTGGTGCTGCGTGGAGATGCTGCAAAAAATGAAACTTTTTTTGAGCCGGAAGCAGGCGGGCACCGCTACGCCATTGATCTGCTCAAACAAGTGTCTAATTTAAATAACGGAATTTATATTGATGAAGACATTCTGAACGGAGGAAAAACAAAGTTTTGTATTGGTGTGGCCGGTTATCCTGAAAAACACTTTGAAGCACCCAATCTTCAGACGGATTTGCAACGTTTGAAGGAAAAGGTTGATGCTGGTGCTGAATATGTAATGACCCAAATGTTCTTCGATAACAAGAAGTATTTTGCTTTTGTGGAAGCTTGCAAGCAGGCTGGTATTAACGTGCCGATCATCCCGGGATTAAAACCCATCAGCAACAAAAAACAATTGTCTGTACTGCCAAGGATTTTCCAGGTGGAATTGCCGACTGAACTCTCCAATGAAATTCTTAAATGTAAGACCGATGCGGATTGTGAGCAGGTTGGTACCGAATGGCTGATTCAACAGAGTAAAGAATTAAAGGCGTTCGGTGTGCCTGTATTACATTACTATACACTAGGTAAGCCTCAGATCATCAGAAATGTAGTGAAAGAGTTGGTATAAGCTGAAATTATAAAAATTGAGAACGAACCCGGAGCAACGCTTCGGGTTTTTTGTTGCACCACATTGAGATTTGCTTAAATTTTTTATACGCTTACCAAAGACTAGCAAATTTTAAAAGTGTGTTGTAACTTTCTTAAGGCTTTAATCTGTAACCTATACACATATTCGATATTCCGGCTTGGACTGAACTGCTGCAACCTTTCGTCGTTACCTTGATTTTTCACAATTAAAATACAACAAACATGGCCCACTTTTTACTGCAGGGTTCCTATTCACCCGAAGCATGGAAAGCATTGGTAAACAAGCCCGAAAACAGAATTGAAGTTGTCCGTCCTGTCATTGAAAGCCTCGGTGGCAAAGTTGAGTCTGGTTATTTTTGTTTCGGGGAATATGATGTTTTTCTGGTTGTTGAATTGCCAGACAATGTAAGCGCCGCTGCGTTTTCGGTTGCAATAGCCGCGGGCGGTGCATTTAAAACACAAAAGACGACGATACTTATAACTTCGGAAGAAGCTGTAGATGCTATGAAAAAGGGGGCGGGCCTTTCGGGATATCGCGCGCCGGGGAAATAAGACCGTAAGACAGTAAGATCGTAAGATCGTAAGACGTGTAAGACGTGTAAGACAAAGAATACCGGGTGTGTAAAATAACGATTGGGTAAGGCTTGATTAAGTCTTATGGAAAGATTTTGTTCCCTTCTGGAGCGAGTGTTCCACAGGATCACGTGTCGATTAATTTTTGCCCGATTGTGTCGGGAACTTAGAGACAAATGCTTGTTTTGGGGCTGCTCTTCTGTAAAGTCCGGATACAGTTCGGCTGAATTACCAAGCACTGACTTATGCTGCACTTGCGGTTAACGAAATGGGCTATCGCAAAAAGTAACTGACGAGTTAAAGTGTGTTTCTCTTTGTCGGACGAGTGAATTTGGCAATCATTTATTTATCCTTTTGGCTTTGTGCTAGTGCATATTCCGATTCCAATTCAGCAATGGGTTTAATGGACTCACAGGCTGCAATGAATGGATCCTTTTCATTTTCCGATGCAAATTCTTTAGCCTTGTCCCGGTGTTCATTTACTTTGGCGACAATCTTTTGTTTGTCGGAGTCTCCGGCACCCCAAGCACAATAGCGTAGAAATTCCCTCATGTAATTATGATATTCTGCAAATTCATTTTGTCCTTTGGACAGTTCTAGTTCACTAAACCCTAATTTTTGATTAACCAAAGACTGGAAAGCGATATGCTCGTCTGAATAAAAAGCGGAAGATACACTCGGCGATGTTTGTTCATATTGTTTTCCGCCCCATTCCCATGCGTCCCAGGTTGTATAGCGATAATTCCCTGTTTTTTCTTTAGTTTTTTCCTGCTGTTCTACGTGATCCATTTCGTGTATAAGATCAATCAATGGGCAATCAGGATTATAATAAACAATTTTCTCTACCTGATCACCGGGAATGACCTGATCGTTGGTTTTCTCGTTAAGCATGTACGCAGGAACATCATAGTTTGGTTCTTTGCCTTCCTCTTTTTCAGGATCTGACCAGTAATGGCGTATCACTTCCGTGTAACAATGGTCGCGATCTTCTGTTTTCCTCAGTTGCCAACCGAGTGTGCCCAGTTTCACTTTTATTGCATTGAATGATGCAAGAGCTTCAGCTGGTATATCAGGCTTAGTTTTATCTTCTACATCCTCCTCGACGTCCGATGAATTTTCCAATGAGAAGGACTGTAGATTTTTTTTAAAGTTTTCACCGGTCATATCCCCGATTTTTGTTTCCCCTTCTTTAAATGTCAGCCGTTGTATAATACCGTTGCCCTTTTCAGTGCCCGGAACAGCGGAAATATTCTCCAGGGTTTGAATGATTTTCAATTGCGTGGGAATATCGTGGGGTTGAGCATTATCGTTGCCTTGCAATTCCTTTAGTTTGATATGTTGAAAAGCAGGTATCGCACTGGTTGAAATCCCGCCTGACGGAGAATGATTGGCTGCTGACCTTGATGTAGGGTTGGAATGAGTAACATTATGTGTGCTTTCATGCATGTACTAAAACGTTGCATTGTTAAGAATGGAACTTAAATATAATTAATGTTTTTTGGCTTGTAAACTTTGTTTGAGCTAATACCATTACTCTTCTACCCGTGTGTTTGGGAAGATCATATGCCGCCGATTTTGCTTTAATTGTATGAGTGAAAGGCAATCGTAAACTTCCTGGTGCAGCAGGTCCTTGGGGGCCGGGCAGCAGTTACGAAAAGGTTAAAGTAGACGTTGCTAATCTTAATTTAATCTCCGCTTATTGCGTAAACTGATGCATGCTAATATATTAGCAGTAAGTCAATTTGTAAACATTTACATTAATTGTGATAATTCGTGTAATTATTTATTGATCAACAACCCGGGAGTAGTATTCTCTTGAAATAGATCCTTTTTATGAAAGATTACCAGAATTACAATATTTATATTGGAGCGATAATCCTGCTGGTTCTTTTCAGCTGCAAAAAAACAATATCAGTTCAATTAGAGTGGGGAACTATAGAAACTCCCAAAAACGTAGAGGCAGGACTGCCAATTACCTCAAAAGTTCAGCTTATGTATTCGACAACCTCTTATCCCATCAATTTTCAGGGCTTTCGAACAGTGGAAAAGTCAAAAAATCATTTTCTTATTGCAGCGCCTGCAACTATCATAACGCATGGAGCCGGTTCTGTGAACGCAATGGAATGGATAATGGACACCACGTACGTTTTATTAACAACCTCTTCTGGCCAATATATTCTTGATTTTGTTTTTAAAGGGAATGTAATGCAGTCGGACACCGTTGATGTAAGATGAACAGAAACTTCTTGTGTGTTTGTGAGTATCGAGACGAAACATTTCGGAGCCACAACAGCTGTAAATCCACGGAATTTTAGGATTGCCAAAAAACAAAAAAGCCTTGTAAATCAATTTACAAGGCTTTTTAAATTGCTGTAGGGGTAGGAGTCGAACCTACACGAGGCAGTTGGCTAAAGTACAAAGTCTGGTGGTCAACCCCGGTCGGCCGAACTCGAGAGTAGGTCGACTCTATGCTTAGTTTATCCTGTTGTCCTCACCCCCGAGACGAGAGGGCATGTCTGCCAAAATTTCATCACCCCACAGTATAAAAGAACTTTTTCCGTTTCTTTGAGAATGCAATATTAAAGAGATAAACTCACTTATTGCAAATATTTCAAAGATTTTTTTCTAAGTATTGAAATTATTTAATAAATTGGTGTTTTGGTTAGATTTTATTTAATTTTAAACAAAATAAACCCGTGAAATTTAATTTAGACAAACTTGACTTCCAGATTATCCAGGAAATGATGGAAAACGCAGAAATTTCCTACGCGGATCTCGGTAAAAAGCTATTTGTTTCAGGGGGCACAATCCATGTCCGCATTAAAAAGCTACAGGAGTTCGGTATTGTTAAAGGTACTAAACTCAATGTAGATTTAAAATCTTTAGGTTACGATGTTATAGCTTTCATCGGTATTTATCTCGAAAAAAGCTCTTTATATGATTCCGTTGCCAAAGAATTAAGAAAAATCCCGCAGATTGTTCGCCTTAACTACACAACAGGAAATTACAGCATGTTTGCTGAGATTGTTTGCAAAGACATTCAGCAGCTCCGCTTTGTTTTACACGATGAACTCCAGAAAATAAAAGGCATAGAGCGAACGGAGACCTTTATCTCGCTAGATGAAAGTTTTAGCCGGAATGTGTTGGTTAGCAGCGAGTGAGAGGATCAGGGTGGAAGGAATGAGGCTTGAGGCCTGAGGTATGAGGCAGAAGGAATAAGGTCTAATGCCTAACGTTGATGTATGAAGAGGAAGGTTTAAGGCATGAGCTATATGGTTTAACGAACGCCAGAAGTGTCCCGCACCGAAAATGCCGGACACTTTTTGTTATTATTCACATTCCATACCCGAAGCCTTCGTCTACCGCCTCAAGCCTTATACCTCAAGCCTCACGCCTCTCCCCCTTAACCATAACTTATCATTTTCTTCGCTCTTCCCATTTATTTAATGTGTAACTTCAAGCAAACCTTTAATTTTTATGCGTTGGAGAAAGTTTAACGGAGAAACCATCCATTTACCTATCAAAAATGCGGTAGAAGAGGCTATAAAAAGAGAGTATGCAAAGGGCGTTCGATTGAAAGTTTGCATAGGAACTGATAGCCAGGTAAAGGGTGAGGAAACAGAATTTGCCACGGTAATTGTTTTTTTGAGGGAGCACAATGGTGGATTTATGTACATCCACAATGAAAAAACAAGGCACAAGTACAACATCAAGGAACGTATGCTGGTTGAAGTTGCTAAAAGCATTGAAATTGCATACGAATTGTGCAACCTGTTTATTCAGTATGATATTGACATGGAAGTTCATGCTGATATCAACACAAATCCTCAGTTTAAAAGCAATGACGCTTTGCGTGAAGCCATGGGTTATATTCTTGGTATGGGCTTCGCGTTTAAAGCGAAACCGGAGGCCTTCGCCAGTAGTTGCTGCGCGGATAAAGTTTGCAACTAATTGAGCTCAACATCGCTCTGTGCACAATCTGTCCCGGCAGGTTGCATGATATCCTTTCCCCTATACTTTTTGAAATTGACACTCGGCCCTAAAAAAATACAACTCATCCCGGCAACATTTTACTGCTGTAAGATATCTATTAAGAAAGAATATCAACCATGTATAAACTGCTCCTTTTATCTCTTTTTGTCTTTTGTTTCGGCTCATGCAGCAAGGAGGATCATTCTCTGCCGTTAAATGAAATAAGCGGTACATGGAAATATGTGGGCGAAAGGGCAGGCAAGGCTAATGCTTATTTTATACAGAAAGATTCGGCTGACTACTATTTCCGTTTTGCGCCTGATACCTACCTGCGCCAGAGAGACGGCGCCCGTATTTGCGGCAGTTACTTTTATTCAAAAGGGACGCTGACTTTACGCATTGGCAAGTCAGACAGCAGTTTTCAGGCTCAGTTTCTCAATGATACACTTGTACTTAGATCCAATGATCATCCTGGAAATGGCTTCCAGTACTTCATCCAGTCGCTCAGGCAACTAAAAAACTGCAACTAAACTCATCTGCGATTTTAACCAGTGGTGTAAAATCAACATCATTTTCCCGGGGCTTGAATAATTTTGCGCCATAAAAAAAATTAAGCACTGCATAGGGGTAACTTTCTTTTGGACTGTTACTATTGAAAAGGATTTAAAGTGAATGCAGTTGCACTTGGTACATCTTGTCAAACATTTATTTTGGAGTATAGCGACAATGCACTTGTGCAATCTTTGATCAATGGCAATGAACAAGCCTTTGAACAGGTTTTTAAAGCCTATTTTAAAAATCTGCATGCCTATGCCTGCAATATTCTTAAAAACGATGCAACAAGCGAGGAAGTGGTTCAGAATGTATTCTTTAAACTTTGGAACAGCAAGAGCAATATTAATGTTCAATCTTCTCTCAGTGCCTATTTATACAGAGCCGTACACAATGAATGCATGAATCATATAAAACATGGAAATGTAAGAAAGGTCTACCAATTGCATGCCGCACATACCATGCAATCAGCAGGTAACGGGCATGCAGATCATAGTCATGCGAGAGCCGAGCTGCAACAAAAATTACAGGAAGCTTTGAATGATTTACCAGAACAGTGCAGAACTGTTTTTCAACTAAGCAGGTTTGAGGAGTTAAAGTACCGGGAAATTGCAAAAGTGTTGGGTATCTCGGTAAAAACGGTTGAAAACCAAATGGGTAAAGCGTTGCGGATACTCAGAACAAAACTGGCTGATTTTCTGCCATTGCTTATTTTTATTCACTGCCTATTTTAAACCTACGTTGATTGAAACATTTTTCGAACGATATGATTGATGATCTGCTGGTTAAATACCTTGCCGGAGAAATAACACCGGACGAGGAACAGGTATTGAATCAATGGATAAATGAAGGCGCAGAGAACAGGAAATATTATAACGATTTCAGGTTGATATGGGAAAAAAGCCTTGACCTGGCGGCTAAAAGTACGATGGACGAACATGAGGCGTGGAAACGGTTTCAGCAACGCATCAATCAGAAGCCCGGCGCGGCCATTGTTGAGCTCCCTCGTAAAAAGACTAAACGAAATACCTGGCTAAAAATTGCTGCTGCAATGTTTTTTGTAATTGCCGGATCTGCAATAACATATCTGTACATTTTTAAGCCAAAGCCAGTTGAGACACTGCAAATCGCGACTGTAAATGAAGTGATCAATGATACATTGCCAGATGCTTCCGTAGTGACACTGAATAAGCATTCAAAACTTTACTATCCGTCGAGGTTTAATAAAGACAACCGCTCTGTGACACTGGAAGGAGAGGCTTTCTTCAACATAACACCAAACAAGCAGTCACCTTTTTTGATTACGGTGAATGACATTACTGTAAAAGTGGTTGGCACTTCATTTAATATAAGAAGCTTTAATGGCAAGACAGAAGTTATCGTAGAAACTGGTGTAGTGCAGGTAATAAAGAACGGAAAGATAACTGAGCTGAGGCCCAAAGAGAAAATAGTAACCGATGCGCAAGATTCATCTTTTACAAAGCAACCTTTAACGGATGAACTGTACAACTACTACAGAAGCAAGAAATTTATTTGTGATAATACGTCGCTGGAACGTTTGGTTGAAATGCTGAACGAGGCTTACGGAGTACATATAATTATCGCAAAAGATGAACTGAAAAAACTTTCACTCACAACCACATTTGATAACGAAACCCTGGATCATATTATCGAAATAATCAGTGACACATTTAATATTTCGGTAGTTCATAAAGACGGCCAGATCATTCTTGAATAAAACAGGAAATTAAGATGGAACAATTTTTTTGCCGGTTAAAAAAACGGCTTGGGATAACTATTGGCATCATTGTTTGCATAGCATGTAGCGCTGTGGCGCAAAGCCAGCTGAATAAGCAAGTGTCATTTGAAGTGCACAATGAAAAGCTGGAAGATGTATTGGGCGTACTTAGCAATAAAGGCAACTTCTATTTTTCCTACAGCAGCAATATCATCAGAAAAGATAGCGTAGTAAGCCTTAAAGTAGTTAATAAGACTGTAAAGCAGGTGCTGGATGTTTTGCTCAAAGGATATGAGTACAAAGAAAACGGCAATTACATCATTATAAAAAAAGCTCCCGCGCGTGTCACAGTCGTAACCACACAGATTGTAGCGGATAAACAATATACCATTAGCGGATATATTATAAATGAAGAAACAGGAGAAAAGATAAGTGATGCCAGCATCTATGAAAAGCATCAACTGGCTTCGGCGTTAAGTGATGAAACAGGCTTCTTCAAACTGAAGTTAAAAAGCAAGTATCGGACTGCTGAAATAACCATCAGTAAAGAATTGTATGAAGACACTACAGTTAATCTAGCCTCTAAACAAAGCCAGCAGCTAACGATAGCCATCACACCAATAGAAGTGCCTGTAACAATCAGCCCGGAAGATTATTCCCTTCCGGATTCTGTAATTGTAAAAGTGAAAACTGACAGCACGGAGACTGAGTACACATTTGTAAAGCAGGATTCTGTTAAGGTTGAAAAGACTGTATTGGGGAAGTTTTTTCTTACATCCAAACAAAGGATTCAAAGTCTCAATTTAAAGAAGATCATTGCGGAACGCCCATTCCAGGTTTCGCTGACTCCCGGATTGAGTTCACATGGAAAGTTAAGTCCGCAGGTTGTAAATAACTTTTCGTTGAACGTATTGGGCGGTTATACAGGTGGAACAGAAGGTGTTGAAATAGGCGGTTTATTCAACATCAATAAGAAAGATGCACGATATGTTCAGGTGGCTGGTGTATTCAATATTGTAGGAGGGTCAGTGGCGGGAGTGCAGGTAGCAGGTATTCATAACCTTGTTTTGCATGATCAATCGGGTGTGCAAGTAGCTGGTATCAGCAATCTTGTGCACAGTGACGCGAGTGGTGTTCAGGTAGCTGGTATTTACAATCATGCGACCAATAGTGTTAAGGGTGTGCAGGTTGCAGGTATTGGTAATTTCACCAATTATACAAAAGGTGTTCAGACCGCAGGTATAGTTAACATTACACACGAAGATTTGAAAGGTGTTCAGATTGCAGGTGTATTTAACTATGCGAAATCGTTGAAGGGAGTGCAGATCGGCCTGATCAATTTTGCAGATACATCTGATGGGTATAGCATTGGTCTGATCAATTTTGTGAGAAGAGGGTATCATAAGATCGGGATATCTACAAACGAATTGATGCAATTGAACGTGGCATTCAAATCAGGCAACAGAAAACTGTATAGCATTTTGCTTGGCGGAATGAGCACCAATGCAAATGAAAAATTATATTCATTCGGATATGGTTTGGGAACGGAAATCGGGATTGGCAGAATGTTTTCAATTAATCCTGAGTTAACAACGCAATACCTGTACAAAGGTGCCTGGGACGAATACAATTCATTAAACAAACTTACGCTGAATGCGAATTTTAAGATTGGCAAGTATTTCTCCATCTATGCAGGTCCCGTGTTGAATATTTATTATGGAGATCAAAATGCTGCTTCAAGTGAATACAAATCTGTAACGCCGCCATCCGGCTATCATCAATTTGATTTCAAGAATGATCATCTAACCGGATGGGTTGGGTGGAATGCGGGAATACATATTTTTTAAGTGAGTCGCTTGTCTTCCGAAACTAACTTTCAACATTATTGAAGTGTGGGCTGTCATCGTCATTTCGAGCGAAAAGAAAGTTGATTGAGAATAGTGACTCTGACAGATACAAAACAGTTGCGGGAAATCGGCTGAAGGTCAGGTTATTGAATTTTGTGAGAAATTGATAGCGGTTAATGCCCTACGGGCAATGCTGGTCATCTTCATGGTTGATTCTATTGAGCTTAATCCCCTACGGGGAAAGAACAACATGCAAACTGTTTATCACTTAGGTCGTTGACAGCCGTTTGATTTTTGAAAGAGTTCCGATGCATATCGTCATTTCGAGCGGAAATAGGTTGATTGTGTTTAGTGAAATCGGTAGCTATAAAACCGTCGCGGGAAATCTTCCGAAAATTGAGCTGTTGAATTTTGTGAGAATCTGATAGCGCACAAGGTTAATGCCCTACGGGCAATGCTGTTCCCCTTATGGTGTGTCTCTATTGAGCTTAATCCCCTACGGGGAAAAGAACAACATGCAAACTGTTTGTTACGCAAGGCACTGGCAGTTGCTTGAATTCGGAAGCTTTCGATATCATCGTCATTTCGAGCGAAAAGAAAGTTGATTGTGAATAGTGACTCTGACAGATACAAAACAGTTGCGGGAAATCGGCTGAAGGTCAGGTTATTGAATTTTTTGAGAAATTGATAGCGGTTAATGCCCTACGGGCAATGCTGGCCATCTTCATGGTTGATTCTATTGAGCTTAATCCCCTACGGGGAAAAACAACATGTCGCTTTTCGCAACCGAATAGCGGCAAGAACTGTTGAATTAAATAACTACGTGAAAAAACTATTAAGCTTAATCCTCTGCGGGGAAAAGAGAAACCCGAAGGTTGTTTAATATCTAAGTAGGCAGCCTTACCCGAAGTAAACAATTCCATGCGGCGAAAATAAACCCGAAGATTATTGAGAACCTTGCAGGCCGGTCTTGCCCGTAGGGCATTAAGCTCAATAGAACTGTAGACGCATAAGTTCTTATTGTCCGTAGGACATTAACCATACATAAACCAGGAAAATTCACTGAAGCAATAGGGGGAACTCATCCCTCGATTGTCAATCATGCAAATATCAACCTGTTCTATTAAACACACCAAAAATGACGACGACTAAACAATCAGGGTCCGCGATAAAGAACTTCATCATCCAACCTTTATTTTACATAATAACGATAATTATACTTACTGCAACAAGCTGTACAAAAGATCGTGTAACCGGAAGTGGTAGTATTATCTCTCAAACCCGGAATGCCGATCCATTGCATGGCATCTCAGTAAGCGGAAATAACAAGGTAACTGTAACGTATGGTACAACTCAACAACTCACATTAACAGGCTATGAAAATTTGTTGCCTTACTTTGAAACTAATGTGCGCAATGGAATTCTTGAAGTTGGATATAAAAACAATACCCATATAAAAAACGACAACATAGAAATTGCTATAATGGTTCCGGCGTTTGATAAAGCAATGTTGAGTGGTTCCGGCGAACTTTCCGTAAATGGGTTTAACGGTAATTCTTTATCGCTCGATTTAAGCGGTTCCAATAATGTGTCTGTTGTTTCAAGTTATGCAAATGCCGATATATCAATGAGTGGTTCAGGAAACGTAAATGGTGCTGAGTTCAAAACAAAGAAAGCTACAACCCATATCAGCGGTTCAGGCACCATCGAACTAAGTTGTTCTGATAATCTCACAGCTCACATTTCCGGCTCGGGAAACATCTATTATTGGGGAAGTCCTTCGCTTGATGTCTCCGTTAGCGGAAGTGGTAAAGTAGTAAAGAAATAATTCTGCTCCTCGAAGTCAGGATTGCTTACAAATGGATTTTAAGTTATGCAAGTTTTTGACTTTTTACTTTTGACTTTGTTCTACTGTTCCACTTTCTTATTACAACTATCAATAAACGTAAGCACTTCCTCTCTTCCCGTTTTCTTTTCCGCACTGGTAATAAAACTTTGAGGAAGGAACTGCCATGTCTCCCGCATAGCATCTAAAAAATTCTTTACATGCCTTTCCAGTGCTTTTGGCTTTTCTTTATCGGCTTTCGTAAAAACCAACGTGAAAGGCACCTGCCATTCGCCCAGTTTATTTACAAATTCGAGATCGATGGCTTGTGGCTCATGGCGACTGTCTATCAGCACAAAAATATTTACAAGGTTGTCCCGTTTACGCAAATAATCTTCGATCATTTTTTCCCACTTATTCCTCTCGGACTGAGAGCGTTTGGCATAGCCATATCCTGGCAAATCAACCAGGTACCATTTGCTTTTTGTAGCGGCTTTAATGCTGGCTTTACTTTCAATATCGTAATGATTGATCAGTTGTGTTTTTCCCGGTGCGGCGGAGGTTTTTGCAAGCGTACTATTATTGCACAACATGTTTATCAGCGACGATTTGCCCACGTTACTTCTGCCTATAAAAGCATATTCGGGCCTGTCAGCCTTCGGGCATTTTTCAACCGAAGGGCTGGAAATAAGATAGTTCGCTTTTTTAATAACCATTACGTTCTACGTTGTAAGTTATAAGTTATACGTTGTACGTTTTTTACGTAGAACGTGTTTAAGAAACCCTGGCAGCAAAAGTAGTGTATTAGTTATACGTTGTACGTGATAAGTTTTACGTAGCCCGAACCTTCAAAAAAGAAACCCGGCATTTAACCGGGTTCTTTAAAAGAAATATTGCGAATGGACCAAAATGGTTCTTCCTTTTCAATTCGATGTCATTTAAGTCAAACAAGCATCATCAACCTTGGGTGATGTCTCCTATCGTCGACATGACGATCCTGGCTTATCAGAAAAAGTGATTGCAACACTGATGCCGCACGATCTGGGGAAGTTCACAACCGCATCGTCATCTCGACGATAGGAGAGGTCTCCCGAATATTGATCTGATCGTGACAGTTTGTGTGCGCTGGAGAATTAAAACTTTAATTAAACGACACTTCATTGTCAATTGTCAATTCTCCATTATCAATTAACTCACAAGCACATCGCCTTTCATTTCCGGAGGTATTGGCAATCCCATCATAGTTAATATTGATGGAGCAATATCCCCTAATTTGCCGGGCTTCACTGTGCCGTGCCAGTTCTTGTCAATTACAAACAGAGGAACCAGGTTTAAAGAGTGTGCTGTGTTAGGAGAACCATCAGGATTTACCATGTAGTCAGCATTGCCATGGTCTGCTGTCAGGAAGATAGTATAACCATGCGCCAGTGCAGCGGTAACAACACGCTCAACACATTTGTCAACTGTTTCAGCAGCTTTTACTACCGCAGGAAAAACACCTGTGTGGCCCACCATGTCGGTATTTGCATAGTTGAGCACAATAAAATCAGCAGATTCTTTTTCAATTTCAGGAACAAGTTTATCTGTCAATTCGTAAGCGCTCATCTCTGGCTGAAGGTCATAAGTGGCAACTTTAGGAGATGCTGCCAGTATGCGGCTTTCACCTTCAAATGGCGTCTCCCTTCCTCCGCTGAAAAAGAATGTAACGTGCGGATACTTTTCAGTTTCAGCAATGCGGATCTGTTTCTTGCCATTGGCTTCCAGCACCTGTCCAAGTGTGTTGTTCAGGTTGTCATTTTCAAACACTACCTCAACATGCTGGAATGTTTTGTCATATTCCGTCATGGTTGTGTAGTGCAAGTTCAGCTTGTGCATACCAAAATCAGGGAAATCCTGCTGCGTAAGCACTTGTGTAATTTCGCGGCAACGGTCAGTGCGGAAATTGAAGCAAAGTGCAACATCGCCATCCTTAATGGTGGCCAGTGGTTGCTGCGCTTCATTTACAATCACAATTGGTTTAATAAATTCATCTGTTATATCTGCTGCATAAGATTGTTCAATCGCCGCAATAGCATCAGTTGCTTTTGGTCCTTCACCTTTTGCAATAGCATCATAAGCAAGCTTAACTCTTTCCCATCGTTTGTCACGGTCCATTGCATAATAACGGCCGCTAACAGTTGCAATTTTGCCGGTGCTTGAATTCAAATGCTCCTGCAATTCCTTTATAAAACCAAGACCGCTTTTTGGGTCGGTATCACGGCCATCAGTAAATGCGTGGATGTAAACTTCTTCCAGGCCTTCATTCTTGCAAAGCGTTGTTAAAGCTTTTAAGTGATTGATGTGTGAGTGCACGCCACCATCACTCACCAGCCCCAATAAATGGAACGGCTTTTTATTTTCTTTTGCATAACGGATAGATTTTAACAAAACTTCATTTTTGAAGAATTCACCATCACGTATTGCAACATTAATTCTTTGTAATTCCTGGTAAACTATGCGTCCTGCGCCCAGGTTTAAATGTCCTACTTCACTGTTACCCATTTGTCCGTCGGGCAAACCTACTGCTTCACCACATGTAACTAAGGTTGTATTAGGGTATTTGCTATAAAGACTGCTCACAAAAGGAACATTGGCGTTCTGTATGGCATCGGCTGCCTTAACCTTTCCAAGACCCCAACCGTCCATAATGATCAGTATTGCTTTTTTATTATTTTCCATGCGCTATGAATTTTGCTGCGCTAAGCTACACATGAATTTTGAATTTTTGTTTACCATCTGTTAAGGCTTTTGTTTAATATGAGTAATTGGCATATTTTTAGCTCCAAATAAGATCAAAATAAAAAATGAAAAGTTTTTTGTACGCGGCGGGGTTGGTAATGGTATTATGCTCTTTTAGCATATCTACTGATAGTGACGGAATTGTTAATGCATTGAAAAAAGGCAACGCTGATATGCTGAGCGCTTATTTTGATAACATTATTGATGTTAAACTCCCCGGAAAAGATGAAGTGAAAGGAATAGGAAAAAATCAGGCAACTATTACGCTGAAGGACTTCTTTACCCAAAATCGCATAAATGATTTTGAACTCACTTCTCAGCGGGAAATGAGCGGAACAATGTATATGGCCGGAAAACTAAAAAATAATGCTAACGGCTACAACATTACGCTGATGATGAAGAACCGGGGCGATAAGCTCTCGATAATAACCATCCGGATCAACTAATTTAGATCCCGCCACTACGGCGGGATTTTTTGTAAGCACACCTTGATATTTATCACACGCTCAGATGAATGAATCCCTACCTTTGCGCCAAAATTTTAGCTATATGGATTACCGCATAGAAAAAGATACTATGGGCGAAGTGCAGGTACCCGCCCAGGTTTATTGGGGTGCTCAGACACAACGCAGCATCGAGAACTTTAAAATTGCGCAGGATATTAATAAGATGCCCAAGCCAATTATCCAGGCTTTTGCTTATTTGAAAAAAGCAGCAGCTTTAGCGAATTTTGAGTTGAATGTATTGCCGGTTGAAAAAAAGGACGCCATCGCCAAAGTTTGTGATGAGATACTGGAAGGAAAACTGGATGATCAGTTTCCGCTGGTGGTTTGGCAAACAGGGAGCGGCACCCAAAGCAACATGAACGTGAATGAAGTGGTTGCTTACCGTGCACACGTGTTAAACGGCGGTCAGCTTACTGATAAGGATAAATTCGTTCACCCGAATGATGATGTAAACAAATCCCAGTCTTCTAATGATACATTTCCTACCGCAATGCACATTGCTGCATATAAAATGCTGGTAGAGACAACAATTCCAGGTATTGAAAAACTGCGTGATACCCTTGCTGAAAAAAGCAAAAAATTCATGCACGTTGTGAAGATTGGCCGTACGCACTTTATGGATGCAACGCCGTTAACCCTTGGCCAGGAGTTCAGTGGTTATGTTGCACAACTTACGCATGGCCTGAAAGCGATCAAAAATTCACTGGCACATCTGAGTGAACTGGCTCTTGGCGGAACTGCGGTAGGTACAGGAATTAATACGCCGGCTGGCTATTCTGAACTGGTTGCTAAGAAAATTGCTGAATTAACTGGCTTGCCTTTCATTACTGCTGAAAATAAATTCGAGGCACTTGCTGCTCACGATGCTATTGTGGAGGCACACGGCGCACTGAAGACTGTTGCTGTTAGCCTGATGAAAATAGGAAATGATGTTCGTATGCTGTCCAGTGGTCCACGCAGCGGCATCGGCGAAATCCATATTCCTGACAATGAGCCGGGTTCTTCTATCATGCCCGGAAAAGTAAATCCTACACAGTGCGAAGCTTTAACAATGATCGCGGCGCAGGTATTGGGTAATGATGTTGCTATCAATATCGGCGGTGCTACCGGTCATTTTGAACTGAATGTGTTTAAACCGGTGATGATCTTCAACTTCCTGCATAGCGCAAGACTGATCGGTGAAGGCTGCATATCATTCAACGATAAATGTGCGGAAGGAATTGAGCCGATTGAAGCAAACATCAAAAAACATGTCGATAACAGCCTGATGCTGGTTACCGCGTTAAATACTAAGATCGGTTACTATAAGGCGGCTGAAATTGCGCAGAAAGCACACAAGGAAGGAACGACGCTAAAAGAAATGGCATTGAAACTTGGCTATCTGACTTCAGAAGAATTTGATGCATGGGTTGATCCGATTAAAATGGTTGGAGAGTTGAAATAGTTCTCAGTTCAAATAACTCAATAGAAGTAGGCTGCATCCAAAAAAAGATGCAGCTTATTTTTGGGGCTTAACCGAGGGTTAAGAAAAAGAGAAGTTATGAGTCAGGAATGCTTAATTTGGTAGCAATAACTGCCATATAATGCAACTAAAACATTGTTTCTTCGTTCTGCTGCTATTTGCTTTTTCTGCGGCAACTGCGCAAACGGAAGGTTTTTCTATTACTGAAGCAAGTAAAAAGCAACCTTCACTTGATGGTAAAGCCAGTAACCAGGATTATTTGTATGTAACAGCCGGCGACAGGTTGTATGCAATCGGCAATCAACAGGGAAATTTTCCTTCAGTGGGTTTCCATATTCCAGGAGAAATGGGTGGGATCTGGCAACATCCTATAAAGCTATTAAATGGCTTTGGGTTGGCTATCCGCAAAGCCGGTTCTGCAGATTTTCATAAACTGGAAAAAGCAGACCATTTTAAAACATATCCCTTCACTACATCTTTTTCTTACGAGCTGCCTGACGAAGGTTTAAGCATAACAAGAACACAGTTTGTTCCCGACGCCACGCCGGTTTTAGTTGTTGAATATGCTATTCACAACAATGGACAAGAAGACGCGGCGTTCAATCTCTTGTTTAATGCAACAATTAATCTGTTGCCTACATGGTTGGGGGATCGTGCCGGAATGATTGACGGGAAGGATGAGTTAGCATCTGCCGACGATAATAAAGGAATGTACTTTATAAAAGATCACAACAACACCTGGTTTGCAGGTATAGCTGTAGAAGGTGCAAAAACTAATCTGCAAAAGCAGGAAGGAGCAGGTAATACTTTAAATGCCGCATTTGCTTCGGATTTACGTGTGCGAAAAAACAGAACAGCCTACGTCCGGTACTTTATTTCCGGTTCAATAAATAATGCACGAGAGGCGGGAGGAATGATCTCTATTGTAAGAAACGATCTTGCCCGAATGTTTTTTCAAAAAGCCATGCGTTATGAGGTGATTGCGAGACAGGCGCATGTCTCTATTCCTGACACCTTGCTACAACAGGCTTATGAATGGGGAAAATATAATTCCGATTGGCTGGTGCGCGATGTCCCGGGAATGGGCAGGGCAATGAGTGCAGGTTTGCCGGATTATCCCTGGTTCTTTAGCAATGATCAGGCTTATACTTTTCGCGGACTTACGGGCACAATGCAACCTTCGTTATTCTACAGCTCGTGGAAAATGCTGAAACAACTTTCAGATAAAACGAATAATGGCAATGGAAGAATTATGCATGAAGCATCTACCAACGGCGCCGTTTATGATAAAGGCCGGATGGAGGAATCACAGCTGCATATCATTGCCGCATGGCATATTTTTAAGTGGACAGGCGATCTGGATTTTCTAAAAGAAAACTATGCTTATGGTAAAAAGACCTGGGATTGGTTACAGCAACACGATACAAACAAGAATGGTTATATAGAAGGATATGGCGGGGTTGAAATTGAAGGCTTAAATGAGGAAATGCTGGATGTGCAGGTGCACACCCAGAAATTTCTCGCCTGTATGTCGGCTATGGCAAGGCAATTGAGTGATGAAGCAAGTGCGCAGATTTACGCGCAAAAGGCGGATTATTTAAAATCAAAGATCAATACGGAGTGGTGGCTGCCGGAGGAAGGCCGTTATGCCGATTTTATTACTTCACGAGGAAAAGCGCTTACAATAATCGATACCGCCCTGAGTAAACGTGTTCATACAGGCAGGAACGAATGGGCAAGAAAAAAACTGAGTGACCTGCGGAGACAAATTGCCGACGGAAGCTACCGCGATAAGGGTTACGCAGTTTATTACAACACACCCGGAATTTTGCCTGCCGAAACCGGTATAGTTGACACCGCGAGAGCGAGGGAAATGTTTAAGAAACTGAGCTTCTTTACCAATAAATTTGGTTTATACATAGCCGGCATCGAACGGCCGGATGATATTTCAACAGACGAAGGTTCTTTTGCACACGACAGTACTTTTACCTACAACAGGGCTGTTATGACAATAGCGACTTCGACGGCCGCCATTGCCGCTTGCAAATATGGTTTGGCAGATACTGCCCTGGCTTATATCCATAAGATCCTGAATACCTTCGGTTATGCGACGCCCGGAACTACTTACGAAGTGTCTCCTGATTATGGCATGTTTGTTCAGGCGTGGAATACAACGGGAATCAATATCCCGTTAATTCAGTACTTTTTTGGAATTGACCCTGATGCGTACAACAAACAGATTGCCATCAGGCCACTCATGCCATCTAAATGGAATAAAGCAAGCATTGGCGATGTTATTATCGGAGATGCCAGGCTTTCTTTTGACTATAGCAGGAATAAGGATCAAACTACTTATATGATCAAGATAAACAAGGAAGGATGGACGATCAATGTAGCATTGCCGGCCGGCGTGCGCGCCGCCACAGTGAACGGAGTTGAGCAACAGGCAAAAGACGGGATGATCCTGCTGGATAAAAACAACAATGTCGTAGTTTTTTAGACTGGATCTGCGTGGAAATTGGCCGGGATCTGTTGTTTTATCATTTGTTTGAATCAGCATCCTTAGTACCTTCGTTTTTCACCGTTCATAACCTACAACTATGCCTGTTCGCCCTCACACTTACTATGATTTTACAATAAGCTTGTGTCCGGTATGTCTTAAAAGAGTAGATGCTAAAATTGTATTTGAGGATAGCCAGGTCTTTATGCTGAAGAAATGTAATGAACATGGATCGTCGAAAGTGCTTATTGCAACAGATATTGAATATTACAAAAACATCCGCAATTATAACAAGCCTTCAGATATGCCACTTCGGTTTAATACGTCCGTGCATTATGGCTGTCCGTATGATTGCGGTTTGTGTACCGATCATGAACAACATAGTTGTTTAACTGTAGTTGAAATTACCGACAGGTGTAATCTTACTTGCCCAACCTGTTATGCCATGAGCTCGCCACATTACGGCCATCATAGAACGGTGGAAGAAGTAGAAAGAATGCTGGACAAGGTTGTGGCGAATGAAGGTGAGCCCGATGTGGTACAGATAAGCGGAGGAGAACCTACGCTTCATCCCGACTTTTTTACCATTCTGGATATAGCCAAACAAAAGCCAATCCGCCATTTGATGGTCAATACCAACGGCATGCGAATTGCGAAGGACAAGAAGTTTGTTGAGCGGTTAGCAACCTACATGCCGGATTTTGAAATTTATCTGCAGTTTGATTCTTTTAAGCCCCAGGCATTAAAACATCTCCGGGGTAAAGATCTTTCAGCTGTGCGGTTAAAGGCATTGGAAAATCTGAATGAGTTCGATTTGTCAACCACGCTTGTTGTCACGTTGCAGAAAGGACTGAATGATGATGAAATGGGACAAATTATCGAGTTTGCCTTACAGCAACGTTGCGTGCGGGGTGTTACTTTTCAGCCAACCCAAATTGCCGGAAGGCTGGACGGCTTTAATCCTGCAACGGATAGAATAACACTCACCGATGTTCGCACCAAAATTCTGGAGCAAACAAAGATCTTTCAACCCAATGATCTTATTCCTGTTCCCTGTAACCCGGATGCTCTTGTAATGGGCTATGCGCTGAAGTTGGGCGGACAAGTTTTTCCTATGACGCGCTATGTTGATCCTGCACATCTTTTAAATAATAGCCGGAACACAATCGTTTATGAACAGGATGAGCAGCTTCATCAGCATATGCTGAAAATATTCAGTACCGGTATTTCTGTTGATCGTGTTGGAGATGATTTTAAAGAGTTGTTGTGCTGTCTTCCTCAAATACATGCGCCGGGGTTGAACTACGACAACCTTTTTCGCATCATCATCATGCGCTTTATTGATGCATACGATTTTGATGTGCGTGCAATTAAGAAAAGCTGTGTGCATATAGTGCATAAAGATGGACGGATCATTCCTTTTGAGACAATGAACTTGTTTTACAGGGATGAAAAACAAGAATATGTGAAAGAGCTGCGGGACCAGATACATGCGGTTCCTCAATAGCATCAGTAGCCTCAAACCAATGATATGAAACCATTGCAATTTCCCTACAAAGTACTTTTGGCAAATATTGTAGTAGCCATAATCTTTTCTTTTCTCTACATCCTTTCACAAAAGAGTGGACCTCGCGATGGCTTTGGGATAATTTTCGGTCTTACCTGCCTGCTCTCCGGCCTGATTAATTTATTTCTGGGGCTTGTCTTTATTTTCATTAAAGAAAGAGACTGGCGCGTTGGCTTTTTTATAAGCAGTGCCGTGCTTTTTGTGCTGAGTGGTATATCTTGCGGAAGTAGTTTCTGAAATTAATAAAGACTAACTTATGACCAACACAGAAGATTTTAAACAATCGCTTTCATTTAATCAGCCTCCCGCGGGCTTGAATGTGTATCTGGAATCTTTGTGGTATGATGGCAAGGGGAATTGGGATAGGTCGCATGAGGTAATACAAGATGTGCCGGATAAAACTGCATCCTGGATACATGCTTATCTGCACAGGAAAGAAGGTGATATCTGGAATGCAGACTACTGGTATGGTAAGGCTGGGAGAACCCGTCCCGCAGTAAGTCTGGATAATGAATGGGAGACACTTGTTGAATACTGTTTAGGAATCTGACTTCCATTCTGACCGGCTTTTGGTATCGCCTTGTCCTTCGTTTACTATTTTATTGCAGACAACAAATGTTGAAGGTTATTTCTCAAAATGCTTGCAAAGGAGGTAAATAATTATTACCTTTTACTAACCCCCGTAAATAGTCCTTTTTTACCTCACCTTCATAAACAAGTTCTCTATGAAAAAGTTATTTATTTTATTGCTTGCCCCTGCCTTCGTCTGTGCTCAAAAAAATGTTATCTCTGTTGACAGGATTACTCCTAAGGCGGATAAGATCATGGAATTTGAAAAAGCCGTATCTAATCACATCCAGAAATACCATACAGGTAACTGGAAGATGCATGTATTTGAAGTGCAAACGGGTCAATATGCCGGAGCTTATGACCTGATTGAAGGCCCAAATACCTGGGATGATATTGATGGCCGCAAAGATCTAAGTAAGGAACATACCGAAGACTGGATGAAAAACATCGCACCGTTAACATCCGACCGTACCTTCGCAGCATTTGGTGTTTATAAGCCTGAATTAAGTTCTGGCAGTCCCCAGGACAGTGCTACAAAAATCTACCTTACGCACATTACCGCAAAACCCGGTAAGGTTACCAAGGTTACCGATATGATTAAGACAATGAAGACAATGTGGGATAAGGATAATCAAAGTGTTGGGGTATACCAGATGATGCTTTCCGGAGAACCTGGTTTTACCATTGCATACAGGCTAAAAGACGGGCTAAAAGAAATGGCAGATGGTTACAGAAAGCCCTTACCGGAGAGGTTTAATGCAGCCAACGGCGACGGCTCATTTGATAAGTTCCTGACAGATTTTGCCGATGCAGTGCAAAGTCGTTGGGATGAGTATGTAATCCTTCGGGCAGATCTTAGTTCTAAATAGGTCTTTTTATTAGCGTGCGGGAATGGCATAAAACTGTATCAATTTTTATGAAGTGCATTGTATGCCTGTCCCAAAGAAAAACCCGCAGTATGTTTTAAACTGCGGGTTTGCTTTCTCGTATTATTAGTTCGATTATTTTTCTCTTACACTTACAGAAATGCGTCTGTCTTTTTGCTTCTCTTCGTCAGGAGCATTGGCTGCAGCTTTCGCGAGCTGTGAGCCATAACCTTCGGCACCAGTCAATTGTGCAGTGTTTACTGAATGTCCTTTTAATGCTTCAACTACTGCATTAGCGCGGTCTTGTGATAATTTTTGATTAGCAGCGTCGTCACCTGTTTTGTCTGTATAACCACCTATTTTGATCTTAACCTTAGGATAAGCTTTCAAAATAGCAGCAATATTTTGGATCTGTGCATGACTTTCCGGAGTGATTTCTGCGCTTGCAGATTTGAAGTTCAGGTTGTCGAAATCAAACCATGTGTCTTTGCTTACTTTAGCGGTGCTATCATTTAAAAAAGCCACCAGTTTATCTTCTATACCACCTTTATATGCATTTAATTCAGTTCCGTCAGGCAATTTAACCTTAATGCTTTCAGCTTTGTGTTCAGCAGGGGCCGGAGCTGGAGTAGCATGTCCCGCATTTTCAGTGTCATGCGCCTTTGTTGCTTCATGCTCTGCACCGCCTGGTTTAAAACTTCCGCTGCAATTCATCATTATCATCAGGAAGAAAAATACAGTGACAAAGCTTAAAAAAGCAGTCAGCGTAAATTTTTTTGTGTCAGTTGAATCAAATTCATGATGTGACATAGGTATCTGTTTTTAGTTATTTGAGCGCACAAAATAATAAAAATAGTCAATAGTGAATAGTCAATGGTGAAAGGTGCATCCTTTTACGTAGTCGCAAACATCTGAAAATAGAAAAACTTTTAGTTGGATAATTTTAGGCTGCTAGTGAATAGTGAATGGTCAATAGTGAATGGTGCATCCTCTTACGTAGTCACAAACATCTGAAAGTATAAGAACTTTTCGTTAGATAATTTTAGGCTGCTAAAAATTGAATCAATTTAAATGAAATGCATTGCAAGTTTCATCTTTCACTATTGACTATTCACTTTTCACTATTGACCATTCACTTTTCACCAATCAAAATTGATCATTGCAAATAAAAAGTGTGCAAGCTCCACCTTTCACTATTGACCATTCACTTTTCACCATACAAAACTGCTCATTGTAAATGAAATGAGTTGTAAGCCGCACCTTTCACTATTGACCATTCACCCTTCACTATAAAAACCTCATCATATTCAACACAAGATCCGGATCCGGACAATTACCAAGATACTTGTCTGCTTCACTAAGACGACAAACACCCGGATAATCGCCTTGCTGTAGTTCCATATCAACAATCACCTGGAAATGAAGATGTGGTGGCCAGCATCCATTTTCATGCACATTACCGAAACGGGCGATCTGTTCACCGTGAGTTATATACCTGCCTTTTTGCAAACCTGCTAAATCAAGTAAAGAAAGATGTCCGTACAAAGTATGAAATACAACACCATCAAGTTGATGCTGTAAGATTATGGTTGCGCCGTAATCTCCTTTATTGTTGTTGTTGGCAAAGCTGTGAATGCTTCCTCCCATCGGAGCGAAAACTGGCGTACCGGCTTTACCCCATATGTCAATTCCCAAATGAAGTGTGCGTGATTCTTCAACCAGCATCGCAGGTTCATTTTTATTCTTTTCAAACAGGTTAAACTGGTTGTACACAGTTCTGTTCTCTTTGTATCCACCAATGCCGTACAAGGCATTGCTTTCGGATAAGAGTTCGTTTACATAACTACAGAAGTGGTTTATATCCTGCATCACTTCCGTTGTAAGCTGGCGGTTATTTGCCGTCAGACCCATCTGCAGCAACTTGTCCTTCGACGGGTCAAAGGGTACAACCTTGTGAAAGGTATTGCGATATCTTTTTAATAATCCGGAAATCATAAAAGCTATGAGCTGTCAGCTATAAGCTATCAGCTGTTGTTCAGTTTTAATCAACGTAATTATCTTTTCAAGTACGAATTACGAAGTACGAAGTACGTCAGGTGCATCAGGTTGTTTTTTTCAAACACTCTTAAAACAACAATCATCATGACCGATCCTGTATATGCATTCGCACATTCTCACAGCCGAGCATTCGGACAATTAGCATATCCGCAAATTTACCAGCGCGCCTTCATTTTCAATTGTCCCTTTTCAATTATCAATTCAGTCGCACATTTGGATATTCACACATCCTCACATTCATTCGCACATCCGCACATTCTCATATCCGCACATTGACGCGCCTCATTTTCAATTTTCAATTATCCATTGTCAACTGACTAATGCGCTGCCAGCCAGCTGTCTCCAACGCCTACCTCGGCCTCAACCGGCACATCATTCGGCAGAGGTAGTGCAATTTTCATGTTCTCCAATATCAACGGCTGAATGATGTCCAGTTCGCTCTTGACTACATCAAATACCAATTCATCATGCACCTGTAAGATCATCCTGCTTTGCAGTTTTTCTTTCTTGATGGCTTCGTGAATTTTGATCATAGCAAGCTTGATCATATCTGCTGCCGTACCCTGGATGGGAGAGTTGATCGCATTTCGCTCAGCAAAGCCGCGCACAGTAAAGTTGGATGAATTGATATCCCTTAGCCAGCGTTTACGTCCCATCAGCGTTTGCACATAACCATGTTCACGCGCAAAGTTTGTGGTGTTATCCATGTATTTGGTGATGCCGATGAATTCCTTTTTGTAATTGTCGATAATTTCTTTGGCTTCGGTTCTGCTGATGCCCAGGTTGTCAGCCAGTCCAAAAGCACCTTGTCCGTATATGATACCGAAGTTTACGCTTTTTGCTTTGTAACGTTGTTCTTTTGTTACTTCACCCGGTTCAACGCCATAAACTTTCGCTGCTGTAGCGGTGTGAATATCTATCCCTTGTTTAAATGCTTCGCACATATTGGGATCGCCACTTATCGCTGCAACGATGCGTAGTTCTATTTGCGAATAGTCGGCGCTGATCAATACATGATCACTGTTTCTGGGTATGAATGCTTTTCTTATTTCCTTGCCTCTTTCTGTCCTGATCGGAATGTTTTGAAGGTTAGGATTATTGCTGCTCAATCTGCCTGTAACCGCCACCGCCTGTGCGTAAGATGTATGCACACGACCTGTTTTGCGATTGATCATTAGCGGCAGTGCATCTACATAAGTGGACTTCAGCTTCGTCAATTCGCGGAAGGTTAGGATATCATCGACGATTGGGTTGGTTTGAGCCAATTTCAATAAAACATCCTCGCCTGTGGCATATTGGCCGGTTTTGGTTTTCTTGGCCTTAGGATCAAGTTTTAGTTTTTCAAACAATACTTCTCCTAATTGTTTAGGAGAGGCCAGGTTGAATTTAACACCCGCGCCTGCATACACATTCTGTTCAGCATCAGAAGCATCACTTTCCAATATTCTTGAATATTCTTTTAAGAAGCCTTCATCAATACGTACGCCTTCAAATTCCATATCGGTCAGTACTTTCACCAGCGGATTTTCTACTTCATAAAAAACCTTTTCTACTTCTTTAGCTTTCAGTCCCGGCTGCAACGCATATTTCAGTTGTAAAGTAATATCCGCATCTTCCGCAGCGTAGTCTTTAATTTTTTCTACTTCCACATCGCGCATATTCCCTTGCGCCTTTCCTTTCTTGCCTATCAATTCTTCAATGTGCACAGGTTCATAATTCAGGTATTGTGCACTCAGCAAGTCCATACTGCGTCTGCCTTCCGGCTCAATAACATAGTGCGCGAGCATAGTGTCGTAAATGTTTCCGGCCAGCTCAATACCATACCATTTCAGTACCAGCAGATCATACTTTAAATTCTGTCCGATCCATGTTGTTTCGGTACTATCAAACAATGGTTTGAAGATCTCTAATAACTGTTTTGTCTTTTCCTGATCAGCAGGTGCAGGTACATAATACGCTTCAAATGGTTTGTAGGAGAAGCTCATGCCAACAAGTTCAGCGTCGTTAGCGTCGATGTTCGTTGTTTCAGTGTCAAAGCAAATCTCTTTTTCTTTCAAAAGTTTTTGTACAAGATCCTTTGCTTTTTCATCTGTGTCGACGAGTATATATTCGTGAGGCGTATTGTTAATGTTTTTATCCGCATTAAAACCGCTCTCTACCGGTTCTGCCACTGCAGCTTTTGCGGGAGTTTTAGCAGGTACATCATTTCCAAATAAGTCCTTTTGACCGTTTTCTTTTGGTTCGGTTGTAGCTGCAAACATTTCGGTCTGAACAGCAACCGTGGTAGATTGAAACACATTGAATTCATCACCAAGAATGCGTTTGCCAAGCGTTTTGAATTCAAGCTCCGTAAATACTTCAATCAGGTCTACCTTATTCCATTCTTTGATCTTATAATCTTCTTCATGGAACTGTACGGGTGCATCGGTAATGATTGTCGCCAGTTTCTTGCTCAATAGCGCAGATTCTTTTCCATTGCGAACCTTTTCTCCCAGGGCGCCTTTTATGTTGTCAGCATTGGCAATAACGTTTTCAAGTGTGCTGTACTCTTTCAACAACTTGGCAGCAGTTTTTTCTCCAACACCAGGAATGCCCGGAATATTATCTACGGCATCACCCATCAGGCCAAGGATATCCACTACCTGCTCAACGCGTTCTATGCTCCATTTGTCACACACTTTTTGCGCATCCAATATTTCAACATCACCGCCCTGGTAACCGGGTTTATAGATAAATACATTCTTGTGGATCAAGAGTTGGCCATAGTCTTTATCAGGCGTAACCATGTATACTTCATAACCCTGGTCTGCAGCCTGCCAGGCAAGTGTTCCGATAACATCATCAGCTTCATATCCATCAACTTCTACAACAGGAATATTGAAACCTTTGATGATCTTTTTGATATCGTCTAATGAATCAAGCAGATCCTCGGGCGCTTCCTGCCGGTTGGCCTTATATTCAACAAACTCTGTGTGTCTTTCAGTTGGTGCGTGTGTGTCAAAACATACAGCGAGGTGCGTAGGTTTTTCTTTATTGATCAGGTCGTATAATGTATTGGTAAAACCGAACTGAGCGTTGGTATTGCGACCTTTAGATGTAATACGCGGATTGCGGATCAACGCATAATACGCACGATATATCAGTGCCAGTGCATCTAGCAGGAAGAGTTTTTTTGCCATGCGGCTAAGTTAATGATTTGGACCGGAAAAGACAGTAAGATCGTAAGACGGGGAAGACATGTAAGACACGTAAGACACGTAAGACAGTAAGATCGTAAGATTGTAAGACCGTAAGATGTGTAAAAGTTATGTGAGTGCATCTTGCGATGGATTGTCTTGACCTGGATTTGTTGGATTTAGGAATTGACGGGATTATTGATTGGGAAAGATGGAGGATAATTTCGATTTGAATGTACTCGATCTTGCTATGGATTGTCTTGACCGGGATTTGTTGGATTTAGGAATTGACGGGATTATTGATTGGGAAAGATGGAGGATAATTTCGATTTGAATGTAGTCGATCTTGCTATGGATTGTCTTGACCTGGATTTGTTGGATTTAGGGATTGACGGGATTATTGATTGGGAATGAAGGATGATGATTTTGATTTGATTGTTGCGCATCTTGCAATGGATTGTCTTGACCGGGATTGATGGGATTTAAGGATTGGCAGGATTTAGATGCAGATTGATTTTTTATTTCTTATACGTCTTAAGATATTACGCATCTTGTGGTTTTTCCTTCTTACACGTTTTATATGTTTTACGCGTCTTACATGTCTTACGGGTCTTACGATCTTACTGTCTTACGTGTCTTACGGTCTTACTCTCTTCCCACCATGTCGCTGTAGCTGTTTTGAATAAGGTCTTCTTCTTTTATTCCGAAGGCTTCCATTAACTGTTGGCATTGTTGATGAAGTTCCTCTACAGTTTTGTTGGGGGCGGTGATGTTGCCGGCTTCAATTTCAACAAAGCTGCCGAGGGTTTCAAGCTCGTCAAGATGGATTTTTACGTTGTCAAGAAAAAAGATCTTTCTTTTTTTCTCAACGATGACTTTTACGCCAAGTGCATTTTGAAGCAGTAGTTCCAGTTCGGGACCTTGTGCAATTTTTACCAGGTCAAAATCGGACTGCTTGGGACCGGCCTGGTCGTTCCGCTGATAGAAAATAAGGCTGTTTTCAATGTTGCCCTGCCGCAGTTTAAGGCGGCCGTTCGGAACATTAAAATAGGTGTCTTTTTGATGATCAGTACCTTTGAAAACTGCATTGTGTTGCAACAAAAATGCTTCCACCTTTTCGGGATGGAAGCATCTTGCTTTTATTTCAACATTAATATGTTTCATGGAAATTGATGTTAAGCCATTTCCATTTTGGATTTTTTGGTTGATTTTGTTTTTGCAGGGGCAGGAACAACCTCTTCAATCACATCCAGTTTCTGAAATCGCATTGCTGTCCAAACATGGTCCAGTGTTACCTGAATGGCAGCCTCATAGCTGTTATCACTCAAGATCTGCCAACTGCAGTCCCTGTTAAGATCGCTGGCGATTTTGCTGGCAGCTTTAGGATAAGCCACCCATAACTTGCTTTCACTATGTAGCGCCGGAAACACTTCTTTTAGAATTGTACACATCTGGTTCTGATTGACGGCAAAAACCAGTGCGAAATCAATTTTTTTACTTTTTAATAACGGCGTAACATTCTTTGAGTACGATAACTTAACAAATTGCTTTTCAATGGATGATGGAAGACCTTGAATAAGGATATTCTTCTCATCCTGAATCTGCAACTTTTCAAACAAACTTTGCTGTGTAGACATCCTTAAAAAATAATTGAGGTTTTTAAAGAATCGGAGTGCAAAGGTAAAAAATCCTGCTGGTAGATACTAAAAAAAGCCCACCTTTTTTCGAAAAAGTGGGCTGTCTGCTTAAGTTTTAGCGTTTTTTTATTTAGTTACAGGCTTATAGTACTGTAAAGCTTCAGGCATTAATTGCTCCAACTTTTGAATTCTGTCCTGATCGCTGGGGTGATCGCTCAAAAATACCGGAGGTTTTTCACCACCAAGATTCGCCATTCTTGTCCAGAAAGGAATAGCTTCTTTCGGATTATAGCCGGCCATCGCGGCGAATATCAAACCATAGTGGTCAGCCTCTGTTTCCTGCTTTCTTGAATTAGGAAGCAAAACACCTACTTGCGCTGTAGGCGCATAAACCTGGTTAAAAATATTGACTGCCTGCGGATTATTGCTCATGGAAAAAGCTGCCGATCCTACTTCCTGTATTCCTGCCGCCAATAATTGCTCGCTCATTCGTTCTCTCCCGTGTCCTGCGACTGCGTGAGTAATTTCATGACCAAGCACAATTGCTAACGCGGCCTCATTTTGTGTGATGGGTAAAATACCTGTATATACCACTACTTTTCCGCCGGGCATACACCATGCGTTTACTTCCTTGCTGTCAACGAGATTAAACTCCCATTGATAGCCCTTTAATACATCGCCCTGACCTTTTTGTGTATAATACTGTGTAATGGCATTGGCAATTCTTGTACCTACGCGCCTTACCATTTCTGCGTCCTTACTTGTTGTTGCGGGAACTACTTTGCTTGTAGCGAGGAATTGCTTGTATTGGGTTACTGCTGTTGCCTGCATTTGCTCTTCTGACACTAAAGACAACTGGTTTCTTCCGGTAATTGCATTCCTGCTGCAACCTGCAATAATCATTGCTGCAATACACGGAATAAATAACATTTTCCTGTTCATAAGAATTTAATGTTTTAAGGAGTATAATTCAATATCTATACCAAAGGGCTGCAAAGGTAGGATTTCGATGTTAGATGTATGATGTTAGATGTACGATGTTGGGTTAGGCTTAAGGTGTGTGAGGTATAAGGTATCAGGTATCAGGTGTGAGGTATCAGGTATTGGTTAATGCGGCTAGGTCTTGCAAAGTTTTTTTACAAAATGCAAATAAAAAAAGACGGCGTAAAGCCGTCCTTCAATTCAATTATGTAGAAAAAATCTTCTAAAGTCTGTCATAACATCCACACATCGTACACCGTACATCTAACATCTAAATTACTCCCCTCTTCTCCTCTGTCGCCTCCTGTCCCTGTACTTGAGAATGGGAACTTTGCTTTCGGTGCCGTTGATAAGCCGGTTGATATTTTTTTGATGGGTAAGAATCACCATTAGTGCAACGAGAACAGAAAATATTCTGTAAAGTGTCACGTCATCGTTGAATATAAAAAGAATGAATATCGCAAATGCGATGCTGGAAAGTATGGAACTAAGAGAAACAAATCTTGTCAGGTATAAAACCAACAGGAAAACACCCACACAGCATACAGCTACCAATGGTTGCATCGCCACGATCATGCCGAACAAAGTGGCTACACCCTTTCCTCCTTTAAAATTAGCCCAGATAGGAAAAATATGACCAAGTACTGCAGCAAGCCCAAGACCGATCATCAGGTTGGTACGGTCCCATTCGCTGTGCATATAAAATGGAAGGAAAATATACAATGAAGTGGCTGCTACACCTTTCAGCATATCTATTACCATTACGAAAGTGCCCCATTTGCTGCCCAACACACGGTAGGTATTGGTAGCGCCTGCATTGCCGCTTCCGTAGTCTCTTATGTCGATCCCAAAGAATCTTTGACTTACCCAAACAGAGGTAGGAATAGATCCAATCAGGTATGCTAACACAATAAGTAGAAGTTCCTTCATTGGTACATTGGTTAAAGTTGGATAACAAATATAGGTGTATCGGTCCTTAAAACCGAATTTCAGCATCGGTATTTATCAGGATTTAGCCTTAAAAACCATACAAATCCATTGTTTTTTTGAATTAGTGGTGAGATGCGTTATATCGTATTTTTTTAATGCGTCTGATATTTCGCTTTCATCCTCAACAAGTAAACCGCTCAACAGAAGATGACCTGAAGTGCTGAGCTGAGTTATCAGCGCATCGAGGTTGGATAGAATAATATTTTTGTTAATATTAGCCAGGATCACGTCATACTGTTTGCCTGTAACTGCTGTATCTGCCAGTTGCAGTGTAACGTTACCGCAGTTGTTTTTTTCTACATTTTCAGTTGCATTCTCAATGCTCCATTCGTCATTATCTATGGCGTATACAGATGCCGCACCCAGTTTGTCCGCAAGTATTGCAAGAATGCCGGTGCCTGTACCAAAATCAAATACAGTTTTTTGATCAATATCGAGTTTGCCCATTTCCTCAATCATCATAAAAGTTGTTGCATGATGGCCTGTGCCGAAGCTCATCTTCGGAGTGATCAGAATTTCGTGCTGAACATCTTTGATCGGCTCATGAAAATCCGCACGTATCGCAACAAAATCGTTTACAACAACCGGATCAAAATTCGATTCCCACACCTTGTTCCAGTTTTGCTTTTCAATTGTTTCAGATATGTAGGAGAGCTGGTAAACAGCAAGTACATCGGCCAGCGCTTCCTCTGAAAAAAGATCACGGGAAATAAAAGCTTTCATACTGGTTTCTTCTTCCACAAATCCTTCATAGCCTTCATTGCTTAATAATGCGACCAATATTTCCTTTTGCTCTTCCGTTACCGGTTGAATGGTTACCTGAATGTAGTTCATAGTATAGTGTGTTATACGTGATGGGTTGATACAATCGAATTGTATATGATGATGGCCGTTTTTATTAACGAAACAGGCTAACATTTTTGTTAGCCTGTTTGTTGAGTTTTATTTGAATAAGCTGATCGTGTAAGTCATATGATATCCGGCATCGCCTGAAACGTATAACGCACAACGTTCAACTTATAACATTCTAATTGTTGCTTTCTTCTCTTGGCTTAGCCTCAGGTTTTGGCATCAATACTTTTCTGCTAAGTTTGAATTTACCGGTCTTAGGATCAAGGCCAATCAATTTTACCTTAACCATATCACCTTCGCTCAATACACCTTCCATTGATTCAAGGCGTTTCCAGCTAACTTCGCTGATATGCAGCAGACCTTCTTTTTTAGGAAGGAATTCTACAAACGCACCATAAGGCTGAATGCTTTTTACTTTAGCCTCGTATACTTCACCAACCTGGGGAACTGCAACAATACCTTTCACCCATTTCAGTGCTTTTTCAACACTTTCTTTATTAGTAGAGAAGATGCTTACTTCACCAAAGTTACCAACTTCCTCAATGTTGATGGTAGTACCTGTTTCTTTCTGAATTTCCTGGATCACTTTACCACCTGGTCCGATAACTGCACCGATAAATTCTTTATCAATGATCAGTTTTTCCATACGTGGCGCGTGAGCTTTCACTTCATCGCGTGCTGCAGGAATTGCTTCATACATAGATTCAAGGATGTGCAGACGCCCTTTGCGAGCCTGTTCCAATGCTTCACGCATTACATCCATGCTTAAACCATCTACTTTGATATCCATCTGCACGCCACAAATACCATCGCGGGTACCTGTTACTTTGAAGTCCATATCACCCAGGTGATCTTCATCACCAAGGATATCAGTAAGAATAGCGTATTTGTTATCAGAATTTCTTGTGATCAATCCCATTGCAACACCACTGACATGTTTAGGAACAGGAACACCTGCGTCCATCAATGCCAGTGAACCGGCACAAACTGTTGCCATGGAAGAAGAACCGTTACTTTCCAATACATCACTTACCACGCGAACAGTGTAAGGGTATTCATTGCCCGGCATCATTTTTTTCAAAGAACGCATAGCCAGGTTACCATGACCAACTTCACGACGTCCCGGAGCTCTTACAGGTTTTACTTCACCGGTAGAGAAAGGAGGGAAGTTATAGTGAAGGATGAATTTTGTGTAATTACTTACAGCAGCGCTTTCAATTAACAATTCGTCCAGTGGAGTACCCAATGTTACGGTTGTTAAAGATTGAGTTTCACCTCTTGTAAAGAGCGCTGCACCGTGTGGAGAAGGCAGTACATCTACTTCCATAGCCAACGGGCGAACCTGATCCAGCTTGCGTCCGTCTAAACGGGTGCGATCATTAAGGATCATGTCGCGCACCAGTTCCCACTGAAGATCTTCGTAATATTTTTTAGCCAGTTTCTTTGTCTTGTCATCAGCTTCTTCACCCAGGCTGGCAATTAATTCATCTTTCAATACAGAGAACGCATCGCTTCTTTCATGTTTAGAAGTACCGCCTCTTGAAATCTGGTTAATTTTTTCAGTACAGAACGCATTTACTTTAGCGCGCAATTCTTCGTTCTGTTCTGGTTTAGTATAATCACGTTTGGTAGTAACACCAACTTTATTTCTTAATTCTTGTTGAGCTTTGATCTGCACGCGGATTGCATCGTGAGCAACTTCCAATGCTTTAACCAGGTCTTCTTCGCTGCACTCGCTACTTTCACCTTCCACCATCATCAGGTTCTTTTCAGTAGCGGCGATGATGAAGTCCATATCAGCTTTTGCCAACTGAGAACGGGTAGGGTTAACTATCATTTCGCCGTTGATTCTTGCGATACGTACTTCAGAAATAATTTCTTTAATGGGAATATCTGAAACAGACAATGCTGCACTTGCAGCTAAACAAGCCAATGCATCAGGAAGAATTTCTGCGTCGCTGGAAATTAATGTGATTAGAACCTGAACATCGCAGTAGTAATCTTCAGGGAATAAAGGACGAAGTGCACGGTCAACCAGACGGCTGATCAGTACTTCATAATCGCTTAAACGGCCTTCACGTTTGAAAAATGAGCCGGGGATACGTCCCGCAGAAGCAAATTTTTCCTGGTAGTCAACGCTTAAAGGGAAAAAATCCTGTCCTTCTCTGGGTTCCTTGTTAGCTACTACGGTGGCCAATAATATATTGTTGCCCTGGCGAACTGTAACTGAGCCATCTGCCTGGCGGGCCAGTTTGCCGGTTTCAATAATTACCTCTGAACCATCTGGGAGTGTAAAGCTTGATTGAATAGGTTGAGATAACATAAATAGTTTTTTGAATACGATCTGCGATGTACAAGGCGGGATAGTACGTATGGTACAATCGTAATCGCGGTTAGTTAAAATATTTCCGTAAAAACAGGCTTATGTACAAAAACAGCTATTCCCAACCGTATTATTGTCAGTTGGGAATAGCCTTATACATAACGTAAGATTTATTTTCTGAGGCCCAGTTTTTCGATCAGTGCACGGTAACCTTCAAGGTTATGTTTCTGCAGGTAGCTCAGTAAGCGTTTACGCTGACCTACCATGTGCATCAAACCGCGATGGGTAGAATAGTCTTTTTTGTTTGCCTGTAAATGGGCAGAAATATTGGTGATACGCTCGGTTAATAAAGCGATCTGACCCTCAATAGAACCAGTGTTCTCAGCTTTTCCACCAAAGTTTGCAAAAATTGTTGCTTTTTTTTCTTTTGTTAGATATGACATCTCAATTTCTTTTTAAATGAGCATCCAAAGTTTTTCTTCTTCTTAATTTGGACGGCAAAGGTATATCAATTTCTGTGGAAAACCGGAAAAAATCTATATTTTTTTCAAGAGAAGACCGTAAGACAGCAAGACCGTAAGACGCGTAAGACAGGTAAGACGCGTAAAATAGTCAGACGTTTAAAGATGGGAAGAGCTGAAAACTAAAAATCTACAAATAATTATTTATTTTCATTTATCTATTCCATCAATAATAGTCAGCCCTCAAAATTAAGCCAAAACCTCTTACTGTCTTACACGTCTTACGGTCTTACTGTCTTACGTGTCTTTATTGTATCTCTTCCTGTATTCCAGCGGCAGCATACCTGTAATCTTCTTAAAGGCACTGCGAAAAGCTTTCCGGTCCGAATAACCAACTTCGTACATCACATCATTGATATTCTTGCTGCCTGCTTCCAGGTTCTTTTTCACGAATTCAATCCTGGCCCGCTGTATATATTCAATAGGTGTATTGGCGGTGGCCTTTTTAAAGCGGCGTTCAAAATTACGTTTGCTCAGGCCATATCTTCTTGCAAGTTCAGACACTGAAATTGTTTCGGTTACATTGTTCTCTATATAATGTTGTGCTTGTTTAACCGGTTCATCAATATGATCTTTTTGACCCATAAAGATAGAAAAGGGTGACTGGCAGTTCCTGTCAATATCAATCTGGCCGACCTTGGAACAATAAATGGCAATTTCACGGCCACAATATTTTTCAACAAGATGAAGTAATAAGTTAAGGAAGGAATAAGCGCCGCCGTTGGTATAAATGCCTTGTTCTTCGGTAATTACTTTGTCGGTTGTCAGTTTTACATTGGGAAACAGGGAACGGAATTTATCACCAGCCTGCCAGTGTGTAGAGCAGCTTTTGCCATCCAGCAACCCAGTAGATGCAAGTACGAAGGCGCCGATGCAAAGACTTGCTACTTCTGCTCCGTTATTATATTGCTGCACGATCCAGGGAGTAAAAACCTGGTTGGCCCTTAAACTTTGTTCATTTAGGGCAACGGGTGGTATTATAATAAGATCTGTTTTCTTTACTTCTCTGAAATTGGTTTCCGGCTGAATAGAGAACAGACCATCGTTCAGTTTTACTTCTTCTGAATCTCCTACCAGTTCAATTTTAAATGCAGCTTTTGTTCCTCTTGCGGCAAAATAGTCATTAACAACAGAGAACATTTTGTATGCTCCTATTACGCTGATGATGGTGTTTTGTATAATCTCTCCTTCCGGAATAAGAATAGAAATATGTTTCATTACATGGCGTTTTGCAATTAGATAGCTCAATGAATTATCAGAGGGTAAAAGTTGTTAAGCAGGGAATGAATTATATGCAGTAGTTGACGGAAAGCAATTTGTGAATTATATAAGCTCTTCAGTATACAGTGCCATTCTAAGTTATTTATCCGGTTTCTTCTCAAAGGTAATAAAAACTGTTTGTCGCCTCACACCCCCATAGTTGTCGCCCGTGCCAACCTCTATTCTTGTATATGGCTGCTACCTTTATATCGTTGAATCTGTCCTGCACTTTCAAAGTGTATGACAGATTCAACGATGACAGCACACATTATTCAGAATAACATGGATCCAAAAGATTTCCACTGTACTAATCAGGTTAAAGAAACCGTTGAAAGCAGTTTTAACGCCATTAACAATGTTGCAGGATGGTGGGCAACAAATGTTGCCGGCAGCTCTCAGCAAGTTGGCGACAGGTTCACCGTAAGATTTGGTAAAACCTATGGCTCCTTCCTTGTAAAAGAAATTATTCACGGAAGGAAAATTACATGGCTGGTTGAAGATTGTTATCTCCCTTTATTTAAAAATGCGAAGGAATGGAAGGGTACAAAATTGCTGTGGGATCTTTCTTCTACGGAAAATGGCTCGATCATCAGTTTTACACATAAAGGATTGACTCCGCAACTGGAATGCTATCCTGATTGTATAAAGGGATGGAGCTTTTACGTGAAGGAAAGTTTATGCAAACTCATCACCGAAGGTAAAGGTTTGCCGGGCACAGGAATATTTGGCAGGATCTTTAGCGGCGACAGAAAATATGAAGGGATCTTATATTTTAAGAACGATGCTTTACCGGATTATATAGATGGTTATCTGTTTGTCGATGTCAAATCAACATCGGGCGAAACTGTCACAGCAGCTTATAACGCAGGAGAATATAAGAAGGAGACTTTTGATGCCAGTAACCTTTTGGGAGAATATTTTATGGTGATTGAAAATAAACCTGTGTATGAAAACATTGACCCATTAAATGATATACTTAATTTAATAAGAAACCATATGGAACACAAAGACTACACCGCTAGCATTACAGTAAATGCTGATGCAAAGACAGCTGAACAGGCAATCAGCAAAGTGCCTGGGTGGTGGACGGAAGGTTACACCGGCAGTTCAGAAAAACCGGATGATGTTTTTACAGTTACTTTTGGCGAAACGTTTGTAACCTTTAAAGTAACGGAAGTTATTCCCGGTAAGAAAATTGTCTGGAAAGTAACAGACTGCTACCTGCACTGGCAGAATGATAAAAAAGAATGGAATGGTACTGAAGTTGTATGGGATATAGAATCTAACGACAACTCAACCTCAATTACAATGACGCATGTTGGGCTTGTTCCTGAAGTAGAATGCTACGAAAATTGCAGGGAAGGCTGGGATTTTTACATATATAAAAGCTTATTTAAGTTATTAACGGAACACAAAGGGATGGCTGATTTAAAGAATAAAGTGGCTGCGCAGGCAGATTAGCATACAACCCAAGATGCAACTATTTAATGCCGGTTAATATGTAAGACCGTAAGACCGTAAGACCGTAAGACAGTAAGACAGTAAGACAGTAAGACAGTAAGACAGTAAGACAGTAAGATCGTAAGACCGTAAGATAGTAAGAGTTTTTCAATTCATGAATCTGCCAAACTTTCAACAGTCATCTTACGCGTCTTACATGTCTTACTGTCTTACGGTCTTTCTATGGCTAAAACAATCTGCCCTGCTCGCCCGGCCTTCTGAATTTGCTGCAATCCAGTTCCCATCTTTCTGCATTCAGGTTGTAAAGCTTATTGTATTTGTGAAACTGCTGACGCACCAGGTCGCTGATGGGGCCTTCTCCGCGCATACGCACGCCAAAGCGACTGTCGTTTACCTGCCCGCCGTGGCCGTTTTGGATCAGGTGCCATACTTTATCAGCGCGGTCCGGAAAGTTTTTGTAAAGCCAGTCGTGAAACAAAAATTGAATGGACCCATTCAACCTGATAAAAGTATAAGCAGAAAAAGTGGCGCCGTTTTCGCTTGCAGCTTTCATGATGCGTTGCATCTCATGTTCATTCAATCCGGGAATCATTGGCCCAAGCATCACACCCATACGGACGCCTACGTCACTTAACTCTTTAATAATGCGGAGCCTTTGCTGACCTGTTGTGGTGCGTGGTTCCATAACCCTGCGCAAATCCTCATTAAAGGATGTGATGGAAACAAGAATGCTTATCAGCTTCCGTTTGGCCATCTCCTGGATAATGTCTTTGTCGCGCAACATGCCTGCATTCTTGGTGATCATGCCAACAGGCTGATTAAACTCCAGGCATACTTCAAGAAGCTGTCGCGTAATACGGAATTTTTTTTCAGCAGGCTGATAGCAATCTGTATTACCGCTTAACGAAATTGGCAGGCATTCCCATTTCGGATTCATCAGGAATTTGCGTAGCAATTCAGGCGCATTCTTCTTTACAATGATCTTTCTTTCAAAATCCAGCCCCGCACTATATCCCCAATATTCAAAAGAGTTGCGCGCATAGCAGTAAATGCAACCGTGCTCACATCCCTGGTAAGGATTCATGCTGTAGAACATTCCTACATCAGGACTCTCTACTTTGTTCACAAGTGTTTTGCCGTGTTCTTCTATGTAGGTTGTCTCTGTGTTATGTTCTGTCCAGTCATCGATGCCCTCTATATGTTCTTTAACTCTTTCAGTTTTTAAAAATTTATTTTTCGTGTTGAACTGTGCACCCCTGCCCTTAAAATAATCATCCCTGTCTTTATTCTGCGGCCGGGGCTTTTCGTTGGGATTGTGTTCAATGTTTTTCATAATAAAAAAATAGTGAATGGTCAATAGTGAATAGTGAAAGGTGCAGCAGGCTTAATTGACAATTGAAAGTTCCTGCCCGACTGAAGTCATTCAGGCGGAGAAAATTGACAATGAAAACCTCTGTGGAACTCTGTGTCTTCTCGTGGCTTCCTCTGTGTAACAAAAAACACCTGAATGTGGCGAATCAAAAAGTTTTCGGCCAACTCTTTAAGTAAGCTTCGCGTTAGTCCACCGAAACGTTTTCTCTCTGATCATTTTCACTTCTCCATTCTCAATTATCAATTAAAAAAGCGTTGCCTGCACTGCACTTGTTATCTTTTTTCCTTCAAAAGAAAATCTTGCAATTTCTTTGTACCTGTTAAACTCCCTGTCTGACCCTCTTTTCAGCAACAACATATTGTCTGCCATAAAGCCGCCCGTAAAGTGCGTGTTACTCAGTTCCAGCCATCCTTTTTGGTATTGCCAGGGAAGTAATTTTCGTGCTATTGTTAAATGCGGCTCCGTTATGAAATATGGCTTATTTGCCTGATCGATTTTCATCAGACGCTGTGCCTGTCTTATTTCCCTCACTGCTTCAACAATTTTTACTTTTGTCGACACATTAATGTAAATAGTGTGTTCAGGAAAACTACCAAAACCGTCCAGGTCAACTTTAAACGGACTTATCTGATTGGCTATTGAACGCAGTTTATTAATAATACGGGATTCTGATAAGTCATACTGCACAAAATTGGCCAGCGTTATATGCGGCTTGGAGTGCTTTGCAACAGGACAATCAAACTTTATTGCAAATTCTTCTTTGATATCTTTAATGCGGTTATACAGTTCCTCGTGAGGCTCAAGAACAAGTAGGTATTGTATAGGGACAAGGCTATCCACCAATTTAGATTCTTTTGATCTTAAGACTTCACTCTTAAATTCGGCTAGTGTTTTTACCTGCATAGGTTAAAGTTTTATCAGTCATACAATGGATGTTGTACAGGCGTCAGCCCAAATTTGTACACCTGCCTGTAAGGTTCGTTTTCTGATCGCCTTTTTAGGAGCACCAATTCATTTACATAAAATGAGGCGAAGAATGATCGTTGCGAATAATCAAGCATTGCCTTTTCATATACACGTTCATGCAATTTCCTTGCTATTGTAACATGTGGATGTTTGCTAAAGCTCAATGGTTTGCAACCATTGCTTAAAAGATATTGATCAATTGCAGAAAACTGTGTCGCCAGCTTTTTAAAAGGTTCAGTGAATTGCACCCGCGCGTAGATGGTATGCGGCGGAAACCCGCTGTAATTGTTCAGCATAACTTCAAATGATTCCTGCATGCTGACGATCCTGTGCATCCAGCGGATAATGGTGTCTTCCATTTCTTCACGCGCATTAAAACATGCCACTTTAATAAAAGGCTTCGTGGTCAATGCACTATCATCCTGGTAATCCTGATGAAAGAAATATTTTTCAGCCATGATCATTTCCCGCGCTTCTGCAGAAGGTTCTGCGATCAATATATATTCAGCCTCGTAATATGAAGCAACAACAGGAATCGACGAAGTGAAGGTTAACTGGTAGCTCATTCTTTCGTGTTTTAAATGTTTGAAATTGGTTTAAATAGTTTCCGGGCGTAAAATCTTCATCTTCTTTGTCTTATCAAATGCCGGTCTTCTGCCGCCCAAGAAAAATTTTTTCAGACAATAAATTTAGCATAAAATTGCTAAATAAATTAGTAATTCAAAAATAAATTATATGGATAGGGAAGAATTTTATGAACCCGCTTATAAGGGTTCTAAAGATTTTAACCAGTGGGATGTTAAGACAGCCAATGCCACTGGTTTTGGTGCCGCTGCAGATGATTATATGGAGCGCGGCATTGATTTAAATGAGCAACTTATCCGTAATAAACCGGCCACTTTTTTCTTTCGCATGAACAGCGATGCGATGGTGGGCGCCGGTATACAAAATGGTGATATACTAATTGTTGATAAAAGCATCCGGGCGACCAACGGAAAGATAATTGTCGCGGCTGTTAACGGGGATCTTCTTGTGAGGCGCTATCAGCAAACGATGAATCGCGTCTCCCTGATGGCCGAAAATAAAAAGTACAGTGATATAGATATGGGTGAATTTACTGAATATCGCGCCTGGGGTGTTGTTACCTGCGTTATTCATATACTGGATGCGGCGCTGCAGGCCGCAACGGCGCCGGCGCAGCAAGCAAACAGGAGGAGGATCAAGTATTAATGTGCAGATGTGCGAATATGCAAATGGGTAAATGAATTGAGAATTGAAAATTGAAAATGAGGACGAATTGGTGGATGTGCAAATATGCAAATGCGAGAATGAATTGAAAATTGAAAAGGGATAATTGAAAATGATGGCGAATTAGTAAATGTGCAAATATGCAAATGTGCGAATGATTTAAGAAACTGGTTAAGCATTACGCGTGATCGATAGAAATTAAGTTAATGCACCTAACGTACTTCGTACCTCGTAATTCGTACTTGCAAAGCGCAGGCAAAAGAGCAGTTAAGTTGATCAAAATTAAACAGTTGCTGAAAGCTTATAGCTGACAGCTCACAGCTAAATGAAAGCCATAGTTGATTGTAACAGTTTCTACTGCTCGTGTGAGCGGGTGTTCAGGCCTGATCTGATGAACAGGCCTGTGGTAGTGCTTAGCAATAATGATGGGTGTATTGTTTCGCGGAGTGATGAAGTTAAGGCACTTGGTGTTGAGATGGCTGTTCCTTATTTCCAGGCAAAACCGGTCATTGAGAAACATGGTGTCGAAGCTTTTTCTTCTAACTACAATCTGTATGGTGATTTAAGCTGGCGCGTAATGGAAACCTTACGTGAAATGGTTGGCAAAAACAACGTAGAGATTTATTCTGTTGATGAGGCCTTTATTGACATGCAGCATATTCCTGCTGAACAATTGCATGAAACAGCCATGCGCATGCGTCACACAGTTGAACAATGGACCGGAATCGCTGTCTCAATTGGCGTGGCTCCAACTAAAGTGCTGAGTAAACTGGCCAACAGGCTGGCGAAAAAGAACAAAAAGAAAACACAATGCGTATTAGTATTAAATGATCCTGAAATCATTACGGAGGCTTTGATAAGAACGCCGGTAAGTGAAATTTGGGGTGTAGGGAGAAGTTATGCTGAAAAGCTGGTGAAGTGGGGAATTGACGATGCTTATCAATTAAGCAGGATGCCCGAAGAATGGGCAAGGAAAAATCTTGGGGGTGTGGTAGGTGTGCGATTGATCAGAGAATTGAAAGGTTATCATGCAATTGATATGGACGATGAGCTGGACTCCAAGAAGATGATCGCCACGACGCGCATGTTTGGAACGCCGGTTTCAGATCTGCAGGATATAAAGGAAGCGGTTGCAACGTACACTTCAAGGGCTGCTGAAAAATTGAGGCGGCAATATGGTGCAGCGAGTGTTGTAAGTGTATTCGTGGTGCCGCGCGAAGAACGAAAGCCAGATGAAAAATATTCACATGGTACTACCGTAAGCAGGCATATTGTACTTCCTTATGCAACATCTATAACGCAGGAGCTGATCAAGCCTGCGCTACAATTAACAGAACAGGTGTATGTAAAAGGGTTGAAGTACAAAAAAGCCGGCGTGATGCTGAGTGGAATTGTAGATGATTCAAGCATTCAGGGCAATTTGTTTATTGACGAGTCTCAGCAGAAGGAAAAGAACAGGATGTTAATGGCCATGATGGATAACATCAATTTCAGCATGCGCGATGATGCCTTGAAGTTTGCCGCCAGCGGCACTGACCGCAACTGGAAGATGCGCCAGGAATTTCGTAGCCCCCGTTATACAACAAGATGGAATGAACTGCCGGAAGTGGGGTAGCTGTCAGCTACGAGCTATTCGCTATCAGCTTGTCACCGCTAGCTTCGTTGTTTTTAATGATATAATTCTAACCTTGTAATTTCTTATTTAAAGATCACTTGTATTCCGGCTCATTGCTGATTGCTGATAGCTCACAGCCAACAGCGAAGGCTGTATGAAATACCGGTAATAGTACACGAGTCCTGCCAGTGCAGTGAGTTGAATAGTGGAAAGCCCGAGTACCAATGTATAGCGTGGTTTTGCAAAGTCGAGTATTAATCTGAAAAAGCAGTACGCGATCATGAATATTTTGAATCGTGCGCCGTCGGCAAGCGGATATCTTTTTTCAAACGCAACGAGGCATAGCCATAGCATAAGGAGAAATGCAATCTCATACAAGCATACGGGATGTCTTTTAACATTATCGCCTAAATACATTCCTAAAATACTTGTGGTAGGTGAGCCATAAGTTTCTTCGTGGATGCCCATACTAAAACAGCCAACGCGACCAATGGTTAATGCGAGGATCATAGGGTAAGTGAAGAGATCGCCGGAAGAGTGTTTTTCGCCGATTATTTTTTTGGTCAATTCTACTCCTGCCAGTCCGCCGAGAAAACCACCCAGCACGGTTTTGTTGCTGTAGAAGTAAAGCCATTTGTTGGATGCATGTTGAAGTGCGTTGAAATTTTCTAGTCCGCCAATCAGCCTGCTGCCGAACAGTGCACCAAAAATTGCACCTGTTAAGATCCAGATCCTGTTAGAGGATTGTATGGTATCGCCTTGCTGTTTGCGTAACCACAAGAAATAGCGAAAGCCAATAAAGAAGCCAAGCGTTTCAAAAATGGTGTGCCAAAGAATGGTAATTGAGCCGAGTTGTATGGTGAAGGGAAACTGCATATTTTTTGAACCACGGAGACGCGGAGACACAAAGAAACACCGCGAAATACGTTTAGCAAAATCTAAATTTTAGAAGCAAGGGTCAACACCTTTGTTTTACAACTCAATTTTATCCTTGTTGCATAATTCTTCTAATATACGTTGTACATCTCAGTGTCTCCCTGTCTCCGTGGTTACCGCCTTTCTATCTTATCATAAAAGCCGCCGAAGTTGTTCAGCCTCACCCCATCTTCCCTAAAAAACTCACCCGGGAAGCCCAGGTTAATTTTGCTTGCTTCATCCAATCGTCGCAGATCTTCTTCACTCAAAACAAGATCAATCATTTTCAGGTTCTCTTCCAGTTGAGAAAGCTTTGTTGCGCCTACAATCGGAATAGAAGAAATGCCTTGTTGCCTTGTCCATTGCAACGCAACATGAGAGGGATAAACATTTAATTTATCCGCAATTGCAATCACTTCTTTTGTAATGCGTGCGCTGTTTTCGTTCAGCCTGTTGCTTTCCGGTTTTATCCGGCCGATATCTCCCCGTAAGTATTTTCCGGTCAATGCGCCTCCAGCCAAAGGAGCCCATGGCGTTAACGTCATACCATAATGCTTTGCCATGGGAAGTAATTCTCTTTCCGGTGTGCGCTGAATTAAACTGTATTCCACCTGTAAAGCGATAAACTGGCTCCAGCCCATCAATTCCGCTAATGTATTTGCCTTGCTTACAATCCAGGCCGGTGTATCACTGATGGCTGCGTAATTCACTTTGCCTTGTCTGATCAAATCATCCAGTCCGCGTAATATTTCATCAACCGGTGTAAGGTCATCCCAGATATGTAAGTATAATACATCAATGAAATCCGTATTCAATCGTTTCAAACTCTCTTCTACACTGCGCATCATATTCTTCCGGTTGTTGCCGGAAGCGTTTGGGTTGGTAGTGTTGTCCTTCAATGAATACTTGGTGGCAATTACCCAGTAATCCCTGTCGCGTGAGCTGACAAACTCACCAATGATCTTTTCACTCGTTCCGAGTTTATAGATGTTCGCAGTGTCCAGGAAATTCCCACCCGCATTGCCAAATGCCTCCATTATGGCAAAACTGCTTTCTTTGTCGGCGCCCCATCCACTCTCTGTCCCAAATCCCATCGTGCCAAGGCACAATTCCGATACCTTTAATCCCGATCTTCCTAAAAGTTTGTATTTCATTAGTTAGAGTTTTTATAGCTATCAGCTATCAGCAAAGTCTCAATCCAAAGCTGTCTTAAAAAAATGTGCAATAGGGCTTCAACGTACAACGTTTCCCTTGTTTCTTTTCTAGTTCTTTGGCTTAATGCGCCTCAACCTTTCCATGCCTTAAGCCCACGCCTCAAACCTCAAGCCTCACACCAAAAAACGTACAACGTATTACTTACAACGTACAACTTTTACAGATTCTCCTTTAACAGCTGCGTCAACTCCGCCTGAACACTTTGTGTTTTGTCTTTTGAATACCAGCGATGAATTTCTTCTTTAATGGTATCGTAGCTGGCGTCATTTGCTTTCAGGTGATCGTAAAGCTCTTGTGCAGCCGCAGGTCTTGGTCCCCAGTTAAACAACTCTTCGCCCTGGTTGTTTGCCACGACTAATTTAGGAATACTTCTGCTTTTGCCATTTTGCAAATATTGATCCATTAGTGGGAGATGTTCATCTCTCAATAAAAAGCGGATTTCAATATTGCTGTTCAGTTCAGCGAGCTTAGGAAATAAGGGCACAATTTGAGATGCGTCTCCACACCATCCTTCAACAATTACCAGCCAAACCTGTGGTGATGTTATTTGTGCCACTACATTTTCAAGTTCCCCATCGAGCTCAATTGTCTTATCGAGCCTGTTCATGCGGGCCACATTCAGTTTCGCGTAATTCAACAGGGCTTCCGATTGGTTGACGCCTGTTGTTTTTCCTTCTTTTAATAAGTCATCAATTAATTGTCTGTAATTTTTATATGATAACCAATTGTTTGTTTTATCCACTACCGTTTCTCTCAAAACTTTGCTGGACTTTCTTGTTAACTCCATAGTATTACTCCTGTTATTTTATGTTATAGGATGTTGGATTTTTTATGATGAATTAAGTTTTTAATAATTTAAATGCATGCTGCCAGTCGTTCTGTAAAAATCCCGGTATGCACCAGAGCATACACAAAGGCTCAATTGCACGTGCCGCTTCGGCCTTGCCCATGTCTGCTGTTTCCCAGCCAAAAGAAGAAACGATATCTGTAACAGTTTTCCTGGCTTCTTCATCATTTCCGGCAATGAACATGGTAGGTTTGTCTTTTAGCTGTGGCTTATACATCAGCGTATTGCCAACGCTGTTAAATGCCTTGACAAATTTTGCAGATGGAACAAGCGCCTGTAGCTTTTCCAACAGTGATTCATTCGGGCCTGTAAAAAACTGTAGAACACCATTTACCGGAGGCTGGTCGGCGATCGGATTGGTGGTATCAATCACAATTTTGTTTTCAAAATTGTATTTACCAGCAAGACGAACAGCCTCTTCAGCAGCCGTCCCTTTGACGCTTAGCACTATAATGTCTCCGAACCGTGCGGCATCTTCAAAAGTTCCTACAGCTATGCCGGCATTCTCGCTGCCGAATTTTACCACATCTTCTTTGGTTACATCGCGTGTACCCAATAAAACTTCGTAACCTTCCTGCTTAAAAGCTTTGGCCAGCACCTGGCCAACAATACCTGAACCAATAATGCCTGCTTTCATTTTTTTAAGTTTGAATGATTTAAAAAGAGATTATGTGATATTTGTATATACAATCTACTCCAGCACCGTAAACTTATCTGTCAATTTATTCATCGTCTGAACCAATCTTGAGCTTTCTTCCCTGCCCAGAATTGCTGAATATGCCTCATTGAATTTCTGACTGCATTGTTTCAGCAGCGGGAATAATTCTTTTGCTTTTGGAGTAGGATATACATTGGTAACCTTACCTTCAGATGTTCTTACAACCAGTTTCTTGCTTTCCAGTTTTTCTATCAAACGCGTGATGGTACTGGGTGTGAGCATTAAATTCTCTGCAAGAATACCCGGTTGGATCCCGGCGTCTTCAATGATCATCATCAGCATGTAAGCATGACTCGGCGAAAGATCTACCGGCTTCCAGCTTTCCTGTGCCAGCTTTTCAATTTGCCTCGCAAAAGCCGCGGATGAGAAATAAAGACATTCGGAATATCTACAATCATTTGTTTTCATGATCTGCAAATTTACAACTTTATTTGTATATACAAATATGATAAAAGTCATGCGTTGGGAATACCATCGGCAAGTTTGTGGAGTGTCCATGTTATTTCGCGTTGGGCAGTTTATATTAAGTACGAGTTACGAAGCCTGCCCGTATGAAACATTCAGGCGGGTACGAAGTGCCTGGCTTTGAGCACACTACACTTTTCTTGGCTCTATTAAGGGTGCTGAAAATTCTCAATTGTACATGCATCATTGCCGGATTGCAATTCGTTTAGGTGGTCTGCGCCTTTCTCCGTGCAACTCTCGGTGTTTCCTTCGTGAAGCTCTGTGTAACTGTATTTTTATTTACTTTCGGATTTTATTATTGTTAAAGAAATACCAATGCGCTACCTGCTCATGCTGCTAACATTGATTATTGGCACTTTTATTCCTATTCAGGCTGTTTTAAATACAAAATTGGGTAGACAGATTGGCGGTCCGTTAATGGGCTCTTTGATGAGCTTTTTTGTAGGCTTTGTTTGTTTGCTCATTTTAAATTTCAGCGTTAACACCCAAGCGGTTGTCCATATTAAACCTTCCACAACTTATCCCTGGTATATCTGGATGGGCGGAGTTATCGGCGCCATCTTCGTCGGTTACATTACCTGGGTTAACCAACAGCAAGGTGTCGCCCTGACTTTCGCGCTGGTAGTAAGCGGACAAATATTTGCCTCTCTTATAATCGATCACTACGGCTTGTTTGGCTCAGTGGTGAAATCGATCACAACCGAAAAGATCATTGGTGCGGTGTTGATTCTTGCAGGATTGGTGCTGATAAAAAGATCGTAAGATAGTAAGATAGTAAGACCGTAAGACCGTAAGACCGTAAGACCGTAAGACCGTAAGACCGTAAGACCGTAAGACCGTAAGAAAAAAAGACGTGTAAGATAGTAAGAAAGTAAGATCGTAAGAGGTATAGCCTCAAGCCTCAAGCCTTATGCCTGACACCTAATACCTCCAAATAAAATCCCGTCAATCCCTTCATCCCCAAAATCCTGGTCTAGACTAACCTCTTAATCTTTTGGTCCCCGTCCCAATCAGGGAGCACAATCACTCCGGGTTGCATTCCCTTTTCAAAGAATCCCAATTCCTTGTCCATTAGTAGTGCTTTGGCGCCATTGGCGGTCGACCAGGTAAGTATTTCCTCCAGTTCGATGTTAGGGAAGTGCTGGTGAATACTTTTGATTTCATCCCAAATGCTCAGGCTGTGGTTGCTTGCAAGGCTGTCTGTCCCCAAAACAATGGTGCAGTTATTTTTCCGAAGCAGTTCAAGCGGCGGTGTTGTGTCCTCTATATAAAGGTTGGCATTGATGCAGGTACAAAAGAACAGATCCTGCGCATAATCCTCTGAATGCTGATGAGCGAGGAAGATATCTTCAGGTCCGGTAAATGTATTGTGGACTAACAAGATATTTTTGGGCATGTTCAGATGCGGAAGGGTTGCGTACAGACTGTTCACTCCGGGTGGCTGGTAAAAAGAGATATCCATTTTAAAGAAATCAAACAGCTTTCTGAACTCGCTGATGCCTGTAGTAAAGAAAGTTTCTTCCTGCAGGGTTTCCTGGTTGTGCATAGAAAGTACTTTCCCCGCAGCTTCAGCATTGATCAACTTCATTAATTCAGTAGAAGTTGAGTACGGGGCATGTGGCACAATAACACTTGCATCCAGTCCGGATTGTATAAACCGATTGAGGATCTGTTGGCCCTGTTCAAAACGTTTTTCAGCAGATGGAGGAATAAATCCGCTCACCTCAATAAAATTCAGGTAGCGAAGATTATTTCGAAGTTTTTGATTCAATGTTGATGCATCATTGCAAATGTCCGCAACGGCAACAATCCCGTTTTCGATCATTTCCTGTTCTCCTTTCGCAATCGCAGTTTCAATCTCGTCCATTGGAAAACTCCGCCTGGTCATCACATTAATCACAAAGTCTACCAAGCCGGTTCCTTCGGGAATAAGTCCCTTTAAGAAGCTCAGTTCCAAATGACAATGGCAGTTCACAAATCCCGGCGAAAGAATTCCTTTGTATTGCTGCACGCCGTCGCCTGCGTCGGCCTCCGGTACAATTTCCTGGATTATGCCCCTCTCGTCTGTGATCAATACTGAGTTGCCGATAAAGTTTTCTCCTGTAAAGATCTTGTCTGCCTTGAATTTCAAACTTCCCATTTTGTAAAGATAGGATGGTATGCATTTGCAAACATATAAGGGAAAAATGTGGTGCAAGGATATCGGCGCTGTAAGAGGCCGTTGGCAGAGACTTGTAAAATCCGGCTGAAAAGCGTAATAAAACACTTAATTTTGCCGCCGCAAAAGCTGGTAATTACTTTTGTAATGTAATTGTGCCGGCCAGGAGTAAAAATGCTGTAACCGAAAATAGTAATGTAAGCAGGCAAACCCGTTGTTAATCGTATACACCCGGATGCAACCTGTTCACTTTCGAACACAATTTCCTGGCTGTGACTAGTACCAATCATATATAAACATACATGTTAGACAAACTGGAAGCCATAAAAGCAAGATTCGAGCAGGTAGGCGTAGCTCTGACCAACCCGGATATTGTTAGTAATAATAAAGAATTCAGCAGGCTGAGTAAGGAATATCGCCAGCTCGAAAAAATCGTTCAGCCATTTGAACAGTATAAAAGAGTGTTGGCTGATTACGATTTTGGCAAAGAGGCCTTAAATGGAAATGACGAAGAGATGCGGGAACTTGCAAAAATGGAACTGCCGGAATTGGAAGAGAAGAAGGATAGTTTGGAAAAAGAGCTGAAAAAGCTGCTGATCCCAAAAGATCCGCAGGATGATAAGAATGCGATGCTTGAAATTCGCGCGGGTACAGGTGGCGATGAAGCCAGCCTGTTTGCCGGCGACTTATTAGGCATGTATTTACGTTATTGTGCGAAGAAGGGTTGGAAGACTTCCATCGCCAGTGAAAGCGAAGGAACAGTTGGAGGGTATAAAGAAGTTGTGGTAGAGGTTGAGGGCGAAGATGTATACGGAACACTGAAGTTTGAAAGCGGCGTGCATCGTGTACAGCGTGTGCCTAATACAGAAACACAGGGACGTGTGCACACGTCGGCTGCTACAGTGGCTGTGATGCCTGAGGCTGAAGAGATTGATTTTGAGCTGAGAGAAAGTGATGTGAAAATGGAAACGGCACGAAGTGGTGGTGCCGGTGGACAGAACGTAAACAAGGTAGAAACGAAAGTAATGCTTACGCACTTACCTACAGGTACGGTGGTGATATGCCAGACTGAACGTACGCAGCTTGGCAACCGCGAGAAAGCAATGACAATGTTACGTACCCGTCTTTATGAAGAACAAGTGCGTAAACAGGAAGAAGAAATTGCCCGTCATAGAAAAACAATGGTAAGCACCGGCGACAGAAGTGCCAAAATACGCACGTACAACTGGCCGCAGGGAAGGGTTACCGATCACAGAATCGGTCTAACCTCCTATAATCTCGATGCCGTAATTAATGGTGATCTGGATGAGTTTATTGAAGCGCTACAGGTTGCCGAGAACGCGGAAAAAATGACACAGGAAACTGCATAATTGCAATAAAATAATTCTGCCTGCAATTCGATATACATCTGCCATAAGAGCTTGAATGTTGACTTTGAAACCGATTAATTAAAATTGCATGATGAAGCTAGATGAGTTATATAACAGGGCGCTGAACTTTGAGTTTTTAAGTATAGAGGAAGGGATGTTCTTATTTGAACATGCCCCGCTAACGGAACTGATGTTTATCGCTGACGAGTTAAGGAAAAAGCAGGTACCTCATGGTAAAGTTACCTGGCAGATTGACCGTAATGTGAACACTACGAACGTGTGCATTGCGAATTGTAAGTTTTGTAATTTTTACCGCATACCGGGTCACGCAGACGCCTATATAACCGATATGGATACTTATCGTCGCAAGATAAACGAGACGATTAAGTATGGCGGTGATCAGTTGCTGTTACAAGGCGGCCACCACCCGGAACTTGGACTTGATTTTTATACAAATACTTTCCGCCAGATAAAGCAGGAATTTCCAACAATCAAATTGCATGCGCTCGGCCCACCGGAAGTTGCACATATTTGTAAACTGGAAAAAATGAGTCATCATGATGTATTGGTGGCCCTGAAAGAAGCTGGTCTTGATTCATTACCGGGTGCTGGTGCGGAGATTCTTGTGGATCGCGTGCGCAGATTGATCAGCAAAGGAAAATGCGGCGCTGATGAGTGGCTGGATATCATGCATGAGGCTCACAAACTGAACATCACAACAAGTGCAACGATGATGTTTGGTCACGTGGAAACGCTGGAAGAAAGATTTATTCACCTGGTTCGCCTTCGCGAAGTGCAAGCGAAAAAGCCTGAGAATGCAAAAGGATTTTTAGCGTTCATTCCATGGACTTTCCAGGATGTTGATACCTTATTGACGCGCATCCGTGGTGTGCACAACCTGACCACGGCCGAAGAGTATATCCGCATGATCGCTATTTGCCGTATCATGTTGCCAAACGTGAAGAATATCCAGGCAAGCTGGCTGACAGTTGGTAAACAAACTGCGCAGATCTGTTTAAATGCTGGCGCCAACGATTGGGGCAGCATTATGATTGAAGAGAATGTGGTAAGTGCTGCAGGTGCTCCGCATCGCTTTACCTCAACCACAATCCAGAATGCCATTCGCGAAGCAGGTTTCGAGCCTCAGTTGCGTAACCAGCAATACGAGTGGCGCGAAATACCTGAAGCAATTATTGAGCAGGTAGTGGATTATTAGAAAGCTTAAAGCCTAAAGCGTAAAGCTTAACGCTGATGCAGAAGCGGCTACAATTATAATAACAGCGGAAGTTGGCGGACTAAATGTTTTGCAAACTTCCGCTGTTGCTTTAACCTGGTTCCATGCGCTCTAATCTTTGGTTCTTTGGGCATCCACAAAAAGGAGTAAGTCTCGAACTAGGTACTTCGTACTTCGTAAATCGTACTTCTTGAGAAGTATTTGATCCACACTCTGATGATATTGAATTGCCTTTTACTTTAAGGTTTGCTAAGTTTGCTGTGTAGAACCAATAAATTAGTGTGTATGCAATTCGGAATTATAGGAAGCGGGAGCTGGGCCACTGCGCTGGCGAAGATTCTTACAGACAATCATCAGCAGATAAAATGGTGGGTAAGAAATAGTGACACGATACAGCATATTGGCAGCCGAAAGCATAATCCACATTACTTAAGTACAGCTTTTTTCAATACCAGCTTACTGGATATGAGCAGCAGCCTGGAATATATTGTGGAGAATTCCGAAATAGTGCTTATTGCATCTCCGTCGGCATTTATTCATAACACGTTAAACGTCTTAAACAAAGATGCTTTCGCCGGCAAGAAAATATTATCTGCAGTTAAAGGCATTCTGCCTGACAGCAATCTGTTGTTGAACGAGTATCTTTTCAATGATTTTAATGTAAACCTTGAAAATTACTTTGCAATACTTGGGCCTTGCCATGCGGAGGAAGTGGCGGCTGAAAAGCTTTCTTATCTGACATTCTGCGGTGTTGATGAAGCTTACGCCCAACGTATAGCGGACTGTTTTAAGACGCCTTACATCAATACTATCGTGAATCATGATGTGATAGGTGCACAGTATGCTGCGGTATTAAAAAATGTATATGCATTGGGCGCAGGGATTGTACACGGACTTGAATATGGCGATAATTTCCTGAGTGTTTACATTGCCAACTGTGCAAATGAGATGACCGGTTTTCTGCGCAAGGTATATCACGCCAACAATGATGAGGAGAAAGAACATATCAATTACTCCGCGTCTGCTTATTTAGGAGATCTGTTGGTTACCTGTTACTCGCTTTATAGCCGTAATCGCATGTTCGGCAATATGATCGGTAAGGGTTATTCCGTAAAAGCAGCACAATTAGAATTGAACATGGTGGCCGAAGGTTATAATGCCAGTAAATGTATGTTTAAAGCCAACGAAACAGTAGGGGCTCATATGCCGGTGCTGAATAATATTTATAACATCCTGTGGCAGCACATTCCTGCGGCAGAGGCTTTTGATAAGGTAGAACAATTGCTGGTTTAAGACACATGTCTATCTAAAGAGATCCGCTGCAATTCCATCAGCCATTAATTTGCCTTTTTGTGTAAGAATGAGACGGTCGTTTTTATGCTCCATTAAATTGTGCTGTAAAAACTTTTCTGCGTCCCTGACAATTTCTTCAGCTTGTTTGTCCGACCAATGCAGCTGCACATAAGGAACTGACAATCCTTCCATAGTACGCAGGCTCGTCATAATGTACTCATTCAATTGTTGCTCGGGTGTGAGTTGCTCAATTTCGAAAGGGACAATATTCTGCTCAATGCTTTTAAGATATAAAGCATTATTTGCCACATTCCATTGGCGCGATGTGCCGTTAAAAGAATGCGCGGAAGGGCCAAGGCCAAGATAAGATGCGCCTTTCCAGTAGCTGCTGTTATGCCTGCTGCGGTGACCAGGCTTTGCAAAATTGGATATTTCATAGTGCTCCCAGCCGGCTTCTTGCATCCATTGCATCAGCAATTCAAATTGATGACCTTGCTTGTCAGCACTCACATCTTCAATCCTGTGTTTCTTTATCATATCGGCAAGCGCAGTTTTTGCTTCAACGGTTAGCGCATAACAGGAAAGATGTGTAATGCCGAGCGAAAGCGCTTTGTCAACATTATGCTTCCACTGTTCATCTGTCAACGTAGGTGTTCCATAGATCAGGTCAATTGTGAGATTGTCAAACCCAGCCTGGTGTGCGAGATGAATGCACGCTTCTGCCTGAGTTGCATTGTGGGCGCGGTTCATCCATTTCAAATCCTCTTCAAAAAAAGATTGAATGCCGATGCTTAGCCTGTTGACACCAGCCTCTTTCCATCCGGCGAGCTTTTCTGCAGTAATATCATCGGGGTTAGATTCAAGTGTAATTTCCGCATCGGGATCAACATCAAAAAGCTTTTTGAAAGTGGCAATTAGTTTGGATAAGTCTTCAAGTGGTAGAAGAGACGGTGTTCCTCCTCCAAAATAAATTGTTTCCACTTTGCCTGAAATGTAATCTTTCCGCAATTCGGCTTCATGGACAATGGCCTCACTCATAGCCTGTATTTGCTTTGTGTTTGTACTGAAGTGAAAGTTACAATAGTGGCAGGCTTTCCTGCAAAATGGAATATGAATATAAATGCCAGGCATACCCGCAAAAATAAAATAACCATGAAGATGTGTTTAAAAAGATTTGACTTAGTTATTATCACATTATTTTTGCGGTCTGATAAAAGGATGTAACCCACATTTGAAGGGGGATGTATTATCCTGACAAAAACCGAAGACGAACGGATGAAGTATATTTACCAATTGTTTTTTTTACTGCTGCTTTTTCCTTTTGCTGCAACAGCACAAAAAGATAGTTCATCCAAACGGGTAAAACCTCCGGCTGTAAAGACGTCAAAAGACACTGTTCTGAATAAACAGGTAACTGTGCCCACTGCATCCGTATCGCTCCAGGACTCAATCAGACGGGATTCTGCAAGAAAAGTGGCCGATTCAATCAGCAGAATAGCGGCTCCTCCAAGAATAATTACATGGGAAAATGATACGCTGTACAACAAGGTGTTTGAAGTGCCTTTTCTTCCTGTAAAAGCAGAGCACGTTTTCAGAATTGATTCCGTAAGACAACCACAGTCTAAGGATGAGTTGTTTTATGTGTTCGTCGGCATCTTTCTGTTTCTCGGCTTTATCCGGTTTATCTTCCCCAAATACTTTCAGAACATATTCAGGCTTTTCTTTCAAACTTCCTTCAGGCAGAAGCAAACACGCGAACAGCTTTTGCAAGACACCCTTCCATCGCTGCTTATGAATATTTTCTTTGTGCTGGTAGGCGGTCTTTTAATTACACTTTTATCACTGGAGCATCATTGGGTTAAAGCCGATTTTTGGCAAACGCTTTTGTATTGCTCAGGGTTACTGGCAGGCGTTTACATTGTAAAATACTTGTTTTTAAAGTTTGCCGGATGGGTGTTTAATGTGCGTGACGCCGCTGAAACCTACGCTTTTATAGTTTTTTTAATAAACAAAATATTAGGAGTTGTAGTCCTTCCGTTGCTGCTTTTTTACGCTTTTTCGGATGGCGAAGTGGCCAAAACTCTGATTACTATTATTTTATGCATAATCGTATTAATGATAGCTTACAGGTACATTGCATCGCTGTCAATTATCAGAAATAACTTGAAAGTAAGTGCATTACAGTTTTTTATATACCTTTGCGCAGTTGAAATGGTACCCATGATGATCATCTATAAGGTATTGTTTAACCTGATAATGAAAAACAACTAAATTTTTAACTCAGAATAACAGCATGGTAAAGATCGGGTCAAAAAATTCACAAGATGCTGTAAAAGGCGCTAGAAAAATTCTGATTACCCAACCAAGGCCTGAAAGCGATAAATCCCCGTATTTTGAACTAGCCAGGAAACATAACCTTGAATTGGTTTTCCACCCTTTTATTCGTCTTGATGCTATACCTGCCAGAGATTTCAGAAAACAGAAGATAGATATAGCAAAATTCTCCGCTGTTATTTTCACCAGCCGGAACGCTATCGATCACTTCTTCCGTATGTGCGAAGAGATGAAGGTTACGATTAGCCAGGATACTAAATATTTCTGTGTTACCGAAGCCGTTGCCCTTTACTTACAAAAGTTTATCCTATACAGAAAACGTAAGGTTTTTTACGGAGCCGATGGTTCCAATAAGAGCCTGTTTGATGTTATAAACAAACATAAAAGCAACGAAAGCTTCCTGTATGTGTGCAGCGAGAATCAGCAGGATAACGACATTGTAAACTGGTTGAAAGCGAATAACTGTGAATTTCAGCTTGCATTCATGTACCGTACTATCAGCAATGAAGTAAAAGAGGTGATGGATAAAACTGAATTTGATATCATTTGCTTCTTTACGCCAAGCGGTATTAAGAGTTTGCTGGATAACTATCCTGACTATCAGCAAAACGGAACTTCATTCGGCGCTTTTGGAAGCAACACAATGAAGTTTGCTGAAGAGGCAGGTTTTAAAGTTGACATTAAGGCTCCTGCACCACAGGCTCCAAGCATGGTTGCAGCCTTAGAGCAATTTTTCAGCAAGCAAAATGTAGCCAAATAAATTTATTGCCATAAGTGCAATCGATTTAAAATAAAAGAGCCCGCTAATCACATTTAGCGGGCTCAATTTGTTATTTATAATAAGAAGGATTTCCTCCTTATACCTCACACCTAACGCCTCAAACCATTTGCATTTGCAATCAGAATATTGTCACACCTCACATCGTACACCGTACATCTAACATCACGCATTAAAGAAATCTTTCTATCCTTTCTCTCTTCTCCTTTGGTACAAATAAAACATCGCTGCCATTGATCTGATCCATTGGAAGTGTATAGCATGAAACCAGTTTACCGTTGACAAGGTTAAATGGTTCAAACCCGATCTCTTTGAAAAAGTTGATCATGAATGCCAGGTTATCGTGCCAGGTTTCCAGCTGAACCAGCGGTTTATGTTTTAATAAAGCATCTTTCATTTCCGGAATTACAACGGTTTCGTATCCTTCAATATCACATTTAATATAATCGATCTTAGTAAAAGGAGCAAACACCTCGCTCGCTTTCTTAAGAGAACTGTTGAACGTTATATTTTGGGCGATGGCGCGCTCATCTGTTTCAACGGTTACAAGTCCGTGCCTTAGATAACCCAGGTCACTGAAAGCTGCAGGCATGCCTAAGTGAATGCTTTCCTTGTTCTCATTTCCCAGCGCAAAAGAAAAAAGTGTTACATTTTTTTTGCCGTCAGTAATCTTGCGTAGTTGCTTTCTGTATGGTTCAACAGGTTCTACACAATATAAATGACCACTGCTACTCAGTTTTTCAAGAAATACACTTGCAAAATATCCCAGGTTGGCACCTATATCTACAACAGTGTCATCCTCTCTCACAAGTTTTTTTACAAAATAATGCCATGCATATATAGGGTTGTTCTTAAGAAAACCGGCTTTGTAAGAAAGCAGGTAGGTTTTTTGTAACAGAGAAAGATAACCATCCAGTCCCAGAAAATTAAACAGTGTCCGTTTTAACAACTTGGTCATTTAACAGGTATTTTAGTCATGTTTTTGTCGCCGCAGATCAGGCAACTGCGGCAAAGGAAACAAAAAAATAGCAGCATTATATAAATACACGTGATTTTTGACATAACAATAGAGCTATGAAAAAAGAACCAAACAGGCTGATCCATGAAACCAGTCCTTACCTTCTGCAACATGCATATAATCCTGTGCAGTGGTATCCCTGGAGTGAAGAAGCGCTTGAACGTGCAGTTAAGGAAGATAAGCCCATATTGGTTAGCATCGGTTATTCTGCCTGCCACTGGTGTCATGTGATGGAAAGGGAAAGCTTTGAGAATGAAGATACCGCAGCCATCATGAATGAGCATTTCATTAACATTAAAATAGACCGGGAAGAGCGCCCTGATCTTGATCATATTTACATGGATGCAGTTCAGGCGATGACCGGTGGTGGTGGCTGGCCGCTAAACGTTTTTCTCACGCCGGATAAAAAACCTTTTTATGGAGGAACATATTTCCCGCCGGTGAATGCATACAACAGGATGAGCTGGCGACAGGTATTGGCGTCTGTTAATGATGCTTTTAAACACAAAAGAGATGAAATTGAAACACAGGCATTCAACCTGACAGAACACCTTGAGGCTTCAAATTCTTTTGGCATGTCTGCGCCTGGCAGCACCCAGGTGTTTACAAAGGAGAACGCGAAATTGATGGCAGAAAATATGCTCAAAGCGGCTGACAAAACATGGGGCGGGTTCGGACGTGCACCTAAATTTCCCCAGACTTTTTCATTGCAATACTTACTGCAGTATTACTACTATAGCAATGATCAGGATGCTTTGCAGCACGTAAACCTTAGCCTGGATAAGATGATACAGGGCGGGATCTATGATCATATTGGTGGCGGATTTGCCCGTTACAGCACGGACGAAAAATGGCTGGCTCCGCATTTTGAGAAAATGCTTTATGATAATGCACTGTTGCTTTCCGTCCTCAGTGAGGCCTATCAATTGACCGGAAATTCCACCTATCGTAGCGTTATTGATCAAACAATCGAATATACAGAAAGAGAAATGCTTTCGCCTGAAGGTGGATTTTACAGTGCCCTTGACGCCGATTCTGAAGGCGTGGAAGGGAAGTATTATACATGGTCCTGGCAGGAGATCCACAACGTGCTCGGTGATGAAGCGGAATTGTTTTGTAATGTTTACGATATACAGGAAGGGGGAAATTGGGAGCATACTAATATTATCTGGCTGCCTGCTACGATAAAAGAGGTAGCCGAAAGGAATGAATTATCGCATGACGCACTGGAGGATTTACTGAAAATCTGCAGACAGGAATTATTTAATGTGCGCGAGAAAAGAGTGCGGCCGGGATTGGATGATAAGATTTTACTAGGCTGGAACGCATTGATGATCAGTGCTTATTGTAAGGCATATGCCGCCCTGGGAAATGACAAATACCTTCAAAAAGCGGAGCGCTCAATCCAGTTTTTGGAAAAAAATCTCAAAGACGGAAATAAATGGTACCATAGTTGGAAAGAAAATATGCCGAAATACCCAGCCTTCCTGGATGATTTTGCGTATTTAATCCAGGCGTACATTCATTTACATGAAGTAACCGGTGAAAATGGCTATCTCTCTCAGGCAAGAGAGCTCCTTTTATATGCAATAGATGAGTTTGATGAGGAGGAAACTGACTTTTTTTACTATACCGGTCAGTCGCAAAAGGATGTTTTGCTCCGCAAGAAGGAAGTGTATGACGGAGCTGTGCCCTCAGGGAATGCGGTAATGGCGCTGAATCTTTATTACCTGGCCGTGATCTATAATGAAACCAAATGGAGGACTCGGGCTGAAAATATGGTGCAGGCGCTCGGATCAGCCATTGTAAGATATCCAACTTCCTTTGGCGTATGGGCATTCTTACTGCAGCAAATTGCCCGCGGATGGAATGAGATTGCGATTGCGGGTAAGGCAGCTAATGATTACTTAAAACAAGTCAATCATATATATTTACCCGGTAAGGTTTCTATGGTTACGGATAAAGAAAATAACGAATATGCATTATTAGAAAATAAAACGTCTGAAAATGACGAAACGCTCTTATATTGGTGCTCCAATTACAGTTGCAGCGCCCCGGAAGCGTCGTTGGAGCTGTTTATTCAAAAATTAAAGAAACCGGAAAAACACGAGTAAAAAAGTATTTGTTAATACAATAAGTGGAAAAAAAAGCCGTTTTTCGTAGTTGAGTTAGCTGTTTTGCACGATTTTGTTAAAAAAATCATCAGAGCGCAAAATTCAACAGTTCATTTAATTATTACATTTGCTTAATACCCAATTAATTATCGATATAGAATGAAAAGCCAAATCTTATCGCTTATTTTACTATTCTCCCTGGTCCTTGTTTTTGAGGGCTGCTTCACAAAAAAAGGCAAGGGATCGGGCGTGCCTGATAATGGTCAGTTAGTAGGTGTTTCGCCCAATGCCAGAACAAGTATGAATAAGCCAATAGGTATGGTTTATGTACCACCCGGAACCTTCCATATGGGCCCAAGTGATGAAGACATAAACTACAACTTTACCGCACGTAACAAGCAGGTATCCATTAACGGTTTCTGGATGGATGCAACGGAAATCACCAACAATGAGTACCGCCAGTTTGTATGGTGGACAAGGGATTCCCTGGCAGCTATCGAACTGGGGTTCTTTAAAACCAGTCAGAATGGTGATACTGCTGTAGACTGGGCAAAAGCCAAAAACATTAAATGGAACGATAAAGGCACAATGGAAAAGCTGAACAAGCTTGTGCTTGCTCCTGACAACAGGATCTACAATAAAATAGAAATTGATCCCGAAAAGATCAGCTACAGCGTGCAGGGTTTCGATCTTAAAGAAGCTGCAAAACGCGAAAATGCAGGCAAACCAAGAATCACCTTCATTTACAGATACAGCCAGAAAGTTTATCCTGATACATTGGTGTGGATGAGGGATTTCTCTTATTCTTATAACGAACCAATGACAAAAAGATATTTCGCTCATCCTTCGTTTGGTAATTACCCGGTTGTTGGGGTTACCTGGAAACAGGCTGTAGCATTTTGTAGCTGGAGATCACGTTATTTGACAGATTTCCTCGAAAGAAAGAAATATGCGGTTGAAAGCGATTTCCGTCTGCCAACAGAAGCAGAGTGGGAATATGCGGCACGTGGCGGACGTACTCAGTCAATGTACCCTTGGGGTAACTATTACCTGAGAAACAAAAAAGGCTGTCTGCTGGCTAACTTTAAACCTGGTCGCGGTAACTATCCTGAAGACGGTGGTTTTTATACCGTTAGAGCGGATTCTTACTGGCCCAACGATTTCGGTTTGTATAATATGGCAGGAAATGTTTCAGAGTGGACTTCATCTTATTATTATGAAGGGGCTTACAATTTTCAGCACGATATGAACCCGGATGTGCGTTACAATGCAAAAGATACCGATCCTCCGTTGATGAAACGTAAGGTAGTGAGAGGCGGAAGCTGGAAAGATGTAGGTTACTTCCTTCAAACAAGTACAAGAGCTTACGAATACCAGGATACAGCCAAATCTTATATCGGTTTCAGGTGCGTGATCGACTTACCCGCACAGCTTAGAAAGTAGTTTCATTTAAAAATCAATATTCCAATTAGAAAAACACAATCAATCACTAAAATTTAAATTATGGCAGCTGCTATTCCTCCTAAAGTAAGCAGAATCGTAGACATTTTCGTTTCCATTGCGGCAGCAGTGGTAATTGTTGGTGCTTTGTTCAAACTCGAACACTGGAAAGGTGCGGACATGATGCTCATCGTGGGCTTAGGTACCGAAGCTTTAGTATTTACGGTTTATGGTATATTATATTTAATGTATCCGGCAATTGATGATCACCAGGTTAAACTTGCCGGCTCAGAAAATCTTTCAGCGGGCAACCCTGCATTGAAAAGCATGGAAAAAATGTTGCAGGAAGCAGATATTACGCCTGCAAACCTTACCAAATTAAGCTCTGGTTTCCAGAAACTTGGTTCTACAGTTGAAAAAATGGGTGATATTGGTGATGCAGTTTCTGCGACAAGCGAATATGCACTTAAAACAAAAGAAGCAACTACGGCATTATCTTCAGTAAAAGATGCTTATTTAACCACTGCAAACTCTTTATCAGCGTTTAATAATGCTTCAGATAGCACTAAGGTGTTCCACGATCAGATCCAGGTATTGACCAAAAATCTTTCTTCTTTAAATACAATTTACGAATTGGAATTGCAGGAAAGCAATAACCATTTGAAAGCGCTTAACCAGTTCTACGGTAAACTGGCTGATGCGTCTAATTCTATGAATGGTACTGCTGAGGACGCTAAGAAAGCTAAAGAACAAATTGCTGCTTTGGCAAACAATTTGGGTAAACTAAACCAGGTTTACGGAAATATGCTTACTGCTATGCAGGGTAGATAATCTTTAGACTTAGACGAGAATATGAAATTATTATATCCTATTAAAAAATTGTATTTATTATATGGCACTACCTAAGGAGCCACGGCAGAAAATGATTAACCTGATGTATTTGGTGCTAACAGCCTTGTTAGCATTGAATGTTTCAGCAGAAATATTAAATGCTTTTAAAACGGTCAATACGAGTTTGAAAAACTCGAACGACATGATCGATGTAAAAAATGACGAGCTCTTCAAATCTTTCCAGGCTAAAATGAAAGATGAGAAAACAAGGGAAAGAGCAACCCTGTGGAATGGAAAAGCAGAACAGGCAAAAAAACTGGCAGACGATCTATCCACTTATATCGAAGATCTTAAAACCAGGCTTAAAAAAGAATCCGGGCTTGAAATAATAGACGGCGCTGAACATTACCGTGAAGATGAAACCAATACGCCAACACGGGTTATGATTGAAGCAAGAGAAGCACAGGGAAAGGTGTTATATGACAAACTAGAAGCTTTCAAAAACCAATTGCTAGCGATAGATCCGGAGGTAAAAACAGCTTTTGAAAAAACATTACCTATTGATCTTAGAGTTCCGGAAACGGAAAACAAAGCAAATCGTGACTGGTCTTCTGCTTATTTCAGAATGACTCCAACGATTGCAGCAGTTACTATTCTGAGCAAGTTTCAAAATGATGTAAAGAATAGCGAAGCCCAGGTGGTGGATTTTTGTCACAGGAAAGTGGGTGAGGTAGAAGTTATATATGATGCGTTCCAGGCTTTCGCGGGAACAAACTCTCAGTACCTGATGCCGGGTCAGGAGTTGGTGGTTACTGCTGGTGTTGGTGCTTTTAGTAAAAAAGCCCAGCCTACTGTAACCGTCGATGGTGCTCCGGTGACGTTGAATGCAGATGGTGTCGCCGAATATAAATCAGCTGTTGGAGGTCCTGGTACATACACTAAAAAGGTAAAAATTACGTTTATTAAACCTGACGGAACTCCGGCGGAATTAATAAAAGACGTACAATACACAGTTGGATCTCCTACCGGAATTTCTGTTAGTGCTGACGCTGTAAAAGTTCTTTACGTAGGGTTGACTAACCCTCTTAGCATCACTGGTGGGGCAAAGGGAGCTGAGTCCATTCAGGCAACTATTGATCAGGGAAGCATTGTAAATAAGGGCGGAGGAAAGTATGATGTTACGGTAACAAAAGCTGGTTCTGCCACTATTAATGTTACATCTGAGGGTAAAACAACTCCTTTCCAGTTCAGGGTAAAAACTGTTCCGGATCCCGTAGCTAAAGTTGGTCAAAGCAAAGGCGGACCAATGGCGGTAAACGAATTTAAAGCGCAGTTTGGTGTTAGAGCGGACCTGGAAAACTTTGTGTTTGAAAACGTTAAGTTCAATATATCAAGCTTTACTTTAGTATTAACAGGAGCCGGATTCCCTCAATTGCAATACAGGCAGGTAAATGGCGATTCGTTTGATGCCGTAAGAAACCTCATTGAGAATTGCCGTCCCGGAAGTACTGTAACAATTGATGAAATTAAAGCAACTGGTCCTGGTGGCACCAGAACATTGCCTCCAATCGTTTTTAATCTTAGATAAACGTAAGGTTTATGAAAATAGAATATTCAAAGTTGGTTTGTGTTGCCTTGCTGCTTTCAGTAGGAATCAGTGCGTTTGCGCAGGCAGGAAGGCAAACAAGACGCAGACCTCCTAGCGCTTACGGTCAGCAGCCCCCGGCTAACAATGCCAACCCGCAGCAGCAAAATCAGCAGCCGAATAACGCAAATTCTGCATACGGAAATCAACAGGCCGCGCAACAACCTGCAGACACTTCATTGCCGGTTACCGTTGTGAAATCAACAAGCGGTGGCCTGATAGACAGCGTTAAGCAGTCCCTCCGGAACGATGGTGCTATTGAAAAGAACCTGGTGAAGGATCGTGCTCCGTTGGAGTACGAAAACCTGCGTGAAGATGATGCGGTTTATTCTGCTAAGGTTTGGCGTGAAATAGACATCCGGGAAAAGATCAACCTCCCTTTCAGATATGCAGCAACAGAAGATAATGGTAATCAACGATTTATCAGTATTTTGTTGCGTGCGATCAAGGAAGAAGGCGTGACTGCTTTCAGCGGAGACGATGACCGGTTCACTACTCCTATTACCCCTGATGATGCAATGAATGCTTTTGGCGGGGGAATGGATACTTCCAAAAAATATGACAGGGATGGAAACGTGATCGGCTACGAGGTGAGAGCTAAAGCTGTTTCGCCTGACTCCATCTATAAGTTCCGTATTAAGGAAGAATGGATATTTGATAAGGAAGCAAGCAGAATGTTCGTTCGTATTATCGGTATTGCTCCGGTAATTCCTTACAAACTCTCTAATGGTGATATTGTACCAAATAGTGAGCGCCCGGTTTGGTGGGTATATTATCCCGATATCCGCGCGGTATTGGCTAAATACCAGGTTTACAATGGTAAAAATTACAGCGCAAGGATGACTTGGGAAGAGCTTTTTGAGAGCAGGATGTTCAGTAGCTACATTATCAAATCAACGATTAATAACCCGTACGACAAATTCTTTGCAGACTACATTAAGGATCCTCTGTTCCGTTTGCTGGAAGGTGATAATGTTAAAGAAAAGATATTTGATTACGAACAATCACTGTGGGCTTACTAACCCAAAAACAGTATATAGAATTTATTTTAATGAAAAGAGCCTCCATCAGGAGGCTCTTTTCATGTTATAACATGTTAGCAAAACATACATAAATCAAACAGTTTCATTGTTTTACACACTAAATTTTTTTTAAGAAAAAAAGAGTTGCCAAAATTTGGCAGATTCAAATCAATATATAACTTTGTCATCGGTTTTTCATAGGATATTGGATTTTAAAACGGGGTAGGATTTCCATCCAAGCCCCTTTTTTATTTTAGCCTGATTTTTGTGAAAAGCAGTCTCTCCAAATTTTCGAATCGGTAACTTCTTCCTGGCTGTTTTTTCTAAATGCATCATTAATCCTGTTTGGCAAATTAAGGCGCATAACCGGCCAACTCACATGTAGCTTAATCTTTCTATTAAAAAATTGTTTCAGCTCAACCATTTCGGGCTTTTGTTGTTATAGGGGTATTCTGAGGCGAAGAATGATGCAATATTCTTGAAACGAGGTTTCCTTCTTATAAAAGAAAAATCCCCGCTTACGGGGATTTTCTCTATAATTTAATTTCTTCATCGTTAGCATCATAAAAGTGGAACTCAGTAAGGTAGTAATCTGAATCGGGTTTGATACCGATTGGAACCTTATATTTTTTGCGCCATTTTCTTTTAATAGAACTGAAGATTCCCTTGGTTAAATGTGAATATACAATTGGGTGCACAAAAAGTGTAAGTGTTTTGTGCTGATGTGTAACCAGGTAATGAATACGTTTTTCAATCTCGTCCTCCAACAGCAGCGTTGACGAAACTTTGCCGGTGCCGTTACATGTAGGGCAGGTTTCAGACGTATTGATGTTTACTTCCGGACGCATACGCTGGCGCGTGATCTGCATCAGACCGAATTTGGAAATGGGCAGCACAGCATGCTTCGCCCTGTCGCTCCGCATAAACTGTTCCATGGCCTCCTGCAGCTTCTTCTTGTTATCAGGAAGCTTCATGTCTATAAAGTCCACCACTATAATACCACCGATATCACGCAGTCTCAACTGGCGTGCAATTTCTTCAGCAGCTTCCAGGTTTGTTTCCAGCGCATTCTCTTCCTGGTTATTGCTCACACTTTTATAGCCGCTATTTACGTCAATAACATGCAATGCTTCAGTATGCTCAATAATCAGGTATGCACCACTCTGCAGGTTAACCGTTTTGCCAAAAGATGATTTTACCTGTTTGGTAACGCCATATTGGTCAAATACAGGGATGCCATTGTTGTAGAAGGAAATGATCTCCGCTTTGTTGGGGGCTATTTTTTGAATATAGCTTCTCGTATCATTAAAAATGTTCTTGTCATTAATAATGATGCGGTTGAAATCCTCGTTCAGCAGGTCACGCAGAATGCTGGTCGTTTTATCCTGTTCGCTTAATATTTTGCTGGGCGCTTCAGCTCCTTTCAGGTTTCTTTGAATTTGGTGCCATGTATCGATCAGTGTAGAAAGATCTTCATGCAATTCAGCAGTGTTTTTTCCTTCTGCCGCAGTGCGCACAATCACTCCAATGTTTTTTGGCTTGATGGCCTCAACAATTTTGTGAAGACGCTTTCTCTCGTCAGAAGAGTGGATCTTTTTAGAAACTGCAACGATATCATTAAAGGGAGTAACAACAACAAATCTACCTGGAAGTGAAATTTCGCAGCTTAATCTTGGGCCTTTGGCTGCAATTGGTTCTTTCAGAATCTGAACCAAAATGTTGGGCTTGCCATTCAGGACCTCGTTAATTTTACCGGTTTTGATGATTTCCGGTTCTATTTCAAATTTTGAAAAGTCGAAGCCATTCTCCTGTTTATCAACCATTGCCATTTGCGTAAATTTCAAAATAGATCGCGCAAACGGGCTAAGATCGGTATAGTGAAGAAAAGCGTCTTTTTCAAATCCAACGTCTACAAATGCAGCATTAAGCCCGGGAATAAGTTTTTTTACTTTACCCAGGTAAAGATCCCCAACAGCAAATTTTGCATCTGTTTTTTCGTGATGCAGCTCTACCAACTTCTTGTTTTCCAACAGGGCAATTTCCACGCCTGCGGGAGCTACGTTAATAATTAGTTCTTTGTTCACAAAATGCAACTTTTAAAGTGACAAACAATTCAGGGCAGCATCGAAGAAAATAGTAAGCAGCACAAACCACCAACCACACCATCCTGCTACTTATTGAGATTTGGAAAAGGTAAAAGTTGCGAGAGGAGAGTTGAGAATCAGAAAGGTGTAACCATTCAAAAATGAAGATAAATGCCGGAATCATAAAGTTTCCGGCATTTATAATAATATTCGAAAAACTATTTATTTTTCTTCTTATGACGGTTTTTTCTTAGTCTCTTTTTACGTTTGTGAGTTGCAATTTTATGACGTTTTCTTTTTTTACCACAAGGCATAGTTCAAAGTGATTTTATTTGTTATCAATTATATTTTATTGCAACGCTTTAATGCGCTCGTCAATTTCTTTTTTTGCTTCAGGCACCGCTATCTTATCACGTACCACTGTGTACCATTTGATAGCGTTCGCTTTATCTCCCTTGCGATCATAACTTTCTGCAAGGTTAAAAACCGCTTCCATGTTGGCGGGATTATCTTTTACAACGGCCTCGAAGTGTTCAATTGCTTTATCAAATTGTCCACTTTTTATGCCGCCCATGCCAAGAACCATATGTGCGTATGCATTATGCGGATCTTTAGCCAGAACTTCCCTAACCATTTGAATACCCTGCATTGGCGCCTCAGAAATATTTCCAAAAAGGTAGCATGCGCCTATTCCTACTTTGGCTGAGTCGTTCGCCGGGTTAATCTCAAGCGATTTTTCTAAAAGAGCTTTTGCCTGTACTCCCATCCACTTTTGAAGCGGAGGATTAGTCTCCATCATCATATCCTCCAAAAGCAAACGGGCTGCAAAGTTGAGGTTTTTTTCAGAATTTTCCAACTTAGCGCCTTCGCCAATATAAAAAGCTCCCAGGAGATGCTCGTGTGCCGAGTCTCCCCAGAAGGTAGCCAGCTGTTTGTATGCATCAATTTGCTGTTGCTTAACGTCGCCACGTATAATACCTTTTTCGAGCTGATTCAATCTCATAATCTGCTCATTGTTAAGCTTTTGCCTTGCCTGTGCAATAAGCTGATCGGTAGTAAGGGCACTTGCGGACGCGGTTTCAGGAGAAGAAGGATTTTTGTCTGAAACTTTTTTTTCAGGAATCGTTCTTCCGAAGAAAAATAATACAATAAAAAGTACCAATGAAGCTGATACAAGAATGAGTTGTTGTTTTTTCACTTTAGCCAATTAAGACTGCAAAGTTATTTGGCTGAGTGCATTTCTTTTACCTCATTAACGAATTCTTTTGAAGGTTTAAATGCGGGAATGAAATGTTCAGGTATTTCAACGGCAATGTTCTTTTTGATATTTCTACCAATTTTCGCGGCTCTTTTCTTGGTGATGAAGCTCCCAAAGCCTCTGATATAGATGTTCTCGCCCTTGGAAAGGTTTTCTTTAATTTCCTTCAACATGGTTTCAAGAGTCACTAAAACATCTACTTTCGGAATGCCGGTTTTGTCCGAAATATTATTAATGAGATCAGATTTCCTCATATCATTAAATTTTACTTATTACTCTAAAATAAAAACAATTTAAGAGAACTAAAAGCAAAAATGGAATTTTTTTTGCAGATGTTTTATACTGACTGGCAAAGTCTTGGCGCAATGGCCAATGTTTTTCGTTTTTTCGCAAAACAGCTCGTCAAAAATCAGGGCCTAATTTTTTTGTTGTCCAACCAATATAACAGAGATTACGCTCAAATTGTTCTAATTTTTTCAGGATTAAATGGATAAGTCAAAATTTTCTGCTATTCTCCTTCACTGGCATCAACATGAGAATACAAGGGTAATGCCGTGGAAGGGAATAAAAGATCCCTATAAAATATGGCTCAGCGAGGTAATACTTCAGCAAACGAGGGTTGACCAGGGCTGGAAATACTATGAATCTTTTATTGAGAAATATCCCGACATACTGCACCTGGCAAATGCTGAGGACAAAGAGGTTTTTAAACTTTGGGAAGGCTTGGGATACTATAACAGGTGTAAAAATCTATTGCACACAGCACGGTTCATAGCAGAAAACAACAACGGCAAATTTCCTGCAGATTATGATGAGATACTGGCGCTAAAAGGCGTTGGTCCTTATACCGCGGCTGCAATTGCATCTTTTGCTTTCAGGTTACCCTACGCGGTCGTGGACGGGAATGTATTCCGCGTTTTGGCGAGGGTTTTCGGAAATAGCACGCCAGTTGATGCTACAGAAGGGAAGGCGTTATTTACAAGTCTTGCGCAGGAACTTCTCGATAAAAAAAATCCCGGGCTCTATAACCAGGCTATTATGGATTTTGGCGCAACGGTTTGTAAGCCAGCGCTTCCACTATGCAGCAATTGTGTATTGCAGAAACAATGCACAGCTTTTAACACCGGCACCGTAAATCATTTGCCTGTAAAAGAAAAAGTGCTTAAGAAAAAGACCCGGTGGTTCAGCTTTTTTGTATTCAGGCACAATAATAAAACGCTGATCAGTAAACGTACAGGAAATGATATATGGCAAAACCTGCATGAATTTTACCTGGTGGAAACGGATGAAAAGCCGGTATGGAGCACAGAAACTGTGTTGGATGTTTTAAGCAGTCAGCTAAACATCAAAAAAGCGGAGGTAAAAGATATTTCACCGCTGATCAGTCAGCAACTCACACATCAGACGATCAAAGCTGTTTTTGTAAGGGTGATTTTGCCGGAAATTCCTGCTTCTTTAAAAAAGTTGGACTGGCTAAAAGATGCGGAGATAGAAAAGCTTGCATTTCCAAGAATTATCAATCAGTACCTCTCTCAACCTTAGATATAGCTTAAATTTTCGCCTATTCCCGGTCTATTGCCCGCTTTGAGTGTCAACGGTTCCCAAACTTGGCTTTTTTAACAAATGGGCTTCGCTTTTTATTTATTTTTATTTAATTTACGTAACGGAACATGAGGTAGACATTATTATTAAACAGGCGAATCTAAAACCTATTGTATGAGAGGCGTAAATAGAGTAATGCTCATTGGAAACCTGGGCAAAGATCCGGATGTACAGTATCTCGAAGGAAACATTGCAGTTGCTAAATTTCCGTTGGCTACAACAGAAACTTACAAAGACAGGGCAGGAAAACTGATATCTCAAACAGAATGGCATACCGTGGTGCTCTGGCGAGGCTTAGCCGAGCTTGCACAGAAATACCTGCACAAAGGAAGCCTTATTTACGTTGAAGGAAGACTGAGAACCAGAAGCTGGGAAGATAAAGAAGGCAATAAAAAGTTCGCTACTGAAATAGTTGGTGATAACCTGATCATGCTGGATAAAAGAGGAGAAGGACATCCGGGCGGATTCTCAACTCAAACAGGAACCGACTCTATGGAAGGGTTTAGTAACGTAGATATTCCACCATTAAGTGATCCGTCAGAAGGAATTCCGTTTTAAGCTCATTGGGGAACGATAAGACTTTGGGCCTAAAGGTCTTAAAGCAGGCAGATTTGCACTCCGTGTAAACGGCCGTACCAATATCATAAATAGTTGAACTTAAGCTTTAAACTATATTTTTGTAACTAATTATCATTGGCACGAGATAAGTCGTGCCATTTTGATAATAATTATTCACCTAAATAAATCATTTTGGAAGTTCTCTCGGACGCAAACATTTTAACTGGAAGTATACAACGGCTTGCCGCAGTTAATCTGCAGGGTACGACGGTATTAATCATACTGTTGTTGGTGCTTATAGCTCTCTCTTTTGTTGTGTCGGGTGCAGAAGTTGCATTTTTTTCACTCACTTATAAAGATATCAACCTCCTTAAAACCAAGCAGCAGCATTCTTATCAGAGAATACTTGATCTGCTTGAAGATCCAAAGGCATTACTGGCATCTTTACTAATTGCTAACAGTCTTGCAAATATCGGTATCATTATCATTTCAAATTTGGTGCTGGATAGCTTGTTTGACTTTAGTCATCTGGCCTATCCGTGGCTTGAATTCATGATTAAAGTGGTGGCAGTTACTTCAATATTGGTGCTGTTCGCAGAAATAATGCCGAAGGTTTTTGCCAATCAAAATAATATCCGCTTTGCCAAGGATTTCGGCATTATAGCTGAAGCTGCATATTACATGTTTAACCGCATGGGGCGTGGGCTTATCAAATATTCAGACGTTATTGAAAACAGGCTTGCAAAGAATTTCAACGGCACGTACGGCAGAGAGGAACGCAGGCATGCGATAGACCTTTACGCTGAAAATTTTGGATCGGAAAAAGAGAAGAATATTCTGTTAGGAATTGAAAACTTTGGTGATGTTACTGTTAAACAGATCATGCGCACAAGATTGGATGTAAGTGGAATTGAATATAAAACTGACTTTGCAGAATTGGTGCATAAAGCTGAGGAGCTGCATTACAGTCGCTTGCCCATATTCAAAGAAGACCTTGATGAAGTTGTCGGTATAATTCAAACAAAAGATCTTATCCCTTTTTTAGAACAGGGGCATGATTTTGATTGGCATGAACTGATGCGTGCGCCTTATTTCGTTCACGAACACAAATTGATTGGGGATCTGCTAAAAGAGTTTCAATCCAAAAGAATTCACTTTGCCGTTGTTGTAGACGAGTTTGGCGGAACAAGCGGAATTGTTACACTTGAAGATATTATAGAAGAGATCATCGGAGATATAAAGGATGAGTTTGATGAAGATGATTCGCCTGTAAAGAAAATTGATAATAATAATTACATTTTCGATGGCAAGGTGATGATTAATGATGTTTGTAAGGCAATTGACCTGCCTTTGGATACGTTTGATATAGTGAAAGGTGAAAGTGACTCGCTGGCCGGCCTTGTTCTGGAAATAGCAGGTGAAATACCGCAGGTGAACCAGGTTGTGAACAGCGGAGATTTTGACTTTACTGTTATGGAAATGGAGAAGAACAGGCTTACGAAGATCAAGGTTACAATCAGAACTTCAGTTTCTTAAGAACGGTTGGTGTTGCATATAATTAGAAGGGCTGAAGTAAGAAATTTAAAGTAGCTCATTAACTCATTTGATAATTTTTATGGTGTTTAAAAGTGCAGGTTTTGTGTCGGGTTTATTGTTCGCATTAATGGTTGTTTCGTGCAATAGCGTTTATACACCAAAACCCCGTGGTTATTTCAGCATATCTTTTCCTGAAAAAAAATATGAAGTGTTTGATCAGCCAGGTTTTCCTTACACTTTTGAATATCCTGTTTACGCAAAAGTGGTAAGGGACACATCTTTTTTTGGAGATGCTCCTGAAAACCCGTGGTGGATAAATGTAAACTTTCCTCAGTTTGCAGGTACAATCTACATCAGCTACAAACAAATAGGAGCATACACGCTGGATAAGCTGGTGAATGATGCTTATAATATGACGAATAAGCACAGTATTAAAGCCTATTCTATAGATGACTCACTGATTACTACGCCCAACAATGTTCATGGCGTCTTTTTTAAAGTAGGTGGAGATGTAGCAACCGCCAACCAGTTCTATCTTACGGATTCAGTTAAAAACTTTCTTCGCGGCGCCCTGTATTTTGACACAACACCCAACCAGGATTCTCTAAAACCGGTTAATGATTTTCTGCGGGAAGATATGGCCCACATGGTCAATACGTTCAAATGGAAGAAATCGTAATTAAATCTGCGTGTTTATTGGATATGGGACATTTGTTTGAAAGTTGAGCCGATTCTAATATTTTAATTACTGGAAATCAACAATCATCGCAATAGTTTTAAGCTTTAGGCTTTAAGCTTTCCGCTTTAAATTATCTTTGCAAAAATGAAATCTGCCCTGGAGGTCTTTTTATGATAGCGATAGATAATAAACTAGTCAGCGACGAAATTTTGGAAGAACAGTTTGTCTGCGACCTGAATAAATGTAAAGGAGGTTGTTGTGAAGACGGTGACGCAGGTGCGCCCCTGGAAAAAGATGAGCTGGATGAATTGATAGATAACTATGAAGCAATAAAAGAATACATGACACCGGAAGGTATTGCCACAGTCGAAAAACAAGGCAAATACCTGTACGACGTGTCATTTGGCTGGGTTACTCCCACTATCAACGGAGGCATTTGTGCCTACGGGTACCGGGATGAAAAAGGCATTATAAAATGTGCCATTGAACAAGCTTACTATGCTGGTAAGCTGGGCTGGAAAAAACCCATCAGCTGCCATCTGTTCCCTGCAAAAGTCACTAAAAGTAGCATGGATCCTGATGTTGAGTTTGTAAATTATATACCTCGTGAGGACCTGTGTAAGGCTGCTTGTAATCTTGGAAAAAAACTAAAAGTTCCTGTATACGTGTTTTTAAAAGAAGCGCTTATAAGAAAATATGGTGAAGAGTTCTACGAAGCGCTTGCTGCAACAGCATCTCATATGGATTCGCATTAACAAGATCCATTCAACACCCAAATTATTTGTAGTTTCAAAATTCGTTGCATAACCTGCTTAATCATTAAGATAAAAATATGTTCCTCAACAAACGCGCTATTATAGTAAGCCTGGTATTGTTTACTGTGGTGGCTTTGGCATATTCGTACCAGATTTATTCAATGCTTAATGAAGGAAGGATAGTGCCATCTGAAATGAAGTATGGTTTTTGCATAACTTTATTTCTGCTTCTGGCAGCTGTTCTTAACTTTCTTAAGTATAAAAACATGCAGAAGAAAAAAGGAAAACAGACTGACTGAGCTCAGGTACTTTGTATTTCTTAATTCGTACTTAATAATCGAGTCTGTGTTCCCATACTGAAAGAAATTGATTCACTATTAACTATTCAAAACCGTTCCCTTAAGCTGTAGGTAAAAATGAACCGGCTCATAATTAGGTACTTCGTAAATCGTACTTCGTACCTGATTAAAGCGTGTTTATCTTTAGAAAACAATATTGATTGACTATCACCATTCAGTACTAACATGAGTAATAATGCTTCATCATTCATAGCAAAAAGTACCATTAAGTCTGCAGATCTTGAACACAGACGTAAGATCAATTTCAATATAGGTAAATACAATGCTACCGTTCCTTTGGGCAAGCAGCAGTTCACGGATGTGATGACAGCCCGTGAGCGCGCAAAAAATGCGAAGTGGCGCGCAATAGAACATTTGGATAGTTACCTTGAAGAATTTGAAAAACAGATCACGTCCCGTGGTGCAAAGGTGTTGTGGGCCGAAACTGCAGATGATGCACTGAATGAAATTGCAAAAATCTGCGATGAGAAGAATTGCAGGACGGTTGTAAAAAGCAAGAGCATGGTGACCGAGGAAATTCATTTGAATGATTTCCTTGAGAAGAAGGGCATTGAAAGTGTAGAAACAGACTTGGGAGAATATATTCAGCAGTTGGATGATGAACCTCCTTATCATATTGTAACGCCTGCCATGCACAAAAGCAAGGAAGACGTTGCAAAATTATTTGCTGATAAATTGAATGTTCCCGGTGGATTAAGCCCTGAAGAGTTGACGCTTGTGGCAAGGCAGAAGCTACGTGAAAAATATATCCAGGCTGAAATTGGTGTCACCGGTGCCAACTTTATCATTGCAGATATTGGAGCAGTGGCGGTTACAGAAAACGAAGGCAATGCCCGTTTAAGCTGTGCCTGGCCCAAAACACATATTGTGATCGTTGGTATTGAGAAGATGATACCAGGTATGCAAGATCTTGCATTGTTTTGGCCGTTGCTTTCCACTTATGGCACCGGACAAAAAGTAACTGTATACAATACGATCATTGCCGGACCGCGACAACCTGGCGAGACTGATGGCCCCGAAGAAATGTATGTAATACTGCTGGATAACGGCAGAACTAATTTACTATCCAACCCGAAAACAAGGGAAGCTTTATACTGCATTCGCTGTGGGGCTTGTTTAAATGCCTGTCCTGTTTACAAAAATATTGGTGGTCATAGCTATGAAACTACTTATAGCGGCCCAATTGGCAGTGTGATCACACCTCATCTGAAAAACATAGGAGAGTATAAGCACCTTAGTTATGCATCTTCCCTTTGTGGAAATTGTACGGAAGTTTGTGCCGTGAAAATTAACCTGCATGAATTACTTCTGGATAACAGGCATGAAGCTGTTCTGCAGGGTTATTCATCTTTATCAGAACGCCTTGCCTGGAAAGCATGGAAGACTGCCAGCCTTAACCGTGGAATGATGAATTTGGGTAACGGTAATATGAAAAACTGGGTGGTGAACAAAGTGTTTAAAGCCTGGACGCAACACCACGGTGCGCTTGATTTCAGCAAGAAGACTTTCAATGAAATGTGGAAGGAAAAACACGCAACGAAGTAAAGATAATTGCATAAAAAATATGTCCTACACTTTCAAAGTGTAGGACATATTTTTTAGTGGCTTATTACTTCTTAAGACTAAAGTTAACCAGGTAAACCCCGGCTAAAGTAATTATTGCGCCGAAAAAAAGATTTACGCTTAAAGGTTCTCCCAAAACCCAATACCCAGCAAGCATCGCTACAAGCGGATTAATGTAAGCATAGACAGAAGATAACGCCGGCGGCAAATACCTAACAGTATATACAAACGCAATAAAGGTTATTAGCGATCCCACGCCTATAAGATAGGCTATTGCGAGCCAGGCTTGCAGCGGTATTTCATGAATGCCCAGTAATGGCACCTGAACAGTTTTCGCCAGACCAAAGATCATGAACGAGGCCAGGAACATTTGCCATCCCATTGCATAATAGGGATTCATCTGGTATTTGTTGCGGGCAATTAATATCGTTCCAAAACTCCAGGAAACCATCCCAATCAATCCCAAAAGAATGCCGAAGCCATAACCTACAGGCTGTTCATGAAATGCATTTTCGTATAAAACAAACAGAACGCCCGCAATACCTACGAGTAATCCTGCTAATGTGAGCAGGTTGTAATTTCTTTTGTTGAAAAAAAGCAGTTCAATAATCACCACGCAAAGCGGATACAACGCACCAATTAATGCTGCCAGGCCACTGGATACATATTTAAGGCTCCATGTGCTTAGTCCGTTGGCAAATACAAAATTGCAAATAGCCAGCAGTAACAACCATCCAAATTGCTTTAGTGTTGGTAAGGACTCACCGGAAAAAAGAAAGTAAGCAAGAAAAATAGATCCGGCAATGAACTGCCTGACGAAAGAAACCTCCAGTCCCGGCATGCCAAAGTGCACGGCAGCTTTGCTGCCAACCCAGGTTGTGCCCCAGATAATGCTGGTTGTAGTGAGGGCTATGTAAGCCTTTGTTTTATATGGATTAGAATTGCTCAATAATATCTGTTCGTTGTTCGCAGGGGTAATTTATGCGAAGAGGATCAATAAAACATTTCTATTTTACTGATCCTCTTATAATTGAAAATGGCGAATTGACAATTGAAAATGTAGCTTCTGAAGTTTTTCGGGCGCTATTAATCAGCCATCCTCAAATCAGCCATCAGTCACTTCTTCTTAGTGCTTAAAGTGTCTCAAACCAGTCATCACCATTGCCAGTTTGTTTTCAACACAATATTCAATGCTGTCTTTATCACGAATGGATCCGCCGGGCTGTATAAATGCTTCAATGCCTTCAGCATGCGCCATTTTCACGCAGTCATTGAAAGGGAAAAAAGCATCGCTCGCTAAAACAGCGCCTTTCAAATCAACATTAAATTGTTTTGCTTTGTCGATAGATTGTCTCAGTGAGTCAATACGGCTGGTTTGTCCGCAACCTTTACCCACCAATTGTTTGTTCTTGATCAAAGCAATTGCATTGCTCTTTAAGTGCTTGCAGACAATATTTGCAAAGATTAAATCATCTTTTTCCTGCTGCGTTGTCGTTCTTCCTCCAACTTCATTCCACTCAGTATAATTGCCGGTGTCGATATCCTGGGCCAGTGTTCCGTTCAATATAGATTTAAACTGCGTTGTGTAAGAAGCATCAGGATTGATTAGCTGTAACAGGATACGATTCTTCTTGCTCTTCAATACCTGCAGTGCATCTTCATTGAAAGAAGGTGCAATCAGTACTTCAAAGAATATTTCGTTAATGGCTTCTGCAGTTGCTTTATCAATAGTTCCGTTGCAGATCAATACACCGCCAAATGCGCTTTCAGGATCTCCCGCCAAACCCGCATCCCAGCATTCTTTAACTGTAGGCCTGGATGAAATACCACAAACATTCGTGTGCTTGATAACGGCAAATGTTGTTTCGGTAAATTCTTTTATTAATTGAACAGCGGCATCAACATCCACAAGGTTGTTGTAGGATAGTTCTTTACCATTCAATTGTGTAAATACTTCTTTCAGATCTCCGTAGAAAGTAGCGTGCTGGTGAGGATTTTCACCGTATCGCAGGGATTGTTTAGCACTCAAAGGCTGGATCACTGTGCCACTAAAATAATTGTTGATGGCAATATCATAGTTCATCACCACTTCAAATGCTTTGGCTGCGTAAGCCCTGCGTTGTTCAAGTGTGGTCTCTCCATTCTGTGTCTGAAGTAATTCAACCAGGGAAGCATAATCGTCCTTAGCGGCAATAACAACAAGGTCTTTGTGGTTTTTAGCTGCGGCACGGATCATGGAAGGGCCACCGATATCGATCTTTTCAATAATTGCTTTTTCTTCAGTAGTAGTGCGTAAAGTTTCCTCAAATGGATACAGGTCAACAATTACCAGGTCAATTTCCGGGATTTTGTATTCTTTCATTTCCTGCAAATCCTGCTCATTGTCCCTTCTGCCCAGAATTCCACCAAAAACAGCGGGGTGAAGCGTTTTTACACGTCCGCCCAAAATTGACGGGTATGTAGTAAGGCTTTCAACAGCAACACAGTCAATTTTCAGGTCCTCGATAAATTTTTGTGTGCCGCCCGTTGTATAAATGGTAATGCCGAGGCGTTGTAATTCTTTTACAATCGGCTCCAGGCCATCCTTGTAAAAAACAGAGATTAATGCGCTTTGAATTTTCTTTTGCATGATAAAAAGATGTTTAACTGGTATGTTTACTATAACACCGCAAGAAAAAAATTGTGCACTGTTTAATGTACAGGTACTATCCGGCGGGCTAAGTTTATTACAGGTCCATTACAAATGCGCCCTGTTCGGGCACCGAATGGAAGCGCAAATGTAGGCTGTCGCAGCCTTTTTTCCATTTTTCAATTTTCCAGACCGGGTTGCTGGCGTCAAAAACTACCATTTTAGGCCTGATTTTACTGATAAGCGTGAAAATGTCCTGCCTGGGATTTCCTGAAATGATCAAAATATCTGGTTCAGCAATGTTGCCGTAAGAATAGGAATGCTTATCGTCATTTATCAGCAGTATTGATTTTCCCGCACAGGAAAAACGGGTATTTCTGCAAACAATATAATTTTTAACCGGCGAAATCCTTTGCTGAACGCGTGAGGGTTTTAGATGAAAATCAGCTGCCAGTAAGTTTTTGAAAAGCAAACTGTCGCTAAAAAACGTGGATTTTCTTCCTTGTACAATGTCAATTGCGGTATGCCTGGGGATATTATAAACAATCAGGTTTCGTTGCTGGCAGTGTTGCCAGAAATCAATACATCGCAACACGAAAAAAAATAAAATGGCTGCCAAAGCGCCAAACAGGATCAGTTTGCTTTTTTTTAACATCCATATAGTAAGCGCAATAATAATCGTAAACAGCAGGCTTGATTGCAACACTGTTAATTGAAGACCGCTCCACACTGCAAAAGGCATCTGGTTAATATAGATGATGAAATTGTTCATCATCAAAATCAGAAATCCTAATAATTTTCCGGCGGCAGATACCAAAAATGGAAAGAAAGATAAGATCAGCAGCAAAAGTTCCCCGTACAAAATAAAACCTGACAACGGAACCACTACTAAATTGGTTACGAGAAAAAGCAGGGGCAACTGGTGAAAATAGTAAATAACAAGTGGCAATGTGAGTATTTGAGCTGCAAGGCTTACGGCACTCAATTGCCAGATCTTATCAAGTATCTTGTTCTCGAAATTGAATAAGTTGTATACCGGTTTCATGAAAAGTACTATACTGGTTACCGCAGAATAGGATAACAAAAAGCCCACATCCCACAACATGAAGGGATTAAAAACAAGCAGGCAAAATGCAGAACCCGCCAGGCTGTTGTACATATTTGTCCTTCGGCTGATGCCCTGTCCGATTACAATAAAAGAAAACATTACTGCGGAACGAAGTATAGATGGGGCACCTCCTGCAATGAGTGTAAACAACCAGAGAATAGCCAGTATCAGGATGGCTTTTATCCATCGGGTTGAATTTTTTGAAGGAAGCAGAGACAGTACCCAGACTAACAGTCCGTAGATCATGCCAAGATGAAGCCCGCTAATGGCGATTACATGCACCACGCCGGTATTGCTGTAAGCCTGAACAAGATCTTTGTCCAAATCATACCGGTAGCCGATCAATAAAGCTTCTGCTACGCCCTGCTCGTTATTACCCGGAATGAATTGTTTAATAATGCGGATGGAGTTGTCCCGCATAGCAAAAAGAAACCGGCTCAAGCGACTTCCGGCGTTTCCTGGTAAAATGCGGTAGTCTTTTTCTGTCACGAAAACCTGGCCTGCAATATCCTGCAAAAGACAATAACGTTTGTAATCAAACGCACCTGGGTTTCCGGAATTCATTATAGGCTGTACTTTCTTATGGAGCACAACGCGGCTGCCATAGGCAATAGGTGAAGACAGACTGTCTTTCTTAAAATAAACGATCAGCTTACCTGTCGCCTGCATCCACTGGTTTACTTTTTTAACTGCTTCAACTGAGCATACGGCTTTGTATGAAGAAGGCTTGCTTACAAGTGGTTCCTGCACAGTTACAAGAACATCCTCACCCTGGGCGGATATATTCCAGAACCATGTAGCATGATTTCTTGCATCGCTGTACCATGTAGTTAGCGTGCCTGCACATACGGTCAGGAAGAGCAATGTCAATCCAATTGCGCTGCGGAATTTGAACCTGATGTGAACGGGAAGCAATCGAAAAATGATCAACGTTGCTAAGCAAACGCATAATGCAATGGCGAGTAACATAAATGGCAGTTGCACATACCACTGCAATAGAATACCTGCGATTAGTGCGGGTAGTAGTTTAAGGAATGGGGCTGATTTAAGCATCCTGTTAACTGGATCCATAGTTTTCAAAGGAACGGAATTTTGAATTAGCAGAAAATGATTTTAGTCGAGATGAATGAAACAACCTGTCCTGTCGTTGCGTTAGGTCTGTGAAAACTAGGCCTGCTGAAAGCTGAGTACTTCGTAATTCGTACTTCGTACTTAAGCTAAGTGCGTTGTCAGCAAATAAAGAACATTGATTTCTCACAGTAAATTATTGAGCGGCCTCCATCTACTAATTTTTTCCTTATCTTAACCGCTAAAAATTCTAACGATGACACGATCCGGAAACAACTTATTGCTTCTTGGCATGCTTAGTTTACAGCAGGCATGTAATGCGCCGGTAAATAAAGAAAAGCCTGTTTATACCAAAGGTTCTTACGGATATGCTGCTGACTTCCTGAAAGAAAATACAAAACGGGTGCTTGAATTATCTACGGACGATGGAATGTCCAAAGTATTGTTATCCGCAGATTACCAGGGACGTGTGATGACCAGTACTGCAGACGGTGACAGTGGAATAAGTTTTGGCTGGATCAATTATGATCTGATAGGGAAGCGCACAAAAAAAGCACAGTTCAATCCGGTTGGAGGAGAAGAACGCTTTTGGCTTGGACCGGAAGGCGGCCAATACTCTTTATATTTTGCAAAAGGGGACTCATTTAACATCAGCCATTGGCAGGTTCCTCCCATTATTGACACCATTCCTTACCAGGTGTTGGATAAAGACAGCACTTCTGTAACATTTACCAAAGAAGCCAAACTAAAAAACTATTCCGGCACAGACTTTCATTTTGTTATTCAGCGAAGAATAAGCATCATAGACAAAAGCAAGCTTGCAGACATGTTTTCATTTTCTATTCCGGATGATGTGAAAAGCGTTGCTTATCAAACAACAAACGGAATTAAAAATATTGGAACTGAAGCGTGGACAAAAGATAAAGGTCTTATGTCCATTTGGCTGCTGGGCATGATGACTCCAACACCAGCAACTGTGGTAATGATACCTTTTTCCGGCGGAAAAAATGCAAAACAAAATATCACAGATGATTATTTTGGAAAGATCCCCGCTGACAGGCTGGTAGTTAAAGACAGCGTGTTGTATTTTCAGTGTGATGGTAAGCAGAGGGGTAAGTTGGGACTATCACCTGCAATCGCAAAAACATTTGCTGCGAGCTATGATTTTGAAAATAACGTACTCACGTTTATCAATTTTCCGGTTGATAAGCTTGGTAATTATGTAAATGGCAAATGGGAAATACAGAAAGAGCCTTACAAAGGAGATGTGGTAAATGCCTATAATGACGGGCCGCTTGCAGATGGTTCACAACTTGGGCCCTTTTATGAAATAGAATCTTCATCAGCTGCGAAAGAACTCGGTGCCGGTGATATTCAAACTTATCAGCAGGTAACCTGTCATTTGCAAGGCAGTTACGAATCGTTGAAAAAAATTGTACATGATCTTCTCCATATAGATCTTGATGATGTAAAAACAACCATGAAAAAATAACTAAATAATCTCGTTAAAAAAGCACTATGAAATTGTATAATACCCGCAAAGGAATTGTTGTTACGCATAAGTCGGTTCATTATCTGCTTATTGAAAATAATTGGGATGATCTTGTGAATCGTACCAATCTTCATCGTCATGTTGTTCAGCTGAAAGAAGCTGCAACTGTATTGAGTGACTCGGAGTTTGAAGATCTTTTAAATGATACATTGTTGGCTCCAATAGGATCGCAGGAAGTTTGGGCAGCAGGCGTAACATATATGCGAAGCAAAGTAGCACGGATGGAGGAATCACAGGATGCCGGCGGAGCGGATTTTTACGACAAAGTATATGATGCAGAAAGGCCTGAGTTGTTTTTCAAATCCATGCCGCACCGCGTTTGCGCACACAATACAGAAATCTATATCCGTAAAGATTCATCCTGGAATGTGCCAGAGCCGGAGCTGACATTGTTTATCAATGCTAGTGGTGATATTGCTGGTTATACAATCGGCAATGATGTGAGTAGCAGAAGCATTGAAGGTGAAAACCCACTCTATCTTCCCCAGGCCAAGGTGTATGAAAAGAGTGCCGCTATGGGCCCGTGTTTATATATTCCGGAGGAGCCAATCGACAAAGATGCTGTGATCTCAATGTCTATTACAAGAGATGGCAAAGAGATGTATAATGATTCAGCTTCTATCAATAGGATGAAACGCTCCCATACAGAGCTGGCTTCTTATTTACTAATGGGATTTGATTTTCCTCAAGGCGTTTATCTAATGACAGGTACTTGTATTGTTCCCGGCCATGATTTTACGTTGCAGCCCGGTGATGTGGTGTCTATTAGTATTGAAGGAATTGGAACGTTGGAGAATAGGGTGGCGCTGAAGCCGTAGGCTTGTGAATAGTGAATGGTCAACCAATGTCGTTTCCTTAAGAATAATTGGCATTTATCAAGTACGATTTACGAAGTACGAAGTACCTGATTTTAGGCTTGCTTTGTTTTTTGTGTGCTCTTAAGGAAACGACATTGAATGGTCAATAGTGAAAGGTGTGGTAGTATAATTGAAATGGGGCAGGTTGTGATTCATTGCGGTCTGCTTAGATGACCAACCGTGACCTGCACAATCAAATGCGGCCAAATGTTGCAGATTGTAACAGGGATTTTGCGTGTGTTTTGAAATTAAACTGAATGCGAAATGTAATGCAAGACGCACATTTCACTATTGACTATTGACTTCACATTACACCGCCTTTTTTATATCAGCCTCTTACACCTTTCACAATTGACTATTCACCATTCACTATCTGTAAAATTGAAAAAACAAACTATGTTTGTAACGTCTTTTTTACACGATAGAAGCTAAAACATACATGGAGACAGATTTTTTGGTTATTGGTTCAGGTATAGCTGGACTAACCTATGCACTGAAAGTTGCCAGGCAATTTCCCGAAAAAAAAATAATGATCATCACCAAGGCGCGTGAGGATGAAACGAATACAAAGTACGCCCAGGGAGGTGTAGCCGGCGTTTGGGATGAGTCAAAAGACAGTTTCGAAAAACATATTGAAGATACTTTAATTGCGGGTGATGGGTTGTGCAATGTAAAAACGGTTGAAATTGTTGTTACAGAGGGTCCCACGCGCATTAAAGAATTAATTGAATACGGCGCCAGGTTTGATAAAACGGAAAGCGGTGATTATTCCCTCGGGCGTGAAGGTGGTCATAGTGAGCATCGCATCCTGCATCACAAAGATGTTACAGGAAAAGAGATGGAACGTGCACTGCTGGAAGAACTGCAGCAGTATTCCAATATAGAAGTGATCAACCACTGTTTTGTGGTAGATCTGATTACTCAGCACCACCTGGGATACCTTGTAACAAAGTCCACTTCAAATATTACCTGTTTCGGTGTGTATGTTTTGAACCTTCGCACACAACGAATTGAAAAGATACTTTCCAGGATAACCTTGTTGGCTACCGGCGGTTGTGGTCAGGCCTATCGTACCACCACCAATCCTAAAATAGCGACAGGAGATGGCGTAGCAATGATGTACCGCGCAAAAGGACGGATTGAGAACATGGAATTTATCCAGTTCCATCCAACGGCATTGTTTGAGCCAGGCGTTTCTCCATCGTTTCTTATTACAGAGGCAGTGAGAGGAGACGGAGGCATTTTACGCAATAAGGATGAAGAAGCTTTCATGGAAAGATACGACGAGCGTAAAGATCTGGCCCCACGTGATATTGTGGCACGTGCAATAGATAGTGAAATGAAGCGGACAGGTACTGAGCATGTGTACCTCGATTGCAGGCATATGGACAAAGACAAATTCATCCATCATTTTCCCAATATTTACGAAAAATGCATGAGCATAGGCATTGATGTAATGAAGCAAATGATTCCTGTAGCTCCTGCTGCTCACTATAGCTGTGGCGGTATAAAGGCTGATGAATTTGGCAGAACTTCCATTATAAATTTATATGCCTGTGGTGAATGTGCAAGCACCGGTTTGCATGGCGCAAACAGGCTTGCCAGCAACAGTTTACTAGAGGCAATGGTTTTTGGTCACAGATGCTATCTTGATAGCGTTGAAAAAATATCTTCAATTGAAATTCGTCGCGATATTCCGGATTGGAACGTAAAAGGCAATACCGATCCGAAAGAAATGATCCTGATAACACAGAGCCTGAAAGAGTTACAGCAGATCATGAGTGACTATGTGGGCATTGTTCGTACAGATGTGCGTTTGGAAAGGGCATCAAAAAGATTGGATCTTCTTCACGAGGAAACCGAACAACTATACAAAAGCACAAAAGTTTCCCCTCAACTTTGTGAATTGAGAAACCTCATCACAGTCGGCTATCTCATTGTAAAAGGCGCGCAATTCCGCAAAGAAAGCAGGGGACTGCATTTCAATACTGATCATCCGGAAAAGAGTGATCTGTTGCAGAATATTGTGCTGTAGAGGAGGAGTGAGGTTTGAGGTGTGAGGTATCAGGTATCAGGTATCAGGTATCAGGTATCAGGTATCAGGTATCAGGTATCAGGTATCAGGTATCAGGTATCAGGTATCAGGTATAAATTGCCTGGGAAGATAACAAAAAATTATTCTGTATTGTGTTGCTAAAATTACAGCATGTGTTTGAACCTAAATAATTCGTAAAGCATGGTTCATACTTGAAGTGCCTATGCCTCACGCCTTACACCTTAAGCCTCACACCTGACACCTGACACTTCTACTTCATCCTATACACCGGCTTCGGATATCCCGGTTTAAAGCTCGCGGTGTTTTCCATCCTTATGCTGCATTTGCAGAGAACTTCAGTGTTGCGGACAGCCTTCCACAATAAATGTTTTAGTATAGCGGGTTCTGTTTGTACTCTTGCGTTAACAAGCAATGAAGCGTCCTTGTTTGCGGCGGACTCATCAAAAAGATGCTCAGTTTCTGTATGAACTGAAGTGAGACTGTATTTGTTTTTTCCATTTAGGAGTAGCTTAAGGTGACCAATGGTCAGATGGTTTTCCTCAATTAATCTTCGTAAGGTTTTTATAAACACATTTACGCAATGAATAGCATTAAATGCCGGAGCTGAAAACTCAAGATCTGTGTCCAGCCACGCCAGTTTAGATTCACCTTCGCCATATATATCATAATCTATATCGGTTGATACCGGCGCATCATACAAGCCCTTTGTGTTAATAACGTTTAACCATTCCTGAACACTGGCTTCGGAAAAAGAATTTTGATATAATATCGTCTTGTTTGGATAATGATCTTTTACATACTGGCTTACTGATTGAAGCATTTTTGCATCAGCAAGGTCAACTTTGTTTATAACAATAACCAAAGCTTCTTCCAGTTGCTTATTGTAAATGTATTTTACAGAAGCATCAAACAAGGGCAGCTTTTGTATAAACAGCAAATGGAACAAACGCACATCTACAAACGTAGACAGCGTAACATCAACGTTCTCTTTATTACTGCGCAATGGCTTAAGTACAGTTGCTACTATATCGGTGCACGAGCCAACAGCTTCTGCGAAAATAGTTTCCGGCTGTTCGCTGGTTTCAAATGATGTGATGCTGCTATTAAGATCGTGGTAATTGCAGCAAAAGCAGCCGTTGATTATTTTTCTGTTAGGAATTGAAAGGCTATTGAAGAAATTGCTATCGACTAGTTGTATGCCCTGGTCGTTAGAGATAACACCAACACTGATATCTTTTTCTTGTAATTGTTTACAAGCTTGTTGTATGGCGGTAGTTTTTCCACTTCCCAAAAAGCCACTAAGTAAATGTATTTTCATTTGTTTGCACAGAGGTTAGGTTTACATAGGTACTGCTCAAATTTCGTCCTTTTTGTTAGTTTCCGGTGCTGGCAATTTATTATAAAATTTTTATTTTTTCGTAACTGATATGTACGGATATCTGTACTATGCAACATCATCTGTTCAGCCGATTGTGTTTGGGGCGTTATAACATGAACAATGTTCATCGCAATCATCACCGTTTGAAGGAAAAGGATAACCGAGGATAACTTCTTCGGTAAGCGCAGGTCTTATATGCTCAATGAACACTTCAAAAGTATAATCATCGTCTGCAGCGCTATGCGCTTTCTCAAGGTAAACCGTTTTTTTATCTCCTATATGTAATCCGCTGAGCTGTGATTGCAATATGATTGAAATACTGTCTGTTCCATGCAAAAACTGCACCGGAGTACCATCCATGGTGTTTTCAAGAATTTCTTTATTGGAGTTCTTCATGATGTACCGCATTGTAACCACCATGTTTTCGGCTACGCAAATCATTCGGTAACAATTTTATCGTTGATGATGGTTTTGTCAATATTAATATTTCCGTGACTCACCTTGACAAGAGGTTTTCCGTTTTTTAACGATACTGTTCCAAAACCTGTGGCTGTTGATATAAAGCATGTGAAGTCTTTGTTTAGCCTGTTATTGATATGTAGTGTTTTGTCTACTGCGTCATATCTTATTCCTGTAAGTCCTTGCAACAATCCATAACTGGACATAGCCCTTGCATACCAATGTCCGCATTCATATTCATTAAAAGGATTGCGGATGCGTCCATCGTATCTGTCCCTGCAATACCGTACTATTTCAAGGCCTTCGTTTGGGTTGCCGGAAAGCATAAGATGTGATGCTACCTGGTATTCGATACCCGTCCACACTTCATCACTATATACAAACGGTAAAGAAAGTTTCCCTCCTTTCGGCCATGAGCAAAGCAATAAGCCGCCATCATGGCCCAATGCAAAAGCGGGCCGTTGCGGATTGGCATGTTCGCTTAAATCTTTTTTAAGATTATACTTGTGTACAGACAGCAAATGACTCTTGATTTTTTTTGCATCTACAATATCATTGATCCCGCACATAGCTCCGATCCATGTGCCCAGCACGCCATCACTCAGGCATCCGGTTCCGTATTGATATTTCGGACCTTCTTTTTGCAGGATTGCCACAGCTTCTTCGGAATAATCTCCTCCAAATGATTGAGCTTTTGCAGGGTTGGGAGCATTCAGTTCTTTATATTCAATATGCTGGAAAAAATATTCACCGTTATATAAATTCGTCTCCAGGTATGTTTTGCCTTTGGCATAAAGATCCTCATAACGGGTTACGTCTTTCTGCAGAAATTTACCCATTGCAATAAGAGATTGTAGTGCACCAAGATAAAAGCTGGTACACATACCATCTGGTCCCCAGAATTCTATATCATACGTGTTATGATGCGGTTCTTCTACAATTCCCTTGCTGCGTGGGTCCCATGTTTTAATGCAATAATCCATGCTCATCTTCACCATTGGATAGATCTTGGCCAACCATTCATTGTTGCCGCTTATGCGCCAGTCGCGATGTACTTTCATAATACCTCCAAGTTGCCCGTCTGCAGCAGCATGGAAATCATGTTTCAACGGACTGATCGGCATGTTGGCTCTAAATCCCTGATGTCCCAATTTGTTCTGGTTCTCACAAAATTCAGTATTGCGAAGCGATCGCTCCAGTGTTGGAAATAAATGCGGAACAGCCTGGGCATAGTTCCAGACATGCGTGCAGGAGCCATGACAACAACCGCCATCATCGCCACAACCTTCCCAGCTCCACAAACGTCCGTCGTATTGACGAAGTACCGTTGGTGACTTAAGAATGGTAAGATTTGCAGCGACTGCTTCAAGCACTTCGGGTGGTAGTGTTGATGAATAAAAAGCTTCTGTAAACAGTGAGGTCTTTCTGAAAAGATCAGCATAGTTAGTTTTCCAATAATCGGCTACTTCAGTCACATTATTAAACCTGCTGCTATACCATGGCTTATAGTTTTTTGCGTCGTTTTTTTTTGCCATTTTTCACACCCAGATCTTCCGGGGAAGCGCAACATCCGCTGTTGGGATCGCAGTCTTTTTTCTCATCCGGCACAATATCTCCAACATGCAAATCTGATTCGGGAACATACCATGTCATGTATAAACGGATCGTTTTACGCTCACCTGGTTTTAAGTTTAGAGGAACATACAACGACGCGCCCGGTGCGTCTTTTTCAACCGGCGCAGTCGATTTTGCAGATCCGTTTTTTACGGCATTCCATGCCATTGTAAGTGGATCCCACCAGCCGCCGCGAAACCAGCAGTGATCAACAATTGTGTTGCCGTCGTCAGTAAAAATCGCAAAGCTTGCCTGTAAGTGAGGCTTCTCGGCAGTAGCAGTTTGTTGCAGAACAAATCCATTCTGAATGGACGAGATCATGTTTTGGCCTTCATTGTCTGCAGCGAGAAAATTCTTTGTGTTATAAGAAAAGACGGCCTCTATACTGGTTGCCGATTTGTTGGTAAATGTATATTCCAGCGCGCCTGCGGGTAATGAAGAGTTGTCTTCATCTGTTGGAATAAAAGGGCTCCATCCTTTTATTTCAACGGATAACGGAATATCAGTATCTGATAACCGGGTGGTGCCAAACGGAAAACGGGCAATGAATTCGCAATTCGTGAAGCGAGGCAGTCCGAAAGTAGTGCCTGTAGCGCCGTTGCCTGTACCACGTTGTCCGAAAAACTTCCACTGCGGAACAGGCCCTTCAATCACCTTGCTGGCATTGTTGAGGTTCTTTACATGAATCGCGGCAAACATGGAAGGTTCATTATAGATATCCGGTTTATTGCGAACGCTCATGTGTGAGATGGCTCCGGTTCCTTCCATGCAAAACATACCCGCCCCCAAACCACCAATAGGAAAAGCTACTCTGTTCAGATGATCGCCTTTATAAACACCATTGTAAGAACGCTTGTCCGTCGCTTGCTGATCTTTATTCCGGTCGTCTTTTTCTGTAAGTGTTTCTTCTGAAAATAATGTGGTAGGAGCAATTGTGGCGCCAATGCCGCCCAATGCGATTTTCTTAAGGAAAGAACGCCTTTTGTTTTTTTCTTCCATGGCAATTGTTTGTTAAGGCTGCAGGTCAGCAGCAGGATGCTATGGTACAAGTTAAGGATTTATTTTCACCGGCAGTATGGTTTCTCGCAGCGAGCGCAAAGAAGCGGCGGCGCAGTGGTTCTACGTTATAAGTTTTACGTTGTACGTTTAAGCCCTGTGAAGCAAAGTAGGTGATATTGGTTTCTCGCAACGGGCGCAAAGAAGCGGCGGCGCGACGAAATGGAAACACGAAGGCTCCAAGGACTCTAAGAAGCACAAAGGTTTTTTAGTTCTAAGCTTTGAGCTTTAGGCTTTAAGCTTAGCCCGCAATTTTCACGGCAAAAAACGCAGTGTGCCGTTGGTGCCGTATTGTCCCCGTGGTAAAAACAACGCAGTGTATCGTTAGTGCCGCAGTGCCTCCGTGGTTTTAAAACCGCTATATTTGCGGATTATTTGCCGCGTATGTATTATGTTGTTTACGGGTTATTGTATCTGTTTTCTCTTTTGCCTTTCTGGTTCATGTATCTGTTAAGCGACGGTATTTATTTACTGCTTTATTACGTAATAAAATATCGAAGGGATGTGGTGATGGGCAATCTTGCGGTTGCCTTCCCTGACAAGAGTGAAGAGGAGCGAGTTAAAATTGCAAAAGAGTTTTATAAATCTTTTGTCGACCAATTTATTGAAACCGTTAAAATGCTTTCCATGTCCCGGAAAGAATTGGATAAGCGTTTTACATCCGATTATCATGTAGTTAATGATCTGTATTCAACGGGAAAGAACATTCAATTTCACCTGGGGCATTGCTTCAACTGGGAATATGCAACGCTGGCTTTTTCTGCAAATATCACATACCCGCTGGTTACTGTTTACATGCCGATTCAGAATAAAATATTCAACAAGATCTTCTATGACATGAGATCGAGGTTTGGCGGAAAGCTTGTTGCTGCAACAGATTTCAGGAATGAATTCCGCCAATACTCGCGTGGCAGATTTGGTTTAGCGCTTGTTGCAGATCAAAGTCCCGGAGGTGCTGAGCATGCATACTGGACAAACTTTTTTGGACGTATGACAGCCTTTGTTCCGGGTCCGGAAAAAGGCGCAAAATTGAACAACACTGCCATTATAATGGCCGGGATAAAAAAGAAAAAAAGAGGCTATTACCATTGCGAGCTGAAGCTGTTGACAATGGAACCAAGGTCATTGCCCAACGGCGAAATCACAAGAGAAATGATCAGGTTTATTGAAGATGGAATTCGCGAACAACCTTCCAATTATTTGTGGAGCCATAAGCGATGGAAAATTCCTTTTGACCAGGAGAAGTTTGGGCACCTGGTTGTTTAGAAGACAGTAAGATAGTAAGATAGTAAGACCGTAAGATGGTAAGACCGTAAGATGGTAAGACCGTAAGATGGTAAGACCGTAAGACATGTAAGACCTGTAAGATTGTAAGACGTGTAAGAATTTTGAAGAAGGATAGGATGTGAAGAATAAGAAAAAAGAAAAGCTGAATAGATGTTTGAGAAACTGGTCCATTCAGCTTTTTTATTTGTAAGAAAGATATTTTTTTAGCTATTGTAAATTAGCGATCTAAAAGCCAAACGGCTCATACCTCATATCCTATACCTCATACCTGAAACCTGATACCTGACACCTTGCTCCACAGCTAAAAGCTGATAGCTGACAGCTCACAGCTAATTCAGCGCAGACGCACTTTTTTCAATCTGCAATGATGGAATTTCTTTGAGTGCATTGAACCCGCCTAACACATTTCTTAAGTTGTGAATGCCCTGGCGCTTAATTAATGAAGCCGCAATTACGCTTCTGTAGCCGCTTTGGCAATGAATATACAGGTTGTCATCATCATTGATGTTTGCCATACTTCCGGGATCAGTAAGATTGCTTAATGGAATGTTTACAGCTTCTTTTATGTGGCTTTCATCATATTCAATTTCCCTTCTCACATCTACCAGTACAAGGCGCTCATCAAACGGAATATCCATCGCAACTTCATCGGCTTCAACCTCAATAATCATGTCGATGGGCTCGCCAGCTTTTTGCCATGCTTCAAATCCACCGTCGAGATATCCCTCCAGTTTGTCAAATCCAACTCTTGCAAGACGTATGGCTGTTTCTTTTTCTTTACCCGGATCAGTTACCAACACAATGGATTTATCAAAAGGCAACAAACTTCCAGCCCACTCTGCAAAGCGGCCTTCAAGACCAATGAAGATTGAACCTGGGATAAATGCTGCTGTGAACAGGGCTGACTGACGCGTGTCCACCAGAACGGTATGATCATTTGCCAGCTTTTCTTTCAACTGATCAACTGATAGTGGTGTTAATGCTGCTTCAAGAATTGTATCAAGTTCCTGGTAGCCTTCTTTATTTATTTTAGCGTTGATCGGGAAATATTGTGGAGGTGTGTCCAGACCTTCAGTTACAGCCTTGATAAAATCTTCTTTTGACTGTGCCTTCAATGCATAGTTGGTTTGTTTTTCCTCACCAATGGTGCTTTGTGTATTAGGCCCCAGATTTTTGCCGCAACTGCTTCCTGGCCCGTGAGCAGGATAAACAATTACGTCGTCATTCAAAGGAACAATTTTGCTTTGAAGGCTATCGTAAAGCATCCCGGCAAGATCGACAGTAGTAAGTGATTCGCCTTTCTGTGCAAGATCAGGGCGGCCAACATCACCAACAAATAACGTGTCGCCAGTGAAAACAGCGTGCTGCTTACCGTTTTCATCTAAAAGAAGGAAACAGGTACTTTCCAGTGTATGTCCTGGTGTATGCAGAATTTTAATGGAAAGTTTACCCAAAGCAAATACTTCTCCATCCTTGGCAAGATGAAATGGAAAGTTAGCACGGGTGTCGGGGCCATAAATAATGGTAGCCCCGGTTGCCTTGCTTAAATCAATATGACCGCTAACAAAGTCTGCATGAAAATGGGTTTCAAAAATGTACTTTATCTCAGCGCCGCGTTGTTTAGCCAGTTGAATGTACTCCTCTACATCTCTCATTGGATCTATAATCGCCGCTACTCCTTCGCTTTCAATGTAATAGGCCGCTTCACTAAGACAGTTGGTGTACAATTGTTGAATATGCATGTAAAAAATTTTGGCAAAGATACTTTAAGTACGTTTTGCCACTTGCAACAAAGTCATAAAGAAAGGACGTGGGTACGATTTATTTAAACTTCTGTTGCTAGTAAAAACATCGCATTTAGCGATTGATTATATGCTGAAAAAAGCTGTTTATGCAGATCAAACGATACGGAAATTGTACGGTGTTTAGCTTACCAGGTCTTCTACAAACTGGCTCACTTCCTTAACTCTTTCATAGTTAATGTGGTAATAAATGAATTTGCCGTCTCTTTGCGTTGTAACAATGCCAGCCCTTCTTAAAATTGCAAGATGCTGAGAGGCTACGGATTGTTCCAGGCGAAGCTTAACGTAAATTTCTGTAACCGTCATTTTCTTATGTTCATCCAGTAATTTAACCATCTGCTGACGTAGCTTGTGGTTGAGTGCCCTTAGAATCAGAGCAGCTTTTTTCAAGTGCAAATAATCTACCTTAATGCTTTCTTTGCTTGCCGGGTCATTAATGACAACTGTTTGTGCCGGAGTGTTCATCAGGTTAAAAATTAATTTTTATAAAATACTAATATGATCGGGTAAAGATATTATTATTTTTTCTCAACAATGAATGATCTCAGGCAGAAATGGATTTTTTTAAATTATATTTAATGTTTTTTCTGCAAAACGAAAAAGTCCTTAATGTACTCGGGAACACTGTAGGCAAGGTCCTGGAATTTTTTGCCCTCAAAAGCTTCATGGGACAGCACCGCCATATCGCCTGCTGTATATATAACGTTGGCAAACAAAGCATTACTGCTTTTTACAACAGGTTTAAACTTTTCGCTACCATTGCCAAAAAATAAAACTGCCTGATTATCAACATATTCAATAAATGATAATTCATTTAAAATCATCGCCTGGGGAGGTTCTTTCAACTCAAGCTGGTCATTATACAAACATGTAAAAACTTCCATTCGTCTTGCATCTACCATTGGGCAAAACAACTGTGGCTTAGGGTGCGTATTTAAGGTTGCATGATTTTTAGCTGCATAAGCCATTATGTATAAAGTGTTTACAAAGACCAATGGTTTGTTCAATGCATAACAAAGTCCCTTGGCACTGGCTAAGCCAACTCTTAATCCGGTATAACTTCCCGGACCTGAAACAACAGCGATGGCATCGATATCTGCTAATGATTTTTTTGCATGATGCATCAGTCGTTGTATTGCCGGTTGCAGGAACGCTGCGTGGTTTTTCTGTTCAGGATTTGTTTCGGTTGCAATCACCTTATCGTCCAATGCGAGACAAACGAAAGCTTCATCCGAACACGTGTCTATATTTAAAATCAGCGCCATAGAATTTTTATTTGTTTTAGGACAATGCCAAAAAACGGACTGAATGTTGAGTTAATGCCTGCAAAAATAGGATTGGTATATTACATTAAAATTCATTCATTTGTATGCAATAAAAAAAATATGAGTAAGCAAATTATCAATACCACAAAAGCTCCGGCGCCGATAGGGCCGTATAATCAGTCAGTAAAAGCAGGCGACTTATTGTTTATCAGTGGACAGGTAGCCATAAATCCTGATAGCAACGAATTGGTTATGGGTGATATTAAGACAGAAACCCACCAGGTAATGCAAAACCTCGAAGCCATCCTGCATGAGGCAAAACTGACGTTTGAACACGTGGTTAAAACCAACATTTTTTTAAGCGACATGTCGAATTTTGCAACAGTCAATGAAGTTTATGGTTCTTATTTTAACGGAGATTTTCCGGCGAGAGAAACAGTTGCTGTTAAGGGACTACCGAAAAATGTAAACGTAGAAATCAGCATGATTGCAACGGTAACTTTATAGGGAAAAAATGTAATGCAACAGGATTAGAAGTGGAAGAAAAATTGCAGTAAATGGTTTGACGATATTTAATAATTGTTTAACCTAAAAACGGGTAAAATGCAACAGAACATCGACTAATGTTGCGTTTTACCCTTTTTTCTACTCGAAAATTACCCTTCGCTACCACTATATTAACCGCTCAAAGAAAAGAACTGTTAAAAAAAAATTTTGTAAATCAAAATACCTGTGTAATATTGCCCTGCACAATGCAGGAAATTGTGCATCTTTTTTAATCTAACAAACCAAAATTGCCTGCTTATGAAAATAAGACATGTCATGCGTGCATGCATCCTTAGCATGCTGTTTTCTATCGTCTGCTTTGCAGCATTTTCCCAAAAAAAAATCACAGGAACTGTAACAAGTTCAAAAACGAAACAGCCGGTAGCAAGTGCGTCCGTAACTGTTAAAGGTGCAAATGTGGGAACTGCAACAGACAACGGAGGAAATTTTACTATTACTGTACCTGCGGGTAAAACAGTATTAACAATCTCATCTGTAGGCTTTGCAGACCAGGATGTAACGATCGGCGATAGTCCGTTGAGCGTCTTGTTGCAAGAAAGTACATCAAGCCTTAATGAGATAGTCGTTACCGGCTATACCGGTCAAAAGAAGAAAGATCTTACAGGTGCTGTTGCCGTTGTAGATGTCGCCGGCGTTAAGGCGCAGCCAGCAGCTAGCCCTATAGAGGGTTTGCAGGGTAAGGCCACGGGGGTACAAATCACAAGTGACGGTGCTGCGGGTAGTACACCACAGATCAGGATCAGGGGCTTCAGTACCATTAATGACAATGATCCTCTATACATCATCGATGGAATGCCTTACAGGGGCAAACTTGGCTGGCTGAATGCTAATGACATCGAGTCTATGCAGGTGTTGAAAGACGCGTCTGCCGCGTCTATTTATGGATCGCGCGCAAATAACGGCGTTGTTATCATCACCACCAAAAAAGGTAAGGCTGGTACGCCGAAACTGAGCCTGGACGTATATTATGGTACACAAAATCCAAACAAATCAAGGTATCCGAAAATGTTGAACCCTACTGAGTATGCGAATTATTTCTACCAGGAGTTCATCAATGCAGGACAAACACCTGGTACATCGGGAACTACAGGTACCAACTACGGTACATCACCCACTACACCCACCTTGCCGGAGTATTTACTGGCAGGAACAGCTACCGGGCAAAACATTACTGCTGCGGACTCGGATCCGTCCAAATATAACTACAGCACAGACGCTTCTACTTTTTACCAGATCACCAAAGCAAATCAACAGGGTACCGACTGGATGCGTGCCATTACAACGAATGCACCGATACAGAATTACGAGCTTGGTTTGACTGGTGGTGGTGACAATTCGCAGTACGCTCTTAGCGGTAGCTATTTTGATCAGCAGGGTACGTTGAAATACACATCCTATAAACGCGCTACGATCAGAGCCAACTCTAATTTCTTCCTGTTCAATAAACGCCTGACTATTGGCGAGAACATGCAGTACTCCTATAACAGAGGTGTGGGATATGCCACAAACACAAACACAGCAGGCAGTTATCAAAGTGAAGGTGCTGCGGTGTTTGAGGTATACCGTATGCAAAGCATCATACCGGTTTATGATATTATGGGAAATTTTGCCGGAACAAAGGGTAGCATTCTGGGTAACGGCGAGAACCCATTGTCACTGTTATACCGTGCGAGAAACAATGTAAATACCGACAACCAATTTTTTGGAAGCGCATTCGCAGATCTTAAGATCATCGACGGACTGAATTTAAGATCAACTTATGGTGTGCGCTATGACAATTATACTGGAATAAGCATAACTGTGCCAAACCCTGAGATGTCAGAGGGAAGTGTCGACAGAAACAGCATGTCTGAATGGCAGGGAAATTCTTCAGACTGGACCTGGACAAATACGTTGACGTTTAGAAGGACATTTAACGACCATTCTCTTTCTGTGTTGGCAGGTACTGAAGCGGTTAATTCAAACTACAGGCAGGTTACAGGTAATGGAAATAACTTCTTTCTTTACGGAGATATGAATTACTATTATCTGAGTGCGGCTGCTACCACAAGTTCCACCAGTGCAGCAACCAAAAGTACATTGTTCTCATTGTTCGGCCGGGTTGACTACTCATTTAAGGATAAATACCTGTTATCAGGAACAGTTCGCCGTGATGGTTCTTCCAACTTTGGTCCGCAGAACAGGTATGGTGTTTTCCCTGCAGCCAGCGCAGCCTGGAGAGTTTCAAAAGAGAATTTTATGCAGGGTGTAAACTGGCTTAACGATCTTAAGGTGCGTGCCGGTTGGGGTATTACAGGTAACCAAAATATTCCTGCGTTCCAGTACCTGAAGACATTCCAGTCAAGCCTGACAGCTTCGTCCTATCCAACAGGAGGTAGCTCCACAAGCGCAGGTATCTGGGTAAATTCTTACGATAATCCTGCTATTAAATGGGAACAGGTGGAAGGATTGAATATAGGTGTGGACTTTTCTATTCTTAAAAACAAGATCGAGGGTTCGTTTGACTGGTATAACAAAGACACAAAGGACATGTTGTACCCTGTGCCACTTCCATCTGCAGCTGTTGGTGGCGGAGCTTCGCCTTATGTTAACATAGGCAAGATGAATAATAAAGGTGTGGAATTGATGCTGACTTATCACTATGACGGTGATCCAAGACCAAATTCGTTCCGTTTTGACGTAACCGGTGCCATTTCGCATAACGTTAATAAGATCGTTGAGTTAACGCCTACGATTGATTATGTACCTTACAACAGTGTCAGGGACATCACTACTTCAGTCCTGAAAACAGGCGCGCCTTTCGGTGCTTTTTACGGATATAAAATGACTGGCATTTATCAAAGTGCAGATGACATAGCTAAGAGACCGTCTTATGATAAGGCTAGGGTAGGTGGTCCGATTTATGAAGATGTTTCCGGACCTGATGGTAAACCAGATGGAAAAATTGATGCAAATGACAGAACTGTTATTGGCACTCCTCATCCTAAGTATATTTATTCGCTGTCTTACAATGCGTCTTATAAGCATTTCGACATCCTGCTTTTCTTTAATGGTTCTCAAGGCAATCAAATATTTGAACAAACACGCTATTATACTGATCTGAATGGTTTTGATGGTGCTGTTACAAAAAGGATGCTGAATGCGTGGAGCCCTACCAATACTGGTAGCATGATCCCTTCACCTTACAGGGGCAGAAGCACAACCGAATTGCAATCATCCAGCTACTATATCCAGAATGGAAGCTTTTTGAAACTGAAAAATTTACAGATTGGCTATGATCTCTCTTCTGCTATCAAGAACAAGGGAATAAGTAAGTTGCGTTTATATGTGGCCGCGACCAACCTGTTTACTATTACAAAATATACAGGGTTGGATCCGGAAGTTAGTTCTGTGTCAAGCACATACAGTGCTCCTGGTGTAGATTATGGTATAGTGCCTATGTCCCGCCAGTTCCTATTCGGCATAAACGCAACATTTTAATGGCTGTATAATTCAAATAATAATTAGTATGAAAAGAATATATAATTTATCAATAATAGCTCTTTTGCTGTTGACTGCTTCTTGCGGTAAGAAATTCCTGGAGCAAACGCCGCAAGGTCAACTTACTGAGTCGCAACTGACAACGCCCCAGGGTGTAGAAGATGCGTTGATTGGCGCGTATGGTTTAATGAATGGAAACATTAGCGGAACCTGGGGCAACTATGCGCCGGCTCCAAGCATGTGGCTTTTTGGTGAAGTGGCTGCGGACGATGCTCACAAGGGGAGTAGCAGTACCGACCAGAGTTACATGAATGAGATCGAACACCATACGCTTACTACTACCAACGACAATCTTAGTATTACGTGGCATAACTATTACGAAGGCATCATCCGTTGCAATAACACAATATCTCTCCTGACAACGGTGCAGAACGGTGATGGCAAAAAACTTGATGACAGCAGGGCTAAAGAAGTGGAAGCGGAAGCAAAAATGCTTAGAGCTCACTACTACTTCTTGTTGCAGAGGTTATTTGTTAATATACCTTACATAGACGAAACTACCACGACTACCGCCGCACAGTCAGTAAAAAATGATCAGGATGTGTTACCAAAAATTGAAGCAGATCTTCAGTTTGCAGTAGCAAACCTGCCAGATGCTCATCCAAAGGGAGAAGTGGGAAGAACAAACAAATTAGCAGCACAGGCTTATTTGGGCAAGTTCTATTTGTATCAAAAGAAATATGCAGAAGCGCTTACACTGTTTAAAACTGTCATCGCAGCAAAACCTGCTCTGGCCACAATACCTTTCCAAAACAATTTCAACATTGGGACAGAAAACGGCTCAGAATCCATTTTTACCGTGCAGAATGTTATCAATTCTGATGGTAGCGGTGACAATGCCAACGTTGGAGATATGTTATCAGGTTTTTACGGTACGGCACCTGTGAACTGCTGCGGATTCAGCCAGCCGTCTATTGACCTGGTGAATTCCTACAAAGTGGATGCGAATGGATTGCCTTACCTGGATAATTCTTACAGGACAAATCCGTACACATCGGACATGCTGCTTTCCGGTGCTGCAAAAGACAATTACAAGGTTAACCAAACGCTCGCATTTGACCCCCGTTTGGATTACACCGTGGGCCGCAGAGGCGTACCATACAGGGATTGGGGTGTAATGGCCGGCGATGCATGGATCCGCGACCCGGCGTATGCTGGTCCTTTCGTGGGATTCAAATCTATGATCAACCAAGCTGATTTTACAGGTAATACAGTATCAGGCGGTATGTACATAACCGGCCTTAATATCAATATTATCCGCCTGGCCGACGTTTACCTGATGGCGGCTGAATGTGCTATTGAGACTGGCGATCTGACTTCTGCCTTAACATGGGTTAATGCGGTTAGGGCAAGAGCAGCAAAACTGCCGGTTGTTACTGTTGATGGAACGCCTGCTGCAGATTATAAAGTAGGCCAGTATCCGTCCTTCCCTAACGCAGATTATGCACGTAACGCGGTGCGTTTTGAACGCAGGCTTGAACTAGCTATGGAGGGCCATCGCTTCTTCGATCTTGTAAGATGGGGTATCGCAAAAAAGACGATCGAAAGCTATTCTTCATTCGAAGGCCAATTCCTTGAAAATAACAAGGGTATTACCTTCGATGAAAGCAAGAACACGTATTATCCTATTCCGCAAACGGAAATAGATAAGAGCAACGGCGCTTTGAAACAGAATAATGGTTACTAAATAAAATAAACTGATCTTAGGGAGGCTGCTTGTAACAGGCAGCCTCTTTTTGTTACTACTTTTTAGGGAAACGCGAACATAAAGAATGCCTCACATGAAGAAAGGTTTGGTCATATGCTGCCTGGCAGTTATACTTGTAATTTTTATAACCTGTACTGATCAGGCCGGCACCGGAGACGCCCGGGGCGACATGTATGCTGGTGCTGCCACATGCGTATCCTGCCATAAAAATATTGCAGATCTGTACAGCCACGATCATCATTTCAATAGCTCCGGAACTGCTGATCCCAATGACCTGCGGCGTATCATAACCGATTCTAACAATACCGTTCAGTTCATCAATGGCCAGCGGATCGTGTTAAGCGAACAAGGTGCAACATTCTATCAAACATCATATAAGGGCAGCCAACTCATACATGCGGAGAAAATGGACGTAGTTTTCGGCTCTGCAATCAAGGCTCAAACATTTGGGTACTGGAAAGACAGTCAGCTTTATCAATTACCCTTAACCTACCTTACAAAGGAAAAGCTATGGACCAATAGCCCGGGCTTTCCGGTCGATCATCCGTATTTTACCAGGCCAATAGTAAGCAGATGCCTGGAATGTCATGCATCCTTTGCCCGGGTAAGTGAAAAAAGAGAAGGTAATTTGTTGCGTACTAAACAGGTCTATGATCCATCCTTGATAATATATGGCATTGATTGTGAAAGGTGCCACGGTCCTGCAGCTGAACATGTGAAATTCCATAGTGAAAACCCTGCGGTAAAACAAGCGAAATACATCACGTCTATTAAGGCACTTAGCAGGCAACAGCAGTTGGATTTATGCGGCACCTGTCATTCCGGGGACCCTGTCAACATCAGATCCATTTTCAATTTTAAGCCGGGCGATACTTTGTCAAAATATTATGTTTTTTATAGCGGCGCATCGGGCGAGCCTGATGTGCATGGCATGCAATCACAATTGCTTCAGCTTAGCAAATGCTTTAAGCAAAGCCAGATGACCTGCTCTAACTGTCACGCGACTCACCAGGCCGAAAGCACGCAGTTGTTCATCGATCAATGTACAGCATGTCATCAACAGGTAAAACACACTGTTGATATAAAGACCGCCGGCAACAATTGCATTACCTGTCACATGCCATTGCGCCCTTCAAAAAGCCTGGACTTCAATAATGAGACGGAAGCCCATAACATTAGATATATGCTAAGAACGCATCGTATTGCTGTTTATCCGGCTGAGCAATGGAAGTAGGTTTGGCCAAAAGGACGGAAAACAGAAGCTCAAAGCAGAATGCCTAAAGCTGATATCGGAGTGAAGGTTTAACTGGTAAGAATAAAACAAAACAGAATTTGCTCTTGACCGTGATGGTTGAAGCGCATAAAAAGTAAATCTATCCGTACAATAACATATTGTGAGAACTATACACTTATGGCAAGCTCCTGGAGTTATTTAGTTTTTTGGTTTAGATTTAAAAAGGAAGGAGGTCTCTTTTTAGAGATCTTCTTTTTTATTTAAACCATCGCAAGCTCCTTCTTCATCAATGTGACCGGCTCAATTGTATTATTTAACCTGCTTCTTTCTGCAGCAAACGCCATAAGATGGCTTTCTACTGATACGTCAAGTCCTGAAGAAAGCATCGATGGATCCTGGTGCCCCACTGCCTGTACCCAATCCTTCATTAACCTGTGATCGCCACCGCCATGGCTGTCCGTTTTTAGAGACCACATTGTTTTTTTGCCGGTTTGAAAATTAGTCATGGCGAAAGTTTCCATATCGCCCACAAGATCCCCCATGGAGCCCATTATCCTGGTTCTTCTTCCTTCATAAGAAGTAAATGCTTCCATAGAAAACGCGGCGGTAATATTTTGCTTGAAGCGCATGTTAATGGTGAGGTGATCGGGCTGATCATTATCCATTCTGTACACACAACGTCCGTAGTCGGTTGTTTTTAATTGTTGAAGGATTGCGTCTTCCCATTCATCTTTATCTTCTGGCAGATCAAATACATACAGGCGTTTTTTATCACGATGATAGATCTGTAATGCGGAGTAAGGGCATTCATGTTCAATCTTGCAGCCATCCGTACAACGATGCGTGCTTCCTTCAGGAGCATTTTTTGAATTGAACCAGCTTAAGTTGCCAAAACATTGAATCTGCTCAGTCTGCTGATCGATCAACCACCTTATAATATCTGTATCATGACATGATTTTGCGAGAATAATTGGTGCTGTTTTCTTGCTGTTGTGCCAATTACCGCGCACATAGGAATGGCTCATGTGAATATGTTCAATCGGCTCCATATGTTGAACACTAATCACCTTGCCTATGGCGTTAGCGTTCAATAATTCTTTTATCTGCCTGAAATACGGTGCATATCTGAGTACGTGGCAAACGCCAACAATATTATTTGTTTCATGCGCTTTGGCAAGAATTGCACGACATTCTTCCTCTGTTGGCGCAATGGGCTTTTCAAGTAGAATATCATAGCCAAGTTCAAGCGCCCTTAGGCAAGGTTCTGTATGAAGATTATCCGGTGTGGATATGATAACAGCGTCCGCAAACTTGTCTACCTCAAAAACTTTTTCCCAGGAGGTGAAGCGTTTGCTTTCTTCAATATTGTGCATAGATGAAAAACGCTCATTCCTCAGTGCATTAGGTTCTGCAACGCCGACAATCTGCAATTCATCAGGATGCAGTATTGAGTAACCTCCATACACATTGCCGCGGTTACCTGCACCAAGTATAATTGCTGTGACAGGTTTTTCGAGTGGACGATGCAATGGATTTTCATAAACATCGTGCTTGATGCCAAACATTGCAGCAACTTCTTTCCAGTCAAATAAAAAAGAACCTGTGGCTAATCTTAAAAAACGGAGTGCATTTCTTTTAGAAATAAGATAACGTAACGACATGCAATTATTTTTTGTTAAACAATATGCAGCTATGCAATGTGGCTAAAGAGAGGGTACAATGACTCTGCCAAAAATCATTAATAAAGTGTAAAGGTATTACTTTGGTCCTATGAGTGCTCCCATTTATAAAATAATAAAGCCTTTCATTCATGTTTCAAAATGAATGAAAGGCTTCTAACTTATTCGAAAATAATTAATTAAAGATGCAAAGTCAGTGATCTGCATTTTTTGTTAATACGTCACGGGACCTATAATACTTCCAATTTATAAGTCGTTTTAAATGCATGTGTAGTATCCGGCGCTGCTTTAATAAGTCCAATGCCATTATTGAAAGCATCTGGTACACTGCTCAGATTTTCAATCGCGATGCTGTTTCTATGTGGTGGCGTATATACCTGGAGGTATGGATAGGATTTGTCGGCCGTTATTGAAAAACGTATGCCTTTTTTAGAATCTGTAAGCACGCAAGATGCATGAGCATGATCTTTCAATAAGAAGCAATTATCAAGGAAAGTATCACCAAATGCCATTGGTTGTTCAAAACGACTATCTGGGATAGTTTTTCCGGAGGGCAGCAATCTTTCGTCAAACTCCATCATCGTATCCGAGTTGAATTGAACCGTAAGATCATTAACCGTCTCGCCGAGTTTAAAATAGGGATGCCATCCGTCGCTCAGTGGCATGTCTGTAGTACCGGTATTTGTAACCGCTGTAAACAAGGTCAGCGCGTTGCCTGCTCGCAATGTATAAGTTACATCTACAGAGTAAGCGAACGGAAAGCCTTCAGTCTTACTCGTATAGGTGTACTGTAGCGTTACAAAGGCTTTTTCATCATCAACTCCATAGCTCTTTACTTTGTAAGGCGCATCATATATTAAGCCATGTATGGCCTCGTCACCCATATAAAATTTGTCTACCTTATAGTTATTGCCTTCAAAAGAATATTTTCCTTTTTCCAGTCTGCACACAAACGGGTTAAGTTTTGCGCTTTTAAAGCCATTGGTGATGTTGGCTGCTGCATCTTCAGGAGAAGAAAATGCGTCAACTACATTTACCTGCTCATTGTGTACCGGGATGCTGAAAGAATTCAGTAGTGCGCCAAACAAATATATTTCTGCGGTGCAACCGGTACTGCTATCATATAGTACAATCGTGTTATTTGACTTGATGTCTGTAGAAAAAGCCATTGTTTAAATTTTATAAGGGAAAATACATATTATATTTTGTTTACAAAAAGACAAACGTTTGACCTGTTGAAGATTATAAGACAGTAAGACCGTAAGACATGTAAGATCGTAAGAGGTAAGATAAAAAGACAATAAGATGTAAAATAGAGGTAAGATTAACTTTTTTCCGTGCTGGGAACCTTACCCCCGCTCTTTATACCTGATACCTTAAACCTGATACCTGATACCTTCTTCATGCTAACAATCGTTAATACTTGCTATTTTTGTAGGCGGAGATTTTAAGCTATGATGAACACAGCTACCAAAAGATTAAGAATAGTTACTGCGGCTTCACTCTTTGATGGTCATGATGCAGCCATTAATATAATGCGCAGGATTATGCAGGCAAAGGGAGCGGAGATCATTCACCTGGGGCATAATCGTAGTGTACATGAAATTGTGGAGGCAGCGATTGAAGAGGATGCCGACGCCATTGCCATTACCAGTTACCAGGGAGGACATGTGGAATTTTTTAAATACATGAAAGATCTCCTGAATGAGAACGGCAGCGGCCATATTCAAATATTTGGGGGTGGCGGTGGAACTATCCTGCCTGAAGAAATTAACGAGTTGCATGCTTATGGTATAACCCGGATTTATAGTCCTGACGATGGGAGGCACATGGGGCTCGAGGGCATGATAGAAGACCTGCTGGCTAAAAGCGCTGTTCGTGAAGATGGTAAGCCGGCAAACGGAGCAAATAAGTTAGTCAAAGGCAAAAATGGTTATGCGTTAGGAGAGTCAAAAAATATTCTTGCTGTTGCCAAAGCAATTACACAGGCTGAAGAAGGCGTAGAATATACATCGCTATTGAGCGAGCTGAACAATACTGCTGTTTCTGCAGGTAGCAGACCGGCCGGAGAAAAAGTTTCTCACAAAAAAGTTGTGCTGGGTATAACCGGAACGGGTGGAGCAGGAAAATCTTCAGTTACAGACGAGATCGTGCGTCGCTTTCTCCAGGCATTTCCATCCAAAAATATCGCAGTTGTTTCTGTGGATCCTTCAAGGAAGAAAACCGGCGGAGCCTTGTTGGGCGATCGTATTAGAATGAATAGCATCAGTTCACCGCGCGCCTATATGCGTTCTCTTGCAACAAGAGAATCAGATGTGGCGTTGAGTGCATACGTAAAGGATGCATTAAATATTGTGAACGAAGCGGGATATGATCTGATAATTTTAGAAAGTGCCGGTGTTGGTCAAAGCGATGCGTCTATTCTCGATTACTGCGATGTTAGTTTATATGTGATGACGCCGGAATATGGCGCCGCGTCCCAACTTGAAAAGATCAATATGTTGGACTATGCCGACATAATTGCCATCAATAAGTTTGATAAAGCCGGCGCACTGGATGCATTGCAGGATGTGCGCAAACAATATAAACGCAATCATAACAAGTTTACAGCTAAAGACAACGAACTGCCCATAGTAGGTACAATCGCCAATCGTTTTAATGACGGCGGTGTTAACACCCTGTTTGATTTGTTGATCAAAACTATAAAAGAGAAATCCGCAGTTGATTATGGTGAGTACAAATTTGCTGCAAACGGTTCTTTGAATACGGTGGTAATTCCGTCAAGCCGGGTCCGTTATCTTGCTGAAATAGCTGAGCGCAACAGAACTTATGATGCATGGGTAAAGGAACAGTCTAACCTTGCATCGCAATGGTATCAGCTGGCCGGTGCATCCGAAATTGTGCAGCAATCATTTACAACACCGCGATATGAAAACCTGGGTTTGAGTGAAATGGATGAAGAAGTTGCACATAAATTCCTGGCAGCTTCCCTTGAAAATATTAAGCAGAGACTGTCGCCGGAGTGTCTAAAGCTCATAGAGCAATGGCCATCGGTAAAACATAAATATGAAGCTGATTTTTTTGAATACCGTGTCCGGGATAGAGTTATAAGACAAGAGCTGGCGGCAACAAGCTTGTCAGGTACCAGGATTCCAAAACTGGTTCTTCCTTCATTTAAAGACTGGGGCGACATTTTGCGCTGGCAGCTGCAGGAAAATGTTCCCGGTGAATTTCCCTATACTGCCGGTGTATTTGAACTGAAACGTACAGGTGAAGATCCTACAAGAATGTTTGCCGGTGAAGGTTGCCCTGAAAGAACCAATAAGCGATTCCATTATGTGTCGCTGGGACAGCCTGCAAAACGCCTGTCTACAGCTTTTGACAGTGTTACACTGTATGGTGAGAATCCTGATCACAGACCAGATATTTATGGTAAGGTAGGTAACTCCGGTGTAAGTATTGCAACCATTGATGACGCTAAAAAATTATATAGCGGCTTCGATCTTTGCGACGCGAAGACTTCCGTGAGCATGACTATCAACGGTCCTGCTCCTATTATACTTGCCTTTTTTATGAATGCGGCTATTGATCAGCTTTGCGAAAAATGGATCGAAGCAAACGGACTTTGGCATATCGTGCATGAAGCGCTTGAAAAAAAATATGCAACAGATCCAATGCCTGTATACCACAACATTGGCGCCTCAACCGGATTGCAAAACCTTGAAGGCGTATTGCCGGAGGGAAATAACGGACTAGGCTTGAGGTTGCTCGGCCTCTCCGGAGATGAAGTGGTGCCGGCTGATATTTATAAGAAGTTGAAAGCAGAAGCTTTATCTAACGTACGTGGCACTGTGCAGGCTGATATTTTAAAAGAGGACCAGGCTCAAAATACCTGTATTTTTTCTACGGAGTTTGCATTGAAGTTAATGGGCGATGTTCAGGAGTATTTCATTAACAATAAAGTGCGTAATTTCTATAGTGTAAGCATAAGTGGTTATCATATAGCCGAAGCAGGCGCCAATCCTATCACACAGCTTGCTTTTACGCTGGCCAACGGCTTTACTTATGTTGAATATTACCTTAGCCGTGGCATGCACATTGATGATTTTGCGCCTAACCTTTCTTTCTTTTTCAGCAACGGCATGGATCCCGAATATAGTGTGATAGGCAGGGTTGCGCGGCGTATATGGGCAAAGGCAATGAAGTATAAATACAATGGTAACGACAGGTCTCAGAAATTGAAATACCATATTCAAACTAGTGGCCGTAGTCTTCATGCACAAGAGATTGACTTTAATGATATACGCACAACTTTACAGGCATTATATGCGATATACGATAACTGCAACAGCCTGCATACCAATGCATACGATGAAGCTATTACAACTCCGACAGAAGAAAGTGTAAGAAGGGCGATGGCTATTCAGCTCATTATTAACAGGGAGCTGGGTAGTGTAAAAACGGAAAACTATTTGCAGGGCAGCTTTGCGGTTGAAGAATTGACTGATCTTGTTGAAGAAGCTGTACTACAAGAGTTTGAGCGTATTTCAGAAAGAGGTGGTGTGCTTGGCGCAATGGAACGCATGTACCAGCGCAACAAGATCCAGGAGGAAAGCCTTTATTATGAAACACTTAAGCATACAGGCGAATTACCTATAATAGGAGTAAATACTTTTTTGAACAAAACAGGCAGTGCAACCGTTATACCATTAGAAGTTATTCGCAGTACCAGGGAAGAAAAAAGTCAGCAGATTGAAAACCTGGTAAAGTTCCATAAACGCAATGAAAAGGTCGCGGCAGCAGAGCTGATGAAGCTCAAGGAAGCTGCAGTGAACAATGGCAATTTGTTTGAACAACTCATGGAGACCGCAAAGTTCTGTTCGCTCGGACAGATCACACATGCGTTGTACGAAGTTGGTGGTCAATATAGACGAAATATGTAAATAGTAGACGCCTGGCTTTCTACGATTGCCTGACAGACGAAGCATAACGTATTGCGGATAATAACTGTAAGGGATTGAGATTGAATTAGTCTAAAATGAGCCGATTAAATTAAGTTTAATCTTAAGGCGCTCTGTATATATACCTCATCAATTCAATAACTTCCCTTACGACGATTGTTGGTCATCCTTTTTGCTAACCTCATCTGCAACGTATGAATGTTTTTACTATTAAAGACTTAGAAAATCTCTCTGGCATTAAAGCCCATACAATAAGAATCTGGGAGCAACGCTATTCTTTTCTAAAACCGCAGCGTACTAACAGTAATATACGATACTATAGTAGTGAAGAGCTCAAAATGCTATTGAATATTGCTTTGCTCAACAAGTATGGCTATAAAATATCGCACATCAATAAATTAAGCACAGATGAAATAAAGGGCAAAGTGTTGTCTATCGCCCAAATGCAGGCGGGCAACGAACAGATCGTTAACGAGCTTATTCATCATATGGTGGAAATGGATGCGAATAAGTTTGAAGCGGTGCTTAATAATACCATTGAAACCAAAGGAATAGAGAACACAATATCAGGCCTTATCTTTCCTTACCTGGAAAGAACCGGTGTGTTATGGGCGACAAATAATATCAATCCTGCACAAGAGCATCTCGCTACAAATATCATCCGCCAAAAATTGCTTGTGGGTATAGACTGTGTTGAATGCGAAGCTCCTGTGAATAAAACTGTTGCCTTGTTTTTACCCCAGGGAGAATATCATGAAATCGGCCTGCTATTCATGCACTACATGCTGAAACGGCGGGGCCTTGATGTCTTGTATTTAGGAGTCGACACTTCTCTTGATGATCTTGGCTTTGTAACTGCATTAAGAAAACCTGATTTCTTATATACACATCTTACCTCTGTTGCAACAAGCTTTAACTTTGAAAAGTTTATTAATGCGGCAGTATTGCAGGCAGCAGGCAAACCTGTTATCATTTCAGGTCAGATAATAAAAAACTACAACAAAAAATTACCTCCTACAATTTTTCTGAAAAACAGCCTTCAGGATGTAATTTTCTTTATGGCAAACCCGGAAGTATACGGTTAATGGAAGCAATCGAAGATTTCTATGGTTGAGTATAATGACGAACCCAAGTAAGGGAATCAGCACAGAAATGTCATTTTACAATATCTTCGCAGCATGCTTTACCCGTTATTACGTAGTCTTTTATTCAATTTTCCTCCTGAGGATGTTCACTATTTTGCAATGAATGCGTTACGCAGTGGCAACAACGCTGGTCTCATCAAAAATATAATCCGGTCTTCTTTTCAGTGCCGGCATCCATTGCTGGAAAGAAATGTTTTTGGTTTGCATTTTAAAAATCCGGTCGGGCTGGGCGCGGGTTTCGACAAAAACGCCCTGTACTTAAATGAATTGGAATCCCTGGGTTTTGGTTTTGTTGAAATAGGTACAGTTACTCCTTTACCTCAGCCTGGCAACGATAAGCCAAGGCTCTTTCGCTTGCCTCAGGATAAGGCGCTTATTAACCGCATGGGTTTTAATAACAATGGTGTTAAAGCTATAAAAGCACGGTTGGGAGTTTGGAACAACCAGAAAGCAAAAACAGGTTCGTCACTTGTTGTTGGTGGTAATATTGGTAAAAACAAGGTTACACCTAATGAAGATGCGTGGAAGGATTATGAGATCTGTTTTTCAGAACTGTTCGATTTCGTAGATTACTTTGTAGTAAATGTAAGTAGCCCTAACACCCCCGGCTTACGTGAATTACAGGAAAAAGAATCGCTGAAAAAAATATTATCACATCTTCAAACCATCAATCACGGTAAAGCAAAGGCCAAACCGTTGTTGTTGAAAATTGCTCCGGATCTTACAAACGAACAGCTGGATGATATTGCCAGTCTTGCGTTTGAAGTTGAACTGGATGGACTTGTTGCTACCAACACAACCATCAGCCGGAGTGGCCTTGCTACTCCTAAAGAGAAAGTGGAAGCAATTGGCGCAGGGGGATTAAGCGGCAAACCCGTAAAAGAACGTTCTACAGAAGTGTTGAAATATCTCGTTCAACAAACTGAAGGCAAAGTGCCGGTTATTGCAAGTGGCGGAATATTTACCGGGGAGGACGCGAAAGAAAAACTAGAGGAAGGCGCTGGATTAATACAGGTGTGGACCGGTTTTATCTATGAAGGTCCGGCAATTGTAAAAAATATTTGTAAAAGTCTTATAACCGATAAGTAAAAATATACTCATTAACCAAGCTGCAATCCAACATGGAATACCTTTTTACAACCGATAGTATTATCAGTTTCGTCATCCTTGTTATCCTTGAAGTAGTTTTAGGAATAGACAATGTTATTTTCGTTAGCATCATCATGAGTCGTCTGCCAAGGGCACAACAGTCCAAAGCACGCTTGTTCTGGGTGATCAGCGGTATAATTGTAAGAAGTATTTTATTACTCGGCCTTACGTGGCTGATGGGACAAAAGGGTAAGCCTTTGTTTACTATTTATGGAAAAGGATTTGATATAGCAAGTCTTGTTATGCTGGCTGGAGGCTTGTTCCTCATTTATAAAACGGTGATGGAGATTCACCATAAACTGGAAGGCGAAGAGTCCGCAGGAACAAAAGAATCTAAGCCACTGAGCTTTGGGAGCGGCCTTGTCCAGATAGCGCTTATCGATATGGTTTTTAGTTTCGACAGCATCATAACGGCGGGCGGTACTGCGAAGCATGTAGAGATAATGATCGCTGCTGTTATCATCGCCATGATCATTATGTTTCTATTTAGTCCAAAAATTTCCGACTTCATTCATAAGCATCCAACATTTAAAATGCTTGCCCTGTCTTTTTTGGTAATGATAGGATTGAGCTTGCTGGTTGAAGGCTGGAATCATGAGCAGGCAGAGGCGCTTCACCTGAAAAATTATATCTACTTTGCCATGGCATTCTCATTTATTGTTGAACTGCTTAACATGCGCGTACGCAGAAATGCCGCAATAAAACCAGTGGAATTACGAGAGCCCAAAGCTCCGGAAAAGCAGTAGACCACGGAGACATAACGAGACAACGGAACATGGCGTTTATAACAATGGCGTATAAGAACTTCGAGGAAAGATCTTATACGCCATTATCTTTTATGTTATGCTTCAGCTATCAATCGAAATGCTCGCAAATTTATCATCGGTTGTGAAGAACGCTATGTCTCGTATTGTCTCCGTGCCTCCGTGGTTTAGAACGTTACGCGGAAGCTGCCGAAGATCCCGAAGCCCCTTGCCGGATCTACATCAACGCCATTAGCGGCCCAGCGCCATAAAAAGTCTATGCGGAAAAATTTAAAGATGTTATCAACACCCGTTCCCAGCTCCATATACCATCTTCCGTTTAAAGATTTAAAGGGATAGTCACCAACAAAGTTCAATTGTTTATTGGCATCGCTCAGATCGCCGATCAGTCCTTTAACATTCCAGAACTGGCGGAATTTTAGTTTACGTGTAAGCGGAATAAACCTGAACAGGCCATTACCAATGTTGTGCTCAACATTAAACCCGGCGTAGTGGTCGGTTATATATTCAAACCTGTTCATCAGGTTAAATGCATATCGGTTAAAGTAGAACATTTCATTTCCCGGCGCAATCTGCAGCAACTGATAGGGTAACGTTCCATACACTTTTCCAGCAAATACGTTATAATACAGGCTGCCGTAAGGAGAGATCTTCATGTAGTCTGAAACCATCATGTCAACCTTTGTATATTCATAGCTGCTGTTCAACACACCGGGCCAGCCTTTTGCAAGTCTAAGCTCCACAATGGGGAAGTCGCTTCCGAGGCTATAACGATAGAAGTTGTCTTCAAACGTACGCTCTTTAAAGGCGTAGCGAAATCTTATGCCGGTTTCAAAAGTCTTTAGAGGTTCCCCTACATTATTTATATAGTATTGCTTGCCCGGAAGATTTTCTAATGGAGTATAACGTCTTGTACTAACCGTTAATCCAAATCCAAAACCCTTATTGGTTTCCTGGTAATATTCTGTTTTAAATTCTTCATTTCTTTGAAATTTAAAAGGAATATTTGGTCGGCGGAAAATGTAAGCAAATATATTATCGGTGCCGAGCTGATCATAATAGGTCACGCCGTTGTCCAGGTCATTTCTATAGGATGCGGAAACGTAAGACCAGGGCTGCGTATTAAACCTGTATAACGCTTCTCCCTTTCCTTTAAACTTGCCATCATTAAACCCATATGCCAGATAGCCTCTCAGGTTAAGATGTTTGTTGAAGCCGCTATTGGTAGCAACATCAAAGCGCATACGCGTGCCTTCCCACGCATTGCCGCTTATCCAGTACCACCAGGGGCCGATACGAATATTACCAATGTCCTTGGTGCCGGTGGTTAAGAAATTGATGGTATTCCTGTATTTTATATAGGTAGGATTTTTTGTTAACGTATCCAATACCAAATAAACAGTCTGTTCATTTTTATTCAATGGCTCATGCCGCTTTTCAACCCAGAAGGTGTCGTTGTCGATCGAGGAATTTGGAGCCACAATAATATCTTCAGGAGCCTTGCTCTTTGCAAGTTCATTTAATACCGATTGATTATCGACGACGACATTCCTGTAAGTTGCCGTTTTCCTTCCTTTAAAATTAAATGGCCGGCTACCTATAATTGAAATGTCCGCCACAAATTTGTCCTTGGATAAAAACCATGTAGAATCATTGATCAGCCTGAATTCCTGTATCAGGCTCATATTTGTAATGAAGTTCACATTAGCATCAAGCGCCGGACGCAAAGTGATCTTTTGTATTGCAAATGTTGTATCGTGTACCCATGCATCTCCATCAAAAGTGCTTTCACCTTTATGTTTAGGAGAGAACTTGAAATGGATCAGTCTTCTGTTCGCAAGATATTGGGTGTCCAGTAGTTTGAAATTGTAATAATTATCACCATGATCATTGAACGGGCTGATGAATTCACGGTTGAATACCGGGATAAAATTATTCAGCACGTTCACATTCTGATAAGTTCCGCCCAGTTGCTTAATGATACTCTGATTGTCGATACCGTTTGTTCTTGTAGCCTTGATGTATTCGCGTACCCTGTTCGGTGATCTCTGGTAATAATAATCACTTAGTGTTTCTGTAAGGTAAACGGGCAAATAAGGCTTGTCCTCTGAAGTTGTATCTACATAGTCAAGCACAAAGTTTAGCTTCTTTAGAAAAATAGTTTTCCCAAGCTTTTCTTTGTTTACATTATCCAGGTCCAGTTCAAGCTTATTGTAAATTTCGTAGCTGTAGTTGTCCCACCGTGTTCTGTTGTTGCGGTCCTTATTCTTGATTATTTTTCTCCAGAACCACAGGGCGCGGTTGTATTTTGCTTTAACCACGGCTTCCTGCTGCGGCGGTTTAACCACAAGCTGAACGGTGAGGGATGAAGAGTCTTTGAGATTGGCAACAGAAATGGCATATTGTATATAGCCAACGCTGCTTACAATAACAGAGTCATTAGGTTCAAGATGTGTATAAGGTAAACTGAATTTTCCGAGAGAGTCTGTCAGTACGCCGTTTCCTCTTATTTTAAAAAATACAGAAGCAAAAGGGATAGGTTCATCACTTTGTTTGTCAACCACCTGTCCACGTACCATCTTTTCCTGCGCCACGGCGTTCATGGGTACATTTAGCAACATTATTCCAACCAGTAGTATCACAATTATTCGCATAACATTTTGTTCTTGATGCTTAAGTATCAATGAGATTTACAGTTGGATGCGCCAAAAATACTAATTAAACCTTAACCTATTTGATTTTACGGTTTTTCGATAACCATTTATACAGCGATTTGTTAATCCATATATGACTTTATGGCTGCTTAAATGGTATTTTTTAGGCATAAACGCCTGAATTATAGCTTATTTAAGATTTTCCTAATTTTTTGATTTCCCAACTTTTCAACTATTCTTTGGCTTAAAACCGCTCAGCCATTAACTTTGCGCAATCTTAAAAAAATGAGTTATACACTTTCTTCCAACGAATCTATTCCATCGCAGAAAAAAAAGATCATTGTTTTGGGTAGCGGACCCAACAGAATTGGTCAGGGTATTGAATTCGATTACTGCTGTGTACATGGATTATTAGCAATTAAAGAGTGTGGTTACGAAGCCATTATGGTTAATTGTAATCCTGAAACGGTAAGTACCGATTTTGATATGGCCGATAAATTATATTTCGAGCCTGTATATTGGGAACACCTTTGGGAAATTATTGAATTGGAAAAACCAGAAGGTGTAATCGTTCAGCTTGGTGGTCAAACAGCTTTAAAGCTCGCTAAGCGCCTTACTGAAAGAGGAATCAAAATCATCGGTACATCGTTCGATAACATGGATATTGCCGAAGACCGTGGCCGTTTCAGTGATTTGCTGAGGGACCTGAACATTCCTTATCCGCAATACGGTACAGCCTACACCGCTGAAGAGGCGATCGACGTCGCTAACCAGGTTGGTTATCCGGTTTTGGTTAGACCTAGCTATGTGTTGGGTGGACAGAGAATGCGTATCGTAATTAATGATGACGAAGTTGAAAAAGCAGTTGTAAGCCTGCTGAAACATATTCCTAATAATAAGATCCTTATTGACCACTTCCTTGACCGTTGTCAGGAAGCTGAGATAGATGGTATTTTTGATGGTGAGGATTTCCATGTAATGGGCGTAATGGAACACATTGAGCCTGCAGGTATTCACAGTGGAGACAGCAACGCGGTATTGCCTGCGTTCAACTTGACGCCGATGGAAGTAACTACCATGGAGTACTACGCTGAAAAAATTGCCCGTGCACTTGATATCCGCGGTTTGATCAATATTCAGTTTGCAATAAAAGACGGAAAAGTGTATGTGATTGAAGCCAACCCGCGTGCGTCACGTACAACTCCTTTCATCGCTAAAGCTTACCAGATCCCTTACCTGAACATTGCAACTAAAGTAATGTTGGGTGCAGCAAAGCTGAAAGACTTTACCATCGAGAAAAAACTGGAAGGGTTTGCTATAAAAGAACCTGTGTTCAGTTTTGAAAAATTCCCCGGTGTAAACAAAGAGCTCGGCCCGGAAATGAAGAGCACCGGTGAAGCGATCCGTTTTATCAAAGATCTCCGCGATCCATACTTTAGAACTTTGTATAAAGAGAGAAGTATGCATTTAAGCAAATAGAAGTTATACGTAATAAGTTATACGTTATAAGTATTCGGGCGACTGACATAATATAATGTAAAACGCAACTAACAAAGCCGTTACAGATATGCTGCTAACGGCTTTGTTGCTTCTGTATATTATTTAGCACGTTTATAACGTAAAACTTACAACGTAAAACGTACAACGTTCTAATATTGTACCCTCAAAAAATATCTATGCCTAAAAAGTTGCCGGTTTTGTTTTATTGCCTGTTTGTTGTTGGCGCTGCGTTCGCGCAGGAATCACCGGGACTTATTCAATTGCAAAAGCATATTGCTCAGCATTCGGGGAAAATGGTTGATTCAACCGTAACCAGATTTTCTAATCGCTATAAAAAAAGGATCAATTACCTGATGCCTTTATATATAGGCTTGCAAAATGGAAAAAGAATAAGACATTTTAATACGGATAAGTCTTATTACGATAACCTGAGCGATTATAGCTCTTTCATTGGCGATTATCCATCCGCTCTTTATTATACAACCAAAAGCTATGAGACATTGGATATGGAGGCTGCAGCCACGATCAAGCCTTTTATTGATTCTCTGAAGCAATTGGATATCCAACATGTTCCGGCAAAGAAGTATATCCTGGACCGGGCAGCTCATGTTCAGGTAACAATGATCAATGAAGCGCATTCAAAACCATTGCACAGGGCTTTTACCATTTCACTGTTGCAGGATATGTACAAACTGGGCTATCGCTACCTTGCTATGGAAGCGCTTAACAATACGCCATCGGCAACTGCAGATACCATCTTAAATGTTAATACGGGATTTTTTACCAATGAACCGGTTTGCGCAGAAATGGTAAGAGTTGCGAAGGAGATAGGTTATACCGTCTATGCCTATGAGGATACTTTGGCATATAAACATTCCGGCTCCGTACGTGATTCTATACAGGCCGCAAATATTTACCAGCTGATTCAACAAAATCCCTCTGCTAAAATATTGGTGCACGCCGGTTACGGACATATCAGCGAAGAGCAGATAGTTGATTATGTTCCGATGGCCATGTACTTTAAGAAGATCTCCGGCATAAACCCGCTCACCGTTAACCAGACAGATATGACTGAGGGGAGCGACTTTGCATATGGCCGTTCATTTTATGAAGCATACATGAAGGCCTTTCCTGTTACCGTTCCATCTGTTGCTGTATACAAGAATAAGCCTGTTGATCTGCTTGCTTCATCAGAATATGATATCTCCATCATCCATCCGCCAACAAACTATAAAAACAAACGGCCGGATTGGTATTCATTGGATGGTATGCGAAAAGAGCTGGCAGTTAAGCCGACAGAAAAAAGCCTCTTTCTTGTTCAGGCCTATTATTATAAAGAATACAATAAGCTGGAAAAAGATTACCTGATTCCTGCGGATCAAACCTATACTTCAGCAGAAAATGGTTACTACTATCTGTATCTGCAACCCGGTAAATACAAAATCGTGATGCGTGATATAGAGTACAAGGTGCTGTCGGAAGGGGATATGGAGATGAAGTAGGGAGCAGGTATCAGGTATCAGGTTTCAGGTATCAGGTATCAGGTGTAAGTGAGGAGTGAGGTGTGAGGAGTGAGGAGTGAGGTGTGAGGTGTGAGGTGTGAGGTGTAAGGTGTAAGGGATAAGGTGTAAGGGATAAGGTGTGAAGGGTAAGAAGATATAAAGCTCCGGCGGAGATTCCTGTTTGTAGAAAATCGAAATTTAAAATATCATCGGACTTCTGCGGAGTCTCCTGTAACGCTTGACAGGCAGCTCCTAACGGACCTTAAACGACCTATTTTATTTCTACAAACAGAATGCTCATATGAAGCAGCGCTAGCAAAGCATTATTTACTAAGTGACATTAACCTCCGGCCAATGGCGCCGGGCAAGTAGCCAAAATTCAAAATTATTTTAAAAAAATTCAACCGAAAAAACAGCCTCTTTCCCTAACTGTCTCTTTCAAATACTAATAATACCTCGAAGCTGGTGCTTGATACCTCACACCTTACGCCTCACACCTTACCCCTCACACCTGATACCTGATACCTCACACCTCACACCTGTCTCCGCCTCATTTTCCTCCTGCTACCATAAATCCAGTTGATGGCAAGAACTACGATAAGGATCAACAGACCAAAAAATTCCCTGGTTTCTTCAATCCATGGTTTGGTTGCTTTCATGGTTTGGGCAATGCCCTCGGCGTTGTGTTCGGTTGCCCAGTCAAGTACACCCGTTTTATCAAAAAAGAGGTAAATAGCATAAGCCAGGTAAACAAATATTCCCACGATATAGGCTCTCGGATAAAACCTGTTGCGGGCGGCTAAAAAGCACAATACGGCACTGTATATGTAAATAGGCACCCATATATACGGGTCGGGGTCGTTGTACTGTAATGCTGCAAAAATGATGAATACAACAAAAAAGAAGTAATTAAAAATTTTCATATGCTGGTTTCGTTAGGGGATATAAAATACCCGATAAACTTACACTATTCAGTGCGTCAAAAAACAAAAAAAACTTTCTAATGCAATTATTAATCGGCCAACGGTATAGATGTATGGATCTTTAATTATTGAATTCGCCTATGTTGGGTTTCTCACTGCTTACAACTGTTACGTTCTTTAATGGGGGAAATCCGATGCGCCTGTTAAATATTCCTGCAATACCACTGCCCAGCATCATGCCTATTAATGCGCCACCAAGTACATCAAGCGGATAGTGAACGCCTACATATACCTGGCCGTAGCTGATTGTTGCTGCCCATATAAAAAATAACTGTCCCCAGCTTTTCAGATACGGCTTCAGGGTAAAATAATAGAAAGCCGCCTGCCCGAAGTGATTCGCCGCATGGGAAGATGTAAAACTGCCGCTGGTAGGACAATATGGAACCAGCAATTTAACGTAGGGTCCGAGCAATGTATCGTTACAGGGACGTGTCCTGTTAATAAAATCCTTCAAAAATCCACTGCTTAGCTGATCGGTTAAAACAACTGTTACAATAGCCGCTGCGAGCCAGGGCCAGCTTTTCCAGCCGAAATTGTAAAAAACCAGGAAGATCAGGAAGAAATACAAGGGAACCCATGTATTCTGATCGCGCCACCAGGGAAAAATGCTATCCAGGAAAGGCGAGGTCCATTCGTTGTTAATCTTCAGAAATAACCAGGTGTCCAGGTTATTCAATGTTTGTAAAAAGCCGTTCATTCAGTAAAAATAAACTTAAAGTGCCAAGTATAGCTTATGCAAAAATGACAGACGTTATATAATCATTATTTTTGCTGCCTCATGAAAAAAATAAAGTTACCCCGGTATATTCTTTGGATAGGCTATAACGCGATCATTTTTTTGTTGTTAATGACGTTGCTCAGACTGGCATTGATGCTGGCTTTTAAGGTTCCGGAAGGCTCAAAGAATGTGATTGGCAAATCGCTTATCCTGGGTATAAGGTATGATTTAAGGATGGTATGTATTGCTTCACTGATTTTTTTCGTGCTCGGCTGCATTCCGCCGTTGCATCCATTGGATAAGAAATGGGGAAAACGAATCAGTTTCTGGATCTGGGGCGTTATCATTCTCGTATTTTCTTTCTTTTATGTTGTTGACTTTGCCAACTATGCATATCTCTCTCAGCGTTTAACAGCAGGCTTATTAAATTATTTGTATGATGCCAGGATCTCCATGAGTATGGTCTGGCAGACCTACCATGTGGGATGGATCTTAGCCGCGCTTATTGTCGTGGTGATAGGGTTGCTGGGGCTGGTAAAATTATCTTACAATAAAGTATTAAGTGAGCCAAGGCCTACTTCAAAACCTGCAAGAATTATATGGTCCATTATATTTTTTCTGCTGTTGGGTTGGGGCGTTTTTGGCAGGGCCGGACAGTTTCCGTTAAGATGGAGCGATGCCTATTCCCTCGGAGATGATTATGCGGCCAATCTCGCGTTAAATCCGTTTCAGTCTTTTTTCAGTTCATTGAATTTCCGTCACTCAGGTTTTGAAAAGGATAAAGTTGAAGCAGCGTATCCTTTTATGGCCAAATACCTTGGCATTGATCCTGGCAGTGCACCGCTTACTTATAAAAGAACCGTTTCACCAGATTCGACAGCTCAGCAAGGCATTAGCAATGTAGTGCTGGTGATCTGTGAATCTTTCAGCGGTTACAAGAGTTCCATGTATGGCAATCCTTTAAACACGACGCCGTATTTCAACCAGTTGTGTAAAGAAGGGGTTTTCTTTGATCATTGTTTTACGCCTACGTATGGAACAGCACGTGGTGTTTGGGCAACGCTGACCGGCATGCCCGATGTTGAGCTGAATACGACAGCCAGCCGCAATCCCGGTGCAGTAGATCAGCATATCCTGATGAATGATTTTAAAAATCACGAGAAGTTTTATTTTATCGGCGGAAGTGCAAGCTGGGCAAACATCCGGGGCTTTTTGACCAATAATATCCAAGGGCTTCATTTGTACGAGCAGGATGATTATGATGCGCCTAAAATTGATGTATGGGGTGTAAGCGACAAAAACATGATGCTGGGCGCTAACAAGGTGCTGGCAAAACAGGACAAGCCGTTTTTTGCGGTATTGCAAACTGCCGATAATCACAGACCATATACGATTCCAAAAGAAGATCAACAAGAGTTTAAAATCATAAAAGTGCCTGCCGACAGTTTAAAGAAATATGGTTTTGCTACGCTTGACGAGTTTAATGCCTTCCGCTATACAGACTACTGTTTCGAGAAGTTTATGGAAGCCGCTAAGAAGGAGAAGTATTTTAATAATACATTGTTTGTATTTATTGGCGATCATGGAATTCGCGGAGACGCCTCGTCCATGATGCCCGCTGTGTTTACTGAGCAGGGATTGACGAATGAGCATGTGCCCTTACTGTTCTACTCCCCGGCGTTTGTTAAGCCTAAAAGAATAAGTTATCTGGCCTCCCAGGTGGATGTGTTACCCACTATTGCCGGGTTATGTAATATTCCTTATGTAAATACGGCTTTGGGTGTTGATCTATTGAATGATAAGCGCATTTTGGCCGATAACGGCAAAAGTAACTGTACGTTCATTTTTGAACCGGATTCAAGAAGGATAGGCATTATTCACGACGATCTTTATTATAGCTATGGCCTACAAAAAGGCGGCCCTGATCAGATCAGCAGTATTAAAAACAACGATAAGGTTGAGTTGACCGATTCATTGAGAAACAAATACCGCGCTCTGTCCGATGCATTTTACCATACAGCACGTTATATGCTGTTCAATAATAAAAAACCTTTACAATAATATTTGCATTTTAAGACTTACATATTAAAGAAAAAGCATAATTTGTGAGCTGCGTGAAAGGAATAGTGCAATCAGGTTTCCCTTGCCATTCTTAAAAACGAACTAGATGAAAACCTTTTTCTTTTTAGCAGGCTTATGCTGCTTGTCAAGTGCTTTTGCCCAGACAAATGAAAAGCAAAACGACTTTTTTAGTAAGCCGGAAGCTTTTAAGAACAGCAAACCCTCAGCAGATTTCAATAAAAAAATGTTACTAAAGAGAATTAAGCCGGTTCCGGATCAGGTGCGCCGCGCGGATCCGGAAAACGGTAACATGCCGAATGGTATCCCCGTGGAGAACAGAGAAATGTATAAACCAAAAGATCAATATTCCATTGGCAATGGCCTGATGGCTTTTGAATCTCCTTTAGATAAAATGAAAGTAATAAGCCCGGACAGCACTTTTCATTCTAACATGCCAATGCCCAAAATGTATCTAAGCTTTAAGTCAGAAACTAAATAATTAATAGTGTGGAGAACGGGTTTCAGGTAGCAAAACCTTCAACCTGATACCTGAAACCTCATACCTGATAGCTAAAGCCTTTTACCTTACCTGATCTTCTTCGCAAATATTACCATGCGCTGTGAGTTCCTGATATCATAGGGCGCAAGGTTGTAGTCGCCAAACATATCGGCAACCTGCATACCCTGGTAGGAGAGCATATCGGTGAAGTCACCGGGAGAAAATTTTGCAACCCGTTCGGTATATAGATGTTTTAATACTTTTCCTTTTTCTTCAACCTGTATCTGCTTGTAAAAATGCGTTGCACTGTGCCATCGGGCGATATGAAATACCACATCATTCACCGTTTTTTTCTCGTTTTTTACAAGATTGTCTTCGGCGTAATGTGTGTTCAGGTAGTCTATAACAAGTGTGCCGTTTGGTTTCAGACTTTGAGCAATAGTTCTTATTACATTGTCGTGCTCGCGTTCAGTACGGAAATAACCAAAAGAATTGAAGAGGTTCAGCGCAATATCAAAATAGTTAATGTGAAAAGGCAGTCGCATATCATGTTGGAAAAAATGCAGGTTAGGAGTTTCCATTTTCCTGGCCTCATCAATCAGGCGGAAAGAAATATCTATGCCGGTAACATCTAACCCCATTAACGACATTGCCCTGGTGTTGATACCGTTACCGCAACCTGCATCCAGTATTTTTTTCCCGTTGTCAGCCTCAAGTTTTGTAAGAACCCGTTGAATGAACTCCCAGGCCTCCTGCGAATTTCTGTACTGGTAGAGTAAATCGTAATAGGGAGACGCGAACCAGTCAATATACCACTCAGTGCCCGGCATAATATTATTTTTATCCATTACAAATTTATTACGTGAATTGTTCATATACAAGTAAGTGAACACTATGAATATTTTTTGATTATCGCAGTTGCAACTTTTGAAGCAAACGGTTGACTGATGATTCATTTTAAAAGTGTTGAATTTTTCTCCTATGTTTGTCAACAGCAAAAAATATATGTATGGCGCTTATTAAAAGTATTTCGGGGATTCGTGGTACAATAGGAGGAAAACCGGGTGAAACCTTAAGTCCGTTAGACGTTGTAAAGTTTACGGCTGCTTACGGTACCTGGTTGCTGCAAACAGGACCGGAGAACAGGAAAATTGTTGTTGGAAGAGATGGCAGAATAAGCGGTGAATTGGTACAGCGCCTGGTTGTAAGTACACTGAATGCCCTGGGGCTGGATGTGATAGATGTTGGTTTAAGCACTACGCCGACCGTTGAAATGGCGGTCGTTTTTGAAAAAGCTGCAGGCGGTATTATACTCACTGCAAGCCACAATCCGAAAGAATGGAACGCGCTAAAATTATTGAATAGTAAAGGTGAATTTATAAGCGCTGAAGATGGTGCAAAAGTGCTGGATATTGCTGCAAATGATAGCTACGAATTTGTATCCGTTGATAAGCTGGGTTCTTACAGAACTGATGATACGACGCTCGATAAGCACATTGATGCAATTATAAATTATCCGTTGGTTGATGTGACTGCAATTAAGAAACGCAAGTTCAAAATTGTGATAGATGCTATCAACAGTACCGGCGCTATTGCGGTGCCTGCTTTGTTAAGGGCGCTTGGCGTAAAAGATATCGTTGTTTTGAATGAAGAGGTGAACGGAAAATTTGCACATAATCCTGAACCATTGCCACAGCATCTTACAGGATTGTGCAACGAAGTAAATAAGCAACAGGCTGATTTGGGTATTGCAGTTGATCCCGATGTTGATCGCTTATGCTTTGTTTGTGAAGATGGAACTTTATTTGGTGAAGAATATACATTGGTGGCCGTTGCCGATTATGTTTTGCAACATAAAAAAGGCAATACGGTAAGCAATATGTCATCCACCAGGGCTTTAAAAGACATAACGCTTAAAAACGGGGGAGAATATTTTCCAAGTGCTGTTGGCGAAGTGAATGTTGTAAATAAAATGAAACAGGTGAATGCCGTAATTGGTGGTGAAGGTAACGGCGGTATTATTGTTCCGGACCTGCATTATGGTCGTGATGCATTGATTGGTATTGCGCTGTTCTTAACTCAATTGGCTCAGACCAAAAAAAGCGTAAAACAATTGCGTGGCACGTATCCCGACTACTTTATCAGCAAGAACAAAATTGAGCTCAATAAAGGCATCGATATCACACGCATTTTCGATCATATTCAAAAGAAATATAAAAACAATCCGATCAATACAGACGATGGATTAAAGATCGAATTCGAGAACGACTGGGTACACCTGCGTACGAGCAACACTGAGCCGATCATCCGCATTTACGCAGAAAGCAGCTTTGAAACAACTGCCGACAATATTGCAAAGCGCATAATGCACGACATCAAAGAAAGCATTTAGAAAAGTACGAAGTGTTAAGTACGAAGTACGAATGATTTAAACCATATAGGGCATATAAGGGAACATATAAGGAAAACTTACATGCTCTTATATGCCGTCTGTACAACCGGTGAATAGTCAATAGTCAATGGTGAAGGGCACAAACTGGCTGAGTAGGCATAAACTACCCTAGTCAGCATTAACCCAGGGGGGTAAGGTCTTACACGCCCTTATATGACTTCTATACAACTAGTGAATAGTGAATGGTCAATGGTGAAGGTCCGAACTGGTTAAGTAAATATATTGTCGTTTAAGTGTTACTATTATCCTGGGCAAAAGCTCTTATTTGCTCTTATATTTCTTAAATGGTTTAAAAAACTTCGCTTGGGTCAGCTTTAGGCTTTGGGCTTTAAGCTTTATCAGTTGTTTACAAAGAAACGTTGGCACCCGACACCTTATTTATATGGTTTAAAAAACTTCGCTTGGGTCAGCTTTCAGCTTTAGGCTTTAGGCTTTAAGCTTTATCAGTTGTTAACAAAGAAACGTTGGCGCGGCCGACACTTTACTTATATGGTTTTAAACATTTTTTCAATATTTTACGGATTCACCAATAAATACTGCTTATAAATTAAGTACTTCGTAACTCGTACTTCGTACTTATTTTGTTTCGATTTAGTAAAACTTACCTTCATCACGTTCTCACTTCATCGGGATTTTTTACCTTTGCACAACTTTTTTTTTCAGTATGAGAAGAATATACCTGGATAATGCCGCTACTACGCCTTTGGATGAGTGTGTACTTGATGCCATGATGCCTTATCTTACATCACAGTTCGGAAATCCTTCATCAATATACAGTTACGGTCGCGAAAGCCGCCTGGCTATTGAAAATGCGCGTAAAAGTGTAGCAAAGATCCTGAACGCCCATCCGGCTGAAATATTCTTTACCAGTGGTGGAACAGAGAGCAGTAATACTGCTATTAACGCTTCGGTAAGGGATTTAGGCTGCAAGCACATTATTTCTTCTCCTGTAGAGCATCATGCTACTTTACATACTGTAGAACATCTCCATAAAACCGGCGAAGCCGCTTTAAGTTATGTAAAGCTGCTGCCCGATGGTCACGTTGATCTGGCTGATCTGGAAAAGCTTCTGAGTGAAAGTACCGATAAGTGCCTGGTTACCTTAATGCATGCCAACAACGAAATAGGCAATATGCTGAATATTCATGCTGTTGGCGAGTTATGTAAAAAGTATGACGCCATCTTCCATAGTGATACTGTGCAAACGGTTGGCCATTTTCCCTTCGATCTCAGAAATACCTACGTTCATTTTATAACTGGTGCCGGACATAAGTTTCACGGTCCAAAAGGTGTGGGTATCCTCTATGTTAATGAGAATATTAAGATCACTCCTTTTGTGCATGGCGGATCGCAGGAACGCAATATGCGCGCGGGTACAGAAAACCTGTACGGAATTGTCGGTTTTGCCAAAGCCCTGGAACAGGCGACTGCCAATTATGAAAAGGACAGCGCATATATAAAAAGTCTCAAGTTGTACATGATGGAACAGCTGCAGCAACATCTTGGCGACGTGTCTTTTAATGGCGATGTGTTAGGATGTAGCCTGTATACTGTATTAAATGCAAGTTTCCCCAAAACTGATAAAAGCGAAATGCTGCTTTTCAGCCTGGATATAAACAACATCTGTGCTTCAGGCGGAAGTGCCTGTACAAGCGGCGCCGATGCCGGCAGTCACGTCATCCGGTCAATCGCCAACGATCCCGATCGCGTAGCTGTACGATTTTCCTTCAGCAAATACAATACAAAGGAAGAGATTGACGAAGTGGTAGAAAAGCTGAAAACGCTGATATAGCTATCAGCTGTCAGCTATTAGCTATCAGCTTGTGTTGCCTGACTGAGGCCTTTATCGTCTTGGATAATATTTTTCTGCGCCACATGATTTATGGCTGAAACTATAGTTTTGATCTGTCACAGAAGCCTGGTGCAGGTTATGTGCCAGTCCACATCGTATTAACATCGTATAGAAGAGTTTGCAAAAATCAGCCTGCCCGCACCAACGTACTTCGTAAATCGTACTTCATACTTACATCTAACATTGCACGCCAAACCTGCGGCTTCCAACATCGTACACCGTACATCTAACATCGTACATCATCGTGCCCCTTAAAAATGAGCCTGCCCGCACCAGCGTACTTCGTAGCTTGCACTTCGTACTTAAACCCAACATTGTACCTCAAACCCGCGGCTTCCAACATCGTACACCGTACATCTAACATCGTACATCATCGTGGCCCTTAAAAATGAGCCTGCCCGCACCAACGTACTTCGTAAATCGTACTTCGTACTTACATCTAACATTGCACACCAAACCCGCGGCTTCCAACATCGTACATAGTACATCTAACATCGTACATCATCGTGCCCCTTAAAAAATCGCCTGCCCGCACCAACGTACTTCGTAGCTTGCACTTCGTACTTAAACCCAACATTGTACCTCAAACCCGCGGCTTCCAACATCGTACACCTTACATCTAACATCGTACATCATCGTGGCCCTTAAAAAATCGCCTGCCCGCACCAACGTACTTCGTAAATCGTACTTCGTACTTACATCTAACATTGCACACCAAACCCGCAGCTTCCAACATCGTACATAGTACATCTAACACCGTACATCATCGTGCCCCTTAAAAAATCGCCTGCCCGCACCAACGTACTTCGTAAATCGTACTTCGTACTTACATCTAACATTGCACACCAAACCCGCGGCTTCCAACATCGTACACCGTACATCTAACATCGTACATCATCGTGCCTCTTAAAAATGAGCCTGCCCGCACCAACGTACTTCGTAAATCGTACTTCATACTTACATCTAACATTGCACGCCAAACCCGCGGCTTCCAACATCGTACACCGTACATCTAACATCGTACATCATCGTGGCCCTTAAAAATGAGCCTGCCGCACCAACGTACTTCGTAAATCGTACTTCGTACTTACATCTAACATTGCACACCAAACCCGCGGCTTCCAACATCGTACATCGTACATCTAACACCGTACATCATCCATTCCTCCCTATCTTTGTTATACTAACAATTGTATGGTATGGAAAAAACACTCGCGGGTACTACAAGCTGGCTGAGGAAGCTAACCGAACAATTACAACAAAGATTAGAGTCGATAAAAAAGGGTGGCGGCGAAAAAGCAATTCAAAAACAACGGGAAAAAAATAAGCTGACTGCGAGAGAACGGGTTGCTTATTTGTGTGATGCGGATAAGCCTTTCATAGAAATAGGAGCGTTTGCAGGATATGAGATGTATGAAGAGTACGGCGGCTGTCCGGCCGGTGGAACAGTAGCTGGAATAGGTTATGTGAGTGGAAGGCAGTGTGTAATAATGGCCAATGACCAAACCGTTAAAGCGGGAGCCTGGTTTCCCATAACAGGCAAAAAGAACCTGCGCATGCAGGAAATAGCAATAGAGAACAATCTGCCTCTTATTTATCTTGTAGACAGCGCCGGCGTTTTTTTACCACTACAGGATGAGATTTTTCCGGATAAAGAACATTTCGGACGCATTTTTCGCAACAATGCACAAATAAGTGCGATGGGCATAACGCAGATCGCGGCGGTGATGGGATCTTGTGTGGCTGGTGGCGCCTATCTGCCCGTAATGAGTGATGAAATTTTAATCGTCCGGAATAATGGTAGCATTTTTCTCGCAGGCCCGTATCTTGTAAAAGCGGCGATCGGTGAAGAAACAGATATGGAAAGCCTGGGTGGCGCATCCATGCATGCACAGATAAGTGGTACTGCGGATTATATTTTTGATACAGAACACGAATGCCTGGATCATATTAAAAAACTGGTCGCACAAATAGCAGATTCGCCAAAGGCAAATTTTAACCGAATCCAATCATTTGCGCCGGCAAAAGATCCGGAAGAGCTATACGGATTGCTTTCGGACGGAAACGCCAGGCCATATAACGTGGTTGATATAATTGATAGAATTGTCGATGCCGACATTGATGAGCCTTCCAAGTCATCATTCAGACAATTTAAGGAAGAATATGGCAAGACCATTGTCTGCGGATATGGTCGCATAGACGGATGGTCCGTTGGTTTTGTAGCCAATCAGCGCCTTATTGTGAAAAATGGAGAAGGTGAAATGCAGGTTGGTGGTGTTATTTACAATGACAGCGCAGATAAGGCTGCACGGTTTATTTTGAATTGTAATCAGAAGAAAATTCCGATCATTTTTTTGCAGGATGTCACAGGCTTTATGGTTGGGCGCCGCAGCGAGCATGCCGGCATTATTAAAGATGGAGCAAAAATGGTGAATGCCGTTGCGAATTCCGTTGTTCCTAAATTCACTATTGTTACCGGTAACAGCTTTGGTGCGGGCTATTATGCCATGTGTGGTAAAGCATATGATCCAAGGCTGATTGTTGCATGGCCTTCGGGGAAAATCGCAGTGATGGGCGGGGAACAGGCTGCAAGAACTTTGCTGCAGACACAAACATCCGGTAAAAACTTAACGAAAGAAGAAGAGAACGCACTTCTTCAAAAAATAAAAGACCGCTACGAAAAACAAACAACCCCTTATTATGCAGCAGCACGAATGTGGGTTGATGCCATCATAGATCCTGTTGAAACGAGACAGTTGATTAGTGAAGGGATATCAGCCGCCAATAACAATGCAAATATGCCGGAGTTTAAGACGGGTGTGATACAAGTGTAGGGAGAGCTTAAAGCCTAAAGCCTAAAGCCGAAAGCTTAAAGCTAGTTGTACGTAGTAAGTTTTACGTGATACGTTTATCAGAGCGATGGTTGGTAATCGTTAAGCGTGAGGAATCTTTGTGATCTTACGGGCATAAGCGCTTCCTTTAAACTTTGTGCTGCATAGTGTACTTCGTGCTTTAGTGCTAAGATCTTCATGTTCTTATCCGCGTAAGGGCTTCTTTAAAACTTTGTGCCTCTTTGTGCTTTGGCGTCTTCGTGGCAAAAAAATCTCTAATTGCCTCCTTCTTTTTTTATCACACAAGAGTTCGCTACATTGCAAATCATTATCAATTATCACCTTTCAATTGTCCATTAATCTCTCATGCAATTCAAATCAAACATTTTTATTCTTCCCGGCTTAGGTAATTCCGGTGAAGGGCATTGGCAAACGATCTGGCAAAATCGTTTTGGATTCAAACGGATTGAGCAGTCAAGTTGGGATGCTCCTGTATGCGATGATTGGATAGCGCGTATAGATGAAGAAGTAATGAAGCAACCGACATTGTCAGACATTATACTTGTCGGCCACAGTCTTGCCTGTACAACAATCGCACAATGGGCAGCCATATACAATCGCGTTATTAAAGGCGCTCTGCTCGTTGCGCCAAGTGATACAGAGGCCGAGTCTTACCCTGACGGCACTATAGGCTTTAAGCCAATGTGTTTGAAGCCAATTCAATTTCCTTCAATCGTTGTAATGAGCAGCGACGATTTTTACGTTACACCGCAACGCGCAGCTTTCTTCGCATATAGCTGGGGGAGTAAACTGGAAAACATTGGCAACGCCGGACACATAAATGTATCATCCGGTTTTGGCGAGTGGGACGAAGGATTGCAATTTTTACAAAAGCTTGATCAATAAATATTCAACCCCAATGGATATCCACCTACATTATTTTCCTTTAAGCAATCTTCACCTCCGGCGTCCGGCTTTAAGCTTTCCGCTTTAAGCTTTAAGCTCTCCCTTTAAGCTTATCTTAATAAAACGCGCTCTTTCTTTCTGCAATAGCGTTTTGTATTTTACTGCGTACATTATTTCGTCAACTATCATATCTAAACTTCTACCAATGAAAAACACAGTATTGTGTCTGTTATTAGTTATGCTGACAACTGGTTTTATACATGCTCAAAAACAAGCACAACCATTGACAATTGAAAACTACTACAAAGTAAAATGGGGCTACGCCGGCGAGTTTATTGATCTGTGGAAGAAAAATCATTATCCTCTTTTAAAGAAAGCAAAAGAGCATGGAGATATTCTTGATGTTAAAGCTGAAGTGCCGATTATGCACAGCGGCGAAGACACCCGTTGGGATTTTAAAGTAAGCATAACGTTCAAAGATGCCATTACTGCACTCGCTCCTGATCTTACAACACCTTACAGAGCGCAACTTTACCCCGACACCGCAAAACTGCAAAAAGATGAACAGCACCGGTTTGAGTTGCTTTTATCGCATTGGGATATTATGGTGGACAAGGCGGATTTGGAGAAGCAGTGAAAGCTATCAGCATTCAGCTATCAGCTTTCAGCTTTCAGGCGAGATGTCTGAGGGGAAGTCAAAAGTCAAAAGTAAAAAAGGGTAACAACTGAAGTCTTCGTTGGACGAGGTGCTTTTTTGGGGCTGCTAAAAATAGTCAGCTATAACTAATTGTGAAGAAGCTGCACCCAGGTACTTCGTACTTCGTAAATCGTACTTGCAGCGCGTACATCGTACCTCGTAAATCTAACATCGTACACAATCTGGTTTTCTGTTTCTTTTTCAGGATATTTGCCGCCTGATCAAAAATTAGAATCATGCAATTACCTATATACGTTGTTGACGCTTTTACGGATAAGTTGTTTGGTGGAAATCAGGCTGCAGTCGTTCCTTTGCAGGATTGGCTGCCCGATGAATTAATGCAGCAACTTGCTGCTGAAAACAACTTGTCTGAGACAGCATTTTTCGTGCAGAAAGGTCCTGATGAGTATCATATCCGTTGGTTCACTCCTGAGTTTGAAATAGATCTGTGTGGTCATGCTACATTGGCGACTGCTTTTATCATTTTTAATGAACTGAAGCTTTCCGAAGATCATATTGTTTTTAATTGTAAAAGCGGACAACTGGATGTAAAAAAGAGAGGTGATTTGATCGAATTGAATTTTCCTTCCCGTATGCCCGCCGCATCGGAAGCACCTGAAGTGCTTTTGAAAGGTGTAAATATTCAGCCGCAACAAGTATTGAAGGCGCGTGATTATTTCCTGGTATATGCTTCTGAAGAAGAGGTTAAACAAATTGTCCCCGATTTTAATTATTGGAATCAATTGGATGTTGTAGGTATAATTGTGACAGCAAAAGGAAAAGATGTAGATTTTGTGTCACGGTTTTTTGTGCCGAATTCTGTAATTGGTGAAGATCCTGTTACAGGTTCTGCGCATAGCTCGCTAATCCCATATTGGAGCAAGGAACTGGATAAGACAGCGTTGACTGCACACCAGGTGTCTCAAAGAGGAGGAGTACTTTATTGTGAAGACAAAGGTGAAAGAGTGATCATGGCTGGCAATGGCGTTCTTTATAGTAAAGGTGAATTTTATATTCGTTAGGATTCAGGAAAGATCTATTTACAAATTTCGAAGCAGGGTACATGCAACAGGGACATCAATTGATTGTTTATACGGACGGTGCATCAAGAGGAAATCCAGGGCCAGGTGGCTATGGTGCAATATTAATGTGGGGCGAAAAACGCAAGGAGTTATCTGCCGGCTTCCGGCTCACTACAAACAACCGCATGGAGCTTCTGGCCGTTATCGCGGCACTGGAAGCACTCAATAAAAAAAATATATCACTCACTGTTTTTACCGACAGCCAATACGTAGTAAACAGTGTTGAAAAAGGCTGGCTGAAAAACTGGATCAAAACTGATTTTAAGGGTGGAAAAAAGAACAGGGATCTTTGGCTGCGTTATAATCAGCTTGCAAAGGATTTCAACATAAAATTTGTCTGGGTGAAGGGACACGCAGATAACGTGTTTAACAACCGTTGTGATGTGTTGGCAACAACTGCTGCAGACGGAAAAAATTTGCTTGTGGATGAAGGCTACGAAAATGAGCAGCGTTATTTATAGATGCATTGCACTTTGCTTTCGAACAAACATAAATATGTCCTACACTTGCAAGTGTAGGACATATTTATGTTTGTTCAAGTATCTCGTATAATAACGAAAACGTGTCCTACACTTTCAAAGTTCAGCACACGTTTTCGTTATTCCGTTTTCCCTTTAAAAGTTGCATAAATTGCCATTGCATGCCCGTGACCAAGATCAAAATCTTCTTTCAGCCAGGCTACAATTTGCCCCGCCTTAACAGTATCTACAAGAGCGCCCTTTTTGAAGAAACCCTTCTTTTCCGCAAGCTTCTTAAAGTCTTCAGGACTTTTACCTGTTTTTGCTTTAATGTTGTCAATATAAGCTTGAAATGACATGGTTATTGCATTTAATGGTGACAATAATAATCATTTGCCCTCTACATTACAAGTAATGGTTGGCCTGAACAAAGTACCGCCTGCAACTTTCACCATTGACCATTCAATGTCGTTGAAATAAGAGTTCTTTGAAAAAGTTGTTAATAAGCAGATTGATTTCAATAAATTAGCGGCTCAAAAAATACTACTAAGATTATAGGGTAGCCACACTTAAAAATATAAACACACTGATTGACGATGAGCAATTTATCACCCTATAATCTTAGTAGTATTTTTTGAGCCGCTAATTTATTGAAATCAACCTGCTTATAAACAACTTTTTCAAAGAACTCTTATTTCAACGACATTGATTCACTATTCACTATTCACTATTCACTATTCACTATTCACTATTCACTATTCACTATTCACTATTCACTATTCACTATTCACCATTCCCTATCTTTACCAGTCTCACAAACTTACCGTGTTTGCATTAATTAAAATACATTAAACGATGAAACGAATCTGGCTGGCCTTAATTCTGTGTAATATATGGGTGATGACCTGTGCTCAGACTGTATCAGAAAAAACAAATTCGGCGGTACAAAGTTTGTTGAAAGACGAACAGATGAAGCACGCTTTGATGGCGCTTTACATTGTTGAGACAAAAACAGGCCGGCCAGTATATGCACTGAATGAAGAAACTGGTGTTGCTCCGGCCAGCACGCAAAAAGTAATTACATCAACTGCTGCATTGTCATTGTTAAGCGAGAATTATCAGTATAGTACAGAGGTATTTTATGACGGAAATATCGAACAGGGCATTTTAAACGGCAGTTTGCATATAGTTGGTCACGGCGACCCGACACTTGGCAGTTGGAGATTTAAGGGAAGGAAGGAAAATGATTTTATTGACACGGTAATAGCAACCCTGAAAGCTAAAGGTGTTAAAAGCGTAAGTGGTGGGATATATTGCCACAACGGAGATTTTGAAACACAAACCCTGCCCGGTGGATGGATATGGGATGATATTGGTAATTATTACGGGGCAGGCATTGCCGCCCTTAACTGGCACGAAAACCAGTATGATCTTTATTTAAAGCCGGGAAAAAATGTTGGAGATTCAGTTGGTATTATAAAAACTCAACCGGCATTGTACAATGTTCATCTTACAAGCGAAGCAACAACAGGCTCGGCCGGCAGCGGTGATAATGGGTTTATTTATTTGCCTCCTTATGCCAACGAAGGTTTTGTGCGGGGCACCGTTCCGGCGGGTTCATCGACGTTTACTATTTCCGGCTCAATACCTGATCCTGCGATGTGTTTGGCTTTATTTGTTGCTGAACAATTGAGGAAAAACAATATTGAAGTAAGCGGCGCCGCCCAGGTAACGAAAAGCCAATCACCTGGTAGCAGCATCGGTCAAAAATTACTATCATATTATTCTCCTTCTTTAGATAGCATTGTCTATCACTTCCTGCAAAAAAGCATTAATCTGTACGGGGAAGCTTTGTTGAAAACAATGGCATACATAAAAGATGGAAAGGGCTCTACGGAAAAAGGTATTGAATTACTACAGCAATTCTGGAAGGAAAGGGGCATAGATAAAGATGCGCTGAATATTTTGGACGGCAGTGGGCTGTCTCCACAAAACCGCGTATCAGCAAAAGCGTTGGTTAGTGTGTTGCAATATGCAAAAGATCAGTCCTGGTTTAAAAGTTTTTATGCAGGACTGCCATTGTACAACAATATGAAGATGAAAAGTGGCTCTATAGGTGGTTCACGGGCTTTTACCGGATACCATACTTCCAAACAGGGCACACAATATACCTTTGCGATTGTGATCAATAACTACAGCGGAAGTTCATCTGCAATTGTTCAGAAAATGTATAAGGTGTTAAACCAGATTTTATAAGGTTACATAATCTTGTGGCTTTTAGTTAATAGCTGTCATTTTCAAATAACCATAAACTATTACGATCAGATCCATACCCGGGAGACCTCTCCGATCGTGCGAATGACAGTTGAATTAATAATGTTCTTTTCATTGCCGTTCCGCTTTAGCGAACGGAAAATGGAAATTATGGAATATGGCTTTAGCCATAAATACCAGCATTTGTGGCTAAAGCCATATTTAAGATATCAATTACTATCCGTCAGCTGAAGCAGACGGCAATGAATTGAATCAATAGAGCTCGGCAGATTAAATCTATGCCATTCCGTTTTTGATTGCTCTACCCAATCCCCGTCGATGTTACTATTCCCGCTGTAGAGGTCTCCCAAAATTGACGATGCATGCTTGACTAAACCGCATTGATTGCGTAATCAATAAAGAATTACTGAGATTTAATTTGTTGCAATTGTTCCTTCAAAAATTATCCCGTTATAAATATCATTCAGCGCTAGTGTTACCGGAATGGTCGAAAGCGCTAGCTCCTGTTCAGGCTCTGTCAGTTCTTCCATTTCCCAGGTTCCACCGATTCTTCGTCTGCTAACCTTCACATTCATGCTGTTACTGTCAACAAAAGCCATTTCTTGCAATGAAGGAATCTGCATGTAGATAAATTGTTTCCGGCCCAAATCGTAGTCTGCAGTTCCTTTAGATAATACTTCAATAATGATCTGTGGGTTGAGTAATGTATCAAAAGTTTTATCCAGCATTTGTTCTTTCTGGCAGAGAATTACAAGATCAGGGTAGAAGTAACTTTTTGCGTTTTTTACAGAAAGGCGAAGATCATTGGTGAGAACTTCGCAGGCTTTGTCTTTGAGTTTTACAAAAAGTTCACCTTGTAATTTACTCACCAATCTTACATGTCTTAGCCTTGCTCCAGCCATTGCATACACACCTTCATATGCCCGGTTCATGGGCAACAACTCTCCGTTGATATACTCATGCTTCTCCGTAGCGTTGCGTTCAAATTCAAGATATTCTTCGGGTGTCATAGACTGTTTGTAATAGGCGAGGGCCGGTTCTTTAATTTCCATTGTTAAGGGGTTTATGGGTTAATTGTTATATCAATGTTGCTTTCTTAAGACGTTGTAAAAACTGAGCTTGTCATATCTGCGTGCTTCGTAAATCCTACCTAATTATAAATAAGCTATTGCTGAAAATACGGCGCTAGCTTTTCATGCAGCTTCGGCGGCATATGCGTTTTTTTCCATGTTTTTGTCTCGAGGAAATACAATTTTACATTGCCGGATGTGAGCATTTTTCCACTTTCATTATATACTTCCTGGTGGAATTCAATCTTATGATCAACAGGCATTTCGCGGATCTGCGTTTTGATCGTAATAAGATCATCATATGTAGCAGGGCGCAAATATTTAATGCTTAACTCAATCACCGGCATCATCACGCCTTCATTTTCCATATCCTTATACGTATAACCCAGTTGTCGTATGCTTTCAACCCTTCCCACTTCAAAATACTGCGCATAATTACCATAATAAACGACGTTCATCTGGTCTGTCTCCGCATAACGCACGCGCACCTGGGTAATTGATTCGTACATATAGCTATTAATTCGTGTTGTAAAGATATTTTCTACCTGTTGATCATGCCGTCCACGCTAACTCTGCCCGGTCCGCAAAACAGCAACGTGATCATTGCGGTTAAATAAACCAGCGCCAGCTCAGAATCCATCAACGGCTTGCCTTTATCATGCCCAAATATGATCACCAGGAACATAATGATCAGCGGAATAACCATCATACGGGTAAATAATCCGAGTATGATGAACATACTGCAGAATATTTCTGCAAACAAAACAAGAATAAGAGAAAACCTCGATCCTATTCCCATAAAATTATAAAACTGGTATTGTAATGTAGCAAAGCTCATTAGCTTCGGAAGTCCATGTTTAAGTAATAAACAAAGGCCAAAAGTGAGCCTTACCAACAGCATGCTAAAATTGAAGGCTGCGCTGCTATAGTTGATGCTAAAGAATTTTCTCATCTTACAACATTTGTTTTTCTGCCGGATATAAATTTTTCAAAACTAAAGTAAACTTTTTACTTAAGCTAAGTGGTTGTAACACAACATTTTTATTCTGTCTCAGCCCTTTTCTGCCATTTGTGGATACAAACACATATATAGTTTAACTTTCAAACGTAACAAAAAACATTGCAAACATCTTGCACATTACGAATTGTGCAAAAGTAAGTCATCTTTAAACTTTATCCACATATAAACATGTAATGGCCTTGCTGCCTGCATCCTTGCTACCTTTAGCGCGTTTTTTGCGTTTTATTAAGAATGCCCTTGAAATATTTCATAATCTAATTCGTTCCGTCAGAGTATGATCCAAAGTGTAAAAAAAATCTGTATTGGAAGTGCTTTTGTTGTGTGCGGCTTAACAACGCAGGCGCAATTTACAAAGGCCAACGACGATCCTGATGCCAACTTCAAGCTTGCTAAAGAGTTTTATCAGAAAGATCAGTTTAGTCTTGCGTACCCGTTATTCAAAATGTTGAATGAAAAGGCTGACGCAAACAGCAGCATTCCTGTTACTATCCAGCTCGAATCAAAATATTATTCGCTCGTTTGTGGCTTGCAGCTTAATGACGTTACTGCGGAAGAAAAAGCAAAAGAATTTATTGCAATAGAGCATAATACGCCGCGGATTGAAATGCTGTGCTATCATCTTGCAGAGTACTATTATCGCAAGAAAAAGTTTGCCGAAGCGCTGGATTATTATGAAAAAACAACGCCGGAAAACCTCAGCAACCGTGAGATTGCCAGCATGAAATTTCATAAGGGCTATGCCTATTTTACCATGCAGCGTTTTAACGATGCGAAGCCATTGTTTAATGCAATAAGACAGATCCCTTCCGATCCTAATTATTATGATGCCAATTATTATTATGGTTTTATCTGCTTTAACGAGAAAAACTACAAAGAGGCATTGAGTGCGTTTAAGTTGGTTGATGGTCAGCCGTCTTACCAAAATATTGTTCCATATTACGTTGCAGAGATCCATTACTTTAATGGAGATAGAGATAAAGCCATTGAGTACGGTGAGAAAGCAATTGCAAAGGGCGGCCAGTTTTACGACCTGCGCTTAAGGCAGTTGGTTGGTCACGCTTACTTCGAGAAAAAAGAATTTGCAAAAGCGCTTCCTTATCTTGAAAAATATGTAAGCAGTACTGAAAAAGTAAGCCGTGAGGATTTATATGAATTGTCTTACTGCTACTATGATGCGCAGCAATGGAAAAAATCCATCGCCGGGTTTAAAGAATTAGGTGGCAAAGAAGATTCACTTTCACAGAACAGCATGTATTTGCTGGCTGATGCCTATTTAAAAACAAACCAGAAGGCCAGTGCAAGAAATGCATTTTTGTTTTGCGAATTAAATAGCAGCAATCTTATCCAGAAAGAAATCTCCAAATTCAATTACGGAAAGCTTTCTTACGAACTGGGTTACCAGGATGTTGCGTTGAATGAATTAAGAGAATTTGTTACTACTTATCCTAAAGCTGACAATGCTCCTGAAGCCAAAGAATTATTAGTGAGCTTACTGGCAAATACAAACAATTACAAAGACGCGCTGGAATTGTTCGAAAGCCTGAGTGTGCAAAGCGAAGCAGTTAAGCGCCTGTATCCGCGGATCTTATGCGGAAGGGCAGTTGAACTGATCAATGACCAGCAATTGGCCCAGGCTGATGCGTTGCTGGATAAAGTGCTTACGCTTGCTCCCTACAACCAGAACCAGTTGCCTTTTGTGAATTTCTGGAAAGGCGAGATTGCATACAGAACAAACAAGTATGATGCGGCTATTAACTACATGGAAACATATCTGAACGCATCTTCAAGTTTGGGCGAAGTTACACCTGTAAACGCCCGGTATGTTTTAGGCTACAGCAATCTTAAACAGGAAAATTATTATAAAGCGCTGCAATATTTTCAGCAAATAACTACTTCCGTTTCTGCATCTTCGGATAACATTTCCCAGGATGCTTATGTGCGCAGCGCTGATTGCTATTTCATGGATAAGAAGTTCCCGAAAGCTTTGCAGATGTATGAAACAGTGCTGAACAACAATTTGCCTGCAGCAGACTACGCGCTGTATCAAAAGGCGATTATTTCCGGCGCTTCAAATAAGTATGCTGAAAAAATCAGCCTGATGCAATCACTTGCGCAGCGTTATCCTCAATCCTCCCTGATCGCGGATGCGAATATGGAGATTGCGAATGCGTATATGGCAAATGAAGATTTCCAAAGTGCAATAAGTCCATTGAACAATTTGCTAAAAAATGGCAACGATGCGTATAAACCGCAGGCATATCTGAAGCTGGGCGTGGTGTATTACAATCTGAATAATAGCACTGAAGCACTAAATAATTTCAAAAAGCTGGTTTCTGCTTATCCTAATTCTGATGAAAGTGACGAGGCTGTTGACTATATAAGAGGCATTTTTGTTGACCAGCAAAAGCCATCTGAATATGTTGCATTCATGCGTCAGAATGGAAAGAACGTAAGCTATAGCGAAGAGGATTCGTTAAACTACGTTACGGCTAATATCGCTTACGAAAACAAAAGCTACGAAACTGCTTTAAGCGGATTGACCGGGTACCTGAAACAGTATCCTGATGGGCGTTATGTAATTGACGCAAGTTTCCAGGTTGCAGAGATCTATAATGGCAAAAAGAGCTTTGACAATGCAATAAAATATTATGATGCAGTTGCTGCCAAAGCGCCAAACAGATATGCTGAAGCGAGTGCTTTGCAGGCTGCCCGCATTAGTTATTTTGAGCTGAAGGATTATGAGCGTGCTGAAAAATATTTTACACAACTAAAAGGCCTTGCTGTTACTCCTGAAAATAAACAGGAAAGCATGAAGGGATTGTTACGTTGCCAGTATAAATTATCCAAATGGACAGAAGCTGTTCCTAATGCAGAAGAGTTGTTGAAAGAGAAAGGTACTGCGACAGATGATAGGATGATGGCTAATATGATTCTTGCCAAGAATTACCAGAACAACAACAATCTTGAAGATGCTTCTATTGCTTACAAGCAGGTGATTCAACTGGGTAAATCAGAATATGCGGCAGAAGCCAGGTATCGTGTTGCTGAAATTCTGTTCGCCCAGAATAAATTTCCTGAAGCTGAAAAGGCCGGTTTTGAAGTGATCAATAAGGCGGGTTCGTACGACTACTGGATCACAAAGGCCTATATACTTTTGGGTGATGTGTACTTTAAGCAAAAGGATTACTTCAATGCAGAAGCTACGCTGAAAAGTGTGGCAGAAAACGCAACTGATGCTTCTCTGAAGAAAGAAGCAACCAAATTGCTTGATGATGTAATTGCAGAAAAAAATCAGAACAGTAAGGTAGATCCATCCTGATCATTGAATTTAAAACATTACAATTATTGGGATGAATCAGGTTAAGGTTCATCTGCCAAAAAATAAAAGACAAGGCATGAAAAAGTTTATTATAATCCTACTTCTTATATCAACTTCTGCAACGTTGTTTGCGCAGAAACCCAGGAAAAAATCTTCGAAAGGCAAGGCTCAGACGCATACCCAGGCAAAGAAGAAAACTTCTTCCCAAACCAGCCAGAAACCGGCTGCCCAGCCTGACGTAAAGGAGGACAATTCGCCAAAGAATGTGGTAGTAACTTCCTCTTTTAAACCAACATTGAAAACCGTTTCTAAAATAAATTTTACCGCGGCATCGCCAACGCCTGATACCTCAAGAAAAGTGGCGCCATACGATATTCCTGCGCAAAACTTATTCTTTGCTTATCAGCCTACTCCGCTGAAGCCGTTGGCTGCACATATTGATTCGACAATTGTGTGGGAGAATAAGAACTATATAAAAGCTGGCTACGGCAACTACACAACACCTTACCTGGAAGCCGGCGTTTCGTTGGGTGACGGAACACAATCTGTTGTTAACATACATGCGAAGCACGTTTCATCTAAAGGGAGTCTGCCTTTTCAGGATGCCAGTAAAACATCCGCTGATGTAACGGGTATTTTTAGTTCGGCAAATAACCAGAACGAATGGACAGGTAAGCTGTTTTTTGATAACAATACACAGTATCAGTATGGATTTCAGCCGGACAGCTTAAAATTTCAGAAAGATGATCTGCGCCAGCGGTTTACGCTTTTCGGAGCAAAGATCGGGCTGCGTAATAAAACCGAAAATGCGTACGGTGTTAGCTATAATCCTAATATCTATGCCGATTTCTTCCAGGATAATCATGGTGCAAATGAACAGAATTTTGTGTTGAATGCACCAATCGAAAAATCCATAGGAAAAATTGTTTCTCTGAAACTTGGATTTACCGCAGACTATACCGGTTATAAAAGAGACACTGCAGCCAAAATAAACAATAACCTGTTTTTATTAACTCCCGCGGTGCATTTTAAAACACCCGGTGTTAACATCGTTGCCGGTTTTAATCCAACATGGGATAATACCATATTCCACTGGTTGCCAAACTTTACTGCCGACATTAAGATCAAAGGTGAAAAATTCATTTTGCAGGGGGGATGGATCGGGTACTTTAATAAGACCAACTACCGTACACTTGCGGAAACCAATCCATGGCTGGCTCAGCCTACTTTCCTGAATAATGTGCGCATCAATGAACAATATGCCGGGTTCAAGGGATCGGCAGGCAGTCATTTTACTTACAACGCAAGAGTATCAGCGCTTAAATTCAATAACCAGCCTTTGTTTGTGAACGATTCTATAACCGGTAAAGCGTTTGAGGTGGTTAATGAATCAGAAATGAAGGCTTTACGCGTACATGGAGAAATTGGATATACCGTAGAAGAGAAATTTTCTTTATTGGGTGGTTTAACAATGACTCAGTACAGTAACCTGAAAGACAATGAAAAAGCATGGGGCCTTTTGCCGCTTGAAATAAACGGTGCGCTGCGCTGGCATATAACAAAAGATCTTCAGTTTAAAAGTGATGTATATTTCTGGGACGGAGCCCGATATCGCAATGCGCAGATGGGCGCCGGAAAGCTTGATCCTGCATTTGATTTAAACGCTGGTGTGGAATTTGCTGTAATACCCAAATTGAACGTGTGGTTACAGTTCAATAACATTTTTAACAACAAATATGAGCGTTGGCATCAATATGAAGTATTAGGCTTCAATGTTCTTGCAGGCGTTGTATATTCGTTCGGGCAAAAATAATTTCCATGCGCAACGTTTTGTATAACTATTTGATCTTGAATAACAGATTGGCAATTCCGGGAGTCGGTGTTTTCACGGTGGAACAAGTTCCTGCCAGGCTTGATTTTGTAAATAAAACACTGCTTGCCCCCCTATCAGTTATCAGATTCAGCCTGGAAAATATTAATTCAGCCGACAGGCAGTTTTATCAGTTCCTGGCGCGAACGCTCAGGGTAGATGAAACAACTGCCATTCGCCGTTTCAACGATTTTGCTTTCGATCTGAAAAATGACCTTGCTACAATGGGTGAGGCGGAATTACCAGGAATAGGCAAACTGATCAAAGCCTTTTCGAACACCTACACTTTTCATGCTGAAAATGTGGATGAAGAATTTTTTCCGGAAATAAGCGTTGAACGCGTGATCCGCGAAAAAGCTTCTCACACCATCCTGGTTGGAGAAGCCGAAAAAACTTCTGATGAAATGCTGGAAATTCTTTCAGACCGTTCTGCGAATAACCGTTGGTGGATTTATGCAATCATTCTTGGCGTGCTGGGTATCGGACTCATTACTTATTACTACCTCACGCACAGCGTGAATGTTTAGTTCAAAATTAAACCTATTATAAAAAGCCGGGAACGAAGTTTTCCGGCTTTTTTCTATTATAATTGTCATGCGTGAATGAAGTTATCGTCACTCACTGTTTACATCTGCCTCCGTCTGTAAAACAATAAATACAGTTACACAGAGCTTCACGGAGAACACATAGTTACACAGAGAATTTCATCCAAACATCTCCCAAAGATGGCAATACTTGCTAACTAAGTGAAACACATTGTCAACTGTCAATTTTCAATTGTCAATTAGTGCCCCTAACGTAAGGGTGAATTTTTTTTCAAAAAAATAGTCTATTAAATTGGTGGACTATTTATTTTGTCCTAACATTGCATTGAAATTGATTTAGACATGCCAACTTCTTCTTTTATAATAATGCGATGTTGTTGCGCCTTCCGAATGTGCACTATCTAATGTGCAGGGGGTTTTTCTAATTCCCACAAACCCGTTTATACTTCTGTTTCATCAATTAACACTAAGAAATTATGTCAACTATTATAGCCGGCAGGCAAAAACTACATCCTGTTGATTACGTATCTGCAAGAACCCGTCATTTTGGATATTATCCCTTAATTAAAGGAAACACCATCCCTGGGTTTTATTTACATGCTGAAGATGGTATCGCAAGACACCTGGCTTCAGGTTCACTGGCAAATGAATTGATTATTTCTGTCCAGGATTTCCTGGATTGCCAGCAACCACTGGTGCTTGTTTTTTACAATGCGCAACTGGGAAAAATTCCTGATATCAAAGCCCTGGAAAGTTTGCAGGCAGATGTACAGGTAATGGGGGGAAAGCTTGTAGTATTGACCAATACACCAGCACGTTATTTCAAAAAAGCAATCAGGCATAAAAATTCTCTTACTATTTTCTACGACCGTGATAACGCAATTGCAGAGCAGTTTGGTTTGTATGATGCGTTTAATCCGCTATGGCAATGGGTTTCCGGCGTAGAACACGACGATCTTGCTTTGCCTGCATATTATGTGGTTACACCAGACAGGCAAATAGCTTACCATCATATTGACTACAATCTCACTTCTTTTAAGGAAGGGATTTCGGGTCAGCCTTTTATAAGTGATCTGCTTACAGAAGTATATCGTTCAAGTCAGCAATTCAATTATCAGCCTGTACAGTACAGGTCTGTATCATAAAAGTGCGGCATTGCCGGTTGGCCATAGGAGCGTTTGATTCGCCGGCAATGCTTGTTCATCTGGTATTTGTTTTCAGCAGAATACAATTTTCATTGTCAGCCAGAAATCGAATGGCTGACATTAGCTTCAACATATTTCCAACAGCACAATAATTTCTAATGCACATGCAATTGGATAGTATGCTATTTCCCTATTATATAGTTGCTTCTTCGTTTTTTCGTGTTAATAAGTTTACCCTTAACATTCTTGCATTTGCAGTGCCTTTGTTTATTGGCCTTATGCTGATTGAATTTTTAGTCGCCACACATAAAAAGCTGGCTTATTTCAACCTGCACAATACAATTGCCAACGTTAGTGTTGGTATTGCCGAAAGGCTTTGTGATATATTGGTGACTGCGGGCTTTTTTTTTGTGTATGATTATGTTCAGAAGCATTATGGCCTGTTGAACATAAAACCGGGACTGTTACTTTGGATCTTGTTGCTTTTGTGTACTGATTTTCTCTGGTATTGGTATCACCGTTTGGCGCACGAAATAAATGTATTGTGGGCCGTGCATGTTGTTCATCATCAAAGTGAAGATTTTAATTACAGTGTCTCTGCGCGAATCACGGTTTTCCAGGCATTTGTCCGTACCGGGTTCTGGATCATTCTTCCATTGATTGGCTTTCCTGCCTCAATGATCACCACCATGTTGTTGATTCACGGCATTTATCCATTTTTTATTCATACGAGGTTAATCGGTAAACTTGGTATACTTGAGTATATCCTGGTAACTCCGTCGCATCACCGCGTGCACCATGCGAGTAATGATAAATACCTTGATAAGAACTACGGCGACGTATTTATCATATGGGACAAATTGTTCGGAACATTTCAGAAGGAGGAAGAAGAGCCCGTTTATGGATTAACCAAACCGTTGAATACTTACAGCTTTTTATGGCAGCATTTTCATTTTTATATTGAGCTATGGTTGGGAATGAAGGCGCAAAAAGGTTTTGTAAACAAAATGAAAGTGCTGTTTGGCCGCCCCGAACATTTCGACGCTTCACTAAGAGAGGAAGCGGAAGCAATCTTCCACATAAAGCAGAATACGGAACAAATCACCAGGCCACTCAATCGTTATGTAATATGGCAAATGATCATATTACTGACGAGTCTTTTTGTTTTCATTCTTTTTGAACAATATTTTCCAATCTCTCTTAAAATATTCTTTACCATTTCAGTTGTGCTAACCCTTATCAATTGCGGCGCCATTATGGAACAAAAGCATTGGATCTTTCACGTGGAATTACTAAGATTTACTGCATTGCTCCTCATTCCGCTTTTTTACAATCACTATTACATCGATCTCGTTGCTATGGTGTTATTAACTGCGGTTGTAGTCATTCTTCCCTTAAAATATTACAGCTCGCTGGAGAGCAGGTATTTGCAGATTGTTTATAAGACCGTAAGACCGTAAGACCAAAAAAAGACGTGTAAGATTGTAAGACAGTAAGATCGTAAGATAAGCGGAGTGCAAAAAAAAGAAAACCGCAGATCAATAGGTAGGGTAACCCAATGATCTGCGGTTTTGTTTTTGTGTAAAGTATCAGAACCGAAATAGTAATCACTGTCTCATTCTCAACAGCCCCTCTTACGTGTCTTACTGTCTTACTGTCTTACGGTCTTGATAGCGTCTTAATTGAAGACTTTCTTCAATAAATCTGTCGTCCTCGCTGCAGGATCTTTTCTGATGAGCTTTTCCTGGTCGCCGATTTCGTGGAAGATGCCGTCCATGGCTTTAGATGTAACGTAGGCGGATAGATCCGGATTTAATTTTTCGCCGCCGAAAAAGTTGACTTTGTTGTAAGCATTTACCACATCGGTCCAGTATTTAGTTGCGTCAACCTTACTTAAGGAATTTTCTATAACAGGTTTAAATGCCGCAGTAAGCGGATCTGTTGTTTTTGTTTTAAGATAATGTGTCGCGGAAGTATCACCACCTTTAAGAATACCCCAGGCATCCTGAATGGTCATTTGTTTAACCGCATTCAGGAAAATTGGTGCAGCACTCTTGGTTGCATCTTCTGCTGCACGGTTCATGGACAGGATTGCGTCGTCCACCAGTTTGCCCATCCCAACGCTCCTCAACGTTTTTTCCACTTTTTGTGCTTCAGGAGGTAGCAGAACCTTTATCGCTGCATTTTTAAAAAAGCCATCTGCGGCAGAAAGTTTGTTTGTGCCTGTTTCAATTCCTTTATTCAAGGCTTCTTTTAGACCATCGGATACATCCAGTGTGCTTAAAGAATCCTTACCGGAACCGGTTACTTTTCCCAAAATGGAACCAAGGGAGTTAGAAGAGCTTTTGTTAGTGTCAGAAGATGTTTTAAACAGATCTTTTAATTTTTGCGCCTGAACATTGCTTACAGCCAGGGCTAATAGTAGTACATAGAAAAAATTTCGCATAGAAATAAAATAAAAGCCAAATATAATCAGACAGTTAGCAAACAACTCGTTAATACTGCTGTTGGCAGCAATGCGAGAAAGTCATTTAAGCTTAACGGGCTGTTTTTGTCGCCGAAATGCTCGACCCGTACATTTTTTCATTCGTTAATCATGCTTATCTTTCCGCATGCAAATTTCTATTTGGGAAAAGGAAAGCTTTTTTGCAAACCGCGATATCCTCATTATTGGAGCCGGCCTGGTTGGTTTATGGACGGCTTATGAGATCAAAAAGAGAAATCCATCAATCAATATCCTCATTATTGAAAAAGGAATTGTGCCAACAGGGGCATCCACCCGCAATGCAGGATTTGCCTGCTTTGGCAGTCCGACTGAATTGCTGCATGACTTTGATACCCAGGGCAAGGACGACACTTTGAAAGTTGTTGAAATGCGGTTCAAAGGCATTGAAAAAATCAAACGTCTTTTTGTTCGCGGCGTTATCGACTATGATAATTGTGGTGGCTTTGAATGCCTGGACAATCAAAAAAATGATATTAGCGCCATTAAGAGCAGGCTGCCGGAGCTGAACCTGTTATTAAAAGATGTTACCGGTGCATCAGAAACATATACCTGGGCCGATGAAAAGCTTGATACATTTGGTCTTGCCGGGTTTGATGCCCTCATCGAAAATGGTTTTGAAAGCAGTTTACACAGCGGTAAGTTATTGATGGCATTTGTAAAGTTTGTGCAAAGCATGGGCGTGGATATTTTGCCGGGGGTAGAAGTTGCTGGCTGGACGGAAGTTTCAAAAGGCGTTGAGCTGGAAGCCTCTTATCAGATCAACAACCAAAAAGAGAAGCTTAAATTTTTTGGGCGTAACCTTATCGTATGTTGTAATGCCTTTACAAATAGCCTTTTGCCGGAACTGAAAGTGTCGCCGGAACGCGGACAGGTTATAGTTACCAGTCCAATTCCACATCTTCCGTTACACGGAACATTCCATTATGATGAAGGCTTTTATTATTTCAGAAATATTGGAAACCGCATATTGCTTGGGGGTGCCAGGAACTCTGCTTTTGAGGAAGAACACACGGATCGTTTAACCGAAACTCCCGGTATCCAGAAAAAACTGGAAGATTTTCTGCGGGATCATATCGCCGGCGATTACGAGTATACAATCGATTTCAGATGGAGCGGAATAATGGGCTTTACCCAAAACAAGCAGCCTGTAATTCACCATGTGAGCGATAGGGTACATGCTGTTGTTTCCTGCAATGGTATGGGGGTTGCTTTGTCTCCTGTTGTTGCCGAGAAAGTTGCAGAATCGCTTTTTAAGTAGCGTTGATCGCGCAAAATATATAGTGACCGTTAACATTTACACTTTCTTTTTCCGTATACATTTGTCCGGTGTTTTGGACAAAATTTGTCCGGAGTAAAAATAAATGGATGAAAAACTTAATCAGGTGCATTTTAGTTTCGGGAGTCATTGGTTTGGCCGCTTGCGGTAATGGCACGGAAAGTTCAGATACATCAAAAGACAGTGGAAGCGCTGCTACAAACCCTGTCTCATACGTTCCTCCTGCAATACAATATAATGTTATTAAAGTGTATCCGCATGATACATCTTCTTATACACAGGGGTTGATTTGGTATAATAATACGTTGTATGAAGGAACCGGCCTAAAGGAAAAAAGCAAGTTGCTGAAAGTAGATCTTAACACAGGAAAACAGAATCAGCAGGTAAAACTGGATAATGAATATTTTGGAGAAGGGATCACTATTTTAAATAATAAAATATACCAGCTAACCTGGCAGGAACATAAAGTGTTTGTGTACGATTTGAATACTTTTAAAAAAGTACAGGAGTTTGAATGGCCATATGACGGTTGGGGATTGACGAACAATGGCAAAGAGCTGATAATAAGTACAGGAGGCAATAATTTATATTTTGTAGATCCTGCTACGTTTAAAATACTAAAAACAGTTGGTGTTTCTAATAATTATGGGCCTGTTTCCGACATAAACGAGCTGGAATATGTGAACGGGTTTGTATATGCCAACATTTATGAGACTGACAATATTATAAAAATCAATCCGGAGACGGGTGCTGTGGTTGGGAAATTAGACCTCACTGACATATTAAGCAAAAACGGAGTGGTTTACAATCGTGAGCAGATTGGTCCTAATACAGGCAATGTATTAAACGGAATTGCTTTCGACAGCGCGAAGAACAGTTTTTATGTTACCGGTAAATGCTGGCCGGCATTGTTTGAGATAAAGCTTAACTAAGCTTAAAGCCTAAAGCGCAAAGCTTAAAACCGGCTGTTTATAGTTCAAAGCTGATGATTGTATACGAAAGTCGCAATCGTCAGCTTTTTTATTTTAGCTTAAAGCCCAAAGCGTAACCCCTAAAGCGTAAAGCCTAAAACTGCTGTTGAAAATATAAAGCTGATGACTGTTAGTGAAAGATACGACCATCAGCTTTTTTTATAGCCTAAAGCTCAGTACTTAAAATCGAGTTGAACGAATGAACTTTTTAATATTAACTATTAAGGAAGAAGCATCTGAACAATTAGGTTGTAACAAGTACGGCATCGAATCCAAAATTGAACAGTAGTTCTAAGCTTTAGGCTTTGGGCTTTGAGCTTTCTTAATAACATATATCACCGAACTGCATTTCTTCGCGTCAACCCATGCTTTCCTGTTGGATGCAAGTGCGGTAGAAACAGCGCCAACCATGTTGCTTTTCCCGTTTTTATACTGCTCGCTTAACATGCTCACATAGAAACTGTCGAACCACATGGGTATATAATTGGTGACAGTAAAACCGTGTGATTGCATCAGGCGCTGCATACAATCCGGCGAAAAATGGTACAAATGCCTGGGTACATCATAAGCTGCCCAGTATTGCCCGTATTTTTCCGCATCGTAGCTGGTATAATTGGGTACAGCTATTATTAATGTCCCGTTGGACTCTAAGATTCTGTGAAAGGTGTCAATGTAGCCGTGAAGATCATGAACATGTTCCAATACATGCCACATCGTGATCACATTAAAAGAATTCTCTGGTAAATTATATAGCGTGTCAGGTGTTTGAAGTTGCAAGCCATAATTTTTTAACGCATTCTCGCGCGCAACGTCGTCCGGTTCCAGCGCAGTTACCTGCCAGCCGTCCAATTTCATTGTATTGGCAAAAGCGCCGGTGCCTGCGCCGATATCCAAAAGCGCTCCTTTTGAATTGTTATTGACCTGGTTAAGCAGCTTTTTTTTAGACTGAAGCGTGTAATTTCGCACTATATGGTACAACCTGTTAATGAACCCTTTTTTCACATCCGAATGAGAGATGTAATCATTACTTTTATAGTATGCCCCAATGTCTTCCTGGCCAGGTATATGCTGTGTAAACCTGCCGGAACAGTTGTTGCAATGCCAGATATCAAAGTCTTTTTGGCTAACAGTATTATCTTTAGCAGTTAAAACTTTTATTATATTGTCGCTTTTACAAAAAGGACACGCCGTATATGTGATAATTTCACTCATCGGTGGCAAAGAAAGCAAAGTTTCAGTTAAAAAAAGACTGGCTTTCGGTATCAATTTTTAAACGAACGCATCTTTAGTTAATTTAACCCGGTTAAATGATGAGCAAGGCAAACGGAAATATCAATAGAGGACTTAAGAAGGTTGGATTTTTTCTGCCTTTTACGTGGTATGGTTTCCTGTTTATGGCCGCAGTTTATATCTGTTACCGCTGGCTTGGCACACAACAGCAACAACCGGATTCCTCTTTTGGGGACATTTTTGCACTTTTAATAAAGGTTGCTACCTGGTTTATTGTGGCGGTTCTAACGCTAGCGTTCCTTTCCGTTTTGTTATCCTACCTGTTCTTCCTGTTCAAAAAGAAAAAGCAGCAGGCGGAATTTTCTATTGAAACCGTAGCTGGTAAAACTTCGGGCAGAAGAAGATTGCAAATGCTTCGCATGGTTCTTGAGCCTGTATTAAAGCCGCTGCTCGGCTTTGTAAAATTGAGAATACAGTACGACGAAGAGCATTTTTCAGATAAGTTCTCCCTGGTTGAAAAAGCGTTCAATAAGCTCATCAATACAAGACTGGAGGGCACATACAATTGGCCACTTCCGGAAATAAAGGAATACAAGCTGAAAAATGTAATTATCTACTTTGAAGACTTTTTTCAATTCTTTTCACTGGCGGTTCAACTTCCGGCCAACAGCCGCTTTTATACCCAGCCATTTGAAAAGACTAAAGATATATTTGATGCATCTCCCCGTAAAACAGAGGAGACTAATACCAGAATTGAAGAGATCAAACGAATAGAAGGCGAATATCTTAATTACAAGAATTTTGAGGATAACGATGACGTAAGGCGCATTGTTTGGAAGATCTATGCAAAAAATAAAGAACTGGTAGTTCGTATTCCGGAAATTCTTGATCCTTATGCTTCGCATATGTATCTCTATGCATCCTTCTTCAGCAATTATGATATTGAAGGAAATGATGTAGTTAATATTCCTTTTTTAAACTATTACAAAACAGTATTGTGGAGCGTTTACCAGCAACTTGTTAAGAAAGGATTCGATGTAAAATATATACCGGACCAGGTTTTACCGTTGCATTATTCCACAGATGAGCAGCAAAATGTGCGGTATAATATTAGCACCAGCCGCTGGCAGACAGATAAGGACCTGCTTTCTTTTGTAAAAACGAACGAGGCAGCCATGGTTGTTGTATCATCTCTCAGTAACGCAGAAGAAGTGGCGCAGTTGGCTGAAAGTTATGGAGATGAAATAGTGATCGTCTTCGTAAGATTAAGCAATGGCCTGCGTAAACAATATGTTACGGACTGGTTACAATGGGTATTTATTCAGCAGGAAAAAAATGATCTTGCTGTTTACAGAACACGCTGGAGTGTTTCAACCCTGAAATCAAAAATGCTGAAGAACGAGAAAAAAATAAAGGCTATTCTCGAAAAATATAATAAGCCGGTAACTGTATAGGCATAATGCCTGCGCGGATCAGGTTTGTTAACGATGTAACCAAGGATATTGAATATGAAGGCAATTAAGAAATATAGCTGGAAGAAAGTATTTGCTCAATTATTGTTGCTGGGCCTGCCAACGGTAGCGCTTGCGGTGTATATGCTGTGGGACGTTAACCAGTTCTACAATATTCTTCGCAACGATTATATTAAACAAAGCATCTTTTTTGCTTCTGGCCTGGGCGCAGCCACCGTTTTTTACGGATACCGCTTTCGCTTTTTGCCAACGGCAGTTATTCTGTTTGCCGGTTTGTACTTTGCCTATCAGTATATTAACCGGACTGCTTTTGGTGAATTTGATACCTTCTTTATTACCATTCAATTCTTCATCTTCTGTATACTTTTCTCCATTGGATGGCTTGCCGGTTATGGATTTTCACGAAGCCGGTACTTTACTGTTTTCTGGGCAGTGTTTCTTTTATCGGCCCAGATTGTTATAGTCAGTAAGATAACAGATATCAAAGCCACCACACTTATTAATGCATTCATTCCTATCATGGCTTATGCGGTGTACATTATTTACACGGCTGAGCTGATCAGGAATATGAATGATGATGATAAGTTTTTCGGCTGGTTCCTCGTTAAAAGAATGCTTGGTTTTGCGGTTGTGCTGGCGCTAATGTTGCTTGGTGTGGTAAACATATTCCAACGCGATTTTGCCGGTATTGAAAAAGAATGGGGGAATGCAAAAGGCAACTACGACAAGAACAAGAGCAATAGTGAGAACATGACCAAGGAGAATAAGGATGGCACTATTGGCAATAAAGATCAAACCAAATTAACCGGAAATCTTAACAAGGGAAAGCGGCTTGTTTTTGTGGCGAGGCTGGATAATTTTTTCCGCGATGGAAAAACACCCAATCCATTATATTTTACAGCATACTATTATACAAGGTTTGATACGCTGACGCAGACTTTTGAAATAGATCCGCAAATGCCTGAAAACGACCTGTTCAGGCCCAATCCGTCAAAAATACCGTTATACTTTGCAAAGACAGATTCAACAGTCATCAAGAATACACGGGCAACAAAGAGCAGGAAAGTGGTTACGACAGATGTGTACAAGGTATTGTTGTCGCCGGATGAATACATCGCGCCGGCAACGGCATTTTTCTGCCAGCCGCTCCCGGTTCCTAATGAATATAAAGATCAGTTCAAGAGCGCATACAGAGCTAAAATGTGGGTGAGTGATCTGAACAGTGCATACTTTATTTATAATCCTGCAGGCAATCAAATGCTGGAAGAATTTCAGCAGCAACGTTTTGATGTGTTACGCAGCATAAAAACGCAGGACTATACGCCGTTGGATAAAAAGTTCATGCAGTACTACACTTACATGCCGAATGATGAAGAGTATGCAAAGATCAGGTCGCTGGCCGCGGAAATAACAAAAGATGCAAAGACTCCGGTTGATAAGATGATTGCTATTCGCAATTACTTTTTAGGTAAAGATGAATTCGGCCAACCACTTTTTAAATATTCGGATAATCCGGGTATTCCGGGCTTGCCGAGTGCCAATAAATTGACCTATTTCTTATTAGAAAACAGGAAAGGATACTGTGCATATTTTGCCGGAGCAACCTTGTTCCTGCTTCGCTCATTGGGTATTCCTTCACGTGTGGCTGCCGGTTTTTTAACTGTTGACAGAAGCAGTAAAAATCCGGGTTGGTATTGGTTCTACGAAGATCAGGCGCACGCATGGGTACAGGTGTATTTTCCCGGTTATGGTTGGGTAGATTTTGATACCACTGTTCCGGATGCAAATACACAGCAATCGCCTCAGCCGGATGGTACGCCGCCGCTCAATATGCAGCAGGCTTATCTTGTTGCTGACGGAAATGTGGTAAGTGTAGATACTGTTACCAAAAAAGTGGTGATGGATGTAAACCAGTTGTTGTATCATGACGAAAGCTATGCCGTTAAAAATCCTGAGCGTGTTGAGTTTGATGCCTCCGTTGCAACTGTATCAAGAGATACAGGCACTGTGCGTCTTTCTGCGTTAACGAAGGATATGCATATTACCGCGGCATCGTTTGCTGAAGCATTAAAAGAATTGAAACCGGGATCGAATGATAGTATGCGATCCATTCTCAAAAAAGTGCCGAATCCGGTTCCTGTCGATGAGATAAAGATCATAGATCCTGAAGCTGAAGCAAAACAGAAAAAGAAAGAACAGGCTATTCAAACACAGCCGGTGGACTGGATGAATGTTTTGTGGTTAACATTGATCGTTATTGGAGGTTTGGCTTTACTGGTAATTATAACTCCATACTTAATCTGGCAGTATTTATATGCAAAAGCTAAAGGTGCAAAAGATCCTTCTGCAAAAGCGTATAGTAGCTATCGTGCGGCGCTGTATTATACCAACCAGCTGGGGTACAGCAGAACCAATCAATCGCCTGAACAATTTGCAAGGCATATTGATCAGTCTTTCGGTACAGGCTTTGTGCCATTCAGCAGGATCTATCAGAAATTGAAATACAGTGGCATGCCGTTAACGGCAACTGAGCAGGAAACCGTGAACAGTTTCATTGTTCCGTTTGTAAAAAATGTGAGAGAGAAAATTCCGTTTAAAACAAGATTTAGCAGGTTCGTGAACATTTATAACACAATACAATACTTTCAGCAACCCAAAATAGGTTAAGCATGGAGCAAATCATACAAATAGATGAAGCGTTGGCCAATATTGATAAATTGGTGAACAATATTGAAAGAGTAATTCGTGGCAAGCACAGACAAATTCAGTTTGTACTTACTGCGCTGCTGGCAAAGGGGCATGTACTTATGGAGGACAATCCCGGTACCGGCAAAACCGTGATGGCAAAAACGCTTGCACAAAGTATTGCGAGCCGCCACAGTGAGCATGGCGTTAACTTCAAACGTATTCAGTTTACGCCTGACTTGTTGCCGATGGATCTCCTCGGTTCTCATATTTACGACGAAGATCAAAAGGAGTTTATCTTCAAAAAAGGTCCTTTGTTCTGTAATGTATTGCTGGCGGATGAGATCAACCGTGCTTCTCCCAAAGTGCAATCAGCATTGCTGGAGTGTATGGCTGAAAACCAGATCACCATCGGTGAAACGACTTTTCCTCTGGAAAAATTATTCTTTACGATAGCCACGCAGAACCCGGTTGAGATGGAAGGAACCTATCCATTGCCTGCCGCACAGCTCGATCGTTTTTACATCAAGCTGACGTTTGGCTATGTGGATGAGGATACCGAGCTGGACATCTACAAAGATTATTTAGGCATACAAAACAATCTGCAACATATTGAGCAGGTGTTAAGCATGGAAGAGATCCTGTTCCTGCAGGAAGAAGCTTCAAAAGTGTATGTTCATGATGAAATAATTGCAACAGCCCGCAATATTGTGTGGGATACAAGAAGACACCCGGATATTACTTTAGGTGCTTCTACGCGTAGTGGTATTACCTTGCTGAAATGCTTAAAAGCTTATGCACTGGTAAAGGGACGCACATTTGTAACAGAAGATGATCTGCAACAATTGGTTGGACCAGTTTTGGATCATCGCCTTATTTACAGAAACAGAGACGCAAAACATAAGGCCCTTCCTTCAATCCTTGACAAGGAACTGAGCCGGCTGAGTAAGTTGAAGTTGCAAGCGACGGTTTAATTATCAATTGAAAATTGATAATTGACAATTGAAAATGGGAAGTCGCTTATGCAGTGCTTAAGCCGATGGTTTATGCGATGTAATAGTTTGGGGGTAAATAGCTAATAGCTGAAAGCTGACTGCTGAAAGCTCATTAAAGATGCAACAAAAGATTAGAAATATAATGGTCCGAATAAAGGCTGGAAATGTTTGCATGATTTGTTGTTATGCGATGTTAACCTTATGCCTTGGCATTCAGTTTTCTTATGGGCAGGGTAATGATGCTGCACGTTATGAAATTGATGCGAAGCGTATTGGTGTGAGTATGACTGATAAAGACGCGTTGCCACGCAGCCGCGAGTTCATCCGGCTGGATAGCACTTATTATGTCGGCTGGATGTATGAAGGCGTTTACAAATATGACAGAAGTGCTGATTACGCTGGCTACAAAAACGCCATACCTGCTTTGCAAAAGGCGTTGCATTTAATGGATAAGGACTTTGGTAGTACACTGAAGAACATGTATTCCTCTATCGTATTCTTTGCATCCAATGTTCAGCGCTACCAGGATCTGTTCGCTATTACAAATGCATTACAGGCCTGCTACGACAACCTGGAAATGCCTGATTCTGTAATGGCACTTTTGGATAAGATCGATTCTTATCGTTTCCGTAAAGATTATTTTGGTGTGTATTACCACCGCGCCTGGACGTATCACCGCAATCGTTTTTATACTGCAAAAGATCATCCTTTTTTAGAAAACTCCATCGAAGCAAACGAGAAGAAAGCTTTTGACTGGTGTTACAGAGGCTTTGGATTTATAAGCCGGTATAAGGACGAGAATGATCAGTGGTTCGGTCCGATGCAGGCACAAAACGATAAGCAGGTAATTTATCACTATCTCGCTTTATTGCATTGCTATAATAAGAACTACGACAGCAGTGAATATTATTATCGTAAGCTGGAAGAGGGTGGGGGCATTAGCTATAATAACTACGCCAATATGCAGCATGAGATAGGAAAATTTGCAAACGCTATTCAGTATTTCAATATGGATCTGAATAAAAGCTACCTGCGAATGCTGCGTGAGCCTTATTATTATTTGCCCGAACTACACGTTTATGGCGGCCGCACAAAAGAAGCCATTGGCATGTGCCAACAAATTATTCAGAACGTTGGATCGACACCCGGATTCGGATGGTATAATATCGCTTTAGGAAGAAGTTATTTGTATGATGGCCAGTTAGACAGTTGTGAAATAGCACTGGATAAAGCAGCCAACTTTAAAGAAATGCATATTGGTACAACACTTACACAAAGCCAGTATGATTTTTCAATCAACTTGTTAAAAGTTGAGTTGATAGACAGAAAGATCTCCCAGATCAAATTTTTAGATAAAGGTTGGTGGTATTCTCCTGCTGCTTTGTATAAGATTGCTGCGTTGAAAGTTGAAAAGATGATGGCTGAGTATGTAGTGGTGAACGAACTGGCTTATAACCCTGAACGCAACAGGCTGGTATATGATCTGTTTTGCGGTGAAGCTACGACTAGTTACGATGAAGCCTGGTACCTGCTGAAAGAGTTTAGTCCTAAGTATTTTCAAAAGAAATATGAAACGTACCAGCAACAGGATCCAAGAGCGAATGTGCAACGTTACTTTAAATTGTTTACCGCCAACTTCAAATGGGAGGGAGGTAATAAGCAAGGCGCAAAAGACGATTACGAAAATTTACTGCGAACAACTGTCGCAGATACAGCCAACGAAAAGTTGTTTGTCGGGCGATTATATGAAGGTCTAAGCAAAGCCTTTAAGAAAGATGGCCGGGCAAGTACATATAGCCTGTACCGTAATGGCATGGTTGAGAATTATCCGCAACTGGTTCCATTTTCGGGTGTAACAATGAATATGATACTAAACACAAACGGGGAAAATGATGCGGTTACGCAACAAATAATAAAAGATATTAAGAATACTGATATCAATTGGGTAACCCAAAGCGATGGTTACACACCTTCAGCTACAGTTACCTTCAACAAGAAAGGAAACAAATATGAGGCTGTTATCAATGTTCGCAGTTCTTCCGGTAAAGCTGTTGTAACCAATGAACGATTGATCTTTGGAAAAGCTGACGGAGTGGGAAGTGAGCTTGCGCTTCGTTTTTTTGGCAAAGGAGGAAGCCTGGTATTTGAACCGCCTGTAATGCCGGAGAAAAAATCGTAATAATACTCACTGAACAGAAATACAATAAAAACCTGATGTTGCTATAAGGCAGCACCAGGTTTTTTAGTTGGTGCAATAAGGGTGATATTGATACTTGAATTGAAGAGGATGTCGAAATCTTTATTTAAACCGCTTTATTTCTGCTCAACCAAAGCGGTTGATTCTTGCAGGGCGTTACTCACCATCTCATGCAGCGTGCTGATGTCAAACGGCTTTTGTAAAAAATGATCGGCTGTCGCTTCCCTCGCAAGGTTTTCTATATTGTTGTTAGCACTAAAAAAGATCACGGGAATGTGCTTCGTCTCTTTATCGGCTTTAATCAATTGCGTTGCCTTGATGCCTCCAATGTCCGGAATCCAGTTATCCATAAGTATAACATCCGGTTGAAATGTTTTTACCTTCTGAAGTATATCTATACAATTTGTCTGGGTAATTATGTCAAACCCTTTGCTTTTCAATATGATGGCACAAACCTCCAGTATATCAGGATCGTCATCAAAAATTGCCACTCGTTTACGCATAAATGATCTAGTTTGTTACAGGAATACGATATATATGTGGTTTTTTTTCCACATAAGCAGTATTTTCTAAACCACATATTATGTATGAGCATCAGAGATTTGAGTTTTTAAAGCGCCGTGTGACGGTATATAAATACCTCTAATGTCTCTTTTTTTTAATGCTGCCAACTATAAAAGGGTGTTTAGTAATGTATATTCCACAAATATTATGCAGCATTCTCAGGTCAACTTTCGAACAGGTAAAAAATAGGTGAAAGAAATAGTATAGCCTGTGGTATTTTCTAAAGTACCCTGAAAGCGTATTCGCGGAAAGCAGTACGCTAAAATCCAGTATTTATAAGGACATTCCGCCATCAACCGTAATAACCTGGCCGGTAATAAACGTGTTGGTCATAAGCTGAATAATAATTTTCGCTATATCATTTGCCGTTCCAATCCGGCCAACCGGCGATGATTCCGCATATTGATTGAAGGTTGCGATTCTGACCTCTTCGGGCAAAAAGTTCCACCATGGCGTATCAATCACCCCGGGTGACACCGCATTTACTCTCGTCGGCTTCAGTTCTTTGGCAAGAATGGGAACAACAGCTTCCAGGGCAGCATTGATAGCCGCGAGGCCCGCGACTCCTGGCACACGTGCATGCGCACTTACTGCCGTAATAAAACATACACTGCCGCCTGGTACAAGGTGTGGCAAGGCAGCTTTTAGCGTTTGCAGTTGGGGAAATAGTTTTTCTTCAAAACCTGCACGTAACTGCGAAAGGTCAAGATCTTTAAAAAATCCGCCGCCTTTGGCTCCGCTTAATGCAAGCAAAAGGTGGTCGATGTTGCCCGTCGTTTCCATAAATGATTTCAATGAGTTCCCGTCAGAAGAATCTATAGCGCTTCCCTTTACAGTTTCCGGGAGTTGAGACAGCGCTGCTTTCAATTTTTCTTCATTACGACCTGTAATAATAACTTCAACATTGCCTTCCGCAAGCATCTTCGCGGTTGCAAATCCAATTCCGGATGTGCCGCCTGCAATAACTACTTTCATATTTATTTGATTTATAGCGTAAAACTAGCCGGCATGCTCCGGTAGGATTGTGCATTTCTTGCTGTTCGTTTTGCAATTCTTGCTATACAGGTTGAATGCCTATACAGATAGTCCGGTAATGTTGAGCATAGGGTTTGGAAGGAGTTATTCCGCTAAATTGCTCAAACCCGGGTATGCCTTGTATAATTTGATAGCCGCTGTCTTTCACCCACTTTTTCTTTACATACATGGCGTAGTCTGTTAACACCTTATAATTTCCCAATACGGGGATTTGTGCTATGGTGACTCCTCCAAGATTGTTGCAGACTTTGTCTTTTACCGGCCTGCTAACGCGGATGCCTGCCATATAGCGGCATTTGTCAAGCGGCGTTGAAAAAGGAGAGTCAAGAAAAACGCCGTAATATTCGGGATGCCTGTATGAAAGTTCGTTTGCAAAAGCCCAGTTATGTAATTGATGAAAAGTTTTGATAATACCTTCCTCGTCATTCAGAAGTATAATTTCACCTGCGATTGCGAGCGGCGGTAATCTTGTTATTGAAACGGGATATTGTTGAACGTCCGGAGCGTATTCGTTGGTTCTGTCCTGTATGATTTGCAATGCTTGCTTACGGTATTCTGCTGCGGATGTATTGTACTTTGATTTGAAGGAGCGTGCAAAAACAGATTGGGAACTAAAGCCGCAGTCTATTGCAATTGCATAAATGGACTTGTCCGGATAAAACAAAAGCTCTTTGGTAGATTGTTCAAGGCGCAGGCGGATCAAATATTGCAGGGGTGGCTCACCAACATGCTCTTTGAATAACCTGTGAAAATGATACGGTGAGTAATGGGCTTCGGCTGCAAGTTTTTCTAATGAAAGATTTTCTGTAAAGTGCTTGTGAATATAATGTAGTATATGTTTAATCGCTTCCACTAATAACAAATATAGGATGTTATTGGTGGAAGCGACTGGTATTGAACTGATCTTGTGTATTAACTTATCTGGCTGTTATTGAGAAACTTCTTTATACAAGCCAATCTCACTGATTGTTGGATTCAATCTTGCGCCGGTTATTTTGAAACGTAACTTTTGTGCAGACAGTGCATCAAATTTGATGATACGTTTATAACCGATAGTTGTTCCTTTTGCAACAGTTTTCCATTCGTTGTTAATAAATGCTTCCAGTTCGAATGATTCAACTCTTTGTCCTATTGCAATATTTTCCTGCAACTGTAGTAAGTTAAATTCTTTTGCAGCAGGAAGGCTGATTTCAAAAATTGCGGTTGATTGATTTTTGTCTGCCTGCCAGTAAGTATCATACTTACTATCAGTAATGCTTTTTACCTGTTTGCCATTAACGCTCACAGCAGCTCCCTTTAGAATATTATTGCCGAAGCTTTTATCTCTTAATGCTTTCCAGCCTTGAAGATTCTTGACATCGCTGTCGCTTAGCAATCCTCTTTTGTCAGGGGGAATATTCAGCAGCAATACGCCATTACGTCCAACAGATGCGTAATAGATATCCATCAGTTTTTCAGGTGACTTTACTTTGCTGTCTTCGTTTTCATGATAGAACCAACCTGGCCTGATCGAAACATCTGTTTCCGCAGGGTACCAAACCAATCCTTTTGCTTTGGTGATCTTGTCCCTGCCGCCAATGTCATCGCCGGTCATATCCCCGGAAGGTTTAAATGCAAGGTCTTTTTGAGAACCCGCACTAATGGCGCTTTGGTCGAGATTGTTAGCAGGCACTACGCTCCATTCTGTTTCACGACCGTAGCCGGATTCTGTGCCAACCCATCTTACATCCGGTCCCATAATAGCAATTACTGCTTGTGGCTGCAGTTTACGAATGAGGTTATACCATCTGTCAAAATCATATACCTGCTTTTTGCCGTTAGGACCTTCGCCATTTGCTCCATCAAACCAAACTTCGTCAACCCGCCCATAGTTAGTGAGTAATTCAGTGAGCTGGTTTACAAAATAAGTGTTGTACTCTTCAGTTCCATATTTGGGATTGTTTCTGTCCCATGGTGATAAATAAACACCGAAGCCAATGCCGTATTGTTTGCATGCATCGGAGACTTCTTTAACCACATCTCCCTTGCCATTTTTCCAGGGACTGCTTTTTACGGAGTGATCCGTGTATTTGCTTGGCCACAAGCAAAATCCATCATGATGTTTTGCAGTGATGATCACTTGTTTAATGCCGGCCTCTTTGCAAGTGCGAACCCATTGTTTGGCATCCAGTTGAGTAGGATTAAATATTGCCGGGTCTTCTTTTCCATCGCCCCATTCCCTTCCTGTAAATGTATTTACGCCGAAGTGGAAGAATGCTGTCAGTTCAAGTTGTTGCCAACGGAGCTGCCTTGCCGTAGGAATTACATTGGCAGCCTTTGATACGATTTGTTCTTCTGTGTCTGTGGGCTGAATGATGGCATAATTTGATTTTGATTGCGAAATAGCCGCAGTAGTCATTATACTACATAAAGCAATGCCCGTAATAATTTTACTTGTTTGCATTATTGTTTTTCTTTTTAAATCAGGTCTAAAATGCTGTTGCGACTTGCAGTTAAATTGCTTTATCACATGGCCGCGCGTTCGACAAAATAAGAAGAATAAAACATTCCCCAGTTGCTCGATTTTAGCAAAGAATTGGTGATAAGTGAGAATGTCGCAAATAAAAAGACCGCCTCAATTGCTGAGACGGTCATGTTTTTTCTCGCGGTAATGTTTCACGCAATTAGGTAAAAGTTTCACGCAACGAACGCCAAGAAGCAACGACGCAACGCCGGATATCCAAATGTTTAAAGTCTTATCGTCGCGCCGCCGCCCCGCCGCGCCCGCTGCGAGAAAAGAAAAAGGTTTCACGCAACGAACGCCAAGAAGCAGCGACGCAGCGATATTTATTAAGTTGAAACGTCTAAAAACTTATCGTCGCGCCGCCGCCCCGCCGCGCCCGCCGCGAGAAAAGAAAAGGTTTCACGCAACGACCGCAAAGGAGCAACGACGCAACGCCAACTATTTGAATTAATGCACTTAAAGTTTCGCTGCGCCGCCGCCCCGCCGCGAGAAAAGAAAAAGGTTTCACGCAACGAACGCAAAGGAGCAACGACGCAACGCCAACTATTTGAGTTGATGCACTTAAAGTTTCGCTGCGCCGCCGCCCCGCTGTGCCCGCCGCGAGAAAAGAAGAAGGTTTCACGCAACGATCGCCAAGGAGCAACGACGCAACGCCAACTATTTGAATTAATGCACTTAAAGTTTCGCTGCGCCGCCGCCCCGCCGCGCCCGCCGCGAGAAAAGAAGAAAATTTCACGCAACGATCGCTAAGAAGCAGCGACGCAACGATATTTATTAAGTTGAAACGTCTAAGAACTTATCGCTGCGCCGCCGCCCCGCCGTGCCAGTCGCGAGAAAAGAAAAAGGTTTCACTCAACGATCGCCAAGAAGCAGCGACGCAACGGTATTTATTAAGTTGAAACTTCTAAAAACTTATCGCCGCGCCGCCGCCTCGCCGTGCCCGCCGCGAGAAAAGAAGAAAATTTCACGCAACGATCGCCAAGAAGCAGCGACGCAATGGTATTTATTAAGTTGAAACGTCTAAGAACTTATCGCCGCGCCGCCGCCCTGCCGCGTCCGCTGCGTGAAACAACAGACGCCCAGGCGTGAAATACTAATGCAGTGTAGGGTCAAAGCTTCCGCCCCAGTCTACATTCTGTTGAAGGTTTTGGTTTTTTACCAAAACGCTCTGTGGAATAGGGAAGAAGTAATACTTATCTGGCAATGAATTCACTTTTACGCCGGCCTGTGGTGCCTGCAATATGGAATATTTGAAATTGCTTTCAGTAAGCGTGTTATTATCAGCCGCTGTCTTAGCCTCAGTTAATGGCATTTCAGCACCATTGGCCTCAATTGCAATCGCTTCAACACCGTGTTTGGTTCCATTGTCGAGCACACTGAACATGCGCCAGCGTCTCAGATCCCAAAAACGGAAGCCTTCAAAGCAAAGCTCAATATTGCGTTCATCCACAATCGCCTGGCGCATTTGCTGTCTGTTGGCTGCAGAAATGCCATAGTTGCCGTCTGCTCCGGGTTCAATGCCAGCCCTGCTTCTTATTTGTTTAAGAATATCCATTGCATCAGCCAAATGTCCTGTTTCATTTGCCGCTTCGGCATAGTTAAGCATCACTTCTGCAAAGCGCATTAGCACAAAATCCACATCATATTGCTGCACCTGTGCCTGCGTGAGCACTTGCTTGGAGCCCTTCAGAATAAAAAAGCCTGTATACCGGTCGTTATTGGTTGATTTGTCCGAAGAGTTTGGATTGATGCCATAATTGTCCAACGCATTGGCTATGCCAACCGAAGTATATTGTCTGTAACCGACAGTTGTGCCGGCTACGGGGTATTGTTTGGCGTTCCAAACGGCTGACTTTTCAAAACGGGGATCCCTGTTCTGCCAGTAAGATTGAAGCAGCTGGTCTTCTGACTTATAATATTTGCCGGATGGATCATTGAATTGTTTGCCATCTTTCATCGGAAATGCTCTTACGAGTTCCCATGTAGGACAGGTGGATGCATTGCCACGGCTTAAAGATCCCGGTCTTATCGTTTCATCCCATGCTGCTACTTTATTCGGATACAGATTGATCACAGAAAACACCACTTCGCTATTGCGCTCATTAAGAAAAATTCCCGAATAGTCGTCTGTAAGTTTATATCCCTGGGCAGTCAGATCATCGTATGCTTTTTTGTTTGCAGTATAGGCATTGGTCCAATAAGTGTTATCCCAGGGGTTGGAAGGGTTGAACTGTGGAGAGGCCATATACAATAATACTTTTGCCTTAAACGCAGTAGCAAAATTTCCGTCAATTTTACCCCAGTCTGCAGATGCCGGCAAAATGTGTTTTGGAAGCAATGCAATTGCTGAATCAATATCTTTCACCATCAGATCAAAACACTCTTTGGTAGAGTTACGGGGAACAGCAAGTGTATCAGTGTACCTGTCCTGGGGCTTTGTAAGATAAGGCACACCACCATAAGCTCTTACCATCCCAAAATAAGTATATGCACGCAGAAAATAAGCCTGGCCCATTATCTGGTCCTTTACATTTTTAGCTAAAGAACCGTTGGGTACATCAACGATCGCCTGGTTGATTAAACGCATGGTTGTATAATTCCAGCCGCTGTATGCATCACCTATTACCGAGCTGGCACTGTTGGTGATTGTAATGGCGTCCGGTGGAAAAACAATGCCGGATAACTGGTCGCTTGTTCTGTCAGCAGAAGCTCTCCAGTTACCAAATACCGGATAAATATTGGCAAGGTATGCATTGGCAAGATTGGCATCATTCCAAACCTGGTCCGGACTGTAGTTGTTAAGATCTTCTACATCCAGAACTTTGGAACAGCTTGTTGCTATTGCGATTGTATAAAGGAAGAAAATAATTTTTTTCATCGTAGAAATTTTAGTGTTATTCTTAACCGTACTTATCAAAACCTGATGTTTGCACCAATAGTGAATGTTTTCATGATCGGATAAGAATCATAGTTGTCCTGTTCGGGATCCTGGAACTCTTTCATTTTAGAGAACGTGAGCAGGTTGGTTCCGTTAATAAAGAATTGAGTCTGTAAAACTTTTATGCGTGAGAGCCATTTTGCCGGGAGGTTATACGCAATATTCAGGTTACGTAGCCTAAGATATCCGCCGTTCCTTATCCAAAAAGAAGAACCATCTCCACCGGCTTCAGCCCAGTTCTGGCCTACAACACGCGGGTATTTTCCGTTGGGATTTTCAGGTGTCCAAACATCCCCGGCCCAGATGGGGTAATATGTTCTGAAGTTGCCTCCCCATTGACGCATACCTGGTCCGTCAAGGTTGCTGATCATGCGATCATAAGCGCTTACACCCTGGAAGTGCGCATCAAATGAAAATCCTTTCCATGACACGTTAAAGCCCATCCCAAAGTTGATGCGTGGAGATCCATTCTTGCTGAGTAGTTGCACGTCATTTGCATCAACCTTTCCGTCTGCACCTGGTTTGTACGCGTCACCTCTCACGTCCTCGAAAAGTAATGCGCCCAAATAAGGTGTTCTTCCAAATTGTTTAAAGTCGCTGTGAAGAAGTTCATCTAACTGATCCTGCGTGCGTATAATGCCTTTGGCTTTATAACCAAAGATCCTGTTGGCGGGTTGACCAACTGCATTGCGGAAGGCCTGTGCGCCGCCGGGTTGATAGTCCGGGCTTTGATCTAATACATCCCAACGGTCAATTGCATAGCCAATGTTACCATAAACAGAATAATTGATTTTGCTTCCTGGAATCATGTCTCTCCATTCAGCAGAAAATTCACCACCACGGAATGATCTTGCAGCATAGTTTTCCGGGGCAAGAGTCTGACCATAGTTGTCCGGCAATGTAACGGTACGTGCACCAAGGATGTTCGTCATTTTGTTTACAAACACATCTACCTTACCCGAAAGCCTGTTTTGCAATGTGGCAAAATCAAGACCTATGTTGGCATTGGTGATGGTGGCCCATGTAAGGTTAGGGTTAGGCGTAGCCCCCGGGCCGATACCTGTATATAGGTTGTTGCCCCATATATAAGAGCCGGTGTTCTGATAAGTGTAGCGATAGGAGAATGGCGCAATTTTATTGTTGTTCACATCCAGGTCGTTACCCGTTGTTCCATATGATGCTCTCAGCTTCAACTCATCTACCCAGCTAACGCTATTCTTGAAGAAAGACTCCTGTGATATTCTCCATCCCACAGAAGCTGAAGGGAAGAAGCCCCAGCGTTTCTTTGGAGGGAAAAGCGTATTACCATCATAACGGAAAGAGAACTCGGCTATATAGCGTTTGTCAAAAGAATAGTTAAAGCGGCCAATCCACGATTGCCTTGCACCGTTTTGCTCGTAGCCTGTACCATAGCGATTGGTTGCGTCATTTGAATAAGCAAACATCTGGTCAATAGGTGCAATAGGTTGCTGTGCTTTTGCTGTTGCACTGGTTAGGCCGGTTTCAGCCTGCTCATACACCAATAACCCGTCAACTGAATGTTTCCGGAAATTGCGGTTATAAGTCAGGTAGCCGTCTATCTGATAGTTCCATCCATTCTGCATATTATACTGCATGAAAGGGCTGTTTTGACTAAACGTGAATATGTTTGTCTTATTCGGATCGGGCGGGCCAGGAATAAAACGGTTGCCATCAGGATCAGCAGAAATAAAAACATAGTTGGTCTGATAGGTTAAGAACCATTTACGCATGTAATCATTGGCTTCATAATTTGCCATCACTTTTGCAGCCAGTCCCGGAATTAATTTATGCAGTTTAATATCAAGTGTTGCAATGGTATTCAACTGTCTTCTTCTTGTTTTGATATAACGCTGTCCTTCAACCTGGTCAATTACGTTCCATGCCTGCCAGCTACCCATTGGCGTTTGTACAGGGTAACGGGTAATTTCATTTGCAGGAGAGCCATCTGCATTCAGATAAAATGGATATAACTTAGGCCAGTTGAAAGTAACCCTGTAAAAGTCTCCCACGTTATAATCGTCATCTCCGGTGAAGGGCCAGTAAAAACGATCAGGGTTTTGCTGAGCTGCTGAAACATTCAGGTTAAGCTTTATGTCATCAGAAATTTTTGCTGTAACGTTGGTCCTCAAATTATATTTACCATAATCAAGATTGATGTAAGATCCTTTGTCATTCGTATAGCTTAGCATGGAATAATAAGTGATCTTATCGCTACCGCCATTTACACTCAACATGTATTTCTGTGTTTGAGGATTGCGCCAGATCCAGTCATTTACATTGTAGTTCCGGTTTTTAAAATAGTCAAACTCAGCCTGGCCGTTCGGCAAGGTTGCACTGTTAAACTCAGCAACGCGGTTCTGATAGATCAGTTCATCTGTGGCAGTAGTTTTGTTGGACAACAATTCCTGCGTAGGTTTTCCCGTAGTATAAGAAGCCTGGAAGTTGAACACAGGTTTTCCAATAGTTCCGCTTTTAGTTGTAACCATAATTACACCATTACCTGCGCGTGAACCATATATTGAAGCAGTTGCCGCATCTTTAAGAATGCTCATCTGGTCAATTTCATTTGGATCGAGCGCATCAAAAGCTGTTTTATCTCTCAGTATACCATCAATAACATACAATGGGTCTCCAAAACTTCCCCTGATCCTGATGGCAGATGTTGCACCCGCGAGGCCTGAAGTATTGGTTACGTTAACACCGGGTGCGCGTCCAGCCAAAGCATTGGACAGATTGCTCACGGGAACATCAGTTAACTTACTCATGGTGACTGTTGAAATGGCTCCGGTCACATTTGTTTTTTTCTGAGTACCATAACCAACTACCACTACCTCACCTAATTCGGCACTGCTGCTTTTCAACGCAATGGTTAAGTTGGAGCGCTGAGCTACGATTGATTCTGAATAGCTTATATATCCAACTGACGAGAACAACAATACATCACCGTTATCAGCACTTATTTCGAACTTACCGGCCTCATCGGTAAATACACCACCTGGTTTGTTTTTCAGCGTTACACTAACACCGCTGAGTGGCTTATTGGTTTCATCCGTTACAATACCTTTTATTGTTCTTTCTTCCTTGTAAACAGCCTGAAGTTGCAGATTCGAAAGCCTTTCTGCAGATGTTTTGGTTTGATTTTTTGTCAGGACAATATAGCTGTCGACAACCTCAAAATCAATTTTTAACGGTTTGAACAATGCTGTGAATACTTCTCTAAGTTCTTTGTTTTCAGCACTGTACCATACTTTTTTCTCTTTGTCAAGGACATCGCCTGAATAGGAAAAACTTATGTCAGCAGATTTTTCCAGGATCTTCAGTGCGTCCGGGAGTTTTTCTCCTTTAAAATTTACGGTGATCTTTTGATCAAGAACAGATTGACCCTTTCCTTCCCTGGCAAGAGCAGTGTTTAAAATTGCCAGTATAAAAAAGGTTTTAATCGCTGTGATTCTCATAAGCAAAACGATTGAACAGTTTCGTTTTTTGTTCATACATTTAAGTGATTTTGCAGTGAATAATGGTTTACGCAAATCGGCTTAGACGGCTCCGTACCGCTAAGTAATTAAGGTGGCGAGTGCCGCGAACACCGCCATCTTCTCTTGTTAATTTTTGGTTTAATGAATGCTCATGAATCTTTGTTTTTTGAAGGATGAATAATTATTTGCTTTTGGTAAAAATGATCTTGTTGTCTTCAATTCTATAATTCGCATTCACTGTTTTACTGATAACATGAAGCATGCTTTCAAGACTTTGAGAGGTTAGCAGTGTAATAGTTATGTCGGTACCCTGAAAATCATTTGCTGTGTATTTGATCTCCACATCAAATCTGCGGGCAACAGCATCAAGTAGTGCCGGGACCGTTACCCTGTCAAAGTGCTGGTTTTTTTCTGTGATCGGTTTGATAACAGCATCGTCAGGCGTGGAAAGACTCCTGGTCTCAATTGTATCCAGTATTGCCAGGTAAGAGCATTGTTGCGACGGCAGCAATACTGCTATTGCTGATGGCTTTTGTTCATCTCCTTTTTTATATACCATCACTTTACCTGTTTTAACGCTAACGGTTATGTTCTTGCTGTCAGGCATTGTAACAATGCTAAAACTTGTGCCTACCACACGCGTAACAACAGAGCCGGTATAAACGTAAAAGGGTTTTGAAGCATCTTTAGCCACCTGGAAAAAAGCGTTACCCGTAAGCGTTACCTCGCGTTTATAGCCCGTGAATATTTTCTCAGCCGTGATCGTGCTCTGAGGTGCAAGATTGATTGCAGTGCCGTCACTCAGATGTATTAACCTGAAATGTGTACTTGTATTGGTTATGATTTGTTTTGACTGTATGTCAGCTTTTGTTTCGGCCAATACCGGCGCAGTATTGTTGACAGGGTCTTTTTTAGAAAGAAAGAAAATTGTTGTCGCAAAAATGACAACGGCAGCAGCGACAGCATAGCGATAAATATTAGTCTTGTGTTTGTATTTAATTGTGACCTCCTTTCCGGAGGTCTGTAATTCCTTTTCTATGTTCTGCCACGTAGATTGCAAAATATCTTGCCTTACAGGTGCGTAGTTCTCCTTTTCTGCTTCGTGCAATTCCTGTACAAGTATTGCAGCTTCGTCTGCAACAGGTTTTTCGTGCGGCGATTCCGCAAAATACTGTTTCCAGTATTCCGCATAAACGCCATTGGGATTCAATATCCACGAAACAAATTTTTCGTCTAGAACAAACTTTTCCAGTTCCGGGTTCATAAGCAATTTAGTATGGTCCGGTACATCAGAGCAAAAAAGTTGTAAAACATACTCAGTGTTTTGGAAGTTTTTTTGAAAAAGATGAAAAAGGTGTGAGGCGTAAGGTGTGAGGTATCAGCTGTCAGGTATCAGGTGTTCAAGAGCGTGATGAAGGGGTGAGGAGGGAAAGAATAAAGTTATTCTGACATGCTATTCTTGCTTAATCGTTGTTCGATATATGTTAAGCTGATGAGGAGAAAGAAATCAGACATCCTCAAATCCTACATCAGACATCAAATTCTGCATCAGGCATTCAGAAATATCAGGCAAAAAAAGCAATCAGTCCAATCAGTACCAAAAATGATATCGCTGGGAATTTCACAGCTTCCTGCCTTAATGTTTTCAACGCACGCTGCATAAGGTTAAGGATAGATTGATAATTCATGCCCATTAAAGCGGTCATTTCAACATAAGAAAAGTTATGATAGAAATGGAGGTGGATCGCTTCACGCTGCCTGGAGCTAAGCTTGCTTAACAGGTCCTGGATAATTTTTGTATTGAGGTTGTTCTGCTCCAATTGAATGGCAAGATGCTCGGGCGTTTCGTGACAGGGGTATTCAAAAATCGCCGGGTTGGAATAATTATCGAGAAATAACGGTACTGCATTGCTGTTGCGTAAAATTCTGTGACGAAGCGTTTTAAACAGGTAAAATTTGGGGTGTTTGGCAATGCCGATCGTTTCGCGATATTTCCAGATCTCAATAAATATGTCCTGGATGCTATCCTTTAAAAGGTTAGCATCGCTTGTCAGTTTACTGCCATAGTTGAACAGGTCCGCTGCGTACATCCGGTAAAGATGTTCGAAGGCAGCAGCATCGCTATGTTTGAGTTTTTTCCATAAAGCTTCACCTGGCTGTTGAAAGTTTTGGTTCATGGCAGTTATCCTCAACCCTTAAGGTAACAACATAAATGAAAGATAATTTAATCAAACGTTTGCGTAGTTAAATGGAAAAGAAAAGTAATATATTAACCCGGCTTTTTTTAAACCATATAAGGCATATAAGAAAATATAAGGCTTCGCTATTTTTTAATGCCTTATATACAACTAGTGAATAGTCAATGGTCAAGATCCGAGCTGGATAAGTAAATACATTCTTGTTGTAGTGTTATCATTATCCTGAGCAAAAGTTCTTATATTTTCTTATATGCCTTATATGGTTTAAAAAACTTCGCTTCGGTCAGCTTTAGCCTTTAGGCTTTATCAATTGTTTACAAAGAAACGTTGGCGTGGCCAACAACTTACTTATATGGTTTAAAATGTTTTTATGCCGTTTTCGGCATGGCTGCACAAATGTGCAAGCATGCTTCACGATTACAACCGAAGGTTTTGGTGAATTAATTCTTTGGTTTAAATTTTGGATCGATGAATTCCCATTCTCTGATTACTGCCGTCTGATGTTCTTTTTGTATGATGCTTTCGAATTGTGCAATGATGTCGGCATGATCTGATGCCAGGTTTGTTGTTTCTTTTTCATCATGCAGCATCTCAAACAGTTCCCAATGGCTCTGCTTGTTTTTGATATCACTCTTTACACCTTTCCAGTTTCCCATGCGGATGGCGATCTGTCCGCTCTTTTCAGGATATTCAAAATATAGGTACTCATGTTTTTTTTGTTTGGCCGGCTGCCCGAGTAGTGTTGGCAGAAAAGACAGGCCATCTGTGTGCCAGTTTGTTTTTGTTGACGTAAGCTCTGTGAGCGTGGCCATCAGATCATACTGAGCAGATATAAGATCGGAGACCTGGCCGGCTTTTATCTTGCCTGGCCATCTGGCTATAAATGGCATTCTGATGCCGCCTTCGTACAGGTCCATTTTTCTTCCTCTTAGTCCTGCTGTTAAATTAAAATATTCTGCATTAACTCCTCCTACATTAAAGGTAGTTCCGTTATCGCTGCTAAACATGACGATGGTGTTGTCGTCCAGATGTAATTCCTTTAGGAGCGCCATTATTTTGCCAACCTGCTTGTCTGTATAGCTGATCATTGCAGCGTAAGTAGAAAGAGGGTAACGGCATGGCGCATATCCGTTTTCTCCATAATAAGGTTGTTCATCAAATTGTCCGATATATTCTTTCACTGCATCATCCGGGGCCTGCAGCGATACATGCGGACCAGTATAAGGAAGGTACAAAAAGAACGGTTCATCCTTGTGGGCTTTTATGAAGGCGAATGTTTTTTCTGCCATTTTAGTACCGCTGTATTCATTACCCTTAAACCTATCAAAATCCTGCGGCGATGCATTTTTTGATAAAGGCTGATGAACGTAGATGTATTTGTTGTTGAGTGTATCTTTTTTTCCATTCTCCCATAAGTGTGTGGGATAAAAATTGTGTGCCTGCTTTTGATCAAGATAACCATAGAAATAATCGAAGCCCTGCTTATTCGGATCACCTGTTGAGTTATTCATTCCTAGTCCCCACTTGCCGATAGCGCCTGTTGCATAGCCTGCCTGTTTCATTAACTGCGCAATTGTGAAGGCTCCTTCAGGCAATGCCATTTGACCACCTTCATCTTCATCAGAGAAACCTCCGAACTCATAGTTGCCTCTTATAAAGCAATGGCCTGAATGCTTTCCCGTTAGCAGTCCGGTTCTGGCCGGCGCACATACCGGGAATGTTGTGTAATGCCGTGTAAAACGCATGCCTTCAGCTCCAAGTTGATCAATGTTCGGCGTTTTTATCTTTTGCTGACCATAGCAACCAAGCTCGCCATAGCCCATATCATCAAGGTAAATGAAGATGACGTTGGGTTTGCGTTGAGCTTGTGCTATTGCCGAAAATGAGATGCATGCAAAAAGAAGAATTGCATATATGGATGCAAAAATTGTATTAGAACTTTTAATTCTTAATTTGAAAATATAAAAGGAATTAAGCATATCGTCTTGTAATAGATAAATGCTAATTTCCTGTTTTGTATTTGATCAGGAGTTGATTTTATTCAGTCAAACGTTTGCGGAAGATTTTTGGTATAGGCTGAAGAATTTTTTTAAACCAGATAAGTTAGAGATCGGCCGCGCCAACGTTTCCTGGTAAATAACTGATTAAGCTTAAAGTCCAAAGCCCAAAGCCTAAAGCCCAAAGCCTAAAGCAGACCGAAGCGAAGTTTTTTAAACCATATAAGGCATATAAGAGCAAATAAGCGCTTTTGCTCAGGATAATGATAACACTTAAACGACAATGTATTTACTTAACCAGCTCGAACCTTCACCATTGACCATTCACTATTCACTAGTTGTATAGAAGAAATATAAGCGCAAATAAGCGCTTTTGCTCACGATAATAATAACAATTAAACGACAATGTATTTACTTAACCAGCTCGAGCCTTCACCATTGACCATTCACTATTCACTAGTTGTATAGAAGTAAGGTGTCGGCCACGCCAACGTTTCTTCGTTGACAACTGATAAAGCTTAAAGCCCAAAGCCTAAAGCTGACCGAAGCGAAGTTTTTTGAACCGTTAAAGGTATATAAGGGCGTACAAGAAGTTACACCGGAGGTCCATCATGGCTAGAGCTGCATACATTTACTCAGCCAGTTTGTATCCTTCACCATTGACCATTCACTATTCACTAGTTGTATAGAAGAAATATAAGCGCAAATAAGCGCTTTTGCTCAGGATAATAATAACACTCAAACGAAAATGTATTTACTTAACCAGCTCGAACCTTCACCATTGACCATTCACTATTCACTAGTTGCATAGAAGTATTGAACCTGCTACTCCCTTATATGCCTTATATGGTTTAAAAGAATTACAATTTATGTTCTATATACTCATTCTCCACACTTCCGTCTGCGTATAGTTTCAGTATTGCATATCCGGGCGCTGTTTCCTGGTAATAATAGGGTGCTGCAGATTTTGTGTCGCCCTTACCCCACCAGAAACCACTCATGGCACCATTACAGAAATAATGAACATCGTTATACCATGCCCTGTCGAGTAAATGCTGGTGTCCGCTCAGGCAGACTTTTACTTTGTCTTTATGCTTGTAAAAGAGTTGTTTTAATTGTTTGTGATCTCCGTGCTGACCACCTTCCCATGAACCTGTAACAGTAAGGATGGGGTAGTGGGACATTAATAAAACGGGTGTATTTGCAGCTAAACTATTGAGGTCATTTTCCAGCCATCTGAGTTGTTCTTCATCTAACGTAATACCCTTGTTGTTGCCGTCGAGAACAATAAAGTGCCATCCTTTTTTGGAGAAGCTGTAATAACGGTTAGGAATTTTCAAACGTTTGGTTACATAGTTAACGCCATACATTTCATCTTCTTTAGAAGGAGCCGCCCACCAAATATCGTGATTGCCGATGCAGCTATACATTTCATATTGCTGAATAGGTTTGCAGCAATCGTCCCACAAATCCCACAGTTCTGTTACCCGTTCTCTCTTTACATTGTCATATGATGCATCATGAATTGAGTCCCCACCGTTTAAAATAAAATCAGGCTTGTGTTTCTTAACTGCTTCTAAACACTTTTTGTAGCGTGCAGGCACATCTTCATCCGGACGTATATGCACATCCGTTATGTGTGCCACGGTTAATACTGGTGACGATTTTTTGAAAGATGCTGTCTCAGCAGCCTTGCTTATTTGTGCTGTTGTTATGGCCGCCGTTGTTAGCGACAGGTTCTGTATAAAATTTCTTCTTTTCATGATTACTAAGCATAAAGCTCAAAGCCTAAAGCTTAAAGCTAGAGCGTAGCCTTCATTGTTTGTTTCCAATGTTAGCCACGCTCATTAGTTTAGAAAATTAATTATTTGTGTTTATCCGGATTGTTACCGTTAATTATTAGCTCTAAAGTTTCAGCCACTGGTTCTAAGCTTTGGGCTTTAAGCTTTCAGCTGTTGATGTGTCAAATGATAAGCTTTAAAGTTTCAGCCACTAGTTCTAAGCTTTAGGCTTTGCGCTTTAAGCTTTCCATCTACCATCCATATGGTTGCTTCAACTGTGGATTTAACACCAACTGTGTTTGCGGAATAGGACGATAGTAGTACTTAGGTTCAATAAAATTACGGGGCTGATCCCTGTCAACAGTAAATGCGATATAGCCAGATGTGCCGTTTGTCAGATAAAAGTTATTGTCCTTTCCATTTGCATCTTTCAAATAGAATTTTGACAATTTCTTTTTTACATCATCCGGTAGATTGTTGATCGGACTTTCATCATTTGGTGAGGCAAGTATTGCAATGTCTGGCTGACCATCACCCGTAACATCAATTCCGCCCAATGCACTAACGTACATGCCTTGCTGTGCATCCTGGAGACGCTTGCCGGCATACCAGCGTTGCAGATCATCAAAGCGCTGACCTTCACATGCCAGTTCAACACGACGTTCTCTTCTTATTTCGAGAATTGCACCTTTATTCAGTCCGCTTACATTAGGGTAGTATTGTGCTAAAACAGGATCAATTTCAGCATTTGCTTTTGTCAGCAATAAATGTGGCATTTGAACACGATCCCTGATCAGGTTGATTGTTTTGTCTACGTCTTCTTGTGTAATAGTTCCGGATTCGGCTTTCGCTTCAGCATACACAAGCAGTGCTTCAGCGTAACGGAAGATAGGAAGAGAGGTATAGTCTAAAACCCAACCTTGTCTTTGTGCAGGATCACGAGGATAAAATTTTACCTGGTCATATTCTCCAAGATTTGGTTTGGCTATATAAGGATCTCCATTTGCGCCATTGGTTGAAAAGCCCGGAGGTGCAATGGTTTCAGCCAAACGTGGATCGCGGTTGACAAATACTTCAGTGAAGGTTTTTTTGTCATAGCCAGGAACTGAAGTAAATGGAGTGCCGTCTTTCATCAAAAATGATTCCATCAGGCTGCGGCTTAAGGACCATGTCCAGCCAAGCACAACGTGTGTGTTGTTTCCGCCCCCCAATGCTTTGTCGTAGCTGGCCCATTGAATCATTTCATTGTTTCCTGAAAGACTGGTACTCGCAAACAGATTGCGAAAATCCGTAGCTCCGTTTCCTGTAGAAGTGAGACTGAATTTACCGCTTTGCATCAGCTGCTGGCTTGCCCACACTGCTTTATCAAGGAAGCGTTGGTAATCGTTACTCAATCCTATTTCAGCATGATATTTTCTGTAAGTGCCTTCGTACAAACAGATGCGCGCCATCAATGCAAGTGCACTCCACTGCGTAACTCTTGTTCTATTGCCCTCAGTTGGTTTGATATAGGTTGTTGAGTATGTAAGATCATTCAGCATGGAATCTACAACAACTGCCCTTGGGGTGGCCGGCAGATATAAGCTGCTGTCGCCAGCGGGCATTGCGTGTGAAAACCATGGAACATCAGAATATCTTTTCACTTTGCTGAAATAGAACCAGGCCCGGAAAAACTTGGCAATGCCAATGTAATGGTTGATGGCAGCAGTGTCTCCCTGCGCTTTACCTGCATGATCTAACATGTAGTTGATATTACGCAAGCTGCCCCAATCGCTCCATCCGCCAACATTTGCGGGCGTTATAGAACCGCGCACCAATTGATCTGTTTCTCCGCCACCGCTGTAGCTGGAGATATTGTCAGAGTTCAGATCGTCATAGCCAAACTGCAATTGGCTATAAAAACTGTTGGAATAAGTTTCGAGATCCTGTGGAGTATTGAAAAAAGTTTCTGAAGTCACATTCGATTGTGGAGCCCGCTGCAGAAAATCTTTTTTGCAGGAAAAAAGCCCCGTAGTAACCGATAGTATCGCTGCTATATAAATTGTTTTCTTCATGATGTACGAGGTTAACAATTAGAAATTGAAGTTTAAACCCAATGAATATGTTTTCTGGAAAGGATATACAGTGCCGTCCAATCCTTCGGGATCGAGATTTGCTTTCAGATGTTTGATGGTAAACAAATTCTCTGCACTCACATAAAAGCGGAGCTTGTTTATTTTCCACTTCTGCGTTAATGAAAGCGGCAATGAATAACCAATGGTTAAATTCTTAAGGCGGAGATATGCTGCGTTTTGCAAGTATCTTGTTTGAGGAGCGCCAAGCTCGCTGGCATCTTCCGCTATGTAAGATTTAACTCTTGGGAAATATCCATTAGGTGTTTCCGGTGTCCAATGATCAAGGTTGTGTTCCTGTATGTTGGTCCATGGCTGGGCATAGATCCCCCAGAAATAGTGATTGCTTGGATTCGGATACCAGTCGCGCTTACCAATGCCTTGCGCAAACACGCGAAGATCAAATCCTTTATAGTCTGCGGTGAATTGGAAACTGTAATTATAGTGTGGCGCATTGTTGCCAATTATCTTTTTATCACCGGGGTTGCTTACGGTGTTATTGCCATAATCAACTTTTCCATCATTATTCAGGTCTTTAAACTTCAAGTCTCCCACATAAAATTTATACTGCTGATCATCAGAGCCAACCGCGGTCTGGTCCGCATGTTTCTGAATATCTTCATCATTTTGGAAAAAGCCTTCTGTTGTCAATCCCCAAATTTCACCAATTTGCATGCCTTCATAGTAATCACTTAGAATCTTGTTGGGATTGTCATACTTTGTAATGAAAGCTTTGCTATCACCAAGTGTAAAGCGCAGTGAATACAGGAATGGCGAAGATGCGAGTCTGAATTGATCTCTCCAGCTGGCAGTTAATTCCCATCCTTTGGTTTTTAAGTTAGCTGCATTTGTTTGTGGCTCAGATGCGCCGAAGGTTCCGGGCAGCGTTTTACTTTTAGTAAGCATGCCTTCAGTGTAGCGTGTGTACCAGTCAAAATTCAACTCAAGTTTGTTGTTAAGGAAGGCCATGTCAGTTCCGAAGTTTACCGTCTTTACAGTTTCCCATGTTAACGTTGGCGAAACAACTGCAGGCTGACTTACACCGATAGGTCGCTGTCCATCCAGTACACTTGCGATCTGGCCTGCCGGCATCGACGGAATATATGGATAAACGTAGGCTGGGTTATTGTATTGGTTGGCATTCAAAGCCTGGTTACCCAAAGATCCGTAAGAGGCGCGAAGCTTGAACAGATCCATACGGATAGAACGGCTAATATTACCAAAGAAGTTTTCCTTAGACACTACCCATGCTCCTGATGCTGACGGGAAGAATCCCCATCTGTCATTTGAAGGGAAGCGTGAGGTTCCGTCATAGCGACCATTCAGTTCAACTATATATTTATTGTCAAAGATATAATTGAGGCGATAGAAAAGACCTCTGACAGCCCAGTCGGTAATGGTGCTTCCCTGTGTAATTGTACCTGTAGCAACTTGTGTGTTGGGAATAGAAGTACTGATCAGGTTGTTGCGTTGTACCCAGAAATAATTGCGGTACCAGTATTCCTGGTTAAATCCTGCGAGCGCCTGTAAGAAATGTTTCTGCGCAAAGGTTTTATGAAAATCAGTATAAACGTTATAGACGTTATAGTTTATAGCGCCTTCTTCATTTTTTGCCCATGTTGTGTTACCTCCATCCGCGGAATAAATATAACCCAGCGGTTGGGTAGGTCCATTTCTGTAAGGCACCGGTACGTTAAATCCGTTTGTTGTTGCATTTGTTCTTCTGTAGGAAGCTTCTCCTTTAACGGTCCAGGTGTCTTTTATCAAAGAGATCTCAGCATTGATGTTTGCGAGAACATCATTTGTATTGGTGGTAGTTCTTCCTCCATCCTGCAATGTCCCCAGTAAAGAAGCGCCATCAGCAGTCCATGTACCATCCGGATTTTTAGGGACCGATAAAGAAGGTGTTCTGTTTACGTTGTGAAAATAAAGGTAAGATGAGTTGTAAGTAGGCATGTCGTACTTACTTACGGTGAATGTTGTGTTGGTACCCAGCTTGAACCATTTGGTAACCTGGTAAGTACCGTTTCCACGCAGGTTGTAACGGTTGTATATATCAGTGCCATATCTGAGCAAACCATCCTGTTGATAGTAGCCCGCAGACATGTAATAAGACAGCTTATTTGTTTTTTGTGAAAGACTTACATTACCTGTATAGGCTGGTGCAGACTTGCGGTATGCTTCATTCATCCAGTTGGTTGAACCGTAATAGGCCCATTTGTTGGGATCTGTCGGATCAACAATTACTGCAGGGAGGGAAGGGTCTTTTGATCTTTTAGCTGCATATTCCCTTACTGCATCAGGATACAAATCATACAGAGGTGTGGCTGCGTCATGTTTGTATTGCATCACCGTTAATGGATCTGTTACTATTTTAGGAAGACTACCGGCATCACGTACAGCATAATTGAAATCTGCGCTAACCTGGAGCTTTTCGGATTTAGCAGTTTTCGTCGTGATCAATACAACACCAAAGGCTGCGCGTGCTCCATAAATAGCTGAGGCCGCCGCATCTTTTAATACTGAAACGCTCTCTACATCAGCGGGGTTTAAACGGGTGAGTTCATCAGGTCTTACCGGAACGTTATCAACCAAAATAAATGCATCGCCACCTGTTAAAGATGTATATCCTCTCACATTAAATGCAGGTGCATCGGTAGGTCTTCCACTTACCGGAGTAATGTTCAGGTTGGGGATCAATCCTTCCAATCCTGCGCCAACGCTGTTGATAGGCCTGCTTTCCAACTCTTTGGATGATACAGATTGAACCGCACCACTCAGATTTACTTTTTTCTGCTTGCCGTAACCAACTACAACAATTTCAGAAAGATCGTTATTGGCTTCTTTCAGCTTTACAATGATTGAATTGGTAATGCCCTGCTTAAGTGCATAGTTTTTAATTGCTTTTAATTCATAACCAACATGTGTGAACTGCAGGTTGTACTTTAGCGAAGCATCCAGGTTTTCAAATATAAAAACACCATCTTCATTTGTCTGTGTTGCATGGCTTACATTACCGGCCTTCAATTCAACTGAAACACCATTTAGCGCTTCTCCTTTTTCGCTTTGTATTAAACCCTTTATGGTTGCAGCTTTGTTCTGCCCAAAAACGGGTAAGGTTAAATAACAACTAAGAAACAGAAGCAATAACATGGAAGACGCGCGACCAAGGTACGGCCTCTTCTTGCGCAGTTTGTCTTTTTTCATTTTGTTTTTGTTTTTGCAATGAGTTCGGTTGGCGTTAATTTTTGATAACGCCAAAAGCTAACGGGATTAATTAAGGGATTAGGGCATAGGTATCCTTTACACGTCAGGGCCCGTGCGTGTTTAAGTCTTTTTATGTATTTTGATTACTGATTTTTCTGAAACAGGAAACTGTTTGCGGTCCTGGTTATTGTAAATCCATTTAATAAAGCAATGTTCTGCAGAATGTTTTCCGGCGATTCATTTGGTTCTATCAATCCTGTAAAGTCAAGCGTGTCAATCTCTGCATCTTTATATTGAATAGAAATATTGTATACTTCTTCCAGTTTTTTGAATACGTTTTTCAATGGCTCGTTGGTGAAGTCCATTCCCGTGCTGGTGTTTTGTTGAACTTTGGCAGGTGGTACTTCTGCAACTTTTTCAGACACTATCTTTTCCGGTTCGTCTTTCATGTTTTGAAGAACAGTTTCAAAGGTCTGCATGTTTACTGTAATCTCCTGGCCCGGTACCAGGTAAACATCCTGCATTTGTTTGGCTGCATCTGTTTGTTTAACCACAACCTTACCTGTATATAGTGTCACAGTTACATTCTTATCCTTTCTGTATGCCTTTATTGTGAAGGATGTACCGAGCGCTGTTGTTGATATGTCCTTGCTATACACAATAAAAGGACGCTGTTTGTTTTTTGCAACAGTAAAGAACGCTTCACCTTCCAGGTAGATTTCGCGCTTTACATCATCAAATTTTTCCTTGTACCTGATCAGCGATCCGGGATTTATGTTCACAGCCGATCCATCTGGCAGCGCCACTTTTAAATTTTTTGTACCATCGTTCTTTACAACCTTTAGCTGCGCAATGGTTGGTAGTGTTGCTACTTTTTGAGTCTGCTTTGCTACTTCATGCTCGTGGTTGACCTTCGTGAATAACCAAAATACACCAATTACAAGAATAACTACCGCTGCAGCGGCAACGCGGAATAATATGCTCGGTATGTTGTTATTTTTTTTATATGTTGCCCTTTCAACAGCTTTCAGCATTTCCTCAGCTTCTTTCCCGCTGTGCGTGTTTTGCGGGATTGTTAGATTGTTCCACTCTTCACCTGAAAAATACACATCCATCAATGCCGGGTTTTCACTAAGCATTTTTGTTACATACTCAGCTTCTTCCCTGGTGCATTTGTTTGCAAGAAATTTTTCTATCAGTTCTTTAGACAAGTTCAATGGAATGTGGTGTTTATAATAATACGATTGAAGAAGGCCCTACCCGTAATGGAGGAAAAAATATTTTTTAAACCATATAAGGCCTATAAGAAAATATAAGGTTTTTTAGGAAATGATGAATAAGTCAAAAGTAAAAAGTAGAAAATGTAGAAAAGGCTTCAGTATGCGAAAGACTGCAAAGTGAAAGGCTCTTGGGTCGTTGCTTACATGCTCTTATATGCCTTCTATACAACTAGTGAATAGTGAATGGTCAATGGTGAAGGTCCGAGCTGGTTAAGTAAATATATTGTCGTTTAAGTGTTATTATTATCTTGAGTAAAAGCTCTTATTTGCTCTTATATGCCTTATATGGTTTAAAAAACTTCGCTTCGGTCAGCTTTAGGCTTTAGGCTTTGGGCTTTAAGCTTTATCAATTGTTTACAAAGAAACGTTGGCGCCCGACACCTTACTTATATGGTTCAAAAAATCCCTTATATGGTTCAAAAAAAAGCAGACAATACTTTCCTTAATTGTTTAAGCGCGAGGGAAATATGTTTTTCAACTGTGCGGTCTGAGATCTCCAGTTTACCCGCTATTTGTTTGTATGAAAATCCATGCAGCCTGCTAAGTACAAAGATCTGCTTGCGAACAGGAGGGAGGCTGTTTAGCGCATTTATAATGTTTTTTTCTGTATCAACTTCCGTAACAGGGTGAACAAACTCTTCCTTGCTTTCTTTCAATACATACAACTGCGCTTTTCGTTGCTGTGCTTTTGCACGGAGCGTGTCAATCAACGTAGTTCTGGCTATTCTGAACAATTGCGTTTCCAGTGAAAGGTCTTCGGAGAGTGTATGCCGGTAATCCCAAAGCTTGATAAAAGTGAGTTGTGTAAGCTCTTTGCTCAAAGCTTCGTCCTTTACCTTAAGCATAAAGTATTGGTACGCTTTCGGCTGCCATTGCAGAAAAGTTTCCCGGAATACAACATGATCCCCCGCTTTTATGTAATTAACAATACTCACTCTTTTCAAATAAAATCCAGCGCAATTTGCAACTATCTGTTTGTTCTATGGCATTAAATCATTGTAAACAAAAATCGTTCTGGTCTTTGCTAAAACGCGCCGGCATTGGTATTCAACAGTTAGATTCTGAAACAAATTAGTTGAATAAATCAGATTTTAAAATATCAAACGTTTGCGTAAGTTAATGTGTGCATTGGACACCAGGTAAGTCTCTCATGCATATAAAGTCGCTGTCTTTCTTAAGATCCTTTATAAGCTGATGCAGCCTCTCCTGCATGCATGTGCCCGAATGTCTCTTTATATAAAAAGGAATATTGTATTGCGTGATTTCTGTGAATTCCCACGGATGAAAATAAAGTGACAGGTATCCGTCTTTCTTCAACGTATGGATGGCCATTTTTTTATAAATAGCATAAGGAAGATTTTTGAATGCCAGCCAGAATAACGGGATCCGGAAATTGCTACTTACGGAAACCGGTACATTAACCACACCCAGTTGCTTGTATAGAGTTCTGGGTTTACTGAGGTTGTTATATCTGCCTGGTAGCCATGAAGGGTTTATGGATGAATTATATATGTAACCTGCCTGCTGTACCAGCTCTGGTGATACCGCCTGTAATCTCGGCATACGTAGTCCGATAACTTTTTTGCCTGTAATGTTTTCAAGTGTTATTCTGCTTTCAAGCAAATGCCGTTCTTCGAAGCTTGAATGAAAGAAAGTATGTGATCCTATTTCGTTACTTTCAGATAGCCTCCTGATTTCATCCGGGTATTGGCTGGCAAAATTAGCTGTCGTAAAGAATGTGTATGCCTGATTGTAGATATGTAGCACTTGTTGCAATTTCTTCAAGCCATCATAGCCGGTGTCCATCTGCTCGAGTACAGATATGGCACAACCATATTCAAGCGGAAGATCAAATTCTTCAACATCAAACGTGAGTAGGGTAAACCTGTTCAGTTGCTTCATGCCGGCGATAATTCTTTTTTCAATATTTCTTGCGCGTGTAGAAATTGCCTTTTATGTATCTGCACAATGATAGTAATCCATAGTATGCAGCAAGGCAAAGCTTTTAGCGCGTAGGGTCTTGCGATATGGGTTCTTACCCATGGCGTAAAAATATCGGAATATGAAAAACTTGTTAGCAATAACGCAAATACAAGCATTGCATTAGCCCAGGCGTTCTTCGGTTGCAGAATGTACCAGAGACAAACGGCCGGGAATGCAATAATATAAGTAGGCGATTCTGATCCTGTGCTAAATATTACCGTGAATAGCAATACGGAACACAATATGTATAGTCGCAATGATGTATTGTTAAAGAACCTGTATTGCATGTATTGCGTAGCAAATGCAATTAGCGCTGGAATAATCACAAATGAGTCTTTCAGTGCCGGGAAAAATATTCGCCTGATTAGCCCCATCATCGATATGTCCTGGTAGTCGTTGTGAATATCGAGTCTGATATTCTTTGCTGATTTTTGTATGAGCGCCTGTTTCCAATCACCATAGGATTGCAGGATAAAATCTGCACTCGATATTAGCATTGGAGCGGTAAAAAAAACAATACTCCAAACAATCAGCCACGCAATAAAACGAAGTGGCTTTCCTGAAAAGAAAAAAAATGCCAGCCCTACTATGCCGTATATCTTAATGAATGTTGCTAACAAAAGATAAAATGCAGCATAACCTTCTTTGCCTTTATGCAGCGATGTAAATGTTAGTATGATGCATGCAGCGGTTAATCCGTTTGATTGCAGCCACGATGAGGCAGTCATCATCTCGTGGGAGCTAAGAATGAGGATTGTATTCTGTGCCGTTTTTTCTACTGGAAGATCGCGAATGGCGTAATAAAGCGCACTAACGTTCAGCAATACCCATAATATTACACCAGCCTTATCCGGCAAAAAACTAAATGGAGCCATTACTATGCTGAAGAACGGGCCATAAAGATTGACGTCAGAATACTGCTGTGGGTACTCTATATATAAATTAGTCTGCTGAATGGTGTGCAGATAAACATGTTTGAAGATGATGAAGTTATTGAGTGTATTTCCGCGTACGTTTAGCATAACTGCAATAAGTGACAAACCAAACCATAATGCAATGGCCAGCCCGGTTTTTTTTAGAAATGCTCCCGAGCGAATCCATGCTAAAAACTTATTTATTGTTGTGCTCATCTGTATACTTCTTTAACTATTCAACTGTCTCGGTTTCGCGTGAATGCAAAGTGCTGTTGATATCATATTTTTTGCGATCAGAAATTGTTGTCAGTTTCCGGTTCCTGTTAAACAACAGGTATAAAAAATTTCTGATTTCTGTTTTAATCACACCTGCGTTCATATTTGAGAACTGGATGTTCTCACGCAATGTCAACGGTGCTGGCTTTATGTGCAGACCAAATCTGTACGCTAATTGAACGAATTCGGCGTCTACAAGAAACCTGTTTATGGTTGTGTTTAAAAAAATACTTCTGCCGACGTGATTAAATGCCTTAAGGCCCGATTGTGTGTCTGCAACGGGCAGTCGCAGTAGGAAGCGGTTAAGAAAATTACAGGCTTTGGATATAATGTATCGTTTGAGTGGCAATTTCTTAAAGTATGCCTTATCTCTTTTGCCTACAACAACGTCATATCCTTGCAATAACAGATGGTACATGTCTGCAAGATTGGAATGTACATAAGGAAAATCAAAATCGGTTACTATTACATATTTTCCTCTTGCTGACGCCACGCCTTTTCGCAGGGCATAGCCTTTACCCATGTTGGCGGCGTAAGAAATAAACGAAATATTGCTATGCGATTCTGTAAGTTCCCGGAACTTATATAACAATGATTTGTTCTCAAATCCGTCATTAACAACAATGAACTGAATGTTGAGGCCTGTTAGCTGCATTTTTACCTGCCGGATATTTTTGAGCAGATCATAATGCCAGCTCGACTTAGGTTTGCAGAGGGGTACTACTACACTAAGGTTACAATGTTTCAATTTAAGGGTATTTGCTGCAATTTCCTCAATTTGGATTGAATAGTAAAATTTATATATAAAATTAGCGGAAGAGAGAAAAAAAATAGGTAAAACAGAATAAAAATCAGGTTAGGCGATTATTTCGCTTTTCTTGAGTACCGCCGTGTGCATCAGTTGTAAAAAACGATGCATTTCGTTCATGCCATTCATGTCTTCTGCGATAAGCAGGAAGTTTTTACCGGCCTGCTTTAGACGAGCCCTGTTGGTGCCTGTTTGCAGATAGTGCAATATATTTTTAAAGATGTCTGACTCAAAGTATGGTGAATCATTCTTGTTGATAAAATAGCAACGAAGTGTGTTCTCTTTCAAAGCCATCTTTTCAAAGCCAAGATCTACTGCGAGCCAGCGGCAACGCACGGTAGTGAAAAGATCCTCCACCTGCGGAGGAATAGGGCCAAAACGATCTATCAGCTCATTATGGAAATCCTGCAGATCTTCTTCGTTCTCGCAACTATCCAGTCTTGTGTATAGAGAAAGACGTTCTGTAATGCTCTCTACATAGCTATCGGGAATAAGTATTTCCAGATCTGTATCAATGGTACAATCGCTCACATAATCATCCTGCTTACTGATCTCATCTTTAAAGAGGTCTTTAAATGATGTACGTTTCAATTCGCGGATGGCTTCATCAAGAATTTTCTGATACATTTCAAAACCAATCTCTGCCATAAAGCCGCTCTGATCACCGCCAAGCATATTTCCCGCACCGCGTATATCAAGATCACGCATCGCAATCTGGAAGCCACTTCCAAGATCGCTGAATTGTTCCAATGTCTGCAGGCGTTTACGTGAGTCGGATGGTAATGTACTCATCGGCGGTCCCAATAAATAACAGAACGCTTTCTTGTTGCTTCTGCCCACACGTCCGCGTAACTGGTGAAGATCACTCAATCCAAAATGGTGCGCATTGTTAACGATGATGGTATTAACGTTCGGAATATCCACGCCGCTTTCAACGATGTTTGTACAGATCAGTACGTCATATTTCCGGTCGATAAAATCAAGGATCTTTTCTTCCAGTTCATGGCCTTCCATTTGTCCGTGTGCATATGAAATGCTCAGGTCAGGACATTGCGCCTGGATCAACGCAGCCATCTCTTTCAAACCTTGTACACGGTTATGGATAAAGAAGACCTGTCCGCCGCGTTCTGTTTCATAATAGATCGCATCTCTTATGAATTCCGCGTTGAACACATGAACCTCAGTTTGAATAGGCTGCCTGTTAGGCGGAGGTGTATTGATAATACTTAAGTCACGCGCGCCCATTAATGAGAACTGTAAGGTTCTGGGGATCGGCGTTGCTGTAAGCGTTAAACAGTCAACATTGGTCTTCAGCGTTTTCAGCTTTTCCTTATGCGCCACACCAAACTTCTGCTCCTCATCTATTACCATCAGGCCGAGGTCCTTAAACTTCACTTCCTTGCCCAGCAAACCATGCGTACCTATGATAATATCGATCTTACCTTCTTCAAGTTTCTTTAGTGTTTCCTTTTTCTCTTTAGATGATTTAAAGCGATTGATATAATCCACCGTTACAGGAAAATCTTTCAACCTTTCTTTAAATGTTTTATAGTGCTGAAAAGCAAGGATGGTTGTCGGCACCAAAACGGCAGCCTGTTTGCCATCCACGCATGTTTTGAAAGCTGATCTTATTGCAACCTCAGTTTTACCAAAACCTACATCACCGCACACCAGGCGATCCATCGGTGCGGGCGATTCCATATCTTTCTTTACATCAGCTGTAGCCTTGCTTTGGTCGGGCGTATCTTCATAAATAAAGCTTGCTTCCAGCTCAGTTTGCATATAATTGTCCGGAGTATGTGCAAAGCCTGTCTGCGCCTTGCGCTGAGCGTACAATTTTATCAGGTCGAAGGCAATTTCTTTAACCTTCGTTTTGGTTTTTTCTTTCAGCCTGTTCCAAACGTCACTACCCAGTTTGTTGATCTTGGGCGTTGTGCCCTCTTTACCGGTATACTTGGAGATCTTGTGCAGCGAGTTGATATTCACATACAGAATATCGCCATCCTTATAAATAATGCGGACAGCCTCCTGTAACTTGCCATTCACCTCAAGTTTTTGTAGACCACTATAAGTGCCCACACCGTGATCAATATGCGTTACATAGTCTCCTGGCTGAAGCTCCCGTAATGTACGGATGGTAAGCGCCTTGTTCTTGTTATAAGCCTGCTTAACACGGTATTTGTGGTATCGTTGGAAGATCTGGTGATCCGTATAACAGACAACTTTCAGGTCCTCATCAATAAAGCCTTCGTGAATGCTGGTTGCCAACGGAGTAAATTGGATCTCAGTATTAAGATCAGTAAAAATCGTGTTCAGTCTTTCCAGCTGTTTGGCCTGTTCAGCAAATATGTAAATGCTATAACCTTTGCTTTCGTGATCTTTCAGGTCCTTGATCAGCAGATCAAATTGTCTGTTGAAAGCGGGCTGCGGCCTGGTGTTGAATTCAATTTCACTTGTAGACAACTGAGGCTTGTAGCCAAATTCAACGATGTGACGTTGTTGCACCTGTCTTTCAATAGTTGCAGCCGGAACAAAATCTTCCAGCCTTACTTCTTTGAGAATTTTTGTTTCATCCTCATCATCTTCATAAGTGGGTTTGGACTTATTGCCTACAGTGCTATCCTGCGACAATTTTTCAAGAAACTGTCCAAGATCCATTTCCTCTTCTTCCAACTGTTCCTTAATCACATCCCAATCTTTCAGCCACACGATCGTGTTCTCAGGCAGATATTCCAGCAGTGAAATTTTTTCATTGCTGTCAAACTGCGTTTCAATATTCGGGATGATAGAAACCTGCAACAATTTGCGTTCACTCAACTGTGTCTCGGGATCAAATATGCGGATGCTATCCACTTCATTGCCGAATAACTCAACACGGTATGGCTTCTCATTGCCGAAAGAATAGATATCAAGAATACCTCCGCGTAAAGCAAACTGGCCCGGCTCGTACACAAAATCCGTGCGCACAAAGCCATACATTACAAACAATTCCATGATGCCGTTCAGGTCAATGGTATCGTTTGCTTTTATATGAATGATGTTGCCACTAAGTGTTTTAGGAAGAACTACTTTTTCAAACAATGCTTCGGGATAGGTAACAATAATCTTCTTGTTACCGCCAGCGGAAAGTTTGGTCAGCGCTTCAGTACGAAGCATGACATGGGACGAATTTAGCAGCTTAAAGTTCTTCCTGTTTTTGAAGGAAGATGGAAAATAGAACAGATCGAGCGCGTTCGTCAGGTTTTCCAATGTGTTGTGGAAATAGGCTGCTTCTTCGGCGTCGTTCAGTACTACTAAGTGATTGAGCTGCTGTGTGGAAGCGTGTGTAAATACGCCGGTTACGATAAATTCGGCGCTGCTCCCCTGTAGGTTTTTAAGAAAGATATGCTGGGTATCGGCAAATGTCAGCCTGTCCGCCAATTGAAAAAGGCGGGGGTTCTGTTGATATTTCTCCAGTAACTCGCTTAAATTCATAAAACCGGCCGCAAAGATAATGGATTTGCCGCAAAGGCGCTAAGGCAGAAAGAAGCACAAAGGGATAAACCACGGAGACAATACGGCACAGGTGAAACACAACGATTTAGCCACGAACGCGCTAAGATGGAAGGAAGCACAAAGGGTAAACGACGGAGACAATACGGCACAAAGAGTCACGGCGTATAATTTACGCGGACGTTGCGTCGCCTCTTCTTTGCGTTCGCCGCGAGAAACTTCTCTTCCGCGAGAAAAAAGTTTTAAGCATTAGGCGTTAGGCTTTTCGCTTTCCTCCCTTTTTCTCGAATCAAAGTTTTGACTTTTAACTTTTTAATTTTGACTTTGAGTTTCTTCGCGTCGCCGCTTCTTTCCGTTTCGCCGCGAGAAATCTCTCCTCCGCGGAAAAAAGGTTTTGGGCTTTGAGCTTTAGGCTTTGGGCTTTAAGGTTTCCTCACTTGCTTCGTCAGCTTTAGCGTGAAAAATAAAAGAATTGCCAGTACAATCGCCAGCGTTACCCAAAGCACGCCTTTGTTTAAAAAAACAGAATTTTTCACATCGGATTTAGGCTGTTGAACAGATTTAATTTCTCCGATGGCTAAACGCTTTATTTGAGCGGGAATGCTGTCTTTAAAACTCTGCAGTTCGTATGATGGCGATTGTAGCACGGGATCTCCCATAAAGAGGGAATAGCTTTTCTTCGCATCGAGGTAAGCGATCAGTTCTTTCGCTGACTGATATGTGTGCAAACTTTTAATTACAAGGGGCGGATTGTCTTCGTTCTCAATTTTTATTATAAACTTTTTCGTGTTAAAGGCGGGAATTACAAAGCTGTTGTCGATATTTGATGAAAGCTCAAAGTATTCAGTTGAATTCACATTAGATATCGTAATTTTTCTTTTGAAGAACTTTGGTGCCTCAACCGCGAGCGCGACTTTTTCAATGTGATAAAAATTTTCGTTGGTTACGGTGATATAAGTGTTTTTATCGGAGCTATCTTTTTGAACAAAGGAAAGCTGCGGTGTGGCAATGTAAGCGCCGGTTGTCGGTGTAGCTTTCTCCAGGATCTGCGTTGTGGCTGAAAGTATTTGCAACGGTGCCTCTTTGCCGTTGTTGATGATCAGTTTAAAGTATGCGTATTGGTTTGCGGGGAAACTCAGATCCTGCAGATAGAAATCCTCTTTGCCGGCATTGTCTTTTTTGAAGTTGATATTCTCCAGAATGGTAAACCACTGCTTCTCATCATTACTTCCCCGGAGCGTTGCGTAACGCTGCACATCTGCATTCTTTATCTGAAGTGTCATTTCATTCAACAACGTCCCCGTTCTGTTTTGGATGATGATTTCTGATCTTCCGCTGTCCGTTGTCCTGTTTTGAACAATGGGCATTGGAACACCGGATACATGGGGTTGTTGGGCAAATGTATTCCTGATAAGAAAGGGCACCTGCGTATTGTGATCATCCATGATGCGTATATCACTGAAGTCATTTTTTATATGACTACTCAGTTCGGGCGTAATATTAATCGCGTAGAAGCCGCTGGAATCAATCTTCTGGACAGATGCTTCATATTTAAAATGTTGAGCACTGCTTTGTGCGAACGCAACAAGTGATGCTACAACAATCATAATCGCTTTGAAATGTCCTTTCAATAAATTATTAGACTTCATTTTCTGTTGGTCTGTCATCTAAAATAATTTTCTTTAAACGTTGGTACATAAATGATACTGAAAGAAGCAATATGCCCAGTAAAATAAACGCCGCGATTTTTCCGCCGGGTGAAATATTGCTGAGATCATTTACAAAAAGCTTTAAAATAGTAACACCAAAAATACTGAGCGCTATAACACGCAGCGTTTTGTTGTGATGGCGGAACCCCAGCCAGATAATTATAAAGGATGAAATGCCCAATAAAATGCTTAGTCCGGCTTTAGCAAAAATTCTTTCCGCCACATCTATGGATCCCGGTCCTCTGTAATACAACCACACATACAAATGTTGCATCTCAATGCTCAGAACCAGGATTATTGCAAGTGTTATGACCCAGGTAATAGCACGCATGCTCTTTTTATACGGTTCTTGATCAGCCGAGATATGCCGGATCAGGTTGTTTATAATCAGGCATAAAAAGACAACACTGATAATGTGTGCAACAAAATGTATTTTATGTTGATTTGCAGTTAGCGAGGTTTTCTCCAGATCATATACGCCGGGGATGTTAAAGAGATAAATAAACAGCAAAACGCCCGGAACAACAATGCGCAGGGTATTGGATGTGCTAATGTTAAACCTGCGGAACAAGATGTATAACACCACTGCAAATGCAAAAATATACAACGGAACATAAATGCTGGTTAGTGATACATCAGGGTATCTTTGCGTATACTGATCAACAACTTCAAAAAGACCTGCAAGGAATACAATAATGGATGCAGCTGTTACATAAAATAGCTGTGCAGTTTTATTGGTGACGGGCCGGATATAAAAAGTGTCTATCTGTTTTCTCAATAACAGAAATACGATGAATAATGCCGATGCTACAACTGTTCCGGTAATAAATGCCTTGTTGGTAATTACAGGAACTATGCGGCCGCTTCCATAAACATTCATCCAATCCATTACAAGGCTGATGATAGTAAGAACCGTTATGATGGCAGAAGCTATTTTAAACAGCGGGATCGCCGATCTTTGATGCAGCCAGTATAAAACAACAATTTCTGCTGACCAGAAGAGTGTGATATAGTTACCTTTTAACTGAACGGGGGCAGCAAGCGAAATGAAAGATAATGTGATGCCTATCAGCAGGTAAATAAAATTGCGGTCGGCATTCTGTCTTTTAAATATAGCGTATGATAGAGCGAGATTGATTAATCCCAAACCAGCGGTAAACAATCCCTTGTATTCACTTGTAGATGTCTTTCCTGCCAAAAGATACATGCCCGCTGCATAATAGGCGAGGTTAATGCTCAAGAGCATTATAAAATCAAACGCGTGCAACCTGCCTTTTTTTGCCACATGATAGATCAGGGTCATCACAATGAACATGCAATAGAAGATGGATGCAAAGATGAAGGCACCCACGCGCGGAAGCGTGGATGAGCTTTCATTGATCAGCCAGCCCGCATAAAGAATAACAGTGAAGAAGAATGCAATGAAGTTAAGTGGCCGCCATTGCTTGTAATTTGCCAGCACAATTAATCCGGCATTTAAAATAGCAATATAGGTGAACAGTACAATATAGTTGCCATGACCGGTACTAACCAGAAGCGGCGTAATAAATCCGCCAATTGTAGCGATAACAGCCAGCTCCAGGCGGTTGTAAAGAATGGATAAAATGACGGCAAAAACTGTGATCACCACCATGATTACAAAAGCAACCGTTTGAGAAAATAAATGGTATTGATGAAAGGCGAATGCAATTGTGAAATAGAAAACTGCTAAACCACCACCGGCAAGAACAGAGCTGAATGAGCGGTAATTTTTGCTGAGTTTATGTGCCAGTGCAATTAAAATTCCGCCGCACAAAAGCCCGATACAAACACGGCCGATCTCGTTGATCCAATCCTGGTCAATGGCATATTTTACAAAGAAGGCGATGCCCAGTACAAGAATGGCGATCCCTATTTTGTTGATCAGGTTTTCCCCGATGAATTTCTCAATGTCGGGATTTTTTGCCAGCCAGTTGCTGAAAAAGCCCGGGCGTTCTTCGGCATGTTGAACTGCAGCATGAACCCGAGGTGCAGGAGCACTTTCCCATTCAACAGGAGGAAAGTCAACAACGGACGATTCCGCTTCTGCCACTGGCTCTGGTATTATTGTAAGTGCGGGTGTTATTGGTTCTTCTATGATTGAAACCGGAGAAGGTGGAACCGTTGCTTCAGTCTCCGGTTGTACCGTTTGAGGAATATTGCTATCCTGCGCGGGGGCCGGAACAAACTTATCTTTCAGTTGTACGATTTCTTTCTCGAGAGATCTCAGATGTTGTTTCAGATCTGTTGTGAGATCTTTTTGTGCCGACACTTTTGATAATAAAATGCCGATCATTACGAGCAATACTATCAGGAGAAATATTTCCATTGGTTGTGGGTTTGTTTTTGGGCGCTAAATAAGGGTTCTCTTAAAACTTGAAAAGTAAGGGAAAAAATTGATGTTGTAAAACGATGAGATTTCCATAAGCGAGGCAGGTGGCCTTTCATTACTTAAGCCTCGCTGCGCCGCCGCTTCGTTGCATTCGCCGCGTGAAACCTCATCCCTCGCGCGAACAGTTTTAAGCTTTAGGCTTTGGGCTTTAAGCTTTAACCTTCCTCCATCCTTCTTATTTTTGCCGGGAAAAATGTAACTTAAGAAAAATTATAACTATGCTTGAACCATGGAGAACAGGCAAGGTCATCAGGATTGAAGATATTACTCCCATTACCAAAAGGTTCTGGATTGCAGTAGATGATCTGGAGCGTTTTGATTTTAAGCCCGGACAATTTGTAACACTTGATCTGCCAATTGATGAAAAACGCAATAAAAGATGGAGAAGCTATTCCATTGCTTCCTGGCCCGATGGTACGAATGTGATTGAACTGGTGATTGTATTGCTGGAAGGAGGACGCGGTACCCACTATTTGTTCAATGAAGTGAGCGAAGGGAGTGAGCTGACATTACGCGGTCCGCAGGGTGTTTTTACGTTGCCGGAATCGCTTGAAAAGGACATGTTTCTGATTTGCACCGGAACAGGCATTGCGCCGTTCAGATCCATGGTTAATTATATTCACCAGCATAATGTTCCGCACAGGGATATTCACCTCATTTTTGGCTGTCGCAGAACAATGGATTGTCTTTATGGTGTTGAAATGAAAGCGCTTGAAAAAGAACTGGAGGGCTTCTCCTACATCCCGACTTTTTCCCGCGAGCATGACAATCCCGCCGACATCCGCAAAGGGTACGTACATGCGGTTTACGAAGAAATTGTTACAAAGAATCAACTGGCTCCCGCATCATTCTATCTCTGCGGCTGGAAAGACATGATCGATCAGGCGAAGGAGAAGATCCTGAGTTTTGGGTATGATAAGCATGATATTCATTTGGAGTTGTATGGGTAGACAGCTGTCAGCTATTAGCTATCAGCTGTCAGCTGGTGTTGTCGCCAGAAAATGAATTGAAGCATATTGAATAAAGTAAAAGAGGAAACAATAATTTGTCTCCTCTTTTTTATACGTGTTATTTCGGCAGGCGTCAGGCTGGCAATTAATAGCTATCAGTAAGCGTTATCGCAGAATATCTAACTCTTGACACAGCTAAAAATAAAAAGAGGAAACAACGATCGGTTTCCTCTTTTTTATAAGCCAATATTTTCATCCGGCGTCATAGCTAAGCTAATAGCTCATAGCTGAAAGCTGACAGCTAAAGCGTAATCAGATCCAGCACCTTCGCCTTAATCTCACTAATATGTATCCTTTCCTGCTGCATGCTGTCGCGGTGGCGGATGGTAACGGTTTGATCTTCTTTTGTCTGGTGGTCTACAGTAATGCAGAATGGCGTACCGATTGCATCCTGTCTGCGGTAGCGTTTACCAATTGCATCTTTTTCTTCGTAGAAACAACGGAAATGAGGTTTGCAGGTATTCATAATTTCCCTTGCAATTTCCGGTAGGCCATCTTTCTTGGTTAATGGCATAATGCCCAGCTTAATTGGCGCGATAGCCGGAGGCAAATGCAATACAACACGGCTGTCTGGGCTACCATCTTCTTTGGTCCAGGTTTCTTCCTCATAAGCGTGAGAAAGGATCAGCAGGAACATCCTGTCAAGACCAATAGAAGTTTCAATTACATAAGGCACATAATGCTGGTTGATCTCGGTATCAAAATACGTCAGTTTTTTACCGCTGTATTTCTGGTGATTGCCCAGGTCAAAGTCAGTACGTGAGTGAATACCCTCCACTTCTTTAAAGCCGATCGGGAATTCATATTCAATATCAAGCGCCGCATCAGCGTAGTGCGCTAATTTAACGTGATCGTGAAAACGGTATTTGTCAGCCGGAATGCCCAGGCTTAAATGCCATTTCAAACGGGTTTCTTTCCAGTAGTCGTACCATTCCTTTTGCGTGCCAGGCTTAATGAAGAATTGCATTTCCATCTGCTCAAACTCACGCATACGGAAAATAAACTGGCGTGCAACGATCTCGTTACGGAAAGCCTTACCAATCTGTGCAATACCAAAAGGAATTTTCATCCTCGCAGTTTTCTGCACATTCAGAAAGTTTACGAAGATGCCCTGCGCTGTTTCTGGTCGCAGGTAAATGGTATCAGCTTCATCAGAAACAGAACCTATTTGGGTCGAGAACATCAGGTTAAACTGACGGATCTCTGTCCAGTTGCTGGTTTCGCTTACAGCACAAACAATTTTGTTGTCTTCTATCAATTTTTTCAGTCCGGCAAAATCATCATTTGCCAGCAGCTGATCCATGGTTGCCAGCAGTTCATCGGCCTGCTTTTCGCCATCAGCGCCTTTTTCTTTCAGTTTATCAGCATGAGCTTCAATCAGGTGATCAACGCGGTAGCGTTTTTTGCTATCCTTGTTGTCAATCATCGGATCGCTGAAATTATCAACGTGACCGCTTGCTTTCCAGGTAGTTGGATGCATGAAAATGGCAGCATCAATACCCACAATGTTCTCGTGCATCTGGGTCATGCTTTTCCACCAATAGTCGCGGATGTTCTTTTTTAATTCGCTTCCATGGGGACCGTAATCATACACGGCACTCAATCCATCGTAAATTTCACTACTTGGAAAAACAAAGCCATACTCCTTGGCATGGGATATAATTGATTGAAATCTATTGTTGTCTTGTACGCTCATAGGGCGCAAAGATAGGGGGTAGGCAGCATTCATGTTTCACGCAAAAAGGCGAAAGTTTCACGAAAAGTTCGCGCGGACGGTGTTGTTTCACGCGGCGGACGCAAAGAAGCAGCGGCGCAGCGACGGTTGCGACTGCCCTCAGAACTTAACGAAATTCGGCAGTCATAACAACCTCGCACAAAAAAAGCTGAAGATCTCTTGTCTTCAGCTTGTATAAAGAAAATGTATTAAATGTAATTGTTCTCGTTTCTGGCCGCCTTCTCGCTTTTTCGTTCTCAAAAAAACTTTGTGCTTCTTCGCGCTTTTGTGCCGTCGTGTTTTTAATCTCCGTGCCTCGCCTGTGCGACTCTGTCTCCGTGGTTTATCCCTTTGTGCTGCTTTGCGCCTTAGCGCCTTTGTGGCAACAAAATCGTGTCTCGCCTGTGCCGCCCTGTCTCCGTGGTTCAAAACCCGCGCGTCAGCGCTATTCTTCCAATCTGTCTCTCTCTTCCATTTTCTTGTAAGCCATGATGAATACGGCACCCAGGTTTTTGTATGGTGGCACGTAATCATCAAACAGCGTATTGTGCGCGAATCTTTTTTCCAGGTTGCTCCACATGCCCGGCCAGTCGAGGTCCTTGCCCTGGCGCAGCGTTTCCACTATCGCGCTGATCATCGGCATATTAATAAGTCCGCTACCTGTTTGCTTACTCGAAATAATCTGGGCGGTAGGGCAAGTGTTAAGCACTGTGCTCAGGCTCTGGTATCCGCCACAGCTACCCAGCAACACAACCTTGGCAGACGGCGCCAGTTGCTGTAATGTGGAAATAAGGTAATAGCTATGCCCGCGGTGAATGACCATTGTCGGATCAAGCCCTTTATCTGTAAGGTATTGGCCAAGTGCAGCCTGCGCATCAGCATCAAGTCCTTTGGTTTCATCCAGTGGCCTGTTAGAATAGATAGAAATAGGTGTTCCTTTTGTGGAGCGCACTTCCACCCATTTCGCAGAAGGAATTATTTTCCAGTTGCCGTTGCTCATGTTGCTAAGAAAGCTATTAAATACGTTCGTGCCGTCTTTATCGCCGTAGAAGAACTGCTGAATAATAATTCTTCCTGTGCCATCCTTCATCATGGCATTCGGCATGGAGTATACCGGCGGAATACCCAGTGTGGCGGTCAAATCAATCTTGTTGTTCGGATCAATTGACTGGAAGATGGTATTTAATATTCCGTAAATGCGCGTAGCTTTTACATTCTTGGTCTTTTGTGCCTGCTCCAGGTTATATTGTACCTGGCTCAGGATAAGTCTTTTGATGGCGGGATCTTTAATGCTTGAATAAGAGTTGGCCACATCCACCGCATCTTCCAGGTTCTGCGTTTTATCAAGACCGCGCACAAACGCCACCATTAGCATTTCTGCGTTCTGCTTATCCATTCTACCTAAAAAGTTATCTAATGTGTTATAGTTGGCAGCCATCTTGATCCACTTTTTAAAGTGATCGAAATACACGCTCATCAACAGGCTGTCACCTTTCTGCATCTTGCCTTTCCAGATACGAGGATAAACACCATTTACATAGCTGGATGTATAAATTTCTTCTTCTCCTAAAACTGCCATGTAATAAAGTTCCTGCGGGGTAAGCTTTTCAATGCTTTTAAAGCGGATGTTGTCTGGTTTTTCATGCAGACCATTGATCTCATTGATATACACTTCTTTGGCTTTAAAGCGCAAACGGTTCGTGAGCGTTTGCATGGCCATCGGAGTATCTCTTTTAATTACACGCGATGCATAATCCAGTTCAGTTCTGACAAGCAGGCTATAATACTTTTCATCATTATCCATCACACTCTCAATCTCTTCAAAGGTCGTCTTTCCTTTATACAGATTGTCCAGGAAGGGGAAATACTGACGGCCGGTTTTCATCTTGGCCATCTTGTAAATAATCTTCACTAACGGATCATTCACGCTGCCTATTTTTCCGGCAAATGAATTGGTTGCCGCGGCATAGGTGTACAGATTTTCCTGTTGTGTGCGGGCTGCTTTTATAATTAAACTGTCAGCAAAAGGCAGGTTTGGCTTTTCGCTTAAAGTCGGCAATATGCGTTCCGGGTATTTGGACAGATATTTTGCCATCAGGTCGTTTCTGCAGGCTTGTGCATCAACATTGTCTTTAAACGCGATGCTATTTATCAGCATATTACCTGTTTCATAAGCATTTTTCTGAATGAGGGGTAATATGCTTTGGTGCTGCATTTCAAGATCCATGGCTGATTTAAAATCCTTAACCAGTTGTGGCAATGCATTGCCTTTTACCTGTTTTTGCCTGTATTGCGAAATATAGGCCGTAAGCACTTCATTCAATCCGCGAAGAAATTTGATCTTGGTATTCGCGTCAGTTGAAGCATTGCCTTCTATTTCATTCTGTAAATTATCGATGCCTACCGTGGCTGCGTAGGTTATCTGGTTGTTTAGATCATCATCAGAAGAAGGGGCAAATTTGTCGTCCTGTTTACCGTCCAGTGTGAAAAGTGTTCTTTGTGACTGGTTGATATTTTCATGAAACATCTTCCTCATCAAAGGTATATCCTGTCCTGTGGTACCGGTTGTCTGGGCAGAAGCAAAAAAATTAATAAAGACTACAAAACCTGATAATAAAAGTACTCTCATCCTGTCGGTTAAATTTTTTGTACAAATGCAAAAATACTACCAATTATTTGTTTAGGCGGGCATTAGCGCGGTGTGCCGCTTCAGGAAAAATAGTGTTATTTTAGTTAACAATAATATAATGAAGCATTGGCTAAGCATCAAGCCTGTAAAATTATTTTTGTGTAAACATATTGTTAAATGGAAAACAAAGCAAAAAAGGTATTGATAGCAGATGATGAGCGTGATATTCTGGAAATTATCAGTTACAATTTAAGCAAGGAGGGATATGAGCTTTATACTGCAAAAGATGGGAATGAGGCGATTGAAAAAGCTAAGCAGATCAATCCCGATCTGATTATCCTGGATATTATGATGCCTTATAAAACAGGCGTTGAGGTTTGTGAGATCCTGCGTGCCCAACCCGCTTTTCAAAACACATTAATAATATTTCTTACTGCGCTTAGCGATGAAGCATCTCAGATTAAAGGACTTGAGACCGGTGCCGATGACTATGTGAGCAAACCCATTAGCCCGAAGGTGCTTGTGAGTCGGGTTAACGCAATATTTCGCCGTTTAAACAAGGAGGAAAGCGGCAAGGCGATCACCGTTGGTGATATAACAATTGATCCGATCAGGTTTGTGGTTTCTATCAACGGAAATGATGTTATTCTTGCCAAGAAGGAGTTTGAACTGCTGCATTTGCTTGCATCGCGCCCTGGCCGGGTGTTTCTGAGAAATGAGATTCTGAGCCAGGTTTGGGGAGCTGATGTGATTGTGGGTGACAGGACTATTGATGTTCATATAAGAAAGATCAGACAAAAATTAGGCATAGATTGTATCACAACCGTGAAAGGTGTAGGGTATAAATTTGAATTATAGTCTTATATTCGATGGTTGCATGCCCTCGTAGAGTATTCATGCAACCATACCGAATATAAAACAATGTGCCTCTTTTACTATGTTTACAGCTAAGAACTTTTCACCCAACCAGTTATCTGCATTAACGGCCCTTCTTCTTTCCGTCCCGATTGGTATAGCATTTTACGTAATTCACAATAAGATCTGGATCGCGGTAATTGCACTGCTTATTATCTTTTTAGGAAGCTACATGTTGATTCGATCTGTACTGGAAAAGTTTATATATCGCAAAATAAAGCTCATTTATAAGTTTATTTATCAGACCAAAGCCAGTAAGAAAGAAGAGATGTACTACAAATACATTCTTCCTAAGAAAAGCATTGATGAGGTAAGGGCAGATGTGGAAAAATGGGCTGAGCAACGCAAAAATGAAATTGAAATACTCCGCAGTAATGAAGCCTACCGCAAAGAGTTTTTACAGAACCTCGCGCACGAGTTCAAGACGCCCATTTTTGCAATACAGGGTTACGTAGATACCTTGTTGAACGGTGCACTTGAAAATCCGGATGTGAATGTTCGCTTCCTGGAAAATGCTTCGCGGAACATTGACAGAATGGTGAACCTTGTAAGCGATCTTGATGAAATATCCAAACTGGAAAGCGGGGAACAACCTTTATACAAACAGAATTTTGTAATACAGGACCTCGTTAAAGAAGTTGTAGAATCACTTACTATTAAGCTGGCTGAGCGCAATATCAAATTCAGCATTAAGAAGGGATGCGAATTGCCCGTGACTGTTTTTGCTGACAAAGAAAAGATTCGCCAGGTATTGATCAACCTGATTGAAAATGCCGCAAAATATGGTAAGCAGAACGGCAATATTGTAGCCAGTATTTATAATACTGATGAAAAGCATGTGCTGGTTGAAATAAGCGACGACGGAATTGGTATTGCCGAAGAACATTTACCCCGCATTTTTGAACGATTCTACAGAACAGACAGGGGACGTAGCCGCGACGTTGGTGGCACCGGCCTTGGTCTTGCCATTTGCAAACACATTATTGAAGCGCACGACCAAAGCATGCATGTACGGAGCAAGCTTGACGTAGGAACAACTATAGGCTTTACGCTTGACGGCAGACAGGGAACAAAAGTGAATGGCGAGCAGGTGGAGAGGCAGAAGGCGTAGAAAGTTGTACGTTATAAGTTATACGTTTTACGTTGAAGGTGAGGGATAGGTTTAAGGTGTGAGGCGTGAGGAATGAAGTTAGAATTCTGGGTCAAATTGAAAATATCCAGTGATGAGAATGAGCAAACAGGTGCGGAGGTGCCAAAGCTGATAGCTCAAAGCTGATGGCTAATAGCTGTATGTCAACAATCCATTCCAACGCATCCACTGAAATCGACAAGTATATTGATGAAATGCCTGCCTTCGCAAAGGCTATCTGCGACAAGCTGCGAACAATAATTTTAAAGGCTGATAAGGAAATTGTTGAAGACTGGAAGTGGGGACCAAACTACCAGTTAAATGGAATGCTTTGCGGCTACGGTGCTTTTAAAGCGCATGTAAAGTTCACCTTCTTCAACGGTTGTGCGATGAAGGATGAAAACAGACTGTTTAACCACTGCGTGGACAATGAATTCAGCCGCTCTATTAAATACACTGATGTAAGTGAAGTTGACGCGAAACTGATCACTGCTTATGTAAAAGATTCTATCGCTGTTAATAAAGAGGGATTTAAACGACAGGTAACTCAAAAAGAAATAGAAACACCCGCCGATCTGCAAAAGGCACTTGATAAAAACAAAGCTGCAAAAAAATACTTCGAAGATCTTTCCTACGGATACAAAAAAGAATATGTTGAACACATTAATTCCGCCAAACGCGAAGAAACCCGAAATGAACGGATAGTTAAGGTAGTTGCATTGTGTGGAGAGGGGAGGACGTTGAATGATAAGTATAAGAAGTGATACTTGTAAGTTTTACGTAATACGTTGATTGGAGCGAAGGTGTATCCGCTAATACGGTGCAATGCCCTACTTTTGCTGTTTGCAATTTTCACTATTCACTATTCACCATTGACTTGTAATGACCGCGATACATTGCAGTTGTACGTTATAAGTTGATTAGAGCGAAGATGTCACCACTGCTGGTCGCTATGCCTTACTTTTGCTGTTTCAATTTTCACTATTCACTTTTCACCATTGACTTAAATGCCCAATCATTTTTTCAAATTCAAACAATTCACCGTTTACCAGGATAAGTGTGCAATGAAAGTGTGTACCGATGCGTGTCTGTTTGGTGGTTGGTTGGCGAATAAAGCTGATCTTGCTTCTGGGAAACATGTGTTGGATATTGGTGCGGGAACAGGATTGCTATCGTTAATGCTTGCGCAGAAATTGCAGGAAGCGAAGATTGATGCGGTTGAAATTGATTTGCATGCGGCGGAGCAGGCAAGGGAAAATTTTGGCGGATCAGATTGGTCTGCAAGGTTGAATTTGATAAATATGCCGGTACAAGAATTAAAGCCGGAAATAAAATATGACTTGATTATCTCCAATCCCCCCTTTTTTGAAAACGATCTGAAAAGCAATGATCATAAACGCAACCTGGCCCTGCACAGCACGGCTTTAGGCTTGGATGAGTTATTTGATTTTGTAAATGGCCACCTGGATGACAATGGTTCTTTTGCTGTATTGATCCCATATCATAGAACGCAAGAATGTCTTCATTTGGCCAGCCAGCGCAGCTTTCATTTAGCAGAAAGTGTACTAGTGAAACAAACTCCCAGACATGATTTCTTCCGAAGTATGTTATTGTTTAGAAAACAACCATCCGAAGCAGTAGAAAACGTGATTGTTATTAAGGATGCGAGCAATGCTTATACTGATGAGTTTGTAGGGTTGCTAAAAAACTATTATCTGCATTTATAAACAGTTTTTTTACCACAGAGTACACAGAGTTTTTTTCACTGAGTTGCACTGAGATGCTCTGTGCAACTCAGTGTCATAACTCCTTTACCTCTGTGGTTAAAAAAACTCTTGCACATTTTCAATTGTCAACTAATGCAACGCGTAGTCGCTTAAGTATTCAAAGTGCTCCGTCAACTTCCCCTTCCTCAAAATCGTCGCTTTCTCAATTATTTCATTCCCATCCCTTACCAGATCGCCCAGCACATGTTTAATCAATTGTTCTCCAAAATACCTGCTTGCATCACGAGGCAACTCATTCGGTAAATTTCCTACAGCCATTACATCCACGCTTTCGGGTAAATAAGGCGCGGTTTTTTCGAAAGTTTGTCTGTTCACACCATAAACCGGATCGCTGATCACTGCGTCGCCAAGATTGCAGGGAACACTTCCATTTTTATCATCAGTAATATCCGCTATCGTGCTGATCCGGAAGGATTTATCTTTTAATGCTTCCATCTCAAACAACCGCGGCATGTTTGGCGTCCAGTAAATGCCATTCATAAGAATATCAGCTTGCGAATAGTAATTTTCAAACAGGCAATCGTATTCCTCTGGATGATTGTGAAAATGCTCCCGGTTATATTTTCCGGTTGCACGATGCCGGTATAGACCGGCTCCCTTTAAATGCACATAAACCGGGTAGGCAAACTCTTTACTTAAAAAATCATCCTCTTCAACATCCTGCACATCCATCAGGTTCATGATCTCTAATATACCGTGTGCCACACGACCACTGCCCGTCACGACAATTTTTATATTGGGTAACTTTAAACCAAAATAAGTATGGATGAGTGCACGGTAGTCCTTGCTTTTGTACACCCTGCCGAGCGAAAACTGACCCGTGCGATTGCCGTACGCCATAATACCATTGTGTGCACCCACAATTCCAGCAAAAAAGCCAAAGCCAATGATCCGCTGACCGTCCTCATGTTCCAGGCATTCATAATCAATCAGCGTAATATTTTTATCCATCATTGCATGCATCAACGCCTGGTTATATGATTGTTTCTTTTTGGTGTGCGAAAAGAAAACATAGGTTTTATCGGGAATTAACATGCTAACGGGCACTTCCTTTATGCCGAACATAATATCGCAATCACTCACATCTTCCTGAACGGTAATGCCGGCGAGTTCGTATTCCTTATCCGTAAAGCACCTTGTAGCGCTGCTTTGCACGGTAATAGTACATCCCGGTAAATTCTTCTGCAGCCATTTGCATTGGGCGGGCGTAAGAGCCACACGTTCGTCCGACGGAGTTTTTCCTTCTCTGATAAGCGCAATAGCTGGCATTGGCATAATTTTGTTCTAAAGTAATCGATATTTTTTATCAGGCGAATACGCTCAGGGGAATATTGTAATGAATAACACTATGAATTATTTTGAATTATTTGAACTGCCGGTAAACCTTAAACCCGAAAAGGCGCATGTAAAAAAGAAGTTTTATGAACTAAGCAGGCAGTACCATCCGGATTTTTTTACTAATGAAAATGAGGAGGCCCAGGCCGAAGCGCTTGAAAAGTCATCTTTGGTAAACAAAGCTTTCAAAACTTTTCAGAATGAGGATGAAACCATTAAATATGTACTTCAGATAAAAGGTCTGCTGGAAGAAGATGAAAAATTTCAGCTTCCCAACGATTTTTTAATGGAAATGATGGACCTGAATGAAAGTGTAATGGACGCTGAAATTGAAGGAAACATAGGCCAGATGGCCGCTGCGGAGGCGCAGATTGAGCAATTTAAAAATGAAATATATGAACCTGTTCAGCAAATTGTGGAGGATTATAAGGAAGGTGTTACTACCGAAAAAGAGCTGTTGCAAGTAAAAACTTATTATTATAAGAAAAAATATCTTAACAGGATTTTGGCCGGATTAAGATGATGCACTAATATTGCAGCCCGTTTCGGAGGTCCGGTTACCGGAAAGAGCCGAAAATGGTAGTAAAGCCCAGATGGCGGAATTGGTAGACGCGCTAGACTCAAAATCTGGTTCTCGCAAGGGAGTGCAGGTTCGATTCCTGTTCTGGGCACGGTAAAAAGCCTGTAATCATAGATTTCAGGCTTTTTTATTTGCGCTGTTTTTCAAGGGGCGAACCGTTGCCGAAATATATCAAAAGGCTGTTTGCATGAACTTTACTCAAACTGTCTTTAAAACCAATGTTTTCAGGGATAATATTAAATCTGGCAAGATTACATCCTACGATCTGATTGATGAGGATCAGCCATAAAATCTGCGATCAACAGATTAGCAACAACCTGTGCTGCCCGGCTATCTCCTTTGGTGCACGGTGAACACATGGAAGAACCTGACTTTCGGGATGGTCAACCGCCAGGCGCCACAGATTACCAAGGCCTAAGATTATCGGACGAGCACCGGGTTTTGCCTGGTAGTGCAAGTCAAAGAAATGGTCGCTTAAGAATAATTCAAAATCCTCCTCCGCTCCATGATATAGCTTTTTGAGTTCTTCACGTATCTCAGGAATAAGTACTTTCTGTTGAGCCTGTGCATTGGGCAATATCTCACTTGACGAGCCGTAGTAGGTGCACAAAATGGTATCGGTTGGTATGGGCGAACGATCTACATGAAAGGAATAGACATCGGTCGGGAAAAATGGGTAGCTATCGTCCCGATCATAATGTTTGATCACATTAAGAACGGGCGATGCACCGCGCGCTTTCAATAGTTTCAGGTCATTTAAAAGAATCTCACGGGCGAGTTGTCCCTGTTGGCTTAGCTGAAGCTCAAGAAGCTCCTCTGGTTCAATTTCCGTTATGTTTCCGCTTAGCGCTACTTTTCCCACGATCTCAGAAAAATCACCCATTAGTTGACGAGTCCAGCAAATCGCGTTTACCGATTTATTAAATGGCGTAGCAACAAAGTCTTGAAAATTTGAGACGTAGAGAACCTGTTCCCCGGCATGAGATGAATATGTCATAACAGGCAATGTAAAAATAAATGCGCAAAGCTTAGATAACGACGAATGTTTATGTCTGAAATCAATTCATTGTATTAGTCCGTAGGACTTTAAGTTTAATAGAAACCCCAAAAAAACAGGCCTATCTTGTCCGTAGGACATTAACCTCTTTTATTTGATTAAAGTCATAAGGGGTCAGGATGTTCTCAATTTGGATATTTCTATTAAGCTTAATTCCCCACGGGAAAAACTGTCACTATTGTGAAATTTGTCATTGGCACGATAGAAGATGTCTCCCCGAATATTTGGACTAGTGGTGATGGTTTATAAGTGCTTGTATTCGAAAACCCATTAAATAAATGGATCGAGTTAAAATTTCTTCTTAATTTTACATAACTAGTTATGTAATCAATTATATTATTATGAATTTATTTGAAAGGACCGGTAAAATGGCATTGGGAAGTCGACTGCGTCTTCTTACAGCAAGAATAACCGCCGATGCGGCCAAAATTTACGAGTTGTATGATAACGAGTTTTCTCCGAAGTGGTTTCCGGTGTTTTTTGTTCTTTACCAGGATGGTGAAAAAACAATTACAGAAATAGCAGATGAAATTGGCCACTCGCAGCCATCAGTAACCAAAATAATTAAGGAAATGGAGGTGGCTGGCCTGGTTTTTACCAATATTGAATCGAAAGACAAACGTAGAAACCTGGTGGGACTTACCGCAAAAGGAACAACGCTTTCTGCAAGAATCAAGATTCAAACTGCCGACATAGATATTGCAATTGAAGAGATTACCAAAGAAGCTTCACACGACCTTTGGGAAGCTTTAGCAGAATGGGAATTTTTGCTTGATAAAAAGTCGCTACTGAAAAGAGTTCAGGAACAAAAGAAGCTGCGTGAGAGTAAAGACGTGCGCATTGTTGATTACACACCGCAATACAAAACTGCATTCAAGGCCCTTAATGAAGAATGGATATCCGCCTACTTTGAAATGGAGGAAGCTGACTACAAAGCACTGGATAATCCAGAAGAGTATATCTTAAATAGGGGAGGAAGAATTTTTGTAGCGCTTTACAAAGACGAGCCGCTTGGGGTTTGTGCTTTAATAAAAACGGATGATCCTGGTTACGATTTTGAACTGGCAAAAATGGCTGTTTCTCCTAAAGGCCAGGGTAAAAGCATTGGTTATTTGCTCGGAAAAGAAGCTATCAATAAAGCCAGGGAACTCAGAGCCTCAAAAATCTACCTCGAAAGCAATACTATTCTAAAGCCCGCTATTAACCTTTATTACAAATTAGGTTTTCAAAAAATAGCAGGCCGTACAACACCATACAAACGTTGCAATATTCAGATGGAATTAGATTTAAAAGGGTAGACTATGGACAATGAAAACTTGTAAATCCTTCTTGGCGCAAGCATGCAGTCGCGATATTTGCGCGGCCTACTTATGCTGAATGCATCCAGTTTGCTAAGATTTATTTATACCCCCTTGGTATTGCACATTTAGGCCGACCGCCGTTGTTGGTGTGTCGGGCTGGCGATGAGTGCGTGCACACCAGCAACAATTTTCGGTGTTCACCTTTTTTGTGCAAGTAAAGTGCAAGAAGCCGAGCAAGAATACTACTCCGCACTGAATGCTGTCGTTTTTTTGTGCTGAGCAAAAAATGCCTTTGTAAATAATAAAAGTCCTTTGCGACAGATAATAATCATTCGCCAAATTGGTGCTATGCCTGAATTAGCTAATGTTATTGAAGATGTGTTGCAACCTGCTTATGTTGTTGGTACGCTTTCACACTTTTCCTTCGCTGCATACCAACAACGGCGATCGGCTTAAATGTGCAACAAGACCAAGGAGATGATGTAGAATAAAGAACTTGCGGTTGTAATGAATTAGGACATCCATCTTGGTGCAAGCATGCAGTAGAGCTATGTGCGTTGCGTACTTTCTATCCATGTTGGTATCGAATATGTAGACTGACCGCAGTTTCTACTCCCCTGGTATTGCACACTTAGGCTGACCGCCGTTGTTGCGTGTGTCGGGCTGGCGATGAGTGTGTGCACACCAACAACAGGTTTCGGTGTTTACTTTTTTTGTGCAAGTAAACAGCAAGAAGCCGACCAAGATAACTACCCCGCACTAATTGCATTCGTTTTTTTGTGGGGAGCAAAGAATGCCTTTGTAGATAATAAAAAGACATTTTGCCAAACATATAATCATTCGCCAAATTAGTGCAATGCTTTCGCCAATACAGTTAAATATGTGTTGCAACCTACTTATGTTGTTGGTACGCTTTCACACTTTTCCTTTGCTGCATACCAACAACGGCGATCTGCGTGGACGTGTAACAAGATCAATTCTAAAGACTTCCCCTTACTTGTGCCAAGTCAATCCATTGGTCCAGGGTTTTTTGAAGGGAACTTTTACAAAAGGAAGGAATTAAAAGACACTATTTCAATGATGCAGCTCAGTTTCAACAGCCTCTGTCAACTACTTTAATTTATCCAATATCTTCTGCAGCAATTCTACTTTTTCTTTTTCAGCCTGCAATAATCTTTCATACAGCTTTCTGTTTTCCGTTACTTCTTCTTGCCATTTGTCAAACGGGTTGAAATTGCATTTATAGTTTTGTGCATATGCAACGGCTTCATCACTAAACGTGTTCGAAATAATATTCACCGCAGCCCCTTCATCAAGATTTTGAATGGCCTGTACGGGTACTTTTAGCACTGCAGCCACCTGTTTCAATAGATCTTCCTCAATCACTTCCTTTTGTTCCAGAAGCGATATTTTACGCTGGTTCCAATCGTCACCAAGTTCCATTGCCAACCCTTCCTGCTTAAGGCCGAGCATTTCTCTAAAATGCCTTATGTTACGGCCCTGGTGTATTGTTTTTTCCATTTTAATAAGTGCTGATATGGGCAAATATAATAAAAGCTTATAAGGTAAAATAGCTGATAAAGAACCGGTAATTCAACGCTTTCTCTTTATAAAATTTTATTGACTATTAAAACACCAGGTTGATGGCTATTCAAATAAATCAACCTGCCCTGTAGATGCCTGCACTGCTTTCCATTGAAAACTTTCAGGATCCATAGATTTTTTGCGGCTGGTTAAAAGTTCAATAGGCACGTGTATAAATCTGTCATGCATGTATCCTATCACCAACCCTGTTTTTCCCGCCATTGCTGCGTGAACAGCGTTACGGGCAAACATATCGCAGAGTATAGCGTCTTCCGAATTGGCCGCGCTGCTGCGAATAATATAACTGGGATCAATGTAGCGCATCACTATCGGACTGTTTTCGCTTTTAAAATATTGTTCGATAGCACCCTTCAGGAATAGTCCTATATCTTTAGACTTAACATTTCCGGAGTCATCTTTTTTCAATTCATCCGCGGCAAATAAATCCTGTCCGGCTCCTTCGGCCACTACGACCAATGCATGTGAGCGATCAATAATCCGTTCTTTTAATGCAGCAAGAAATCCATCCAGTTTAAAAGACGCTTCAGGAAGAAGGGCAAAGTTTACGTCCTGGCAGGAAACCGTTGCACCGGCGGCCACAAAACCTGCATGTCTTCCCATAAGTTTTACCAACGCAATGCCATTCTCTACACTGATTGCCTCGTTGTGTGCATTACTCAAAACTCTACTTGCTTCCGAAACCGCTGTCATATAGCCGAAAGTTCTGGTAACAAAAGCCACATCATTATCAATTGTCTTTGGAACGCCCACTACTGCAAGCGGGTAACCTCTTTTTTTTGCTTCCTGGAATAATGCATTACCGCCTCGCTGGGTGCCATCACCACCTACGGTAAAAATTATATTTACTCCCCGTTGAATAAGATTATCTACTGCAACAGGAATATCCACCGGGCCTCTCGAAGTGCCTAAAACTGTTCCCCCTTCTTTGTGAATGTTATGAACAAATTCCGGTGTAAGCACAATAGGTTCCTTTCCTTTTGCGGGATCCAAACCCTGGTACCCACCACGAAAACCAAGTACCTCTTTTATTCCATAGGCGTGATGCAGCTCCAGGAATAATGATCTGATCACATTGTTTAAGCCGGGACAAAGGCCGCCACAGGTAATAATGCCGGCGCGCGTATGCTTCGGATCAAAAAATAATTTGGAACGGGGGCCAGCCAATTCGAATGTCAACGCTTCTTTTGCAGTTGAGGTTGGATCTATTACTATATTCTCAGGAATTCGAAGACTATCGCTAATGCTATGACCTATCGGAGATTCAAATGTTGCTTCACCCAAAACAGTTATATTCATTGTTTCAATAGATTTAATTTTATAAAGGTGCTTTCTGGCTAACCAGAAAATGCGAAGCCAATAAAATTTTATTCAAAACTTCGGGGCTGAAATTTCTTCCGCCCAATTCAGTAATAACAGTGAATCATAAATTTTGTTCCGCATTTGCGGGTAAAGATCGATTTGAAATTCGGTTCTTCGCCAGGCCTGGAACATTGCACAATGTATTATCGAAAACCACTCTATCAGGCTTCAAACCTATGACTTAAACTAATTGGAAGTAACCAATTTAAAACTAATAAACTTACGTTGAAAGGCCTAATTCAGGGTTAAAAATTATGTTATCATAACATCTGAAAATAAGCGCATTAAAAAACTGCTATACACATTAACTCCGCAATAAGTAAAGTCGTGACGCTTCCGGGAAAAAAGCCAAATCTCCTAAGATTTGATGCATTTCACAGCATGTGAGGAAATTGAATTGAAATATTCTTTCACTGCAGTAAGAACAAGGAAATATTATCTTTAATCTTTCTTCCTTTTAAAACTACCGGTTATGCTCAATCAAATTAAAACCTTCCAGGGAAATGCGCTTGCGCTCGAGTTAACAGAAACATTTACTGAAGCCGACGCCCAGTTAATAAAACAACTTTTTGAAGAAAAATTAAACGCGGGTTATGAACATGTGAACATATTGATCAAGGTAAAAGACATGTCCGTTATGAGACATATGGATCTAAAAGCCTTTTTAGAAGGCGAGTTATGGGGATTCAGACACTTTCGCAAAATAGGACGTTGTGCCGTGGTTGCACATTCTGATTTTATAAGGTCTGTAGTGAAAATTGAAAACAAAGTTCTTCATTTGGCTAATCCAGCTCTTGAAGAAAAGTACTTTGATACGGAGGAATTAGATGAAGCACTGAAATTTATAAGTGCAGAGGAATGATAGTAATTCCTGTCTGCGCAGGATAAAAAAACCGCAAGTTTAGTTTTGCGGTTTTTTGCATTTACACGAATAACGAGGTTCTAAAGAATATTATTTCCTGGTAAAAGATTTTGGTATTTACTACAATTCAATCACTTCACCTTCCCTTGCCGCATCTTTCTTGGTATATGAAACACCATCAATCTTAAGTCCTTTATTGTTTAGCAACGTGATAGTGCCGCCTTCATTAGATAATTGCGCACCATTTCCGTTCAATCGTACCTTTAAGGTTTCACCTGCTTCTATGATTACATTGCCCAGACTTTGCGTTTTTTTCTGCCTGTCTGATATTTTCCAGCCTGACAGATTTATGTCGTTGCGGCTCTTGTTCAGGAGTATGACAAATTCTTTTCCCTTGTCACCGCCAACCGGATTTATCATGGCCCCAATAATTCTTACCAGAGAAGTATTTTCAGGATGGTCGTCACCGCCACCCGGTATATCGTTAAGGGAATCGCCTGTTTGATCACTGGTATGGAAAGACTGGGATTGAAATGCTGTAAAAACTGCTGCCCATTGATTTCTAGAGGCATAGTGAAAGATAAGGCCGCCATCCTGGTACACACCATTATCTTTCTTGTACTTGCCTGATCTGTTTCCCTGGTTCATGTGTATGTCATGAATGCCGGTGCTTGGATTTATCTCTTTGAAATATTGATCGGCTCCTTTTTTATCTTGCCAATGTTGTCCGAAAGCATAAATAATTGCCGTTTCATCTTTTATGGCTCGTTGCACAAAGAAATCAACACGTTCATTCAGATCATTGTCAGCTCCCGGTATATTTGATGCGAGCGGCTTCATTTGCTTGATATCAAAAAGATTGCTTCTGACAAAATCGAGCGCCAACCCTTCCGGTTTTGATTTTAAGGGCGTAAAGCCGTCAGCGAGATTTGCCTGTTCAATTTCGTCGGTAATGTTATGATGAAAATTATCATTTGCATAAAACAACACCTGGCTCGGTGCCTCGCTCGATTTTGTATTAATAGCTATTCTATGTGGTTCATTTCCTCTGTTGACGAGAATTTGAAAATGCTCGTTGCGTGCGGTGGCGAGGATGCGATCTATCGCTTTGCCTTTTAGTACGCCATAATTTTGAATGGGCATGATGAAAATTTTTATTGGTATTTAGTTGATAAGTATTTTCTTCTCCTCGGTTTCAATGCCTGTAGCTGCTAACAGGCGCACTACCTTTCAGCAATCATGTCCGGTTGGCAAAAGGATGCAAAAAATCATCAGTATTCTTAGTCAGATCAATTTTCTGTGTCTGGAATGCTGATAAAATTTGCAGGCATGGGGTGTGTTTTGAATCGGGATAAGGATGTTCATAATGTTAAAAGATTACAGGTTGAAAGAGTGCTGTAAACTTATAACTGTATTTGTTTATTGTCAATGGGAAAAAACACAGTGGTTCTCGGTTTTTTGTCTTTATTTTTAAAATATTTTCATTCAATTGGTTTCTTCATAGTTATATATGATATTAATGCCAAATCATTTTTTTAATCCTCAGTTTGGTTAAGCCTAAAAAAAAAGCCTGTAATCATTAATTACAGGCTTTTTTGTGCTATTCCAGATTGGATTCATGCTAACGCCATATCAACCGAAAATCGTTATAATTTGATTTAGAAAAAGGCGACAGGATTGCACTTCATCGTTTTGAATTTTGACTTTTTACTTTTGACTTAATTCAAGATTTCGAACCTAATCTTGCGCCACGTAAGTCTGTGCTATAACTCCTTTCGGAAAAGCCTTTACCTCTGCCAATTTCAGGTAAAGCGGAATTTGCAAACCGGTGAAGATTGGCAGTCCCGAACCTAATGCGACAGGATGGATGGCCATGTGGTATTCGTCAATAAGACCTGTTGCTATCAGGCTCTGCATAAATCCCGCACCGCCAATCGCTACGATCGGTTTGCCTGAGTCGGCTTTAAGTTTCGTGATCGTTTCAGCAAGATCGCCATCAAAAACCTGCGCTTTGGCCCAGGATGCTATGGCTGGCGATTGTTCACCTTTAGCCGTTTGCAGGCAATCGGCGGGTTTAAATCCATTCTTTGTAAAAACGGCCTTCGGGATCTCGTTCATCGGTGCAGCAAAAGGTCCGGTCGCAGTCGGCCAGTAAGGCGCCATATTCTCAAACGATTTCCTTCCCATGATAATCAGTCCAGCCTGCCGGATTTGGTCCACACTCCAGGCCGCTGACTCTTCGTCCCCGGTCTTAAAAATCCAATCATTCTTGCCATCGGGAACAGCTACGAAACCGTCGAGCGAGACGGACATTTTCATGATCAACTTTCGCATATTAACTGATTTGTGTTTTACAAATGTACCGGGCTTCCTATCAAAACAAAATGGGCTGCAACGACAATCTAAAGGGGTGATTACGACCATCTCTTTCGTTTGTTGAATAGATTTAATGTAACCACTTTAAGGATGGGATAAAATGGCTCAGCAGTCTTTAACAGAATTTCTTGTAATCCGTCGATGTCTAGCGAAGCTAACATCAGGTACAGTAAAAAAGACAGTAATTGCCAATCACATGCTTTTGCGATTTGTCGAAATTAGGTCTGCGAAAATCAAATGGCGTCGACATTATTTCCCTGAAAATGTAAAAACTATCTCAAAATAAAGACTCCCCGCTTGGGAGGGGCATGATAGATAAAGCTTCCTAAAACAATTTGTAGAACCGGTTTGCTTGTATAATCGTGGTAGCACTTTGGAGAGGCGATGGCATGGCAAAACGCCCGGAGGGTTCGTGTTTGCCTTGAATTTTCTTTGTTACTTTCTTTTTTTCAAGAAAAAGAAAGTAAAAGACAATCACTAATGCTCTAAGTCAATAGTAGAATAAAATGGACAAAACTGTCTCGTGACTGGTTCAGATCAGGTCACCAAATTATCATGAAAATCACCAATGCCTGGCACATTAAAAAAGCCTGCAATCATCAATTACAGGCTTTTATATACTAACTTGTTGATGTGCGAATTTGCACGCGGCTCTCTACCAAATCTTCAACCTCGCCGAATCTGCCAAATACATTTTATCCCCCGGTTGTACATGGAATGCATCGTAGAAATGTGTTGAATTCATGAGCGGGCCATTTACGCGCCACATGGGTGGTGAGTGCGGATTGTTGTTGATCCACAAACGGAGGAATTCATCTTTCATCTTCACACGCCAGATGCGCGCAACAGAGATGAAAAACCGCTGGTCGGGAGTGAAGCCACCGATGGTTGCAGTATCCTGACCTTGTTTGGTTAATTTAAAAGCATCATATGCAATAGCTACGCCGCCTACATCTGCAGTATTTTCACCAACTGTTAATGCCCCTTTTATATGCAATGTGTCCAGCACGGTAAATGAACTATAAAGATTGATTACCTGTTGTGTTTTGGCTTTGAACTTTGCGTAATCATCCTTCGTCCACCAGTTGGTTACGTTGCCATTTTTGTCAAACTGCGCGCCCTGGTCGTCAAAAGCGTGGGTCATTTCATGTCCTATTACCATGCCGATGCCACCATAATTGAGTGCATCATCGGCAGCGTCGTCAAAATAAGGTGTCTGTAAAATGCCCGCAGGAAAAACAATCTCATTTGCAAACGGATTGTAATACGCGGTGACTGTCGGAGGTGTGGTAAACCATTCAGTTTTGTCAACAGGCTTATTCAGTTTAGCTAATTGATATTGATAGCTGTTGGCAGCAGCCGAAACAATATTTTCAAAGTATTTATCGCGGGCAATAGTCACTTTGCTGTAGTCTTTCCATTTGTCAGGATAGCCAATTTTTTTCGTGATGGCATACAGCTTTTCTTTCGCTTTTGTTTTGGTGCTGTCGCTCATCCAGTCGAGCTTATTGATTCTCGCTTCAAATGCTTTCTGCAGATTGTTCACCAATTCAAGCATGCGCTTCTTTGCATCTTCGGTAAAATATTTTTTTACATACAATTGAGCAAGCGCTTCACCAAGTGATTGATCAACCGCATCAGCTATTATTTCACCACGTGATTTTTGTACAGCCTGTCCCGAGATCACTTTGGTAAATTCAAACGCGGCATCAACAAAAGGTTTGCTTAACACATTTGCATACGTGTTGATAGAATATGCTTTCAGGTAAGTTTTCCAGTCGGTGATGGGAATGGATTTCAGCAATACATTGAGCTTGTTATAATAAGCTGGTTGCGACACGTCAATAGAATCCGTTTTGGCGCCGAGGTTGTCCAGTAAACTTATCCAGCCAATATCCGGATGTTTTTTTGCCAAATCAGCAACAGGTATTTTATTGTAATTGGCATTTACATCGCGCAGTTCAATATTCGTTCTGTGTGAAGATGCCAATTGCTTGTCGATGCCATAAACAACATCCGCATTTTTCTTTGCGGTTGCGGCATCGGTTCCCGTTAGTTCAAACAAAGTGGCGAGATATTGTTTGTATGCTGCCTGTATGCTAAGGCTTGATGGATCTGTTTTGAAATAATAATCCCGCTCAGGTAAACCAATACCGGCTTGCGAAACATGCCCGATATTCATGCTGCTGTTTTTATTATCGGGACCTACACCGAAAGAGATAATAGAAACATTGTTAACTTTTGCTTCGTCTGCTACAAACTTCATCAAAGAAGGAACGTCGGTAATGCCGTCGATACGTGTGAGCACTGGCTTAATTGGATCATTACCACGTTTGTTGACGGTTGTAGTATCCATACCTGATGCATAAAAGTCACCCACTTTTTGCTCAATGCTTCCGTCAGTGTTTTTGGCTTTTGAAACGCTGTCAAGGATGCCTTGCAGGCGCAATCGTTGTGGATAATTCATAAACATATACGCGCCCACGCCGGCCTGGGAACCGGGGATCTGCGCTGTATCATACCACTTGCCATTCACGTACCTGAAAAAATCATTGCCAGGTTTTATCGTTGAATCTATTCCTTTTATGTCGACAAATGCTTTGTTGGCACTCTTTTCAGAAGCATTGTTGCATGCTCCCAGAAACAAGATTGCCGCAAGGGGAAGCGACCATTTTTTCATAATTAAAAATTAGTTATGTATAAAGATAATCATCTTCGTTGTGACAAGAATAATGAATATACTACCGACTAATCCCGAAGCCCGTTCTGTCAGGCGGGCTTCGGGATTGGCTTGATTTTATTCTAAACGCATTCTCTACAAAATGTTGCATCAATCCATTTATCTTTAACGGCATCGCATTTATGTACACGCAAAGTTGAATCATGGAATTAATTGTAATTACTCCTCCAACAGATATTAAAGACGAAGTTGCATCTGTAAAAGAAATGCTTGAAAGCGGATTAGATAGGCTTCATCTGCGAAAAGAAAATTCAGATATTGATGCATATAGAAATTATCTTCATCAAATACCTGCTGTTTTTCATACGCAGGTTTCTATTCACGAGTATCCTGAACTGTTAAATGAATTTCCTTTGATTGGGTTTCATTGTAAAGCAATTGTATGGAAGGATGAAAAGAAATTAAAAGAAGTGCTTTCTTGTTCTTCGTCCTCAACAATATCAGCTTCTTTTCATTCATGGGAAGAAGTAATGCAAGCGCCATACGATTTCGATTATGGCTTTGTAAGCCCGGTGTTTGATAGTATCTCTAAATCAGACTATCCTGCAAATATTGATATAACAAAATTGAAGGCGACAAGACAGTATCTAAGTAGCAATCAAAAGAACGCTCCCAAAATATTTGCCTTAGGTGGTATAGATGCTGCCAAAATAGCACAGTTAGACCATACTGGTTTTGACGGAGTAGCAATCTTGGGGATAGTTTGGCGGTCTGATAATTGTTTAGCTGCATTTGAAACTATACATCGTCAAATAAAGGGTTTGCAGTAGTATTTATTCCTGAAATTCCATTTTCTAAACTGTACACTTCTTTAAAACCATTGTTGACCAATAATTCCATAGCCGTCCGGCTTCTTACACCTGCGGCACAATACAAGACGGTCGTTATCTTGGGATCCATTTGTTGGAAGTTGTCTTTAAAAGTGGACAAAGGAATATTTAATCCGCCGATATTTCTGATTTTGTGTTCTTCTTTTTCCCGCACATCAACAAGTTGAACTATGGAATTTTCTAACACTTCTTTCAATCTTGTAAAACTGATCGCTTCGCCTTTTGAGGAGCAGACCGCAGATTGTTGCCGTAGATGAGTGATATTTTTATTGGAAGGATTTTTACTGAATTGAAGCACTTGCGTTTGCATGGTTGCCACATCCATCACCCATAATTTGCCAGATAGAACTTCTCCGTGTTGGGTAATTATTTTGATTACTTCATTGGCCTGGATAGTTCCGATAATTCCGGGTAAAGATGCAACCACGCCAATGGTAGCACAATTAGGAACTTCATCAACGTTCGGTGCTTCAGGAAACAAGCAGCGATAAGTCGGGCCATCATTGTAATTGAAAACAGCAACCTGCCCCTCAAACTTATAGATCGAGCCGAAAACCAAAGGCTTGTTCAACATCACGCAGGCGTCATTTACCATGTAGCGGGTGGCGAAATTATCCGAGCCATCTACCACTATGTCGTAAGGCTTTATTATCTCTAATGCATTGTCCGAACTAATAAAAACTGTGTGTGCTTCAATTGTTACAAAGGGATTCAATTGTTCAATCCGTGCTTTTGCTACAACGGCTTTGGGCTTGCTGACATCCGCTGATGTATAGAGGATTTGCCTTTGCAAATTGCTTTCCTCCACCACATCGCCATCAACAATGCCAAGGGTTCCTACACCTGCAGCAGCAAGGTATTGCAGAACCGGGCACCCCAATCCGCCGGCGCCAATCACCAATACCTTTGCAGCCTGTAATTTTAGTTGTCCGGGTACTCCAATTTCGGGCAATATTAATTGCCGTTGATATCTTGCCTGCTCTTTTTGTGAAAGCATGATGATGCGCTTTTATTTAGTTACACAAATGACTCCCAATCCTTCCATACAGCTTTGTAACCTTTGCCATGCACCATTTGCACAATTTCTGCCGGGCTCCTGCTGTCGTCAATTTCAAATTGTTCCAAAGATTCTACCTCAGTGACATATCCTCCCGGATTTGTTTTAGATCCTGCACTCATGCTCGTAATTCCTAATTGAATGATATGATCTCTGAATTTTTCATTTTCACGGGTGGAGATAGATAATTCAACTTCTTCATTGAATATGCGCCATGCGCAGATCAATTGTGCCAACTCTCTGTCACTCATTACGACTTTAGGTTCTATCAGGCCTTCTGCCGGTCTTAACCGTGGAAATGAAATACTGTATTTCGTTTGCCAATAAGTTTTCTCCAGGTAATTTAAATGCATTGCTGTAAAAAAGCTATCTGTGCGCCAGTCCTCCAAACCAATCAATACACCCAGGCCTATTTTATGAATACCAGCTTTACCTAAACGGTCAGGCGTTGCGAGGCGGTAACTGAAGTTTGATTTTTTTCCTTTAGTATGATGGATCTTGTAATCAGCTTTGTGATAGGTCTCCTGGTACACCAACACAGCATGTAACCCCGCTTCAATCAGTGCTTCATAATCTTCCTGTTCCATCGGCTGCACTTCTATACTTACCTGTGCGAAATGCGGCTTCAGCAAAGCAATTGCATTCCTGATATAATCAACACCTACCGTTTTGCTGGCCTCACCTGTAACCAATAAAATATGTTTAAAACCCTGCTCTTTCAGATACATGGCCTCCTGCATGATTTCAAATGGTGTTAATGTTTTTCGCTTTAATTTATTATCATAACTAAAGCCACAGTAGGTGCAAATATTTTGGCATTCGTTGGACAGATATAATGGTGCATATAACTGAATTGTTTTGCCAAAACGCTTCTGTGTTAACTTATGACTCAGCTGTGCCATCGGCTCTAAGAAGGCTAAAGCAGCGGGGGAAATAAGCGCTTTGAAATCTTCAAGTGAACGTTTACTTTTTTGCAAAGCCGTTCTTACATCAGCTGCAGTTTTTGTGTAAATGCTTTCCTTAATGCTATTCCAGCACAGCGTATCAAACTGTTCAAGAAACATACACGTACAATTTATAGTTCAGATAAAAATGAAGTAAGCGGGCTGCTTGCATCGGCTGCATTGCGTTCTGCTCCTAAACCGGCGAGATAGCCCGTCCGGCCCGCTGTTACAGCATGCTTAAATGCTTGCGCCATGGCTACAGGATTGGCCGCTACGGCTATGGCTGTATTTACCAATACGGCATCTGCTCCCAATTCCATTGCTGCAGCCGCATGGCTTGGCGCGCCGATGCCAGCGTCGACAATTACAGGAACATTGCTTTGCTCAATAATGATCTCTAAAAAGTCTTTTGTTCTTAATCCTTTGTTGGTGCCAATAGGAGCCCCCAGCGGCATTACCGCTGCCACGCCAACCTCTTCAAGCCGTTTGCATAAAACAGGATCGGCATGTATGTAAGGCAATACTATAAAACCCAGTTTCACCAGTTCTTCCGCTGCCTTTAAAGTCTCCACCGGGTCCGGTAATAAATATTTTGGATCGGGATGGATCTCCAGTTTCAACCAGTTTGTCTGCAAAGCCTCCCTTGCCAGTTGGGCTGCAAATACCGCTTCTTTTGCATTTCTTACGCCGGATGTATTGGGCAACAATGCAATCGATCCGGGTTGTAAGTAAGAGAGAATATCCTCTTCTTTGTCTTCGCTGTCTATTCTTTTTAATGCAACGGTAGCCAACTCCGTTCCGCTCGCTGTCAATGCATGTTGCATTAATTGATGGTCGCCAAATTTTCCGGTGCCTGTAAAAAGGCGGCTATTGAATTTCTTACCGGCTATGATAAGCGTATCGTTCATTGTTTTTCCTTTAAGTTGGGGTTAAACATTTGTGAGGCTGACTGCATAGAAGCTTTTTACTTAGCCTGTTTAATTTTGACTTACATTAAGCCGCACACAGATCAACGAATTTTTGCGCTGTTCCCTGGATATCTTTTTCATTTGCAATGGCACCAGATACAGCCACGCCATACAATCCTGTTTGGAATAAGGCTGGTATGTCTTCAGCTTCAATTCCTCCAATACCTATTACAGGTGGAATCACAATATTTTTTTGTTTCAGTGAATTGAAAATGTCCTGATAACCTTCAAGTCCAAGTATCGGGCTCAATTTCTTTTTGGTGACAGTAAAACGATATGGACCTAAGCCAATGTAGTCTGCCTGAGATTGCGCCGCAATAGCAATGATGTCTTCCATTGTATTCGCAGTACAACCAATAATAAAATCATTTCCTAATAAGGCCCTTGCTTCATTCAAAGGCATATCTTCTTTTCCTATATGAATGCCATCAGCTTTAATCTCCAGCGCCAGTTCCACGTTATCATCAATAATCAATTTGGCGCCATAATGTTTGCAAACCTGTTGAACTTTTAATGCTTCGGTTTTATATGCCTCGTGACTAACATTTTTTAATCGCAGTTGCACCCATCGTACACCGCCGCTACAAGCTTGTTCTGCTAATGCTACAGTTGTAGTTATAAATTGAAGTTTTTCTATCATGGTAAGAATGAATGTTATTGATAATGGTTCTTTACATTTCATTGTTGTCCGGCTAAAGTTGAACAAGTTGATCAAGATCCTTGTCGAATAATAGTCGCACGAATTTTTATCAGGCTAATCCCGAAGCCCGCCTGACCGGACGGGCAGGGGATGGAATTATTAGAACGGCATACAATCCTGTATTTAAAACCCAAATGGTTGACATTTTATAATGCCACCCCGTCGGGGTTAGAATAAATAGAGTGGGCATTTGCTATAATAATTTCATCCCCTGCCCGTCCGGTCAGGCGGGCTTCGGGATTATACAAATCGTGTCTAGTGTCTTAATAAACTAAACTCAATTGACGCGATCAAGTCAAATAAAATGCCCTTGCAAATTTTTAGTCGGTTACTTTTCAAGATAATGTGTGCATTCCGGCTATGTTTCTTAGACTGCTGCAAAAAATGAACGTGCCGGAAACAGGGTACTTCGTACTTCGTAATTCGTACTTCGTAATTCGTACTTGAGCTCCCCTAGCTGTAAATTTCCGCGCCCTGTTCTCTAAACTCTTTTGCTTTTTCCAACATGCCTTCAGCTAACTCCTTTGTTTGCTGCTCGCTATATTCCCGGATGTCCTGTGTAATTTTCATGGAACAGAAATGTGGTCCGCACATGGAACAGAAATGTGCAATTTTCGCGCCTTCTGCAGGCAATGTTTCATCGTGGAAGGAACGGGCTGTATCGGGGTCTAGCGATAAATTAAACTGGTCTTCCCATCTAAACTCAAACCTGGCTTTACTTAAAGCATTGTCGCGGTATTGTGCGCCCGGATGTCCTTTCGCAAGATCTGCGGCATGTGCCGCAATTTTGTAAGCAATAACACCATCCTTCACATCTTTTTTATTAGGTAAGCCCAAATGTTCCTTTGGCGTTACATAGCAAAGCATGGCAGTACCATACCAGCCGATCATGGCCGCGCCAATGGCTGAAGTTATATGGTCATAGCCCGGTGCTATATCAGTAGTTAAAGGACCTAATGTGTAGAAGGGCGCTTCATGACATTCCTTCAATTGCTTATCCATATTTTCTTTTATCAGGTGCATAGGGACATGGCCGGGACCTTCAATCATTACCTGTACATCATGCTTCCACGCAATTTTGGTAAGTTCACCCAGCGTTTCCAGTTCTGCGAATTGAGCCGCGTCATTGGCATCGGCAATTGAGCCGGGACGCAAGCCGTCGCCTAATGAAAAACTTACATCATAAGCTTTCATTATTTCGCAGATCTCTTCAAAATGCGTATACAAGAAATTCTCTTTATGATGAGCCAGGCACCATTTTGCCATAATGCTTCCGCCTCTTGAAACAATGCCTGTTGTACGTTTTGCAGTAAGTGGAATATAGCGGAGTAAAACGCCGGCATGAATAGTAAAATAATCAACGCCTTGTTCAGCCTGTTCAATCAATGTATCCTTAAAGATCTCCCATGTAAGGTCTTCTGCTTTGCCATTCACTTTTTCCAATGCCTGGTAAATGGGTACAGTGCCAACAGGAACCGGGCAATTGCGGATAATCCATTCCCTGGTTTCATGAATATTCTTTCCGGTCGATAAATCCATTAGTGTATCTCCACCCCAACGGCAGCTCCATACAGCTTTATCCACTTCTTCTTCAATGGAAGAGGTAACAACAGAGTTACCAATATTCGTATTGATCTTCACCAAAAAATTACGGCCAATGATCATTGGTTCGCTCTCCGGATGGTTGATGTTAGAAGGGATGATGGCTCTTCCCGCAGCTACTTCGTCACGCACAAATTCAGGTGTAATTTTTTTTAAGGGGGTGTTGGCGCCAAAGCTATTGCCTGGATGCTGTTGGCTTAGCGATTCATCGGATAACGCTTCTATTTGTTGATTTTCACGAATGGCAATGTATTCCATTTCAGGCGTGATGATGCCTTTCCGTGCATAATGCAATTGCGTTACATTTTTTCCCGACTTTGCTTTATATGGTTTTTGAATGTGCTCAAATTGTAACGGCTTAAGTTTTTCATCATTCAACCGTTTATTGCTGTATCCGGAGGAAAATCCGGATAGTTTTTCTACATCACCTCTTTGTACAATCCATTCTTCGCGAAGCCTTGTCAGTCCTTTCTTTAAATCTATGCCAACATCCGGGTCAGTGTAAGGGCCACTGGTATCGTACACAGTGACGGGTACGTTAGGTACTACTTCTTCTTTTATGGAAGAAATGCGAACGCTGTCGCCCAATGCAATTTCCCGCATGGCCACTTTGATGTTATGCAACTTGCCTGTTATGTATATTTTCCTCGAACCGGTAAGCGGTGCACGCATTTCCATGTTCTCGTAAGAAGATGGTATTTTATCTTTTTGCATATTGTATAAGTGTTGTGTAAATGAGAAGGTTAATTGATGAGAAGGTGTCATCCTCCTTGTGATGCCTTTATGATAACCAATGCATCGTTATGCTCCAGTATATAAGATTCCCAATCTTTTTTTGGAATGACAATATTGTTAACGGCGATGGCAACACCATTCAGGGAGTTAATTTGTAAGGCTTGCAGCGCGAGGGAAAGTGTCAGATGGTCGGCAATTTCCTGCGGTTTGCTGTTCAGCAAAATATTCATGGCATCTTGTTTAAGGTGAAAAGAAAAATGAACAATAAACTTTAGGAAATACAAAAACAGAGAACTCAGATGAGCACTTTTCCCTTCGCAGGCATTATCCTGATCAGGTTAAAAAGGGTATAATCTCAGCCGTGTTTACGGCACCCCTAAAGCACTGCGAAAATAGAAGTTTTATTTAAGAAAAAAAGAAATGAGAAAAAAATGGGGGTAGATTATTTTAAAATTATGCTTAAATTGAATTTCTGCTGATTACACTTTGCTGCCTAATCCTTGTGTTGCCTGAACCTGATCAGCTGGTCTTTCGATTTAAATATCTGTATAATTTTTGTTTATGATCAACACTACTGTGTTAAGTAGGGTGCGAATTGCTGTTGCATGTCTATTTGTAATTTCATCATGTAAGCAGTCTGCCCGTTCTTATCAGAAAATCGTTTTAAAAAATTATATAACGGACACAGTTCCTTATGGTGCCAACGGCTTAGTTGTGCATTTTAATGAACGCGGTGATGGAGTGAAATTTTCGTCTATTAACACAATAGATTCAGTAAAAGTTGGCACAGTTCAGTTACAGGATTTGTCAGGCATTTCGTCTTCAATAAACGAGAAAACGGAGTTGAACAGTTCATTTAAAGTTGCTTTAATTTATGGATCAAAATATAAGTGGATCTGTTTTGATACTGACAATGATGGGAATTTCGAAAACGAAGAATTGCAGCGCTTGGACACTTTTAAAAACTCTGTTGTAATAAAAAATGTGGATTTGTATGATGGAGAAATTCATCGGAAGCGTGATGTTATTGCTAAGTATGCAATTACACCAATTAACACTGACGGGATAGTTGTTTTTCCTTATTATCACGTTGGAAATTTTATAGTTGACAGCATTGAATTCAAGTTTGCTTTATGCGCTTCTTTTTTTGCAGCTGAGTATAATCGTGAATCCGCAATTTTGTTTATAAATAATGCAAATGAGCCATTTAAAAATCCAAAAGAGCATCCGGTAAAATACAAGGTTGGAGACACTATTTATTTCTCATCTAAATCCTTTCGTTTTGCTGTAGTTTCAAAAGGCGGCGATACAATAAGCCTGGAAGAACTTACAGATAACGCCCTACACTATGGTATTGAGCCTGGGCAATATGCATTTCCAATACAGGCGACTGACATTTCTAATGGTCGTACTTTCACTATAGGGAAGAGTGGAAAGTATACATTGATTGATTTCTGGGGTACCTGGTGCGGACCTTGCAAAGAAATAATGCCCGAATTAAAAGCATTGTATAGACAGGCAGCAGAAAAGAACTTTGATATAGTTAGCGTTGCATTTGATAGTTCGATGAAAGACGTAGCAAACTATATTCAGGATGAAAACGTAAAATGGATAAATCTGTTTGACGACAGGAATAATAGTGTGATTTGCAAGAAATTTAAGATAGAAGCCTTTCCTACTTTGATTTTATTAGATGAAAGTGGAAAGATTGTTTTCCGCGAAATAGGTAATCAAAAAGGAATGGAAATGGCCCGGCGCATTTTGCTGAGATAACTAAATCTGCAATTATTTCTTATAATTTGAATATTCATTCGAAGTAATTATTTCTGCGTTACGCCCCAGTATTCTAATACTCATCGTGGTTTCTTCTTGTAAGGGGAGATACTGATCAGTTTTTTCAATGTAGATATAAGTAGTATTTACCATCATATAATCGGCTTTGAAGACCTTAACCTTAAAGGGCTCCTCGCTTATGACTTCCGATCGTTCCAATCTTCCATTTTTCTTGTTAATGTAAAGCGTAACGGGGAAGTCTTTCATGAAATTATTGTCTGCCACCAAAGTGGAGGTATCGTAGTGGTAAGATACAATCAGGTAGTCAGCATCGTCTTTTAAAATCCGGTATGAGGTGCTGTCCGGCTTAGCAATAGGAATTTGTTGATTATGTTCCTTATTAAATAGTTTTTTGTCGGTTTTAGATGGAGCTCCGCCGTTCACACTTACAAGTTCCCACCGCTCGGCTGCATTTTTTGCCGGATGATACTTTTCCTCGGTAACTTTTTTTTGACCGCCGGTAATTAATGTCGCATGCACTGTATAAGAATAGTCCGCAGCGTTTTGCTTTGCATTTGAGTCAAGGATTATTGTTGAGATATTATATTTCTTAAATGTCTCGATCACCGCTGACTTTTGCGCGAATATGAAAGATTTGCCCATTAGAAAAGATGAAACCAGTATTAGTTTTTTCATAAAAATTCTATCGGTTAATATACTTTAATCCTGATTTTGTACGGGTTTTGATCAGGTTATATTTATAAAAATATACTTTGATTTGAAAGATAACAGTCCCGCATTGCCGTACTTTTAGCCATTTTCTGTAATTCGTAAATCAATTTCCCTATTTTGAAAACACAATTATACGTGAATCCTAATTTGCAGGCTCAAAAAACAACCGTCACATTTACAGGGCGTTGCTCAAATAAAATCAGTTATTCACGAGATGAAACAATTATTCCTGGGAATCTTTACACTTGCGACTTTTTCTTTGCATGCGCAAAAAAATATTTTTTTCGACCAGTCTTATTGGAAAACAAACCCCGATCTGGCTTCAGTTCAGGCAGAGGTAACAAAAGGCAACAATCCTTCCGAATCCAACAGAATGGGAATGGATGCAGTTGTATACGCCATCAACGCAAAGGCATCGCCTGGTGTCATCAAATACCTGCTGGATCAAAAAGGCAATGAAGTTGATAAGCTTACCCACGATAGCCGTACCTATTTGTTTTGGGCAGCCAGCAAAGGAAATACCGAAGTGATCGAATACCTGATTTCCAAAGGAGCAAAATTGAATGTAGAAGATAGCCACGGTATGACGCCAATTAGTTTTGCTGCAAGTTCCGGACAGGCCGATACAAAAGTTTATGACGCACTTTTAAGGGCTGGAGCAAATGTTAAAGAACGCAATAATGACGGCGCCAGCTTGTTGTTGTTAGCAATACCAAACGACAATGATTTGTCACTGACAAACTATTTTATATCCAAAGGTCTTTCATTGAGCGATGTAGATGCGGCCGGAAACACTGCATTTAACTATGCGGCAAAAGCTGGCAACATCAACCTTATGAAAGCGCTTATTCAAAAAGGTGTAAAGTACAGTGATAATGCAATGATCATGGCTGCACAGGGAACCAGGGCAAGTGCCAACGGAATAGAAGTTTACCAGTTTCTTGAAACTCTGAAAATTAAACCCAATGCAATTAACCGTAACGGTGAGAACGCATTGCATTATGTTGCACGTAAGCCAAAACAGGAAGAGATCATTAAATATTTTATCTCAAAAGGCGTGGATGTAAATCAGGTTGATAAAGATGGCAACACTGCATTTATGAATGCCGCTGCAGCTAACAGAGATACAGCAACACTAGAGTTGCTTGTTTCCCGTGTAAAAAATATCAACCAGGTAAATAAAAAAGGTGTTTCTGCTTTGGATATGGCTGTGCGCGGCAATTCTGCGGATGTTGTTGCCTTGTTGATTGGTAAAGGTGCAGGCATGAACGCTGTTGATGCAGACGGAAATAACCTTGCTTATTATCTTATCCAGTCTTACAATCCGCAAGCATTCGAAAGAGGGGCTGCCAACGGCGGTACAAGGGCAGATGATTTTGGTTTGAAGCTAAAACTGTTGCAGGACAAAGGCTTCAACTTTACCGCTCCGCAAAAAGATGGAAATACATTGTATCATCTCGCAGTAACGAAAAATGACCTGTCGCTTCTTAAGCGTATTGAAAAACTTAATGTGGATGTTAACGCAAAAAATAAAGAAGGGTTGACTCCGCTGCATAAAGCTGCAATGGTTTCCAGGGATAATGAAATTCTGAAATATTTGTTATCAATAGGTGCACAAAAAGAAGCAACGACTGAGTTTAAAGAAACGGCTTACGAGTTGGCAAAGGAGAACGAATCTTTTTCAAAAAATAATGTTTCGGTTGATTTTTTAAAATAGTATAGATGAAGAATTCTTATAAGTTAGTTGTGATCATTGCTGTGTTGTTCTTACAGGTTGTTACAGGATACGGACAAAAGGGTGGGAGTATAAAATATAAATGCATGGTGCAAATGACCAACTATATGGGCGAAGGAGCTTATATAGTTGTGTCCCTCATTGATAGCAAAGGTGCATACGAGAAAACGCTTTATGTAATGGGTTCTGACAAAAAATGGTACAAGAACTTAAAATCATGGCATAAAGCCTTTTCACAGAAACCATCGAACATAAGTGCTGTTACCGGTGCTTCTGTGGCAAGTGGTGATCGTAGTGTGACGATATTAGAAATTGAAAACGCGAAAATAAATGCTGGCTATAAACTGAGATTTGAAACAGCGGTAGAAGATAAAGCTTACAATGAAAAGGACATTGAAGTTCCATTGACTGCCGAAGGATTATCTGTAAAAACTGAAGGAACAGGTTATATACGCTACGTTCGGTTTAGCCCCAATAATTAATTTACAACATGACGATTTCTGTATGGAGATACAGCCACTTTGCCCTGGCTGTATCTTCTTTTATTTTTATAGCCCTTGCAGCAATTACCGGCATTATGCTGGCTTTTGAGCCAGTAGTAGAAAAAGTGCCAACGTACAGGGCTGCTGGTTTTAATAAGATCACCGTTGCGGAAGTCGTTCCTGCAATGAAAAAGTCTTTTGCAGAAGTAACCGAGCTTAAAGTTGATGCCAATCAGTTTGTTCTTGTGAAAGGTGTTGATACAGCCGGGAAAAATATTTTTGTTTATGTAGATCCGAAATCCGGAAAGTTATTGGCTTCAGTTCCTAAAAAAAATGAATTCTTTCAATGGGTAACTGATTTTCACCGCTCTCTTTTCCTGCATGAAACCGGCCGGCTGTTTGTGGGTATTACAGCTTTTTTACTTTTGTTGATCGCTATATCGGGTACGGTTTTGGTAATTCAGCGTCAGCGCGGTGTTAAGCGTTTTTTTTCAAGAGTAGTTAAAGAAAATTTTGCCCAGTATTACCACGTCGTGCTGGGACGCTTGTCACTCATCGTTATTTTGATCATCGCACTAACGGGCACGTATTTGTCATTGGCCCGGTTTCATGTATTTCCTGAGAAGAAAATAGTGCACAAGATCAATTTTAATGAAATAAAGTCAGAGCCGGCAATTCCTGCTGAAGCTTTTGCAATCTTTAAAAACATTCCCCTTTCGGGCGTTCAATCCATTGAGTGGCCTTTTTCAGATGATCCAGAAGATTATTACACGCTTAAGCTAAACGATCGTGAAATAGTGGTCAATCAATTTACAGGGGAGTTGCTTAGTGAGATCCGTTATCCGGTTACAGAGATAATGGCTAATTTTAGCCTTGATCTGCACACCGGCAGAACAAGTGCAGTTTGGGCTATCATATTAGCGATAGCGGCTGGTAATATTCTCTTTTTTATCTATTCCGGATTTGCAATAACATTAAAACGAACTGCAGGAAAGATCAGGAATATGTACAATGCAGAAGAATGCCGTTTCATTATTCTTGTCGGATCTGAAAATGGCAGCACTATGCGTTTTGCAAAAGCGGTGCATCAGCAATTGATAAAAAACGGAGAGACCTCATTTCTTACTGATCTGAACCGCTATAATGTTTTTCCAGGGGCTGAACATATCGTTATTCTTACTTCGACATATGGATTGGGGGATGCACCTGCTAATGCAAAAAAGTTTGCCTCACTTCTTTCAAAACATCCGCAATCTAAGCATGTGAATTTTTCTGTGGTGGGTTTTGGCTCTCATGCATACCCTGACTTTTGCCGCTTTGCATTTGAAGCCAACAACCTGCTGGCGGAACAATCCTGGGCTGCCCCGTTACTCGAGATTCATACGGTAAGTGATAAGTCTCCGGAGCAATTTGGACAGTGGTTTGAAACATGGTCACAACAAGCTGGCTTACCTGATCTCGTATTGCCTGAGAATTTTCAACAAAAACCGGCAGGCTTGCAACGTATGACGGTAATGGAGAAAACTGAACTAACACATAACGGCGGTTCGTTTTTAGTTAAGCTGAAACCATCCTGGCTTGCAAGATTTAATTCGGGTGACCTGTTGGCAGTTTATCCTGCAAATGATCACAGGGAAAGATTTTATTCTATCGGAAAAATTGATAGCTTGATTCAACTTAGTGTGAAGCTGCATGAAGGAGGGGTAGGATCCGGCTATTTGTATGGACTTGTTGAAGGGCAGGAGTTCGAAGCAAAGATTATTTCCAATGCTCATTTTCAATTTCCGCAAAAAGCGAAGAAGGTTGTGATGATATCTAACGGTACCGGCATTGCGCCGTTCCTTGGTATGATTGATCAGAATGGCAAAAAAACGGATTGTCATTTGTACTGCGGATTTCGTGATGCAGCATCTTTCGGGCTTTATAAGGAAAGCCTGGAGAATAATCAGCAAGAGAAAAAACTGGCCGGATTACATGTCGCATATTCCCGGGAAGGAAAAAAACAGTACGTAAAAGATTTACTTGTCCGTGATGCGGAATTTATTGCCAAAGTACTTGCTGATAATGGTGTGCTGATGTTATGTGGATCGCTGGCAATGCAGCACGACGTGATAGCATTTCTGGATGAATTATGCAAAGCAAAAAATGGGAAAAGCATCAGCTTTTATCAGTCGCACGAACAGGTGTTGATGGATTGCTATTAACGCTTTTTCGGCTGACTATAAACGCAGTTTTTTCCTGAGCTTTAAATTTTTAGAAGTGATAACCTGTCCATCGTCGGTGATCATAATGCAACTGTAATCAGGATATTGTTGCAGTAGCGCAAGTCCTTTGTCTTTGCCCAACACCATAAGTGATGTGCTAAAACCATTGGCTGTTTCTGTGCCTGGCCCAAACACCGTTACACTCGAAAGGCCTGTTACCGGATAGCCGGTGGAAGGATTGATGATATGCGAATATCTCCTTCCGTCAAATACTACAAATTTTTCGTAGCTGCCAGACGTTGTTACAGAGCCTTCGCGCAGCGGAACAACTGCGAATAGCTTATCATTGTGAAACGGATTTGTGATACCAATGTTCCAGTCCTTACCATTCGGTTGCTTGCCCCAGGTACTCATATCACCTGATCCATTTACAATACCTGCCTTAATTCCTTTGACAATCATCATTTCCCTGCATTTATCTGCGGCGTAGCCTTCACCCAGGGCGCCAAAACCAATTTTCATACCCGGTAGCTTTAAAAAGATAGTGGAGTTAATACTATCGAGGATGATGTTTTTGTAGCCCACTTTTTCCACTGATTTTTTAACGGCTTCGGGCGAAGGCATTTCCGTCATTGATCCGTCGAATTTCCATATCCTGTCCATTGCTGCAAAGCTTATGTCAAAAGCACCGTTTGTTATTTCGGAAAAATGAATGGCTCTTTTTGCGAGGTCAAAAACTTCTTTGTCCACCTTAACAGGCCGGATGCCGGCGTTACTGTTGACCTGTGAGATCTGTGTTTCGGGCTTCCAATCTGATATGAGGTATTCTATCCTTGTGACTTCACCGATTACAGTGTCGATATAACGTTCTGCAGATAGAGAATCGTTTGCTACGATGGAGATGTCAAAGCGGCTGCCCATCAATTTCACTGTTCTTTTTCGCAAGACCTGAGCGTTGACAGTGCATACAATGCAAAGAAACAAACCTGGCAGAAGATATTTCATAACGGGCGATTGTTGTAACCAATTCGGCGCAAGTTATTGTAAGTGTTGGATTGTGGGATGGCTTTATAATAACTTTTGCGCGATTTTATCAAACACACAACAGAAAGTGGATGTAACAACGGCCATGGATTGATGTAGCCGCAGAATTTGCTGAGTAACAGAAGCTAATTATTATAATGTTTGCACTGCTGGTTGTTGCAAAACCCATGGCTGTGCTTTTTTTGCGATGAAATAAGCCATAATAATATTCGGTACCCAGCATAGCCAGGCTACAAATAGGTAAGCTTTAATGAAGTCATGAAACAACATGGTTAATAATGGAAGATAAATCCGTAGTGTAACCGCCGCAAAACAAGCTGCATAACTATAGATCATCATTTTTTGATGCAGGTTAATGTTGCCGGATCTCACTGATGTGTATGCTATAAGGGTAGTTGTAAACCAAATTGCTCCGAGGCTCATAAATCCGGAAGAGGCTATCATTCCCCCTGTGGCGTATGTTGCTATGTAAATACCTGCAAGCGAACTAAGCAGGACACATGTTACATAAATTTTACCAAGCATACGATGAATCTGCATCCTAGTCAATCGAAGACGCCGGTTAAATTGGGGCCAGCCCGTGAGCAGGGCAATGCCGCCACCAACGATGTGTATGTAAAATCCAACATTGTATAATGCGCTTAACAAAAGCGTATCACTTTTAGATCGCAACAGGCCGAATCTCGTTCCGAAAATAAAATATGCAACCGGGTAAAGGCTGACAATTGTGGCAAGGATGGCAATTGCAATTTTTGAAATTCTGAGTGTCATAGTGCAGCTTAAAGGTTGTGGTGTTGGATAAAGTTACAGAATAATATTTTTTGTGTAGAGGCCGGATTTCGCCATCATGTAATGTCAAAGGTAAAAGCGTCAATTCTGCGCCCTCTGTGAAAATAACTCAATGAGCTTTGTGGTAAAAATCTGTGCTTCCGTGTCTCAGTTGCCACACAAACCCAAAACTCATTTTTAATCTGTACAAAAGTCAAAACGACGTATATTCATGCTAACTGATTGTCTTTCTAAAAACGCATTGCTTTATCATTTGTCAACTTAACCATACAACCAGCATATCATGCAACACAAAACCATTGCCTGCTTTATTTTCCTCTTCACCATATTGTTTAACACACACAAATCCTCCGCGCAGGTTCCTGCAGGTACAAATGTGGATGAGTCGAAAGTAAAACCATATACACTACCCGACCCTTTGCAAATGCAAGATGGAAAAAAAGTAACGAATGTAAATGACTGGAACAACATACAGCGCCCTTATATCTATCATTTATTTGAAGAAAATGTATACGGAAGAATTCCCCGGATAAAATTGACCCAAACATTCCGCGTGCGCGAAACAGGCGATGCAATTGGCGGCTTGGCCACACGCAAACAGATAAGGATTTATTTAAGTACCGCCGATACATCAGCGTTTATTGATCTGCTGTTGTATTTGCCAAAGAGTAAAACAAAAGCTCCTGTGTTTGTCGGTTATAATTTTAACGGTAATCAAACGGTGCAAGCTGATCCGGCGATTTTTATTTCAGAGAACCCATTACGCGACTCCCGGTTAAAAAATGCAGATGGTACAGCAAGTGATTCAACGCGCGGTATAGCTAGCAACAGCTGGGATGTGAAAAATATAATTAAAAATGGTATCGGCTTAGTTACAGCATACTACGGAGATATAGAAGTGGATACAAAAGATGGCTGGCAAACCGGTATAAGAACCAAACTGAAAGATGAGCTGAAAATACAACCGGCTGAGTGGAGCGCAATCAGTGCGTGGGCCTGGGGACTTATGCGTATTATGGACTACCTGGAACAGGATAGTAACATAGATGCTAAACATGTGGCGTTGTTTGGCCATTCCCGGCTGGGTAAGACCGCCTTGTGGACCGGTGCCACTGACCAGCGTTTCGCAATGGTGATCTCCAATGAATCTGGCGAAGGCGGGGCCGCGCTTGCAAGAAGGAATTATGGAGAAACAATAAAAGATCTGAATGAAAGATTCCCGCATTGGTTTGTAGGGAAATACAGGACCTATAACAACAACGCCAGCGCTATGCCTGTTGATCAGCATATGCTGTTGTCGTTAATAGCTCCGAGACCGTTGTATGTTGCAAGTGCAGAAGATGATCAATGGTCCGATCCGAAAGGAGAATTTTTGAGTGCTGTAAATGCGGCGAGTGTTTACGCTTTGTTTGGAAAGAAGGGATTAGGGACTGATAAAATGCCGCCACTAAATACCTCCGTTGGTAATACCATTCGTTATCATGAAAGAACAGGTAAACACGCCGTTACCGAATTCGACTGGCAGCAGTATATTAAGTTTGTGAATGAACAATTCAAATGAGGCTGGATTAATTGATAATTGAAAGTCATTATTGTCCGACTAAAATCGACATAAAATAGCCTGTAACACTTTGCTAGCAAAGGATACAAGGCAAAAAAACAGTATTCAAAAAGCGGGGTAGCACCCCTCTTTTTTTTATGGTGAAAAAGCTATTGATGTTCCGTACATTTTTCTCCATGCTTTATAAGAGTCCTTAATAAATTCGAATAGATCTATATAACTGGTTAAATGTAATCTTATAACGGTAATCATATTAGCGAAAGATTTCTTTGTTGCAGATTTCTTTCTTATAACCACCATCAATAGTTGTGCTATTAGTACACAGTATACCTGCATTTTGATGGCATTAGGACTTTCGCCCCAAAAATACCGCAACGGAAAGTTCTGCTTTAACTGTTTAAAGAGTAATTCAATCAGCCAGCGGTTTTTATAGATTGCTGCAATCTGTTCAGCTTTTGCAGTAAAATTATTAGTAACGAATACATACTCCTTCCCTTCGTCTGTTTTGTAAATGATACGCCTTAGCTTTAAACGACCCAAATTCTTATTTACCTCCTTAACTGCTACCGTAATGTATTGTTCTTTAAGCACGCCTTTAGCCTTCTTTCTCTTTGTTACGTCCTTTAAAACTTTTGTCACATGAAAATCTGCGTTTTCCCTCATGCGTGTAACAAACCATATCTGCAACTCCGTCCATTTTGCATATAGAAGATGTACATTATAGCCTTTATCAAATACCAACCAGCTTTTGGGCCGTAATTTCAAATCATATAGAAATTTACGGTCATTTTCCTTTGCTTCGGTAATTCTTGCAAACTCTGTTACTCCGCTAAATGCATCCATCATTGCATGCACTTTGATGCCTCCTTTTTTACGCGATCCGTCTTTTGGATTGCGGCCTGCCCCCTGAAGCATATCACTAAATAATTGAATAGTAGTGCTATCAATAATTTTCAGATTCCGAATGCTTAATCCCTTTAACCGGCTGTCCGAGATAAAACTATGGTAACGCTTGAGCAATTGCTGATAAATAGTCTCAAAGACCTGATAATGCCGATTCGTATTCGCGTTTGATAATGTGCTACGTGCCGGAGCGTGATCTAACCCTAAATGCGACAGTTTGCCTTCACATCCCAGCAGCCCCTCACAAAGCTCCCGCAAACCATTGCAATAGCTATATACACCATACAACAAGCTTACTAAATGTACACGCAAAGGCAGCTTTTTATAGTATCTGTTAGACCTATGCTTCTTTCCGGCTGCATTAATTAATGACGCTGGAATCAAATCTAATATCTGAGATAAATCGGCTGTCCGACAAATTTTCTAACTTCGCTCATTAGTTAAAGTTTTTGTGTGGTAACTCAAACTTAACTAATCGAGGCGGCTCTTGATGGGCTGCCTTTTTTTTATTTTTTGAGAGATTTTAGTCGGACAATAGTGATTGAAAGTTGAAAATTGATAATGAAGGGAAATCTCTGTGGTTCTCCGTGTCTACTCCTGTATTCCTCTGTGTAACTATTATAGATTTCAAAGACGGCAATTGTAGATTTATTTAACGTGGTTTAATAGCCACTGAGCACTGAAACACGGGATTTATTCGCACATTCGCACATCTGCACATTCGCACATTCATTTTCAACTTTCAATTGAACAAATTTTCTTAACCCTAACATAATACAACCCTAACGTATAAAAGCTGGATTTTTGCGCGGAATTTTACCCGAGAGCAACCATGAGTGACATTGAAGCACTTACACAAAGTGACCAGTCTGTGTTCAACCGGCTGTTTGATGAGCATCACAAACCGTTGTATTATTTCTTTATAAAATATACCGGTTGTGCTGAAGATGCAGAAGATCTTGTTCAGCAGACATTCATCAAAATATGGCAGGGGAGAGCAGGCTTATCCTTACAATATACTTTTTCCCAGCAACTATTTAGTGTGGCCAAAAGCTGCATGATAGATCATTTCCGCAAGCAACAAAAGCAAACTGCGCTGCGTGTTGAATATCTCGCTGATGCCAACACAAAGGAGCCGTCCGTTACCATAACAGACTTCGATCTGGAACATCGCATCGATAAGGCTATCGAGCATTTACCACCCGGTCGTCGCAAGGTCTTTCGCATGAGTCGTATTGAAGGCTTCACTTACCAGGAAATTGCCGACCAGTTATCCCTCTCCGTCAAAACTGTCGAATCGCAGATACACAAGGCGATAAAGCAGTTGAGAAAGGCGTTGAATATTTTTTAGTGAATGGTGAAATAGTGAATGGTCAATAGTCAATAGTCAAATGTGCATCATCATACGCTGATTCGATGCCTTACCAGAAGCGAGCATAAAGCAAAGAATATCAAATGAGATCATAAACGTGTAGGCAAATTCTCCAGCTGCCTGCATCTTTCACCATTCACTATTGACCATTGACTATTGTTACCAAATTGTTACCCGTAAGGGTTCCCCATTTTTTCATCGTAGTACATACAGAAGAGTAACATGATACTTACCAGACAAGCACTAGACCGCTTCTTACAAAATACCTGCAGTGAGCAGGAGGCTGAATACGTTCGGCAATACCTGTCACGCAATCCGGAGATAGCAAAGGTGCTGCTTGAAAAGGAGGGTCCGGAGGTATATGAAGGACGAGAGTTGGAAGAATCTGTAAGTAACAGGATGAAATTGTTTATTCATCAGCAAACAGTTCATCGCGCCAGAGTGAGAAGGCTAGTAAGAATGGCTGGCGCAGTAGCAGCTTCTTTATTGATCATTGTTGCTGGTATGTTCTGGTACAGAACTGCAAATAACGCATCGCCGGTTAATATTGCGGGAAACATTGTGAAAGGGAATCCACTGTTCTACCAAAATCAAACAAACACCACGAAAACCGTTTGGTTGGCAGACAGTACAAGAGTGCTTCTTTATAGTAATGCAACGCTGCAGTTGGATACGGTTTATAATCAAAAAGACAGGCGCATAGAGATGACCGGGGAAGCTGACTTTTTTGTAGCTCATAATAAACAAAAACCTTTTGTGGTGAAGAGTGGCGCGTATACAACAACTGCATTAGGAACAGCTTTTAAAGTTGTTTCGGGCAACGCGCATAAAGCCATGACCGTTAGGTTGTTTAATGGAAAGGTGAAAATTGAGCATATTGATAGTTTGGGCAAAAAGCTTCTTGCGGTACTAAATCCGGGAGAGGAGGTAATGGTTCAGGATGGATTCGCAACAGTAAAAAACAGGAAGATTATTCCTGAAATAAAAAAAAGAACGCAAAGTAGCGTGCCAAACGGAGGATCGATAGTTGCCACCAGGGGGGGCTTCAGTGTAGTTAAGATGGCCTTACCATTGGTGCTGATGAAATTAGAGAAAGAATATCATGCATCGATTCAATTCAATGAAAGAGAACTGGCGGGCATAAGTGTGACAGCAACATTCAGTTCAAAAGAAACTATTACATCAATACTAGAACAGATAACGTTACTAAATAACCTCAATCTCTCTAAAAACGAAACGACCTACTTCATAACAAAAGAGTAATCATGTATTTATTACTATAGCAAAAACTCCTGGGAAGGGAGAGGGCAATGTATTGTCCTAACTAACTCAAGAACCAAACAGAACAATTATGAAACATTGGCTAACCGTCATGCTCTTATGCGTGAGCATGTGGTCTTTTGCCCAGACGCAGCCCCTGTCTGTAACGGGTATTGTAAAAAGCGAACAGGGTGAATTATTGGAAGGCGTTACCGTTGTTGCACGGCAGGGCAATACAGGCGGTAACAAAAGCATTACGACAACTAATGCAAAAGGTTATTTTAAGTTCGCCGGACTTCCACAATCAGCACACTATTCATTTTCCTTCTCTTATGTCGGCTACCAGGCACATGAATTGAATGATTATGAAGTAAAGCAGGGTTCAACGCTTAACCTTATTGTGCAGTTAAAGAAAGGTAATGACAGTCTTACACAGGTTGTTGTTACAGGTTACGGAACCCAGAAGAAAGTAAACACAACCGGTGCCGTTGATCAGATCGGTGCCGAATATTTTGAAGACAGGCCAATGCCTAATATTACGCGCGGCTTGCAGGGTGCTGTTGCCAACCTGAATATTAAAATGACGGATGGTAAGCCTACACGTAGTGCAACATACAATGTTCGCGGTGCTACTTCTATCGGCTCTGGCGGTAGTGCACTGGTGTTGATTGATGGTGTTCCCGGTGATCCTGCTACTTTAAATCCTAATGACGTAGAGAGCGTGTCAGTTTTGAAGGATGCATCATCGGCGGCCATCTATGGTGCAAGAGGTGCGTACGGCGTGGTATTGATTACTACACGTTCTCCTAAAAAAGACAAGATGCAGGTTACTTATAGCGGTAACTATTCTATTAATGAGCGTACAACAACACCAGATCTTGTATCTAATGGTTACGAATGGGCAAAGAACTTCGATGAAGCTTTTTATTCATGGAACGATTATTTGTCTCATCCGCAAACAATCAACTCTCAGCTAGGATTTTCATTGGCATATCTCGATTCACTGAAAGCCCACAATGATAATCCTTCTTTGCCGCAAACAACGATCGATCCGCAAACAGGAAAATATCAATATTTTGCAAATACTGATTGGTTCAAAGAACTGTATAAGGACAACAATCCTTCTACTGAACATGCCATCAGCGTGGGCGGCGGAAGCGACAAGGTGAGTTACCTTGTTAGCGGACGTTATTACCACCAGGATGGGATCTTCCGTTATAACAGCGACAACTTCAACCGCTATAACCTGCGTGTAAAAGGAAGTGCTAAAGTGAACGACTGGCTTACATTAAATAGTAACACAGACTTTAGCAGCTACAACTACCGTTATCCATTGACTTCAGTAGGCGGTGTTAACGCTGTGTGGAGATTGATGGCGGTTACAGCGTTCCCCGTGTCGCCAATGTTGAACCCTGATGGAACCATGTCTATCGTTGGTGCTTATTCCATCGGTGATTTCTACTATGGTAAAAGTTATTCAGAAGCCAGGCAGAATTTTATTCGTAACACGCTGGGCTTTACTGCTAACGTTATTAAAAACAAGTTTACCATCAAAGGCGACTTCTCTTATCTCTTCACAAACACAACAGAGCAACGTAAGTTCTTCACGGTGCCTTATAGCATCAAGCCAAATGAGACCATTACTTCAGGTCTGAATTATCTGTCTAATGGCACGAATAACGAAAACTATTATGTTGCCAACTTGTATGGTGATTACGTACAGTCGTTCGGTAATCATACTATTAAAGTAATTGGTGGTTGGAATCTTGAATACGATCAGATTAAAAACAATTTTGCTCAACGCGATGGTTTGCTGGTTGATAATTTACCAGACTTTAACCTGGCCAGCGGTTTAAACTATAAACTTACCGGTGGTGGTACAGAATGGTCAACAGTTGGTTTGTTCTACAGGGCGAACTATTCTTTTAAAAACCGTTACCTGTTTGAATTGAACGGACGTTATGATGGCTCTTCCAAATTCCCGGAAAGCCAGCGTTTCGGCTTCTTTCCCTCTGCTTCAGCAGGATGGAAAATTTCAGAAGAATCATTTATGCAGTCTACCCGCGGATGGTTGGATAACCTGAAATTACGTGGGTCTTACGGTTCACTCGGTAATGGTAACATTGCTCCTTACTCGTTCATTGAAACCATCGGCGCCTCGACAAGCGGAACGATTGTTAACGGCGTATTCCCCGCGTACATTCAAAAGCCAGGCGTGTTGCCAAATGGTCTTACCTGGGAAAAGTCAACAACACTCAATGGTGGTTTGGATATCGAAGTATTACAGCGCAGGTTGTCACTTAGTGCTGATATCTATCAACGTAAAACAACTGGTATGATCACTGCCGGACAACCTTTACCTGCTGTTTTTGGTGCAGCAGTACCTAAAGGCAACTATGCTGATATGGTTACAAAAGGTTGGGAGCTGACATTGAACTGGACGGACAGAATACAAATGCGCAAACCGTTAACTTATAGCTTGCGTGTTACACTTGCTGACAACGTTGCTACGATCACTAAGTTTTATAACCCCAATAAACTGTTGTCTACCTATTATGAAGGGCAACGCGTAGGGGATATCTGGGGCTTTGAAACAGAAGGCTTCTTTAATTCTTCAGAAGAGATTGCAAAACACGCAGATCAGAGTTATTTCGTTGTGTCAAACAACAACAAACTATTGCCCGGTGACATCAAGTTTGCTGATAGAAATGGAGATGGCAAAGTAAATAACGGAAAGAATACAGTAACTGACCCGGGTGATATGCGTGTGATCGGTAATTCATCAATCCGTTTCCCGTATGGTATTACTGGTGGTGTTGACTGGAATAATTTCTCATTGTCATTTTTCTTCCAGGGTGTAGGACAGAGGGACTGGTATCCTTCAACTGAGGCTGCTTATTTCTGGGGACAGTCTAACAGGCCATACTCATTCCTGCCAACATTTAACCTGAATCGTTGGTCAGAAGAGAAGCCTGATCAAAATGCATATTTCCCCCGTTATCGTGGCTATACAGCATTGTCCGGTACCCGTGAACTTGCTGTGGCACAAACACGCTATCTGCAGAATGCAAGCTATATCAGGTTGAAAACATTAACCATTGGTTACTCTCTTCCTCAATCTGTATTGAAACGCATGCACATGACTATGTTCAGGATTTATGTTACAGGTCAGAATCTTTGGACATACTCACCTATGTACAAGATCACGAAGAACTTCGATCCTGAAGTGATTGAAGGTTCTGATCCTGAGATTAACTCTGGCGGTGGTGATGGTTTCTCTTATCCAATGCAGAAAAGCTATACCATCGGTGTGAATCTTAGCTTCTAGTGGAAAAATAACAGGAAACAAATTGAAACGAAGTCTCTAACCACAGATAAAAATCATCAAATGAAACAACGAATAATAACAGCCCTGCTCGTTTTAATGGCAGGCACATCATGTACAAAATTCCTGGATAAAACACCGTTGGATAAACTCACTCCGGACCAGGCTTTTTCTACTGAGAATAATTTACAGCTCTATATCAATTCCTTTTATACACAAATGTTGCCTGATGGCCCTGCGATCTATAAAGGTGACGTAATGGCTGATATCACAGTGCCCAATACAGTTCCTGCTTATGTTGCGGGAAGAGTAACGCCGATAGAAGCAACAGGTTGGACCTGGGATAACCTGCGTAACGTAAACTATTTCCTTGACCATTATGATAATCCTTCGATCTCAACCAAAGCGAGAAATCACTATGGAGGAATCGCTCACTTCTTTCGCGCATACTTTTACTACAACATGGTAAAACAGTTCGGCGATGTGCCCTGGTACAGCCATGCTTTAGCAGTAGACGATTCAGCGTTATACAAAGCCCGAGATTCACGTGCAGTTGTAATGGATTCAGTGTTGGCTGATCTGAATTTTGCTGTGGCCAACATTTATGATACAAAGGATAATTCTGCAACGCAGGTCACCAAATGGGTAGCACTGGCATATAAAAGCAGGATCTGTTTGTTTGAAGGCACATTCCGCAAATACCATCCTGAGGCAAAATTGAGTTCTTCAGCTGATAAGTTCTTGCAGGAAGCTGCGGATGCTGCATCTCAATTGATGAAAAGTGGTCAGTACAAATTACAGAGTTCGGGGGCAACGGAGAAAGATTATCGTAGCCTGTTTATTAGTGAGAATCCTGTTTCTGCCGAAGTGATCCTTGCAGCAGTATACAATAACTCTTTGAAAAAATGGCATGATGCAGCATGGTGGTACAACAGTGCAACTTTGGGTAATCGTCTGGGTCTCTCCAAGAGTTTTGTAAATACATATCTGGCGTCAGATGGTACTGCATTTACCAACAAAAGTGGTTACGATACTTTGCAGTTCCAGGATGAAGTAAAGAACAGGGATAAGCGTTTACAACAGACCATCCGTATGGGTGATTATAAAAGAACTGATGGATCTCCGGCTCCTCCTGATTTTACTGTAACCTACTCTGGCTACCAGATCCAGAAGTTCTCGCTGGATGACAAGTATTTTGATACCAGGACAGAAAGCTACAACTCAATTCCCATTATACGTTATGCAGAAGTATTGCTGAACTATGCGGAGGCAAAAGCAGAGTTGGGCACATTTACGGCCGATGATTGGAACAACACAGCAGGTGCACTGCGTACACGTGCAGGAGTGAAAAATAACGGACTGCCTGTTGACGTAGATGCTTACATGAAAGCAAACTTCTTCTCTGATATCTCAAGCCCGGTTATTATGGAAATCAGAAGGGAAAGAGGTGTGGAGCTGGCTTGCGAAGGCAACCGCTATGATGATCTGAGAAGATGGAAAGCCGGTAAATTGTTGGAAAGAGTATATGACGGGATCTATGTTCCTGCAAAAGGCCAGTTGCTGGATTTGAACGGAGATGGGAAATATGATGTTTGCTTTGTGGATAAAGTTCCGGCCGACAAAGTAAGCGGCGTCGTATATTTTCAGTTGGATAACAATACTTCTAAATTGTCACAAGGTGATAAAGGCAACCTGATCTGGTTAAGCAATATCACCAAGAAATACGAAGACAAAAAGTATCTCTATCCTATTCCTTATAACGAAATTATTCTCAATCCTAATTTAGTACAAAATCCCGGATGGGAATAACTGTTGGTGCAAGGCATGGCAAAAAGCCATGCCTTTTTTAAGTACGAATGATGAAGTACGAAGTACGCAGGTGCGGTTTCGTAGTTTTTCCTTAATAATTTCCCATTAGCCAGGGTTGAATGCAGATAGCAGACAGTCCATAGCTTAAAAATTCTCTCATGATAAAATCTATTGTTGCTGGCCTTGGCGTGTTGGCTATAAGCTTGCAGTTAAATGCACAGGAAGAAGAGCATTCCCGTAAAATGAACCTGCCCGATGTTCCCGGTTATTATACACTGAAGTGTGATTTTCACATGCATACCGTATTCTCAGACGGACATGTGTGGCCAAGTTTTCGTGTAAATGAAGCGCAGCAGGATGGGCTTGATGCTATTTCGCTGACTGAGCATATTGACTATGAAGGCCATCCCGATGAAATTACAAGAAACTACAATCGCTCTTATGAGATTGCGAGAGCGTCTGCTGCTAAAAGCGGATTGCTGATCGTCAGAGGTGCCGAAATATCTCCAAGGGTGCCTCCTTATCATAACAATGCGCTCTTTCTTTCCGATGCCAACATAATACCATCTCCGTATATGAAAGATTGGAAGAAAAAATTTGTAATGAAAGACAGCATTGCCCACGACGAGCTGATGGCGCCGTTTCTTGCTGTACAAAAGCAGGATGCATTCGTGAGCTATAATCATCCGGGCTACTCGTGGTGGGATAAGAAGGACACAAGCATCTTTACCGCCTTTCACAAAGAACTATTGGAGAAGAAAATTTTAAAAGGCGTTGAAGTAGTTAATTCTGGTGTTTATAACATTATTGCGCACCGCATTGCCATGCAATACAACCTGACCATGTTGTGTAATACGGATGAACATTATGATATGTATGCCCGTTACTATAAATCTCACAGACCAGTTACGCTGGTGTTTGCAAAAGAAAAGACAGAAGCGGCAATTAAGGAAGCACTAGAACAAAAAAGAACTGCCCTGTATTTTGGTGAATACATCATTGCCCGTGAAAAAGAAGCCGAGGCATTTTTCAAAGCGTCTTTAAATGTAAAAACAGAGGCAAAGGTTCGTAACGGAGAGCCTATTGCTATGTTGCGGATCTTTAATAAGTCAGATATTCCATATCGCGTCAAAGCCAGCACAGATTTTAATATAGAAGGATTTCCCTTGGGGCAGGCTGTGTTAACGCCACATGATACGACTACTTTTATCCTGAAGGCGATGTTCTCTTCTCCGGTTTCTACAAAACTTAAGATGGATGTCAATAATATACTTGTTTCACCGGATGAGCCTTTGCATACAAGTTTTGATCTTATCTTAGACGAGAAGAAAAAATAATTGGAAAGGAATTACAGGTAACTGTAATTAAGGTATTGCTAAAAGTAAAATTGTATATCATGATTCGACAGGCAGATCCTTTTTTGAAAAGCGCTTTTATTGGGTTGTTTGCTGTGGTGCTGGCCTCATCCGGCTGTAGTAAAAAACAACATTTGGCAGCATCTTCATCCGGAAGGAACGAATTGCGTGTAATGACTTATAACATTCATCACGCGAATCCGCCCTCAAAAAACGGCTATATAGATGTGGCTGCTGTTGCTAAAGTAATTAAAGAGCAACATCCTGATTTTGTAGCGTTGCAAGAGATTGACGTGAATACCAAAAGAAGTGGTTTGAATGAAGCTGCACAACTGGCGTCTCAAACAGGCATGAATTTCTATTTTGCCAAAGCGATCGATTACGACGGTGGATTGTATGGTGTCGCTGTTCTGTCCAAATTTCCACTATTGGACGGCCGTACAATTTCCTTGCCTACATTACCCGGCACAAAAGGCGAGCCTCGCGTTCTGGCAGTGGCCGAAGCAAGGATTTCAGACAATAAAACAATGTTGTTTGCATCCACACATCTCGATGCACAGAAAGATGATCAGAATAGGTTGGCGCAGATCCGTGTAATTGTTGACAGCCTGTCAAAATTGAACGGGCCAATTATCATCGGTGGCGATTTTAATGCAACGCCGGAAAGCGAGGTCGTAAAAATTCTTGATCAACATTTTACCCGCACATGTGTAACCGGTTGTGGCAACACCATTCCCCAAATCAATCCAAAGAAAACAATTGATTTCATCGCATTCCGCGGTGACGATAAATTGAAGGTAACATCGCACAAGGTGATTGATGAACAATATGCATCAGATCATTTGCCGGTGGTGGCAACGATTGGGTTTTAACCGGTGCGACGCGTAGAGACGTTGCACTGCAACGTCTCCAACGTGATCATGTTTTATATATTTGTTTCTGATGATACGACGAGACGTTGCATTGCGCGGAGACGTTGCATTGCAACGTCTCTATCTGTATTTTAATTTTAATTGTTCCTCCTCCATATCCAGCAACATCAAATATTTCCTGATCACGGCATCATCAATCACAATATCCTCGTTCCATTTGTGCAGCCAATCACGTTGTTTTTCTATCAATTTAAGAGACGCATTTTTAAAATCATCTTGTAATTGGTGGTCCTTGTTCATATCCTCGCCCTGTTTCCATTTCGCTTCAAGGAAATGTAATACAGGATTGGCATTGATCTCTTCTGAATATTCATGTTGCAAAAAACGCCTGCTTTTTTCAGCCAGCCTGCGTGCAACCTCCGCCTCCTGCTCTTCCTCGGATAAAAAATGATCCGGGTCTTCCATTTTCAAAAGGCGTATTAATTTGGGCAAGGTAAGTCCTTGCACGACCAATGTCAGTAATATTACAATAAAGGTGATAAACAATATCAGATTCCTCTGCGGAAAGGGAGCGCTGTTATTTGTAACAATTGGAATTGATAAGGCCGCAGCGAGAGAAACCACGCCACGCATGCCAGCCCACCCAAAAATAAGGGGTGCCTTTAGTCCCGGCCTGGGATCTGCTGTTGTAATAAAGCGACTAATAAAAACGGTGAAGAAAGATGCCCCGATTGCACATAAGATCCTCGCGACCATTAAAATGGCTGTAATTACAACACCGTAACCGATAGCTGCTCTGAGACTAATTCCGTCAAGTCCTTTTATAATAATAGGTAGTTCCAGCCCGATTAATATAAAAACCAGTCCGTTTAGAATAAATCCAAGCGCGGACCAGACACTTGCTCCTTTTAGCCTGCTGCTATGGCTCAAAAAAAGATGCGACTTTGCTGATAAAAATAACCCGCCACTTACTACAGCCAGGACACCTGATACATGAATCATTTCAGCCGTTATATACATAACGTAAGGTGTAATGATAGTTAGCGCAATGTCCGTGTTATCATCGGTTGGCAGTAATTTGTGTATATAGAAGAATAAGTAGCCGATGGCAATTCCAATTGCGATTCCGGCAATAATTACCCAAAAGAAACTTACAACAGCTTCGTGAAATACAAAGCGTCCTGTGCTTACTGCAATCAGAGCAAAGCGAAAAACAATAAGGCTGGATGCGTCGTTCAACAAGCTTTCACCTTCAATGATAGAAGCCATGCGACGTGGAACCTTTACGTATTTTAAAATTGCGGCTGCACTAACGGCATCCGGCGGCGATACAATTCCTCCCAACAAAAATCCCAATGCCAGTGTAAAGCCTGGAATAATGCTGCTTGCAACCAGGGCAACAACCAACGAGGTGACCAACACAATGAGAAATGCAAAACTTCCTATTACTCTCCTCCAGCGCCATAGTTCTTTCCATGATGTGTACCACGCAGCTTCGTACAGCAATGGTGGTAGAAAGATCACAAATATTAATTCGGGATCAATACTAAAGCTGGGAAAGTAAGGTACAAAGCTTACAAGCAGGCCGCATACAATAAGCATAATCGGGTAGGCAATTCTTATTTTGTTTGCCAGCATGATCAGTAATAATGTAAGACCTATAATGCAGATATATTGTAATGCAGTAATTATCATGAAGATTTATTTAAAATGACGATTAATAGGAGCGTTTTGGCGTTTGATGCTTTTTGAACGATTTAATTTACTACAATCATTTTAAATCAAGAAAAATGTGGAACGGTTGAATAATGTGTGGATGATTTAAAAAATGTGTTGAATTGAATTAGGCGGTATTTTTGCGATTGATTGTGGTGACGTTGTAATCCGTAGAGACGTTGCATTGCAACGTCTCTACGGATGGAACGCAATCATACAATTGACAACAATTATTAACCACCCAAACCCCCAACATGAACCCTAAATTCCGCGGCAAATACCGCATCGAATCTGCACGATTAAAAGGCTGGGATTACCGCAACGCCGGCGCTTATTTCATTACCATCTGCACAAAAAAACGCATGCATTATTTTGGAGCCATTGTAGATGGTGTAATGCAATTAAACGATATCGGACGAGCCGCCGAAAAATATTGGGCAGAAATTCCGGATCATTTTTCGGTTGTTGCATTGGGGAATTTTGTGGTGATGCCGAATCATGTGCATGGGGTGTTGATTATTCGGGAATGTGGCGCGGATGTAGAGACGTTGCATTGCAACGTCTCTACGCATTGCAACGTCTCCACGATGTCCACATCAAATAATATCAATGACAAAAACCACCCCATGTCCCAAATATCCCCGTTATCCGGATCCATTTCAACCATCATTCGTTCCTATAAATCAATTGTTTCAAAGATGGTTCGTCAACAATTTGATGCGTCATTTGAATGGCAGGCACGTTTTCACGATCACATCATTCGCGATCAACGCGCCTATGAGGCAATAGAATATTATATTGAAAATAATCCGGCCAATTGGCAGCGCGACACATTAAATAGCGATTGTAAAAAGTAGTGGCTTTAAAAAGTTATGCAGGCAATGCGGATTTTAATGATAAAAAAACATCTACAATAAACCTGCGATTTACAAGAACTGCGGGAGGCAATTTCAAAAGGTACTAACTTCGGCATTCCTTGGAATGCCTATTTGCTTTCCAATTCGATGCCCAATAAATCAAAAATGCCTTTTTGTCCCCTGGCTGTTATAATTAGCTCCCTTGAAAACTGTACTCTTTTAAACCAGTTTTTCTCAAGCATCTTAGCAAGGAGAAGTGCGCCGATTTGTCCCGCAATATGTGGCCGTCTTTCGCTCCAGTCAAGACATTGGCGGGCAACAGGGCGACGTTGGGATGTAATTTCGTCTTTTGCGATATCGAAATCTGCAAGCCATTTCCATCCTTTTGCTGTAACAGTGTAGGAGTCTTCCGACGAGGTAATTAATTTCCGTGATGTTAGTTCCTCTGCAATTTTTACGCCTACATAACCTGCAAGGTGATCATAACAGGTTCTGCAATAGCGAACGCCAGTTGGTGTTTCAGTTTGTTTGGCTTTGCCAGGTAGTTGGTGACTGGCAAGGTTGGCAAGAGATTCAACTGCGTATGCAACTTCTGGTGTTGCAAACGAAAAATAACGGTGCCGCCCTTGTGATTCTGCCTTTAGCAGGTTCGCGTCAAGAAGTTTTGCAAGATGATTACTGGCTGAAGTTGGAGAAATGTCAGCAGCCACGGCTAATTCGCTCGCAGTATATGCTTTACCATCCAGTAGATTCCAGAGCATTCTTGCGCGGCTGGGTTCACAAACCAGCGAAGATAATTCGATAAACTTTTCTTCTACCATCACAATTCAGTTTAAAATGAAATATGAATGTAGCAAAAGTTTTTGTTTTGCATGTAAAGAGTGAAATTATGATCGTAGTAATTTTTGAAGTTGAGCCTGCAAAAGTAAAGTGGGACGAATACATAAATATGGCAGCCGAGCTTTACGATGAGTTAACAGAAGTTGAAGGATTCATTTCTGTTGAAAGATTCAAAAGCATAAGGGATGAGACAAAGCTTCTTTCACTTTCTTTTTGGAAAGATGAAGAAAGTGTAGCCAACTGGCGAAATGCAATTCGTCATCGTGCTGCACAGGAAAAAGGAAGAGTATCTGTTTTTCGAAACTACCGTTTGCGTGTCGCAAATGTGATACGGGATTATGGTATGGAAGAACGAGATGGAGTAGAGACATTGCATTGCAACGTCTCTGCGAGCGATACCACACTATTTCATCATAAATAAAATAGTTAACCATGAAGGATATAGAAATTTTGCTGGAGAATAGTCCGGGACAACTTGCATTATTAGGAGAGACATTAGGTAAGAATAATATTAGTCTTGAAGGAGGTGGCGTGTTTCAAAATGGAGAAAATTCCATTGCGCATTTTCTTGTAGCGGAAGCTGATAAAGCCAAAGAAGTTTTGGCGAAAGAAGGGATAGTTGTAAATAAAATAAACGAAGTAGTGATTCAGAAATTAAGACAAGACGTTCCGGGGCAACTTGGCATGTTTTGCAGAAAGATGGCAAATGCAGGCGTAAATATTCTTGTTCAGTACAGCGATCATTCAAATCAACTAATCATTGTTGTAGATGATATACTTAAAGCGAAAATCGTATCTGATGAATGGAAGAGGCAATGTTAGATGTAGGTTTTTAGATGTACGATGTGCTTGATGTCTGATTTCTTGATGTTCATCTATCGCTTCGATAAAGTTTTAGGCTTTAAGCTTTGGGCTTTAAGCTGACAGACGGAACATGTGACCTCCCTTGCTTCAATACACGTACAACGTACAACTTATAACTTACAACCCAGCTGCTTTGCCCTTTAACCATTAAGCTTTATTTTAGCATTTTAGTAAGGCTAATCAATCTGGCATTATGGAGTTCGGCATAAGTACTTTTGGAGAAATAGAAGCAGATAATCTCTCCGGCAATGCTATCAATGCGGGCCGCCGTGTTCAGCAATTAATTGACGAAGCAAAGCTGGCAGACCGGCTTGGGTTGGATGTCTTTGCATTAGGTGAGCATCACCGGCCGGATTATGTAGTATCTGCACCCGAAATAATTCTTTCTGCTATTGCAAGTGTTACCAAAAACATTAAGCTTACAAGTGCTGTAACGGTTCTAAGCTCGGCAGATCCTGTAAGGGTATTTCAGAATTTCGCAACTTTGGATTTAGTGTCAAATGGCCGTGCAGAAATTATGGCCGGTCGTGGTTCTTTCATCGAATCTTTTCCATTGTTTGGTTTTGACCTGGAAGATTACAATTCTTTGTTTTCAGAGAAGCTCGAACTGTTGTTACAAATAAACAATAACGAGCATGTAACCTGGCACGGGAAGCATCGCTCCGCATTGCAAAATGCCGGAGTTTACCCGCGTCCTTACCAGCAACGCTTGCCAATTTGGATTGCTGTTGGGGGAACACCAGCTTCAGTAATCCGTGCGGGTTCATTTAATTTGCCCGTAACAATTGCCATACTCGGCGGCGAGCCGGAACGATTTGCACCGCTGGTTGACTTATACAGATCTTCCGCCAAAAGAGCCGGATTTGATCCTGCTCAATTACAGCTTTGCATTAATGAGCATACTTATATTGCAGATACCTCAGAACAGGCTTCCGATGAATTCTGGCCCGTCTATGAGACGGTGATGAACCGCGTTGGGAAGGAGAGAGGATGGTCGCCAATAACAAGAGATTATTTTGAATATCTCCGATCGCCGGTTGGTTCTTTGCTGGTGGGCAGTGCAGACGAAGTTGCTGAAAAGCTTATAAAGCAATATTCTATCTTTCACAACACCCGTTTTCTTGCGCAGACGATCATGGGAAATATTGCGCATCAAAAAATGCTTCATTCAATTGAATTGTTCGCTGGTAAAGTAGTACCGGCGGTAAAGGCTGCAATAAAATAACGGACATGGCTTTTTGAAACGATATGATACTTGATTTATCGCTTATTGATTCGGAAGAAAACCAGATTTTGCACTTTATTTCGCGGAAACGCCTCCCCAATCTTCAGGTGCAACGTCTGCTATAGTTTGTGAAAATGTCCAGATATGTCCTCCAATATCAACGGTGGTATATTGACGTTCACCATAAGGAAAATCTGCAGGGGGTAGAACTACCCGCGCACCTTTTTTTACCACATGCTCGTGATGCTTATCCACATCGGTAATGCGCACCATTAATGATTGCGTTTGTGGCTTAGGCTTATGATCTTCTGTTTCTTCCGGAAGTGCACTTATCGCTATGGCCCCATTGTCAAATTCCAGCTGTGCACGATGATTCCCGATGCGCCAGCGTTCTTTAAACCAAAATGTCTGGCAAAGCCATTCAATGGCAGCCTGAACGTCAGTATATCCCAGGACGGGAATGATAGAGCAGTCGGGCATTGATCGATTTTGAAGATATAGATGTGTATTTTTCATTTTTGTGTAGAAGTTATGTTGACTGATAAATAGTATTGCCAAAATCACGGTCAGCGAAAGAATTAGAGAAAGATAGTGCCAGTCATCATTTTTTACAAGTCCTTATTTAGGCAAAACCGAACACGAGTATATCAAAACCGAACACCATTGAAAGCCTGTTCTATAAGAACATGTTGATTATGAATCAAATAAACACTGGCATTTAATTGGAAATGGAGTAACTTAATATTTGCTTTCTCATTCAACAGTTAATTACGCAACCTATGCTTAGAAGCTATTTTAAAACAGCTATAAGGAATTTATCCCGGCATAAAGTGTATACCGTTATTAATATTTCGGGACTTGCTATTGGTCTCGCCGCATTTTGGTTGATTGTATTGTATGTAGGTGATGAAATCAGTTTCGATCGCTATAACGAAAATGCGGATCGCATAGTCAGAGTGGTTCAGCATGCAAGATGGGCTGGTAATGAAATACATGAAGCGCCCACTTCTGCTCCTTTTGCACCTGAACTTAAAGAACATTTTCCTGAAATTGAGGAAGCAACCCGCATTATAACTGAAGGTAATGGCATCATCAAGTATGGCGATAAAACAATTAAGGTGGATGATATGGTGTTCGCGGATAAGAACATATTTAATGTCTTCACGTTTCCTTTTTTGTATGGCAATGCAGAAACGGCACTTGCTTCACCCGGATCAATTGTGATTACGGAAGAACTTGCGACTGCACTGTTCGGTAGTACAGCGAATGCATTGAATCAAACCATCTATTTAGACAATAATGAACCGAATAAAATAACAGGAGTTATCAAGGATATCCCGCAGAATTCTCATCTCCGTTTTCGTGGCATTCGTGTGCTTGCACCTGATTACACTGCTGGTTGGCAAAACTTTAATTTGTACACTTACCTGTTATTAAAAAAAGGAACAGATTATAAAGCCCTTGAAACGAAAATGCCGCAGTTTGCCGCTGAAACAATTCAGAAGCTTATGAGGATTGATGACTATCGAATAGAGCTACAGCCACTTACCTCTATTCACCTTCATTCCAATTTAGCGTTTGAAGTAAGTGCCAATGGAAGTATTAAAAGGATTTACATGTTTGTTGCTATTGCTGCGCTCATATTGATCATTGCGATCATCAATTACATGAATCTCGCTACAGCACGTTCTTCATCACGCATACGGGAAGTGGGTACACGTAAAGCAATTGGTTCTGGAAGAACAGCCCTTGCGACTATGTTTATGTTTGAATCTGTGCTTGTAACAATTTTAGCTGCATGTGCTGCAGTCTTGCTGGTTACCGTTGCATTGCCTTTCTTTAACACGCTTACAGGAAAATTGTTGTCAATATGGAGGTTTGGAAAGATGAATACCCTGGTTGTTCTGGCTGCCTTCTCTTTAATCGTCGGCATTGTAAGCGGATTGTATCCATCGCTGTTTTTATCCCGTTTTAAAACTATCCCTGCGCTTAAAGGCCAGATGGGGAATATGTTCGCAAGCATAGTTTTCAGAAAATCGCTCGTCGTATTTCAATTTGTTATTACAGTTGTAATGATCTGTGGTTCAGTAATAATCTACAGACAATTGAATTATGCGTTAAAAGCCGACCTGGGATTTAATAAGGAGCAGGTACTTACATTTCATATTGATGACCGGAATGTAAGAAACCAAACAGCGGCTTTAAAAGCTCAATTAATGCAGAATCCAGCAATTGAAAATGTTGCTATGGCCGGCAATCCGATTGGGAATAATGACATAGGTGGATTAGGTTATTATTTCGAAACGGAGCAAGGAGATTTTGCAACTAACACTACAATAGCAGAAGAGTTAATGATAGATGCTGACTATTTGCCTGCGATGGACATAAAACTTTTGCAGGGAAGAAATTTTTCAGCAAACATAACATCCGATAAATACGGCGCAGCAATGATTAATGAAACCCTGATGAATCAATTAGGGTGGAAGAATGCCGTAGGAAAAAAGCTGAAGTTCAGGATTGATGATAAAGGTACAACCGCAGAAAGAACTGTGGTAGGTGTAATCAAAGATTTCCATACTTATTCCTTACAGCATAAGGTTGAACCGATGGTTATGCTGATGCCTCCTGCACCTTCCGAAGAAGACAATGTATATGTGAAGATTGCTAAAGGAAAAACCGCAGCAGCGCTGGATTATATTACGAAAGCCTTTCAGAAGTTTGATAAACAAAATACGCCTCAGTTCCATTTTCTTGATGCGAATTTTGCAAGACAATATGCCGCAGAGAAGAAGCAGGGTGAGATTGCATTAATATTCACGGTGCTTGCTGTTATCATTGCATGCCTTGGATTGTTTGGGTTGGCCACATTTACTGCTGCACAACGGGTTAAAGAAATCGGCATACGGAAAGTGCTCGGTGCAAGCGCTGCAAGTATTGTGCAAATGCTTTCCAAAGACTTTTTAAAACTTGTGGCAATTGCTTCTATAATTGCTTTTCCTATTGCCTGGCTTGCTATGAATCAATGGTTGCAAGGATTCGCTTATCGTATAGATATTGAGTGGTGGATATTTATTGCAGCAGGTATCCTTGTGCTTTTAATTGCATTAGCCACAATAGGATTTCAATCACTTCGGGCTGCTTCAGCTAATCCTGTAGAAAGTTTGCGGAATGAGTAGTAGATGTGTTAAGGTTTCATGAGTTTTAATTTCGTGGTTCGTGAGACACGAGCCACGGCGATAGTAAATGCGTTAAGGTTTCATTGTTTACAGTTTGGTAAGGAGTTTATGTGGTTGAATTCTTGCGCCATTAAATAAATACAGTCTTACGTGAGTTTTAATTTCGTGGTTCGTGAGGCACGAGCCACGGCGATAAAATAGTATATGTCATTACCCTCACGCCGGGGTTTATCTCTCGAACCTTTTCAACGCCGCCGAGGTTCGTGTCTCACGAACCTTTTCTTGTATGATTTCCCCGTTTTTTATATATCTACCTTGAGTAGATTAATGCTCCTAAACGCCCTACATTGCTTTCTCAACCCTATCACAAATGTCAAATGAGATTTTTACCCCTCATCGTAAATCCTATATGTCGACTGGCGAAATATTTTTCTGGACAGCAACCATAAACAGTTGGCAATTACTTTTATGGGATGATAGATACAAAAATGTAATTGTCAATTCCTTGCGCTATTTAAGTGAAAAAGGAAAGATAGACTTGTTCGCTTTCGTAATAATGCCAAATCATATCCATTTGATCTGGCGGACGAATGAGCTAAATGGCAAAGAAACTGCTCAGGGATCCTTTTTAAAATTCACTGCTCATGAGTTCAGGCGAATGTTGCTTAACGAAGACGGACGCGAGTTGAAGAAGTATGCGGTAACTGCTCACAATAAACGACATGAGTTTTGGCAGCGGGATTCTTTGGCTATTCATTTGTACTCCGGAAAGGTAGCGTACCAGAAAATGAATTATATACATAATAACCCCGTTACTGAACGCTGGAAATTGGTTAAAGACCCTTGTGATTATATTTATTCTTCAGCGTCCTTTTATGAGAAAGGTGAAAAACGTTACGATTTTTTAGAGGATTTGCGGAATGAGTTTTAGTGGTTTTGTATGGTTTTAATTTCGTGGTTCGTGAGACACGAACCACGGCGATAAGCATATGTCATTGCGACCAAGCCAAGGTTCGTCTTACAAACCTTTTCAACGCCAAGGTTCGTGTTTCACGAACCTTTTCTTTCCATAACTATACTGCCAGCGCACACCATTTGATTTCTTCGATTTTTATTTAAATACAGTGAGTAGACCGAAATTCCGAAACACTTTACTTGCTTTCTCAGTTCTATTTCTGAGCCCTGGTTCGTGTCTGGCGAAATCAAGAAGAATTGAAAGCAATTACATGGGTCTTAGAGTCCCGTTATAAATAACTTAACCACCATTGGGAATGTGTTGCTCTGTATTTGCTGAACCGTTTGCAAGGTTTGTATAGAAGAACAACAAGGCCTATCCAGATAAGGTATACAACCGGTAGTTCAAATCCAAAATGGAAAGGCCTGAATACTGCAAATGAATTAGGATCAACCGCTTCTTTAAACCTGTGACCACTTGCAAAGAACACAATCATGCAGAGAACATGTATACTGTAAAAATGGATGATATAATAAAAGAAGGGTACTTTGCCGTAAACAGTAAAAATATCAGTAAGCTTACTTCGTCTCTTTTCAAAAAATGCAAGCAATAAAATAGAAGGGCCTATCGTCATGCAAGAGAAGACGATAGAGGGCGGATACTTGGTTGTGTTTAAAAAAGAAAGAAAAGTTGTGATGTTATCTTTTTGTGTAGACCATGGCGCCGGATCCCCATATGAATTAAGCAACCTTAAAATAATGAAAGCGGCAACTGTCGTCAATCCGATAACTGTTAATAATCGTTGGCGTCTTGCTGAATCTACTGTCTTATTGAATATCCTGCCTGCGGAATAACCCAAAAGCATAACGCCTGTCCATGGAATTGCGGTGTAAAAAACTAAAAACATCCTGTTGCTGCTTATTGGAAAAACGCCGCGCGGCCCCACTACGAGCAGCTGAAACAGTTTGCCGGCAGTGGTGGTATCGGATACTTTTACGTAGTCAAATATATTATGGCCGAGAAAAATTACAGCGCCGGTTATTAGAATTACTAATGGTGAAGTGCCAACAAATAGGCCAAGAATAATCATGCTAAGGCCGATGGCCCAGATTACCTGAAGTATAATAATGTTATAGAACGGGTTAAATGTGATGCCAAATGTTACAACCACCATTTCAACAAGTATCAGCCACAATCCGCGTTTTATAAGAAACGACCGCAGCTCAGCTTTTGTCTTTTTTAACCCTGAGAGGTAAGCGGAGATACCTGAAAGGAAGACGAAGGTTGGTGCGCAAAAATGGGTTACCCACCTCGTGAAAAATAGCAGGGGAGTGGTCGTAGCCATATCTGTGGGGTCTCCGTCCATTCCATGTATATGGAAAAAATCCCTTACATGGTCCAGCGCCATAATGATCATTATAATGCCTCTGAGAATATCTACGGATTGTATTCTGTATTTCAGAGCAGTAGCAGAAGGCTCCTGTATAAGCTTATTTGGTTGCAAAGCAGTACGATTTATATACAAAGTAATGAAAATTACTTCGTCAATCATAACGTCGTCACTAAACCCATTTTAGACGAATCAGTAAAAAAGGCATAAGTATATTGTTGTACTTATGCCTTTTTATTAACTAACGGTTATCTGATAAAAGCTTGAGTGTTTTAATTGTATGGTCTGTTTTTAGTTGAAGAATATAGATTCCTGAAGCGAGGTACGGCATTTGCCAACGAATGCTGTGATTACCTGCGGTAGTAATCTGATTTGCGATAATAGTAGATACTATCCTGCCTGTTGCTGCATTGACAACAACAAGTTGCACGCGACTTTGTGCAGGTAGATAGAAATGAACAGTAGTAGAAGCGTTAACCGGATTTGGATAAGCGGTCAACGAAACTTCATTTTCCTTTTCCTGATTATAACCAGCTTTGTCTGTTTGTTGGTGCAGGTTGTTTCCAAAAGCTTTTCTGGCAATAGCCGCGCTACTTTGAATTGTTATTGATGCCTGATCATCTTCTGCCGGATTGTGGTTGTTAGGCGATGAATCCGGATCAGATTGGTCTGTAAGAATTACTTCTGCTGTATTGGTAATATTGCCGGTTTGGGTAACTGTGGCGGTAATGGTAATATATGCCTTTGCACCTTTGAAGAGGTGATTGATTTTCCACGTGCCATTGCTTGCAGTGTATGTTCCGGCGGATATTTTCACCGCATTAAATGTTAATCCGGCTGGAGCTATTTCACTCAGAATAATGTTTGTTGCAGTTGCCGGACCGCGGTTGAACAATATGCCTGTAATGGTTACCTGATCGCCGGGAGCTGCCTGTAACGTGCTTGCGGTGAGACTGAGCTCAAGATCAGCCTGTGTTGTTTGGAGTGATTTTACATTTACTGATGACTGATCATCCTCTGTAGAAATGCCATTGTCAGGAGATGAATCGGGATCTGGTTGATCACTTGCTGCAACTTCAGCCGTGTTTGTTAATGTTCCCGGGATCATTGTAGTTGCATTGATCATGAGTGTTTCACTTGCTCCTGCAGTTAATTGACTTACAGTCCATATGCCTGTTGTAATATCAAAACTTCCTGCTGATGCGATTACTTTATTAAATACCAATCCTTTTGATGACAGATCTTTTACAGCTATGCCTGTTGCTGTTTCCGGTCCTTTGTTGGACAAGGTTATAGTAAAGTTTACATCATCTCCGGATACAACGATGGCCTTGTCTACTTGCTTGTTAAGCTCAAGATCCGCGGGCTTGGTTAGCAATGATCTGATTACAACGGTGGCCTGGTCATCTTCATTCGGGTTGTTATTTCCCGGCGAAGAATCGGTGTCCTTTTGATCGCTTGCAACCACTTCGGCAGTGTTTTCAAATACGCCATCTTTTGTGGTATTACCAGTAAAAGTGGCTACAGCATGAGCTCCCTTGAACAAATGGTTAAGTTTCCAAATGCCTGTTGTTGCATTGTAAGTACCAGCTGAAACTTTTACATTGGTTAAACTGACAGCTGATGGAATTATATCACGCACCTGGATATTTGTAGCTGTTGCCGGTCCCCTGTTAAATATAGAGATGGTGAAAATGATCTGATCTCCTACACCAACCTGCGTTCTGTTTGCGGTCTTGGTAATTTCCAGATCAGCCTCAGCACCTTGTTGTGGTGTAACCTGAACGGTTACTGTGGCCTGGTCATCTTCATTTGGATTATGATTATTCGGTGAAGAATCCGGATCTGGCTGTCCGGCAGCAGTAACTTCCGCAGTATTGGTTATGTTGCCAGTCTGTGTTGTTGTACCTGTAGCAGTCAATGTTGCCTGTCCACCGCTAACAACTGAGCCAACGGCCCAAACGCTTGTGTTTTTATCGTAAACGCCGGTAGATGTAGTTACATCGGTAATGCTAATGCCTGCCGGAATTTTATCAGTCACAACAATGCCTGTTCCGTTAGCCGGTCCTTTGTTGCTTAAGGTCACTGTAAAAACAACGGTGCCTCCAACGGTAATTTGAGACTTATCCACCTTTTTCGTCAACTCAAGATCTGCGCTTTCAGGAGTGCCTTCAGCCTGAATACACTTGCTAAACTCGCTGGTGTTATTGTTGGCATCTGTTGCAGTGGCCGTAACTGAAGCGCCGTTAGCAAGGGTTACTCCGTTAATCAGCGCTACAAATGTTGCGTTACCACCTCCGTCAGTAGTCACCTGTTTTGAGCCAATCAATATTTGTCCTTCTCCAAAGCCGGATGGGCTGCAATGATCGTTCGTGAAAAACTGAATGTTAAATATTGTATTCGCGGTGCTGTTTAAAGTGCCTGCAATTGAAGTGCTTCCGCCGCTGGAATTGACCGATGTGAGCACAGGAAAATTTTGCAGGTTATTGGGGCCTGTGTCTGCGTCTCCATTATCGTTAGCAGTAACACCATCATTGCCGAGATCAATTCCCAGTGTTGCATTTCCAAAGATGGAATTTGAAGTAAGCGATGTCCCGGTTCCGTTACCCGCAAGTACAACACCAGTTTTATTTCCACTTATAATATTGTTGGTCACGGTTCCAACTGCTGCATCCAACATAACAATGCCATTGCCGTTATTTTCGATTGTGTCGTTGTCAATGCTTGCTTCTGTTGCTCCGTCAAGAACAATTCCCGCACCAGTGTTGTCTGTTATTTTGCTGTTGGTTACACTATGTCTCAGGTTAATGTTCAGAAAATAAAGTGTTACATCAATGTCTTTGTTTCTGGTAGCATTAATTCTGTCTACTTCAACCCGGAATATATCCAGGCTGCTCTTTTCTCCCATGAGGCGCAATGCAGCCGCAGCGTTTAATGAAAAGTCACTTCCTCCGTTTATTTTTAAATCTCCCTTTGCACCAGCTGAAGCGGCAAGGCCCAAAGCGAGTCCATCTTTCCCATTGCTGCTTCCGGTAATTTTACTAAGTGTAAATACAACCTCTGCCTGTGCATCAAGATGTACGTTGCCTTTCATGCCTTCCGCCCCATTCTGAAGATAAAGATCTCCATTTACTATAATGCTGGCCTTAACGCCTGCTGCAAAATCCACTGCATAGGCACAACCAACACCCGCGTTTAATTTCCATTCATTGTTATTTAATTGTTTTGTACCGGCAGAACGGAACTTAATGTTACCACCGTTCTGGCCATTAAGAACTGTGTCACCTGTTATTAGCCAGTTAATGGTACTGTTAATCGACTCATCAATCATGAGACCGGTTGAGTTTTTAAAGTGGATATTGTCCTGGTAGTTAACCGTTATAACGCGTCCCTGTCCGAACGTAAATTTCGATCCTATTTTTACATCACCATTAATCTGATTTTTCTTGATGTCGTAGGTGCTGTTTGCGTCAAGAAAAATATCCATCCCAACGTCACCAATATTAGTGATGATGTTTCCCGTCACAGTTAGTAGCTCTCCGCTACGCGCGAAAATACCTGCAAGGAATTTCGCAGTTGTTCCATCCCTTCCGACAAAATTTCCTTCCACGCGTACGCCTTTGGAAAGGCTTCCCTGCACAGTAATACCGTTGTTTTGGCCCACTATTTTATTTCCCTGATTGGTGCCCGTTCCCCCTATATTATTCTGCGGAGCATTGTCGTTTTGTATACCACCCTGACCGTTGGGTAGAAAATTATTTTCTAAAAAATTCTGTCCTATCTTATTGCCATAGAGATTGTTGCCAGTAGCTCTGTTTGTCTGTCCAATCACTGTAGTATCCGGTCCGGCAATGCGAATGCCATAACCGCCGTTGCTACAGATAACGTTGCCATCCAGTACACCTGAACCGCCGATAAGATTATTGGGTGTGTTGTCTATGAATATACCATCTCCGCCGTTTCCTGCTGCTACTGTCCCAGTGCTGTCCGTTCCTATAAAATTGTAATGAACATTGTGGCCGCCATCGCCAATTGGTGTGCCTGAAATATAAATACCGTTGCTGGCAAAGTTGTTAATAATGAAAAATGAAATATCAGATTTTCCGCCAAGCAGTTTTAATCCCATCGCACCGGCACCAGCCTGGCTGCCGTTTATTTCAATTCGGCGGGAAGGGCCAACAGTGTTAAGCCCCACTATGGTAACGGACCCCAGCACGGGCGGTAAAGCACCATTTCCTGAGCTACCAACCATAATAACAATGCTGCCTGAACCGGGTGCATTTGGAATTGCGAAAATGATAGTATTGTGATCAAGGTTGCGGTTGGCATTGTGATTTTGTATTGCCGCACGAAACGTGCATTGATCTCCCGGCGTGTTGGGATCAGCATCGCAATGGCCATCGCTGAAGTCGTTGCCATCCGGATCTTCTGCATCACCCAAAGTGTTTACAACAAACGTTTGGCCCGTTTGTGCATGCAGTTTTTCCGTTATGATTTGTGACGTGATCAAGGGTGCGAGACCCATTATTAAAAAGACCCGCAGGAAATTTCGTAGTCTTGCTGTTATACAGTGTAATCTGGTGTTTTTTACCAGTTGCAACTGGCTAATAGAAGGGATCGGATAGCCGGGCTTAGCTTTTTCTTGCGGAAGCAGCCCTGTAAGCATTTTCATTTTGTTGTTTTTGAAATGAAAAATTTTAAGCAAACAGTGATTAACAGACACAAGAATTACAGACCAGCTGAAGTGGTTTCCGATGGGGATTGTTTAATGAAAGATTCGGTAATACAAAAAGATGCATTACACAATTCGGCAGCGTTAACCTTAGCCTTTGGTTATTTATACAAGGCTTGTGGAATAACTTAATCAGTGGCGTGTGGCCAGGCTATTGGTAAATACTATGGAGAAGATAAAGAGGCTATGGTCAAATCAATCGAATACGCTACTAAGTTACAAAAAACGGCAGGCTATTGCAAATGTTTAGGCAGCTGTTTGGCTGTAAAATATTGACATGGTATAATAATTTTAATTCTATCTATTTTGCTGGATGCCAGGGGAACAAGCGGAACGGGGCATTTTAACTTAAAAAGATCCGTTCCAAAATGTGCATAACTGTGATGTTTTTGCGTTAATATTTTACGCGGTACAACACTATTGCAGGATCTACAAATTGTTGCTCATTATACTTGTCTCGAAAATCCGTAATATTACATCCGGAGGCAAGAGAAGCTAATGTAAAAAGCATGTAACCGGCAATAAAAAAGTCGGGTAGCCTTGATGAATATCTGTTGCAATCTCATAAGTTTGAATAAATCTTGAATCTTGTCATATAAAGTAACCATTGCTGACATAGCCAAAGAGCTAAATACAACAGCAGCCACCGTATCCAGGGCTCTAAACAATCACCCCGCAATAAGCGATGAAACCAAACATCGCGTGGCTGAGGCGGCCGAACGTCTGCATTACAAACCCAATAAAATAGCATCATCGCTTCGATCGGGTAAGTCATTCTCCATCGGCGTGATCATCCCGAGTGCTGAGATCAACTTCTTTGGTTCGGTAGTACATGGTATAGAAAACCTTGCTAACATCAACGGATACAACGTTTTGATCTACCAGACAAACGAATCCAGGGATTTTGAGGTTAAAGGGCTGGAAACTTTTTTATCTGCGCGTGTAGATGGCATTCTCGCCTCTATTGCCAAAGAAACGTCTGATTACTCTCACTTTATCGATATTAAACAAAGAGGCATTCCAATTGTTTTTTTCGACCGTGCAAACGATGATCTTGGAATATCTTCTGTTGTGGTTGACGACTATCGTGGCGGATATCTTGCCACCGAGCACCTGATAGAACAAGGTTACCGTAGAATTGCCCATATTTCAGGGCCTCAGCATATTAAGATCTTCAACGACCGGTTAAAGGGGTACATGGGGGCTTTGCAGGCACATAACATAAAAGTTGATTTTGATCTTGTTTATGCCGGTGATGTTTCTATTGAAGCCGGAAAAGCCGCAATAAAGCACATGATGGAGTTACCCCATCCGCCGGACGCTGTTTTTGCTGTGGAAGATTTTACAGCACTTGGCGCGATTAAAGAACTGAAAGACAGAAACATAAAGATCCCCGAACAGTTTGGTGTTATCGGTTTCGCAAACGAGTTATTTGGGGAACATATTACACCAAGCCTTTCAACAATTGATCAACAGACAGTAAATATGGGTAAGGAATCTTTCCGCCTGCTATTGGAGCTCATCAATACAAATAAAAGCAAGGCCGGTAAAGAAGCCAAACTTCAAAAAGTAGTACTGAAACCCGTGCCTATTTTCAGACAGTCATCCGCAAAGCGATAAGAAGGATAGTGTTGATGAACCACTAAGCCACAAAGGACACAAAGCGGCACAAAGGTAGATTTCGTTAATTCTTCGTGCGTTTTGGTGTTCTTCGTGTCTTCGTGTTTCAAAAAACCAGCTGAAAGCTGATAGCTGACAGCTCAAAGCTATTCTTTATTTCTTCGTGCGCCTTAGAATCTTCGTGTCTCCGTGTTTCAAAAAAACAGCTGACAGCTTTTAGCTGTTGTCAATTCTTCTACAAATCTTTATTTTACATTGCTAAACTTACATGTATGCCAATAAGAATGGTCGATGATCCGGATGATCAGTATGATAATAGCGGTGAAAATACAGGTGGCGGCGGTGGTCGTGGTGGTGGAGGTGGCGGACTGTTTCAGTTTCTGCCACTCATCCTGGGACTACTAATCCGCAAGCCCATATTGCTTGTGCTTGTACTGGCGGTAGGTGGATTCTTTTATCTGAAAGGTGGATGTAATATGGCCGGACTGCAACAACAGGCTGCGGCGGCATTTAGTACAGGTGGAAACCTCGACCCCAAACAATTTGAGAAAGCGCCTGTTTATGAAGCGTTAGATGACAGTAAGAACAACCTTCCCGAAGCAGTGTCGCTTGCAAAGTTTGCTCCTAACAGGCTTGATCAGGGCCACCAGGGAAGTTGTGTAGCCTGGAGCAGTGCTTACGGTGCAAGGTCAATTCTTGAGGCAGAAAGAACAGGAAAAGATCCCAATTCAGTTGCATTCAGTCCTTCTTTTTTATACAATCAAATTGGTCTTGATGGCTGCCAGGGTAGCTACATTATACGCGCTATGGAGAACATGACGCAGGTGGGAGCTGTTCCATTCAATGCTTTTCCTTATGATGAAAACGATTGTGAGCGTCAGCCAAATCCGCAATTGAAACAGGAAGCGTCACAATTTCGCATGCTTGGATTTACGCGCCTTACAGATGGTGACAAGATAAACGCGCTTGATCTCCGCGCAATAAAAGAACACCTGGCAAGGGATGTGCCTGTGGTAATTGGTATGATGGTAGGCGGCAGCTTTATGCAGGGTATGATGGGGCAGGATGTATGGCATCCTAATGACGACGACTATAATCAAATAGGATTTGGTGGACATGCTATGTGTGTTGTAGGTTATGATGATCGCAAAGAAGGCGGAGCTTTTCAGATTATGAATAGCTGGGGAAGTGATTGGGGCAACAATGGCATTGCCTGGGTACGCTACAAAGATTTCAAACATTTTGTAAGAGAAGCATATGGCGTAAATCCTATGCCAAAAGAAGGACTTGCTGCATCCCGCGACCTGGATGTAAGCATAGGGTTGGTTGAAGGCAAAACAAAAAGTTATATTCCGCTGCAATTAAAGAGTGGTAATATTTTTCAAACAAAACAACCGATCATTAAAGGCACCCAGTTTAAAATGGAAGTAAAAAATACTTCAGAGTGTTATGTCTATGTATTGGGGAAGGAAACAGATGGAAGCAGCTATGTGTTGTTCCCATATCCCAGCAGGCAGGATCCAACAAAAACCAAATTCTCGCCTTACTGTGGCATCACCGGATACAGACTTTTTCCAAGAGGCATGAGCATGATGGCAGATAGCATTGGAACGAAAGATTATATGGCGGTAGTTATAAGCAAAGATTCTTTAAATGTATTTCAACTGAACAATGCCGTAAACAGCAGCAGGAGTGCGGGATTTGAGCAGGCTGTAAGCAGTGCTGTTAAACGTCAGTCAATTAGTGGTGTTACTTTTTCAAATACTTCAGAAGGCACCATATCATTTAAAACCAACGCCGGCGATAAAAGCGCTGTTGCGTGTATTGTAGAAATAGACAAGCAGTAAAAAGCTATCAGCTATCAGCTTTTGGCCTGTCGCAATTGGTGTTCTTCCAACAAGAAATAGTAATAAAAGCCGTAATTAAGTGTCGTGTGGCACTGTATCACTCATACAATCTTCAATTCTTAATTACGGCTTATGTTCTAAAAAAAACTTCCATCCAATTTTTTTCGGATCTTACTCGTCTTACGGTCTAACATGTCTTACGATCTTACGGTCTTCTTATTAAATTTGCCTCATGTTTAATAAACCTTCTACACCATTCTTACAGGTCTTACACGTCTTACATGTTTTACGGTCTTACTGTCGTACGATCTTACGGTCTTACGGTCTTACCATCTTTCTCTGTATTTCTTTCTTCAAGTCATTGGCAAATGATTCCCTGATCTATCACCCCGGAGCCAACGCGGTAAAAGATATAGCTGAAGTTGTTGTAAAAGCCAAAGCAGAAAAGAAACATGTATTGATAATGGCAGGCGGCAACTGGTGTACCTGGTGTTACAGATTTGACAGGATTGCGACTGCTGACCGGCAGGTGGATTCTCTTATTCAGGCCAACTATATTGTTTACCATCTCAATTATAGCAAGGAAAACAAAAACGATGCGGTTTTTGCACAATATGGATATCCGCAGAGATTTGGCTTTCCTGTATTTATTATTCTTGACGCGGAAGGTAAGCGCATACAGACCCAAAATTCATCTTATCTTGAGCAAAATAATTACTATAGTAAAGAGAAGGTGATGGACTTTCTGAAAGATTGGTCGCCGGCTGCTTTAGATCCTAAAAACTATCCCTGATGTCCCGTGTTCAAAAGAAATGGTTGTATTTCGTTCTTGTTTTGATCAACATTCCAGTGGGTTTACTTAGCCGTTTTGCACCGCATTTGCCATTTATAGTGAAAGAATATGGAGGTGATGTTTTTTCTGCCAGTTGCATATTTTTCGGCGTGCGTTTTCTCGCTGTAAATAAAAAGCTAAGCTGGGTTGCAGTGGTAAGCTACTTAGTATGTATGGCAATAGAAACTTCACAACTGTGCCAGGCGCCGTGGTTAAACAAAATAAGACACACATTCCCGTTTGGAATTTTATTGGGATACGGCTTCTTATGGAGCGACTGTCTTTGTTATGCAGTTGGCGTATTAATAGCATTATGTATTGCCATAAGTTGCGAAAAAGCATTACCGTTAGTCTTAAGGCCTTCTGAAAGCCTTTAGGCTTGTATCGTCATTTAACGGTTGTTGTATCCTGGATGCGGCTTATTATGACTGCCGGTACGAATTATTGGTTTTAATTGAACTAATCTCTAACAATAGTTTGAGTATTGTCATAAGTGCTGCCAATAACCAGGGCCGCGCATGCAAGTGCAAGATCTTTCAGCATATTTACAAAAGATATGGCCTGCAGTTCTTTGTCACCAGCATCCATGTACCCTCTCAGGTGAATGGTTATCACAAAGATGATCAACATGAGTGCCAGCAAATAACCCGCAAGTTTTACTTTTCTGTTAATGATAAAAGCAATGGCGGCAAGAATGAAAGCTGTGCCTACTATATACACCCAGATCTTTCCACCTGGAATAAAGCTGGGAACCATGATAGCTAAATTTTCCGGATCCAGGAAGTGTTTTATGCCGAAGATGGCGAGGACTATACCAAAGCCAATGATGGCAATCCTCGAAATGATTGCGTTATTCATACGACAAGGTTTTAGTAATGAGAAGTTACAAAAAAAGCACGTAATTACAACGACTTATTTTTAACCGGTAAGATGTTAGCGCTTATATTTTAATGTTAAACTAAGGTACATGTATATCAAATACACCAACGGTTTGGCCTTTATGCAGACATTGGTGCATCTGCTGAAAAGCAGATTAACATCTAACCCGGCTTTGAAAAGAATATTATTATAATTGTTGTAGCATGCTACCGGGCCGGGCAAATGAAAATCTTTTAACTGTTTATATTGCACTGTTGTATTAACTTGTCGCGCTGCAAAGTTGTGGTCATAAATAAAATTTGTTGTTATGAAGATTGCTTTTCACGGAGCTACACGTACGGTTACGGGATCAAAACATTTACTAACTCTTAAAAAAGGCACGCAGATACTTCTTGACTGCGGTATGTTCCAGGGAATGGGGCAGGAGACAGATGTGTTAAATGCAACATTTGGGTTTGACGCCAGCGAAGTGAATTATTTATTGCTGTCGCATGCACACATCGATCATTCAGGACTAATTCCCAAATTGGTAAAGGAAGGTTTTAAAGGAAGGATATTCTGCACGCCAGCAACTATGGATCTCGCTGAAATATTGCTCGAAGATTCGGCAGAAATACAGCACGATGATATAAAGTTTATCAACAAAAAAAGAGCTAAGCAAGGCAAACCCCCGATTGAACCATTATATACATTGGAAAATGCGCAGGACGCATTGCCTCTCTTTGAAACAGTACCATACGGCAAATGGGTTACGATAGAGCCGGGGCTTGAAGTTTTGTACACAGATGCGGGCCATATCATTGGCAGTGCTGCTGTTCACCTGAAAGTAACAGAAGAAGGCAAGACAACTCATTTGACGTTTAGCGGGGATGTGGGCCGCTATCGCGACATCATACTCCGTTCGCCTGATGTATTTCCTCAGGCAGATTATATTATTATTGAAAGCACATATGGAAGCAGCTTGCATGAAGATGTTTTTAATACGCCGGATATTCTTTTCGACTGGATCCAAAAAACCTGTGTTGAAAGAAAAGGCAAATTGATTATCCCTGCATTTAGTGTTGGACGAACGCAGGAGCTGCTATATTTTCTTAACCAGCTTAGCATAGAAAACAGGTTGCCTAAAATTCCTGTTTATGTAGACAGTCCTCTAAGCCGCGAGGCAACCGATGTAGTAAAGAGCCATCCTGAAAACTTCAACAACCGCATCAAGAAATTATTGCAGGTAGATGACGATCCGTTTGATTTTGAAGGACTCCGCTTTACAAAAAGTGTAGATGAAAGTAAACTGATAAACGAATACCACGGCCCCTGCATTATTATCTCTGCAAGTGGTATGGCTGATGCAGGAAGGATCAAGCATCATATTCTTAATAACATCGGCGACAAACGCAATACTATTTTAATAGTCGGCTATTGTGAGCCCAATTCATTAGGGGGCAGGTTGATGAATGGAGCCAAACAAGTTCGCATCTTCGGAGATTACTATGATGTCGTTGCCGAGGTAGGCATTATGCGCAGCATGAGTGCGCACGGCGATTACGACGATCTTTCGCAGTTCCTGGCATGTCAAAATCTTGCTGAAGTAAAAACATTATTCCTTGTGCATGGTGAGTATGATGTACAACAGGAATTTCAACGCCGTCTTTATAAGAAGGGATTAAAACATATTGAGATTCCTGAATTGCATGAGGTGTTTGGGTTGAGTTAAATCAACCCTTTTAATCATATTTTAAGAAATATTTTTTTCCCTTGAGAATTTCTCTGCAATAACTTAATTATCAACTTTTTTGAGATAAATGTTAATTTGACATTTTTTTTGCTGATTAAATAAATTAACATTACTTTTATCCTAAGAATACTGAGATCGCCGCTAAAATGTGGCCGATTGTGTGTCATGTGAATAAGTGTTAATGCTAATTGCCTATATGAAAAAGCTGCCAAAGAACATGCTAAAACTAACGACTGAATTATCTGATTTTCCACTTTTCGAACGAGGAGCCTGTACCATTAAGTCTCGGAAGCTGATCTAGTTCCGGCATCATTTCACTAGTACGAGCATGCTGAAAAGTATGTAGTTTTTATTTACCGTTTTTAATAAATAACCTAAAACTTCTGCCTGATGTGTTTAAATCTGTTTAATGACTCCTAAAGGGTTTCGTAATCGATTACTTAATTGAAATACCTTTTATAACTCATTATTATTGCCATGAAAAAATTGCACTATCGCTTTTGCAAGGTAGGTGCCATATGCGGCTTAACTATGCTTGGGTTAACTGCCACATTTGGGCCGGTTTACGCAAAAGATCCAAAAAAAATTTACAGACCCGCGGACAAGACAATCACGGGTAAAATTACGGATGAAAAAGGTGCCCCTTTAGCCAACGTAAGTGTCATGGTTAAGGGTACTACAAGGGGTGTCACCACCAACGAAGCCGGTGAATTTAGTATTACGGCTGATGAAAAAGCTGTATTGGTTATTAACTACATTGGCTTTAAAGGACAGGAAGTGTCCGTTGCCAATAAAAGCAGCGTCAGCATTCAATTAGCATCTGATGCAGCCAAACTGGAGGATGTGGTTGTGGTAGGTTATGGAGCGCAAAAGAAAGTTACTGTTACTGGTGCCGTTGCCCAGGTTAAGGGTACAGAATTGGAAAAAGCTCCTACCGTTAACCTTTCAAATTCGCTGGCAGGTCGTTTGCCAGGTATTAGCGCGGTACAATCAAGTGGTGAGCCTGGATACGACGGTTCATCTATTCGTGTGAGAGGTACCAATACTTTAGGAAACACTTCTGCGCTTATAGTGGTAGACGGTGTACCGGATATTGCTGGTGGTCTTGAGCGTATCAATCCCGCAGATATCGAAAGTATGTCTGTGTTGAAAGATGCGTCTGCCGCTATCTATGGAGCCAGAGCGGCTAATGGCGTTATCCTTATCACTACCAAACATGGTAAATCAGGAAAGCCACAGTTATCATATACACTTAACCAGGGATGGTCTCAGCCAACACGCATTCCCAAAATGTCAAATGCTGTAGAATATGCTGATATCAACAACCTGACTACCATTTATAATGGCCTTGCCGATTACTCTTCAGAATGGGGGGCAGCATACGAGGCACTTAAATCAACTGGTACGTATAAATCAAGTGATGGCCAGGTGACTATTACAGCTCCTTTTCAGCCTGGTGATGTTAAAAAATATGCGGACGGTTCAGATCCCTGGGGACATCCAAATACAGACTGGTTTGGAACAACTTTGAAAACCTGGTCTCCGCAAAGTAAACAAACACTCCAGATCAATGGAGGCAACGAAGCAGTAAGATACCTTGCATCTTTAGGGTACACTAACCAGGATGGCTATTACAAAAATTCGGCAACAGGTTATAAGCAGTATGATATGCGTATTAACATGGATGCCAGGATCAATAAATACATCAATACCTCACTTGGTTTTACTGCACGTGAGGAATCTCGGTTCTTCCCGACAGAATCTGCAGGATCTATCTTCAGGATGATGATGAGAGGTCGTCCTACCGATCCTGAAGTATGGCCAAATGGTTTGCCTGGTCCGGATATTGAAAACGGTCAAAATCCAATTGTGATCACCACTAACCAAACTGGTTATGACAAAGACAAAAGGGATTATTTCCAGTCGAATGGTAAAGTTGAAGTGTTGATACCCTGGGTAGACGGTTTGAAAGTTACCGGTACAGCTACACTTAATAAAGAAATTCAACGTACTAAACGATGGGCTACACCGTGGTATCTGTATTTCTGGGATCATGTAACTTATGAGGCAGATGGTGTAACGCCATTGCTGACAAAGAATATGCGTTCTACGTTTACTACTCCGCAATTAAGTCAGGGAGATGCAAATTATCTTGATATTCTTCTTTCTGGTTTTGTGAATTACGATCACAATTTTGGAAACCATAACATCAGCTTAATGGCTGCGGTAACAAAAGAAACACACGACGAAGATGATTTTAATGCATATCGTACCAACTTCATTTCTCCAGCTGTTGACCAGTTATTTGCCGGTGGTACTGCCGGTCAGAATGTTGGTGGTTCAGCATACAATCGCGCTCGCTTAAGCTATTTCGGAAGGGCTGCCTACAACTATAAGGAAAAATATATGGCAGAATTCCTTTGGAGATATGATGGTTCTTATCTGTTCCCTCCTGAGCATCGCTGGGGCTTTTTCCCTGGTTTGTTGGCTGGTTGGAGAATTTCTGAAGAGAACTTCTTTAAGAACAACGTAAACTTTGTAAGCAATTTGAAATTGAGGGCCTCATGGGGACAAATGGGTAATGACCAGGTTTATTATGGTGGCGTATTGAAAGAATATCAGTACTTATCAACATATGCTTTCGGATCTTATCCTATCAATGGCTCTGCATTCAAAACGTTATATGAGACTGTATTGCCTAACCCTAACTTTACATGGGAAGTGGCAAACAACACCGATATAGGTCTTGAAGGTGCATTGTTTAAAAATGCGATCAATTTTGAGTTTGACTGGTTCTACAACAAGCGTACAAACATCCTGTGGCCTAAACAAGGTTCAACTCCGGGTTCTGCAGGTATCGCTGGCATCCTTCCTCCAACAAACATAGGTAGTGTTGAAAATAAAGGCTACGAGTTCAAAGTTGGTTATAACGGACGTATTAATGATCTTACCTTCAACGTAAGTGTGAATGGTGGATATGCTCAGAACAAGATCTTGTCTTTTGATGAAGCTCCAGGTGCTCCTGACTGGCAAAAGGCTACAGGACATCCATTCACTTCAAACGGTGGTACTGCCTTTATCGCCTATCAGTATGATGGTGTATTCAGAGACCAAAAAGATATTGATGCTAATACCATCGATTATACTTTCCGCGACAAATTATTGCCTGGCGACATGAAGTTCAAAGATGTGAATCATGACGGCAAAATTAATGGTGATGACCAGGTAAGACTGGATAAAACACAAGATCCTAAATTTACCGGCGGTCTGGCTATTAACATGCAATACAAAGGTTTTGATCTTTCTATTCTGTTCCAGGGTGCAACTGGTGGACTTCTTTATTTCGGTACTGAGTCTGGAGATATAGGTAACTATCTTAAATACAGTTATGATCATCAGTGGAGACCCGATGCTCCAAGCAGCGTGGATCCAAGATTACCAAACAGGAACGATACTTACTTCACTAACTTCTCTGACCACGGAAACAACACATATTTCCTAAGAAACAGCGATTATCTGCGTTTGAAAAACGTGGAGTTGGGTTACAACTTCTCTCCAAAGCTGTTGAAATATGCTGGCATCAGCAATTTCAGATTATACGTGAATGGCTTGAACCTGGTAACCTGGGATAAAATGAAGATCTGGGATCCTGAATCAACAAGTGGCAGCGGTCAGTACTATCCGCAGGCAAGAATTTTAAGCGGCGGTTTAAGAGTAACCTTCTAAAATGAATTACTATGAAAAGAAGATATAAATATATATTACCAGCGATAATGGGTATAGGGGTTGCTGTCTCCTCCTGTAAAACGGATTTCCTGAATACACAGCCGCTTAACCAGATTTCGTCTGATGTGACATGGACGGATGGTAACCTGTCAGAGGCTTTCGTTACCAATATTTACAACGGGTTGGGTAATGGAGGTATTGATGAACAGCAGCTTTCATCTTTATCAGATGAAGCTATATTTACCCATGCCGGTCGTGGTATTAACATTGTAAACGAAGGCTCACTGGATCCTTCTACTCCAGGGTGGGTAAGTGGAACTTATGCCTGGAATAATATGTACAGTTATATAAGGGCTACCAACATCTCGCTTGAGAACCTTAGAACACCAGGTTTTGACAACAAAGATCTGAGTGATCGTTTACAGGGAGAAGCACATTTTCTCCGCGCGTATTATTTTCAACAGATAGTTCGCTATTATGGTGCAGCACCAATTATAGATCGTTCATATGGATTAAATGAGGATTATTCTGCAGCTCGCAACACTTATGAAGAGTGTGTTAATTTTATTGTAAAGGACTGCGACAGTGCTGCTTTGTTGCTTGGTGGTAAAAGTATTGCAAAAGGAAGAGCTACAGTTGCCGCAGCACTCGCGTTGAAATCAAGAGTGCTTACGTATGCCGCTAGTGACTTACATGACGTGCCAACGGCCAAATCTAAATCAGCAGTAATCGCTAGCTACTCCAATCCTGAATTAATTGGATATGTGAGTGGAGACAGAACTGCCAGGTGGACGGCTGCAAGAGACGCGTCTAAAGCTGCTATAGACGCTGGTGGCGGTGGTTATATGATGAATTTAACTGCACCCGTAAGCAAAGACGTTGCCATTAGAAATTACGTTTCAATGTCAATGGGAGGCGGCAGCAAAAGCCCAGATGTAGACGCCTCTGCAGGTATTGAACTACTTTTCGCCAGGTATTTCACACCTGACATGTATACAGGCGGTCCTGGAGGTGATGGTACTTCCGTAGGGCTGGATAATGGACCTAACGGTTACCACAATTGGGCTGGTAATACCCCTATCCAACAAATGGTAGACGATTATGAAATGATGGATGGAACTAAATTTAGTTGGTCTAATACAGCTCAAAAAGCAAAGCCATACGAAAACAGGGATCCTCGTTTTTACGCTACTATTTTATATGATGGTGCGGGCTGGAAAACACGTAGCAAGATTACTTCTAACCCGGATCCTGTTAACCAGATCCAAAGCGGTAAATATCAAATGGTTGCGGGTGGCGCAGTGGTTGCAGGTCTTGATACCCGCCAAAGTGTTGTCGAAAACTGGAACGGTAGCTGGACTGGTTACTACCAGCGTAAGTTTATAGACGTCGATGATGCTGTTGTAGATAACAACACAAGGCAGTTCCTCCCCTGGCCGATTTTAAGAAATACGGAAGTTGTATTCAACTACATCGAAGCCTTAATTGAACTTCATCAGGACGCCGAAGCCCAAACATGGTTAAATAAGATCAGGTTTAGAGCTGGTATGCCGGCTGTAACGGAAACGGGTACAGCTCTTAGAGATCGCTACAGGAATGAAAGAAGAGTTGAAATGGCATTCGAAGAGCAGCGTTATCATGATGCCAGAAGATGGATGATCGCTCCCACAACGCTAGGTCGCAAGTGCCAGTATATCGCGGTTACTGGTATGTTAAAATCCGGAGCCGTTGCGCCGGCCACTTACAAATATGATCCTACAATTTATGATTACACCTATGCTCCGTTCGAGGATAACAGCCTTGAAAACAGGAAATGGGTGGATAAAATGTATTTCAGACCAATTGTGAGGGATGAGATGAATAAAAATGCAAAACTTATTCAGAATCCAGGCTATTAACAATTGCTCTTTTTCATTTAAATTTAAACCTATGCCGCATTACAACCGGCATAGGTTTTTTACTTTAGCGCGTATTTCAAATATTAAATCTTTTTTGCTTGACTAACTTATCCCCAATCAAAATACTACTGCTGGTGTCCGTATGTACGTCTTGTTTTTTTGCGTGTTCAACCGGATCGAACAAAAAAGAAGAAGCGCAATTGTTTACACTTTTATCTGAAAGCAAAACACATGTGAACTTCACTAACAAGCTAGAGGAAGGACTAAACACCAATGTATTGATGTACGAATATTTTTACAATGGAGGTGGTGTTGCCGTGGCTGATTTGAACAATGATGGTCTGGACGACATTTATTTTTCTTCGAACATGGAGGAAAACAAGCTCTATCTCAACAAAGGGAAAATGGAGTTTGAAGATATTACTGATGAAGCGAATGTTGCGGGAAGATATCAGCCGTGGAAAACGGGTGTAACTATGGCTGATGTAAATGGAGATGGTAAGGTAGATATCTTTTTATGTTATTCCGGCAACGTTAAAGGTATTGACCGGGTTAACCAATTATTTATCAATGAAGGAAATGATGCAAAGGGCATTCCGCATTTTACAGAGAGAGCAAAGGAGTATGGCTTAACCGATTCTTCGCACTCCACACAAGCATTCTTTTTTGATTATGACCGTGATGGCGACCTTGATCTTTTACTACTCAATCATAATCCGCAAAACCTTCCCATCCTGGATGAAGCGAGTACTGCTGCTTTGATAAGCCAGGAAAATCCTTCGATTGGTATAAGGTTGTATAAAAATGATAAAAATCTATTTCACGATATAACTGGTCAGTCTGGCATTTCTAGCTCATCGCTTACATATGGTCTCGGTGCTGGCATTGCTGATATTGATGGTGACGGATGGCAGGATATTTATATTTCAAACGACTATGGTGTGCCTGATTATTTATACATCAATAATAAGAATGGTTCATTCACCAATAAGCTTCCTCAAATGATTCAGCATATTTCTCATTTTTCGATGGGAAATGATGTGGCTGATATGAACAATGATGGTTTTCCTGATATTCTTACGTTGGACATGTTGCCTGAAGGAAACAAAAGGCAAAAACTTCTTTTTGCACCTGATAATTATGAAAAGTTTGATTTGAGTTTAAGAACCGGCTTTTATTATCAGTACATGCGAAATATGCTACAATTAAACAACGGCAATGGAACTTTCAGTGAAATAGGCCAGTTGGCTGGTATTTCTAATACGGACTGGAGTTGGGCGCCGTTGATGGCTGATTATGATAATGACGGCTGGAAAGACTTGTTGGTAACAAATGGCTACCTGCGCGACTTTACTAATATGGATTTCATGAAGTACATGAACGATTACATCAAAAGCCAGGGAAGATTAAAAAGAGAAGAAGTACTCGAACTCGTTCATCAAATACCTTCGTCTAACGTAGACAACTATTTGTTTAAAAACAATGGCGATCTTACGTTTAAAGATGTAAGTAAACAGTGGGGGATAAAAATGCCGTCTAATAGCAATGGTGCTGTCTATGCAGATTTAGACAATGATGGAGATCTTGATCTCATAATCAACAATATTGACAAACCTGCATTTATATATCAAAACGAATCAGATAAACAAAAAGATAATCGCTTTTTGCAGGTTAAACTAATTGGTGCGGCAGGCAACACACAAGGGTTAGGAGCTAAAGTGCGTGTGTTTAGTAAAGGAAAGCAACAGTATGTTGAGCAAATGCCAGCAAGAGGTTATCAGTCGAGTGTGTCACCAATCGTTCATTTCGGGTTGGGCAAGGATTCACTGGTGGATTCTATCAGCGTTACCTGGTTGAGTGGTAAACAGCAAACGCTTATAAACGTCAAGGCAAACCAGTTGCTCTCGGTTGATGAGAAAAATGCAAATCAGGAAGCCACACCACTTCAGCCGGTAAAACCAGCTTTCACAGAAACAGTATCGCCTGTTAACTATGTCAATCAGTCTAACAATATAAATGATTTCAAACGCCAGCCGTTAATGGTAAATCCGGTTTCCTTTAATGGGCCATGTCTTGTAAAGGGCGATGTTAACGGAGATGGGCTTGACGATATTTATGCCGGAGGCGGCGGTGGTCAGGCTGCATCCTTATTCCTGCAGCAAAAAAATGGTTCATTTGTCAAAAGCGTACAACCTGCATTTGAGGCAGATAAATTGTCTGAAGATGCTGATGCCGCAATATTTGATGCTAACGGTGATGGCTTTGCTGATATTTATGTAAGCAGCGGTGGGTATCATAATTATTTGCCCGAAGATCCGTTGTTGCAGGACAGGCTATATCTTAATAATGGGAAAGGATTGTTTCAAAAGGCAACTGACGCGTTGCCTCAAATGAAGGTTAGCAAGAGTTGTGTAAAAGTTGCTGATATTAATGGCGATGGACACCCTGATCTTTTTGTCGGCGGAAGAGTAATTCCGGGCAGATATCCTGAAACACCTGAAAGTTATTTGTTGATCAACGACGGCAAAGGGCATTTCTCCGATCAGATAAATACATTGGCGCCAACACTTCAGAAAATTGGAATGGTAACTGATGCAGCCTGGGCAGATATGAATAACGATCATGTTGCTGATCTGATAGTTACCGGTGAATGGATGCCTGTTACTGTTTTCATCAATAATAAGGGCAAGCTTGAAAATAAAACACAGGAATACTTTGCTAAAAATTATTCCGGCTGGTGGAACAGATTACTTGTTGGTGATTTCAATGGCGATGGCAGAACGGATATTATTGCGGGCAATATGGGATTGAATACGCAATGCAAGGTCAGCGAGAGCGAGCCTGCTGAAATGTATTACAAAGATTTTGATGATAATGGAGCTGTTGATCCGGTATTGTGCTTTTATATTCAGGGCAAAAGTTATCCTTATCTCACACGCGATGAACTGCTGGATCAGATGAGCTCAATGCGTACGAAATTCACAGATTACAAAGGGTATGCGGATGCGGGAGTAAAAGATATATTTTCTTCTGAGGAGTTAAAATCTGCAGGTCATCTTCAGGCAAACTTTCTTAAAACCGCATATTTTGAAAGTGAAGGCAACGGCAAATTGCGCGAAAAAGAACTACCCTTACAGGTACAATTCTCGCCTGTGTTTTCGATCACATCTTTGGATTATGATAGTGACGGACAGCAGGATCTTTTGTTCTGCGGTAATATAAACCGTGCGCGTTTACGGTTTGGAAAATATGATGCCAACTATGGAGTTTTGCTTAAGGGAGACGGAAAGGGCAATTTTAAATACATCAATCAACAGCAATCCGGTTTTCAATTGAAGGGCGATGTTCGTTGTGTGCTAAACTTCAATAACACGTTGTTATTCGGAATAAATCAACAGCCACTGAAAGCCTATAAAACAACAATGAAGTAATGATTATGAAAAGGTGTCTGGTATTTACAAAAAAGATTTTATGCATAACAGGTTTTGCTGCTGTTATATTTTCTTGCAAGACAGAAAACAAGTTTCATCCAAAATTTAAATCACAAGACGTTAGCAATGTGTTGGATCAAATGACGGTGCTCATGGTACACGACATTACGAATCCGCCACTGGCTGCCCGTTTCTTTTCTTATGTATGTCTTGCCGGGTATGAAGTGGTTTCTCAGAATGATACTGCTTTTAAAAGTATGCATGGCCGCATAAATGGTTATCCGGATTTAAAGAAGCCTGATTCAATCAAAGGTTATTCATACCAGCTTAGTGCATTGTTGGCAATGATGGAGACTGCAAAAAAAATGCAGCCTTCCGGAAAATCATTTGAAGTATACGAAAAGCGGTTTATTGATTCATGTAGCAGAGCCGGCTATTCTGACAGGGAAATTGAAAACTCACAACGGTATGCCTTGGCAATATCCAAAGCAATTCTTAAATATGCCAAGGCTGATGGCTATTCTAAAATAAGTAACTATCCGCGTTACACGCCATTGGAAAAGGAGGGAAGCTGGTATCCCACGCCGCCCGCATTTATGCCTGCAGTAGAGCCTTACTTTAACACGGTAAGACCTTTTACGCTTGACTCTGCATCGCAGTTTAAACCGGTGCCTCCGATAGCTTATTCAACAGATAAGAATTCTCCTTTTTATAAATTGCTGATACAAAATCACCCGGAGCCTGCGTCAGAAGATCACAGGCAGATAGCTGCATTCTGGGATTGTAATCCTTTTGCTGTTCAGGATGACGGACATCTTATGATGGGGGTCAAGAAAATTTCGCCGGGCGCTCACTGGCTTGGCATTGCAGGTATAGCTTGCGCCAAAGCGGGCAAATCATTTGAGGATGGAATGCTTATTAATACTTCCGTTGCCATGGGATTGATGGATGCTTTTATGTGCTGCTGGGATGAAAAATTCAGAAGCAACCGTATTCGTCCTGAAACGGCTATCCGGAAACTGATGGATCCGCAATGGAAGCCGCTATTGCAAACACCGCCTTTTCCCGAATATTTAAGCGGTCACTCGGTTGCGTCTTCTGCTTCTGCAACTATTCTCACGCATTATTTTGGTGACAACTTTGCTTATGTGGACACGATAGAAGTAAAATATGGACTGCCTTCACGTTCTTTTACTTCGTTTAAAGCGGCTGCGCAGGAAGCAGGTATATCAAGATTGTATGGCGGCATTCATTTTATTGATGCCATAACCAATGGTGCAGAACAGGGCTCGAAAATAGGCGACTGGGTATTGAATAAAATAAAATAAGACTTATCATAAAACGGCCCTGTGCAAGCAGGGCCGTTTTTATTTAAATTAAGAACAGGTTTTCCCGTTGAATGTATTTTGCACTTCGCTCTACGCAGTTCAATGCGTCCGGAACATAATTATTTCCCTGTTCTACAAACATGTGTTTTACACCGGCTTTATTTGCATCAGGCATTATGGTTCTGAAATCAATTGTACCATCTCCAACTGCGGTATGTAGATCTGGATTGTTTTTATCCATGTCCTTAATGTGCCATATTACAAAACGGCCTGGCTGAAGTTCAAACCATTCATGTGGTTTTTTGGCAGATGCCCGCGACATCCAGTACAAGTCGGCTTCTAATTTAACCAGGGATGGATCGGTTTCATTCAGAATAACGTCATAGCCAATCTGTCCGTTATGATCAACAAACTCAAAATCGTGATTATGATATGCCAGTTGTAACCCGCCTTTTTTAATTTGCTCACCAATAGTATTTAAGACCTGCGCTAAATGTTTGAATTTTTCCATACTGCGCCAACTCGGATCAAGCCAGGGCCAGACGATATAATCCTGTTTAAGAGTGTGCGCTCCATCAATGCACTGGTCGACATATCGCTTCATATCATCCTGTGTTGAATTTCCGAGGATATACTTGTCTAGATCATAATGGCCGCTGGATGTAGTAATGTTGTTATCCGCCAGCATTTGCGCAAATACTTTTGGATCCTGACCATAATAAGTCTTTCCGTTAAATCCGTAAGTTTCGGCTTCCCGGTATCTGAAGCCGGAAATTTTTTGGAGTGTTCCTTTTAGGTCGGCAGCGAGCGGGTCTCTTATGGTGTAAAATTGCAATCCCAGTTTGTATTCTTTTTTAAACATGTTCCCGGGTTGCATGATCGTGGTTGCAGTTAGCAGGGCTGCCTGTTTAATAAAACTTCTTCTTGTTTGCATGTAGGTTAAGTGTTTTGGTCTATGGTAAAGTATTCAATGGCAATTAAGATTGGTATGAAAAAAGGCTTGTGCAAGCTAGCCAAAACATTCTGAGGAAGTGGTATGCATTTGATTCAAATCAGGTAATCAAATGTTAACCAGGGAACGCCATATGTCATTACTTCTTTGTTAATGGTTCATATCAATATAAGAAATTGAAATTGGTACGGGTAATCGATTGCATTACAAGAAGTTAAATGTGTATATCTCCGGATGAGGGCACGATGTTATCCACAAAAAATCAGTTTGTCGGCTCATTTGTCCACTTAACGACGATTTTGTTCCTCTCATCGACTATGGACCGGGGTGGCCGCCATCTTAATGTATTTTTGTTTTACAAACGATGAAAGAAATATCTGAGAGAAAAAGTGGTGAGGAGAAAATAAAATAAATTGTTCGTCGTTTATCAAACCGTCCTATTACTTACAAAATAAACAAAAGTGTGTTGCAATTGCAGCACATTTTTTTTTGCCCCTACGGGAGCTGTGAACCACGGAGGCACAGCGGCACGGCGATACACGGAGAAATGCTTGCGTGGTAATCAGCTAAACTATCGCCGTATTTCGTTTTGTCGTTAGTGTCTCCGTGGTTTAAATCGCTCGTGTTTCTTCGTGTCGCTCGTGCCTCCGTGGTTCCAAACTTCGTGCTTTTTTCTGTCTTCGCGTCTTCGTGGAATCCCGTCGTGTTTCTTCGTGTCGTTCGTGCCTCCGTGGTTCCAAACTTTGTGCTTTTTTCTGTCTTCGCGTCTTCGTGGCAATCCCGTCGTGTTTCTTCTTGTCGCTCGTGCCTCCGTGGTTCCAAACTTTGAGCTTCTTTCTGTCTTCGCGTCTTCGTGGCAATCCCGTCGTGTTTCTTCTTGTCGCTCGTGCCTCCGTGGTTCCAAACTTTGTGCTTCTTTCCGTCTCCGCGTCTTCGTGGCAATCCCGTCGTGTTCCTTCGTGTCGCTCGTGCCTCCGTGGTTCCAAACTTTGTGCTTCTTTCTGTCTTCGCGTCTTCGTGGCAATCCCGTCGTGTTTCACCGTGCCACCGTGCCTCCGTGGTTCAAAAACAAAAATCCCGAACACTTCTCAGTATCCGGGACTTAACTTTTACCTTTCCTTGTAGAGCGTACGGGAATCGAACCCGTGATTCCTCCGTGAAAGGGAGGCGTCTTAACCCCTTGACCAACGCTCCTTGTTTGTTTTGGGAGTGCAAAAATAGGCGTGATTTTAATTCCAGCAAATTTTTTTCACTTTTTTTGAAAACTTTTTTTCAGTTGCTAAAATAGATATCTCTTTAAACCCTTTGCAGGAAAGAGGTTCAGCCTGTAAAAAGAATTTCAAATATAACGGACAAGTATTGCCGTTGAACAAAATGAACGCAGGATTGTTGTTTTCAGGAGCAAAAAATTATCATACTATTTCAGTGTAATACATGTAAATTCGCGGTGCCTTTTAAAAAAACTTAAACACATTAACAAATGAGTACAGTAAAAGTAGCAATCAATGGATTTGGACGTATCGGCCGTTTGGTATACCGTCAGATCTATAACATGGAAGGAATTGACGTAGTAGCGATCAATGACTTAACCAGTCCAAAAGTTCTAGCTCACCTTTTGAAATATGATAGCGCGCAGGGTCGTTTCGATGCTGACGTAAAAGCAACTGAAAACTCTATCGTTGTAAATGGCGAAGAAGTTAAGATCTATGCGCAGAAAAATCCGGCTGAAATTGCCTGGGGATCACACGATGTTGACGTGGTTTTAGAATGTACTGGTTTCTTTGCAGACAAAACAAAAGCTGAAGCACACTTAACTGCTGGTGCTAAACGCGTTGTTATCTCTGCTCCTGCAACCGGTGATCTTAAAACTATCGTTTACAACGTAAACCATACCATCCTTGATGGTAGCGAAACAATCATTAGCTGTGCATCTTGTACAACTAACTGTCTTGCTCCAATGGCACAGGTTCTGGAAGAAAAATACGGTATCGTTAACGGTTTAATGACAACTATCCACGCTTACACCAACGATCAGAATACACAAGATGCTCCTCACGCTAAAGGTGATCTTCGCCGTGCACGTGCTGCAGCTCAAAACATTGTTCCTAACAGCACTGGTGCTGCTAAAGCAATCGGCCTGGTACTGCCTAGCCTGAAGGGTAAACTGGATGGTTCTGCTCAGCGTGTTCCAACAATCACTGGCTCTTTAACAGAATTAACTGCTGTATTAGCTAAAAAAGTGACTGTAGACGAAATTAACGCAGCTATGAAAGCCGCTACAAACGAAAGCTACGGATATACTGAAGACGAAATCGTAAGTACAGATATCATCGGAAGCACTTTCGGTTCTCTGTTCGATGCAACACAAACCCGCGTTCAGACTGTAGGCGATGTTCAGTTGGTTCGTACAGTAAGCTGGTACGACAACGAAATGAGCTATGTTAGCCAGCTCGTTCGTACTGTAAAATATTTCGCAGGTTTGATCAGCAAATAAGCATATAACTCAATCAAAAAGGAATGGACTATCTTAATGTAGCAAGCAATACAAGATGTTTAAGCCTTTTCCATTTTTGATTTGAACATATTGGCCGCAGTAATAACACTGCGGCTTTTTATTTATATTTGAGCAATTGTGTCAGCGTCATTCGGAATTTCGCCCGGGTATTTAATATGTTTTATGCTTGCCGCGAATTTCCCCGCTACAAATGGCCCTATCCTTATTCCTGAAACTTGAAATCATAATATTATGAGCAAATTCGCCAACCACAACTTCGCTGGTCAAAAAGCTTTGATACGCGTAGATTTTAATGTGCCACTTGATAAACAAACTTTGGCTATAACTGATGATACAAGAATCCGCGCCGCATTGCCTACTATCAAAAAGATATTGGGTGATGGAGGAAGCGTAATACTGATGAGTCATCTTGGTCGTCCGAAAGAAGGCCCTGAAGACAAATACTCTTTAAAACATCTGATCAATCACCTGGGTGAATTGCTGGGACTAAAAGTTGAATTTGCTGATGACTGCATCGGCGAGCAGGCTGTGCAAAAAGCAGCTGCTTTACAACCCGGACAAGTATTGCTACTTGAAAATCTTCGCTTCTACAAACAGGAAGAAAAAGGTGATGAGGGTTTCGCTGAAAAATTGTCAAAACTGGGAGATGTGTACGTAAACGATGCATTTGGCACAGCACACCGTGCGCACGCATCTACTGCCGTTATTGCTAAATTCTTCCCCGGTGATAAAAAAATGTTTGGTTTGTTGATGGAAGGAGAGGTGAGCAGTGCAGAAAAAGTCTTACATAATTCAGAAAAACCTTTTGTGGCCATTATCGGCGGTGCAAAAGTGAGCGACAAAATTCTCATACTTGAAAATTTGCTGGAAAGAGCAACTGATATTATTATCGGTGGAGGTATGGCGTATACTTTCTTTAAAGCACAGGGCGGAAACATCGGTAACTCCCTTTGCGAAGAGGACAGATTGGAAACAGCAAAAGAAATCCTGAAAAAGGCTGAAGAAAAAGGAGTTTGCATTCACCTGCCAAGCGACTCTGTGATAGCAGATAAATTTGATGCAGAAGCAAATACATCCGCAGCACCAAGCAACAATATACCTGATGGCTGGTTAGGCCTGGATATCGGACAAAATGCCTGCGAGCAATTCTGCAATGTGATTAAAGAATCAAAAACCATTTTGTGGAATGGTCCGATGGGTGTATTTGAAATGCACAAATTCCAGCATGGAACCAAGGCTGTTGCAACTGCTGTTGCTGAAGCTACCCAGGATGGCGCATTCTCTCTTGTTGGTGGTGGGGACAGTGTTGCTGCCGTTAATCAATTTGGATATGCTGATAAGGTAAGTTACGTTAGTACCGGCGGCGGCGCAATGCTTGAATACTTTGAAGGTAAAGTGTTGCCAGGTATCGCAGCCATAAACGAATAATAATCCCGGTTTAAAATAGTTGTACAAAGCCACATCAAATGTGGCTTTGTCTTTTTTAGGACTATAACGTTTTTTTACGCAGCTGAATAAAACGAAGCGTATTCAGATATGAGTACTTCGTAAATCGAGCTTTTATTTTTCTTTCCGGCGTAATGCCCGCTCCAAACTCCTTAATCATGTCCTGTTACAATAATGCCAAACGCTCAGTCTTTTTTCTGGAAGCATATCAGTATGCGCTATGATAAAAGTGTTTTCAGAAATTGATATTCATCTTCTGTGATAGTTCCCTTGTCTTTAAGAATAGTTAGTCCCTTAAGCTTCGACAGCCCGCTAGGTATAGCAGGACGGTGATTGGGCTCTTGGCTGGTGTGAGTTATTGGAATAGAAATTTGGTTTCTAACATGTCTTTTGTCTTTCCGAAGACTGGTATCTGGCTTTCGCGTGTTTCGAAATAAAAAAAGAAATATCACAGATATTAACAGAGAGCTATACATGCATGACATTGAAATGCTGGCAGGGATATTTATGTTGTGTTTTATTAATTTGAAGAGGATGAGAAGCTGCGATGTAATAGCTGCGATCGTGACAATGATGCGGCTTTTACGCGTGAATGATTTGGAAGTATTTCCACGCAAGATGATCGTTACAATAATCAGAAACGACATACTTGCACCAATGCTATATAGATCAATATTCTCCTGGGGAAAATCAAACCTTTTGAAAAACAGGTTGGCAATAGCGGACAGCATATTCGAAGTAAAGCCTGCCGCTGCGATAAAAAGCATCATCCGGCGTTGTTTATTCGCAGGTAAAATTGCCATGCCGTTTCTTTTGCTGCTAACTTACAGGCAACTGATAAGCAGGTCAATCAATATTTATTATTTGCGGGATAAGGTTTATTTTTTGCAGAGGATTGTAAATACGCGAAGTATAGAGTATCTTTTAAGAGCCGTACTTCATCAATTCCTAACCAATGAGACAGATTTTAGTCATAACACTACTGTTTGTAATAAGTATTGAATGTTATAGCCAACAAAAACAACTGGACTCTCTTCTCCTGCTTCTTAAGAATCAGACAAAAGAAGACACTGTAAGGTTAAGTCTGCTGAACAAAGTCGCTTACATATATTATTCGCTTGATCCAGCCAGGGGAGAAGCTGTTTCGGATGCGCAGATTTCGCTTGCGCAAACATTGAATCAACCGCTAATGCTTGGCGAAGGATATTTGAACAAGGGCATTAATTTATCAGCACAAGGCAGAAATGAAGATGCATTTCCTGCATACAATAAAGCGGCGGATATATTTTCCACAAACAAAAAAGAGGGCAAGGTTGCAAATGTGTTTGGTAATATCGGAATTGCTTACTCAAACATTTCAAACTATCCGAAAGCCATCGAGTATCAGCAAAAAGCACTGGATATTCATATGGCACGGAAGGATAGTGTTTCTGTGGCCCATGCCTACAACAGTCTTGGCGTCAATTATATGTTTCTTTCCAATTATCCCAAATCACTTGAATATTACGACAAGGCCCTGAAGATTTACGAACAGAAAGATCAGAAAAAAAGTGTCGCCATGACGCTTGCGAACATCGGCCTTATTTATAACCGGTTGGCTAACTATCACAAAGCACTGGAATATCAAAAACGAGCCTATGCTATCAATGAAGAAATGGATAATAAGCTCTTAATGGCAAACACCATCGGCAACATGGGGTCCATTTATGATGCATTGGATAGTTTGACAACGGCGCGTGAGTATTTTATTAGAAGTTATGAGTTATATAAATCTCTGGGCAACACGGCGGGGCAGGCGCGGGGCCTGTTGAACATCGGTATGATTAATCAGGAAATGAAAAAATATGCGATCAGCAACGATTACCTTAACCAGGCATTGCATTTGTTCCGCTCAATAAATGATAAAACAAATAAAACCATCACGCTAAATGCACTCAGTGAAAATTACATGGATGCGCCGTCTTCCGTTTGGTTGCCGGGTGATAACAATCGTGCTTACAGGTTAAAAATGGCAGATGCTTACTTACAGGAAAGCCTTGGAACTGCAAGAGAAATAGAAGATGTGGAGCTACAAAGTTTTGCCTGGAAGGATATAAGCAAGTTGTACGAGCACCAGGGAAAATTTAATAAGGCGCTGGAGGCTTACAAGCAGTTTACAATTTTGAGGGATAGCATTGTTAATGACAGCATTAAACAGGAGGTTACTCAGAAGGAAATGCTTTTTGGCTTTGAAAAAAAAGAAGCGTTGATAAAGGCCGACAATGAAAAAAAGCAAACGGTTGCAGCGGCACAGGTCAGGCATCAAAAACTGGTCCGTAACATAACACTACTAAGCGCTTTCGGTGTGCTGCTTGCTGCTGCGATTATTTTTCTGTTTTATAAACGCAGAAAAGACGCCGAAGAACAAAAGAAGGAGGCTGATATAAAAGCCCAGGTGGCCGAGACCGAGATGAAGGCCCTGCGATCTCAAATGAATCCGCATTTTATTTTCAATTCGCTTAACTCAATAGGAGACTATATAACAAGAAATGATATTTCTTCCGCCAATTTCTACCTCGGAAAATTTGCGAAGGTAATGAGGATGATCCTTGAAAATTCCGAACAAAAAGAAGTAAGTCTTGCCGATGATTTAAAAGTGCTCGAACTATACATGCAGTTAGAAGCAGTACGCATGAAAGAGAAGTTTTCGTATGAGATAATCATAGATGGTGATATTGATGTTGAAAACACACTCATCCCCCCAATGATCCTTCAGCCATTTGTTGAAAACAGTATTTGGCATGGCATATCACAAAAAAATGGCAACGGCAAAATAATCATCCGTATTCAAAAACAAGATGAGATGCTCAATTGTATAGTAGAAGACAATGGAGTAGGCTTTGATCCGGTTGTAGCGGAAGAAAAAACAGAAACAAAAAGATCGCTGGGGATGAAGATTACCAAAGCCCGGTTAGATCTGCTGAATAAATTCAAAAAATCAAAAGCGTCCATTGAACTGGTTAAACAGGTTGAGGGAGTGCGGGTGGAAGTAAAATTGCCATTGGAGCTAAGTTTCTGAGCTATGATTAGAGCAATTATAATTGACGATGAAGAACATTGCGTAAGCAGACTGAATGATTTGCTTGGTCGTTATTGTTCTTCATTTATTTCAGTGCAAGGATCATTCAGTACTGTGGACGATGGTATTGCTGCAATTAATGCATTGCAACCGGATTTGATATTTCTCGATGTTCAGATACATGATAAGACGGGTTTCGATTTGCTGAGACATTTCAAGAATTTGCCTTGCGAAGTAATTTTTACTACTGCTTTCGAAAAATATGCGATACAAGCTTTTAAATTCAGTGCCATTGATTATTTATTAAAACCGGTGGATAAAGATGATCTTTTGCAGGCAGTTGAAAAATTGAACGGCAAATTACAGCTGCAACAAACCCAGCAGAAATTCAATGTATTGCTGAGCAATCTTCAAAACCTGAGTGGGCAATCAAAGAAGATTGTTATTCCCACAATCAACGGACTGGTATTTGTGCCGGTTTCGGATATTATCCGCTGTGAAAGCTCCGTAAACTATACAACCATCTTTTTGAAGGATAAGCAAAAGATAACCGTGGCCAAAACGCTGAAAGAGTTTGAGGAACTGCTTATACCGTACAAGTTTTTCAGAGTGCACAATTCTCATCTCATTAACCTCACACACGTAAAGGAGTATCATAAAGGCAAAGGCGGATTTATCTACATGGCAGATAATACTGAAATCGAAGTCTCCACCCGTCGCAAAGATGATTTTTTAAAAGTACTTGCCGATTTGTAAAACAATTGATCTATACAATCTCCTGTTATCAGATTATTTTATTATCTTAAACTTTCATAACCACTTATTAGGGATGGTGTTGAGTCGATCGCTTATATGCCATATTAAAAAACAACCAGGATGAAACTGATAATCAGAAACGCAATTTTCGCAGGCGCCTTCGTATTTTGCTTTAAAGCCTTTGCATTTCCGGGTAAGGAAAAAGACATCATAACAGTAAAGAAAGATCCGCAACAGAATAAAGTCGAAATATTGGCCAACGGCCAGAAGTTTACGGAATTTATATATCCTGATTCAATGGAGAAGCCGGTGCTTTATCCAATCTATGCTTCGGACGGAGAATTGATCACACGCGGCTTCCCCGTTGCACCACGTGAACATGATCCGGTTGATCATCCACATCATATTGGCTTATGGTTGAATTATGAAAATGTGAATGGATTGGATTTTTGGAATAATTCTTTTGCGATCCCGGCCGACAAGAAGAATAAATATGGTTGGATAAAAACCAATAAGATCATCGAAACCAAAGATGGAAAAACAGGCGTATTAACATATGCCGCTTCATGGCAGAACCAACAGAAGGAAGAACTTCTCCAGGAAAAAACAAGCTTCTATTTTTCTGCAGAAGGAAGTATAAGGATCATCGACAGGATCACAACGCTCACTGCTACGCGCGATGTTTCTTTTCCGGATGTGAAGGACGGAATGCTTGGCTTAAGAGTAACACACGAGCTGGAATTGCCATCTAAAGACAACAAAGAATTTATTGATAACAAGGGCAACATAACAAAAGTAAAACCCTCAGACGATCTTGTTACAGGAAATTACCTTACAGCAAATAATAAGCATGGCGATAGTGCATGGGGTACCCGGTCTCCCTGGTGCATGCTGTATGGTAAAAAGGGTGCAGATACAATTAGTATAGCGATTATTGATCATCCGGGTAATGTTGGCTATCCAACTTACTGGCACGCCCGCGGATACGGACTTTTCGCAGCCAATCCTTTAGGACAGAAGGTATTTAGCAATGGTAAAGAGCAACTGAACTATTCTCTTAACAAAGGCCAGTCCGTTACCTTCCGTTACAGGGTTGTGATAAACGCAGGAAAAGAAAGATTAAGTGGTAAGGAAATGAAAAAATTATCTGATCAGTTTCAGTCAGCATACAAATAATGAGCACAAATTCTTTTTTGTTTTGCAAAATGATTAATTTCGAAATGTAAATCAACTTGTTAGGCATGTATGCAATCTTCATAAGTTCTTTTTTCGCATACAGCTTAAACAAATGAGAGATGGTTATTGTAATTATCTGTGTTGTTTAATCCGGATTTGAATGACGGTTCAATTCCCTTCTCATTCCTGACACAACATCGATTAAGCCATCTTGGTCCTTAACGTTAAAAATTATCTACATGAAAACAAAAAATCTTGCATTAGTCGTAATTATAGCATTGGTTGTAATATTGGGTGGCTGCGGCTGTAGCAGTTACAACGGTTTGGTAAAAGGAGATCAGGATGTGAAGACTTCCTGGAGTAACGTTGAAACAAACTATCAAAGAAGAACTGATTTGTATAACAGCGTTATCAAAACGATTGAAGGTTCTGCCAACTTTGAAAAATCAACATTGAAGGAAGTGCTTGATGCCCGCGCAAGAGCAACCAGCGTAACCGTAAATATTGATGATCCTCAGTCTTTGGAAAAATATCAGCAGGCACAGGGGCAGTTACAAGGGGCATTCGGCAGACTGATGGCAGTGGCAGAAGCTTATCCCGATTTAAAAACAACACAGTCGTTCAGAGATTTTCAGGCACAGATTGAAGGTACTGAAAACAGGATCAATATTGCACGCAGAGATTACAATTCAACTGTAAACACGTACAATCTCAAAGTAAAGACTTTCCCTAACAATATTTTCGCCGGGTTCTTCCGTTTTTCTGAAAAGCCATATTACAAGGCTGATCCCGGTTCTGAAAAGGCTCCTGATATTCAATTCAATATTAAGTAGTCGCATGTCTTTATTCAAACGCAAACCGGAAAAGTTCTTCTCGCCTGAAGAAAATGAAAAAATAGTTGAAGCAATCAGGCAGGCAGAACGCATTACCAGCGGCGAGGTCCGTGTATTTGTAGAAAGTCGCTGTCGCTTTGTAAATCCACTCGACAGAGCCTCAGAGATTTTCTACGGCCTTAAAATGGAACAAACGGAGCTCCGTAATGGAGTGCTTATATATGTTGCATTGCGGGATAAACAACTCGCAATGTTTGCAGATGAAGGCATCTACCAGAAAGCCGGAAAGGAATTCTGGAATGACGAGGTGCGAACCATGTTATCCCACTTCAACAAAGAGAATTATGCGGATGGGTTAGCTAAAGTCATTGGCGATACCGGAGCTGTTCTCGCAACTCATTTTCCTGTAGATGTTAATAAGGATAAGAATGAACTGCCAGACGACATTGTGTTCGGTCGGTAATCTACTTTATTATTAAGTTAAGCCGGCTGACCTTGTTCATGACATTTCACTGATTCTATGATTTTGTAAACAGGCTTTTAGCGGATGAAAAAAATATTGCTCATACTTATATTGTTGGTCACTGCCGGAATGGTTTTTTCACAGCAGGTGTTGAAGAAGCCTGTTCCCCCAAGGCTGGTGAATGATGAAGCCAACGTATTGTCCCCCGAACAAAAAGATATATTGGAGCGACAACTGGTTGCGCTCGACGATAGTACCTCAAATCAGATAGCGATTGTCACTATTCCAACGTTAGGTGATGTGCCCATAGAAGATTATGCGGTAAAGCTTTTCAGGGAATGGGGGATTGGTAACAAGAAAACCAACAATGGTATATTAATCCTGGTAGCGGTTCAGGACAGAAGAATGCGCATAGAAGTGGGGTATGGTTTGGAGGGCGCGATACCGGATGTAGTTACAAAGAATATTATAGAAAGTGATTTGGCTCCCAATTTCCGGCAGCAGAATTATTACCGCGGTTTTGTTGAAGCAATTTCCTCCCTGAGCAAAGCGGCAGCTGGAGAATACAAAGTACAAAGACAAAAGAAACCTGAGCGTGGTGGTGGTTCAATAATTGGCATAATCGTTATTATAATCATCATTCTTTTCTTTGTTGGAGGTAGTCGCGGTGGTGGACGTGGAGGCGGAATGATGAGCAGGCGCGGTTACAGAGGTTTTATTCCTCCGATATGGATTGGTGGCGGAGGCTTCGGCGGCGGCGGCTGGGGTGGCGGTGGTGGAGGCGGCGGCTTCGGTGGATTTGGTGGCGGAAGCAGCGGCGGCGGCGGCGCCAGCGGCGGATGGTAGAAAGTCAAAAGTCAAAATTCAAAAGTAAAAAGGCTCGACAGGCCGATAAAAAAAGAGCATCCCGATAAGTCGCGATGCTCTTTTTTATTATTGAAAATTTTTCCCTTCCTCCCTCAGTTTACATTGGCCCGTTCGTACATTTTCCATTTGTACAGCCACATTTGCAAATTCGCACATTTGCCCATCCGCACATTGTCAATTTTCAATTTTCAACTTTCAATTAAATTTAAGTTTGTCCTTCATATACTTCAATTGCTTTTTAATATCCGAAGCATTTGAAGCCGAAACCATTTCGTGTTCTTTTTTGGTTTGAACATATGAAACAGCATTCTTTAAATCCTCTTCGAAATTGCTTGCATATGGTGCTGCTACTTTTTTAAAGCTGGCAACTTCGTCAATGCCTTTTTTAAACAGACCGGTGTCCTCAACATTGGCCAGGTAAGTAACAAAGAGAACGCAATTGGTCATCTTATCAATAAAATTGGAGGTGTTAAATCTTGAAAGCTGTTCATCAAAATCCTTATCTGTTTTTGTAAGCACGCTAACATTTTCAACAGCATCTGCCAGGTTATCTTTCATGTCCTTCATTAATTCAGGTAGAAGGGAAACAGCTTTCTGAATATTCAGCATTGATAACGCTTTAAGCGAGGCCCCCGCTACTGAATAAGAAGAGTCGTGAACATTTTTTAAAAAGAAAGGTTCATATTGCTTGTTTCTTAGTGCACCTAATACGTCAATTGCCGCAGCCCTGTTGGGGCGATACTCATCATTGGTAGCAAGTGAATCTACCTTTTGGAGAAACACTTCGCTTATTTTCGAAGCAACAAGTCCCTTCAATGCGATATTTCTTATATCCGAATATTTGTCATCCAGCGCAGCGAATATCAGTTCGCTGGCTTTGGGATTATCAAAATGCTGTAGGCAATATTCTACGGCTTCTCTCCGGTCAACATAAGTAGCTGCATATTTGTAACCATAAATATATTCGTCAAGCGTTTTGTGATCGTCCTTAAACGCGACCAGTATTTTATCAGCGTCAACATTAATCAGGTCAGGTTTTGTGGCGCTGCTGAAATTAAAAGTATCTGCTTTGCTCTTTATCCAAACCGTATAACGGCTTTTTGGTCCGCCCGAATAAACATCAATTGCAACCGGAAAAGAAAATAATTTATTGTTGCTCTGGGTTTGCTTAATAATGGCCTGCGCAGTTTGTTTTTCTGCATCATATTTATAACTGATATCCAAATATGGATTGCCACTGCCATAATACCATTGATTAAAGAACCAGTTAAGGTCCTTGCCGCTAATCTGTTCCAATGCAAGACGCAGATCCTGTGCTTCGGCATTTCCGAACTGATGTGTTTTGAGATATAAATTCAATCCCGCAAAAAAAGCATCATCGCCAAGGTAGTTCCGGAGCATGTGTAGAATGCGGCCACCTTTCTGATAGCTCACATTGTCAAACATGTCTTCCTTATCACGGTAATGAAATCTTACAAGATCCTTTTCCTGGCTGTCTGAAAAAAGATAACTCTGCAGCGCCTGGTAATTGGCTTTATCTGCATCATCCTTTCCATATTTGTATTCCCTCCACAGATATTCACTGTAGTCGGCAAAGCTTTCGTTCACCGTAAGGTTGCTCCAGCTTTCAGCAGTTACAAGATCTCCAAACCATTGATGGAATAATTCATGTGAAACATAATCTTCAAACCTGTTACCATCTGTAAGTTGTCTTGCATTCTGCTGTAAGGCATCCGTATGCAATGTTGCTGTTGTATTTTCCATCGCTCCGCTTACATAGTTGCGGCCGGTTATCTGCGCGTATTTTTGCCAGGGATATTCATAATTCAGTTTCTTTGAAAAGAAGTCGATCATCTCGGGTGTGTTGCCAAATATTTTACGTGCTACACTTTCGTAATCCTTTTCTACGTAGTAGCTAACTTCTTTGCCTTTGTACGAATCCTTCACTATCGCATAATCGCCAACACCCATAAAGAACAGATAAGGTGAGTGAGGCAGGTCCATTTTCCAATAATCGGTTCTCGTTCCGTCTGAATTCTTTTTCTGGCTTATCAGCAAGCCATTGGACAGTGTGACATATTTATCCGGAACGGTCATATATATTTCTTCTGTCGTTTTTTGATTGGGTTTATCAATTATGGGACACCACACACTGGTTGCTTCCGTTTCGCCCTGCGTCCATATTTGCACCGGCTTTTCTTTATCGGTTCCTTTTGGATTAATAAAATATAGCCCTTTGTCATCAGTTATCGCCATGCTGCCGTGGCTTTTCATTTCATTGGGTTTGGATATATAACTGATATAGATTGTATATTTTTCATCCTTATGATAAGTCCTGTCAAGTTTTATCCTGAGTTTCAGACTATCATAGCGGTACTGGAGCGATTGTTTTTTATCCTCTGCAATTAGCGCCACTTCATCAATCTCCATTCCCTTTGCATCAAGTGTCAGAGAATCTGTGTCATAAAAATGTGGATGCAACGTAATCCATGCTTTGCCGTACAAATAGCTTTTGTCATAATCAAAACGAACGTCAAGCTTTGTATGCACCAAATCATTTATTTTAGTAGGGGTAGCCCGGTAAATGGTTTTCCAGGAGTTATCACCATCACGCTGGGCGGATACGGTTAAAACGATCAGCAAAAAGGCCAGAGAAAAAAAATAAATCTTCTGCATTCGCGGGTTTAATTTGGTGTAAAGTAAAAGACCTCAATCGAATAAACACAAATTATTATGTGAAAGGTTAAAATGGCCCGGTTATAGCTTCTAAATAGAAACAGTGTATTTAAATTTTCATTTAGCTTTGTCAAAAACGGAATTGTATAATGAAGTTGAAAGTCTTATTAAAAGGTTTAGCATTGTCCGTATTCTTTCTGGTTCTTACTTTAAAAGGTTTTACGCAGAAGAATTATTTTATATATATACAGGCTGATAACAAGCAACCCTTCTACCTTGTCATGAATCAAAAGAAATTGAATTCATCACCAATAGGCTATCTGATAGTTCCGAAGCTTGCTCCGGATGAATATAAAGTGCAGTTAGGGTTTCCGGATAACCAGGCTCCCGAGCAGGACTTTGTGATCAAGGTTGATAAAAAAGATGCCGGTTATGCCTTAAAGAAATTCGACAACGGCTGGGGACTATTCAATTTTCAGACGATGGATGTAATCATGGGGGTTCCCAGGGAAGCGGCAACCACGGCCCCGCCAGCCACTACAAGTGTTGAGCCGGCCGGACAAACCATTCCCGAGACGACTTCAGCCCCGACTGATAAAAAAGTGGAAACAAAGACCGCACCCAAAAAGAATGCTTTTGGTGACATGCTTTCAGATGCAATGAACGATCCTGACCTGGCCGGTTCAATTGTTGCAACTGAAGCTGTAGTAGCCGCGGCTGCGCCGAAAACTAAGGCACCGCCAAAAGGAACTAAGCAAAAAACACCAGCGACAAAACATGCTGAGACAACTAAAAAACAACCGGAAGACAAGAAGGAAACCCAACAACCAGAAACAGTTGCTGCAGCAGTACCACCTCCCGATTCTTCAGTTGCAGCTATCGCACCACCCGACGCACCGGTAAATACAACGGCAGCGATCAACGAAACGTATGATGCCGCTGGAACTAAAGGGGTAATTAAATTATCCGAACTGAGTGATGAGAAAGGGGTAGACCTGGTCTTTCTGGATTTCAACAGTAAATCAAGCGACACAATAAGATTGTTTATTCCGGCCGAATTAGCTCAGGATTCTACAGATACAACCGTTTTAGCTGTTGCGAAGCCAACAGAAGAAAAGAGAACTGCAGAAGAAACCAAAGTGTACAATCCAAACGAAAAACCTCTCGCTTCTGCAAATAACGACACGTCCGTTGCTGAAAATAAAGCCGACAGTGGAGCAAAAGGTATAAATAATCCTTTTTTTGATAAATCAGCACAGCCATCCGGCGCAGCTGCTGCGGCAGTTGCTGTAACCGCTGAAAAACCTTCTGAAAAGAAAACGGATTCAGTTTCGGGTGCATCACCATCTCCCGTTGCAGATGAACCCAAAGCGCCTTCAGCAATGGTGAACAACCAATGTACCAAAATGGCAACCGACGAAGACCTTATCAAGTGGAAGAAAAAAATGATATCTGCCAATGGGGACAAAGGCATGTTACAGGCAGTTAAGAAATTAATGTCAGGCAAGTGCCTTACAACAGATCAGGTAAAAGAGCTGGGCGGATTGTTCCTTAGCGATGAGGGCCGGTATAACTTTTTTGACGAGGCATATTTATATACCTACGATTTTGGCAAATACCCCGTGTTAGAAAACCAACTGTTCGATAGTTACTACAAAAAACGTTTCAAGGCGATTCTTCGCTTTTAATATTAAAATGAATGGCATCGTTAATGATGCCATTTTTTTATTTTTGACTTTTTACTTTTGAATTTATTATGCGTTATTTCCTTGAAGTTTCTTACAAAGGCACCAGGTACAATGGATTCCAGGTGCAGGACAATGCGCATACCATCCAATCAGAAGTAGCCCGTGCGCTCGAAATAGTCAATCGGTCCAAATTTGAACTTACCGGTTCATCACGTACAGATGCAGGTGTTCATGCGTTGCAGAATTTCTTCCATTTTGACACGGATCTGGAGCTGGCCGACAAAATGCTCTACAATTTAAATGCAGTGCTTCCTCCGGATATTGTAGCAAAAAGTATAAAGCCGGTTGGTCCCGAAGCGCATTGCCGTTTTAATGCGGTTGCCCGGGAGTATAAATACTTCGTTTATCAGTCCAAGTCTCCCTTTCTTGACGATCGTGCTTACTATTTTCCGTTTAAGCTCGATATAGAAAAACTGCATAAAGCTGCAGCCGTTATTCAGGGATATACTGATTTTACTTCTTTCTCCAAACGCAATACCCAGGTTAAAACCTTTCAGTGCGCTATCATGCGCTCACAGTGGATGTATGAAAATGGTTGTCTTGTCTATAATGTAAAAGCCAACCGTTTCCTAAGGGGAATGGTTCGTGGACTGGTGGGCACAATGCTAAAAGTAGGAAGAGGAGCGTGGTCAATTTCTGATTTGGAAACAATAATCGAAGCCAAAGATTGCACGAAAGCCGATTTTTCAACACCACCCCATGGTCTCTTCCTTGTAGAAGTATCCTATCCGTCCGATCAGCTATAATCCAATTCTTTGTAAACTCATTTTGTACTTCCTCCACATCGTACCCGCCCGAATGTGCCGTTCGGTACGGGCGGGCATCTAAAATCGTACATCGTACATACACCTTGTCTTAATACTTCCGCTTCTTTGTAAACTCATTTTGTACTTCCTCCACATCGTACCCGCCCGAACGTGCCGTTCGGTACGGGCGGGCATCCAAAATCGTACATCGTACATACACCTCGTCTTGTCCGGGCTGCATTACTACTATTTAGCCGCTGTTGTGTCACTCACTTGTACTTTCGGTAATGCTATTCATCGTGGCTGGGGCATCTAAAATCGTCGGGAAAAACATTTTGGAACGGAATAAGTGTGTCGAAACGACTTCCCCGCCCCAATGACTGCATTTTTTAAGCTGGCTTTCAGCCCGAAAATTTCATTTTTTCGTCTGAAAAGGTTATTTTTATTGTCTGCCTTAATATTTTTTTAATTCTGAAATCCTTGCCCACATTGTGTTTCCCATCATTAAGAAATTATTATTTCAAAAAAGATTTGGAAACAATCATTCTGCTCCTATCTTTGCACCCCGCAAATGAAAAAGAGGTATAGTAGAGAGGGATAAGGCGGTAGAAAAAAGTTCTTTAAAAGCGAGGCAGGCAGGGAAAAAAAAGAGAAAAAAAGTAGAAAAAAGATTTGGTGAGAATGTAAAAACTGCTACCTTTGCAACCCCAATCAAAACGAGGTAATCGAAAGAAAGCCAGGGAGATAGGGAGAAGAAAAAAAGAAGTTCTAAGACATTAAGATGAGACGATAAAAAGGGTCTAAAGAGGTTCAAATCCTCGGTCATCTGCAACGTTCTGCGGCGGGTCGTAAGACTCAAAGTAAGAATACAAGTTCTTTGAAAGAATGGAAGCAACAGTACGTAAATAGTAATATTTATGGTAAGGTAAGCGATTAAACAATTAAATTATATCCGACGTTAATTTTCGAGAGAAAAATATAGTCAAGGATATCAAACTTTTTTACAATGGAGAGTTTGATCCTGGCTCAGGATGAACGCTAGCGGCAGGCTTAATACATGCAAGTCGAGGGGCAGCACATTATAGCAATATAAGGGTGGCGACCGGCAAACGGGTGCGGAACACGTACGCAACCTTCCTTTAAGCGGGGGATAGCCCAGAGAAATTTGGATTAATACCCCATAGAATAATTGAATGGCATCATTTGATTATTAAAGATACGTCACTTAAAGATGGGCGTGCGGCTGATTAGGTAGTTGGCGGGGTAACGGCCCACCAAGCCTTCGATCAGTAACTGGTGTGAGAGCATGACCAGTCACACGGGCACTGAGACACGGGCCCGACTCCTACGGGAGGCAGCAGTAAGGAATATTGGTCAATGGACGCAAGTCTGAACCAGCCATGCCGCGTGGAGGATGAAGGTCCTCTGGATTGTAAACTTCTTTTATCTGGGACGAAAAAGGGTCTTTCTAGATCAACTGACGGTACCAGATGAATAAGCACCGGCTAACTCCGTGCCAGCAGCCGCGGTAATACGGAGGGTGCAAGCGTTATCCGGATTCACTGGGTTTAAAGGGTGCGTAGGCGGGTATGTAAGTCAGTGGTGAAATCCCCGAGCTTAACTCGGGAACTGCCATTGATACTATATATCTTGAATGTTCTGGAGGTATGCGGAATATGTCATGTAGCGGTGAAATGCTTAGAGATGACATAGAACACCTATTGCGAAGGCAGCATGCTACGGAAATATTGACGCTGAGGCACGAAAGTGTGGGGATCAAACAGGATTAGATACCCTGGTAGTCCACACCGTAAACGATGGATACTCGACATACGCGATACACAGTGTGTGTCTGAGCGAAAGCATTAAGTATCCCACCTGGGAAGTACGACCGCAAGGTTGAAACTCAAAGGAATTGGCGGGGGTCCGCACAAGCGGTGGAGCATGTGGTTTAATTCGATGATACGCGAGGAACCTTACCTGGGCTAGAATGCATTTTGACCGCCGGTGAAAGCTGGTTTTATAGCAATATACAGAATGTAAGGTGCTGCATGGCTGTCGTCAGCTCGTGCCGTGAGGTGTTGGGTTAAGTCCCGCAACGAGCGCAACCCCTATCATTAGTTGCCATCAGGTAAAGCTGGGAACTCTAATGAAACTGCCGTCGTAAGACGCGAGGAAGGAGGGGATGATGTCAAGTCATCATGGCCTTTATGCCCAGGGCTACACACGTGCTACAATGGGCGCTACAAAGGGCTGCCACTTGGCGACAAGGAGCTAATCCCAAAAAAGCGCTCTCAGTTCAGATCGCAGTCTGCAACTCGACTGCGTGAAGCTGGAATCGCTAGTAATCGTATATCAGCAATGATACGGTGAATACGTTCCCGGACCTTGCACACACCGCCCGTCAAGCCATGAAAGCCGGGGGGGCCTGAAGTCGGTAACCGAAAGGAACTGCCTAGGGTAAAACTGGTAATTGGGGCTAAGTCGTAACAAGGTAGCCGTACCGGAAGGTGCGGCTGGAATACCTCCTTTTTAGAGACACGCTATCTTTTTAATTGTTGCTTCTTCTTCCTTCAATTTATTGAAGGATCATTCTTAAAATAAAACCAAAGTAGTTGATAGCCAAATGTTGTACGGCGATCTGTAGTGCCAGGGTGCAGCCACAAGAGCAAAGCATAAAGGCGTCAAAAACAAACAGACCCGTAGCTCAGTTGGTTAGAGCGCTACACTGATAATGTAGAGGTCACCAGTTCAACTCTGGTCGGGTCTACACCAAAGCTCAAAGCAGAAAGCTTAAAGCCCCAAGCATTAGGCCCAAAGCCAATAGCAACAAATGGGGGGTTAGCTCAGCTGGCTAGAGCATCTGCCTTGCACGCAGAGGGTCATCGGTTCGACTCCGATATCCTCCACCAAAAAAGCCGAAAGCTAAAAGCGTAAAGCTTAAAGCCAGGCAAACAAGAAAAGTTCTTTACAGTAATTAAGATGTAGACATCAGGTCTGAAGGTTCATAACCTTAACATCAGCAACGTTTTAGGCTTTGAGCTTTATGCTTTAAGCTTATGACACAAGTTCTTTGACATATTGGGAAAGCGATCTCACAAGAGATTGTCGATAGAAATATCGCAAAACATTTAAATTTTTTAAAGCGAATAAGGGCGCATGGTGGATGCCTTGGGTCTGAGAGGCGAAGAAGGACGTGGTAAGCTGCGAAAAGCTACGGGGAGCTGCACACAAGCATTATATCCGTAGATCTCCGAATGGGACAACCCATACCGATGAAGTCGGTATACTCGAAAGAGAGCCAACCTCCTGAACTGAAACATCTAAGTAGGGAGAGGAAAAGAAAATAACAATGATTCCCTTAGTAGTGGCGAGCGAAAAGGGAAGAGCCCAAACTTTTGGAGCGTGCTCCAAGAGGGTTGTAGGACTGCATTTAGAAACTGTTATCAAGTAGAATCAGCTGGAAAGTTGAGCCATAGAGGGTGAAAGCCCCGTAAACAGAAATTAACAGGGACGCGCAGTATCCTGAGTAATGCGGGACCGGAGGAATCTTGCATGAAACTGCCAGCACCATCTGGTAAGGCTAAATACTCCTCAGACACCGATAGTGAACCAGTACCGTAAGGGAAAGGTGAAAAGCACCCCGAACAGGGGAGTGAAATAGTACCTGAAACCGTGCGCCTACAAGCGGTCGGAGTACCCGCAGCAATGCGTGGTATGACGGCGTGCCTTTTGCATAATGAGCCTACGAGTTGCTCCTCACTGGCAAGGTTAAGTTCTTTTGTAACGGAGCCGAAGCGAAAGCGAGTCCAAATAGGGCGCTAAGTCAGTGGGGGCAGACGCGAAACTTTGTGATCTATCCATGGGCAGGTTGAAGTTCTGGTAACACAGAATGGAGGACCGAACCCGTTGACGTTGAAAAGTCTTGGGATGACCTGTGGATAGGGGTGAAAGGCCAATCAAACTGAGAGATAGCTCGTTCTCCCCGAAATGTTTTTAGGAACAGCCTCGTATATTGAAGTTTAGCAGAGGTAGAGCTACTGATTGGGCTAGGGGGCTTCACCGCCTACCAAACCCTGACAAACTCCGAATGCTGCTAAATATCTACGGGAGTGAGGCTGCGGGCGCTAAGGTCCGTGGCCGAGAGGGAAATAACCCAGATTAGCAACTAAGGTCCCTAATACATAGTTAAGTTGATCAAACGAGGTGGGACTTCAATAACAGCCAGGATGTTTGCTTGGAAGCAGCAATTCATTTAAAGAGTGCGTAACAGCTCACTGGTCGAGAGGTCCTGCACGGAAAATAATCGGGCATCAAACTATGAACCGAAGTTCTAAACTCAAGCTTAAGTGCGCGAGTGGTAGGGGAGCATTGAAAACTGCATTGAAGGTGATGGGCGACCATTGCTGGAGCGTTTTCAAAAGAAAATGTAGGCATAAGTAACGATAAATGGAGTGAAAAACTCCATCGCCGAAAGTCTAAGGGTTCCTGATCAACGTTAATCGGATCAGGGTTAGTCTGGTCCTTAGGAAAACCCGAAAGGGGCATCTGATGGAAAGAAGGTTAATATTCCTTCACCTGCTATACATTAAAAGTGACGGATGACCGTGGTGATTGCGTACTGACGGAATAGTGCGCTGAGCTGAATCTTCGGAGGAGGCGAAATCATAAAAGTTGTCCCGAGAAAAGCGAGTATGGCAGCCAGTACCGCAAACCGACACAGGTAGACGGGATGAGTATTCTAAGGCGCTCGGGTGAGCCGTGGAGAAGGAACTAGGCAAATTGACGCTGTAACTTCGGGATAAAGCGTACCATAGCGATATGGTCTCAGTAAAATGGTTCAACCAACTGTTTAACAAAAACACAGGGCCCTGCAAAATCGAAAGATGACGTATAGAGCCTGATACCTGCCCGGTGCCGGAAGGTTAAGGAAGGATGTTCGGAGCAATCCAAAGCTTCTGACTGAAGCCCCGGTAAACGGCGGCCGTAACTATAACGGTCCTAAGGTAGCGAAATTCCTTGTCGGGTAAGTTCCGACCTGCACGAATGGTCTAATGAGTTGAACACTGTCTCCTCCACGAGCCCGGTGAAATTGTAGTATCGGTGAAGATGCCGGTTACCCGCCACGGGACGGAAAGACCCCGTGAACCTTCACTACAACTTTGCATTGATTTTGAGTAACAAATGTGTAGGATAGTTGGGAGACTATGAAGCAGTGTCGCCAGGCATTGTGGAGTCAACGTTGAAATACCAACCTTTTGTTACTTAGAACCTAATCCCTAACGGGAGACATTGCATGGTGGGTAGTTTGACTGGGGTGGTCGCCTCCTAAAAAGTAACGGAGGCTCGCAAAGGTACCCTCAGTACGGTTGGTAATCGTACGCAGAGCGCATTAGTATAAGGGTGCTTGACTGTGAGACAGACAAGTCGAGCAGGAGCGAAAGCTGGCTAAAGTGATCCGGTGGTTCTGCATGGAAGGGCCATCGCTCAAAGGATAAAAGGTACTCCGGGGATAACAGGCTGATCTTACCCAAGAGCTCATATCGACGGTAAGGTTTGGCACCTCGATGTCGGTTCGTCACATCCTGGGGCTGGAGAAGGTCCCAAGGGTTCGGCTGTTCGCCGATTAAAGTGGCACGTGAACTGGGTTCAGAACGTCGCAAGACAGTTCGGTCCCTATCTGTGGTGGGCGCTAGTAAATTGAGAGGACGTGACCTTAGTACGAGAGGACCGGGTCGCACGTACCGCTGGTGTATCTGTTGTGGTGCCAACTGCAATGCAGAGTAGCTATGTACGGACAGGATAAACGCTGAAAGCATCTAAGCGTGAAACCTTCCTCAAGATGAGTTTACTTTTAAGGGTCGTCAGAGACGATGACGTTGATAGGCTACAGGTATACAGATGGTAACATCAAAGCCGAGTAGTACTAATTACCCGTAAGCTTTAATTTTTTTCTCTTGCAATGCGCAGAGAAACCCTCTTGTGACAAGCAATCCCAATATGACCTTATTTACGTAAATACGTTGCATGCAACGTATTTACAACCTTCTTATGGTGATTTTACCGAGGGTGTTCACCTCTTCCCATTCCGAACAGAGTAGTTAAGCCCCTCATGGCCGATGGTACTGCACTATCATGCGGGAGAGTAGGTAGTTGCCATATTCTTTTAAAAGCCTCACTTCTAGTGGGGCTTTTTTATTGAGAGCCAGTCCTAATAGTAGAGACTATCACCTCAAAAAGATCTTTAAAAAAAAGAATAAAAATCCACCGCTAACTTGGCCGGTAACTATAAGCCCCTTATCTTTGCACCCCGCAAATGAAAAAGAGGTATAGTAGAGAGGGATAAGGCGGTAGAAAAAAGTTCTTTAAAAGCGAGGCAGGCAGGGAAAAAAAAGAG
>CP128386.1:6307622-6680900 GCA_030345135.1 Chitinophagaceae bacterium DXS
TTAAGCCCCTCATGGCCGATGGTACTGCACTATCATGCGGGAGAGTAGGTAGTTGCCATATTCTTTTAAAAGCCTCACTTCTAGTGGGGCTTTTTTATTTTATACCATTGACGTAAACAAGCATGCCCTTATCTCGGAGCTGGATTTGTCATCATCATTTTTTCTGCCCATCTCAATCAGACATAACCAGTGCCCCCCCGCTAGTATTGACGCAATTTTTATTAGTACATATTTTCCTCAGTTTAATTCATCTCTGGTCAGTAATCAAATCGAATAATGCCCAGGAAATAAGCTATCTATTTTGATCATGAACTAAAGGGCTACATACACAGTTTTTTGTCATTTTTTTAATAGCATAATAACAAGCTCATAGCCGAATTTTTCACTGATTTTTCCCATTGCTTCGTTAGATTTGTTACATGCGTATTTTTCTATTGCTTGGCATATTGACTGCTGGATATTTTCAACGTGAAACTTGGCTAAAGAAACAGATCAGTGGTTTTGCTCAGGGTACAACTTATCACATTACTTATTATTCTGGTGATACAAGTATTACTCAAGCTAACGTAGACAGTGTCTTAAATTCAATTGACAGTTCTCTTTCGATCTACAAACCGTACTCCACAATTACACGATTTAATCAGTCCGAGAAAGGAACTGTAATTGATGCGCATTTTATCAAGGTCTTCAATAAATCAATAGAAACATACAAGGCTACAAATGGTCTTTTCGATATTACAGTAGCTCCTCTTGTTACCGCCTGGGGATTTGGCGCAAAAAAGAATAATAGCATGCCTGATTCGGCTCAAATAGAGCAATTGAAAGAATGTGTAAGTTCTGATCTTTTGAAACTGGAGGGAAATTTTTTGAGGAAGGAGAAGCCGTGTGTTCAGGTTGATGTAAATGGTATTGCTCAGGGTTATACCGTGGATGTGCTTGCTGATTATTTTGAAAGTCGGGGCATTACAAATTACATAATAGAAGTAGGCGGTGAAATAAGAGTTAGTGGCAGAAAAATGCCATCAGGAGAAGAAATGAAAATTGGTATTGAATCTCCAGGCGATGATGAGATTGCTCCGGAAATCATGCAGCAGGTTGTCAAACTGAAAACCGGCGCAATAACAACCTCCGGAAACTATCGAAAGTACTATGAAAGTGACGGAAAGCGGGTCTCTCACCTTATTGATCCCAGAACCGGCTATTCACTGCAGAATGAAATGATTAGTGTTACTGTATATGCAAAAGATGCCATCACGGCAGATGCATATGATAATGCGCTAATGACAATGGGAAGGGATAGTGCTTTGAGGTTTGTAGAGAACAGAAATGATATTGCGGCATATATGATTTATAAAAGAAAAGATGGCGTTGTAGCTGATACGGCGACTTCAAAATTTTATGAACTGATGAAACAATGATTCACATAACTTTAAAACTAAAATAAATCACTCTAACGATGATCCGAAGAAACTTCATTAAACAAGGCGGTCTTTTAGCCGGCGGTTTGTTATTACATAATCAGATGGTAAAAGCATTTTCTTCCAGCGCAGTTGAAGACAAAATAACAGTTGGTGTTATTGGTTGTGGAGACAGAGGGAAGGGAGTTATGCAAATGATTAATGAACTTCCTGACGAGTTTAACATCGTGGCCATTTGTGATGTGATGGATTTTAGAATTGAAGAAGCAAAAAAACAAAATCCTTCCGCTAATTATAAAGTGTATAAAGATTACAAAGCGCTGCTGGATGATAAGTCCATCCAGGCAGTATTGATTGCCGTTCCTTTGTATTTGCACCACGATATGGCTGTAGATGCATTAAAAGCCGGTAAGCATGTATATCTTGAAAAGACTATGACCTTTACTATTCCTCAGGCAGAGAACCTGGTTAAGGTGGCAAAACAATATCCAAAACAAACCTTGCAGGTTGGGCATCAGTACAGGTATTCTCCCTTATATTTTAAAGTTAAGGAGTATGTAGAAAAAGATTACCTGGGTAAAGTAACACAGATCGATTGTCGCTGGGACAGAAACTGGAACTGGCGCAGACCTGTACCTTCTGGCTTGTCTGATAAAGTAATCAACTGGAGGATGTATAAGGCTTATTCCGGCGGTCTGGCTGCAGAATTATTGTCGCACCAAATGGATTTTATCAATTGGGCATTTAATACGCATCCGGATGAAGTATTTGGAACAGGAGGCATAGATTTTTATAAGGATGGCAGGGAAACCTATGATAACCTGCAAGTGGTGCTGCGGTATAATAACGCAGGCATGATTGGAAACTTCGGTGCAACCTGCGGTAATGCTCATGATGGATATATATTTAAAATAAAAGGCACAAAGGGTGCTATTCATTTATTGGTTAATGACGGCATCTATTATCCCGAGCCAGGTCACAGAAAAGAACTGGAGACTGTTGACGGCGTTACTGCCGCCACAAAAATTGAATGGAACAAAGAAGGCGGTGTGCCCATTTTAAAAGAAAAATTGAAAGACGGCACATGGTATGCGTTGAAAGATTTTTATAAGAGCATTACCACAAAAACGCCTCCTGCATCAAATGTATTAACAGGAGCAACTACTGCGTTCTGTGTACATCTTGCTAACAATGCGGCTTATTCAAATACCGTACAAAATTGGAAAAATGAGTACACTCTTGCGTAAGGAATAGTACATATTATAAACAGCTTATAAACAAGAAGGCAAAATCATAGATGATTTTGCCTTCTTGTTTATTGTAAAGATTAACTAATATCCCTGGTAAATAACTATACTTTGGGTTCCCAGCCTTTCTCATATTCTCTTCTCCATAATTTCATTGCGTCTTTATTATTGGTTATATGACCATTTGAGGGATCACAGTGCAGTGTTGAATTGGAGCGCTGTGCAATATTGGCCAGATGGCAAAGAAGCACGCTCTTATGGCCTTCGGTTGCAGGCGAGTTAAGCGTAGCTTCACCCTTTATACTTTTAATAAAATTATTGAAGTGATATAGATCCAGATTGCCGGTTGCACTTACAGGATTTGTCGGATCTGCTTTTTCATCGCTCTTTACTTCCTTTACAAGCTTATTAGCAACATCAAATACCTTATAGTCGCCGCCACCGTAATTCACAAGTGTGCCCTTGTCACCATAAATAATAAAGCCTCTTCCTGCTCCTTCAACAGGGAAAATATTGCAGCTTCTGCTTTCCCATGAAATTGATTTGGAATCGCCGAATTCAAAACTGGCTACTTGCGTATCCGGTGTTTGCCAATCATCTTTAAATGCATATCTACCACCTGAAGATGTTACCTGAGTAGGGTAATCAACTCCTAAAAACCATCTGCAGCAATCTATTTCGTGCGTACCGTTGTTGCAGGCTTCTCCTGTACCCCAATGCCAGAACCAGTGCCAGTTGTAATGCACCAGGTTGTCCTGGTAATCTCTGCGGGGTGCCGGACCTTGCCACAATTCAAAATCAAGCGTAGAAGGAACTGCTACTTTCTTGCCAATGCCAATGCTCTTGCGGTTATTGGCATACCATGCTTTAGCAAAGTATGCGTTACCAATAATACCCTCGCGTACCTCTTTTGCCGCTTGTATTAGCGTTGGCATCGAGCGGCGCTGGTTGCCCATTTGTATCAGCTTATTGTATTTCTTCATGGCTTCCCCGAGAAGTTCTCCTTCGTAGGGATTCTGTCCACAAGGCTTTTCAACATAGACGTGCTTATCGTGCGACACGCCGAGAATGGCTGCCGGAGCATGCCAGTGATCGGGCGCAGCAATGATCAATGCATCAAAATCTTTCTGGGCAACAAGTTTTCTAATATCTTTTACAATGCCGGGTTTGCGTGGCGCTTTTTTCAATGCCTCCAGGCCGTTCCCAATTGCCTTTTCTTCAACATCACATATATACCCAACTTCTACATTTTCCAATTCAGAATAACATTTAGCCAGGTATGCACCGCGGCTGTTTACGCCCATTACAGCTACGATAACCTTATTGCTGGGAGCATTTTTCCCAAATACCGGAAAGTTAAGAATAGTAAGGCCTGCTGTAGCCAGAGAAGTGTTTTTTATAAATGTTCTTCGTTGCATATGGCATAAATAATTAAATGTTACTAAATGTATAATTATTTTTGGAAGTAGATATGAGCCAAATGAGACTAATTAAATTTATTCGAGGAGTTACAAACTTTTTTCGGTTGCCATGAAAAAAATTTCAATAAAAGATATTGCATCGAAGGCCGGCGTTTCAGTTTCTACGGTATCCTTTGTTTTAAACAATAAAGCAAAGGAAATGCGTATAAGTGATGAAAAGGTTCAGATCGTTAAGAAGATAGCTGCCGAAGCTGGTTATAAACCGAACCTCCTTGCAAAAAGTCTTCGGACCGGCAAAACGAAAACCATTGGTTTGATGATAGACGATATTTCCAATAATTTCTTTGCCAGTATAGCAAAAGTGATTGAACTGGAGGCCAAGAAGCTTGGATATAAAGTGTTTTATTGCAGTACCGAAAATGATCCTGTACGTGCCAAAGAAATCCTGCAGTTACTGGAAGATGCTCACGTAGACGGATTTATTATAACGCCTACTGAAAAGCTGCAGACAGAAATAAAGAGACTGTTACAAATAAACAAGAAAGTTGTACTGCTGGACAGGTATTTTCCCGACATAAACGCCACCTGCATAATGGTCGACAGCTATAAGGGCGCCTATGATGCAACCAGCTTGCTGCTGAAGAAAGGTTATAAAACAATAGCACTTGTTTCAAATGACCTGCACATGATTCAAATGCAACAACGCGAAAATGGTTACAGGGACGCCTTAAAAGCAATGAAGATTAAATACGATCAAAAATTAGTGACCAGGCTGCATTATATTGGAGGTGAAGAGGAAGATATGGTTGACAGGCTGGTTGATTTTTTTGAACGTTGCCCTGATGCTGATGCTGTATTCTTTTTGAATAATTCATTAGGGATTGTAGGATTGAAAGCACTTCGGAAACTTGAATATAAAATAGGCAAGGATATAGCTGTTATAAGCTTTGATGATAATCTTGTATTTGCGCTGAACACACCTGCTATCAGCGTTGTATCACAGCCAATACAGGATATAGGGACACAGGCAGTGGAGCTTCTCATCAGATCAATAGAGGAGGGTAAATCGTTGCCCGGAAAGACTATTTTAAAATCAGGGAAGGTTATTGTTCGTGAATCATTTTGATCCCACAAATACATTTAAATATAAACGAAAAAAAGCAGGCAAAAAAGCCTGCTTCTTTGTAGTTAAACATAGGAATAAGTTATAGCTCATTGCCATTATGGTCAACTGTTAATACCGGTATATTCGATTTGTATGACAATAATTTTTGTGTGATCTTATTCCACAGTCCGGGAAGGCAATACTCCTTCATGGAGGTAATCATAATAAGATCTGCATTTATTTTCTTTGAAAAATCGAGCGTTGCTTTTGCAAGGTTCTTTCCCTCAAGTATAAAAGATTGTACGGGAATTGTAGTAAGGCTTTGAATGATTTCAAGCGTATCATTTAAGATAGGAATGTCTGCACCGTTGTCTTTCTTTAATGACAATACATAGATGGTTGATTTAAAGTAGCGGCCCAGCATGGCTGCAAACCTTATTCTACGCATGGGCACATGATCATGCAATGGCAATACGATCTTTTTAAAATGACTAATCAACCCACTTGAGCGAACAGCCAGTACAGGAACATTCGTTTTTCTTGCAAGCGAACTGATGGAAACTGTTGACCATATTCTGTGAAGTAAATTAAATCGTGACAAACCTTTGATCACAAGATCCATTTTGTATTTGTCAATATAATCGGCGAGCACCGCCTGCGGGTGTCCATGTAACACACTTATCTCAATTTTACCACCGCTGCATAAATGATTTTCATACTGCGCTTTTAGCAATGCCAGTTTTTTGCCGGCATACTCCATGTCGGTTGTTGCATCGTAACTCCATACATACCCGGTATCACTTCCAATAACAGGTATTGCAAACGACGATACTACATGCACCAGGTGAATGTTACATGTAAATGTATTTGCAAGTTCTATTGCCTTGGCTATAGCCCATTTACTACGGGCAGTGAAATCAACGGGAACTAAAATATTGTATAAAGTGTTTGGCATGGGCAATATTTTTTGGGGTTAAACAATTTGGTTATTCTATTTCATTTAGTATTGATTGAAACTTGTATTCGTTAATTTCCTTCGTTGCCATTTTTTTAAGGATGTCATCCTTTGAACAAAATGCAAATCCTTTACCTGCGTGTCCTACAATGCATCTGTCGTCCTTACTATCTCCAATGGCAATGCAGTTTTTAAATTTCACATTGTACTTTTCACAGGCATACTGCATCGCATTCGTTTTGCAATATGCATGTCCGCAATTGCTGTCGGGCGAGGCGAAGAAATAAGATGGCATATTTACTTCACCTGTTGCCTTTCCTTCGAATAATTCCAACTGATTTGCATAAGAAAAATCAGCACCGATATTTTTCATAAGATAATTTGTTATCAATGTATAGCTGTTGCTGATTATGCCGACAGTATAGCCTCTTTCCTTAAGAGCACTGATAACGGGTTTAACATCTTCTACTATCTCAATGTTGTGGACTACGTCAAGCAATTCGTCAATCGTTCTTCCCTTTAATAAAAGTCCGATGTGTTTTGTAAGGATGATGGGGTCTGTATCTCTTTCCCTTAGATCTTCAAGTTTAGCAGAAAAGCCGAACTTTTTTGCACAGGCATCAATGAACCTGCCTTTTAAAATTGTATCGTCCATGTCGAATATAGCCATTTTTTTGAAGCTGGCTAATTTTTCCTGCAAAACATCGTGCATCTGCCTGTTAATTTCTTCCAGGGATTTAACATATTCTTCATCTACCTCAGTTGGATTTTGCTGTTGTGTCTTGGCAATGATTGCTTTTGCAACCTCCTTACTCATTTTTCCGAGTGCTTCCCAGGGCTTACTCTTATTTTCTATATAGCCAATATTAACTTCTTTAATTCTGGCTTTCATCAAATACATATCTATTAAAATGCCAACATCAACGCCATAGTCGTTATAAAACTTTATTCTGTCAAAAAAGTTCTTTTTTCCAGCGATCATTCCGCTTAATGGTTGAGAAAAATGGGCGAGACCAGGATAAAATATTGTGAGTAATGGCTTTGCAACGAGCTCTGTTACACGCCCGGCATTTCTAGCGAAAGTACCTTTTACAAAATCGACCTCATTTAGCAACAACGGCTCCGTTAACAGCGCAATTGTTTCGTCAGGATAGGGATTTATATCCCCATCAAGAAATACCAGTATTTCATTTGAAGCCTTATTAATGCCATCTCTCATCGAGATGCCTTTTCCCCGGGTTTCGCTGATGACCACAGTAGCACCACCAGAAGTAGCTTCTGCAACTGTGTTATCTTCTGATTTGTCATCCACCACAATAACTTCATTTACCAGGGGATTTTGCAAGCAAAACAGTACAATGCTTTTAATCGTTTTTTCTTCATTTAGTGCGGGGATAATAACACTCACCATAAAATTTCCTCCCAATTTTATTTTGTTTAGTTTTCCGGTTAAGAACAAACGCTCTGTTAATGCTATTGGTGCGCGTATTTACGCAAATGATCAGGTAATGCTATGAAGGCCTTCAAAGATAGTGGTTATCATTTATAATAATTCAAGCCCGTAAACACCGAAAAATTTTAAAAAGGCGGGTAAAACACTGATAATTCAACCTGGGATTGCGGAAGATCTAAAAAGCTTTTAAAGAGAGAACAAAGCCTCATAATTATTATTGCAGGCTTGTTAATTCATATAGGATTTGGGAGGAGATGGTGCTTTTGTCATTTTTTTCCAGTACCAAATTGATGGCAAAGAAAAAGTCCGGCATAAGCCGGACTTAACATGAATTGAGACTTTATTCTAATGTGATGATTAATAACGGTTGTATCCACCGCCGCCTTCGCCACGGTTGCGATTGTATCCGCCACCGCCGCCACCGCGGTTGAAGCCGCCACCGCCGCCGCCACGGTTAAATCCACCGCCGCCGCCGCCGAAGCTTTTCTTTTTAAATCCACCACCGCCACCATTGTCTTGTTTTGGTGCAGACTCGTTTACAACAATCTTACGGCCAGAGATCTCGCTTTCGTGCAGTTCGCTGATAGCTTGTCTCGCTGCGCTTTCATCACCCATTTCAACAAAGCCGAAGCCTTTGCTACGGTTGTTATTAAATTTGTCGGTAATAATTTTTGCGGAAACAACTTCTCCGTAAGGTGAGAATAAATTGTACAAATCATCACTGGTCATGTTCCAGTTAAGGTTTCCAACGTAAATGTTCATGGTAAAAAATTAAATAAATAAATAAAACCAAAAATTCAGTAGCCCAAGAAACCAAAAACATTTACGCTAAACGTTAAGGAAAAATGGAAGAACTGCATCTTGGATGATACAAAATTGTAAAAAAAATTTGGGATTTTCCAATATTTTTTTTAAGAATTTCCATTAAAAAACGCCTTAAAATGAAGCTTTTTTGCGATGTTCTTGCGTTATTTCAAAGAAGTTACAGAAATTAAAAATGAAGTTAAAATAATTAGCGTTCAATTGCTACTTTTGCGCCCTAATTAAAACTTTAAAACGATTATATGGCAACAACTTCTGATATCAGCCGTGGTATGATCTTGAAGCTGGATGGTAGTTTGTATACCGTTATTGAATTTGGCGAAAATAAAACCGCGAGAGCCGCAGCTAAAGTTTGGGCCAAATTGAAAGGGGTTGACAACAAACGCTCTATTGAAAAAACCTGGAACAGCGGTGAGAACATTTACCCGGTTCGTGTAGAAAAGAAAGCATTTCAGTATTTATATAAGGATGAATCGGGCTATAACCTGATGAACAACGAAACTTTTGAGCAAATTGCCCTGGAGGAAGAGATGATTGATGCTCCTCAGTTTCTGAAAGATGGAAGCGAGGTTTTTGTATTTATTAATACAGAAACCGAACAACCAATAGGAGCTGAGTTACCTGAAAAAATAGTTGTGCAGGTTACTTATTGCGAGCCCGGGTTAAAAGGCGATACCGCAACCAGGGCTTTAAAACCAGCTACTGTTGAAACGGGTGCAACCGTGCAGGTACCTTTATTTGTGAACGACGGAGAGCTTATACGTGTAAACACCAAAACTGGTGAGTACGTAGAAAGAGTAAAGGAATAATATTGTTTTTCTGCAATTATTGTGAAGGATGGCCCAAACCATCCTTTTTTAGTCAGCGTATACAAAAGTAAAAAACACCAAAAAACATAAGATTTTTAGCTTTTTTGCCTATTTTGCCACTCATTTTGGGTAAAAAAGCCATTAAATTAATCCAAACTCCAAAATCTGTCGTATGGACTATAAACAAATTCAGGAGTTGATAAAGCTTATCAACAAGAGCAACATCGGAGAAGTAAGCATAGAGGAAAAGGACTTTAAAATTACTATCAAACAAAAAGAAGAACCGGCTCAAACCCTTGTAGCTGCGCCTATGGCACAGCCAACTTATATGCAGGCTCCGGCTTTTTCGCAAGCACCTGCTCTATCATCTGCTCCGCTACAGGAACAGCCCAGGGCCGCGGCATCAGCTGCAGAACCCAAAGCTGACAACCTGATAACGATCAAGAGCCCGATGATCGGAACTTTCTATCGTAAATCAGCTCCCGACAAACCCAGCTTTGTAGAAGTGGGAGATGATGTAGCCCCGGGTAAAGTTGTATGCATTATTGAAGCAATGAAGCTTTTCAACGAAATTGAAAGTGAAGTAAGCGGTAAAATTGTAAAAATTCTGGTTGATGACGCCAGCCCGGTAGAATACGATCAACCACTGTTTTTAGTAGAACCATAAAATAATCTGAAATATGGCAGCTTGACGATCTGAAATTGGAAACCCACTTTCATTTTATCAGGTTGCTTTTTTTTAATTATCATTTTTCAGATTATTTAATCTTCAAATTTTCAAATTGATTAAATGTTTAAGAAAGTACTTATAGCCAATCGTGGTGAAATTGCATTGCGTGTTATACGCACATGCAGGGAGATGGGCATTAAAACTGTTGCAGTTTATTCCACCGCAGATAAAGATAGTCTGCATGTAAAATTTGCCGATGAAGCGGTTTGTATTGGTAAACCCCAAAGCACTGATTCTTATTTAAATATTCCTCACATAATGGCAGCGGCGGAAATTACCAATGCTGACGCTATTCACCCCGGCTACGGTTTTTTAGCTGAAAATGCCAAATTCTCGCAGATCTGTGCTGATCATAACATTAAGTTCATCGGGCCAACTCCCGAAATGATCAACAAGATGGGCGATAAAATGACGGCGAAAGAAACCATGATCAAAGCTGGAGTACCTGTTATCCCTGGAAGTGACGGGTTGCTTGAAAGTCTGGAACAAGCAAAAGAGCTAGCAAAAAAAGTTGTTGGATACCCTGTTATATTGAAAGCTACTGCCGGTGGTGGAGGCAAGGGGATGCGCGTTGTATGGCGCGAAGATGAGATGGAAAGAGCTTACAACACTGCAAAAGCAGAAGCCGGTGCCGCATTTAAAAATGACGGGATCTATATGGAGAAGTTCGTTGAAGAACCTCGCCATATTGAAATTCAGGTTGCGGGTGACAGGTATGGAACTGTTTGTCATCTAAGCGAAAGAGACTGCTCTATTCAGCGCCGCCACCAAAAACTGGTAGAAGAATCTCCTTCCCCCTTTATGACGCCTGAGCTCAGAAAGAAAATGGGAGAGGCAGCGATTAAAGCAGCCAGCGCAATCAACTACGAAAGCGTTGGTACCATTGAATTTCTTGTAGACAAGCACCGCAATTTCTATTTCATGGAAATGAACACACGTATCCAGGTAGAACATTGCGTAACTGAAGAAGTGATCAATTTTGACCTCATAAAAGAGCAGATAAAAATTGCAATGGGCGAGAAGATCTCCGGAATGAATTATGAGCCGCAAATGCACGCAATCGAATGCCGGATAAATGCAGAGGATCCATATAATGACTTTCGTCCTTCTCCCGGAAAAATAACTATTCTAAACACTCCTGGCGGGCACGGCGTACGTGTTGACAGCCATGTATATGCAGGATACGTTATTCCTCCTTATTATGACTCAATGATTGGTAAACTGATCACTATTGCGCGCACACGCGAGGAAGCGATCAACACAATGTATCGTGCGCTGAGTGAGTATGTTATCGAAGGTGTGAAAACAACCATTCCGTTTCACCTCCAGTTAATGCAGAATGAAGATTTCCGCAATGGAGATTTTAATACAAAGTTTTTGGAATCATTTGAAATGAAACCAATGTAAAATTTACAATACAGACTTGTTAAAAAAAAGCTGCATCAGGTTCTGGTGCGGCTTTTTTTATGCGGCTTTGTGGCACCTTTTTTTGCCATCAGGAGGAACGGTGACGAATGTCATAAATTAAAGAAAAGTCCTGCAATAGTTTTGCCCCCGTAATAGAATTTACCTGGCCTCAACGATCGCAATGTCATTCGACTATTAATGAGTATAGTATGGCTTCGGGCTTTTTTACACCGTCAGAGATTACGAAATATGTGGTAGAAACAGGTTACAAAAAATCCATTTTACCTGCAAAAAAAATGTTGCTTTTAAGCATTATGGCAGGTATTTTTCTCTCTCTGGCTGCCCATGGAACAGTAATAGCGTCACACAATATACAATACCCCGGAACTGCGAGAATTGTGAGCGCTATTATTTTTCCCGTGGGACTTGTTCTTATTCTTTTAAGCGGCTGTGAGTTATTTACCGGCAACTGTCTCATTATAGTTAGCTGTCTGCAGAAAAAGGCCAGGTGGCAATATTTTATGAAGAGCCTTCTCCTTGTTTATCTGGGAAATCTAATAGGTTCATTGGTTGTTGTGCTTTGTCTCTCATGGTTTAACAAAATAAGTCATACCGATCCGTTAATCAGTGCATATAATATAAAAGTTGCTGCATACAAAAGTACTCTAACCCCGGTTGCAGCTTTGGTTTCAGCAATCTTTGCCAATTTACTTGTATGTATGGGAGTATGGTTGTGTTATGCTGCAAAAGACATATCAGGAAAAATTATGGGGGCTTTTTATCCCATTTTCTTATTTATCGTTCTGGGCCTGGAGCACGTTGTTGCCAACATGTATTATATCCCTATGGGACTGTTGGCGAAAAATGACGTGGCCGGTATTCAGGCCGCTACAAAGCTTGGCGTTTCTGCTGAAAAATTATCTCGTCTGACATTATCCAACTCAATCATAAACAATTTTATTCCCGCCACTATCGGAAACATTGTTGGCGGAGCTATTGCTGTTGGTGCATTTTTCTGGCTCGTGTTTTTAAAGGATGATAACCCTGTTGTTTTTAGAACGAAAATGAATGACAGGCAGCCAGAACTACTTCATGAAGAAGCGTAGGCTTTTTTTTGTCACCCGATTTCGATCACATTAAAATACATAACTATGAACACGGAAGTCCAGCCAAAAGAGTTTGTAAAAGGAGCGTGGAATATTACGATTGATCCTGCTGATTTTGTTCAAAAAAATATCAGGCCTTATGAGGGAGATGCTGCCTTTCTGGAAGGGCCGACAGATCGGACGCTACACGTTTGGAAAGCAGCTCAGCTGGCATTGCGCGAAGAACGGATCAACAAAGGCTGTCGTGCGATTGATACTGAAGTTATATCAAACATAACTTCACATAAACCCGGATATATAAGGAGGGACGACGAGATAATTGTAGGGTTGCAGACAGATGAAATATTGAAACGGGCAATGAAACCTTTTGGTGGTATGAAGCTCGTGCAAGGAGCGGTTGAAGAACGTGGGCTGGAGGTATCCAAACGTGTTCTTGATATATTTAACTATGCGCGAAGCCACAACCAGGCGGTGTTTGATGCATATGATAGTGAGATACGTGCATACCGTTCTAACCATGTGTTGACAGGATTGCCCGATAATTATGCGCGTGGACGTATTATCGGCGATTTTCGTCGCATGGCCCTATACGGGGCAGCTCAACTCATAGAAGCTAAAAAAATGGATTTTGCTCATGTAGGGGGTGAAATGACAGAGCATAAAGTGAGATTAAGAGAAGAACTGTCGCAGCAAATAGCAGCGTTAAAAGATATGATAACCATGGCTGGCTCATACGGTATTGATATTACCCATCCTGCACAAAATGCGTATGAAGCGGTTCAATGGACATATATTGCATATCTCGCTGCTGTTAAAGAGCAAGATGGAGCTGCAATGTCGCTTGGAAATGTGTCATCGTTCCTTGATATCTACATCGAACGTGATCTTGAAACGGGCTTAATAACCGAAGCTGAAGCACAGGAGTTAATAGATCAGTTTGTGATGAAACTTCGCCTGGTTCGTCATCTAAGGCCTGCATCCTATGACGAAATATTTGGTGGTGATCCAACGTGGGTAACTGAATCAATAGGTGGGCAACTTCATGATGGCCGGACAAAAGTTACTAAAACTTCATTCAGATTCCTGCAAACGCTTTACAATCTGGGACCGGCACCAGAGCCCAATCTTACCGTGTTATGGTCAAATGATCTGCCCGAAGGGTTTAAAAAATTCTGTGCACAGGTATCCATTGATACCTCTTCCGTGCAATATGAAAATGATGATCTGATGCGCAAGGTGCGCGGCTCAGATGATTACGGTATTGCGTGTTGTGTTTCTTACCAACCAATAGGCAAACGCATTCAGCATTTTGGCGCTCGTGCTAATCTGCCCAAAGCCTTGTTGATTGCCTTAAATGAAGGACGCGAAGAAGAAAAAGGAACGTTGATCATTAACGGAATTGCGGCGGTGCCGGATGGCGCATTGGATTATGATACCGTAATGTGCAGATTTAAATACGCATTGAGCCAGTTGGCAAGAGTGTATGCCAAAGCAATGTATATTATACATTACATGCACGATAAGTATTATTACGAAAGAGCGCAAATGGCGGTTGTTGATACTGATCCCGGCATTGATATAGCCTATGGTGCTGCAGGCATTTCCATCATTGCTGATTCGCTGAGTGCAATAAAGTATGCTAAGGTTATTCCGATAAGAAACGACAAAGGACTTACAACCGATTTTAAAATTGAAGGTGATTATCCAAAATACGGCAATGATGATGATCGTGTTGACAGTATAGCGCAGGAAATAACATCCTTTTTCATTAATGAGTTACGCAGGCACGATACGTATAAAGACGCAATACCTACGCTATCTTTATTAACCATTACGTCTAATGTAATGTACGGAAAGAATACAGGTGCTACGCCTGATTGCCGCAAAGCCGGAGAGTCATTTGCGCCGGGAGCAAACCCGATGCACGGCCGTGATTGCACCGGAGCTATTGCATCCTTAAATTCTGTTAGCAAGTTAAATTACGAAGATGCACAGGATGGCATATCCAATACATTCTCAATGGTTCCTAAATCGCTTGGCAGCACCAGGGAAGATCAGATTGATAATCTTGTAGCAACAATGGGTGGGTATTTTGGCCGCGGTGCACATCACCTGAACGTGAATGTGCTCAATCGGGAAACGCTGATGGATGCATATGAAAATCCCGAAAAATATCCGCAGTTAACAATCCGTGTTTCCGGTTATGCGGTGAATTTTGTAAGGTTGTCAAAAGCCCATCAGCTGGAAGTGATTGCCCGTACTTTCCATGAGAACATGTGAGGGAGCCTCAAAACTAAATAGTTGATTGTATCGCCAGGTATAATCACAACGACAATAGTATTAGTCACCTTGGTTTTTATTTAGAAGAGGTAGCATTTGATTAAGATGCTGCCTCTTATCCTGTGTAAAAGCGAAACACCATGTATTCCTCTATTAGCGAATCCGGCACAGATATGCTGGTTATTAAAGATCCTCATAGCATTCGCATTCATTCTTTAGAAACATTCGGTACGCACGATGGCCCTGGTATTCGAATGGTCGTTTTTGTTCAGGGCTGTCAGTTCCGTTGTTTATATTGTCAAAACCCGGATACGTTAAGTATGGCAGGTGGTACGTTGGTTTCGATTGACGAGTTGGTGCGGCGTGCAATTAATCAGAAAACTTATTTTGGCAACAAAGGAGGAGTTACAGTATCGGGCGGAGAACCTTTGCTGCAACGAACTAAACTGATCACATTTTTTAAAGAACTGCATGACAATAATATAAATACCTGTCTTGATTCTAATGGCCGGTTACTGGATGATGATGTGAAAGAACTTCTTTCACACGCTGATCTTTTGCTACTGGATGTAAAACATATCAACGATGAGTGGCATCATAAATTGACCGGAGTATCCAATAAGCCAACATTGAGACTGGCTGAATATTGCGAAAGCATTGGCCAGCGTATGTGGTTGAGATATGTACTGGTGCCCGGCTGGAGCGACCAACCTGAATTTCTTTTAGAATGGGCACAACATTTTGAAAATTATAAAACTATTGAGAAGGTTGAAATAATTCCCTATCACAAACTCGGTGTGCACAAATGGGAGTTACTGGGAATGCCTTATCAATTATCCGAAACCAAAGTCCCATCAACAGAAATCAAAGAAATGGCATTGAATATCTTTCAACAGCATTTTTCCAATGTGATCTTGAAATAATTAATAATGGTTTAATTAGCCTGTTTTTATATAAAAGGAAAATATGATAATTTAATGGCTGCGAATGTTATTTTTATGTGTGCTAAAACTTTCAGCCCAATCCTTTCCGATATTTATACAAAAGCAAGCTAATGGAAAACAACGTAATACTTCAGATCAGCAGCCGTATCAAAGAAAAGCGAAAAGAAAAAAAGATCACTTTACAATCATTAGCAGAAGAGGCCGGTGTGACAAAAGGACTGATTTCACAAATAGAAAACAACCGGACAGTACCTTCCCTTACAGTTTTGCTAAGCATCATCAAAGCGTTACACGTAGACCTGAACGAATTTTTTGAGAACCTCGGAGACAGGGTGGGAGCTGATCCGATATTAATCAGTAATAGCGAATACGAAACCATAGAGAAAGAACATACTGTTGGTTCTTATTACAACCGTATTTTAAGTTTTAAACTCAATGGCAAGCTGATTGATATTATAATATACCGGCAGGAAAAAAATGCCAAACGCAGTTTTGTATCAAGCAATGCACATGAGTTTAATTATATGATATCAGGCTCCATGCAATATACAATAGAAGACAAAATGTATATTTTACACGAAGGGGATTCTTTTTATTATGATGCGCGCAAACCACATCTTACAACCTGCCTTTCAGAAACTGATTATACAATGTTGGTCATCTATTTCTTCGATGAAGAATAAATAACCAGGTAATATTTAAGATAACGGAGCAGACTGACGAAGAGGGGTCTGCTTTTTTGTTTTCATCCAATTCATATTTCATGAACCTGAACATATCAGTTCTCTCCATGAGCAGGTTTAAATTTTATTAAAAAAAATAAAATGGAATCGAAAGCTTTAATTTAACAAATATTCTTTTTAAGTTTAGTATTAGTAAAATTATCATATTGTTAAGTGTGTAAAGTTTACAATTACTTCACTTTTTGTTAATGTGATTTTGTAGGCTAAGGTATTGAGGGGCTATACTTTTACAGCAGTTTACAAAACTACCTACGATATGAAGCACCCTTCTATTCACTACTTGAAGAGCTGTATACTATTGCTTACAGCTTGTTTTTTTTCCGTTATTTCATTTGGGCAGGACGTTACTATTAAAGGTAAAGTCGCCGAAACAACAACCGGTAAATCTATATCCGGTGCAACAGTTGCTGTTGCTAAAACTTCAAAAGTTACCACTTCCGGTAACGATGGTTCTTTTTCAATTAAAGCAAAGCAAGGCGATCAGTTAGTTGTATCATTTCTTGGATACGCTGACACTACAATAGCCATTGCAGATGCAAGTACATTTTTGGAGATAGCACTTTCTCCAAGTGTTAAACAACTGAATGATATAGTTGTAACAGCCCTGGGTGTTAAAAAGGAAGTTAAGAAAATTGGTTATGCCGTTCAGGAAGTAAAAGGTGAAGACCTGGTGAAAGCCAGGGACCAGAATCCAATTAGCGGCTTAACCGGTAAGGTTGCTGGTCTTTCCGTTGGCCCTTCTGCTGAAATGCTTAGAAAGCCTACTGTATTGCTCAGAGGTAATGAAATTACCCTATATGTAGTTGATGGTATTCCTATCAGTTCTGATACATGGAATATCAGCCCAGACGATATAGAAACTTACACTGTATTAAAAGGACCCACTGCTGCGTCTCTTTATGGTAGCCGTGCTCAATATGGTGCGATCCTGATCACAACAAAGAAAGGATTGAAACGTAAAGGCTACACTGTTGAGTTCAACTCTACCAATTCTTTCGATAAAGGTTTTATCGCGTTCCCACGTACGCAGGATGAATACGGTGGTGGTGAAAACGCCCTGTATGCTTTTGGTGATGGTAAAGGTGGTGGTTTAAATGATAATGACTATGATGTATGGGGGCCGCGTTTTGAGGGCCAGTTAATTCCTCAGTATGATGGTAAGTACGATCCTAATACGACTTATACTACTACATTTCCGGGTGGTTTAAAATTTACAGGACACACTCAACCTACTCCTTACGTCGCAAGGGGAAAGGATAATATGAACCGCTTTCTTAGAACAGGTTTCCAAACAACGAACAACCTTTCTTTAAGCACAAGTGGTGATAACTACAATATGCGTTTTTCTGTATCTCAGTCATATCAGCAAAGCATTATACCTAACATGTATTTGAACATTACCAACTTTAACATGTATGGTTCTTACAATGTTAGCAAGAAATTTAAACTGGAAGCAAACATCAACTACAACAGGCAATACACGCCCAACTTTCCGGATGTTGATTATGGCCCCAACAGTTTGATCTATAACATGTCTGTTTGGACAGGCGCTGACTGGGATGTAACTGCACCAGATATTACAGGTATATGGCAACCAGGTAAGGTTGGTACCCAATCTATTTTCGCGGAATACCAGCGTTATCACAATCCATGGTTCATGGTGAAGGAATGGTTAAGAGGTCATTACAAGACAGATATTTACGGGTACATTGCGGGTAACTATAAATTCAATGACAATCTGAATCTTACTGCGCGTACACAAATCACAGGTTACGACCTGCTTCGCTCGGAAAAAATGCCATATTCTGCGCACCCTTACGGACGTGAACAGAATATGGGCGATTACAGAGAAGATAGAAGAAACCTTTTTGAAAACAACACAGAGCTTCAATTAAACTATAATTATAACATTGGTCGCTTTCTTAATCTTTCCGGTTTAGTTGGTGGTAACATCCGCACATTTGGATATAACTCAAACTTTACTTCTACTGATTATTTAACCGTTCCTAATGTATACAGTTTCAGCAACTCTTTGAACCCTGTTCAGGCGAGCAGCTTTAATTCAGACATGCGCGTGTATAGTGCTTATTATTCTTTAGATGCGTCATTGGGTAAATATGCAACAGTAGCAGTAACCGGTCGCGTGGATAAATCATCTGCGCTTCCTTCATCGCATGATAGTTATTTTTATCCCAGCGTTTCTGTGGCTTCTGTGATCTCAGATTATGTGAAGCTTCCTGACTTTATCTCCATGTTGAAGGTGAGAGGTTCATACGCTGCAGTGCACGGTGATAAGACATCATCAACCGTTGGTGTAGCTCCGTTTAATACCATTACAGCCTTCGGTGCAAACCCTGGCGGTACATCGTTGTATGATTATCCGTTGGATTACGGCAATAACTATTTATCTCCTTATGGCGGCCCGGATTATGCGCTTTCAGCAGTTTATTCAACAAGCAAACCTTATAATAATCAAACAGCAGCTTATTACACCAGCAATATTTACGATCCGAATATCAGAACCTTCAATCGTGTGAATTTTGAAGGTGGTTTTGATATCAGGTTCCTGAAAAACAGGTTGGGATTAAGTGCCACAGGTTTTCAGTATATAGATGGCCCACAGATCCTGGCAAACCCAATCTCTTCTGCAACCGGATATAGCTACTACTACATCAACGCACTGAAAACAAAGAAGACAGGTTACGAATTATCTCTTAGTGGAAATCCTATAAAGACCCGCAACGGTCTTAACTGGGATGTGTTAGTGAACTGGAGCACCTTCCAGGACAAGTTTGAAGAATTACCTCCGGGACAGGATACTTATAATACATTCTTTCACAAAGGTGATCGCGTAGACAAATTTTATTCAAGTGCATTCGTGAGAACTGAGGATGGACAGATCATTAACGATGCGGCTGGCAAACCACTTACTCCCAATCGTGTGAGTCAGTTCATGGGATATCTGAATGCAGATTTTCAGTGGAGCATTTATAACAAATTAAGTTGGAAAGGATTGTCTGTTGGCTTCCAGTTCGACGGAAGTGTTGGTGGTGTTACAACTGACTATATGCACAACAAAACAATGCGTGGTGGCAGAAATATTGAAACAGCAGAAGGTAAGTTGGGCGATGCCAGAAAATCTGATGCCAACCACGCAGGTGATGTAACCGGAAACTATAAAGGTATTTATGTTGGCGAAGGTGTGGTTGTTTCAAATGGTGCAAGCATTAACTATGATTCGAAGACTGGTGAAATCATCAACTACAAAGATCTCCAGTTTGCACCGAATACACAAACTACTCAGGTGCAGGATTATGTAAGTAAATATTATGGCGTTTCAGAAGCTAACCTGATGAGCAAAACATTTGCAAAACTTCGTGAAGTAACAATTGGTTATGATCTTCCTCAAACATGGTTGAAAAACACCTTTATCAATAAAGTAAGTGTGTCTTTGGTTGGCCGTAACCTGATCTACTTCTACAAAGATCAGCGCTTTAAAGATGTTGATCTTGACCAGTACAACTATGCTTTGGGTGGTACAGCGTTGCAATCGCCTACAACACGCAGGTTTGGTTTTAACGTAAATGTTGTCTTCTAGTTTCCAGTTAAAATCAGTTAATCAATACTTTTTTGTGCGATGGATTTTGGAGGATAGACAAAAAAGATAAAACGCAAAAAAACAATGAAAAAGATAATCCACATACTCATATTTCCGGTACTTATAATTATGATAGGTACGGGTTGTAAAAAGAGCTTCGACACTTTGAATCAGAACCCCAATAAACCTACATCCGTTCCTTCATCTTTGCTGCTCAACGGCATATTGAACGATATCTATGACGGACCCGCTGGTGATTACGAAAAATGGGGTCAATACTTCTTACAGAATTATGATTACTACGGTAATAATAAATATGAATTTGGTTCTGGAGCTGACTACTATGCCACTCTGCGCAATGTGATAAAAATGGAAGAAGAAGCTGTAAAGTCTGGTCTTCCTGCGGGCAATGCGTACGAGGCTATGGCCAAGTTTTTAAAAGCATATCTTTTCGTAAAGATGAGTCTTGAAATGGGCGATCTGCCAATGAACAACGCGTTAAGAGGTTCAGCGGATCTTACACCTGTGTATAATACGCAAAAAGAAGTTTTTCAGCAGGCATTCGTTTGGCTTGATAGCGCTAATCTGCAACTTGGCAAGCTGGTAGCCGCAGGAGAAACATCTTTAAGTGGTGATATTTATTTCAGCGACAACAATATCGCACATTGGCAAAAAGTAACAAATGCTTTCAGGTTAAGAGCCCTGATTCATTTAAGCAAAAAAGTTACTGATGCTGATCTGAAAATAAAAGAGCAGTTTGCTGCCATAGTTCAGAATCCAACTCAGTATCCTTTAATGGATGGCAGTGGGGACAATTTTCAATATACCTTCATTCACCCGACAAATGATTATCCTCAAAATCCCGGGTCTTTTGGTTTCAATGCGCTGCGTGAAAATTGCTCTGCAACATATGTAGGCTTGCTTACCAAATTTAAAGATCCAAGGGTTTATATGACCACAGAGCCTGCGAGTGCCTTAGTTGCGGCAGGTACGCCTCCAACAAGTTACAATGCTTTTGTTGGTGCAGATCCCGGGGAAGATCTTGGTATCATGTATGTAAAAGCAAATGCCGGACAATATTCACTCATCAACAGACACTATTATTATGAAACATATACAGCAGAGCCAAGTGTGCAGGTTGGCTATCCTGAAATGTGTTTCAATATAGCAGAAGCAATAAACAGAGGTTGGATTGCGGCTGGCCCTAAAGGCAATGCTGAATATTATTACCAGGAAGGTATTAAAGCATCCAGAGCTTCATATGGTATTCCGGTGACTGGTAATATGACTGTGTACTTCCTGAAATCAGGTAGCCCTGGTAGTTCCGCAGTGTATAACACCTATACTGCTGCTGTTGACTATGACACATACTATAATCAACCTTTAGTAAAATATTCAGGAAATAACGGTACAGGATTGACGCAAATATTACAGCAAAGATACATTGCACTGTTTCGTCACTCAGGATTGGAGTCTTATTACACTTATCGCAGAACGGGCGTTCCAACCTTTACAACAGGACCAGGAACAGGTAACAGCGGACGTATAGCTATGCGCTTTCAATATCCCAATATTGAAAAGGTTGCCAATGCTGAAAATTACCAGGCAGCACTGCAAGCTCAATATGGAGGTAATGATGACATCAATGGTTTAATGTGGTTGCTCAAATAAGCTTTCTTAAATAAAATATTTTTAAGCAGACACATGGTATTTGTACCAGGTGTCTGCTTTATTAAAATTAGCTTCATGAAAAAAATATTGATCGTTGTGCTTTCTGCTGTCATCACAGTTTCATCGTTTGCACAAAAACACAAGACGGAAAATGTTGTAATCGTAACGCTGGATGGCATGCGTTGGCAGGAAATATTTAACGGAGCTGATTCGGCTTTGATCGCAAGCAAGGAATTTACACATGATTATTCCGGGATTGTAAAAAAATACTGGAACAACAACACGGAAGAAAGAAGAAAATTGCTGTTCCCTTTTCTATGGAGCACAGTTGTTTCTAAAGGGCAGTTGTATGGCAACAGGGCGTATGGAAATTATGTAAATGTTACCAACCCTTACTGGTTTTCTTATCCAGGCTACAATGAGATATTTACCGGCTATCCAGATACCGCTGTAAACTCAAACGACAAGATTTTAAACAAGAATGAAAATGTGCTTGAGTTCATTAATAAACAACCCGGCTTCAAGAATAAAGTAGCTGCATTCTCCACGTGGGATTGCTTTCCTTATATCTTAAACGAACAAAGAAGTGGTGTGTATGTAAACTCAGATTTGAGCACGCTGAAATTTGACAATAGTAATCTTAAACTGATTAATGATATTCAATTTTTAACGCCTATGCCAAGTGGTGCAAGGCCCGATATACTTACATACGCTGCCGGGAGAGAATACCTTAAGAATTTTAATCCCAGGGTGTTGTACATCGCTTTTGATGAGACAGACCATTTTGCGCATGAGGGATCATATGACCTTTATTTGGGAGCCGCTCACGCAGAGGATGGCATGCTGGCTGATCTGTGGAATACCCTGCAATCTAATCCTCAATATAAAGACAAGACAACGCTGATTGTTACCTGTGATCATGGACGGGGGGATGTCGTGAAGAGTCAGTGGAGATCACACGGCAGTGATATCAAAGGTGCTGATCAGATCTGGTTGGCGGTTATCGGACCAGACACCAAGCCATTGGGTGAAGTTAGAACAAGCGGACAGTTATACCAAAGACAATGGGCTACTACAATCGCCTCATTACTTGGACTTCAATTCAAACCATCGCATCCAGTAATGGAACCTGTTCAGGCGGTTTTGAAATAACATAAAACGTAGCGCCTGAACGACAAGTAGCAGGGTGATTGTCGTCTCAAAGAAAAGTAGTATTTTTTAGAACTGTTTTCAACTAACCAGAAAAACACTCGTATGAAATATCCGGTAGAATTGGTTGTGTTTGATATAGCAGGAACAACCGTTAAAGACAACGGAGAAATAGTAGTGGCTTTTCATGATGCCATGAAGGAATATGGCTATAGTATTCCCATCGGTACGATCGGTTTGTTGATGGGTTATAAAAAACCTGAAGCAATAAGAATGATGCTGGATGAATATGAGCCGGATACAGCAAAGGTTACTCCTGAGTTTGTTGATGCAATACACGAACGCTTTCTGGAGTTGATGATAGAATATTATTCAACTACCAATGATCTGAGTCCTTTACCTCATGTGGAAGAGGTATTTAAATACCTGAAAGATAAAAGTATTAAAGTCGGACTTGACACGGGTTTCTCCAGGGATATTACCGATGTAATTATTGACAGGTTAGGCTGGGTGAGAGATGGAAAGATTGATTATGTAGAGTCGAGCGATGAAGTGCCCGCCGGAAGGCCTCAGCCCTATATGATTCAACGTATGATGGCGGAAGCCGGGATAGAAGATTCTTCCAAAGTAATTAAACTGGGCGATACTGAAGTTGATGTAAATGAAGGTAAGAACGCCGGGTGCCTTTTTTCGATTGCTGTTACTACCGGTGCTTTTACAAAAGAGCAACTGGAGCTGTATGAACCTTCATTCATAATTGATGAGTTAAAGGAACTGATTAACATTCTTGAAAATTAAAAAAGGGTTTGCATGTTTATTTACAAGCAGTGGCAGGATAAGTTGAAAACGATGCCTGCATGGTTTATATCAATATACGCGGCCGTTTGTGCCTTTGGTGTTTACTTCTGTATGTATGCGTTTAGAAAACCGTTTACAGCAGCAAGTTTCCATGGTATGAGCTTTATGCATATTGAGTATAAAGTGTGGTTGGTTACTGCGCAGGTAATAGGTTATATGCTAAGCAAATTCTACGGTATAAAATTTATATCGGGAATGAAAGGCGAAAAAAGGGCTTCGACAATTGTTTTGTTAATCACAATAGGGTGGATCGCGTTATTGTTATTTGCTATTACTCCCGCGCCTTATAATATCATATTCCTGTTGATCAATGGTTTTCCGTTGGGAATGGTGTGGGGGCTTACATTCAGTTTTTTAGAAGGCAGAAGGGCAACAGAGTTCATGGGTGCCGTATTGTCTATCAGTTTTATATTTTCATCAGGTGTTGTTAAAAGTGCCGGTAAATCTGTTGTGTTAGACTGGCACGTAACAGAAACATGGATGCCCTTTATAACGGGGGCACTCTTTATGCTGCCGATGATCATTTTTACCTGGTTGTTAAATCACACGCCACCGCCTACGGCAAAAGATGTACAGAGCCGGAGCATACGTAAACCAATGAGCGCAAAAGAAAGAGCCGAGTTTCTGTCTATGTTTATGCCGGGCATTGTAATTATTGTTACTACCTATGTGCTGCTTACAGTATTGCGTGATTTTCGCGACAACTTTGCCAATGAACTTTGGACCGAGCTTGGTTATGCTAACAACGCGGCGATTTTCACCAGGACAGAAATTCCTGTGTCAGTAATCGTATTGGCTTGTATGAGTTTACTCATCCTGGTAAAAAGCAACATCAAAGCTTTTATGATCAATCACTACATCGTAATGTTTGGTTATGCACTTACACTTGGCGCGACAATATGTTTCAGTAAACATATGATTGACCCGGTAGTTTGGATGACACTTATTGGCACGGGTCTGTATCTCAGTTATGTACCATTCAACGCACTATATTTTGAACGAATGATTGCCAGTTACCGCGTTAATAGCAACGTAGGGTTTATCATGTATATAGCTGATTCATTCGGTTATCTCGGCAGTGTGCTTGTATTGTTTATAAAAGAATTTAGCGGAATGCATTTATCCTGGACCGCTTTCTTTATAAAAGCCATCATCGTCGTTACTACTATTGGCATAGTAGGTACATTTATGGCTTCAATTTATTTCAGGAGAAAATATTTATCACGTCAATCATCTATTCAAACGTCTTATGCCTAAAAAAAGTGCAATTGTTGTCGGAGCCGGAATAGTAGGGCTTGCCATTACCAGAAGTCTTGCAGAAAGAGGTTACCAGGTTATTGTTTTTGAACGTAATGAAAAAGCGGTTAGTGCATCTATTCGCAATTTTGGAATGGTATGGCCAATTGGTCAGCCGCTCGGTCAAATGTATGAAAGAGCTTTGATGAGCAAACGCATCTGGAAAGAAGTGTGTGAAGGAGCGGGGCTTTGGTATAATGAAGTCGGTAGTTTGCATCTTGCACATAGCGACCTTGAATGGAAAGTGATCAATGAAATTGCTGATACAACAAAAGATCAGCGACCAGTAAAAATATTGTCTGCCGGTGAAGCACTGCACAAAAGTGGTGCCGTTAATCCGGATGGTTTAAAAGGAGCTTTGTGGAGTGAAGATGAAATGATCGTTGAATCCCGCGTTGCCATCGAAAGAATACCAGGTTATTTAACGGAGAAGTATGGCGTCAACTTTAATTTCAGTACAGCCGTGACCGCAATTCAGTATCCATCTGTTACTGCGGCTAACAAAGAATACAGTGCTGACGAAATTTATGTTTGCAGCGGCGCTGATTTTGAAACGTTGTATCCGGAAATTTTCATCGCTAATAATTTTACCAAGTGTAAACTTCAGATGATGCGATTAACTGCGCAACCGGAGGGATGGAGGATTGGACCTTCACTTTGTGGCGGTTTGTCTCTTATTCATTATAAAGGTTTCGAAGTAGCAGCATCATTGCCGGAATTGAAAGCTCATTACCAGGAGACGATGGCGGATTATCTCCATTGGGGAATTCACGTAATGGTTTCTCAAAATGCGGAGAGCGAATTGACGATTGGCGATAGTCACGAATATGGATTGGTATTCGATCCGTTTGATAAACAGTTCATCAATCAACTGATCATCGACTACATGAAGAAGTTCGCCCAATTTAAAGATTGGAATATGATTCAGAGTTGGCACGGCATTTATCCAAAGATGACCGATGGCAGAACAGACTTTATTTATACTCCCGAAGAAGGTGTTACAATCGTTAACGGACTGGGCGGCGCCGGCATGACCTTAAGTTTTGGTTTAGCAGAAGAAGTGATCAGTGGAAAATTACAACCAGTCAATGCGCAAACTTCTTTAGCAACATCTTAAATAGGATCTAAGTATTTCTAGTGTGTAAATAGCTGACGATTAACTTGTTAACCAAGTCCGTCGGCTTTTTTTCTTTATGAAATCCAGCATGAATTTTACTTAAAGCGAAGATTTATCAAGGCATGAATAGTCAATTAGTTAGCGTTTATCCGTTATTTATACTGAGAAAAAACATAATTATAACATTTTAAGGCAACGGAAATCTTTTCAATATGTTAAAATGAATTACCTTTGCGCCCTAAAAATCGACGAGCCCGGTTTTTAATAAAACAACAAAAACATTCATCATTTTATGGCTGATCTTAAATTACAACGCAACTTTGGTATTGCCGCGCACATTGATGCCGGTAAAACCACTACAACTGAGCGTATCTTGCGCTACACCGGTATGATCCACAAAATTGGAGAAGTACACGATGGCGGCGCTACCACTGACTGGATGGAGCAGGAAAAAGAAAGAGGTATTACCATTACCTCAGCAGCTGTAAGTTGCCAGTGGAATTTCCCTACTCAACAGGGTAAAGCAACTCCTGACACAAAAAAATATTATTTCAATATCATCGATACTCCGGGCCACGTGGACTTTACCGTTGAGGTAGAGCGTTCTATGCGTGTACTGGATGGTCTGATCGCTTTGTTCTCTGCTGTTGATGGTGTTGAGCCTCAATCTGAGACTGTATGGCGCCAGGCTAACCGTTATGGTGTTCCCCGCATCGGTTTCGTAAATAAAATGGACCGTGCTGGTGCTGACTTCCTGAACGTTGTAAAACAAGTAAGAGAAATGTTGGGTGCTAAAGCTGTGCCTTTGCAGTTGCCTATCGGTGCTGAAGACAACTTTAAAGGTGTGGTTGACCTTATCCAGATGAAAGGTATTATTTGGGATGACGCTACTGAAGGTATGACTTACAATGAAGTGCCTATTCCTGATGATATGAAGGAGGATGTTGAATACTGGAGAGCACAATTAATTGAAGCTGTGGCTGAGTATGATGATCAACTGATGGAGAAATTCTTCGATGATCCAAACTCTATCTCAGAAGCTGAAGTTCACGAAGCAATCCGTAAAGCTGCTATCGATCTTAGCATCGTTCCGATGATGTGTGGTAGCTCTTTCAAAAATAAAGGCGTTCAAACTGCATTAGATGCTGTATGTCGCTACCTTCCTTCTCCTTTGGATCTGCCTGATACTGTAGGTACTGATCCTGACAGCGGAGAAGAGATCACTCGTAAGCCTAGCGCGAAAGAACCTTTCGCAGCGTTGGCTTTCAAAATCATGACCGATCCTTTCGTAGGTCGTCTGGCATTCTTCCGTTGTTATAGCGGACATTTGGATGCGGGTTCTTATGTTAAGAACATGCGTAGCGGTAAAAACGAGCGTATCAGCCGTATCATGAAAATGTTCGCAAACAAACAAAACCCAATTGATTTCATTGAAGCTGGTGATATTGCTGCGGCAGTAGGTTTCAAAGAAATTAAAACAGGTGACACGCTTTGTGATGAAAACCATCCTATCGTTCTTGAAAACATGTTCATTCCTGAGCCGGTAATCGCTGTAGCGGTTGAACCTAAAACTCAGGCTGACGTTGACAAAATGGGTATGGCGATCGCTAAACTGATCGAAGAAGATCCTACATTGAGAGTTAAGACTGACGAAGATACTGGTCAGACTATCCTTTCAGGTATGGGTGAGTTACACCTTGAGATCATCATCGATCGTATGCGTCGTGAGTTTAAAGTAGAAGTTAACCAGGGTAATCCTCAGGTTGCTTATAAAGAAGCATTCGGAAATACTATCGAGCACCGTGAAGTGTTGAAGAAACAGTCTGGTGGTCGTGGTAAATTCGCCGACATCCAATTCTCTATCGGCCCTGCTGATGAAGAATGGCTGAAAGCAAACGAAGGAAAAAGCTTCCAGTTTGTTAACGATATCTTCGGTGGATCTATTCCTAAAGAGTTTATCCCTGCAATCAGCAAGGGCTTTGAAACCGCAATGGGAACGGGTGTACTTGCAGGTTATCCTGTAAACAACATGAAAGTTCGCGTATTCGATGGTAGTTACCACGATGTGGATTCTGACTCTATGTCTTTCGAACTTTGTGCAAAATCAGGCTTCCGTGAAGCTGGTAAAAAAGCAAAACCAACTTTGCTTGAGCCAATCATGAAAGTTGAGGTTACTACTCCTGACCAATACATGGGTGACGTTACAGGTGACTTGAACCGTCGTCGCGGTATGTTGGAAGGTATGGACAGCCGTAACAACGCACAGGTAATTAAAGCTAAAGTTCCATTGAGCGAAATGTTCGGTTATGTAACGCAATTGCGTTCATTAAGCTCCGGACGTGCAGCTTCAATCATGGAATTCAGCCACTATTCTCCTGCTCCGAACAACATCGCTGAAGAAGTGATCGCTAAGAGCAAAGGGAAAGTGAAAGTTGAAGACTAATAACCAAGTTTCAATCTTGACTTCATATAAAGCTCCGCTGAAAAGCGGGGCTTTTTTTTTGAACCACGGAGGCTCGGCGACACAAAGAGGCACGACGTTTTAGTCAATTGACAATGGAAAATTGATAGTTGAAAATGGTCCGCGGTTTCATAGTTCTTAGTGAACGTTATCATCGTGTACTTCTCTTGGTTCAAAAAACAAAACTTTGACGGCTTAAACTGATTCATCATTTTCAATTGTCAAATTTTAATTGTCAATTAAAAAATCCTCCGTGCCACATTGTGTCGCCCTGTCTCCGTGGTTATAAAACGCAAACGTTTGCTTACCTGTCTTTTCCCCAATTCCCTTATCTTGAAGCAGATATAAAGAGTATTTACATAAAACCTCCTCCGTTATGAAGTATGCTGCTGTATGTTTTCTCTGTTGTATGACGTTTGCCTTTGCCAGTGCTCAAAGCCAGGCTCCGTTAGATTATAATGAAATGGCGGACCCGAGTCCGGTTGATAGTGCTTCGTGGAATGCTATGCCTGCCGACAGGCTGATTAGTTTTGGTGATGTAGATGTGCGTTATTCAAAAAGACAAGTGCCCGCTCTTCAGCAACCAACAACTACATGGAAGACTATTGCCTGGAAAAATGAAAGGGTACATACACAGTTCGTTGTAGCATCCCGCAAGAAAATATTTCAATTGCAGGTGGAAGCCGGAAGTTTAACTGACGGCAAAGGAAATAACATAAATGCGGCTAACGTTAAAACCGGGTTTGTACGTTATGTGATGACAGATGAGTTGAATAAAGACGGCGGCGGCTGCGGTTTCAGGCCTGATACCAGGGCTTTTGATTCTTCGCTTGTTGCCGATGGCATCGATTTTATTCCGGTTAAAAACGTTACAGCTTATTCTGTGCAGCCTGTTTGGCTAAGTGTGAAAGTGCCGGCAAATGCGCCTGCAGGAAACTATACCGGAACAATCAAGGTGAAGCAATATGGGGGAGAAGTGTTGCAGACGCTTTCTTATTCAGTTGAAGTAAAGAATTATACTTTACCTGATCCCAAAGACTGGACATTCTATCTTGATCTCTGGCAAAATCCATTTTCTATCGCACGTGTGCACGGCGTACAATGCTGGTCGGATGAGCATTTTGCTATCATGCAACCTTATATGAAAAGCCTGGCTAATGCCGGGCAGAAAGTCATTACCGTTAGTATGATCTATGATCCGTGGAATGAACAAACCGAAGATCCTTTCTATAGCATGATCAAATGGACCAAAAAGAAAAACGGCAGCTGGACTTATGATTATACCATTTTTGACAAATGGGTAAACTTTATGATGGCGCAGGGAATAAACAAGGCCATTAACTGCTACAGCATGATTCCGTGGGGATTGAATTTCAAATATTACGATGAAACCATTGGGCGTGATACATTTATCATTGCAAAAGCCGGTTCTCCTGAGTATAACGCTCATTGGAAACCAATGCTGGCCGATTTTGCAAAACACTTAAAAGAGAAAGGCTGGTTCAATAAAACTGCGATTGCAATGGATGAGCGCGAGATGAAAGATATGCAACAGGCAATAGCGCTGATCAAGAGCGTTGATAAAAACTTCAGGGTTTCACTTGCAGGTAACTATCATCCCGAAATACAACAGGATATCGACGATTATTGTATCGCATCTGCACACAACTTTCCGGATGATGTAAGAAAGCAGCGCGAAAAGGCTGGAATGATTTCTACTTACTATACTTGTTGCGTAGAAGGTTTTCCAAATACCTTCACCTTTTCGCCCCCTGCGGAAGCTGCATGGATTGGCTGGTATGCAGCAAACAAAAACTTTGATGGTTACTTAAGATGGGCCTATAATAGTTGGACGGCAAATCCATTAACTGATTCACGTTTCAGAACCTGGGCTGCAGGAGATACGTACCTTGTTTATCCCGGTCCGCGTTCTTCCATTCGTTTTGAGCGTTTGATCGAAGGCATTCAGGATAACGAAAAGATCCGCGTGCTCAAAAGCACATTTGCAAAGAACAAAGACAATCAGAAGTTGCAGCAACTCAATGCAATGTTGGCTCCGTTTGAAATTGCAGATATAAAAAGCAAAGGCGCCGCCGTTATGTTGAATGAAGGAAAGGCTGCGCTGAATCAGTTCTAGCGCGAGAGGAAAATCAAAGTCAAAAGTAAAAATTCCCCGCCTGAACGTCGGGCAGGAAAAGTCAAAAAAAGGGTGCGAAAAACTTCACTGTTTTTGCACCCTTTTTGATTAAATATTTTTCTAGTTAAAATTAATAATCAAACACCGCATAGGGCTTTTGACTTTTTACTTTTGAATTTTGACTTTTCTAAACTACTCCGCCCATTAACGGATCACTTTTCGTCGGTTTGCCATTTTCCACGCGACCGGCATATCGCCTGGCGTGTTCTTCAAAGCCTTTCACTCGCGCGGTGAAATCATACCAGTTATGGCTTTTTGATGTGTCTATGATAACTGTAATACTGCTGCCTGCATTAACATTGATTGATCGTTTGGCTGACTTATAAGCATTGTCAATTATTTCAATAACCTGTCCTTTAGCAGAGGCGTTTCTAATAAATAACTGAACGTTGCCTGTTAGTTTCTTCTTGTCATTTTTTTCAAGTTCGTACTTACAGGAGATCTCAGTTATTGGATCTTTGCTATTGCCAATAAATTCGCGATAGAAGCCGTTAGGTCCGTATACCCGAAGATGATAGGATTGGTTCTCAAATGAACTTAACGACCACTCATCGGTAATAGTATCACCTGCGGCTACAGCATAAGACCAGGTTTTCACCGGTTGAAGTGACTTTTCTCCATTCTCATTAGCTTGTAGGTACTTACCCGGTGCATATATATTAAATGGAACGCCGGAAGCCTTTGTTCCAAATACGTCAGTCGCAGCAGTTAGCTGAATACGGAATATTTGCTTGTCTCCCGATAAATTGCCGTCAACATAAATTTCATATGGCAGAACACAGGATGACCGAATGCCTTTTTCCTGTTTCGGCATGTATGGTGAAGAAGAAGGGTTCTGGTTAATCTGCTGAACTTCTTCTTTAGTTAACAACTTGAAGTCAGAAGGCAGTTTTTTGAATTGCGCCTTATGAATACTTTCAAGAACGGCGTCCTTTGCCAGGAATTCCGGCTGAGCGATCTTCTCCCCGTTATATGGTCTGAATACTGAAGTTAGATCTCCGCAAACGGTTCTTCTCCAGTCTGTTATATTTGATTCTGTAATTTCCTTTTTTAGTTTGTGTTGAAGAAAAATTTCAAGAAACTGCAGGTTGGATGTATGATCGAATACTTCAGAATTAACCCATCCACCGCGGCTCCACGGCGAAGCAATAACTAAAGGAACACGATAGCCTAAACCTATAGGGCTTTCTCTTGAATATTTTTTAGGCTTGCGTTTTAGTTCCTGTTCCATCGTTACCCACTCTGCTCTCGTATCAATACCTTTCGAAACAGTGCCGGTATCTTTTCTTTCAAAATGAGGTGCCACAAATGGGGGAACGTGGTCAAAACAACCATCATTTTCATCATAGGTCAAAATGAAAATTGTCTTCTTCCATACTTCCGGATTTTGCGTTAGTATATCCAGCACTTCTGATACATACCAGGCACCATACCACGGCGCACCGGGGTGGTCAGAAAAGTTTTCCGGCGCCACTAACCAGGATACGGTTGGCAGCTTACCATTTTTTACGTCTTCTCTGAATTGATGCAACACATCACCCTTTGGAACCTTCATTCCACGCTCCACCGTTCCATCGTTGTATTTCAACGTGGACAGCTCTCTGTAGTAAGGATCATTCACGTTTGTTGTGAATGCTTTGCTGTGAATGTTCTGGTGCAGTTGCGACAACTTTGCAAAATTTTCAGGAGTATATTTCTGAAGGTCTTCCTGTAAAGAGGTAAGCGCTTCTTTTTTCTCCTTTAGCTGTTTTTCAAGTTTAGCTTTGTTGTCATCACTCGCCGGTAACACAGCAATTTGTTCTTCAAGCTTTTTTATTTCGCCAGGTAATATGTTCACCTGTTTTTGTGCATACAATAAATGTGTCTTAGAGAAACGAACATTATATTGAGTAAACCATTCAATCGGGTTGTCTGTAAAGTTTGCCAGCCATCCATCTTCTTCTCCTTCAAAACCAGAATCAAGACTTATTTCATTCTGATAGATCTTCCATGAGACATTGTTTTCTTCAAGTCTTTCGGGAAAAGTTTTCCAATGCGCTTCCGCACCATAATCTACTTCTTCGTTTCTGATGTTCGCCTGCACATCGCCATTTTGTTCTTCACGAACAGTTCCTGTCCAGAAATACAAACGGTTGGGTGTTGTTCCGGTTAGTGAAGAACAAAAATGCTGATCGCAAACAGTAAATGCATCTGCAAGCGCATAATAGAAAGGAATGTCTTCGCGATTGTAATAGCCCATCGTCATTGGCATATCCGCGAATTCTTTGTGTCCGGATTTTTTTACATCAAGCCATTTGTCGTATTTACCATCATTGCGGGCATCCACCTGGTTTTCCCACGAATGTGGTAATGAGCTCATCCATGTAGCTTTCGTATCCTTTATATTCAGGCGAAAAGGTGCGTATGTTTCACCTTTTTCGTTGTATTGTGCCCAAACCAGATTTTTGTTTGGAAGATTTATGGCCCGTGGGTCATTAAAGCCACGTACCCCCTGCAATGTGCCATAGCAATGATCAAACGATCTGTTTTCCTGCATTAGAAAAACAATATGTTCTGCATCAAGGTAAGTACTTCCTTCTGCAGGATTTATAGCCAATGCCTTTTGTACAGAAGCAGGCAAAGCATTCCATAATCCCGCTCCGCCTGATAACAATGCAGCTTTCTTTAGAAATTCCCTTCTTGAATCCATTGAAAGAAAATTTGTTGGTTGTTATTGAAAATTCAAAAAATTAAAAAGTTGATAATGGTTATCCTTCACAAGCATCAACAATCATCATGGGGATAGCCACTCATGCGTATTGTTAATTTCAGTATTATGAATATACAACAATGACACGAATAAGCATACGCCAGCCACTCGTGCCAATACACCAGTGCTAAAAATAGGACTAATCAATAAGACAAGCGGGGGTACAATAAATCTTTATAAAAGCTTAAAGAAGCGTTGCTGATCAGCAATGTCTGCCAACAAAATATTACGTTATAAAGGGAAAACAATTTGAATGGATAAACCGGTTTTTTGAGCGGCATTCCGTTAAATCATCCGCTTAATCACTTTCAGTTTATGCGTTCTTTCGTTGGTATCAACGTTAATGATGCCATTACTGTCCAGCTTATCTAATCTTACTCGACCGGACGAGTGAATAATTTCATCATTGTTTAAAATAATTCCTACATGTGTTATTCTTCCTTCTTCATTATCAAAGAAGGCGAGGTCCCCACACGCCGCATCTGCAATATTTGCTACTTCATTTCCTTGCTCAGCCTGCTGATAAGCATCCCTTTTTAAAGGAATGTTCATCATTTTAAACACTTGTTGTGTAAAGCCGCTGCAGTCAATGCCACTGTTGCTTTTTCCTCCCCACAGGTAGGGCGTGTTTATATACAACATTGCAAGGCTCTTGATGATGTAGTAATCCCTGGGCAGACTGCCAAGATTCCATATCATCGGTTCATCGTACAACAGGTTGAAATGAGCAGTTTCAATTTTTTTGTAAACAGGGGTCGCAATAGGCAGGAAAAGTTTATCATCCTTAAAAATGGCCTTGCTGCCCGGCTTGTAGATATAACCAAGCGGAGCTGTCTGCGTCATTTTTTTGGAAACTTTATCTAACTGGGAATTTTGAACCCAACCTTCATAGTCATCGTATAAGCATTTCACTTTACTGAAGGTCTTTTCTGTTTCGGTGATTTCAACAAACTCACCAAACAATAATTGGCTCACCATTTCACTGGTATGTGACGGAGCTTTTCTGATAGGACTAATGGATACAATACAAACGCCAAATGTCATTAGCGAAATTTTTTGCCGTTAAGTTATGGAATTATATATATGTTGCATCTTTATTAGGAAAAATTTTTATAGCTGCCAGTGGATACTAACAGGTACAGACATATCAACGACGGTGAATTACTGGAAAAATTCTATGAGACGAAGGATAACCAGTGGCTTGGTATGTTGTTTCAACGCTATACCTTGTTGCTTTTGGGTGTTTGCATGAAGTATTTAAAAAATGAAGAGGAAGCGCGTGATTGTGTTCAACAGGTATTCTTAAAAGCAATTACAGAGTTGCATAAATATGAAGTGGAGTATTTTAAGAGCTGGCTTTATACCATAGCCCGCAATCATTGCCTGATGCGGCTGAGGGATAGGCAGGGCAAAATTCCACGGGAGTTAAATGAGTCTTTACCTGTGGCCGCGGAAGAAATAGACACTAAGGGACTTGAGGAGAAAGAAAACCTGTTTGATAATATAGAACTGGCACTTGAAGAGTTGAATGAAGACCAGAAAACCTGTGTAACTTTATTTTATCTTCAAAAGAAAAGCTATCAGCAAATTGTAGATACCACCAATTATACTTTGTTGCAGGTAAAAAGTCACATACAGAATGGGAAAAGAAATTTGAAATTATTGGTAGAAAAGAAATTGAAGAAAGTATAATGTCAAACAATAATAACATATTGCCCAATTTCAGTAGTGTGACTGAAGAACAAATGCTTAACTATTTGAAAGGCAACTTACCACCCGAAGAATTGCACGAAATAGAAAAGCTGATGGTTGAATCAGATTTTGTAAATGACGCGGTTGAAGGCTTACAACAATTTGGCTCCGATGCCCAAATGGAGGCTTATGTTAAACAGCTAAACACACAGTTACATCAACAATTAAGCGACCGCAAAGCAAAAAAAGAAAGGCGAAGCATAAAAAACATGCAATGGACAATAATTGCCGTTGTAATTGTGCTATTGCTTTGTTTGCTTGGTTATGCTGTTATCACGTTATACCAGCGCACTCACTAAAGTTTCTCCGGCCATGCTTTTATATTATTCCAATGCAACAGGGCGATTGAATCGGCCTTTTGGCATCCGGGTTTATCAGCACAAAAAAAATCTCAAAAAACTTAATTAAACGTTTGTTTGAATTAAACGGTTGTTTAACTTTGCACTGTTATAGTCACTGAATGAACGCGGAAAAGAAAGAACAAATAATGAATGCTGCCGTAGAGCTCTTTGCTGTTAAGGGGTTTGAGGGTACGTCGGTAAGGGAACTTGCTTCAAAAGCCGGTGTAAACCTTGCGATGATCAATTATTATTTTGGTTCGAAAGAGAAGCTTTTTGAAAATATTGTTGAATGTAAAGCAGTCAATACGCGGGAAGAACTGGAAGAGATTGCGAAGGACAAGGAGTTGGATGAAATTGGGAAAATAGACAAAATGGTTGACAACTACGTGAGACGCCTTTTTTGTAACAGGTATTTTCACCGGGTCATTCATCATGAACTGATGCTGAACCAACGGGAAGAGCTTCAGAATATAATAGTGACGAAACTGTTTCCAAACAGCAATATTATAAAAGGTGTTCTCGAAGATGGCATAAAAAAGGGCGTATTTAAAAAGGTAGATATCGAACTAACTATCGCCTCGCTTGTTGGTACAGTTAACCAGGTGCTTTTGTCGAAGAAGTTTTGTAATAAAATGATGAGCAAACCTGAAAATTATGTCCCTTACGATGATGAGAAGTTCATAAAACGGGTATCGGATCACATAAAATCACTTATGCGCTCGCATATACTTAAATAAACTTATTATAACTTTTTTACAGTTGGTTAGGGTGAAACCGGGCGGCTTTTAATTAAAAAGCTGCCCTTTTTTTATGTTAGATGTACGGTGTAAGATGTACGGTGTACGGTGTAAGATGTACGATGTATGGTGTGCGATGTTTGATGTGCTGCTCCTTATCCCTCATACCTCATGCCTCACACCTCATACTCCATAGCTAATAGCTCACAGCTGATAGCTAACAGCTAAAGATGGAACCACACCGGTGTTTTATCTTCCGGATCCGCGTTGTAATTAATGCATAGCTCTTCGCCTTTTTTTATTGGCTTTATAGCTTTCACGCTTATTGTGCTTGCTTCAAAATCCATTTCGTACTCGCAGTTGGCTGAATAGTCATGATTGTACATGGACACATAACCCAGCGCTACACAACCCTGTTTACGGGTTTTTCCCCATTCAAATATATAGTGGTACAATTTGGTTTCTTCTATGGCTTTACGCTCGGAAGCACTTAGAACAATTACCGGTGAAATTTCTAAAATAGTGTCAGCATCTATGTTTTCGGTTGCAAATACGCCGCGGCCACCTTTGCCGCCCTTCGGGCTCGGCGCAATAACTAAGCTTGGTAGGATCATTATTGAATTTAAGATTTGAAATTTGAGATTTGAAATGTGGTGTTTCGTTTAGAAAAATAAGTTGGCAAAATAAGTAAAGCAGGTTGAAAATAATAATTTCAAATATGAAATTTCAAATCTCAAATTTCAAATCCCCAAATCTATCCTTAATTTGCACGCATGAGCTACGAGTTTGAGCAATTATCCCTGGCAGAACAGTTTGAGCAGCTTATGGCCAAAAACGATAAGCTGGAAATGCGTGACTTTTTAAATCACCAGAACATTAGTGATGTCGCGGAATTGCTGAACGAGTATCCTGAATTTGAAGCACAGATCATTGCAAACATGGCCATACACAGGGCCGTTAGCGTTTTTAAAATCCTTGATCTTACTGCTCAGAAACGCATTGTAAGAGAACTGCCATCCTTCAAAACTGCCGAACTGCTGAATGAATTGCCCGCGGATGACAGAACTGACTTTTTGGAAGAACTGCCCAAAGAAGTAATTCGCGACCTGATCAAGTTACTGGATCCTGAAGAACGTAAGATCACATTATCCCTTCTGGGTTATCCCGATGACAGTGTTGGGCGCCTGATGACGCCGGACTATGTTTATGTATATGCTGACAACACGGTAGAAGAAGTATTTTCAACCATCAGAAAATTCGCGAAAAACAGTGAGACTGTTGACGTTATTTATATCATCAATGAAAATAGTGAACTGATTGATGATATCAGGATAAGGGATGTAATTCTTGCTGCACCCGATAAACGTATTGATGAACTGATTGATGGCCGCGTTATTGCCCTAAACGTAAACGATGACCAGGAGCATGCACAACAGGTGTTTAAAATGAACAACCGCGTGGCCCTTCCCGTTACCGATAACAATAATATTCTGCTGGGAATTGTTACCATTGATGACATGCTTTGGGTTGCGAACGAAGAATATAGCGAAGACATTCAAAAGATAGGTGGTACCGAGGCGCTTGATGAACCTTATCTTGAAATCTCTTTTTTTAAATTGATTAAAAAAAGGGTGGGCTGGCTGATCGTGCTGTTTTTAAGTGAAATGTTAACTGCAACTGCGATGGCTTATTTCGCGGATGAGATAGAGAAAGCGGTAGTGCTGTCCATTTTTGTTCCGTTGATTATGTCCAGCGGAGGTAACAGCGGCTCGCAGGCTTCTACGCTTATCATCCAGGCAATGGCTGTAGGGGAGATAGCGATAGCCGACTGGTGGCGGGTAATGCGCCGCGAGATCTTTAGTGGTCTTATGCTGGGAAGCATTCTCGGTTTGATAGGCTTTCTGCGTATTTGCGTGTGGCATCTTTTAATGAATCATGGTGTAATACAAGATCTATATGGTCCACACTGGATGCTGATCGGTTTTACCGTAGGAATTTCTCTTATCGGCGTTGTGTTGTGGGGAACGTTGTCCGGATCTATGCTCCCAATAATTCTAAAAAGACTTGGCGCTGACCCTGCAGTTTCTTCCGCGCCGTTTGTGGCAACGTTGGTAGACGTTACCGGGCTGGTAATTTATTTTAGTGTGGCGTATTTGTTTTTGCAGGGACTGCTTTTGTAGCCATCAGCTGTCAGCTATGAGCGATTAGCTAGTTTCAACTATCCTGATAGCTATTCGTCAAATAAATGATTTATAGACGTGTGAAGTAGCGTAGATCTGAACGAACTCTCCGCAACTACATAATTAAACCGGAATTCTTAATATAATAAATCACGCATTTTATTCAATAGGAGAATGCAAGCTTCTAGCTAGCCAATTCAAGCTGATTGTGGCAACGTTGGTAGACGTTACCGGGCTGGTAATTTATTTTAGTGTGGCGTATTTGTTTTTGCAGGGACTGCTGTTGTAGCTGTCAGCTATGAGCGATTAGCTAGTTTCAACTATCCTGATAGCTATTCGTCAAATAAATGATTTATAGCGTGTGAAGTAGCGTAGATCTGAACGAACTCTTCGCAACTACATAATTAAACCGGAATTCTTAATATAATAAATCACGCATTTTATTCAATAGGAGAATTCAGCTTCTAGCTAGCCAATTCAAGCTGATTGTGGCAACGTTGGTAGACGTTACCGGGCTGGTAATTTATTTTAGTGTGGCGTATTTGTTTTTGCAGGGACTTCTTTTGTAGCTATCAGCTATGAGCTGTTAGCTGGTTTCAACTATCCTGATAGCTATTCGTCAAATAAATGATTTATAGACGTGTGAAGTAGCGTAGATCTGAACGAACTCTTCGCAACTACATAATTAAACCGGAATGCTTAATATAATAAATCACGCATTTTATTCAATAGGAGAATGCAAGCTTCTAGCTAGCCAATTCAAGCTAATTGTGGCAACGTTGGTAGACGTTACCGGGCTGGTAATTTATTTTAGTGTGGCGTATTTGTTTTTGCAGGGACTTCTTTTTGTAGCTATCAGCTGTCAGCTATGAGCGATTAGCTAGTTTCAACTATCCTGATAGCTATTCGTCAAATAAATGATTTATAGACGTGTGAAGTAGCGTAGATCTGAACGAACTCTTCGCAACTACATAATTAAACCGGAATTCTTAATATAATAAATCACGCATTTTCTTCAATAGGAGAATGCAAGCTTCTAGCTAGCCAATTCAAGCTGATTGTGGCAACGTTGGTAGACGTTACCGGGCTGGTAATTTATTTTAGTGTGGCGTATTTGTTTTTGCAGGGACTTCTTTTTGTAGCTATCAGCTGTCAGCTATGAGCTGTTATCTAGTTTCAACTATCCTGATAGCTATTCGTCAAATAAATGATTTATAGACGTGTGAAGTAGCGTAGATCTGAACGAACTCTTCGCAACTACATAATTAAACCGGAATGTTTAATATAATAAACCACGCATTTTATTCAATAGGAGAATGCAAGCTTCTAGCTAGCCAATTCAAGCTGATAGCTCATAGCTGACAGCTGATAGCTCCCTACCATTCCAGTAACTCCTTCAAATGCTCCTTTATCCTGAAGTTCCATTCTTCTTTCAAAATACTTAGCACAATAGAGTCCCGGCGGCCACCATCACGGTTAGGCATGTTGCTTCTTAATATGCCGTCTACGGTGCAGCCAATGCGTTTCATCGCGGCAACACTTCTGCTGTTCAAAACATCCGCGCGAAACTCAACACGCTCCATTTGCAATGTTTCAAATGCGTACTTCAACAACAGGTATTTACAATGTCTGTTCAGACCCGTACCCTGAAAATCTTTTCCATACCATGTATAGCCTAGCTGAAGGGTTTGAAATGGAAGATTGATGTCGTAAAAACGTGTGGTGCCGGCATACTTTTCCTGGAGCTTGTCATAAACAATAAACGGGTATTCTTTGCCTTCGTTTCTACCGTCAATAGCCAGTTTCATATAATTCCTCAGGCCTTCAACTCCTGCTGCGCTTACAAGAGAAAATTTCCAGATATGCGGCTCGTTTAATGCAAAAGGTAACAGGTTCGGGTGGTCATCCATGCTAAGCGGTCTCAGCAATACTCTTTCATTTTCTAGTATAATGTTCTCCGGAAAACTTTCCAATACAGGCATATTATCAAATTTGATGGATTAAGATGTCTTCAAAAATAACAAAGCAATTACAGAAGCAGAAAATAAAGGGAGAATGTTAGCCAGATGTTTAGTACCGATATTTATAATGATTTTAATTAATGCAAACGTTTGATATTTTTTAAAATGGCTATCTTTCACCCTTTATTTTTTTTCACCAGATATTAAAATTGAATTTTTTATGTGTGGAATTGTTGGATATGTTGGGCATAAGGAAGCTTATCCCATAGTATTAAAAGGACTAAAACGATTAGAGTACCGGGGATATGACAGTGCTGGCGTTGCTTTACTGAACGGGGGGCTCAAAGTGTATAAGAAAAAAGGAAAGGTAGCAGAGCTGGAAGAATCTGTAGTGGGAAAAGATCTGCATAGCAACATAGCTATCGGTCATACAAGATGGGCCACACACGGCGAGCCGAATGATAGAAATGCGCACCCCCACATATCTCAAAGCGGCGAGATCGCAATGATCCATAACGGTATTATCGAGAATTATGCGCAAATAAAAAGAGAGCTTGTGGCCAAGGGCTATTCTTTTAAAAGCGATACAGATACAGAAGTATTATTGAATTTTATTGATGATATTAAACAGCACAACGAATGCTCTCTTGAAGAGGCTGTGCGGATTGCATTGAAACGTATTGTTGGTGCGTATTGCATTTTACTGATACACAAAGATGACCCGGAAACAATTATTGCTGCGAGAAAGGGTAGCCCGCTGGTGATCGGCATAGGAAAGGGCGAACATTTTCTGGCATCCGATGCGTCGCCAATTATTGAATATACCAAGGAAGTTGTTTATGTGAACGACTATGAGATTGCGATTGTACGGCCGGATGAACTTATCCTGAAAAACCTGGGTAATGAAAAGCAAACGCCTTTCATTACAGAGCTCGACATGGAACTTGCTGCAATTGAAAAAGGTGGTTATGATCATTTCATGCTGAAAGAAATTTTTGAACAGCCGCAAACGATTTATGATTGCTTACGGGGCAGGCTTGACGCAGACAAGGGAATGATTACAATGAGTGGCATTGAAAAATATGCTGAACAGATCATGAATGCTAACCGGATTATGATAGTTGCCTGTGGAACTAGCTGGCATGCGGGTTTGGTTGCAGAATACATTTTTGAAGAGCTCTGCCGCATACCGGTAGAAGTGGAATATGCATCAGAATTCAGGTATCGAAACCCGGTAGTGCATCAGGGGGATGTTATTATTGCAATTTCTCAAAGCGGAGAAACCGCGGACACACTTGTAGCCATAGAGAACGCCAAAGAGAACGGTGCGATCATTCTGGGTGTGGTGAATGCCGTTGGATCATCTATTTCAAGATTGTCACACGCGGGCGCCTATACGCACGCGGGGCCCGAGATAGGCGTAGCCAGTACAAAGGCATTTACAGCACAGCTCGCGGTTCTTACAATGATCGCTTTAAAAATAGCACATAAAAAAGGAACGATATCTATCGAAAAATATTCAATACTCTGTAAAGAACTGGCCGAAGTGCCTGACAAAGTAGCCGAGGTTTTAAAGCTGGATGATAGCATTAGGTTACTGGCTGAGAAATATAAAGACGCCTATGACTTTCTTTATCTCGGCCGCGGTTATAACTTTCCCATTGCATTAGAAGGCGCACTCAAATTAAAAGAGATTTCTTACATACATGCAGAAGGATATCCGGCTGCAGAAATGAAGCACGGTCCCATCGCATTGGTGGATGAACATTTGCCTGTTGTGTTTGTGGCAACAAAAGATGCTTATCATGAGAAGGTGGTAAGCAATATGCAGGAGATCAAAGCAAGAAAGGGCAAAGTAATTGCGGTAATAACTGAAGGAGACACCGTTACTCCATCCATTGCAGATGATGTAATTATCCTGCCGCCGGCCCATGAAATTATTGCGCCGATGCTAAGCGTAATTCCATTACAGTTGTTGGCTTATCATATCGGCGTTGCAAAAGGTTATGATGTAGATAAGCCGAGGAATTTGGCAAAAAGCGTTACGGTCGAGTAGGTCAATAGTGAATGGTCAATAGTGAAAGGTGAAAGGTGGGAGAGCAAAACTGATAGAAAACCGTTCAATATTAAATTTGAGTTTGTTTATCGCAGTAAAGCGAGATTGCATAAAACAAAAGGGCTCGCACATTTCACTATTCACCATTCACCATTCACGATCGTCCCCTCTCATCACAAATCACAACCTCTTCCTATGTCTCAGAATTTAATAAAAAAAGTACCGTTTTCGTCGTTAGGTAACGGCTTTATACCAACCCAGTTTTTACCGGAAGGAAAGGATGAATATCATCTGCGGAACATACAAAACAGGAGTGGTATCGACTATAGACGTTTAACAGCATATGAAATTGAAGTGCTCGTTCGCAACGGTAATACCAGTGCGGATTGGAACATGATACTGGTAAGCGATGCATTTAATCCTGAACTTGTTAAGAACTGTAAGTTTTATGGCCTGGTGCGCATCGGCAAACTTGAGCCATACTGTTTAGAATACAGTGATCTGATCATGCCTGTGGGCCTATATAACTCAACAATCATTAGTTGCGATTTTGGCGATAACGTTGTCATTGATAATGTAAATTATTTATCACATTATATCATCGGCAACGAAGTGATGATTGTGAAAGTGAATGAACTTTCAACAACCAATCACGCAAAGTTTGGTAATGGAATAGTTAAACATGGCGAAGATGAAAGCATTCGCATCTGGCTTGAGATATGCAACGAGAATGGCGGCAGGAGTGTTATTCCGTTTAACAGCATGGTGCCGGGGGATGCCTGGTTATGGAGCAAGTACAGAGAAGATGAAGTGATGCTTAAAAAGTTTGTTGAATTTACCGAGCATGAATTTGATATACAACGCGGTTATTATGGCAAGATTGGCGACCGGACGATTATTAAAAACACGCATATTGTAAAGGATGTCTGGATTGGCAGCGATGCCTACATTAAAGGTGCCAATAAGCTCAAAAACCTCACGATCAATTCAGGGCCTGAAGGCCGTTCCCAGATTGGCGAAGGCTGTGAATTGGTAAATGGAATTGTTGGATTTGGCTGCAGGATCTTTTATGGCGTAAAAGCCGTTCGTTTCGTAATGGCATCTCATTCCCAATTAAAATATGGCGCAAGGTTGATCAATTCATATCTTGGTAACAACGCAACTATCTCATGTTGCGAAGTGCTGAATTCATTGATATTTCCAGCACACGAGCAGCATCACAATAACTCGTTTCTGTGCGCGGCGGTTGTTATGGGACAAAGCAATATTCCTGCAGGCGCCACAATCGGTTCTAATCACAATTCAAGAAGTCCGGATGGAGAAATCATAACAGGGCGTGGCTTTTGGCCGGGATTATGTGTGAGTCTGAAACACAACTCAAGATTTGCCTGCTTTACAATTCTGGCTAAAGGTGATTATTCTTACGAACTTGATATACCAATTCCTTTTTCACTTGTCAGTAACGATCTGGCTAATAACCGGCTGGTCGTTATGCCCGCATACTGGTTCATGTACAACATGTATGCAATGGCGCGCAATGCGTGGAAGTATGTAGACCGCGATAAACGTGTTGAACGCATACAAAAAATAGAATACGATTTTCTTGCACCTGACAGTGTGAATGAAATGTTCAATGCGCTGCGGGTTTTTGAAACCGAAACGGGCCGGGCATTTTTCAGGATGGAGAATCCAACGCTTGTTGTTGACGATGCAGACTGCAGAGAGCAGGGATTTGAATTATTGTCGAAGCAAAAACCAGTAGTAAATGATCTGGAAGTAATGGCCGAAGGCTTTGAAAATAATAAACGCAAAACCGTTATCATTAAGATTCAACAGTCGTATAATATCTTCCGCCAGATGATTGAATATTATGGAATGACCCAGCTGATAGCATTTATGCAAAATGAAGATATTACTGATATTCAGCAAAGCTTTAAAAAGCTACCGCATATTGGTGAAAGAAATAACTGGTTGAATGTTGGGGGGCAACTTATTCCTTCTGACGAAGTTGATGTTTTAAGAAAGAATATACGTGAAGGTGCAATTGATTCGTGGAATGATCTGCATGATGAGTATGTACGACTGGGGGAAGCGTATGCGAATCTTAAGTTGGTCCATGCGCTCGCTTCTTTGCAGGAAGTCTCTGGCATACAGATCAAAACAGTAAGTAAGGAAACATTCAATGAATTACTGGATAAAACAGTGGCAACCAAAAAGTGGATAACTGAAAATATTAAAACATCCCGCTCAAAAGATTACACGAACCCATTTCGTAAAATGATTTATGATAGCCAGGAAGAAATGGATAAAGTATTGGGAAAACTTGATGATAACAGCTTCATCAATCAGCAGCAACAAGCGTTTGAGGAGTTTGTCGCACTCGCACAGCAACTGAAGTTATAAGTTGTAAGTTATACGTTGTACGTTGTACGTTTTAGCCCTTGTAATTAATATACCATGGGAAAAAACGTACAACGCACTCCTTAAAACAGTTCTTCCCTTAAATAAACCAACAACGTACCACGTATAACTTAAAACTATCTTTCGCTTCGATAAATGTATAACGTACAACTTACAACGTACACCTCCTTACAACTTCACATTCAGCGACAGCATATAATTAATCCCCGCCATCGGGAAATAGTAGTTGTCATTAACCTTTACGTTGTTGCTGATATACGGATAGGCTGCACCGTTAGATTCATACATTCTGTTAAACACATTATTCACCTGGGCGGCAATGTTCCATTCTTTAAACAATAGATGTTTGATGGTGTAAATGGCGCGAACATCCTGTGTATAGTAATCGCTGATCTTTCTTGTGTTATCCTGTGTGTTGTCAAGATATTGTTTGCCAACATATTTGCTTAGCAGGCTGAGCTGAAAATTAGCACATGGCAAAAAGTTAATCGAGCCATTGGCAATAATAGATGGTGAAAAAGAAATATCTACATTTTTATGTTCATAGCCCACCTGTTTGCCATTATCGTAGTCATCAAGGTATTCAGTAAACGCTTTGATCTTGTTACGACTGAAAGTAGCGCCTGCATTAATGTTCAGCCAGTTGGTAATAACTGCGCCGGCCTGTAATTCTATGCCTGCACGATAGCTTTCAGGCGTATTTGTTCTTGTATATGCACCTACATCATTCATTTTTCCGGTTAATACCAACTGATCTTTATACATCATGTAATAGAACGTTGCACCGAAATTAAAGTGGCTGTATTTTTTTTCGACTGCCAGCTCAAAGTCTTGCAGTTGCTCTGCTTTAGGTTGGTCCACAGGGTTTGCTTCAAAATCATCCCTGTTAGGTTCTTTGCCTGCCACTGCATAGCTGGCATAAGCGGTCCATCCGTTATTGGTATAAGTTATGCCTGCTTTTGGATTAAAGAAGTTGAAAGGCCTTCTTATGTAAAGAGACGGATTGTCCTTAAAGCCGTCCATCTTGTACAACACATACCTGTATTGTGCATCCGCAAATATGCTCCATTGATTGTTAAAGCTGTGCAACCATTTTGCGTACACATTTATGTCAGTCTTATAGGCGTTGTTATCATACCATTGATAGTCGGACGGAACGCCGCCAAATTCAGCCCACAATACTTTCCCATAATGGCCACCATCATATTTGTTCCAGCCGCCACCAAAAGTCAGTTCATTATTTTGTTTTTTATAATGAAGGGAAAATACCTGTCCATAAAAATAGTTGTCAAGCCATTGCCTTTGTATAAGATCAGTTTGTGTAATGGTATCGCCATTAAAAACAACATTGTTCAATCCGTAGTCAGTATAATTTCTTTTGCCTTTGTATTCCTCATAATAACCTTTGCCGTGCACGAGAAAAGTGGCAATGTTGAACGAAAGGTTATTGTTGATGGCCTGATTTACGAATAGCTGATAATGGTCCTGCTGGTAATTATCTGTTTGATTATCGTAAGGAGCTCCAGGCTTATCTGTTCCCAGTGAATTATACGTCCTATCTGTTGATAGCATACTTTCCGGAACTCCGTTCCATGCCTGGTATGTTTTTTCTTTACCGGAGATAATATTGAATCTTACAGACGTTTTTTTGTTTACATAAGCAGTAGAAAAATAGAATGACTGCAGGTTGCTGCTCGCCCTGTCAATATATCCGTCGCTGCTTATGCGGCTAAGACGTGCATCAACTGTAAAGTGATCATTGATCAAACCGCTTCCTACTTTGATGGTGTTTTTCCAACTGTTGAATGAGCCGTAGCTGTTATTGGACTCGGCATAAGCCTTGTCATTGAACTCATTGGTGCTAAGGTTAATTGTTGCGCCAAAAGTTCCTGAGCCATTGGTAGAAGTTCCTATACCGCGTTGAATTTGTATGGAGTTAACAGAAGATATTGCATCTGGCATATCCACGAAAAATGTGCCCTGACTTTCGGCATCGTTGTAAGGAATACCGTTTAACGTTACGTTGATGCGTGTTGCATCAGTACCCCTGATACGAATACCCGTGTAGCCAATGCCAGTGCCGGCATCTGAGTTAACCACAACGGAAGGTGTTTGGTTAAGGATAAAAGGAAGGTCCTGCCCAATATTATTTTTCTCGATCTCAGCTTTAGCAAGGTTGGTTTTCGTGAACGGGCTTTTGTCGGTTGCACGCAAAGCCTTTACCTCTAATGGTTCGAGGAAAAAATTGTTATCCTCCATAACGACATCAATAACAACATCGCTGTTGTCAACTGAAATATTTTTCGAAACCTTTTTCTTCCCGACAAATTCAAGATTAAGTGATCCCGATGAATTGTTAGAAAGTCCGGAGATGGCAAATGATCCATCTTCCTGGCTTATCGTTGACCGTGTTTTTCCTTTAACGTCGCTAAATACTGCACTTACACCTTTCAGTGCCTGGTGTTGTGTGTCGGTTACTTTTCCTCTGACGGAAAACTGTGCATGAACAAAAATAACAGTAGACAGAGCTGTTAGTGTTCCCAAAAGTTTCTTCATGTTCCTAATTTGTATTAATCAAATTTTGGGAACAGGGAATTGCTGTGGAGAGGACAAATAAAAGAAGTTCTTCGCCTTTCCCTTCGCAGGAATTACCCTGTTCAGGTTCTACGGGTATAATCTCAGCCTTCTTTCGAAAGCACCCCGAGGAAATCACCAACGGACCGCAGATTGCCGGTGATTTTTCAACCACAAAGTAACACCTCAAGTTCTATTCAAAACAAATATTAAAAGTTTGCATGCGAGAAAGCAAGCTTAAAGCCTAAAGCTCAAAGCCTAAAACTTAAGAGCTATACACAACTCTTGACGTGATTTTTTTGAGACTGAGCAAGCGAATGACGGGAAATTTGCCTTCTTAGCCAGTATTCAAAAACATGACAGTAAAAGTTTTAAGCTTTGAGCTTTAGGCTTTAAGCTTGAAACTACTTTTTTGTATCTTCCTGTAACCTTTTTCAAAAAAAATCGTTGAACAGCAAACATATATTCCTTATGAAGAAGTTTTTGATTTTGACAGGTTTACTTTTCCTGAGCATAATGGTGCTGAAAGCTCAAAACCTGGTTTACGACCCTAACGCCAGTATTAGAACCGTTGATAAATTTAACGGCGTGAGTGTAGGTGGCGGCATTAACCTGTATTTGTCACAGGGCAAAGAGCAGGGTGTTGCAGTTAGTGCTGGTGAGGATAAGTTTACGGCTAAAATAAAAACTGAAGTAAAAAATGGCGTCCTGAAGATCTACCTCGAAAATGGATTTTGGAACGGATGGAGCTGGGGTAATAAGAAAATCAAAGCATATGTAACTGTCACAGATTTGAACTTCCTTGACCTCAGTGGTGGCTCTGTGGGTAAAATTGCTGACCCCATAAACGTAAATAACCTGAAAATGGAATTAAGTGGAGGAAGCATTGCTGAAGGCAAGTTTACAGGGAACAGTTTAAACATAGATTTAAGTGGCGGCAGCATCGCGAAATTGGATGGCGCTTTTGACGCTGCAAGCATCGAAGCCAGCGGTGGTAGCATTTTTAAAGATTTTGCAATTGCCGTAAACAATTGTAATGTGGATGCGTCCGGAGGATCTGTGATCAACATCACCATCAATAAAGCGTTAAAAGCCGATGCCAGCGGAGGAAGTATAATCCATTACAAAGGAACAGGTGTTATTATGAGTGTTGATGCGAGCGGAGGTTCTAGCATTAAAAAGCAGGATTAGTTAATTGAAAATTGAAAGTTGACAATTGAAAATTAGGAATGGATGTATTTCATTATCAATTGTCAATTTTCCACTGTCAATTAAAAAATATTCTAGAATATTTTGGCTGGTAACAATTATCCCCCTACATTTGCAATCTCAAATCGCGAAGTAGAGCAGCGGTAGCTCGTCGGGCTCATAACCCGAAGGTCGGAGGTTCGAACCCTCCCTTCGCAACCAGAAGGCCTCGCAAGAGGCCTTAACTATTTAAAAACTAATCTGATAGGTTTTCATCTGTTAGAGGCCGTAAGGTATAAATGAATAATTGCAGAGCCTCTTAGAGGCTTTTGTGATTTATAATGGTTGTACCGGACGTTTGCACTTGCGGCAATCGTTTTGATTTGTTACTTTTTATTGTTGATTTGAAAATGAAAGCAGGTTTTGTAAACATATTTGGTAAACCTAATGCAGGCAAAAGCACTTTGCTTAATGCTTTGCTGGGCGAAAAACTTGCGATTGTTTCATCAAAAGTGCAAACAACAAGGCATCGCATTAAAGGTTTCTTAACAGAGCCGGGGAAGTACCAGGTGATCTTTTCAGACACACCGGGAATCATCGAACCCAAATACAAGCTGCACGAAAAAATGATGCACAGCGTAAAAAGTGCGTTGGAAGATGCGGATGTTGCCCTTTTGATCGTTGATGCAAATGATGATATACAGGAAAATCACCAGCTGTTCAGCTCACTTAAACTAAAAGTTCCTTCTATTGTTGTTGTAAACAAAGCTGACAAGGCATCGAAGGGCAAGCTGGAAGAAGTAATATCATTTTTTGGCAATCAACGGTATTGTAAGAAGATAGTTTCTATTTCTGCGTTGAAAAAGGCGAATCTTGAGCAACTTCTTGAAGCTATCATTGAACTAATGCCGGAGGGTGAATCTTTTTATAGCGAGGATGATTTGACCGATCTGCCTACCAAGTTTTTTGTCGCGGAGATGATCCGTGAAAAGATCTATGAACTTTTCGGTGATGAGATACCTTACCATACCGCGGTAATGGTCAATGAATTTAAAGAGAAGGATACATTAATAAAAATTCAGGCAGACATTATCGTTCAGCGCGAAAGCCAGAAAGCAATACTGATCGGAGAGAAGGGAAGTATGATTAAAAAGATCGGAACACTAGCAAGAACAGATATTGAAAATTTCCTTCAGCAAAAAATATTTCTTCAGTTGTTTGTTAAGGTGCGTCCGAAGTGGCGTGATAACGACATGCAATTGAAAGAGTACGGATACCATTAAGGAGTAAGGTTTAAGGTGTGAGGCATAAGGTTCGGGGTTAGACAGTGTCTGCCTGATACCTGAAACCTGCTACCTGACGCCCATAAACAATTTTAAGATTATGAGTTTTACAGTAGCAATAGTAGGAAGGCCAAATGTTGGAAAAAGTACATTTTTCAACCGCTTGCTTGAACAACGCAAGGCGATTGTAGATGATGTGAGTGGCGTTACACGTGACAGGCAGTATGGCATTACCGACTGGAGCGGTAAAACATTCAATGTTATTGATACCGGTGGATTTGTTCATGATGGAACGGACGTGTTTGAAGTTGAAATCCGCAAACAGGTGAAAATCGCTATTGAAGAGGCTGATGCGATCATCTTTATGACTGATTCAGCTATCGGGATTACCGATCTCGACGAAGCTGTTGCGGATCTTTTGCGTCGTGCTACGAAACCTGTATTCCTTGTTGTAAATAAAGTTGACAACAATAACCGCTATCTTGAAGGGACTGAATTTTACAGCCTCGGTTTTGAAAATACATACTTCGTCAGCAGTATGAGTGGCAGCGGTACCGGCGAGTTGCTTGATGCTGTTACAGCGCTGATTACTGAAGAAGAATCAGAAGACACTGTGCGCGTTGGTGAGCTTCCAAAATTCGCTATCATTGGACAGCCTAACGTTGGTAAATCTTCTCTTTTGAATGCTCTTATAGGAGAGGAGAGAACTATCGTGAGCGATATTGCAGGAACAACGAGAGATACCATTCACACGCATTATAAACTTTTCCAAAAGGAATTTGTCCTTATTGATACTGCCGGTATAAGAAAGAAGAGTAAAGAAAAAGATGATCTTGAATTTTATTCCATCATCCGAGCCATTAAAGCGATGGATGAGGCGGATGTGTGCTTATTGATAATCGATGCTGAAAAAGGTATTACAGCGCAGGATATAAGCATCTATTCACTGGCTGCAAGAAAAGGTAAAGGAATTGTTGTGTTGGTGAATAAATGGGATCTGGTAGAGAAAGAAACCAATACCGCGCGTGATTATGAAAAAGAATTAAAGAAACGCCTGGCTCCATTTAACGATGTGCCATTTATCTTTATATCTGCCAAAGAAAAAACAAGAATTTTCAAAGCTATCGAAGCAGCCCTGCAGGTATTTGAGAATAAAACCCGTAAGATCTCAACCAGTGAATTGAATGAGGTAATGCTTAAAGCTGTTGAATCTTATCACGCACCGGTTGTGCGCGGTCATTCCATCAAAATAAAATACGTAACACAGTTACCTACACATGTGCCGTCATTTGCATTCTTTTGCAACTTCCCCGACGACATCAAGCAACCTTACAAAAATTATCTTGAAAATAAGCTACGAGAGAACTTTGACTTTTCAGGTATACCGGTGAGGTTGTTCTTTAGGAAAAAATAGCAAGACAGTAAGATAGTAAGACAGTAAGAAAGGTGTTACTGCTGACTTTGAATTTTGTGTTTTATTGTAGTTGTAATTGCAAGAATTTGGGATATTTCGTTATGCAACTGAGAGATCCTTTCGTCGGTAACTATGTTGCTGTCTTGAAGCATCTCCAGCCAAAATTGAGTTTCGTCAGCCTCCTCCACAACAATACATATTTTACTGAAAAATTCTGCTTTTGAACGTCCTCTACATGCAGATCTGAAATTTGCAGCTACAGACGTAGCCGATCTTACTAATTGCCGGGCCAAAATCTTTGCGGATTCTATCCTAGGCAAATCATTGCTGAGAAAAATAACTTTTAATGCAAAGTCTTTAGTTCGTCGTCTTAACTGTTCGTTGAAGTCGGCATTTGACATTTTCATAAGGGTATTTTAGGCCTTCACAAGTTATTCTTATTATCATACCGCAATCGTATCTTATCGTACAAAAAAAAGACGTGCAAATGATTAGTCTGCACGTCTCTTACTATCTTACACGTCTTACTCTCTTACTATCTTCCTCAACTTCTGCTTGCCATTTGATCCACTTGCGCTTCTAATTTGTGTTGTTCTTGCAGGCGTTTTAGCTTACGTCCGTAAGAAAGTTTGGTTATTAATACAAACAATACAGGAACTACGAAGATCGCGAGGGTAGTGGCTGCCAGCATACCGCCAAATACGGTCCATCCGATTGTCTGACGTGACTGAGCCGCGGCACCGCTTGCAAATGCCAGCGGTAATACGCCGAGGATAAATGCCAGTGAGGTCATGATGATCGGACGTAAACGTAGCTGCACAGCCTGCAATGTTGCGTGAACTATATCAATACCACGGTCCACCCTTTCCTTTGCAAACTCAACAATCAGGATCGCGTTCTTCGCTGCAAGACCGATCAGTGTGATCAGACCGATTTGTGCGTAAACGTTATTGGTAATGTTCGGCAACAGCGTTAGTGTTATAATTGATCCTAAGGCACCAATAGGAACCGCGAACAATACAGAGAATGGTATTGACCAGCTTTCATACAATGCCGCAAGGAACAGGAATACGAACACAATAGAAATCGCGAAGATTATACCGGTGCTGCTTCCCGCTTTGATCTCTTCACGGCTCATGCCGGAAAACTCATAGCCATAACCTTCCGGTAAAGTTTGCGCGGCCACTTCTTTCAAGGCGTCAATTGCCTGACCACTACTAAAACCTGGTTTTGGCGTTCCATTGAATTCTATTGAACGATAGATATTGTAGTGAGAAATAACTGCAGGGTTTTCTACCAGTTTTGTTGTTACCAACGAACTCATCGGTATCATGTTGCCCTGGCTGTTTCTTACATAATAATTCTGAAAATCGTTGAGTGATGTACGGAACGAACTGTCCGCCTGTGCCATTACACGGAAGTTTCTTCCGTATAAGTTGAAGTCATTTACGTAACTACTACCTAATAAAGTAGACATGGTCGCATAAACATCCGAAACAAGTACACCCAATTTTTTGGCCTGGTCTTTATTTACGTCAACGCGGTACGTAGGCGTTTTTGTTGAGAAGAAGGTAAAAGCAACACCAATCTCCGGACGTTTCATTAACTCCATTTGGAACTTTTGTGCAACCTTTTCAAATTGTTGAATACTATCTGTACTGGTTGTTTGCTGTAATTCGAATGTAAAACCGGATGTTTGTCCAAGGCCCGGAATGGCAGGTGGCGCAATAGGCAGCACGCGCGCCTCTTTAATGTCTCCGGTCTTCATCATGATCTGTTTTATCACCCCTTGCAACTCTTCATCCTTAGATGTACGTTTGCTCCATGGTTTCAAACTCACGAACATGGTACCGGAGTTTGATTTGTTGGAGAAGCTGATAACGTTCAAACCTGCGAGACCACCTACAACCGCCACAGAGGGGATCGACTGCACTCTTGCCATCAGGTCCTTCATCATCGCAACGTTTCTTGTTGTTGAAGTACCTTCCGGCATTTCATACGTCACATACAGACGACCTTCGTCTTCTGTAGGAATGAATCCTGTTGGTTTGTTTTGAAACAGGAAGAACAAACCAACAAACAAACAAACCATCATCACGAGAACATATGGCGTTCTTTTTATCCATTTACCAACACCACGGGTGTATTTATGAGATACATTTTCAAACCACCTGTTGAAAGCAGCAAAGAACTTTTCCAACAGATTCTTTTTTGCAGTTTCATCTTTCGAAGGCTTCAACATTAATGTACATAAAGCCGGGGTGAGTGATAACGCAACAAAGGCAGAGATAATCACAGATACCGCAATGGTAATAGCGAACTGCTGATACAACCGGCCTACGATACCTGGTACAAAGCTCACCGGTACGAATACTGCAGCAAGGATTAACGCAATTGCCACAACCGGTCCCGAGATATCGCGCATCGCTTTTTGCGTAGCCTCTTTAGGCGAGATCTTTTCATGGTCAATATAGTGTTGTACCGCTTCAACCACCACAATGGCATCATCCACTACAATACCAATCGCCAACACAAATGCGAACAGCGTTAGCGTGTTGATGGTAAAGCCAAATGGTATAAAGAAGATAAATGTACCGATCAGCGAAACCGGGATCGCCAGTACCGGAATAAGCGTAGCGCGCCAGTTCTGAAGGAACATGAATACCACAAACACTACAAGAATAAGTGCTTCAACAAGTGTATGGAGTACTTCTTCGATAGACACTCTTACTACGGATGCAGTTTCAAGTGGTACAAGGTAATCAACATCAGGTGGGAACGTCTTCTTCATTTGCGTAAGTGTCTTATTAATACCATCATACGTGTCAAGCGCATTGGCACCCGGGGCCTGATAAATCAGGATGAAGGCACATGGCTTACCGTTTACAAATGAATTATTTCCGTAGTCGAATTTTCCAAGTTCAACCCTTGCCACATCCCTCAAACGAACTATACTTGAATTGCCTGGATTTGTTCTTACAATAATATCTTCAAACTGAGCCTGCGTGTTGATGCGGCTGTTTGTTAGTACGCTGTATTCAAAACTTTGGGCAGTAGGTTGAGGGTTACCACCAATGGTTCCCGCAGCTACCTGCAGGTTCTGTTCGGTCAACGAGCCGATAATGTCTTGCGGTGTTAAGTTTAATGCCGCCAGTTTCTTTGGATCAAGCCACACACGCATCCCAAAGTCATCTGACCTCGTGAATATATCACCCACGCCTTTTACACGTAACAAGGCATCTTTAAGATAAATATTTGCATAGTTACCAAGAAACGTTGCATCATGTGTACCATTAGGTGAATACAATGCAAGCGCCATCATAATGCTTGGGTTACGTTTACGCGTGGTAAGCCCCAAACGTTTAACGGCATCTGGTAAGGTAGGTTCCGCAACGCTTACACGGTTTTGCACGTCAAGTGTTGCGATATTAATATCTGTTCCTACTTCAAAGTTTACAGTAATGCTGCTCTGGCCGCTACTGGTACTGTTACTCGTCATGTAAGTCATGCCGGGTGTACCATTCACCTGCGTTTCAATTGCAGTGGTCGTAGTTTGCTCAACAGTTTGAGCATCGGCACCAATAAAGTTGCCGGCAATAGAAACCGTTGGCGGTGTAATATCAGGATACTGTGCAACAGGCAGTGTTGTCATCGAAATTAACCCCACCAGCACAATCACTATTGAAATTACAATAGCCGTCACAGGTCGTTTTATAAAAGTATCTGCTATCATCTGCTTTAGTTATAATTAATGCCTATCAAAAAGGTGTAAGGTATAAGGTGTCAGGTAATACATCGTACATCGTACATCGTACACCGTACATTGTACACCAGCTTATTTTTTCTGCTGCTGAGGTGCGCCCGGTTGCTGTGGAGGAGCGGTTGTTATAACTGCACCCTCACGAAGATTTTGTACACCCTGCACAACAATTTTTTGTCCTGCTTCTAAACCATCTTTTATTATCACGTTTGTTCCTATCTGTTTACCCAAATGCACCTTGTGTTGGGCAACCTTGCTGCTGTCGCCAACCGTATATACAAAGAACTCACCCAGTTGCTCAGTAACAGCTTTATGAGGAATAATAACTGAAGGCGTAGAGCTACTGTTCTTAACTTTTACAACCGTGTTCATACCGGCTTTTAGCAGGTTTTTGTCATTTGGGAATACAAGCCTTGTTTTAATTGTGCCGGTTTGTGGATCTACGGCACGGTCAATTAAGCTGATCTTTCCAGGCTGAGGATATACATCGCTTCCAAATGCAATAATGAATGTCGAATCTTTTGGATCATTCTTTTGTTGCAATTGTGAAAATCTGTAGATCTCTCTTTGGTCAACGGCAAAGTCAACAGCCATCGGGTTATCAGTAGAAACAGTGTTTAATACGGTTTGACCCGCTACAACTGAAGTGCCCACTTTTACAAGTGAAATACCAATGGTGCCGCTGAATGGTGCATAGATGGTAGAGAATTTAACATTGGCCTGTACGCTGTTAACAGTTGCTTTTGCTGCTGCAACTTGTTTCTTCGCAGCTTCCAGTGCGGCATCAGCATAGTCTACCTGTTGCTTGGCTATCGCATCGTTTTTATCAAGCTCATGATAACGGTCCGCGTCTTTCTGCGCTTTTATAAGATTGGTTTCCTGTACCTGTAAATTGGCTACAGACTGCTGATAGTTAGCATCGTATATCTGTGCATCTATCGTATACAGTTTTTGTCCTTTGCTTACTTTGTCCCCATCTTTAAAAAAGATGCCGGTAATATAACCACTCACCTGCGCGGTTAATTGAATTTGATTTAAAGCCGTTAGAGTGCCCGGGTACTCATCGTAGTAAACGGCGTTTGTAGTTGTAACGTCTGCAACGGTAACCGGTATTGCTGCCGGAGCCTGCTGTTGCTGTTGTTGTTTGCCGCCACAGGATGCAAGTATTATCAATCCTGCCAAATTAAAACCTGCCCAACGTAATCTATGTTTCATAAAATATAACGGGTTTACTTTTATTAATATTGAATGGTTCCTAAAGCCTGTTGTACATCCAGTTTACTGCTTAACAACTGGTACAGGGCATTTATATAATTGATTTCTGCAGAGCGCAGATCAGATTCTGCTGTTATTACTTCCAGGTATGCTTTAACACCTGATTTGTATTGTAGCTGGATAGTATTGTACACATCTTGCGCAAGCTCAAGATTCTCTTTTAAAGCATTGTAACTCGCAAGGCTGCTTTTGTATCCCGCCATAGCCTGGGTAAATTGTGAACTGATGGCATTTTTAAGAGAAATAAAATCATAATCAACGCGCTTCAATTCCAGCTCTGCCTGTTTAATCTGCTGAGTTCGCTTGGTGCCCTGAAATATAGGCCACGCAACGGAGAAGCCTCCAAAAGAACTTGGATATGTCTGGTTGTAAAGCTCAGAAAATTTATTGCTCTGAAAGTTGTAATTGTATTGAGCAAAAGCGCTTACACTTGGAATGTAACTCCATTTGTAATACTTAAGATTATCCTCCTGTAATTTTTTCGCTGTCTGCAACTGTTGAAATTCTATTCTGTTTTGGTAAGTAACAGTTTGAAGCGTATCTACAAATGCATCTTTTTCCATGGTTGTGGTGTCGTATTGCAGCTTCAATATAGAATCAGAAGGATAGCCCATCTGCTCTTTCAGGTAAGCATATTTAGCTTTTAATCCTTCCTCCGCACTTTTTTTCTGTGCCTGGGAATTGTTTAATGCAATTGTTGCGCGCTTATAATCTGTTTTGTCAACAATGCCAGCTTTGTATTGACTTGTTGCGTCTTTAAGACTTTGTTTCAGTCGTACAATATCATCGTTTAAAAGGTCGATTTGTTGTGTGGTAAGCAACACGTCATAAAAAGCCTTGCTCACTGCGACTGTAGTAGAGATCTTATTGTTTACTGTATTCTGCTGGCTTTGAGTGCGTACATCTTTGGCACTCCGTTTTGCCAGTAAAACATCTTTGTTGAAGATAGTCTGGTTTAAAACAAACTGCCCTGCAGAGGTATTATCAACACCGAATTTAATAAGTTGACCGTTGATGACTGATTGTTGTAATTGAAAGTTGCGTTGAAAATTATAGGCAAAATTCACTTGTGGGTACCAGTCAGCCAGTTTGGCTTTAATTTGTCTTTCTGTAATCTGCTCATCCAGCAATGCCTGTTGAACAACGGGTTGCTTAGCCAATGCATATTGCACACAATTTTGCAGTGTGGCGCTTTGCATGGTTGAGTCTTTCATTTGTCCGTTTACGTTATTTATAAAAGCCATCAATAACGTTGCACTAATTATTATACTTCTTATCATACACAATCTTAATAGTCTTTATACTCAATCAAAAAAATATTACTACTACGGTCAATAACCATATTGCCGTTGCATCGAAGGTTTGGCGTTAGGGGAAACGGTTGACTGGGGGTTACTTAAATAAATCGCAAATGTAAGGCTAACTGGTAATTTAAATCAAACGTTTGTTTAATTTTTTTGAAAATTTCATACGAAAGCTACGTTTCCGGGCTTTATGCAGATGTAAATATTGTTTTTGTCGACAAAATCTGCCAATGGTGACAAAGCTACATGCATATCAAAATCATAAACGTTCAGTAGTTATCTTTCAGGTTTATTAAGCGGTTCTGCTGTCTAAAATTTGAATACTACATGAAAAAATTAATTGCTTTTTTGGCGTGCCTGCCTTTTTTGGTAACTGCATATGCTCAACAATTTCGTTACGATCTTTCCTTTCCTAATCTGCGGCATCACGAAGCGCAAATATCATTAACGGCAATTTCGGTAAAGAAAGGTCAGCCGGCAATTTTCCGGATGAGCCGTTCATCTCCCGGCCGTTATGCTACTCACGAGTTTGGAAAGAATGTATATAACGTGAAAGCGTTTGGCAGGGATGGCAAGCAAATTGAAATTAACAAAACAGACGGTGATGTATATGAAGTGCCTGATCATGATGGTTGGATAAAGGTAGAGTACACATTGTTCGCAAATTATGCGGACGGAACTTATGCCTGCGTGGACGAAAATACAGTGCATTTAAACATGCCTGCTACATTAATGTGGATGAAAGGTATGGATAAAGATAGTGCTTTAATACAAGTGCATTTTTCTGTTCCTGCAGGCAAACAATGGAAAGTTGCTACACAATTAAAACCAACCGACGAACCTTTTACATTTACTGCTCCGGGTTTTCAATACTTAATGGATAGCCCTGCAAAACTGGGTGATCTTAAATTTGCCGGCTGGACGATTCAAAACAAAAACGGCGCACAATACAAATTCAGACTGGCTCTTGAAGCCAATGCCGATCAACAGCAGACTGATGCCTTCGGGGAAAAAGTAAAAAGAATAACACAAGAAGCGCAGGCTGTGTTTGGTGAAACACCCGCGTATGATTTTGGAACTTACACCTTTATAGCCAGTATGAATCCATATGTACATGGTGATGGCATGGAGCACAGAAATTCAACAATGATAACTTCCGGCGGTGCATTTACCGGTGCCAATAACCAACTGGGCGTATTTTCACACGAATTTTTTCATTGCTGGAATGTAGAACGGATCCGTCCGAAAACACTGGAGCCTTTCAATTTTGAGAAGAGTAATATGAGCAATGAGCTTTGGCTGGCAGAAGGGTTTACGCAGTATTTTGGTGATCTCATTTTAAAGCGTTGCGATTTTACGGCGTTGAATGACTGGGCCAATACAATGGCTTATTATATCAATGAAAAAGAAAATACGCCCGGAGGAACGTTATACTCTCCGGTTGACAATAGCCGTACTGCTGTATTCAGAGATGCTGGAGTGTCGATCGACAGAACTAACTATCCCAATATGTTTACTTCGTATTACACTTATGGTGCAGCAATTGCGCTTGCTCTGGACATTGAGTTGCGTACAAAATTCAATTTGTCGCTCGACGATTTTATGAGAGCAATGTGGAAATCATACGGAAAAACTGAGCATCCATATACCTTACAGGATGTTAGAAAAACTTTGCAGCAGTTAACACAGAACGATCAGTTTGCAAAAACATTTTATGAAAAATATATAACCGGTCATGAGTCTTTCGATTATGCAACCGGCCTTGCAAAGCTTGGTTTAAATGTTCACGTTGACGGAACGCCGTGGATAGGAAGATTATCTTTACGAGATGACAAACCAATAATTACGAACACAGTAGTAAAAAATACGCCGTTGTATGATGCCGGATTGGATATCGATGATGAAATAGTAACTCTTGACAACAATGCAATAAAAAAACTGGATGATGTTAAAAAGATCATTAACTCACATAAACCCGGTGACGTTATATCCATTGTATACAAGCACAGGGAGCAGGAGCAAACATCAACCATTAAGATTGCAGCTTCTCCGCTGATAAGTCTTTCAGTTTCTGATGATTCAGGCACTACCGCCGTTCGCGACAAATGGCTGGGTTCAGCAGTAAAATAATGGCAAAACAGCATAAACAAGGGGAATGATTTAACAAATCATTCCCCTTGCCTTATTATAATAACTGAAGCCTGCCGGCTAATAATCTCAGGAAAAAGCAACCAGAACATCGGGTGCGTCGTCTTTAAAGGTATGGCTTAGCAAATGCATTAACAGCGTTGTGCGCCCGAAATTTGACACGGTCTTTGTAAAGTTCTTAGTAACTTTATAATACAGCCATTTCACGCCTGGCATTGATATTTAGAGCGGTTAACGGGAAAATGTTCATCAAAAAATCTTTTTTATGAGCGCTATTTCAAAACTGCACCTCGACCATTCTTCCTCATTAAGGCAGCCTATGTGGCTAACCATATTGCGTATTGCGTTAGGAGGAATGTTGTTCATTAAAGGTATCATGTTTATACAGGATACTTCAAAGTTGGAAGCTATTCTTACAGCCAATCGATTATTACGAAATTATACGCCTTTAGCGTCACAAATCATTGCGTGGGTTAACTTACTGGGGGGACTGTTCATTCTCACAGGATTTCTTACCAGGCTGTTTTGTCTGCTGAATATTCCAATCCTTATTGGTGCAGTATTCTTTGTAAATCTGCCAAATCTTCCAAAACAGACTAGCCCATTCGAATTGGTGTTTTCAATTGTGATCCTGGTAATGCTTGTACTGTTCTTTATTGAAGGAAGCGGACGTTTATCTGCGGATGAATATTTCAGAACGTATTATAAGGATGTGAGGTAAATGTACGGTGTTAGATGTACGATGTACGATGTACGATGTTAGATGTGTGATGTACAATGTGAGTTAGGTACGAGGTTAGAAGTACGAAGTACGTTGAGTTTAACAGCTTCCGTTAGCATATGCTGGTTAATATTGCGGCAGTGAAGAAGTCTTATATTTCATACCTCATGCCTGAAACCTGAAACCTAATACCTGATACCTTAAAGCTGACAGCTCATAGTTGAAAGCTTATAGCACAAAAAAACCGGGGCAATAAATGCGCCCGGTTTTCTATTAAAACTCCATGAACACTAATTAGAAGCCAGGATTATTTGGCAACAAGTTCGGGTTGATGTCCGTTTCTTGTTTTGGAACAGGGAACAGGCGTTGTTTCTCTGCGAATGTTGCACCCCATACGGTTTTATGTCCAACAAAATCGTCCCAGTTGCCTGTTACGTCGTTATGTACTTTAAGCGTACGGATCATATCGAACCACATTTTGTTTTCGAAGCAAAGCTCATAATAACGTTGAAGCCATACCTCTTTTTCAAATGCATCTTTGCTTAATGTGCCGATAGGAGCGAGTTTAGCTCTTGCACGGATAGCATTAACAGCAGCGGTAGCAGTTGCATTCGGTCCGTTTTCTGCACGGTTAGAAGCTTCAGCATACATTAACATTACATCAGCCAAACGATATACAGAATAATTCAGGTCAGATTTTACTGTATTAGTTACCGCTGTTGAATCAAACCATTTGTAGATGTAATGGTGCTTAAAGTTAACAATCTGCCCAGTCTTTGCATTTGGGTAGCTGGTGTAGAAGAACTGTCTTTCAGCAACTCTTTTATCCCCAGGTTGAAATGATGCAATAAATTGATCTGTTGGCAAAACAGAACCATATTCATCAGAATACTTAGAAATACCTGAGTAGTTAGGAATAGTAAGCGGCGTCAACGGATTGGTAGACGGAACGCTGGCTGCATACTGAACCTGTAAAATGAACTCTTTGGTATTTTTGTTTGCAGGGTTGATCATGTCTGTGTACTCCGGGAACAAGCTATAACCACCGTTCTGCATAACACTAAGAGAGTGTTTGGCAGACTCAGCATAGTATTGATCACCACCTTTGATCGCCTGTCCTGCATAAGTTAAATAAACATCCGCAAGCAGAGACTCGATAGCACCCATTGATACTTTTCCTGTATTATCCTGCCATGGCAAAGTTGATTTTTCCGCAATCAAAAGATCCGGGATAATCACACTGTCATATATATTCTTTGCCGGGCTACGAGGAACGTTCAGATTCAGATCTTTAGGTACTGTAGTTACCATTGGAACTGCTCCGTACATTCTTACCAGGAAGAAATAATATAAAGCTCTCATGGTGCGAACCTCCGCAAGCATATTATTTTTCTGCTCGTCAGTTAAACCCGGTGCAACGATTCCAGGGATCTGTTCAAGTGCTTCATTACAAGAACCTACGCCCAGGTACATCTGCTGCCACCAGGTATCAACATAAAATGAAGTGTTGTTGTAGCTGAGATTCTGAAAGTTTACAAAACCTGTTTGACCAAGATCGCTATTGGATTTACCGGTCATAAACTCCATCAGGTTCCATGTGTTACCACCATAAGATGATGGTTGACCAGCCAGCAAGCCCTGCATGTATTTATAGGCTGAGTTGGCATAAGCTCTGGCAACTTTTGTGCTCGATACATCCGAATCCGGAGTTAAAAAATAAGTGGGCTTTTCTTCCAGGAACTTCTTACAGGAGCACGCGAAAAGTATAACGCCTAATATTATAAAGTTTTTTATCGTCTTCATGATCTTCGTTTTAAATGATTAGAAATTAAGTGTTAAACCTAAGTTCCATACTCGTGGACGTGGATAAGAGAAGAAATCCATGTTCTGTGAGAAGTTGCCGTTGTTTCCGTAGCTGGAGTTAAACGTATCAACTTCAGGATCGTAACCAGTGTATTTGGTAATTACAAACAGATTCTGAACACTTGCATAAACACGTAAACGCTGAATTTTCATTTTCTGCAGTGCAGCAACTGGTAAGTTGTAACCTAATACAAAGTTTTGACCGCGGATGAAAGAACCATCTTCTACCCACCATGTATCAAAATGGGAATCCTGTGCAAACTTGTAGTTGCGCACTTGTGAGATCATGGTGTTTTGATTATCAGGAGTCCAGCCATTTAACACAGTTTTCAGGCTGTTCGCAATTGTCTGTCTGTCTTCAGAAGAGTGTTTAAATGTAGCTGCAGTGTTTACACCTTCAACAAAACGGATGTCAAAAGAGAAATCCCAGTTCTTATAGTTAATGGTGCTGGTGAAAGTTCCTGTCCATTTCGGGTACATACGGCCGATGATGCTGTAGTAATTGCTTCCATCTGCATTGTAAATATATTTTCTATCGCCAACATGCAAGCCATGGCTTGCTGCAAGATCAGCTTCTTTATCGCTATATGTTCCCAATCTTGTCATACCATAGAATGAACCGATTGGCTCGCCTACGCGAAGAACGTTTGATTGGCCAAGGAAGTTAGGACCAGGGAAAATGTCTGCACCGTTTGAGTTCAGCTTCAATATTTTATTCTTGTTAGATGCAAAAATGAAGTTGGTGCTCCATGTGAAATTCTTGGTTTTTACGTTGATGGTATTCAGTGCAACTTCTATACCTGCGTTTCTAACAGATCCAATGTTTCTAACCACATTGGCATTTGTCATACCAGCTGACCAGGGAATTGGTGTTTGCAACAGCAGATCTTTGGTAACACGATTGTAGTAGTCAACAGTCAAATTAATGCGATCTTTAAATAAGCCCAATTCGATACCTGCATCAAACTGCTGTGATTTTTCCCATTTCAAATTAGGGTTGCCAATGTACTGTGGCTGTAAAGTTGAAACCTGTGTATTGCCAAGAATTGTTGTGCTTGGCTGGATCTGAGCAATAGACTGATAGTTACCAATTTCCTGGTTACCAGTGAAGCCGTAGCTTGCGCGTAATTTAAGATTGCTAATGTTTTTGCTGTTCTTCATGAAATCTTCCTGGGAAACGCGCCATGCACCACCCAGAGATGGGAAGTAACCGTATTTGTTATTTTTACCGAACCTTGAAGATCCATCCGCACGGAATGTACCGGTAAACATGTACTTCTCGTCAATGTTGTAAAATACGCGGGCATAATACGAATTCATCTGGAATCCATAATCCTGCGACTCGTTTGCACTTCTTACAGTTCCAGCCTGTTGGTAATGCCATTGGAAGATGTCATCTATAAAGTTTTGTGTCTCTGATCTTACACGCTCAGTATAAGTTTTGTTCCATGATGCTCCTACCAGGGCAGTAAGTCTTTGACGATCGTTGATTTTATGGTTCCATGTAAGATAGTTCTCAGACTGCCAGTAAGTATTCATGTAGGCGTTAATGTTAGCTACGCCACCCTGATCTTGCGATAAGTGTGCAAGATTTTGAGAGGAGTAGAAGTTGTTTTTCTGAGAACTAAGGTTAAAGCCGAAATCGGTTTTGAAATCAAGTTCTTTTGTAATGTGGAACAACAGATAGGCATTGCCTAATGTTTGCATGTTGTTGTTGATCGTGTACCTGTTTGTTGCAATATTAACAGGGTTTGGACCACCTTCAAGACCGGCGATGTCATTATTACCGGCCCATGTACCATCAGGATATTTAACCGGAACCAGTGCAACCTCTTCGGTTACCATTCTAGGTACGTTCAAACCTCCATTACCATCAGAAACCACGCGTTGCTGACTTTTGATTACGGATAAGTTACCACCCACGCGTAACCAGCTTTTAACGTCATTATCCATCGTAATTCTTGCAGAGTAGCGTTTGAACCATGATTGAATCATCAAACCATTCTGATCTAAATAACCCAGGGAAACACTGTACAAAGATTTGTCGTTACCTCCCTGGAAATTAAGGTTATGACTCTGTGAATAGGCAGGTTTGTATACTTCATTTTCCCAGTTGGTATTGTATAAAGGTTTGTCGTTTGCATCAAATAACAACGGAAGATCGTGGTGGTTCATTTGAACAGGAGGCACCTGAACTTGTCCCAATGGGTCAAATTTCTGTCCGTTTGCATAAGACTCATTGTAGATTTTCACGAACTCTTCAGAGTTAAGTGTAGGCAGGTGGCGATACAATTCGTTCCTGTTTACGTTAACATCATAAGTAACCCTTGTTGCGCCTGCACGTCCACGTCTGGTAGTGATCATGATAACGCCATTAGCGCCACGTGAACCGTAAATAGCGGTTGAAGACGCATCTTTTAAAACCTCTAATGATGCAATATCATTAGGGTTGATTGAGTTGGGATCAACACCAATAACACCGTCAACCACATACAGTGGGTTAAGTGAGGAGTTGATAGAACCCAAACCGCGTACGCGTACTTTTGCACCATCACCAGGAGCGTTGCTGTTTACACTAACTTCCACACCGGCAATTTTACCTTGTAACGCCTGTGTTACGTTGGCCACTGGTTTATCCATCAGTTGCTCGCCTTTGATGCCAACAACAGCACCGGTTAAATCAGATTTTTTTACTGTACCATATCCAATCACTACTATATCGTTCAGAGAGTTCACAACTTCGACTAATCTTACATCATGTGAAGAGGTCGTGCCCACTGTGACATCCTGCGATGTAAAACCGGTATATGAGAACGTGAGAACCGATTTGGAGTTTGGAGCCTGTAGCGTATAGTTACCATTTTCATCTGTAGTAGTACCAGTAGTTGTGCCCTTAAGTTGCACACTTACACCTGGCAAAGGCTCGGCAGTTCTGGCATTAAAAACGCGGCCTGTAACTTTTTGCTGCGCCATTGCATTTATTGCCAAAAAAGCAAATAGAATGAGTTGCAAAATTTTTTGCTTCATAAACAATCTTTTTAGAAGTCAATTATATTGGGAAATATTAAGTCAGTTTTTTCTATACAATCTGCGTTGCATAAACGTTTGGTGCCATTAGGCAAATAGTGTCATGGAGGAAAAAACTCTTCGTCAACAACGGGAGGGGCCCTTAACGGAACGGTTACTTTGTCTTTCAATGTTAGCATATATGCATGGTTTATCTTTTAAAGATGGATGATCAGCCTGTGTCCTTTACTGTTCCTTCTTTACCTCTGCATATTTGTTGCATGGCGTTTTCATATAGCAGTTCATCTTTATTGTTTACGGGGTTACACCCGCGTTTAAAAAATGCAATATCGTTTTAGCAATATGTGAAAAAATAATGATGGCGAAAGCTTCACAATCAACCATATTCGCATTTTTCTGATTGCTGATAACCTTTGTTTCCTTTTGTTACGGTCTAAAAACAATAGCTGTAGCTACTCCGGAATGCCTTTGGTTTATTTCGCATCTCGAATACATTCCTCATAAGGCCGGAGTAAAAAGTAATGAGTAAAACATCCTTACAGTTAGCGCCGGATAATATAACGCCCGCTGGTCAGGTACATTTGTTAAACTCAAAATATAGTGTAATAAAAGCCCGGGAAAGATATCATACGGCAATCCACCTTCCAAGCATTTAGTTATGGCTTTTATTCTTTACAAACGATTTGCGTTTACCTTGCTAAATCGTGTAAGTAAACATAGAACAATTTTTGCTCAATGGCAAATTTTTATGTTCGAACATACCAAATTTCTTATACAAATAATTTACGTAGTGCATCATTTAAGTTTGATATTTTAAATAAATGTAAATAGTATGCCCATGAGTACAAGTTGATAATCATGATCTGATACAATTTTTGTTTGTTGTGCGGATTAGAAACAACAATTGTGCCTGCGAAATAAAAGGCAGCATGATAGAAGGTTATCTTTCGAAGAATCCAAGCAAACCGCGTATGAAAAATGGCAGGCGAAAGAAGCGTTGAGTATGATTAATCTTCCATGAAATCTTCCAGGTCTCTTCTTTGTTTTTTAGTCGGGCGTCCAATTTTGCTCAGGCGTTTACCGGTGTTAAATGCGGATACCTGGAATTCTTTTTTATCCACTTCTTCAGGAGGAGTCAGGTCCACATAATATTTTATAGCCTCACTGTATTGTACACGGTGGTCCAATAGTCCGGTTACTTTAATGATCCATTTTCTTGCTTCAGCCCTTATTTCGTATTCATCGTTAACATGTACTGTTTTTGCTGCCTTAACAAGATCTCCGTTAAATCTTACTTTCCCTTTATCGCACGCCTCTGCCGCAATACTTCTCGTCTTAAAAATTCTTATCGACCAGAGGTATTTATCTATGCGCAGTTTTTCTTTTGTTTCGCTCATTTTGAAGTGAATGGTGAATAGTCAATGATGAATCGTCAATGGTGAATAGTCAATAGTGAAAGGTGAAGCAGCTTTTAGTTTCTGCAAACTGCTTTACAGTTTTACTTTCTTCTTTTAATCTTTTTGTCTCCTTCTCTCCCTCTTACATGTCCTACGCGTCTTACGAACTTACTATCTTACTGTCTTACTATCTTACTGTCGTGATCCGTGAAAGGTGAAGCAGCTTGCGGGATTGCAGTCTGCTTCACTCTTTTATTATTTTCTTCTGATCTTTTTCTTCTTCTATCATCTTACATGTCTTACACGTCTTACATGTCCTACGGTCTTACGGTCTTACATGTCCTACGGTCTTACGGTCTTACTGTCTTACGGTCTTACGGTCTTCATCTCCGCGTAGTACTTATGAAAGTATGGAATTGTTTCGATGCCCTTATAAAAGTTAAACAGGTTAAATTTCTCGTTGGGGCTATGAAGATTATCGCTGTCCAGTCCAAAGCCAAGGAATACCGTTTTGCAACCAAGTTCGGCTTCAAATAAGGCTGTAATAGGAATGCTTCCGCCGCCCCTTACAGGGATAGGAGGTTTACCGAATGTTTCCTGGATTGCTTTTGATGCAGCTTTAAATTCAATGCTATCTGCGGGTGTCACATACGGATCTCCACCATGATGCGGATTTGCTTTTACTTCAACATACTCAGGCGCAATTTTTTTCAGGTGGTTGATAACCAATTCTGTAATTTTTTCATGTTGCTGATTGGGCACCAGTCTGCAACTGATCTTAGCAAATGCTTTTGACGGAAGAACTGTTTTTGCGCCTTCACCGGTATAGCCGCCCCAAATTCCGTTTAATTCAAGTGTCGGACGAATGCCGGTGCGTTCGTTTGTAGTATAACCTTTTTCGCCCCATAAAGCTTTAACACCAAGGTCTTTTTTGTATTCTTCTTCGTCATATGGTGCTTTTGCCATTTCAGCTCGTTCTGCTTCGCTGGCAATCTGCACATCATCATAAAAGTTTGGAATAGTTATATGGTTGTTCTCATCATGTAGACTGGCAATCATTTTTGCAAGGATAGTTATCGGATTGGCTACAGCACCTCCGTAAACACCACTGTGAAGATCCCTGTTCGGGCCTGTAACTTCTACCTCAATATAGCTTAAGCCTCTAACACCAACATCTATACTTGGATTTTCCATGCTTAACATTGCGGTATCACTTATCAGGATAACATCCGCCTTCAGCAGATCCTTGTGTGCTTTTACAAACTCACCCAGGTTGTTTGATCCGATTTCTTCTTCACCTTCAATCAGGAATTTAATGTTAACAGGAAGCGTATTGGTTTTCACCATCGTTTCCAGCGCTTTAACATGCATGTAAAACTGCCCTTTATCATCACAGGCGCCACGCGCATATATTTTGCCATCTTTAATAACCGGTTCAAAAGGACCACTGTGCCATAACTCAAGCGGATCGGGCGGCTGAACGTCGTAGTGACCATATACCAGTACTGTAGGTAAAGAAGCATCAATTATTTTCTCTCCGTACACTACGGGATGGCCGGCGGTAGGGTAGATATCAACTTTGTCTGCACCTGCTTCCAGTAATCTCTGCTTAACCTTGTCTGCACAGGCAAGCATATCCTGTTTGTGTTCGCTTCTTGCGCTTACGCTTGGCATACGAAGTAACTCTAATAATTCATCCAGGAAACGTTGCTTGTTCTGCTCCTGATATTCTTTCCATCCTTGCATGACCTGTAATTTAAATTGATTAAAGAAAAATTCTATCAGCTATCAGCTATCAGCTATCAGCTATCAGCTATCAGCTATCAGCTATCAGCTATCAGCTATCAGCTATCAGCTATCAGCTATCAGCTATCAGCAGCTATGTTATCAATGTTGCTAAACGGTGATTGCCTAAACCAGAAAGCCTTCCTGGCTATGGAGCAGAGGCTCCTGAATATCTGGCATGGCAACGGAGTCTCCGTAGTAGTCGGAGCAAGGGAAAGCCTTGTACAGGGCGAAGGGAGACAGCTGGTATCATTTAAGATCACCAAAGGAAAATGTGAGAGACATTGAGAGATCCTTTGGTAATTTTAAACAGTCTGTCGAAGCACAGCAACCTTGAGTGCTATAAGTTCCAACGCATTTACCGCACACTGTTCAATGCAAATATGTTCTATGAGGCCTACCAACGTATCTACGCAAAACCAGGCAATATGTCTCCCGGCTCAGATGGTAGCACCATTGACAAAATGAGCCTTGAGCGCATCAGCAATCTCATAGAAAAACTGCGCACTGAACAATACAAGCCCACACCAGTAAGAAGGATCTACATCCTCAAGAAGAACGGTAAACAACGTCCCATCGGTATACCTTCATTTGACGACAAACTCGTGCAGGAAGTGATACGCATGATCCTGGAAGCCATATTCGAGAAGCAGTTCGACAACAGCTCTCACGGTTTTCGGCCACACAAAAGCTGCCACACCGCACTTAAACAGGTTCACAACAGGTTTACCGGAGTCAAGTGGTTCATAGAGGGTGATATTGAAGGGTTCTTTGACAACATCAACCACGACACGATGATTTGCATACTGCGCCACCGCATAGCAGACGAACGTTTTCTGCGGCTGATAAGAAAGTTCTTAAACGCTGGTTACCTGGAGGATTGGAAGTATCATAAAACTTTCAGCGGTACACCTCAGGGAGGTATAGTCAGCCCGATCCTGGCAAATATTTACCTGGATCAGCTGGATAAGTATATAAGGCAATATATAGCGGTATTTGACGAAGGAAAAAGACGTGAGCAGAACGAAGCCTATCATAAGCTGTCCAGGCAAAAAGCAAAACTATTATACAAGTTTGACAGGCTCCGCGATTTGCAGATCAGGAAGGAAAGGATTGAGAAGGTTAAGATTGTAGAATCACAGAGAAAGTTGCTATCATCAGGCAACGAAATGGACAGTAGATATAAACGCCTTAAATATGTTAGATATGCAGATGATTTTCTAATCGGTATTATTGGCAGTAAACGCGACTGTGAGCAAATTAAAGCAGACATACAACAATATCTGAAAGAAAACTTGAACCTCACTTTATCAGCAGAAAAGACACTGATCACCCAATCAAATAAAGCGGCGCGTTTCCTGGGGTATGATGTTAGTATCCGTAAGAGCAATCATACGAAAAGAACAAAGGACGGCCATCTTATGAGAACATTCCAGAGCAAAGTCATATTGGATGTTCCTAATAAGACAATATTGAAAAAATTATTTTCATACGAAGCCGTCAAGCTGATCTATGATCATAATGGTGAGAAGTGGAAACCTACAAAACGCATCAAACTGCAAAACAACGATGACCTGGAAATTTTAAATGCATACAATACAGAAATAAAGGGGTTTACCAACTATTACCGCATTGCCAACAACAGCTCTGCCCTGCACGACTTTCGGTACATAATGGAATATAGCATGTACAAAACGTTCGCAGCAAAATACCGCACCACTGTAGGGAAAATCAGGTCTAAATACCGACACGGTAAAGACTTTGCAGTGACCTATACAGGCAAGAACGGTGTGGTCAAGCGAAATGTTTTTCGCAAAGAAAGCTTCCAGCGCGTTAGCTACAGCACATTAGTAACCGATAACCTTCCCAACACAATTACCGTGTCAGCCAGGACTAGCCTGATAGATAGATTGCAGGCTCAAACATGCGAAGCCTGTGGAGCAACAAATCAGCTACAAATGCATCACGTCAGAAAACTAAAAGACTTACAGGGGAATGAGCCATGGAAAATTCTAATGATTGCCAGACGGCGCAAAACGCTCGCTGTCTGTTACAGCTGTCATCGGAAAATACATAATGGCAAAATGGATTGAAGATACCGGTGGAAAGCCGTATGCATTGAGAGGTGCACGTACGGTTTGGAGGCGAGTGCTTGGAAACCTGCTATAGTAATATGGTAAGGCGCCGGGCACTTAGCCTACGCGTGAAACAAGATGCCCTTGCAATTGAACTGGGTGACGACTGGAACCAGAAAAAGGTGTCTATGTTAGAAGCTAAGGCTGAAATAGAACCGGCTTTATTGGAGAAAGTTGCAAACGCATTAAAAGTACCGAAAGAAGCGATTGAGAATTTTGATACGGAGAAAGCTATCAACATTTTTTCGGGAACTTTTAACTACCATGATAATGACAACGCTTCTATTGTTAGTAACAATGCGATAGTTAACCCACTAGACAAAATTTTAGAACTACACAAAGAGAAAGAAGCATTGTTTGAAAGAATGCTGAAGGAAAAAGATGAAATGATTGCAAGGCTGGAAAGCTTGCTGAAGAAATAAAAAGATGACTTTTGACTTTAAGTAGAGGTGTCCGTTTCCTCCCATTCTTTAATGTCCATGAAACGACGTAGCCAGTTCAATGCCTTGTGTCGCTCAAAAGCTGCAGTTCGGTCTATATCCGTTGTGTCTTCTTTGCCATTAAATAAAAGGTCTCGGAAATAAGATGTTGTCAACTCGTAAAAGATGTTTTCTTCAAATATTTCTTCCGGGTTTCTGTAGGAAAGATTGTTCAAAAAGTCCTGTATACTACCTCCTAAGGGGGCAACATTTCCAAAGAAGTCTTCCAATTGCATATCAGTGGCTGAACTACTGGGCGAAGGTAGCTCCTTTACAAGATTTAGCGACCAAGCTAAAATGTAGGCAGCTTCCAATTGCCATGAAAATTCATTGAGTTGTTCTTGATTAGCTTCGGCTCCTTCTAAATATTCCGCTTCTTTATAGCCAATATGTTGCCAAATGTTCTCATTTTTCAACCAATTAGCAATGCCGTCCTTTTTTGCCGGCTCTTCAACTGCATAAACAATTGCGTATAGAATCATGATCCTGCATCCCACCTCATAAGGCGTCGCAAATGCTTTGTTATCGAACATGAGGTAACGTAAAAAAGTTATTGAAGTATCGGATATACCATGCATCCTAAGCTTATGCTCAATTCTTTTTTTTCGCCCCTGTAGCGTTTCCTTGAGTGTCGTCATGCTGTTGTAGTCAATGGTTGAGTATTTGGTATATTTAAGTTCCGTGTATTGTCATTCCAGACTAGTGCCATTTGCTTGTCACTCAATTACGCCATTCTCTTTCAAAACCTTTATAAAATCGTCACACTTGTTTTTTTCGTTTCCGTAAATATGGATATAAAAGGCTGCTTTGTCAAACCATGTGCCTTTATGCACTACAAGCTCATCGGTTCTTAACCAAGCATCATAATCATCATTTTTTGTGGAAAGCCCTCTAAAATCTTTAGTGAAGATTTGAAACTTCTCTTGACTAACCAACTTAAAAAAGAATGGATTCTCATACCAGTTTGTCAGCAGGTTTTCTAATGAGTAAGTTTCTAACATCTTTTCAAACGAGGAAAATATAATATTAACTGTTTCCAGGTTATTATCGTATACACCTATCTGCCCCTTTTCGTCGATGACAAAATTATATTGAGCTGTCTCATGTTCGCCACATCCAAAATAATAATGCTCATTTAATTTGATAAAGTCTGCAGGAGACTTTGTTGAAATATCTTTTTTAGAAAAAAGCTGTGCCTTAAATGTTTGGGTTGGCTTGTTTACAATTGTTAGAATAAGACCTGAAAAATTAGTTTGAAATTGAACAACTTTTTCAAATGCCGGAATGTCTTGATTTAATAGATATTTTTCAACCTCCTCTTTTCCCGATGTCCAGGCAAAATCTCGCTTTAAGGCATCAAGGTATTTATATGTTTTATTGGACAAGTGCATTGTTTGGGCTGTCACTAAAATCGCATGATACGGCTTAAGGCTTTGCGGAAGTATCTGTAATGCTTTTGCTTAGCGGCTATATCGCAAAACCAATATTTTGTACTGTTATGTTTTGTTTGTAGCCCTTTTAATTAGTCCACCAATTAGATTAATTACAAAGGCAGCCTGTCCAAGTAAAAATGTGGTCACAATTGGCAGGAAAATTAATAATTGTTTATGTTGCTGCTCTTGTCGAGTTTCATAGGCGATAATTTCTTTCCTCGAAGTCGGTACTCTAGACTCATACCATAAACCAGCTGATAATATTAAAATCAAAACGACAAGCGTCGATATAATATGGAACCAAGTTAAATACCTTGTCCAAAGAATCCTGTTTGTTAGTTTATAAATTGTCCAGATGAGTAGAAATCCTAAAGCTAACAGCCATACCGGGTAAACAGCCGACACAACAAAATAAGTGTCATGTAAATGAAAATCAATGCTATTTCTCCAGGTAAAAAACGGAAAAATGAAAAGTAGAATGGTTGTCAGAAGAAAAAGGTCAAAAGGCTGTCTCGGCAATCCTATTTTGAAATTTGTTTTCATAAGCTTCAACTTGTCTTGGCAAGAATGGTTTTGAGAGATCACCTCGTCACAGTCGACGATGTTAATTTTTCAGATCCAATATTTTCGATATAGTCGTGTCTCTATCGTCATTAACAAATTGCTGTAATTGCTGGCGTGTCGCGGAATCGATTTTAGTTTGGTTAAGTTTATTCAACAGATAAGTTGCTTTCTTTCTGTCATTTAACATTACGTGTAATAGGATTCTATTGCTTTGTAGCATCATGTAATCACTATTTGTGGAATTCATTGTATCCAAAGCTTTATCACAAATAGATAATGAGTTCAAAAAAAGTTGCTGTGCTACAATTGTGTCGTTTGTTTTTCTATGAAGAATCCCAGAAATTAAATACAAATCATGAGCTTCTGGTTTTATGCGGCTCGCATTGTCAATTGCGGTTATTGCTTTTCTAAATTCCCTCAATGAACAAAGGAACGCCACCTTGTTATAGTAAGCAAGAAAGTTATTTTTGTCAATATTTGTTGCACTATCCAGTAAACTTAAAGCTTTCCTACAGCTGTCTTCATTGTCAAGGTATTTGCCCAATTCCATCGCCTTAAAATTCAACTTTGAGGATAACGGAGGTAACGGATATTTAGCCGCTTGATCTTTGCAGCCCATAAGACAGAGGAGAAATAAAAAATTTGCTATAGATTTTCGAGTCGTCATATTATTGTGCTAACGTTTTAGGACCTTGCTTTTGTGGCCGCTTTAGCATTCCATCAGCCCGAACAGTAGGTTATTCAGATAAGCTTTTTATAAAGTCGGTGAAAGATAAAGCTACATAAGAAACATTGTCAACATAATGTCCGTCTTGCAATTCCGTTTCGCCTTCATGTTCCCAGAAAAAAACTTGTCCGTAATTTTCGGGGTGCAAAGACATGATAAACAAATTGCCAAAAGGGTCTGTCGCAATGGGAAAAGTACTTAAAGGAAGCCTGTTTAAGAACTGGTTGATGTGCTTGTATAAACTTGCATAATAGTCGCCATTGTGCATGCCAAGAATATAGGTCACAATCGTTGCTGGCGTCTGTAGCCGGCCTTTTAAAGGTTTGCCACCGTTGTAATCGAGCAAAAACTTTTTGTAGTCTTCGGGAAGTTCTATTTGGTTGATGTTCTCAAAGTCTGTCAATTCTTCTAATGAAAGTCTGCCAAACTGATTGGGATTGGTCACCATGATATTGGTTAAATATTATTATTTGTTATTCTAACAATCCTATGTCATTGGCTTTTTCTAATCTTTATAAAGGCATAAAACCATTTCCTAAACTTTTTTCATCCATACCAACAAACGAATAGTGTCGTGGTAAATACCAACCAATAGTTTGCATTACACTTCTGTAGGTGTTTTCGTCTTTAAAATTGGCAGGTGTCAAATTAAAAACTATATCTTGTGAAACTCCTTTTCCTCCTTTCCTATGCCGCATCATTAGTAAGACTTTTGGAGCCTTAACACCATTCCTTTTTAGAAATTCTGCAATAAATTGGCGTGTTTGCCTGGGTAGAATTGTTTCTGAAGGCTGCCCAATCATTACTTTTTCATTTTCGGCAATAGTTTCATCGTTTGAATCTCTTGAAAATGGAGTTTCAGTTGTTGTGTAAAATGTCTTGTTTAAATGTAGATTTAAAATGTCTCCATAGGTTAAAACCCAATCTGCACTATTTGGTGTCGGATTTATTACAACACCAAAACCTGACGTCATTAGAAAATCATCTTTCATTCTTTCAATTACATAGCACTGAAAACTTTTACCAGGTTCTGGTAAAAAGAGTTGAAAATATGGAAAGCCGTCAGGTCCGGTTATAACTTGAGGATTGCCACAACGAAAACTTGCTTGTCCAATGTTTTCTAGAAATGTTTGTTGCCACTTTTCATCTCTCTCGTTTCGTGGTGTCTGAACAAGTCTATATATAATGTCTGTCTTGTTTAAGTCCCCAAGATAAGGCTCGGTTTCCTTTGGCACAGATTTTTCGGTTTTGAAAACTGTCTGTGGTTGTTCTTTTTTCTTTAAGAAGTCAAATAATCCCATTGTTAATTTTGAATTGTCTGTTTTTGTAGGGTCTCTCTAAAATAGTTACCAACGTTTTCGGAACTTGCGTTCGTGAATGTAATAGTATTCCGTTAGCCCAGGTTTATTACAAAAGCTTAATCGAATTTCAAATGGTAAGTTTTGTTCGCTACCCACCATGTTACAAGCCAGTGTTGGCTTCCGTTAGCCTCCGTTATGACCTTTTGAATAGTCTTGAAAGCCATGAACCTTTTGTTTGCTCTGTAGCTACAGGTGTGCTTTGAGCTTCCTTCTTTTTATTTGCCACCCTGTCGACAACATATTTTTTAAACGGTGTATCAAACATTAATTGTTCATCTTCATTTGTTGAGATCATAACACCCAAGTGTCTTTTTGCAACCCCAAAAGCAAAGTCCTCCATCATCTGGTCTTCTGTGTAGTCATAAATTTCATCGTTCTTATATGTGCTTCTGAACATTCGCTGCCCATCAATAATTTTTGAATAAACATAAACATTTTCTTCTTCTTCAATTCTGTCACCGTACTCAATTATTGGTTCTCCATTCACAACTTTTTTAAACCGCAGCTTTTGCCCATCTTTCACTAAAGAATATAAATGATAATTCACTGTACTATGGCAAGCTACAGTCAGAATTTCTGAGTCAGGGAATAGGTCTGTCAACACCTTTTCGTAGTCGCTTAGTAAATCAGGAGTTTTAGAAAGCTCTAAAGAAGTTGTAAGCTGATAGTCGTCTGAAATAATCAAACAATCATTGTAGTATCCAAGATTAATTGATTTGTCATTTGGATACATACATTCTTCAAAAGTTGTGTCATCGGAAAATGTAAGGTCTTCAAAACCTAATTTTTTCAAAAGTTCTCCGTCGCTCATTTGCATGGAAGAGTGTTGGATAATTACCATTGATGCTTTAAAGCCCATAATATGTCAATTTTAAATGGTAGCTAACTTTTAAATATGCAGAGTTCTATCAGACTTTGCAACTTTCGCCACTTCTCATTTCCTTTTGATTTGCGATAAAATATCACGATTGCGGCAGTATAAAAATTACTATAGTAATCTTCGCAAATACAATTTACTTTTTGGAAATCTACCCCCCAACAAAGCTCCGCCACCTCGGCCACAGGCGCTGGGCAAGGATTGATATATAAAAAACGCCAATTAAGTTGATTCAACAAATTAAAATCGTTAACCACTAGCCCAAACGCATCAATTCAAAAATCACTGAACAGATACTGCATAAGTGTCGATTAATTTCCAGAAACCCCTCATTACCCCGAGGTGGCCACCTGGGTGCAGATTTCTTGCTAATAGTTACCTGCGTCTAATGTCGTTTCTGACCTCCTGGCCCTCGCAGCGCATTGTAATACTGGTTTATTCTTGCAAAAGTTCTTTCAATTATAACTTTTTGATAAAACCGCGTCCTCTCTTTGGCCCAATTTTTATTGCCATTTTTTCAAAAAAGGAGGTTGCTATGAAACGCGATATTGAAAAATCCGGAAACTGGGGCACAAGGAGATTTTCGGACCCTTTCAGGGATTTTTTTGATATGGGAAATCTATGGCCCGCCTGGTCTGAAAGAAGTTCTTCGCTGCCCGCAGTTAACGTATCCGAAGACGAAAAATGTTACTGCGTAGATGTTGCTGCGCCGGGATTTAAAAAGGAAGACTTTAAAATTAATGTAGACAACGATGTGCTGAGTATCAGCGCTGAAAAGAAAACAGAATCAACAGAGAATGACAAGAACAGGCAATACAGCCGCCGGGAATACAGCTATAGCTCTTTTACCCGTTCTTTCAGGCTCCCGGAAAACGCCAAAGATGATAGCATTGAAGCCCGCTATGAAGATGGCGTTTTGAAGCTGGAAATCCCCAAAACACAGGAAGAAGTAAAAGCATCGAAGGAAATTAAAATAAGCTAATTAACCCGCAGGCGCCGGAAACTACCGGCGCCTTTGTTTGTATTTTGGAAAAAAACCTTCTTTCACTTTTATTGAAATTTTCTGAGGCGTGCCGCAGGAAAAAATTATCCTGTCATTCCATTTATTCCCGAAAAGAACATTCAAACAAAACTGGACTAACAATTGCAGCAAATTATCCGGTTCCGGTTTTTCCGGCAAGCAAATTTGTGTAACACCAAATGCGCTAACGCACATCTCCAAACATTCATCTCCAATCATGCGACATGACTAACGACAATACGCAGGATAAGCAAGAGCAACCAGGCGAACTGCTTGAAACCAGGCGCCAATTTTTAAAACAATCCTCAGCCATCACGGCAATTGCCCTCGTGGCGCCGGCATTGGTTGATGCTGCTGAGAAAAAGCTGGACGAGAAAGCGGCGGATATCTTTGAAAAGGTTCCACTGAGCATTGAGATCAATGGCAAACAGCACCAGCTTTCTGTTGAACCGCGTGTAACACTGCTGGACCTGTTGCGCGAACAACTCCATCTTACCGGCTCCAAAAAAGGGTGCGACTATGGCCAGTGCGGCGCCTGCACCGTTCATGTGAATGGCAAGCGGGTATTGAGCTGCCTGAGCCTGGCCGTTATGCAGGATGGCAAAAAAGTTACAACCATTGAAGGTCTGGCCACCGGCAGTACGCTTCACCCGATGCAACTGGCTTTTATTAAACATGACGGTTTTCAGTGTGGCTATTGCACACCTGGGCAGATCATGTCCGCGGTAGCCTGCATTAACGAGGGGCATGCCGGATCGGATGATGAGATCCGCGAACACATGAGTGGCAACCTATGCCGCTGTGGCGCTTATCACAATATTGTCGCCGCCATTAGGGAAGTAAATGCGAAAGGAGGTAAGTCATGATTGCGTTTGACTATGTTCGTCCGAACTCGGCAAAAGCCGCTGTAGATGCCATCACAAAAGATGCGTCGGCGCAATTTATAGCAGGCGGCAGCAACCTGGTGGATCTGATGAAACACGGTGTGGTTGCTCCGCAAAAACTGGTTGACATTTCCCGCCTTCCGCTTAACTCCATTGAACAGTCCGGTAATAATATTCGAATCGGCGCGCTTTGCCTGAACAGCGAGGTAGCTGAACATGCCTTGATTAAGGAGAAACTTCCTTTGCTGGCACAGGCACTCAATGCGGGCGCTTCACCACAAATAAGAAATATGGCAACGGTTGGCGGCAATATGCTACAAAGAACGCGCTGCACGTATTTTTATGATCTTGCCATGCCGTGTAATAAACGACAGCCGGGCAGTGGCTGCGGCGCATTAAAAGGCTATAACCGCATGCATGCCATTTTTGGCGCGTCGAACAGTTGCATTGCGGTTCACCCTAGCGACATGTGTGTGGCACTGGCTGCGCTGGATGCAACGGTTATTGTTGCCGGAAGCAAGGGAGAAAGAAAGATCAGTTTTGTTGATTTTCACCGTCTGCCGGGCGATACACCGGAAAAAGATACCCACCTGCAAAAAGGAGAACTCATTACTGCCGTTGAAATTCCTGTTAATGATGGTTTCGCCAAACATTCGCTGTACACAAAGGTGCGCGACAGAGCATCTTACGCATTTGCGCTGGTGTCTGTTGCCGCGGCGTTGGATCTTCAAAACAATACCATTCAGCATGTAAGGCTTGCGGCGGGAGGCGTGGCGCATAAACCCTGGCGGTTGATGGCTGCTGAAAAATATCTGAAAGGCAAATCGCCGACGGAAAGCAATTTTAAAGCCGCGGCTGAAGCAGCGATGTCAGCAGCAAAAGGCTATGGCTATAATGACTTTAAATTAACGTTGCTGCCCAACACCATTATTCACACACTCAAAACAATTGCGGGGGTATAGTTATGGGAAAGTTTTTTGAACGTCCGCTTGTGCCAGATGACCTGGACAGGGTTGAGGGTAAAGAAAAAGTTACCGGAACCGCCAGTTATGCTGCCGAATATGATGTACCGGGTGTGCACTACGGCGTGTTGGTGAACAGCAGCATTGCAAAGGGCAAGATCAGCACTCTCAACACAAGGGAAGCAGAAAGGTCGCCCGGAGTTGTGGCTGTGGTAACGCATTTGAATCGTCCGAAAATTCCTTTTTGGGACAATCCACCGGAGCAACAGGACAATAAGCGTGTTGAGGGACAGGAGTTCCGTGTGTTTTTTGACGATACCATTTATTTCGACAGGCAGCCGATCGCGCTGGTGATTGCCGATACATTTGAACGGGCCACTTATGCGGCATCTTTGGTGAAAGCGACTTATAAGAAAGAGTCACCTTCCACCAATATTAAAAACAACCTGGACAAAGCCTTAACCGCAAAGCAGGCGCAGGATTATTCGCGCGGTGACAAGGATGCCCTAAAATCCGCGCCCGTAAAAATAGAAGCGCAATACACCACGCCATTCCAGGTACATAACCCAATGGAGACGCATGCAGCGACGGTTGTTTGGGATGCGCCGGACAAAGTGACCGTGTACAATAAAACGCAGGCGACCAAAATTGCGCAGCAGGATATTATGCGGACGTTTGGGTTAAAAGCCGAAAATGTGATCGTACACTCGCCATACGTGGGCGGCGCTTTTGGCTCTTCCTCACGCGTTTGGCCGGAGGAAATGGCGGCGCTGATCGGCGCGAAAAAATCCGGCAAGCCGGTAAAAGTGATGCTGCGCCGGGATGAGGCTTTTAATATGGTGGGCTACCGGCCCACATCTGTTCAACGTATATCGATTGGCGCGCAGTCGGATGGCACGATGACCGGCATCAATCATGAAGCCTTTGGTTCTACGTCGCAATATGAAAAGTTTGCAGAGCGCATTGTCGATCCCACAAAGGCATTGTATAACTGTGCGAATGTAAGCACCAGTTACCGGCTTGTGCCGCTGGATATGAGTACGCCATGCTGGACAAGAGGTCCGGGTGAAACAAGCGGCTCCTTTGCATTGGAGTCAGCTGTCGATGAATTGTCATATGCTTTGAAGATGGATCCGCTGGAATTACGGTTGAAAAATTTTGCGGAGAAAGATCCGGATAACGGCAAGCCATGGTCAAGCAATTACCTGAAAGAATGTTATGAATCCGGCGCGAAAAAATTTGGCTGGAAGAACAGGAATCCGCAGCCAAAGTCCATGCAGAAAGATGGCTGGTTATTGGGCATGGGCATGGCAGCCGGAATCTATCATGCCGGCCGATCACCCGCAACGGTTAGCGCTACACTCCGTTCAAACGGCACATTGCTGGTGCAGACTTCTGTCGCCGATACAGGTCCTGGTTCCGCAACTATCATGACACAAATAGCAGCTGAAGCAATGAGCATAGATGTGCGAAAAGTAGAATTTCAATGGGGACATTCGACATTGCCGCCTGCACCGGGACAATTTGGTTCGCAAACAACTGCTTCCACCGGCTCCGGCGTGTATGATGCAGTAAAGGCATTGCAGAAAAAGATCGCAGGGATGCTGAGCGGCAAACAAGGCTGGGCTTTTTCCGGATTACCTGTGGAAGACATCTCGTTTGCGGATGAAATGATTGTTGACAAGAACGGCGATAAAGTGAGTTATGATGATGCCTTAAAGGAGTTGTCAGTTAAAGAGATCAAGGCCGAGTTTGAGTCGAAACCAACGGAGGAAAGAGAACAATATTCCGGTTACTCTTTTGCCGCGCATTTTGTGGAAGTGCTGGTGCATCCCGAAACTAAAATGGTGAAGATGAACCGGGTCGTCTGCGCGGTTGACGCCGGCCGCGTCATCAACAAGAAAACTGCCGCCAGCCAGGTGTATGGATCAATGGTTTGGGGAACGGGGATAGCGTTGATGGAGGAAGGCATCCTGGATCATCGTTACGGGCGTTACGTAAATAATGATTTTGCGAATTACCATATTCCGGTAAATGCAGATATCTGCCATGTGGATGTGCTGTTTACAGATAAGCCGGATCCCATTTTGGACCCTATGGGAGCGAAGGGGCTGGGTGAAATTGGATTGGTGGGCTTTGCCGCTGCGGTGGCTAATGCGGTTTACCATGCAACGGGGAAAAGGGTGAGAGATTTGCCGATAACGTTGGATAAACTGTTGTAAGCTGGTTGGAAACATATAAATATTGGGAGTTGACCACTTCGCGTTTTTTTTTTGAACCATATAAGTAAGGTGTTGGCCGCGCCAACGTTTCTTTGTAAACAACTGATAAAGCTTAAAGCCCAAAGCCTAAAGCTGACCGAAGCGAATTTTTTTAAACCATATAAGTCATATAAGGGCGTGTAAGACCTTACCACCCTGGGTTAATGCTGACTAGTGTAGTTTATGCCTACTCAGCCAGTTTGTGCCCTTCACCATTGACTATTCACTAGTTGTATAGAAGGCATGTAAGGGAATATAAGGTTTTCCGCTTCGCGGAATTTTTGGGATTCCGTTTAGTGAACAATTTGAATCGTATAAAAGCGTGTGAGAAATACATTGTTTCAGAGGCTTGTTCTAAATGAAAGCAGACTGCGCTTTTCAACCGAAGCTGAAGGCCTCGAAGCATTAGCATGGGGCAACGCCCTATGAATAAAGGACAAACACAAATAAAATATCTGAAGGGGCGGAAGAAATTGAATCATATAAAAGATGTAAGACAATGTAAGGTTTCCGCTCTGCGGAAGCTCCAGCTTCCGCAGGCTTACTTTATCGCTTGCCGCGATTAATTGTACAATACAAAATCGCCAAATGCGATAGAGTAATGCCACGAAGCCAGGAGGCTTCGCGGAGCGGTTACGGCATAACAGATGCCTGCTGCGCGATAATAGCAACAATTCGTTGTTTGTTACCGGTAGTATCGCTCACAAGCGCAAGAGGGTTGCCTTCGTAACGTTTGTAACCGATAGCTGAAGGATCGTTTCCCGTACTTACCTGTTCAATGCTTTCAATTTTATCCGGAATATTTGCGCCGAACCAATTTTCATCCGGCTTTTGTTTCCATACTACCAGTACCAACTGTTCACCTGCCGCTAATATTTTTCCTGAGCGTGCGCGATCAACGGCGATCCGATTTCCGTATAGGGTCGACATTGTTTGCTGTCGTTTGTTAATGCTGCTTGTAATAACGTGCATGTTATTCACTGAAAAAGATGCGGGTAGTGAAGCCTGATTATTTACAATTTTATCCGGAGCTACCGGAGCCTTGCAAGATGCCATTAATACTACTGCAGCAGATACTATCAATCCTGTTTTCATGGATTAATTTTTTAAAGGTGAGGTGAATACAAAATCCCGATCTGCAACCGGCTTGTGGCAGCCGACACATTCTGAAGTAAACGTGGCGGTTTTGCCATAAGGAATTAATTGCGGCGTTTTAAACCTGGCAAAACCCCAGCCGTGTGTATCTGCATATTTGCGACTATCTTTTATCATGTATTCGATCTGCTTAAAAGCGCCGGTCGTGACATTTCCATCTTTATTTTCTAGCTGGTCCCAGGCGACTTTGGCGAAAATGGTGCCGTCGGGCCATGGATTTATTTTGCCGTCATGAACAGCTTTTACCGCTATGTCATTTCCAAAAATTACGCGCATGGTACCATTGTCGAAGCGGTCTGTGGTGCTGATTGCCTGCCAGTTTTTATAATCGGGCATGTAGGTGATTCCGTTGAGCGTCTTTGGCAATTGTGCAGAATTCATCTTTCCATCTATCCAATTTTGATATTGTTGTTTTGCTGCGTTCTGTTTGGCTGTGTCACCTGGGTGATCTTTGACGGTAGCATTGAGATAATCTTTCAAAATGATCAGGTCTTTTTCTGTTATGTGCGCCTCGCGATGTATTGTCTCATAGTCTTTTAAAGGCATAGCGCCAGCAATTGCCTGGTTTACACTTTCCCAAAGTTTACCGGCACGGTCGGGTGCAGCTATCTTATCCCACTCGGAAAAATTGAGAACAGCACGACCGCTCTTAATGTGTTCGGCAACACGCCAGCTTGCAGGTGAGATCTGATCAAACCAGCGCAATTTCGTTTCGTTAGAATGGCAATCATAACAAGCGCGCCTGAGGATGGCTTTTACTTCTGGCGGAGCCTGTATATCGCTGGTAACAGGTTGCTGCGGTATTGATGGCCGGACAAACTGCAGCGCAATAAAAATTACCAGCAGGGCCGCAAGAATATCGCGGAAGGTTTTTCTTTTTTTCATAGCTGTTCAAAGTTAGACAGGACATTTGGCTTTGTAAACAGAGAGGAAGTTGAAAAGGACAAAACGGGGTTTGAAGTAGACATTTGGAACTGTGAAAGAAAATTTGAACCATATGAGGAATATAAGGACCTGGTTTTGTGCGTCTGATTGTGTCTTTGACTGACGCTGAAGGCTTCAAAGCAATAGCATGGGGCAACGCGCTATGAAAACGATAGCAAAAACAATAAGGCCGTGAAAGGACGGAAGAATTTAAACCATATAAGTAAGGTGTCGGTCGCGCCAACATTTCTTTGTGAACAACTGGTAAAGCTTAAAGCCCAAAGCTGACTGAGGCGAAGTTTTTTGAACCGTATAAGGCACATAAGGGAGTATTAGAAGTTACGCCGGAGGTCAATAATGGCTAGACCAGTATACATTTACCCAGCCAGTTTGTGCCCTTCACCATTGACCATTCACTATTCACCGGTTGCTTGGAGGACATATAAGGGAGTATTAGAGCGTCGCCGCCAGTTTATACTGTTCTTTAAATTATAAAATGACTGCACTTTGACTGAGGCTGAAGGCCTCATAGCACTGGCCCAGGGCAACGCCCCGGGGGAAATAGCAAATGAGAATCAAGCCTGAAGGAGCGGAAGCAAGAACTCCTACATCGGCCTTATCCAAATAGCTTCACCACCGGAAGCCAATAAATGAACATCCAAAACGGTCGAGGCATCTACGGTCAAATGCTTCATGGAAACCTTTGTTCTTACTGGTGATGAAGGATTATCGTAATAGATGGTTGCTTTAAACTTTTTACCAGGTTCAAGAAAAGAACAGTTGAGCTTTAAATCCCTTGCATCATTGTTTGTTATACCTCCAACAAACCATTCATTATTGTGTTTGCGGGCCACGGTAATAAATTTACCAATTTCTCCGTCGAGGATCCGGGTGTCATCCCATACAGTGGGTACATGGTCGAAAAATTCAAGCTCAGGTTCATTCTGTGAATCTTCCGGCTTATCATACCAGTACATGAATTGTAATGGGCTATAATATACTACAGATAAAGCCATCTGGTGTGCTGAAGTGGTTTTAAGAACACGCGCGTTTTGTGTCCCGGCCAGCCTGGGTTTAAGTTCCGGGCGATGATAATAACAGATTGTGTAATCTGCCGGGCCGCACAAAAAACGGGTAAAAGGTAAAACCGTATTGTTGTTTGCATCAGGCATTTCTTCATTGCCTCTTACACCTTCCTGTGTCAGCAGATTTGGATAGGTCCTGCTAAAACCGGTTGGCCTGTATTCGTCATGAATATCCACCATCAAGTGATACTGCGCACATTTTTTCACTGCCTCATGCAACCAAACGGTCCACCGGTGCGAGCCAACATGTACAAATCCAAATTTCAATCCTGCAATTCCCCATTTTTCATACAAAGGAAGCAGCGTGTCCAGGTGTTTTGCCAGGGCACGCTGATTAACGTACAGAAAAACGCCCACGCCTTTTTCTTTCGCATATCTCACAACCTCCTGCAGATCTAAATCATTGTTAGGATTGCGTCGTGGGTCAACATTTACTACCGAGGCGTCGGAGACTGCAGCATATTCATAACCGTACCAGCCTGCATCAAAGTGAATGTATTGTAAATGACGTTTTACGGCAAAATCAACAAGCTCTTTCGCACCTTTTGTTGAAAGGGACATTTCGCGCATGATTTTCCCGGGTTTTATCCAGTCCGTATTTTTTATGGCGCAAGGCGCGTTTAAATTTAGCATCAGGGCATTGTTCTGCAGTAGCCGGGTTTCCTTGTCCGCGATCATTATCACGCGCCAGGGCGTGGCAAAGGGTGTGGTTAGTTCAACTTTATCATACATTGAACAGGTAATTGTGTTGGGTTTAGAAGGATGTAAAGCAAATTTGGTTCTGCAATAATCTACCACCTGTGCTTCGGCGAGGGCAACTTTTACACCATTGCTTAGCGCTAAGGTCAATGGTCTTTCAGCTTCGGATTGCCAGTTGCTTAAAGGCAATAACTGGTAGACTCCCTGTGCATGATCCGTTACCCAAGCCTGCGTTTCAGCAGGCAAAGAAAATTCAGTCAGATCTCTGCTTATGGTGATGTCGGAGCCGCCGGATACGTGTTCAGGAAAGGCGTAACGAAAAGCGATCCCTTCGTCGTAGGCTCTCACTTCTACCTGGATGCATTGTTTCGCATTATTGTTCTTCCAAAAGGAAAACAGCTTCGCATTATAATGATCACGGATAAAATTCTTTTCACCATACACGGGTTTCCACGTAGTATCTGTTTTGGTTGACGTGACGGTTTGTAGTGATAGTTTATCTTTCCAGCCTTCGATGCCTAATGTTGACTGTTTTATAATTTCTTTTTGTTGATAGGTTGTGGTGTAACTCAGTTCTCCGTTCGCCGCAACCGCCAATGAAAACCGGATATTTCCGTTGGGTGATTGCAGGCTCAGCGAATCCTGCGAGTATGTTTGCGTTGTAAGGAAAGTGGTGACGCAACATAAGATCAATATCCTTTTTAAACAGCTATATGGCATTTTTATCAGTTAAGTCGTTAGAAATTTTTTCAATTTATCGCTTCCGGTTCGATTAATCTTCCACCGCAGTAAAAATATTTAAGCAAATTTTCATTTGCGGGCTGAGAGTCACTTCTTTACCCTATAAAACCGGTTCAGGTTTTGATTTTCAATTCAAAACAAATCAATAAACAAATGCATCATCTCTTAATTCTTAACCATTAATCTTTTCATAATTAACATGTATGTCTGAACATATTGACAAACCATTATATTTACTGAAAGGTTTTTCTTAAGCATAATCAGGACAATTACGAAGCCTCTTTCTTTCCAGTCAGGGGCATTTTTAAAACACAGGGCTTCGCCCTGGTGAGGGTTTAAACCATATAAGTAAGGTGTTGGCCGAACCAACGTTTCTTTGTAAACAAATGATAAAGCTTAAAGCTTAAAGCCTAAGGCGGACCGAAGCGAAGTTTTTTTAAACCATATAAGGCATATAAGAAAATATAAGAACTTTTGCTCAGGTTAATAATAACATTGACCACACTAGTTGTATAAAAGGAATATAAGAACAAATAAGAATTTTGCCCAGGATGATAATAACACTTAAACGAGAATACATTTACTTCGCCAGCTCGAGTCTTCACCATTGACCATTCACTATTCACTAGCTGTATAAAAGGCATATAAGAGCAAATAAGAACTTTTGCCCAAGACAATGATAACACTTAAACGAGAATACATTTACTTAGCCAGCTCGAACCTTTCACCATTGACCATTCACTATTCACTAGCTGTATAAAAGGCATATAAGAGCAAATAAGAATTTTGCCCAGGACAATGATAACACTTAAACGAGAATACATTTACGTAGCCAGCTCGAACCTTTCACCATTGACCATTCACTACTCACTAGCTGTATAAAAGGCATATAAGAGCAAATAAGAACTTTTGCCCAGGACAACGATAACACTTAAACGAGAATACATTTACTTAGCCAGCTCGAACCTTTCACCATTGACCATTCACTATTCACTAGCTGTATAGAAGGCATATAATAGAATTTAAGAATTGCTTTATTTGAACTGCGTTTTCTAAATATGCGCAGACTGCAGTTTTGACCGACGCTGAAGGCGTCGAAGCATTAGCATGGGGCAACGCCCCATGAAAAAATAATAATTACAATCAAGCCTGAAGGGGCGCCAACAAAAAAGCCGCCCACAACGGAGCAGCTTTTGGATTTTTATCGAATAGCTTTCAACATAACTCTCTACTTAAATACACCTGTCGACATTACGCGAGTCCAATTGGCAGGCAAGGTTTTCACTCCAAAAATCTTTTCTATTACCAACGCAGTGTTTTTATTAATCCCGGCACACTAAAGCCATCCAATCCAATGATCACTACTCTTTGAGCTTTCTGTGCGTATATAGCGAGGCAGATAACAATTAAGATCAGGAATGATAATCTCTTCAGTCTGTTTTGCCTCATGCTCCGGCTTTTTCTGAGCGAGCACTTTCGTTTGCAGTCTTCACTATTGGCAATAGCTCAAGCAAATCGTTGATAATATATTCCGGATCTGCAGCTTTTAATTGTTCGTAAGTGTGTGCACCGGTAGTAATACCAATATTGATGCTGCAGCCTGCATTCTTTCCTTCTTCAACATCTATCGAAGAATCACCAACTTTAATCACCTCTTTTGCATCGCTTACACCAAGTTGCTTCATAGCATACAGTATCATGTCCGGCTTTGGCCTGTTTTCACCAACATCAGATGCGGTAACAAGCGCGTCAATATCATCACCAATTTTCCAACCGATCTTTTCAACCAATGTCTCAGCAGTTTCCCTGTTGTAACCCGTGTTTAATACCACTTTTATGCCCTGCTGTTTTAATGTATGAAAAAGCCTGGTAGCGTTGCTTTGTTCAAAAATGTCCTGTGTGCGGTAAGCGTTCTCCAATTTTTGCCTGAAATTTTCAAATATTTTGTTGGCAAGGTTATCATCCTGTTTACCAACCAGGGCGAGCACGCTTTTTATTGCCTGCAACTTTTCTTTGCCGGCGCCAACTTCCAAAACCTGTTCAAGCGAAAAATCGAATCCTTCTTCGTTAATGGCTTCACGTACTGTTTTGTACACCACATTGTTTTCATCCACTGTGGTTCCCGCCATGTCAAAAACAACCATTGTAATCATACTATCTTTTTATGAGGTGAATTGTTTAGCCAGCATTGGTTGCCGGTGGTTTGTTTTATTTGTTAATACAACACGTTCATGGCAATAACCTGCACCATCTTGTCTTAAATTCCGCGCGTGCCAACAACTTAATAGGCTGGTCCAGGTTAATCTCAGTCACCAAATATATTTCTTTATACGAAATTATTTTTCTTATAAGTAAATTTTTAATTTTAGCCTTTAAATAATCATTAAGTGATGGAACAGGACTCTTTAGGGCATGGACAATTGGTTTACTATAAAATAGGCGGGCTGATAAGGCAATACAGGAAAGAAAAGGACCTGAAATTGCTCGACCTTTCGGCAATTACCGGCATTAAAAGCGCAATGTTGTCAAAAATTGAAAATGGCCGGATGATTCCTACCATTCCGACACTTTTCACTATTATTAATAAACTGGGGATCCGTCCGGAGACTTTCTTTTCACAACTTAGCACGGAGAGTGATTTTCCTGGTTACTTTTTTCTTCCCAAATCAGGCTTTACGGTTTATGAAAAGGAAGAAAGTGCGATTGGCTTTGAGTATAAATCTATTCTTGAATACAATTTTGAAGGAGGGGCCTTTCAAATATCATTTTTAACACTGCAGCCCGGCGCGAAACGAAGCCAGGTTACCACTGCCGCTTTTGAATTTATTTACGTGCTAAGCGGTAACTTAAAGTATGCGTTAGAAGATAAAATATTTGAACTGAGCGAGGGCGATGCGCTTTTCTTTGACGGAGCCATAGGGCATGTACCTGTTAATGATAGTAATATGACAGTAACGCTGCTGGTATTGTATCTTTTTACGGAACAAGGCAAACCGGGCGGAGGTTTTTGAACCATATAAGTAAAGTGTCGGCCGCGCCAACGTTTCCTGGCAAACAACTGATAAAGCTTAAAGCCCAAAGCCTAAAGCCTAAAGCTGACCGAAGCGAAGTTTTTAAACCATATAAGTAAGGTGTCGGCCGCGCCAACGTTTCTTTGTTAACAACTGATAAAGCTTAAAGCCTAAAGCTGACCGAAGCGAAGTTTTTTAAACCATATAAGGCATATAAGAGCTTTTGCCCAGGATAATAGAAACACTTAAACGACAATATATTTACTTAACCAGTTCGGACCTTCACCATTGACCATTCACTATTCACCAGTTGCATATAAGTAAGGTGTCGGGCGCCAACGTTTCTTTGTAAACACGGATAAAGCTTAAAGCCCAAAGCCTAAAGCTGACCGAAGCGAAGTTTTTTAAACCATTTAAGAAATATAAGAGCAAATAAGAGCTTTTGCCCAGGATAATAATAACACTTAAACGACAATATATTTACTTAACCAGCTCGGACCTTCACCATTGACCATTGACTATTCACCAGTTGCATAGAAGGGATGTAAGAGAATATAAGTTTTTCCGCTTCGCGGAATTTCCAGGTTCCGCAGCCTTACCCTATCACCCACTGCGATTATTGTAAAACACAAATTGGTATAAGAATACAACACTGTATAGACCTGAACGGAGGTTTTTGAACCATATAAGTAAGGTGTCGGGCGCCAACGTTTCTTTGTAAACACGGATAAAGCTTAAAGCCCAAAGCCTAAAGCTGACCGAAGCGAAGTTTTTTAAACCATTTAAGAAATATAAGAGCAAATAAGAGCTTTTGCTTAGGATAATAATAACACTTAAACGACAATATATTTACTTAACCAGCTCGGACCTTCACCATTGACCATTGACTATTCACCAGTTGCATATAAGTAAGGTGTCGGCTGCGCCAACGTTTCTTTGTAAACAACTGAAAAGCTTAAAGCCCAAAGCTGACCGAAGCAAAGTTTTTTAAACCATATAAGGCATATAAGAGCATATAAGAATTTTGCCTACAATAATAATTGCAGTTAAACGACTTTATATTTACTTAGCCAGACCGGACTTTCACCATTGACTATTGACTATTCACTAGTTGTAATAGAAGGGATGTAAGGGAATATAAGTTTTTCCGCTTCACGGAATTTCAGGTGCCGCAGCCTTCTCGATCACCCACTGCGATTAATTGTAAAAGACAAATTGCTATAAGAATACAACACTGTATAGACCTGAGCGGGGGTTTTTGAACCATATAAGTAAGGTGTCGGGCGCCAACGTTTCTTTGTAAACACGGATAAAGCTTAAAGCCCAAAGCCTAAAGCTGACCGAAGCGAAGTTTTTTAAACCATTTAAGAAATATAAGAGCAAATAAGAGCTTTTGCCCAGGATAATAATAACACTTAAACGACAATATATTTACTTAACCAGTTCGGACCTTCACCATTGACCATTGACTATTCACCAGTTGCATAGAAGGGATGTAAGAGAATATAAGTTTTTCCGCTTCGCGGAAATTCCGGTTCAACACGTTGGTTTATTTTATTCGGTGATTGGGTTTTGAGTACAGATCGCGGCAAAAGTAAATTAAGACTGAAAGTCGGAGGCTTAGCAGAGAATAGGTCCGTCGCGTCGACGCCTCTTTGCGCTCGCTGCGTGAAACAAATTTCTTTTTTCTTCAAAACAATGAATCGCTGCAAGCGATAGTGTAAGACTAACAAGCCAGGAGGCTTCGCAGAGCTTGCAGCGGGGACAATTCGCACGTCTTTGCATGAGGCTGAAGGCCTCATATCATTAGCCCGGGGCAATCCACTGGGAAAAATAGCAAACGGTGATCAAGCGGTCAAAGGGCGCAATAAAAATATTAAAATACTGAGGTCTTCAGGAAAAGCCTTTGTATTGTTGATTGAGAGATTGCAAAATTTCTGGTCAGTGATTTCCTATCCTGAACGCGACTTTGCATTTGCCCGTAGGGCATCAAGCTCAATAGTAAATTCGCGTTAGTGCATGTATTGTCCGTAGGACATATACCAATTACACATCACCATCGGGTTTCCGCACCCTATTCGCGTTCAACTTCGGCGCAATAAAAAACAAAAACACACCGCATACGAACAGAAATACAGATAACATTTCCGCCTGCGTAGGATGAAATCCCCAAAAATCATATCGTACATCCACGCGGATTTTTTCAATTGTAAACCGCTCAATGGCGGCGAACATAAGATAGATAGCCGATATTCTTCCGGCCATCCTGATCTGTTTGCGGATCAACATTAAAATGGCAAATAAAAAAAGACAAAGGATCAATTCATATAATGGTGTTGGAAAAACCGGTACCGCCAGTTTGTTGCAATAATCATCCCAGGTGCAATCCTGCATATATATGCCCTTCCTTAACACATTGTGCGGGTAATCGTAGCTCCACAACCACGACGGCAGCCAACCGTAAGGATTAGGATTCGGATTATTTATTCCCCAGTCACCGTCACCCGCTATCTGGCAGCCGATGCGGCCAAGGCCATAGCTCAGCATCAGCGAAGGCGCCAATGCATCGGCCATACGCATACGTTGTACGCCAAACTTGTAATGATAATACCACATAGCAAAAGTGGCGACGATAAAACCACCGAGGTAAGCAAATCCGGTTGACGCGAAAATGTTTTTGATGGGATCATTCAGAAACGCGTTCCAGTTTTCCATCAAGCCAAAAACCTTCGCGCCAATAATGCCGGAAATAGCCGCAACCAATATCGCCTTGGGAACATACTCATGCGGATAAACTGCAATCACTTTTTTCTCCGGCCTGTACAGGCGCTGCATATAACCGACGTACAGCGTCACTGTTGCCCAGATAATTCCTAATAAAACCCCCACCGGTATGTTGCCTTTCCAGGAGAACAGGTATTCTTTATTATCAGTTATCTCATACGGTGTGAACAATAAACCAACCAGTTTAAATCCTGCAAGAAATCCCAGTATCAGGTGAAGTAAAACGCGTTTAATAAGAGTGCGTTTACCAATTGTTATGGTCTTTGTTATATAAGTAAGTTCACGGTTCTTTTCCTTTCGCCTCAGTTCATACCCCCACAGCCAGGCGCCGGGAATAAATGCTAGCGCCATAAAAAAACCGGCGGAGCTGATCACCTTTAAAAAAGGGACATTTATTCCAAACAGCTCTTTTATGACGTAATATAAATTGGGATACATTATTGCTTTCGATCATCTTTATGACGATAGAAATACTATTGCTGTCATAAAGATTTATTCGTTGTAAGAGAATTTTTTATTTGCGGTCATGCCCTGGTAGTCATCCGTTCTGAACGGCACCACCGGCAATCCCTGTCCGTTATACAGGTCAACATCACCCGGGTTACTGCTCCATGCATAGCGCACCGATACAGGTGTTTTAACATCCGGGCCGTATACAACAACGGTGTTCTCACCTTTTACATATGCTTTTGCCCAATGATAAACTTTGTCCGGCCCCGCAACGCTAAACCCACGCACATAACCATATTTATCCCTGCTGGTGAAATTGCCGGTGAAGGTAACGATAATGCTATCTCCAACCACCTGCATGTTTTTATAACGCGGACTCTGATGAATACTATCTATGCCGTATGCCATATTCAATGCAGTTATAGCGAGACGATTGCCGACGGACATTTTATCGTGCGGATGCAGATCATTGGCTTCACCTACATCAATGGTTGTTGCCATGCCGGTATTGGGCAAAGACAATGCCGAAGTCTGTGCTTCGCGAAGCTCGGCCCATTCGCTGTTTCCCGGCTGTTTATCTTCGGGCATAAAGTTGGGAAGCTGAACAAGCAAAAATGGCAGATCTCCCTGGTTAAATTGTTTGCGCCAGTCTTTGATCATCGCTGGCAGCAGATCTTTGTATTCTTCCGCTCTTCCTGCATTGGCCTCGCCCTGGTACCAGGTAAATCCTTTAATGGACAATTGCGTGAGCGGTGCAATGTTCGCATTGTATAAAACAGTTGGCGATCCGAATATGTATGCGTTAGAAACCAATGGTCTTTTAAATGATGAAGCGTTGATCTTTACACCGGTTTTATATTTCCATTCACCCGCCCAATAGGGTGCCCAGAACATATTGAACATGCCGCCCTTTCCGCCTGCATCAAAAACACGCACTACAACAATATTGTCTTTTGGTTTTATGATGTTAGCCGGAATTTTATACGAACGCATATTCTGATTACCATAACCCTCTCCTACTTTAACTCCGTTGATCCAAACAATATCATAGTCATCAACCTGGCCATAATTTATATAGGCATTGCCTGCAAAATCATGCGGAAAAGAATCGAAACTTCTTCTGAACCAAACAGAACCATCATAGTCTTTTAAGTTCTTATCCTCCCAATGCGCAGGAAGATGCATGGTTTGCCAACTTGTTACATCTGTTTCGGATTTGAACCATTCTTCTTTTAATCCCGGATCATCTTTTAAATAATATTTTTTGTTCCAGTCGGCTTTTGTCTTTTCAAAATCATTGTTCATCTCCGCCATGCTTTTATTGGGCGCGAGGTAGAGGTTGTAATAATTATTAAACTGCGGAAACTGGTGAATGGCCTCATTGCTCATCCACTCTTCAATGGCAGTGGCGCCAAGGTTGTCGCTGATCAGTCCGATCGGCACATTCAGATGTTTTTGTAAATAACTTCCAAAGAAGAAACCCACAGCCGCAAAGTCGCCCACATTTTTTTCTGTAGCCATTTTCCATTCACCACCTTTTAATGTATCCTGCGGTGCATAGTCCATTCCAATGCCGGCTGTAAATAAACGGATGTTATTGTTGTTGAAAAAAGAGGTATCTGCCTTCGGGCGCGCGTCACGCGTTTTAAATTGCATATTACTCTGGCCACCGCAGACCCATACATCACCAAACAAAACATTGTCCAGCTCAATTGTATTAGTGCCTTTGATGGTCAATTTGTACGGACCGCCGGCAGGTGTTGCAGGCAGACTTATTTTCCATTTGCCATTTACAGGCGCTGCTTTATAAGAGGCATTATTAAATTCAATCGTAACATTTTCCCCTTTATCCGCAGTTCCCCAAATATTGCAGGGCTTGTCACGTTGAAGCACCATATTACTTTGAAACAGTACCGGCAACTTTACATCAGCTTTTGAATTAAGCGCTGGTATGGAAAACAATATTGCAAATGCGGTTTTTATTGTTCGCTTCATTATTTAGTATTGATCAGACTAAAACTAATTTACTTTTTCGATAGATACTTTGTGTGCTACAGGTTTTGCAAGCTGATACATTTTGTCCGTCATCTCATCCATTTGTTTTTGCACTTTATCCCGCGCTGATTTCTCATGTAGCTCCAGGTATGCATCTTTCTTGCCTCCGATGAACGGATTCTTTTTTGCTTCGGCGATCACCGAATCCGTAATAGCGGGAGTGTCTTTTAAAAATAAACCTCTGTCATACAGAAAATCATAGCTGACCCAATAGAAAGAGCGCAATTTATCCTCAAGATCCTTTCTCTTCAATTGAAGGTCCATTATCTGCTTTGCCTGGTGGTATTGCGGGGTGGTGCTGATCATTGCAAGGTTAACTCCGCCGTTTAATGCAGCGCCGGTATAAGAGCCGATCAACTGCCCGTCGATTTTCAGATTGTAATTGGCTGATTGATCAAGATGCTGAACCTGTAGTAATTCGCTATTAAACTCTTTCGTAAAAGGAATTACATCAAGCGCTTCGTATTGCTTTTGCGGATTCCAAAACACGCGTGCTGTTGAGTCGATCGGGAAAGGAAGTGATTTAGCCAGGTAAGTAAATGCGATATTGTTGTTCTTTTTCTGCAGGCCGGAGATACTTGCATTTTCTGCTTTCAACGTTTTTGCTGCGTTTGCATCAATGACAATATCAGCAATTGGCTTGTTGGCCAATCCCTGTGCTTTAAGAAACAAATAAGCCATCACCAAATGACCAGCATTGCCCGGATGGATCCTGTCAGGGCCGGTGATCGTAAACGCTGTGTCTTTTTGCTGGCCTTTTTTATTGATCTCTGTCATCGGGTAAAAGAGATCTACGAAAGCCCAGTTGTTTTTAGCCGCTTCTTCTTTTTGAAAAGCGCAAATGCCTTCCATGGTTTTAAACTTACCCCAAAAAGGTTCTTTACCATTTTTTACCGTTTCATCATAAGGAGATGAAAGCATCATGATCTTTTTAAGATCTTTTATGCCGTTCAGTTTATCGCGGATGCGCGTGAACCATTTGTAAGAAGTATCAATGGCGGATTTGCGAACGCTGTCCGTTTTATCCTTATGCATCGGGTATTCAAAATAACGGCTGTCATTCATTCCAAAACTTACGGATAGTACAGTTGGTTTTTTAGCCAGTATATCATCATCCAGTCGGACATAGATCTGCCTTGCCACATCTCCCCCAATACCCCCGTTTATTACTTCAATTTTTCTTTCCGGGAAATGGGTGATATAATACAGCCAGATATAAGTTTCGTAAAACCCCGCTTCAGTAATGCTGTTGCCGGCAAATACTACGCGGTCACCTTGTTTAAAAGGTTCAGGAGACTTTTGCGAAAAAGCCGGTGAAAAGAATATTGCGCAAATGCCCAATGTCATTAACCTTGATCTCATAGAATGCTTTTTTAAAAGATAAATCTCCTTACAAGTGTGTTAAAACCCGGTTTACCTCTATCGGGTAGCAAAGGTTAACAAGTTCTGCAACAACGATGCCGCCGGTCGAAAAACAAAGTCGTCCTATATTGACAAACGAAAGTAATCATGATGCACATCATATACTTCGGCTCATGAATACTGCAATAGCTGCTGTTAAAACCGTGAGTTGTGTATAATCAACATGGTAAATTTAAAATTTACACAAACGTTTGTGTTATGAAATATGTCTGAACATGCTTAAATTAGGCGTACATCTCTAATTCTGCATGTATCACCTCCAGACTGACGAACGGCTGCTTGAACTGTTAAGCGACCATGACGATCGTGCCTTCACGGAAATATACGAGCGTTATTGGGAGCAATTGTCTTTATACGTTTTGAAGGTGACCCAATCTTCTGAAGAAGCGAGCGATATTGTACAGGAAATCTTTGTCTCTCTGTGGAAAAGACGCAATGAACTGCAGATTAACGGTCCTCTTTCCGCATACTTAATAAAAGCTGCACGCAATCTTAGCATACGCTATATTGAAAAAAATATCCGCAAACGTAATTTCCTTTCTACACTCAGTAGTCATTTTGTACAGGAAGATTCTTCTACCGAAAGTAAAGTGACATCACATGAACTGGAGTCTGTCGTAATAAAAGCGGTTGACAAACTTCCTCCCAAAATGCGCACGGTTTTTTTGTTGAGCAGGGGCGAAAACCTCTCCCACAAAGAGATTGCAAAGCGTTTGGGTATTGCCGAACGTACCGTAAAAAAACAGGTTGGCAACGCATTGAAGGTCATTCGCACCCAAATGCATATTGTGTTAATCATGGCAATTCCCGTCTTCCATTTCCTCTCAGGCGTATTTTAAAATTTTTTTTCAAATCTTCTACTACCATCGTTCTGTTGCGGGAACTTATATGTGATACGTAAATATCTATCACCCAACTAACCGTTCATGAATCCGCAACAGGCAAAAGAACTCCTGGAAAAATACAGGCTTGGATTATGCACCGAGGAAGAAAAAAACGCAATTGAAGATTGGTTCAATTCTTTAAATGAAGAAGGTTCCTGGCAATGGTCGGAAGATGAACGCAATGTGTTCAAAGAACAATTAAAGAAGCGTATTGATAAGGAAATAACGGATGAGCAGCAAACGCCGGTAAGCAGAATGCGCAGCAACAGGTTTCTAAAGTATGTGGCAGCAGCATCGTTGTTAGCTGTTATTGCAACGGGTGCTTATTTTCTTTTCAATCGATCAGATAAAGAGAAAGAAAAAACGATAGCTGCAACAACCCAGTCATATAAAAATGATGTTAAGCCTGGCACAGATGGCGCTATTCTTACACTGGCCGATGGCCGCCAGGTAATGCTGGATAGTTCCGGAAACACTGTGCCGGTACAGGATGGCAACGTTCAACTGACGAACAAAGACGGAAAACTCACTTATTCGGTTAATGGAGAACAACAAGCGAACGAAGTACTTTCCTATAATACGGTTCAAACGCCAAGAGCGCGGCAGTTCAAATTGCATCTTTCAGATGGAACCAATGTTTGGTTGAACGCTGCTTCATCTATACGCTATCCGGTTGTTTTTGGTAAGAAGGAACGTGTAGTAGAGATAACCGGTGAAGTGTATTTTGAAGTTGCCAAACTGGTTGATGAAACCAATAAACAGCCCGTACCATTTACCGTGCATATACAAAAGGCATCAGGCGACGCGGGTGAAGTTCAGGTGTTGGGAACACACTTTAATATTAATGCATATGATGATGAAGACGATATTAAAACGACGTTGGTTGAAGGAAAAGTAAAAGTAAAAAAACAGCAGGAGGAGGTTTTCCTGTTACCCGGCAACCAGGCAAAAATGGATAAGAAGGGAAAATTTACGGTTGTAAAAGATGCTGATATAACCAATGTAATGGCGTGGAAGAATGGCCTCTTCAGCTTTGATAATGCAGGTGTTCAGGTTGTGATGAACCAGTTGGCGAGATGGTATGATATTGAAGTGGAATATGCTGGTGGAAAAGTACCAAATGATCGTTTCTGGGGAGATATTCAAAGAAATGCGAGACTATCAACTGTATTGAAAATGCTTGAAATAAGCGGGGTGAAGTTTACGCTGGAAGGCAATAAGGTCACCGTTTTAAAATAACTCTTTTCATAACAATCTATCATCACGAAAAACAAACGCTTATGACAAACGAAAGCTAATTTCTCCACTACTCAATTTTTAACAGGTATGGCTCAAAATAAAACCGGAAAGTGTCGGTAGCACTTCCCGGAGTCTTCACGAATGTGAAATGATTTTGGTCATTCCTGTGTAACGCTAATTACTTTCCCACAAAGTGGGAACAGGTATTCTATTAACCAAAATCTAAGTAAAGTTATGTATTCCAAAACTTATTGCATGTCCTTTTTAAAAGGACGTTTTCCCACCGGCCTGCTTGCCATTAACTACTTTAAAAAGGTTTGCGGGAAAACAAACAATACAATTTTTCTCGCTATGAAACTGACCGTTTATATCCTTTTGGTTGCCTGCCTGCAGGTAAGTGCCAAAGGAAGTGCGCAGCGTGTAAGCATTGTAAGAAAGAACGTTGCACTGAAGGAAGTTTTTAAAGAAATTCAGAAGCAAACGGGCTACACGGTATTTTGTAATTATAAGATATTAGAAAAAGCAAAGAACGTTGATGTAGATATTAGCAAAGGTTCCCTGGAAGAACTGCTGAATGCTACGTTAAGAACGCAGGGGCTTGACTACAATATTGAAGAGAAAATGATTGTTGTGTTTGAGAAAAAACAGGATGAAGATGATCTGTTTTTGCCGGGGGCTGCTCTTCCTCCGCCGGCCACCATTATTACAGGAAAGGTACTTGATGAAAACGGAGAAGCCCTTGTTGGTGCATACGTTTTATTGAAGGGAACCAAAACAGGTGTGGCTACAGGTGAAAAGGGAGAGTTTGCGATCAGCATTCCTGATGATGTTGCAAAAGTTCTATTGATCACTTATGTCGGCAAACAGTCGGTAGAAATAAAGCTGGGCGATAAAAGAGAAATAACTGTAAATCTGCTGACATCCATAGAAGATAAACAAGAGGTAATTATTGTAGGTTACGGATCTCAAAAAAGAGAAAACCTGACCGGTTCTGTTGGAACAGTTAAATCTGAAAGGCTGGCTGACAGGCCAACTGCATCGCCGGCAACATTGCTGCAGGGCCTGGCTCCGGGTGTTACCGTTATGCAAAGCGGTGGCTACCCAGGCGCAGGTGCAAGCATCAAAATAAGAGAAGTTGCAACCTGGCAGGGTAGTACTGATCCGTTATATGTGATTGATGGTGTAATTCGTAATGCAAGTGTGTTTGCTTCACTCAATCCCTCAGACATCGACAATCTCAGCTTGTTAAAAGACGCGGCTTCTGCTTCCATTTATGGTATGCAGGCCGGCAATGGTGTTATATTGGTTACAACAAAAAGAGGCAACTCGGATAAAACACAGATCTCCTACAATGGCTCTTACACTACCAATAAGCCAACTGTAAAGCCACCCCGGATGAACGCCTTTGAGGCATACACTTTTGCAAACAAAGCCTTTGCACAGAAAGGTCTTCCGGCAAATGATCCCACTTTCTACAGCGATGATGAACTCGAATATTTTAAAACACATTCCTACGACTGGGTAGATGAGACCTGGAGAGATCCATGGAACACCAACCATGTGCTTTCTATGAGCGGCGGCGCAAAAAATGTACGCTACTATGTATCCGGCGGCTATCTAAGCCAGACAGGTTCCAGTTCTAACAAATACAACAAATATAATTTGCTGGCAAAACTGGATGGACAGATCAATAGTTCGCTCAGCTTTACGCTGGATGTAAATGCTTCCTGGGACAAAGGTGACCGTCCTTATTGGGCATATGATTACGGAGATCCCAACCTGTCAAACATCTACAACCGTCTCTTGATGGTTACGCCGGGCCGTCCTGCGTTTATCAATGGCTTGCCGGTAGGTAACTTTGACAATACAAATACTGCAAACCTGGCAGAAGGTGCGGGTGGTTATATCAGGCCTTATAACTCCAATATCTCTCCTACGTTTCAGTTGAAATATAATATTCCCGGCATTAAAGGGTTGTCAGCTAAAGGAATGTTTGCATACAATACTTACAATGGTTATACAAAAACCTTTGCCAATGCACCCTATATCTATTATTTCAAAACCGCCGGGCAGCACAACCACATCATAACAGATGAGCTTGACTCAGCCAGAACGGGTGGATATAAAATACTTGACCAGGCGCAAACCGCCGGTGCAGGTGCTTCACAGGTATTGTCTGAAACATGGACGATAAACAGCAACTACCAGTTGGATTTTATGTTGAACTACAACCGTGTTTTTGGTGAGCACAACATTTCCGCATTTGTTGCATATGAACAACTAAAAAGCTGGGGTAAATACATTACAGGCAAGGGCAACTATTTTGATAACCTGAACTTCCAGGAATTCAATGGTGCCTCTACATCACCGGCCAATCGCACCGTTTCCGGTAATCAGCAAAACCTTGCCGGACAAGCTTCTTATTTTGGCAGGATTGATTATAACTATGCCAACAAGTATATGCTCGGCGTCACTTTCAGAGCAGACGGTTCCTATATCTTTCCTCCGGAAAACAGATGGGGTTATTTTCCTGCCGCTTCTGCAGCGTGGAATATCTCTAACGAAAACTTTTTTGCGGGCCTGAGAAAAACCATCGATTACATGAAGCTGCGTTTCTCTTATGGCATAACCGGATCAAACAATACAGCAGCCTGGCAATGGCAGCAGAACTATACGTTTAACTCTAATTCCGGCGTATATCTTGGCAACGGAAATCCTCCTTCAACCGTTCTTGGAGGAACCATCAATCCAAACATTACCTGGGAAAAGAACCGCAACTACGACCTTGGTCTTGACGTAAGTATGCCCAACCGGCTGATAAGTGCAACAATTGATTTGTGGGCAAAGAAAACAAAAGACATCCTTGGTCAGCGTAACGCATCAATACCAAGCACTGTCGGTGCCTCACTGCCCGCAGTGAACTATGGTAAAGCATCTGCAAAGGGTATTGAGATCGCCGTTTCGCATGAAAATAAAATTGGCAACGTGTTTTACAGGGTAGGTGCCAACTGGTCCACTTCTACCAATAAATATATTGAAGTAGATCAGGCTGCTTCTGTCAGAGATCCGGAAAATAAAATCGGCAAACCGGTAGCGGGCTGGATAACCGGTTATGTGTCTGAAGGTATTATCAGAACACAGGCAGATGTTGATGCCATACTCAGTAAGAACGGCGCGGGTTTTACCATTTTTGGCAATGCGCCTAAGCCCGGTATGTTGTTGTATAAAGATATCAGAGGTCCGTTGGGTCAGGACAAACCTGATGGCAAAATTGATGGTAATGATGCCATTCCGCTCTCATTCAACGGAATACCAAGAGTGAACTATGGACTCAATTTTACAGTGGGTTGGAAAGGGTTGGATGTAACTGCAATTTTCGCAGGCATAGCAAAGTATGATATCATGCCAACGGATGTATATGTTAGAAGACCATTGCCGGGAAACAATAACCTGAAGATCTGGCAAAATGCATGGACTCCTGAAACAGCCGCTACTGCCGACATGCCCAGCCCTGTGTGGAACGACTGGCAGATAGGTTCTAATGCTGAAGTTGCGTCTACTTTCTGGATGAACAATGGTGCATTCCTGCGCTTAAAATCGCTGATCGTTAACTACAACCTTCCCCAGGCGTGGTTCAGGCATACACAATTGCAAAATGCACGCATTTATTTCAGCGGCGAAAATTTGCATCAATGGAATCATACAGGTTATTATGATCCTGAGCGTGGTGGCGATTTCAGACAGTACCCGCTTATGAAGAGTTTCACTTTCGGGGCAAGTGTGAATTTTTAACCAGAAAACTAACTACAAATGAAAAAGATGAAATCAATCATACAAGCTACGATCGCGCTTATTTCTGCAGCTGTGCTTGGATCGTGCAACAAGGCATTTGATGTGGAACGAGTTGGCGCAGTAACACCAGAACAACAATGGGGATCTCCTGAGTTTATTGAATTCTATATCAATAATTTTTACAACGTGCTTCCGGCGTGGAACCGTAATGAAAATTATTCGGAAGAGGCCGGCACAACTACGTTACCTTCCGCTTTAAAAGGGACTGCACAAACCCAGGACGGTTATCCCGACAGAAGCTGGGACTATTCTTCCGTTAGAGGGCTGAATACTTTTTTTGCTAACATAGAAAATAGCAAGGCGATATTATCAGATGATCAATATAAAGTATTGAAAGGACAGGCCTACTTTTTCAGGGCCTATGTGTATTACAAAATGGTGAAAGTATTGGGCGGAGTGCCTATTATTACTGATGTGCAGGATCCTACATCAGACCCTAAACTCTTAATGGTTGCACGGAATACCAGTCTGGAATGTTTTGATTTTATTGAAAAACAACTGGATTCCGCTGCAATGTTATTGCCTTCCACGTGGGATGCCAACAACACAGGCCGCATTACCAAAGGTGCTGCACTGGCGGTAAAAGGAGAAATGCTGTTGCTAAAAGCCAGCCCCTTGTTCTGCAAAACAAAAAATCCTACGTACTGGACCAATGCTTATAACGCTTTGACCGCTGCAAAGAATGAGCTTGATGCCAATGGATATGGCCTGTATTCCGAAAGTTCTTTAAAAGCAACAGAAAACTGGTGGTACAAAAAGTCAGACGCAGCAAAAGAAATGGTGCTGTATCTGCGCTATAATTTTCCGAATAAGACCAATGGTTTCCAGGCTGCGCAACGCCCGCTGACTGTAAGCTCCGGCGCTGCTGGTGGCGCACAACCGACATGGGAGCTCGTTAAATCTTTTCCGATGAAAAATGGTAAAAGTATTACAGATCCTACCTCGGGTTATAATGAAAAGCAATATTGGAAAGATCGCGATCCGCGCTTTTATACAACCGTTGTGTATAATGGTGCGCAATACGATTTTGCTGGTGTGCCCAACAGAATACAATGGGTGTTCAATGGCATAGCCGGAGATGATGGGTATAAAACATTCAATTATACCGGGTTCTACGCAAGAAAAGAAATTGATACAACACTCAGTTCAACACTCTGGAATAACCAGGCATTTGACTGGCCCATTATCCGCTATGCCGAAGTGCTGTTAAACCTGGCTGAAGCGGCTAATGAAACAGGGCATTCTGCAGATGCAAAAACACTGATGATCAGCGTAAGGCAACGGGCGCATATTAACGCCGGCGCAGGTGATTATGGACTTGCTGCAAATGTTGGCTCGGACTACCAGGCGACGCTCAATGCAATCATGCTGGAACGCCAGGTTGAGTTTACACTTGAAGGAAAACGTTTTTGGGATTTGAGACGCAGACGGATGTTTGGCGTACTTAACAATTACGGCACCATGCACGCATGGGGCCCATATCTCAACAAACAGGCTGCCAAAACCTACGGAATTGATACTACAGGCTCCAACAGCGAAATAGCGCAAAGGCTGAGCAACGTTGTACTCAATCCCGGCAGCATTGATGTGAACAAGTTTTTGCAGGACATTACAAATTATTCTCACGATCCGATCGATATCAGCTCTACCAACCAGATCAATATGAAGGACTACTATTATTTTGGTCCGCTTGATCCGGCATGGATATTACAGGATCCTAATCTTAAACAAAATATCGGTTGGGATAACGGAGACTTCGATCCCACCATTCAATAGTTGAGCAGTTAGGAATAGTGGTGTCACCTCTCGTAGGTGATGCCACTTTAATTTGGACAAGTTCAGATGATCAAAGCTGCAAACCTTGCGCTGTTGATTGCTTCATCCCTTTATCCTGCTTTTAATTATCTCTCTTAACTACTAAGCATGCAAAACAATCTTCTTACAAAAATTGCACGGTACGCCGCCTGTTGTTCGATTTTTGTGACATCATTCATCGTGTCTTCTTTTTCGCCGGCGTCGGATATTACTTTGACTACCGACTGGCTCACCCTGCAGATAAACAATTCAGGAAACATAACTGGTATTGTTTCCAAAATAAATAGCAGGAATTACGGTGCTGCATCTATGCAGTCGCCATTGCTCACTTTGTACAAAGATTCTGTGTACATAAAGCCAACCAAAGCCGTGTACAACGGAGGGAAAAAGCAAATCACCCTTAACTTTTCAAATGGCTCCGTAGCGACAGTTGGTGTTGTTGGGAAAGGTGCCTACCTGCGGTTTGAATTGCAAAAGCTTATGCCACGCAATGGTGTGCAGGCAATAGTTTGGGGGCCATTTGCAACATCTATCCACGAATCAATAGGTGAAACGGTTTGCGTTGTACATGATAACGATTTTGCCGTTGGACTACAGGCTTTGAACATCAATACCATTGAAGGGTTACCGGATGGAAATGATAATGCCGGCGGCGGTAGCTTTATCGATCCCTTACCTGGACAGCATTTGCCGGATTCATTAAAAGATAAGGTCGGCATGCCAGTAGAAGTAAACGTGAATGTAACCGGTGATATGCCTGAATACGTGCGCATGTATCGCGGAAGCGCTGCAGTTAAGAAATCTTATGGAAGCGAGCTAAGATTGTTTTCAAGAGATAGAAGAATTCCGCGTATTGTAAATAATGGCAATGCAGGCAAGCATCAGTATGTGCAACCTGTGGATGTTGATTTTGCCGGCTCGGCCATTGCATTTTTTGGTTGTGAAGAAACAAAAGTCCTGGATGTGATTGGTGAAATAGAAAAGAATGAAAAGTTACCGCATCCCATGCTTAATGGTGAGTGGGTTAAACGGTCACCTGTGCCCGGGCAGGCATACCTGATGTATGAAGGGAAAGACATGACGCAGGGGATGGCTTATGCCGATAGTTGTGGATTTAAACTAATTCATGCGGGTGATTTATTTGAAAGCTGGGGACATTTTGGTCTTCATACTAAACGTTTCCCGCAGGGTGCTGCTGATATTGAAAAACTGACGAATACCGGCTGGCACCGTAACATAGCGTTGGGCGTTCATACGCTCACCATGTTTACGGGTACAAACGATGCGTATATTTCACCCGTTCCAAGCGACAGTCTTGCAAAATCTGGTACAACGTCGTTGTCAAAAGATCTATCGGAGGATGATAAGGACATCTTTATTGATGACCCATCTTTTTTCCGCAATGCTTTTGGAACACATACTGTAAAGATTGGAAAGGAGCTGATTAACTTCCGGGCTGTTTCGACAGAAGCTCCATGGCGCTTACTCGACTGCAAACGCGGTCAGTACAAAACGGCTAAAACAGGGCATAAAGCGGGTGAACGCGTGGACAAGCTTGTAAATAGTGATTACCAGGGCTTTTATCCTGACATTTATTTGCAGGATGCATTTGCCAAAAGACTTGCCACAGTATGTAACACAACCGGGCTCGGACTGATGGATTTTGACGGATACGGAGGCGAATCGCCCACCGGACACGGTACTTATGGCGCCGCCAGGTTTGTGGACCTTTGGTACAGGAGTTTGGATAAATATGTGCTTACCTGTGGCGCAGGAACATTTCATTATTACTGGCATATTTATTCCTTCATGAACTGGGGCGAGCCGTGGTACAACGCCTTACGTCAAAGCCAGGTCAATTACAGAATAGAAAATCAGCGTTATTTTAACCGCAACTATATGCCTCATATGCTGGGGTGGTTTAGCCTTGGTGCAGATTACCGCCCTGAAGAGATTGAATGGATCCAGGCGCGCAGTGCAGCATTTAATGCGGGCTATTTATTGAGAGTTGACGAGAGTATTGAAAAGAATGGATTTAAAACTGATGTTTTTAGTGCGATAAGAGAATGGCAAAGCGCACGAAACGCTAAGGCTTTCTCCAAAGATCAATTGAAACTATTGCAGGATCCAAAGAATGAATTTCATTTGGAAAAGACAGGAGACAAAAGCTGGAATTTATACCCGGTAAATCTTCAATCATCTTATGAGCACAAATTCCGCAGAGTGCAAACAGGTGAACCGGTAAGCACACGTTTAAGTGTACAAAATCCATATGCTGCGCAGCCTGCTAAGCTGTACATCACAATTCAGGCAGAGGAAGGCAATAAGACTGAAACTGTCTCAGCTATAAAAATTGAAATAAACAGTTATCAATCACTGGAAATAGATGAAGCGCTAAAGGCCGGTGACAGAATTGTTGTTGATGGTAAATCAGTTTATAAATGCGACGCTACATGGAACAAGATAAAAGAACTGAAAGTTGCCGGAATTCCGCAATTGAATGCAGGCGTTAACCAGGTTGTTGTAACAAGCGAGTTTTCATCAGAACAGTCTCCACGACTAAAGATGGAATTTAAGTTCGTTGGCGAGCCACAAAAAGTAAAAACCGGGGAATACGCAGGGATGAAAGCACCAAAGGGGGTTAAATAAGTAATCATTATTGTCCGGCTAAATTCAACAAGTGTGACCGCGGTCTTATCGATAATAGTTAGAGATTAACTTTTTGACGAACTAATCCCGAAGCCCGTTCGGTCAGGCGGGCTTCGGGATTGCATACCTCTGCTTATCTTCCTAATTAAAGTAGACGTCGTTAACGTTCGACTTGCACGCCACTTGCCTTTTTGCACTTTTAGTCAGCCAATAGTGAAAAGCAATTACTCATTACAGACAAAAAAACCCGCGGCAGCGTCGCAGGTTTTTTATTTGTGTGTATATGTTTTTATTTCTCGCTGTTAAGAGAACAAAAGTTGCCTGAACCTGGGTACTTCGTACCCGTCCGAATGCGCATTCGGCGCGGGCGGGCTTCGTAACTCGTACTTGTTAATTCAGTCGCTAAAAATATCCATTATTATTCGCCGATTTTGCCGGAACAGGCTCTGTCACCATCCAGTTTTCAGTGATCTTTCCGTTTTCAACCCTGAAAATTTCAACGCGCGCAAATACCTTTCCGTTAGGTGCCACATCTCTTATAAAAAGCCATACAAGGTCGCCATCGGCAGCAACCTGCTTAATATCAACGGTTGTTTTTTCAATACTTTTTGCAGTCAGCATGGTTCTAAGGGCCATTTTCAGCCAATCCCTACCATCTTTTAAAAGCGGATTATGCTGTTTCATATTTTCGGCTACATATTTATCTACAGCGGTAGTGTCTTTGTCGCCCCAAAGTTGCTGATAGAATTCTTTCACCAGTTTTTTGTTGGCGTCAAGTTTTTGTTGTGCTACTTCTGCTGCGCTGGAGGTGAGTGCTGCCGCCGTATCGTTTTTCGCTGTCGTTGACTTGTCGCCAGAATTGTTAGAGCAGGCGGTAAAGAAAACAGATGCCACTAGTGTTGTACAAAGCATTAGCTTAAATGATTTCATTGCTATTGATTTTAAAGTGGATAATTTCTATTATAACAAAATACTAAAAACTTTGATTATTTTTTTAATATGTAACGGTTAAATAGAGGGAGAAATGCATGATTTTGGAAGAAGGGTTAGGGTAAGTACGAAGTACGAACTACGAAGTACGGAAAGAGTTGCCTTGTGATGGTGTTTACAGGCCAGAATTTGCGTTTTATGGTGGAGGCACTAACCGGAAGCAAGAAGTAAAACTTTAAAAAGTGGTAAAAAGGTAATGCACTTTTGCTTCCCGGCATTAGAAAGGGTTTTAATCGGGTTTGCTTTGAGTTTCTGGTTCTTTTGGGTCAGCCAAAAGAACGTGCGATAGATATATTTTTGAATCGTGCGCGCCTGTTCATAAATCTTTCAAGTTTCATAGTGGTTTCTACTATAGAATTAAATGCAGTACTTTGTTACATCTGTGACAGCTGACAGCTCATAGCTGATAGCTCATAGCTAAACCTCTTCCATGAAAAAAGCAATTCTATTTGGCGCCACGGGCTTTATCGGGTCCTTTTTATTACAGGATCTTTTGAATGATGAAAGTTACGATCAGGTAATAGCTGTGGTACGCAAGCGACTTCCGGTAACACATCCAAAACTGGAGATGTTAATTGGTGATTATGCCACGCTTCCATCGATGAAAGAGTCTCTTGTGGGAGACGATATATTTATTTCCATCGGTACAACGAAAAATAAAACGCCTGACCAGGATAAGTATTACGAAATAGATCACGATTACCCATTGCTCGCAGCAACTATTGCGAAGGAAAATGGTGCAAAGGGCGTATTTCTTGTTTCCGCAGTTGGCGCAAATGCGGACTCAAAAATATTTTACATCAGAACAAAAGGCGAAACAGAACGTGATATCATAGCACTGAATTTTGATCACACACATATCTTCCGGCCTTCTATGTTAATGGGTGACAGAAAAAATGAAAACAGGCCACTGGAAAAATTTATGATCGGACTGTTCTCTGTTATCAATCCGCTTTTCATGGGTAACCTTCAAAAATATCGAGGCATTAAAGGTGAGGAAGTTGCTAAAGCTATGCTGAATGCGGCAAAGAAGCCGGCGGGGAAAGTGCAGGTGTATGAGTGGAAGGAAATGAAGGAGTTGTTATAAGTGCTGTGTTGTTTTGGCTTTGGTTAAGGATTGACCGAATGATTCGGCGGCACAATTAAATACAAGGACAGCAACAAAAATATTGTTACACAGACCCACGGAGAACACGCGGAGTTGCACAGAGAATAGGGTTATAGCCTTTACAAATTTCGATCTCGTCATATTCAATACAATTTATACCTGGTCTTCTGCAAAATTCAACAGCACTAAAGTCGGGAGACATCTCCTGCGTGCCAATGACAGATTTCACAACAGTGACAGTTTTTCCCGTAGGGAATTAAGCTTAATAGAAATGTCCGAATTGAGAACATCATAGTCCGTAGGACTTTAACCAAATAAATGGGGTTAATGTCCTACGGACAAGAGAACCTGGTATGTTAGAGTTTCTATTAAACTTTAAGTCCTACGGACTATTGACGAAGTGTACTGTCATCTCTTTTTGATTGTGGCTCACCAAATTCTCAGTCGATGTGACGATGCCGTTGCAACCTTTTTACTATTAGTTTCATCTTGCCAGAAATGCTGCTTGTAATTCATTTTGTTGATGAGCTTTCATCGTCATTTCGACGAATGCAACTGGTTCCCGTCCTAAGCAAGGGAGTCTGATAAATAACCCCGGGGAAGAAGTGAACGGAGACATCAAATAGCATTTTTTATTCAATTAAATCTGTCTGTTATTGCTTAAATTGAGGCATAATTGTATTTGCACGTGCAAAATCCGGCACGACTTTTCGGTCATCATTAATAAAGTTTGCCCGGCTTAAAAGCGATTTGAAGAAACTGAGGTACAACGCGCTGAACAAAGCTGCACAAGGTTCAGTCCTATATGACGCATGATTTAAATCGCGGCAGACGCCATTGTTTAACCCTGTTAATAATGTGCTATGCAGACAATTTACCATCAATTGCCGGCAGACGAAGTTTTGCAAAAACTACAAGCCACTGCTGAAGGTCTTTCCACAGAAGAAGTTAATCGAAGACAGGAAGAGTATGGGTTAAACAAAATCCCTCAGCCAAAATCCAAAACCCTTTTGGGCATTTTTTTCCGGCAATTCCTTAATCCGCTTATTTATGTTTTGATAGCTGCCGCCATTATATCCGCCACAACCGGCGATATTACCGATGCCATTTTTATTACATTCATTATTGTATTTAACGCCATACTTGGTACATACCAGGAGTGGCGCGCGGAAAACAGTGCACAGGCTTTGAAGGATATGGTAAAAGTAAAGTGCCGTGTTAAGCGCGGAGGACACATACTTGAAATAGATTCCGAAGCATTGGTTCCCGGAGATATTGTACTGCTCGAATCCGGTTATAAAGTTCCGGCTGATATGCGGTTACTGGAGGTAAAAGATCTTTCGGTGGAAGAAGCATTACTGACAGGAGAATCCGTTCCGGTCATCAAAAATACAGAGCAGCTGAATGGTGGTGAAGATCTTGCATTGGGTGACAGGTTAAATATGGTGTTTGCTGCCACTACCGTACAAAAGGGGCGCGGTACAGGTATAGTGACCGCTACCGCTGAACACACACAGATCGGTAAAATTGCCGACTCACTTCGCACTACAGAATCAGAGAAGCCGCCTTTGGAAAGACGGATGGAATCCTTTTCAAGAAAGATCAGCATTATTGTGCTCGTTGTTTGTGCAATACTTGGTGTGATAGGTTATTTTGAAGGGACATCTGCCAAAGACATTTTCTTCCTGATGGTTGCGGTAGGCGTTTCCGCTATTCCTGAAGGATTACCGGTGGCCCTGACTGTTGCGCTTTCTATAGGTACAAGACGTATGGCAAGGAGAAATGTGATTGTGCGAAAACTTCCCGCTGTTGAAGGGTTGGGAAGCTGCACGATGATTGCTTCGGACAAGACCGGAACGCTCACAATGGATCAGCAGTCCGTAAAGAAGTTGTACATGCCCAACGGAAAATCCTATGATGTAACAGGCGAGGGTTATAACGGTGAAGGAGAAATCCATGATGATGGCGAAAAGGTTACTGAGATAGATGGGCCATTGCAAAAGTTCCTGATAGCGAGTATTCTATCCAACGAAGGCATTTTAAGAAAGACTGAAAAGGGCTGGGAACATTCAGGCGACGCAGTGGATGTAGCTTTCAGGGCTTTGGCATACAAGATTGGAAAAGATCCCAAATACTTTCAGCAACAGGGTAAACTCAAGGAACTAATTCCGTATGAATCAGAAAGAAAATTTTCTGCAGTGTTTTTCGAAAAAGAGAACAGGCTGTTGTTCGCAATGAAAGGCGCTGTGGAAGTCATACTGAAAAAACTTCCTGCTGAAAAGCAGCAAGAAATCAACCGCGTTGCTGAGCAAATGGCAGCAGACGGTTACAGGGTTTTGGCTTTGGCTGGTGCTGAAGTGGTAGACACTAAAATTGATAATCTTCATTCGCTTGAGTTGCTTGGTCTCATTGGCATGATAGATCCCCTGCGGCCTGAAGCCAGGGAAGCTGTTGAAGAATGTAAACGTGCCGGCATAAATGTGATCATGGTTACAGGAGACCACCCGGCGACCGCGCTTGTCATTGCAAAATCATTGGGTATTGCAGAAAAGCCTGAAGATGTGGCAACAGGCGCAGAATTGTCCGGCACTGAAGGTATGCCCGCAAAAGAACTTGCTCAGAAAATTAAAAATAAAAAAGTGTTTGCCCGGGTGGCACCACTGCAAAAACAAAAGATTGTTGAAGCGATGAAGGCAACCGGCCATTTTATTGCTGTTACCGGCGATGGCGCTAATGATGCACCAGCCCTGAAATCTGCCCATATTGGTGTAGCTATGGGAGCTGGCACTGATCTGGCCAAGGAGGCATCTTCCATTATTGTTACCGACAACAATTTCGCCTCCATTGCTGCCGGTGTGGAAGAAGGGAGGTTTACCTTCGATAATCTTCGCAAGATCATTTACATGTTGCTTTCCACCGGGGCCGCAGAGTTGCTAAGCATCGCATTGGTTATCGTACTGAATATGCCCTTGCCGTTTATCGCGGTGCAGCTATTGTGGCTGAACCTGGTGACAAACGGCATACAGGATATTGCGCTTTCATTTGAAAAAGGTGATTTTGCCGTTATGAACAAACCTCCCCGCAAACCCGGAGAAAGCATTTTTGATAGGCTAATGAACACCCAGATCATCGTTTCAGGTCTTGTAATAGCAGGTGTTGTGTTTGCTGCATGGCATTATATGTTGCTGCAGGGGTTTGATGAAAAGCATGCACGTACAATAGTAGTGATGTTAATGGTATTGATGCAAAACTTTCACGTACTCAATTGCCGGAGTGAAACGAAAAGCATTTTCAAAATTCCCTTCAGCAATAACTATGTATTGATTGCCGGTATAGCCTTGGCACAGGTCGTACACATATCAGCAGCCTATATTCCCGTTCTTAATGATACACTGCAACTGGAGCCGATAAAACTTAAAGAGTGGTTGCTATTGCTGCCAGCCGCAGCCAGCATTATTGGTGTAATGGAAATCTTTAAATGGTGGTGGCGTAGCAGGGAAGGTAAAAAAGAGTTGTGAAAGATGACATTTTAAAAATCTCCTTAAAAATTAATTTTTTTGTTGCGCAACCGAACGATTGCGTATATATTTGCAACTGAACGGTTGCTAATAGTAAAAATTGTATTATGCGGCAAGATATATTTCAGGCAATTGCTGATCCTTCCAGGCGCATGATTTTAAGCCTGATGGCTTTGCTGTTTATGACATTAAATACAATCACTGTGTATTTTAACAGCAGTCGGAAGGTCTTGTCAAAATATTTACAGATCCTTGCCGGGAGCAAGCTCCTTGAACAAAAACAAGGAAGAGAAATTTATTATTATTTCAATCCTCAGAAAATGAAAGAGGTATATAAATGGCTCGAACAATTCAGGCGGTTATGGGAAAAACGCCTGGACAGACTAGACAATGTATTAACTCAAATAAAATCAACAGCAAAATGAGAGACCTTAATAAGATGGAAGTCAAAAAAGACTTATCCAACAAAAAGCTTGTCATCGAACGAAATTTTGAGGCCACCCCTGAACAGGTTTGGATGGCCTGGACACAACCGGAATACCTTGACCAATGGTGGGCGCCGTTGCCATGGCGGGCCGAGACAAAGAGTATGGACTTTAAAGTTGGTGGCCGCTGGCTATACTGCATGGTAGGACCAGATGAAACAAGGCATTGGTGCAGTGTTGACTTTACACGAATTGAAGGTCAGAAAAGCTTTGAAAATATAGATGCCTTTTGTGATGAAAATGGCAACAGGAATTATGATATGCCTGCTATGAAATGGAAGGTTGATTTTGCCGCCAGTGCAACGGGCACAAAAGTTTCTATAGATGTATTGTTTGACAGCGTCGCTGATCTTGAAAAGATTGTTGAAATGGGCTTCCAGGAAGGTTTTGCATCTGCAATGGGCAATTTGGATCATTATTTCAGTACACACTTCAAACTACGCCAGGATTCAAAAACAGGTACTCCCACAAGAGTATGTACTTACCTGAATTTTAACGGTAAAACAGAAGAAGCATTCAATTTTTATAAGAAGGTTTTCAGAGGTGAATTCTCAGGTACAGGTCTTCAACGATTCGGCGACATTGAAGCGCCGCCTGATATGCCGCCGTTGAGTGAAGAAGATAAAAAGCTCATCATTCATGCAGAGCTTACCATTTTGGGCGGACATATTTTAATGGCAACAGATGCGCCTGAAAGCATGGGTTTTAAACTAAAGCCGGGTAATAACATGCACATAAACCTGGAGCCCGAGTCAAGAGAAGAAGCAAAAAGATTGTTCGATGAATTGTCAGAAGGTGGCAAGGTGGACATGCCAATGGCAGATATGTTCTGGGGCGCATATTTCGGGTCATTCTCAGATAAGTACGGTATCAACTGGATGGTTAATTACCAGGAAAAAAATGGGTAGTTTTTTTGAACCATATAAGTAAAGTGTCGGGTGTCAACGTTTCCTGGTAAACAACTGACAAAGCTTAAAGCCCAAAGCCTAAAGCCTAAAGCTGACCGAAGCGAAGTTTTTTAAACCATATAAGGCATATAAGAGCACATAAGAATTTTGCCTGCGATAATAATTGCACTTAAATGACTTTACATTTACTTAGCCAGCTCGAACCTTCACCATTGACCATTCACTATTCACTAGTTGTATAGAAGGCATATAAGAAAATATAAGGTTGTTGACTGGCCTTTATACTTTTATACGCTTTATATGGTTTAATCTTTCAGTGCCGTTAGTTTCTCACATGAATTAGATGCTCGAATGAATATTAGTCTGGGCAAATGATAAAGCTTATATTTTCTTATATGCCTTATATGGTTTAAAATTATTTTGTTATTACTCAGGCGCAGCCTGTGTCATTTCTCTTAATGTTAACCAACCTGTAGGGCTGCTCTTATCCTGTACATAAATCACCATCGAGCGTCCCCTGCCGATACTTGGTTCTCCTCCGTTTTTAGGTGTCGACTTAATCGCGAAGATGGATGTTTGTACGGCTGTCTCTCCGTTAAAGACAGTGCTTTCAACAGTGTTTTCAACAAATTCAACTTTTGTATTTTTAAACCATTCTTCCAGTCCTTTTTCCAGCGCTGCTCGGCCGGTAACAACATTCGTTCCGCCAAAATATTTTATCACTTGTGGGTGATGCAAACTCGCCACTAATGCGGCGTCTCCCTTTGCAAATGCATCAGTAAGCGCAGCGATGTTTTTATCTAACGACTGCCTTAAAGCAATTGAATCAGTTGTGTTTTGTGCATGTGCCTGAATGCTCACAAAACTCATAAGTAAAAACTGCAGTATATTTTTCATATCTGTCTGATGTTATGATTTACGATTGTACCCAGCAAGTGAATTAAATATACTGCGGACTTTCAACGTCTGAAACTCTGGTTGATCAGTAACATACAGGAGTATGTGAAATGCAACAATTAATTGATAAGTGTATGCAGTACGCTCAGCAAAGCTTCGTGGGCTTACTCTTCAGCTCGCAGCAACTTTCTTTAATTGGCTTAATGCCTGATAGCGTGAGCAACCTAAAGTACTTATCTTATGTGTCTTCCATACAACTAGTGAATAGTCAATAGTCAATGGTGAAGGTTCGAGCTGGTGAAGTAAAATGTATTATCGTTTAAGTGTTATTATTATCCTGAGCAAAAGTTCTTATTTGTCCTTATATGCCTTTTATACATTAGTGAATAGTCAATAGTCAATGGTGAAAGTCCGGTCTGGCTAAGTAAATGTAAAGTCGTTTAAGTGCAATTATTATCGCAGGCAAAATTCTTATTTGCTCTTATATGCCTTCTATACAACTGTGAATAGTGAATGGTCAATGGTGAAGGTCCGAGCTGGTTAAGTAAATATATTGTCGTTTAAGTGTTACTATTATCCTGGGCAAAAGCTCTTATTTGCTCTTATATGCCTTATATGGTTTAAAAAACTTCGCTTCGGTCAGCTTTAGGCTTTGGGCTTTAAGCTTTATCAGTTGTTAACAAAGAAACGCTGGCACGGCCGACACCTTACTTCTATGGTTTACAAAACTTCGCTTCGGTCAGCTTTATCTTAGCTCTCCCGGAATCACCACTACACTTTGTTTTCTGCCTTGTCTTAACACTGTCAATTCAATTCTTTTTCCAATCACATCCTCACTCAAATACTTGTGCAGGTTATCAGTTGAGCCAACTGGTTTGCCTTCAAACTCAACAATAATGTCACCAATCCGCAATTGCTGATTGTTCACGTTAGCATCGGGTGTTATCTCAAAAATGTACACACCGGTAGTTGTCTTTAACTGGTTGGCACCAATCATACGCTGCGTTAAGTTGACTGGTTGCGCTGCGATAGCCAGCTTAGCGCGTTTTACTTCACCATGAATAATCAGCTTGCCTGCAATAAAAGCGGCGAGGTTGGACGATACTGCAAAACACAATCCTTGTGCTGCGGATATTACGGCTGTATTAACACCAATAACCTTGCCTTCGGAATTTACTAACGGACCACCACTGTTGCCGGGATTCAAGGCTGCATCAGTCTGAATAACGTCGTCGATCAGGCGTCCGTTATTAGCGCGTAGTGTGCGTCCCAATGCGCTTACTACACCCGCGGTAACAGTATGTTGCAGTCCCATTGGATTGCCAATGGCAATTGCTATCTGGCCCGTTTCCAGTAAATCAGAATTGGCAAACTGTAATGCTCTCAGATCGCCGTCATATACTTTAATAATGGCAATATCCGTTGATGGATCTGTTCCGATCAATACTGCATTCTGCTCTGTTCCGTTTGCAAAGGATGCTTTGATGGAAAGCGCATTTTCAATAACGTGATTGTTTGTTACGATATATCCATCCGTAGAAATCACAAAGCCGGACCCTGAGCCGGGCATTTCTACTTTCTTCTTAGTATTGGGATGGATGGCTTCCTTGATCACTTTAATATGCGCAACAGCTTGCGAAACATGCTTCACTACGCCGGTAACGGTTGAGGAATATGCATCAAGCAATTGCTGGTCTGAAAATGACAGGAACCCGGTTGCATAGTTTTCTTCTTTCATGCTGAAAGAAATTCAACAATTAAACCAATTGAGAAGATGGCAATTTTGGCAGGGGAGATTTGAGAAATTAGATAGTGCTGGAAGTAAGCGCAATTCAAAATCAATTGGTTCGGACAGAAAGGCTCGATACCCATCTTGGCAAAACGTGAAAGGAAAAATGACACAAAGGCACGGCCGTTGGCCGGATTTTTTTGAACCATATAAGAGACATAAAAAAATATAAGGATTGCACCTTACTGAAATGTTTTACAGACATTAACATGAATGAATTATCAAACCGGCGCTGAAGGCGTCAAAACAACGGATATTGAAAAGCCGTATAGACAAAAAATGCAGACTACTCCAAATGAGGATTTTTAAACCATTTAAGAAATAAAGGACATATAAGGATGTCACCGCATTGATGGGTCTTTTCAAAATATCAGGATGATTGAACTGTGAACCGACGCTGAAGGCGTCGAAGCATTAGCATGGGGCAACGCCCCATGAAACATAGCAAAACGCAATCAAGCCCTGTAAGGGCGTAAGCAAAAGCAAAACGCAACATTGTCAAAAAAATCAAGGCTTGCCAACGGCCGTAAATTATATAGCTTCTTCATTACCCAATCGGTAAATGGCTCCGTTTCAAAGCCGTGGTTACGGCTTTTATCGTTATTTTCATTCTATAAAACAATTACCATGCGGCAAAGACAACTTTTTTATGTGCCTGCACTGCTTATGATGGTTGCGTCTTATTCTTGTTCAGGCAATAAGGCCACTCCAAAACCGACGGCAGGCGGAGACAGTACCAAACTTCCTCCCGTAGAAACAAAAGAAGCCAATAGCAAATACAAACCTGCATTTGAAGGACAAACAAGAATAGGCGGCGTAAAAACAACCACTCCTTATAAGGTGGACAAACTTGCCGGCGATCTGGGAAACCCCTGGGCTGTTATCCCAATGCCTGACGGTAGATTGCTGATTTCATTGAAATCCGGTTCCATGCAAATTCATGACGCCAACGGCGAATTGGTTAAAAAGATCACCGGCTTTCCCGCTGTAGATGACAGAGGACAAGGGGGCCAACTTGATGTGGCACTGGATCCCAACTTTGCTACCAACAAAACTATTTACTGGTCCTTTTCTGAAAAATATGGAGTTGGTAACCTGACTTCTGTTGCCAAAGGCCAATTAAATGAAGCAGCCGGGAAGATCGATAACCCAACTGTCATTTTCCGCGCTACACCCGCATTGAACAGTAACCTGCACTTTGGCTCAAGGCTGATCTTTGATAAGGATGGTAATCTTTTTGTGAGTGCCGGTGAAAGATCGATTCTTGAAGGAAGAAGGCAGGCACAATTGCTAAATGCAGGTCTTGGTAAAGTATTTAAAATTACGCCTGATGGAAAACCAGCTCCCGGCAATCCTTTTGCAAGTCAGGCAGGAGCAATGCCAGAGATTTACGCTTATGGCATTCGTAATCCACAAGGCCTGGATATTAACCCGGCGACAGGCGACCTTTGGGAGGCAGAATTTGGTCCGCGTGGTGGTGATGAAATAAATATCATCCGTGCCGGTAAAAATTACGGCTGGCCTGTAATAACCTACGGTATTGAATATAGCGGAGATAAAATTGGTGATGCCATTCAACAAAAAGATGGTATGGAACAGCCGGTTTATTATTGGGATCCTGTGATATCACCAAGTGGCATTAGCTTTTACAAGGGCAATGCAATTCCTGAATGGGAAAACAACCTGTTTATTGCCTGCCTGAGCAGCATGCATATAGACAGACTGGTGATAAAGGACAATAAGGTGGTGGGCGAAGAAAGACTATTGGAAGATAAAAAGGAAAGATTCCGCGACGTTGCGTATGATAAAGGGATGTTATACGCAGTAACAGATGGGGGGAATTTATATAGGATTAGTAAGAAGTAAGTCATTCAAACAGTATAAAAAAGCCCGTGCAAACTAATTGCACGGGCTTTTTTATAATCAAATTGCGTCATTTATGTCGTAATCCTGTCGCAAATTTGTCGCAATCCCCTTAAATTTGTCGTAATAATGACGCAAAAATTTCCCTTAACGCAACTTCAGAGAAAGTAAATGGAATGACAAAGAGTAGCAAAAGAGATATTGATCTTCAACTGGAAGAAATTAAGAGCGCTATAAAGCGTTTTAAAAATGGAGCATCTATTAATGATATTCAATCGGACTCGCAACTAAGTGTTGGTTTGCGGACGTTGCAGAGACGGTTAAAAAAATTGCAGGAACAAGGATATATCGTTAATTCCGGAAATACAAGAGATTCAATTTACCATCTTGCTGAACCACCGCATCCATACGGGGTGAAAAATAGCGGCTCAGTATCCGGGGAACCCGTGGCCTTATCAGCTCAGGGAAAAGAAATTCAAAAAATAGTCTCGAACCCTGAAAAACTACGCCGTCCGGTTAGTTATAATTTCGATTTTTTAAGACTGTACCGGCCTAATATAGACACTTATCTTACCGAAAAAGAGAAGCAGCAACTTTTAGAAACAGGCAAAACAGCCAGGATGAATGAGCCGGCTGGCACGTATGCAAAGGAAATTCTTCAAAGACTACTGATAGATCTTTCGTGGAACTCCAGTCGCCTGGAAGGAAATACTTATTCGTTGCTCGATACCCAGCGCCTTGTTTCATTTGGTGAAGTTGCAGATAACAAATCGCAGATGGAAGCGCAAATGATCCTGAATCATAAAGAGGCGATCGAGTTTCTTGTGCAAGACGCAGATGAAATAGGGTTTAACAGGTATACTATTTTGAATTTACATGCCCTGCTTTCGAATAATCTTCTTCCTGATCCATCGGCATCGGGACGACTCAGAACATTTGGCGTAGGCGTTGCTAAATCTGTCTATACCCCTCTTGCAATGCCTCAACAAATTGAAGAAATGTTCGAGTTAATGCTCAGCAAGGCCGGTCAAATAAAAGATCCTTTTGAGCAGGCATTTTTTATTATGGTTCAATTACCATACCTGCAACCTTTTGATGACGTCAACAAACGCGTATCGCGGCTGGCATCAAATATTTCCCTGAATAATCATAACCTGGCTCCTTTGTCGTTTGTTGATGTACCAGGCGATTTATATATCCAGGGAATGATTGGTATTTATGAGCTGAATCGCGTGGAGTTATTTAAAGATCTGTTTCTATGGTCTTACCAACGGTCGGCTTTGCGGTATGCAGCTTTACGTCAATCATTAGGAGAACCCGATCCTTTTCGTTTACAATATCGCGATGCTATCCGCGCAATAATTTCAACAATAGTGTCGAATGTATTGTCTCCAAAAAGTGCAGCCGGGCGAATTGAGCAGGCTGCTGATGCTTTGCCGGAACAGGACCGGAAAAGGTTTGTTGAAACAGTTAATGCGGAACTGCTTTCTTTACATGACGGTAATTTTGCCCGTTACGGAATTAGGCCATCTCAATTTTCAGCCTGGAAAGAAGCGTGGAATAAGTCAGAGCAATAACTGTTGCCAACGGTTTGCCGTGATTGTATAAAGTCTTACAATTGATAATTGAAAAGGGACAATTGAAAATGTTGTAAGCGAAAGTGAAATTGCTAAATGGCAAAGGTTATATAACGGTATGAAGAATCATTCTGATCATTATCAATTTTCAACTGTCAATTTTCAATTCATTCACTGATCCAAAACTCTATATTATACTCCGTCTCGCCCAGCGTTCCGTTTTTTCCAAAAATAACTTCTTTGCTTTCGGCCGGTTCGCCGTTATCATGACGATTATCCAGCAAAAGTTTTTTTCCGGCATATATTGCTTTAACAGAATATCTTCCTATAGGGATATCGGTAGCCATAAAAGTGCCGGCCACATCTTTGATCGTCTTTTCAATAGATGTGGCGGCGCTGCCATCAATTAATTTTGTATCGAGCGGTGTTAGTATGAGTTTAATCTGCGTTACATCAACATCAGTTCCGAAAGCATAAAGATCTACATGTGCTCCATAAAAACCTCCGTTGCCGGGTTTCGGTCCGGATAACTTCCATGTAAAATTGCGGGTAGTTACTTTGCTTTTGTCAAAGGGGTCAGTGTTATCCGCCTGTAAGTCAAATTTGTAATCCTGGCCGTATGCACTTCTTTCAATTTGAGCTTTTGCGGTCCATGTACCTGCGGGTTCGGCCGGTAGTTTTATGGAATATTTTCCGCTATTGTCCGTTACGCCATACAGGTAAGTATCATACCAAACCGTATGTTCAATAGTTGTCTTAACGCCTTGCAATGGATTGCCATTTTCGTCCATTACCTTGCCGTCAACTTCACCAGAACTATTGTCTGTGTCTTTTTGATTGGAAACACTTTTTGAACATGCAGCCAATGTGAACGGCAGAAAAAACAAGAGTAATAGTGGTTGAAATAAATGTTTCATGCCAATAAAATAACAATGCCGTTGACCGGGTAATTGCGCACCATGACCATCATCGTCAACACGGGCAACGACATCTATAATTTGATAATAAATTTTGTTTGATTTTACTTGTATACAGCTAGAGAATAGTCAATGGTCAAGGTCCGGGCCGGTTAAGTAAATATATTGTCGTTTAAGTGTTATTATTATCCTGGGCAAAAGTTCTCATTTGCTCTTATATTTCTTAAATGGTTCAAAAACCTTCGCTTCGGTCAGCTTTGAGCTTTAGGCTTTAAGCTTTATCAGTTGTTTACAAAGAAACATTAGGCGCGCCCGGCACTTTACTTATATGCAACCAATGCACTGGCAGGGCCTCCCAATTGAATCTTCGTAATTTCCTTAAAGCCTGCTTCTTTTGCCCAGCCTGCAAAATCTTTGGCTGCGTAATCAAAGCCACCAGGCGTTTCAATAAGCATGTTTAAAGACATTAACAGCCCGAATGCATTTTCTTTTCTTTCGTCATCAATAATGTTTTCAATCACAATAAACGCTCCGCCTTCTGGTAATGCATCATAGGCCTTGCCGATGAGCATTTTCTTTTCTTCAAGATTCCAGTCATGCAGAATATTGCCCATTGTAATTAGGTCAGCTTTAGGAAAAGCATCTGTGAAGAAATTTCCGACAGCAGTTTTCACCCTGTCGCTAACACCTGATGCATCAATGTTTCTCTGTGCAACGCGCGCCACAGGAGGCAGATCATATGTTGTAGAATGAATGCCGGGATTAAATGTAGCTATCTGAATGGATAGTTCGCCACTTGCACCACCAATATCAACATGTGTTTTGTATTTAGAGAAATCAAAGCTGCGGGCGAATGCTATAAAATTACTGCGTTGTACGCCAGTCATAGCCCCCATAAATTCTTCAAGTTTACTTTCGTCTTCATACAATTTTTCAAAGATCCCTGCTCCGTGAATTTTTGCTTCGTTTTGCGGTAAGCCTGTTTTAAGACCTTCTTCCAGATCATTCCAGAAGGGAAATAAACGGTTGTTACACATTTCGAGCAATCCGCCTACATAAGAGGATTTTTTCTTGTCAAGGAAAACATCTGTTTCAAGTGTGTTACAGTATTTGGCTTCAGTGCCCGTACCTTCCCTGTACAAAAATTTAAGTGCTACCAACGCATCAAGAAAATCGTACAATCCTCTTTCCTGCAGTCCTAAAGCCTCTTTAATTTGTGTACCCGTTTTGCTGCTTTCGGCAAGCGAAGTAAAAAGATGAAGATTCACTGCAGTAAGCAGCACTTTAGAAGAGAAAAAACTTAATCCCGTTTCCAAAATAGATGCGGGCGTAATTACTACCTGGGCAGACGTTGTTTGTGTTAGCATTTTCTAAGGTTTTTTATTGTTTAAAGTTGATGTTAGTATTGAGGCGTTTCTCAATTGCGGATGCTAAGCTAGTTTACAATTTTACCTCATGCAAGCGAGAATGCAATGAAGTGCTGTTTTGCATGTATGAGCGGCGAAAAAACGCGTACAAAAGAGCAATAGGGCTGCAGGTTTTTTGAAGAAATCAAGCAATAAATTAAAAATGTTATACGTTTTTTTTATTATGCAATCCATTGCATATCAATGCTTTGGCACACAGGTTATAATTTCCGGAGCATATGTTTTTTAAATTGGCAGCAAATTTGCATAGAGCATTCAGAATCTGTACCATATGCTAAGTTGTAATTTATATATAACTAATATTGATCGCCCTTGTATCTACCTATACACTTCAAAATTGTGATTTCTGATTTTAAATAAAAAGCAAAAGTATGATTAGACAACTAAGACTGGCAGGCGTTATTGCCTTGTTTATTGGGAGCGCTGTGGCTTGTAAGAAAAGCGATTCTCCTTCGGGTAAAGCAACAGTAGCGGTGCATTTAACTGATGCGCCGGCCCCGTATGATGAAGTAAACGTTGATGTGCAAAAAGTTGAAATCCATTCAGATCAAAGCGGATGGGTAACACTTGATCTGATACATCCCGGCGTTTACAATCTGCTCGATTTTAGGAATGGCCTCGATACCTTATTGTGTCAAAGCGAGTTGCCTTCCGGAAGTATTTCTCAGATGAGGCTTGTTTTAGGAAGCAACAACTCTGTTGTTGTGGATGGTGCTGAATATGCACTTGCAACGCCTTCTGCTGAACAGAGCGGACTTAAGTTTAATATTCAGCAGGAGCTTGCAGCAAATGGTTCCTACAATATCTGGATCGATTTTGATGCAGCTAAGTCTGTTGTAAAAAAAGGAAACGGAAGTTATAGTCTTAAGCCTGTAGTGCGAGCATATACAGAACAGACCAACGGACGCATAAAAGGAATTGTTCTGCCACTCTCAGCAGGGGCCACAGTGTATGCCATTAATGGCACAGACACGCTTTCCGCTATTCCTGACATTGCAGGGCGCTACATGTTCTCCGGTGTTGCGGAAGGAAATTATACTGTTACAATTGATGCAGCTGCAACCAGCGGATTGTCTGATACAAGTATTTCCAATGTATCAGTTAAGTATGGTCTTATAACCGATGTAGGTATTACCACACTGGTACCATAATATTTTTCGCAGATCCGGCATACCACTTTGCAATAAATGATCGCTTATATGATCCTGAAACAAAAAGCTTAATACAAGCGGTCTGTTGCAAGTGAGCCGGATCTCATTTTTTACAGAGGATCTGTTACAACCGGTATAGATAAATTATACTTTATCTTTGGACCCGTTTTCAAGGAACAAAGAGATTTCAAAGTTTAAATGATTAGCGATGAAGGTTCGGTTACTGTCATTAATAGCTGTCTTAATAATATTTGCATCATGCGATAGTCACATGTATAAAGGCAATTCAGGAAAAATCCCTCCTGGTCAGGCGAAGAAGATGGATGGCAGCCAGTCCGCAAAACCATATGCACCCGGACAGCAAAAGAAAAACTACTAACCTGATGATGTTGGCGGATTTTTTTATTTTGAAAGCGTTTTAAACAATCCCGGCCTTCTCTAAGCTGAAATATTTGAAGCCTGCGTAAAGGCTTGTTGTTGTGATCTGTTTGTAATTCCCGGTGTGAGCGGGAATCCTTTATCCGGATCTCACTGAATGTGTTCCTTTTTTTTGCCACTTTCAAGCACATACTAAAATTACGTTTTGGTAAAATGCCCCATTACTCTTTGGCTGTGTAATAAACTTTGCCGATCTTTTACGAAATTTCCATCTTAACCAGTGAGTTAGAACCATATTGGCTGCTGCGGAAATACTCATTAAACAGAAGCACATGAAAAATGTACTTGTACTCACAGATTTTTCAGACAATGCCCTACAAGCGCTGCGTTATGCCGCGATGCTTGCCAAAACCTACCGGCTTGAAAAGCTGGTTGTGCTTCACAGCTATGACCGTTTCGATGCTCAACCAGGTGGCGAAAACGAAATGGAGCAGGAAAAGAAACGTAAAGCGGATATAATGGCCCAATTGGAAGAATTGCAACACCAGGAGTTATCTAACCTGCAATCAACCAAAATAACAGTCTTGGCGGAAGAGGGTTTTTTAATGGAGAAGATAAACAGGCTGTGTGAAGAAATGAGTATTGACCTTATTGTAGTTGGCGCTACCGGGAAAAGTGGTTGGGAAAGGCATTTTGTAGGATCTGTTGCAATGCAACTGTTGGATGAAGTGAATTATCCCCTGCTGCTGGTACCGCACAGTGCTGTTGTTGAGCCCATTAAATGTGCAGTATTTGCAAGTGATTTGAAAGGATTATTGGAGCCTACTCAGGAACAACTTTCTCCTATCCTTAGTACGTTGGACGCACAAATACTTGTGTTGAATGTGGACAGGAAGGAAAAAGAATTTGGTCCTGAAACGACTTTTGAAATGCGTGATCTTCATTATTATATGGACCATTTTCGCGCTACCTTCTATTTTACAGAAGATGCTGATACGGTTGAAGGGCTGGAACAGTTTGCTGTAGACAGAAACGCATCACTGATTATAACTATTCACAGGCCAAGTGGATGGTTTGAGCGGATCTTTAAATCAAGCGTATCTGAACAGCTGGCGTTGCACACATCGATACCGTTGCTTTGTTTATATGAAGAACGCCGATAGGAATTGATTCTTCTACTGATTTGTTTTTCTTTTCCTGCTAATATCTAACCCTCATCATGAAAAAGGTCTGCCTGTCGTTGTTTACTCTATTGGTTGCATTATTCGGTATTGCTCAAAAACAAATACAAAAAGCGAATGGCCAGTACATCTCCCCCAAGGATATAGAAGGTTCTGTTAATGACTTGATGAAAGCCGGAGATGTTAATGGAATAGCCATAGCTATGATTAATGATAATGTTCCCTCTTACATAAAAGCATTTGGTTATAGCAATGCTGAAAAAGGCATTCCGCTGGATACTGCATCTGCCATGTATGCTGCATCGCTCGCCAAGCCGCTTTTTGCTTACATCGTAATGCAGCTTGTGGACAAAGGTTTTATTGCCCTTGATAAACCGCTATATACTTATCTGCAGAAACCTTTGCCTGAATATAAAGCTTACGCAGATCTTGCCGGAGACGAACGGTGGAAGTTAATAACTGCCCGGCATTGTCTTACCCATACGACTGGATTTCCAAATTGGCGGCAACTAAATCCCAATAACAATAATAAGCTGGAGATATTCTTTACACCCGGTTCGCGCTATGCATATTCAGGGGAAGGTTTGTATCTATTGCAAATGGTTGTGGAAGCTATAACCGGCAAACATTTGGAAACGCTGGCACAGGAGCAAATATTCGAACCCTTCGGCATGTACAACACAAGTTTTGTGTGGCAGCCTTCTTTTGAAAAAAATTATGCAGTCGGTCACAATATGAATGGTGACACCCTTGCGAAGTTCAGGAACAAAGAATCGAATGCAGCAGGCTCGATGGAAACAACCGTTGCCGATTATGCCAGGTTTTTGTCTGCGGTTTTGCAACATAAAGGATTAAGTGAGCAATCATGGAAAGAAATGTTTTCTCGACAGATAGGCATCTTTACCAGACATCAATTTCCCTCATTGAACAATGATACAACAAGTGCAAACAGATCTATTCAATTGTCCTATGGGCTCGGCTGGGGATTATTTAATACGCCATACGGAAGTGCTTTTTTTAAAGAAGGCCATGGTGACGGGTGGGTGCATTACACGATTTGTTTGCCGGATAAAAAATCCGCCTTGCTCATAATGAGCAACAGTGCCAACGGAGAAAGTATTTTTAAAGACCTGGTTGATAAACTGGAAGGTGTTTCTATTCCATGGGAATGGGAAGGTTATTATCCTTACAGGAAGCATGTTACGCTTTCAGAATTTGAATTGAAGAAGTTTGTGGGTCAATATAAAAATGAGCGCATGCGGGCCATTGTTACGCTTGATAAAGGTGTGCTGAAAGTTGAAGTGCCTGATATGGGATTGGGAAAAACCAATTTATATGCAGAAAGCGATCATCACTTTTTTATGAAGACAATGGAAGTGGATCTGGAGTTTAGCATTGATGACGATGGTGTTTCGGAAAAGATACTGGTGAAGGATGAAGGGGAGGAATATGAATTGAGAAGGGTTAAATAGAGCCGGACCTGGATTGGCGAATTGCTCCTGCAGAGCAATTTGTCTGGACCTGGATTTTAGGGATTAGGGGATTGGCGGGATTTTACGGGCGGACTTTCCCTGGGATTCTTGATTGCATAACAACTCACGAGAAATATAATAAAATCAAAATGCTGTATTGACTAACGTAAGCAGCCGGAATTAGCAACAGCAATCCCTTCGATCCGGTAAATCCAGATTCACATACCGAAATTAATGGCTAAGCCGTCAGCATTAATCAAAAGCAATCCAATTAATCCCTCAATCCTAAAAATCCCGGCCCAGACAGTTAATCCGGTAAATCCCGGTCCGGATTGCCGTTCATATAATTTTATGGCCAGCCCTTTTATTGTACTTAAATCGGCCAGAATCCCGGCCTAATTTAGATCAACCTTTCATTTCAAAACAATTTTTTATGCTAACTGTAAAAAGAATATTGCCTGTAATAGCGCTGCTGTTTGTTATTGGCGCAAAGGCGCAGAATTCAAAAGACACCACTCTTAGAAGTATTTTATTGAATCAGCTTAAATCCACACATAACCAGGCCGAATGGTTTGTTCCTGTCAACAATGCCTTACAGGATCTTACACTGGCTCAGGCCACATGGAAACCATCAGACTCAAGTCATTCAATAGCCCAGCTTGCGACGCATCTGCTATTTTGGAACAAAGAGGAGCTGAATAAATTTAACGGCATAAAGAATCCGGATTTCAGTGGAAATAATGAAGAAACGTTTTCCAATCCCGATGAAACAAAATGGAAAGCGGCCATAAAAGAACTGGATGAGGTGTTAACAGGATGGGAAAAAGCAGTTACTGAAGCTGATGAGGCCAAGCTGCAGAAATGGTATAATATTATTGCGCATATCGGAACGCACAATGCTTATCACACAGGTCAAATTATTTATATAAGAAAACAACAGGGCTCATGGAATCCGGAAAAAGGGGTAAAATAGTGCTTTTGTAATTTTTCTCCTGACCGATTTTAATCTGTCAACTAATAGGGAATTAATGTCTGGTTATTATATTTGTTGTGCTAAACCTGAAAAGCAGAAAAAATAAGCCCGGGCCTTATTGCAGTCACAAACGTTCAAATTTCATTCTTCTGCCTCAATGGTTCAAACAAAAAAATAAAAACTAAACTTAGTTTATGAAACATTTAGCCCTATTACTGGTTGCTTTTTCAGCATCTGTTTGTCTTTTTACATCCTGTACCAAAACAACTACTCCTCCGGATGATAAGCATCTGACCAAGAAAGAAATTTTGGTTCAAAAACCCTGGCAGGTTGATGAACTTATTCACAACATTGGCGGTATAAACACGCAGTACATCCGCGGTGGAATAAATACGACAGGCATCGATTATAATCTGCTTCGTTTTGTTTTTAAAGCAGATGGTACAGGAAGTCACACAGACCAGTTCGGAAACACTTATTCCCTCACCTGGAAGTTTTTGACAGCTGCAGAGCAGGATCTGGAATTGACCGTTAACTTACCTACAACCACAACCTATCAGTGGAATCTTGTTGAAATTGCTGATAGTACACTTCACGCGACAGTAAAGATTAAGGATAAGTCCGGAGATATATTGGAGTCGTTTCGTATGACACAAGTGAAATAGAAGATAAAAAAGTAAAAATAAAAAAGACGTGCGGTTAAATATCACACGTCTTTTTTATTTCCCATTCGGATAGCCTGCTACCCCGGAAACTTAATGCTCGCTCCCAGCTGCACACCCCTGTTTGCACGCGTTCTGTGATCGTCCAAAGTAATGTCTGTAAGACCTATACCATATCTTACATAAAAGCCCAGCATTCTGTTGGCATCAATACCCATTCCTAAATTCAAAGCTACGTCAGCAGAAGAATAACCATCTTTAATGCCGATCTTATCGCCATCTGCATATTTGAGATTCGCGCCAACATTGAATCCCAGTTGTGGTCCGAATTCAAAATAAAATTGTTTCACGGGGTGAACCTGGAACATAAACGGAATTTGTATATAATCAAGCGCAATCGTTCTTTGATCCCCGTTAATGGTATAGTATCGTTGTCCCATACCTGCGTAAAGTATTTCGGGTTGAATGCTCCAGAACCTGTCAAGCCTTTTATTGAGAAAAACGCCCGCATGCCCTGTTACCCGGTTGTTTCCGCTTAAATTGCTGAGATCAGTAAAACTCATGCCCCCTTTAATGCCAAATTCTTGTGCTTTTGCAGTGTTTCCCAACAAAAAGAAACAAATAACAGCCACACTTAAAAACAAATGTTTCATAGATGATTTTTAATTCTGATTGCGCCTTAGGCAAACGGTGTGCCAGTTTGTCTACCTGTGTTGGTTATTTTTCGCACTTAATCATTATATTAAGGCATGAAAAAGCTTTTTGTATGTGCCGTGCTTTTATGTTTATCCTGCTGTAAAAACTTCGCACAACAATCCTCTGCCCGCTTTCATGTGCTGGCTATTGCTGAAAACGGAGGACATCATATAGAATATTCGAAAGCCGCTAAGATCTGGTTGAATAAGTTGGCTGCCGACAGCAGTTTTTCAATCGATTACCTGGAAAATGCGAATAGTATTGATGAGGACTTTCTGGCTAAATATCAGCTGTTTATCCAGTTGGACTATCCTCCGTATGGATGGCCTGCAAAAGCCGTTACTGCTTTCCAGGATTATATCGAAAAAGGAAAGGGCGGATGGATCGGATTTCATCATGCTTCGCTGTTGGGTGAATTTGACGGATATCCCATGTGGCAATGGTTTTCAGCATTTATGGGCGGCATTCGCTGGAAGAATTACATTGAAGGTTTTGCCAAAGCGACTGTAAATGTGGAAGACAGAAATCACCCCTGTATAAAGGATCTTCCCACTTCTTTCCCGATTGAAAAAGATGAATGGTACACCTATGATAAAAGTCCCCGCCAAAACGTGCATGTAATTGCCAGCGTGGATGAGAAAAGTTACCAACCAACCTCGGATATTGTGATGGGAGATCATCCGGTAATTTGGACAAACGAACGTGTTAAGGCCCGGAATATCTATATTTTTATGGGGCATTCCCCCGACTTGTTTAATAATGCAGCCTATACAACACTTTTTAAAAATGCGATTTTCTGGGCTGCAACAAAATAACGCTTATGGATGAGTATGATTTTAGCGGCGAATGGATTGGATATTATACGCTGTACTATGAAAACAACATATCTAAGGACTACGCCTTTAAAATAAATATGCAGCTGCAGGATGGTGTGTTAAAAGGCACTTGCGTTGATGATGAAAGCATCATTGTTTTTGACGAGCCCGCAACAATTGACGGCTTTATCGAAGACAATTTTATCAGCTTCATTAAAAAATATCCTTACGCATGGGCCATGGATGAAAATGGCAAGCCGCTGAAATTTAAAGATGTAGCCTCTTATGAAATTCATTATGCGGGCAATTTTGAGAACGGAATATTTTCCGGCTATTGGGAGCTGAGTATTGAGGAAGCAAATGAAAACGGGGAAATAAGCAATATCGATTCGCAGGGGACATGGCAAATGCGAAAAGTATAATACTGGTGCTTCTATTTCAGTAAAAGGATCGTATTACGCCGAGTGGCGCCAACAGGTTGGCGGGTGAAGATCCTCTCTTCGCAATGGTCTTAATGTTTTTGCAACAGTGCCAATAGCTTTCTGTCTAACTTATAACCATTCCAGTCTTCGTACGCAACATCTGCACGGCCTGAATTCAATATACCGAAATCACCAATAAAGTTCCAGATGGCAAAGCCAATGTTGTTTGAGGAAAGAATATCCAGTACATCGCCGAACCAGGCAATAAACACATCGTGCGGTGTTTTATTCCAGCAACCGCATTCTCCGCAATGAACGCCCACGCCTTTATTGGCAAGATCTATCCACGGCTGATAATACTTTTCAAGCATGGAACGTTGCAAGTATTGATCGCCAACCTGTCCCGGCCATTTTGGTTCCGGCAAATGCTCGGGATCTTTGTTGGCCCACGGTGCCTTATAGTGAGAGATTGCATGCGGATAATAACCACGGCAACTCTGCGCAATGGGTAAGTCTGTTATCTCGGTTATCACGGAATTGCCGACGTTGTTTCCATCAGCAATAACAAGGTGATCGGGATTTTCCTTCCGGATTGCCTCCAATGCTCCTTTGGCAACCTTTCTATATACATCGCCTGGTACGGCGCTGGATCTTGAATGTTGATCATTCATATCCTCACGCATACTTGGCTCATTCACCAGGTCGAAACTGATCTTCTTTGAAGAAACGTTTTTGTACTTTTTTGCCCACATGTTCCAATGGAAATAAAAAGCTTTTTGTGCTTCCTCGTCTTTCCACAAATTATATGGCTCATAAAAGCCCGCGTTAATACAATAACCAGGAGCACGATGCAGGTTAAGGCTAACATGAATGTTGTGCTTGTGCGCCAGCATAACAACATTGTCTATTTCATCAATTGCTTTTGGATTGATCTTGTAGACTTCTTCCGGAGTGATATTGCGTGAACGGTCAAAATCCAGGTAATAAGGATATGCAATTGGAAGCCTTACAAAGTCAAAACCCCAGTCGTTCATCCATTTAAAATGATCGTCAGTTGTGGGTTGTTTGGTGGGAACACCATTTGGGTTGAAAAAGTCAAGTAAATTAAAACCCTTCCATTTAGGAAGTTTGTTTGAGGTCAAAGGAGAAGGTGTGGCTAATACTTTTGCTGACAAGCCAAGGCCGGCTGCTGCCAGGCTCGTGTTCCTGATAAAGGTTCTTCGTTGCATGAACAGTTTGGTTGTATGGTTTCAAAAGCAATCATTAAACAGTTTGCGTTTGGCAAACATGTTTGCATTAGCTAAATATAACTAAAACTCCGTGGTTAAAGCTAAATTTAAGCTTATAAACAGATCGTTAGCATAAAATTTCGGGGTGATATTGTAAGTTTATAGAAAGGAGGTGAATCGTGAATAGTCAATAGTCAAAGGTTGAGATTTGCGCCAGGTATTTAAGCTTTCACATTGATTCATCAGACGTGAATCTGTGTAATAAAATTTCCGGGTGGTTATTGTAAGTTTATAGAAAGGAGGTGAATGAGGAAAAAGTAAATGGTGAATCCTGAATCAATGTCGTTTCCTTAAGAGTCTACAAAAAGCAAAACAAGCCTGAATCAGGTACTTCGTAAATCGTACTTGATCAATCTTAGTGTTTCTTACGGAAACGGTATTGAATCGTGAATAGTCATTCGATGTCATTTTCAAATAGAGCGTTTAAATGGCCGATTGTATTTGTTGCGATGATGAGCGTTGAACTTCACGTCGACGCCAGGAGGCATCTCCCGGTATTCAACATGTTGGTGTTTAGGAAACCTATCCTGTCATACCAATGACAGATTTTATAACAGGTGCAATTTTTCCCGTAGGGAATTAAGCTCAATAGAAATGATTGAATCGAGTGTCTCATAGTCCGTTAGGGATTTAACCAAATAAAATGGGTTAATGTCCTACGAACAATAAGGATCTCATATTTTGAGACTTCTATTGAGCTTAAAGCCCTACGGGCTACCAGCAGAAGCGTACTGTCATTTCTTTGATTGTGGCAAGTCAAATTCTCAAATGGAAGTGACGATGTGGGTGCGGCTTCTGGTTATCTTGTTACACATTTTTATTGTTGAAGCATACTCCTTGCGAACACAGTATCAATTCTTCTAACCTAAATCAGATATATATGAAAACGATAGATGCTATTACTAAACCAGTATTATTTGCCCTTCTGTTAACGCTAAGTTTTGTTGCATTGCATGCCCAGGATTCTACAAAAAAGAAGCCTTCCAAAGAAGATATGGTGAAAGAGCTGATCCAAAAGAAAGAATATGTTTTTATCGCACAAATGGCTTTGCCGATGAGCGGCGGATCAAGACAATTGACGACTTATTATGATTTTAAAGTGTATGGAGATACGTTGAAAAGCGATTTGCCTTATTTCGGCCGTTCCTTTTCTGCGCCAATTGATCCAAGCAAGATTGGGATAAATTTTACAACTACAGACTTTGATTACGTTGTTGCCGACCGCAAAAAAGGTGGCTGGGATATTACTATTACTCCACGCAATAATTCAGACTGGAGACAATTTCTCTTAACAGTTTTTACCAACGGATCAGCATCGATGCAGGCGTCGAGCAATAACCGGCAACCAATTTCTTTTAATGGCTATATAGAGGCGAGGAAGGCGAAGAAATAATTAGAGAAGGAATATGGTCGTCTTAAATTGACGGATATTTATTACATTCATCCAAACTAAACCACAGATGCTATTAAGGCTAAAAAGCGTTCTAAAAAAACTTTTGCCAATCGTATTGATTGTTTGTGTAGTTTCAAATGCCCTGGGAGTATTTTTTAAGTTAGGCCATCACGCCGGCGCAGAATTTTTGCTTTTACTCAGTTTGTATTTGTTCTACTTTGCACTAATACTTCTGATCATCAGGGTGTTTAAAATAATATAAGATAGAAGGGCCGGACTTGCCTTCCCGGATGTCCGGCCTTCTTAGCATTTAATTTTCTTCCAACAGCCTTTCTGTAATTTGTTTTGAAGTATTGGCGCCCATTTTTCTTAGCTCTTCAACACGATTGATGATATTTCCCCTGCCGGTTGATAATTGCTTAAAAGCAGTGTCATAAGCACCTGAAGCCTCGTTCAACTTCCTTCCTACTATTTCCAGGTTATCAATAAAACCAACAAACTTATCGTATAACGCCCCAGCTTTGTCGGCGACACTTAACGCATGCCTGTTTTGTTGCTCCACCTTCCACAGGTCAGCTACGATACGTAATACTGCAAATAAGTTGGTAGGACTTACCAACAGTATTTTTTTGTCGTATGCATATTTCCAAAGGGATATGTCGGATTTAACTGCTTCCAGAAATGCGGGCTCAATAGGAATAAATAGCAACACATAATCCAATGCCTGGGCATAACGTGGATAATTCTTTTTAGAAAGTCCGTCAATATGGTTCCGTAATGATCTTATATGCTGCTGAAGAAACTGCTGCTGCCCATCAACCTCTTCACAAGAGAGATATTGTTCCCATGCCACAAGCGACACTTTTGAATCAATGATCACTTTGCGGTTGTCAGGATAAAGAATGGTAATATCAGGTTGCAAACCTTTGCCCGTTTCATCTTTGATAATGTTGCCGGAATTGTCTTTAATAAATTCCTGCACAAAATATTCACGGCCTTTTGTTAATCCGCTGTTCTCCAGTAAACTTTCCAATATCATCTCGCCCCAATTGCCCTGCATTTTTGTGTTGCCTTTCAAAGCTGTTGTAAGATTGTTGGCTTCGAGGCTCACCTGTTGGCTCATTTCAATTAAGCGCTGTACTTCTTTGCCTAGTGAAAACCGTTCTTTGCTTTCTTTGTCATACGTTTCTTCCACTTTTTGCTTGAATTCTACTAATTGACTTTTCAGCGGAGTAATGAGCGCATTCATCTTCTCTTCATTCAGTTGCGTGAATTTCTCGGTTTTCTCTTCCAGAATATTTTGCGCCAGATTTTTGAACTCGAACTTGAAATGTTCCCCAAGTTGCTCTATTTCTTTTTTCTGGTTTTCCAGTTTTTCCTCGGCTGATCTGAATTTTTCTTTAAACATAGCTAACTGGCTCTGCAGCACCTGGTTCTCCATTTGAAACCTTTTGAGGGACTTATGTTCTTCTTCAAGTAACTGACTGCGGCTTTCTGCTTTTGAAACCTGCTGAATCAATAATTCTTTCTCGTTCTGAAGTGATTTGCTTTGAGCTTCAGCCTGTTCTGCAATACCAGTCTGTTGTTGAAGTCTTTCATTCAACACAGATAATTGCTTTATAAATGATGGTCGTTGAAAAAGCCAGGTAAGTAAAACGCCCATAATTAATGCCGCAATGGCAACCGTAACGGTGATTATCATGTCCATATTTCCTCCGGTTTTGTTGTAAACGGCTAAAATGTCATTATATTTTGATGGCATGTTAGTTGTGCTAAAAAATAAAAGCGGGTTGAAAATATGCACATGAGTGCCAAATTTCTTCCAGTCTTAAATAGTATATTATGGAAGCACAAAACAAACGTTTTTCAGAATTGATAAAGGGCGAAAAGCCAGTACTGGTTGATTTTACGGCTGAATGGTGCGGACCTTGTAAAACAATGGCTCCGGTCTTAAAAGATGTGAAACAGCAACTTGGCGAAGCGATCACGATCATCAAAGTTGATGTGGACAAGAATCCGCAAGTAGCGTCCTTTTACAAGATTCAGGGTGTGCCCACATTTATCTTATTTAAGAACGGCGAGATCAAGTGGCGGCAGAGCGGTGCAATGAGCCAGGCACAATTGAAGCAGGCGCTGCAACATTTTTCGTAAAAAGTGAGGGTTGAGGTATCAGGCGTCAGGTACCAGGTTTGAGGTATAAGGTGTAAAATGTAACTTACAGAATCAGTCAGTGTCTAACATTTGCACATTTACATATCCGCACATTCGCACATTAAGATATTCGCAAATTTTCAATTGTCACCTTTCAATTTTCCATTAACCCTGCGTCTCCATTTCCAAACTTCAACCCAAATAACAGAGATAAATGCAACCAACAGGCATATGCCCAGTTGTTGGATGTTGAGTTGCTGCACATGAAAAAAGTTTGCAACCGGAGGAACGTACAGTATGATTGCCGTTAGAAGAATGGTGATTAAAAGAATAATCCGCAGTAGTGCATTCCTGTTGGCAAAACTGCTGACGACTGAATAATAAAAGGATCTGTTAACCAGTGTGAGCCAGATATTCGCAAACAATAAAGTAGTAAATACCATTGCCCTCGTTTCATTTTCTTCGTGCCCCTGGTTTACGCTCAGCTGGTAAACAAACAATACCCCTGCTGTAATTGCAAGCCCTTGAATAAGGCTCAGCCCCATTTCCTTCAATGAGAGAAAGGTTGTTGTAAATGAACGCGGAGGTTGCTGCATTACATTCTTTTCGATTGGCTCATTCTCATAAACAATAGAACAGGTTGGTCCCATAATTACTTCCAGGAAAATAACATGCACTGGTGTAAATATATTTGGATACAGCCATCCAAAAAACAGCGGTAATGATACAGTGAGGATGATGGGAATGTGAATGGAAATGATGTATTGAACTGCACGTTTCAGGTTCGAATATATTTTCCTGCCCATAGCGATCGCATCAATCATTTTTGAAAGATCATCATCTGCCAAAACCAGTGCCGCTGCACCTTTCGCTATTTCAGTTCCCTTCTTTCCCATAGCTATACCAATGTGTGCTGCTTTTAAAGCGGGTCCGTCATTAACACCATCACCGGTCATTGCTACAATTTCATTTTGATCCTTAAGCGCATTAATAATTCGCAGCTTAGCTTCAGGAAACATGCGCGTAAAAATATTAACACGTTTAACTTCCTCTTTTAATTTCTTCTCGTCCATTTCCAACAGCGCTTCTCCATTCAAAATATTTTCCGGGCCACGCAGTCCTGCTTGTGCTGCAATGGCCGTGGTGGTAAATTCGTTATCTCCGGTAATTATTTTTACTTTAATGCCTGCATCATAAAACTGATTAAACACATCCGAAATATTCTTTTTAGGAGGATCATAAAATGCAACCATGCCAAGAAAGTGAAATGGCAGCGTTTGTTGTTTTGCCGGAAACTTGTCTTCCGGATAATCACTTAATGCAACGCCCAGGATCCGGTAGCCTTTCAGTGCTAATTCATTAATAATCTTTTTGATGCTTTTCTGCTCTTCTGGCATAAGATTACTAACAGCAAGGATTGCCTCCGGTGCACCTTTGGCGGCAATGATTCTTTTTCCTTTTGCATTTCGAAATACGTGCGTCATCATCGGTGGTCGGCCATCCAGCGGAAATTCGTGCACCAGCTGAAATGATTTTCGTTCATCAATGTCCGCGAAAGATTCATACACTTTGTGCAGCGCCTTTTCCATCGGGTCAAACGGAACCGGTTCGCTTGCCCACATTGCGACTGTAATTAGGTTTTTTGCTTCTTCAGATTGCCAGTCGTTTTTAAAATAGGTACGTTGTTGCGGCCAAACATGAATGGCTTCCAGTTCCATCCGGTTTTCTGTAATTGTTCCGGTTTTATCTGTGCAGATAACGGTCGCACTTCCCAGTGTTTCAACGGTTCTGATCTGTTTTACGATAATTCCCCTGCGCATTAACCGCCATGCTCCCAATGCCATAAATGTTGTAAAGGCGACAGGAATTTCTTCGGGGAGAATGGACATTGCCAGTGTCAGACCTTTCAGGAAACTATCCAGGATCTGCTTCGAACGGAGATAATTAACCAGCCAGACCAGGACAAAAATGGCGACACCTGCAATGGCCATCCTGGTTACGAAGCTTTTTATCTGTAACTGAAGCGGCGTATCTTCTTCTTTAATGCCGAGCAAAGACTGTCCAAGCTTATTTAATTCTGTTTGCCTGCCAATAGCTGTTACCCTGCATATAGCCATACCCGTTACCACCGCCGTTCCCTGGAATACTTTGCTTTCTTCTCCATTGTTTGATTTTATTACAGCAAATGCTTCACCCGTAAGAATGGATTCATTCACGGAGAAATCCGAAGAGAATACAACCTCGCCATCAGCAGGTATTGATCCTCCTTCTTCAACCAACATAAGGTCATTGAGCACAAGTTCTTCAAGCGCAATTTTTTTGATCAGGCCATTGCGGATAACTTTTACCTGGGGTTGGTTAAGGGTTTCCAGTGCTGCCAATGCTTTCCGGCTTCTGTTGTCCTGGTAGAATTCAATTCCCGAAACAACAATAATGGCCGCAAGCATAAAATAAGCTTCGCCGGTTTCGTGCAGCAAAAAGTAAATTATTGTTGTTGCAATTAACAACAACAGCATCGGTTCTTTTAATGTGTTGATCAGGGCTATCAACCAGTTACTTTCCTTTTCATGCTTCCATTCATTGCTCCCGTTTAATTTCCGGGAAGCAATAACTTCTTCTGTCGTTAAGCCTTTTAAACCTTCGGGAATATTCATCTTCGAATGAGATTATATAATAAAAAGTACTGCGTTTATACCATTTCAACAACTTCCGGCTTCTTATCCGTGTATTTAACGCGTGGCAACCTGAATGCAGGCATAAATGCAATCAAAATTAGAACAGATGACATCAGGAATGCATCCTGTATTGCATATTGTTCAGCCAGCGGCGCAGTATAATTTTTTGTGGTTGTGTAGTAGTTAAATAAATATTGATGCATAATCCCGCTAAGTGCAATGCCGGCAGAGCCGCTCAATTGTTGGGTAAGACTGTACATGGAAGAAGCCTGCGTAGCCTGATGTGGCAATACGGAGCTCATAGCGGTAGATGTAATTGGTGACACAAGCAGGCCCAATCCGCAACCTCTGACTGCCATGGTTAGTAAAATAAACCAGGCCAACGGCTCATTGATCCTGGAAAAGAGAAACATGGATAATGTGAGAATGCCCAGTCCTATCAGTACTTCTCTTCTTGGTCCAAACTTGTCTGACCATGCACCTGCCATCGGTGTAAAGATGGCCATGACAATAGAGTTGGGGAGAATCATTAAACCTGATTGCGTTTCTGAATAATTAAGCAAGCCCTGTAACAAAAAGGGCACGAGAAATAGCCCGCTATACAGTGCGATAGAGCGAACCATAGTTATAAGCATACAGTTGACGAATGTTTTGCTTGCGAAAATATTGAGATCAAAAAGCGGATCCTTACTTTTCCTACATGTTCTTATAAATAAGATCAGCACAACAACCGACAAAATAAAGGTTCCCCACACATAAGGGGATAATGCACCCAAATCGGCTGCCTTTGCCAATGCATATTGAATCAACAGAATGAACAAAGTGAACAGGATAAACCCTGACAAATGAAAATGGATAATTTTTCCTTTTCGCTTTTTTAGAAATCTTAATGAAATAGCTGCTATGATAATAGTTGCAATGCCGATCGGGAGGTTTACCATAAAAATAGAGGGCCATCCGAAGTATTGGGTAAGAATGCCGCCAAGTGTAGGGCCTAAAGCCGGACCCGTTATAGCACCCAATGACCACCAGCCCATTATTGCTCCTCTTTCTTTTTTAGGAAAGACGAGTGTAAGAATGGCCATGGCTGTTGGAGTAATTGCTCCGCCGCCAAACGCCTGGATGGCCCTCGATATAATAAGCATTTCAAGGCTGCGCGATAAGCCGCACAACAAAGAACCTATTACAAAAACAGTGAGACTTGCCAGGTACAACCGGTAAAACCCAAAATTTTGTTTTAGCCAATTGGTGAGTGGCATAAACACGCAAAACCCCAGCATGTAAGAAGTGATTACCCATTCTATATCATCTAAGCCACAATTAAATTCTCTCCGCATTACTGGTAGAGACACATTCACAATACTACTATCAATGCCGGCCATAAAAGTGCCAAGCATTAATGGTAATAGTATGGCGAACTTGTGTTTAACTACCATGCATCTTTTAGATGTTGTAAGTTTTACGTTTTACGTTATACGTTTCCCACCACGAAGGAAGCACAGACTTTATTCAATTCTTCGTGCTCCTTGCTGCCTTCGGGCCTTCGTGGCATACATAGCAACAACACTGTGTTTCGTTGTGTCGTGCTGTCTCTGTGTTTCAATCCTTTGTGCTCCTTTGCGCCTTTGCGTCTTTGTGGCAAAAAATCCGTGTTTCTATGTGTCACCCTGCCTCCGTGGTTACAAATCAATTTTCACACCAAGCACCTTCAGGAAAGCAGCAATAAAAGAAGGATGTCCCGGCCATGCAGGAGAAGTAACAAGATTACCATCCGTTACACTTTCAGATGGTGCTACTGAAACATAAGTGCCACCGGCAAGCTCAACTTCTGGTCCAACTGCGGGATAAGATGTTAACTTTCGTCCGTTTAGGACTTTGGCAGCAGCAAGGATTTGAGGGGCGTGGCAAATGGCTGCGAGGGGTTTGTTGTTGCTGGCAAAATATTGTACGATTTCGAGGACACGTTTGTTGAGACGCAGGTATTCAGGAGCTCTTCCGCCTGCAATTACCAATCCTTCATAATCGGCTTCTTTCACATCATCAAAAGTATAAGTGAGTTGAAAGTGATGGCCGGGCTTTTCTGAATAGGTTTGATCTCCTTCAAAATCATGGATCGCGGTTTTTACGGTGTCGCCTTTCTTTTTATCAGGACAAACAGCGTGTACTTCAAAGCCTACCATTTGTAGCATCTGGAAAGGAACCATTGTTTCGTAATCTTCAGCAAAATCGCCTGTAAGAAAGAGAATTTTTTTCATACTTCTATTTTTGTAGTTATCGAATGAAAGTAATGAAGGGAAGGTTAAAGTTAACTTGTTTAGACGGAAAACTCAACTCAGTTGACAATTGACATTTGAAAATTGACAATGATATGAGCGAAAAATAATCTGCGCCAATTTGTTTAGAGTTTTATTGCAGCTGGTGTAAGTTTGCAACCGCATCGTCACCTCGACGACAGGAGAGGTCTCCCGAATAATTGATCTGATCGTGAGATTTTATATGCATTTGATATTGATAGGTCTTGACTAAACGACATTACATTTTCAATTGTCAATTTTCAATTCTCAATTGAAAAAAATGTCAATTTTCAACTCTCCATTAAAAAAAAGAGCGCCGTTATTAAATAACAGCGCTTGCTCTAAACCAAAACCAATCTGTAAAACTATTTCACTACATCAGCTTTAAATCCGGCCTTTTGAAGTATACTAAGAATATCTTTCTCATGTACTCCTTCACTTTCTATAGTCAATAATTTAGCGGGATTTTGCGTATCCACTTTCCAGTTGCCGGCTCCTGCCGCTTCGTCCAAAAATGGGGTTGCTTTTTCTACGCAACCACTGCAATTAATATTTGTTTTGAATGTTATTGTTTTCATCGTCTTTCGTTTTTTGTGCGGGTTACCGCTCCGTTTAGTTATACAAATTTCGCTTATAGTGATCCCAGTTGCTTTATACAATTCTCCTATTCTGTTATACAATTTACAGGTTAGAGTTTTTTAGCTTTAAGCAGGAGGCTGTTTGCTACAACACTCACCGAGCTCATCGCCATGGCTGCACCTGCAATCATTGGATTTAACAGGAAGCCGTTAACCGGGTAAAGTATTCCCGCCGCGATGGGGATGCCAATTACATTATAAATGAACGCCCAGAACAAATTTTGCTTGATGCTTTGTACGGTCTGTCCGGACAAGCGAATGGCTTTATTTATTTTGGTAAGATCTGAAGATATGATCGTCATAGCCGCCACATCCATTGCAATGTCACTGCCTTTGCCCATTGCTATGCTCACATCAGCCTGCGCAAGCGCATTACTATCATTAATGCCATCACCAACCATGGCGACGGTGTGTCCTTTATGTTGAAGTTCTTTAATAAAAGACGCTTTGTCTGCAGGTAAAACTTCGGCTTTAAAATGTTGAATGCCTGCTTGCTCTGCAATTGCCTTTGCTGTTGCATGATTATCACCGGTAAGCATATACACTTCAATCCCGTTGTTTTGTAATTCTTTCACGGCTTCAGTAGATGACGTTTTTATTTTATCAGCGATAGCAACAATCGCCAGTGCCTCTTTTTCATTTGCAAAAAAGATCACGGTTTTTGCTTCCTTCAACCACAATTGTTCCGCTATAAGAAAATCATCATCTATCTGTATCTTATTTTTTCTAAGCAATTTTTTGTTACCTGCATAAAACTGCGCTCCGTTTACAACGGCTGTAGCCCCGTATCCGGTTACACTTTCAAAATTTGATACGTTGACTGTGGTATCAATATCAAGATGTTTTACTACTGCCTCGGCTAAAGGATGCTCTGATTGTTTTTCAACAGAAGAAAAGATCACAGCATTTGAATCATCATTGCGAAGCCACTTTATATCAGTAACAGCAGGTTTGCCTTCAGTGATCGTACCTGTTTTGTCCAATACGATCACGTCAACCTTTCTGGCGAGCTGCAAACTTTCCGCGTTTTTAATCAGTATTCCATTTTCTGCGCCCTTTCCTACTCCGACCATGATTGCAGTTGGTGTCGCGAGGCCGAGTGCACAAGGACAGGCAATCACCAATACAGTAACCATTGCAAGCAGTCCCTGCGTAAGACCATTTTCTCCGCCCAGCGTAATCCATGCAATAAAAGTCAATACTGCAATAATGATAACTATGGGGACAAAAATGCCGGCGATCTTGTCCACCAGCTTTTGAACCGGTGCCTTACTGCCCTGAGCGTCCTGCACCATTTTTATGATGTGTGCCAGCAATGTATCCGCGCCTACTTTTTCCGCACGGAACTGGAAACTATTCTTCTGATTGATCGTTCCGGCAAATACCTGCGATCCGGTAGTTTTTTCAACCGGCATTGATTCTCCGCTGATCATACTTTCATCTATAAAGGAGCTGCCACTTGCAACTACGCCATCAACAGGAATTTTATCACCCGGTTTTATCAGGATAATATCATCTTTCTTAACCTGGGCTATTGGTATTTCCATATGGTGAGAACCATGGTGAATAACCGTTACCGTTGTTGGTTGCAATCCCATTAATTTTTTTATTGCGGACGAAGTATTTCCTTTAGCTTTTTCTTCCAGCACTTTACCAAGAAGAATAAATGAAATCACCACAGCTGCTGCTTCAAAATAAACATGAGCGTGCAAACCGCGGCTATGCCAGTATTCAGGGAATAATGTATTAAAAACGCTGAACAAATAGGCCACGCCTGTGCTTAAAGCAACAAGTGTATCCATATTAGCTGAGCGGTGCTTAAGTTGCTTCCAGGCATTCACAAAAAAATGCCTTCCGAAAATCAGGATCACCGGCGTGGATAATATCCACGTAATGTAATTGGCGTAGGGTATGTTCATAAAGAACATACTTATCACAACAACAGGCAGCGTTAATGCAATAGCACCAATTGTTTTTTTCTTAAGTGTTGAGAAGCTTTTTTGCTGCAGGGTTTCTAACTCTTTTACTGCATCTGCACTTTCTTCAATCACAAGGTCATAACCGATGGATTGAATAGCTGCTTTCAGCTTTTCCGGCGTAACAATAGTAGGAATATAAGTAACCATTGCACTTGCGTTTGCATAGTTCACTGCGGCATCCACAACGCCTTCCTGGCTTTTTAAAATCGATTCGGTACTGTTTGCGCAGGATGCACAGGTCATGTGCAATACGGGAAAATTTTTCTTAACTGAGGGAACATCGTAGCCTAGATCCTTAATAGCAGAAACGGCGTCTGCAATAACTTCCGGCGTTTCCGCCGTAATTACTGCACGCTGGTTGTTTAATTCAACTTTATGAGAAGTAATTCCTTTAACTTTTGCGAGTCCTTTGTCTATGATCAGGGCACAGTGCTCACTTTCTGCGCCTTCAATCGGTATATATACTTCCGTTGCCATATTAATTAATGTTTGTTCTATGGCAAAGTTCCGAAAGCATATGGGCGGAACTGTTATACAATTATGGGAAAGGGTTACAACATTTTATGCCCGTGAGTCAAGAATACGGATCAATCTCGACGTCGTCTTATTACACTTCGTCAAGGGATTTCCGTTTGTTTTCTTTTATGTTGCGGAAATGTGTGGGTGTAAATCCTGTCACTTTTTTAAATTGACTGCTTAAATGTGCTACGCTGCTGTAGCCCATTTTATAGGCTATTTCAGAGAGCGTTAACTCATTATAAACGATGAGCTCTTTTACACGTTCAATTTTTTGCGCAATGAAATATTTTTCTATGGTAGTTCCTTCTACTTCGGAAAAAAGTGTACTTAAATAGTTGTACTCGTAATGGAGTTCTGCTGAAATTTGTGTGGAAAGATTAAATGGCTTGTCTTCTTCGGAATAATGTACCAGCTTGACAATCACATTTTTGATCTTTTCAATTATCCGGCTTTTTTTGTCGTCTATCACTTCAAAGCCGAGATGCTTTAGTTCATCACTTATTTTGATAAGTTTTTCATTTGATGGAACTTGCTTTACTTCTACTTCCCCAAGATCAACCGTTATGGGTTCAATGCCATTGTGCGCTAATACTTCTTTCACCGCCGTTTTACAACGGTTACAAACCATATTTTTTATATATAACTTCATGAATTTGCACTTGTTTTTACAAATCTATTCAGAATAATCAAACCATCCTTAACTACAGGTTGTTGTATATAAAATCAATAAATATATTACGTAAATCGCGAACATTCTCTTCTTAATTTTATGGTAATAAGCGCGATTAACCTTCTTTTCATTTCATAAAATGCTCATAATTCCTTTACTTTTGCAAATTGCTCTTTTCTGAACGGTTGATGTTTATTCATGGTTTTTTTGGAGAGACGTCACAAACAAATTATAACATCGAATGGCTTTACCGCACCTGGTTAAATACATATATAACAACGGAACTGATGAAGTAATACGCAGAGGGAAAAAAATACACGCGATCGGTAATGTTGAATTGGTTGAATTTGATGATCTTGTAGGCTCCGTTACGCTTCGGGTTAAAGATGATGCTTACTCTACCTACTATAAAGTTTACATAAGCAAATTTAAAGATCCCAAGACGCTGTCTGTGCGTTGCGGTTGTCCCTACAACCTGGGAGAAATATGCCGTCATGAGGCCGCAGCTCTTTTCCAATTACAGGAAATGCTCGATAAGAATTTATTGGGTGATAAAGAGCTCGAATACGATCAAAAACATACTGTAATAAAAATGAAACAGTTGGATCTTAAAATGATCAAACTGTTGACGGCTCAAAATGCACTGGCTGAAGCTGAAAACTATTTACGCAGTAATAAAGCAAATATCATTTCAGCCAAAGATGAGCGGGTGAATGCTGAACTGGAATATGAAGGTGAAATGTTCAGATTGCTCATTCAAAAAAATGAAGAGCGGAATTTTGATACGAGCTGTACCTGTCATTCAGATAGCAAACATCCCTTGTGTGTACACAAAGCAATTCTGCTGCTTCAGCTCTTGAACAGCTTTGGCCCGAATTATTTTGATACTATCCGCAACTGGGATAAAGAAAAAGATAAGCTACTTGGCCTGTATGGTTACTCGCTGGGTGATGATATTGAAGGGAAGTTTGAATTTACATACACCGACGGAAAGCCATTCCTGCGCGTACTCGATCCTACGATAAAACGTGTGGCACCTCCTTCACAGCCTTTACGACCCAAAACGATTATTGAGCCGGATGTAATGGTTGCTGAAACTGAGGTGCAGAAAATACAATACAAAGCTGGTATCGTGATCAGCTATAATGCGCATCAGTATCCTTATGTGCAGCTTGATCTGATACAGGGCGAGGCAAATGAGGACAATACTGGCTACGTTGGTAAGGTTGAAAAACTGGACCTGGCGAAATTTATCAATACTGAGATTTTCAATGAAGATGATAAGGGTGTTGTGCAGCAGTTGCGTAAGCTTTTGCCAGGGGAAGTGAGCAGGTATCTCAACAGGAATTCACCTTTTAGTGGTATCTGGGAAAATATTATCCAGCAACATGATGATGAACTTCCTGAAGAAACACGTCATCTCATCATCGAATATCTTCAGCCCAAATACAAAAAGATTTTTGCAGATATAACTGAAAGCAATTTTGTTTTCTTTTTACCGCAGCGAAAAGCTTTTCAAACTGCGAACCTGCAAAAAATTCAGATAGCAAAGGATTTCATCATACCTGAATTTTCGGTTTATTATACTGAAGGCAACTATGAAATAAAATGTAATGTTCGTTTGCCTGAAGGAGTTTATAGTGTTGGTGATAATGAAATTTCATCTTCACTGATCTATCGGTTCCAGGATACGGTTTATTTATGGCAAAGACCCGAGGATATTGCGGTTATTGAGAAATTTCTCCCCAGTGGAAAATTGATCATCAGCCAGCATGAATGGAATAAGCAGCTGGTTGATTTTATATTACCGCTTACCAAAGAGTATAACGTTCAGTTTGTAAATGTAGAACGTGAAGAAGTAAAAGATACAAAACCGGAAGTAAAGCTTCTTTTAAAAGAGAAGGGCGACTACTTGTTGCTACAACCGGTGTTTAATTATAACGGATACGATATACGGCCGACTGATAAGGAAAAAATCATTCTTCCTTTGATGGATAAGCTTTTGATCGTACACCGCAACACGCAGGCGGAAAATGACCTGTTTGATAAATTATCTAACCTGCATTCCCATTTCATCAGAACAGAGGAGGGCAATACACTTGCCTTAAAAGGTTCTGAAGTACTAAAGAATAATTGGTTCTTCCTGTTTGTTGATGCTGTTAAAGACATGAACATTCCGGTTTTTGGTTTTGAGTCGCTGAAAAACTTCCGCTTTAACACAGCCAAGCCATCAACGAAAATTTACATCAGCAGCCATACTGATTGGTTTGATGCCAAGATCGATATTCATTTCGGCGAACAGAAAGTGACTGTTGCTGATGTGAAAAAAGCGTTGGCTAATAAGCAGCAGTTCGTCCAGTTGCAGGATGGAACACTGGGTATTTTACCTGAAGAGTGGATTAAAAAATACTCGCTGTTGTTCCGCGTGGGTGAAGGAAAAGCATCTCACATCAAGCTGAGCAAATATCATTACAGTGTAATAGAGGAGTTGTATAATCAGCGTGATGAAGAGGAATTGTTCTTCCAGCTGGAGGCTAAGTATGAAAATCTGAAAAACTTCCAGTCAATCCAGGAAATAAGTGCACCGCAACATTTAAAAAATGTATTACGTCCTTACCAGGAGTCTGGCTTCCAGTGGCTGAATTATTTAAGCGGAGTACACTGGGGCGGTATTCTTGCAGATGATATGGGTTTGGGTAAAACGATCCAGGCGTTATCCTTCCTTTATCATTTGAAAGATGTAAATAAAACTTTGAAGGCGCTGGTTGTTTGTCCAACCACGCTGATGTATAACTGGGAAAATGAAATTAAGAAGTTTGCGCCCGGGTTGAAATATTACATTCACCATGGGGGTAGCAGGACTGCTGAATTGATTGTTCACCAGAACATAGATGTCATTATTACAACGTATGGCACGCTGCGTAGTGACATTAAACAATTTGTTGAAGTAGAGTTTGATTATGTTGTACTGGATGAAAGCCAGGCAATTAAAAACCCGGCAAGCAAGGTTACAAAGGCTGCGTGTTTGCTGAAGTCAAAAAACAAACTTTGTTTAAGTGGTACGCCGTTGCAGAACAACACATTTGATATTTATGCACAGATGAATTTCTTAAATCCGGGCATGCTCGGATCAATGGAATTCTTTAAGCAGGAGTTCGCTGTTCCGATCGACAAATTCGGAGAGAAAGAACAAAAGGAACATTTGCGCAAGCTGTTGTTCCCATTCATACTCCGCCGTACCAAAGAGCAGGTGGCGCAAGATCTTCCTGAAAAATCTGAGATGATCCTGTTCTGCGAAATGAGCAAGGAACAGAGAGATATTTATGACGCATTCCGAAACGATTACCGTGATAAGATCTTAGGCGTTGTGGATTCCCAGGGCGTTCAAAAATCTCAGCTCACCATTTTGCAGGGCTTAATGAAATTGCGACAGATCTGTGATAGTCCTGCCATCATGAAAGATGACGAGCAGTATCCAAATGCATCAGTTAAGCTGGAAGAGCTGGGAAGAGAGATCACGGAAAACATCAGTGATCACAAGGCACTCGTATTCTCTCAATTCCTTGGTATGCTTGGCCTGATAAAAGAAAAGCTGAAAGAGCTGGGCGTTGATTACGAATATTTTGATGGAAGCACTTCCGCTCCGGACAGAGAAAAAGCGATTCAGCGTTTCCAGAACGACGAGAATTGTCGCGTTTTTCTCATCTCACTTAAGGCGGGTGGTGTGGGTCTTAACCTTACGGCCGCCGACTATGTGTACATAGTTGATCCGTGGTGGAACCCAGCCGTTGAACAGCAAGCGATTGACCGTACACACCGTATTGGCCAGACAAAAAACATTTTTGCCTACCGCATGATCTGTAAGGATACTGTAGAAGACAAGATCCTGCAATTACAAGAGAAGAAACGTATGCTCGCCGCCGATCTCATTACCGATGATACCGGCTTTGTTAAGAGCCTTACCAGGGAAGATATTGAGTATCTGTTTAGTTAAGATGAGTGGGAAGTTTTACGTGGTACGTTTTACGTTGATCGAAGCGAAACCAAGGACAATTTTAGTTTCCAGAAGGAGTAATTCTAAAAAATTATAAAGTTTTTAAAGGTGCGAGATGATTATCCCGCACCTTTTATTTTATTATAGCCATTATTGTAAAAATAAGTAACTATCAAGCAGACATCATATTATTCCTGCCAGACCTTGCTTATGTCTGATCATTTCTTCGATTGATTGTTCCTTCGAATCAATAAACGTAAAACGTATCACGTAAAACTTACAACGTGCACTAAACAAAGCTTCCCCCCAATTGTTATCACTACAGTAACTTGCCGTTATAATTCGTTTGTCACACTGGTCAATAGTACTTCTGCGTGGTTTGTTGATAATATATTTCACTTCTCTGCTATGTGAAAATTTGAGTTGTTTATTGAAAAACGAATGTTATGAAAAAGTGGAGTTTTTCTAATGGTAACAGCATTTCTATAAGTCTCACATATATGAGTTTAATATGCATGTTTGCATTTACATCATGCGCTACTTCCGGGCCTGCATTTGACGGACCTAATAATGCAAAAAATATCCGGGCAACGGTTTATTTAGATGATAATTCGACTGTTTTTGGTTATCTGTCTTTTTCAAAAAAAAGCAATGCGCTTAACGTACGGATTCCGCAGCAACGAAAAACAATTTCAGTTCCGCTAACAGAAGTGCAGGGCTACAATATGGACGATAATTATTATGCGTATAAACTATTACATCCATCCGGAAAAAACAGGTTAAATAATGATCAGAAATCCTTCAGATCATTTGTAAAACGGCTCACTCCTGAACATTATTTTTTGCAGATATATGAGTACCAGGAAGCAGTTGTTGAGCAGAAAAGTAGACTGACAAAAAACATGATGCACTACTATGTTTCGTTGCCCAATGGAACTAATCCCGACGAAATTTGGGATTTGGAAGGGGAACAGTTCTTCCCCGACTTTCAATCGAAGATGGCGGGCATAGTAAACGAATGCCCTGAACTGGTTCTCAAAATTCAACAAAAGGAAATAGGTTACTATCCCAGGAAAATAAGTTTTAAGAGCAATAATAAATTAAAAGTATTGATGAATATTGCAAATTATTATCAGCAATTCATTGAAAAGAATGAACAGGCAGCGCTATAATTTTCTCCCCGAAAGACCATCCTTACATTCCCGTTGTTTCCCTGAAAGCCTGACAAGAACCGGTGACGTTTCACTTGAAAATTGCATGACACACCTCTCTGATATTTTGGCTCGCAGGCCTAAGGATATTCGATTATAATGTATATATCACTTCTTATAAATTCTACCGCTTAATTATTGAAGCTCACCGCTATTTCAATTACAGTATAGCAGAAAACCGGGAATTTGTCTAGTCAATTCAAGTGAACACCGATTATATTGTTTTAAGTTTAAACTTAATAATAGCTTCATCCATCAAAACAAGCTGTCTGGAGGACTCGACCCGAGGACATTTAAAAAAAGGACGGATGAAAAAAAGCTCTTCGCTCTTACTTCTTTTACTTTTTAGCAGTTTTATCCATGTAATGGCTCAGAGTGGATCTATTAAGGGCGTTTTGAAAGACACAACAGTAAAACAATCGTTGAAGGGCGCAACAGTGAGCGTTTTGGAAAAGACAGATTCCTCAGTTGTCATTTATGGGTTGGCAGAAGATAACGGCATTTTCCTGCTAAAAAATATTCCCGCAGGCCCACATATACTCAGCGTCAGTTTTCAGGGATATGAAACGCATTATAAACAGGTGAACATAGTTGCAGATTCAACTGTAAGTGCGGGTACAATTTATCTTCAGATGGCCGCAAATAATCTTGGTAATGTAACGGTAGAGGCGCCGCCAATTGTAGTAAAAAAAGATACTGTTGAATTTAATGCGTCCATGTTCAAAACAAAGCCTAATGCAAATGCAGAGGACTTGCTAAAAAAGCTGCCCGGTGTTGATGTTGGAACTGATGGAACCGTTAAGGCGCAGGGTGAACAGGTGCAGCGGATTCTTGTGGACGGGAAACGTTTTTTTGGTGATGATCCTAAAATGGCAACCAAAAATCTTCCTCCGGATGTTATTGACAAAATACAGGTTTTTGACGACCTGAGCGATCAAAGCAAGTTCACGGGATTTGACGATGGTAACCGTGTTAAGACCATCAACATTACTACAAAGAAGAACATGCGCAAAGGTTATTTCGGACGCGCAATTGCAGGCGTGGGCAATAAGGGATTGTATGACGAGGCTTTGAATCTTAGCCGGTTTCACGGTGATCAGCAGATCACAATTATCGGGCAGGCAAATAACACCAACAACCAAAACTTTACAACTCAGGATATTCTTGGTGCATCCGGTGGTGGTGGCAGAGGTTATGGCGGAGGTGGAAATAGTGGAGGAGGTGGTCGTGGTGGCGGCGGTGGAATACAACCTACGACCAACAATAACGGGATAACAAAAACTTTTGCCGGCGGGATTAATTACCGGGATGCATGGGGAAAGAATACTGACTTCTCCGGAAGTTATTTCTATAACAACATGCAGGTGCAGAAAGACCAGAACAGTGCAACTGAAAATCTGTACCCTGGAAAGCCCTCGCAGTTTGAGGATAAAGATCAGGCATCAAATAACAGGAACATCAATAACCGGCTTAATCTGAATCTTGAGACAAATTTTGACTCATCCAATTCAATGATCATAAGACCAAATGTAAGCTGGCAGCAATCTGATAATAGTGCACAATCCGTTTCGAATAAGGTTATGAGTGATAAAACGACACCAATAAATAGCTCAGTCGCCAATAGTAACTCATCGCGCAATGGCTATAACGGTAGTGCTGATGTGTTGTTCAGGCATAAATTCAAAAAGAAAGCACGGACTGTGTCGTTTGATTTGAATTTTGGTGGCAGTTCAAATGACGGAAGTGGCAGTAACTATTCATTGAACAAATTTTTTCTGCCAACCGGAGATTCTATAAATACGATCAATCAACAGTATGTAGGTAAATCAAATAGTCAGGGCTTCAGTTCAACAGTCTCCTACACCGAGCCGGTTACCAGGAACTCATTGCTGGAGTTGAATTACAACTATTCGTATAACAAAAACACATCCGACAAAACAACTTACGATTATAATCCCGATGAGCAGAAATATAGCATTATAGACAGCCTGCTGACCAATGCGTACGAAAACACTTATCATTCAAACAGGCTTACATTGAATTATCGCATTCAAAGCCAGAAAATGAATTTAAGCTTTGGATCAGGCGTGCAGTTTGGAGATCTTACAAGCATTAATCGTACAAAAAATCTTGACTTAACACAGCATTACACAAATATTTATCCAACAGCTAATTTCAACTACAGGTTCTCTAAAACATCTAACCTGAGGTTTAATTATTCAGGCAGAACAGCACAGCCGAATGTTCAGCAGTTACAACCTGTAATAGACAATAGTGATCCGATGAACATTCAAGTGGGTAATCCGTTGCTGAAGCAATCATTTACCAATTCGTTCAGATTATTGTATACATCATTTGACAATGTGAAGTTCAGAAATATGTTTGCTTCCGTTAATGCCAGCTTTATTGGCAACGCGATTGTAAATGCAACAATTACTGATTTGAAAACCGGTGTAGATACGTTAATACCGGTGAATATGAACGGCTCATACAATCTGTCTGCTTTTTTCAATTATGGGTTCCAATTGAAAAATCCTAAATCCAATCTCAATTTCACCACAAATTTCAGCGACTCAAGAAGCGTTGGGCTTGTGCGTACATTGGACAGCGTGGGCGTAGCATTGAATAAGCAAAATATCACTACGAATTATACGATCGGAGAATCTATCAAATGGACCACCAATCTGAAAGATAATTTCGATATGAATTTTGTAACGACTCCAACTTATAACATCGCTAAATACTCGATTCAGCCTTCTCAGAACGCCAATTATTTTTCACTCATTCTGGGCGTTGAGCCAACATATTATACCAAGAGTGGATGGGTATTGTCATCTAACTTTAATTATACTTATTACGGTGGCCGCGCAACAGGTTACAATACAAGTGTGCCATTATGGAACGCTTCTGTTGCCAAACAATTATTTAAAAAGAAACAAGGTGAGATCAAATTCACTGTATTTGATCTGTTAAACCAGAATGTAAGCGTAACCCGTAATATAACTGACAACTACGTACAGGACGTCCATACCAAGGTGCTGACAAGATATGCCTTGTTAACCTTTACCTATAACCTCCGCAGTTTTTCCGGAGCTGCTCCGCAGCAAAGAAACAGAATGGGCCCACCCTTCATGCGTGATGGCGGACCTGGCGGAAGACCACCGGGAGGAGGTATGATGATGCCACCGCCACCGCCGGGACAGTAAGCTGTGAGCTATTAGCTATCAGCTTTTAGCCAGCAATATGCCGCCGGGTTGTTTCAAAACCATTTTTAATAGGTAATAGTATTTCTCGTTGAGCATATTAGTTACCTGTTTTTTTTCAGGCGAGACGTTATTTGCGTGTTAAAGAAATAAGGACGGGATTCACCTGCGTATTTCGTACTTCGTAAATCGTACTTCCTAAATCGTACTTCTTTTCGAACCAACTTCTGCAGCAATTTGTTGATTATTTGTACCTTTTGCATGTAAATGCCATTAGAAAGGAGATGGGCTAACACGAATTATGAAAAAGTACCTGACCGGATTTTTCTACTCCATGCCTGTGCAAATGTTGTTTCTTCATTTTAAACGCTACCAGGTATTCCTGGTATTCTGGTACATTCTATTCGCAACAGTTGGTGGCGCATTCTTACAACCTTACGGAGCAAATTCACTATTCCTTGCGCCGGAATATCTTAGCCGCGTAAGTGCTGTAAGTACGGCCATTGTTGGTTTTGCTACGGGAATTTTTGTAATGAGCTGGAACATTACCACCTTTATTCTGCATAGCAGGCATTTTAAATTTCTTGCAACAACATCTCAGCCTTTTCTAAAATATTGTATAAACAATGCAGTCATTCCAATTGCATTTTTAATATACTATTTAATAGTTGCGTACAACTATACCAATAACCAGGAATTAATAGCCTTCGGCGAGTTTGCGGTTCTTTTTAGTGGCTTCACTGTGGGTTTTTTGTTTTCTGTCATTATTGCATTCAGTTATTTCTTCGGGACCGACAGAACCATTTATCATCAATACGCAAGTTTTATTGATACGGCCAACATGAGGTACGCGCTGGCAATTAAAGACAATCCGCTGCCGGCAGAAAAAAACGAAATGCGCATTGATTGGTTCTTTAGTGCGAAACTGCATTTACGTAAGCCAAGGGATGTAAGGCACTACAGTCAGCCGTTTCTTGATGCGATCTTTAAGCGCCATCACCTTGCAGCTGTCTTTGCAATTCTTCTGGCATTTATAATTCTGATAAGCATTGGCTTTTTGTCTGACAATCCTGTTTTCCAGGTGCCCGCGGCGGCCAGTATCATGGTGTTTTTTGCCATCCTTATTGCGTTTGCAGGTGCTGTGGCACTGTTTCTCAGGGGATGGAGTTTTCCTGCATTGCTTATTTTTTATGTGGTGATAAACTGGCTTTATCTTGAAGATATCATAGACCTGAGAAATAAAGCTTATGGACTGGATTATAAAAACAAAAAAGAAAGACCGGTATATGAACGTGAGCAAATTCTTGCTTTAGCGTCAGAAAAAAATGTAAATGATGATAAAGCATACTATGAACAGGTGTTAAACAATTGGAAAGCAAAACAACAGGAAGACAGTCCTGTTGCTGTTGTCATTAACGTGAGTGGCGGAGGAATAAGAAGTGCAGCGTTTACCATGAATGTGCTGCAACGCCTCGATAGTTTGACAAATGGAGAGTTGATGAACCATACAGTGCTTATTACAGGAGCTTCCGGCGGAATGTTAGGTGCTGCATATTTTCGTGAACTGTATCATGAAAAAATGATGGGTAAATCTATTGATCTGCGTGATAAATCTTATGTCGAAAATGTTTCCAGGGACTTGCTGAATCCTTTGTTCTCATCATTTGTTTCCCGCGATCTGGTTGGTCCTGCAAAAAAATTTAAGGTCAACGGTTATGAATATGTAAAAGACAGAGCTTACGCTTTCGAGCAGAAGCTTGATCAGAACACTGGGGGAATATTGAACAAGAAATTGTCTGATTACCTGCAACCTGAAGCGAGTGGACAGATACCGCTGATTTTTTTCAATTCAGTTGTAAGCCGTGATGCCCGTAAAGTAATTATTGCAACACACCCAGCCAGGTTTCTCATGCAGAACCATTCTGATACGGCAAACCTTGTAGCTAACGATCCGGATGCGCTGGATTTTACATCTATGTTTGCCAAACAAAACGCGGGTAACCTGCGTGTGCTTTCGGCATTGCGGATGAATGCAACGTTCCCCTATGCGCTGCCTAATGTATGGCTTCCAACGGATCCGATTATTGATGTTATGGATGCCGGGCTGCGCGATAATTTTGGACAGGAATCATCCATGCGTTTTTTGAATGTATTTGAAAACTGGTTTGAAAAGAATACAAGCAAAGTGCTGTTAATTCAGATTAGGGACAGGAGACTTGGCGATTGGGACAGGCCGTTCGATGCAAACAGCATTATGGGATTTGTAACAAAACCTTTGATGATGTTTCAAAACAACTGGCAACGCTTACAGGATTATTACCAGGGAGACCAGCTTCAATATTTCTACAATGGTTACGGCTCCAACTTTCATCGCATCAGCTTTCAATATGTTCCGCGCCGCAAAGATGCATCTGCATCCATTAGCTTCCACCTGACTGCAAGTGAAAAGGTAGATGTTGCTGCCGCTGTTGAAAATACTTATAACCAGGAGTCTTTTAACACGGTAGTGGGATTAATGAAGTGAGAAAAATTAAAAGTCCGCTTTTAACCAGCATTCTTCATAATTAGCTAAACTATAAAAGCAAAAGACTCACCCTGGGACGCTGTTCTTATGGGTAGCGTGGTGAGTACTGTTATGCAATGTTACATGTTTTTATTTTATATGTAATAGATATTTTGTTAATGAGATAAATTATTTTTTCAATTCTTCTCCGGCTGCTTCATCAATAAACCAATGCAATTCTCCCGGTTCTGGTTTTATCACCTGTGAGGGATAAACCTCGGGCCTGAATTCGCCCTCGATTACATTGTGCAGTACATGCGCCTTGTTTGCGCCTGTAACAAGAAATGCCACGGCTGCCGATTGGTTAACCACGGGTGCCGTCAGTGTTACACGAAACATATCCTGGGAATCAAGCCACAAACTGGTGGTCCATTTTTTTTGTTCATGAATAACATCTGTTTTTCCGGGGAACAGCGATAATGTATGACCGTCATCGCCCATGCCTAACAGAACAACATCAAAAGTGTGCGTTGAGTTGTGAAAATAGTCCGCAAGTATTTGTTCATATTCAATTGCAGATTCTTCATGCGGGATGTCTGTGCGCATGATATGGATATGTTCTTTAGGAACAGGGACATGATCGAGTAATGTATCAAATGCCATTTTTGCGTTGTTTCTTTCATCCGTAAAAGGCACATACCGTTCATCACCCCAGAATATATGCAGCTTGCTCCAGTCTATTTTGTTCTTATATGCATCACTTGCAAGTAACTCGTGTAATTTCTTAGGCGTGCTTCCGCCGGATAACGCAATGGTAAATTTATCCTGGTTTTTTAACGTATTGCTGATACGGTCTACCAACCAGTCGGCTACCTGTCTGCTAAGGTCTTCCGTGTTTTTTGAAATATGAAACTGCATAATGTTATTCTTTTCTTGTTACAAGATTACTTCTTTTTTAGCGTTTCGCCTTGACGTGTTGCGTTCAAAAATGCGTGTGACTGTTGGAGACACGCCTTTTACACTTTACATTTGCTGCAATGAATGAGCCAAATAAAAAACTAATCATCATAACAGCACCTTCCGGGGCTGGCAAAACCTCCATCACAAGATATTTACTTGCGAAATATTCAAACCTGTCCTTTTCTATTTCTGCCGCAACGCGTTTACCTCGGGGTGACGAGAAGAATGGTGTGGAATATTATTTTCTTTCTGTTGAAGAGTTCCAGGATAAAATACAAGAGAATGCTTTTGTTGAATGGGAAATGGTCTATGAAGGAAAATATTATGGTACTTTGAAAAGCGAGCTGGAAAGAATTTGGAGTCATGGTAAAACGCCTATGCTGGATATTGATGTAAAAGGGGCCATTCACGTTCAGCAACAGTTTCCGCATACTTCTCTATCTATCTTCATCGAACCGCCATCTGTAGATGAACTACGCAAGCGCCTCGACAGTCGCGGTACAGAAACCGCCGAAAGTCTTCAGACAAGGGTAAATAAGGCCTCTTACGAAATCTCATTCAAATATCATTTCGACAAAATCATCCTCAACGACAATCTCGATAAAGCCTGCAAGGAAACGGAAGAGGCGATTATGGAGTTTTTGAAGGGGTGAGGGGTGAAGGATAAGGCGTAAGGTATCAGGTATCAGGTATCAGGTTTCAGGCGATTTAAATTCAAAAGTAAAAAGTCTCAAAATTCAAAAACAAAGGTTTTGGCACCACACTTCGTCCACTAGCAACGTACATTAAGCATTATGCATAATAGGATTCTGCTGCACCTAAACATCGTACACCGTACATCTAACACCATTCATAAATAGCAGCCTGTTGCACCTGGGTACTTCGTACTTCGTACCTCGTACTTGATAACACCATCTGGCCGCTCACATCGTACACCGTACCCGCCCGAACGTACCGTCGGTGCGGGCGGGCATCTAACATCGTACATATTCATTATCTTTATCTTCAACCAATCCTCACTCCTCATGTCGTTTCAAAACAGAACGGTTTTTATTACAGGCGCCAGCCGCGGTATAGGTAAAGCGATAGGTTTAAGGCTTGCCGGTGAAGGCGCAAATATTGTGATTGCGGCAAAAAGTGTGAGTGAAGATTCCAGGCTCGGAGGAACCATTTACTCCGCGGCGGAAGAAATGGAAAAGGCCGGTGGAAAGGCGCTGCCTGTGCAGGTGGATATCCGCGATGAGGCTCAAATAGAGACGGCAGTGCAACAAGCCGCTGATGAATTTGGAGGAATAGACATACTGATCAATAACGCATCGGCAATCAATCTTTCCGGCACAGAAAAGCTGGAGACCAGGAAGTTTGATCTTATGCATGATATAAATGTTCGTGGTACTTTTCTCGTCACAAAACATTGCATACCTTATCTGAAAAAATCGCCGGGGGCCCATATATTAACACTTTCGCCGCCGGTTAATCTGAATCCCAAATGGCTTGGTCCGCATGTTGCCTATACACTAAGTAAATATAACATGACGATGATGGCAATGGGCTGGGCGCAGGAATTTGCACAGCACGGAATTGCATCGAACAGTTTATGGCCGAAAACAACCATTGATACTGCAGCAGTAAGAAACTTACTTGGTGGCGAGGCGCTTGCAAAAATGAGCCGCACCACAGATATCCTTGCTGATGCGGCTTATTATATTCTAAATAAAAAAAATCTTCAATACACCGGCCGTTCTTTTATTGATGAAGAAGTGCTTACTGCAGAAGGCATCACCAATTTTGACAAATACGCCGTAACCCCCGGCGGCAAGCTCTACACCGATCTCTTTCTATAGCATCTTTCCTCTTACTCTCTTACGATCTTACTGTCTTTCATCGCTGATGTCTGATTTTTTGATCGCTGATCTCTTCATCTGCGAGAACACAACCAATCATAGACAGCACTTATTCTTACTATCTTACTGTCTTACGATCTTACTGTCTTTCATCGCTGATGTCTGATTTTTTGATCGCTGATCTGTTCATGCGCGGTAACACAACCAATCATAGACAGCACTTATTCTTACTGTCTTACTATCTTACTGTCTTACTATCTTACTGTCTTTCATCGCTGATGTCTGATTTTTTGATCGCTGACCTGTTCATCTGCGAGAACACAACCAATCATAGACAGCACTTATTCTTACTATCTTACTGTCTTACGATCTTACTGTCTTTCATCGCTGATGTCTGATTTTTTGATCGCTGATCTGTTCATGCGCGAGAACACAACCAATCATAGACAGCACTTATTCTTACTGTCTTACTGTCTTACGATCTTACTGTCTTTCATCGCTGATGTCTGATTTTTTGATCGCTGATCTGTTCATGCGCGGTAACACAACCAATCATAGACAGCACTTCTTCTTACTATCTTACTCTCTTACGATCTTACTGTCTTTCATCGCTGATCTGTTCAACTGCGAGAACACAACCAATCATAGACAGCACTTCTTCTTACTATCTTACTGTCTTACGATCTTACGGTCTTACTGTCTTCTACGGCTGTATCAACTCAAAACAGTCCTTTATAATCTCAATATGATACTCATCATCAGCTTCGCGCGGCTCACCATCAATGTGAAACGGCGCATGTTTTAAGTTCCTGATCGTAAGCGAAGGTGTTTGAAAATAAAGCACGTTCTTTTGGGTAATATCGTCAACCAGTTGTTGAAGCTTGTTATTGCCCCTGATCTGTCTGAGAATAGCGAAAGGCAGCCTCGCCTTATTCATTTTTTGTACAACAACGATATCCAGCATGCCATCATTCAGATCAGCCAAAGGCGCTATGGTAAAGTTGTTACCAAATTGGTTGCCATTGGCAATGCTGATAAAAAATGCATCGGTAAAAAAGGAAAAGTTATCCAGTATAATTTCAAATTGATAAGGCTGCGCCTTAAAAAAGTTCAACAAACTTTGCTGCGTATAAGTGAGTAGGCCGCGGGAGGCTTTCATTGAAAAGTCGTGTGCCACCTTTGCGTCAAAGCCCAGGCCGCTTAGCATACACGAAAATTCATTATTGATAAGAAAGGCATCAACCATTTTTGATTTGCCTTTAAATATCAGCTCAAGTGCCTGCTGGGGTTTTTTAGGTATTCCTGCAGCAAAGGCAAGTCCGTTACCGCTACCGACAGGGATAATCCCAAAACGCACTTTCGTTTTGCGTAATGTGTTCAATACCTGGTTGACCGTGCCATCGCCACCAACAATAATCACATCAGTAATGCCTTCTTCATGAATCTTTTCTTTCAAAAAATCGTAGTTACCCACTGAATTCGTGGGAACGATGTCAAAATGTATTTTTTGCCCTTTACAGGTTTCTTCAATTTCTTTTTTAATGAGTTCCTTCTTCGATGTGCCTGACACCGGGTTAATAAGAAAGACAAACTTTCGTCCCACGCTAATAACATCAGCTTGTTTTCCCTTGTTGGGTTGCAATTTTTTTGGTGCCACTACCAGTTTACTTTTATCTTGATCTGCAACTACGTTCTCCATACTGCTACTGTTTTTCAATTTAAGTAATTTATAGATGATTGATAAATTTTTAGCCGGGCGCATTAATAGCCAATATCATTCCATTGTTTTGTGGCTGCAAGATGGACAATTATATCAGGATGACCTGCAACTTTATAAACTTCTTAACGATAATTTTAATTGCTTCAAATAATTATATATGCATGCAATTAATATGTGTGTATATTTCGTGCTTACCGATTTTTTGTTAAAAAAATGATGGTGTGGCACCTTTTTTGTTGAAAGAAAAATGTTCCCCGTTTTAAATATTTCGGTATCTGAAAAATCCTTCAACCTAAGGAATCCTTGAAAGGCAATGAAGCACATTTTGTTTAACGATTAGCTATTCGTTTGGCGCCATATTTTGTGTTTCCAACGGAAATTTGTGTCAATTCATCGGATGTTTTTGTTATATACAAACTCTTCCCCTATTTTTATGTCTGAAATACAAATTTCAGATACGCTAACGTACCCAGGTATTTCTCCTATGATCCTCCACCTTATCCAATTCCATTGATTTCATTTTTATTGGTTTTGCACAGGTAGAATTATTGTTCCGCCCACATACAATTTTTTGATGTGTTCATTTTGAATGCATCGGAAACTGTACTGGCAATATCATGTAATGATTCATTGGCAGGTTTATTATAGCAAGAGTTTTCTGTGTTGAAAAATGCAGCTGATCTTACTATGCCATGATTGCACACGTAATTCGTCCTATTTCTCTGTCATACAAATTCTTAGTCTGCTAAGAAAAAAGGGGAACGCAACTCCAGTATTTTTTGCACTGCATAACACCGGTGCGTAACCAAATATTGGAACATTATGAGGGGAGCTATACATTTCGCATGTACAATAGTGCTGATGTTCGTTGCGTCGGCTGCGTACACTAAACCTTTAACCGCTACTGCAACACCTGTAAATGGTATTTGCGCGTCTGACGGGCAAATTATCGTAAACGCAGAAAACACATCCGGCACTACTTTATACGAACTTGTAGCACCTGCACCGCTGGGCGTTGCAGCAAGCAAAAACAATATATTCACCAATCTTCCCGCAGGAACTTACACCGTAAAAGTTTATGACGCACAACATGCTACCTCCGCAACAGCTTTTGTTATCAGCAATATAATTGTATCCACTCAATATAAACAGCTATCCGGCCTGACTGTTACCCCCGGAATAACACTTAACAGCGCAGTAGCAGGCGCTAATGGACTTTGTGGGCCAGAAGGAACAATGCTTGTTAACGCTGCTAATGGCAGAAGTCCCATTACATACAAGCTCGCAAAGGGAACTGATACCGTTACATTAACTGGCAACAGTGGAGAGAATGTATTATTTAAGAATGTTTCCAAAGGCAATTATATAGTCACTGCTACAGATGCATGTGGTACATCACTTACCAGTACACCGGTTAAATTAACTAATGACTATGATTTATCGGCCGCAGGAATTGCAGGCGTGTCATTGCAAAATGCGCCGGTTATACCGGATCGAGTTGCAGGTGCACCAGATTCGCTGGCAATAAGAAACTTACGTTCTGCAGGTGTTATCGTTCTGAAAGATGCAGCAGGAAACACGGTTGGTTATGATTCACTTACATTACCTTACAAAATTGAGTTTACCACGAACGGCACTACATCCTCAAGTGGTTGGATTACTACCGGTGCAGATATAGCAAAGGTTGGTAAATATGTTCCCGGTGCTCAGGCATCATATGTAGTTGTGGTTAAGAATCCTTGTACAGGCCACGAATTTCGTTCTGCACCGGTAACCATTACAGGCCAGGTTTTTGGCGTGGCTGGCTCTAACGGCTTGTCTGATATGTGTAGCCCGGCTTCGCTTTACGCTTCTTACAACTCATCAAACAATCTCGCTCCATATTTTCCCGTTGCTATCCAGGTAAAAGACGCAAATACAGGAAAAACCTATTCTTTTACATGGACCAGCGGCAGCATGACTTTTCCGGGACTTCCGCTTGTGGAAGGCCATAAATATGAGTTTGCTTTTGAGGATGCGGCAGGGTTTAAAATGAACTATTCGCTTACTTATAAGAATACCTATTCCCAACTCACTTTTTTTGCTACAGATGCATGTGAACCCGGAAAAGTGAGAATCGGTGTAAAAGGTTTGTTTGGAAGTGGCCCCTGGCCGGTGAAAATATCAATTACTTCTGCTCCGTCAACCCTTACTCCGTTACCTAAACCGGTAGAAATAACATCGCCCGGAACAAACGTAAACCTGCGCTTTATGTTATGGGATAATCTTCCTGAAGGAAGTTATTCCTTTCTCGTGGAATATGGCGATGGAAACAATGGCATCTGTAGGATTGAAAATCATAATGGAGAAAAAATGGCTGGTGTTACCGCTTCTCTGGTTGTCGATTCTCTGAGTTTTCAACATGTTTCCTGCGACATCTTTAACATCATTGGTTCCGCAACGGCAAAAAGAAAAGATGGTTCCGTATTTAACTATGGAACCGGTGATGAGGCACTGGTAGCGAAAATTATCTCCGGTCCGGAAGGTACTGTTGGCCTTACTTCGACCGTTGCCAGTGCCGCATCCCCGTTATTCTCTTTCCGCAATGTGCCTGCAGGAGATTATGTTATCGGTATTTTCCTGAACGTTAATGCAGATTGTGCTTCTGGTTCAGATGTGAAAACTGTTTCTCTTCCTCATTACGAACCACTCTCTTTTAAAGCAGGCGGTATTGTGTGTAAGGGCAGTACTACCGGCATATTGGGAATTGAGGCAAAAGGTGCAGGCCCTTATAAGTACGGTGTTAAAGGCGTTAATGATGCGGATTACACATGGCAGACGGATAATCTGTTCTACAATATGCCAGCAGGCATTTATTCTGTAAAAGTGCGCAACGAATGTTCTGAAATTACGCAGGATGCTACTGTTTATGATGCATCAACACTGCAATTGCTGAATGCTTCTGCGACAGCTATTTGTAGAGGCGATTCATTGCAGATAGCTACAAAAGCAGTTGGTCCTGTTGCCAAAATAACCTGGATATACAACAACATGCCATTGACAACCGGCCTGAACATTTCCGGCGACACCCTTATCGTGCCCACGTTTGACAGCAGCTTGCATGCAGGCTGGTACAAAGTAACCCTTGAGTCGATAGCAGGTTGTTTTGTTAGTGATAGCGTTAAAATTGTGGCCAATGATACCGTTGGACTTACCGTGTCAGCTGAGCCATTGCATATCTGTGGTTCTGGTTCCCTGGATCTGAGCAGTGCGGAGGTAATTAAGAATGCAGTAAATGCAAGCGGATACACATTCTATTCAGATGCTGCCACTACAAAAACATTATCCGGTTATAATGCAATTACTGTTGCGGGAACATATTACGTGAAGGCAACGAGCAGCCAGGGTTGTGTAGTTGTAAGGCCGGTTACTGTTGTTAAAGATGCATCATGCAATGCGACAGATTTCAATACATGGAAAACGGTTAAAGATGCAAATGGCAATAACACGGCAGAAGCGGGCGAGTTGTTAACCTATAATATCTATGTAAGAAATACCGGAAGAGAAACGCTGAAAACTGTTACCATTACAGACAAAGTTCCTGCCCATACAACTTATGTAGATGGTGGTGCTGGAAATGGAACAGGTGGCAGAGGAACTTACAGTCTTACTGCTAACACAGTATCATTCACTGCAACAAATATTCCGTCAAATAGTGATCCCATTGAATTCAGCTTCCAGGTAAAAGTGGATGAGAACATTGCAGGCGTAAACACCATTTCGAATCAAGCTACCGTAACCGCGGATAATATTGATAAACCTACCTGCAGCGCTGAATCTGCAGATTGTAAGGGCGACAGTACTGTAATCGAAACTGCGCGTGTGAATCCCGGTGTATTCAACGCATGGAAAGCAGTTGCCGATGCCAGCGCAAACGGAAAGGCTGAAGCAGGCGAAGTATTAACATATACCATTCACGTTAAGAATACTGGCTTATCAACTATTTCAAGTGTTATCGTAAAAGATACCGTTCCACAGCATACTACTTATGTAAGCAGGAGCGGTGGTACGTACAATGATCAGGATAAATCAGTCGTGTTTAGCTGGAACGATCTTAAAGCTGGCGCTGATACATCTGTAAGCTTCCAGGTGAAAGTGGATGATCAGTTATCACATGTAACCCAAATAGCAAACCTTGCATTTGTAACGGGTGATAACGTAACCACGCCTACATGTACAACAGATGATCCATCCTGCACAGGCGATACTACATATATTCCGGTAGCAGGCACCACCGATATTAAAGTAGTAAAAACATCAGACAAAAACACTGTAACGGCTATTGGTGCAAACTATACTTATACAATCAAAGTAACCAACAAAAGTGACTATGTAGCACACAATGTAGTAGTGGTTGATACGCTGTCTCCAATGATCTCTTATGTTACCGCCACTGTAACGGTTGGTAAGATTTCAGGTTATGATATTATTTCACGCTCATTCAACTGGGAGATAGATGTAATGCAGGCCGGCGATGAAGCCACACTTACTTTAACAGTGCGTGCGGATAAAGCAGGCGTTGTAATAAACAAAGCTTATGCATCCAGCGATGAGCCGGATACAAATCCTGCCGACAATATTTCAGTAGATGAAAAAGACATCACTGTACTAAAAATTCCAAATGTTATTACGCCCAACGGTGACGGCTTTAACGACAAGTTCGTGATAAAGAACCTTGAAGCATACAAAGAAAACGAGTTGGTGATCTTTAATCGCTGGAATAACATCGTGTACAACAAAAAGAACTACACACAGGATTGGACAGGACAGAACCTGAATGCCGGTACCTACTTCTATATACTTAAAGTAAAAGATGCAGACAATAAATGGCACTCATATAATGGCTATGTAATGCTCATGCTGAATAAATAAATAAACCTGCAGGTGCTGGGTTTCTACCCGGCGCCTGCTTCCCCTGGCATAAAACATAAAAGCAAACTATGAATCGAATTGTACCAATACTCTTAATTGCCCTGGGCGCACTTCAGGCAAATGCGCAGCAGGACGCACAGTTTAGCCAGTATATGTTTAACGGGCTTTACATTAATCCGGCTTATGCAGGTTACCGCGAGCAGTGGAACGTAAATATGTTTTATCGCCGCCAGTGGGCCGGTTTTCCGGGTGCACCAAAAACTTTTTCAATTGCAGCAGATGGAACGGCTAATGATAACCGTATGGGGATTGGCATTCAGGTAATGAATGACAAGATCGGTGCACAAAATAATACGTCTTTTTACGGCAGCTATGCCTACCGTATACCAATGGACGATTTTGGTAGCAAAACGCTGGCAATAGGTTTTGGTGCCGGCTTTATTCAGCAACGCCTGGATGTGGGTGTGCTTGATCCTGCACAACAAGGTGATCCTATGTTAATCAATGCAAAGAAAACAGCCTTCATGCCTGATGCAAGAATGGGTATTTTTTATAACAGCGACCGCTTTTATGCTGGTCTTTCTGCAGACAACCTTACAACCAATCTATTTCAGAAATCTGACGCTCTTAAAAACTATCTACCCTTAAAGCCTCACATGTATTTTACTGTCGGCGGCCTGGTGCCATTGTCTGATGAATTACAACTCAAGCCTTCTGTGTTGGTAAAGGAAGACCTGGCCGGGCCGACGAGTGTGGACATTAATGCCTTTCTGTTGATTGAGCAAAAATTATGGATTGGTGGTTCTTATCGCAGTGCCATGTTCAATAAAAGCAACATCGATAAATCACTGACTAAGTCAGGGGCAATTGTAGGTATGATAGAAGTATTTGTGAACGATAAATTAAGGCTTGGATATGCTTATGATCAAACAGTAAATGGCACCGCAGCCAACAACTATACAACACATGAAATATCACTGAGCTACTTCTTTGCCAATCCAAAAGCAAGGATGTTGTCGCCAAGATATTTCTAGAATAAATCAACAAAATTTTGCGGATGAAAGGAAGTGATCGTAGTGAAGATAAAGCTTTCATCCAACCCAACATTGAATCTATGAATAAGCAAATCAACTTAGCAAAAATATGGCTGCCGATCATGCTGGTTTTCGTTGTATTCAATACAACTAACGCGCAGTATGTATTGAAAGAAGCGATGATGCAGGCTTCGTTGTTTAACTATGCACAGGCTAAACCGCTTTATGAAAAAGCTTATAAGAAGAAGCCCACAATAGAAGCCGCACGCGGCCTGGCGGAAGCATACAGGATGATGAATGATTACGAATTTGCGGAGTCCTGGTATACAAAAGTTGTTGCATATCCTGATCATACGCCGGATGATGAACTATACTTTGCTCAAATGCTGATGAATAACAGCAAGTATAGCGAAGCAAAAACCCAGCTGAATAATTATCTTTCAAAAAAAGCAGGAGACACCAAAGCTGTAAATATGCGTGCCGGCTGCGATTCTGCTTTAGTCTGGATGAAAAATCCTGTAAGAGGAACGCTTGCAAATTTGCAGGAAATAAATTCTAAGTACTCAGATTGGGGAACAACAATTTATAACAATAAAATAATTTTTGCGTCTGACAGGCCTTATGACTCATTAAGATCTGCTCCTTTCTTTGGTTCATCCAACATAAAGCGCAAATCATACGGTTGGACGGGCAACAGTTACCTTCATCTTTACGAAAGCAATGGAAAGGACAGTAGCTCCGTTCGTTTGTTAAACAGGAATATTAATGGAGATTTTCACAGTGCAACTGCAAGTTACAGTGCCGACGGCAGAAGTATGTTTTATGCAGCAACTGTTCTTGAAAAGAAAGGCAGAAGTTTTATAGGTAAAGAAAATCCGTACACGCTAAATGTGGAAATCCGTGAGACCGATCTTGATACCGCAACGGGAAGATGGCGCCAGCCTTATGCTTTTCCTTATAATGAAGTATTCAATTATTCTGTGGGAGATCCATATATAACTGCAGACGGGCAAACATTATACTTCGTAGCTGATTTTGGAAAACGCGGAGTGGGAGGCACTGATATTTATTACAGTAGGCGTGATGCAACTGGCAAATGGATGGAGCCAGTGAATATGGGTTCGCAGATTAATACAGAAGGGGATGAACGCACTCCGTTTTTTGATAAATCCGGAAACCTGTATTTCGCCAGCAATGGCAGACCGGGTATGGGCGGGTTGGATTTATTCGTTGCTGCTCCTGCTGATACTAATTGGATAATAAAGAATCTTGGTGTGCCGGTTAATAGTCCGCAGGATGATTTTGCTCCTTACAAAGAAGAAGATCAAACGTTGTTTTTCTCCTCTAATCGTTTGCAGGGTAAAGGCGACGACGATATTTACCGTTTTGAAATTACTAAAATACCTGTGTTTTCACTAACCGGAAAAGTTCTCGACAAGAAGACAAACGAGCCGATTACAAATAGTATAGTCACACTTTTCAATAATGAAACATCAACACCGCTGAAAGTTGTTACAAATAGTGATGGTGATTTTTCCTTTAAACTGGACAGCGCAAGCGATTATGCGCTTAGCGGTGTAAAAACAGGATATGCTTCAATAACTGCAATACCTGTAACAACAAAGGGTTTAAACGTTACTACCAATATTAAAAGGGATATTTATCTGGAGAGAGCTGAAGTGAACAAGCCTGTAAAACTGGAGAATATTTACTTCGATCTTGACAAATGGAATATCCGTTCCGATGCTGCACCAGAGTTGGATAAGATTGTGAAGTTGCTAAATGATAATCCAACATGGAAAATTGAGATGTCTTCACATACAGATTCACGCGCGAGCGATAAGTATAATCTGCAATTATCACAACGTCGCGCAGAGTCTACTGTTAAGTATTTGGAAAGTCGTGGTATTGCAGCAGACAGATTGACGGCAAAAGGTTACGGCGAAACAAGACTGGTGAACAAATGCGCGAACGGTGTAGCATGCAGTGAAGAAGAACATCAGCTAAACCGCAGAACTGAATTTACTATTCTTGATAAGTAAACTTTTTAACGAACCTGTTATTGAAACAGGAGCTTGAATATGGATTACCACATGTGATGATGGTAAGTACCCCCAATGTCATCGGGCAACTTTTCGCGGTTGCCCTTTGCTTTTTTCATTAGCGATCTGCGAATGTGTTTTTTGAGTTTCCTGCAAATTTTAATCTGCAAGCAACTTATCAGCGTTTGTCTACAACATTTTCTTTTCCGCGTTGTTAATCAAAAGGATAAATTGATTGGCAAGTACAATATCAGGCAAACTCAACCCACGAAAGGCTTTTATCAGCGTGATGACATGTAAATAACGTTGTAAATCAGGAACAAAAATTGTTATCTTTATTAGAACTGCAGACAACTGCGAAAGGGTAAGTCACGTACCCTTTATTTTACTCCCCCAATGGCTTTAATATCCTCATGTAAGCCGGCTAATTCATTTTAAACCCGAAACAGTAACAAAATGAAACGAGTGTCCTTATTTCTGTACTGTATGATTGCTGTACAGGTATTGTTTGCCCAAACGGGAATACTTAATCCTGCTGATCCGATTGTTGAGTATGATCCGGCTCATCCGCCTGCAATTCCTCCAAGCGGAACAATGGCAAAGTGGGTAAAAACTACCACAGTTAGCTGGAATACATCATCTTTCAAATGCTATTTTTACAAAGGCGTTGCCTTCCGTTTAAAATTTCCAAAGACATATTCCACCGTTGCCGATGGAAAGAAATATCCGGTATTTGTATTCTTTCATGGCGTTGGTGAATTAGGAACTATTTACAATAACGATTATCAGCTTTACCACGGCGGCCAGATCTTTATGAATGCGGTTGATAATGGTAAGTTTGATGGGTTTCTATTATATCCTCAAACACAAAATGAAACATGGACATTTGAACTGGGTGTAGTTAATGAGATCATTCAAAATTACCTGGTTCCGCAAGTGAAGGCTGATCCATTCCGCATAAGCGTTGATGGCTTATCAGCCGGTGGCAAGGCGTCCTGGAAAATGCTTACTGCTTACACAAAAACTGTTGCGGCATGTTTGCCTATCAGTGCAGCCCTTTCTCAAACAGATATCAAAAATAACGCGAGCAAATTTAAGTTTACGCCAACCTGGCAATTTCAGGGAGAGATTGACGACGACCCGAAGCTGGCAACTACAAACGCAGAAGCACAGTCCATCCTTGATTCTGGTGGAAATTTTAAGCTGTCGGTTTACATCGGTGTAGGTCACAATGCGTGGTATAAAGCATGGGCGGAGCCTGACTTTTGTCCTTTTATGTTGAGGGCTTATAAATCCAATCCCTGGGCGGTAGGCGGAAGAACCGAGTTCTGCCAGTCTGATGCGATTAATGTAACCATCGGCGTTACGCCGGGTTTTAATAAATATGAATGGACAAAAAATGACGTAGCTATACCTAATGCTACTTCCAATACAATTCAGGCCACATCCGTCGGAACATATAAGTGCAGAATACTAAGCGGAAGTACATGGTCCGATTGGTCCCGCATACCGCTTGTGATTAAATATAAAACGGCTACTACGCCACCTGTCATAAAATTGGCGCCAAATACCAGCGGTGTATTGCCTGTTTTGGATGGAAGCGCAGGCGTGATGCTTCAAACAGACCCAAACTATGCTACTTATGCATGGCAAAAAAATGGCACAGGTACAGTGCTTTCAACAACTAACCAATATACCGCAACAACCCCCGGAAATTATACGGTTACGGTTACTGAGCAGTTTGGCTGCGGAACCGGTAAGTCTGCACCATTTAATGTAATTGACGGCACCGCTCCCAATGCCCCTGATGCACCTACAAATGTTGTAGCAACAGGATTAAGTACTACATCAATCAAACTTACATGGAATCAGACATCCAATCCTGCATATAACGAAACAGGATTCGAAATTTACCAGGCAACCAAGTCGAGTGGGCCTTACAGTTTAATAAAGCTTACAGCTTCAAACGCTGCAAACTATACCGTCAATTCTTTAAATGCAGGAACTGCGTATTATTACATTTTAAGAGCGATTAACACCAATTCAGCTGCGCCGCCCACAAATCCTGTCATGGGTAAAACAGTGCGTGACTCAATTGCTCCTACTGCTCCGTCAAACTTAAGAGTAACTTCTTTCTCCCAAACACAAGTAAGTCTTGCATGGTCCAAGTCAACAGATGATATAGGCGTAACCCGTTACGATATATATGTTAACGGAGTAAAATCATATGCTACAACAGATACCACATTTTCAATCTTTTCACTTACTGCAGGAAATGTTTACAACTTTATCGTTAAGGCTGTTGACCAGGCCGGGAATGTATCATTACCCAGCAACCAGGCGACCGCCATTACTTATTTGCGTGGGTTAACCTATAAGTACTATGAAGGATCATGGAGTAATTTGCCAGATTTTAAGGCGCTTACATTTAATAAAACGGGTGTAGTTAAAAATATAGATATTAGTCCCAGGGCAGTATCCACCAACTTCGGATTTTTATTCGAGGGTTTCTTAAAGATCCCGGTTAATGGATCATACACCTTCCGCCTGAATTCTGATGATGGCAGTAACTTTTATTTTAACCAGGCGTACAGCACCAAGAACAAACCATTAATTAATAACGACGGAGTGCACAATATTACCCTCAATAAGGATACTACTGTTACATTAACAGCGGGCATTTATCCTGTTGCAATTGCCTACTTCCAGAAAAGCGGTTCGTTCGGTTGCAAATTATCATGGAAAATGGCTCAAACAAACGGGGCCTTTACAATTATACCTGACAGCGCTTATACAGATGGATATGTTGTAAATGGTAATCCGCCGGTGGCGCCGTCGGACCTGACAGCAATAGGGGTACTTTCAAATGAAATTGACCTTAAGTGGACAGATAACAGCAATAATGAGCAGGCATTCGAAATATGGCGCTCTACATCTCCTGACGGAACCTTTGCCAAAGTAGGCCAGGCACCTGCAAATGCAACAAGCTATGCCGATACTGCAGGCTTAAAAGTGTCTACAACTTATTATTACCGGGTAAAAGCGATAGGGGCGTTTGGTGAATCTGTATTTAATGACGATGCCACTTCTTCGCTGAAATATGCTTATTATGAAGGCTCGTTTACATCCTTGCCAAACTTCTCGGTACTTACGCCAATCAAGACGGGATCTATAGGCACTTTCGACCTTTCCTTTAAACAGTCAAATGTAAACTATGCTGCAAAATTTGACGGCGTGATTGATATTCCTACAGCGGGATCGTACACTTTCTATCTCTCAAGTGATGATGGATCTAAGTTATACCTCGATGACATTAACAATGGTGTGGTTGTGGATAATGATGGAATTCATGATGCAAGCGTAGAAAAGTCAGGAACAAAAACACTTACTGCGGGAATTCACAAGATAAGGGTTACTTATTTTGAAGCTGCTTCGCCGGACGTGTTACTTGTTTCTTACCAGGGTCCGGGAATTAGCAAACAGGCAATTCCTGCAAGCGTGCTCCGGGCAGACCCGGTTAGCGCAACAACAACAGCAGAAAACGTACGGACAATTGATGTGAATTTTACTACGACCAGTAGTACAACACCTGCGCCTTGGAATAACCTGAAAGGTATCACTGCTGCCGGTAGTGTGTTTTCTAATCTGAAAGACGAATTGGGAGCAAGCAGCGGAGTTAACCTGAAACTTGTTGAAAAGTGGACCGGCACCCTTACCTTGGGAGCTGTTGCAAGTGGCAAAGGTATTTATCCGGATGAGGTTATTAAATCTTTCTACTATGATTCCACATCACAGCCAAAGCATGTACAGTTAACGGGCCTGTCTTCATCCAAAAAATATGATCTGATATTCTTTATTAGCAGGGCTGGAAATGCTACATCAACAGACAACAGAATAACCACTTTTACGGTTAGAGGAACTACTGTTAAGCTGAGTGGATCTCCGTCAAATATTTCGAATACTGTTCAGATCAATAACATTTCTCCGGACAGTAACGGTGTAATAGAGATAACAGCCTTGAAAGATCCTGGCTCAATGTACACCCAGATCAATGCTATGGTCATAAAAGTGCATGGCAACGATGGTACATTGTATGCTCCGTCGAACCTAACCGCAACAAGCATAGCAAAAGATAAAATAAAACTTGACTGGCAGATAACAGCGTTGGATACTACCAATTTTGAAATATGGAGATCCACTTCTTCAGCTGGAACATACACGAAGATTGCGACGGTAGCGCCATTTACGACTACGTTTACAGATGCCGGGTTGGCTGTAAACAGCGTGTTCTTCTACAAGGTTAGAGCGGCTAAAAACGGACTGTTCTCGCCATTCAGCAACTTTGCCGGAGCAGCTACGGTTGCATACCAGGTTAACATCAACTTTAATGATGGTTCTGCAAGCAGCCCCGCACAACCGGGATGGAATAATACCAATCAGCCTCCTGAGCCAGGTCAAAGCTTAAATAACCTGATGGATGAACAAGGGGCCAATACCGGCATATCAATGGTCATTGTTGATAATTTTAGTGGCGGTAATGCTTTTGGCGCAGTAACCGGTAATAATTCGGGTATATATCCGGATAATGTAATGAAGAGCTTCTATTACCTTGACTTTACCGATACTGCCGTGTTTAAATTCACCAAGCTAAACCAGAGCATGATCTATAATCTGGTATTCTTTGCAAGTACAACATTCGATCCGAACACGCAAACCGCTTACAAGGTGGGTAACCAGACAGTTTTCGCTCCCGCATGGCAAAATACAAGCGTTACGCAGCAAATCAACAATGTGCAGCCTAACTCGTCAGGTGAAATATCTGTAACAGTTTATTCCACAACGGGATACGGATATTTGAATGCGATGACTTTACAGGCTGTTCCGTCAGTTGCTGCAGGCAACAGGCTTGCCAGGAAGTTAACAAGAGGTAACAATTCGGTTGAGGCCCTGGGAACAAATAACCTGGTTCCTTTAACTGAATCTCAGGTGAGCGTTTATCCAAATCCGTTCATAAATGACGTAAATCTTCGCCTGAGCATCCAAAAACCGGTTGCTGAGCTAACGGTTCAGGTAACTGATATGAATGGAAATATCATACACACCCAGAAGTTCAGCAATGTACCCGCAGGTGTTTGGAAACAATCCCTGGGATTGAAAGGTCGCAAATTAAGCAGTGGCATGTATATGGTTAGAATTAGCGACGGTACTTCCGCTAAGCCGGTTGTTCTAAAGATTGTAAAATAACCTATTAAGCAAGGGTCGCATAAAGCCGGGATCGTAATTGGTCCCGGCTTTTTTAATAAAAGTTGCAGGCATTTGTTTTTTGCATTAAAAAACAGCGTCTAATATTACCGCAAGATTGTTACATTCGGGTTTGCTTAAAACAATCTGACTATGAGTCTTCCCGGACAGCGATTTTTAGCCCTGGACGTTTTCAGAGGCATGACTATTTGCCTGATGATCATTGTAAACACCCCTGGTAACGAAGCTACTACATATGCACCTCTTCTACATGCATCATGGCATGGCTTTACACCAACAGATCTGGTATTTCCGTCTTTTATGTTTGCCGTGGGTAATGCATTGAGCTTTGTTATGCGCAAATGGGAGTTTATGAGTACCTCAAAAGTTGTAGGGAAGATCCTCAAGCGTTCCGCGCTTATTTTTCTGTTAGGTTTTTTAATGTACTGGTTCCCCTTCTTCAAGTATAATGAGCAGCACCAGCTAGTACTGTCACCTTTTAGCGAAACCAGGGTATTTGGCGTGCTTCAGCGCATTGCGATAGCTTACATGCTGGCGGCATTGATGCTGTACTTTTTTAAAACAAGAGCCACTGTAATAATTACTGCTATTATTTTACTCCTGTACAAGCCTGTACTTATGATGTTTGGCGATCTTACCTTAACGGGGAACGCCGTATTAAAGCTGGATACCTGGCTGCTGGGGGTAAAGCATCTTTACATGGGTGAAGGCTTGCCGTTTGATCCCGAAGGGTTACTGAGCACTCTTCCTTCGATAGGCAACGTTGTTGCCGGATTTGTAGCCGGAAAATACATTCAGGAACGCGGAAAGACTTATGAGGGCCTGGCTAAGCTGATGATAGCCGGATTTGGTCTGTTTATCGTCGCCTACTGGTGGAATCTGGGATTTCCCATCAACAAAAAGCTATGGACCAGCACTTTCGTTTTGCATACAGTGGGGCTGGACTGCATGATTTTGGCCTGCATTATCTATGTTGTTGATTTTCTTGGCAGAACGAAAGGAACATACTTTTTCCAGGTTTTTGGAAAAAATCCTTTGTTCATCTATCTGCTGAGCGAGATCGGCGTAATTATACTCTGGATGATTCCTGTAAATGGTGTTCCATTGTTCCAGTGGTTATATAAAAATATTTTCGAATATGCGGGCGCTTACTTTGGCTCCTTCCTCTTTGCAGTTTCCTGGATGTTATTCTGCTGGCTGGTCGGTTTAATACTTGATAAGAGAAAGATTTATGTAAGAGTTTAATATATAACGCTTTAATTAAATGTTGCGCCAATTTCGTCCATAACATAATATTCATTCGCGTTTTTATTGCGCACCCGTTGCAAATGCGTACTTTTGCGGCTTATCAACAGCTCCAGGCTGTAAGCTAAATTTTATGAATATTCGCAACATAGCAATTATTGCACACGTTGACCATGGAAAAACCACACTGGTCGACCGTATTTTGCAGGCAACAAAAGTCTTCAGAGATAACCAGGAAACAGGTGAGTTAATAATGGATAATAACGACCTGGAGAGAGAACGCGGTATCACCATATTTTCAAAAAATGCAGCAGTTGAATATAACGGTGTGAAAATTAACGTAATTGACACTCCGGGCCACGCCGATTTTGGTGGAGAGGTGGAAAGGGTGCTGAAAATGGCTGATGGCGTTATTCTTTTGGTAGATGCTTTTGAAGGTCCAATGCCCCAAACGCGTTTTGTGCTTCAAAAAGCGCTTCATCTTAACCTGAAGCCAATAGTAGTTATCAATAAGGTAGATAAACCAAACTGCCGTCCTGATGAAGTGCACGATGCGGTATTTGAGCTTTTCTTTAACCTCGATGCAACTGAAGAACAACTGAACTTCCCTACCTACTACGGTAGCGGTAAGAACGGCTGGTTTAATGACAGTCTTACTCCAACTGAAGATATTCTTCCCCTGATGGACGGTATATTGAAATATGTGCCGTCGCCGGTTGTAACAGAAGGTAACCTGCAGTTGCAGATCACCTCATTGGATTACTCTTCTTTCCTTGGCCGTATAGCCATCGGAAAAGTAACAAGAGGCACCATTAAAGAAAATATGCCTATCTCCCTGATGCAGACAGACGGTTCTATTAAGAAATCAAGGGTAAGAGAGCTGTACGTTTTTGAAGGAATGGGCAAAAAGAAAGTATCTGAAGTTGTTGCCGGAGATCTTTGTGCAGTTGTAGGTCTGGAAGATTTCAACATTGGTGATACAATCGCCGATTTTGAAAATCCTGAGGCGCTGCCTGTAATAAGTGTGGATGAACCAACCATGAATATGATGTTCAGCATCAACAACTCTCCTTTCTTTGGTAAGGACGGTAAATTCGTTACATCCCGTCACCTGCGCGACAGGCTGATGAAGGAAACGGAGAAAAACCTGGCTTTGCGTGTTGTTGATACTGATAGTGCAGATAGTTTCCTTGTTTATGGACGTGGCATTCTTCATTTAGGTGTATTGATCGAAACCATGCGTCGTGAAGGATACGAATTAACCGTAGGACAACCCCAGGTTATTGTGAAAGAAATTAACGGAGTTAAATCTGAACCATACGAAACACTGGTTGTAGATGTTCCGCAGGAATACGCAAGTAAAGTAATTGACCTGGTTACCAGACGTAAAGGTGAAATGCACGTGATGGAAACAAAAGGTGAAATGCAGCACCTGGAGTTTGAAATCCCTTCACGCGGTTTGATAGGCATGCGTACGCAAATGCTTACCCAAACAGCAGGTGAAGCAGTAATGGCGCACCGCTTTTTAGATTATAAACCATGGAAAGGCCCGATTCCGGGAAGAAACAACGGTGTATTGATCGTTAAAGAAGCCGGTACGACGACAGGTTACTCTTTGGATAAATTACAGGATAGAGGATTCTTCTTTGTAGATCCGGGAGAAGAAGTTTACAAGGGAATGATCATTGGTGAAAACAACAAACCGGGCGACCTGGTGGTTAATCCGAATGAAGGAAAAAAATTAACCAACATGCGTGCGAGCGGTAGTGATGCTGCAACAAGCATTGCACCAAAAACACTGATGACGCTGGAAGAATGTATGGAGTATATTCAGTTTGATGAGTGTATTGAGGTTACTCCGAACTTTATCCGTATGCGTAAAACAATTCTTGATGAGGAAGAACGCAAGCGCCAGCAAAAACGTTTGAGTGCTGAGGCTGTATAAAAGCCCCTTACAATATGCAAAAAGGCGCAACTAAATGTTGCGCTTTTTTTATAAAAGATATCGCCGTTAAATTTTGTTTTAAAAAAGTAGCACTTTCCGGTAACGAATTGCATTATATTTTGTTATTTTATTTGTGTATATTTTCTTGCTTTTGTGAATCATGATCCGAACCTTATGGTAACTAGCTCAACCAGCATGTTAGGCGAAGCTTATAATGCAGTTAAACTAACCTTTAGAATTTTATATGCCAATAGAACCATTTGTGAGATTATTTATTCCTAACCTTTTGAAGCGCTTCTGTTTGATCGTTATCCTGTTGGGCTCCGGGCTGTTTTCTTTTTGTCAGTCAAGTGAAATAAATAGAATAAAAGAACAACTGCCATTAATAGAGGATAGCACCAGATATGCAGACGCCATCAACCGGCTTTCAACAATCTATTATATTACCAATCTCGACAGTTGCTACTATCTGGCCTCCGATGCTTACCGGCTATCACTGAAGCTGAAATACAAAAAGGGAATGGCGGATGCCATGAATAACCTTGGCATTTATTATTCTCTTAGAACAAATACTTACCTGGCTACAAAATACTACAACCAGTCGCTTCAGATTTATAAACAGCTCAACGACCAGGAAAACATTGCCCAGCTTACACTAAATATTGGTTTGGAATTTTACTCAAGGGGTAAAACTGATGTTGCCGAGGAATACATGTGCCAGGCATTTGATATGGGCAGCCGCCTTAAAAACGATTCCATACAATCTATAATTATTGCCAACCTGCTTTATTACAGCAAAGGACTCTCAAAAGATTCCATAAAAACATTGATGAGCCAGGGCAAGGCTATCGCCACCAAATACAACGACAAGCGTGTGCTTGTGGAATACGCGATGATCCGATCGATGTATCTCCTGAATGAAGGAAGGAATGATTCTGCCGTGGATGTATTGAAATCCGTAGAGAAGGAAAGCATAGAAGAGCGATATAATTTCGAGCTTGTTGGCATTTACACGCTATTGGGACAAGCGTTAGCTGGAAAGAATCCCGAAAAATCTGTCGATTACTATAAATCTGCACTTACAATTGCCCGCGATAACGATTTTATTGATTTGTACCTGACCAGCGCGGAAACCTTGTATAAAATTTACACGCAAAATGAGGATTACCATGCTGCAGGCACTTATGCAGAAATAATTGCAAGTGCACTTAAAGAATACCGGCGCATGGTTGAGCAGAGCAGTGTAACGTATTTTGAATATGCAGATACTAAGCAACAGTTAGAAGCACAAAAAAAAGAAAGCCGTTACCGTGGGGTAGCAAACATATTGTTGTCAATCTTTATTGCAGCGGTAATCGTGTTGCTCGCTATATTATACAGGTCTTACCAAACCAACAAAAGATTTACGGTTGCATTAAAATCATTAAACAATCGCATCTACCGTAAAAACAGGCAACTGGAAGAAAACAACAGGTTTAAAGACAGGCTTATTTCCCTGCTTGCGCATGACTTCAGGCAGCCGTTTGTTTCCCTTACAAGCCTGATTACCGTACTACGTGACCATGAAGCGTTAACCAAGCAGGAAATGGAAAAAGTGCTTGAGTCTATCGAAAATTCATCGCGGTCGTCCGTAGAAATATTTGAGAATATCCTGTCCTGGATTAAGAAGCAGCTTTCTGGTTTTGTTTATGATCCTGTTGAACTAAATCTGAAGGACATGATTGATGAGGCCACTACGCCCTTTGACATGTTGATGAAAGAAAAAAATGTAGTACTGATAAACAACATAAATCACAATACTGTTGCGTTTGCAGATAAAGAGATGCTGCAGTTCATCAACAGGAACCTCATTCACAATGCCATAAAATTCTCTAAACCGGATAGCGAAATTCATGTCAATGCTACGAGGAATGAAAAAGAACTTATCGTGTCCATAAGAGATTTCGGTGCCGGAATGACGAAAGAGAAATTGGATAGCCTCTTTAATTTCTTCACTACAAAAACTTATAGCAACAATACCGAAAAGGGCGCCGGTGTTGCATTGATCATCTGTAAAGACTTCCTGGACAAAATGCAGGGCAGCATGTGGGCACAAAGCGAACTGGGTAAAGGCAGTACCTTCTATTTTTCATTTCCCGTTAAAGTAAACAAGCATGCAGTGGTCCAGTAAGGCTAACTGGTCGTGTATTCAACTCATCGATATTTCTTCGAACCTTCATCACGCGCTATTTTGTATCTTTGCAACCTGTTGGCCGCGGCAGTGGCAGTGTACCGGCAATATTGCCTTATTAACCGGGATTTAATAAAATATGCTGATGAAAAAGAGGTGGTTGAAATACGTATTATTTTTTGCAGTTCTATTAATGGCAGCAAGTGCAGTAAATGCCCAGTGTTCCATTTGTACAAAAACAGCATCCCAACTGGGAGAAAAGCCAGCAGCGGCCTTAAATTCAGGCATCCTTTACCTCATGTTCATGCCGATGGCTATTTGTATATTCATTGGTTATAGGTGGTATAAAGCTAATCGCTAACAGTTCGTTCCGCACTTAATTAATCCCCGGAAACATCACAACTGTCTCTGCAATTTGTTGCAAGAGTAAGTATGCATAATTGTTCATTGCTCATATTGTGGAAATTTCTGTACCATGTGGTTTTAAATATTCATGTACGCTCTTTTTCTTAACTCATCTGTGTATCTTTTTATTTAGCAGTATGTAATTTTTCTGTTATGGAATCTCTCCGTTTGTGTGTCCCATTGTAAAACAAACATATGGCAGAAATTCAACCAAACAACGGCCAAAAAAAGAAAGGAACAAAAGGCAAGAAACTTTCAACAAGGGTCGATCTTACTCCAATGGTAGACCTGGGTTTTCTCCTTATTACGTTCTTTATATTCACTACAACGCTGTCGTCTCAAACCGCTATGAAATTGGTAATCCCGGATGACAGGGGGATTGTTGACAGAACCCCTGTTCCGGAGGGAAAAACACTCAATTTATTACTCTCCGCAAAAGACAGAATCTATTATTACGAAGGAGAAAATGTGTCGCAGATGCAAGACGCCGACTATTCCCGCGACGGTTTACGCCAGATAATTCTTGCAAAAAAGAAAACGGTTGCAGCGCATTACGGTAATGACGCCGAAACAATTGTATTAATTAAACCTACCGATGAAGCCAGCTACAAAAATATTATTGACGCCCTTGATGAAATGAAAATTAACGACGTAAAAAAGTTTGTTCTTATGGATGCAACTGATAATGAAAGAGCGGTCGTTAGTAAGAAACAAACGTTGTAACATGCTTAAATATTGGAGAATTTAATTATCTGTGAAATTAGAATTGGCATCAATTTTGAATTTAATAGAAACGTAGCTGATGAAAAGCTACTTCTACAAATGTCATTTTTCATTGGGGGTATAAATAAGGCCTTGTAATTTCTTACGAGGCCATTTTTTTTGCTTCAATATTCTTTTCCTCTTCAGGTTAAAGTCATTTATTTTTAGCACCTGATTTTTTTCTGATATCTTAATTCCTGCATACTTACATCAATAAATGTGAACCGATGAAAAAAATTGTTTTTATCCTTGCTGCCGCGGTTGCCCTGGCAAGTTGTAAAAGCGGCGGAGAAAAATCCGGCGCTAGTGAGCCAAATGCCGGATTGGCCACTTTGTTGGATCAATACTATGAGGAAAGCTTGCAATTATTTCCCATCAATGCTACCTACCAGGGGGATAAAAGATACAATGATCTATTGCCGGCTGAATTCACTGACAGCTATCGGGCAAAACTGAAAGATTTCTATAAAAAATACCTGGACGGTCTTGCTAAGTTCGACAGGGCCGGGCTGAATGAAAACGACCAGGCGAGCTACGATATTCTTAAGCATGATGCAGAAATAGCGCTCGAAGGTTTGTCTTTCAACGATAATTACATTCCCTTCAACCAGTTTTACGGAACAACGCTCACAATGGGGCAGTTGGGGAGCGGCGACGGCGCCCAGCCGTTTAAAACCGTTGAAGACTATGATAAATGGCTCAAACGTGCAACTGCTTTCAACGCTTGGGCAGATAGCGCAATTCTTTATTTTAGAAAAGGAATGGCTGCAAACTTTGTATTGCCCAAATCCATTGTGGTTAAAATAATTCCGCAAATGACAGCAATGGTCATTGCAGATCCCACAAAAAGTCTTTTTTACGGTCCTGTTTCAAAATTCCCTTCAACATTCAGTGACGCAGATAAAAAACGTCTTACGGATTCCTTTGCTGCAGTTATAAAAACGCAATTGGTTCCGTCTTATAAAAAGCTTGGAGACTTTTTGCAAACCGAATACCTGCCAAAAGCACGTACAACTTCAGGTGTATCGGCATTGCCTGACGGGAAAAAATATTATGAATATCTTGTTCGCCAGCAAACCACTACCAACAAAACTCCTGAAGAGATCTATAATACCGGTCTGGCTGAAGTAAAACGCATACGTGGTATTATGGATAGCGTAAAAAATGCTGTGAACTTTAAAGGAGATCTGCCTGCATTCTTTGAATACATGCGTACCAATAAAATATTCATGCCGTATAAATCACCGGAGGAAGTATTGAATGCTTTCCGTGCAATACAGGCGAAAATTCAACCGCATCTTTCTGAGATGTTCAATAAAACACCTAAGACAAAATTTGAGATCAGGCAGACAGAAGCATTCAGAGCAGAAAGCGCCAGCGCAGAATACAACCAGGGAACACCCGATGGAAGCAGGCCAGGCATCTTCTACATTCCTATTCTTGATGCAACAAAATTCAACATCACAAGTGGTATGGAAAGCCTGTTTTTGCATGAAGCAATACCAGGCCATCATTACCAGATCTCCTTGCAGCAGGAAGATACATCATTGCCAAAATTCCGCAGATTTGGCGCTCATAATGCTTATGTGGAAGGCTGGGCATTGTATTGTGAAAGCCTTGGAAAAGAACTCGGACTTTATAAAGATCCTTATCAATACATGGGCGCATTGGGCGATGAAATTCACCGGGCAATTCGTCTTGTTGTAGATGTTGCCATTCACACAAAAGGCATGACCCGCGAAGAAGCGATTAAATACATGATGGATAATGAAGCGATAAGCGAACAGGGCGCCACTGCTGAAATAGAACGTTATATGGTTATTCCCGGACAGGCATTGGGTTACAAGATCGGTGCATTGAAAATACGCGAACTAAGGAACAAATATCAGCAGCAATTGGGAAGTAAATTTAATCTTGCCGCCTTTCATGACGAGTTTCTGTCAAGCGGAAGTATGCCGCTCGATCTCGTAGAAAAAAGAATGGATGTATGGGCCGCAAAACAAAAATAAAATGAGAAGACAAACCTGGGCTACCAACGCCGGATGTATTTAGAACAATGAAAATAAATACTTCCGGTTTTTTTATCGCTGATTGCTGATCTGTTGATCGCTGATTTCCCCAGCTACCCGAATAGCGCGTTCTTGCCAACAATGAGCAAGTTACACCTGAACAAATCAGAGATCAATAAATCAGCGATCAGTGTTACTTCAATTATCGTTTTACTACCCGGTTGTAAACGTAAAACGTATAACCTACAACTTATAACTCACTACATACTACCTTTGCCTTCCATGCGAATAGCCGTTATAAAACAGACCGGAGAAAGTGAAGATGTCAGCTATCAGAATTATGTGGCCGATATCATTGTTTCCATACAGCAGAAACATGGATACAAGCTTTTGAATTATTCTTCTCTCAATAAAAAGGAAGCACTTCCGGAGAACGCCATCGTTATGTTTGAGTGTGATCAGCAATCACAGATAACGTTACAATGGTGGTATGAAATAAGCCTTCCTTCCATTGTGAAAAAAACGGGAATAGATCTGCTCATTCACCTCAATGGCTGTTTAAGTCTTTCTGTAAAACAGCCGCAAATACTTTTTATTCCCGCTATTGATCTGCTTCTGCAACCGGCAGAAAAAAAAGCATTACCTCAACAGATTTACAGTAAAAAGAAGTTGAGGGATTTTGTTGAAAAAGCGGTTTCAGTAATAGTGTATTCCGAATTTGCAAGGAACATTGTAATGGAACATGCTGCGCCCGACACGCGTGTACATGTTCTGATACCATCTGCGTCAGCAGCATTTAAACCTGTAGAATGGGAAGAAAAGGAACAAGTCAAACATAAGCTGACGGAGGAAAACGAGTATTTTATTGCAATGAAGAAAATGAATAATGAAGAGGAGCTGATACTGTTATTGAAGGCTTTTTCAGTATTTAAAAAATGGCAGCAAAGCAGTATGAAACTTCTGCTTCAGTCAGGCGAATTGTTGGAAACAGATACCTGGAAAGAAAAGCTGGCCTCTTATAAATACCGTAAGGATGTGAAGGTGCTGAATGCTTATGACGGCGAGCTTTCTACAAACCTCGCATGTTCTTACGCAGGTATCCATTTGTCATCTCATGATGGGCATGTACAACCACTTGTGGAGGCAATGCAATGCGAAATTCCTGTTATAACTAATCCCTTAAATAGCTTTAAAGAAATTGCCGGAGAAAGTGCGCTTTACCAGGAAAATGATGATGCAGAAGTATTAGGTCATAACCTTGTGCGCATGTACAAAAATGAACAAATGCGCAATATGCTTATTTATAATGCCAGGCTTATGATAACGCATTATAATTACAATTCAGCCGTAAATGATATGACAAATATTATAGAAGCTTCATCAGGGCAAAAGTTGTAGGCGCGTTATAAATTGTTTCAAATAAGCAAGAGTATTAAGACGGCTTAGCTATGTGAAAAAATTATCATGCAAAAAAAGACGAAGACCCGGCCCTTAAGGTTAATGTCATTTAGTTCGGAGCATTTAAAGCTCCAGCGGAGCTTCCTGTTGTTTGTAAAGCCATTACAGGATTAATTAACCTATCTGTAAACTTTTTTGGGACGAGACATTACAGATAGGATGGTCCTATGGAGCAAGACCAATGAGTATGCTTAACTAATGACATTGTTCTTAAGATGATAACAAAAATGCTGCAACCCTGAGATTGGGTACTTAATACCTCGTAAATCGTACTTAAGAAAGCGGTATTGTTTTAACTGCTTACATTTGCATCCTTGTAAACGATATTTATAAAATTGAAATATGCATACTTCAACCATTACAATTGACGTACATTTAGATAAAGACAAAGTACCTGATCAGATTACCTGGAAAGCTACTGATAGCACGGCCGAAGAAGGACAAAAAGCAAGAGCAATGATGCTGGCTTTTTGGGACGGAGCTGATAAAAGTGCTTTACGTATTGACCTGTGGACCAAAGAAATGATGGTGGATGAAATGGCTGATTTTTTCTACCAGACCTTCATGACGATGGCCGATACCTACAACCGCGCAACACAACACCAGGAGCTTGTTGACGATATGAAGAAATTTGCCAAAGATTTTTATGCCAAGTTCCGTGAGCAGCAGCAAAAAGATCAGAAAGGAAACTGGTAATACAAGCCTCTGATAGAAGATCGGCTGAAAAGCAGCGGTTTTTACGTTCGTGACTAAAAAGATAAAGTATTCCTGAGCCAACAAATAATTTGTTTGTATATGAGTTTAGAACAACAAGTAATGACGGAAATGAAAGAAGCCATGAAAGCAAAAGATGAGGCTTCTTTGCGTTCATTGCGCGCAATAAAGGCCGAAATTATTAAGGCCAAAACAGAACCCGGTGCGAATGGAACGGTAACAGAAGAAGGTGAACTAAAGTTGTTGCAGAAGATGGTGAAGCAACGCCGCGATTCCCTGGAAATCTATCAACAGCAGAATCGTGCGGATCTTGCCCAGAAAGAACAGGAGGAGATATCTGTTATTGAAAAGTTTTTGCCGAAACAACTAAGTGAAGCGGAGTTAAAAGAAGCACTCGGCAAAATTATCGCCGAAGTTGGCGCCAGCTCTCCTGCAGATATGGGGAAAGTGATGGGAGCTGCAACAAAGCAACTTTCCGGGCAGGCGGATGGCAAAGCAATATCCGCAGCCGTTAAGGAGTTATTAAGCAAATAGCCCTTTCAAAATACTGATAACAGGCAACGGGAATTATATGGTAATAGATGTAATATGCGTAATTATATTATTGATGGCCATATTTAAAGGGTATACGCGCGGCTTTATTGTCGCTGTTTTTTCCTTTGTGGCCATTATTATAGGTCTGGCTGCAGCACTGAAACTTTCAGTAGTGGTAAGTGGCTGGCTTCAGCAGCATACATCTGTGGGCATATCCTGGTTGCCTTTTCTTTCATTCATTATTGTGATGATCGGAGTTATACTGATCATTCGCTGGGCCGCAGCGCTCATACAGGCGAGTGTGGAAACACTTATGCTTGGATGGCTCAATCGGCTGGGCGGCATTATTTTATACATTGCACTTTATATAACCGTGTTGAGCGTGCTGCTGTTCTACCTTACCCAAATGAACATTATAAAAGCAGATACGGTAGCATCGTCGAAATTATACAGCCTGATTGAACCTGTTGGACCAAAAGCGATAGATGCTTTTGGCAAGGTAATACCCCTGTTCAAAGATTTATTTGTACAGTTAGAGCAGTTTTTTGGACGAATTGCCCAAAAACACGGTTAACAGGAGTTAGATTTTTGCAATAAATCAGGTAATTTTACTATATAAGGCGGGCGAATTAATTGTTAATGAATGATTGATAAGGTTTTTTCGTCTGAATTGCGTTTATTTGTACCTAATGAATGGCTTAAAAGCCAAAGAATGTCCGATGAATTACGAGATTAAACAACAAGATAAATTCAGGTATATAGAAGAAGGTGAAGGCGAGCCCCTGGTATTGCTTCATGGACTTTTTGGTGCTTTAAGCAATTTTAAAGACCTGGTTGACCATTTCAGGCACCAATATAAAGTGGTGGTTCCGATGCTCCCATTGTTTGATCTGGATATATTTCATACAACGGTGGGCGGTCTGGAGAAATATGTGCAGAAGTTTATTGAAATGCGTGACTACAGGGATATCAATCTCCTGGGAAACTCTCTGGGCGGGCACGTAGCGTTGGTTCACATTCTTAAACATCCGGAACGCATTAAATCTCTTATTCTTACGGGAAGCTCCGGTTTGTTTGAAAACGGTATGGGGGATAGCTATCCAAAGCGTGGGGACTATGAATACATTCGCAAGAAAGTAGAGGTGACTTTCCATGATCCGGCAATGGCGACAAAGGACCTAGTTGATGAAGTATTTGAAATAACCAACAACAGGTTAAAAGTAATTAAGATCATTTCGCTCGCAAAAAGCGCAATCCGCAATAATCTCGGGGAAGAGTTAAGCCAGATCAAGCAGCCGACGTTGTTGATCTGGGGAAATAACGATACTGTTACTCCGCCATTTGTTGCGAAAGAGTTTAATAAATTAATTCCTCATAGCGAGTTGTACTTCATTGATAATTGCGGGCATGCACCAATGATGGAAGTTCCGGGTGAATTTAATCACATACTTGACCAATTTTTGCGCAAACAAAGGCAACCCGCTGCAACAGTTGCATAAATTTTGTTGTCTATTAAGTACAAGATTGTACAGATATGTTAGTACAGGAACTGATATATTCGACTTTTCCTTCAATTAGTTTTGAAGACACTGCCGGTTTTGCACTTCAATTAATGGATGAATACGAAGTGCAGCACCTGCCTGTGGTAAATGATGAAAAATATATAGGTCTCATTAGCAAAGATGAATTACTTGATGTAGACGAAAATTCCCCTGTTTCAGCATCAGCAGCTCATCTCATTAAAGTTTCCGTTCCCGCACGGGAACATTTTCTTACCGCAGTAAGAATTTGCAACGAGCAAAACCTTTCACTTGTCCCCATAATTAACGAGCAACTGGAATTACAGGGCTTGATTACTCCCAATGACCTCGTAAGAGCTACTGCTATTTTTAATAGCGTGGATGCCAGAGGCGGTTTCATTGTTCTTGAAATGGACAAAGCCAATTATTCTTTTGGCGAACTGAACAAACTGGTAGAAACCAATGATGCCAACATTGTGCAGTTAAATACTTACACAGACAACGTTTCCGGTGCTTTTATCGTTTCTATTAAGATAAATAAGTTTGAAGTGTCTGATATTGTAGCTACCTTCCAACGGTACGACTACACTATAAAATACTATTTCGGTGAAGAACTCTATGAAAATGAACTCAAAGAGAATTACGACCTTTTAATGAATTATCTTAAAATGTAATGCTTTTCTTCACTTACAGGTGTTTTTAAGTTAAAATTTTTGCGTAGCAATATGCAAAGCATACTTTTACAATCACTACCAACTGTAAGTACTGATGAATTATTTTTATCGGCAGATAATTTTATGGCTCTGTCTGTGTATAGGAATTTGTGCGTCTGCCCAAAAAGATTCTGCATTTAACATACAGGACTTACATCCCGTAACCCTGAGCGAAAGCGATACTTCTATCGTGATGGTGGGTGATATACAGATCAATGGTAATAAAAGAACCAAACCTTACATTATTCTTCGCGAAGTTCCTTTTAAACAAGGCGATTATCTTACAAAGGGCCAGTTAGCGGGCAAGCTTGTATTGGCGCGGCAACAAGTGATGAACACCAGCCTTTTTGTTGATGTTTTTGTGTATGTAGCCTCTATACAGGGCGAAATAGTTTTTGTAAACGTCCTGGTAAAAGAACGATGGTATCTTTTCCCTCTTCCCTATTTTAAATTGATCGACCGCAACTTCAACCAATGGTGGGTAGAACAAAAACGGAGTTTTGACCGTGTTGATTACGGCATCAAATTCATGCAAAACAACCTGAGCGGGCGCAATGACAATCTCCAGGTTTGGTTGATCACAGGCTACAATCAGCAGATTGCACTTCGATACGAACAGCCGTTTGCTGACAAATCCCTTAAAAGAGGTTTTAATATTGGAGTAGCATATTCGCGTCAACATGAATTAAACTACAAATCAGATTATAACAAGCAGGTATTCTTTAAAGACGAAGAAAACTTTGTACGAACGTACAGGCGTATTGACTTAAGCTACCTGTACCGGCCGGCTATCAAAACAAGACACAGTTTCCGCCTGGCTTATATTTCGGAAAGTGTATCGGATTCCATCGCCCATCTTAATCCCGATTATTTCGGCAAAGGCAGGGTTAAGGTAAGCTACCCTGAACTCAGTTATTCACTTCAGTATTTTAATGTTGATTATAACGCATACCCCAACCGGGGTTTCATGGGCGACTTTACGATCACAAAGCGTGGCTTCACTCCGGAGATGAATATGTGGAACCTGGAAGGGCATGCTATTTACACTTACCCGGTGTTTAAAAAGACACAGGTGCAGGGACAGGCCGCGTTTAGTATCAGGGCTCCATTTGATCAGCCTTACTACAATACCCAGCTTTTTGGATATGGTGCGCTTTATATGCGTGGTCTGGAGTACTACGTGGTTGATGGTGTTATAGGCGGCATGTTAAGAGGCACATTAAGGCAGGATGTACTTTCATTCAAGATCAAGACTTCTGCGAAGTCAAAAACCCATAGCGTAATACCCTTCCGTTTTTTACTCAAAACATATGGCGACCTTGGATACGCTTATACGCGTGATGCAGGGACAAGCATGCTTTCAAACAAACTTTTACATACCTACGGATTTGGACTTGATATTGTGACTGTCTACGATATTGTGTTGAAATTTGAGTATAGTTTCAATCAGTTGGGAGATAAAGCACTGTTCTTCCACACCAGGTCAGATTTTTAATGCCGGTTCAGCCAAATTGCAATTGGTTATCTTTGTATCTTACAAATACGCAAGCCGTAAAGTGCTGGAGATCCGGATCCAATAATAATTAAAGATGAAAGTAGCTATATATAGTCGCGGATTAGATGATGATCAGCAGACACAATTGCTGGTATTGTTACAGGAACTGTCCAGGCAGAAAATTACTGTTTACCTTTTTAGTGTTTTGGCCGAAAGCTATCCGCAATTGTTTCAATACGATTTTGACCTTCATGTATTCGCGGGTGCATACGATCTGGATGAATCAGTTGATTGCCTGATCAGTCTCGGCGGTGATGGGACCATTCTTGACGCCACCACGCTGGTTAGAAATAAGAACATCCCCATTCTCGGAATTAACTTCGGAAGACTCGGTTTTCTTGCCAGCATTGGTAAGGAAGAACTGACTTCTGCAGTAGACTCGCTGGTGAACAGCACTTTTGTGATCGACAGAAGAACCTTAGTTCATTTGGATGCGAACGTGCCTCTTTTTGGTGAAACGCCTTTTGCCCTCAATGAATTCGCCATTCATAAAAGAGACATTTCGCCGATGATAAAAGTTCACACATATTTAAACGGCGAGTTTTTAAATACATATTGGGCTGATGGGTTAATAGTATCCACGCCAACAGGCTCTACAGGATATAGCATGAGTTGTAACGGCCCCATCCTGTTTCCTGAATCCTCCAGCTTTTTAATAACTCCGGTGGCTCCTCATAATCTTAACGCCCGACCCATAATTGTGGCCGACAATAACGTTATTTCTTTCGAAGTCGAAGGACGCTTCGACCAGTTTATTTGCGCGCTGGATGCAAGACGCGAAATAGTGGATAAGACCATTCAGCTGGCCATCAAAAAGGAAGACTTTACCATCAGTCTCATACGGCTTAACGAGAATAGTTTCCTTTCTACGCTGCGAACTAAACTCACATGGGGATTGGATAAGCGAAATTAATTTTTTGCGCACACAAGAAATTATCTTGATTTTCGTTATTAGAACATTACTTACATTGCATTATGTTTAAAAAACTACTTTTTATCCTTTGTCTTCTGTTAACCACAGCCTCCCTTAGGGCTCAATTGTACGAGAGTTTTGTACAGGAAGGCGAATTCGGAGTGGCTGTAGGAACCGCCCATTATTTTGGCGATTTGAACACAAGGGCAGCTATAAACAGACCTAAATTCTCTGCAGGTGCTTTCTTCCGCAAACAAATCAGCAACTATATAGGCGTTAAAGTGGCGGCAAACTATGCAAGACTGGGTTATTCCGATGTATATAGTCAAAATGAAACTCAAAAACGCCGTAACCTCAGCTTCAATACCAATATCTGGGAATTTGCTGTAAGCGGTGACTTTAATTTCTTCAAGTTTATGCCCGGCGTAGAAGGATATAATTATACACCTTATGTGTCTCTTGGTGTAGGTGTTTTTTCTTATGACCCTTTTGCGTACCTGGACGGCAAAAAATATTTTCTTCGCCCATTGGGTACAGAAGGACAGGGATCTGCAGCTTATCCTAACAGAAAACAATACGGAACAATGGCGCTGTGCATTCCTTTATCATTCGGTTTCAAATACAGCATTAATGAGAATACCAACGTTTTTGCTGAAATCGGGTACCGCTTTACAAATACCGATTATATAGACGATGTTAGTACCACGTACGCTGGCCAGGAAGCTTTTATCATTCCTTCTACCGGTACTGTGAACCTTCCCGACGGATCTGTGAATCCTGCATATCTTTTACAGGACAGAAGTTACGAGACTGGTTCCCCAATAGGTGTTAAGGACAGGCAACGCGGAAACAGTTCGCAAAAAGACGGTTATGCCATTTTCCAGGTAGGCGTTTCTTTCAACATCACTTCTTACCGTTGTCCAAAAGTTAAGTAGTCGCTCCATAATTTAAATATGTCAAAAGCCGTAATGTTTACGGCTTTTGTCGTTTCAATAACTTCATAAATATGCTTTTAAAATTCAAACATTAATAGAGCGTTTTTTTAATTCCCAACATTATTGAGCAACCGCCATCAAGAATAAATTAAAATTTTGTGGAGAAACCCATCGTGTTCTCATTTTGTTACCTTTGTTGTTACGCATTAATGCGGAATTTTTTATATGTCGGACTTGAAAGAGCAAATTGATAAAAACCGTATACCTCGTCACATAGCCATAATAATGGATGGAAATGGCAGATGGGCAAAAGAAAAGGGACACGACCGGTTATATGGTCATTACCAGGGCGTTGAGAGTGTACGCAATATAGTGGAAGGAGCAGCAGAAATTGGTGTAGAATACCTTACATTATATGCTTTTAGCACAGAAAACTGGGATCGCCCGGAATACGAGGTTGTAGGTTTGATGGAGCTACTGGTTAACACGATCAGGAAGGAAATGCCTGTATTGCAGAAAAACAATATCCGCATGCATGTGATAGGTAATATTAAGATGATGCCCGAACATGCACAACAGGAATTAAAAGATGCTTTGGATGAAACTGCAGCTAACACCGGCCTTAACCTCGTACTCGCTCTTAGCTACAGCAGCCGCTGGGAACTTACCGAGGCGGTAAAAAACATTGCTTTAGCAGTTAAAGATGGTCATTTAAATCCGTCCGACATAACACAGGATACTTTGCAACAATATCTCACAACACATAATTTCCCCGATCCTGAATTAATGATCCGTACAAGCGGGGAACATAGAATAAGCAATTTTTTGCTTTATCAACTGGCCTACGCAGAATTGTATTTCACCAATACAAGATGGCCGGATTTTAGAAAAGAAAGCCTTTATGAAGCAATTATTGATTTCCAGGGCCGTGAACGGCGTTTTGGTAAAATAAGTGAACAATTGCAATCCGAAGCAGAAGTTCAATAAAAACAAGGGCTTTTAACAAACACTTTTAAATATTCCCGTTAATTTGCCGCACTTAAAATCAATTTACTAATGCTGCTGGAGAAATTTTGTCTCCTTGTAAGCACAGTAGCCCGGTATTAAAACAGCTTTTAATGTATAAACTGTGTAAAATTCTTGTACTTGCGAGTATAGCTAGCTTTGTTAGTTCTGCTGTATCCGCACAAGTACCCGGAAACCAATCTGACACCACTATCACTTCTATTAACGCAGACCTCCTAAATATTTTTAACCAAAAAGTTCCCAAAAAATACAAGATTGCAAAAGTTGTAGTTACGGGTAATAAATATTTTGATCAGGCTTTATTGCTTTCTGTAGCCGGACTACACAACGGCGACGAAATAGTAATACCGGGCGGTGATAACTTTTCAAAAGCAATTAATAAACTCTGGTCACAAAACTATTTTAGTGATGTAGAAATTTATTTAACCAGGCTTGAAGGGAATAATATTGATGTAGAAATTGCGGTTACCGAAAGACCAAGACTTGCAAAATATTATTTTAAAGGAGTTAAGAAAGGCGACCAGGAAGAACTGACAAAAAAAACCGGGTTGGTTTTAGGAAGGGTTGTTACGGAAAACATGAAGCGCACTGCCATTGATGGTATTGAAAAATACTATTATGAAAAAGGTTTTCGTGCAGTAAAAGTGCGTATTGACGAAAAAAGAGATACAACTTCAGCCAACTCTCTTGTGCTGAATTTCATGATCGATAAAGGAAGTAAAGTAAGGATCAACAATATCAATTTCGGTGGCAATACTGTAAACGAACAAAAGCTTAAAGCACAAATGAAGGGTACAAAAGAAATGTCCCGCCTTACATTGTTCCCAACTGATGACAAAGGTGGTTTGTTCGATCCGAAACACTACACGTTTCAGCAATACATTAAGGATAACGGCTATCTGACTTTTACCAAAACAAGAAGGGTGCTCGATCCATATATCAGGCTTAAGTTCTTTAGCTCAGCAAAATTCGACGATAAAAAATACGAAGAAGATAAAGAGAAGATCATTCAGTATTACAACTCTCTCGGTTACCGTGATGCCAATATTGAAAAAGACATGAAGTATTACAATTCCAAAGGCAACATGAACATTGACCTGAAGGTTAATGAGGGAGATAAATACTACTTCGGTAACATTACGTGGAGAGGAAATACAAAATATTCTGATTCTATTTTAACGGCGATACTTAATATCAAGAAAGGCGATATCTATAACCTGGATATCCTTAATAAGAAACTTGGTAAAAGTGTTACGCCGGAAGGTGGTGATATCAGCGGCCTTTATATGGATGATGGCTATCTTTTCTTCCAGACAAATCCCGTTGAAACGCGCGTCTATAATGACACCATCGATTACGAGATCCGTATGATGGAAGGTCCGCAGGCAACTATTAAGCACGTTACAATCAGTGGTAACGAAAAAACAAAAGAGTATGTTATCCGTCGTGAATTGAGAACAATGCCGGGTGAAAAATTCAGCCGTACAGATCTAATCCGTTCTCAGCGCGAACTGGCCAATCTTGGTTATTTCAACCAGGAGAAAATAAATCCGAACGTTGTTCCTGATCAGGCAGATGGAACGGTGGACATTAACTGGAGCCTTGAAGAAAAATCAAGCGATCAGTTGGAGCTCAGTGCCGGTTTCGGTGGTGGTATTGGGTTAACGGGTACACTGGGTGTTACATTCAATAACTTTTCCATTAGAAATATTCTTCACAAAGAAGCATGGGATCCGTTGCCAATGGGTGATGGTCAGAAACTGAGTGTGCGTGTACAAAGTAACGGACGTGCATATCGTTCGTACAACCTGTCCTTTACTGAACCATGGCTGGGTGGTAAGAGAAGAAACTCGTTGTCATTTAATATATATGACACTAAATTCTCAAACGCTTACGATCCTGTTACACGTACGTACACAAGGGTGAATGCCAATAACTCTTACTTTAAAACAACCGGTGCTTCAATCGGTTTGGGTAAGCAGTTGAAATGGCCTGATGACTATTTCTCCTTAACCTTTGCACTTAGTTATGTAAGGTATCACCTACACAACTATGTAATTGATTATACATTAAAACTTCCTGACGGCAGTATATTTAATAACGGTTATTCAAATAACCTGAGCTTGAAGGTTGCACTGCAACGTTCTTCAATCAGCTCTCCGATCTTCCCGACCAGTGGATCTAACTTCCTGGCAAGTTTGCAGTTAACTCCGCCTTATTCACTGATGGATCCATCGTTGACCAAGTCTGCGAATCCTTACCAATGGATCGAATACCATAAATGGAAGTTCACCGGTGAATGGTACGTACCAATTGGTAAACCTGGTGGGCCTGAAAGAAACAAGCAACTTGTGTTGAAGGCTGCGGCCAAATACGGCTTCCTGGGCAGGTACAACCCCGATCTGCAGGTTTCACCATTCGAGCGCTTCCAGGTGGGTGACGCAGGTATAAGTAACAGCTACGCATTATTAGGATACGACATCATTGCGCATAGAGGATATCCTGTGTACCAGACTTCAGATCCTACAGTAAACCCGGATCAAAGCGGTGCGTCTCAATACTTCACCATGTTTAACAAATACACGGTTGAGTTGCGTTATCCATTAAGCCTTAACCCAAGCAGTACCATTTATGGTCTTACGTTCTTCGAAGCTGCGAATGGTTGGTACTCATTTAAAGATTATAACCCGTTCAGGTTACGTCGGTCCGTGGGTGTTGGTATGCGTTTCTTCCTGCCAATGTTTGGTTTGCTTGGATTTGACTACGGTATCGGTTTAGACAGGATCACTCCTGGCGGAAGCCTTAAGGATGCTGCCAAGTTTACCTTCATGTTAGGCTTCGAACCCGAATAATATATTACCTTTCCAAAAACTATTGTATGAAACGTATAGTGTTTTTAATAGCAATGGCAACATTTGCTACCCTTAGCGTAAACGCACAGAAATATGCCATTATAGATACAAGGTATATTTTAGATAAAATGCCTGAATACAAGGATGCGGAAAAGAAGCTGCAAATGGTGAGTGAACAGTGGCAGAAAGAAATTGATCAGAAACAGGCAGACCTGGATAAAATGTATAAAGACTATGATGCTGAGCAATTTATGCTCAGTGATGAGTTGAAAAAGAAGCGTGAAGACGAACTTTTTAACAGAGAAAAAGAGGTGAGGGATCTGCAGAAAAAACGTTTTGGTTACGAAGGTGATCTGTTCAAAGAAAGACAAAAACTGGTAAAGCCCGTTCAGGATAAAGTTTACAACGCAGTTCAAAAAATAGCCGCGGCACGTGCATATGATTTTGTGCTTGACAAGAGTGAAGGAATTACGGTTATATTTGCCGATCCCAAACTGGACAAGAGCCAGGACGTGTTAAACGAATTGGGTATAAAAGCAACAAATTAAATTAAACTCAAATAGACAATCAACAAAACAAAAACACAATCACTACAACAATGAAAAAGGTTTTCTTTTCTATGCTGTTGCTGGCAGCTCTGTTTGTAACAGGAACTTCAGCAAAAGCTCAATCCTCACCCGTGAAAATCGGCGTTTTTGATATCGAAATGATGGTAAGAGCAATGCCGGGTGCGGCTAAGGTTGACACTTTGGTGGCATTATACGAGAGAGACTCGTTACAGGCGGAATATCAATTCTACTACAAAGAATTTCAGCGTTTAGATAGCACATGGAAGGCTGATTCAGCTACCAACAAACCAAAAACCGTATTGGACCTGGTTGCTCAGCAGCGTCAACAGGTGGGAATGAACATTGCTTACTGGCAACAGATCGCTCAACAGAAATCTGAGCAAAAAAGAGCAGTTTTGTCTCAACCAATGACAGAACAGGTAATCAATGCTTATAAAAAAGTGCTTGATACAAGAAAATACGCTTTGGTATTGAAACCAGGAAGCTACGAAGTTGGTGTATCTACTATTGAAAACGTGTTCCAATACGTGGCAAAAGAGCTGAAGATTAAACTGCCTGATGAATTAGGCGGAGATCTGCAGGAAGAAAGCAAAGCTGCACCTGCAGCCGGTGGCGCAGCAAAACAGCCTGCAGGCGGTGCAAAAACCAAATAAATAAAACTTAATATTATAAAAACCACGCAATAGCATTGCGTGGTTTTTTATTTTTGCGCCCTGAATAAGCGCTTGGAGAGTAATTTGCCAGGAACGGTGTCTAAACAAAGTTAAAAGTTGATTGTAAATTTTATTAAAAGTCGTTGAAGCGCGCGAATTTCCTATATTCACAAATCAAGATTTAAACTCACAAAGAGAAACAACAAACAAACAACACAATCACAAGTACAATGAAAAAGGTTTTCTTTTCTATGCTGTTGCTGGCAGCGCTGTTTGTAACAGGAACATCAGCAAAAGCTCAATCTTCACCAGTGAGAATTGGCGTTTTTGATATTGATATGATGGTGAGAGCTATGCCTGGTGCGCCACATGTTGATACTTTGGTTGCGCTTTACGAAAGAGATTCTTTGCAAGCTGAATATCAGTTTTATTACAGGGAATTTCAACGTTTGGACAGCACTTTCAAGGGCGACTCTGCAGCAGGAAAACCAAAAAGTGTTTTGGACCTGGTAGCACAACAGCGCCAGCAGGTGGGAATGAATATTGCTTACTGGCAGCAGATCGCACAACAAAAATCTGAGCAAAAAAGAGCAGTATTGTCTCAGTCTATGTACGAGCAGGTAGTAAACGCTTACAAGAAAGTTCTTGATGCAAGAAAATATACACTGGTATTAAAACCAGGAGCATATGAAGTGGGCCTTTCAACCATAGAAAACGTGTTTCAGTATGTAGCAAAAGAATTGAAGATAAAACTGCCTGACGAACTTGGTGGCGATCTTCAGGACGAAAAACCAGCAACTGGCGGAAGCACAGGAGCCGGAGCAGCGAAACCAGCAACCGGTGCAAAACCTAAATAAATTACATCTGTTAATTATAAAAACCACGCAAAACACACTGCGTGGTTTTTTATTTTTGAAGAATGGAAAAAGGACCAATAGGCGTATTTGATTCGGGCTACGGCGGCCTGACTGTTTTAAAGGAGATTGTGCATCTGCTGCCACAGTATGATTATATTTATTTGGGTGACAATGCGAGGGCTCCATACGGACCACGTTCTTTTGAAACTGTTTATCAGTACACGCTCCAGTGTGTAAAATGGTTTTTTAAACAAGGCTGTCCTTTGGTTGTATTGGCTTGCAACACGGCCTCCGCGAAGGCTTTGCGGACCATTCAGCAAAATGATCTCGCCAAAATAGATCCCTCTAAGAGAGTGCTCGGGGTTATCAGACCTACAACTGAAATTATTGGACAATATTCTCCCGCAAAAAAAGTCGGGATCATGGCGACTAACGGTACGGTTCAATCAAAGTCTTACCAGATTGAAATTGAAAAGTTTTATCCGGACTTAGAAGTTTATCAGCAGGCTTGCCCTGTTTTGGTTCCATTGATTGAAAACGGAGAATATGATAACTCCGGAACAGATTTTTTCATAAAAAAATATACCAATGCCCTAATGATGCAGGATAAAAACATCGATACTGTTTTGCTTGCCTGCACACATTATCCGCTGATAAAAGAAAAAATACAGGCTTCATTGCCTGACAATGTCCAGGTAATCGCGCAGGGGTCAATTGTCGCTAATAGCTTGCTGGATTATTTGCAGCGCCATCCTGAAATGGAAGAACGACTTACTAAAAACAACGCTCTCAATTTTTATACAACAGACTCCACAGATGACTTTGACCAAAACGGCAGCGTTTTCTTTGGACAAACGGTGCGTTCGAAACATCTGGATCTGAATTCAATTAGCTGCTAGCCAATATTACTTCTTTAAGACGAACTATGTTGCTTCAAGTACGATCTACGAAGTACGAAGTACTCAAACTTAAGCATCTTCATTTTACTCTACATCTTTTGAAAATGAGATGAATTATCTATAAATGCTGCCGGATTATCTTATTAATAAAAAGCCCCGGCGAGATTTTTTCGCAAGGTCTGCAAGCTTAAATAAAAGGTCGGTTGCTAGTATTTTACTGTTACGCTCAAGTGCATTGTACATCTTACATCAAACACTATACATCTTACATCAAACACTATACTAAGTACATTAAACATCGTACACCGTACACCGTACATCTAAAATCGTACATCTAAAATCGTACATCGTACATACACCTCAAAGTTCTCCAATCTTCTTATACATCTCTCTAAAGCAATCCCAGGGCGTATTGGTACCTGCGTTTGCAGATTGCTGATTTTTGTTTCTGCCATAAAAGCCATCAAGAAAAGATTCAGCACCGGACCATACGGTCTGCATCATTCCTTTGTATCTGTCTTTCATTTCGCGTGTTGCCTGCTTCCTGAAATTCGCCATGTCCTCGGTTTGCAGCACAGCCAATTCAGGTTTGCGCCAGGGGCATGTAACTACGTTCAATCCTTTCATTGCAAAATAAACAGGCGTTTTGTCTACTCTTTCATAATGCCAGTCGCAGATCATTACATCCTTCGGTATCATATCAACTGCCCGGTGTGTATTGTTATAACTGGCTTCCCACATACCCATACCGGTAGTTTTACCATCCAATAGTCTGTCGCCCCAAATCCAGAGCTGCCTGTTCTTTTGCGCAAGATGATCGCGGATCTTGCGTACTTCTCCTGCAAAAAGTTCGGCTTTATCTCTTCCCTGGCAACGCGGACATTTGTCGTCACCAATGTAAAACACTTCATCCATACCTGCATGAAAGGCATTTGTTTCAAATGCATCGCACATTTCATCTACCACATCAAACACTACTTTATGAACTTCAGGATGCAACGGGCAGTAACTCTTGCAATACAAACCATCTGCATTCGGCCATTCATATTTTTCCGGCATTTTTACCAGCGGCGTTTCATCATACTGCGGATAAACCGCCAGCAGTTTGCCGGTGTGATTTGCCCAGGATTGGTGCCCCAGTAAATTCACCTGAGGTATAATTTGTATGTTGTTCTTTTTTGCGGCAGCAACAAGCTTTTTAATGTCAGCTTTGGATAAGCCAGCAGTATCCCGCAATTCAGGGTGACTTTCAAATTGATAATTATAATCAACTCTAAGAATAAGCACATTGACCTTTCTGGGGCCGAGCTCTTCATTAATGAATTTCACAAAATCATCCACCCCTTTTGGTGTTGGTGCAGCAATACAAAATCCACGTACCGGCATGACGGAGTCCAGTGAATTTTGAGCATTTGCAAAAAGAACGTTGAACATTAATGCTAACAGAAGAATGGCTTTTATTGGTTTCATAAGCAATAATTTATATAGTAGTGCGAAAAAAGCCGTAATTGTAACCACCGGAAATTTATAACAGTTAATTTCGGCCCCGTAAAACAAATTGATCGTTGAATTTAATTGTTTTACAGATTATTATCCCTTTTGCAGCCTTAAATTCCAGCGTTAAGGGCATAAAAAGTTCATTTTTTTGAGATTGGAATAAATTTTTTTTCTACCTTTGCCGTCCTTTCACCGGGTGGCAGTATGGTGACTGTAACCTGTATGTTGAAATTTATTTTGGGTTAGTAAAAAAATTATAGCAATGAAACGTACATTTCAACCACATAATCGTCGCCGTAAAAGCGTTCATGGTTTTCGTAAGCGTATGGAAACCGCTAATGGCCGTAAGGTATTAGCCAGCCGCAGAGCGAAAGGCCGTCATAAGCTGACAGTTTCTGACGAGAGAAAATTAAAATAAGCGTTTGATCCCGATAGCGTAGCTGTCGGGATTACAAATAAATTATTAAAGCCTCACCAAACTTTGGTGAGGCTTTTTACTTTTGAATATGCCTTTATCAAATTCATACGGACGGGAAGAGAAGCTAAAAAGTCGAAAACAAATAGATCTCCTTTTTGCAAAAGGGAAGTCTGTTAATCAGTTTCCGGTTAAGCTTATTTACCTGGAAGTTCCCGACGAAATGGATTTTCCGGTAAAGGCCGGTGTAATTGCTCCCTCAAGATTGTTTAAAAAGGCCGTCCAGCGAAACAGGGTTAAAAGGTTGCTTCGCGAAGCTTACAGAACCGAAAAGGCCCCACTAATTGAGTATGCCCAAAATCAAAATCGTAAACTGATTTTGTTTTTACTGTTTGTTGACCGTCAGATTCCTTCTTACGCACTCGTCAAAGAAAAGATTAGCATGGCTATTCCACGATTGATTAAGGAGTTGGAGAAAACTAAAATAACAGCAGCAAATGAAAATTCTTAAGCAAATACTGAGCTTTCCGTTCATACTGCTGATAAAGTTTTACCAGTACGTGATCTCTCCAGCGTTAGGGCCAAAGTGCAGGTTCACGCCAAGTTGTTCGCAATATGCCCTGGAAGCATTAAAGAAATATGGCTTATTTAAAGGAGGCTGGCTGGCTATAAAAAGAATATCCCGTTGTCACCCGGGCGGAGGAAGCGGCTATGATCCGGTGCCGTAGAAAAGTCAAAAGTAAAAATTCAAAAGTCAAAAGCGGCGGGAGCGTGAATTGTCCAAATCATGCAGTAAAAGCCAGCAAGGTAACATACTTTGAATGCATGCCAAGGTCCATTACGTTGCTGACTTTATGTGAGAGATATTAAAAGAAAGCCTTTGTGCCTCTTTCTGTCTTCGAGCCGTTGTGGCAAAACCCCTTGTTTCTTTAATGTCGCACATGCCACCGTGGTTCTTCCTTATTTCTTTTTTTCAGGCGTAGCCGAAGCATCCGCTGGTTTAGTCATCGCATCCAGCTTATCAATTTTTTCCCTAACTTCTTTTATGCTATAGAAGCGGTAAACCTCAGGTGTTTTACCTTCTTTCGCTTCAACAGAGGTCATGCGGTGATAAGGTCCTACAATAAAAGCATCCAGGTTATCCGTGATCTTCACGGCCTGGTTGGGCAGGATAAAAAAGTTATGGTTCGCTGCGCTAACATTTTGATTGCTGACTAGCAACTTCAGTGAATCAAGGTTCTTCTTTACATCCTCTTGCGTAAATTCAGTCTTTCTGTCTTCAACCGCTCCGTAGTTCTGCAAGCCACCTACAACTGTATCGTTTTTCGCATTCACTATGTAATAACCGTTTGTAGGAAATTCTACTGAGCCTTCTCCAGCCTGCGATTTAACTGAGTAAACCACTTTATCGCCGGAGTTTACATCGAAGGTTTGTTCTTCGTGTCCGCTGCTTTCATCAACAGTGATGCTTTTCGCTTCTTTGTTGATCTTAGCTGTACCCTTTGAAAGAACAAGCACTTTCTTGATGTTTTCTTTGCAGGATGCAAGTGAAACGATGGCAAGTATGCCGAATGCTATTTTTTTCATGTTAAAGATTTAGTCAAATAAAAAATCCCGCACACCAATCTGGGGCGGGATTGAAGGTAAGACATTACTAAAAATGAACCATTGAATTATTTAGCTTTTGCATAATGCTCAGCAACCTTGTTCCAGTTGATCACATTCCAGATAGCCGCTAAATAATCAGGTCTTTTGTTTTGATATTTTAAGTAGTAAGCGTGCTCCCACACATCGATACCCAGGATAGGAGTGCCTTTTACTTCTGCTACATCCATTAAAGGATTGTCCTGGTTAGGTGTAGAAGTAACTTCAAGTTTGCCGTCTTTTACAATTAACCAGGCCCATCCACTACCGAAACGCGTGGCACCGGCTGTATTGATTTTTGTTTTCAGCTCATCAAAAGATCCGAAAGTGCTGTTGATAGCGTCTGCAAGTTCACCTGTTGGTGCACCGCCTGCATTAGGGCCAAGAATTTCCCAGAAGAAGCTGTGGTTCCAGTGACCGCCGCCATTGTTGCGAACTGCAGGAGATATTTTACCAGCGTTTGCAACAAGTTCTTCCAGGCTTTTATTTTCATGCTCCGTTCCGGCAATAGCTTTATTCAGGTTGTCAACATACGCCTGGTGATGTTTACCATGGTGTATTTGCATGGTAGTAGCATCAATATGCGGTTCTAAAGCTTCATGCGCGTAAGGCAGAGCAGGTAATGTAAATGCCATAATTATCTTTTTTTATAAGTGAACAATTAAAAGGGAACCTCTAAGTTCAACAAATTTATTGCCATAGGATTAATGTTGGTAATAAGTTATCATAATTTGTTTCTTAAATCGAAAATAAAAGGCTGGCAATTAGAAACAAGCGCTGGTTGAAATGACCACCTGCAAGACAACCGGGAAATAAGTTCGGTGCACGGGAAGTTTTTTGCTAATGCTTGTTGGTGATATCTTCCAACAATATTTTGATATTGTTAAGCCTAGATCAAACCGGTTTTTACTGAAAACGAACATTGCATTTGCGTAACTTCCTGCTATATTTTTCTAACGACAATATTGTTTTATGTTACTTAAACCAACCATGCGCGCAGCAATATGCTGCGGAATCTTAATTACGGGCTTATCCGCTTTTTCACCGAAGGAAGCCGATAACACATTAACTGCAAAGGAAAAGAAAGAAGGCTGGCAGCTTTTATTTGACGGAAAGGATACCAAAGGCTGGCATAATTACCAGGGTAAGCAAATGGATAGCTGGGAAATAATTGACGGTCAGCTTCACTGCAAGTCGGAAGGTGTAACCAAGCGGGCGGATCTTACCACTGACGGAGAATATGGAGATTTTGAACTGGCTGTGGACTGGAAAGTTGATCCCAAATCGAACAGCGGCATTATTTATAGAGCGAACGAAAATCACGATCACTCTTACGAATCCGGGCCGGAATACCAGTTGATTGATGATAAAGGCTATCCCGGCAAAGTAGAGGACAACCAGAAAAGCGGTTCCGATTACGCAATGCACGCCGCTTCATCCCTGGTAACCAAACCGGTGGGTGAATACAATCACACTGTGATTAAAGTTAAAGGCGCACATGTTGAGCATTATTTGAATGGCGTGAAGGTGGTTGAGTTTGACTATTGGACCGATGATTGGAAAAAACTCAAAGACGCAAGCAAATGGAAGGACAAACCTGAATACGGCATGTTAAAAGCCGGCCATATCTGCCTACAGGACCATGGCGGCGGAGCGTGGTTTAAAAATATCAAGATCAGGAAAATATAAGACGGAACGCTGATCGCTGATTTGAGGATCGCTGATTTCGCTAGGTGCGGGAACGCAAGCGTAGGCAGACAGGTTGCCTGGAAAATCGCTGATGTCTGATTTGAGGATCGCTGATTTCGTTAGGTGCGAGAACGCAAGTGTGGGCAAGCATCCTCAAATCAGATATCCTCAAATCAAGCATCCCAAATCAGAAATCAGCGATCCTCAACATCTAGATGCCTGGGTATAATCGTGCTGTGGCACTTAAAGAAATCAGCGATCTTCAAATCAGCGATCATCGATCCTCAACATCTACAGGCCTGAGTATAATCACGCTGCGGCACTTAAAGAAATCAGCGATCTTCAAATCAGACATCATCGATCCTCAACATCTACAGGCCTGAGTATAATCACGCTGCGGCACTTAAAGAAATCAGCGATCTTCAAATCAGACATCAGCGATCCTCAACATCTAGAGGCCTGAGTAAAATCACGTTGCCGCACCTGAAGAAATCAGCGATCCTCAAATCCGACATCAGAGATCACCTTTTGCTTTTAAAAAAGCTTTTCATCAATGCCGCACATTCTTCCTCCAAAACGCCTGTAACTAATTCTGTTTTGGGATGAAAAGGCCAATTTTCTTTTGTGATTCTTTTGTAACCATTCTTTTCGTCGGCTGCGCCAAAAACAACCCGGCCTATCTTACTCCAATACAAGGCGCCAGAACACATCAGGCAAGGTTCTATCGTAACATACAGGCACGCATCGGGCAGATATTTTGCTCCAAGATAATTGAACGCGGAGGTCAGGGCGATCATTTCAGCATGGGCCGTAGCGTCTTTCAATCGTTCAGTTTGGTTGTATCCCCTTGCAATTATCTTATTATTAAGGACTACAATAGCTCCGATAGGTACTTCATCATCATGGTAAGCGTTCATTGCTTCTTTTAAAGCCAGACGCATATATTGTTCATCATTCAGTGGCAACACCATCTCTCAAAAAATTTCGGAAGCAAAATACGGTTTTATAGCGGTCGGGAATGTCTTCTCGCAATTATATTCCCAATTATGGACCAGTCGTTTCTAAATGGGAATTTCCTGTTGCCGATGAAAGATTAAATATCTGATTATCAATTATATGAATAAATTTTGATGTTTGGCACATGAATTGAAAATCTATCTGTAGAGTTTAAGTAAAATAATGCTACCTATTGATTCTTACGGAATATTGTAATAGATAAGGTTAAGGTTTCCACATGTAACTGATCTGTTTGTAAAATGTAAGAAGCACCAAGGGCCTCGCTCTTGCAGTGAGGTCTTTTTTTTCGAATATATTTTTTTTTACTTCTTATTAAAATCGGATAAGTGGTACATTATTTGCTGCTTAAAATGCATTCCTATTATTACTAAAATAAAGTTTCTTTATATCTCCTTAACCCAGGTAAAAGAGCTTAACTGAATGCTTCTGGTTGAATAAACAGAAGCATTTTGTTTTTTATATGGTTAAAGGTTTATCGGAGAGCCAAGCTTGAAAGTCATAAAAAAACCGCTGATTATCAGCGGTTTTAATTTTTTTTATGTTTAAATACTTAAAGCTTTCTGATAGAAATATTCCTGTACCACACCTCGTTGCCATGATCTTGCAATGCCAGATGGCCTTCTTTAAAGGTTCCCCATCCCGGCATATTTTTGAATTTGCTTCCGGCGATCAGTTTGTTCCAGTTGTCATCCCATAAAGTTGTTGATACAACTTTGGTTCCGTTTAAAAACAGATCTAACTGACCTTTCTTTGAAACAATTTCTACCTGGTTCCACTCTCCCGGACCTTTTGCAGTTTCAGGATTTGCTGCTATCAGATCGTACAAATTGCCGGCTCTGTGCTTTGGTATTTTGCCATCCGGGTGACCGTTGTTGTCTAGTACCTGCATTTCAAGGCCGGTATTCCAGGTTTCCTTGTATTTTGTAGTATCATCCTGCACATAAAAAAGAATACCACTGTTGCCATTCTTTGAGATCATCCATTCAAGTTTCAGGTCAAAGTCGCCATAAACGCCATCGGAAACGATATCACCTCCGCCCTGGGTCTGGTAGCCTTTTGAACCTTTTGGTTTCAAATGGATCGTGCCACTGTCGGCGCTCCATGCAGCACCAACTGATGTTTGGCCAAATGTATGCCATCCTTTTAGTGTCTGTCCGTCAAAAAGAGATACCCATCCTGTGTCCGCGGTAACTGCTGTGTTAGCTGGTGTGGTAGTGGCAGAATCTGTTGCTTCGGTTGTTTTTTGTTCTGATGATTGGCAAGACAACAGGCTTAACGAAATGCCTGCCGTTAGAAATAACAATTTCATGTAAGTGTATTTTGGTTGTGGAATAAATGGCAAAAATTGTGCAGGGAAAAAAATACCGCATAGTTAATTGGACTATGCGGATTTATAAAAAGAAGTGTTATTCGACTATTTTGTTTTAAGCAACAGGATGTATTTAACCATCTGTTCTGCATCTGCCTGAGAAAGTGCTGGATGCGGAGTCATCGGAACTGTGCCCCAAACACCCTGTCCGCCGGCAATAACTTTGTGGCTCAAATGAGCAACGGCTGTATCAACACCGGCATATTTATTTGCAACATCCTGGTAAGCCGGGCCAATTTTCTTTTCGGCAACGTCGTGGCAGGTAAGACAGTCATTCTTTCCAATCAATTCCAAACCTTTCTGATAGTCGGGGTTGGAAGAGATGTCGGTTGCTTCTGCTGCCGGTTTTTCTTCTTTTGGAGCCGCTGCAGAATCATTTTTGTTTTCAGTGGAAGCACCGCCTCCGCATGCTGCTAAAAATGCCAGGCAAGCTGAGGTAATTAGAAGCTTTTTCAAAATCATTACTTTTTAAAGTGTGAAATAAAATGCGGCTTAAAGTTATAGATGAATTCCCAATCTCGAAAAAGAATTTGAGGAAGCTTAAAGCCTAAAGCTCAAAGCCTAAAGCTTCGCGCTGTCTTAGGTGGTAAACTTTCCTTTATTCAATGCAATAGCTAGCGCAAAAAGCTTCTTCAATCGGCATCGCTCAGTTTTAGGCTTTAAGCTTGAAACTTCACACTGTATCGGGTGGTAAACTTTCCCTTTTTTCAAAGTAAGAACTAGCGCAAAAAGGACTGTCTTAAGTTGGCATCGACAGGTTTTAGGCTTTGAGCTTTAGGCTTTAAGCTTATCCCTTCGGCTTTAAGCTCAAGATATACCGCACCATTTCCTCTGCATCAGGCACTGTAATATTGGGATGTGGTGTCATCGCTTTATTTCCCCAGGCGCCTGTTGCGCCGGTGATGATCTTATGTGCAAGGTTGTCCACATTACCACTCACATTGGAATATCTGTTGGCGATACTCATATAAGAAGGTCCTATGCTTGTATCATTTAGTTTGTGGCAGGTTAAACAATCGTATTTGGAGATCAGGCTGGCTCCTCTACGATATTCACTGTCAACCATGTTGGCAGGATTGTTTACCAGGCTATCCGTCATCGGCGTTTTGCCGGAAGTATTTTTGGTTGTGGATGTTTGCTTGCAGGAGAGAATCATCAAGGTGGCGCATAAAAAAAAGGCAACGTATTTCATACACACCTATTTATGTTGAATAAATGGTTACGAATAAGTTGCCTTTCTTTAAAAGTTCTACAGGGCAACCTATAGAACTTAGATAACATAAATTATTCCAATCCGAGTACAGAACGGTTAAAAGCTTCATTGCTGCCAGTGTTGGCAAAATCATCAAAAGCTTTTTCTGTTACGCGGATAATATGATCTTTAATAAATACAGAACCTTCTTTAGCGCCATCTTCAGGATGTTTCAATGCACATTCCCACTCCATAACTGCCCAGCCTTTGTAATCATAAGCGGTTAATTTGCTGAATACTGATTTAAAATCAACCTGCCCGTCGCCAAGAGAGCGGAAACGGCCAGCTCTTTCAACCCATCCGGAATAACCGCCGTATACACCTTGTTTACCAGTTGGATTAAATTCTGCATCTTTTACGTGGAACATCTTTATACGCTCGTGGTAGAAATCGATGTAAGTAAGATAATCCAGGCACTGCAATACAAAGTGAGATGGATCGTACAGCAAACATGCACGTGCGTGATTATCTACTTTTTCAAGGAAACGCTCGTAGCTAACGCCATCGTGCAGATCTTCACCCGGGTGTATCTCGTAGCAAAGATCAATGCCATTCTCGTCGAATGTATTTAAAATTGGAAGCCAGCGTTTTGCCAGTTCATTAAATCCGGTTTCCACCAGGCCTGCAGGTCGCTGGGGCCATGGATAAACAGTATGCCACAATAGTGCACCGCTGAATGTTGCGCATGCATTCAATCCAAGATTTTGTGAAGCCTTCGCAGCATACTTTAGTTGCTGAACGGCCCACTCGGTTCTTGCTTTGGGATTGTTATGATATTCGGCTGGCGCAAATCCATCAAACATAACATCATATGCAGGATGAACAGCCACCAACTGACCCTGGAGGTGCGTAGATAATTCGGTGATTTCAAGACCTGCTTCATTCACGATACCCTTTAGCTCATCTGCATAAGTTTTGCTCTCTGCAGCTTTTTGAAGATCAATCATTCTTGGATCCCAGGAAGGGATCTGAACACCTTTAAATCCAATGCTTTTAGACCATTCGCAAATGGATTTTAAAGAATTAAACGGAGCGGTATCTCCTAAAAACTGTGCAAGGAAAATACCCGGACCTTTTATTGTAGTCATTGTGTTGAGCTTTCAGCTATCAGCTATCAGCTGTCAGCAATTTTCTGACGTACCGGTAGCTACAGCCATTGTTAACAAAATAATTCTCTTTTGAAAATACAACGCAGGTGTGCCGTCAACGTCCAGCTAAAAGCTGATAGCTGACAGCTCATAGCTAAATCTCAAATTTTGTCCACTTAACATCGCTCTTAGAAGATTCAACTACTTTATCAATGAAAGCCATTCCGAAAATGCCATCTTCAACGCGTGGGAAGTCAAGCATTTCTTCAGTTGGTTCACTGTTGGAAAGTTTTGCAGATAAAGTCTGAGCGAAGTTGTGATAGATATTGCCGAACGCTTCCAGGTATCCTTCAGGGTGTCCGCCCGGAGTGCGACAGTTTTTGGTTGCGAAAGGGCTCAGGTAGCTGTAACCGCCACCTGCGCGGAAGATTTGCGTTGGTTGATCAAGCCATTTAACCAATAAGGTATTGGGTTCCTGTTGAGCCCATTCCAATCCGCCTTTCTCACCATAGATGCGGATTTTCAGTGCGTTCTCTTCACCGGCTGCAACCTGGGATGCCATTAAGCAACCAGCTGCACCGTTGTCATATTTTAATAATACGTTCCCGTCATCATCCAGGTGTCTGCCTTCAACAAGTATATTAAGGTCAGCACAGATATGCGTAAGATTTAATCCTGTAATATATTTTGCAAGATGCGCTGCGTGAGTGCCTATATCGCCCATACAACCGCTTTTACCGCTCTTTTTGGGGTCTGTTCTCCATGCCGCCTGGGCGTTGCCTTCTCTTTCAGAAAGTTTGCTTAACCATCCTTGTGGGTATTCAACCCATATTTTTCTTACTTTTCCGATCGCTCCTTCTTTTACCATTTGTCTGGCCTGTTTAACCATTGGATAGCCGGAGTAGGTATGCGTAAGGCAAAGTGTAAGACCGGTTTCGTTTACTTTTTGTTGCAGTTGTTTTGCTTCATCAAGCGTAAATGTGATCGGTTTTTCAATCACTACATTAAAACCATGCTCAAGCGCCATCATTGCGGGAGCAAAGTGTGCAAAGTTTGGAGTTACAATGGTTACAAAATCAATACGCTTGTCTTCAGGTAAAGCGCTTTCTTTTTTTATCATGTCCTCGTAGTTGGTATATGTTCTGTCTTCAGGAAGAAACAACATCTTACCCGAGTCGGCCGCAATTTCAGGGTTAATACTGAGAGCGCCGCAGCAAAGTTCAATAAGGCCATCCATGTTGGCAGCAAACCGGTGAATGGCACCAATAAAGGCGTCTTTCCCACCACCTATCATGCCCATTCGCAATTTTCTGTTAAGCATCTTTGTAAATTTTTTTTTCAATAAGTGAAACTAAAAGTAAAAAAAAATTACATTTACCCTCACTTGTCATCATAACAATTATTTTTAAAACAGCTAACCACTAACGTATGAACGCCATTAACCGTAACCAGCTATTCGTTGCTAGTTGCCTAGCCTTGCTGGTAACATCTCTATCCTTCGGCATCAGGGCCGGATTATTAAGTACCTGGGGACAACAGTTTTCCTTAACACAAGAACAAATAGGTATTATAACAAGTACAGCCTTCTGGGGTTTCCCTTTGGCTATTGTTGTAGGAGGTATGGTTGTTGACGTAATTGGTATGAAAAGACTATTAGTAGCTGCCGGTGTATTTCACCTGCTGGGTATTATTCTTACAATTACCGCTTCGGGCTTCTGGTCTTTATTCATTTCAACATTGTTGATCGGTTTGGGTAACGGAACGGTTGAAGCAGCTTGTAATCCTTTGGTAGCAAGCCTGTATCCTGAAAACAAAACTACCAAGCTCAATCACTTTCACCTGTGGTTCCCCGGTGGTATTGTAATTGGTACGCTGATCGTAAAATTCTTCGGCGCAGAAAACCTTACCAACTGGCAGGTACTTGTAGGTTTAATGCTTATTCCAACGGTATTATACTTATACTTGTTCAGTAAACTTACATTCCCTGTAACTGAAAGGGTTTCCAGTGGTGTTTCTACTTCTGAAATGTATAAAGCTTTATTGAGTCCATTATTTATAGTAATGATCATTCTGATGTTGGGTACTGCTATTACAGAGTTGTTTACCGGACAATGGATTGATGTGTTGTTGAAAAATGTAACCGACAATGCTATCTTATTATTAACAATTGAAACTGGTGTAATGGTGCTTGGGCGTGCATTCGCAGAACCTATTGTGCACAGGTTTTCACCAGCTGGTGTATTGTTAATGTCTGCAATATTTGCTGCATTGGGGCTGTATCTTTTAGGTCATTCTACCGGCAATACTTTATTTGTAGGTGCATTGGTGTTCGGTATCGGCGTTTGTTATTTCTGGCCAACGATGCTCGGCTTTGTGTCTGAAAATCTGCCTAAAACCGGTGCCGTCGGTATGAACTTTATGGGTGGTGCAGGTATGTTCGCCGTATCTATTTATATGATCTTCATGGGAGGTTATTATGACAAATTAATTGCCGGCAAACTTCCTTCAGGTGCAAGCATGGCTGAATACAATAGCGCTTCTGCAACGCCGGAAATGGCCAAAACATTAAATGAAGCAAGAGCTGCAGCTGGCCCGGAGATCATTAATGTAACACTTATTATTCCAATTGTATTAATAGTTGCATTTACATTCCTGTTCTTTTACATGAGAGGCAGAAAGAAAACATCTTTGTCTGCCGCTGCCATAGCTAATGCAGAACAATCTATGCTATAAGATTTAGTGTTGCACCTATCGGACAAAAGAAAATAATTTTAATAAAATTTAAAGGCAAGGCTTTATTGCATAACATTAGTTGTTATCTTTAAAGCCTTGCTTAAGGTATAATATGACGACCTATAAAAAAAACAGGCGTACTGTTCTGAAAAATTTGCTTGCCGGCTCAGCCATCGTTTCAACGTCTGGCGCATTGAGTGCATTTACCACTTTAAATACAAATAACTTGGCACTGAAAGGAAATATTAATCATTCCGTTTGCAGATGGTGTTATGGTGATATTGCATTGGATGATCTGTGTAAAGCAGTAAAAGAAATTGGCTTTTCTGCGATTGACCTAGTTGGTCCCAAAGATTGGCCAACATTACAGAAATATGATATTTACAGCTCTATGTGTAATGGTGCTGAAATAAGCATTCCTGATGGGTTTAACCGTACGGAACATCATTCAACATTGATAAAAAATTATACCGATATAATTCCTTTGATGGTAAAGGCTGGTTACAAAGATGTGATTTGTTTCAGCGGCAACCGTAAAGGAATGGACGAAGAAACAGGTTTGAAAAATTGTGCAGAAGGTTTGAAAAAACTAATGCCGCTGGCTGAAAAAAATGGCATAACCATTCACATGGAATTGCTGAACAGCCGTGTGGATCATGGTGATTATATGTGCGATAAATCTGCATGGGGAATAGAATTGGTTAAACACGTAGGTAGTGAGAATTTCAAATTGTTGTACGACATCTACCATATGCAGATTGACGAAGGAGATGTAATCAGAACTATTAAAAATAACCACCAGTATTTTGGTCATTACCATACAGGTGGTGTGCCCGGAAGAAATGAAATAGATGAAAGCCAGGAATTGTTCTATCCCGCTATAATGAAAGCCATTGTTGCCACTGGCTTTAAAGGTTATGTTGCCCAGGAATTTATCCCCGCTGCAAAAGATAAACTGGCATCACTTAAGAAAGCGGTTGAATTGTGTGATGTATAAGCTGTTTGTAATTCAAGTTCATTTTAGTAAGAAGTTATATTTAAATCAAGACTGCGGCTAACTGCTTATTTTTTGAAGCAGTCTGTTTGAATGCTGGCTTTTTAAGTTGAATTAGTAATCATCCGGTCTTAACACACTTTCGCAACGGTTTTTATTTGCCCGAAAAACAGGATTTTAAAAATGAAATACCTGATCGGTATTTTAAGGATATTTATATAGCTGTAAGGTTGCTAAACGCTATCAGGCACCTTGAATCCGGTTGCGCCGGAAGCTATTTTTTATTTATAACTAGCTTGTAACAAAAAACACCACTTATGGCAGACAATGTTTTTGATGCTATTGTAATTGGCTCAGGTATCAGTGGCGGTTGGGCCGCTAAAGAGCTAACCGAAAAGGGCCTTAAAGTAATCATGCTGGAGCGTGGCCGTAACATTGAACACGTAAAAGACTATGTAAACGCCAACAAAGCTCCCTGGGAGTTTCCGCACAGAGGATCTAAAACACAGGAAATGATCAAGGACTATCCTGTGCTGAACAGGGATTACCCGCTTAATGAAACCAACCTTGATTACTGGGTTAATGAAAAAGAATCTCCTTATACTGAAGTAAAACGTTTCGACTGGTTCCGTGGTTATCATGTTGGTGGACGCTCCCTGATGTGGGGCCGCCAGAGCTACCGTTGGAGCGATCACGACTTTGAAGCAAACGCCAAAGATGGTATTGCAATTGACTGGCCTGTGCGTTATGCTGAAATTGCTCCGTGGTATGATTATGCGGAGAAATTCGCAGGCATCAGCGGTAACCGGGATGGGCTGGAAGTATTGCCTGACGGACAGTTTCTGCCAGCTATGGAAATGAACTGCGTTGAAAAAGATGTTGCTGCACGCCTGAAAGATTTTTACAAAGGACAGCGTCACGTTATAATGGGACGTACTGCAAACATCACACAGCCAAAACCAGAGCAAGGCAGAACAAACTGCCAGTATAGAAATAAATGCTGGTTAGGTTGTCCTTTTGGTGCTTATTTCAGCACACAATCCGCAACATTACCTGCGGCTATGAAGACAGGTAATTTAACGCTTCGCCCATGGAGTATTGTTACAAAAATCCTTTACGATAAAAACACCAAAAAGGCTACCGGTGTTGAAGTGCTGGATGCAGAAACCAACAAAACATACGAATACAAAGCCAAGATCATATTCCTGAATGCTTCTTCTTTAAACAGTGCGTGGATCCTAATGAACTCAGCAACTGATGTATGGCCTGACGGCTTAGGTAGCAGCAGCGGAGAATTGGGACACAACGTAATGGATCATCACCTGGGTGTTGGTGCATCTGGTCATGTAGAAGGTTATGAGGATAAATATTATTTCGGCCGCCGTGCTAATGGTATTTATATCCCACGTTACCGCAACTTTGGAAGTGATAAAAGAGATTATATCCGTGGTTTTGGATACCAGGGCGGCGCGAGCAGACAGGGCTATAACCGCTCATTGGAAGAATTGAGCATTGGTGCAGAGTATAAAGACGCGCTGAGCGAACCAGGAAGATGGACAATGAACATCGGCGGTTTCGGCGAAATCTTGCCTTACCACGAAAACAAGGTTACGCTGGATAAGAACAAGAAAGATAAATGGGGATTGAACGTACTTTCTTTTGACGCTGAGTGGAAAGAAAATGAGAAGAAAATGCGCGTTGACATGTTGAATGACGCTATTGAAATGTTAACCAGCGCGGGTGTTAAAGATGTAAAAGGCCGTGATGGCGATGGTACGATCGGTCGTGGTATTCACGAAATGGGTACTGCACGTATGGGTAAAGATCCTAAGACTTCTGTTGTAAATAAATATAACCAGATCTGGGATGCACCTAACGTGTTTGTAACTGATGGTTCTTTCATGACTTCAGCAAGCTGCGTGAATCCGTCATTAACTTATATGGCGTTCACTGCACGTGCTGCAGACTATGCAGTTAGTGAATTGAAAAAAGGAAATCTATAAAAGCTGTGAGCTGTCAGCTATCAGCTATGAGCTGTTGGCTGACAGCAATATTTATTATTTCTTAAGCACAGGAATTACTTAGAAGAAACACAGAACCAAAACTAACTGCAACTTTAAAATAAGGATTGCCGGAAATTAATCAGCCTATTTAAAATTAAAAGGCTCAAAGCTGAAAGCTAATAGCTGACAGCTGATAGCTCCCATGCCACAAGACTCAGTACATATCAATATTAATTCAGGAGGTGTTGAAAAAAACACTTTCGATGCAATTGTTATCGGTTCCGGTATCAGTGGCGGTTGGGCTGCAAAAGAGTTGTGTGATAAAGGATTAAAAACGCTTATAGTAGAGCGCGGTCGCGATGTAGTTCATTTAAAAGATTATCCCACAGCAACAAAAGCACCCTGGGATTTTCCGCATCGCGGAAGAGAGAAGTTAAGTGTGCTCGATGAAAATCCTGTTGTAAAAAAATGCTACGCTTTTTCAGAAGCTACAGAACACTTCTTTGTAAAAGATAAGGAACATCCTTACATACAGGAAAAGCCATTTGACTGGATCAGAGGTTACCAGGTAGGCGGTAAATCATTGTTATGGGCAAGGCAAACCCAACGCTGGAGCAGGTATGATTTTGAAGGTCCGGCGCGCGATGGCTTTGCTGTAGACTGGCCCATACGTTACCAGGATCTCGCACCATGGTACTCGCATGTTGAATCATTTGCAGGCATCAGCGGTAACAGGGATGGCGTGGATACATTACCGGATGGAGAGTTTTTACCGGCCTGGGAAATGAATTGTGTGGAGAAGGAGATCAGTAATAGAATAATGGCCCACTACAAAGATCGACATGTTGTACAGGGAAGGTGCGCTCATTTAACAAAGCCCAATCCCATACATCTGCAACAGGGCCGCAACCAATGCCAGGCAAGAAGCTTATGCGAAAGAGGATGTCCGTTTGGAGGCTATTTCAGTTCAAACTCATCCACTGTTCAATGGGCCCAAAAAACTGGCCGACTAACGCTTAAAACAAACGCAGTGGTGCACTCCGTTATCTACGATGATAAGAAAGGAAAAGCAACCGGCGTAAGAATAATTGATGCGGATACAAAAAAGGCAACAGAATATTTTGCCAACATCATTTTTGTAAATGCAGCCTGCTTAAACAGCAATCTTATTTTGCTTAATTCCGTTTCATCACGTTTTCCAAACGGGTTAGGTAATGATAATGGACTATTGGGAAAATATGTGGCCTTTCATAACTACAGAGGAAGTGTGAGTGCATCATACGATGGCCCCATGGACAAATACTATTACGGCAGAAGGCCAACACAGCCAATGATGCCGAATTTCAGGAACGTGACCAAACAGGAAACAGATTTTCTGCGCGGATACATGGTTTTCTTTGGTGCAGGCCGGGGAAGAGGTCGTGCAGCAGATGATGGAAGTGAGATAGGAGCATCATACAAAGAAGCGATCAGTGAGGTTGGTGACTGGGGCGTGCACGCGATTATGCAGGGAGAGACAATTCCCAAAGAGTCAAATCATGTCCGGTTAAGCTCCGACAAAAAAGACGCCTGGGGGATACCTCAATTGGTGGTTTCGGTTGACTATGATGACAATGATGAAAAGTCTTTCAAAGATTTTTTACAACAGGCAAGTGAAATGCTGGATAAAGCCGGATGTAAGAATATTAATCAAGGAGATAGTAAACAAGCACCAGGACTGGATATTCATGAGATGGGTGGCGTAAGAATGGGAAGAGACCCGAAGACATCATTGCTAAATGGATGGAACCAGTTTCACAATTGTAAAAATGTTTTTGTAACGGATGGAGCATGCATGACAAGTACCAGCACGCAAAACCCATCCCTTACATTTATGGCGCTTACAGCACGCGCAGCAAGTTATGCAGCGGAAGAGCTGAAGAAAGGAAATTTATAGCTGTGAGCTTTTAGCTTTCAGCTATCAGCCGGGCTTAGTTTTTTGGCAGATTGATTTTAGTCAGAAAGTGATCAAAATGAAACTTGTACTTTGGAACGCAGTATAAAATAATTATAAAAGGGCGAAATGCTCAGTATATCAGATTTGAGACAATTGTCGCGGGTAAAGATGCACAAATGCTGATAGCTGAAAGCTGATAGCTCACAGCCATATGCCGCAAGACACATCACATATAAACATTAATTCAGGAGGCGTTGACCAAAACACTTTCGATGCAATAGTTATAGGGTCAGGCATCAGTGGTGGCTGGGCCGCGAAAGAATTGTGCGAGCATGGATTAAAAACGCTTGTGCTGGAAAGGGGACGAAATGTTGAACATTTAAAAGACTACCCCACAGCAACAAAAGCCCCATGGGAGTTTAAGCATAGAGGCAGCATGACAAAGGAGTTTCTCGATGAGAATCCTTTGATCAGTAAAGCAGCAGGATTTGGTGACGATACGGCGCATTTTTTTATAAAGGATAAAGATCATCCTTATGTGCAGGAAAAGCCTTTCGACTGGATCCGTGGTTACCAGGTTGGTGGCAAATCGCTTACATGGGGAAGAGCCTGCCAGCGTTGGAGTAACTATGAGTTTATCAATCCTGCGCGTTATGGCTACGGAATTGAATGGCCGATAGGTTATAATGATGTTGCTTCCTGGTATTCACATGTGGAGCAATTCATTGGGGTTTGCGGAAACAAAGATGGTATTGATGCAATGCCTGACGGAGATTTTCTGCCGCCTTTTGAATTGAATTGTATTGAAGGTGATATCAGACAAAAAATAAAGAGTAATTATCCCGACAGGCACGTGGTTCATGCACGTTGGGCACATCTTACCCAACCAAATGAAATTCATCTGAAGCAGGGCCGTGGCAAATGCCAGGCGAGGAATATGTGTATGAGGGGTTGTCCGTTTGGTGGTTATTTTAGTTCTGTAAGTTGTACGTTGCCCTGGGCGAAGAGTACAGGAAATTTAACTGTAAGGCCATTTTCTGTTGTGCACTCGGTTATATACGATGAACAAAAAGGAAAGGCAACAGGTGTAAGAATAATTGATGCAAATACAAAAAAAGTAACGGAATATTTTGCGAAGATCATTTTTGTAAATGCATCGGCTTTGAACAGCAATCTGGTATTGTTAAATTCAACGTCAAAACGATTTCCGAACGGCTTAGGCAATGACAGCGGCGTGTTGGGAAAATATGTGTGTTTTCATAATTATAGAGGTTATGTTCATGGTGATGTAGATGGTTATGAGGACAAATATTATTTCGGAAGAAATCCAACAGAGCCCATTCTTGCTAACTACAGAAATCTCTACAAGCATGAAATGGATTATGTAGGAGGCTTTACAACTTTCATGGGGGCTTACCGCTCAAGAGGAAATGAAAATGCGGTGCCGGAAGGAATTGGAGCAGCTTATAAAGAAGCAATGAGTGAACCGGGCGGATGGCATGCTTACATGTATTTGCAAGGTGAAACCATTCCGAAAGAAAGTAATCATGTAAGATTGAGTACTGATAAAAAAGATCAATGGGGAATTCCTTTACTGGTGACATCTGTTGGTTATGATGATAATGATGAGAAGTTGCTGAAGGATTTTCTTGCACAAAGCACGGAAATGCTGGAAAAGGCAGGTGTAAAAAATATAGAATCACATGATAGCAAACAGGCGCCGGGATTGGACATTCATGAAATGGGCGGATGCAGAATGGGTAAAGATCCCAAAACATCGATGCTCAATGAGTGGAACCAGTTGCATCATTGTAAGAATGTTTTTGTAACAGACGGAGCGTGCATGACAAGTACAGGAAATCAAAGTCCGTCTATTCTGTACATGGCATTAACTGCAAGAGCGGCAAATCATGCAGTGGAGGAGTTGAGGAAGGGAAGTATCTAGCTTTCAGCTATCAGCAGTCAGCTTTCAGCTAGAACTGTCGCAGTTGAAAAGAATAACGCAAATAGAGGAAGTGAATAAAAGGATGAGTTTGAAATAATAAAAGCTTTCAGCTATCAGCAGCCAGCTTTCAGCTAGAACTGACGCAGTTGAAAAGTGTAGTGCAAATAGAGAAACCAATTAAAACGGATGAGTTCGAAATAAATTGACCTATTTAAAATTAAACAGAGCTGAAAGCTGATAGCTGACAGCTCATAGCTTAACATGGCCGGAGATACATTAAACGTAAACAACAAAGCAGTTCAGCAGAACACCTACGATGCGATCGTGGTTGGTTCTGGTATTAGTGGCGGATGGGCCGCAAATAAGCAGTTAGCTATTAGCAGTCAGCTTTCAGCTAGAACTGTCGCAGCTGAAAAGTATAGCGCAAATAAATGAACTGATTAAAACGGATCGGTTCGAAATAAATTAACCTATTTAAAATTAAACAAAGCTGAAAGCTGATAGCTGACAGCTCATAGCTTAATATGGCCGGAGATACATTAAACGTAAACAACAAAGCAGTTCAGCAGAACACCTACGATGCAATCGTGGTTGGTTCTGGTATTAGTGGCGGATGGGCCGCAAATAAGCGGTTAGCTATTAGCAGTCAGCTTTCAGCTAGAACTGTCGCAGTTGAAAAGTGTAGTGCAAATAGAGAAACCAATTAAAACGGATGAGTTCGAAATAAATTAACCTATTTAAAATTAAACAGAGCTGAAAGCTGATAGCTGACAGCTCATAGCTTAACATGGCCGGAGATACATTAAACGTAAACAACAAAGCAGTTCAGCAGAACACCTACGATGCGATCGTGGTTGGTTCTGGTATTAGTGGCGGATGGGCCGCAAAAGAACTGTGTGAAAAAGGGTTGAAGACACTTGTACTCGAAAGAGGAAGAGATGTAAGGCACATTACAGATTACACTGATACAACAAAAGATCCGTGGCAATTGAAGCACCACGGAAGCAATGATAATACTGATAAAGAAAACAGTCCAATTCAAAGTAAGTGCTATGCTTATAATGAAGTATCTGGACATTTCTTTGTGAATGACAAGGAGAATCCTTACAACCAGGTAAAGCCATTTGACTGGATTCGTGGTTACCATGTTGGCGGTCGCTCCTTAACCTGGGGAAGACAATGTTACCGCTGGAGTGATATTGACTTTGGAGCGAATGCAAAAGACGGTCACGGTGTGGATTGGCCCATTCGTTATAAGGATATCGCACCATGGTACGATTATGTAGAACCTTTTGTCGGAATAAGCGGGTCAATAGAACATCTGCCACAACTACCGGATGGTAAATTTCTTCCTCCAATGGAGATGAATTGCCTGGAGAAACACGTTGCAGAAAGGATCAACAAATCTTTTGCTGATGGCAGAAGAATGATCATTGGTCGCTCTGCCAATCATACCGTAAAAGTGGGTGACAGAGGTCCGTGTCAATATAGAAACAAATGCCACGAGGGATGTCCGTTCGGCGGTTATTTCAGCAGTAACTCAGCAACATTACCTGCAGCGGTAAAGACAGGTAATCTTACGCTTCGTCCGTTTTCAACAGTGCAGGAAGTGATCTATGATAAGGATACAAAAAAGGCGAAGGGTGTACGAATCATTGATACAGAAACAATGAAGTCCTATGAGTATTACGCAAAGATCATTTTCCTGAATGCGTCGACGCTAGGTACTACACATATTTTGCTTAATTCAACTTCGGAAGTATTTCCGAACGGATTAGGAAACAGCAGTGGCCAGGTTGGTCATAACCTGATGGATCATCATTACGGCGTAGGTGCTTATGGTGATTACGACGGATTTGAAGATCAATATTATTTTGGCCGCAGGGCAAACGGTATTTACATTCCTCGTTTCAGAAACATCAGCGATGCTACTAAACGCAGTGATTATGTAAGAGGATTTGGTTACCAGGGAGGCGGTGACCGCGACAGGGTCAGCTATGCGGATGGTGTAGGCGTTGAATTAAAGGAACAACTGACAGAGCCCGGAAAATGGAGCTTTGGCATCGGAAGCTGGGGTGAACATCTGCCTTATTATGAAAATAAAGTTACATTGAACCATGATAAGAAAGATAAATGGGGCTTGCCCACACTTGACATAGATTGTGAGTTTAAAGAGAATGAAAAAGCCATGCGAAAGGATATGATGAATAGTGCGGCTGAAATGCTGGAAAAAGCAGGATTGAAAAATATCGGCACTTACGACAGCGCACCTGCACCAGGATTCTGCATTCATGAAATGGGAACAGCTAGGATGGGTAAAGACCCTAAAACTTCTGTTTTGAACGGCAACAACCAGTTGCACGAAGTAAGCAATGTATTTATCACAGACGGTGCCTGCATGGCCTCCAGTGCCTGCCAAAACCCATCCGTCACTTATATGGCGTTGACAGCAAGAGCTTGCGATTTTGCAGTGAAGGAATTGAAGAAAGGAAATATTTAAGCTTAAAGCTCAAAGCCTAAAGCTTAGAACTTTGTGTATAATATAAAATATTAGATTGGACTTCAGATTGAGTGTTTCGTAACTGATACCTCACACCTGAAACCCGAATTTAATAAGCTCAGAGCCTAAAGCTTAGAGCTTAAAACCGGGGCGTAAAAAATAAGATAATAGTCAGCGCTCAGATTGAGTGTATCGCTACCTGATACCTTACGCCTGAAACCTGACACCTAACTAAAATTTATGGGCTGATAGCTCACAGCTGATAGCTGATAGCTGCACGCCGCTAACCAACATTATAAACTTCAACATTATGAACAGGAGAGACGCCTTATCACGTGTAGCGCTTTTATTGGGCGGTACTATTATTGGCGCTGAAGCCTTTTTAAGCGGATGTAAAAACACCGAAACAAAAGCCGGCGTACTTGATTTTTCTGCAAACAATATTGCTTTTTTGGATGAAGTGGGTGAAACCATTCTGCCTACAACAGCTTCTTCGCCGGGCGCCAAAGCTGCTAAGATTGGTGAGTTTATGAAGACAATTGTTACAGATTGTTATCCGGAAAAGGATCAGAAAGTTTTTGCAGATACAGTTAACAAAATAAACGACGCGGCAAAGAAAAAATACAATAAAGACTTTATGTCTTTGGCCGCCAACGAAAAGCACGACCTGCTGGTTGAGTTGGATAAGGAAGCAAAAGATTACAACAAGAATAAGAAAGAAGGTGATCCCAATCATTATTTCGCGATGGTAAAACAGTTAACGCTGTGGGGCTACTTCACTTCTGAAGTAGGTGCTACAAAGGCATTGCGTTATGTACCGGTTCCCGGTAAATACGAAGGCTGTATCCCTTACAAAAAAGGTGATAAGGCCTGGGCGCTGTAATTTTGCCACTAAGACGCAGAGGCGCAAAGAAGCACAAAGATTTTATAGGCCACAGAGGCACTGAAGCACTGAGATTTTTTCTGTGCTTCAGTGCTTCTGTGGCTATTTCTTTTGCATGATGATTTTTTTGACCACAGAGTTAAAGGAGTTTTTTTCACTGAGTTTCACAGTTGCTTAATCTCCTGTGCCCTCTGTGAAAAAAACTCTTTTAACTCTGTGGTTTGTATTTCTCTTTCTCATTTCGACTCCGGCGTCGTCATGATTTCTTCATTTCAATTTTCCCCGCCTGAATGAAGTTAGTCGGGCAGGAAATGTCAATTGTCAATTAATTCCCATCTCTTTGTGCCCCTTCGAGTCCTTGGTGTCTTCGTGTTTTCTTCCTTTTTGGGGTTTTCAAATTAAACTCCTACTTTTATTCCTCAAACCTATATGTAAAACGTTTTAACAGGCGTTTTATGCATGAGGAAGAATCACATTGTTTGTCACAGATTCTCCTCCTCTCACCTATCTGAAACATCACCAGAAATCTTAGTGCGATTGAACGAGCGTGAACGCATGCGTCGTCTATGCGGCTGCATGTCTGTTTGATGATATTTTTTTGATTAAGCAGTTTAATTAACCCTAATAAGAAAATTTAAAGTAAACGTTATGGCAAAAAAATCATCCCGTAGAAATTTCATTAGAAATACGGCTATGGCAGGCATGGGCTTAACCATCGTCCCGGGCCTGGTAATGGGCAAGAAGTTCGGTTATACAGCACCGAGTGATAAGTTGAACATTGCCGGCATAGGCATCGGAGGAATGGGCTTCGCGAATTTGAAGAATATGGAATCGGAGAACATTGTTGGCCTCTGCGATGTGGACTGGAAATACAGCGCCCGCGTATTTGATCATTTTCCCAATGCAAAGAAGTACAAAGATTACAGGAGAATGTACGATGAGTTGGGTAAGTCAATCGATGCAGTGGTTGTTGCCACTGCAGATCATGCGCATGCAATGATTGCTGCAGATGCAATTACGCTTGGTAAACATACTTATGTTCAAAAACCACTTACGCATTCTGTATACGAATCACGCCTGTTGAATAAGCTCGCTGCGAAATATAACGTCGCTACGTCCATGGGAAACCAGGGTTCATCCGGCGAAGGTGTGAGACAAATATGTGAGTACATCTGGAACGGCGGCATAGGAGTAGTAAAGAGAGTTGATTGTTTTACTGACAGACCTATCTGGCCGCAGGGATTATCGAGACCTGAAGGAAATGGTACTGTGCCAGCAGATCTGGATTGGGATCTGTTTATCGGACCAGCAGCGATGCGGCCTTATAATCCACTTTATACGCCATGGAACTGGCGCGGCTGGTGGGATTTTGGAACCGGCGCATTGGGTGATATGGCTTGTCATATTCTTCATCCTGTTTTTAAAGCATTGGAATTGGGGCATCCAACCAAAGTACAGGGAAGTTCTACGATGTTATTGACAGAATGTGCGCCGAATGCAGAAATGGTACGTTATGTATTTCCTCAGCGTAAGTCTTCTCACAAAGTAAAATTGCCGGAAGTTGAAGTATTCTGGTATGATGGTGGAATTAAACCCGTACGTCCTGAAGGAATGCCAACAGGAAAAGATCTGAATGACAATGGCGGTGCATGTATTTTTTATGGCAGCAAGGACACATTGATTTGCGGATGCTATGGCATGAATCCCTGGCTTATTTCGGGCAAATCGTTAGACGCGCCAAAAACATTGCGCCGTGTTACAACAAGTCATGAAATGGATTGGGTAAGAGCTTGTAAAGAAAGCGCGGCCAATCGCGTTCCGACTGCATCTCCGTTCAGCGAGGCGGGTCCGTTGAATGAAATGGTGGTTATGGGCGTATTGGCTGTTCGTTTGCAGGAGCTAAACCGCGAATTGTTATGGGATGGAGAAAACATGCAGTTTACCAATATCTCTGATGATGATAAAATTCAGATCATTATCAAGGATGGATTTAAAATTCATGATGGGCACCCCACTTTTGATAAATCAAAAACTGATCCCATCTCAGCCAAACAGTTTGCTCAGGAACTGATTAAACATACTTACCGTTCCGGATGGACACTACCCGAAATGCCTCGTTAGTTTTAACCTTACAAATAAGTAAAGCAATGAAAAAAATTATTAGATCGTTCGCATTATTTGCAACCGCCGGTACTTTGTTTGCTTCATGTGAAGGCGGATTTCTTTCTGGCGGAAAAAAAGATTCAACAGACGTAAAAAAAGATACTATGTCAAATACCTCATCAGTGCAATCTGATAGCGGCTGGATTACCCTGTTCGATGGAACCTCACTCAAGGGTTGGCGTGGTTATGGCCGGCAGGATGTTCCCAAAGCATGGTCAATTGACAATGGCGCCATTAAAATCAGCGGTTCCGGTGCCGGAGAAGCAGGCAGTAAAGATGGCGGTGACCTGATCTTCGATCGCAAATTCAAAAACTTTGAATTGACATTCGAATATAAGGTTGCGAAGGGCGGCAACAGTGGTGTATTTTACCTGGCGCAGGAAGTTCCCAATGAGCCCATCTGGAAGTCCTCTCCGGAATACCAGGTGCTGGACAATGACAACCATCCCGACGCAAAACTTGGAAAGAACGGCAACCGCAAATCTGCATCGTTATATGATTTGATCCCGGCCAATCCACAAAATGCAAAACCAGCAGGAGAATGGAACACCGGCGGAATTATGGTGTACAAAGGCACCGTGGTTCATAAACAGAATGATGCAAATGTGGTGGAATATCATTTGTGGACGCCCGATTGGGAAAAAATGATCGAAAACAGCAAATTCAAAGGCTGGCCCAATTTCATCAAAGCCGGCGGCGATGCACACGAGGGCTACATCGGATTACAGGACCATGGAGATGATATCTGGTTTAGAAATATTAAGATCAAAGTATTGGATTAGTTTGTGCATGTTTAAATAAGGCCGTTTCGCCGAGGCGGGGCGGCTTTTTTAGTCTGTAGGACGACCTATTTCAATTAATTCATTTTTTAACCGATCGAACGAGTTGGTTGGTTAATGTCCTACGGACAATGAAAAACATATCATCGGATTTTCTATTGAGCTTAATGCCCTACGGGCAGGGCTGTTCTAATTCAAGCAGATTTAGTTAGTTCAAGCGGATATGGGTTTCATCAATGTGATGAGAGAAAATAAATGTGCGAAAATCAAATTTTTAGTCTTTGCAATGAATGCACAGAGAGCTAATATCCCAGGGAATTTAGTCCGTAGGACTTCAAGCTCAATAGAAAAATCCAGCAACGGCAACTTTTGCCCGTAGGGCATTAACCTGCTTACCATGGTAAGGGCATGCATCACGACTTATTTTAAATAATTCATTTTTTAATTGATAGAACAAATTTGCTGGTTAATGTCCTACGGACAAAGGAAGACCATATGGGCTGGTTTTCTATTGAGCTTAATGCCCTACGGGCAAGGCTGTTCAAATTCAAGCAGTTTTAGTCAGTTCAAGCGGATATGGGTTTCATAAATGTGATGAGAGAAAATAAATGTGCGAAAATCAAATTGTTAGTCTTTGCAATGAATGCACAGAGAGCTTGTATCCCAGGGAATTTAGACCGAGGACTTCAAGCTCAATAGAAAAATCCGGCAACGGCAATTTATGCCCGTAGGGCATTAACCCTAAAAACTTTATATGGCAAACACCTACACTCAGATTTATGTTCATTTTGTATTTGCTGTTCAATGCAGGACGAATTGCATAGGCAATCATTGGAAGAAAGATTTATACCAGTATATCGCCGCAATAATCCAGCAACACAAACACATTTTATATGTGATAAATGGCATGCCTGATCATGTTCATATTTTGGTAAGTATGCATGCCTCGCAATCTCCATCTGAATTAATATATCACATAAAGCGCAGCTCTTCTTTATGGATTAACGAAAACAAACTTGTCCCTGGGAAATTTTCCTGGCAGGATGGGTTTGGCGCGTTTACTTACGGGAAGTCACAAATTCCGAATGTTATTTCTTATATCGAAAACCAGGAGGCGCATCATAAGAAACTCAATTTTAAACAGGAGTATATAGCGTTTTTGAAGGCTTTTGGAATAGATTATGACGAGCGTTATATATTTAAAATGGACGAGTAAATAGGTTAATGTCCTACGGACAACGGATCGTTTCGGTGTTTGGGTTCTATTGAGCTTAATGCCCTACGGGCAATGCTATTCAAATTCTAACAGTTGTAAATGATTCAAACGGTAATAAATTTTATTTAATCTGACAAAGGTAGATTTGACACTAAAAATTTCACAGGTCGGAATAAATATAGAAAAAGCCAGTATTGTTAGCGACTTAGTCCGTAGGACTTTAAGCTCAATAGAAACTTGCGACGGCCGCTCTCTCGTTGCCCATAGGCATTAACCTTTAAGACTAATTCATTTTTAAATCGACAAAGTGGGGTTGGCAGGTTAATGTCCTACGGACAACGAAAAGCCTTATCAACGGTCCTTCTATTGAGCTTAATGCCCTACGGGCAATGCTATTCAAATTCTAACAGTTGTAAATGATTCAAACGGTAATAAATTTTATTTAATCTGACAAAGGTAGATTTGACACTAAAAATTTCACAGGTCGGAATAAATATAGAAAAAGCCAGTATTGTTAGCGACTTAGTCCGTAGGACTTTAAGCTCAATAGAAACTTGCGAGGGCCGCTCTCTCGTTGCCCGTAGGGCATTAACCTTTAAGACTAATTCATTTTTAAATCGACAAAGAGAGGTGGCAGGTTAATGTTCTACGGAAATGGAAAGCCTTTTATTCCACATCAATTTTGTAGATGTTGTCACTTGTTTAGAATACGAAATTTACTGTGTGAGGTAATACTTACATTTTCTTATATGTCTTATATGGTTCGGTTTTATTAAACATCATTTTTCTTGAATGTTTTTTAAATTCAGGTCAGGTGTCTTCACCTTTTTGTTTCAAAACATCACCCAATCTCAATCACATAAAAAATGTACTTTTAACCTTTATAAAACACCAAACATTATTTTGCATTGTTTGCCACCGGCATGATTTGCCGTTGTTCATCAATAATCAGAGATCAAATAAAAAATAACCAACTATGTCATCATTTAACAGAAGGCAATTTTTGCAAGCTACCGGTTTGTTCGCGGCTGGTGCAGCACTATCAAAAAACGTATTGGCGGCATCGCCCAAAAAATTGAAAGATTTCGGTTTACAGCTGTATACATTGAGAGATGTATTGCCTAAAGATCCAAAAGGTATTTTAAAACAAGTTGCTGAATTTGGCTACACACAAGCTGAAGGTTATGAAGGTCCGCAGGGAATGTTCTGGGGAATGACTCCTTCAGACTTCAAAAAATATATGGATGATCTGAATTTGAAATTTGTTTCAAGCCATTGCGACATCAGCAAAGATTTTGAAAAGAAAGCAGCAGATGCAGCTTCAATAGGTATGAAATACCTGATCTGTCCTTACAAAGGCCCTCAGAAAGGCATTGATGATTTCAAACGCTTTGCAGATGAATTCAATGCAAAAGGCGAAATCTGTAAAAAGAATGGCATCCGCTTCGCTTATCACAACCACGGATATTCTTTCCAGACGTTAGACGGTCAAATTCCACAGGATGTTATGATGGATAACACAAACCCGGACACCGTTGATTTTGAAATGGACATGTACTGGGTAATTACAGGCGGCGCAGATATTAATGCCTACCTGAAAAAATACGGCAAACGCTGGAGACTCTGCCACGTAAAAGACAGGAAGAAAGGTGCTGATCCTAAAGATGCAGATGCATCATGCATATTAGGGCAGGGACAAATTGATTACCCAACTATTCTTACTGCTGCTAAAAAGTCTGGCGTTGAATATTTTATTGTTGAACAGGAACGCTATGACAACAGCACGTCTTTAGAAAGTGCTAAGGCTGATGCAGCTTATATGAAGAATCTAAGCATCTAAAAAATTATAGCAATAAAAAAGCTGCCTCGTTCTGTATGAGGCAGCTTTTTTTGTATGCGCTTACTCCCTTCACTACTGTCTCCAATATCTCTAAAATCGTAAACCGCCTAAAATACTTTCGGTATTGACAACAGGGTACGTACATCGTACATCGTATATCGTACATCATACATCATATTCGGTTTATCTTTGCGGTATGGATGAAACAAAAAAGCTCAGGGATTTTCTTAACAAAAAAGTGGAGGAATACGACAGGCCGCAGTTCATCAAGGATGATCCTATTTGCATCCCGCACATGTTTACGAAAAAGCAGGATATTGAGGTCGCAGGTTTTTTTGCATCCATTTTCGCCTGGGGAAATCGCACCATCATTATCAATAAGTCAAAAGAATTAATGAGGCTGATGGATAATGCGCCACACGATTTTATACTTCAGCATACGGAGTCGGATTTAAAGAAATTATTACATTTCAAACATCGCACTTTCAACACGACAGATCTTTTATATTTTGTCGAGTTTTTAGCGCATCATTACCAACAACATGAAAGCCTGGAATCTGCCTTCTTAATGTATGCGGACAAAATTGCACCTCAAAAAGGTGGCGGGATGGCGGAAGCAATGCTTATTTCATTTCATCATTATTTCTTTTCGCTTGAATTTGTGCCGCCCAGAACGCGAAAACATATTGCAACTCCGGAGAAGAACAGTAACTGTAAAAGGCTGAATATGTTTTTACGGTGGATGGTTCGACGTGACAATAATGGCGTGGATTTTGGTATCTGGGAGAATATAGATCCTTCAGTTTTGATTTGCCCGGTAGATCTGCATGTGGCGCGTGTGGCAAAAAGATTTAATTTATTACAGCAAAAACAAATCAACTGGCCCGCCGCAGTGGAATTAACACAATACCTGAGACAGCTTGATCCTTTGGATCCCGTAAAATATGATTTTGCTTTATTCGGATTGGGTGTGATTGAGAAGTATGTTTAATTACTGTAAAATTGAAAATGGAGAATTGAAAATGCACATAGTGTACACTTTACTTTTTCTATATTTAAACTTTATTGTATGAAAATTTCTGAAGCCATTGCACAACATATATTGGAGCTTTATTTTGGTAATAACTGGACTGATGTAAACGTTCGGGAAACTTTGCAGGATGTAACATTGAAAGAGGCAATTACGAAGACAAAAGCATCGCCTAATACCATAGCTTCCCTTGTGCATCATATAACATTTTATAACAAGATCATATTGGATCGGCTGCATGGAAAAAATCCTTCAATCGACGAAATAAACGGGTATAATCTTCCTCCATTGGAAAATGACGCAGCATGGGAACTGTTGAAAGAAAATAATCTTGAAAGCGCGCAGGAACTGGCCGATGCAGTAAGACTAATTGCAGACGATACACTGCAGGAACCTATCGTTGAAGATAATTCATCAAAATATAAAAGTCTGCACGGCGTAACAGAACATGGCTATTATCATCTTGGCCAGATTGTTATTCTAAAGAAATTGATCCGCTCAGGCAACTAAACAGCCAATTTCGATAAAAGATAACCAGGATTATTGCTTCACAGAATTCGTATGAAACAGGAAGAAATAGAAATCCAGCATATTATTGTTGAGAAAGTTGCTGACAAGCAGTTATTGCCACAGTCAAGCTTTCAGCAATTTGTTGAATCGCTCGCGCAATATATCCATCAGCTGATCAATCATGATTTTAGCCGGTTGGTGCAATTGCTGTACAGGATGGATATCAGCGAGAAAAAATTGAAGCAAACATTGGCTACTTCACAAACGGACGCCGGCTTGCTGATCGCCAATATGATGATTGAGCGTGAGCTGCAAAAAATACAAAGCAGAAAGCAATTCAAAAATCATTCAGATATACCAGACGATGAAAAATGGTGACGGCCAAACAAGTTAATTAATTCATCTATTTTTTTGAACTCGTAACCTCGCTCTTTCGCCCAGTTGATCAATTCTTCGAGATGGTTATAAAATTTGTCTGTTCTTTTTGCGTCGGTGCCGGCATGCAATAAAAGAATAAAGCCATTCATTCCGTTATCTGCTTCATATCTTTTTATAGAATACAATATTGTTTCACTACTTCTGTAGTTTGGCAATTGTGGCCAGGTGTAGTCAGCATTGCTAAAAGTTCCGGGAGAAAAGTTAAATAGTTGAATGTTCCGTTGTTTGCTCCAGTCAGCAATTGCCTGGTTATACCACTCATATGGTGGAATGAATAAATGAACCTTACTGGTATCAATGCCGGCCGCATGCATGGCAATGTAATTGCGATCAAGATCTGCATTGAAAGCCTTTTTTGTGATAAGCAGGCTATCGCGCTTTTTCCAATCGCAGTATAAGGGATGCATATCGGAATGCGGACCAAGATAATCGCCTCGTTTCAGTAATTGGTTTATATGTGGCTGAAACTGTTTGTTACGATAAAATCTTCCTGTAAAGAAAAACGAGGCTTTAATATTTTGTTTGTCCAGCGCTTTAATAATCGCCGGCAAACCTTCGCCCGTTTCATCTGCAGTAAATACAAGTGAAATAACTTTCTTGTCAGTTTTTACTCTTGTTATCGCGCCGGCATCTTTGATGAATTTACTGTGTGCTTCAGCTTCCTTCGCCGCTAAAAGGTAGATAAGCGAAGCTGTTCCATCCATCGTAGGTTCATTTGTACTGAAGTCGCCAAAGTCATCATGGTAAACAGCAAGACTACTTTGGAAATCCTTATATTCATCTTCGTGTCCGAGATGAATACCCAGCAAGCTGTTGAAGATATTTGTATATACCGGTCCATCAACCAGGCCTCCATTGATGGGATATTGATAAAGATGCGTGAAAGATGAATGAGGATCAACCGGTGTATCTCCCCATGAAGGCAATCCGTATACCATACTTGTTCCCCACGGATTACATCCAAATAACCAATCAAAGTTTGCCTGCTCCAGTTCGGTATATGTGTTATCTCCGGAGAGCATGCGGTACCAAACACACTGAATGGCAAATGATGTAGTAAGGTTATTGCTGCACCAGATAAAGGGAATGCCGCGATAGAATGCATTGTGTTGTGCCTTGTTCCATACCCGGTCGATGCCATTCCCGTAGAAGTTAATGATCGTATCTTTCTTTGCGCCGGTTAATTGTTTGGCCAACTCATAATGGCCTACATTAATAAACGGATACCATTGGTAATGTTTAGCAGTATCTTTTCCAAGCCAGGGCGTAACTGGTTCTTTAAGCGCCATATTATATGCATCGTCAAGCGTTGCATTTTTATTTGTTTTTGCCAACGCGGCTGCAGCAAGTTCCATATCATCCGTCCAATTATCTTCTTCATAAAAATAAGGAGCACTGCCAGGTGCTGTCTGACAGGCGCCGGGCTTTTGAATACCCAGCTGGTAAGCTGTAATGGCTTTGCCGGACAGCAACGAAGCATATTGTTGATTGATGGAGCCAAACAGTTCACTGCCTAACACGAAGGCACTCGCAAACTTGCCTGCTGTAGACGCAACACCCGTTGCCCTGTTCTTATATTTTAAGAGACCCTGGGGTTGACCTGTACAGAAATAAACAGGTCGCTCAAAGCCCCTTCCATAAAAATTGGTATCCAATCCTGGTAGCCGCATGCCTTTGTGGTCGCGGTCGTCTCCCAACTGGTTGAAGAGCCAGTCATCTTTCGGATGCATTTTTAACAACCAGTCCAATCCCCATTTAGCTTCATCCATTACATCTGCAATTCCATTTTTGCCATCGCGTCCGTTCGCCTGCTTCTGATCAGCAAATACAGAAGGAAAATCGCGATAGGCTGCGAGCAGATGATAGGTAGCATTGGCTGATGTTGTTGCGTATTGCAAATAATCTGTAGCATCGTGCCACCCGCCAACTACGTCAATGTGGGTTCCGTCCGGTACCGGTGCATAAACGGTAAAGCCATCATATGTATGACAACTGTCTTTCAAAAACGGATTAAAGCCGCTACGCTGCTGGCGCATGTATTGCAAGCAAAAATCTGCTGCACCGTTGTATACATCATCGCCTATTTTAAATTGAGGTGAAACTGCATTGCCTGCTTTTATAACATATGTTCCCGGCTTGTTGAATGTACTGAAACGTAACCGGTACGTTTGAACAAATGGGCCATAAGCGCCAAATGGGTCACCGGCTGTACCTGCAAATACTTTCTTTTGTGAAGTTGCATCCACCACATAAAACGAATCTATCTGATCCGCTTCTTTACTGCACCACACAGCCGTCTTACTACCAAATATTGTATAGCCAAGCTGATTAATGCGTATAACGGAGCTTGCCTTGTTGATTTTTGCCTGAACAGAGCAGCAAACGATACAACAAAGTATTATGTAAAAGACCTTATGCATGAGATGATGCTTGAGATTTTATTGTTTGATGGCTTTTTTTACTTCTTCGTCCATGGGGGACACTGCAGGCTCGAAATAGTGTGTTAGTATGCCTTCTTCATTTACCAGGTATTTAGAAAAATTCCATGATGGGTCCTTATCGTTCCATCCATTTTTGTCTTTGTTTGTTAGCCATTCAAAAATTTCATTCTGCCCGGCACCTTTTAAAACACTGGACTTTTTCATGATCGGAAAAGTAATACCATAGTTCATTTTGCAGAAACGCTCAATCTCTTCGTCCGTTCCTTTCTCCTGTTCTTTAAAATCATTGGTAGGGAAGGCGATTATCTCCAGTATATTATTAAACTGTCTGTTTAATTGTTCCAGTTCTGCATATTGCGCGGTATAACCGCAATCACTTGCCGTGTTGACTAATAAAACTTTGCGACCTTTTAGTTGGTCAAATGCAAATGACCTTCCGTTATTGGCCAGTGTTTGCAGCGAGTGAAATGAAATAACCGGAATTTGCCGGCCCGTGTTCTCCAGGATACGTCTGCGGGATGCCGAAAGCCGCATAAGCAGGGGATAAAACAGTCGCAATAGCTTTTGTTTAAAGGTCATCTTTCCAGGATTTTTGAATTTAGTGTATATACTTAAAGTTAATTATCATTCGGTTATCAATGCATTTGTTTCGGTGACATTTATTTGTGAGAACATTCCTACATCAGGGTACATGATGGAAATATTAAAATTTAAGTTTTATTTCATTCCGGACCTCTTTCTTTATCAGAATTCTTTAAATTCACGTCCTTAATTCCTTTTAATAATCGCTAACGATAGTTTTTTATGGAAAACAGCAAACAACCAACAAAAAAAACCGACAACTCCCGGAGAAAGTTTATCCGAAATTCTGCAGCAGCATTTGCAGGTATGTATATCGTTCCAAGACACGTTTTGGGACGAGGCTTTGTTGCCCCCAGCGATAAACTGGTGATTGCCGGTATTGGTGTGGGTGGTAAAGGAGAAAGCGATCTTGCCAACTTTTACAAAAGCGGAAAAGCTGAAATAGCTGTACTGTGCGATGTGGATGACAGACAGGCTGCAAAAAGCAAAGCACGTTTTCCCAAAGCAAAGTATTATAAGGATTTCAGGGAAATGCTGGAAAAAGAGCACAAGTCAATTGATGCCTGCTCGGTTTCCACTCCCGACCATACACACGCTGTAGCTGCTATTGCCGCTATGCAATTGGGCAAACACGTATATGTGCAAAAACCAATTACACACGATATTTACGAAGCCCGCGTATTAACAAAAGCTGCAAAAAAATATAAAGTGGTTACGCAAATGGGTAACCAGGGTGCAAGCGGTGACGGTGTTCGTCAGCTAATGGACTGGTACAAAGCTGGTTTAATTGGAGACGTTCATACAGTTTATTGCTACACTGACAGGCCGGTTTGGCCACAAGGTGTTGGCAGACCCGCTACACCGGGCAAAATTCCCGCTGAAGTTGATTTCGATCTTTGGTTGGGAACTGCTCCGCAAAAAGATTATTTTGACGGATTGCTGCCATTTAACTGGCGCGGCTGGTGGGATTACGGTACAGGTGCGTTAGGCGATATGGGTTGTCATATCATAGCTCCTCCGTTCCAGGTGCTTGAGCTTGGCTATCCTATTTCTGCTGAGTGTAGCGTTTCTACAAGATACATAGAGCCATGGCACAAAGCGTTTTATCCTGAAAGTGGTCCGATTTCTTCTCACATCATCCTTACATTCGAACAAAAAGGAAAACCAAACCTGGAATTCCATTGGATGGATGGTGGAATTCAGCCGGCACGTCTTCCTGAATTAGGTCCTAATGAAGAAATGGGCGATGGTGGAAACGGTGCGCTGTTTATCGGTACCAAAGGAAAGATGATGTGCGGTACATATGGTGTTAACCCACAATTGTTGCCTACATCAAAAACCGCTCAAACAAAAGTACCGCAGACCATCGCACGGGTTCCGGGCGGTGAAGGCGGACACTATGCTGCATGGGTTGAAGCAGCAATTGCCGGCTACGGAAGCGAAAAAGCAAATAACCTGAGCTCTCGCTTCGATGTTGCTGGTCCTTTGACAGAAACTGTCCTGATGGGTAACTTGGCTATCCGCAGCTACGACATTCAGAAAAAAGTAGGTGAAAAAACTGAATATCCTGGTCGTTACATCAAATTATTGTGGGATGGTCCTAATATGAAGATTACTAACTTTGATGAGGCAAACCAGTTTGTAAAACGCCAATACAGAGGTGGTTGGAGCCTGAACGAAACCATCTAAGAATAAAAAATAAGCTATATCCGGAGCCATTGAATCATCGGTGGCTCCGGATTTTTTTTGTGCCTGGCCAGAATGGAGCATTATTTGCTAGTTGCAAGCAAGACTTACGGTAAATGAATTTTCCCGTGAAAACGGGTGTTAGTTTGCAAAATGGGTTAATCATAAAAAAATAAAGCCGGAATGGTTTGTATCATTTAACCGGTTGCGTAACATTGTATTACCTTTCATTTCTCCAAAGTCTCATATCCTTGTTGATTATACCAAATCGATTGATTCAGGCACCCAAAATCACAAACACGCATGAAGTTATCTTCAATTACACGTTACCTGTTCATTGGTATACTATTCCCGTTGCTGATACAATACGTAATGTATTACAGGTTTACCAGTAACTATCAGCCTAATATTTTTTCTGAAAGCGGATTTCGCACGTTCTACGAAAATTCAGTTTTCAAATACCGCGTGTTGGGGAGGGAACTGCATTTGTGGCTGTATCATAAACTGAAGGAGAAGAAATCACTTCAGAATATGAAGGAAGGCAAGATCTATGAGAAAAGATTGTTTGCGCTGGATCCAAATGCCGACCCGCTTTTTTACATGGTGTATTACATCATCAACGGTGTGTTTTCTGTTTTGCTGGCACTTGGCTTATTGTACTTGTTTGATCATACCTCGTGGTTTAACATGAATGAAACGGACAAGATCTTTACAACGGTGATCTTAACACTGATTATTGCGATTACGCAGTTTGTGCCTACGCCATATGATATACCTGCATATTTTTTTGAGGTGATTACATTTACCGTTTTTCTGAAATATTTAAGAAGTAATAACAATCTGCTGTTAGTGATCGCTACCTGTGCGCTGATATTTATAGCGACATTAATAAGAGAATCTGCAGTACTGATTTTGAGCCTGATGGCAGCAATTTATTTTACAATAAACGGACTTGACTGGAGTTGGATCAAAAAAATGATTTTACCCGTGATCAGTTTTTTTGTGGCTTATGTTGGACTAAGAATGTATGTAAACAGTACAACGGTTCAGATCTCTGAGAATTCGAAACTGTCACAAAATCTTTCGTTGCGTCCATCTGCGATGCTGGGAATTTTTATTGCGATCATCATCTTTTACTTGCTGTTCAAGGCCGCGACAAAAGCGGAAAACAAGAAGCTTGTACGCAATTTTATCTTATTTACATTGCCTTACGTGGTAATGATATTTTTTATAGGACTACTGATCGAGTTTCGTTTGTGGGTTCCGCTGATGCTTGGCACTGCGATGCTATACAAGCTGAATCTCAATGCGTTTGATAGTAGTCATTCTATTGATGAAAAGAGATCGGTTCTATCCGCGAATACTTAATTGCAAAAAAGCCGCGCGAGCGGCTTTTTTCTTTTTATAAGGCAGAACTCTGTATGGTTTACTTTAAAGGTTGCGATCAAAGCTGAATATTCTTTTTTACATCCCAACCTCCTTTAATCGGCGTTCCTATATTTCCCTTGATATCCTGCATTGAATATGACCATTCTATACGTGCGTAATTAAGTGAAAGCGTTTCTCTTGGTTTTTCCACTCCCTCATTAGCACTACTGCCTACACCTGTGATGATTACATCGTACAGTTTTACCTGATAGAGAGGTTCAGGATAATTTCCGTACAACACGATATCCAGTATAGCATTAGGGATCCTTTTTGCAGATGCACAATGAATACGAATGGGGATGCTTGACGAGTCAAGGATTTTTGTCAGGGCGACATCAGAAAACACTGCTTTGCCCGCTACTGCTGTACCACCGGTGTTCGTAGCAAGCAGTTCTTCACGAATACCCCAGGAATAAGTAAGGATCTCGATCCAATTTTCATGGCCTTTGGCCATGCTTTCACCGTTTATTCCATCAAGTTTTAAAAAAATTTCTACTGACATAGTTGTTAAGTTTAAGGGTGTGTCTGAAAAGCTATTGCGGAGATCTTGCTGCTGAATTGACCTTACTAATACAGTAACAAATTACAAATAGTTTATAGTAATTCAAACAGTTTTGTTGAAACTGAGACTTGGTACGAATACCAACAACGGAGGGCTGTTTTTGTATGGTAATGACACGTTTGCATATTGAATTATTACCAGATTGCAATTTGTAGGAGTCTGGGGGCTTTCTCTGTGACACTCCGGGTATTCTCTGTGGAACTCTGTATAACTGTATTTTTTCACCAGGGGCGTTCACATAAATTGTGACATTATTATGCTGATAATAGCGTCAATGATTAGTTGTTGGTACACCGCGGGCATGTGCTATGCGGCATACCAACAACGACGGTCATCTTGATTTTATTAGAAGAAATTATTATGTTGATTAAAAGACACTGCAATCTTCTAAAGAGTTGATTTATTGCTTCACCCTTATAAAATACCTGGCTCCGGCCTTTGTAGCAAACGAAACAATTCCATTGCCTTTTTGCTCCAGCGTAACTGCTTTGCCATTTACATCTTCCACTGATCCACCCGCTGGTAAAAGAATATTGCATTGCTGACCTCCTTTTGAAAACACTTCGGCATAGAACACTTTACCATTCTTCCAGTTAAAGGAGACTTCAAATCCGTTCCGTGCGCATAGTCCTTTCACGTTGCCTGTTTGTAAAGAAGAATCACCCGGCAACGCTGGTAACAACCTGATCACATTGTCTTTTCCATGACTTTGCAACAGCATTTCTGCAATACCTGCGGTTGCCCCCAGATTTCCATCAATCTGGTACGGAGGTCCCGCGCAAAACAGATTGGGATAAGTACCGGCACCCTGGCTGTATTCAACAGATGTAACAGTAGAAGGAGTGAGGAACGCCCGTAAAAATGACATTGCCTTATCACCATCCTGCATTCTCGCCCACATATTAATGCGCCATGCCCAGGCCCAGCCAATACCACCTTTGTTGCGTCTTTCCAAAGTGGTTTTAACAGCATTGACAAGATCCGGTGTGTCCCACGGCGTAATCTCATCTAATGGATATAATCCCATCAAATGAGACGTATGGCGATGTTCAGGTTCCGGTTCTTTATAATCAACCAGCCATTCCTGCAATGCTCCGGTAGAAGGACTGATAATGTTTGGAGGCAGTCGTTTCGCGATCATGCCAAGCGTATCTGCCCAGCCTTTGTCGACATTTAAAATGGCTGCAGCCTTCATTGCTTCACCCAAAATTTCCCGTCCCAATTGATTGTCGATGGTTGGTCCCATGCAATTCGCTACAATATGGCTGCTGTCATCAGGCATGTAGAAAGAATTTTCCGGCGAATTAGATGGTGCGGTAACCAGCCATTTGTGCGAAGGCTCTGCAATCAAAATGTCTGTATAAAATTGTGCGGCGCCTTTAAGGATAGGGTATACAGAAGCCAGGAATTTTTTATCAAGTGTATATTGATAATGCTGCCATAAATGCGTGGCTGCCCAAATGCCGCCTGTAACTGTTGAACCCCAATTGGAGCTCTCTCCCGGAGATGTGTATCCCCACGGATTGGTGATGGGATGTGTTACCCAGCCATCTGCATTGTAATATGCTTTTGCAGTTTTTTTTCCATACTTAGCCATCTGGCGCAGCAATGTGAATAATGGCTTATGGCAATCGCTAAGATTGGTGAGTTCTGCCGGCCAGTAATTCATTTGTACATTAATGTCGGTATGATAGTCACCATTCCAGGGTGTTTGATATTCATCAGCCCAAAGCCCTTGAAGATTGGCTGGTAAACCTCCTGGCCGTGATGATGAAATGAGCAGATATCTGCCGAAGTTGAAATACATGCTCACCAGGTCCGCATCTTCCTCGCCTTTTCCAAATCGTTTCAATCTTTGTTCTACATCCAGGTAATTACCGGGATTGTCAGTTTTTTCAAACTGAAGGCGACAACGATTGAAATAAGATTGAAAATCATTGGTATGGGCAGTTACCAGCTGGTACCATGAGATTTGAGATGCTTTTTGCAAGGTGCTTTGTACAATAACCAATGGATCTTTTCCGCGCGCTTCTACATTGGGCCAGTTCATGTCCGTTGCTGCACCAACAAGCAGGATACATTCGTTTGCATTAGAGATAACGAGGCTGGTATCTGTTGTTGTAAGCTTTCCACCTGACGGGATGGCCTTCAGTACACTGGCATAGCGAACGCCTTCATCGCCTTCGCTGTTCAATGCGCCTCGCATAACCATCTGCTTATTATTGAATGTGTATGCAACGCGTTCTTTTCTGTAGAGCCTTGTGGAAAACGAAAGACCGCCGGGCTTTGAAGATCTTAATCTTACAGCGATCACCTGCTGCGGCGCGGATACAAAAGCTTCTTCAGTATATATAACGCCATCACGTTCCCATTCTGTTTTTGTAATAGCATTATCAAGTTGAAGTGTACGGCGATAGTCTGTGACAGGTTTGTCTCCGTTCGCCCAGTTGATAAACAGGTCGCCTAATGTTTGATAGCATCCAAATTTGACGTTTGCCCCATTGCCGGAACCGGAACCCGGTCCTTTGCAGATAAAGTGCTTCTGCATCAATTCCTGTGCTTCGTAGTTCTTGCCTTGTACCAAAAGCTTTCTTATCAACGGGAGATAATTACTGGCACTCTTATCGTCAGCGTCTTGCACACCTCCGCTCCACATGGAAATCTCGTTAAGCACGATCCGTTCTCTGTCCGCACGGCCAAATACCATTGCACCCAGCCTGCCATTTCCAAGGGGTGAAGATGACATATAGTTGGATGCAGGTTCGTTAAAAAGCATGCGCACATCACTTTGAGCCTGCGAGACGGATGTGGTTATTCCGGCAAGAAACGCGAAGAAAATTTTTTTCATGTTGATGATGGTTGAGCTATCAGCTGTTAGCAATCAGCTGATAGCAAACAAAGTTCTTTTTGACAGATTAAAAAATATATCAAGCATCTTTTCCATGGTATTCTGTGTAGAGTTTTAAAATACAGTTACACAGAGTGACACGGAAACGACACAGCGACACACCGAGGCGTATGCCATTTGCACATCCGCACATTTGCACATTCGCACATTCGCACATCCGCACATTCTCAAATTCGCACATTTTCCATTCAACTAATGTGCCACAACAATTCCTTCCAGCTCTTCCAGCGTTTTTCCTTTTGTTTCTTTCACTTTTGTCCAGATAAATACTAAACCGAGGAAACAAATCGTTGAGTAGATATAGAAAGTTCCATCTTTCAACCTGTCAAATAAAATGGGGAATGTAAACACCAATACAAAGTAGGCTGCCCATAATGCTATTACTGCTATTGAAGTTGCTTTGCCACGAACTTTATTGGGAAATACTTCAGATATCAACACCCAGGTAACCGGCGCCAGGGACATAGCATACACGCCGATAGATGACAACAGAAACCAGGAGACATTTACTGAACCTGCAGCCAGCATTCTCACTACCACGATATATAAGATCGCAAGTCCGCCTGCACCCAGTAACATCAATGGTTTTCTTCCCAGTTTATCAATTAGCATCATGGCAAGCAGTGTGAATACAAGGTTAACGCCGCCGATGAAAACTGTTTGTAACAACTGTCCATCTTGCGCAACACCAATGCTTTCAAATATTTTTGGTGTATAGTTGAATACAACGTTTATGCCGCACAATTGCTGAAACATTGCCAGGCCAATACCTACAATTACGGCAGGAAAAACTGCCTTGTTGAATATGGAAGGTGTGATGTGCTTATCATTACCGTTTAAGGATTTTGAAATTGTTGCAAGTGATTCCTGCGCAAATTCAACTCCACCTATTTTTTCAAATACTTTTACCGCTTTGTCTTTGAATCCTGCACTGACTAACCAACGCGGACTTTCAGGCAACCATAATGCGCCCGCAAAGAATAAAAAAGAAGGAATGCATCCCAAACCAAACATCCAGCGCCACGCGTCGTCACCATTATTTCTCAGGCTATAATTCACAATGTTTGTAATTAGTATTCCAAGAACTATTGTAAGCTGATTAATGGCAACCATGCGACCGCGTAAATGTGCAGGTGATATTTCCGCAATGTACATAGGAGATAGCATCGAGGCCAACCCAACACCTATTCCTGCAACGAAGCGTGCGCCAATAAAGAGATCGCGACCAGGCGCAAAAGCCATTGCAAGAGAGGAAACACCGAAAATAGCAGCAGCCAGTAACAAGCCTTTTCTCCGGCCGTATTTATCAGAAACAGCACCGCCTATCATGCATCCGATGATGGCGCCTAATGCCAATACACCAGTTGCAAAGCCTTCCCAATAGGCGTCCAGGCCAAATTGTTTTTGTAAAAAAGGTAGTGCTCCGGAGATCACAGCAAAATCAAACCCAAACAAGTATCCGCCCAAAGCAGAAATAAATGAAACGCCCAGAATGTAGGCTCGGTTAAAGGATGTGTGTGACATAATTTTCATTAGTTCCCATTACCACCGGGAAGGGGTTAAGCATGCTGCCTTTGTTATGTGTTGTTGTGGATGATCCGCATAGTGTACGGAAGAAAACAACACCAGCCTGAATGAAGTAAGCTTGCAGGCAACCGTAGGTGATTGTAGTATTTTATCCGACCACCAAGGTATGTATTTCAACAAAAGGAACGATTATTTTTTTTGATGAAAACATGTTGCAATTATTCATTAACAGAAAATGCGTAAATAGTTTTTGCCTTGTATTTATCGCCTGGCGATAAAATGGTGTTTGGAAACGCAGGCTGATTGGGACTATCAGGAAAAAATTGTGTTTCCAGTGCCACCGCGCCATGTTGTTTGTATGGTTTATTGTGATAACCAATTAATGAACCATCCCACCAATTAGCCGTATATAATTGTAAGCCCGGTTGATCAGTAATTACGCTGAGTTGCCTGCCGGATGCAGTGTGTTTCAACACTGCGACTTTCTGCATGTCTTCTGTTGGTATGATCTTGACAACAAAATTGTGGTCATAACCTTTGTCGTCGGCTAATAAATCAATATCCTTTCCCAATGATTTTTTTTCAGTAAAGTCCAGTGGTGTTCCGCGTACCGGCAACAAATTGCCTGTTGGCAGATTGTTCGTGCCTTTTTCACTAAACGCAGATGAATATATTTCCAGCAAATGATCAGTAATATCATCGTTCTCAAAACCTGAAAGATTGAAATAAGAATGATTGGTAATATTAACAGGTGTTTTCTGATCAGTCTTGGCTGTATACAGCATGCTTAGCTCATTGTTGCTGTTAAGCAGGTATTCAACCCGCATAACCAACTTGCCCGGATAGCCTTCTTCTCCGTCTGCGCTGTTATACTCAAAAATCACTCCTGCTTCTGAATCCGTTTGTGTTAACGAAACCACCTCCCATTTCTTTTTGTTGAAGCCATCAAATCCACCGTGCAAATGATTGGGCGGATTATTAACTGAAAGCCTGTACTCTGTTCCATTAATGGAAAATTTACCTTTACTTATCCGGTTAGCATATCGTCCTATCACGCTCCCGAAATAATAAGGATTGTCGAGATATTTGGAAGACTCCGTAAAGCCCGCTACAATATTTGCATTTTTGCCGGCTTTATCAGGCATGTGAATAGCTTTTATTGAACACCCGATATTGGTTATTTCTATTGTTAACGCTCCGTTTTGAAGTGTGATGTTGTGAATGTTATCACCGGCACTTTTAAGCTTAGCAGAAAATGTTTTAGTGGTGTTTGCCGCTTCTATCATCCTATTATACTTTTTGCCTGTTCAAAAAATGGAATCATCTGTAAGTGAATAGCAGCGCCCTGGTGATTGACATCAAGACGTAATACTTCAGAAAGATAGCTTCCTGCTTTTTGCTCGTCACCCAATCCCATATAACCAAGTCCGATCAGGTATTTGCAGTGAATGATATTTCTCTGGTTGATATCAATATCAAATACGAGCATGTCAGGAAGTGATACAGCGAAGTAGTCGATGGTGATCGAATCATTCAAATGCTGTTCGCCAAATTGTATAAAACGTTCAAAGATCTGTTTTGCTTTCTCCGGCTCGTTCAGTTGCCGCCATGCAAGCGCCTGGTAGATGATCTTATCCGGCTGGGGATCGTTATAGTATATTGCCTGTGCAGGTTCACTGATGCCAACCGTTGCTGCCCTGAAAGCAGCTAAAGCTTCTTCTTTTCTTCCAAGACCTTCATAAACCAGGCCAAGTAAATAGTTGCGGTCATTTTCCTGGGAGCCGTATAATTTACCTTCGCCAAGATTGTGCGGATAGTTTTCTGTTGCCTTCAATAAGTCAAGTGCCTGTTGATATTTGCCGTTCAGGATGGCTTGTTTGGCAAGCTCCATATGACACAATAAATACTGACCAACTACTTTGCCTTCTCCACCTTCCCATGGGTGAAATTGACGGCCTGCTAAAAGTTCTTTGGCTTTTCCGTATTGCTTAAGGTTGTTGTATAATGTAACGCGCTCAAGGTATAGATCATCACGCTCTTCAACCAGGTGAAGGTGTTTTTCCAACAGATCAAGACGGCTATCAAAAGATCTTCCCATGATCTTGTACAACTGATCCAGTTCCATTAAAATACGTGCATCTTTCACGTTCAGTGCAAAAGCTTTTTCCAGGAAGGTCAGCGCTTTTTCTTTTTGCTGAAGTTTATTGAAATAAGCCAATGAAAGATTTCTGTAAGCTGTTGGGAACGCAGGGTTTAACACCACAGATTTTTCCCAGCACCCGATGGCTTCAGCATATTGTCTTTTGTCATACCAAAAATTGCCCAGGAGGTAAGAGGCTTGCGCATCACCAGGGTTTAATTTGCTTGCGGACTGCAGAATTAATACTTCTTCAATCTTGTTAGGGAAGCAAAGCGCTGAGCTTTGCTGTGCCGCTTGCTTACACCATTCAACGGCTTGTTGTTGATTGTTATTTTTGAAAGCGAACCAGCCCATGTAATAATGAACCAATGGGCTTATTGTTTTCTTGCCTTCTGCGTAAATGGAAAGCAATTCAATGGCTTCATCATATAAACCAGCGTGAGCATAATCAAGCGATAATTCCAGGTAGTTGTTAAGCGCATCACGCATGAGTGATTGCATTTGTGCGAGTGCACCGTCTGCCTTAGTCCTGTTAAAGTTTTTGAGCAATAAGTATTGTTCGAAAAGACAACCGAAATTAAACGGATCTATTACAAGCGATTCTTGTATGAATGAAAGGGTTTGTTGTGTGGTGCCTGCCTTTCTTTGCAAAGCTGTTTTAAGATGCCTTGCTGTATGACTATGATAATTTCTTATCAATGATTTTTCCAACAATTGCAACGCGTCGTTCCAGCGTTGTTGCGCGGATGCAATACGTGCGAGCTGCAGGAAGCCATTGTGTTGCCATGCATCATTCCATGTAGCCTTATAAAAGGCATCGTATGCATCGTTCAGTTTGCCTTGTAATTTTAATGACCATCCAAGATTGTAGTAAGGCTCACCGTCATATGGATTGGGATTTCGCTTGGTAAGTGTTTCAATTGCCTTACGGAAGTACGGCTCAGCTTTTTCAAATTGCCCCCGTCTTAACAATAACAAGCCCAGTGCGTTATTACAACGAACATCTCCGGGGCTTCTTCTTAATCCTTCTTCATAATAATCAACCGGGTTAAAAGTTGCATGGCGGTATTGTTCCAGGTGCAGCCCGTTCAGATACAGATCTTCAATCTGTTCAATATCTTTTGGATGTTTAGCGGCGGTTGCAGCAGCAGGAATTTCTTTTTCTTCCTGAAATTCGGGCTGATAGGACACCAGCTCATGGCCATATTGATCTGTTATTGCTACTTTCCAGTCTTCGGGCTTGCCAACGGTGCCGGCTTTATGTGCTGCTTCAAAAATATTATCAGGCGCTATATCTGTTACCCATTCTTGTTGCAATTCATCTTTGTAATAGATCTGCACAGTTGTTGATGGATATTTGGCAGTGGTGTAAGCTTTAATATGCAAGGTATTTCCCTGCCACTCCATGTTAAGCAAGGCGTTTTTGGTGGCATTTTTTATATATCCTATTTCTGCATAAGGCATGAAATACTGCGTGAATGTTTTTTCTTCGTTGGGTTGAAGCCAGGTAAAATCAGGCTGATTATCTGTGAAAACGCCTGTCATCAGCTCAATGTATGGGCCATCCTCATCTGTTAGATTTCTGTCCCATGCCTGTCCGAAATCACCATTGCCCCATGTCCATTGTTTTTTTCCGGGAGAAAAATGATGATCTGCTACGTGCAGCATGCCCGCCTTTGTATCATTCTCATAGCAACCGATAAAATCATATTTGGAACGGATAGCCATGTAGGACGTAGGCACAGGAATGGTTGAGTATTTGGAAATATCGGTCCCCGGTGCGTAGTTTACTTTGTAGTATGTGCCTGTCGCGATAGGAAAGTCGGAAACATCTCTTTTGCCATGATCGAAAACAGCATACACATCCGGCGGGAATACGGATTGATAATGATCATTCACTTTCACTGCCGGATTGGCCCACCAGAGAAAAGTCTGCGGAAACGCGGAGCGGTTAAATAACTTACCCTGTATTTCCAGGTATGCTTTTCCCGGATATAAAGTAAAGCCGGCCAAACCTTTTGTGCGGAACATGACTTCAACCTCATTCATCCAAACCGTTTTGCTGCCGTCGGGGTTTGATTGTAGTGCAAAATCAACAGGTTGAAAAGTAGATGGACGGTGATGCTGCGGCCAGTTAAATTCAATGCCACCTGAGATCCACGGGCCGGCAAGACCAACCAATGCGGGCTTAATCACCTGGTTATAGTATACAAAATCACGATTCTTCACCTTATCAAAGGCGCGCTGTATCCTTCCACCCAATTCAGGTAAAAGCATGATCTTGAGATATTCGTTTTCAAGGAAAACAGCTGTGTATTCTTGTTCTGTCTTTTCATCCGAAATTTTTTCAATTACAGGATGCGGATAAACCACACCGCTGCTGCCCTGGTACACTCTTTTTTCCATGAACATGGGGTTCTTCTCAGGTTCTCCTGCTTTATAGGTTGGTATGGAAACCTTTTCTATCCACGCTTTTACTTCCATATAAATTTGTGTTTTTTTACCACAGAGGCCACAGAGTTTTTTTCACAGAGTAACACTGTCGGTTATTTTTTCTAAAAATCTCGGTGCAACTCAGTGAAATAACTCCTTTAACTCTGTGGTTTGGTTTTTAATTTCTTCAATTTATCGTTGAACAATTTTTACCAAGACCGCATTTTCCACCGGAACATTTAAAGAAAAACTGGATTGTTCTTTTTTAATTTGCGCCAGCGTTTGGCCGGTTAAAAAATCCTTCAGTTCGTAATTACCTTGCTTAATTCCGAGTTCTTTTATTGAAAATTGTTTCGTGTATGGTTGTTTGTTGCTGAAGTTGAACATGGCAAGCATATTGGTGTCAGCTTTTAAATAGAATGCCATTTGTTGATCTATGCTATCACCATCGGCAAACTGCAGCGGAGTAAAAACTTTTGGATGGGCGAAATAATCACAGAGTGCTTTATTGTCGAGGTACTTTTTTGCCCTTTCGGCTGCAATTTCCTGCCTGAAATCAGAGCCATCTCCAAGTATGCTGCCCATCACCATCATCGCGTAAAGGCGTACCTTAATTTCCTTCTCAGTAAGATCCGGATTTTTTTGGAAACTTTTCATAATTGCCACGTCCAGATTTGTGTATGGCCAAAGCGTTCCCTGCATCCACCACATGAAAGATCCGGTGGCCAGAGATGCTTCTGTGCTCCCATAATGCGGAAATCCTTTTTGATCATCGCGCAAATGTGAATACACATCTGTTGAGACAAAACGCGTATGCGCGTATTGATGCGGAAACATGGGCGAAATAGCCTGGGTGATAAAAATATCCGGCCCCATAATGGAATCGATCAGGTGCTTAACCATCTTCATGCCCCTATTATAGGCTTGCATGCCCGATTTTACAGAACTGTCATAACGGGTAGTAGATTCTAGCGCTCCCGCAGAAAGAAAGTCAATCTTTAGGAATTTAGCCTTGATGGCTTTAGCCTTCAATAGAGATTGAATAACAGAAAGCCTTACTGCAGGATGTGTGGGGTCGATAGCATAGGCACCGAAATCGCCCTGCTTATAAAAAATTGGTCTGCCTTCTTTATCATGCAGCACCACATCGCGAAGAACGGCATCAGAGCCCTTGATTTTGGAGTCCATGGCGTCGCGCCAGGTCCACACTGCGAAGGGAATAAAGTAAAAACCCATTTGCTGATTGTTCTTTGCGCCATGCTCTCCGATTGATTTTAAGACTTCTGTACTATAAATCTTCTGATCATAAGAGTCGATACTGAGTACAGGTTTATGGCTATTTAAATTGGTTAATGATGCAATGAAGTCGGAGATCTTCAATACATCACCCGGTTGCATAATATTTCTCGCTCCTAAAACATCTTCCACGCCAAAACTGTTCCAGTACATAGGCGCTTCGCCTTTCCATTGCAGACTTCCATTGAATTGTACGTTGGCTTCGCCGTAACCGCGGAACGCTGTACGCACATCCTTATTGCTGCAGATGTAGATAGTTGGTGATGAAACAGTAGGGCCCTGCATCATACCATGCGGTACAAGATCATGGGTGCCGTCGTAGCCGCCGTATAGGGGCGGAAGTGATTTATTGTCAGCCGTTGCTGCACCGCCATAAATCAACAAAGAGTCAAGCGTTCCGGCGGCAGTGCCTGTTTTGTATACAATGCCTGTTTTCCAGAAATCATGTTCAATGCTTCCGGCTACTATGCCGTTCATGTTGTTGTTGTCATACACCGCAAACAGTTCGTAGCCAGTGCCGGATGCGTTGGGCCATTTTCTTGAGACAGAACCAACCCAATTATCATTATCGAACGGCACATCCAATAAACGGGGATCTGTGCTTTGAATTTGAAATTTTCCAACGTGTGATGGCAATATTGCTACAGGCGAAATATTGCGCGTTGCTATATAGTGGTCTTTGCCGGCTTTAGCTTCTACACTGACCAGCAGCATTGGACTATTTTCAAATACCTTAATGTGTTGAATTAGACTGATGTTGTCTTTACTTCCGTTGTGTGTTATGTCTATATGTAATCCCTTTCCGTTCTTTTCATTTACCTCTTGTGAACTAACGGTATGCTTTGGGAAGTTGTCAGAAAAAAGCATTCCTTTTACACTGTCTTCAACATACGCGACAGTATTATGCAGATTGATGTTGTTATCAAAACGATAACTGATCTTACCGTTTTTCGTATTGACAATAATCTTTGCGGATCCATTCGAAATAACGGTGCTGTCTTTATACTGCTTTATTGATTGAGCATGTAGCGTACACTGCGACAGCGCAGCAAACGCAACAAAGACAAATTTTTTGTATGCCATCTTCTTTGTTTAAGCTGAATTATTGTTGTGTGAGTTCTATTACTGCGCTTTCAAATTCATTGTACATGTTGAATGCGAGACCGTGCGTCATCAGAAAATCACCTGAAAAAGATTTTCCTTCATAGTCATTGAGTCTACTGAAGCTGCCTTTGTTTAGTTCTGCAATCTTATACATGGCATCTTTTTTCAAACCTTTCAGGTATAAAACAGATTTATCGCCATAGATACTTTTGTGCAGCAGATAAGAAAATACTATGGCCTTATCCTGTTTTTCTGTTACATACATCTGGGCAGTTCTGTCTGAAGTATATGGCGACAATAAACGGTACAAATCCCCATGTAGCACAACGTCGCGAATACTGTTTTTGTAAGTTTGAATTGCCTTCTTTGAAAATATTTTTTCATCTTCCGTCATTTGCATCGGCTGAAGATCCATTCCCAACTTGCCTGTCATGGCAACATCAAACCGGAACTTCAGCGGCGTTGTTCTTCCGGTAATATGATTCGGTGTGACAGATACGTGTGAAGCAAGTCCAACCGCCGGGAAGAAATGCAATAATCCCCATTGGATCTTTATTCTATCTAATGCATCTGTATTATCGCTTGGCCAGTATTCCTGGAAGTAAGGCATTGTTGCATAATCCATTCTGCCGCCACCGCCTGAACACACCATCATTGTAACAGAAGGGAAATTCTTTCTTACTTTTTCCATGATGCGGATGATGGCGCGGGAGTAATCGATAAATAGATGCGATTGTTTATCCTTGCCGAGATATGCAGAGCCAGGATTTGTAACATAGCGGTTGCAATCCCATTTAATATAACTAATGCCTTTGTTTTCACGTAAAAGGTTATCAATGCAGCCATATACATATGCTTCTACTTTTGGATTGGCTAAGTCAAGAATTAGCTGATTGCGTTGCGGATCGATAACCCTGTTTGGTGCACTAATCGCCCAGTCGGGATGCTTTTCATATAATTCGCTTTTAGGGTTTACCATTTCGGGTTCTATCCAGATGCCGAATTTTAAATTATTCTTTTGGCATTGTTCTGTAAGATATGAAATGCCATGTGGCAATTTCTTTTTGTTTACTTCCCAATCTCCAAGCCCTGCATCATCATTGTTGCGTGGGTATTTGTTGCCGAACCAGCCATCGTCAAGCAGAAAAAGATCGAATCCCATGTTGCCTGCTTCTTTGATGATGTCTGTAAGTTTTTGTTCATCGAAATTAAAATAGGTTGCTTCCCAATTATTCAATAATACGTCACGGCTACCATAACCATCGGTAATGCCATACTTTCTTGCCCACCTGTGAAAGCGCCTGGTTATTTCCCCCGCTCCGTTCATTGTATATGTGTGCAGGAATGATGCGGTTTTAAAAGTATCATTTGTAGCAATTGTGTATTGTGAAGCGTAAGGATTTATTCCGCTTACAACATGCAGTTTTTTATCCTGATCGACATCAAACTTCAATTGCCAGCTGCCTGGCCAGGCGAGCGTTCCGCCAATTGCTTCTCCGGTTTCCTCAGCCAGTTGCTGATTAAGAGAAAGCAAAAAAGATGGATTAGAATGCTGGTTGCTGCGTACACCAAGTTTGGAATCAATAATCTTTGTTCCTTCATGCAACGGCTCTTCAATCATATTAAACTCTTTCGCCCAATCGCCATAATAATAAGAGAGATAATATGATTGAGATTGGAACGAAAGATCTGCAGAAGCAAAATCGAACAACGTTACCGGTGCTTTTTCTTTGTTGATGATTTCAGTCCATTGCTCGATGATATTTTCATCTAGGTATGCCTTGTAGTTGAGCACAACATTGGTAGCATAGTAGCTGTCGCTCAAAATAATCTTAGTAAGTGTTGTATTGGCGCCGGATTGCGAAATTGCATGTGATTTATAAACCAGGTTAGTTGTTGTGTTGCCATCATTGTGAGTAAGCCTCAATGCTACATTTTCAGCATACCGGCCGTAACTCGTGTAGGCATCGTTGCCTGAGGCTGTTAAGTCTTTCAGAAAATCTGTATTGATCTGTTTGCCGTAGTAAACTTGTTTGAGATGGCCATCTTTATCTACGCCCAGAAGCAGCATATTTTCCTTCGTGTCAATCTTAATAGTCTGTACATACTGTGCAAAAAGACTATTTATGCTAAAAACAATACAAGCAAGAACAAAGGGCAACCGGTAAGGCATAACAATCGTTTTAATGTTAGTTAAACTTATTGTCAAATGTCGCCGATGTACACAGAATAAAGAATGGGTTATTTTACGAAAAGGATGGATTATTTTATTCTTTTTTAAATTGCATTAAAACCGGCGTTAAATGAAAAGAACGGCGCTAAGAAAACGAGAAGGATTCGAAGGACAGCTTCTGATTGTGCTTCCAAAGAAAATTGTATCCGACTTTCTAACAAAAGATCCAATTACCAGGCAGGTGTATATTACAGATATAGGATATTACCCAAAGGCCTATGGGCACTACGTTGAACGGCCGGCCGGGGTAGGACAGAACATCCTGATCTATTGTGTGGAGGGGAATGGTTGGGTAGAGATTAATAAAAAGAAAGTGGAAATAGCTCCTTCACAGTTTACTGTTATTCCGGCAAATATGTCGCACAAGTATGGTGCGAGTGAAAATGAACCATGGACAATATACTGGATACATTTTAAAGGGGATGTTTCAGCTGCCATAGTAGATCTTATTATGGAAGGATCGAAAAAATTAAGGCCGAGACTATCTTATAATGAAAATCGCATCAAGCTTTTCCAGGAGATCTATAGCAATTTGGAGAATGGTTATAGTGATGATAACCTGCGTTATGTGAATATGATCTTCTATCATTTTCTTTCATCCATTGCTTATGAGGATAAATTTAATAATGCTGCAAAAACAGAAGAAGATGATATTATAGCAAATACTATTCAGCTCATGCAAAAGAAGCTGCATACAGTTTTTGCACTGGACGATTTCGCGCGTATGGCCAATCTTTCCACGTCGCATTTTTCCGCTGTATTCCGCAAAAAGACTGGCTATGCGCCGATTGAATACTACAATCATTTGAAGGTGCAGAAGGCTTGCCAGTACTTATCATTTTCTACTAGTAGTGTTAAGGAGATTGCGTATAATCTCGGCATAGATGATCCTTATTATTTTTCGAGAATGTTTACGAAGTTGATGGGCGTATCGCCGAGTGAGTATAGAAATAAAACAACGTAGGATGTAAGATGTCAGATGTACGATGTTAGATGTTGTGCTGTCTTACAATTTGTAATGCTATCACATCATGCATAACTTGTCCTACATCTTGAAGATGTAGGACAAGTTATGCATACGGTTTGTTCCGCTTCCGGCAAGCCTTGCAGAGATTGATAGATTCGCAAAAACATCGCACTGTTACACCTGAGTACTTCGTAACTCATACTTTGTACTTGCAATCACATCGTACATCTAACATCGTACACCGTACATTTCTATCATAAAATAATCCATCCTATTCATAAGATTATCTATTTTTTGAAGACTGCATGCAATCTAATTTGCATCATAATAATTACTCTTTAACAGGAAGGTAATTAGCATGATTGCCATATGATATTGCTGAGCCAATTCAATTATATCCCGTCATCTAAATAACTATCCTGCTGAGCTATCATGTAATTGTCCATCAAAAACCAGATGTTGTTATGATGTAATCATCTGTGCCTGATCCTTCTTTTAAAAATCATAACCAGTCATTATGAAAAGTAGATTATTGCTTATGCTATTGTTGTGCCTGCCATCGATGTACCTGATGGCACAGACCACAACTACCATCAATGGAAAAATCATTGACAAAAAAAATGGAGCACCTGTTCCGGGTGCAATGATTTCACTGAAATCAAATCCCAAAAAAATTACCACATCCAATGAAGCTGGACAGTTCACAATTGACGTCCCTTCACAGTCAGAAACATTATTGATTCATTCAATCGGCTACAAAGACCAGGAAGTTCCTGCAGGTGATGGCTCCGCACTTACTGTTAGTCTTGAACCGGGCGACAACGGCAGTCTTGAAGAAGTTGTTGTTGTGGGTGTTGTAATGAAGAAAAAGGACTTGACCGGTGCAGTTTCTTCTATCAATTCAGATAAGATTGCGCAAACACCTACCACAAGTATCAACCAGGCTATGCAAGGCAAAATGCCTGGGGCACGCATCGTGTCTAATCCTACTCCTGGTGCAGATGCATCTATTAAAATCCGCGGTAACAACTCCATCCAGTTTGGCACTAATCCAATATTTGTTGTGGACGGAACAATCATTGATGGCAACTTCAATACATTAAATCCTGACGACATTGCTTCTGTGGAAGTATTAAAAGACGCTTCCGCGACAGCTATTTACGGTTCAAGAGGTGCCAATGGTGTTGTACTTGTAACAACAAAAAAAGGAAAGAAGGGCGTTGGGAACATTTCATTTAACAGTTGGGTTGGATGGCAGTGGTTCAGCAAAAAGATGGACCTGATGAATGCACACGATTTGTATAATCTACGTGTTGATGCTTATGCCAATAAATACATGGAAGAAAATCCGAATGGCGACAGACAGAAATATATTGATGCAATTACCAGCGATACCGGAAATGTTTTTGCTGCGTATGAACAACAAACTTATAAAGAAGGCAAATCATATGATTGGTTAAAGCCTGTAACGCAGAGTGGTGTACAGCAAAATTATACACTTAGTTTCTCTGGTGGTTCCGATAAAGGAACTTACCTGGTAAGCCTTAATTACACTGATCAGAAAGGGTTGATAAAAACATCCGACTACAAACGTTTTGGTGGAAGGGTAAACGTTGAACAGAATGTAAAGTCATGGCTAAAGATTGGTACAAACACAAGCTTTATCCGTTCTACGAATGATGTACCAAGTGGCGATGTGTTTAACATGGCCATCAATGCAAACCCGTTGTTACCGATAAACGATACGATGCAATACCTGAAGTGGGCGGACATCACTGATCAGGGTTGGTATAATCCTATCAAGAGTCTTTCGCTTATCAGCAACAACAATATGAACAGGCTGATCTCGTCTAACTATATCAGCCTTAATCCTGTTAAGTATCTGACTATCCGTTCTACTTTGTCCGCAGATATAATGGATCAGCAGAACTATTCTTATGTGCCTATCGGAACAGGACAGGATACACGCGGAAGCAACCACGGTAGTGCAACGCATTACAAGGCTGAAACGTATAGCTGGCAATGGGATAACACAGCATCTTATAGCAGGTATTTCGGAAGGAGCTCTGTAAATGCGATGGTGGGTGCATCTCTGCAACAGAAGAATTCTAACTACAACCAGGTAAATGCATATGGATTTCCCAGCAATGATTTCACTTACATGAATCTTGGTGCGGCTTATTCAAGGGATAAATTTAGTCTGGGTTCTGGCTTTGTAACGAACACTTTGGCTTCTTATCTTGGCCGTGTTGATTACTCTTTCGATAACAAATATTTCGCGACAGCTACATTGCGTTATGATGGTTCTTCAAGGTTTGCGCCGGGCAACCAATGGGGTGCATTCCCATCACTGGCTCTTGGTTGGGATATGTCACGCGAAAACTTCATGAAAGATATCTCATGGATCAACAGGCTTAAATGGCGTGCAGGATATGGTATTGCAGGTAATCAGAACATTCCTGACTATGCATTTGTCAGCCAGTATTCACCGGTATATTCCAATGGTCAGGTTACATATAATTCAGATGGCAGGAAAGGCAATCCAAATCTTTCATGGGAAAAACAAAAACAACTTGACATCGGCCTCGAACTTGTATTGCTGAAAAATCGCCTGAACATTACAGCAGATTACTTCAATATCGTTAACAAAGACCTGTTGATGGTGCAGACGCTCAATACTACATCAGGATTTAGCAACCAGGTGTCTAACGTTGGAGCACTTAAAAACACAGGTGTTGAAGTGAATGTGAACTATGCCGTAATTCAGAAGAAGGATCTCCAGTGGAATGTAATGGTGAACTTTTCATCAGATAAGAACAGGATCACTAAACTTTACGGACAAACGCAAGCCATTTATAACAAAGGCGGATTTACTGGCGTAGAAATTCAACGCACAGGCAACTTATTTGTAGGGGAATCATTAAACAACATTTATACTTACAAATTTGATAAGATTGCCCAGGAAGGTGATAAGGACGCTTTGAACGGCTACAATTTTGCAGGGCGAATGGTGCATCCTGGTGATATAGTTCCTGTTGACAGAAATGGCGATAAAGTGATTGATGATAAGGATCGTTATGTTGTTGGTAAACTTGATCCCAAATTTTATGGTGGCTTTGGAACTGATCTCACTTACAAAGCTTTTTCATTAAATCTTTTCTTCAATTACTCTTCAGGTCTTAAGCGTATCTCCAGCTTTTATGAAAGTATGTTGAGTTCCGGTGGTATGCTGGCTGTATCTCATGTAGATATGCTTAACCGTTGGACACCCACAAATACAAACACAAACATCCCTCGTGCGATGTACGGTATTGCGAGGTTTAATCCGGGTGAAACAGATCTGGCCATTCAGAATGCTTCATTCATCAGGCTTTCTACTGCAACGCTTTCGTATACTCTCCCAAAAAGTGCAGCAGGCCATATGTTCCTGGATAATGCAAGAATTTATGTTACAGGAACTAACCTCTTATTGTTTACAAAAGATAAGGGTTTTGATCCGGAAACCGGTGACGGCTTTCCTAACAACAGGTCTATCGTTGTTGGTTTAAATCTCAACTTATAATTAATACGCCTTAAAAGAAATTTTTATGAAATACAAACTGTTTCTATTCATTATAATTGGATTTGGACTGGCTACCCAGATCTCCTGCAAAAAATTCCTGGATCAGCAGCCTAAAACAACGCTGACCGAAGAGGAAGTTTTCAGTAAGCTGGAAAACATAGAGCCATTGATCAGCGGTCTCTACACCAAATGGCGCGATTCCCGAAAAGACAGGGGCGGATTTATGTTTCAGTTAGGTGGCGATGAATCTCAACAGGGTGCGTACCAGGTAATGACAGATCCTGATCAGTCAGGCCTTGACAAATACAACGGATTTCTTGCGCCGACAAATAACGCACTTACTGCACAATGGGATCTCCGTTGGCCGATTGTTAGTGCCGCAGCTCAGGTGATCAACAAGTTGGGTTACATAACAGAAGATACAGCCAAAGGGAATTTTTTAAAGGGCGAAGCCAGTTTTATCAGGGCTGCTGTTTCCTTCGAATTAACGCAGTACTGGGGCGAAATTCCGATTATTGACCAGGCGAATCAGGACAAACTGGGCTATGGCAGGCAGCCATTGAATAAAGTATACGAATTCCTTATCAACGATCTCCAGTTTGCTGTCGCTCATTTACCAGAAACGCAGGATGATAAAAAACGTGTGACAAAATATGCTGCGATGGCACTGCTTGGTAAAGTATATATGTATGCACCACAGGAATCTACATACAAAGATTTTCAGAAGGCTGCGGATATGTTTAACGGGATCATCACATCCGGTAAGTATAGTCTTGTAAACAATTTTGCAGACCTGTATGATCCATCCAAACCAAATAGTTCAGAGTCGCTATACGAATTCCAATTCAATAATACATGGCCTGATAATAATCAAACGCAATGGCAGATGGGTTCAAGAGCTTTAGCTAATATCGATGGTAACTGTTACTTTGGTGGATATGATTTAATGGTGCCGACAAAGTACTGTTACAGCGATGTTGCGCAAGGCGGCATTTGGGAAACAGGCGACGTTCGTAAAGCTCAAAGCATACGCTACGATTTTAAGTACAAGGACAAAATGCCGACAATCCCTTCCGGCTTTGGTGGCGACGAGCTTGATCCGCACGTTAAGAAATATGAAGATCTCCGCACAGATGGCGTCATGAGTTTCTGGTTGTCAGGAAAGAACATTCTTTACATACGCTATGCAGATGTGTTGTTGTGTTATGCAGAGTGTCTGAATGAATTGACACGCACTGCTGAAGGTGTGGATATCGTCAACAGCCAGATTAGAAAAAGAGCATTTGGCGGAACACTGCCGGCAAATATGCAATGGAGCCAGGGGATGAGCCAGGATGAGTTCCGCACAAAGATCCTTGACGAGCGTATGCGTGAATTGTGTTTTGAAGGATGGCGTCGCATGGATCTGATCCGCACAAACAAATTTGTTACCCTGATAAAATCCCGCAACAAATGGTCTGCAGAAAGTGGATCTGTCCAGGATTTCCACAAACGTTATCCTATTCCGGACACGGAAATAAAACAGAATCCGGATATACCGGCAAGTGCACAGAACCCGGGATATTAATTTTGGTCTGTCAATATTCGTAGAGGCGCGATGCATCGCGCCTCTTTTATTTCACGCATCGTCCTCCTTTTATTTTTTATTTGATGCATTGCCCTTCCATTATTTGCATTGCGTCGGTATTATTATATTCAAATATTATTACATTTGAATCCGTTTCACAACCCTTAAAAAATTTTATGTCCCAGTTATTCAGAAACAAATACCGCATTACATCCACGCGGCTACAATCATGGAATTATGCAAACCCCGGTATGTATTTCATAACAATTTGTACGAAAAATCACGCGCACTATTTTGGGGAAATTGTTGTGGCAGACGCGCAATGCAATGCGTATCTACGGCAATCCGCCATTGGCCAAATCGCCCATTCCGAATGGTTAAAAACACCCGAAATACGCCCCGATATGAATTTGCAGTTAGGTGAATTTGTGATAATGCCAGATCATATGCATGGGATCGTGATTATTGGCGATAATCATCATCGTAGAGACGCGATGCATCGCGTCTCTGATTCAAATCCGGACGAAACGCAATTTAGAGACGCAATGCATTGCGTCTCTACCATCGCACCGCAATCCAAAAACCTGGCATCCATCATCCGCGGATACAAATCCGCAGTTACCACGTTTGCCCGGAAAAACGGCATCCTATTTGATTGGCAACCGCGGTATTATGATCATATCATCAGATCGATGGACGAATACGAACGCATTTCCGAATATATCGTCAACAATGCCTATAAATGGGCTCAAAAGAACAATAAAATCTAGGTAAATTAGTAGAGACGCGATGCATCGCGTCTCTACTTTAATCAATTTTCATGGCCAAATCTGTCAAACCATCCGATGCTGAACAGGTTGCTGATCATATCTCCAAACTGGAGCCCGAAATAAAAGAAGTTGTACAATCGGTCCGTGAGATTATTTTAAGCGTTGATAAAGAAATAGGAGAGCGAATCAAATGGAACAACCCGAGCTTTTATTATACAGGTAAGATGCAACCTTTTGATCCGAAAGAATACAAAAGGGAAATAGCTGTTTTTAATCTTTTTAAAGGAAGAATAATGCTTGTGCTGCCCAGCGGCGCCAAGGTAAATGATCAATCGGGTCTGCTGGAAGGTGATTACAAAGATGGAAGAAGAACGATTGTATTTACCGATGTAAAGGATGTTCAATCTAAAAAAGAAAGGTTGAAGGGTGTTATAAAGGAATGGTTGAAAATGGTTGAAAAATGATTTGTAATCGGTCCATTTATTTACCCCCGCAAACAAAGATCCCCGGCTTTCGCCAGGGACCTTTGTATAATCAAAAAAAATCCGCGTTTTAATGGTAGAGACGTAGCACTGCTACGTCTCTACGAATTTTACGAACAACCCATGCTGTTGCCGCAATTCAAACATTTGTAACAGGTACCGCTGCGAATGGTGATGTGACCGCACACATTACATGTTGGGGCATCACTCTGCATGTTTTTCGCTGCAGCATTCACTGCATCTAATCCAACTTCTGCTTTTACGGCAGCCTTCTGTGCTTTCTGAGGCTGTGCGGCAGCATTGTTGGCAGAACCAACCACACGTACACTGCTTAATTCAGGTTTGCCTAACAATGTAACGTCACCTTCGTCGTCTCCATTGTTCTCAACCGTAGGTTTATCTATAACATGCACCAGATCTGTTCTGTTCAGGTAATCATACGCCAGTGAACGGAACACAAAATCTACAAGCGATGTTGTTGTTTTGATATTCGGATGGTCTACCATTCCGGCTGGTTCAAACTTGGTGAACACAAATTTTTCTACAAACTCTTCTAACGGAACACCGTACTGTAAACCAACAGATACAGCTATCGCAAAACAGTTCATCAGGCTGCGTAAGGTAGATCCTTCTTTTGCAAGGTCAATAAAGATTTCGCCTAAGGTTCCGTCGCTATATTCACCCGTGTGCAGGAAGATCACCTGTCCGCCAACTTTTGCTTTTTGTGTAAAGCCTTTACGTTTGCGTGGAAGCGTCTTTCTTTCAACGATGCGTGAAAGCTCTCTTTTTAATTTAGTATCTGTAGAAGCCTGCATGCGTTTGGTTACTTCTTCAAGCAACTCTTCAACGGACAATTTGCTCAGGTCTACAATATTTGATTCCGGTTGTGCTGCTGCTTTTTCTGTTTCCTCTTCTTCTTTGCCTTCGCCGGTTTTCTTTTTCTTGTCAGATTTATTGCTCAGCGGCTGGCTCAGTTTAGAACCATCGCGGTACAAAGCACAGGCTTTAAGACCCAACTGCCAGCTCAACATGTAAGAATCAGCTATTTCTTCAACAGTAGCCTCGTGTGGAAGATTGATTGTTTTTGAAATAGCTCCACTCAGGAATGGTTGACAAGCAGCCATCATTTTGATGTGACCGTGCGCATGGATAAAGCGCTGACCTTTTTTGCCGCATTTATTTGCGCAATCAAACACCGGTAAGTGTTCTTTTTTCAGGAACGGAGCACCTTCGACAGTCATAGTACCGCATACATAATCGTTTGCAGCGTCTATCTGTTCGTCAGTAAATCCTAAAGCTTCAAGAAGATTAAAGCTCCAATCGTTGTATTGTTCAGCGGTAAAGCCCAATCTTTCCAGGCAGGCTTCACCTAAAGTGAATTTATTGAATACAAAACCGATTTCAAAAGCGCTCTTAGCTGCATCATTCAGTTTTTTAACTTCATCAGCAATAAAGCCTTTCTCACTTAATGTCTGTGGATTAATAAATGGAGCGCCTTCAAAAGAAGCGGCACCTACTGCATATTTAACTATGCCGTCGATTTCTTTTTCAGAATAACCCAGGTTTTTCAGCGCTGTAGGAACACTCTGGTTAATGATCTTAAAATAACCGCCACCAGCTAATTTTTTGAATTTAACCAGTGCAAAGTCAGGTTCAACACCCGTTGTATCACAATCCATTACAAGACCTATAGTTCCTGTTGGAGCGATCACAGTTGTCTGTGCGTTGCGGTAACCGAATTTTTCACCAAGCTGAACTGCGTCATCCCATGCTTTTGTTGCAGCCTTCAGAAGATCTTCAGGACAATATTTTGCGTTGATACCAACAGGTTTAACGCTCAATCCTTCATAAGCTTCGCTTGCATCATAAGCCGCAGCACGGTGGTTGCGCATTACACGCAGCATGTCTTCTTTGTTCTCTTCATATTTAGAGAAGGCACCCAGTATTTCAGCCATTTCAGCTGAAGTCTTGTACGCAACACCAGTCATTACCGCACTGATTGCGCCGGCAATACCTCTTGCTTCTTCGCTGTCATAAGGAATACCGCTCACCATTAATACAGTGCCCAGGTTGGCAAAACCTAAGCCAAGCGTTCTGTAATCATATGATAATTGAGCAACGTCCTGGGAAGGGAACTGAGCCATCAACACAGAGATTTCCAATACTACTGTCCATAAGCGGCAGGTGTATTCAAAACCTTCAATATCAAATACATTTTTCTCAGTATCGAAGAATTTCATCAGGTTGGCACTTGCCAGGTTACATGCCGTGTTGTCCAGGAACATGTACTCGCTACAAGGGTTAGATGCGTTAATGCGTCCACCCTGGGGACAAGTGTGCCATTCATTGATGGTAGTGTCGTATTGCGTTCCGGGATCTGCACAACGCCATGCAGCGTATGCAATCTGGTTCCATACTTCGCGGGCCGGAATTTTCTTCATTACATGTCCGTCAGTACGGGCAGTTAATTCCCAATCTTCATTATTCTGAAGTTTGTCGAAGAATTTATTCGGAATACGAACAGAGTTATTAGAATTCTGACCGGAAACAGTCAGGTAAGCTTCACCTTCATAATGGCTATCATAGCCAGCATTGATCAATGCACCAACTTTCTTCTCTTCTTCGACTTTCCAATTGATGAATTTCATGATCTCCGGGTGATCCAGATCCAGGCACACCATTTTAGCAGCGCGACGGGTAGTTCCGCCTGATTTTATAGCGCCGGCAGAACGGTCACCAATTTTAAGGAAGCTCATCAATCCGCTGGATGTTCCACCTCCACTTAGTCTTTCACCTTCACCGCGAATCTGAGAAAAGTTTGTTCCAACGCCAGATCCATATTTGAAAATCCTCGCTTCACGAACCCAAAGGTCCATAATACCACCTTCATTTACCAGATCATCACCGACACTTAATATGAAGCAAGCATGCGGCTGAGGGCGCTCGTACGCATTTTGAGATTTTTTCAGCTGACCATCTATGGGATCAACATAATAGTGACCCTGAGGTTTTCCTGTTATGCCGTAGCTGGAGTGCAACCCTGTGTTAAACCATTGTGGGCTGTTGGGAACGCAAGCCTGGTTAAGAATGCTGTAAACAAGCTCATCGTAAAAAACAGTAGCATCTTTTTCAGATGCAAAATAATTATAACGTTGTCCCCATTCTTTCCAGCAATTAGCCATACGGTGTGCTACCTGCTTAACGGAAGTTTCACGTCCAAGGCTACCATCCGGCTGGGGAACGCCAGCCTTGCGGAAGTACTTTTGAGCAAGAATATCAGTTGCAATCTGGCTCCATTGAGCTGGAACCTCCACATTTTTCATTTCAAATACAACTTCTCCGTTAGGATTTCTGATCACACTGGTGCGGTAATCATAGACAAATAAGTCAAATGGGCTGGTACCCTCTTTTGTAAACCGACGTTGAAAGGTCAGGCCTTTCCTGGGTTGTTGCTTCGCCATATGAGGAAAATGTTTATGTTGTGATTGGATTTTTTTATTAAAATTCCACCCCCTTTAGTTGGTACGGTTGACGAAAATATCTTGCCTTTTCGAAAAAACAAATGTTGAAATATGCACAAACTGTGGATAAGGAATTTGAACTTTCTGTGAGACCAAACTAGTACTGCTTTTCAGTCAATATTCACAGAATGAGGATAAGATTTTTTTAAAATAAAGGTTGAAAACCTAATATTTATGTACGGTGTAAATATACGGAATTACCAGCGCGCAACAACCGGGCCATTGCAACAATTGCATGAATTTTGATGTTTAAATAATGCATGTTTATAGTCTTTCAAATTGCTGCCGTAACAATATAACTGCCTGTGAGTTTTAACCCGGTAGGAAAGATTTTATAACATATTAAAAAATAAACGTCTGAAACAGAAAACTTTTTTGCATTTTTGCAAATAACAGGCACCCATCCATTAAGCATGAAGAACGCGTTATATCAAGAACTTACGGAAAGAAAAAAGCTGGGACGAAAATCGTTTGCGGTGTTAATTGATCCTGATAAGGTAAATTCCTCTTCAATAGAACAATTGGCTTCGCTTTCTGTGGCAGCCAATGTGGATTACTTATTTGTGGGCGGAAGTCTTGTTATTGCAGATAATCTTGATGAATGCATACAGCAGCTGAAAGCCAGCTGCAATATTCCGGTTATACTTTTCCCCGGCGCCCCTTCCCAGGTTAGCAAATATGCTGACGCGCTGCTATATTTATCATTGATCTCCGGCCGCAATCCGGAATTGTTGATCGGGCAGCATGTGATCAGTGCGCCTTTTGTAAGGCAAAGCGGACTGGAAATTATGCCAACCGGCTACATGGTTATTGATGGTGGAGCACCAACTACGGTTTCCTATATTTCAAATGCATCTCCTATACCTTCTGACAAAAACGATATCGCAATGTGCACGGCCATGGCCGGTGAAATGCTGGGCATGAAGCTGATTTACATGGACGCAGGCAGTGGCGCCAAAAAGCCGATCTCTGAAGGAATGATTGAACGCGTAGCCAAACACATTGAAGCTCCTTTAATTGTAGGTGGCGGTATTACAGACCCGGAAAAGGCTTACCGCAACGGAAAAGCCGGTGCCGATGTAATTGTGATAGGCAACGCAATCGAGAAAGATCTTTCTCTCATTAAAGAAATGAGTGATGCGATCCATTCTGTGCCAGTGTCTTTGTAAGCTTAAAGCCTTATTGAGTAAAGCTTAAAGCCTAAAGCCCAAAGCTTAAAGCTTGTTTCATCGAACATTATTGATTTTCGTCTTTTTGCTGAGGTTCTATTTAGTGTCCTTAAGGTAATAGCAATGGAGATCTTTAGGAAGGAATAAATTCATCTTTGCCCGAAAACCATTGGGCCAGACAAATGAGTTTTAAGCTTTAGGCTTTAAGCGCTCAGCTTGTTTCATCGAACATTGTTGATTTTCGTCTTTTTGTTGGTTAATATTCATCCTACTTAGGCTTGAGTGCAACCACTTTCAATGCAAGGAAAACCTATTGGTACGATAATTTATTATCGATTCACTTAAATCACCAGGTAAGATGGTTGAGTTTTAAGCTTTGGGCTTTAGGCTTTATGCTTTCCAAGATGTTATTAACCTTCTCTCCCTCCATTAAATTTCAACAAAAAATTTTAAATGTCTGGCAGGCTTTATGTTTGTACAATCGCCAATTTTGTAAATAAGATAAAACAGTCTTAGTATCTAACATGTCTGTGTACAATCAATCCCGTAGCAGGGTTATTCAGATCATATTTATCACCATTTTGCTGGTAATTATCGGGCAATTATTGAATCTCCAGGTTTTTTCTTCCAAATATAAACTCCAGGCAGAAAGCAATGCATTGTTCCGCAAAGTCATGTATCCTGATCGTGGAATTATCTACGACAGGCAGGGACGTGCAATTCTTGAAAATACGATCATGTATGATCTTGTGATCACACCTTCGGAGATAAAACAAACAGATACACTTGCGTTATGCAGTATTTTAGGAATTGATACGTCTGAATTCAGGAAAAGGGTGTTAACTGCCATCATTAAAAATTCCCGCTATAAATCCAGCGTTTTTGAACCCCTGTTAACGCCGGAGTTATATGCCCGCCTTAATGAGAATATGTATAAATTTCCCGGTTTTGTTCTTGCAGAACGTCCTGTCCGTAATTATCCTTTCAACACAGCAGCTAATGTGCTTGGTTATCTTGCCGAAGTTGACACTGGCTTTCTGCGTAAGCACAGGGAGGAAGGCTATGAAATGGGCGATTATACCGGCATGACCGGCCTTGAACGGCAGTACGAAAAAGTGCTGATGGGAACACGTGGTGTGAAACAGTATTTAAGAGATAATAAAGGAAGGATACAGGGATCTTTCCAGGGCGGACAATATGATACGATGGCCACGGCCGGTAAAAGTCTTCACCTGAGCCTGGATGTTGAGTTGCAGCAATTAGGTGAGGAGTTGATGACAAATAAAGTGGGCACCATAGTTGCTATTGACCCAAGAACCGGTGGCATTCTCTGCATGATAAGCAGTCCGACTTATAATCCGAATTATTTGACAGGGCCTGACAGAAGAAAGCACTTTTCCTCATTATATGTAGATCCCCGTACGCCATTGGTAAATCGCGCGTTGGGTTCAACTTATTCGCCTGGTTCAACCTTTAAAACAGTGGTTGGTGTAATCGGTTTGGCTGAAGGTGTTATCGACAAGAATTTTACCATTACCTGTAATGGCTACTTCCCTGGTTGCGGAAACGGCAAACCCAAATGCCTTGATAAAGGAACATTCAACTTAACAAGTGCCATCGCTCATAGTGATAACAGTTATTTTGCTACGGTTTATAAAAGATTACTGGATCAGGGACGTTATGGTAACGCAGACAGTGCACTAAAAGTGTTTAATAAATATGCGTATTCGTTTGGGCTGGGTAATCGTCTGGGAATAGATATGCCCTCTGAACGAAAAGGTAATATTCCGCTTTCGTCCCTGTATGAAAAAAGATATGGTTCACGATGGGTGAGTTGCAATTGTATTTCTAACGCGATCGGACAGGGTGAGGTTTTAACTACCATTACACAGCTGGCGAACGTGATGGCGACTATTGCAAATAAGGGTTGGTATTACACACCGCATCTTGTAGATAGTATTGAAGGTGGAGATAAGTTTGATATGTTGTCTCCTTACAGAGTGAAGCACCAAACGGAGAATATTTCGCCCTCTTATTTTGAAGCCGTACACAACGGCATGCAGGGTGTAATGGAATATGGTACCGGCGCTGCGGCCCAGGTGCCGGGTATTGTGGTTTGCGGCAAAACGGGTACGGTTGAAAACTATGATCACGGTGTAAAACAGAAAGATCACGCCTTCTTTGGCGCTTTTGCTCCACGCGATAACCCGCGTATTGCCATAGCGGTGATGTGTGAAAATGCAGGTTTTGGCGCTAGTTCTGCGGCCCCGATAGCCAGCCTGTTGATTGAAAAATATCTGAAAGATTCAATTACGGATCCGGCAAGAAAAGCGGAAGTTGATCGTGTAACAAAGCTGAATCTCATTCCGGCAAAAATGCTGAGGGCGATGGCTACACAGGATTCTCTCAAAAAAGTAAAAGAGGCTTTACGATTGTTGCAGGAGCAGGAAGCTGTAAAAGATTCTGCCGGCACCGGCGAGAGCGAGCCTTCCGAATTTGAAGCAAATCCGGCTCCAGTGAAACCGGATACTGCTCCGCCTGCTAAGACAACAACTCCTAAAAAGAGTTCAACACCGGTAAAAAAGGCGCCCAGGAAGCAAAATACACTAAAACAGGAGGCTGTTCTGCCTAATAATGAGGAGCGAAATAACAACCGTAACTACAAAAGAGTTTAATGGCGACGTATCAGAATAAATCTATATCAGAGGGAATTGACTGGCTTATCGTAGGCATATATGCTATACTGGTTTCTATTGGCATAATGTGCATTTTCATGGTGGAATACAAACCTGATACAGACTGGCTGTCTTCATTTTTCAGCGGAAAGACAAACTACAGCAAGCAGTTGATATTTGCTGGCGTGTGTGTCGTAGTGGCAACTTTTATATTGTTAAGCGACAGCAAGTTATACACGGCTTTTGCCAATTTGTTATATGCGTTTGGCATATTGCTGATGCTGGCAACTTTTGTAATAGGGAAAAATATCAATGGTTCTAAAAGCTGGATTCCATTAGGCGGAGGCTTTAACCTGCAACCTGCTGAACTGTGTAAGATTTTTACTGCGCTTGCACTTGGTAAGTATCTGTCGCAATTAGATACTGATTTTACCAAGCTTAAATCTCATGCAATAGCTACAGCTATTGCGCTTAGTCCTGCACTTTTGTCCATTTTACAAAATGAAACCGGCCTTGCGTTGGTATACGCCAGTTTTTTTATTGTAATGTATCGCGAAGGATTGCCCGGAACCATACTGGTTGTAGGGTTTTCGTTCGGTGTGCTGGTAGTAGCAACACTGGTTATGGAGCCTAACCTTCTTGCCATTATTCTTACTTTAATAGCGGGTGCGGTTATATACTTTTTACGACGTAGTATAAAGCGGGATAAGGGTGTGTTAATAGTTGTACTGCTGTTGTGGGTAGGCTGCGTGGGCATTCAGCGTTTCGCAGTTCCGTATATTTTTAACAACGTGCTACACTGCTACCAAAGTCAACGTATCTATAGCATGGTGGGTAAAGATTATGACTGCAGCCTGAACAAAAGTGCGCAGAAGATGAGTGAGCGGGATAAAGTAGCCAAGAAGCCAGATGATTATAATGTGCGCCAAAGTAAAATTGCTATCGGCTCAGGCGGTATTATGGGCAGGGGTTTTTTAAAGGGCACCCAAACAAGAGGTAAATACGTGCCGGAGCAACATACTGACTTTATTTTTACATCACTTGGTGAAGCGTTCGGATTTACCGGATGCGTGATCTTTCTTGGTATCTATGCGTTGTTGCTGTTGCGGATTGTAGTTATTGCAGAACGACAGCGAAGTACATTCAGCCGCGTATATGCCTACAGCGTTGCCAGCATTATCTTCCTTCATATCGCGATAAATGTATGTATGACGATCGGTTTATTCCCGATTATTGGTATTCCGCTGCCGCTGATCAGTTACGGCGGCTCATCCTTGCTGACCTTTACAATTTTAATATTTATAATGGTAAGATTGGATGCGGACCGGCAGATGGTGTTGAGATAATGTACGATAAAAGGTATCAGGTATCAGGTGTCAGGTGTCAGGTAGGGAATTTGTGAAACAAAAGATTTGCAAAGAGAAAATACTATCCTTAACAATATTGTTTCACTAGTTGGGTTCCCCTTACGCCTTACGCCTTACGCCTTACGCTTTACGCCTTACGCCTGAAACCTGAAACCTGAAACCTGACACCTTCACTCTCAAACCTCACCCCCGATACCCTATCTTTGCGCCATGCAAATAATTCCTCTGTCCGAAGGTTCTTTTACGGTAGATAAGTCTAAAGTTTTTGTTCCCTTTGATACTGATAACGATCATTTACAGGCAAGATCCACCGGCAGTTTGCTGGTAGAAGTACAGCCTTTTGTGGTGAAAACGGAAAAAGATGTGTTGCTGATTGATGCGGGACTAGGTTTCTCAAAGAACGGGAAACTGCAACTGTTCACTAACCTGCTGGCGAATGGCATTGATCCACAGTCTGTTACAAAAGTGCTGATGAGCCATTTGCATAAGGATCACGCGGGTGGGGTTAGTAAAAAAGATAACCTGGGTAACTATCATCTTTCTTTTCCCGATGCAACTTATTATGTTCAAAAAAGAGAACTGGATTCTGCCTTAGAAATTGGTTTCCCATCTTATATGGCGGAAGAACTGTCTGTATTGGAAGGTAGTCCAAATGTTGTTTTTCTTACAGAAGATAAAGGGACGATAGATGATTACATTACGTATGAACTGACAGCTGCACATAGCCGTTTTCACCAGGTTTTCTGGATAAGGGAAGGGAATGAGACGATTTTCTTTGGTGGTGACGATGCTCCCCAATTACAGCAAATGAAAAGCAAGTTCGTTGCTAAGTATGATTACGACGGCAAAAAATGCATGCATTTGCGCCAGCAGTGGTGGGAAGAAGGGAAAAAAGAAGGCTGGAAGTTTTTGTTCTATCATGATGTAAAGACGCCGATGGCTGTTAACCAGTAAAAATATAACCACTTTCCGGGAGAATCATCAATTTCAAGCCGCATAACTTGTTGTTGGTATGCTCCGCTCAAGCCATCCCTAGACACGCAACAACGGCGGACAGTGTGAACTTGCATGCATAAAGTCGACTTGCCGCAGGCAAGTCAATTTAATTCGCCGAAAATTAAAAGGATTGCCGGTTGGTATGCCGCATGGCTTTGCGCGGAGCGTACCAACAACACGTAGACGCTACCGAATGGAAGCAGAAGTTTCAAACAGCATGACTGGTTGCTGGTGTACCCCACTCAATTCCATCCTTACACACGCAACAACGGCGGACAACGTGACGATCCAAGATAAACTTTGCAGAATATAGTGCCCATTAATAAAAGCGAAATGAAAAATCGAAAGAGTGAGTGATAAAACATTCACCGCGGATAATTCTGCAGATGAATTGCTGGCAAAATCGGATTATATAAAGGCCTTAAAAAACAGGGCCCGCCCTAGACAGGGCTGGCCGTTGCTAACCTATGAAAAACACCGAGTTTAAAATAAGTTTAGATAAATATGTTTATTAGATCACGGTTTTTTCTGCCGTTGTTGCAGTTCTTTTCGTAAAAAGTCTCTAAAACTTTTTTCCATCGTAAAAGTTTTATTAACCCGGTCATCATCCTTCAGTATTGTCTTAAAATCCGGACGATACCTCTTCTTGATATTAACAACTTCTTCTTCAAAAGCTATCTCATCATTAGAATGATCATGTCTGGCCTTTTTCAATTCCTCAATATACTTGTTGTAAACCGGCCAAAATTGCTTGGCCTCCTCCGCGGTAAGATTAAGCTCCTTCGTTATGTATGCTATTTTAAGGGACTGAAGGCGTTCATCCTTACTTTGGGCTTGGGTCTGTGCGTCACAAAGGTAATAAGCAAAGCATAATAAATAAGCAAGAATTAATAATTTTTTCATCTTTTTTTTAAAATTTATATATCCGTCACTACCGTCTCGCCTGGTTCTTTGTTATTATCAAGGTATTCCATTATCTCCTGGTTGCTCATGTTATTGATGACTTCGTTTACATCCGGCTCATGAAATTCTTCCATGGAAGCGGCGCCCTGTTCGGGCATAACAACCTGGTGGTCCAGAAAATGGGAGATTTCTGCATCACTTATTGTAGATACAGCTGCCTGCATATCCGTATTCTTTACCTTGTTAAACTGGTGGTGATAATTGTTGTCCTTTAGCCATGCAAAACCTCCTAATAAAATTAATCCGCTTATTATTGCCGCAGAGGCATATGTATACCAATTTCGTCTTTTTAGAGGAACAATCCTCGCTTGCGGCTCATCTACGTCTTTATTATAAGGGGTGATATCCAGAGCGCTGAAAAAATTGTCCGGTACTGAAAATACATTTTTTCTACCGATCGTTACCAGCGTGGGTGCGATTTCGCTCAACTCCTCTTCGCTACTAACAGCACTTGTTTCAGCTATTTTTTTCATGATTATGCCGGGCAAATCATCGAAATATCCGTGAGGAGCGGCATATGGTACTCTGGTATTTGAAAATTGCAGTGTATGGGTTTTTTCTGAAATCAGGGAAGGAAGCTCAGTGAAATATCCACCAGGCACTCTAAAAACATTCGTTTTTGGAGTGTTTTGCAGCAAGGGAGCGATTTCCCTTAATTCTTCCTGTATGTTTTTTCGATCTTCCATATGAAATTTTGACCTCAATTGTTAAGAAAGGTTTAATTATTTTTGATGAAGTCTTCAATTTTGCGGGCTGCATGGTGATAGCTCGCTTTTAATGCTCCTTCACTCGTATCAAGAATTTTGCTCATTTCTTCGTAAGGCATTTCATCGTAGTAGCGCAGGTTAAATACTACTCTTTGCTTTTCGGGCAGTTGTTGTATGGCTAGTTGTAATTTCCATTCCAGTCTTGCGGAATCAAAATTCGTATCCGCCTTTATTTTTTCAGAAAGACCAGCTTCTACATCGCTTAAGCTTACTGAACTGCGCTTTTTCTGCTGGTCTAAAAACGTGAGGGCTTCATTGGTGGCAATCCGGTATAACCATGTATACAATTGACTATCCTCCCTGAAGTTTTCCAGTCCGTTCCAAACTTTGATGAACATGTTTTGCAGAACATCATTTGCATCGTCATGATCCACAACCATCCTCCTTATGTGCCAGTACAATTTTTCCTGGTATTTTTTTACGATGGAAGTAAACGCCTGCTCCTTTGTTTCAGCTTGCCGGAATAAATACAACAATTCTTTATCGTCTGGTTGCATGCAGGATGTTTAATCAGTAAAAATAAAAAAACCCATACAATGATGGGTTTTTCACAAATAGGTTTAAACTAGTTAAAAGTATTAACTTTTCTTTCTTGCAATTGCTTTTTCAGCAGCCTCAACAATGTTAGGTGTATCGAGGCCATATTTTTTAAGCAACTCAGAAGGCGTTCCGCTTTCGCCAAAAGTGTCTTTTGTGCCGATGTATTCAATAGGCACATTCACATTTTGTGAAGCCACATGCGCAACGCTATCACCCAAGCCACCAAGAATGTTATGCTCTTCGCATGTTACTGCACAGCCTGTTTTTTTGAGTGACTTGATAATTGCTTCGCTATCCAGCGGTTTAATAGTATGAATATTGATCAGTTCAACACTATAGCCTTTCTCTTCAAGGATCCTTCCGGCTTCAATCGCCTTCCAAACAAGGTGACCACATGCGAAAATGGAAATATCAGTTCCTTCGCTCAACACTTGCGCTTTACCAATCTGGAAATCGCTACCATCTTCTTTGGTGAAATTTGGCCATTTTGGTCTGCCGAAACGCAGGTAAACAGGTCCTTCGTATTCTGCGATAGCTATAGTAGCCGCTTTAGTCTGGTTAAAATCGCAAGGAACAATAACAGTCATGCCTGGCAGCATTCTCATCATTCCAATATCTTCCAGGATCTGGTGGGTTGCACCATCTTCACCCAAAGTAAGACCTGCGTGGCTGGCGCAGATTTTTACATTTTTACCGCTATACGCCACACTCTGGCGAATTTGATCATATACACGACCAGTGCTGAAGTTCGCGAAAGTTGTTGTATAAGGAATTTTACCACCAATGGTAAGACCAGCCGCAATGCCGATCATATTTGCTTCAGCAATGCCAACCTGTACAAAGCGTTCAGGAAATTCCTTGATAAAGGGTCCCAGTTTCATAGAACCCGCTAAATCTGCGGTAAGAACTACTACATCAGAATTTTTTTTACCTATTTCGTATATACCCTCACCAAAACCGCCACGGGTTTCCTTCTCATTTTGTACTTGAATATCTTTTAGCATTACCGTTTGGTTGTTTTAATTTTTTTAAAATGGTACGCAAAATAAGTAATGATTCTTGATAATTGAAAATGTAAAATTGACAATTATAGATGTACAAACGGGTAAATGTGCAAATATGCGAATGAAAAATGCTTTTAGCCTATGGAAAATAGTTATTGCATATTTCGGGAAAGTCCGGATCACACATTCGGCGTATTTCTTTAATATTGCCGTCTCAATAATAAGAATGGAAGATTTGATGCAACCTGATGGCAATAGCCTGATTCAGTTAACCACAATGAAGATGCCTTTCGGAAAATACAAGGATACTATCATCTGCAATCTGCCTGTCTCATACCTCGAGTGGTTTCAACGCAAAGGCTTTCCAAAGGGAAAACTGGGCATGTTGTTACAGACTATGTATGAGATCAAATTAAATGGTTTGGAAGATTTGCTGAAGCCGTTGAAAGGAAGGTATTAGCTCAAAAATCAAAATTAAAAAGTCAAAAATTTCTGAACTATTGTTTTGGTTGCTGACAGCTAATAGCTGATAGCTCACAGCTTTTAACTACCACGTCATCGCGTAAACAATAATATTCACACCAAATTTTGTGTTGTCTTCAGCCAGGAAGCGTTTGTTCCTGAAATCATAGTCCCACTCACAGCCATAATCTTTATTACTATAAAGCACACCAATGCGGCCATTTATTTCTATAGCTTTTAAATAATCATGCACCAGGTCATCTCCCCATCCGTTGAGTTCAAATCCAGTGTTAGGCGGGCCTTTTTCGAAAGTAAAGAAGGAATGATAAATGGGGTGATTGTTCGGAATTTTCTTTAAAGCTTTGGGACCGAAGAGCGCATCCATTTGCGATTCAAATGATTTCGCGAACAATCCGTCAATATCATGATTACAGTCGTCAACAAAAACAAATCCACCATTTTGAACATACTTTTTGAAGTTGGCGGCTTCTTTTGAATCAAACTGGACCAGGCGGTGTCCACTCAGATAACAGAACGGATAAGAAAAAATTTCATCTGAGGAAAGATCAATCACATTCTCTTGTGTATTTATAGGGATTGTTGTGTATTCCAGCAAAGAATTAAGAATATTTGCGGGCATGCGCTGATCTGTATCCCAGTCGCCGGAACGGTATCTTAATCTTGTGAATGTAAATTTTGCTGCACTCATTGTCTGTTGGATAAAGATAAGCGGATAAAACTATACATCTTCACAAAGGCACGACCGTTAATCTTCATATGAAATCATTTTTTATATAAAGAGATGGCCGCTTACAAACCTTATTTTACCTACCGGTTGTGTAATTTTTTTTAAGATGTTATGTTTATTTTTAATTTTCTGGCTTGAAAATCAGGCGTTGTCTATTTAATGACCTGTTTGTAATGAGAAAAATTAATAACACACAAACCGCTTATCTTGATCACAAACGAAACATCCTTACAGGAACTGTTGCAAAAACTAACTCGGTTAAAAAAAGAGATACAGAAAGTTATTGTGGGGCAGGATCACATAGTGGAGGAAATACTGGTGAGCCTTTTGGCTGGTGGTCATTGTTTGCTGGAGGGAGTTCCGGGGCTTGCAAAAACGCTTTTAGTGAGAACAATGGCTCAGGCGCTTCATTTATCCTTTAGAAGGGTACAATTTACGCCGGACCTGATGCCTACCGACATTCTCGGTACTGAGATCCTGGAGGAGGATCACGCAACCGGTAAGCGTTTTTTTAAATTCAACAAAGGTCCCCTGTTCGCCAACATTATCCTCGCTGATGAAATTAACAGAACGCCGCCTAAAACACAATCAGCTTTGCTGGAAGCGATGCAGGAATTTGAGATAACATACGGCGGCAAGACATATCCGTTAGACAGACCTTTCTTCATTCTCGCAACACAAAATCCTATCGAACAGGCTGGTACCTATCCATTACCAGAGGCACAATTGGACCGTTTTCTGCTGTATGTGAAAATTGGTTATCCAACAGCAGAAGAGGAAACTGCGATCTTATCCAATACGACTGGTAATAAGAAAGCTGTTGTGGAAGCTGTTTTAGGCGCCGCGGAAATTCAGCAATTGCAAAGTCTTGTCAGGGATGTGAACATCAGTGATGAATTGGTTCAATACGTTGCCAATGTAATCCGCGCAACCCGACCTGATACAACCGAGGTAGCGTATGTAAAAGAATGGGTAAGATGGGGTGCGGGACCGCGTGCCGGACAAGCGTTGATACTTACAGCAAAAGCGCGTGCATTGTTCAAAGGACGTTATTCTGTTACAATGGATGACATTAAAGCGATGGCCTATCCCGTATTAAGACATCGTATATTGATGAATTTTAAAGCGGATGCAGAGGGAATAAGCTCGGATAATGTGACGGAGAAACTGCTTACGACGATTAGGATAAACCCGGGATTGTCTTGACCGGAGGTCTTGACCAGGATTTATGGGATCAGTGGATTGACAGGATTGAAAACAATTTGATCAATGGATCAAAAGAGGAAACAAATTAATAACCAGTATATAACGCAAAAAGCTGAAAGCTAATAGCCGACAGCCAATAGCTCCCAGCCATGAGTAACTTGCTACAACCGAAAGTATTAATGTCCATCAAGGATCTGCAGTTGGCGGCGAAGACCACCATTGATGGATTTATGGCGGGTATTAACAAAAGCAATGTAAAAGGTACGGGGCTTGAATTTAGTCAGTACAGAAGTTATCAGCCCGGTGATGATTTGCGTTGGCTGGACTGGAAGATGTTTGCGCGGTCCGATAGGTACTATATCCGTGAATCAGAAATTGAGACAAGTATTTCTGTAAAGATCCTGATCGATGCAAGCAATTCAATGAAGCATTCTTGTGATGGCGTTAGCAAAATAGATTATGCACGCTATGCAGCAGCAGCTTTGGGCTACCTTGCAAATTTACAGGGCGATGCTATTGGCTTGTATGTCTTCCATGAAAATGACCTGTTTTCCTTAGCATCGCGAAAAGACCCTCAGCACATCACCCGGTTTTATCATGAACTGGAAAACCTGCAGCCTGCGGGAAAGTTCACGAGGGCCATCCATTACAAACACCTGTTTGCCGGCGAGCAAAAAAAGGAGTTGCTGATATTTATGACCGATTTTTACGAGCGTGATGGAGAAATATCAAAATTGCTCGATGTATTGTCTGCACTGCATCATGAAATAATTGTGTTTCACCTGGCTGCGGAAAATGAATTGAATTTTGATTTTGGCGGATATACAACATTACAGGATCTTGAGACAGGAGAAACAATCAATATTAATAGTGCCCGCCAGAAAAATGAATACATTGAAAAAATGAACAACCATCTTGCTGATTTGAGAATGCAGCAATTGGAAAAACATATATACTACAGCCTCATCAATATTAACCAGCCGATGGAAAAAGTATTGAGGGATTTTTTACAACAACGACAAAAAATGTTCATATAACTTGCTTCAGTTTGCACAACCGATATGGCTCTATGCAATTAGCGGAATTGCTGTTCCTATCGCGATACATTTATGGAATGTAAAGCAGGGCAAAACATTGCGTGTAGGAAGTATTGCACTGATTGAAGAAAGCTCCCGGCAAACGTCCCGTAATCTGAAGCTCACCGAACTTTTGTTGCTCGCACTGAGATGTTTATTAATCATTTTTTTGTCGCTACTGCTTGCTGGCCCGTTCTGGACCACATCAGGCAATAAACATGGAAAGGGCTGGTTGTTGATTGAGCAAGATAACATGCAGCTGGCTTATCAACAATATCCGAATCTTATTGACTCGCTTATACGTGAAGGTTATGATTTTCATTTTCTCGATCATTCATTCAAAAAAGAAAAGTGGCCTGCAGCATTAAAGGAAGAATCAAGGACAGCTGCTATAAAGCACAATTACTGGACCTTACTGCAAATGCTTGATGCAAATTTACCCGCCGGGGCGCAAGCATACATATTTGCGCCTAACCTGTTAAGGAATTTGGAAGGTCGCCGGCCAACACTAACACACGAAGTAAACTGGTTTCCTGTCCGGGGCAATCCGATTGATTCATTGCAGCTAATTGATGCCTGGACGAATGATGATAGTGTGCACGTTATTATTGCAAGAAGCGGTGATTCTGCTCTAACATACAACCAAACAGTATTAGCTAATGATGAAGCTTCCGCGGAAGGGATACAAGTGCAAAAGAATAATAATGCTATTGGTGTTTCACATCGCGAAAAGCATCTGATTGCAGATACTTCATCCATGATTATCACAGTATTTACGGATAAAAACAGAAGCGATGCCAATTATATCATAGCCGCGTTGAAAGCCATTCAGTCATTTTCAAAAAAGAATATAAAGATTGAACTGGTAAGTGATGCCCGTAACCTTCCCGCATTTCAGCATTGGTTGTTTTGGTTATCTGAAGCACCTGTGCCAAATACAAAAGCATTCGGTACTTTATTCCGGTACATATACGGAAACGAACAGTCCTTGCATTCCTGGATTGAAACGGGAAACTACGATGCGGGAGATATTCAGTTACAAAAGAGGATTTTATTTGACGATGGGCAAAATGGAAACAGGGTAGTTTGGAAAGATGGTTATGGTACGCCTTTACTTGTTGAAAGAAAGAACGGTGACGTCAATGCTTACGAATTTTATAGCAGATTCAATCCATCATGGAATAATCTTGGATGGAGCAATACCTTTCCCGCTTTATTGATGGATCTACTTCTGGAAAAAGATATTATTAACACAAAGAACAAAACGGTTGATAACCGTGAAGTCGATCCGTCATTGTTGCAGTTTAGAGCTGTAAAAAATGAGGGCAATAAAAGTAGTGTGATGACAGAATCAGCAGATCTTTCAAAACTGGCATGGCTGATTATTAGTGTATTGTTTTTATTGGAAAGATGGTTTTCATTACGCACTAAAAAAGTTGTTGTTGGTTAATGAGCAGAGCTGTAAACCATATCATCCCCTCATTGCAAAAAAGGTGGAAAGCATCCGGGCTTATTCTGAATGCGTTTATTAGCCTCACGATTGCGGTGGTAATTATTGCGATCGTATTTGTTTTTAAACATCTTTCATTGTGGTGGTTGCTTCCTGCATGGATTGCCTGCTTTGCAGGCAGTTTATTTTTGCACAGGAAATGGCAGGTAAGTGAAACAGACGTAGTGGTTCATTTAAATACGATCTATCCGCAATTAGAAGCAAGTGTAAACCTTTTGCTGAAGCCGGAAAACGAGCGCAATGTTTTAGAGAACTTCCAGGTTGAAAAGCTGAACAGTGCATTGGGAAATGTTGATATTAAAAATCCTTTTCTCAAAAAAATCCGTTCTGCTATTGTTGCTTTGATTGCTGCGTTGATTGCTTTTTTTCTCATTGTATACATAAAGCCATTACGACCTGGAGCCAAAGTAAATCATACTATAAAAAATCAGCCTGCAGAAGGCGAAAGGTCATTGCCTGCCATTCGTGATGTGCATGTGATGATCACGCCACCATCCTATACTAAAAAAGCGAATACTAACCAGGCATCATGGAACATTGTTGCTGAACAGAATGCAGCCGTAGAATGGAACATAAAAACAAATCTTCCGGTTGAAAAAGTTCAATTGATTTTTGATGATTCAGCGGTGTTTAATTTGTCATCTGCAGTCAATGATAAACTCACCTGGAAGGGAAGCAAAACAATCACAAGGCCGGGATTTTACCAGGTTAAGCTGAACGGTCAGCTATCTGATCTGTACAAAATTGAAATGGTAAAAGATCAACCGCCGGTTATTGTTGTTAAATCACCCAAACCGTCTACCGTAATTGATTATGGCGAACCGGCGAAAATAGAAGTGAATGCATCAATTACCGATGACTATGGTATTCAGCAGCGATATATAATGGCAACGGTTGCAAGTGGTAGTGGTGAAGCCGTAAAATTTAAAGAGCAGAAGATTGGGTTGCAGTATGTATCAGGTGCAAAAGCAAATGACATAAAGCTGCCTGTTACATTGCCATCATTAGGTATGCAGCCTGGTGATGAGTTGTATTTCTACATAGCAGCAACTGATAATAATAACCAGGAGAGCCGTTCGGATGTTTATATCATAACACTTGCCGACACCGCGCAGCTGATGAGTTTGGATATAACGATCAACGCTTCTGATGTAAAGCCCGAATTTTTCAGAAGTGAAAGGCAGATCATTATTGAGACGGAACAATTGCTTCGTGAAAGAGATACGATTAGTGAAACAGCATTTAAAAACAGAAGTAATGATCTTGGTATTGATCAAAAATTACTTCGTTTGCGATACGGAAAATTTTTGGGTGAAGAATCCGAAGGAAATATCGGAGAGGCCCACGACGACCATGATGAGCATGACCATGCTGAGACTGGGCAGTTTGGTAATGCCGCGGAAATACTGGATCAATTCTCACACAAACATGATATAGCGGAAGATGCGACATTTTTTGATCCCGAAACAAAAAAACAGTTGAAGGCAACGCTTGCAGAAATGTGGAACGCAGAGTTAAGGTTGCGTACATTCAAGCCTGCAGAAGCATTGCCATTCGCCTATAAGGCACTGCGATTGCTGAAAGATCTTCAACAGAAATCAAGAGTATATGTGGGGAAAACAAATATTAAAACACCGCCGCTGCAAAAGGAAAAACGACTGTCCGGAGATCTCAGTGGCATTGCGTCCCCTGAACTTCAAAGAAATAATGAGAAGCTAGTTAGTGAAGCGGATGTTTTCAAAGAGTCATTAGGCGTGCTGGAGCAACTAAAGACAGATCTTGTGGTATCTACCGGCGAGTTGGAATTATTACTTAGAGCAAGTGCAGGTTTGAGTAGGCATGCTGCGTCTAACCCTACCGGGTTTATGCATGCCCTGCAGTCAATGAAAAATATTACGATCAGTCTTGAAACAGGCAAAGCAATATCTAACAATGACATTGTTGTGGTGCAGAAGACATTGTATGAAATTATTCCTGCTCCGGCGAGGCGCCCGCGACAGGCGGGCAAAGGCGCAGACTTTTCACTCTCGGATACATATTTTAATAACCTGCAAAAACAACAGCATTAATGATGCAATGGAAATATATCGTGCTGGTGATCTGCTTATTATCTGCATCGTTTCTTTTTTGGAAAGAACTGCGCAGGGATAATAAGGCAAGATTATTTTGGCGGTTATTAGCATCAGCCGTTGCTGTAAGTAGTTTATACTTTCTAGCTGTTCCGTTAAAAACGCGGTCCGCCCGGACCGGACATAAAGAGGAGGCCGTTATACTCACCAACGGTTTCAGTAAGGATAGTTTAAACGCCTTTCTTCAACAAAAGAAGACAATTCCCGTATACCCCGTTAGAGAATACCTGGCAGGAAATCACCCGGCTGGAAAACTGTTTGTTTTTGGCGATGGCTTGTTAAAAGAAGAATGGCAACAGCTTAGTGCTTCATCTGTCGAGTTTCATCCATCTCCAGTGCCCTTTGGTATTATCGATGCCCACTGGAACAAAAACGTCACAAATGGAAGCCCGTTAGTTATTCAGGGCACATTCAATAACAATTCATCACAAACTGTGCGCATCGCGCTCGAAGGTTTTGGAAAGGTGCTGGATACAGTTGAGTTATCTCCCCAAAAAAGAGCAACGTTTGAATTAAAGACTGTTCCTCTTCAACGGGGAAAAGCTGTTTTAGCTTTGCGTTTTGTGAATGGAAAAGATACAGTTCGCGAGCCAGTGCCATTTGAGGTTATCGGGTCCGGCAGATTACGCGTATTAGTGCTGGCATCTGCCCCCGGTTTTGAAAATCGCTTTCTTACCAACTGGCTGATTGATAATGGTTATACCGCCGTTACACGGACAACTATCAGTAAGAATAAATTTCAACAAAGCTTTCTGGATACTAACAAGATAAACTTGAACTCGATTACCAGCAGCCTGCTCAATGGCTTTGATATCTTATTAGCTGATGGAACAGCCCTCGAAAATCTTACTTCGAGTGAGTTAAACGCTGTCAAACAACACGTTGCTGAAAATGGGATGGGGTTGATTATTCAGGCTGACACGTTAACCAATAAGGATGCTTTTTATAAGACAGCTTTCTCTTTTGCTGCATCTAACAATCACAATAAACAGTCAGTTATTTTGCGAGGACCTGATATGGAATTTTTGCCTGCGCTTTCTATTGAACAACCATTACATCTCAAGCCGGTTGCCAATGTGCAGACCCTTATATCGGATAAGGATAATAATATATTTTCTGCCGCAAGCTTGTATGGAGAAGGTAAAATTTTATTCAGCACGGTGCCTGGCACATATAACTGGATGCTGTCAGGCAATGCAAGCGATTATGCCCGCTATTGGTCCGTACTGCTGGAAAATGCTGTAGGAAGAAAAACTGAAACTATTTCGTATAACATAAATGGTCTTCCGTTAGTGAATGAACCGGTCAACATCCGTGCCTTTTCGGAGGATCAACCACAGCCACGGTCTGCAGGACAATTTATTGCATGGCGGCAGGATCCTGTTGCCTTATTCAAATGGGATGGCAATTACTGGCCATTAAAAGCAGGCTGGCAAAATGTAGATGGTTTTAAATGGTATGCATATGACAGCGCAGATTGGAAGAACGTTCAAAGACAAAGACGAATGAATGAAAGCTATGAATACCTCTCTTCATTTAAGGAACAATCAATAACACCAGAGAACAATGAGGAAGAAAGAGATGCAATACCGGCTCTTTTTATCTGGAGCCTGTTTGTTGTATGTTGCATATTTCTTTGGATTGAGGGCAAGCTTTTCTAAGGGTTGGTAATTCAATGCCGTTTAGTTAAGCATACATCGTCAACTTTGGGAGATGTCTCCTCTCGTGCCAATGACAGATTTGTCTGTAGGCGGGCATTTGGAGCCTTTTTATCTGCGTTGTGCCGCGCTGAGTAACTGGTTGTTGCCAGTACTTAATGGCAATTATTATTACACTGAGAAACAGCCGGAGAAGAAGCATAGTTACACAGAGACTTTGCGATGGAGATCTGTCATCTCATTTTGATTGTGTATAGTACATGTTTTAGTCGACATGACGATGATTGCTCATCAGCAAAAGAAATTGAAGCAGTACTAATGACCAGTAACAAATAGTGGTAGAAACTGCACTCGCATCGTCACCTCGACGCAGGAGAGGTCTCCCGAACATGATTCTGTTAAATTTTGTATTGGGCTATAAAACTTAGGCCTGTTTAGTTATTCAATCCCACTGAAACAACGCATGATGAGGTGCTCAGTGGGATTGAATATTGTTGAACATTATTTCCCGTAAAATCTCCAGTTGGTTTTGAAATCTTTTTGGAGTGGAATGTTCAACAGTCCTGCGCGTACCATTTCAACAGGCATCATGTTGTTTTCAAGAATGGCATCGTGGTATTGTTTGTAAGTCATTTTACCGCTATCAACAACCTCTTTTTTCAGTGCCATAAATTGAAGACCACCCAACATATAAGCTATCTGGTAAAGCGGGCCGTAATTTCCGGTAAACGAACGGCGCACTTCACCTTCCGCGTTTGCACGCTCGTGGCCCACTCTGTCAACCAAAAAGTCAATGCATTGTTGTGGGGTCCATTTGTTCAAATGATAATTCATAGAGAATATAATTCTTGCACAACGATGCATGCGCCAGAAAAGCATCCCAATTTTATCTTCAGGTGTTTGAGGAAAGCCCATATCCCATAACAAAAATTCCCAGTACAAGGCCCAACCTTCGATGTAAAATGGAGTTTGGAAATTTCTATAAGGTCTGTAGCGGTCACTCATAAACATTTGCAGACGATGACCGGCGATTAATTCATGGTGCACTGTTGAGCGCGAGAAATAAGGGTTGTTGCCGCGCATACTCATCATCTTATCTTCATGATTCATCGTGTTGGTTGGATATGAAATGATGATCTCTTCGCCACCCAAAAAGAAAGGATTGATCAATTGTCTTTCCGGACTCATCATATTCATTCGCCAGGTTTCTTCTGCTATCGGCGGAATGGTAACCAGGTCATGCTTTTTCAGGAAGTCAACGCTCTCATTATATAGACGCAAAATCAATTCCGGCTGTCTGCCTTCAGGTACATAACTATTCTTTACATTCTCCTGTGCCCGACGCCAATCAGTACCAAAGCCCTTTTCTTTTGTTGCCTTCATCAGTTCATTATCACACCATGCAAATTCTTTATTGGCGATATCGATTATTTCCTCAGGTGTGTAGGGAATCATTTCATAATCCAGCTGCCTGATCAGTTCCTCTCTTCCAATTGGTTTGCCCACAATGCCGCTGCTATCTGCACGCTGAGAAGTAGTGAGTTTGGTCCTGTTTTTCACCAGCGTTTTGTATGCACGGAGCAGACTGTCTGTAACTTTTGCGGGTCTTTCCGTCCACCAGGAGAATGAAGGATCATAGCCATCATAAAATTCCGTTACGCTGGTCATGGCTTCAATCAAACCACCCAGCGCCATCTGGCATCGGGTTGATAAATTTCTTTCGAGCGAATCTGCTTTCTCAAACTTTTTAATTTGTTGCACAAGTTGTTTATTCCAGTTATTCATCTCTGCGGCGAGGGAATCAGCTTTCAACACCGGCCCGCGTCTTCTGGCTTTTTCCAGCGTATAAATGCCGGTGGCGAAAGGGAGGTAAGAGGCTATTTGGTTGTATTCCTTTTCTTCAAGGTCAAGTTTTGCGATTTCATTTTTCAGCTTCCTGTCAAAAAGTATGTAATCAATTTTGCCCTGCTGAGAGATGCTGTTAAAGTCAATCGCATTCAATCTTTTCAGGTAGTCATTATAAAACTGTTTAAAGCGGATTCTTCTTTCAGGTGAGCTATCAATAAAATAGAACCTGGAAAGACTGCCCTTGTCAGCTTCATATTGAACCAGCACATTGGCTACTTCGCTGCTTTGCAGGTAGAGGTCCGTGTCCGGATTCTTTTGGGCGGATAGCCTGGCTTGGAAAATAATGCAACCTGAAAAGGCGAGAATAAGCGCAAACAGGTCTTTAAAGTTTATAGCCTGATACTTCATGCAGGTAAATTTTAGTATCTATGAAATTACTGATAGCTCTGATATGTTGATAAACACATTTTGACTAATAAAGGAAGAGAATTGACAAGGGCTGGCAGCCGAAGGAGTTTAAAATTGGGTCAGGGTAGATCTTTCATTGCCGTCTGCTTCAGCTGACGGAGAAATGCCACATCTTTATTTCTGGCTTTAGCCAAATAAATTGTTGGGCTAAAGCCACGCCTGGGAAGAATGATCTAGTCCGTCGGCTGAAGCAGACGGCAATGAATTGTGTGTAACAACATAAGCAGAAGCATAGCTTGTGCAATTCCTGCATCCCATTTTTTACATAAGAATTTTTTCTCGCTGATCGAAATGATAATGGCTATGTGAAACGCTGCATTATAGCCATTGGCCCTATTGCCCGTAGGGCATAAATTTCAGTAGAATAAAACTCGAATACAATTCTTTTGTCCGTAGGACATTAACCAATCCTATCAAATAAAAAGAGCCGTTGCTTTCAACAACGGCTCTCATAGTACTTACCAAATTAATATTTCTCCCATCTCCATCATGGCTCAAAGCTAATAGCTGACAGCTATACAGCATCTGACAATGATGTAAACGTAAAGTCCCTGATTTTCATTGGTGGAATCATGGCATGAATACCTGATTCGCCACTTACTGTTCTTTCCGGCTTGCCCATTGCTTCCAGGTTGTTGAGCATGATTATCGGGCTCTCATTAAACCTGAAATTTTTGATCGGGAATTTGATCTGGCCGTTTTCAATATAAAAAGTACCGTCACGTGTGAGACCTGTATAGAGCAAGGTCTGCGGATCCACTTCGCGGATGTACCACAAGCGTGTTACCAATATACCTTTTTCTGTGCTTTTAATCAGGTCTTCGGTGGTTCCATCACCACCTAACATAATAAATGCATCAGGTGAAGGAACTGCTTTTGCTTTCTTTTTATCAGCCCAATATCTTGAGTAATAAAAGTTCTTAAATACGCCTTTGTCGATCCAGGTTATTTTTTCCTGTGGCCTTCCGTCGCCGTTCCATGCGCTTGTCGGCAGATCTGCATTCTGCGGATCGGAATAAATTGTTACGCGCTCATCAACCAGCTTGTCGCCCAGCTTGGTTTTGCCATCCCCTTTGCTTAGAAAACTACGTCCTTCATCGGCGCTACGTGCATCCATATTAAAGAAAATACCTTCCAGCAAAACGATAGCCGCAGTTGGCTCAAGAATAACTGTGTATTTGCCAGGCTCAATTGCTTTGGTGTTGACAGAATTTTTTGCTTTCTCCGCTGCAACCTTTGTAGACGAACTTACATCCAGCTTGCTCACATCCGTATAGCCTTTTGAAGCATATCCGGATCCCTTTCCGTCTTTTGTTCGTAGCGTTACATTGAAGTTTACGTTGGTTGATGTATTATAAGCAAAGAGCCCTTTGCTGTTCATCATTGCTGAAAACCCCGCGCTGTTTTCCAGGAAACCAGCGGCTATCAAATCACTGTCTTTGGAAATTTGCAGGCTTTGACCCACTGCATTACTTCTGTAAGCAGGATCAATCGCTGCTGTTGCAGGTTCAAATGTTTTAGATGCCGATGAATATTCCTGAGGTCCCAGGAATGGCATAAATTCCGGATTCTCCGGCGCCAGTTGTGCCAGCTCTTCAGCGCGGCGGATAACCTTTTCCAATGATGCATCATCAAATTCATTGATAGTTGCTGTTCCTAACTTCTTTCCATAAGCAGATGAAACAACCAGTTGGTTTTGCGAAATACCGCCACTGGTAGAAACTGCATTGCGGGCATACCTGATATTTCCATTGTCAGAACCGGAAAGGTTTACCTCGCATTCATCAGCTTTGGAAAAACTAAGCACTTTTTTCAGCAGTGCTTCGGCTTCTTGTTTATTTAAAATAGCCATAGTGTTTGGTTTAATTCAAAAGTCCCCGCCTGACCAGTCGGGCAGGAAAATTCAAAAGTCAAAAGGGCTGTTCATGTCAGAGATCTTATATCAATTTGAAGGGGCTAACAAGTTATTTGACTGATAGAAATAATAACTTACTGTCGCACCTGAGCTTTTTACTTTTGAATTTTTACTTTTTACTTTTTTAAATTTTTCTTGCTGTATTGATCACATTTATTCCCTTGAAATGTGCCGTGGATGAACCGTGTGATACGGCGCTTACCTGCATAGGCTGACCTTTCCCATCAAAGAAAGAACCGCCCAGGCGATAGTCGCTTTCATCAGCTACACCAACACATGCGTTCCAGAATTCCTGCGTGTTTGCCTGGTAGGCAACATCTTTCAGCATGCCTACTATTTTACCATTTTTGATCTCATAAAATAACTGGCCGCCAAACTGGAAATTGTAACGTTGCTGATCAATGGAGAAAGATCCGTCGCCGATTATATAAATGCCTTTTTCAACATTTTTGATCAGATCCTGCGGAGAGGCCTTCGTTTTTCCTGGCTGCAATGATACGTTGGGCATGCGCTGAAACTGCACGTCGCTCCAGCTATCTGCATAACAACAGCCCTGCGATGCATTCAGTCCGAGAATGTGGGCCTGATCGCGAATGGTCTGATAATTAACAAGTATACCATCTTTGATCAGATCCCACTTGCCTGTTCCCACGCCCTCATCATCATAACCAACAGCTCCAAGAGATCCGGGTTGCGTTTTATCGGCCATGATATTTACCAGCTTGCTACCGAAATTAAATTTCTTAGATTCCCATTTATCCAGCGTAAGAAAGCTCGTTCCTGCAAAGTTCGCTTCATAACCCAGTACGCGATCCAGTTCTGAAGGGTGCCCTACCGATTCGTGAATAGTGAGCCATAAGTGGGAAGGATCCAAAATAAGATCATATTTGCCCGCTTCTACGGACTTAGCTGTAAGCTTGTCACCGGCCTGTTTTGCTCCCAATTGAGCATCTTCAAGAATGTCGTAGCGCTTTTTGTATAGCGTGGTTGGCCCGGCAATTTTTTCTGAAGCTTTTGGTATCAGGTATTCGTAGCCCATTCCAACCGGAGCACTTAGTGCATTCCTCGTTTCGAATTTACCCGTCTTGGCATCTATTCGTGTAATTGTAAATGTGGGCCAGATCCGGTGAACATCCTGATCTATATAAGAACCATCGCTTGAGGCAAAGTACTTCTGCTCATTCACGAGGAACATGTACGAGTTGATGTAATTCGCTCCTGCTTTCATTGCCGCAGCATTAGCGGAAAGTAGTAGTTCCGCTTTTTCTTTAACCGGTACATCAAAAGCATTCTTTTCAATAGGCGCTTTCCATGATACCTCGCCATAACCTTTTTGCGGGGCCAGTTGAACAGGTTCTGTCAGCAATTTAGCATTTTCCTTCGCAATAGCTACTGCTAACTGAGCTGTTTTGGCAATGCTATCCTTGTCCATTTTATCTGTCGCCGCAAATCCCCAACTGCCATTGGCTATTACGCGAATACCAATGCCATATGATTCAGTATTTACAATGTTCTGCACTTTATCTTCACGCGTAATAACATACTGGTTCAGGTAACGGCCAATTCTAACATCTGTATAGGTGGCGCCTTTGGCACGGGCTTCGTTTAGCGCAACATCAGCCAACTCTTTTTTAATGGCTGTATCAACGGAATACCAGGGCGCGTCGAGTGGAACGTCTTTCCCCAGCAATCCCGCCTTGGGGAGAATGGTGGCGCCAAGCCCCATGCCCGTCATGTACAGGAAATCTCTTCTTTTCAAAGTAGTATAATTTTGATGTGAACTGATATATACCGCATTCAGCAACTTTTGGTGTGCAGCAGTCAGTAACGCTATATGCCGGCATAATGATCTGTCAAGTTAAGAAAACTAATGTAATGGAAAGGTGTTTTTATATGAACGGCGGAGGGGAATGTGTAAATGAGGAAATGTGCGAATGTGCAAATGCAATTGAAAATTGACAATGGACAATTGAAATGATGGAAGCGAGACATACATATATTAGTAAGACAGGTGATTGATTGTTGAATATGTATGACCCCGACGGTAGTGCTACTATTGAACGTCCCTTGCGTCGCACACTTCAGCGTGTTGATTCGCTATTCTGCAATGCAAATCAGCCAGGCTAAATGAATCGCTCCCGCATTCGCATATTTGCAAATTCGCACATTTGCACATTCACCGTCATTTTCAATTTTCAATTGTCAACTTTCAATTATATAGCTTTGTGCGATGGAAAAGAATCAATGGGATTTTACAAGTGAAGAAAGAACTGATCTGTTTGCTTATGTGATGCAGTTGATTAATGATTATTACACACAACTGCCGGAATCAGCGGTGGCGCCGCCATTGGACTTAGCAACGATTCAGAAACATGTATCCAAGTTCGATTTCAGCAATCCGGTTAATTTAAAGTATGCTGTTGATCATGTTGCTTATGGACTAAGTAATTACCAGGTGCATACAACACATCCCATGTATTTTGGCCTGTTTAATCCACGGCCTGTGTTTCCCGGTATATTGGCCGATTTGTTGACGGCCTCTTTTAATCCGCAGTTGGCAGCATGGAGCCATAGTCCGTTTGCTGTATTGGCCGAGCAATATGTTATTACTGAAACAGGAAAACGCTTCGGCTATAAAGAAACTGATGTTGATGGGAATTTTACAAGCGGTGGCGCGGAAGCTAATCTTACTGCGGTGCTCACGGCGTTGATTGCACATTTTCCGGAATATTCAAAAGAAGGTTTGAGAAGTCTGCCTAAGCAACCGGTCTTTTATGTATCCAAAGAAAGCCATCATTCATTTGTCAAAGCTGCGCGAGTTTGCGGTCTGGGTACTAATGCGGTGAGAGAAGTTGAAGCGCTTCCAAATCTACAAATGAATACAGAAGTATTAGAGAGAAAGATTGCTGAAGATATCCGGGCTGGCTACGCTCCATTTATGGTGGTTGCGACCGCAGGTACAACTGGTGCGGGCATTATGGATCCTGTTCAGGAAATCGCCGGCATTGCTCAAAAGCATCAGTTATGGTTTCATATTGATGGCGCCTGGGGTGGCGCGGCCGTGTTCAGCGATGAAGTAAAGCTATTGATCCAAGGCTGTGAACAAGCCGACTCCATTACATTTGACGCACATAAATGGTTCTCCGTTCCCATGGGCGCTGGTCTTTATCTGACTCGTCATAAACAGATCCTTCACGAGACTTTCCGCATAGCTACGGATTACATGCCGAAGGAAGGATTGGAGCTGCAGGTAACAGATCCTTTCACGCATTCTATTCAGTGGTCGCGCAGGTTTATCGGGTTGAAGTTGTACCTGAGCTTACTGGTATACGGATGGCAGGGATACAGCAATATGATAGATGAAACCATCAGGATCTGCAAACAGCTTAAAGAGCTTTTGGTAGCCAATCAATGGAAAGTAGTTAATGATACCATCCTGCCGGTGATCTGCTTTACAGATCCTGAGCGTGAAGATGATGATGTGTTTATTCAGAAAGTTTGCAACCTGCTAATTCAATCCGGAGGCACATGGTTGAGTACATATCGCGTGAATGGAAAGCTGACAATACGCGCCTGCGTTATTAATTATACTACTTCTGAGGATGATATCAAGAGGCTGGTGAAGTTGTTGGGGGAAGCGAGAGGCAAGGCATAAGGAATAAGGGGTGAGGCATGAGGAGGACGGCATAAAAAATATGTCCTACACTTTCGAAAGTGTAGGACATATTTTTTATGCTGATAGCTCAAAGCTGATAGCTCAAAGCTTCTACACCGCATCCGAAAGCGAAGTAAATGTAAAATCTCTCAACTTCATTGGCGGAATCAAATAGCTTCTGTAAGACTCTACGCTGATCGTTCTTTCCGGTTTGCCTAATGCCTCTACGTTATTCAACATAATAACCGGACTTTCATTAAAGCGCATGTTCTTTATCGGGAATTTTATCTGGCCGTTTTCAATGTAAAAAGTTCCGTCACGTGTAAGTCCTGTCAATAGTAATGTCTGCGGATCAACCATACGTATGTACCACAAACGCGAAACAAGAATTCCTTTTTCTGTGCTCTTGATCAGTTCATCTAAAGACGCTGTGCCGCCTTCCATAATAATGTTTGACGGACCGGGAACAGGCTTAACACCTTTTTGCTTGGCCCAATATTGCGAGTAGCTGAGGTTCTTTACAACACCTTTTTCCACCCAATTCATTTTCTCCAGTGGAAACCCTTCTCTTGTCCACGTACCGCCCGGCAGTTCTGTATTAAACGGATCGGAATAAATGGTTACTTTTTCATCCATTAACTGTTCGCCTAAACGGTTGCCGCCGCCGGGTTTGCTCATAAAGCTGCGGCCTTCATCAGCGTTGCGGGCATCAAAACCGCGGAACATGTTTTCCATCATGTAAGCCGCTGCAACCGGTTCCAGTATTACCGTATATTTTCCCGGCTCTATTGCTTTTGCGCCTACTGAACCATTGGCTTTTGAAGCAGCAATTTTGGTGGCAGTGTATGTATCCAGTTTGGTTACATCATTAAAGCCTCTTGCTGCGTAACCACTTCCGGTACCTTGTTGGTTGCGCATGGTGATCGAGAAAATTACATCAGTATCGGTATCGTATGCAAACAATCCTTTTGAATTCATAACAGCGTTGAAGCCTGTTGTATTCTCCAGGAATCCTGCAGCTTCCAGTTTTTCCTGTTTAGCTACCTGGATACTTTTAGCCACAGCTTCGGCCCGTGTGTCCGGCGTAATAGCAGCTGTGGATTTTATATACGCGATTGAGTCTTTAAAAGTGGAAGGTCCGAGCAATGGCATGTATTCAGGATTCTCCGGCGCCAGTTGTGCCAGCTCTTCTGAACGCCTTACAACTTTTTCCAGCGAAGCATCATCAAACTCATTGATGGTAGCGGTTCCTGTTTTTTTACCAAATGTGGAGCTGACTGCGAGGCTAATAGTGCTGATATCTCCGGCAGTACTTACGGAGTTCCGCGCATAGCGAATATTGCCGCCTTCAGAGCCGCTGAGCGAAACCTCGCATTCATCGGCCTTCGAAAAGCCAAGCACTTTTTTTAATAGTGTTTCTGCTTCTTGTTTATTTAAAATAGCCATAGATGTTTGTTTGGGTTAAGTCAAAATTCAAAAGTCAAAATTCAAAAAGCTGTTTAGTTTTAATCAGATTTTGCCAAATTGGAACATCATATAAAGATTATCTCTTTGAACTGACAGTGATTAATCAGGTTGCTCGACTTAAGGTTTTGAATTTTGAATTTTTACTTTTGACTTTTTTAGATTTTTCTTGCTGTGTTAATAACATTTACGCCGTTAAACCTGGTTGTTGAACTTCCATGAGATACGGCGTTGGATTGGCCCGGTTGGCCCTTGCCATCATTGAAGGCACCCCCCAAACGGTAGTCGCTTTCATCTGCGATTGCGACACATGAGTTCCAGAATTCCTGGGTGTTTGCCTGGTAGGCAACATCTTTCAACATTCCTACAATTTTTCCGTTCTTCACTTCATAGAAAGTCTGTCCGCCGAACTGGAAGTTATACCGTTGCTGGTCGATTGAGAAAGAACCATCACCAATAATGTAAATTCCTTTCTCAACATTCTTGATCATGTCATCAACGCTCAGCTTAGTCTTCCCGGGACGTAATGAAACATTCGGCATACGCTGGAACTGAACATCTGCCCAGCTTTGCGCGTAGCAACAACCCTGAGATTCACTCAGTCCTAAAATATGCGCCTGATCACGAATAGCCTGGAAGTTAACAAGCACGCCATTCTTAATAATATCCCACTCTTTACATTTCACACCTTCATCATCATAACCAACAGCGCCAAGTGAGCCGGTTTGCAATTTGTCAGCCACAATATTTACAAGATCACTACCGAATTTGAAATTTCCGGAGTGGAGTTTATCTAAAGTAAGGAAGCTGGTACCCGCATAATTAGCTTCGTAACCCAACACACGGTCAAGTTCTGTCGGGTGAGCGACTGACTCGTGAATGGTAAGCCAAAGGTGAGAAGGGTCAAGGATAAGATCGTATTTGCCTGGCTCAACGGATTTGGCCTTTATTTTTTCAGCAACATTGGAAGTTGCGTTCTTAACATCTTCCAGTATGTCGTACCTGTTTTTATAGCGGGTAACAATTCCTGCTACTTTACTGTCAGCGGTTGGCGTTAAATATTCATACCCCATCCCAACAGGAGAGCTGAGCGATCTTCTTGTTTCAAACTTACCGGAAGCCTTATCAATCTTTGTAACCACAAAGTTGGGATAAAGCCTGTGGACATCCTGATCTATGTAAGAGCCATCGGTTGATGCGAAATACTTTTGCTCATTGACTGCGAGGATAACTGAGTTGACAAAACTTGCACCACCGTCCATGGCAGTTGAGTTAACATTCAACAGTAAATCAACTTTATCTTTTACCGGAACGGTGAAAGGGTTTACTTCAATAGGCGTTTTCCAGCTTACTTCACCAAAACCTTTCTGTGGCGCCAATTGCACGGGTGCATCAATAATTTTGGCGTTGGCTTTTGCAACGGCAACAGCTCTTTCAGCAGTTTTTACGATATCGTCTTTAGTTACCCGGTTGGAGCAGGCAAATCCCCAGCTACCATTGGCAATAACACGAATACCCACACCAAACGATTCTGTGTTGGCAATGTTTTGAACCTTTTTTTCCCTGGTAACAACAAACTGATTTAAATACCGGCCGATGCGAACGTCCGCATAGGTTGCGCCCTTTGCTTTAGCAGCATTAAGTCCCGCGTCTGCCAGTTGCTTTTTCATGCTTACGTCCATTCCTTCATTCAATGCTTCTAATGGATCGATGGGATTTCCCAGCAGCATCGATTTTGGAATGAACAAGGCACCCAGCCCCAGGGTAGACATTTGTAGAAAGTCTTTTCTTTTCACAGTGTATTTTCCTCCCGAAGTTTTAAGTGAGTAAATTTTGGTTCACTAATATAGGTAAAAATAGGGATGGGGAGAGGATGATAGGGCTACAAGTTATTAAAATGCGGTGAGGGGTTGAAGGTGTTCGGTATAATGGTTAACTAAGGTTCCATAAAGAGTACTTATCATATTTCTCATTGACGGTGGCATGAATCCTGCTCGTTTCTTACCAATGTTTAATTTCTTTTTCCCACAGATCAGTCCATGTTGGATTTGTTGAATTGATCAGCGCCTCTTTCTTTTCCCTTCTCCATTTTTTTATTTGTTTTTCTCTGCTTATTGCTTCAATAATCGTGGGAAAGCATTCATAGTAAACGCACAGTTCCAAATTGTATTTGTCTGTAAAACTGCCAATAAAGTAGTGTGTTTTGTGTTGTTGAATTCTAGCGATTAAATCGCTGGAAACACCAATGTACAACGTCGTCCGGAGTTTATTGGTCATTATATAGACGGCGCCGCCTCTTTGCATGTGGTTTAGGATGATGGACAAATATAAAAAAATCGAATAAATGATTGGACGGTAAATTTTCTAACGAACTATGAAACTCATATACGTTCAACTTTGGGAGATGTCTCCTATCGTCGACATGACGATGATTGCTCATAGCGAAAGAGATTGAAGCAGTGCTAGTGACTGATAGCAAACAATTTTAGTGACTGCGTCCGAATCGTCACCTCGACGCAGGAGAGGTCTCCCGAACAGGACGCTGTTAAATTTTCTAACGAACTATGAAACTCATATACGTTCAACTTTGGGAGATGTCTCCTATCGTCGACATGACGATGACTGCTCATAGCGAAAGAAACAGAAGCAGCACTAACGGCAAGTTTAAGCACTTTGAAGTACTGCGTCGGCATCGTCACCTCGACGCAGGAGAAGTCTCCCGAACAGGATGCTGTTAAATTTTGTACTGAATTATAAAACTCAGGTTTGTTTAATGTTAGGAGATGTCTCCTATCGTCGACATGACGATGAGTGCTCATAGCGAAAGAGATTAAAGCAGTACTAGTGACTGATAGCAAACAATTTTAGTAACTGCGTCCGAATCGTCACCTCGACGATAGGAGAGGTCTCCCGAACAGGATGGTGTTAAATTTTGTAATGAATTATAAAACTCATGCTTGTTTAATGTTGGGAGGTGTCTCCTGTCGTCGACATGACGATGAGTGCTCATCAGCAAAAGAAAATGAAGCAGCGCTAATAGCAAGTTAAACATAATGGTAAAGACTGAGGCAGCATCGTCACCTCGACGATAGGAGAGGTCTCCCGAACAGGATGCTGTTAAATTTTGTACTGAATTGTAAAACTCAGGTTTGTTTAATGTTGGGAGATGTCTCCTATCGTCGACATGACGATGAGTGCTCATCAGTAAAGAAAATGAAGCAGCGCTAATAGCAAGTTAAACATAATGGTAAAGACTGAGGCCGCATCGTCACCTCGACGATAGGAGAGGTCTCCCGAACAGGATGCTGTTAAATTTTGTAATGAATTATAAAACTCAGGCTTGTTTAATGTTGGGAGGTGTCTCCTATCGTCGACATGACGATGACTGCTCATTAGCGAAAGAGATTGAAGCAGTATTAGTGACTGATAGCAAATGATTTTAGTGACTGCGTCGGCATCGTCACCTCGACGATAGGAGAGGTCTCCCGAACAGGATGTTGTTAAATTTTGTAATGAATTATAAAACTCAGGCTTGTTTAATGTTGGGAAGTGTCTCCTACCGTCGACATGACGATGATTGCTCATAGCGAAAGAGATTGAAGCAGTACTAGTGACTGATAGCAAACAATTTTAGTGACTGCGTCCGAATCGTCACCTCGACGCAGGAGAGGTCTCCCGAACAGGATGTTGTTAAATTTTGTAATGAATTATAAAACTCATGCTTGTTTAATGTTGGGAGGTGTCTCCTGTCGTCGACATGACGATGACTGCTCATAGCGAAAGAGATTGAAGCAGTACTAGTGACTGATAGCAAACAATTTTAGTAACTGCGTCCGAATCGTCACCTCGACGCAGGAGGGGTCTCCCGAACAGGATGTTGTTAAATTTTGTAATGAATTATAAAACTCATGCTTGTTTAATGTTGGGAGGTGTCTCCTATCGTCGACATGACGATGAGTGCTCATCAGTAAAAGAAAATGAAGCAGCGCTAATAGCAAGTTAAACATAATGGTAAAGACTGAGGCCGCATCGTCACCTTCAATGATAGGAGAGGAGATGATAATTAGTTCTATGATTGAAGATCGTCGAGGTCCAAATGCGAAGCATCGCTTAAATGTCCTTCTATAATACGAGTGAATGGTGAATGGTGAATAGTGAAAGGCGCAAGCCGGTTAAGTAATGCAATGCAGCGCTGGTTATTACTATCCTTTGGGCGAGAGTTGTTATACTCCCTTATATGCCTCATATGGTTCAAAAAAAATTCGCTTAAGTCAGCTTTAGGCTTTAAGCTTTGGGCTTTAAGCTTTTTCCTGTGCCTACAACCTCCTCAATCTTTCCTCCTCCAGGTCTATCTGGTACATTTGCGCACGGATAATTCCCTCGTCAATCTTAGGATCTTTATTCAATTCTTCAAGGTACTGCCGCTGCACATTAAGCATTTCAATAAACACAGCTTTTGTTTTTTTATTCATCCAGCTGTCGTCTGAAGCTTTGGTCTTTTTCTCCCATGTTTCCAGCAATTTACTTACGCCTTCGTTGGGGTCAGGATCGTTTTCATATCTCTTTTTTAAATACTCGTGAACATGATGCTTTAAACCATCTTTCAATTGCCGCCTGGTTTGTTCCGCCGATTCTTCCATGATCGTGCCGTCAAACACGCGCCAGCGACGGATGAGCCAGGGCAGTGTTAGTCCCTGCACCACAAGCGTGAGTAAAATCACAATGAACGTGATAAACAGGATCAGGTTGCGGTGTGGAAAGGCCGGGCCGGTGCCATCATTTAATAAGATGGGTATGGACAGTGCCGCAGCAAGTGATACCACGCCGCGCATGCCCGACCAGCCTAAAACAAGTGGTAGCAGCAATCTTCTGAGACGGGAGCCGGCTCTTGGCAAAACGCCCGGGCGGAAGATCATTGTCGCGAGCATAGCCACGTATGAGCTGATGATCCTGGCGCCGATGAGTACACCTGTAACCATCACGCCATAGCCAATGGCCGTATGCAGGTCAATGCCTTTCGCACGCAGACCGCCAACAATTTCAGGGAGCTCCAGGCCAATGATCAGAAATACAATTCCATTCAGTATAAACACAAAACTCTCCCAAACATTAAATCCCTGGATGCGGCTGGCACTATTCAGGAAAAAAAGTCTTTTAGAGGACATATACAGACCACCGCTCACCACTGCAAGCACCCCTGAAGAACCTGCCTGTTCTGCTACCCAATACATGAAATATGGCTCAATAAGTGTGAGCGCTATGTCTGACGAAGGCTCCGTAGGAAGTCGCTTTTGCACCTGGACAAAGATCCAGCCGAGTGCCAAACCAATACCGACGCCGCCAAATACCATCCACAAAAAATTGACAGCCGCGTGTTGCCATACAAACCGGCCGGTACCAACAGCAGCTAACGCAAAACGGAAAATAATCAAAGAAGATGCGTCGTTGAGCAGACTCTCACCTTCAAGAATGGCAGAAGTGGACCGGGGGATCTTGACAAACTTTGTGATGGCACCCGCGCTAACGGCGTCAGGCGGCGCGACAATTCCGCCGAGAACAAAACCCAGTGCAAGTGTGAATCCCGGTATATAATGGCTGGTGAACAGTGCGACTGATAATGCTGTAAAGAAGACCACCAGAAAGGCAAAACTGGTAATGATCCGCCACCATTTTTTCATCTCTTTAAACGAAATACTCCAGCAAGCCTCGAACAGCAATGGCGGAAGGAAGATGAAAAATATAAGATCGGGGTCAACTCGTAATATGGGTAAGCCGGGAATAAAACTAATGAGCAGCCCTGCCACCACCAGCAGAATGGGATAAGCAATTTTTAGCCTGGCCGCCAACATCTCCAGTAAAACAACAGCGGCAATCATTGCGAGCAGAAACGGCAGGATTGTGTGCATTGATATTTATTTGTAGTTCGGTTTAATGTAAGATACTCCAAAATAGAAAAACTGAAGTGAAGGTGAGCGCCAATTATAGTACCGGGAAGCGACCTGGCAGTATATGCGTAAGCTTGTTGTGACATTTAAATTGTACGCATCAATTTCAAAACATCACATTTGCAAACATGACGTATGGCTTCAGCGAAGCCTCCTGTTTGTAGAAACACCAGATTTGAAATCGGCATCCGACTCCAGCGGATTCTCCGGTAAAGCTTTTTACAGGAAGCTCCTAACGGAGCAAAATTATCTATTATGGGCAAGCGGCTCTGGCGCGAGTGTTCGGCTCCGCCGGCCACTCGTGTCTATTAAATTCTCCCCGATTGCATCGGGGATAGTGAAGAAAAGGTTTGTTAGGAGTAAAAACACCCTGGTTGCAATAACTTTAGCCTTTAATGATGTGCTGTTTCTTTATCGCCGATGCAATCGGCTTGGAATTAGACAAGAATGGTCCTTCGGAACACTCGCGCCAGAGCAACAAACAGGATGCTTCTATGGAGCGGGCCATAGTTGCAATAATTTTTGCCTTTAATGATGTGCTGTTTCTTTAACGCCGATGCAATCGGCTTGGAATTAGTAGACACGAGTGATCCTTCGGAACACTCGCGCCAGATCAGAACACTCGCGCCAGATCAGCCCCAGATCAGGCCAGGTCAGTCTTGATGTCCCTTGTGCTCTTTGTTCATAGGGCGTTGCCCCATGCTAATGCTTCGACGCCTTCAGCGTCGGTCTACATGATGATCACTTTTATGATTGAGTTGCGGCGTTCTCAATGCGAAGCATCTCTTAAATGTCCTTACATGTCTTATATGGTTTAAAAAACAGGCCGGCTTAGCCGGCTATTATCTTTATCAATTAAAATCACATTGCTGGTTTCATCTTTGCTTTCGCCCCTTCAAGGTTTGATGACAATTCAATTCAGCTTCCTGTTTTTTTTAGCCAGCGTTATTTCCTTCCTTTGTTCAAAATATAACCAGCTATTTTATCAATTTCATCTTTTGTGAGAACGCCTCTCCATGCAGGCATTCCTTTGGAGATGATCCCGTCTCTTATTGAACGGATTATATCACTCTTTTGACCGCCATGCACCCAGTTGTCGTCAACAAGACTAGGTACTTTATCCTTTCCTTCCAATGATGCACCATGGCAACTCGCGCAAAGCTGGGCATATAGTACTTCTGGTTTCCTTTCTGAATTGCCCGGCGGCTTCGGTGCCGTGTTATTGATCGCCTGTATCATTGTGCCGCTGGTCTCCAGGTTGATCGCCCTGTCTCTTTCTCCCGGTTTGGCCGGCCTGATGTGCAATAGCAGATCGTAACCTTTCTCGCCCACAGTCATATTTGTCTCAGGCGGATCGATCATGGAGGTTGAAATGTATAATGTACCATCCGGACCTTCTGCCAGCGCGCGAATGCGGCCAAACATATTTTTGAAAAGAAAATTATAGGCTGTGATCTGCTGATTTTTCAGCGTGACATTTAAAATTGCTTCTCCGCGCATGTTTCCTGCTAGTAAATGTCCTTTCAATGCGGGGAAGGCTTTGCCGGAATAAAACAAGGCTTCGGCTGGCCCGATTGACGGACTGAATTCCATTAATGATTTGGTCATTCCCGGCTTGACGTCTCTGTGATGAATAACCGGCCAACCGTAATTTTTGCCTTTACTGATGAGGTTTACTTCATCGCCGCCCGTTGGGCCATGTTCAGTATTGAACAGCAAATTGGTTCCCGGCTGAAAGGCAATTCCCTGTGAATTGCGATGTCCGTAAGTCCAGATCTCGTGCCGTGCAGTGTCGTTTGACATGAATGGATTATCAGCAGGAATACTACCATCATCATTCAGTCGCAGGATTTTTCCATTAAATGCTTTCAGATCCTGCGAAAGCATCGGCATGTCCGCATCTCCGGTAGTGATATATAGTTTTTTATCCGGCCCAAACTTCAGGCGGCATCCTGTATGGTTGTGTGATGCGGGAATACCTTCAATAATTGTTTTGGGATTGATCAGCGAATCATCGACATACTCATATCTTGCGACACGCAATAAAGATTTATCATCATCCCGGTGATTATAGGCCAGGTAAAGGAAGTGGTTCCTTGCAAAGTCGGGATGCAGGCAAAGACCGAGCAGACCGCGCTTTCCCTCAACTTCTATATCCGGCACCTGCAGCACAGGTTTGGGATCCAATCTGCCGTCAGCATATTTTCTGACCTTACCATTGCGCTCTGTAAAAAGCATATCGCCCGACGGCAGGAAGCAAATATCCCACGGAACGATCAGGCTGCTGGCAAGGGTATCCACAACAACGAGTGTGCCTTCCGCACGATCGGCGGGATGATAAAAACCTGAAATGAGCAGTACGGTGAGTATTGTTACCGCTAACAGTATTTTTTTCATAAAAGATGTTGGTTGATCTCGCTAAACTTTTGCCAAGCTAATGCCAAATTGTGGAAATGAGGGTTATTTTTTTTCGGATTAGCCAATGTTTATAATGTGTCCTACACTTTCAAAGTGCAGGATACATTGCAAGGCTCCGATGCATCGTTATTTGTGCAGTTTAATCCTTAGCACGACATCATCTGCAGTAATAAACAGGACGCTTTTATTTTCATTAAATGCGCAGTTGGAAGTTTTTCTGTTGAATACTTTAATCAGCCCGATCAACTTACCCGCAGGCGAAATTATGTTAACGCCGTCTGGCCCCGCAGCAAAGATATTTCCATACTGATCAATCTTAAACCCATCACCACCTTGTTTTACTGTGGCCCGTGACATGAGATCTGTTCCGTCCAGCAATACCCCCCCACTTTTTATGTTGCCTTTGTCATCAAGGTTGTAAGCATACCATTTGGGATTTTTATCGGCGCTGCTTGCAACGTATAATGTCTTTTCATCGTTAGAGAGTGCAATGCCGTTTGGTCTTTGTATTGAATCGATCAGTAATGATAATTTTCCGCCGGTATCAATTTTATAAACGCCTTCAATCGCCAGTTCTCTTGTTGAATCTTTCTCGCGCTGGGGAAGTCCGTAAATAGGATCAGTGAAATAAATATTGTTTTTGCTGTCGGTTACAAGATCATTCGGACTATTAAATTTTTTGCCATTGTAATTTGCTGCAAGCACTGTAAATGAAGGTTGAGGAGAAGAAAGGTTGGCGTTCATTCTTGCTATTTGCCTGTTGCCGGACTGGCACAACAAGAGCTGGCCTTTTCTATCTAATGTAAGGCCGTTAGCACCATCTTCGCCGCCAATGCGTTTAACTGATCCGGTGTAGCCGGAGGGTGTTAAGTATAGCTTTGCGGAATCATTTTCTGTCCATTGGTAAACCTTATTTTCCGGCACGTCAGAGAATAACAGCATTTGTTTATCTGCAATCCAAACAGGCCCTTCACTCCATGTATAGCCTTTTGCAATTATGTCAATAGTTGCACTGCTGTCGATTGCATTTGAAGCTGTGGCATCATAAATAAGGATCTTTCCGATAGCACTGTCTGCAGATTGTTCAGCCTGTTTATTGTTGTTATTATTTTCTCCGCAGGAGCAATATATCATAAAGTGTAAGGAGGCAATGGCAAGAATTTTTTTCATGATGGCAGTGGTTCAGAAAGGTGTATTAAATGAGCAATCAATCGTAATATAATAAATGGGCGGCAAATAAAAAACTCTGTGCAACTCCTGTCACTTCTCCGGCTGTATCTCTGTGTAATAAATAAAAACGTTACACGGAGTTACACAAAGGAGACACAGAGTTGCACAGAGACTGTTCTACATGAGGAATTTAAAAAATTCCGCGCCAGGTTAAGGGATGCAATTAACGCTACCTGTTTCACCTTTCACTATTGGCTATTCACCATTCACTTGTTCTCATCACCTTTCACTATTGACTATTCACCATTCACTTGCATTGATCATTTTTCGCCATTCACTCGACCTTCATCCCATCCATTCTATCCATCCTCGCAACAATTCCCCATCCATAAAAATAGTTTGCCAGCCCGATCAGGATCTCGTTTTTTCCTTCTTTGAGCGATAATTTTATCTGCGCATTTTCTATTGTGCAGCGGCCGTCGTTCTTTTGTTGCGGCGTGCCAAAATAATTTTTATCGACATACAGGAGCTGACCATTTAAAAAGAACCAAACCTCATCACTGAAACCAAAGCTCAATGTTCTTTCCTGTGCTTTATCTGAATAAACAGTAGTCTTCACCCAGGCCATCCGGCGTTGGTCATTTGGCCGCGAGCCATAAATCCTGGTAAGGTTCACTATGCCGCGGTTTTCTGCTTGAACGGGTGTCCATTGTGTAGTGCTGTCGGGCAATTCGGACTGCGTTAGTTTGCCATACATACTGGGCAACTGCATCACAAGATCTTTGCCGAACGGAAAATCTTTTGGTGGGCTTACCTGCCAGTTCTTTAAATAGCGGCTGTCGTTGTAAATGCCGGTGTATCCGGATTCGGGAGCCAGAGCCTCTGTAGCATCCGGCGTTATGGTGAGGTTGGCGTAAATAACATTACCACTGAGTGAAATTCCTCCGCTTTTTTGTCTGCCTTCCAACTGCGGCACCATCAGGGCCGGTTTTGACATATCATTTACATAAGCTTTCATCTGATTGCCGGACACCACAAGCTTTACATGGTTCCACCCGGTTTGCTGTATGGTAGCTCCGGCCTGGTACTCATCACTCAAGTCCCAGATGCTCATACCGTCAATGATTGCAGCATATTGAAGGGTAGTTCTAACCAAAGATGTTACCGGCCCAAACGACCTGATATAAAAGTTCTCACCATTTTTCCTGTCATCAGACATGCGGAAATTGATACCCGGAAATCCCATTCCGGTCAGTGCGACATCAAACTCAATTGTACCGTTTGCGAATTGATGATTTTTTAAGAAAGCCTGGTAATACGCGCCGTTCTTACCTTTCATAACATCCGTCGAGTTTTGTTTTACGAATTCAATTTTAGAGCTGTCGTATTCCCAGGATGCTGCGGTCATGGGGATTGTTATTTTCTGTGCAAAGCATGCGCAGGAGGTAAGTATGCAATAAAAGAGCAATAGTTTTTTTCGCGAAATATAGTTTTGAAGGAGGGGGGAATTTTTCATGTTGGCAATTTTTTTATCAAACTATTGCGGTTACAGGAAGGATGAAAGTTTTTTCGACGAACGAATGAATTTGACATATCAAGTTTGGTAATGGTTTATAAAACTTGTTGCTGGTACCAATGACAGATTTTATAACAGTTGCCATTTTTCCCGTAGGGAATTAAGCTCAATAGAATGATGGAATCGAGAACCTCTAGCCCGTTAGGGCTTTAACCAATTAACGGGGTTAATGTCCTACGGACAACAAGGACCTTGTATGTTAGGATTTTCTATTAAGCTATAAGCCCTACGGGCTATCGACAAAAAGTGCAATGTCATCTCTTTTTGATTGTGGTTAACCAAATTAATCGTCGATATGATGGTGAGTTTGAATCAGTGATTATGAAATTAAACAAGTGGTAATGCAAGTGTTAAAAATAGATGGAATGAGATCAGGGAAAATAAATACCGGAGTAGTTAACAGGCCTGCGCCTGCATCGTTCCCTTGAGCAAATCATGTGGCGTGCACGATATGATGCTAAGGCACACGCTTGCAAATAAAGTGCGATTGCCGCCCTGTCATTTCATAGCGAGTGCTCTTTCTTTCCACTTTTCTACATTAACGCCCTTTATAATAAGCCATAAACACAGCGATAGTTCTCCGATGAACGGGGGGATCATAATTACAGGAAACAGTATTGATGCAACTTTTGGAGCGAGAATAAGCGCGAAACTATTTATAAGATAACATGCACCCGCTATTTGCATCATAATACCAATTGCTTTTGGTAAGAAGCCTGAAGCATAGATCAGGTATCCTTCAACAAGACAAACCGCGCCAAAAAATATAAGGCCGATGCCAAAACCATAGCTATGTGTCCGTACTGCGATATATGCCAATGCCTGAAGCTGCTCCGGACTAAATACCTTTAAATAATCAGGATCCTGCAAGAGGAACAAGGGGAGAAGAAGATTTAATTTATTGGCTACCAACACCGCCGTCTGGATCAAATTAAGCAGGACGACAAGCAAAGCAAGACGTTTGTGTACAGGTTTCAGCAGCACATACAACATAAGCATTAAAACAACATCGCCTATGTGCATGATGAGGTCACCCGCAATACCTATTCGCCACAACAAAGGTGACGCCATAATATTATTTGCTGATTCGGCTGCGTTGCCCGGTACAATGATTGCGTTTCTCACAAACATCTCGCCAAACAGGCCGGCTGCAATTATAATCAAATATGTAACACCGCCTATTCGTGCATATCTGTTAGGAGAAGTTGTTGTGATATGATTATTCATATCATCTAATTTAATCAAAAAAAATAAGCCGATAATTAAGGAAAATGAGGGAATGCACGAGTGCCCTTTCGGAACATCAAGCCATTCATAAGTACGAGTTACGAAGCCCGCCCGCGCCGAATGCGCATTCGGACGGGTACGAAGTACTTAGTTGCAGACTCGCTCTGTTTTTTGCAGACTTCGAATCCGTTAGTATCGACTTATCTCTGGATAAAGGGTGATAAACAAAACTGGATACAATCTGAATAGTTCGCCTTAGGCTGTGGCAGTGCAAATGATGTAAGCTGCATCTTTCACTATTCACTTTTCACTATTCTTATTCCGTCCTTAAGCTTTTCACCCGGTTAGCAATGAAGGCTTTTGAAGCACAAAGCACTTGACATAGCCTTATTTTCATCGCCTAAAAAGGCTTATTGGAACCTTTGTAGGCCGCACCTTTCACTATTCACCATTCACTTTTCACCATCCCTATTCCGTTCTCAGGCTCTTCACCGGATTCGCAACCGCCGCTTTTATTGCCTGGAAGCTTACCGTTACCAATGTAACGATTAGCGCACCGATACCTGCAAGAATAAATACCCACAGTGAAATGGTAGTCCTGTATTCATACTGTCCCAGCCAGCTGTTCAAATAATACCATGCTAACGGAATGGCAATAAAGCAGGAGAGAAGCACCAGGAATGCGAACTCTTTTGACAGCATTTGCCACAATTTGAACACGGATGCGCCAAGCACCTTGCGCACGCCGATTTCTTTTTTGCGTTGTTCTGCAACAAAGGATGCCAGACCAAATAAGCCGAGGCAAGAAATGAAGATGGCCAATATGGTAAAGAATGTCGCGAGCTTTCCTACTCTTTGCTCGTCGGCAAATTTTTGCATGTAATCTTCGTCGTTAAATGTATAGGTAAACGGTGCAGAGGGATTATACTTTTTAAATACAGTTTCAATCTTCGCCAGCGATTCCCGTATTGGTGCGCCTTGTTTGATGGCAACGGTGATCACATTCGCCCAGTTGCGATCATAAAAGAAGACAATTGGTTGAACCGGGCTGTATGGCGACTCCATGATCATATCTTTGACAACGCCAAGAACGGTGTATTTTTTATCGTTGAATTTGATGATTTCCCCAACAATATCACGCTTCATGGCAACCTGTTTTACGGCTGCTTCATTCAGGATCATTCCCAAACTGTCTGTTGCAAACTCTTTGGAGAAATCTCTTCCTTCTTTTATTTTCCAGCCAATTGTTCTGCCAAAATCTTCAGTAACTGCGATAGTGCCGAATGAAGGCAATGTGTTGGGATCTTTTCCCTGCCAGTCAAAACCGATCTGGTTTGACCAGACACCTGTCGTTGGGCTGGATGATTCAGCCATGTTATCTACCACATTTGTCGCCAGTAAATCGCTGCGTAAGGCATCATAGTGGCCGTACAGATCGGGTGTGGACATGTTGATGGTGATCAATCCTTCATTTCTGTAATTGACCGGCCTGTTTTTCGCAAATTGAATTTGTTTGAAAACAATGATGGTTCCGATGATCAGCGCAATGGAAAAAGTAAATTGAATTACTACAAGCACCTTGCGCGGTAATGAGGCAAACCTGCCAACCTTGAATGTGCCCTTTAATACTTTGATCGGTTCAAACTTGGAAAGATAAAACGCCGGATAGCTGCCGGATATTAAGCCTGTGAGAAATGTAAATAATAATGTCAGCCCCCAGAAAATTGGATTGCTCCATGGTATTCCAATGCTTTTGTCAGCAAGCTTGTTGAACAACGGCATCAACACGATCACCAATATTATTGAAAAGATAAACGATACAAATGCCACTAACACAGACTCCATCAGAAACTGTCCGATCAGTTGGCCGCGTACAGAGCCCACTGTTTTCCGGATACCCACTTCTTTAGCTCTCTTCTCGCTGCGTGCGGTTGAAAGGTTCATGAAATTGATACATGCCAGCATCAAAACAAAAACGCCAATCACAGAAAACAACCAGATGAACTGAATACGGCCGCCGGTTGCCTTGCCATCTTTAAACTCACTGAAAAGTCGCCATTTATCCATCGGGAACAAAACTGCCTGTTCCTTTCCGTCGGTCGCAGCAACTTTATGCACCATCACTATATCTTTAATTTTCTGCGTTTCCTTGTCCATATCAATGTTATCTGCAACCTGAACGTAAGCCTGCCAGGAGTGGTTGTTCCATTGTGTTGCAGCATCTTTCAGCCACTGTTCGGTAGTAATATATTTTTTCCAGGGAAGAAAAAACCTGGAGTCGTATAAAGTTGTGTTACGGGGGAAGTCTTCAAATACGCCGGCAACCTTGTAATCGTCTTTATTATCGATCCTGACCGTTTTGTTCATTGGGTCAACATTACCAAACAACGTTTTTGCCATGGTTGCGTTGATCAGGATTGAGGAGGGATCATCCAGCGCATTGATATTTCCCTTCTGCATTTTTAGTGAGAACATGGAAGGGAAATTTGCTTCAACCCACATGCCGGTATTTGAAATTTTCTTTTCACCAACCACCAGCACATGGCCAAAATTCCAGGAAGCCATTGCCACATTCTTAAAATCACTTCCATACTTGGTGCGCAACTCATTGCCAATAGGCATACAAACAGCCCGGCCTGTACCCATTTTATTATCGTTATCAATAAAAGTGGTCATCACCTGTGCAAGTTGCTTGTGATTGGTGTGATACCTGTCGAACGTAAGTTCGTCCCAGATCCATAGTGCAATCAGCATTGCCACTGCCATACCTGTTGCCAGGCCAAGAACATTGATAAGAGAATAGACCTTGCTCTTAACGAGGTTGCGCCATGCGAGTTTGAAATAGTTTTTAAGCATAAAAGTTGGTTTCTGATTCTATAGTTGGTTCGTTTATAAATCAATTTTCCCTGAGTACGCATCAGGCGGTACGAAGTACCTGGTTTTGATGTTTTTCATTTTTCGCAACAGCCGGCTGATTTTGGAACTCCACCAACAGGATAAACGGATACCGCCGGTTTTTGTTACACTTCAGTCACCGCTTAGGCAATATTCGCCGGTTCGCACAAACGGTTTCCTGTTATCGCCCTTCACGCTTCAATCCTCTGCTTGTTCAAAAAAAAAATGCATCGTCTTTTAATATTAAAAACGGCGCCGAATGCTAATGTGCAGGTGATTAAATGTTTAAATATTTAATTGTTTTGTTAAGTGTTCGTTTTTGATGCAAGGCTGTCCGGTTTTATTACAGGAACGAGCGTAATGGAGCGTTGAGATCTGACCATCATTTATAGCCACGACGCGCTAAGACAGAGAATTTTACCACAGAGGTAAAAGAGTTTTTGCACAGAGAGCACTGTTAATTCAGAAGATTGCGAGCGTTTCGCATTTCATCAACACGGAGAAAATTCGACCAGGAATCATCCTGATGAAATAAAACGCTGTGAAATCCTGTGAAAAAAACTCCGCGCCCTCCGTGGTAAAATAAAATTCTGCGTTTCAGTGCTTCTGTGGCAATAAATCCTTTTTTTTCTTCATCAAAAACACGTTGGACATCATCATGAAAATTCCATCAAATCCAATGCTGGCAATGGTTTTAATGCTAAAGTATATTTTAGCCGTTATAAAAACAGACCTAAGTTGTTTGTGAAGCGAATATGCTTTGGAGTAATTTTACATCAGAAAGTTCAAGAGAAACATTTTCAAAAGCAAGCAACCATCGGGGGCAAATCGTTAAAGGTGGCGTTAAAGATAAGTGGAACTTTCTAACTACCAAGATTATTTCGAACTTTTTTTCATATGGCAAGCAATCGTTAGAGGTCGTCTGTTTCTACAGAAGGCCATTTTTTTTATAAGGAGGGCTTCTGCCACGAAGACTCAAAGGCGTAAAGAAGCACAAAGGTTTTTGAAAACATAGGAGACTCAGAGGACACAAAGAGGCACGAAGGTCTGGTCTGTAAACCACAAGGACAGGAAGGATAAAAGAAGCACAAAGGTCGTTAAACGACGAAGCGCACAAAGAAGTACAAAGAAAAAACACTATTCACCTTTTGCAATTTATATCTCCGCGTTTGTTCAGTTAACAGATTCTCCGTTACACAATGTGTTGCAGATTTGCTGTCCGGTTTCCAGCAACTTTCATCTCATAAAGGTCATTGTACGATCAGATAATTTTAATTCGGATAATCCATTTTTTTCTTGATTTTTAAGCAATTGTTATTCAATCCTTGCCTGCATGGCTGTAAGTGAGGTGGCGGAGTTGTTGGGAGATGGCAGGCTGCATGGAAGGCTTCTTTTTTCAACGGATAGAAATGAACTTTGTAACTTAAGCGACATTTATACTGCGCTTTAAACAATTTAGTTATGAGAAAGCTAATTGCAGCAATGAATATGACGCTTGACGGGTTTTGCGATCATACGGCAATGAGTGCAGATGATGAAATACACGATCATTATACCGCATTGCTACGTAGCGCAGACACCCTTATATATGGAAGGACAACCTATCAACTGATGGAAAGTTATTGGCCAGCGCTGGTAAAAAATCCAAGCGGTCATAAATCACTTGATGACTTTGCCGTTGCAATAGATAATATTGCTAAAATTGTTTTTTCCCATACGCTGAAAAGTGTTGAATGGGAAAGTGCAAGAGTAGCAAAGCAAGGTTTCAAAGAAGAAATTTTAGCCCTAAAGCAACAACCTGGTAAAGACATTTTAGTTGGTAGCCCGAGCTTAATTGTAGAAGCAACAAAACTTAATTTAGTTGATGAATACCAACTCGCTGTCCATCCAACTATAGTAGGAAAAGGCTTGCCATTATTCAAGAACATAACCGAAAGGGTTAATCTTAAGCTCTTGAAGACGAAGACGTTTGGTTGTGGAGCGGTGCTTTTTTACTATGAGCCGGTAAGATAATGATAACTGAAACTACGTTGAACGTACCCAACCATTCAAATGAACAAACTTCCAGGATATAGTCTAACCGGAGTTGGATTACTTGCTCTTTTTTTCATTACTAACTATGAAGGCAAGGCGATTCCCATAAAGGAGCTTTGGTTTGTATTAAGCATTTTTACAATTATTGTGGGCGCGTATATCCTTGCTAAATGCAAACTGCTACAATTATACAACCAGCGCGACGCCGGCAATACAAGTCGATCAGCTGAGATTGATTATCTTAAACGCACAGGCAGCAAGGTAAGAGTGACACTTGATAATGCCGAAGTCATGACCAGGAGTTATCAACAGGAAATCATCATGGAAAGCTTACCATCCAGGATTGAGATGCTGGATGCTTTATATGATGGTAATCGTAACTACAAGACAGAAGAGATCCAACAAACTTATATTGTTTATTACAAACAATATTACGGCAAGACGTACAAATTTGTCAGTCAGGCATCAACGCAAAATGCCGACGTTCTGAAAGGATACATTGATTGCCAAAAAGGAATTGACCTCTACATTGACTTACAGAATCCAAAAAGTTATTATTTTGATCTTCCGTTTTGATGGCACTAAATGGAAGATAATATCAGCATTCTTTATAAATCCAAATAAACCCTTTAGCATGACACCAAGAAGTTTCTTTAACATCATTCTTAAAATTTTTGGACTTTTCTTTTTGAAAGAAATTGTGAATATTGTTCTTCAATTAATATCGTCCTCCTTGTATTTCACCAGGATCGGCAGTGCCGGAGACGGGGTTTGGACTTTTTTTATTACAGCGCTTATTCTTGCATTTTACGCTTTTATTGTTTTTCAACTTCTTTTCAAGACGAATTACCTTCTTGATAAACTGGAACTTGACAAGGGATTTAGCCAGGAGGAATTTTCTTTTACTATTCCGGCTTCATTGGTTTTGACAATTGCCTTAATTGTAACCGGTGGCATTATTCTGACAAATGAAATACCAAATTTATGCCGGCAGGTTTTTACATATTTCCAGGAAAAGCGCCTTTCCCGCGGAACAACAACGCCTGAATTTTCGTATGCAATTATTGCCGGTGTTAAGATCATTATAGGATTTTTATTAATCGGAGAACGGGAGCGAATAGTAAAGTTTATCGAGAGCAGGCAAAATAAAAAAGAACAAGTGAGCGAAAAAAAGTAAACTGGAATCATTCCAATAATTCAGCCCTGGTAAGCAATGCTAGAAAAAGTATAAATCATCAACATTAATTAATAAATTCACTATCAATTCTCCGGGTGAAACAGCATATCAGTAATTTTTCTTTCAAAACAATAATCGTTAAACAAAACAATTAACTGCAAATGAAAAAAGTAACCGGAATTGGCGGCATCTTTTTTAAATGCAAAGACGCCAGTAAAGTGAGAGAATGGTACAAGACACATCTGGGTCTTGAAACAAATGAATATGGAGCAAATTTTGAGTGGCGCGAAAGTGATGACTCAACAAAAAAAGGATCTACTCAATGGAGCCCATTTGCAGAAACATCAAAATATTTCGAGCCTTCCACAAAGGACTTTATGATCAACTATAGAGTGGAGAATTTGGAAGCACTTGTAGCGCAACTTAAAAATGAAGGAGTAACTATTCTGGACAATATCGAAACTTTTGAATATGGAAAGTTTGTCCATATAGTTGACCTTGAAGGCAATAAGATTGAACTCTGGGAGCCAGGCGACAGTGAGTAGAACAGAGTTGGTCTATTAGAAAATAGCAGAAGCATTACAAAGTACAAACAGGTTATATACTTTTATACGACCAGTGAATAGTGAATGGTCAATGGTGAAGGTTCGAGCTGGCTAAGTAAATGTAAAGTCATTTAAGTGCAATTATTATCGCAGGCAAAATTCTTATGTGCTCTTATATGCCTTATATGGTTTAAAAAACTTCGCTTCGGTCAGCTTTAGGCTTTGGGCTTTAAGCTTTACGCTTTACGCTTTGCCAGTTGTTTACAAAGAAACGTTGGCGCAGGCCAACACCTTACTTCTATACAACTAGTGAATAGTGAATGGTCAATGGTGAAGGTCCGAGCTGGCTAAGTAAATGTAAAGTCATTTAGGTGCGATTATTATCGCAGGCAAAATTCTTATGTGCTCTTATATGCCTAATATGGTTTAAAAAACTTCGCTTCGGTCAGCTTTGGGCTTTAAGCTTTACGCTTTACGCTTTGCCAGTTGTTTACAAAGAAACGTCGGCGAAGCCGACACCTTACTTCTATACAGCTAGTGAATAGTGAACGGTCAATGGTGAAGGTTCGAGCTGGTTAAGAAAATGCAGTGTCGTTTAAGTGTTATTATTATCCTGAGAAAAGGTCTTATATTTTCTTATATGCCTTATATGGTTTAAAAAAACTCGCTTCGGTCAGCTTGGGGCTTTAAGCTTTATCAGTTGTTTACCAGGAAACGTTGGAGCGGCCGACACTTTACTTATATGAGCTGAACTCCGGGTTTGGCATTAAGCTTTCTGCATTAGTTCCTAACTTTATGTATAATCTTTTGACAAATGGAAGATTTACAAAAGATATTACGCTTCTTTTTATTATCATTTATACTGCTTTCATGCAAAGGCAATCATTCCTCGCCAACCAAAGAAACTATCAGCCAGCTCAATTTAAAAAGGGGCAATGTTATTTCCTGCGGTCAATCTGACGGGCAATTCGGTACGGTTGATTTTGACATGACTTGCAATGCGTCAACAAAGAAAGATTTTAACCTGGCTATTGAATTGTTACACTCTTTCGAATACGATGAGGCAGAAAAAGTTTTTGCCAAAGTGATTGATCAATCGCCGGATTGTGCAATGGCTTACTGGGGTGTGGCTATGAGTAACTTCCATCCGCTATGGAATCCGCCGACGGAAGCAGAACTTCAAAAAGGGGCCAAAGCAATAGCCATTGCCAACAGCATACGAGCAAAAAGCGACAGGGAAAGTGGTTACATAAATGCTATAGGGTTATTTTATAAAGATTGGGATAAAAAAGATCATCAAACACGATGCGTTGACTTTGAAAAGGCCATGGAACAATTGCATAGAAAATATCCCGATGATAATGAGGCCGCCATTTTCTACGCGCTTGCTTTAGATGCATCGGCAAGTCCCACCGATAAAACGTACGCGAATCAGAAAAAAGCGGGCGATATATTGAATGCACTTTACCCAAAAGAATTCGAGCATCCCGGTATTATTCACTACATTATTCATACATATGATTACCCGGGACTTGCATCGGTTGCTTTACCTGCCGCGAGAAGATATGCGCAGGTCGCGCCTTCATCTGCGCATGCTTTGCACATGCCGTCACACATCTTTACGAGGCTGGGTTTTTGGGATGAAGACATTCATTCAAACCTTCAATCCGTGGCTGCTGCACAATGTTATGCGAAGCAGGCCGGTATTTCCGGGCATTGGGATGAAGAACTGCATGGTTTGGATTATGTTGTATATGCTTACCTGCAAAAAGGCAATAACAAACTTGCACAGGAACAGGTGAAATATGTAAGCAGCATTAAGTCTGTTTATCCTGTCAATTTTAAAATTGCCTATGCCTTTGCCGCTATTCCTGCACGTTATGTGTTGGAGAATAAAGACTGGAAAGGAGCTGCAGCATTGCAGCTTCCGCAGGCAAACTTCTCATGGAGTGTATTTCCGTGGCAGGAAGCTATTGTTCATTTTGCCAGGTTGTTGGGCGCAGCACATACCGGCGATTTTAATGTAGCAGACACTGAGTTAGCGAAGCTTAATCAGCTTAAGGATACACTAAATAAGCTAAAGGACAGCTACAAAGAAAAAGAAGTTGCCATACAAATAAAAGCAGGAGAGGCCTGGCTGCAATTTGAGCGGGGCAATCAAGAAAATGCGCTGAATCAAATGCAACTTGCAGCAGCCATGGAAGACAGTATTGAAAAACATCCGGTAACGCCGGGCGAAGTGTTGCCGGCAAGAGAATTGCAGGGGGATATGCTGATGGAAGCAAAACAATATAAAAACGCATTGGCTGCATATGAAGCAGTCCTGGTAAAAAGTCCCAATCGGTTTAATAGTCTTTACAGTGCAGGCATCGCTGCAGAAAAACTTGGTGATAAGCAAAAAGCGGTTTCCAACTTCAAACAGTTGCTGACGATTGCCGATACTGCGAATTCTAACAGGCCTGAAATTGGTATTGCACGATCTTTTTTTAAGAAGGATTAGAGCATTTTTTCAAATTTTAAATATCAAAAAACTCTTTTGCATGATGAACCTAAAAAAAACACTGCTTCTGCTTCTTATTTTATTTTCCTGTTCAAAGATGTACGCTCAGTCAACATCTCCAGGCCTATATGAAACAGTAGTAAAATTAGACAGCACTTTCTTTCACGCCTATAATAACTGCGACCTGGCAACGCAGGAACAATTCTATTCTGACAGCATTGAATTTTTTCATGACAAGAGCGGTCTGGAAACTTCCAGGAAGAAAATCTTAGCCTCTACCCAAAAATATATTTGTGGCAAGGTGACCAGGGAGTTAGTGAAAGGCAGCATTGAAGTTTCTCCAATACCTGGTTACGGAGCCGTAGAGCTGGGGCAACATATGTTTCATAATAACCAGGAAAAAAATGATACTCCCCATGCCAGCAAGTTTGTTATTATATGGCGGAATAACAACGACAAATGGACCATTGCCAAAGTTATTAGTTTGCATTGATTGATGGAATTTTCGGCAAACAAGTGTCAATAATTTTTACCTTGTATAAATATAAATCATAACCATGCGCTGTAATAAAATATTTCTGTCGTTAGTAGCTGTTTTATTTGTTGCAGAATGCTTTTCGCAAGCCCTGGATAACGGAAAATTGAATGAGTATGTTAAGCTAATGAAAGCTAATGACAGATTTATGGGAACCGTATTGGTGTACCAGCATGGTAAAAAAGTCTACTCCAACGGCCTGGGGTTTTCTAACATTGAATCGGGAGCGAAGTCTGACGACCAAACTATGTACCGGATTGGTTCTATTTCCAAGACAATTACAGCCACTCTGATACTAAAAGCCATAGAGGAAGGAAAAATTAATTTTTCGGATAAAATAGCGACTTTCTTTCCTTCAATTGAACATGCGGATCAAATTACAATAAATCAATTGCTCAATCACCATAGCGGTATTCATAATTTTACGGGTGGCAACTTTCTAAGCTGGAACGCTCAGCCGAAAAACAGGCACGATTTGGTTGACAGTATTGCCAAAGGCGGAAATGATTTTCCTCCCGGCAGCAAAGCAGCCTACAGCAACTCTAATTATGTACTGCTATCCTTTATTCTTGAAGATATTTATCATCAATCGTATGGTGAAATTTTAAATGATAAGATCATCAAACCATTTCATCTGAAACATTTTCAATTTGGTGACAAGCTGATCGACCCAAAAAACAAAACCCTTTCTTATTATTTCGAGGCGGGGTGGAACGTTTTTACAGAAACAGATCTCTCCATTCCCATGGGCGCTGGTGCCATTTTATCTTCTGGCGAAGATTTGGCTAAAGTGTTGGATGCAATATTTCATAGTAAAATTATATCCAGGGAAATGCTTGATAAAATGGAAGCGCAATCAGATGGGTTTGGGTTGGGTCTTTTTGAAAAAAATATTCTTGAAAAAAATGCTTACACGCATGACGGAGCAATTGATGGTTTCAATTCGTATTTCTATTATTTTCCACAGGATGAAACAATTTATGTGCTGCTTTCCAATGCAGAAAATTACAATTTAGAAACGGTGAATAACTCAATGCTCTCAATCATTTTTAATAAGCCAGTCAATCTGCCTAAAATTGACCGATATGCCGTTACGGCCGGTGAGCTGCAGCAATATTTGGGTACCTATAAAAGCCAAACCAGCCCTTTAATCATTGATATTTCAAGTAAGAATAATTTTTTATTGGCTCAACCGCGCGGGCAAAGGATTTATACTATGGAAGCCACGGACAAGAATAAATTTCTTCATGTAAAAACAGAAGTTACACTGGAGTTTATTCCATCAGCAAGCCAAATGGTAATGAAACAGGGGCCGCAAACCATAGTTTTCACAAAACAATAGTTTATTAGTGTCTGTGTAGGATAGCAATATTTTGCCCGATTTTAGAAGACATACATCATGTTATAATAATCGTAATTTTAACTTCATCATCAATTCCTTCTTTTATGTCCCCTGAACAGCAATCAGAAAATAGCCCGGGAAAAATCCGGATACAATACTTGCAGTTTAAAGATATTGAGGACGATATTAAGCCACCACCACCAAATTTGGTTTCAAAATTTAAAACGTTGCAGGATTGGCTGCTTGACATTTGTAATTCGAACAAGCCAAAGAAATCGATTATTAAATTTAAGTTTGAGCTTTTTGAATCAGCGAATGACTACACAATAGTTTTAGCAGGAGTAAATACATATGATGAAGGCAAAAACCGTTCGGTGACCCGCATTGAATATAGGCCGAGAAACATGTATTTCAAATTGCAGGAAACATATTATGTAGGCCTGGATCGGCAACAATTGTTGGATAAGCTGACGGCTGAATTGAAGGACTTTTCAAACACAGAAAAATTCAGGAACTCATTTTTTACAAAAGCAAGGATTGTGGTTTTTGAAACGAATGGACAGACTGTTTGGTCGGCACAATAATGTTATTCGCAGAAGATAGAAAATAACTTACAATAAGTACCTAAATCATAAGCATGAAATACGCTGACAAAGTTGTATTGATCGCAGCAATAAACACGATCCTGGTGGCTGCTATACCTTACTTCGCTGTATTTTTTAAGCTGAGCGACGATGCCAAAACACGAACGGAGCAACTTGTCTATCTTTCTGCAATTGTAGTTATTTCTGTTCTTACACTTTTTATAAGTAGAAAAGCTACCAGGAACAAGGCCAGAATTGAAGGCTTTGCCTGGGGATACTTCTATAATTTTATTTATGAATTGTCGGAATTAATTATTGAAGAGGATGCAAATATTCAATTGGGATCAAAAAGATTAAAGACTGCTGCATCAGAAAAAAAGGAAGTTAGTGAAGTTGATTTACAACTGGAGTATTCAACGGAGCAAATTAGAATGCTGATCATCGTCCCAAGAGACTTATACGCGGATTACAGGCTTGCGGAATTGATCTCTAATATTTTTGAAGATGTAATTATTACACCATCAAAAAACACTGTTTTTCCCATCAGGAAGAAAGTAATGAAAGGGTTGGAGATAAATAAAGGGGGAAGGAAGTCTCTGTTATTGATTGACACGCCACCCACAACAATGCGCGCCATGAAATTGTATCAGGAAAGCTGTTGCAATGTAAATCATAATGATGCATTTGACGACCTGGACAAAAAATCCAAAACGCAGTTTCAAAAGGTTGTGAATGATTGCCGGAATTTTGCACCCATCTTTAAAGAAGCCTTGGAATATATAATTTCCTCATTGTCGGCAGGAATGAAAAAGCAACCTTATAAAGAATTGATCAACATGATTACCATTGATCAATTAATCCGGAACATCATTAATGAAGATGAATATAGAGTTCTGAAACTCATTGGCGACAATATCGGTGAAAAGAATAAGAATGAAAAGCAAAAAGTAATTGAAAAGATAAACAGCCGGAAGCAACATTTAATTGACAGAATAGAAGAAGTTGCAATCGTCCCGCTATAGAATGCCATTAACAATTAGTTACACGGAGGGCACCGAGAAGACACGGAGCTACACAGAGAAAGCTTTTCAAACTTATGCGCCTTAGCGCTTTCCTTTATTTCTTCGTGCCGTGGTTAAACTCTTCGTGTTTCTCCCTGTCGCGCTGCCTCCGTGGTTCAAAACTAACCCAGTGCTTGTTGCAAATCATTTATAATATCTTCCACACATTCAAGTCCCACACTCATCCGGATAAGCCCATCTGTAATTCCAGCCTTCTCCCGATCGGCTTTGCTCACACCACTATGAGACATAGAAGCAGGGTGGGATAGAAGCGTATCCACCGTTCCCAGAGAAACTGCCCGTGTACACAGTTGCAGCCGGTTGATAAAATTAATCGCCGCAGTCATGCCTCCATCCAGTTCAAATGAAAGCACAGCGCCGGGGCGGCGCATTTGCTTCTGCGTGATGGCGTAGCCCGGATGAGAAGAAAGGCCATTGTAATGTACTTTCTCCACTTTGGGATGATCCGCTAAAAAAGCGGCTACCTTTTCCGCATTTTCGCAGTGCTTTTCCATTCGCAAAGGCAGTGTTTTTGCGCCGTTCATCACCAGGAAAGCATCAAATGCGCTGGGGCAAGCCCCTAACAACTTATAAGCCTGGTAAGCCTGTTGTTTCATCCAGTTTGCATCTTTACCAATCAGCACACCACCAATGGCGTTTCCATGCCCATTCAGGAATTTTGTGGTTGAATGAAAAACAAAATCAGCCCCAAACCGGAACGGTTGCTGCAGATAAGGAGTGGCGAAAGTATTGTCCACGCTCACTTTAATTCCATGTTCCGCAGCAATGGCACAAACAACTTCCAGGTCAATACATGAAAGCAAAGGATTGGCCGGCGTTTCAAGATGGATGAGCTTAACATTCTTTGTCGTTGCAATAAGTTGTTTCAGCTTATCTGCATCATCAAAATCCGTAGCTATAGCATTAATGCCGAAGTTGGGTAAAAACTGAAAAATCATTTCAAACGTGCCGCCATAAACTGATGAGTGGGAGAGAACCGTGTCTCCGGGGCGAAGCACAGACAACAGTAGTGTAGCCAATGCGCCTTGTCCGCTAGCATGTAAACGGGCATGTAACTGAAGTGGTTTTCCTTTTTCATCAGACAGGCCAAATCCTTCCATCCCGGCCAGCATCTCTTCTGCGGCGCTTAATGTTGGGTTGCCAAAGCGCGAGTAGACAAACCCCGGTTCTTCTCCTGAAAACCGCGCCGTGCCCTGTTCTGCACTTTCGAAAGTAAATGTGGAAGTCGCAAAAATAGGCATCAGGTGTGCATATTCGGGATGACTGTGTCCGTCTCCGTGTAAAGCAAAAGATTGCATTGAATCTGGCGAAGAATATTTTTCCATAGCTATAGTAGTTGCTCGTTTTGAAAATGCCCGTATTGTTTTTGCATAAACCCGTGTCCGTTATGCGGGCTATGAAGTTCGTCTTTTGTTCCTTACGATAGCATATTACGCCGGAGATAATTGTTTTGATCTCAAGTTGACCATCGTCCTGTTCAGGTAAGGAAATAGCGCGATCAATAGTATTGTCGTCAATAGCAACCAGCACATACGTTCGTAATAGTCCATCGCAAAATGGAGATGCGTTTGTGTATTAATTGCATTGATCATCAGCTTTGGTGTTCCGGTGTATGCTTCTGTCTTTAGCAAACCACGCGCCGCTAAACGTCCGGCGCCCATTGCCAGTTGCTTTTTGACTGGAATGTCTGCTGATGTAAGATTCTCCTGGAAAGTATTGTAATGTTTACTCCTGCCATACAATTCGTAATAATTGATCAGCGCTATACTCAGGCAGAAGCCGACATACCGCATGATCAGCAGGAAGGCTGATGCTGACGAGCCAAGCACTACCGATACAGACGATATGCTAAACACAATAATCGGAACGAGCAACATTCCAACGCCAAGGCCCTGTAAAAAAAGTGGCAGAAAAAATACGTCAGGGTTAGCTTCAGGGTTGAAAAGAAAAAGCATAATAAAATGAAATACAAACAACAATGCAAAGCCCGGCAACCAGATCAGCCTGATCTTCTTTTTCTGCAGGATTAAACAACATGAAAGAATTACGCCTGCTATAAGCCCGGCTATATTGAATGTATTAATGTATGAAACGTGCATCGGGTCAAACTTCAATGCAATTGTAAAAAAGTTGTTGGTAATGCCCGATGCAAAACGGCATATATACAGTATCAGCAACAACAACAAGCCTACCTTGAAGTTGCGGCTACTGAATACACGCAGGTCTGTATAAGGACGTTTCATGCTGCGCTGACGAAGGATAAAAACAAGGAGCATAAATGCGCAGGCAATACAAACAGATAAAATCCGCCGGTCGGTAAGCCAGTAATACTCCTGTCCGTAAATCATGCAATAACCAAAAGCCACCAGCAACAGGCTCAGCAACACGAAGCTTTGCCAATCCAGTTTGTATAATGGGAAGCGCACATTTAAACGGATATTGTTCATTGCTGTAAGTACCAGCAAAAGCCCGGGCAGGTAAGAAAATACCGTGCATTTATAAACGATATTAAAGTTGAACGAGTCGATAACATCAGCCGTTATGAGGTTATTGAACGGCATTGCCAGCAGCAACATGCAAAAAAATACAGAAAAACTTACCTCGCGTGCGCGCTCACTCTTCAATCTTGTAAACATCAACGCCAGGGAAAGATTCACTGTGCTGGCGAACAGCATACCTTGTATAAACCGTAGTGGAAAAAACACATAGAGCTGGCTGGTAAAATAACAGGCTGTTGACAGCAAGATCTGCAACACGGTAAAAATGACAAAGTATTCCTTTGTAGCCAGGTAGCTGAAGAACCGCCGTTCCAGGGCGTAAAAGCCTGCATAACCTGCATAGAAGAGTGCCACCGCAAATTGAATATCGGCAGGCTCTCCGCCATAATGACCCGCGGCCGCATTTATGTTAGCCAGTGGCAGAAAGAAAAGCACCATGCTTGGAAGAATAGTACTAAACAGTACAATTTTAACAAGCCAGTCAGGCACCCAGCTTTTAAAAATCGGAAATGAACTACTCACGGTGATCTTTTTTGGGGATGGATACATTCACATTCATGCCTGCTCTGAGTAAAGCCAGCTCTCCATTCGGACCATCAACCTTTATACGCACAGGAATACGCTGAACGATCTTTACGTAGTTGCCGGTTGAATTGTCCGGAGGCAACAATGAAAAACTGGATCCTGTTGCGGGAGAAAAAGAAATGATTGTTCCGCTAAATGTTTTACCTGGAAAGGCATCCGCGGTAAAGAAAGCTGTGTCGCCCAGGTGCATGTTTGCCACCTGTGTTTCTTTATAATTTGCAACAACCCATTTATCTGTTTCTTCATTCACAATATAGGCCAGCACCTGCCCGGCATCTATCATTTGCCCTTTTTCCACTGTTCTCCGTCCAATGCGGCCATTATATGGTGCGCGGATAACAGTATAGCTTACATCCAATTCCTGCCTTGCCAGGAGCGATTTAAGCCGTTTGATTTCCGCAGCCAGTACGGCTTTTTCCATAACAGCGTCCTGCACTCTCGAAGAGGATGCCTGGAAGTTACTTTCACTTGCATCATAATCGGCTTTTGAAACTTCAAGTCCTGCCTTTTCATGTTCCAGCTGTTGCTGCGTAGCCGAATTAGCCTGGTACAGTTTTGAATAACGGTTGTAATCAAGCTCTTTCTGCCAAAGCTTTGATTTGTCTGCAGCAGATGCATAACGTGCTGCGGTTGCCGATTTGTCCAGTGTATGTATGTTGCTTTCAAGCGCAGCAAGCTGGGCCTCGGTTTTTTGTATGGCAGCAATGGTTTGATCAGCCTGCGTAACATATTCCCGGTTGTCAATTAATAAAAGTGTATCACCTTTTTTCACGTCCTGGTTCTCTTCATATTTCACGGCGACGATAAAACCGCCGGCACGGGAAATAACCGGGTTTACATACTGCTGCACCTGTGCATCATTTGTCTGTTCATTTACATAATATTCATGCAATGTCCACACGCCCCACGCGGCCAGCGCTATCACGGTAAACACCGCTATCCATCCTGTAATAATGGTGATTGTTTTGTCTGTTATGGTGTACTTCTTTTTCATAGCTCTGTTAATATGCCCATGCTGTTTTCCAGTTGATAATATTTGTTTTTAGCTGTCACTGCCGCTGCTACTTTATCAAATTTTGCCTGCAACAGTTGCAGTTCTGCATCAAGCAATTCGGTAATAAGCACGGTTTGGCTGAAATAACTGTTGCGGACAATCCGTGCGTTTTCTTCAGCCCGCGCAACATTCACTTCTGTTACATCCAAACGCTGTACAGCTTCTTTATAACGCAGGTAACCTTCCTTCACATCTGTGCGCAAACGGTCCTCCGTATCTCTGTGTTTTTCTTCTTCCTTTTCCAGCTCTATTTTGGCCTTGCTGACCTTGTTGATGTTGTGATAAAATGCAGAGAGCGGAAGACTTGCCTTTACACCTGCAATGCCCAGCGAGTACCAATAAGGATTGTAGGGATATAGAAAGATCTGCGGATTGGCGTAGTAAAATTCGCCGTACATATTTAATCTGACGCTGGTGTTTGCTTTTACTTTCTTCAGATTGAGTTCGCTCAACGTTGTTTCTTTTGCCGAAATAAGCAGCGGGAAAGCATGTTGCGCAGCCTGTGCAAGGCAATCTTCGTACACCGGTATGGAAGGCATTTCATAAAGATTGTCCGATGCAGGTTTTAGCGGGTAATCGTCCGGCAAACCGATCAGGATATTCATCCTTTGCGAAAGCAGTGTGATATCATTGTTGATCTCCAGTAACAGTTGTTCCTGCCGTGAAACTTCCAGCTCAACACGCAGTACATCATTCTTCAATTTGATACCATGCGTAAAAAAATCATTTATTTCCCTGAGTTGTTCTTTTCGCTCAGCAATGGCATCCTGAACGAGTTTGCGATATTCAAAACTTTTCTGCAACTCAAGATATAACGCAGCAACATCTTTGTAAGCAGTAGAGATGCTCTCATCTTCCTGTATATCTGCAATATCTTTCTCAACGCCGGCAGAGGCAATAGAAAGATTCAATTTATTACCGTTATAAATATTGAGATTAAAATCTGTACCTAACCTGTAAAGCGTGTGAATCACTTCGTGTTGAGATGGAGGCTTCAGCAGGCCTTTGTCATATACAGGTATATTGGTTGCTTTCTCTAAGCTTCCGGCAATACCAACTTCCGGAAAGCGTTCCATCTTCAGATCTTTTACTTCGCTCGAGGCGATCATTGTGTTGTGTCGCCTGATCCTGATTGTTCTGCTTGCTGTATCCGCTCTGTGCCAGGCATCCGTGAGCGTTAAGCGGAGGGTGTCATTCGTAGTTACCTGGGCATTGATCGCGGTGCCTTTACTTGCAGCCAGCAATGTAATCAATAGTGCCCTTCTGAAAGGTTGCATGTATATTCTGTACTTGTTTTACGCCACAAAATTATCAAGGATGCATAAAAGTAATTTTACCTAAATAGACAATTATTTATTTAAACCAGCCAATCTTTAATATCTTCGCTTTTGAAGGAAAGTATCATTGAATTGTAAGTTACAACAAGCAAAGTATGAGCCTTATCGCATCTTTACCGGACATAAATAAAAAGCCGGCATCGGTTTTTGTGATGCATGAAAAGTCGGAAAAGCTCATCCCATCACACGTGCACAGCAAGGGGCAATTGAGTTATGTGGAAGGAGGAATAGCCTATATAACTGCAGAAGAGAGGACATATGTAGTGCCCGCCAGGCATTATTTCTGGATCCCTGCCGGACTTGAACATACGTTGCGGATCGGGTTGTTTGCAACTGTTCTTCGTTCATTGTATTTCTATACACATAATGATAACGAATCCCCATTTTACAGGCAGTTGGGTATTTATCCGGCGAGTGAATTGCTGATTCAAATGATCAATTATACAGAAAGATGGGATGGGAGACATGTTACTACACAGGACAATAATTTTGAATTTCTCATTGCACTGAAGAAACTGCTTCCCGAATTAAACAATGAGGCATTGCCTATTGTGCTTCCGGTTACGGATGATGAGATGATGAATAAGATCACTCGTTACCTCGACAGGCACAAATCAGAAACGCTTTCTTTAGCGAGCGTCAGCAAGAAATTTAACATGAGTGAACGTTCGTTATCCCGGTTTTTTCAAACTAAGTTAAAGATCTCATTTCTTCAATATTTGAAAACGCTTCGCATGATCAAGGCGATAGAAATGATCATCAAAACCAATAAATCCATCGAAGAAATTTCTTATGATACCGGCTATAAGAACCCTGGATCGTTTAGTAATGCTTTCTTTGAGTTTACGCATGCCAGGCCAACGGATTTTAGAAAACGATAGTTGGTGAGGATTGTCTTCTTAGCATGAATTATGGTTACACAGAGAAACAGCAGGAGAAGACACAGAGAGCACAGAGGTTGTTGATTGCGTCGCCGCCTCTTTGCGTTCGCCGCGTGAAACAGCATTTTCAATTGTCAACTGTCAATTTTCAATTCTCATATTTATTGCAAGAAACAGTTAACATGTCCGTTGCGTCGCTGCATCTTTTGCGTTCGCCGCGTGAAACCCATTTTCAATTGTCAACTGTCAATTTTCAATTCTCAGTGAAACATTTTTATTTATTAGTTGACATGTCCGTTGCGTCGCCGCCTCTTTGCGTTCGCCGCGTGAAACAGCATTTTCAATTGTCAACTGTCAATTTTCAATTAACCCTTATCAGTCGCTCCTTCGTCACTTCCGCCCACGAATTGCATCCGGCCAGTCCCAGCGTTAGATCTGTATCTGCAAGTAAATTGCCTACGACCTCTTTCACACCCTGCTCTCCGGCAAGGGCCAGTCCGTAAGCATAGGGGCGGGCAATCAAAACCGCTTTCGCGCCCAATGCCATCGCTTTAAATACATCGGCTCCACGGCGGATGCCACTGTCAAACAAAATAGTTGTTTTATCGCCAACAGCCGTTGCTATGCTGTCAAGCGTATCCAATGAAGCCACGGCGCCATCCAGTTGCCTGCCACCGTGATTAGACACAATAATCCCGTCGGCACCATGATCAATCGCTTTTTTTGCATCATCAGGATGCTGGATTCCTTTTAAGATAATTGGAAGCCTGGTGCTATCCCGGATGACAGCAAGATCTTCCCATGTAGACCCGGCATTGGAAAAGCAATGTGCAAAATGCATCATCGTTTTCATTTTGTCCTTCGCCGGATCGCCAACAGCTTTCAAAAAAACGGGATCTGAAAAATAATTGCCCAAACCTTCACCAAACAAAAAAGGTAAGTATGCATTTTGTATGTCGCGTTCGCGCCATGCAAATATTCTTGTATCCAGTGTTACTACAATTGCGCCATAACCCGCCTTCTCCGCGCGGTTGATAACACTTCGGGTAAAGTCGTTATCGCTTCCCCAATAAAGTTGGAACCAATGCGGATGATCGCCATGTGCCTCCGCTATTTCCTCAATCGTTTTAGAAGATACAGTACTCACTACCTGCGGTACGTGCAACGTCCTGGCTGCACGGGCCACTGCTATTTCCGCTTCGGGATGCGCTATTGATAAAACGCCGACAGGACCAAGCAAAACGGGAGAGGGCAACTTTGTTCCAAACAATTCAACATCCATGCTTCGCCCTGTTACATCGCCAAGCATGCGAGGTATGATCTGCCACTTGTTGAAAGCTGCAATGTTATTCTGCATGGTCGTTTCGGCGCCAGCGCCGCCGGCAATGTAGGCAAAGGCTTCCGGCTTCATTACTCCACGGGCCTTTTGTTCCAGTGCTTCGTACGCTACGGGAAGTTGTGGCTTTATTTGCTGCATGCCCGCAAAATAAATTTGCAACTGGTATTGCATACCGTGGGATAACTGAGTTGCTGTTGTTGAATTCATGGGTGTAGTGTTTATGGCTAACGAATCTCATGTGTGAAGGGAATACGGGATAAAAGTCGTAATTTTTTTTTCGAAGTGCAATATTGTTTTGCAAATTGGATGTAAATTTTTGATGGCAGTTTTGTGTAGTCGTCAGGTTTTCTTGATTAAAAAAGGAAGCAATTTTTTTAAAAAATGCCAACCATAGAATCGCTTATAATGACTTAGCCGGAGAAGGTTAACCGGATAACGCTTTTATGCCCGGCTTTCGTATAGATACCACGGCATTTCTTTTTTGTTGTTAACATACCTCAAAGTATTTATACTTTCGATCTTTCCATTTTAGTTCTTTGTACCGCTTGGTTCCCTTTGTGGCTTTGTGGTTCAAAAACAACGAAACCTGTTTTTCAAAGGCAATTGCAATAACGGATGAGACAATAAATAAACTCAGCTCCAAATAATTTGCAAACAAGAAAACAAAAGAAAAATATGAGTACTTGCATACTTGGCTTCCGGGAAATAGATAAAACAAAGCTTTCACTGGTGGGAGGCAAAGCCGCCAACCTGGCTGAACTAACCAGGATTGATGGCATTCACGTTCCCGAAGGCTTTTGTATTACTACAGAAGTGTATAAAGAAATTGTTGGCAATAGCGAGGAATTTAATTCACTGCTGGATCAATTGAACAACCTGCAAGCAAATGATAGAAAAGGCATTGGCGCAATATGCGAAATGCTCCGTGCAACCATTGAAAGTTTGTCCATTCCTAAGAATGTATCTAACGGCATAGAAGACTACGTCACGAAGCTTGGTGAACAAACAGCCTTTGCCGTGCGATCCAGCGCAACTGCAGAAGATCTGCCGGCAGCGTCTTTTGCAGGGCAGCAGGATACATATTTGAACGTTATTGGTAAGGATGCAATCCTACGCCATATCGGTAAATGTTTTGCATCGCTGTATACAGACAGGGCGGTAATCTACCGTATGCAAAACGGGTTTGATCATAGAAAGGTTAGTTTAAGTGTTGTAATCCAGAAAATGATTTTTGCAGACACTGCAGGCATTATGTTTACTGCAGATCCGGTCACATCGAACCGGAAGATACTGTCCATTGATGCCAGCTTTGGACTTGGTGAAGCGCTGGTTTCAGGATGGGTGAATGCGGATGTTTATAAAGTAGCGGAGAGCAACATCATAGACAAGAAAATAGCTGCGAAGGAACTGGCCGTTTATGCTTTGAATGGTGGAGGCACACAAAAACAACAAATTAACCGGGAACAGCAGAATTTGCAGGCACTGACGGATGCGCAAATATTGCAGCTTGAGCTTGTGGGAAGAAAAATTGAAAAACATTTCGGCCATCCTCAGGACATTGAATGGTGCCTGGTAGGTCAAACAATTTATATTGTCCAGAGCCGGCCAATCACCACTTTATACCCAATCCCCACGCGAAAGATGCAGGATGGTTCTGAAGCAAATGATCAGGAAAAGCATGTTTTTATTTCTGTCGGTCACAATCAAATGATGACCGATGCGATGAAGCCATTGGGATTGTCTTTATTTCAACAGACTGCAGGTCCTATGTATATAGCCGGCGGAAGACTGTTTGCTGATGTTGCACAACACCTGGCTTCAGCTGCAGGAAGGAAAATGATATTGAATGCTGTCAGTAAGTCCGATTTGCTGATAAAAGATGCGCTTATAACCATAATAGAGCGGAACTTTATTCAATCAGTACCGGATGACAATAAAGTAGAGCCAACTGGTCAAAATAATGAAAGTAAATCGCTTCCGGATTATCAAACACTAAAAGATTACGATCCGGTAATTGTTGCTGATCTGATCAACCGTAGCCAGGCATCTATCAACGAATTAAAACGGAACATCCAGGGTAAGTCGGGAACTGATCTGATCGATTTTATTTTAGAAGACACTCAGAAACTAAAAGGTGGATTGTCCGATCCCCAAAGTTTTGGCGTAATTATGACGGCAATGAATGCTTCCTTATGGCTCAATGAGAAAATGCTTGACTGGTTAGGTGAAAAAAATGCAGCCTATACGCTTTCTCAATCTGCGCCCAATAATATAACTGCGGAAATGGGACTGGCCTTAATGGATGTTGCAGATGTGATTCGCCCATATCCTGAAGTAATTAGTTATTTGCAACAGGTAAAAGACGATCGCTTCTTAAATAATTTGACCAGGTTAAAAGGTGGAAAAGAAAGCAGAGATGCCATTAGTACTTTTCTTGAGAAATACGGGATGCGGTGTGCGGGAGAAATTGACATTACAAAAGACCGTTGGAGCGAAAAACCAACGGCACTTATCCCTGTTATTCTCGGTAATATCAGGAACTTTGAGGCGGGTGCCAGCAGGCAAAAATTTGAACTGGGCCGGGAACAGGCTTTGAAAAAAGAACAGGAGTTGTTGGATCGATTGAAGCAATTGCCTGATGGTGAGCAAAAAGCCACGGAGACAAAGCGAATGATCGGCCTTGTGCGAAACCTGATTGGCTATCGTGAATATCCCAAATACAGTATTGTTAGTCGCTACTTTATCTATAAGCAGGCGTTGCTGGAAGAAGCTGAAGGACTGGTAGAAGCCGGTATTATCCTTGAAAAGAAAGATATCTATTATCTCAGTTTTGAAGAGCTTCGCGAAACAATGCTTACAAATAAACTGGATTACTCGGTCATTAGTAAACGGAAAGATGCGTACGACTTATACAGAAAATTAACTCCTCCACGCGTAATCACGTCTGATGGGGAGATCATCACAGGTGCTCATAAAAAAGAAAATATTCCGGCTGATGCGATGGCCGGTCTGCCGGTATCTTCCGGGCTTGTAGAAGGACGGGCACGCGTCATCTTAAATATGGAAGATGCTGATCTGGAAGAGGGAGATATATTGGTCACTTCGTTTACTGATCCCAGCTGGACACCATTGTTTGTATCCATAAAAGGGCTCGTTACTGAAGTTGGCGGATTAATGACACACGGTGCAGTCATAGCACGTGAGTATGGCCTGCCTGCAGTTGTTGGTGTGGAAAATGCTACCAGGCTGATTAAAGATGGGCAAAGAATTCGGGTGAATGGGACGGATGGGTATGTGGAAATGATATAAAGCTTAAAGCCGAAAGCCTAAAGCTGACCGAAGCGAAGTTTTTTAAACCATATAAGGCATATAAGAGCACATAAGAATTTTGCCTGCGATAATAATTGCACTTAAATGACTTTACATTTACTTAACCAGCTCGAATCTTCACCATTGACCATTGACTATTCACTAGTTGTATAGAAGGCATATAAGAGCACATAAGAATTTTACCTGCGATAATAATTGCACTTAAATGACTTTACATTTACTTAGCCAGCTCGAACCTTCACCTTCACCATTGACCATTGACTATTCACTGGTTGTATAGAAGAAATATAAGAGCAAATAAGAGCTTTGCCGGGGATAATTATTGCACTTAAACGACGATATATTTACTTAACCAGCTCGGGCCTTCACCATTGACCATTGACTATTCACTAGTTGTATAAGAGAAATATAAGAACAAATAAGAGCTTTTTCCCGGGATGATAATAGCACTTAAACGACGATATATTTAATTAACCAACCCGGGCCTTCACCACTGACCATTGACTATTCACTAGTTGTATATAAATGAATCAGCTATCTTAGTAAGAGATTTTAAATCATCCCCTTTAACGAAATTGAATGTCATGCGGAAAATACTAGCTATCGTCCCGGTGATTGCTTGCATACAAAGCTTAGCCCAGGATTCGACTAAAATTGAACAGTACTGCGAATTGCAGGCTCGAAACAGGTTTATGAGTAATAAGGTTACGATTGATATTGATTATGGGCAGGAGAAAAAATTCTGGGCAGATACAAGGCTTAAAGATGATGATGGAAAACCGGTTAAGTTCAATACTGTCATAGATGCGCTCAATTATCTGGGCAAGCTGCAATGGAAATTGGTTAATGCGTTTTCAGATTCAAGCGAAAATGGGGTAGTGGTTTACCGCTATATATTCAGGAAAGAATTTGCAAACGTTGCAAGCCGCCAATAGCCACAGCGTGGATTTAATATGGTTTGGCTAAACAGTGCCTCATCCATTTTGAGAGATGTCTTTGTCGGGTCAATGGTAAACTGCATAATATTAACGGGAGGAAAGCCTTCATGCATTGCCATCTGCTTCAGCTTAATGTCATTCGGGTAAGGATGCATTGCCGGTATTGCTCCATAGGAGCAGCCTGTTTGTAGAAAGAAAAAAATGGATCGCCCAGGCTCCGTTAGGAGCTACCGGTCACGCTTTACAGGAGGCTCCGATGGAGCCCCATGATAATTTGATGAAATCCTGATTTTCTACAAACAGGAAGCTCCGCTGGAGCTTTAAATGTCCTTTACTAAATGACATTAGCCTAAAGCTGACTGAAGCGAAATTTTTTTAACCATTTAAGAAAATAAGAACAAATAAGAGCTTTGCCGGGGATAATTATAGCACTTAAACGACGATATATTTACTTAACCAGCCCGGACCTTCACCATTGACTATTCACTGGTTGTATAGAGGAGAATCAGCTATCTTAATGCGGTTTATTTGCTAATATTATATTGTTGGCAACCTTGTTGCTGTATGTTTTTCTGCAGAACAAGGCTTGTCGAAAGATTAAAAATGGTTCCAGGTGGAAGGCATAAGGTGTGAGGTATAAAGTGTAAGGTATAAGGTGTAAGGTATAAAGCGTGAGGTATAGAGGCGGGAGTTGTATTCCTGATACCTGATACCTGATACCTGACACCTGAAACCTGACACCCGACACCCGACACCTCCAAAATATTTATTCAGCCGGCACTACGCTCTCGCCATCAGCCCATAGCTGATAGCTGATAGCTGAAAGCTGAAAGCTAATTACTATGGACAAAACACAAATCAACCTCGACATAATATTACCCGAAGTGCCTGATGAACGGGATGCATGTGTTGAACGTATCATCGGTATGTTGCAAGGTAAAAAGGGAATTGACAAGGTGCACGTCATACCTGCAAAAGAAGGCGTTCAGGCTAAGCTATGTTTTCATTACAACCCCGAAACGATTTCAGTAAACGAAGTTGAAAGGTTAGCAAAGCAAGCCGGCGCAGAACTCACGGAACGTTACGGCCATCTGTTGGTGGAAACTGCTGGCATCCGGCATGCGCGACATGCCAGGAGTATTGAAGAAAGGCTTGGTGCAGAAGCCGGGGTATTGAATGTATCTGTTGCTGGTACGGGCTTTATACAGGCAGAATATGACAAGTCGGTTTTGTCTGAAGATGCATTTCTCAGACTGATTAAAAAAAACGGCCTGTCAGTTAAGCACGTGGAAAATTTTCATGCGCATGCGGTGCATGAAGGTCATGTACATGAGAAACATGCACATGCACATGACGGGCATAAACATGAGGAGGGTGGTCATGAACATACCCATGGTGGCATATTTGGGGTGAAAACCGAACTGGTGTTCAGTATCATTTCGGGCGCTTTGCTGGGTATAGGTTTTAGTCTTTCTTTTATCACGAATACGGTGTATATCCCTATCGCTTTTTACGCTGGTGCTTATTTTTTTGGCGGATTTTATACATCCAAAGAAGCCTTTGAGAGCATTGCCAAAGGAAGGTTTGAAATTGATTTTCTAATGCTGGTTGCTGCTATCGGTGCGGCCTGTCTTGGCCAATGGGCCGAGGGGGCATTGCTGTTATTTCTGTTTAGCCTGGGACACTCGCTGGAACATTATGCAATGGAAAAGGCAAGAAAATCCATTGCCGAACTGGCTGGGCTGTCACCAAAATCTGCATTGCTTAAAAAGGGAGAGGAGATAACGGAAGTTGACATTGAAACGTTACAACCGGGAGATGTTATCGTTGTAAAACCCAATTCCAAAATACCTGCCGATGGTGTGGTAGTGAAAGGCAGCAGCAGTGTAAACCAGGCGCCAATAACCGGTGAAAGTATTCCTGTAGAGAAAGTAGCAATGAAGGACAGCAGCTTCGATATTACAAAAACAGACAGGATTGAAGCCCAATACCGCGTATTTGCAGGTTCTGTTAATGGCAGTGGCAACCTGGAAATAAAAGTGAGTAAACTCGCGGCGGATTCAACTATTGCAAGGCTGATAAAACTGGTGAATGAGGCACAGACACAAAAATCTCCTACGCAGAATTTTACCGACAAGCTGGAAAAATATTATGTTCCGGCAGTGCTCATACTTGTGGGACTCTTACTTTTTGCATTCCTTGTCATTAATGAAACATTCAGCCAAAGCTTTTATCGCGCCATGGCTGTGCTGGTAGCCGCAAGCCCGTGCGCTCTGGCTATTGCTACTCCAAGTGCGGTGCTTAGCGGAGTAGCAAGAGCAGCAAGGAGCGGAGTATTGATCAAAGGAGGCAAGCCTTTGGAAGAATTGGGTGCGCTGACTGCTATCGCATTTGACAAGACAGGTACACTTACGGAGGGCAAACCAAAGCTTACAGGTGTATACCCACTAAACGGAGTATCCGAGGAAGAGTTATTAATGATGGTAGTAGCAGTTGAGCAACTAAGCGACCATCCGCTTGCTGCGGCAATTGTAAAAGGTGGCACTGAAAAATTGCAGAAGGATGTTCCTGCGGCAAATGATCTAAAGGCTGTTACTGGCAGGGGCGTTATTGCAGAATACCGGGGAAAACAAGTGCAGATCGGCAATAAAGAAATGCTGGCCGAAAAAAACGGTTCATTACCGCAGGAGACTAAACAAAGAGTGGAGGAGTTGGAAAAACAAGGTAATACAACCATGCTGGTGGAACAGAACGGTAAAATTGCAGGGATCATCGCATTGCGGGACGTAGCGAGAGCGGAAGCAAAAGAAACACTTGTAAAGCTAAAGGCGGAAGGGATTCGCAAAATGATCATGCTTACAGGTGACAATCAGCAGGTGGCTGAAGCCGTTGCAAAAGAAACAGGCATTACAGAAGCCTGGGGCGATCTTTTACCCGAACAAAAGGTGGCGGCTATTGAAAAATTAAAGGGGAGCGAAAAACTTGTGGCAATGGTTGGGGATGGCGTAAACGATGCGCCTGCAATGGCAAAAAGTAATGTGGGCATTGCAATGGGGGCAGCAGGTTCAGACGTGGCACTCGAAACCGCAGATATAGCGTTGATGGCCGACCGGCTGGATAACCTGCCGTTTACGATCGGCCTGAGTAGAAAAGCCCATGCAATTATTCGTCAAAACCTGGTGATTAGTCTGGGCATGGTGGGCATTCTGATACCACTTACCATTTTGGGTATCGCGCACATTGGTCCGGCCGTAATTGGTCATGAGGGTTCTACAGTAGTGGTAGTATTTAACGCACTGCGATTATTAGCGTATAAAAGGTAACAATTGCCAACGCAATGTTGTGCCGGTAACAGATTTGCATGTAAGCATCCTCTATGTGGGTAAAATACAGTCACGCAGAGACACACGGAGAATACACAGAGCTCCATAGAGAAGGGCTTCAGATCTCACTATTGAGAACGCTTAACTAAACGACCTTGAATTGCCAATGTTATGAAATACCTGACCCGCACAATCTGGATATTGTCTTTCATCAGCCTGCTTACTGATACGGCAAGTGAAATGCTGTACCCCATTATGCCTATTTATCTAAAAAGTATTGGCTTTTCCGTTTTGCTGATTGGCATTTTGGAAGGAATTGCGGAAGCTACTGCAGGATTGAGTAAGGGATATTTTGGAGCATTATCTGATCGTACAGGCAGGCGCGTACCATTTGTTCAGTTAGGCTATGCGTTAAGTGCCATATCCAAACCAATGATGGCTGCATTTATTTATCCATTGTGGGTGTTTCTGTCACGCACTATTGATCGCTTAGGTAAAGGCATCCGTACAGGCGCGCGCGATGCCTTGCTGTCAGATGAAGCTACTCCGGCAACAAAAGGACGGGTTTTCGGATTTCATCGTTCTATGGACACAGTGGGGGCTGTGGCTGGCCCTTCTTTTGCGTTAGTATACCTGCTTTATTTTCCAGGTAACTACAGGATGTTGTTTTTAATCGCTTTTATTCCCGGATTGTTAGCGATTGTATTATCGGCCATACTAAAAGACAAGCATACAGCTGTTAAAGAAAATGCGACCGGATTATCTTTTTTTTCTTTTTTACATTATTGGAAGCAGAGCCCTTCTGCATACAGAAGGTTGGTTGTGGGATTACTGGTATTTACGCTATGCAATAGTTCGGATGTTTTTTTATTGTTGAAGATAAAACAGGCTGGCCTGAACGATACTTCAACAATAGGTGTCTATATCTTTTACAATATCATTTATGCGCTTGCTGCTCTTCCGCTTGGTATAGCCGCCGATAAAATTGGATTGAAGAAAATGTTTGTTACAGGACTGGTGCTTTTTGTTGCTGTCTACACGGGGATGGCCTTCTCTCATAACCTGTATTTCTTTTACCTTTTATTCTTTCTTTACGGTTTATACGCTGCGGCCACCGAAGGTGTGTCCAAAGCCTGGATCACAAATATAACAAAGCAATCAGACACTGCCACCGCTATTGGAACGTATACAGGTTTTCAAAGTATCTGCACAATGCTTTCCAGTATGCTTACCGGTTGGATCTGGTTGAAATTCGGTGCAACGCCGGCGTTTTTATCAACAGCTATCATCGCGTTAGCGGTAGTAATTTATTTCATGTTGATGATAGAGGAAGATCGGAAGACCGTAAGATCGTAAGACAGTAAGATAGTAAGATAGTAAGACCGTAAGACCGTAAGATCGTAAGATAGTAAGATAAGACCTTTTCTGGCGTGAAAACAAATACCTGATACCTGATACCTCACACCTATTCCTTTCACACCAGTGTCTTTTTCATCATGATATCTGTCTGCTCATCATCACCCAATTTGAATATATGTTCATCAAATTCAATGAAGCCATTCTTTTTATAAAAGTTAATGGCTTTTAGATTTTCTTCCCAAACACCTAGCCATACGTAACGAACATTTTTTTGCTTTGCAACCTCGATAGCTTTTTCATACAGTAATTGTCCAACCTTTTTACCCTGGTATGCCTGTAATACGTAGATCCGTTCAATTTCAACTGCGTTGTTATCTCGCAATTCTGTTTGAGATGCCCCAAAATTTAATTTAAGATAACCAATAGCATTGTTGTTATCTAAAGCAAAATAAAATGCAGAATGTTCGTTGCTTAATTCTCCGGTCAGTCTTTCGACGGAAAGTCCTTCCTCTAAATATTTCGCCATATTCTCTTGTGTATTGTGCCCGGAGAATGTTTCAGAGAATGTTTTGCGACTGATTTCCTGAAGTTCGTTAACATCGTCTACCGATACTCTTCTGATTTTTATTTCTTTCATTTTCAAATGTTGTCGATACGAAATTCGTGTATTATGTGTTGTTAATCGGATATTTCATTCATAATTTGCATGTGTCGATGGAAAATTTCTTTCTTACCGTCTTACTAAAACGAATCAACTAAAAATGCTTAAAAGGGTAATCTTTTGTCTGATCTTCCTGTTGATTGCGAGGTTGCTCATTGCCCAAAAATATCCATTGCCGGTGATTGACATGCACCTTCATGCCTATGGTGCCAAGGACCAGGGACCTGAATCTATTCATATAGGCGCACCATTCAGGGACTTAGGACTGAACGATCCGAAAGACGATTTCCGGAAAACTTTTACGAACGCATTAAAGACAAATGCCTGGGCCGATCATTATCTTACTTCACCATCGACCGATGACTCAATGAGGCTATTGACAATTGCAGCACTCAAACAATACAATGTTTATGCAGTAACCAGCGGTGAAAAGGATAGAGTACTGGATTGGAAAAAGGTTGAGCCCAACCGCATTATTCCTGCTCTCGACTGGGATTTCGGATTGGCTGCTAAAGAAGGGCTAACGCCTGATTCGCTGGAAAGGATTTTTAAATCGGGAGCATTCAAAGTGTTTGGTGAAATTACTATTCAGTACGAAGGAATTTCACCCGGCGATTCAGCTTTTGAGCCCTATTTAGCGATGGCCGAGCGACTGGATATTCCGGTCGGTATTCATGTTGGACCCGGCCCTCCCGGCGCGCCTTATATTAGCTCTCCTAAATACAGGGCAAGGCTTCACAGTCCCTTCGGATTGGAAGAAGCTTTACTCCGTCACCCAAAACTAAGGGTGTATGCTATGCATGCTGGCTGGCCAATGCTGGATGATATGCTGGCAATGCTGTACACGCATCCGCAGCTTTATGTGGACCTGGCTGCTATTTGTTTTATGATCCCCCAAAAAGAGTTTTATTTCTACCTTGAGCGTTTGGTAAATGCAGGATTTGGCAAACGGATTATGTTTGGTTCCGACAATATGGTATGGCCGGGCGCCATTGCAGTGGGAATAGATGCGATTAATAAAGCGCCTTTTCTCAATGCTACTCAAAAGCGGGATATCCTGTTTAACAATGCGGCGGGATTTTTACGACTTACTGAAGAGGAAATAAAATCTATGCAATAGCAGTTACCTGCATTTTTGATTCCTTTAACCGTTCGATTTCTTTGTCAGGTATTATCAGTTTTTCAACTTCGGTCTATCTCATTCTTCCGGAAAATCTTCCATTTGTTTTAAAAACTGTTTGGATTGTTTGCCACCATTATTTACGGCCCATGTAGCCATTGCATGCAAAACAGGCCTTAATGCTTTTCCTTTTTTAGAAAGCTCATAGGTTACATAAGGCGGTACAACAGGTTTGGATTTTCTTGAAATAAGGCCGTCGGATTCCAATTGCTTTAAATGCTGTATCAATACTTTTTCTGTAATAGCCGGAATAGATTTTTTTAACTCACTGTATCGCTTTGTTCCTGTTAACAGATTGAACAAAATTATGGGCTTCCAGTATCCGCCAATTCTTTCCATTACAAAGGTTACAGGGCAAGCTGCGAAAGCGTTGCTCTTGTTTTCCTGTATCACCGAAGTTTGTTTAATCGCTGTCATATGTATACATACTATAGGGTAAGTACTTGTACAAAAGTAAGTGCGACTTTAGTTTTGTGGAACAAATCTAAAATAAATAAAATGAAAGTAACAGTAACAGGTTCTTTGGGAAATATCAGCCGGATTCTCATTGAAAAACTGGTGTCAGGCGGACATGAGGTGAATGTAATCACTTCTAATGCAGAAAGAGCAAAGGAAATAGTGCAATTACAAGCAATTCCATTGGTCGGCTCAATCGAAGACTACAGGTTTGTAAAGAATGCATTTGCCGGAAGTGATGCGGTTTATTTAATGATTCCACCGAATTTCCAAACCGCAGATTTAAAACAGTACATCAAGACTGTTGGTGAGCAATATGCCAATGCGCTAAAAGAAACCGGTGTTAAGTATGCGGTTAATTTAAGCAGCATAGGCGCTCATCTTGAAAATGGATCAGGCCCAACAGGTTCAAATTATTATGTGGAGCAAAAGTTAAACGAATTGGAAGATTTGAATGTATTGCATTTGCGCCCGGGCATGTTCCTGACAAATTTTTATGGTGCAATCCCCATGATTAAGCACCAGGGTATGTTGGGCAACAATTTCCCAGGATCAGTTAATTTGCCGCTTACGCATCCGAAAGATATTGCTGAAGTAGCTTTTAATGCATTAAACGGTCTGTCTTTTTATGGAAAGCAAATTCAGTACATTGTCAGTGATGAGAAAAATGGCTTTGAAATTACGCAGACATTAGGTAATGCGGTCGGTAAATCGGGTATTAGCTGGGTCGAGTTTTCGGATGATCAGCTTTTGGGCGCTTTAATGCAAAATGGTCTTTCAGAGCAAATGGCAAAAGTTTACATGGTTGAAATTGGTGCAGCATTAAGAGATGGGAGCTTTGTTGAAGATTATAATGAAAAAAAGTCGCAATCTGTTGGCGGTACTACTTTGCAGGATTTTTCGGTGGAATTCGCCATAGCTTATCAATACAGCAATTAAAATGTCGATTATTTACGAGCTTTTGAAAGTGTTTGTACGCCGGCGGAATCGCGCAAATATGCTCATGTATTCTGCGGTAATTGTTACCGGAAGGGGTGATGTTTCATCTCTTCCGGTAAATCAGCATTTATATTATTGTGGTATTATACATGTTGCCGCCACTTTAGTTTTTGGCGTCGGATTTCATTTGAGATAGCGGTCAATATTTTATCCGATTCATTGTCCCGGATCCATTCAAAATGATCGTTTGCCGTTAAATACCTTATGGAAGCACCATTTGCAAAGTGTTTATCTGTCTCAGCTACATCTTCTATCCTGAAATTATATTGCTTGAAGTCTTTTGTGGGACTTGCACTTACATTAAATGCTAATTGTTTCTTGTCGGTCTGCACTTTAATCGAAAAAAAAGCTCTCATGTGATAAATAAAAACGCAATATTACAAACTTAGCATCATACAATGTTCAAGACGCAGATTTTTTAAAAAAAGAAGGCTAGCGTAGACAGGCTGCCCCCAGGTAATATTAAAACGTTGACATTGAAATGTTGATAATAGCTATATTGTACAGGTGATATGCCCCACTGTGCTTCAATACTTGTTTCAATTATATTTTTCAGGTACTGCAATAGCTGAAAAACCTTTACTAAAAAGCCTTTTTGTTAATTGTTCCCTGGGCCAATAAGACATTTTGATTCAGAGAGACTTAATTGTTTAGAAGAAGCATCAGGTTCATATATACTAAACAAGATCAAAAAATAAGCAAATGACCGCAAAAGACTGTCTTTGCGTTTTGAATGCCAATTTCAGTTTGAAACCCCGAAATTGACAACAACCGTAGTTTATTGTAACCCTTCACTAAATATACTTTGAGTAATCGTTCTTTTTTTATACTTTATAAAATGCATTGTTTAATGCTTGCCCCAGGTCATGTGAGTGAGATGGCGGAGCATCGGATAACTATGACTCACAAAAAATAGCCATCATTCAGAACTTGTATTTGCGAAACCTGTATCGCAAATTTTAATATAGCTGCAATTGCAATATAGCGCTGTAAATAAGCTAACAAGAAAAATTTTCGCAAGGCTTCAAGGATATGAAATCCTGTATTTATTAGTTGTGTATAAACACAACGTGGTTACATTTTGGAACCATGATTATTTGTACTTTTTTTCCTTAGCGAATGCGTTTAGTTTAAAAAAAGAAAAGACATGAAGTTTATTTTTATCACAATCCAGCTATTAATTTTTGTAACCGCTGGTGCTCAAAAATATGATGCTGAGCTATCAGCCATCGTAAAAGGAACCATACCCGGGATCATTGAAATACGTCACAAAATCCATCAACACCCGGAGCTCTCGAACTGTGAGTTTAAAACGTCCGGATTGGTGGCAGATTATCTTCAGTCGCTTGGCATAGAAATTACAACGGGCGTTGCCCGTACCGGTGTAGTGGGAATAATGAAGGGAACAAAACCCGGTAAAACAATTGCACTGCGGGCAGACATGGATGCGCTTCCGGTGACTGAGCAGACAAATTATTCTTTCAAGTCAACAGACACAGCAGTATACAACGGTAAAAATACTGGTGTAATGCATGCTTGTGGACATGATATTCACACCAGTGTGATGCTGGGCGTTGCAAAAGTTCTGACTTCTATGAAAGACAAAATTTCCGGAACAGTCCTCTTTATTTTCCAACCTGCTGAAGAAAATCTGCCGGCAGGTGAAGAAGCGGGCGCTAAGTTGATGCTTAAAGAAGGTCTTTTTGATAAATTTCACCCGGATGCGATTTTTGGCATACACTCCAATCCTGCATTACAGGTTGGCCAAATTGGGTACTCCCTCGGTGCCGCCAATGCCTCCAGCAGCACCTTTACTTTTACCATTATCGGAAAGTCGGCGCATGCAGCATCGCCTGAACTTTCGGTTGATCCAGTCGTTGTTTCCGCACAAGTAGTGTTGGCTTTGCAAACCATTCGATCCAGAAACTTTGAACCTTTTGAACCCAGCGTAATTACCGTTGCACAAATTCACGGTGGTATCCGGGATAACATCATCCCATCAGAGGTTGTATTAAGTGGTACCGTTAGGCTGCTGAATCCACGCTTGCAGGACGAAGTACAAAAACGATTCCGTGAGATCCTGGAAGGAACAACACGTGCCGCCGGCGGATCCTACAGGTTTGATTACCGGAGAGGCGCTCCGGTTAACATGAACGACAGCGCACTTCAATTAAAAATGCTTCCAACCATGGAGCGCATTGCAGGCAAGCGAAATGTTCAGGCAATTCACCCGTGGATGGCGGCCGATGATTACGCTTATTTTGCAGAGCGGTGCCCCAGCTTTTTTTTCAGCCTGGGAACAACCAGACCCGGCACTATTTCCGGTGGCCTTCACACCGGGACTTTCATGGGAGATGATGATTCGATCGAAGTTGGAATAAAAACAGTATCGGCTCTTGTTATTGATTTCTTATCTGGTCTTTGAGTAAGGGGTAACAGCGTGATCCATCAAAATGTAGTTCTCGGATAAGTGTCTATAGACAACAGTAGTTTTTAAAAATGGGGACTACCAAAACCGCACACTATTGTATCAAAAGCGTGCACTTCAATTGCTTCGATTGGTACAATTAATTAACAGTCAATAAATAGTAAACTGGCATTTCAATGGTACTTATTAAACTTCATACAGCTGTTTATTTTTAAAAATTATTTGAAGCTGCATTCAGAAGTTAGGTGCAACAGGAATTAGACTAAGTTACCAGGCAATAAAAACAGCCGTTGCAAATTCCGGTGAAAAGATTGAGTCTGAATAAAAAATTGAAAAGGAGAGAGCGCTGATCTGGTATCAATAACTCAACTATCAAAAACCTTCCCCTATGTTTAAAAACTATTTCAAAACCGCATGGCGTGTTCTCGTTAACAACAAGATTTACTCCATTATCAATATTCTTGGTCTTGCAACCGGCATGGCCGTAGTTATGCTTATTGGCTTGTGGATTTCAGATGAAGTCAGCTATAATAAATACCATACGAACCATGAGCGGCTCGCGCAGGTTATGACCACTTTTATAGATCAGGATAATAAAATGGAAACGGCATTCGATGTGTGTGCGCCGATAGGGGATGAGCTGCGGAATAAATATGGGAGCGAATTTAAAAATGTATCCATGGCATCCTATAATTTCAGCCATGTATTAGCCGTTGGAAATAAAAAAATTATGGGGAGAGGCATGTGGGTTGAGCCAAATTTTTTATCCATGTTTTCCTTAAAAATGGTAGATGGAAATATTGATGCATTGGATGATCCCTCAGCTGTATTGTTAAGCGCTTCGTTGGCAAAAACATTATTTGGAAATGAAAGTGCGATAAATAAAGTAATAAAGGTTGATGATGAAGATAACTTTAGTGTAGCTGGCGTGTATGGTGATCTTCCCGGTAACTCATCATTTTATGAGGCAAAATTATTGTTGCCATGGAAAAAATTTGTAATTGAAAAGTGGCCCAGATTTGAGCATGCTACGACAAATTGGAATTTCTCTTCTTTTCAGGCGTTTGTGCAAGTTGCAGATAATATAGATATGCAGAAGGAAACGGAAAAGATAAAAAATGTAGTAATGGCACATAAGAATGCTGCAGCTGATGAAAAAGAACAGGCATACGTATTTCCAATGGACAAATGGCGGCTGTATAGTGAGTTTAAAAACGGTAAGCCAAGCGGTGGCCGCATACAATTTATATGGCTATTTTCGCTAATTGGCGTGTTTGTTCTACTGCTTGCCTGTATAAACTTTATGAATCTTTCCACTGCAAGGAGCGCGAAAAGAGCAAAAGAAGTTGGTATCCGGAAATCTGTTGGTTCTGCCCGAAGCCAGTTGATCGGCCAGTTTTTAAGCGAGTCCATTCTAGTGGCATTTGCTGCCTTCATATGTTCACTAATAATCTCCGTTTTATTACTTCCGCTGTTTAATAAGCTTTCCGGTAAAAGCATCGGGTTACCTACGGATAATCCGGGGTTCTGGTTTGTTGCAATAACATTTACTGTTCTTACCGGAATAGTTTCCGGCAGTTATCCCGCGCTTTACCTATCCAAATTCAAACCTGTAAAAGTTTTAAAGGGAACATTTAGTACAGGCAGGTTCGCATCGTTGCCACGCAAAGCATTAGTAGTTGTTCAGTTTACTTTTTCCATTGCTTTGATAATTGGAACAATCATTGTTTTTCAACAAATTCAATTTGCTAAAAGCCGTCCTGTAAATTATAAAAGTGAAGGATTGATTGCCATAACTTTCACTAATCCCGGAGCGGAACGGCCATTCGATGCTATAAAGCAAGACCTGCTTGCAACGGGTGCTGTAGAAAACATGGCTACGTCGTCAGGACCGATTACTGAAGTATGGGGAACCGAGACCGGATTTAACTGGCAGGGGAAAAACCCCAACTATGTTCCCACATTCGGTACGCTAAGGGTATCCCGGGATTTGGGGAGAACCATTGACTGGAAAATTGTGGAAGGCAGAGATTTTTCCAAGGATTTTGCAACAGATAGTTTGAGTGTGGTATTAAATGAATCTGCTGCAGACCTGATGGGTATAAAAAAGAATATTGTAGGGCAAAGTATACAATTCAAACATAAAAATTATACAGTAATTGGCGTAATAAAGGATATGATAATGGAATCGCCTTACAAACCAGTGAGGCCGACTATTTTCTTTTATGATCCTAATTTTGTAAATCAAGTGATAGTAGGGATAAAGCCTGGCCATCCAATAAATGATGCGTTAAGTAAAATAGAATCGGTATTTAAAAAATATAACCCCGGCGAACCCTTAAGTTACACGTTCATCGATGAAGACTATGCCAAGAAATTCTCTGATGAACAACGCGTAGGTAATCTTGCGACTTTCTTCACCATTTTGGCAATTTTTATTTCCTGCCTTGGCTTGTTTGGTCTTGTATCATTTGTTGCGGAGCAGCGAAAAAAGGAAATAGGTGTGCGTAAAGTATTAGGTGCATCCGTGTATGATCTCTGGCAAATGCTTTCAAAAGAATTTGCATTGCTGGTAGTCATTTCCTGTTTTGTTGCCATCCCTGTGGCATGGTATTATTTAAACAACTGGTTGCAGCAATATGATTACAGAACGTCTATATCATTCTGGATCTTTATTCTTTCGGGGCTTGCTGCATTGATAATAACATTAATAACAGTCAGCTTTCAGGCCATTAAAGCCGCAATAGCAAATCCCGTGAAGAGTTTGAGGACGGAATAATATAAGTATTTCTTCCCTGGCAAAAAAACAGCTACCAGCAAAGTTTAAGTGCCGTTACCTAACACGGGTGCAAAAAAATACTCAGCTATAAAATAACTGCTACCAAACGTCTCTTCGCACTTTCTAGCAACCAGCGGCTGCATTATTCCTTCCAATAACTGCTGCGCTTACTCTGGGACTTGCATTTTGCCTTTCCTTTTTGTAGGTTTGTTATGGCTCTGGTTTAGACAACATACCCCAGTTTACTTTCAGCAATATTCCGCTCTCTTGTGCCTTGCTATACTCGAAGGGACTTAAAAATTATTTTATGAAGATGAAAATTATTTTGTCTGCCTTCATTGTATTTGCCCTGGCCTCCTGCAAAAAAGATAATCCCACTACTTCCACAGCTGAACAGCCACTGCTGCAAGATGGCCCATTGAGCCTGCAACTCGGCAAACTGATTTATCTCGGCGATCATGGACACAGCAGGTCCACACCGTTTTGGGGCAGAAATTCAGACGAACTTTTTATTACGGCATCCACTGAAATTCTGCAGATAGATATTGCTGCTAAAAGGATTGACGCAGTTGAAAAATCCGTTGGCCTGGTTACGGGCAAAACAAATGAAAATAGCGCGATCATATTTTTAGGAACAATAAATAGCCAACGTGGGTATTATCTGTTTAATTTCAGTAGCAACAGCACCGAAAAAATAATTGAAGTTCCAAATAACCAGGGCACACGTATAAATATTGCAGGTAATGATATTTTTTATTACCTGTCTCCGGTTTCTCCACCCAATCCTCCCTGTAATGGTTTTTGTTGGCCGTTGCCCGGGCCTTCTGTGCCTGCAATATTTTACCATTTAGACAAGCAGACACGAGAAAGAACTGATCTGGAAAACAAACAGTTTGGGCTTTTTTCAACGGACGGTTCCAGGGCGATTTTATTCAGCCAGCTGGAAAGCCGGATGTATGTATTTGATATTGCCAGCAGAACTATTATTGATTCATCGGACCTGAATAATACATCTTCTTTTTTTTCGGGATTGTTTTACAATAGCGATGTCTTGAACTCTTTTGCGGTAGATGTAACCGGTAACATCACAATTAAAAATTTTAATACCGGTCAGGTCCTCCGGCAATATCAGACAAATTATGTTGGGTTGGATGACTTCCGCGTTTCATCAGATGGAACGAAGCTTTATTACAGCGGTGGTGTTTTAAACGGAAACGCACTAAACATCTTATTGTATGACATTGATACCAACGCGGAAAAAACAATAGCAGAGCTCCCTTTCGGAGAAGGTGGAGGTTTGCCATTTGACGTTTTGTACTGTCAGATGATAATAAAAAAATGGTCATTCAATCCGGAAACGATCTCTATTTTAAAGTGGTTGAGTAACTGATGGAGAGATGTGAAACGGTCATAGTCTAGTGACATCCCTTTCTGCATGCCAACAAATGCAAAAAATATTATGTGTCCTTATTCTGGAAAATAAGGGAATTATGTGGCTTCATTTTCTTTCTCCTTGCTGCGAAAGAGTTGTTTTCTTTCTGAAATGGTCTGAAAATTTTTTAACCTAAGTAAAGGAGGCTTTATGAAACAATCATTACCCGGCATTTGCATGACGGCTATTTTTTTATTGATCGCAGTAAATAGAATAAAAGCACAATCCAACTACGACATTTATGTATTTAACGTAAAAACCGGTACAACAAAACAGCTAACGAAAATTCCCGGCGCAGGTGAATATAATGTTACCTGGAGCAACAACGGAAAAAAGATTGCACATGATGTGGTAGGACCAATTGCTTCTCCGTATGTTCAATCAATTTTTGTAACGGACGTAGAAACCGGTGTGAGTGTTCCCCTGGCGGGGGCAGAAGGTGGCAATGATGCTGCATGGTCACCTGATGGGAAAGTAATTGCATTTGATGACTATAGCGAGTATCCGCGAAATATTTATTCTGTTCCTGCGAGCGGAGGTTCAAGAACACTTTTGCGTTATAATAGTCATCACGCAAGCTGGAATCCGCAAGGCACAAAAATAGCATTTGATGACAACTATGGTTACATAGGATCGAAAGATGTCAACACCGGACAAGAAACTTTTGTAACCTATTACGGTGATCGTCCCGCATGGTCCCCCAATGGTCAATATATTGCGTTCGATGGCTGGGGATGGGCAGGAGGTGGTGTATGGATCGTTAAAATAGACACTGCCGGTAATCCTGTTGCAGCACCAATACAATTAACTACTTCAGGTTATGGACCAACATGGAAAAACAATAGCAAAGAGCTGGTGTTTATAGACTGGCCTGATGGCGATCCCAATCTTTATTCAATTCCGGTCACAGGTGGTGTTGCAAAAAAGATTGCAGGAAGGATCGGTGGTTTTGATAAAGGCGATTATGATCCCACGTACTCCAATGACGGCCAGTATATAGCATGGTCAAGTTATACTGATCCCGCTTCTTTATTAAATGAATCTTCCAGGGAAGCCGCTACAACAAAACTTTCGCTTCAAAGTAAATCATTGTTAGTGCAGAATTATCCTAATCCTTTTGCCGACGAAACTACTATTAGTTTTACGGTTGCTCAGCCTTCACACGTAACAATAAATATTTACAGTTTAACAGGACAAAAAATAAATACGCTTACAGATGCTGAATACAAAGCAGGCTCTTACCAGTTACAATGGGATGGTAGAACAAAACAAGGCCAAAATCTTGCGAGCGGAATTTACTTATGTCAACTTAAAACACCCGATGGAATGGTAGTTAAAAAAATGTTGCGCATTAGATAATGGCGATTTAGCATTTAGAAATTTAGTCAGCATATAAATGATTAGGGCAGACCACCATAATATTGCGCAGTGATGATGGGAAAGGGCCTTGCGGTATGGGTGGAGAATCACCGTGTCTATATTGCTTTTAAATTCTTTTTTTGATATTTTACATCTTTGAAAGCATACCTATAAAAACAAGAACAATGGGAAATGTATCTATTTATTTAAACTTCGCAGGTAATGCTGAAGAAGCATTCAACCACTATAAGAAGGTTTTCGGAACTGAATTCTCTAATCCGCTAATGCGTATGAAGGATGCTCCTCCAAGAGAGGGCGTACCACCGCTACCAGAAGAGGAACAAAACAAAGTAATGCATGTGGCATTACCTATATTAGGCGGGTTGGAAATAATGGCCACGGATGTGTTGGAAAGTATGGGCCACAAGCTTATTGAAGGTAATAATGTTACTATAAGTTTGAACCCGGATACTACAGAGGAAGCGGATAAATTATTTAAGGGACTATCGGAAGGTGGAACGGACAGTGTGGCTCCGCACAATGAATTCTGGGGCTACTGGGGCACCTGTAAGGACAGGTTCGGTATTCGCTGGATGTTCAACGTTATGAAAAGGCCGCAATAGCAGAAATAAAAATGATCGTCTTTCACGCTGTTCGTCACGTTAGTGCTGCGTATATTAAGCAGGAGATAAGAAGGATTTTAATCCTGCTGACGCACTACCAGTGTGTAGGATTTGTTTTGCCCAGTACACGTTGGGCAGTAAAACACCCCGTTCGCTGAACTGGGTTTGGATGTTCGTTGGCAGGGATTATAGTAAAAACGCCTCACAGCTCTTCAGTGACTTTAATGCTGGCGGATGGCCGGAGAAGACCGATGGCAATTATCCTCCCGGTTTTGCAAGGGCTCTTTCGGAGGATTCCCCAGTGGACTGGAATACCAGATCCATGAAAGACCAATCCGGTACTCGTGCAATTAATAGAGATCACGCTGTGCCAGAACGGGAAACCGGGCAACAAGGTGTTATATTGATGATTTGGAGAAAAAGCAATTATAAAGTCCCTTTATCCAGCCACTAATGCGTTCCTGTATCAGAGCTGACTCTCAAATAAAATCAATTCCTATGTGTTTAACATTGATTGTGATAAACCTGCCGGTCTTACCAACAAAACTACGGATAAAGTGAATTTGAATTATTACTTTTTGCCCGGGTATTATACAATCTTATCACAATCAACAACGTGTAAATTAAGAGAACAATCACTCCTTTGGGGCAATTTTGTATAACTTAATTATATTGCTATTATTGCTGCTTTATTTTAATTACTGTAACGATTGACTCAATTTCCGGGAGACCATTATGAAGCCTCATTTTTACAAGATAACTGCGGACGACGAAAGCTCATTTAGTGCCAGCTTAAGAATTCAACCCGATTTTGGCTGGGCCCTGCACTACCATCCTGAGTTGGAGTTACATTACATTATTAAGGGTAACGGTGTGAGATTTATTGGGGATAACATCAGCAATTTTGAAGAAACGGAGATGGTATTACTTGGTGAAAACCTGCCGCATACCTGGCGCTGCAAGGAACATCCTGACTTTGAAGAGGGTAAAAAGGATAATACTGCCGCTATTGTTATACAATTTTTACCCGGCTTCCTGGGGCATCAGTTTCTCTCCATTCCTGAGGCGGTCGCCATTAAAACACTTTTTGAAAAAGCGAAAAAAGGGCTGCTGATCAATGGCAAAACAAAGTCGGTTGTACATAAGCTGATGCTGAAGGCAATTAATGCAGGCGGCATGAAACGTCTAATCACATTGTTGGAAATTTTGACTGAATTAAGTCAAAGTAAAGATCTGTCATATATCTCATCGGTTACAGATTTTTATAAATCTGACGAAGCTCAGCTCGTACGGTTGAACCAGATTTACGCCTATACAATGGCTAATTTCAGGGAGCCGATAAACCTGGGTCAAATGGCTAAGGTTGCCAACCTGAGCGTAACTTCTTTCTGCAGGTATTTTAAAATGATGACAAACAAATCATTTCATGAATTTCTCATGGAAGTCAGAATTAGCAATGCATGCCGGTTGCTGATTGAGGACCGTATGTCAATAAAAGGTATATGTTTTGAATGTGGATTTGGAAACGTCTCTAATTTTTACCGGTTTTTTGTCAGAATAAAGAATATGACCCCTGCCGAATTCAAAAAGAGCTATCACAAGGAAAAGCTTAGCAGGTAACAACTATCAGGCGAACTTGAAATTAAGGAAAGCACAGAAACGCAAATCTATCTGATAATATCCTATAAAACCACGCTAAGAACAAATAACTATTTTCTTCTAAATTGAAATAAGTTTGATTCATAGGTAAACTTAAAAAATAATAAACTGCAGTGGGAAATCTTCGTTTGACAGACATAGTTATCATTATTGCCTACTTATTCATAATGGTGGCGGTCGGATTTTATTTTTCAAAAAAGAACAAAACAGCCTCTCAATTTACCAAAGCATCAGGTAAAATTCCTGGATGGGCGCTTGGTCTTTCAATTTATGCAACTTTTCTAAGCAGTAATACATTTTTGGGCGTGCCGGGAAAAGCCTTTGCATCCAATTGGAACGCTTTTATGTTTAGTCTTTCAATGCCCTTTGCCGCCTGGGTGGCCTCAAAATATTTTGTACGATATTATCGCAACAACGGCGCTATTAGTGCTTATACAAACCTGGAACAGCGGTTTGGATTATGGGCAAGAACCTACGCGGTTGCCTGCTTTTTACTTACTCAGCTGGCCCGTATGGGTTCCGTTTTCTTTGGTATTGCCATCAGCCTACAGGCCCTCACACATTTTCCGATGCCAACAATAATGATTGTCACTGGAATATGTATCATCATTTATACTGTGCTGGGAGGAATTGAAGCAGTAATATGGACAGAAGTTGTACAAGGTATTATAAAGACAGTAGGAGCTGTCATCATCTTATATCTTATCATTAGTAATTTGCCACATGGCCTGAAAGATGTTGTGAGGGTAGGGACAGCGGACAATAAATTTTCACTTGGAAGTTTTCATGTCAACTTTACTGAATCCAGTTTCTGGGTGGTACTGCTCTATGGTTTTTTCATTAACCTGAACAATTTTGGGATGGACCAGAATTATGTGCAGAGATATCATGCGGCACCTTCTGATAAAAGTGCAGCAAAGTCAATCTGGCTATGTGTATACATATATGTTCCTGCTTCACTGCTCTTCTTTTTTATCGGTACTTCTTTATACGCCTATTATCAGGTTCATCCGCAAATGCTCAATGAAGTTACGAATAGTGTTGCTCTTGAACGGATAACAAGTGGTTCCGCGCATGGCGCTGTTAACCAGGTAGCACAATCGTTGACGCCCGCCGATTATGGTGATAAGATCATGCCTCATTTCATGGTAAGGGAGATCCCGACAGGCGTGTTGGGTCTTATTATTTCCGCTATACTATCAGCGGCGATGAGCACAATCAGTTCGAGCATGAATTCAACTGCCACAATATTTGTAGAGGATATATACAAGCGCTACTACAATAATAAAATTACAGATGCAAAGAGTATGCGTTTACTTTATATTGCAACAGTTGCTTTTGGTTTATTAGGAATGACGACAGGCCTTGCAATGATCGGAGTCAAAAGCATCCTCGATATCTGGTGGGAGTTGTCGGGAATTTTTGCAGGCGGCATGTTAGGTCTGTTCCTGCTGGGGATGATATCTAAAGCGAGTAAAAATACAGAAGCTATAACTGCTACTATCATAGGGATATGTGTCATAATCTGGATGACCTTCCCGTCTTTAATCCCTGATAAATTTGAATTTTTACGAAGTCCGTTTCACAAGAATATGATCATTGTTGTGGGCACACTGTCCATTTTCCTAAGTGGCGTATTAATTACACAATTCAGGCAGAAGTCTCTTAAAAAACAAACAGCGTAATACTGATCATAACTGATTCACAAAAATTGTTTTTGTTAATGTCCTACGGACAAAGAAGGTCTTGTTTGTTTAGTTTTCTATTGAGCTTAAAGTCCTACGAACTATTAAAGAAAGGTACATCGCCATCTCTTTTTAATTGTGGTTAACCAAATTCCCTCGTCGATATGACGATCCTGGCTTATCAGAAAAAGTAATCAACAGCATCGATAACTAGTATATGATAATGAGCAGGTTTGCAACTGCATCGTCCCCTCGACGACAGGAGAGGTCCCCCGAATATAGAGCTGATGGTGATATTTGACGAGCGTTTGATATGACAGTTCTTAACTTAATGACATTGCCCGAAGGGATTATATAAATACTGCCTGATCTTCTCAATAAAACTAAGCCGGGTTGACACGACTACGTCTAATAAAATGCTTTTGCAAATTTTCAGCCGGAAAATAATGCTTGACTATTCACAGTGTTTAGAGAAACACAATTTTTGAATATTTTAATAACCTGGTATTCAAATAGCATGTCGCCAAAAATCCTTCACTGGTGGCTATTCATCAAGCCTGGAAAATCACAATTTTTAAATATTTTAATAAGTGAAATTAACAAGCGCGCTGCCTGAAATCCTTCACTATTGACTATTGACTATTCACTCATAAACGCTGCCAATTTAAATTCTTCTTACAGGATAATATTATACAAAACATGGAAAGCTTTTTGGAACAGAAGCATAAGAGAACAAATTAAGTTTGTATTGAACCAAAACCACGACGAAACCATGATAAACGCAGAAAAAAAATTTGTGCCAGTGATGATCACCCCGTATGATGAAGCGGGAAATATTGATTTTGATGGTTTGACTAACCTGACCGAATATTATATCGCAGCAGGGGCCAGGGGACTGTTTGCAAACTGCTTATCCAGTGAAATGTATATGTTAACTCCTGCGGAACGTATTGCCATTACAAAACATGTAGTCAGGATTGCAAATGGAAGGGTACCGGTGGTAGCTACCGGTAGTTTCGACAGGGATATCTCACAAATGAGTGAATTCATAAAAACGATTTACGATACGGGTATAAAGAGTGTGATATTGTCAAGCTGTATGCTTGCAGATGAAAGCGAAGGTGATGACGTGTTTCAACAAAGATTTGAAACTATTTTGAATAAAACGGATGATATAACTTTTGGGTTTTATGAATGTCCGGTGCCTTATAAACGTGTCGTTTCTGCTGATCTGCTTAAGCATTTGCTGAGTTCCAACAGGGTAAGTTACTTTAAGGACACCTCATTGGATATAAATTTAGTTCGTGAAAAATTGAAGGTTGGTGCATCTTATAATTTTGGATTGTTTGACGCATACATGGTACACGCGGTAGAATCCCTGTCTGCAGGATCTGCCGGCCTCTCGTGCATACAGGGAAATTATTTTCCCGAGCTTATTGTATGGTTGTGCGCCAACTACGACAATCCGGATCTGCGCGAAAAGGTTGAGAATGTTCAAGCCTTTTTTAGGGACCATATGGATATTATGCACAGATTTTATCCGACAACTGCGAAAGAGGTTCTTCGTCAGCGCGGTTTAAATATAAGTTCGTTTTCACGCATTCAGGCCAATCCGATGACAGCAGAGGACCGTAACAAATTAGCTAATTTGTTAGCGGCGTATTACAAATTGGAAGAAGAACTTATGCTGTGTGCTGTTGTATAATAAACATTGCATAATAAATCTAATAAGGCGGAGCTCTCGCTTTTGCGTTTGACTTGGTTATGTTGATGAGTTAGAATCGTCATTTCGATTGGGAATTTGGTTAACCACGATTAAACAGAGATGACGGTAATACTTTTCATCGATAGTCCGTAGGACTTTAAGTTCAATAGAAGTCCTAATATGTAAGGTCCTTATTGTCCGTTAGGACATTAACCCTTTTTGGTTAAAGTCCTAACGGACTAATATGTCCTCAATTCGCACATTTCTATTAAGCTTAATTCCCTACGGGAAAAGTTGTTACTGCGATGAAATCTGTCATTGGAACGACTGGAGGCATCTCTCAACATTCAGCGGGTTTATATTCGAGAAACCTTTCCTGTTGTGCCGATGAGCGATTTAAAGATAATAGTGTTTTTTTCATTGCCGTTCCGCTTTAGCGAACGGTAGGTTCAAAATCTATGAGTATGGCTTTAGCCACAAATTGCGCCTGGGGCTAAAGCCCTTATTAAAAGATCAATTACTATCCGTCAGCTGAAGCAGACGGCAATGAATTAAAATCAATGGCCTCCGGCAGTTTGAATCTATCTTTCATGTTATTTTTGATTGTGGTTAACCAGATCTAATAGTCGAGGCGATGTTGGTGTAGCTTGCAAAAATTGATTTAATAAATAAACGATTCAAGAGCAAATTAATTTTCTATAGTTATAAAGAACACGAGAATGGAAAAGCAATTATTTCCCTTTTATTTCCGGACATTGAAAAAGCGTTTACCGTTAATTAAAAAAAGCATCCTGCTACTTTCCTCAATAATGATGACTGCTATGTCTTTTGGACAAAAGACCTGGAAAAAAGAGCATGCGGAAATTTTATTTTCAAATCCCCCATTTAGAAGCTGTCATGCTTCAACCATTGTGGAGGGAACAGATGGCCAATTTTCTGTAGCCTGTTTTGGCGGCACAGACGAAGGCGAAAAAGATGTATCGATTTATTATGGCAAGATTGGAACCGATAAAAAAGTTGTACCAATAGAAGTAGCTAACGGCATCTTAAATGATACTACAAGGTACCCCTGTTGGAATCCGGTGCTGTTTAACAAACAAGACGGCGAACTGGTGTTGTTTTACAAAGTGGGACCTAATCCGCGTGAGTGGTGGGGAATGTATAAAACGTCGAAGGACAATGGGAACACCTGGTCCGGCCCGGTTCATCTTCCTAAGGGAATACTTGGACCTATAAAAAATAAACCGGTAATGTTTGATAATAGTTTTATCCTGTGCCCTTCAAGTTTTGAGCAGGCCGACGGACGATGGAAGGTATTTATTGAAAAGACTGACAAAAAGTTAAGTGAGTGGACATCTGTTCCTGTTGACACAAGTGCTTCATTTGATGTAATTCAACCCAGCATTGTTTCTTACGGCGGGAATAAATTACAAATACTTTGCAGAAGTAAGCAAGGCAATGTAATACAATCCTGGTCTTCCGACAACGGAAAGACATGGTCTAAGTTATCCAGAACCGCTCTGTTAAATCCAAACTCAGGCACAGATGCCGTTACATTAAAGGATGGCAGACAATTGATCGTCTATAACCCCACTAAACCGGGTAAGGAGTGGTTTAATGGCAGGGCAAAACTCCGTGTAGCAATATCTTCTAACGGCACCGACTGGCAGGATATCGCTGAGTTAGAAAATGGAACAAAAGAAGAATTTAGCTATCCTGCGGTGATCCAATCGGCTGACGGACGCATTCACATCACGTATACGTATGATAGAAAAAACATCAAGTATGTGATCTTGCGGGAAAGCTAATAATGAGAGAATTTGAATCCTCAAAAGTCTCATAGCTTTTCTCCTAATTTTTTTGATACCACTTGATACAGAAGCAAAATAGAAGAGCTCGTAAACCAATCGTTTGCGGGCTTTTTCTTTTCTGTATACCATGCTCGGCGACATGTTAGAGCACTGCTTGTCCGATCTGGAGATAAGAAAGGATTTTAAACCTGCCAATCAATAGCAAACCCGTTCATAGCGGGCTTTGCTAAGTAGCCTCAGGCGATAATGCCGCGTTGAACACTTTCTAAGAATTGCTTTAATTAAATTAAATATGGAAATTGTATGCCAGAGAATCACAATTGAAAAGTTAGACTATGAAGTTTTTCAACTATTTATTCTTATTTTCTTTGATGCTGTCGTTTAATCAGGCAAGAAGTCAAAGTACTGATAATTATTTCAAAATATACGATACCAAAAACAGCAAAGAAATTACTATCAATGAGATTGCCGGTAAAATGAACAGTGCAGATGTTTTATTTTTTGGAGAAATACATAATGACAGCGTTGCTCATATTTTAGAAGCTGCTTTGCTCGACAGGTTAATAAAAGCATATAAAAATATCGTTTTGTCACTTGAGGCTCTTTCTGATGATTACCAAACAATTTTAAATGAGTATTTGGAAGACTTTTTATCGGAGCAAGATTTCGAAAGGCTTGCAAATGTTTGGATGCCGTATTATCATAGCTATAAACCATTAATAAAAATTTCCAAACTACATAAGTTGCCTGTTATTGCAGCAAATGTGCCAAAACGCTATGTGAGCCTCGTTAGCGAGAGAGGTATGGAAGTTTTGGATAGCCTTGATGTAGAAGCAAAATCATTTCTTCCACCATTACCTTATTATATATCGAAAGGAAAATATTATGAAAAATTTGCCGAGGCAATGAAATTTCATGTTTATATGTCTGACAGTCTTTTCCAGTCTCATTGCCTTTATGATGCAACAATTGCGTACAACATTTATAAATTCTGGAAAAGTCATCCAACTTACAAGATTTTTCAAATCATTGGTAGTTTTCATGTGGATGAGAGAATGGGAACTATTGAGCAAATCAAAAGGCTGGGAAACATAAAATTTTTGACTATTAGTTGCCTTTATGATGATACTTTTAAAAAACCGAACTGGAACGAGTATAAAAACCTGGCTGACTTTATAATAGTTACTGATCGAACTCTTAAAAGAACTTTTTAAATCAATTAATTGTCGAAGTAAAATGTATGCTGGGCACATGTTAGCGCAGCACATGCCGGCCTGGCGATAATATAGAATTTTTAATCCTGCCAACAACAGCAAACCCGTTCATTGCGGGCTTTGCTAAATTCCTTCAGTCGACGATGCTATTTGGAACACTTTGCTTAGAAAGGAGTGGTAATTAAGGACATTTTTTAACCTCTCCGGAATAAAGATTTTTTTTCCAAAATTTCCAACTAATTGATTGCGAATTGTATTTGTAAAATGAATATTGAAAGAATGCTTAAAAAACGCTGCGGAAATCCTTTCCATTGAGACATTTATTTGATCTCGCAGTCGCATTACCCGACATCCACTATCAGAACTTTGCGTTTGAAAATTAACCTGGCAATTTTTTTATTCATTCAACAAGTATTTCCATGTACGCGCACAAAAACGACGAGTCTGTTACAGGCTTCAAGAACGATCCAGAGTTTACGGGAACGGTTGCTGCACCTATACTGTTTATGGCACTATCATTCTACATCCAGCGAATTATATTCTGGGGTACATTATTAGCAGTAGTTACGGATTTAGTTGGTTGGACTGATTTTAAAATAAGCTTCTTTGTCTGGTCCGCGATTGGTCAAATTATTTTAAAGATTCTTATTCTTTGGCCTTATTCGTTGGTGACGAAACGGACACTTGTATAATTACAGATTAGCGCTGGGCTGAACGACATGTTGGTGCAGCACATGTTGAACCTGGATAAAAAATGATTTTACCGGTGCTCAGCCGATAATGGTTAGCCGCAAGTTAATGACAATCCAAACGCGAAATATAAAGACATATCAATGTGCAGAGTTTACAATCCGGTTGGCTGCCTGACAACAGTGAAGTCGCACCTGAACCAAAACAACATTACAGAATTCAATTCTTTAAATGAAGTAATAGCATTTCAAAGAAGCTATGCAGCTTCACGGCAGTGCATCATTTCGAATGCTGAAATAGCAATAGAAAAAGAGAAAAATCAAATCATCTCAGACAATCTGAGACTGAAGATTTCAATTAAGTCAGCGAAGGACGCAGCAGAAAAAGCGTTACAGGAACAAATTGAATATTTAAAGCTGCGATTGGAATCACTGATGTCATTGACGCACCGGAATACCTTGCGTAAAATCACTAATTACTTCAGAATCGCCTTTCTTAAAAAGAAGATCCGCCGTTACGAACTTATTTTGCCGTTCAGGGTTTTTCAATCGGTTCAACAATTGATGAAAATACACCAGGACAATGAGAGCAGGTATAATTACATCACAACAAGATTTCAGGATGCCGTCATCGAAAATTGCGCTCATGAATTAAGTATGTTGGAAAGAAAAAAAGCTTTGATTGACGAAGTCAATAGTTCGATCTACGGTGCGATTGGTGAACAAAAAGTTGTTAAAGAACTGGAATGCTTGTCTGACGAATATGTTTTGATCAATGATTTTTGTATGTCTTTCAACCCGCCAATCTACAACCGGAATGAGAATGATCATATCAGATCCATCCAGGTTGATCATTTGCTAATAGCCCCGTCGGGTGTGTTCCTGATCGAGACTAAGAACTGGAGCGAGCAATCTTTGAACAACTCAAATATGCGTTCACCAGTTTCGCAAGTGAAAAGAACCGGCTTTGCTCTTTTCACGATATTGAACAGCGGAACAGCGCGCTCCGGGCTTAGCCAGCATCATTGGGGCAAAAGGAAGATCCCACTGAAAAATATTGTAGTATCAATAAATCAAAAGCCATTGGGAGAATTTCAGTACGTTAAAGTATTGGCGTTAAATCAACTTCTGGGCTACATAAGGCATTTCCCGCCCACATTTACCCGCAGGGAAACTGAAGAAATTGCAAATGAACTGCTCAGCTTATCAGGAAGTGAAAAGAGGTAACAAATCCTTGCCGGGCGACATATCACCATAGTGTAAGCCGACTTAGAGATAAGAAAAGAGTTTAATCCAGCCAGGCTACTAATAGTGTGCAGCATTTTACAACAGTTAAAATAACAAAGCCGTTCTCAAAATTGAACGGCTTTGTTATTATTTGCACACCGTGTTCCCGTTATTGCCCCTGTTTTACATTTAGCACTTCCACCGGTACCAGGCCATGTGCTTCTTTATGCGTTGCGATAACTGATTCAGCATTTTTTGCTTCGGACAAACACATAACCACACCAGCTTTTTCATCCACCCAGTAATTAATAAAATTTACACCATACTTATCCTGAACGGCAAGGTCTTTTTTGTGTGCATCAGCTACGGCTGCGGCCGTAACATTTCCTGCGCCCAGTTTATGTATGTCCAGGAACAGTTCTTTATTTCCTGTTAATGCGGCTGTTATGCCATCTGTTACTTCAAAAGTGTAAGCAGGCAATAATCCGTGAGCTTCTGCATGTGTTTTTCTTACAGCGCCTGTATCACTGGCTGTTGAAAGGCAGTAAACTAGGCCCTGCTGTTCATCCACCCAATAATTAATAAAATGGACGCCGTACTTTTTTTCGACGGCCAGGTCTTTTGCATGCGCAGCTGCCACATCTTCAAATTTTACTTTACCCGGTTCCAGCTGGTGAACATCTATGTACATTTTTTTTGTATTTGTAGCAGCGACTTGATTTGTCTGGGCATAAGAATGAAGGGAAACAAAACTGCAAATGAGCAGCATTAATGTTGAAAAACTGATTTTCATGATTAAAAGTTTTGATTTTTTTGATAATTTTATTTCGTTCTGTAAAGCACCGCAATAACAGTCTGAAGTATCTAAGAGATTCTCCCTATTTTAAGTTTACCGTATACCCATTTTATAAATTGTTGCAATATGGCGCTGATTGAAAGGGACGGGTTTATGTCATTGCTGCAAAAACATTTTGAAAGTATTGCAGGCGGAGAAGGGCATTGCATTTTGCTAAGTGGCGAAGCCGGCATTGGAAAAACCGCTTTGGTAAAGGCTTTTTGCAGGAAACAGGCTGAGGAGTGCAGCATTTACCAGGGAGCCTGTGATGCCTTATTTACCCCACGCCCTTTAGCGCCTTTGTATGATGTACTGTGGCAGGTTAACAAAGAGCGCTGGCCCGTTCCACCTTCCAGTGAAGAGCGTTCTTTACTCTTTACCAATTTTTTCCAGGAGTTAAGTACCAAAAAGGGGAGACTGCTAATTGTATTTGAAGATATTCACTGGGCTGATGAAGGCACGCTTGACTTCATCAAATTTTTTGTAAGGCGCATTTATCAATTGCCCTGTCTTTTCATTCTCACTTACCGGGACGACGAAATTTATTTAAGAAACACGCTTCGAAATATACTAGGACAACTTCCTCCGGATTCATTTACAAAAATGGTGCTTACTCCATTGTCCAAACAGGCTGTTGTTGAGCTGGCCACACAAAAAGGTTACAGCGGCGAAGATGTATATAGCATATCAGAAGGCAATCCATTTTATGTAAATGAAATTTTAGCAAGTTACAGCCCGGGTATTCCTGATAATATTAAGGATTCTATACTTGCTGTTTATGAGCGCCAGAAAGAAGGGACAAAAAATGCCTGGCAAATATGGTCAGTCATGCCTGAAGGGCTGGAAATTGAACGGGCCCCTAAGATCAGGTCCATGTGGGATATAGATCATTGTTTTGCAATCAATGTTATTGTTGTTGAAAATGGCAAAGTTGTTTTTAAACATGAATTATACCGCAGAACGATTGAGGAATCTCTTACACCCGTCCGGCGAATGGAACTCAATAAAATGATGCTTGAACTGTTTTTAGACTCTTTTGAAGAAAAAGGTGAGATTGAACGGATACTACACTACGCCAAAAACGCCAATGAGAAAAAACTGGTGTTGAAATATGCTCCTGAGGCAGCAAAAAAGGTTGCATCGATAGGTGCCCACAAGGAAGCATCAAAATTGTTTTTAACAGCCATTGAATATTTTGAAGGAAATGATACAGATCAACTGGCTGAATTTTATGAAGGTTATGCTTATGAGTGCTACCTGAGCAACCAAATAAAGGAAGCTATTGCTTTCACCGAAAAAACTTTAGCCCTCCGGAAAGAAAAGGGTGATATAGAAAAGACCGGGAAAAGCCTTTGGTTTTTATCACGCCTATGGTGGTTTCAGGGCAACAGGGAGAATGCAGAGAATTTTGCCGGGCGGGCGATCGAATTGCTGAAGGACCAACCGGCTTCTTCAACAAAGGCCATGGCATTCAGTACTATGTCACAATTAAAAATGCTTTCTGATGAGCCCACCGAATGCATTTTTTGGGGAGAGAAAGCCATTGAGATGGCAAAGGAATTGAACAATGACGAAATTCTGTCCCATGCCATGAACAATGTGGGCACGGTTCAACTGTCCATATCCTCTTCTGAACAAAAGGGCATAACGATGCTGCAGCAAAGCCTGGAAATTGCATTAAAGAATTCTTACCATGAACATGCTGCCCGCTCCTACACCAACCTGGGATGCGGGTCGATAAAAATGAAGAACTATGCTTTTGCGGAGAAAACATTGGACGAAGGGATCCATTACTGCGAAGAAATGGACCTGAATTCCTGGACAGCCTATATGTTATCATGGAAGGCAAGAATGGAGCTGGAAAAAGGTAACCTGACAGCGGCCCGCAACATTGCAGACAATCTTCTTAAAAATGAAAATCAGCCGGCTATTATTAAGATCACTGCGCTGATTGTGTTGGCAAAGGTAATGATGAGGATAGGGGAGAAAGATGCACTTGACCTGTTGCTCGAAGCAAAAGCAATGTCTTTTGAAACAAGAGAACTACAAAGGGTTGCTCCCGCAATGATTGCCTTACTGGAATACGAATGGCTTACAGGTAAAACGATCATTGAAGAAGAAGATATTGAACACACATCCATCCTCATGCAAAGAACTGGTATTGATGTAGAAAAAAATGAATTTGCATTTTGGATGAAGAAAGCAGGCAGGCAGCTTTTTTCACCTGCAGAAATTGCGGAAGCTTATGATACAAGTAGTGCAGCAAGGGTTCTGGAGGCCGCAACCTTATGGGAAAAATCCGGATGCCCTTACGAGCAGGCGCTTGTTTTGTTTGAAAAGACAGATGAGGATAAAAGAAATGCCGCTACAATGATACAGGATTTGGGTGCGATGGCGGTGTATGAAAAAATGAAACAGGAAATGAGGAATTCAGGTATTAAAAACATTCCGCGTGGAATAAGAAACTCAACCCGTACAAATGCTGCTTTTTTAACCGATAGGGAAATGGATGTGTTGCAGTTGCTGAAGGAAGAATTGCCAAACAAAGCAATTGCTGCTCAATTGTATATTTCTCCAAAAACAGTTGACCATCATATATCCAGCATCCTGTTCAAACTGGATGCAAACTCCCGTTCCAAAGCAGTTACCGAAGCTATTCGTATGGGGATCCTAAAATAGGGAGAATCGCTACCTAAAATGGGGAACCAGTTGTATCTGTGCCTTTGGCTTCCAACATAATTTTGTATCTGACTTAAAAAGTTGATCAATGAAAAAATTTATTATTGAAAGAGAACTGCCCGGAGCAGGCAATATGACTGAAGAAGAATTGCAGGCCATTTCAAAAACTTCCAATTCCGTAGTGTCTGTATTAGGCAAGCCATACAAATGGATTGAATCTTATGTTACCAAAGACAAAATTTATTGCATTCATGAGGCAGAAAGTGAAGATGTTATAATGGAGCATGCCAGTTGCGCGAGTTTTCCTGCAAATAGAATTGAAGAAATAAAAGCAATAATTAACCCCGCAACTGCCGATTAAGGCAACGCCTGGAACAACCAATTTTTTGGGTGACTAGTTCTTTCCGGATAGTTGTTCTTCATGCCGTGCAACATGTTAGCGCGGCACACCCCGAACCATAACCAGGAAAAACAAAGGCACAGCTGGTTGATTTCATTTCAATTTAAAAAGCAGTTGACAGATCGTTAGGTAAGTCCAACCGGGCAACGCCTATCCTGTCATCCGCCATACCATAGTATACATCAAATCGATTGGGTGATCCTATATCGTCACGCCTGTCAATTCCTGTAGGAAAGACAACATTCGCAATAACGCCAACCTCTTCCTCCGGCAGATCGGGCGACAAAACCGGATGCTTTGATCTGAAAAGTATTTTTTCGGGGTTTTCTTTATCAAGTATCATCATGCCGGCAGAATAACTTAACTGAGGGTTCTTTTTGTCTGAAGCGTCCAAATTGCTTACACCGTGGTATAGAACAAGCCATCCGTGCTTCATCAGAACCGGCGGCGTTCCGGCGCCTATTTTAAGTTTTTCCCATGGTGCCTCCGGCAGGGCCAATGGTTGGCTTGAAACAAATTTTGACAAATGATAAGGATTGTCTGTTTCTTTATTTATGTGACAATATGAAATCCAGATGCATTCATGATGACGGGCGATTTCCCGGTCTATAGGTTTGTGCATGGTTTCCTCCGGTCTGGTACCCGGAAACAACGGCCTGTGCAACATAGCCATTGCCATATGATGATGCGGACTTTCTACAGCCAGGGGAAACATACAGGCATCTTTATTGTTAATGCCATTAAAATTGATGTTCTCATAAGGTGCGAAAGTTGCGAGGCCCAAACGTTGCCATTTTAACAGATCTTCCGATTGCGCAAGGGCAATTCGCGGCCCGTCTTTTGAAAACGCTGTATAAGTCATTATATAACGCTGAAGCGGTTTCACATATGTTATCCTGGGATCTTCGCATCCGCCCCCGCCGGCATTTTTCTCATAGTCTTCTTCCGGCTCCAATGCTATGCCTAAGCGTTCAACTTTCGCGGGATCTCCTTTCTTATTAAAAATTACACGCACAATGCCAATACGGGAATAATTGCCCTTGCCAACCAACCGCGGAAATAAATACAGCGAGCCATCCGGACCACGAACTGCAGCCGGATTGAGAACACCTCCTTCTTCCATGGAATTTCCTTTTTCTGGTTCCATAATTGTCCCCAGCCGGTGTAGTTTTAACGTACTCATTGTTTTCTTTTTGTAGTTTTTTCAAGGCAGGCAATGATCGTTTCAATTACTTTTTTTGTTTCTTCGGGACCTTTTACCTGGATGCAGGTGACTCCCGTGGATATTGCCGGATAATCATTTCCTCCGGCAAACAATGCATCGCCGATATAGATGATCTCAGATCTACGAATGCTGAGTATTTTTTCCAACTTGTGAATGCCGTAGGCTTTATCAATACCACGTTTGGTAATGTCAATGGATGTAGAACCGCCTATTTCAACTGAAAATTCCCTGAGTGGTCTGTCCAGCTTACTTTTTATTTTTTTCCGTTTTGCCAGGTCCGGATCCCATTTCTTTTTCACTTTTCCGGGCGCATGCTGGCCAAGCGCTGAAAATGTGATCTGGCTGCCCCTGTCCTCAATTTGTTCACCCCAGGTTTTCGTTATGCCTAATCTTAACCCTTTAATGGTTTTTTCTATGTTGTCGGTAATTTTCTTTCGCTCTTCAACCGTAAGGTCCTCAGCGTATATTTTTTTCCACCCTGATCTGTACCGGTAATATTTTGTTCCACATGTGGGCAGAATGGAAAGATTTTGCATATTCTGTTTAGAGGACAAGTGGGAGAGTACCTGTGTTTGAAATTGCGGCCAGTCTCCCCCGGATATAATAGCCATTTTCGCAACTTTAAGGAGGCGGCCGATAAGATCTGACATTTCCGGATCAATAGCGGCTTTACTTTCTGCCAATGTACCATCAAGATCAAAAATGATCAGTTTTTTCATAATACTATAATCTTCATCACTTCAGTACAAAGCGCACACCAAATGTTTCATTCTCATCTATTGTTGTCATTTTAAGTTTAATATCCGTGCCAAAATGTTCGCTCCGGCTCCTGAAAGATCTTTTACAGATCAGATTTTTCACGGTCGTTATTGTTCCAATCAAAAAATGTTACTAGGTTTATTACTACGTGAACCGGGACACCAGATATTAAAGCTGCCGGAGCAACATTTCAGATAATGGCAGGAAGGAGCTTTGTATAAATTATTACTCCGCTTACTTAATATGCTTAATCGTTTTCAAAGAGATCGTTTTTGAAAGCGATAATGTATTGTTCAATACATTACCGGGCCCGGAAGTCTGATGCAGAGAACTGAAGGGTAACACGTTAAAAAAATTTATTCCGGAATATCAATAAAAGAATATGACTACACCGATAAGAAAAACAGGGATCTTTTTCTGTATGATCTGTTGTTGTTTTTTGGCCCTGCCTGTCGCCACGCAGGCAAGAGATACCAATCACACAAGAATGCTTACTATGCCCGCGGTAAGTGATACCCATATCGCATTTATTTACGCGGAGGACCTTTGGGTGTCAAATCTGGATGGTTCCAATCCGAGAAGACTCACCGTTGATCAGGGAGTTGAATCAAATCCTGTTTTTTCCCCCGATGGAAAGACGATCGCCTTTAGTGCGCAATATGACGGCAATACAGATGTCTATATAATACCGGTAGAAGGAGGGGTTCCCAGGCGGCTCACCTGGCATCCGTCCGCTGACATAGTGAGAGGATTTACACCTGATGGTCAATCCGTCTTGTTTATCTCCCAACGGCATTCATCTAACAATCGTTATTCTCAACTTTATACCGTTCCTGTAAAAGGAGGACTAAGTACCCAACTTGAGATACCGAATGCATTCTGGGCAACTTATTCGCCCGACGGGAAGCAGATGGCCTATACTCCACTGGCAGATGCGTTTCTTCAATGGAAGCATTACAGAGGTGGATCAATTTCAACCATATTCATACATCGTTTTGAAGATCACAGCACAGTTAAAATACCGCAACCAACCGGCGGGTGCAACGATGTAAACCCCATGTGGAAAGGCAACACAATTTATTTCAGAAGCGACAGGGATGGTGAATTTAACCTGTATGCCTACAATACGCAATCTAAACAAGTAAGTCAGCTGACAAAATTTGCGGACTTCCCTGTTTTAAGTGCTGCAGCAAATGAATCCGCAGTAGTATTTGAGCAAGCGGGTTACCTGCACACGTATACATTTTCCAACTCCGCTTCAAATACTTTGCCCATTGGCATAGCCGCGGATCTCCTGGAACTACGCCCACGGTATGTGAAAGGAGCAACTTATATCCGCTCTGCCGACATTTCTCCCTCCGGCATTCGTGCAGTATTTGATTTTCGCGGTGATATTGTAACAGCACCGGCGGAAAAAGGAGATGCACGTAACATAACACAAACAACAGGGGTGCATGAAAAATATCCGGCATGGTCGCCGGACGGAAAGACTATTGCTTATACATCCGACGCATCCGGTGAATACAAGTTAGTGCTGAAACGGCAGGACGGGCAAGGGGAACCTAAAGTAATACCTTTAAATGGTGCCGGATTTTATTCTTCATTAACATGGTCCCCGGACAGTAAAAAAATAAGCTATTCCGATAACGCAAGGAATTTGTATGTACTGGATATTGCAAGCGGTAAAATTACCAAAATAGATGCCGATGAACTATATGTACCGGGGCCCTTCCGCAATTTATTCAGCGACTGGTCATCCGACTCAAAATGGATCGTGTACACAAAAGTGATCTCTACCCAATTCAAAAGAATTTATTTTTATTCACTTGATCAGGGCAAGTCCTTCCCTTTAACCGATGGCCTGAGTGATGCCGTAGAACCCAAATTTGACAAGGGCGGCAAATATCTTTATTTCTTAGCCTCTACAGATGCCGGGCCTGTGATTAACTGGTTTGATCAATCGAATATTGACATGCATGCAACCTATGCTGTTTATTTGGTTACACTGCAAAAGCAAACGATCTCCCCCCTGGCAAAAGAAAGTGATGAAGAGCAGGGAACGATTGACACCACAAAGCCCAAAGCTTCCGCTGCGGTAAAAAAAGAAAATAATGTTCAGATCGATTTTGAAAAAATCCATGACAGGATTATCGACCTTCCAATCAAACCAGGAAACTATTCACAACTCGGAACAGGGAAAGAAGGAGAGCTTTATTATATCTCCATGCCGTTTGATGACAATGGTACCGGCATGATGCACGCATTTAATCTTAAAGACAGAAAGGACAAAGAGGTGACAGAAATGGATGGATATGCTATTTCTGCCGACAACAAAAAAATGCTGTATGCCAGGAACAATGTCTGGTTTATAAGCGAATTGGGAACAGCTCCTCCACCGGGCAAAGGCATGCTGAATATTGCAGATATATCCGTTAGCGCAGATGCTTTGGCAGAATGGAAAAATATTTTTGAGGAGACATGGCGAATCAACAGAGACTATTTTTATGACCCCGGCATGCATGGTGTAAACTGGAATGCTGTTAAAGAAAAGTATGCCGTGTTTTTACCGGAGCTTTCTTGCCGAAGTGATCTGAACCGCTTGTTGCGATGGATGATGAGTGAGCTTGCCGTCGGGCATAGTTACATAACCAACCCGGGTGACAGGCTCTATACAAGCAAAACAGTAAAAGGCGGCCTTTTGGGAGCTGATTATACGATCAGCAATAACCGCTACCGCATCAAAAAAATCTATGGCGGATTGAATTGGAACCCAACACTAAAATCTCCTTTAACGGAGCCGGGCGTAAATGTAAACGAGGGTGATTATATTCTGGCAGTCGATGGAAAGGAACTTACGGCAACCGAAGATATAGACCGTTTTTTTGAGAATACAGCCGGTAAAATAGTAGAGCTGACTGTTGGAACCAACCCCGATACAGCCCGTAGCAGGGTAGTGAAAGTAGTACCGGTTGAGAGTGAGCAAGCGCTGCGAAACAGGGATTGGGTTGAATCAAATCTGCGCAAAGTGAATGAAGCAACCAACGGCCAGGTGGCCTATGTGTACGTGCCCAATACTGCCGGAGCCGGGCATGAATATTTTAAACGCTATTTCTATCCACAGGCCAATAAAAAAGCAATCATTGTCGATGAAAGATTTAATGGAGGCGGCAGTCTGGCTGATTATTATATCCGTTTGCTTACGAATCCTTTGCAGGCCTATTGGCATATGCGTTATGGAAAAGACATAAAAACACCTACTGCCTCAATACAAGGGCCTAAAGTAATGCTGATTGACGAAACTGCCGGCTCGGGCGGCGACTTTCTGCCATGGATGTTCCGCAAATACCAGGTGGGCACACTGGTCGGCAAACGCACATGGGGCGGGCTTGTAGGTATATTGGGATATCCTGAGCTGATGGATGGGGGACAGGTTACATCTCCCAATCTCGGCATCTGGACGCCTGATGGATTTATTGTTGAAAATGTTGGGGTGTCACCAGATGTAGAAGTTGAACAAACTCCCGCTGATGTGATCGCCGGCAAAGATCCTCAACTGGAAAAAGCGATAGAACTGGCTTTAAAACAATTAAAAGAGAATCCACAGGTTGATCCGGTAAGGCCTCCTTTTCCTATAAAAACAGGTAAGTAAAATAAATGGTGAAGAAGACGGTGCCGCTAATCTTTTTGTTGTGGTAGACGTGCCGGGGGACATGTTAGCGCAGCGCATGTAGACTTCAGATAAGAATGGATTTTAATCCTGCCAGGCCAGTATTGGTGTGCAATGCTTTATCAGAAAGAAGGGATACTAAAAAGTATATAAATCAAAGCCGCTCGATTGTGAGAGCGGCTTTGTTGTTCTTTCCACTTCACAGTCACTATTGCGCAAACTTCTTCGCAGTATATCCTCTCTGGCCATGTGTGATGGGCAGAGACTTTGCAGGATAGCAGAGGGAATCATAAACGCAAAGTACCAGCTTATGCACAGAACTTAGCGAGGAGCCAAAGATTCTTAGGTTACTTTTCCTGATGCGTTTTTTTTTACAGGTAACATTTTTTTTGTGATCTGTTATAATACAGTCCCTGCATATGAATCTGCTTTATTTGTCCGTAAAGCAGATCCGGGCTTCCCGATGGATGAGTTTTCTATTAAATTTTATGATTGTTTTTTGTTAAGCAGAGCATGCTACGCCGTACGCCGCGCACGCTTGCTCTAGCCGGATATCAGATTTTTTAACCACTAAATATGAATTTATGAGCTTTAAGTATTCACTCGACAAAATGTTCGATTTTGATCAAAAATGGAATACGCTTCCTGGAAAGGGTGCTAATTATTGTGTGCCTACTTCAATGTGCAACATAATGGGTTTTCTTTCAAAAAATGGGTACGAATCCCTATGGCGTAAAATACCGGGTATTCAGCCAAAATTCGCTGACCTGAATATTATCAACAATTTGGCCATTATGGGTGATTACATGGAGACTGATCCGGATAAAGGAACCTCTCACAATAAAGCTATAGATGGATTGGAAGATTTTATGGATGGTAAATATACGGGGTTGATTTATACACGCACAAGTGCCGATGATGCAATTTTTTTACGCAATTTAAAAGATCATCTAAGCCTTAAGAGATTGATGGCAGTGGGAGTTGGGCGTTATACTCAAGTGGGCGAAAATGCAATTCTGTATCATCGTTCGGGAGGACATTGTATCACGGTGGTAGGCTTGCAGACGAACGCAAGCAATGCTACATTAATTTATCATGATCCCAATAGCGGTGATAGTGATTTGCATAAGCAGTCCTCCGTAATGCCCGTGAGTAGCAATCTTCGTGAAACTGCTATAATGGTAGATGGTTATTACAGGCAAGGTATTCAACTTACAAGCATCACTTCGGGGTTCAGAATGATGGATTCATACACCGTTCTGGCGCCGCTTATTATGTTGTATTTTGATGACATTACAACTTCTCTGAACCTTGTACAGGGCGCTGATTGGACAAATGCTAAACAAACGGTGAGCCGGGTTGACACAAAAGCCGTAGGGAAAATTAAAGATCTGATTTTTAACGCAGAGAATACAGCAGCATACGTTATTAGTGAAAACAAGAGCGGTATTTGGAAATTAGACCTGGTAACTATGAAGCTAACACAGGTGAATGCTTCCATTCATCCCAGCAGATTAATTGCAAGTGAAAATAACTATAAAATATTTGCTTCAGTAAATTCAAAAATATTTTCATTGGAAGATGAAAAGAACTTGACTGAAGTGGCAGACCTCGGTGTTGTGCCTGATGCACTCACCTATAACTTTAAAAAGAAACAATTAATAGCGGTTGCCGCAGGTGTTGGCAAGTTGTTAACTATTGATGCCAGCAGAAAAGTGGTATCAATGGAACTGACATCAGGCATCAATAGTGATTATGTGAACGCAACTATAAATCCGAAGAGTGGAGCGTTATATCTCTCTAAAAACAATAGCTACGATTTTGTCAGGATATCGCTAAACGGCAATGCGATAAAAAGTATTGCGCATGAAGAATTGGAGAAAAAAGCTCCTGTATCAAAAATGCATATGAATAACAAAGGAGTTTTTGCTGTTTCACAGCAAGGAAAATTGAAATTTTATAATGATAAAGGCATCGCTGTAAGTGTGAAAGATTGGGATGATGCATCAACAGGAAACATATTCAAATTGTCAAGAGGCTTTAATGTCCTTTCACCATCTTTGATGGAACGTGAAGAATGGAAATATCAATAATATTAACCTCTGCCGGAAGCATTCAATTTACAGTGCCGGACGTCATTCTAATGTTATGAACATGTGATGGGCAGGGACTTTGCGGGATGGGAGCGGAGCTCTAGCGATTGTTTAACTCTTCTCCAAAACGCAAAGTCCCGGCCGCCTGCACAGGGCTTTGAGGGAGACTTTGCGAGGAAGTCCCTGGCGATAATGTTATTTTGGAGACCTGGCTCAGAATGAAAGGACTTTGCGAGATGGGAGAGGGAGTAATGGCGGCTATTGAATTCATCTCCAAAACGCAAAGTCCCGGCCGCCTGCACAGGGCTTTGAAGGAGACTTTGCGAGGAAGTCCCTGGCGATAACGTTATTTTGGAGGCCTCGCTGAGAACGAAATTTTGAAATTTAGTCACAATTATAGTTTTGCTTTAGCCTGTTTTGATTCTTTATAGTCAAGATAAATTTCAGTTAATGTGCCAAAATTTAAAATAGCAAACAGAATAAACAATCCAAGAGATAACAGTTGAACTGGAGGTGTCTCAATTGGTCCAATTCTTAGCCAACTTACACTTATTTCTGCTGTCATCGACAGCGCATTAATTGTTGCCAGCAAAAAGTAAATCCCTGTTCCGATAACGGTTAATTTAAAGCTTTTAAAATAGAAGAAGATTAATATTAGAAATAGTCCAAGTCCAACATAGTGTCGCCAGGTTGCTAAAGTGTCTGTTGAAAAGATAATTGTCCAGCAATAAATTAAAAGTCCTGCCGCAATTGCTAAAGGAAGTGAAAGAAAAACTTTTTGTCTTGTCATTTTTTGAATTGAAGGTAGTGTTAAATTGCTATTGCAGGTCACGGTTTCGGCCTGGCGTTAGGTCGGGAATTTGAAAAACGTCAGCCAATAAGATGAAGCTGCTGTGGCGTTATCTGTCACCCGACTTCCTTCAGGCTGTTTGTTGAAAGCGGTGTTGTTGGGTTATAGTTCAATTTCTTCTATTGTGTTTGTATCAAAGTCGGAGTATCGTATCCATTTTGGTTTAACGTAAAAGTAAACAAGGTCTTTCCAATTTTCTTTTCGGTTTATTCCGTCAGGAAAAGCTTTGAAATAGTAAGGTGACAGTTTTTCAAGTTCTGTATCTGTCGGAATTTTTGCTGTTCCTTCGTATTGAACGGTCTGCTCACTGTCCCAGCCGATAACAAAAGAAATTGCAGGATTTCTTAATAGGTTCTTATACTTTCTTGAAGTTGTTACGGTGTCAAAAATTATTTCTAAATCAGGTGTAATTGCAAAACCAACTAATGCAGTTTGTGGAATGTTGTCGCCCGAAACAGTTGCCAAAACTGTCAGCTTATGTTTTGAGATAAATCGATATAAAAAATCTTTTGTCAATCGTTGTCAGTTGTGTTAGATGATAATTTGCCGGTAATATTTTTTTTCTAAAAATCAGAGAAGGATTGTCTGCCTGAATTTTATTATCCCTACCCGTTCTTGTTGCGTGTGCAGGCTTTTCTATTTATTCAGTTGTTGCATTACAACTTTAGCCATTTCCTTAGAGCTAAATGGGCTTTGTCCAGTAATTAAATTTCCATCCGCGTAGACTAGTTTATTCAGCATGCAATCCCTTATTTTTTAGTATCTGTCTTGAAACGCTATAAAGAGTCCGTGCGTCCCAGTCATGAAGGTATTCGAAAGCTTTATAGGCATTGGGAGCATCCTTTGGCGAAATAGTATAGTATGTCCGATAGGAATTGGTCTGAATATTTTCCCAGGCTATATGTTCTGAATTTTTGTCAAACGCAATGCCCTTTTGACTAAATAGGAGCCCACAGAGTTCAAAATCGTTATTGTTGTCAAATTCTTTCAGATAATGTCGCGCTATATCATCAAAAAAATTATCGTATAATGTCGTTATTATTTTTTCATATTTGTCAGCTAACAACTTTTTCCGAATACCATAAATTGATTTTAATTTAAGTTTTATAATTCGGCCACTCTTTTCTTTTATATCAATAAAATAGATTCGCCCAATGTAAAATTGATATCCTCTAATCCATTTGATTCCACAGCGGAAAGATTTAATGTCTGACTTCAAAAATTTTGTCGGTGCTTTATTTGACAAGTTGTTGTCGCCAAATTCTATATAGTCCTTGTCAATAGTTAAAAGCCTAACCCTGGCAAGGATAGAAGACTTTACTGTTAGTCGGAGTGGTTGAGTTTGATTCATTGCCTGCACCTAATGTTCAAGGGCTGCTGCTGTGCTGGTATTTATTACTTCTAGCCCAGGAAGTGAAGCCCAATTAAATTAATAATGATGAAGATAAGAACAAAAGCACAATAGCATTCTATCCACCGAAACCATTGCTGATAATGAACAAAAGATGAGCGTTTATTCGTCAGCCAGAATAGTACTAAACCCGCTGTTGCCCGGTGTCCTTTCTGTCAGAAAAAGTTATTCCCTAAAAAAATTTATCTGTTCAATCCTTGCCAAGGCCTGCTCATAGGTATAATCGTCCATATGCAATGTGTCAACCCATTGATAGTTCCCAATTTTTAATTTTTTGACGTTCGGTCCGCTTGACACTAAATTGATTTCGCCACAATTATTACACTTTGCAACAAACCAGCTTGTTTCAGGTATCCCTTTTCCTTTTTAAGAATATGAGTTTCTAAATGCGTACCACATTTTGTGCAAGGTTGTTTGAGCGTCTCTACTATTTTTTCTGGGCTTAAAATCTTTTGAATTTTTAATAAAGTCGTCAATGTAGAACCATACAGCCACTTACTTAGGTTGTTATTGAAATCAACATTTACGATTGTCGCTAGCTCATGAAAAAGGTCACAAATAAATTCTTTTTCTTCTGTGTCATAGTCAAACTTATTAAAGCTACCGAGTCCAATTTTTAAAACTGCCTTTATTTGTTTCCCTGAATAATTGTCATTTATTGCTCTTATCAGGTCTTCTGCACACGAATTAAAAAGCGTTGTCAACTGCTTACATAATTCTTTACTTGAAGGATGAAGCCCTCTGGCATTCCATGCTGATTGCGAAAATTTGTCTCGCTGTTTGAATAAATGAAGTTTGTCAACTTGGGTTTGTGCAGTTTGCATAATTAAACTGTTTCAAATAGGGTAGCAGGCAACGATCAGGGCTTTTTGCAGCGAGGAAATAGAATTCCGTCTGCCTGGCCCACTGTTGATTAAAAATATTTAGTTGAAGATAAGAACAAATGCCGATAGATGTTCGTCAGCCCGAACTAAAGCTGCAATACATACAACTGCCGGTGATTATTCAGTCCTGCCACGCTTGCAAAACCTCTTGTTTGTAGCAGTTGTTTTTTGTCAGTCGTAAAGTCTCGCTGCCATAAGCAAAATGTTCCAAAGAGCAAATAAATCGTTGCCTTTGTCAGCGTGAAGTATGTAACTATTGTTTTGTTTGTCAACAACAGTTACTTGATGCCATTCTGATTTTCTGTTTTCTTTTATGTCAATCACCTGACCTGTAGAAGCATTGTTAAACACTGTTGGCTTGAATTTATCAATGTCTTGAATGTTGATTCTAAAAACCTGTTTATTATCGTTGCAAATAATTTGTCGGCTACAAACAAGCGTCCATTCATTGGTTGATTTTGTAAAAAACAAAACAGGTTGTCCGCAAGTTGCTTCGTCAGTGTAAATCTTTAAATATTGTTGAACGTCTGGTGAAAGGTCATTGTAAAAGAATGAAGAGCTTGTCGGCAAATTATATCTTTTCGCTTTCCACGTTAATCTGTCTATTATATATTCGTCTGTCTTGTCCATAGCCAATTTTGTAGTTGTCGCTTTCTCTGTCAACAAGAAATGTCACATTATAATTGCTACCTTGTTAGCTGTATTTGTTTTGTTATTACCAGGGAATCTCTCCTGTTTCAGGGTTATTTTCTTCACTAAAGAATTTGCCTGTTGAACCATCTTTATCAATCAAAGCATATTTTACAATTCGTTTTCCTGCGACTTCTACCGTTCCGGGGCCACGATGTCCGTTAAAATCTGTCCTGGTATATCCGGGACAAACCGCATTTACTTTAAAGTTAGTATCCTTTAATTCGTAAGCCAATACAACGGTATACATATTCAAGGCTGCTTTTGAAGAAAGATAAACGGCGCCTTTGTAGTCGTAATACTTGTAAGATGGGTCGCTGTGCAAAGTAATTGAGCCCTGACTTGAACTTACATTTACGATACGAGGTTCAGAAGATCTTTTCAACAAATCAATAAATGCTTGTGTAACTCTTACCGCTCCGTAAACATTTGCGTCGTATGCTGCTTTGAACTGTTCTACTGTTGCGTCAAATGCGGATTGTGGATAGCCACCGTAAATTCCTGCATTGTTGATAAGAATATCCAATGATTTTGTTTTCTTACCTATTACTTCACGGGCCTCCTGTACCGATTGATCATTTGTTACGTCAAGTTGAACGGCTTCTACATTATTTATTCCTTCAGTTTTTAGTTTGTTAACGGCTTCTATACCATTTTCCAAATTACGACTGCCGAGATAAACATAAATTCCTTTTTGTGCAAGTTGTTTTGTTACTTCAAAGCCAATGCTCTTATTTGCTCCTGTTACTAATGCTGTTTTCATTTTTTTAATATTTTAAATGAATGAGGCAAAAGTAGAGCGCCAAAAAACAGAAGAAATGGACAAATCGTTTTATTTGCCCTACAAATCCTGACTGTGTAAAAAGTCACTTACACTTTTTCCAGTACTTTTTTTGAAAAGTCTTGAAAAATAGTCAGGGTCATTAAACCCTAATTCATACGCTAATTCTTTTACGGAAAGATTTGAATAACGTAGTTTCCGCTGGGCTTCTATCATCAGTCGGTTAGTGAAAAAATCCTTTGGTGATGTGCCGGAATATTCTTTTACGATCCGGTATAAACTGTTGGTGGTTAAAGCCAGTTTCCCGGCAATTGCATTGATAGATGGTTGTTCTGTAAGATGCGTTTCCACCATTAATTTGAACTCAACAAACTTTGATAAATTGGTGTTTAAAATATTAACCGGTTCATTTTTAAAATACGCACTGTTCAATTCTGATAACAATAAATTCAGGTAGGCTAATATTATTTCTGAGTCGGTCGACTGTTTATCTGTATAAAGTATTTGATTCAAAATTTCAAAAACTTTTCTCACTCGTTCCCTTGCAGCACTGTCTAAGGTAATAGTTTGCGAGTTTAAAGGATTAACCAAAAACGAAAAGCGTTGCGGTAGAAAAGCCAACGTATTTTCATCAAACAAAACCTTAAAATATTTTAGATTGTCTGTTTTTGCGGGCGGTACAAAAATCTGATTAGGCATCGCAAAAAGCAAGTCTCCATCAGTAATGGTAATATCTTGTAAGTCCAATTTGTAAGTGATAGAGCCGCTGTCAATGAATACAATGAAATAGGAAGTCAACCGGCGGGGTTGAAGCTGTTTTTGTTGAATGTCAGTAGAAGGATAAGGATTGTCATTTGAGTTAACCTTAATCTTCAACTTGTCGTTCAGTAAGCCCTTTGATTTTTCGTTTGTTTTTTGCATTGGTCTGTTCAAAGTTTGGAAGGTGTTGTTTTACAATTAGCGCTAATGGCCACATCTTTGCGTTCGGCTAGGCATTTGAAAAACATTCGGACCGGAACCGCTACCTGTGCAAGATACAAATGTTGAAAATATATTTTGTTGTCCAGTAGTTTTCGGTCAGCCAAATATGCGGCTGATAGTAGCACGAAGGTGAGGATATGTTCGTTGCCCCTGCTGACGCAAAAGTGCCTGTTGGCTGCCCCAGGCGAGTCTCGAGTTCATTGAAATGATATAATTTCTAACTGTCCAAATTGTTTCATTGCATTAAAGATTGTCTCTGCAATTGAGTACTCGTTTGCTGAATATAAATTCGGTTTTGTTATTCTTAGTTTATTGTATCTGTCTGAAATTGCTTTTTCCGTCAAATTCGTTGTGTCGGAGGATAGTTCAAAGTCGTTAGCCATTTGCAGCCAATCTTTCAGTTCTTTTTTTGATTCCAAAATTGAAACGTAATAGTTGACGCCATTATACCTGGACGTCAGCAGTTTGTCTTTTTTCGTGAACTGAAGAGATTTGTCAGTAGTTGAAAATTGGAATTGCAGTTGGTCTTGGAGTTCGTCTGTTGTCGGCGCAGGTTTCGAATTAGGAACACCAATAAACACGAACATTTTAATTTGCATAGAATTTTTGTATTTATAACTTGAATAGTTAACCCGCAGTTCGATTTTTAACCAAGTGGCAGCCAACGGCCCGGGCTTTCTGCTGTGCTGATATTCCGTGATTCGTCAGCCCGGGACCGAAGATGAGTAAAGTTAATAAAGTTGATGATAAGTACTACTGTCGACCAATGTTCCGTCCGCCCGAACCACAGCTAAAAGATGCAGACGAAGGCCTTTCGGTCCGCCGCCATATACGCCAATGCACTTGTTACTTGCAGTGCTTCTTTGTCACACGAAAGTTGCTTCCCTTGTCAATACCTTATCCTCTAGACATAAGTCCGTTTTAAAAAGCTCTTTGACCTTTTTGGCAATTTCAATTCTATTTATTGTAGCCCTGTTTCTTCTCGCTTTTAAATAATTTTCTTTTGAAATTTTTTCCGCTAACTGTCCAACAGTTTGGGTTGCTATTTCAGTTGCAAAAAATTTGCTCGCTGTCCAACCTGAAAAGCTGAAAAAAGCTAAACCAGATAAAGCATACTGCCATTTAAAAAAGAATATAAGCAACGAAATTATTACACCGACAAAGTATGTCCACTTCAACCATTCTTTAATTTCAAGTATGTCGAACTGAGCGTCAAGCCTGTTTTTAACTTCTTTTACTTTTCTTCTACGGTATTGTCGAGGAAAAAGCATTTGTAAATCCGTGTCTGGAGTAATGCTATTCTTGTCAATGAGTAAAGTATAAGCAATTGCCTCGCGTAACTTGTAAAATGCTTGTTGCGTTGTACAATCATTGGAGTTTTCGCCCTGAACCTTATTTGCTATTATGTCGCAAAGTTCACCAAATGTTTTTACGTCTTTAAGTTCTGTTTCGCCAAACTTAATTTCAAAAGATTTCTCAACCTTTTTCAAAACATCAGAAATATCTTCTGGATCAACGTTTGAAAGGTTGCATGTTTCGAGGTCCGTCATAGCATTGCAAGTAATGTTAAAGCATGGCGACGTGGCGTTATTCGTCTGCTGAAATTGAAGCTGATTAGCAGACAAGAACCTGAAAATATGTTTGTTGCCCGCATATATGTCGATGCAATGTTACAGGCAGTTTTTTAGAAGTCAGCTTCATAACCATGTCCATTTTTTCCGTAAAATATTAACCACTTAGCCAAAGAATATACGATATGCAACTTGCTTTCGATTGTGCCTTCATCGCTGTCAGGCGGCAGTCGTTGTGTTTTCAAATACTCCAAATTTCTTTCTTTGGCTATTTTGTCAGCTACAGCCATAAGTCTGTTCCCATAATCCAACGTTTCGTTAGCAAGTTTTGTCTCCCATGCCTCATTAACTAAATCTTCCCCAATTATGTCAATACAGTCTTGAAGAAACTGTCCTCTGAATACATTTTCGTCTTGCCCCATTGCTATATAAACAGGAACACCGTCTTGTTCTTTTGCAAGTTCAATGACATAATAGCCGTCATGCTCTTTCAAGAATTGAGCTAACGGCGGCTTTTGTTCAAGTTCGTTGTATTTGTTTTTAATCCATTCGTATGCTTCTTTGTCTCGTCCAACTCTAGGTGCCTTGATGGTCTCATAAGTCTGGATTTGATTTGCGAACCACTCTTGCAAAAGTTCGTCCCTTGTCGGATACTTTTTACCTTTTAACTTGTCAAGAAATGAAGATTGAGGAATTTTGTCTTTAGTTACCAGTTCAAAAATGTCAACAAAACGTCTTTCGAATCCCGGTTTGGGTTTCCCCATAGGTCGCATGTCTAAGCCCATGATGTATTTTGGTATGTCGCTTCAAAATTGCTTGCAACGTTGAAGCATTGGCGGTGTAGTGGTATTCTGTGTTCCGTCCATCCGGTGCCGCTGCTGATTAAAGATACAAAAGCTCATTTTTTATTCTGCTACTTGGCGTTATTCTTCAGGCGAAACTGAAGCTGGATAGCAAATAAAAAGCTGAGAATTTATTCGTCTCCCTCCATATTGCCAATGCAATGTTGCAGGTAGCCTTACGTTATGGAAAGGGACTATTCATGCTGCCTTCTGAAAAATAAAACCCTCCAAGCTTCCAGTCCTCTAACCATAATTCTTCTTGAATATTTCCTGCTACTTTGTCTATGTCCGAGAAATCAACCTTTCGTACTTCGTAAAAAACTTTTAGTCCGGAAATGTGTCCAATAACACGATAAATATAATCGGTACTTTTACCCAAATGGTCTTTTAATCTTTTTTCCTCCGCTAGTAGAGCCAACAAGCTCCAGTTGGAATATTCGGTATATAGAAATATATTTTCAATATTTTTTGAGTTTCCCATGCTTAATGCTACTCTTCTGACTTCGTCTATTTTTGAAGTTTTGTTTAGTTTGGGCTTGGTAACACTGTCAATAGACAGGTCATATAATTTGACAAGAACTTGCGAAAATCTATAGCCTATTTCTAAATTTAATTTACCGATATCTTCATTTGTTTTTTGAATGTCTTCTTTTTTTGCTTTATAGTCATCATATAGCTTTATGCCTCCTGTCAGAAACACTGCAGACAATAGCCAAAGTCCAAAAGCGCTATTGAAAAATGCAGGTATAAACCATAGAAGATGTTTCTTAGGTATTTTTTGAGGAAGCAATTTTTGTACCTCATTTCTATAAGTTTCTTCAAGTCTTATTTTTTCTTTTTCTTGATCTGTCAACATTGGGAAATGCTTAAAGAATTATACTGTTCATGTTAACGTCCAGGCTTGGCGAAGAGCTGATATTAGCATTCCGTCGCGCCCGACCTGCTGCTAGATTTATGAATAAAAGTTCAGTTTTTTGTTATCGTCAAATTTATAACGTCGGGCCGAGAACAAAACAGTAGCGAAACAAAGTTGATGCTACATTCCGTCAACCAGTTTTTGCCAAACCTTTTGCATGCAGGCTTATTCATTGTAAACATTTATCAAACTCCAATATTGTTTTATTTGTTTGCCTTTTGAAAATTCTTCGAGCCAATATTTCTTTGAAAAATTATTCATTTTTAAAGTGTCTGGCAAATATGTCAATTTGAATTTAGGTGAAAGCCAAAATGAAATGAAATCGCCAATGTCGTTTCTGTAAAATGAACCAATAAATTTAAACCTGTTTTGAATTGCGGTCAAATTCGAAAGTGTTTGAAACGGATTTTGGTCTGGGAAAATTTGCTTGACTGAAATTGAAGTATCTTTAATCACTTCTTGTCCTCCATTATTGATTTCTATAATTCTTACAATAGTGTCTTTGATTTTTAAAAAGCGAAATTCATTATATCTTGATGTATCAAATTGATAACTACTTTTAAAATCTTTGATAAAATTGTAAGGCTGCCACAGAGTCAATTTGGTTGTGTCATCATCGCGTTTCTGATAGAATGAGTATAATGAACTGCCAGATGATACTCTTTGCCAGAACTCAACGGAGCCTCGATTGCCAAAACAAAATTTTCGCAAAAGGGTTAGAGAACTGCTGTCAATGTTATTTGCAAGATAAACTGCCCTTTGTTCAATGTCTTTATCTGTCACACTTGACGATGTGCATTTAACGAAAAATGTCAAACACGAAAGTGTCAGTATGAAAAATAGGATGGTACGCAAAGATTGCATGCAACGTCCATGGCTTTACGCAGTTGTGGAATTGGTCTTCCGTCTGCCCACAACCGCTGATGATTGAAATTGTTTGCTGAAGTTAAAATTCAAAGTTGAGAGTTGCTTGTCCAGCCTGAACTGCTGATTGGATCTGCAAAACTGCCGATTGTACTTCCGTCACGCCACACTTGCTTAAGGACCCATGTTATGGGAAGGTTTTTCACGATTTTTTAAAAGATTTTTGCAGACTAAAATGCCGTTTATCATTAGCAAGGTGAGCTTTAATAGTTTGTTCATCCCTGGTAAAAGCATTTCTGGACTTTTGTATTAAACTTTGTTTAAGAAAGTTGCGACCGGAGCACCAATGACTCCGGCTCTCTTTATATCTTCCTGCCTTTTGGGGTCACTCATTAAAATATCATAAAGTTCGGCATTGGGGGCCTCATAAATCATGGTTATGTCATTTGGGTTTTTAACCGAGGTATAAAGACCAAGTAGCTTAGCGCCTGCTTTTTCAACCGCTGGCTGATCGGCATCAAATATTTTTTTCCATTCCCCGAAGTCTTTGACTTCATGTTGGATAATTGCCGTAATCATTTCTCTATTTTTTTAATTTTCGCCCTACTCATATGGCTTTTCGGGTTACGCCCCGTTTTTTAAGTGGTAGCCGGTCTCCACCTTTGTATACAATATACAAATCTTTTCTGGATGATCAAAGTTGTCCCATAGTTGTTCATCTCCCTATATAATGCGTCACTTCATTAACTTGCCCACAATGATGGCATTGACGCAGTCTATTGCAACGCTTTTTATTACGTCAATGCCGCCTGTTAGCTGCTGTGCATTGATGCTACATTTTCCAACAATTAGAGGATGGATAGAAGCTAATGTTAAGGGTTTTGCGTTCGGGCGGGTTTCTGAACACAAAACTGTCAATAAGCACTGAACTTGAATAGAAGCACTTTCCCTTCATGTTTGTACGTCACCCGCGTGACGCAAACCCGTGTTATGGGCTGCCTTTTTCGTCATGCGTTGTTTGCTTTATAAATTGTGTCGTAGTAGTCATGAGCTGAGGCAAAAACGGGAATTGTAGCCCAGGGTAGACCTTTCCTTTCAGCTACCTGTGTCGATGCTCTAACCAACTCCTGAAAACGCAATACAATTAAAAGTTCAGCCACATCACTTGCGGCTTTCATTTCTTTATCTTTATATTTTTCATTGTCCATATAATTCTGATAAGTTACTTGTAAGTCCTCAAAACCAGTCAATGGAAAACTCTTATCCGTTGAGTTTTCCTCCTCCCAATCGGCAAGCCAATCGGTATCGTCAACTCCACCAACTTTGTCATAAGCAAACAGGTCAAGAAACCACAAGTCGCAGTTAATTGTGAAACCATTCATCTCACCGTAAATTGCTCTGACGTCAAAATTACTCTTCACTTTTTTATGAAAGTCGGTGAAGAAATCAACTAACTTGTCCGTTTGATGAAGTAGATTTTTGCCTAATAATTTATTGAAGTCTGTCGGTGTCTGCGCCTTTAGCTTTGTTTCAGCAAGGAGAATTGCCTCGTCAAGTTTGTCGTCTTTTAAAAGTGTCCTGATGTTGTCTGATAATTCAAAGTTCATTGTTGTTTGTTTGTTTGTTTGTTTGTCTTTTAAGGAAGCCCACAACATTCCGGGCTTTGTGCAGGCGTGGAAATAGAATTCCGTCTGCTTGCCCCGCTGTTGATTAAAAATATTTAGCGGAAGATAAGTACAAATGCCGATGCATATCCGTCTACCCGAAGCACATACAACTGTCGATGATAATTCCATCCTGCTTGCAACAAACCACCCATTTTGTGTCGTTTTTTATTTTGCCAGAACCATGTTGCCGTAACGCCTGGATTGGTGCAAGCACCTGCTTGCACCAATAAAAGAATTATACTCACAAAGACGAAGGTCATTTTCTCAAAAAAGCCAGGGAATTTCCAGTGCCATTCATCTTCAGGTAAATGGCGGGAATTCCATTTGGTTCATTTCCTGTTTCGTAGGTGTACACAATTGTTTTAGTGATCTCATTTTCGTTGAGATCCCTGTTCTCGACCGTCTTACCGTTTTTTGTTTGTTTATAATGAGCCGTTGCGGCATGGGTAGTAATTGTTTTATCAGCAGTATTGATCTCAACGGTTCCTTTGGACAGCGACTGGTGATATGTGCTTATTCCAGCAGAGGCAGTACGGGAAGTAAAATACTGCTCATAGGTACCATTAGCATTGAAATTAAAAGCGATCGCCATCTCAAAGCCGTTACCGATATATTCTGAAGGATTCTGCGACCAGTATTCTGTCATTGAAAAATATCCGTACATCCATTTGCCCTGCAATGCCGCAGGTACTTCAGTTTTTTGCCCGTCGCCATAAGAGTCCGGACCGATTGGTTGTTCTTTTTTACATGCACCACCTATTATGCTATTCAAGGTGAAAAGGGTTGCCAGAATAATTTTATTCATGATCTTTAATTTTTAGATCATAAAATTATTTCCGGGTTAAAAAACTGCAAGGAGTGGATCTAATGAATTGCCAAATAACTGTAATGAATTGTCAGGCCCGATCGGTTCTTTCTGGCGCGAGTGTTCCGCAGGATCACTCGTGTCTACCAGTTTCAAACCGATTGTATCAACGCATAGTTAAAAATGTCAATTGTAAATTTCTTGTCTTATAATTTGAAACCCTCCCAAAAGGAGAGCGAACACATCTTTCTGGCGCGAGTGTTCCGCAGGATCACTCGTGTCTACCAGTTTCAAGCCGATTGCATCAGCGCATAGTTAAAAATGTCAATTGTAAATTTCTTGTCTTATAATTTGAAACCTCCCAAAAGGAGAGCGAACACATCTTTCTGGTGCGAGTGTTCCGCAGGATCACTCGTGTCTACCAGTTTCAAGCCGATTGCATCGGCGCATAGTTAAAAATATCAATTGTAAATTTCTTGTCTTATAATTTGAAACCCTCCCAAAAGGAGAGCGAACACATCTTTCTGGCGCGAGTGTTCCGCAGGATCACTCGTGTCTAC
>CP128386.1:6681000-7246762 GCA_030345135.1 Chitinophagaceae bacterium DXS
TATAATTTGAAACCCTCCCAAAAGGAGAGCGAACACATCTTTCTGGCGCGAGTGTTCCGCAGGATCACTCGTGTCTACCAGTTTCAAGCCGATTGCATCGGCGCATAGTTAAAAACATCAATTGTAAATTTCTTGTCTTATAATTTGAAACCCTCCCAAAAGGAGAACGAATACAATATATCTTTGGCCAAATTAGACTCTTATGTAGTTTATTTTCAAATCGCTTTTTAAGTACCGGTGCCAGGATGAACTATAGTATTAAATAAAAATCATCTTATGTGCCCCGATGCAATTGGGGGATAATTAACAGACACGAGTGATTCTGCGGGACACTCGCGCAAGGCAGTTGTATCGGCATATAGTTCAATTTAATTTTGCAAATCTGCCTGTAACAAAGCTCCGCCACCTCGGCCACAGATACAGGGCAAGGATTATTGAATAAAAAACGCAAAAAAAATACAATCACCCAATTAAAAAAGTTTGTAATTAATGGAGCCACAAAACTTGCCGGCTGTGGAAAACCAGTAAATGTTATATTTGTTCACTCATATATTTTTATAGCTATGGCACAACATACAACCCATCTCGGAGAAAAAATTAAAGGTGTTCGGGAAATGCTCGGCATAAAACAGGATGCGCTTGCCATTGAACTGGGCGATGACTGGAATCAGAAAAAAGTGTCTATGTTAGAAGCAAAGGCAGAAATAGATCCGGCTTTATTGGAGAAAGTTGCGGCTGCATTAAAGGTGCCGAAAGAAATGATCGAGAACTATGATAGACAGAATGCAATTAATTTTTTTTCAAGTACATATACATTCAACGACAATTCCTCGCCGCAAGTAAATGAAATTGGCACTCAGTTTAACATTAATCCACTTGAAAAAATGTTAGAAATTTATAAAGAAAAGGAAGTGTTATTTGAGAGAATGTTGAAAGACAAAGATGAAATGATTGCGAAGCTGGAAAGCCTGATGAAGAAATCGTAAAATGGTTTAGGCTTACGGTAAACCGTAGCTGACGAAATCCCGGACCAAATGCCCGGGATTTTGTTTTTAGATAAGAATATTCTTGAACTGTCGAAACCAATTCCTGACTTTAGTTTGAAACTTCTTGCTTTTAGCTTAAGCATTCATGCGTTTAGCTAAAACGTCCAGGGATTGAGATAGAAATTTCAGACTTTTAGCTTCAATATCCAGGCTTTAACATGAAATTCCGGGCTTTTAGTTACGTGTTTCGAGCGTTGAAGAAGGATGATGAAGGTTGGAGTTAGGATAAACTCTTTACCTTTAAATTCCGTAAAGGTCTTTCCATCATTACTTTACTCAGCAACCGCCTTTGCTGGGAGCACGCTTATAAATTATTTTACCATCTTGCTCTACATAGTCGCCTCGTACTATTGGATATGAATACTTGGGCGCGTGCGATACAACATGGCTTCTTATAATTATTTTGTCGTTAACTTTCAGGCTATGCAATTGCCGGAATTCATTGTTAAAGTTAAAAAAACGCTTGTTTTCCGTCCCGAAACTAAGAATATAATCCTCACCATTAATCCTGGCCATCACTCCAAAACCTAATCGTGAGCCTGGCGGAAGAGAAAGAGAGGTTACAACAGCCTCCATGTTGGTAAAAGCACTTACCTGGTTACTTATTTTAGCGGCACTGGCAAGCACATTTTTACCTTCGGGAGACGCTTCCCATTTTTTGTACGCTATACCACCAGGGGTAGCCTCCCATTGTTTCATTGCGGCTTCCCTTTCAGCAGCAGAGAGCGGCTTTGGAGGTGATTTTTTAGCAATTTCATTTTTGGTTTCGCGATTAGCAAATACTAGTCCGCTTACCACAACCAGCGATAAGATCAGCGCATAAATAAGTTTTTTCATATTTTTTGTAGTTTTAATTAACATAGATCTATCTCCTGATAAATCGGATCCGTTTAAGGCATTTCTTTTATTTTTCGGATCCTTTTAAAGTTGATGCAACAAAAATACTTGGATAGTGTTGAGACGGAGGCACCTGGATTGTAAATAAATAGTGTAAACTTTGTAAATAATATCTTGACATTATGCTTCCTGGAAGAAATCTCTTGCCAGTCAAACGAAAACACCTGGGCGGATTATTATTACTCACGTTTATCTCGATAATCTGCGTGGCTTTCAGCATGACCGGCAATGATGACTTTGACTTTGCCAGAAGGGAAATTTTGCTTCGCCGGATCGGACATGAAATACTCCTTCAGTCGGGCGACAGTGTATCACGGGTACTACCGGTAAAAAAGATCGCCAAAAATGAATACCAGATCAGTTTTGAGCATGCATTTACTTTTCAGCCCGAATCCCTGGTGAATACTACGCAGCGTTTGTTAGCCAAAGACCCGCTCGCAGGTGATTATGTTGTTAACGTGGTTAACGCTGCCAATGCCAGTGTAGCCTATGGATATGCTATATCAAAAAATAAGAAAGATGATATTGTTGCCTGTATAGGAAGAAAGCAACCCATAGCGAGTTACTTGATTAACATTAAATTCAAACCAACAGGAATAATTACAGCAAAGAATGGATATCTCCTGGGCAGCCTGACAGTTTTAGCATTTGTTGGATTTATTTTTTTAAGATCTGTTAAGCCGCGGAAGGCCTTGCCTGACAGTCAGCCTACTGGTCTATTCGCTTTAGGGTCAATATCATTCGACGCGGAGATTGGTAAGCTCATGATAAATGGAAAGACCATAGATCTGACCAAAACTGAAACCCGGGTACTACGCATTTTCGCGTTGTCTCCTAACGAAGTTATAGAGCGAAGCCGGCTACAAAAAGAGATATGGGAAGATGAAGGTGTTATAGTAGGCCGCAGTCTGGATATGTTCATTTCAAAACTTAGAAAAAAACTGGAAATTGATCCGAACATCAGGATTGTTGTTATACGGGGCAAAGGATATAAGCTTGAAGTCAGCGCTTAAGAAAATCTTCCCGATTCGAACTGATGTTATTAGCGTTCAATTTGGCATTTGTAAAACGCTATAGTGAGCTGGTAAGAGACGGATCGTCTTTTAGAGTGGGGTACAACGGTGAGGGTTTGGCGAAGAACTGGTATTTGAAATTCATCCAGCCTAAACTGCTGCTAAGTTTGTAATCAAAAGTTCATTGTTCTTGATATCGCCAAATTTATAATGTCAGCTAATAACTACTGCACAATAATCAACAAAAGTTGAGATTGCACTTCGTCAGCCAGTTTTTTGCCAAACCGGTTTGTTGGCTGCACGTCCCTGTTATTATTGTATATCATTTCTATTTGCTCTGTCATACAAAACAGTCAAGTTAGTTGCAAAGGCTGGCGTTGAAATTTCAATTTCCCAAGACTTGTCAATAGATGGAAAAGCTTGTTTTAAATGTTCTAAGAATTGAAACCATCCAGAATGTTCTTCTGTTATTTCAAAATTTTGATTGTCGCCATACTCAACTACTAAACAAATACAATCTGTCGTAAAGTAATCTCTTTTGTAGCCAGTAAGTTTACTGATTTGTGTCCATTCAATTGTTTTATCTCCTTTTTTAGTTTTTACGGCAAAGCCATTATCAAAATATGTAAAAATTCCATTGTCATTATAGAGTTTATTAAAATCAGTTTTAGTTATGTCGGTAAAAGCTTGACTGTTTATGTCTGTGTCATTAACCCATTTGAACTTTGGATTAATAATCTTGATTAAAAACATAAGATTTATAACACCAAAGAATATAAGCCCTACCCAACCAAACCAAAAGTCATCTTTAATGCTCCAAATGCATACACTTGTCATAGCAAGTCCGACCGCTAAATATTTTAAAGACTTTGCTCTCGTCAATTTAAAAGTTTGAAATTTTTATCCGGGTTGCAGGCAACATTCACGGCTTGGCGAAGAACTGGTATTTGAATTCCCGTCAGCCCGAACAGAAGCAATATTTATAATTAAATGTTCATTGTTATTGATGCCGCAAATTTATAGAGTCCAGCCGGTAACCACAACTGAGTAGCGAGCCAAAAGCTAATACTGCGCTCCGTCGAGCCAGTTTTTTTGCCAAACCTGCTGTTGTGCGGTCGTTTTTTTACATGTCAAATGAAAAATAATATGCCTTTTGTGTTGGTCTGTCGTACCATAAATACCAATAAGTTTCATGTTCTCCTTTTTTGGAAAATGGTATTAGGCTTTCAATTTTAGAACTGTCCCACCAGGGAAAGTCATGCCACAAACCGCTACCGTTATTGTCGTCAACAATACCTGCTTTTAAATTAAGATTAGATACGATTTTGTTTATTGTCGTTGTGTCGCAGTTAAATGAAAATTGATAGTCGTGGTCAATTCCCATTTCATCAGCATAACAATAGATGTTTTTCACGTCCGGTGTCGGGTCGAACATGAAGAATTCCGAAAAACGTTTTTTATTAAACTTTGTGTCTGGATGATAAGAGTCGTAATGGGCAATTATTTTGTCATTTAAATCTGATTTCTTCTCTGCAACTTGATGTTTGACTTTGTCAGCAACGCTACGGCTTTCTTTTTTTACTCTATCACACGAAAGAAGTGTCAAAAGAAACGTGAATGTCAAAATATATGTCGGTTTGAAGTTAAACATGTTCAATTTTGCTGAAGGCGTGATATTAGCATCCTGTCAGCCAACAACTGAAGCCAAAATTGAAATACAAAAGTTAAAGATAAAATAATAGTTTAATAGCGTGATGTCAGCCTGATATTGGCAGATAGAATTACTGCTGCCCAAATTACTTCCGTCCACCCATGCTTTTAGCAATGCAATTATTGTGTGCAGTTTTAATTTGTGTCAACTTGAACTTTATATTTTCTGTTTTGCTTTTTTAATTCTATCATTGTTTTCTTGTCAAACTCTTCGTAACAGATAATTAATAATTTTAAGTTTGGTATTTTATCAATTACTGTCGGAAATTCTTTAAAGTCATTGTATTTAATGTTTAATACTTCAAGGTTTTTAAGCTCAGAAAATTCTGGTGGCAAAGATTTAATTTTTGTCCATTCAAGATTAAGCTCTTTCAAGTTTGATAACTGCGATAAATTTTCAAGGCTGTCACAAACATTTTTTCTGCTATAGTTCCAAAAATTTCCTAAGTTCAATTTTTCAAGTTTTGTCAATCTCCCAATTTCTTTTGGTATTGCCTTTATGTTGCCATTGGTAATTGATAAGTCTATAAGCTCGGGTAAATTTGTAACAGTGATTGGAAAACTGCTTAGTCTGTTATCGTCAAGCGCTATTTTTTTTAAGTTTTGAAGTTGATTGATTTCGTTTGGTATGTAACTGATTTTTGATAATTTCAAATCTAATGAATCAAGTTTTTTACATGCAAATATTTCAGTGGGAAATGAATCAAAATCATTGTAGCTAATATCTAAAATCTTCAAATTGGTAAGTTCAGAAAATTCTGCTGGCAATTTTTTTAAGTTCTGCAAATGCAAATCAAATTCTTCAAGATTTTTAAACTTTCCTATATCGGAAGGAAGTTCTTGCTTTCCTGTTGAGTTTCTCTGGTATTTCCATACACCTTGATACGATAAATCAAGTTTTCTTACTTTGAGTGGTTCTTTCAAAGCAAGTCTTAAATTGTCATAGTCGCCGTTGTAGTCAACATAATTTTCTATAAAATAGTTTGTATCATTCTTAAATAAAAAACTACCATTTAATAGTGTGTCAGTCTTTCCTTTATTGTCGGTATAATCAAGATATAAATTGAATTCTTGAGCACTATCAAGATTCTTTGTCTTCGTAATCGTCCCAGAAATTTTTCTCGAGTGGCTATAAAACCAAGGACTCCAGAAATAAGTTGAAATAAAAATTGATGTATCAGGAAGTTTATAAAGCTGATTTAAAAGTAGATTATTAAGTGAATTGATTTTTATGAATATGTATCGCTCATGTTCTTCATCAGCAACTCCAGAAATGTCATAACTCCGCCTGTATTTCAAGATTGTAAACTTTCCAGTGTCAATTTCATTATCACCAACTAAGTCGGCGTTTTTAATTATTGTCGTTGTTGTAGTATAGCCGTCCTTGCTTTGAGCATGCGCTCTAATACAAAAAGTCAAAACGAGAATAATTGGAAGTATGGGTCGCATAAAAAAATTGCACACAACGTTTAGGGCTTTGCGTTCGTGGCGGAAATAGCATTTCATCAGCCAAATTTATTACTAAAGTTTAATAGAATTTCAAATGATGAGTTTTGTTCGTCAGGCGACATGACGCAAAACCGATGTTGCCTGCTGGCGGTCGTCAACCTACCAACTTTCGAATTGTGTCCCTTTAAGAAAAAAGTCATAAGAGAATAGCAATTCATTGATTTCTTTCTTTTTTAAAAGGTATTTTTTCGTATCTATCGTGTTATTGTCACGAGACTTGATAAGTTCTTCTAATTCCTGCTTCTTAAGATGTCGTCTTTTGACATTCTCATAATCTTTCAAATCTTTCTTACGCTTTTCAATAATATCGTCACGGAAAAGGTTAGGGTTTTCTTGATTGGTTACTCTGTCGAGTGAATAGCCATAACGTTCTACGTATGAGATTGTCTGCCCAAATTGAAAAGAAGGGTCTTGGCGAATGAATTGTACAAAACCTTCCGAAGCAAATTGTATATCACCCTGGCGAGTAATTACTGTCCATTGATTTTTATTAGCTCTTATGATGTCCTCAATTTCAAAGCTGTTTTCAAATCCAATAGAGAACTCAAACCTTAAATTTCTTATATTTTTAAAAACCAATGTCGCCGGTGCAACCCAAAAAGTGAATGGCAATCCCTCCAGATCTGGTTGATTCCACTTAACGATATAGTCTATGTCCATCTCTAAATCGTCCGTCAAACGCATTTTATAGATTTGGTTGTCGTGCCAGCCCATTTTGTCAAAGTCAGAGTCTGTCCAAATTTTCTTTTCTAATTCGTACGTCATGTTTGAATTTGCTGGGTGTCGCTATGCGCTTGCCGGCAACGTTTAGGGCTTTGAGTTCCCGGCGGAAATAATATTCCCTCAGCCCAGGTTAGTAAAAAAGTTTATTAGAATTTCAAGTGATGAGTTTTGTTCGTCAGCCGTCATGACGCAAAAACGATGTTGCACACCGTATTGTCAAGCCGCACCTTGAATAAAATAATGTAGGGCATATGTTGCATTTATGCAATGGTTGCCCCAATGATTGTCAAAGCCCCATTTGAATGTCCAGACCGCACTTTCAATTTCGGCAGGAGTCCCTTTGTCGAACAGAAGCAAAGAATTTTTTAAGTCTTTGTAAATGTCGCCTAAATCGTCAAGTAAGTCTCCACAAACAGGCTCAATGCCGCTGTCCTTTGACGGTTCAAAAATGACCCAATAAAATCTATTGAAAAGTCGGTCAGCCAACCTGTTTAAAATATTGTCAAGTTGAGTTTTAGTCATTATTTCTTCGAAGTCTAAATTGTAATTCAGATCGACAAATTGAAGTTTTTGTCCTCCAAAGTATAGTGATTGCAAATGAGATTGTGTCAACCGAAGAAAAGCAACATTGTTGTCATTTTTTCCATTTTCAACAAAGTCACAGAAGTCTCTTACCGATTTTAAAAAATCAACGAAACTGTCTGCCTCAATTAATTTGTCTATTGTCAAGATCGTAGGTTGTGTCATTGTGTGGTGTGCAACGGTTAGGGCTTTGTGTAGGCGTGGAAATAGAATTCTGTCTGCCCGGCCTGCTGTTGATTAAAAATATTTAGTTGAAGATAGGTACTAAAGCCGATGCATATCCGTCAGCCCGCACAGAAGCCGAAACTACATGCAGTTGCTGATGATTGTTCCGTCTTGCCACGTTTGCACAAAACCCATGTTGCCTGCTGATCCTTAGCGTTTATTCAACTGCTGAATTCGTTTGAGTCTTTTTTCCTGATAATGCAAAATATCCCTATACAATTTAAAGCTTTTGTCAAAAATCAAATGCGTCAAACTACAAGCTATAACATTTTCCGTGTCTTCCTGAACTGCACAAATAATTCCAGATATGTCTCCGCTATTAAAAACACTTGTGATTGTCAATTTTGTTTTTAGTGTTATTGAATTACCTTTTTCCCTAAAAATTTGCACTAACTCTCTTATAGGATAAGCTGTGATTGGAAGCTCTGCTTTCATTTTTAAGGTCAACTCTGAATATAATTCCGTATAGTGCATAGCATACATTAAAATTCAAAAGTACGTTTCTCCATAGAGATTGCCTTTGTAATGCTTATTTTATTTTCAATATCGTTGAGTATTGTTAACAGGCTCGAAACACTTGGCTTCGATGTGTTAATAAACATTTCACCTAAACTACTCTTCAAATCCATTTTTCAAACTTGAATAAGCTTATTTGCTTTCTCCAAATAATCATTGTCATTTTTACAACGACTTGCTAATAAGCCAAATTGTAAAGTTAAACTGTGATGATAGCTCTCTGCTGTATAAAATATTGCTTTATCCGTTTCTGTCGATAGGTCGTCTGTATTCATGAAAATTTTAGCGATTCGCAATGGCCTTGCAGGCAACGTTTAGGGCTTTGTACAAGCGTGGAAATAGAATTCCTTCCGCCCAGCCCGCTGTGATTAAAAATATTTAATCGAAGATAAGTACAAATGCTGATGCGTATTCGTCTGCCCGAACTACAGCCGATGCAACTACAACTGCTGCTGATTATTCGGTCCTACCACGCTTGCGCAAAACTACCTGCGTGCTGTGCTTTGTAACAGCGTAAAAAGATACTAAAACAAAAAAATCAGTTCAGGACAATTACTATATGATAACCTGGTGAATTAATCCAAAACTCAATCCTGGCTTAACGGGGGACCAAGTAACGTCATTCCATATTTCTCAAAGACCTGGGCAACAAGGGCTCGGTCCGGGTGACCATTTCGTGTAAGTGGCCCAAGCTCTTCATAAAAGTGATGTCCGCCGCCGGGCGTATAGACCACAACGACCTCTCCCGGTTCATCGGTTAGATTTAGAAAAGCGTGAGGCACCTTTGACGGCAAGTAAGCAAACCCACCTTCGGTTAAGAAAAAAAATTCTTCTCCAATCCTGATCTTGAAATGGCCTTTCAGAACATGGATCGTTTCTTCCTGGAAGTGATGCACATGCAATGGTGGGCCGCTTTTTGGTGCCACCTGTACAATGAAATAATCAAATGCTCCGCCGGTGTCGTCTCCAGTGACTTTGAATATGAGATCCCGGCCAGGGCCCGAATTGAGTTTCAAGCCGTTCCCTTCTTCCAGTGCTATGTAATGTGTTTCCATTTTTTGAGTTAATTATGAAGTGACAAAAGGAATTAACTCTGTAAAGATGATTGGTATTGCTTGTTTATCAAATAACCCTGGTTAAAAAGCAGGTTAACCCTGGTTAAGAATTCATTTTTTTGATAACCGGCTTCTCAGGCGGCTTAAAGATTGAGGCTCAATATCCAGATAAGCAGCGATGTACTGTTGAGGAATCCTTTGAAAAATCTGTGGATGTTTTTTGATAAGATTTAAATACCGCTCTTCAGGAGTAAGCGATTTTACTTCCCTCAAATTATTCAATGTCGCAAAAATCATTTTTTGTTTCTTCTCCTGGAAGAAAAATCTTAGTGTAGGAATTTGCTCCTCCAATTTATCCAAATCGCATTTCGAAATACAAAGCAATTCACAATCCTCCATTGCCTGGATGTATTGCCTGGCGGGTTGTTGTGTATAGTAACTTTCAAAATCGGCGATCCACCAATCTTCAAACGAAAAAGACATAATATGCTCACGTTCTTTTTCATCAACTGTAAAAGTCCGGGTGCAACCTTTATTGATATATGCCTTCTGCTTGCTTATATTTCCTGCTTTGAGGTAAAAGCCTTTCCTTGGTATTAATTCAAGTTTCATGTGGGAAAGCAACAATTCAAACTCATCATCAGTGAATTTCAATGTCCCGATAAAAAGGTCAATAAACGTTTGCGAAATATCTGAACGATTTATTTCCATATCCTGTGAGTTAAAAGTCCCGGGGGCGATTTTAGCATTGCACACAACGGACGCGGCCTGGTGATGTGGTGGTATTTAAAATCGTCGGGCCGTACCGCTGCTAAATTTATAATTAAAAGTTCATTGTTATTGATGTCGCCGAATTTATAATGTCGTGCTGAAAACTGTTGCTGAATAGCCAAATAATAGTCGATGCTGCGTTCTGTCAGCCAGTTTTTTTGCCAAACCTCTTTGTTGTGTGCTGCCTTATTCCGTCTGCCAAAATATTTTGTCAATTTGGTTGTCGCTTACATTGTCAGCTTGTTGTAAAATCACTTCAAAATTTATATCGTTGAATTGTTCCCCACGACAGGGGTCGAATAGTTGTCTAATTGTGATATTATATATCCCATTGTCAAGTTGAATGAAAAGGTCTTTGTTATGATTTAATGGAATTTTTTCGTCTTCAAATTGAGCCACCATTGTCAAATCCTCGTAATTTATCAACCAAAGTTTTCCATTTGTAATATTAATAGATTTTGAAAATTCCTTGAACGATTGTTTGTCTGATTGTTTGTCAGTAAAACGCATTGTCCATTCCCCTTCTGAACCAGTCGCCCAAATGACTAAACTGTTATTGTTCATCTGGTCAACAAAGTGTTTTATCAATTGTTCGTACTCCCAATTTTCGTCAACAAAAGATTTGTATTTGTCGGCATTAACAATTGCTAAAAAGCCAGAGTCGTCAGTTACGGAGAGTGTCTTTGGGATAAGCATTTTTAAATGTCGCTAGGAGATTGCGTTAAGTGTCCAATTTGGTTGCACACAACGGCTCAGGCTTTGCGAAGAACTGGTATTTGAAATCTGTCCAACCCGAACCACTGCTATATTTATAATTTAAAGTTCATTGTTATTGATGTCGCCAAATTTATACAGTCCAGCCGATAACTGCTGCTGAATAGCCAAACAAAAGTTGATACTGCATTTCGTCAAGCCAGTTTTTTGCCAAACCCCTTTGTTGTGCGTTCGCTTAGTCAAACAGTTTTTGAATAAATGAATATGAATAATTTCTAAGCTTCGTTTTATTTAATTTAAGCCAAAAATGAAGTATCAAAGGAATAACTGCCCACCCCAACAGAACAATGATTATTGTATAAAAATTTGTGGAAATGAAAAAACTTGCAATTGTCCAAACTACAAGGAAAAACAAAAGAAAGAGAAAGTCATACTTGTCGTCGTTTTTAAAAGGTGTTGTCTCAAATACTAGTTTTGTCTTGTCATCTTCATTTATAGAAAGCAATCTTATATTGATTTGTCCAATACCTCTAAAAGGGTCAAAGAATGCTTGCTTTCTTGTTATTTTAAAAGTGTCATTTGTTAAGCTATATTTTTCTGCATGAAAAAGATTGTCAACAAAATTGTTTCTTTTTGATTTGTCAGCACAAGCCTGGAATGCCAAAAGTATTTTTCCCTTTGGTCTGTCAACATCCAAAGAAAAATTGTCGTTATATTTTTTAAGAAGCTGCATAAAAAGTGATGCACAACAGCCAGGGTTTTATGCAGGTTGGGAATTAGCATTCCGTCTGCCGATAGCCACTGCTGATTGAAAATATAATGATGAATTTAAGAACAAAAGTTGATAGTTATTCGTCTGACCGACCTGAAGCCGGGATTTACAATTAGCTGATGTTACAATGTCCAGCCCAACTTGCATAAAACACCATGTTGCAAGCAGTTTTTTCGTCCACTGTGACGAAAACTAAATTTACAAACTGAATTATGCTACACCGTTTACACCCAAGTCGTAGAACTTCTTTGTCGCCAAATTAATCTTGAAATTAAAATAACAATTTCCTCCGTCGGCAACAAGTAAAATATTAGTCTTCCAATTCTTATTGTCCCAAGTGTAGCAGAAGCAATTTACCCAAACTTCTTTTTCGCCTTTTTTATTTGTCACAGCAATTAGCTGTTTTCGGTAATTATTTTTATTTAGGTCAATGCTCCATTCTTTATGGTCTTTGTCTAACGAGTTATTGTAATTAGTCACACAAGCTATCAGTAAACTGTCAATGTCATAAATATCGTTCTGTGTCAAACTTGTTGGATTAAAAGTATTGTCAAAAGGATAGTTTCCTTTTTTGTCAAGTGCTATTATTGCAGTTTTTGAAGTGTCAATTTGAACAGTTATATTATTGGCTACATGGTTAATCTTTTTCGCTTGAGATTGTCCACAAGAACTTAAAGTAATTGTCAAACAAAACGCAATTGTCAAGATGTTTGTATAAGAACGTGGTGTCATTTTAAAATTGCTTGCAACGGTTAAGCATTTGTGTTTGTGGCGGAATTTGGAAAACGTCCCGCTGGGTACAAGTGCTGATTTTAGATATAATAGTTCATAGTTAATTCTACAGCTCAATTTATGACGTCCAGCCCGGAACTACAGATGATATAACGGCGAAGCTGAAGTGGAGTTATCTGTCCGCCGACATAACACAAATGCACCTGTTATAGGCAGGGCATTTGAGAGTTTTCGTACTATGTCGAGGTGAGTAAAGCCGTCAATTCGTTTTGAACTGACGGCTTTAAGTCTTAGTTACTGTTGTTCGTCCAGCCGAATAATGAGTAATTTGTTCATTGTAGTGACTGTCACCCGTTTCTCGGGAGCAAATCCTAACTTGTCAAGCCAAACGCCACTTAGTCTGATTACAGGAACAGTAGTTTGGCTACATTCGTTGAACCTGATGTCTGGTTGGATTTTTAAGCTTCTGACCTCTGGTCGTTTGCTTACTTTTTTCTTCTTGGGTGTTCGCATAACTTTTAGAAGATTTTAAAAAAGTAGCCCAGCAGTGCTGCGAACACCCAAGAAGACTTGAGAAGTACAGGACTTTCACCTGCTCTCTGCCAGGCATATTGTCAAATAAAAATGTTGTCATTGAATTGTCTTTTGAGGTGTTCGCGGGACAAATATAAGAATTTTCTTATGCAGCCAAATGTCCAATTGGATTTTACTTCAGTGGTTGTCACTATGTGAACAGTTCAATAGTTTAGAGTCAGTCACGTTGGTTTTATTTTTAGAAGACTGTTGGTTACGCATTGCCTATAACGTCGAGGGCTTTATGCAGTTTGGGATTAGCATTCCGTCTGCCGATGACTACTGCTGATTAAAAATACATTGTTGAAGTTATGTACAAAAGCTGATAGTTATTCGTCCGACCGAACTGAAGCTGGGATTGGCAAATGGCTGATGTTACAATGTCAAGCCCAACTTGCATAAAAACCAATGTTAGTGGCATGTGCCTCGTCATTTTTTAAGTGTTACAGGTGTTACTGTCGCAGCAGCTTCAACCCATTCTCCTTGTTTTCTGTCTTTCCACGGTTTGTCTTCGGGCATAAAGTCGCACAACTCAATATGAACTGGCGTCGGCTCTTGCCATGTTTGTCCAACGTGTCGAAGTTCAAGAACGACAATGTCTCCTGTAATTTTTTCGCCAGAAAACCTTCGGTCAAGTTTTACAACAGCCGCTGGTGATTCATTTTGTCCTTTAATGAATTGTATAACTGTCCCACTACGCTTTGAATCTGGCGGATTTTTTAAAAATAATGGGTCATAGTCATAACCCCCTGATAATTCTATTTTGTCACCGACTTGTAAGGGTTGTGTCAATTTAAAGTCCACTGTCTTTGTTTTTGAAATTAAAGTGTCCTTGTGCTTTTGTATTGGTTGTTGTCGAGTGTTACAGCTTACAAGAAGTGTCAAAGGCGAAATTATCAACGATGACATTGTAAGTTGGAAGTGTCTCATTTGCATTGCCACTAACACGTAAATTTCTGCTATTATACGCAATATCGGCTTTAAAAAATACATTAGTACTCAATAACTTATAATTATACTTTTTGTATTGTTATTGCGCCAATCATTTTTAGAATGTATTTTTTTTCTTCGGAAGGCGTCGCGACGGGTTATTATAAATTTCGCTTTGAAATAGACTTCCCAGGTATAATATCTAAGCCTCCATGATGTTTATCTTAAGGGCTAACGACATGAATTTTCAATGCTCCGCCATCTCACTCACAGGGTATGCAGGCAAGGATTGAATATTATTTCTAAAAATGGCAAAAAAAATGATCTGACCAAATTAAATTCTTTACACAAGCCGTGATAAAACCAAAAATTATTGGTCAATATAAATTTTCAAATATGGTATTGCCCACCCTAAACGCAAAGACCGCCTCTCGGCAGCTATTTGCTTATGTGGCATCACAACGAGGATAACTTGATCATCCGGATATCTCCCGGGTTTGTTTTTATTTGTATCCCTTGCTGGTCGACATGTCAGCGCAGTGGATGTTTACCTACAGATAAAACAGGATTTTAATCCCACCGCGCCAATTGTGTGCAGGGCTTTACGAAATAGGAAATGACAGTAAAATTTATGATAATAAATCCGTTCGATTGCGAGCGTTGCGAAGGCCTCTTGACATATGTTTATTTCAAGACTTAACTGAAAATGAAACTTTTTATCGTATAGCTATAAACCATCATGCCTAAGCATATAATACGTCTGAGCTTGCAATGCCTGGAAGCTTATTCTGGCTGTCAGTTTAACTGTTCTGGTACCTGGGACATAGAAGCTGACAAATCGCTCGTCAACGCAATATTTTAATTTATATACGTTACACGACACAGAAAAACGCTGGCGTACTAGCATTAGTAAGGGCGCTTCTTTATTTCGCATTTCGAAAGCACTTTTCCCGATTTTACAAATCATTTTCCTGTGAACAAGGATCTTTGCATCGCTAATCTTGGAGAATACAAATGCTTAGATCACTTTTCCGGTTTGCCCTTGCAGCCGTACCCCTTGTTGTTCACGCACAACAATCAAATGATAGTCTCAAATTTCATGTATTAAAGGAAGTTAACATTTCAACTATTAGAACAGTTCGTGGAACTGGTCACATGCCTGAGATGAAAGAATGTGTTATATATGCTGGTAAGAAAAATGAAGTTATTGTTGTAGACAGTCTGGATGCTAATAAGGCGGTTAATAATACCCGGCAGATATTGGGCCGTATTCCGGGATTAAATATTGTAGAAACAGAGAGCGCCGGTTTTACTGCAAATGGTATTGCTACGCGCGGATTAAATCCGTCTCAAAGTATTGAGATGAACACAAGACAGAACGGCTATAACATCAGTGGAGATATCTACGGATACAATGAAGCTTATTACCTGCCACCTATGGAGGCGGTAAGCCGCATTGAAATGGTTCGCGGTGCTTCTTCCCTTCAATTCGGTTCACAATTTGGCGGCCTGGTAAACTACGTCATTGAGGATGCTCCGCTAAACAAAAAAATTCAGTTTAAGACTTCACAAACAGGAGGTAGCTATGGCCTGTTTAATTCTTTTAACTCAGTTGGCGGAACTATTGGTAAATGGAATTATTATGGGTTTGTACAATACCGCACCATGCAGGGATGGCGTGCCAATAGTGAGCAGCAGCAGTTTTCCGGTTTCGGACGTATTCAGTATAATGCATCTTCAAAACTCAGTATAGGTGTTGAATATACCTTATTGCGTAACAGGGTAAGGATGCCGGGTGGTTTAACAGACAGCTTATTTAATGTTGATCCGCGGGCATCATACAGGTCGCGCAATTGGATAAAAAGCCCCTGGAATGTAGTTGCTGCTTACCTTAACTATAATATTTCGCCGGCTACATCTTTAAGTATAAAATCTGCCTACCTGGTCAGCAACCGCCAGTTGGTTTGGCGCAATGAAGATGGCGGCGCTGGAGCCATTGACACAATTGATGCTGCAACCGGGCAATATGCACCTCGTGAGGTTGAAAAAGAATTTATGAACAACAGTACCACGGAAGTGCGTATGTTACATCAGTATAGCCTTGGTAAAATGAACAATACACTTGCCGGAGGTTTGCGTTACAGTTATGCCTGGTTTAAAAGACGGGGCGGGGGAGAAGGCACAACCGGCAGCGATTTTGATTTGAGTACTACAGGCGATTTTGAATATGCGCTTGATTATTCTACGACCAACATTGCTCCTTTTATTGAAAATATTTTCAGGATCAACAGGCGCCTGACCATTACTCCGGGGTTCCGTTTTGAATATCTTAAAAGTTCGGTAAACGGGTATGTTACTGATAGCATGAAACTCTATTCCAATGATTACAGAACACGTACCTTCCCATTACTGGGGATTGGTACAGAATACAAAACCGGCCGCTTCACGAATGTGTATGCCAACATTAGCCAGGCATACCGGCCAATTGAATACGGACAGCTAACGCCAATCGGGGTAACGTCTAAAATAGATCCCAACATGAAAGATGCCTCAGGTTATAATGCCGATCTTGGTTTCAGAGGCACAATCAAAAACTATCTCAACTTTGATCTTGGCCTGTTTTATATGGCCTATAATAACCGGATCGGTACGGTTTTAATGACTGATGAAAATGGAAAACAATATACTTACCGCACCAATATAGCCAACAGTGTGCATAAAGGAATCGAAAGTTATATTGAGTTCAACATATTGAAGTTTCTCAATCCCGAATCTAAAAAAGGATTAAGCATTTTTAACTCGTTTGGTTATACTGATGCCCGTTATACTTCGGGTGAATATAAAGGCAACAGGGTGGAGGCTTCCGCAAAATATATCAATCGGGCAGGGCTTATTTATAACGACCGTAAGTTCTCAACAACATTCCAGATGAGCAATACCGGCGACGCTTATGGTGATGCTTCTAATGTGAAGCTTAGTGATGATCCGGTGGCTGGATATATTCCTGCTTATACCATCTTTGACTTAAGCGCTACATATAAACTAAACAAATTTGCCGTAAAAGCAGGCGTGAATAATATTGCAGACAAAGCCTACTTTACCCGCCGTACGGACGAATATCCAGGTCCGGGCATCCTTCCGGCAGTTGGCAGAAGCTTTTACCTGGGTATAAGCGCAAAATTATAAGGTTCGTTACCAGCATTGGCTCTATCTATAACGAGAACTTCTTCACAAGCCTTGTTCGCCTTGTGAGGTGCCCGGGGATATGAGACCAGAGGAAGACTCATACTGGCCGGCATGTCAGCGCAGCGCATATCGACCTGCAAATAAAAAGGGATTTTCATCCTGCCACGCCTCTAGTGAAGCGCTGGACTTTGCAAGATAGGAAAGTCAATAAAAGTTTATAATAGCAAAGCCGCTTGATTGGGAGATCGGCTTTGTTATTTTGCCGACGAAGGGTTGTTGAATGGAAAGTGATTCGACATAAGATGTCCTACACTTGCAAGTGTAGGACATCTTATTTGATTAAGGAAGGTTCGCAGGTGTTGCTCCGTAGGAGCATCCGGTTTGTAGAGACAGCAAAATGTATAAAACAAAGCCGCCCGGTTGTGAGAGCGGCTTTGTGCTTCTTTATCCCGCGCAGTCCCTTCCTGGGAGATATATAGTTCCTGTTTAGCCTGCCGCACAAGTATGCATTGCACAAGGCCGTGCTGCATACTTGCGCCAGGTTGGGGTGGCCTTGTTACAACAATTCGGGAGTTGATTTGTTGTTACTAACTGTAAACTCAATTATTTGTTTGAATCTGTATAAATATTCGTGTTTTATGAAACATTTACTCTCAATAGCCATATGTTTATTACCCCTTGTTTCAAATGCTCAATCAGGCGGATTGAATTATAAAGTTGAAGATAGATACTTGTATTATGGAGAAGTTGTTCAGGTTGACACATCCCTAACCACTGGCGACCTGTATAAGAATAGCAAATTGTTTATTGTTAAACTGGCTTTGCCAAATATTCAAACAACTACCGATGATGCCACGGGAGCTACTGTAGCCGTATCTGTGGAAGAGCCGGCGACTTATAAAACACAAACCGGCATTGGCAGCATACCAATGAAATTGAAATACAATATAAAAATAGAAATGAAAAACGGCCGTTACCGGTATACTTTTGACAACATCATGATCAATTATGAAGAGGATAATAAGAGTGTAGATCATCCTCTGTACGATGTTGACAAAGGAAAAGGGGGTGGCATTTTGGGGACAGGGGAAAGGAAGCGTGTACTTAAAGCGATGGATGCATTGTTTTTACGCAAAATTGAATTGTTGAAAAATACAATGAAAACCAAGTCAGACGGCTTTTAATACCTTGAATGGTTTGGTCTTGCCGCACAGTCCGTATTGCGCAAGGCTATTGCTTCATACTTGCGCTGGGGTGAGATTCGATTAGGTATCCTGCACTTTCAAGTGTAGGATACCTAATGGCAGTTCTATCACTATCATTTAATAGTGCTGAATCATTGCAATGTGATCGTATTTTTTTAACGCCTCCGGTTCAACGAAGTCAATTTCTCCGCCGCTCTCTAAAACTTTTTGAACGGTATCATCAAATGTGTTTTTTATGAGTGGAAAGCCATAATAGAGACCACCGCCAGCTCCCGAATAATCAAAATCTTTTTCAAGGATCAGCAGCTTACCCCTGTGCAGGCGCGCCTGTTTCCATACTTCACCCATTCCCGATGATAAATGCATACTATCTGCGGCCTGTTCTACGCGACGAAGGACTGAAGTCTGACGAACCTTTTCCCAACTGGCCAGGTAAGGTGTGATCGCAGTAAGAATGCTTTCTGCGGAAGCGTGCTCATAATTACCAAAAATATAATCTATGATGGCAGACTTGTTTTTTGTCAAAGTTTTAAAATGGCCGGCCATTCGCTCATTTCCTAATACAAAAACGGGCTGGGGATCAGTATGTAAAATTAGTTCCAGGGAGTTGTCCATATGTCGCAGAAACTTTTCCATCACTTCTTCTTTTCGTTTGTGCGGATCAGAAAAGTTGGATATTTTTTCCGGCAGTTCATTTACATATGCATAAACAGTTTCCGGAGCATCAGTCACCAATTTTCTAAGCCTGCCTTCATTGCCGGCAAAGATGCAACTGTGCTTTCCGCCAAGAACAAGTACAAGGTATTGCTGCAATATCTTACGGCTACGCAGTAAATCGAGAATAGCAAATTCGTCACCCACATTTACAGTGGGTTCTACCTCCATATCCAGGTAGAACACTTTGTCAAATACCGGGGAAACATACACCGCAACACTTTTTTTGTGTGTACTGTAGTTCAGGTCGGAGAGCAATTTTTTCAGTTTACCGCCAACAAGCATGGCAACCTGGTGTGGATGATCTCTCCAGAGCTTTTTTTCAATCTCATCAGTAGCGCATTTAAGCTGGTGGGCAATATCACCCTTATTGCTCATTTTGGGATTGAATGGGATAATCAGTGAGATTGCGGGGCCATAATTGGTTACCGCAAGCAGATCCGCAACACCTGCCGGAATAGACTCATTCATGACGTTCCGTTTTAGTAGCTTAAAACTAATTGCTGTATCTGGCTATTTAAATGATGGCTGTCAAACAGAGTATTGATTGTCGTCACAAACAATTAGATTTTAGCAGGGAATTAAGCTCAATAGAAATGGTCGAATAGTCAGGCATCGTCAACTTTGGGAAATGTCTTCTGTCATGCCAATGACGGATTTGCATAAAGGCATAAACTCTGTGCAGCTCTGTGTCGACTCAGTGCTCTCTGTGTAACCTTTTTTTGTTACACGGAGAAACAGCCAGAGGAGACACAGAGTTTCACAGAGCAACTCAGCGGGCAACAGAGTGCATTCTTACATGCAAAATTCCGTTGCTGGTTAATTTTAGTTACATTGTACCGCGATTATGGAGCACAGCGATTTATCTGCATACATCTACAGCTTTTCATATCTCGGCATCTTCTTTTGGTTCGCCCTGCTGGAACAGTTAACACCCATACCGGAAGAAGTATCACTCATAAGCCTGGGATATATATGCACACATTCTTCATTGAATCCGCTGCTTGCTGGCGCCGTTTCTGTTGTAGCACTTCTAACAACCGATAACGTATTTTTTTACCTCTCTTTAAAAGGCAGCAAAGTCGTAAAAAAAACAATTGGCAAAGTGAGCAGTGGTGTATTGAAAAGGCTCAGAACAAACCTTAAAAAAAATGCAAAAAGCACCTTGTTTGTACTGGCTCTTTTGCCTAAGCTTAGATTTTTAAGCCCTGTTGTATCAGCTACAGTGGGTATTTCATGGAAGCTCTTCTTTATTGTAAATTCTATTGCTACAGGGCTATATGTTGCGTTTTACATTGTTGTTGGTATGTTGTTTCAAAAACAGCTTGCAAAAAGTTTACAGAAGTTACATTTAACGCAGCACATAACATTTGTAGCATCGATGGCATGTATTACTGTTATTGTTTTCATTGTGATAAAAAAATGGGTGGCAAATAAAAAAGACGGATAGAAATAGTGTGTCTATGGTAAACGAAAATGATTTTTCATGTATACCGGTAGAAAGCCTCTTTAGCGAACTTCAGTCCTCAGAGCGAGGGCTTGCGGGTCAGATTGCCCAGCGCGGTGTCAGACATTTGCAAAAACATGAAGTAACAAGGCCTATTTAGCAAGGATATGAAGGTATGATGGCAATCATTAATGATGCTTACCATCATCATTAACTGTTGCTTTACGAAATTGTATTTTTATATTGTCGATTTGTTTTCTCAATCTTAAAAGAACCGGTTATGAAAGACACTTTTATATATCCGGGTGAATATGTTCCATTAAACGCATCAGGAATGCTTGCGGAAAACGAAGCTATAAAAGCACCGGGTAAAGCTCCGATCAATCTTATCGAAAAGGACTGTTGTTTTGAAATTGAATTGGCTGTTCCGGGAGTAAAAAAAGAGGATATAAAGATTTATTGCTACAACAACATACTGTCAATTCAGATCCCACCCGTCCGGGGCGATCGTCAACGTACCAAAATACTTTTGCAAGACTTCGAAAAAGGCAATCTGTTTACAAAGGTTGTGCTTCCTGTCGATGCTGACAGTCAATTTATGACAGCTGAGCTCAAGGATGGAATACTGGTCATATTAGTCCCTAAGAATGTTGATCATGTCTGCCAGGACATTGAACGACTGATTGTGTATTAGACAAGCCCTGTGAAGTGCAGGTTTCCCACCCCAATTAGGGAATGGGTACTATTGTCGTAGTTAGTAACGAAAGACGATGGACATGGACGCCGGAATAGCTAACCATAATGATCAAAAGGCCGAACCCGGCATCATCGGAAAGTGCGGTGTGAAACTCGTTCATGGGGGAAAAGAGTATTTTGCCCTGTTAATAAAATTGATCAATGAGGCTACGCATATCATCCATCTGCAGACGTACATTTTTGATGATGATGACACAGGAAACATGGTAGCAGCTGCTTTAAAAAAAGCCGTAAAGAGAAATGTTATCGTATACGTGCTCGCGGATGGCTATGCATCACAGGTTATGTCGAAGAAATCTGTGCAGTCCCTGATTGATGCGGGTATTTATTTCCGTTTTTTTGAACCTGTGCTCAAAAGCCGGTATTTCTATTTTGGAAGGCGGATGCATCACAAGATATTTGTGGCGGACAGAAATATTGCGCTGGTAGGTGGAATTAATATTTCCGACCGTTACAACGATTTGCCCACGCACTCCGCATGGCTGGATTTTGCCTTATTGGTTAAAGGAGATATCGCTGCTCAATTAGCGACGTATTGCCGGGATATGTGGGAAATTAACCCTTCAGATTTTACAACAATTACATCCGTACCGGCAAGCGTAAAAACAGGAGATCTTACATCTGTATGCGACGGCCTCAGCATCATTATGAGGGTTAACGATTGGGTGCATGGGAAAAACCAGATTTCGCGAACTTACATTAACATGCTTCGGCACGCAGAAAGCAACGTTACCATTCTAAGCAGTTATTTTCTACCAGGGAAAGCCATTCGAAAAAATATTGCTTTTGCAATAAAAAAAGGTGTTAATATAAGAGTAATTACAACAGGTATTTCCGATGTACATCTTGTTAAACATGCCGAACGATGGCTTTATGGCTGGCTTTTACGCAAAGGTGTTGAGATATTTGAATACCAGAAAAGTGTGTTGCATGGTAAGCTTGCTGTTTGTGACGACAAGTGGATGACAATTGGGTCATATAATATAAATGATATCAGTACCTATGCAAGCATTGAACTGAACCTGGATGTACATCAGCCTGCGTTTTCCAGGCAAACACGGCTCGAGCTGGATAACATTATACAGAAAGACTGCATAAAAATTACAGCTCCGGGTTACAACTACACCACCAATATTTTTGAACAATTGATACGCTGGATTTCATACAGGATTTTTAGAATTGTCTTCAGGGTTTTTACGTTTTATTTCAAGCGACACAATTATCCTCCAAAAGCACATACACTTTTTGCTGATAACATAATTCTTGATGACCACACTCAGCGCATGTACTGATGAACATCTTCGTACATGGGTTAAACAGAAAATAAATTTGTATCACATCACTCATCTAAAACACAAAAAAAGGAGGTTCTTATGGCAACTCGAGCACTGTCAGGGTTCACCGAAAGGAGACCCTTCTTATTCGATGACTTTTTCAAATCCTGGAGCGACTGGTTTGACAATGGCAACGTTACAGGACGGACATTGCAGGCTCCTGCGGTTAACATAACAGAAGAAGCAAATGAATATCTTGTTTCAGTAGCCGTGCCAGGAATGAAAAAGGAAGATTTCAATATCAGTGTCGATGGAAATATGCTGACTATTAGTTCCGAAAAGGAAGACTCCAGAGAGGAGGCAGATAAAAATTACACAAGGAAAGAATATAATTATTCTTCTTTCACCAGGAGGTTTAATCTGCCGGACGAAATTCAGACAGACAAAATAGATGCGAGCTATACGGACGGCGTTTTAAAGATAAGCCTTCCACGAAACGATCAGCAAAAGAAAGCTTCTTCAAAGCAAATAGTAGTCAAATAAATCCCTTAAAACACAATGGCCCCCGTTTACTTCTCATGCTAGCGGGGGCCTTATAAAACGGCAGGCGTTGCACTTTCCAAACGGTCTTTTTTTGATGGCAATTTTAATAACACTAAAATCAGTGCAGCATGAACAATAGAACAGTTGAAAACGATGAACAACCCGGATCGCTCTTGATGCCACAGATCAAAATCAACCAACTAAAGTATGAAATCGATATGTGGAAGAGATTGCTTGCATTTATGATGGATGAAAACATCTTTCTTAAAAACAGGCTGATTGAAATACTCAAAGGCAGCTTCAATAACGTAAACATATCAAATATTGAAGATTTTCAGAACTGCTTTGTAAAGAAAGACGAAACGATCAACGTATTGCGAAATGATCTCGCAGAAATTGATAAATTAATATTTGCTGACATCGATTTCGATAATACAGCAAACACCAACATTCACAATAAACTGGAAAATATCCGCAAACATATCAGCTTGCTTGAAAAAGAATTTTCACAGCTGAAAATAGAATTCAACAGATATTTACTTAACAACGTTTACAGCTAAAAACTTGCATTACGAAGCCATTGGGTTAGCTATATATTTTCTGCAATTTTGCCTTGTCCAAAACAATAATGTGGCCATCATTTATATCAATGATGCGTTCGGATTTAAAATCTGTAAGGGTGCGGATAAGTGATTCGGTGGCAGTACCTGCAATTGTTGCAAGATTTTCTCTACTTATATCTATCACTTGTTTATTCTCCATCTTTGCATCGTATTTGTCTATTATTATCAGCAGGGCATCGGCTACCTTCTTACGCAACGAGTTATAGGCAATCCTCACGAGATGTTTTTCTTTTTCAGATACGTTGCGGGCCAGCAGCTGGATAAATTTTCTTGCTATCTGTGGATGGTGATTTATTAGTTCATCAAAGTCGTGGCGGGGTATAATGGCAATTTCTGAATCCTCCATCGCCGTTGCAGTGTCTTTGTATATTGTGCCTTCCAGCAACGCAACATACCCAAGAAAATCGCCTTCGTCGTACAGCTCTGTTACAAGCTCTTTTCCATCATCATTGGTTTTATACGCCTTAGCCTTTCCTTTTACAATAAAGTATAAGCTGTTAGGATGATTTCCTTCTGTGTAAATGGTTTGCTTCTTTTTGTATTTGTTCACGTTTCTCCCCTCGGTAAACGAATCCATCGCATCTTTGCTTCCGGTCATTTCAAGAAGGTCCTGAATGTTCTGCAGGCCGGGAGCCAGGTTTCGCTTCAGATCCTCCATTTTCCTTAACCTGCCGTTTACTGCATTGAGCAACTCTGTTCCGCTAAATGGTTTGGTTAAATAATCGTCAGCACCAAGATCCATTGCCTTTCTGAAATCACTTCGTTCTGTCCGTGCCGTGAGAAAAATAAAGGGGGTGTTCATTATTGATTCATTTTTCTGAACCGCATGTATTACGCCGTATCCATCTAACTCTGGCATAGTGATATCGCAAATGATCAGATCCGGTTTTATTTCCAAAGCTTTAACCAGGCCGATTTTACCGTTTTCTGCTGTAATTACTTCGTAATTTGACAATTCAAGTATTTCGGCCGTGTTGCTCCTTATGTCATCGTTGTCCTCAATCACCAGGATCTTTTTCATAGCATTCAGTTTTTATGGAAGGTTATAACAATTTGAGTGCCCATGGAAACATCGCTGACGCGGGTAATGTTGCTTCAATCGTTAGTCACTAATATAAAAAAAAATGCACGTTTGCACAAATTTTAGGCCGGGTTAATTAGGGCCGCAATAAATACTTTTTCGTCGTTTGTACATAAAGAAAGCGGCAGAAATTTTTCTGCCGCATAATAACAGGAAACGTGCTATGCCTACAACACCAGTTGAATATTATTTCCCGCAAAGTCCTCTTCCGCCTTAACGATATTTTTAATTGCCGTTAAAAGAGCGTCCGAATTAAATGAAATGCTATCAATACCCTGCTCAACCAGGAAGCGCGCGAACTCCGGAAAATCGTTCGGCGCCTGGCCGCAAAGCCCGATCCTTGAGCCGGACTTTTTGGCTGTATGGATCATCATGCTTATCATTTTCATTACAGCTCCGTTGTTCGCCACATCAGACAGCACATACATGGACCTCCTACGGATCCAGTGTCGGTTATGCCAATCTCAGAGAATGTTTTAATATAAGGTTGCATGGATAACAGTTTGAGCTAAGCATGAATTGAAAGAATGGGTACTTCAGCTTCGAGAAGCAGTTCTTTTGAATGCCGCGCTTTAAACATTGTGCCTGGAAAAAGATGTTTTTTGGGAATTAACATGAGCATGTCCATATCTTTTTCCACAACAAATTTTTGGATGGCTGTGTCGGTGTCTTTGCTGCTGATGAAGTGGTATTTTGGATTCAGCTCGCCAAGCATTTCCTGCAGGATCATAGATTCCAATACGGCTTTGTCATCGAACGCATTTTGGCCATTATCCGAAATGTTTACCACATGCAATTCTGCATCAAATTCCTTAACAAAGGCTTTTATGGGTTCAACATGCACTGTTTCATGCACTTTTTTGAGATCGCAGGCCAGCCCGATTTTTTTGATGCCTTCGAACGTCGCATTAAACGGTACAAAAATTACCGGCCAGTAGATGTCCCTCAATGCTGAAACTGCAGCACCTCCAAGTAACGTGCGTTCAAGGGCTCCCGCACTTTCTTCGCCCATAACAACTGCAAAAGGTTTAACCATTTCGCAATAGTCTTTTAGCATGGGAAGCAGGTTGCCAGGCCTGATTTCAGCATGCACTATAATGTGTCCGTTTGTTCTCTCCTCAATTTTTTGTTTGAGCAATTTTAGTTCCTCCTGGGCATCATCATCAAGGTCCTGGAAATTATATGCAGGAACGGGAACTTCAGCGCCACTCATTGGAAGCGGCACTACGTTCATTATTGTAAGGCGCGCACGAATGAGGCATGCCATGTCAGCAGCATAATTCACGGCGTTTAATGAGTTCTCAGAAAAATCGGTAAGAGCAATAATCGTTTTCATAAATATTCATTTAACAGGTAAGCAGAATGAATTAATGAACAATCAATATGAGTTAATGAGCTATAAACATTGCCTGGGCAAGTGTATTCAATAATGTTGTCGCTTTACTGTGCAGGAAAAAACGGGAAAGGCTGCTTCTTCCATAAGCACCCATTAGTAGTAAAAAATCTTCTTTATCGATAAGGAAATCAAAGAGTGCAAAAGTTGCCTGCCCTTTTAATGTAACAAATTCAATATGATTATAGTGGTGGTCCAACCAGTCTACAAAGCCATCATAGCCAGTCATCATCCATTCTGCGTCGTCATCCGCATGTAATACTGTAATCCTGTGATTGGCATATTCAGGCAATATGTAAGAAAATTGTTTTATTGCATGCATAGCTGCCGCTGAACCATCAAATGCAAAGAATAATTCTTTTATGCCATGGAAACTTGTGGGAGCAACAAAAACGGGACACTCTACATGTGCCAGCACATCACGCGCAAAAGCGGTTGGAGCGCCTTCGTAATGCTTTTTGAATGAGGTTTCTGAGCTAACAACAATTACATCCGCAAAGCGGCTTTCGTCCTTCATTTCCCTATAAGGTACACCTTCTTTTCTTTGCACATTGCACAACACACCTTCATTTGCGCAGTGTTGCATAAATAATTGAATATTATTATCAATGGCCAACATCTTAGCCTGATGTTTCCCGGATCTTTCATTAACAGCCCAATCCAGGTAGGCCCGCCCGGAAGTTGTTTTAATTACCGGCTTTTCCTCCGCCACAATATTTTCAAGAAAAACGCCCGTTATTTTTGATTTTGTAAGTTTGGCAAGATAGCATGCAAAAGCCAGCTGGTTTCTGTCCGGATCAACAGCATCAACCGCAACTGAAATCTTCTGCATAAGAAAATTTTTAATAAAACTATTCAACAGAGAAGCTTTTTTTAATGATGTGCGTTAGTGGCAATAGTGATTGTTATCAATCATATTCGCCCGTCAACAAACCGGTTGGAAAATATATTCGACGTGTGCGTATGCCCTGGCCTGGCGAGGGTTGTATAACGAATTTAGCCCGGAGGTTTTGGAAAAAATAAATTTCATAATGTTATTGAATATAAAAGTATAAAAGACAACAATTTGAGATGCGAAACATACCTGTTCCGGAGAAGGAATTGATTATTCGGTTTTGCATAACCAAAGGCAGCAAATATGTTGCGATGCATACCTGATATACTCTTTTCCCTCTTGCCAATTATCATAAATGACGACCTGTATTTTTTGATCCCTGGCATTGCAGCTTCACTGCATTCAGATCAAAATCTGTTGGATGCAATAGCCTGTTCATTTTTTTAACAGAACGGCAGGGGAATGAGACGTACGAAAACAGAAACCAGAAAGGGATAAATAATAGTCTATTTCTATGTTTTGGGTTGTGTGCATTATCATAATAATTATCCGAATACCCGAAAAATCCTTCTACAGGAATGCGGCATGATGCCATTTTATAAATATCTTTGAAATAATGCGAAAGGCAGCAAGCATATTGTTTTTTATCTTGTATCTCGTCTCCACCAGCCAACTAGTTGAGTTGTTGAAGATTCCGGTACTGGTTGAACATTTCCAGGAACATCAAAAGGAAAATAAGTCTATCACTATCCTGCAGTTCCTTGATGAACATTATATGCATGGCTGCCCACGGGATGCGGATTATGATAGAGACATGCAGTTGCCCTTTAAGTTGCCGGTCCATCCGGTATTAGCATCTGTGTCCTACACCTTGCCTGTACCACTTGCAGTTACTCCTGAAATAGCTATCGGAGAAACCAGGATCGATTACCCTAAAATTTCTTCCCGATATTCCTACGAACACCTTTCTTCTATCTGGCAACCCCCGGATATCAGCCAATCCATACTATAAAAAAAGGAAAATTAGCTTTTTGCCCATTTCATTTTGTCTTTAATGTGTTATGCCGACACAGGTTTAGCGTTTATGGTATATACATACTGTTAACAGGTCGCTATCTCAGCAACAGTTGAGCATGCCGGCGCTGGTGTAGCGGTTATCTCTGACATAGCGGGATGTTCTGCTTACCTGAGCCGCTGGCATTTTATGGCGCATTCCAAAGCTTTGGACACCTTACCGGTCTTATTTCCGAGCCTGCAGATGAAACGTGTAACGGGTGTTTATAGGCGAACCGTGCAGGTTTTACAGGCATGAAACAAATGGAAGAAAATTGTGCAAAAAAACTGATAAGATATTTGCTCTTAGAATGTGGTAGCCGGCGCGATAAGATAAACTTCACGGACTATGTCGCCTGAGGCGCATAACGCTTGCTGGCTGCTGAATAAATAATGCAGTAAAGAAAGAATAAAAAATGATCATAATGAAAAAGGTGATTATGCTAATTGCAGCGGTATTTATTATTATTCAGTTTTTTCGTCCGCAAAAAAACATTTCATCTCAGGTGCAGGCTAATGCTATAGAACAGCACTATGCCGTTCCTCAGAATGTGAGTACGCTTTTAAAAACGGCATGCTATAACTGTCATTCCAACAATACCAGCTATCCCTGGTACAACAATATCCAGCCAATCGCATGGTGGTTATCAGGTCATGTAAATGAAGGTAAAGAGGAGCTGAATTTTGATGAGTTTAATCTTTATACAGTAGACAAGAAAAAGAAAAAACTTCACGAGATAACTAAATCCATTAAAGAGGGAGAAATGCCGTTATCATCGTACACACTTATTCATACCAACGCAAAGCTATCAAAACAGCAACAGGATGAAATAACTGAATGGGCAACCTCACTGGAAAACGAAATCAGATAAGGTTTTAAAATAATTATAATGAAAAAAATCATATTGATGGCCTGCTGCGCATTAACCTTTACGCTGGCTAATGGTCAGTCGCTGCTTGAGCGTGCTCAAAAAGAAGCAAAGGAAATGCATAAGCTAATTCTTCTGAACTTTTCCGGTTCAGACTGGTGTATTCCATGCATAAAAATGCATAAAGAGTTTTTTGAGAATGACGACTTTAAAAAGGCAGGAGACAGCTTACTGGTGTTTTTAAATGCCGACTTTCCGAGGCTAAAAAAACATCAGCCGGATGAAGCGACTCAAAAGGAAAATGAGTGGCTGGCAGACAAGTACAATCAAAACGGTGCCTTTCCATATACAATCTTACTGGATGGAGATGGTAAGGTGTTAAAATCATGGAACGGATTGCCTGCATGTACTCCTGCTGAATTTACCAGGGAAATTGTAAACAATTATGCAGCCTACTATAAATGAATTGAGCGTGCTAAAGGAATTTAGAAGATCAGAACGGTTGATGGGGAATGCTTTCGAGATAACAGTCGTCTGCGAAGAGAAGGAGGTAGCAAATGAAGCAATCCTACTTGCGATTGAAGAAATCAGGAGAATCGAAAGATTATTCACGACGTTTGACAACGACAGTCAAACTAATCTCATCAACAGGAACGCAGGCGTTGAGGCAACGGTAGTGGACAGGGAGGTTTATGAGCTTATAGAAAGAAGTATCCGCATTAGCGTGTTGACAGATGGCGCATTCGATATTACGTTTGGCTCGATAGATAAAAGCCTGTGGAATTTTGATCAAACCATGACAAAGCTACCCGATCCGAAGTTGGCAAAATCGATGGTGCGGCTCATTAATTTTCGCAACATTGTACTCAACAAAGAAAACTGCAGTGTGCTGTTAAAAGAAAAAGGCATGCGGATTGGGTTTGGCGGTATTGGTAAAGGGTATGCCGCAGAAATGGCCAGGCAGCTGTTGCAACGAAAGGGCATTGTTGCCGGCGTGATCAACGCGTCCGGTGATATCAGCACCTGGGGAATGCAGGCCAATGGCAAACCCTGGACCATTGGCATTGCTGACCCGGACAATGCTTCGCTTCCCTTTTCATACCTCAATATCAGCAACATGGCAATTGCAACTTCCGGCAATTATGAGAAGTTCGCTGTGATAGGCGGGAAGCGTTATTCTCATACCATCAATCCAAAAACTGGTCTTCCTGTCTCAGGTATTAAAAGCGTCACTATCATCTGTCCCAATGCAGAAATAGCGGATGCAATGGCAACACCTGTAAGTGTAATGGGAGTGAAAGCGGGGCTCGGCCTGATCAATCAGATGCATGGCATAGCCTGCATCATTATCGATGACTATAACAACATTTATTCATCTAAAAATATTCAAATCAGATGAAACTGTATGCACAACTTACATCAGTATTAATAGTATTATTCGGTTTCTCATTTGCTTCGTGTACCGTAGTAAAAGAATACCAGAAAAATAAACTTAACGATGCAGAAATGGTATTAGGAAACCGCAAGGTCGAAAAGACAGAACTGAATTTTCAATCTTACCGCGAGGGCGCTTCGGGTGCCAATGCGGGCAAAAGTGGCGGAGGTTGCGGCTGTAATTAATTACCCATAAAAATGAAACGATGAAGAGAATATATTTTACAGCAGCGGCATTATTTGCATGGATGCAATCATTTAGTCAGAGCAGTAATACAGACACTGGCTTTGTTTCGCGAAAGTTGAAGCTCGAAGAAATAAACTTTGTATCAAGTTATTATCAGCAAAACGGCGATCATTCAGCGGTTACAGGTGGTATAGGCACGGAAAAGCTATCCGATCTGTCTAACTTTATCGATGTGAAACTGATCCGGTATGATAAAAAAAAGCGCAAGCATAGTTTTCTCCTGGATCTGGGTGTAGATCATTACACTTCAGCATCTTCCGACAGGATTGATCTGAAAGCAAACAGTTCTGCTTCGCATGCAGATACAAGGGTTTATCCATCTTTTACCTGGAATGAAGAGGATGAAACCAACGGCAAGACGATTGGCGCCGGGGTATCTTTGTCTAAAGAATTTGATTATTCTTCCTTTGGTGCAAATCTTATGTTTGCTAAAAAAACTAAAAATAAAATGGGTGAATTTGCGGCCAAAGCACAGGTTTATCTTGACCAGGTAAGTTTGGTAACGCCAGTTGAATTAAGGACAGAAAGTAACAGTCACTATCACGAAGATTATCCTGTAACACCAAGAAATACTTTTGCGGCATCTTTGTCTTATGCGCAAATTATCAACTCCCGGCTTCAGGTAATGTTTTTGGCAGATCTGGTCCGGCAGAACGGCTATTTGGGACTTCCGTTCCATCGGGTGTACTTTGCCGATAGTACCGTGCATCAGGAAAAGATGCCTGATAACAGGTTAAAGTTACCATTGGGTTTCCGGGCCAGTTATTTTGTATCCTCCAGGATAATTGTAAGGGCCTATTACAGGTATTATACCGACAGCTGGGAGCTGCATGCAAATACCATCGATCTTGAGGTGCCGGTAAAAATCTCGCCTTTTGTGTCTGTTAGTCCATTCTACCGTTACTACACACAGACAGCTGTAAAATATTTTGCGGGCTACCACGCACATACAGCGGCAGATGGATACTATACCAGCAATTATGATCTGTCCAAATTCAATAGCCAATTTGTGGGTGCAGGTATCAGGCTAACGCCGGCGAATGGTATTTTAGGTATTCAATCGCTGTCCATGCTTGAATTGCGGTATGGGCATTATTTTAAAACTACAGGAATGAATGCCAATATCATTTCATTAAATTTAAAGATTAAGTAGTAGTAATATTTTAAACGCCTAATACTATGACTATGCAAAGTGACACTGAAAATAAAGGTCTGGACAGTTATTTAGATAATCACTATATCCATAAAAGCAACTGGCTGCGCGCCGCAGTGTTGGGTGCTAATGACGGTATTTTATCTGTCGCCAGTATTGCGATCGGTGTAGCCAGTGCCGGCGGCGCAAGACAACCTGTTGTGCTGGCGGCGCTGGCCGGATTGGTTGCCGGGGCGCTTTCCATGGCCGCCGGCGAATATGTATCTGTTAGCTCGCAGACTGATTTGGAAAAGGCCGATATTGAACGGGAGAAAAAAGAGCTCGAAGAAATGCCGGAAATCGAACTGCAGCGATTAACCGAGATCTATCAGCAACGAGGGCTAAAAAAGGAAACGGCAGCAATTGTAGCACGTGAGCTAACCGAAAAAAACGCACTGGAAGCACATTTGCGGGACGAATTGGGTATAAACGAGATTACCCAGGCCAATCCGATTCAGGCGGCGCTTGCATCAGGCGCTGCTTTTACTTCTGGTGGCATTCTGCCCCTCCTGATCACTATCTTTTTTCCGCTTGGTAACATGCACTACTCGTTGTATGTATGCTCGATCTTTTTTCTGATGATATTGGGCGCTGTTGCTGCGAAAACCGGTGGTTCAGATATCAGGAAGGCGGTTATCAGAATAACGCTTTGGGGAACACTGGCGATGGTGATAACAGCCGGGGTGGGTTACTTGTTTGGGGTTTCAGTGTAACTGCAGTAGAGGATTTATCTATGATTTTGAAGTGTGGTGAACTAAACAGAAAAGTCTGTACCCCGTAAAACCTCTTTCCGGAGATCAGCAAAATAACCAGATCCAGCGAATTTTAAAGCTCGTAAATGAATAATTTACGAGCTTATTGGTCAAAATCTTGCTGGTAGATTTCTTGTTGAATTTATTTATTGAACGATTGTCTTTATTGGCAATGAAGTTGAATCTTTGGGCATAAAATCGAGACCTAGCAGTTTCCCGATTGTTGGTGCAATTTGTTTCTGGTATAACTGGCTTTCAGTATGTACTTCGCCCCGAGCCTGGGTGTCGGGCCCCATAACCGCAATCCATGTTCCTCCGGAATCTATCAGGCCACCATGAGAAGTCCATTGTTCTTTGATTTTATCGCCTCTTCCATGGTCGCAGGTTATGATCAATGTGGTTTTATCTTTATACTCACGCATTTGCTGTAAGGTGTTCCACAGGTCAGCAATCATTGCATCTTCTGCGTGTGCACTTGTAATATACAAATCGTACATACCATTATGTGCCGCATAGTCTGTTTCCAAAAAGGAAATAAGCAAAACTTTCGGCTTCTTTTGTTTCATGTATTCCTTTGCATACAGATAGGTAATAAGATCAGGCCTGCATCCCAGCGGCCTTGGTGTTATTTTATTAATTGAGTTATACATCGCTGCAGTAGAAGAAGACAGTGAAAGTGTATCATCGTCAGCATTTATATATATACCACTTCTGTCTTCGTTAAGTATGTAAGGGAATCTGTCCCATGTAGCAAATGCTGCTACTTTGTCCGCAAATTTGTTTTGCTTGTTGATGTACTCAAGAATGGTAACGTTGGGGTTGGGAATTTTATCGTTTTTACTGATTCCTGTGTCCACACAACCAGTAAGCATTTCGTTATAACCGGGGTAAGATATTTTATATGGATTGGCTACATTTACGTTGCTGCCAACATTCCGGTTGCCATATAGCTGGCCATTTTGCTCTATTATGCTCCAGAAAAAAGGGAATAGCTTTTTTCTTTTATCTAATGAAACGTCAGCACCGAAATGCTCCTCCAAATTATCTTTATCTCTTGTGTACTTTGGATTATTGAGCAGGGCAGCATCTATTCCGCCAAATACCTCCTGCCATCGCATTCCGTCAAGTGTTACAATAACCACGTTTTCTGTTTTGTGAGATTGTGCTTTTGCCGGACAATTGGCTATGGTGAATAACCCGGCTACTAAAAAAATGCGGAATATTTTGTTGGATAAAATCTGTTTCAATCGAGATGGTTTTAAAGTTAATGCATAAAAAAGTACATAAATCTTCGCGGTAACTTGCCGCTGTTTTGAATGTTACCGTCATGAAGCTTGCGGGCAAACCGGTATGGCTGAAAAAAGCTGTTGTGCATGATAATCAGCAAGCCCTTCTATCGGTCGTTTAATTATCGTTCCTGCCTGCATACCGAACGCTTCAGCGGTTTCTGTCAATATATCCTTAAATGTATAACCAATAGACCCGGTACAGTTAAAGGTATAGTGTTGATAATTTTCATACCTGGCGACAAGGTTGGCAAAAAAATCAGTAAACGCACTTTTTATAAGGTCATGGGTATAAGTTTTATCCGCAATGCTTGTTGAAATAAATTTGGTAAACTGGGCGCAAAAACGGTTGGGCAATTTTTCTGAATACACCAATTCCATGATTGTTTCGCGGGTTAATACATAGGTTGTAAAAAACTCTTCCCGCACGGGCAATGGCATATACTCCCTTACATAATCGCTAAGTATTTTCCTTCCAATATAAAAACCGCTTCCTTCGTCACCCAGCAGGTAACCAAGTGAATCTATGTTTGCCGTTATTTTGGTTCCATCATACAGGCAGCTATTGGTGCCGGTTCCTAATATGGCAATGAACCCTTGTTTATCGCCCAGAAGCGCCTTTGCCGAACCCAATAAATCCAATCCTGCGTGTATGGAAGCATTGGTGAAAATGCCGCTAAGCGCAGTGTTAATTATATGCAGCTTTTCATCAAAACAGCCAGCACCATAAAAGTAAATGCTGGTTACTTTTTGCGGGTCGAGGCTTTGCGGTAAGCATGGCAATAGAGAACCGGTAATATACTGCGGGTTTACAAAATAGGGGTTATAGCCTTCGGTATCAAAATAATATTTTTTATGTTCTGCGGAAATAAGACACCAGTTTGTTTTGGTAGAGCCGCTGTCAGCTACAAGTATCATGCACTGTGTTTTAAAGATAAACCAACTTTGTGTCCAGTCTTAGCATATAACCAAATACTCAGGTAGCAGGGTATTACCAGCCAGTATGCCTGTTGTGGCCTGGCAATATGCGCGAGCCAACCATACACAAGCGGTAAAATAGCACCACCCCCAATGGCTATGATCAATAATGATGAACCAATTTTTGTGAACCTGCCCAGACCATTAATAGCAAGGGGCCATATAGAAGGCCAGATAAGCGAATTTGCAAGCCCCAGCAACGCAATAAAAGTAACAGATACCAGTCCGTTGGTGAAGAGTGCGATGCCTGCAAACAAAAGGCCTGCCACCGGAGATATTTTTAATGCCCTTACCTGTGATATGTATTTCGGAATAGCGATAATGCCAATGATATAACCAGCCAGCATACATACCTGCGTGCAACTGGCAAAGAACCTTGCAACAGAAAGGGAGATGCCTTGTGATGAGGCATAGTTAACAATGGTGTCGCCTGCAATTACTTCAACTCCCACATAAAGAAACAAAGTACATACGCCAAGGAGCAGGTGTGGAAACTGGAAAATGCTGGTTTTGCTATTATTGGCTGATGCTACTGTTTCATTTTCAGCATCTGCATCAACTTCGGGCAGGCCTGAGAAAAATACCAGCATGGCTAAAAAAACAAGTACCACTACAATAATTAAGTAGGGTACTATTACCCGGTGTGCAAGGTCGCTAAGAACAATTGTTTTTTCCGCGGCAGACATTGTAGCTATACGCGCCTTAACGCCATCAGCATCCTGTAGAATAACAGCGCCAATTAACAATGGCCCAATAACACTTGCTATGCCACTGCAAATACCCATAACGCTGATACGTCGCGCGGCGCTTTCGTGCGGACCTAATATTGTTATATATGGGTTTGATGCGGTTTGTAAAATGGCGAGGCCGGTGCCCTGCACAAAAAGGCCGGTTAAAAAAAGGGGATAGGAGCGTATAAAAGCTGCGGGAATAAACAACGCCGCGCCGGCAGCCATGATAAGCAATCCTATGCTCATGCCTTTTTTGTATCCTGTTAACCGCAAAACACTCGCCGCAGGTATTGCCATAACTGCATAAGAAATATAAAATGAAAAAGCCACCAGGTAACCAGCGATGTCATTAAGCTGGCAGGCTATTCTTAAGTAGGGTATTAATACAGCACCAAGCCACGTTACAAAGCCAAATACAAAAAAAAGCATGCCTATAATAAAAATGGGTTTGTTGAATAATTTCATATGTATCGCGTCGTTATGGTTGTATAAAGGGAGTTCGATGTTGTCTAATTATTGTACGTTGATGAAACATTTGCTGATAATACTCTTCGCAAAGCTCTGTGCAGCTCTGTGTCTACTCAGTGCGCTCTGTGTAACCTTTTTTTGTTACACGGAGAAACAGCCGGAGGAGGCCAGAGATTGTTTGTCGAACACCAGCCTGCTGAGCAAAGCCGATCAAGTTTAAAACTGGGCACTTCGTACCCGCCTGAATGTATTTATACGGGCAGGCTTCGTAAATCCTACTTTGTTTATCGCAGGTAATCTGCTGCCAGTTTAACACTGCCGTGCTCAAGTAATATTTTTTTTGCTTCATTATAATCGGTAAGTCCGGTTTTATTCATCAGCATTTTAACTGCACGGTCGGTTATCTTATCGTTTATCAGCAATACATTTACCATTTGATTGTCTTCTACACGGCCAAGTTGTATCATGGTAGTGGTGCTGATCATGTCAAACAGCATTTTTTGTGCGGTACCGCATTTCATCCTGGTGCTGCCAGTAATAAACTCGGGGCCGGTTATCACTTCAACCGGAAAATTTGCAACAGCTGCTATGGGGCTGTTGGGGTTGCTTACAATACAGCCTGTAGTTATTTTGTATTCGCGGCATACTTCAAGCGCACCAAGCACAAAGGGCGTTGTTCCACTGGCCGAAATACCAATTACAATATCTTTTGATGATACTTTTTCTGCTTGTAGCCTGTCCCAGCCTTCCATATAATTATCTTCCATTTCTTCACGGGCTTCCACCAAATGTTCTACGCCGCCTGCAAGAATAGTATTCACAATGCCCTTTTCAATCCCGAAAGTCGTTGGCAGTTCAATAACATCTAATACTGATAGTCTTCCCCCGCTACCTGCTCCCAGGTAAAATAACCTTCCTCCATTCTTTAAATGTTCCACTATATTACTTATAAGTGCATTAATCTGCGTTAATGCATTTTTAATCGCGTATGCAACCGTTGCGTCTTCCTGGTTAATAAGTAGCGTTATTTCCTCTATTGTTTTGGTTTCCAGGCTCCTATGGATGGATGCCTGTTCAGTAATCTTTATCATAAAAAAAGATTTTGCAGTTTTTTTCTGTAATTTATATAAAAAACATGCAAATAAACGCAAAAGTTATATATTTAGTATACAATCGGACAAACAAGCATGCTTAAGGAAGAAAGACATCAGATCATTTTAAAGGAAATAAACCTTCATAACAAAGTGTATTCGACAGATTTGAGCGAAAAGCTGCAGGTTTCTGAAGACACGATAAGGAGAGATTTGAATGAAATGTCTGACCTGGGATTGATTTTAAAAGTGCATGGCGGCGCAATGAGTAAAACTTTTCATTACCCGTTTAACAGTCAAAACCCGGTTTACGCACTTGAGGCCAAGCATGTTATTGCTGATAAGGTGATAGGGCTTTTTAAAAAAGGCATGATGATATTGGTGGAAGGTGGAACCACTATTATGGAAATTGCCAAAAAAATACCAGCCGATTTGCAGGCAACTTTTTTAACAGTGAGTCCCCAGGTTGCCCTGGCTTTGGCTGAACATGAAAATATAGAAGTGATATCAATAGGTGGCAGGCTTGCCAAAAGCGCTAACATACACACAGGAGCAAGCGTAATATATGAGATTGGAAATATTAAACCCGACCTGTGCATAATAGGTACAAATGGCATATCGCAGGAACACGGATTGACTGATTCTGATTGGGAAGTGGTACAGGTGATAAAGGCAATGATAAGAGCTGCAAAAAAAGTAGCCGTTGTAACCATTGCAGAAAAATTTAATTCGGTAAAGCGTATTAAGATAGCCGATATAAAAGATATTGATTACCTGGTAACTGAACTGTCACCCAATAGCCCTATGCTGGCACAGTATAACGGTGCTGAAAAGCCTGTGCTGTTATAAATAACCAAGTGATAATATTTAAATAGTGCATTGTAAGAAAACTTTCACTATTGACTATTCACTCATGACGATAGCAAATTCATAGTTCTACCGACAGGATAATTTTGTACAAAACATGGAAAGCTTTCTGGAATGGACGCTTATGAGAACGGTCTAAATTTATCCCGAACAAACGATTAGCCAAAACATCATAAACGAAAAGAAAAGATTCGTACCAACAATAATTACCCTATGATGAAGCGTGAAATATTGATTTTAACGGGCTGACAAACCTGGCTGAATATTTTATAATGGAGACGGTTGCTATGCTGTAAAACTTATGTAAACACTGTTCAATAAATTTTCGTATCCCCATAGTTGCACGGCAATAATGTTTGCTGTGACTATGATTCACTAACTGCAAATTTTAAATCAAATGACTAAAAAGTTCACGCATCAGTCATTTCTGAAATGGCTGTTGCTGCTGTCAGGCTTCACTTTTTTTGCCTGTAGCCTGGCTATTGCCCAAGATGGCTCAGCAGGTAACAGGAAGGAAGGCCAAAGTATTAAAGGCAAGGTCACAGATGGCAATGCGCCGCTGCCTGCCGTGACTGTACTTGAGAAAGGCAAGAAAAACGCAACCACCACTGACGGAGCGGGAGCCTTTGAGCTTCACGTATCAAACCCGCAAGCTGTGCTTGTATTTACCTATGTTGGCTATGACACACTGGAAATACCAGTAAACGGGCAAACAACTATCAACGCAGCCATGCAGGCTGGTAAAAACAACAACCTTTCCGGTGTTGTGGTTACAGCGCTTGGTATCACCAGGGCCAAAAAGTCGCTTGGTTATGACGTGGGTCAGATCAAAGGGGACGATATGAACCGCGTGGCTCAAACAAACGCGCTTAACTCTATGGCCGGTAAAGTATCCGGTGTTGCCGTAAGTGCTACGGGCGCTTCGCCAACAGCATCGGTAAGTGTGGTTATACGTGGTATCCGCTCTTTAAACAGCGATAACCAACCATTATTTGTAATTGATGGGGTTCCTATTAAAAATACACTTAGCAATATAGGCGTAAACAACGGTAGTAATAATGATGTTGATTATGGTAACGCGATGAGTGACCTTAATCCCAACGACGTTGAAAGTGTATCAATTCTTAAAGGCCCGAGTGCAGCAGCATTATACGGCTCGCGCGCGGGTAACGGTGTTATAATCATTACTACCAAATCAGGCAAAAAATCGAAAGGCCTTGGCGTAACGATCAACTCAACCACTCAGTTTGACGTGCCTTATCATTATCTGCCAACAAACCAGTCTTATACAGTAGGAACTGACCCTTATACAACCCCTAACGGCTTTAACAGCTGGAAGGGCACAATAGTGGATTTAGCAGGCACAGATACTTACCGTTTTGGCACACCTTTAAACCAGGGCATTAACGCTATACAATGGAACAGCCCTAAAGACGCAAACGGAAATTATGAAGCATTGCCTATGGTTAGTCATAACAATCTTAAAAACTTTGTGCAAACCGGCCTTACTGCTACCAACGGTATTTCTATTGAAAACTCAACGGATAAAGACAACTACAGGTTTTCTTTTACCAATTTGACCAATAAAGGTATTGTACCTACAACCGGTGTATCAAGAAACAACCTTGCTTTGAATTTTGAGCATAAGTTAAACAGCGGTTTGGTGTTATCTTCTTCCATTAACTACACCCGTTCATCGGCTGATAATGTGGTAGCAGGTAATAACGGTGTATTAAAAGATGTAGCTTACCTGTCCCCGAGTGTTGATGTAAGGCAATTAAAAAATTACTGGTTGTCACCAGGCGTACAGCAAATGAAAGCATTGCCCCCTGTAGGCGTTGATGAAAACCCGGACGTGCTGGACCCTGCAAAGAACGGGGATAATAACCCCTGGTTTACGCTTAACCAGGTTAAAAACAGCTTTTTGCGCAACCACCTGTTTGGTAACCTTAAGGCAAGCTACCAGTTTAACCCGCACTTTAGCGCATTTGTACGTTACTCGCAGGATCTTGCATATGAAAACCGCGAAACAAAAATATCAAAGAGCTATAATGATGAAAAGAACGGTTACTATGGCCTAACCAATATTATGAATACGGAAAGCAATACAGATTTTTTAACTACCTATCATAATACTTTTGCCAGCGACTTTGATTTTTCAGCATCTGCCGGCGGCAACCTGCAGTATGTTTATGGATCCGTTAACCAGGTATATTCTGCTTCAAAGGCAGGCATCATTGCTCCTGAGTTTTTTAACGTGTCTAACATTGCCCAGGCAAACCTGCGTAGTTCATCCTATTATTCTCAAAAGGCTGTATACAGCTTGTACGCAACAGCTTCTTTAGGTTTTAGAGACCTTGCTTACCTTGATTTAACAGGCCGAAACGATTGGTCGAGCACGCTGCCTGAAAACAATAACTCATATTTTTATCCATCTGCTTCATTAAGCCTGCTGGTGAACAAGATGCTTCATATGGGCAGGACTGTAAGCCTGTTCAAGATTCGTGGTGGCTGGGCCAGCGTGGGTAAGGATACCGACCCGTATAACTTGTACGGCACCGCCGGTATAACCAGCTTTGGCGGAATTGTTACACAATCAACTTCACCAAAACTTAAAAATCCTACATTGAAACCAGAGCAGGCTATTTCTACTGAATTAGGTGTTGATCTTGGCTTCTTTAATAACCGCCTGCGTTTTGAGGGTACCGTTTACAGGTCTGATAACAAGAACCAAATCTTATCTATCAACACACCGGCTTCCTCAGGATATTCCGGCAGGCAAATTAACGCCGGCCTTGTACGCAGCCAGGGTCTTGAGCTTCAATTGGGCGGCACTGTAATATCAAGCAAAGACTGGACATGGGATGTAAGTATTAACTATACCAAAAATGACGCTTACATTATGTCGCTTGCTACCGGTGTACCTTACTTCTCTTTCTGGCAGGATGGCAACAGCGGCTCATGGACATATGCAAAAGGTCAACCAATTCCTAATATGTTTGATAAAAATGGTAACCAGGTTATAAGCAATGGAAAGTTGGGTCAGATCTGGGATAACAAGGTTGCTACAGTAACAGATAAAACATCGCCTTATTATGGCTGGCCTTTACTGAGTACCGGCGGCTCTTTGCAGAAAGATGGTAACGGAGATTTTCAGCATAAAGAAGTGGTGGGCAATTTCAACCCTAAACTACGTATGGGTATGCAAACAGCTGTTAAATGGAAGATGTTTACCCTTTCCGCCAGCGTTGATATGCGTTTAGGTGGCACCTTCTTCTCTCAAACATACCGCTACCTGCAGTCTGATGCAGCTATGGCAAGGCAAACAAATATGGGTATACCTATTCCAGCCAGCGCTAAAGATAATATCCCAGCCTTCCTTAAATCGAACCCGGACAAATACATAAAAATCAATGGCAACCTGGCAATGTTTAACCTGGTGGGCGGCCCGACTACTGAAACAGGTGGCTTCCCGTATACAACCAATGGTAACATTACCATTAACGATGGTGCGTTTTATCCCGGTGTGTACAGCGATGGTAACGGTGGTTACGTCGAAAACCTGGGCGACCCAGCTACAACAAAGTTTGATAACTATGAGGATGCTGTTACAGGAAGCTGGTCTTATGCACGTATGAGCATGTTCGATGCATCTTATCTTAAACTAAGAGAGGTTACGTTAACTGCTCAATTGCCTAAGAGTTTTTCTGACAGGCTAAAACTGCAAGGCATTTCAGTAGGTGTTTATTCAAGCAACATTTTACTTTGGACAAAAGCCAAGGCGGGTATAGATCCGGAAATGGCCTTCCAGTTCCAAACCGGTGCACAGGGCAATGGCTCACAGTTCAGACAGGGTATTGAAAGGTATAATATAACCCCATGGACATTGCCAATTGGTATAAAACTAAATGTTCGTTTCTAAACCGCTATTCTAAAAAAAATAAAAAATACAAGATGAAAGGCGCAATAAACTTTGGTACAGCCATATGCGTTTTCCTGACCATATTGCTGCTGGGCGCTTCGTGTAAAAAGTTTACAGTTCTTAACAGCGACCCAAATAATATAACTGTTGATAAGGCGTCTGCAGACTATCTTATGGCAGGCGTGCTTACACAATCGGCTATGTGGTATGGTAATTTAGGTTCCGGTCAACTATCCGGCGCTATGCAGCAAACGGCCCAGGATGCCTGGGGAAATACATTTTCTCAATATGCCTGGAGTCCAATGGACTGGAGTACCAATTATTCTATATTAAGAGATAATAAATTTTTATTGGTAAAAGCGCAGCAAAATGGTTGGAAGTTTCACCAGGGTGTTGCAATGGTTATGCGTGCCTTTAACTATGGCAATATTGCTGATTTTTGGGGAGATGCACCAGATTCGTTGGCTTTGAACGGCGACCTGGATGGCAGCGAAAATCAGTTCCCTGTGTTTGATGCGCAGGATGCGATCTATGCACGCGTGATCAGGGATCTAAAGGCTGCGATACCTTTTTTTGAAGGAAACGCAGATGATTACAAAGAAATAACCAGTGCAACAAGATCATCTGATGTGTTCTACGGTGGCGACCCTGCGAAATGGAAAAGACTTGCCTACTCATTGCTATTAAGATACTACATGCGTCAATCGTCAAAAATAGATGTAAAGGCAGATGTTGAAGCTATTTCGGGAGAGGTTTTCCAGGATAATGGGGACGATTTTTCTATGCCTTTGCCTGGTATAGACGCAGGCACATCTTACCAGTTTGCCAGCAAATTCCAGAGCCGTTCAGGCTATGACAGAAATAAAATGAGCGGCACACTTACCATGAGGCTGAAAGATTTACAAGACCCACGCATTGTAATAATGGCCGAGCCTATACAAACGCCATCAGTGGTAGACGCAAGCAAGTTTGCGGCTGGCGATAACACAACGCTTGTTAACCTGGAGAATGGCATTCGTTATATTAATCCTGCGGCAGCAGCAGCTTCACATTTTAAGCAGTTTAACCCGGCTACTTATTCAACAGACAGACCTTATGGTGCTGTGTTGTCTTCTGTATGGGGTCTGTATGATACATCTTCAAGATATGTAGGCGTACCTATCAGCTACAGCAATAACGATTTTTCCTACAACATCAATGGTACTGGTACACAGTCTACTTCTATCAATAACTATGTATCTTATCTGAGGAAAGATATTTATGACAACCCAAGTGGCCCGTTACTGGTGCAAAAGCTGGCTTCTTACACTGAAATTTGTTTTGACCTTGCTGAGGCTGCATTAAAGGGCTGGAACGTAAAAGGCGGAACTGCCGAAGATTGGTATAACAGGGGCATACAGGCTTCATTCGATGACTGGCAGGTGTTTGCAAAGTATCAATCAGATGTGGATGGCTACTCCGGCTGCGTAAAAAGCTATAGCAGCTATATAGCACAGCCATCTGTTGCATTTAACAATACGCTGCAAAGAATCATTGAGCAAAAATGGATTGCTTCATGGCAGGCATGTAACGAGGCCTTTATGGATTGGAGAAGAACAGGTTATCCCGCGTTAACAATTGGCTGGGCATCCTACCGTCAACAAATACCTTTGCGCTTTGCATATCACAATACAGAAATTCAAAATAACACAGACAACGCTAACAAAGCCATTTCTAAGCTGGAGACAACTCCTTATGTAGGTCCTGACGGGGCAAACAGCTGCTGGTCTAAGTTTTGGTTATTACAGGGTACTGGCAAGCCCTGGTAAGTAAATATTTATAAGTAACAATGATTCGAAAAAGTATACTGCTTTTTGGGTTGATGGTGTTGGTTGTAATGGGGGATGCACAGGTAAATAATGCATTTAGCTTAATGCCCGTTCCATCACAATTGGAAACCAATTCAAAAAAATGTAGAATAAACGAAGGTACCAGGGTGGCTGTAAAAGGCCACCCTGATGCCCGTTTATTTGCCGAAGCAAGCCGTTTTGTAAGGCGTTTAAGCAACAAGACAGGCATTTTTCTTGATAAGCAGGGATTCGTAGCAGCAAGCGATAGTAATGAGCATGCCCTTGTACTTATCAACGTTCAGCGGCAGGGCAACCTAAAGCTGGGAGAGGATGAAAGCTATAACCTTGCGACCAATGAAAACCAGGTTGTAATAACAGCCAATACCGATATTGGCGCTATACATGGCCTGGAAACTTTATTGCAACTGGTAAGCAGCGATGAAAATGGTTATTATTTTCCCGGAGTTACAATATTTGATGAACCACGGTTTGCCTGGCGCGGGCTGCTGCTCGATGTTGCCTTGCATTTTATGCCGGTGGATGTGGTGAAAAGAAACCTGGATGGGATGGCCGCTGTTAAAATGAATGTGCTGCACATGCATCTTTGCAATGACCAGGGTTTTAGAGTTGAATCGAAAGTGTTTCCTCGTTTGCAAAAGGTTGCATCGGATGGACAATACTATACACAGGAAGATATAAAAGAGATTGTTGCATATGCAGGTCAGCGGGGTATAAGAGTGGTGCCTGAATTTGTGGTGCCTGCTCATACCACTGCTATACTTACTGCGTATCCTGAATTTGCAAGCGTTAAAAGAGATTATACATTACAGCGTTACTTTGGCGTGTTTAATCCTGTAATGGACCCTACCAACGAAAAGCTTTACCCTTTTCTTGAAAAGCTGTACACTGAAATGGCATCGCTTTTCCCTGACGCGTATGTACATATTGGCGGTGATGAAAATACCGGCAAAGACTGGGAGAGTACGCCGCATATTAAAAGTTTTATGCAGGCCCACGGTATGAAAAATTATATGGCACTGCAAACTTATTTCAACCAGCGTCTTCTTCCAATTATACGTAAGACGGGTAAGATAATGATGGGCTGGGATGAAATATTTCAACCCGGTGTGCCGAAGGATATTGTTATACAGTCTTGGCGCGGTAATGAAGCATTTTATAATTCTGTGAAGCAGGGATATAAAGCCATACTTTCCTACGGTTATTATATCGACTTAATTCAACCTGCATCATATCACTACGTAAATGATCCCACACCCGATAGTGCCCGCCTAACCGGCGAACAAAAGAAACTTATTTTAGGGGGAGAAGCTACTATGTGGAGCGAGATGGTAACTGCTGAAACTGTTGACAGCAGGATCTGGCCGCGAACTGCAGCCATAGCAGAAAGATTATGGTCACCCGCAACAGTAAATAATATTGATGACATGTACCGACGCCTCAATATTACCAGCCTAAACCTTGAGGCGCTGGGTTTGCAACATATAGCCTATAAACAGCCAATGATGCGGCAACTGGCTAATAGCTACGATACAAAGGCGCTGGAAGTTTTGGTAAATGTGATCGAACCACTAAAAATATACGAACGTAATCAGGGTGACACTATGTACACCGTGTTTTCACCATTTACAAAATTGGCGGATGTGGCTACACCCGATCAGGAACTGCCCCGCGTATTTAACAAGCAGGTTGATAGCTTTTTAGCAAAGCCCTCTCCTGAGCTTGAAAAAAATATATGGGAGTGGTTAACGGTTTGGAAGAATAATGATGTACAATTTAAAATAGTGCTTCGCAATGCACCTGTTTTGCGGGAGGGAGCCGGGTTGTCTGAAAATCTTTCGCTGCTGGCTTCTGCGGGCCTGGATGCATTGCAACATATACATGACAAACAAAAGGTAAATGCTGATTGGTTGAAGCAAAGCCTTACGATAGTTGCAGCGGCAAGACAGCAAGGCGGTCGGTGTGAATTGCAGGTTGTTGACCCGATAGAAAAATTAATAAAACAAGCTGCTGAATAATAAACAAGTTTTAATAAGAAGAATACATAACGCCCGTGTTGGATGCTTTATAAACAAAGTTCCAACGGGCCTTTGATTTTTGACTTAACTGTAATCTATACACAAACTTTGATGATGAAATTATTAAACCGCATACAATTGCCGTTACTGCTGTGTTGTTTATGGAGTGGATTACAGGCTTCGCCCGGACCGGGAGTTAACTCCAAGGGACAGCCTGTTTACAAAGACACTGCTTACCGGCAACCCTACAGTATAAAATACTTGCTCAGCCATAACAACGGCGTAGTACTTAAAAGAGTATGCAGCGACAGGAATGGTGTTATACAAATACATTCTTCGCAAGGACTTTTAACCGTATCAGGCGGGCAGTTTTTATACCCCGGCCAATTGATGCAGGATGTTAGCTACCAGGCTATGCTAAACAAAAAGATTAGCAACATAGGTATCTATCAAAACCAGTTTGTGTACCTGGATGATAAAGCGGTATTAAGCAACGCCTGGGCAGGCAGCCTTTACAGCCGCCACACCATGTCTGCAGCAAGCTTATTTAGTGGAGGCAAAGATTTTGACTTTTTATTGTCAGATGGTACATCCTTGCAATATATTAAAGATTCCAAAGTATTGTGGAAGGGAAACACCAATGATAAACTAGTCGATATTGTATTCGACAAAAAGCGCAACCAGTTTTGGCTGCTGGGTGAGCATACGGTATCTGTATTTTCACCTGCAAACAATTCGATCATAACAAAATATAAAGGCGATAGTTTAACCTGTTTTTCACTGACAAATAATAACACAAGGCTTGTAGTTGGTACACATAATGGCTACATCATGCTTGATGCCAGTAACGGAAGGCCCATTGGGAATATGCAGCGTCGTATTCCGGCTACCAGCCTAACCGTTGTTAAAGAGATCAATGGCAAACTATGGTTTGGCTCAACGGATGGAGCCTTTATGCTGCAGGATGACGGAAAATATAAATATTACGCTTCTAAACGCTGGCTGCCATCGAATATGGTAACTGATATCTCGACTGGCAGTAACGGAACTGTGTTGGTGCTTACCACCGGAGGGTTGAGTGAAATTCGTTTTACACAAATGACCTTGCATGACAAGGCAATGTATTATGAAAAGCAGGTGCGATCAAGACATATCCGCCTGGGCTTTAATGCAACCATCTCAAGAATGAAGGACGGAGATGTAAGCACCGGCTCATTGGAGGATTCTGATAATGACGGCCTATGGACATCTATGTACCTGGGTGCGGAAGTATTTAGATATGCAGCAACAAAATCGCCTGAGGCGCTTGAAAATTGTAGAGAATCGCTCGATGCGATGGAGCGTTTGTATACGGTAACTTCATTGAAAGGCTTTCCTGCAAGGTCCTACGAAAGAAGGGGATATGCTATTGCTGATACGCAGGTGTGGAAGCGCGCAGAACATCCGGAATGGGATTGGAAGTCAACCACCAGCAGTGATGAAGCTATTGGGCACATATTTGTTTTTGGTGCCATTGCAGAGCTGGTTGATGACACAGCCATGAAAAATAAAGCCATAAAGCTGATAGATGCGCTTATGCAGCATATTGTGGACCATGACCTGTACATGATAGACTGGGATGGCAAACCAACCCGTTGGGGCAGGTGGAATCCTGAGTATGTAAATGCAAGACCAAAAATAGTAGGTGACAGAAAGATCACCTCCTCTAACATTATCGCCATGTTGCAGACAGCCTGGCATTTTACCGGTAAAAGTATTTATAAAGACAAGGCTTTTGAGCTGATGAATAGACATGGGTTCCTGGAGAACCTTATGCGGCCGATGAAAGACATTGGCTATGCACCTGCTGATGCAGACGAATTAAGTAAGGAGCTGTCTGACGGATGGAACCACTCTGATGATGAAATGTATTTTGTAGGCTATTGGGGACTTTACCGTTACGCATTTAACGACACCCTGAAAGCTAAATATAAAGAGGCTATTATTGATCACTGGCAGATTGAAAGACCCGAGAAAGAAGGCGCCTGGAACATATTTACGGCTCTTACAGATGTGCATGATTTTGATCTTAACAATGCAATATGGTATTTGCAAAAATACCCGATGGATATGATCAACTGGAAAGTACGCAACAGTCAGCGTAAAGATATTGATCCCATCCCTGCCAATTTTAGAAACCAGACCACTAAAGAAGTGCTGCCACCGGATGAATTGCGTATCAGCAGGCATAATGCAAACAGGTTTGATCTCGACGGCGGGGATGAGCATGGGCGCGAAGAACTAAGCGCCGGCGATATATGGCTGCTGCCTTATTGGATGGGCCGTTATTTAAAAGTGATAAGCGAACCAGTTAATAACAAAGCAGCCGAAAAGCCCGTGGCAGCCGCAAAGGCATCGCATAGAGACGTTCCTTTCACACAACGCTACAGCGTTAAATACTATTTGAATGATACTGATGCTAAGTTGACCCGTGTTGCACAAGACCATAACGGTAATATACAGGTGTTGTCATCAAATGGTTTATTAAAGCCACGTGGCGGTGAATTATTAGAAAGTGGCACACTTGTTAAAGATGTTGCTTACCTGTCCATTATTAAAAAAAAGATCGCAACACTTACAACTTCTAAAAATGAATTTGTATACACTGATGACAAGGCCGTATTCAGCAATGCCTGGGCAGGTACGTTGTACACACCTCATCTCTTGCCGGCAGCTAATGTAGTTGCCGCCGGTAAAGATGGTTGTTTTCTTGTTGCCGGTGATAAGCGCTTATCCCTGCTACAGAACGGTAAAATTGCCTGGTCCGGTGAAATACCGGATAGTGTTGTGGCTATCCAGTTCAGGGATAATGAAAACCTTTTTTGGGTGCTATCAGCAAGGGGCATTTTTTCTTTTTCGCCAGTAAAGAAACAGTTGGTAAATGTTTTTAACGGTGAAGGTTTAACCTGCTTTAAAGCCCTGGATGGCAGGCTGCTGATAGGTACACACGATGGTTTTATGCAGATAGAAGCACCATCTTATAAAGCAGGCGTTATCAATCATAAATTGCCTTGTGCAGACATATCAGTCATTGAAGAAATTGATAGCTGTATTTGGTTTGGCTCATCAAAAGGAGCCTTTATGCTAAAAAAAGACAGTACGTATGATTACTATGCTTCGCAAAGATGGCTGCCATCGGATATTGTAACAAGCATTGCTAAAGGCGATAACAACATCGTACTTGTATTAACCACGAAGGGACTGGCAAAAATATGCGCTGATAAAATGACCCTTGATGAAAAAGCCGCATACTATGAAAATATAGTTCGTAAAAGGCATATACGTTATGGGTTTTACTGTGATTATACCAATGTAAGAAAGGGCGATACGGCTGCTGTTATCATGGGGCCGCATGATAGCGATAATCTATGGACATCCATGTACCTTGCATCCCAGCTGTTTCGCTATCTTGTTACACATGACGATGAGGCTAAACAAAATTGCATTGAATCAATCGCAGCCATGGAAAGGCTTTTTGCACTAAGCGGTATTGAGGGTTTGTTTGGCCGCTGTATTGAGCGTACAGGCGTCGTCTCTTTTCATGATGAGATCCGTGAAGAAGTAAAAAACTACTGGTACCCTGGTTATGATCATGTGCCGAGTAGCTGGCGGCATACCGATGGCGGTGAATGGGATTGGAGAGGCTCTGCCAGCAGTGATCAGGCAGTTGGACAATACTTCGCACTTACCATGGTAGCACAATATATGGATGATGCCATTTTGAAGAAGAGGGCCATTAACCTTATTGATAAACTCACTCATTATATTGTAATCAATAATTTAACGCTGGTTGATTTTAACGGCAAACCTTCACTGTGGGGTCGCTGGAATCCGGAACACATAAACAGGTTTCCCGATATGGTAGGTGATAAGAAACTGTATTCATCCAACATCATCAGCTTTTTGCAAACAGCATGGCATTTTACGGGTAAGCAACAATACAAGGCTATGGCCGAAGAATTACTGTATAAGCATCATTATCTTGATAACCTCGCAAGGCCTGTTGCTGATATTGGTCCCGCGCCGCCGACAGCAGATAAATGGAGCCAGATGTTGTCAGGCGGATGGAATGCCTCAGACGATGAAATGTATTTTCTTGCTTACTGGGGTTTGTATCCGTACGCACTTAACGACACACTTAAAAGCAAATACAGGGAAGCCATACATGACCACTGGAATATCATCCGGCCTGAAAAGGAAGCACTATGGAACCTTTGCTATGGTGCTATAACAGGTGCCAAAAACTTTGACCTGACCGAGGCCATTTGGGAATTACAACGAATGCCGCTTGACCTGTCTACCTGGCGCATACACAACAGCAGCCGGCAGGATCTGACATATGAAGAGAACACTAAAATGGAATGGCCTGTTAAAGATGTATTGCCGCCTGATGAAAGGCCTGAAAATAAACACAACAGAAACCTGTTTAAACTGGATGCCGAGGGCAATGGTCAGTCCGAATTAGGGGGAGGTGATGTTTACTTATTGCCTTATTGGATGGGCCGTTATTTCGGCAAAATAAGCGCACCGGTAAATGAGTGAATGTGCGAATGTGTGAATGTGCAAATGTGCGAATGTGTAAATGTGCGAATGTGTAAATATGCGAATGTGCAAATGTGTGGCTGCAAAATAGAGACGCTCTGGCACCTTTCACTATTGACTATTCACTTTTCACTTAATGAATGTCATTGAAAATTAAACATGTAATGCTACAACAAACTAAGCGCCCCGGATCGCAACAGCAAACTAAGGGCGTATTGCAACAACAAACTAAACGCCTGGTATCGCTTGATGCGTTAAGGGGTTTTACTATTGCGGCAATGATCGTAGTAAACTATCCAGGTAGTGAGGATCATGTGTATTTCACACTGCGGCATACAATATGGAACGGATTATCATTTACCGATCAGGTAGCACCGTATTTTCTGTTTTTTGTCGGGGCATCCATTGCATTTGCTTATGCTAAAAGACTTGATGAAGGCATTTCACGGTCAACGCTATACAAAAAGATCTTTTTCCGTTCGCTCAAAATATATGCCGTTGGCATGATCTTAAACCTGATGCCTGATTTTAACTTTCATGCCATTCGTTGGACGGGCACATTGCAAAGAATAGCAGTTGTGTTTTTTATATGCGCCATTTTATACCTCAACACCAACTGGAAACAACAGGCATGGATTGCAGCCGCGCTGCTTATTTCATATTGGCTGGCCCTGACCTGCATACCCACTCCAGGCGCTGGTAAGGTAATGCTGGAGCCCGGCGTTAATATTGTAGCCTGGTTCGACAGCAAGTTTTTACCCGGCACCATGTGGCGTGGCACCTGGGATCCTGAAAGTATATTAAGCACAGTAACATCAGTGGCTACCTGTATAACCGGTATGCTTGCGGGCAAGCTCATGTTGAGTCAAAAAAGCCCGGAAGAAAAAGTAAATTATCTTATGACGGCTGGTGTTTTTTCAGCTATTGCCGGTTATTTTTGGGGGCTTGCTTTTCCGGTTAACGAAAATCTTTGGACAAGTTCATTCGTGTTGGTCACTTCTGGTTTTGCAGCCCTGTTGTTTGGCGCTTTTTATTTTTTGGTTGATATAAAAGGTAAAACAAAGGGCACAAAGCCCGGTATAATTTTCGGGGCCAATGCTATTGCTATTTATTTTTTGGCAGATGTGTGGGCACTGATATTTTACGAATTTAAATTTGGAGGCACTTCGCTTAATGAAAAATTTATGGAAGGGTTAACCAGCGTCGGTGCAGATGCAAGGTTTGCAAGTCTTTTGTATGCACTGCTTTTTGTATGTATCAACTTCATACCTGCATGGTGGCTCTACCGTAAAAAAATATTTATAAAACTTTAATCAACTAAACAGAAAGGGCTATGTTACACAAGCCACAAACCACGCTTGCCTTTACCAAAATTATTGCTGCATGTATGTTGCTGGTTGCAGCATCCTGTAAACAACCGGGCGAAGCCCCTCCTTATAGACCTGATAAGCCCGACACTAACCCATCATTCGCCTTCCTTACGCCGGAAGAAAGCATGAAGACAATGCACTTGCCGGAAGGTTACCATCTTGAACTTGTGGCAAGTGAACCAATGGTGCAGGAGCCTGTTGCCGTTGTGTGGGATGCTAACGGTAAAATGTATGTGGCTGAAATGCGCAGTTATATGCAGGACATTAACGGCACCGGTGAACATTTGCCTGTTTGCCGGATCTCGCTGTTAGAAGATACAAACGGCGACGGCAAAATGGATAAACATTCGGTGTTTATCGACAGCCTTGTTTTACCGCGCATGATGCTGCCGCTGGATGACAAGCTGGTGGTTAGTGAAACCTATACTTATAACCTGTACAGCTACCGCGATTCCAATGGAGATGGCGTTGCAGATGAAAAAACAATGGTGTTTCATAATGATGCACCGGATAATGCCAACCTTGAACACCAGAAAAGCGGCCTTATCTGGAATATAGACAACTATATTTATGTAACATACAATCCCGTACGTTACAGGTATGATAATGGCATGCTGGTAGCAGATTCACTCAATGATTCACCCGGCGGGCAATGGGGACTTACCAGTGACGATTACGGCCGCTTGTTTTATTCATCAGCAGGCGGAGAAGAACCTGCTGTTAACTTTCAGCAAAACCCGAAATATGGCAGACTTGATTTTGATGACCAGCGCATAGCTGATTTTGATTCAGTTTATCCGATCATCATTACGCCCGACGTGCAGGGTGGCGCAGACCGGTTGCGCAAAGACAGCACACTGAACCATTTTACAGCATCATGCGGACAAACCGTTTACAGGGGCGATAAACTGCCGGCAACCATGCGTGGCGACCTGTTTATTTGCGAGCCTGTCGGCAGACTGATCCGCAGAGCCAAAGTGATTAACAAGGACGGAGAAACATTTGTGAAGAACGCTTACGACAAAGCAGAATTTCTTACCTCATCCGATATGAATTTCAGGCCGGTAAATACATCCACCGGTCCTGATGGCTGCATGTATATAGTTGATATGTATCATGGCATTATACAGGAAAGTGCATGGACAAAAGAAGGCAGTTATCTGCGCCCACAGATCCAGCGTAAAAACCTGGATAAAAATATTGGCCGCGGCCGCATATACCGCCTGGTGCATGATGGCTACAAGCCCGGCCCCAAACCAAACCTGCTTAAGGCTGGCAGCGATGAGCTGGTGAAAACACTTAGCAACGCAAACGGCTGGTGGAGGGATAACGCACAAAGGCTGCTGGTAATTCGTGGTGATAAATCTGTGACCCCGCAGCTTGAAAGTCTTGTGTTGAGCAATGATGCAGCATTGTATACAAGGCTGCACGCGTTATGGACGCTCGATGGCCTGCATGCGCTTAGCCCGCAGCTCTTGCAGAAAATGTTTACAGATAAGGCGCCTGAAATGCGTTGCGCTGCCATAAGAATAACTGAGCCTTTACTGGCTAAGGGCGATTCAACGCTTTTAACGCAACTGGAGCCGCTGAAGAATGACACAACCGCCGATGTTAAAATACAGCTCGCTTTATCGTTACGGTTCAGCAAAACTGCACAGGCAAAGGCTTTGCTTAATGAGCTTGCAACTAATAACAAAGCAAACAAATTTGTGGTACACGCTACAACAAAAAGCCTGGAAGAAGGGGATGAGGCACTAAATAAATTAAGAGCCGATATCGCTTACATGCCCTGGCGGGACAGGAAACTTGTAATGGACGGCGCGCTGAATTTCAGGCAGCTTTGCGCTACCTGCCATGGCCCTGAGGGCAAGGGGCTCCCATCAAAAGTGGCGCCACCTTTAGCAGGTTCAGCAAGAGTGAATGGCAATATGGATGTTGTTATACGAATATTGCTAAATGGCTTGCAAGGGCCGGTTGATAATAAAAAATATCCTGATGTAATGCCTGCGCAAGGCGCCAATGAAGACGATTATATTGCTGAAGTATTAAGCTACATCCGGAACAGTATGGGCAACAAAGCCAGCGTTGTGCACCGCGACGACATAAGAAGAGTGCGAAAAGAAGTTGGCGACAGGAATACTTCGTGGACGCTTGATGAATTGAATAAGGTAAAGAATAGTGTGGAGACAAAAGGGTTATAGACCGGACTTTCTGGGAATTCCGCCGGCTTGTGAGAATGTTCTTGCAAGAACACCGGACGGAATATGATGGCTGTGATAGTTTTAAAAATATCTTGAGTAAATCATTAAAAAATAACATTAATTGGAAAGTAAATTTTCAACTCTTTCAATCATGCTGATGTTGTTAGTGGTAACAACATTCAATTCATGTGCAGATAAAAGTATCCGGGAACAAACAGTAAAAGACGTGATGGATCAAACGGTTACTAAGCTTTACAAAACCATGAGTCAAAAACAATTGGATTCACTGACCAACGAGCAGGTTATGGCTTTGTTTAATGACGACGAAAAAAAGGTACTGGCAACTAAGCACTGGATGTTTGATGTGAATGTGCCGGTAGTAGTGTCTGTAATGAGAAGCACGGCACAAAAAACGGTACCATTTTGGTTGGCTTCTGCCGGATTTGTAAAGACCAGCAAAACCATGAAAAATGAACAGGTGACTTATGAGGTTTGGCAGAAAAATTTTAACGCAGGACATGTTGGATTAGGCGTAAATGGTTTTGAAGATTATATGCTGCATTATTTTGTTTCAGTTACCCCACAAAATAAAAAGGATCAGCTTGAACTAAGTAATTTCTTTCCTGCAAATCAGTATGTGGGAACACTTAACGATAGCGCATTTACCTATCACGACTGGACCGAACTGGTTTTGATGAATGTCCCGGCCGATATGAAAGGAGAAAAATTGCTGACAACTATCAGGGGAAGGGGAACAGAATCGCATTTGGTTGGAGCATTTCGTAAAACAGCTTACCCGTCTTCTTCCACGCCTGACCAGGTGATGCTTACCTGGAGTGCTGATCCGTCAACAAGTATCGATATCCAGTGGCGGACTGACACCACTGTTAAAGAAGGAAAGGTGAACTACCGGGAAAAAGGATCATCCAAAATAATGTCGATGGCTGCCGAAAAATTTAAAATGGAAGATCGCAATTTAATGAATGACAGGTATATCAACCGTTTTACAGCCCAATTAAAAAACTTAAAGCCGGGAACAACCTATGAATACCAAATTGCGCCGCAAGCTGACTGGAACAAAAAATGTACGTTTTCAACACCAGCGCCGGATAGTTCATTCTCGTTTGTCTGGACCGGCGATACCCATCATTCACCTACGATAACAAAGTTATATAACCTGGCAGATCAGTCTCATCCTGATGCTGCATTTTATTCCATTGCAGGTGATATGGTAACAGAAGGTCTGTATCGCGATCAATGGGATGACCTTTTTCATTTTACCAAAGATGTGATTTACCGGAAGCCATTAATGGCCGTAATCGGCAATCACGACACACGGCAGGGATTGGGCGCATGGATGTATCGTGCATTGTTCAGCTATCCGAAAAATGCACCGGTTGGCGTTAACCCAGAACATACATATTCATTCAGGTATAAAAATGCCTTGTTCCTGATGATTGAATCCACCGCTTCCGTCGACTCGCAGAAAGTGTGGATAGAAGATCAGCTTGCTAAAAGTGATGCCACCTGGAAATTTGTTATGTTCCATTTTGCACCATACAATTGGGATGAGCCGTATCCCGACATCCAGGCAGCATGGGTACCCATTTTCGACAAGTATCATGTGGATATGGTGATGAACGGACATATTCATTACTATATGCGTACCAAGCCAATGAAAGGAGGAAAAGTTGTCGGTTCCTATAACGAAGGCACTGCTTATGTTGAGTCTGTTGCCATTCCAACAACGCCGGAAAAACACCCTGAAGAACCTTATACTGTTGTGAGGAATTTTAATGGAGATATTTATCAGTATGTGAAGATTGAAGGAAAGAAAATGAGTTTCAGAACAGTGAATTCAGATAACAGGGTGATTGATTCATTTGTGATTAAAAAGTAGTTTTTTGCAATAGGCAAATGGATTGAGATTAAGTAAAGGACTTTGTGAGATGGGCAGGATTATGCCGCCGCTGCTATTGCACACTTAGGCTGTCCGCCGTTGTTGCGTATGTCGGGTTGGCAATATCTGGCGCGAGTGTTCCGCAGGATCACTCGTGTCTATTAATTCCAGGCCGATTGCATCGGCGGTATTAGAGACGGTGCATCATGAAAGGAGAAACTATTATCGGTTCTTGTGCAAGTGTTCCGCAGGATCACTCGTGTCCATTAATTTCAACCCGATTGCATCGGGAATAATAAAATAAATTATTGTTTGATACTATTATACAGATTGTCAAATGACAAATTAATTATCAATATTTTTAACATCCGCCGATACAATCGGCTCGAAACTGGTAGACACGAGTGATCCTGCGGAACACTCGCGCCAGGAAAGAGAAATGGGAAAGATTACAGTAATTGTCTGAACAATTGCACAAGGGCGGTATCTATGAACACCTGCTTTTGTAAGGTGCATTTGAGTGTTTGCCGAAAAAAAAGTGACAACTGCCGGACTAATTTAAAAAGAAGTGCACTCGTCTACACTAAATTTCGATAAGAATCGATAATATTGACAAGCTAACGATGTTAAACAATTTATAGAAGCCATTTATTCTCTGTTTATGGGTGATTTTCAAATTAAAAAATCCGGAAAAGTTTACGATGCGATCGTTGTAGGTTCCGGTGCGGGTGGCGGTATGGCTGCCTACGTTTTGTCTCATGCGGGTTTTAAGGTCCTGATGCTTGAAGCAGGCCCCTTTTTCGACCCTGCAAAACATTCTGCTCAACTTAAATTCAATTATGAATCCCCGCGTCGCGGAGCCAGCACCAAAACCCGGAATTTCGGGGATTTTGATGCTGCGTTTGGTGGATGGGAGCTTGATGGAGAGCCGTATACCAAAAAGGATGATACTGAATTTAAGTGGTTCCGCTCGCGTATGCTGGGGGGTAGAACAAACCATTGGGGAAGGATCTCGCTCCGTTTCGGACCAAAAGATTTCCAGCCCGATGATGGCATCAGCGAACGCTGGCCAATTACTTACGATGAAGTAAAGCCATATTACGATAAAGTAGACCGGATGATTGGTATTTATGGCACAAAGGAAGGACTGGAGAATGATCCGGATGGAATTTTCCTTACGCCGCCAAAACCGAGGCTGCCCGAATTATTCATCATGAAAGGCGCTGCTAAAGCCGGTGTAAAAGTTATTCCTGGCCGTGGATCTGTTTTAACGGAGAAACTTCCGGGTAATAACGACCGTGGCCAATGTTTCTTCTGCGGACAGTGTGGCCGTAGCTGTAAAGTTTATGGAGACTTTTCCGCCTCATCCTGCCTGGTTATTCCTGCCTTGAAAACAGGTAACCTTGAATTGATCTCCAATGCGATGGTGCGTGAAGTGCTAACCGACAAAAATGGATTGGCAACCGGCGTATCTTATGTGAGCAAAGAAGACATGAGTGAATACCAGGTTCTTGGAAAACGCGTGATCCTTGGTGCCAGTGCCTGTGAATCGACCCGTATCATGCTGAATTCCAAATCGGCAGCACATCCGGGTGGAATAGGTAACAGCAGCGGTGTATTGGGACGTTACCTCCAGGATTCAACCGGTGCATCCCAGGGCGGTTTCCTTCCGCAACTGATGGACCGTAAACGTTATAATGAAGATGGTGTTGGATCGGTACATATCCTCGCGCCCTGGGTGCTTGACAATAAGAAGCTTGATTTCCCCCGTGGCTATCATATTGAATTTGGTGGTGGCATGGGGATGCCGGGTTACGGATTCGGTGGCGGTGTGCCTACCATGAATGGACAAGTGCCTGGCAGGGATGGTAAAATGAAACCTGCCGGGGGATACGGTGCATCTCTGAAAGATGATTACCGCCGGTTTTACGGTACCACATTTGGCATGGCTGGTCGTGGTGTGGGTATGGCCCGCTACGATAACTATTGCGAGATAGATCCGAATGTTGTTGATAAATACGGTATTCCTGTTCTTCGTTTCCATTATAAATGGACCAGTGATGAGATCAACCAGGCAAAGCACATGCAGGAAACCTTTGACCGGATCATTCACGAAATGGGTGCAATAAGAACCGGTAAGCAACACGGTCCTGAAGATATGTGGGGACTTGAAGCTCCGGGACGGATCATCCACGAAGTGGGAACGGCCAGGATGGGTAGTGACCCCAAAAAATCAGTCCTCAACAAATGGTGCCAGGCGCATGATTGCAAAAATGTGTTTGTTGTGGATGGTGCAAACCAGGTGCAACAATCTGACAAAAACGCTACCTGGACTATCCTCGCTTTATCTATGAGAACTGCTGAGTATATCCTGGAAGAAAGTAAAAAACAAAACATTTGATCAATCTTAAAGACATTATATGAACAGACGCGAATCGTTAAGAGCACTAGGTATTACCAGTCTGTCAGCCGCGGTACTGGTGGAAGCCTGCAAAAGCAAAGCAGAGTCCAAAGAAACGACTACCACCGGTGCGTTAACCGGCGGGCCAGACCGTTTACCCAATGAGATTGAACGCGAAAATGCACTGGAAAAAGAGAAATTTTTTACCAAAGCGGAAATGGCAACTATCACTGTACTTGCTGATATTATTATTCCCAAAGATGAAAAATCAGGCAGTGCATCAGATGCGGGCGTACCGGAATTCATTGAGTTCATTGTAAAGGACATGCCCGAGCACCAGGTTCCTATGCGCGGTGGACTCCGTTGGACGGATGTTACTTGCCTGAACCGCTATGGAAAGGCCTTTGTTGACTGTTCAAAACAGCAGCAACTGCAACTGATCGATGAGATCGCATATCCTACGCTGGCAAAGCCCGAAATGCAGCAGGGTGTTGCCTTCTTCAACAGGATGAGAAGTCTCACAGCCAGTGGCTTTTTCAGCAGCAAAATGGGTATGGAAGATGTAGGCTATATGGGCAATCGTCCGAATAGATGGGAAGGTGTGCCAGAAGATGATATTAAAAAGTATGGTTTGGAAGATGCGAAATTCGGGTAACCCCGGGTTTTAAATCCTCATAGAAAAAAGGTTCAGGAACTTCAAAATGAAATCCTGAACCTTTTTTCTTTTCCTGAATAGTCTCAATAGTGCGAGGTTCTTCGCAATATCTCCTTTGGGCCCCTGTGCGATGGTCAGAGACTTTTTACAAGCATTGGTGTTACACATCTACGTTGTCCGCCGTTGTTCTGTGTGTCGTGCGGGCGATGAGAGCTGGCACACCAACAACCAAGCGTGTAAGTATAAATTAGCAACGTGCATCTTTACTTCTGGCGCGAGTGTTCCGCAGGATCACTCGTGTCTACTAATTCCAGCCGATTGCATCGGCGTTCATAAGATGAATTATTGTTTAATGCTATTGTATGTCCTGGCGCCGGTTAGTTGAAGTGGGTTTTGAAAATAAATCGCCTAATATTTGAATAGGGGACGAGAAATATCCGGACTGTAAGAGATAAAACTTATTAACTTCTGGCGCGAGTGTTCCGCAGGATCACTCGTGTCTACTAATTTCCAGCCGATTGCATCGGCGTTCCTAAGATAAATTATTGTTTAATGCTATTGTACATCCTGGCGCCGGTTGGTTAAAGTGGGTTTTGAAAATAAATTGCGTAAGATTTGAATAGGGGACGAGAAATATCCGGACTGTAAGAGATAAAACTTATTATCAATAGTTTTAACCATCCGCCGATACAATCGGCTTGAAACTGGTAGACACGAGTGATTCTCCGGAACACTCGCGCCAGAAAAAAGAAGATAATACCCTTTTCCAAAGCAGGACTTGCACACTCGCCCGGTAACTAATGGCCTGTTGGAAAATAAAAATTACAAACACGTTAGTGTATTTTTTGTTGCCGGCTTTTGTTTTTTATGGCATCCGCTGTTGTGTCACTCACTTGTACACCTGATCCGCTATGTAGCTACACGGAATTGCGTTACTCAACATTTCCGTTATTTCATACTGCCCAGGGCTGCCAAACCTTCATGTTTCTTCGTGCCGTGAGTGGCTCCGTGGTTCAATCCCTTTGTGCTTCTTTGCGCCTTTGCGCCTAACATATTCTTTGAGCGTCGTGCCCGAGGATCTCCGGTTGAATGCATGTTTTGTTTCATCGCGACTGTTGGTCAGTTATGCCCGGCCAGGATATTTATCGCAGCACCTGCGATTCCGGTCAGCGTGACGACTGAAATGGCAGACTGAACCATCATCAGCATCTTTGCAGTTCGCGTCAGCGGTAAAGTATCCGTCGGGCTGAACGCAAAACTGGTCATGAAGGCAATGAAAAGATAGTCCATGTAATGGGGCTTCCACGATTCGTAGTGTGGCAGGAGGGTGCTTCGCTGCGGAAAGAGGAATGCCCAGGGTTCATGCGCCTCCTCGCCTTCGATCACTCCTGGTGGGTCAATGATCCAGTACCAGATCGAGAAGATCAGGATGTTCGACGTTGCGACCATCGCAACATCAACAAGTAGCGTCGCAGCGGCGCGCGAAGTCGACCCGCTCAGGAGCGAAAGAAGAAAGGCGACGTCGCTGAGCAGGATAGCCGTGAAGAATACGTTGGCGATGATGATGACGCGGAACAGGACACGTTTTCGCTTCAACATCCAAAGTACTCCCGCCAGGATCAGAAGGCCTCCGCGAACTAGCCACTGCAGGCTGGCGAGCAGCCGGTCGCTAATATTGAAGCGGTCTCGCAGGGCTCCGAGCAGGACGGAATATGAAATAGCTCCTTGCGATAAAGAAATGATGAGCGAGACGACAATGACTGTCGCTAAGGCGTTGCTGCGCTCCCGGAAGAAACGGCTTATCGGAGAGGAGCTTGCGGCGTCGTTGGGATGCTCGATCATAGGCAACAGCCGTACTCTCTTACTGCCAATATCGGCATTGTGCCAAATTTAGAACCATTTATGTAAGATAGCAATGATTAAAAAGCATTATATCAATATGTGCTAGAGTGTCATGGCGATTTTCTAGATGATGGTCAGGCTAATGCAGACGTCAGAGCAAGCCTTCTGAACCCTTTCTGGTGCGAGTGTTCCGCACGGTCACTCGTGTCTACTAATTTCCAGCCGATTGCATCGGCGTCTTAATACGATTGACCGTCAATTTTCAACAACCCACGGCCATTAGTGCAATAATCTGTCGCGCTACTATATTTATAGTTCCACGGCTCCCAAACTAAACCCGATCTTACCGGATTGTTGTGCAGCTAATTTAGTCTTTGCGAAAATTTTTCACTTGTGTTTAGTTCTATCGGATGATAGTCATGTCTCCAAAATTGAAAGTCTTTATTATGACTATTACCTTTACCCGCATAACCAAATAAATTCAACATCCATTCCTTTCGGCTTTCTTCAGGATTGTTTTCAATGGCTTTGATAATTTGTTTGCTGCTAAACTTTTTAATATCACGGACCAAATATTCGATCCTGGTGGTATTGCTGCTCATAATTAAGTGGACATGGTTTGTCATAATTACCCAGGCCTGTAAAATCAGTCCTCTATTTTGTTGGCAGTATTTTAAGCTATCAATGATAATTTGCTTGTAGCATTCCCTGGTGAATATATCGATCCATCCGACGACGGTAAATGTCACAAAATGCGGAATAGCATCTTCGCCTACTTTAAATTTTGAAGACATAGGGTTTGGGGTTGTGTTTCGCGTTAAAGTATGGCTTTTTTGTTTTTGAATAAGTGATATGTGATGTATTGTTAAAAACGCCGATGCAATCGGCTGGAAATTCGTAGACACGAGTGATCCTCCGGAACACTCGCGCCAGAAAAAGCGGAATAGATACATTGCATTTGACTTCGCTACGAGAAATATCCAGACTGTAAGAGATAAAACTTATTATCAATAGTTTTAACCGTCCGCCGATACAATCGGCTTGAAACTGGTAGACACGAGTGATCCTCCGGAACACTCGCGCCAGAAAAGTACTTCTCCATAGTCAGTAAAACATGTTGGGTATTGCACCTAACAATCAAAATGTTGATAAATTGAACAATTGAATATCAATTTCCCCGATGCGGACCCGGGTAAATAGTATGCTGATAAATTGATTAACTTGTTAACTGTTGCGCACGTATGAAAAAACAACACCATCAAACAGCCAATTACCTGGTGGCAAATGAAACCGATGAAAATTGGGGGCTGTATGCCACAACGATTGGATGCCAGCATATACTTCCAAATATGGAATATCCCCCCAGGGGACATCCTCCTGCTTATTCATTCAGCCCGGATTCCGGCCGTGTATTACAAGAGTATATCCTCCTTTACATTACAAAAGGAGAGGGATGGTTTGAATTAGAAAAAAGCAGCGCAACAAAAATTTCAGCGGGCAACGTCCTGTTTCTTTTTCCGGGGCAATGGCATACTTACAGACCCGCAAAGGAAATGGGCTGGAACGAATACTGGTTGGGCTTCACTGGCAGTTATATGAAGCAGTTAGACAATCCTCTTTTCTTTTCGCAGAAAAAACCGGTATATGATGTTGGCTTTAATGAACAAATGGTAGCCTTATTTAACCAGGGAATTGAAGTCGCTGCTTACCAAAAAACAGCTCATCAGCAGGTGCTTGCCGGAATTATCAGCATGTTGTTAGGATTGGTATTTTATTCGGAAAAAAACAATTCGTTCAGGGATAGTGAAGTCATTTCAAAAATTAACCAGGCAAAGCTGATCATGCGTGAATCAACCGACGTTGATGTTACTCCGGAATCAATAGCCCAAACCCTGAATCTTGGTTATTCTTCCTTCAGAAAAGTGTTTAAGCAGTATACGGGATTTTCACCAAGACAATACCAACTTGAAATCAAGTTTCAAAAATCAAAAGAACTGTTATCAGGAACAGCTATGACAATCAATGAAATTGCGTCCTACCTGAACTTTGATTCTTTGAGTTATTTTGTCCAGTTTTTTAAATCCAGGACCGGATTGTCACCGGGCGAATTCCGGCAGCGGATGAAAACAGGCAAATGACCTCGTTGTGCGTTTATCCTGTTAATTGTAAGAGCGTCGATGTCCGTCAAATGCGAGCGTACTGTTACCCGTAAAAAATATCAAAAAGTGTAAAATATATCTCATTTTGTTCAGCTTGTTTGTTTTTTATACTGCTAACTTTAGCAGCGTATGCTGCCATGAAAATTTACCCCGGTAGGAAGATGACTAATATCCTGCACAGGTACTAACGATTGCAAAAGATTTCAGGTGGCTGCACATAAGTCAGAAATTCGTCGTTTGATCAAAATAACCAAAGCCTTACTGGCCATATGAAGATTCGCACACAAGTTATTTGCCTGCTATGCATTGCTGTCATTGTAGCAGTTGCTCCTGTTGGCTGTAAAAATGAAACAGGTTCTTCCGGATCAGAGAATAAACTTCCCGACGTTGTAAGTTATAATTTCGATATACGCCCGATACTTTCAGATAAGTGCCTGGCCTGTCATGGTCCCGATGCCAACAAGCGACAGGCAGGGCTAAGAATGGATGATGCGAAAAGCGCATTCGCGGCATTAAAGGAACACCCCGGCGCTCACGCACTGGTGGCCGGCATGCCGCAGCTTTCAGAAGCTTATCTGCGTATAACTTCTACAGATACTGCAGAACTGATGCCACCGCCATCGTCTAATTTGAAATTAACGCCTCGTGAAATAGGCCTGATTGAAAAATGGATAAAGCAGGGAGCGAAGTACGAAAAACACTGGGCATTTGTTCCTCCTAAAAAAGCTCCACTGCCTAAAGTGGAGATGAAGAACTGGCCCAAAAATGAGATCGATTATTTTGTACTGCAGAAACAGGAACAAAAGGGGCTGAAGCCGAATGACGAAGCGGATAAAGAACGTTTATTGAAACGGATCTGTTTTGACATTACAGGTCTTCCTCCAACGCTTAAGATGATGGATGATTTTCTCGCTGACAGTAGTGCGGGTGCTTATGATAAAATGGTTGATCAACTGCTTCAAAGCCCGGCATACGGAGAAAAAATGTCCATACACTGGCTTGATCTTGCACGTTATGCGGATTCGCACGGCTACCAGGATGACGGTTACCGCACACAGTGGCCATGGCGCGATTGGGTGATACATGCGTTTAACGAAAACATGCATTACAATGATTTCGTTACATGGCAACTGGCGGGCGATCTGCTGCCTGATGCTACAAAAGAACAACTGCTGGCAACCGGCTTCAACCGCAACCATAAAATAACAGAGGAGGGTGGCGTAATTCCGGAAGAATACAGAACAATGTATGTTATGGACCGGACCGACCTTTTGGGAAAAGGATTGCTGGGGGTAACGTTGGAATGTGCGCGCTGCCACGATCATAAGTACGATCCCTTTTCTCAAAAAGATTACTACCAGATGTCCGCTTTCTTCAACAATATTAAAGAAGTCGGCATTGAGTCTGTTATTGGCGGGCCCGAGACCTACGCGAAGAAACCCATGCTTGAGATCAGCAATGAGGACGTGAGGAAAACGCTCACTTTTATCAACAAGCAGGATACTGACAGACTGATTGTTTCTGTAATGGGCGACCAGGATACCCTTCGCAAAACACATATTCTTCACCGTGGTGCATATGATGCACCTGGTGATGAAGTGCAGGTAGGCACACCGTCATCAATCCTTCCCTTTAACAGCAGCTATCCTCAAAACAGGTTAGGCCTGGCTGAATGGTTGTTTGATAAAAACAACCCGCTTACATCAAGAGTATATGTAAATCTTTTGTGGCAGGAATTTTTTGGAAGAGGCATCGTAAAAACTTCCGGCGATTTTGGTATGCAAGGGGAATTGCCATCGAACCCGGCATTGCTTGACTGGCTGGCGGTGGACTTCATGGAGCATAACTGGGATATTAAACGGCTGGTGAAACAAATGGTAACCTCGGCAACCTATCGACAATCGGCCGTTGTATCTCCGCAAAAGCTTGCTGCAGACCCTGAAAATGTTTTGCTGGCAAGGAGCTCGCGCTATCATGTAGAGGCGGAGGTGATCAGGGACATGGTGCTGGCAAGCAGCGGCCTGCTCAACCCCATGATTGGCGGCCCAAGTGTAAAACCATACCAGCCCGCTGGTTTATGGGAAGGCGCTACCTCTGGCCGGGGATTGTTGTCTATGTATGTACAGGACCACGGCGCTAAACTTTATCGCAGAGGTATGTACACGCTCTTTAAACGTACGGTACCGCCGCCAACAATGGTCATCTTCGATGCAAGCAGCAGGGATATCTGTGAAGTGCGCCGATTAAAAACCAACACACCGCTTCAGGCATTGGTTATGATGAACGATCCGGCTGTGCTTGAGGCTTCGCGCGTGCTGGCGCAAAGATTACTCGAAGAAAAATCAGACACAAAAAGCAAGATCACGAAAGCATTCAGGCTTATTGTCTGTAGAAAGCCAAAGGAAAAAGAGCTGGAGATCTTAAGCAGGTATTATGACAAACAATTGCATTCAATAGATGCGGCTACTGCAAATAAAATGTTGGCTGAAGGAGAATATCCGATCGCGGGAGATGTAGACAAAAAAGCACTGGCATCTATGATGCGTACAATTTCCACGATATACAATCTGGAAGAAACAATCATGAAATCCTAAGGATAGCTGATCGCTGATGTCTGATGTGTTTTGGTGTTAAAGCTCAATAAAACAAAAACTGAAACCTGATCGCTGATGTCTGATGTCTGATGTGTTTTGGTGCTAAAGGTTAATAAAACAAAAACTTTGATTATGTGATGGCAAATGGGTAGAGGCTTCCCTGAAACCTGATACCTGATCGCTGATGTCTGATCGCTGATGTCTGATGAGTTTTGGTGCTAAAGGTTAATAAAACAAAAACTTTGATTATGTGATGGCAAATGGATAGTGGCGTTCCTGAAACCTGAAACCTGACACCTTATCGCTGATAGCTGATAGCTTAACAAAAAACTTGTTGATATGGATAATGAAATTTTAGAACACGGCTTTACCTGGAATCGACGCCGTTTCCTTTCTGCTATGAGTCTCGGCATAGGAAGCATGGCATTGGGTTCCCTGTTAATGCCCGAACTCTTTAGCAGCGGCGGTGCAGATGAAGAAGCCATAAAAGCCGGCCTTCCTCATTTTGCTCCGAAGGCTAAGCGGATCATTTATCTTTTCCAGAATGGCGCGCCTGCACAACAGGAACTGTTTGACTATAAACCAAAGCTGAGGGAAATGACCGGCACGGAGATTCCTTCTTCTGTTCGCGGTACACAGCGGCTTACCGGTATGACTTCGGGGCAATCGTCCCTGCCGCTGGTAGGCTCTTTCGTTGATTTTAAACAATACGGTAACTCGCGTGCCTGGATCAGTGACCTGATGCCTTATACTGCAAAAGTGGTGGACGATATATGTATCGTCAGATCAATGCATACGGAGGCCATTAACCATGACCCTGCACTTACTTTTATACAAACCGGATCGCAGCAGGGCAACAGGCCAAGCATGGGCTCATGGCTGAGCTACGGCCTTGGCAATGAAAATAAAAATCTGCCCAACTTCACCGTATTGCTTTCCAGGGGCATTGGCAATGGACAAGGTGTTTATTCAAAATTATGGTCCAATGGGTTTCTTGATTCTATACACCAGGGCGTTCAGTTCAGCAAAGGGGAGGACCCGGTACTTTACCTGCGTGACCCCGCTGGTATGGACAGGAAGGCACGCCGTGAAATGCTTGACAATCTTTCTGAGCTGAATGAAATTTCCTACAAAGAAATGGGCGACCCGGAAATTCACGCAAAGATCAGGCAATATGAAATGGCCTACCGGATGCAGACGGCCGTGCCACAGGTAATGGATCTATCCAAAGAACCAGATCATATCGTAAAGATGTATGGTCCTGATTGTCTTGTCCCCGGCACGTTTGCGGCCAATTGCCTGCTTGCAAGAAAATTATCTGAGAATGGCGTTCGCTTTGTGCAGCTATACCACCAGGGCTGGGACCAACATGGTAACCTGCCTTATGAAATAGCCAAACAGGCAAAGGATGTGGACCAGGCATCAGCAGCGCTGGTAATGGATCTAAAACAGCGTGGTCTGCTGGATGAAACACTGGTGATATGGGGAGGCGAATTTGGCCGCACGAGTTATACGCAGGGCAAGCTTACGAAAGATAATTATGGGAGGGATCATCACCCAAGATGCTTTACTATCTGGATGGCCGGTGGCGGAATTAAGCCCGGTATTGTGTATGGTGAAACAGATGAGTTTGGATATAATATCGTCAAAGATCCTGTTCATGTACACGATTTCCAGGCGACGATCTTAAACCAGATGGGACTTGATCATGAGAAGCTCATATTCAAACACCTGGGCCGCAGGTACCGCCTTACAGATGTTTCGGGTAAAGTGATCAGGGATATCATTACATAGTGTTAAGTCAAAAGTAAAAAGTAAAAATTCAAAACGCTTTAATGCAGTGATGTTGCTTGTTTTTGAAACTAACTTACTACAATTTACAGTTGACAAGATACCAGATACAAAACATAACGATTCAATGTCGTTGAATTGGTAAGACTCAAACAGTAGTTCTGTTCAAATTTAAGTACCCGTCCGAACGGGTGTTCGCTACGGGCGGGCTTCGTAAATCGTACTTCGTACTTGTATTAAAAGTTCTTTCCTTAATTCAACTTTAACTGTCCTTGTTCTAATGAAGATAAGATTCAGCATTCTCGGCGCGCAGCTATTGCTTGTACTGGATATTTTTATTGTTTTTTTATTGTTGTTTGAAGGCAAGCTTCACATACCTGCATGGCTTCAGTCTATAGGGCGTGTGCATCCGCTGTTGCTGCATTTTCCCATCGTTATTTTAATCATGGCGATGCTGCTGGAGTTCTTCCGTTTCAGGAAAGATATTGCTTCCAATGCTTTTTATAAAAAGCTGACTTACTACCTGCTGTTGTCAGGCACATTACTGGCTGGTATCACCGTGTTTATGGGGCTTATTCTTTCGCATGAAGAAGGTTATGCAGGGGATACTTTACAATGGCATAAATGGACAGGCGTTGCAATATTTTTTATCGCCTCTATCATTTATTTCGTCAGGAATAGCAGCTGGTACAGATCCGCATTTGCGAAAGCCGGGGCCGTTGTTACGGTACTTGTAATTGTTGTAAGCGGACATTTCGGCGCAGCTATAACACATGGTGATAATTTTATCTCCCAGCCTTTGGCAGTTTATTACCCGGAGCCACAGGTGCCATTTGAGCAGGCGGTGGTTTTTAATGATGTAATTAAACCGGTACTTGTAAAGAAATGTGCGGGCTGCCATAATCCTGACAAACTGAAAGGAGAGTTGATCTTAACCGATTCTGCATCCATCATGAAAGGTGGAAAATCCGGTAAATTGTTCAATCATGAAGCACCGGAACTAAGCCTGTTACTGCAACGCATTCATCTGCCGGAGAACGAAAAAAAACACATGCCACCGGCTGGCAGGCCACAGCTTACCGATATTGAAGCAATGCTCCTTACCAGATGGATCCAATCCAACAAAATTTACTTCTCCGGGAAGGTGGCTGAATTGCCCGAACGCGATTCGCTGCGGATGGTTGCTGCAACTGTATTACAGCCGCCAGGTAACGTTGCTGAAGTGTATGATTTTGACGCAGCGGATGAAAAAGCTGTCGCAAAGCTGAATACAGATTATCGCACCATACTTCCGCTTGCAAAGGAATCACCGGCGCTTGCTGTAAATCTTTACAATGGGGATGTATATTCAGTCAAACAATTACAGGAACTTGATGGGATCAAAAAACAGGTTGTTTCATTGGATCTTAATAAACTTCCTGTGTCTGACGCGGACCTTAAAAGTATCAGCCAGTTTGAAAACCTCCGGCACCTTTACCTGAACTTTACGGATATTACCACTACCGGTTTGAAAGAGTTATTGCCTTTACAGCACTTGCAATCCCTTGCCGTTTCGGGAACAAAAATCAATTATAAGGATCTTATTGCTGTACTGCCTGGTTTTAAAAATCTTAAGACGATAGCGGTATGGAACACGCCGTTGTCCGGGGCAGAAATAAAGCAACTGCAAACAGCTAACAAACATATTCAGTTTATAGAAGGCTTTGTAGATGATGGCAGCGATAAGCTAAAACTCAATCCGCCGCATGTTGAAAATGCATCAATGGTTTTCGCACAATCGTCACCCGTATTGCTAAGTCACCCGGTAAAAGGCGTAGAAATACGATATACGCTGGATGGCACGGAACCTGACAACATCAAATCTCCTGTATTCAGTAGCGCGGTTACGGTGAAAGAAAATACGGTGGTGAAGGCAAAAGCTTATAAAACCGGGTGGTTTGCAAGTGATGTGGTGAATTTTTCTTTTTTGAAAAGTACCATCAAGCCGGATAGTTTGCGGTTACTATATAAACTAAACAGTGTACACCAGGCTGAAGGCGCAAACACATTTTTTGATACAAGGCTGGGTGTGATCGGCGCCAATAATCCCGCATGGGCCAACAATTGGGCAGGCGTCAAGCATTCAGATATGGGACTTGTTGCCCTATTTAACAAACCCGTAACTGTCAGCTCACTTGGCCTTCATTATATGGTGGAAGAAGAAACAGGCATCCTTCCTCCGGGAACCGTACAGGTATGGGGCGGTGCAGATGAACAACACTTAAAACTCCTTACCACTTTTAATAAAGCACCCCTGCCTGCGAAGAAAGAAAAACCAACCATCAGGATCATGCAAAGCAGTTGGAAACCCGTTACAGTTTCCTGTCTTAAAATAATTGCCACCCCACATGAAAAAGACAAGAAGTTATTACTTGTTGATGAAATGATGCTGAATTAAGGAGCTTTAGGCAATCGTATCATTGCCGTCTGCTTCAGCTGACGGAAAATGAAGCTCATTGATATGGCTTTAGCCACACAATCCGCTGTTTCTATTTTTAGGGCTAAAGCCCAATTTAAAGCTCAACCACTTATCCGTCAGCTGAAGCAGACGGCAATGAATTCAAGTGATGCCATCCGAAAATCATAGAAATTCCGGGTTGATGATTATGTTGTTGATACGCAACGCTCATTGGCATTGCTGCATACCAACAACGGCGGGCATTACTATTGCCGTTTTTCTCTTGCACTTTACGCTGATCGCCGTTGTTGCGTGTGTAGGGCGGAAATGTGTATGGCACACCAACAACACAGTTTGCCATCTAGAAGAGAAATTGCGACTACGCACTTGTGTTGTTGGTACGCCTGGCACTCTGCTAAGCCGCATACCAACAACGGCGATCGGCGTGATTGTGCAAGATTACTGTCATTCTATTTTTGATTGTGGCAAACCAAATTCTATAGTCGATATGAGGAAAAGATAATCACAACAGCACCGATAACAAGTATATAATAATCAGCAAGCCTGCAACCGCATCGTCACCTCGACGGCAGGAGAGGTCTCCCGAATATAGACCTGATGATGATATTTTATGAGCGTTTGATATTTCAGTGACTGTCGTTGGTGCGCAGCGTGGGCAGGTGAGTAAGGGCATCAATGACATGTGAGGCTATCCGAAAATCATAAAAAGTTCGAGTTGATATTTAAAGTGCAACTACGCACTTAAGCCGATAATTAAATAAAAGGGGTTAATGTCCTATGGACAAGGCCGCACTTGTATGTTTCAGTGTCTATTGAGCTTAAAGTCCTACGGACTATTAACGAAAGATGAACTGTCATCTCTTTTTGATTGTGGCAAATCAAATTCTATAGTCGATATGACAATCCTGGCTTATCAGAAAAAATAATCACAACAGCACCGATAACAAGTATATAATAACCAGCAAGCCTGCAACCGCATCGTCACCTCGACGGCAGGAGAGGTCTCCCGAATATAGACCTGATGATGATATTTTATGAGCGTTTGATATTTCAGTGACTGTCGTTGGTGCGCAGCATGGGCAGGTGAGTAAGGGCACCAATGACATGTGAGGCTATCCGAAAATCATAAAAAGTTCGAGTTGATATTTAAAGTGCAACTACGCACTTAAGCCGATAATTAAATAAAAGGGGTTAATGTCCTATGGACAAGGCCGCACTTGTATGTTTCAGTGTCTATTGAGCTTAAAGTCCTACGGACTATTAACGAAAGATGAACTGTCATCTCTTTTTGATTGTGGCAAATCAAATTCTATAGTCGATATGACGATCCTGGCTTATCAGAAAAAATAATCACAACAGCACCGATAACAAGTTTATAATAATCAGCAAGCCTGCAACCGCATCGTCACCTCGACGGCAGGAGAGGTCTCCCGAATATAGACCTGGTGATGATATTTTATGAGCGTTTGATATTTCAGTGACCGTCGTTGGTGTGCAGCGTGGGCAGGTGAGTAAGGGAATCAATGACATGTGAGGCTATCCGAAAATCATAGAAAGTTCGAGTTGATAATTATGTTGTTGGTACGCAACGCTCATTGGCATTGCTGCATACCAACAACGGCGATCATCCCGAAGGTGCATCAATCCAGGCTTGAGATGTTTACTATAGCTGGTAACATGTAACTGCCTCTCGCACAAAAGCATGACCGCCGTTGTTGGTGTGTAGCGCGGGCTGGTGAGTAAGGGCACCAACAACAAGTGAGGTTATCCAAAAATCTTAGAAAGTTCGAGTCGATAATTATGTTGTTGGTACGCAACGCTCATTTGCATTGCTGCATACCAACAACGGCGAAGCCGATAATTAAATAAAAGGGGTTAATGTCCTATGGACAAGGCAGCACTTGTATGTTTCAGTGTCTATTGAGCTTAAAGTCCTACGGACTATTAACGAAAGATGAACTGTCATCTCTTTTTGATTGTGGCAAATCAAATTCTATAGTGGATATGACAATCCTGGCTTATCAGAAAAAATAATCACAACAGCACCGATAACAAGTATATAATAATCAGCAAGCCTGCAACCGCATCGTCACCTCGACGGCAGGAGAGGTCTCCCGAATATAGACCTGATGATGATATTTTATGAGCGTTTGATATTTCAGTGACTGTCGTTGGTGTGCAGCGTGGGCAGGTGAGTAAGGGCACCAATGACATGTGAGGCTATCCGAAAATCATAAAAAGTTCGAGTTGATAATTATGTTGTTGGTATGCAACGCTCATTTGCATTGCTGCATACCAACAACGGCGATCGGCGTAATTGTGCAAGAGTACTGTCATTCTATTTTTGATTGTGGCAAACCAAATTCCTCAATGCCAATGACAGATTTTATAACAGTAACAGTCTTTCCCGTAGGGAATTAAGCTTAATAGAAATGATCGAATCGAGGACCTCATAGCCCGTTAGGGCTTTAATCTATGAAAGGGTTAATGTCCTACGGACAAGAGGAGCATAAATTATTTGCTTTTCTATTGAGCTATAAGCCCTACGGGCTATTGACGCCAGGTATACTGTCATTACCTTTTTGATTGTGGTTAATCAAATTACCTCAGTCGACATGACGATCAGGTTTCATAGTGTAGTAAATTTAAGCAGCACTTATTCATGCCTATAGCTGTCCAGAAAATCATAGAAATTCCGGGTTGATGATTAAAACTTGATATTTAGTTTTAGGGATTCCAGTTTATCGTTTTTGTAGTATTCGAAGAACCATTCGTTGTTTTTCCGGAACACAATACCTTTCAACACGCCATCATCAGCAATAAAAATATCCTGCTGTGAGGTTTTTAGCAATGTCATTACTTTTTTAGGGGTGGTGTCTACCAGTTGGTAGCCGTTGGGGCTAAGTTGCGCATATAAGACATTATTACTTTCAACGGTCACAGCCGCGGTGCCGGCAACTACACCTGCAGAAGGCACTGGGCTCGCTGTAGCCGCTACACTTGCAGGAGGCACAGCGCTTGCAGCTGTTTCCATAGGCTGAATGGCCTTAGTGCTATCGTATTTATACTGTGCTGCTTTCAGTGAGGCAAATGCATTTTGTAATGCCTCTGAGTACGCAACCGCCCATTCTTTTGCTGAACTTTTTCCTTCGCCACTTTTAAAGATAACATTGCCCTGACAATCTTTCAACAGCAGCGTTAAAACGGTAGTTAAAAACTTCTTCTTCTCAACGATTTCTGCTTTTAGTGCATTGCATTTATTGGCGGCAACTTCCGGTGGCAACACCTCATTGGTCAGGAAAGCATTAAATCCTACTCCCTGGAGCAATAATTTAGTGTAGGTGTTCACTCCATACTGATCATCTGATCTCAAAAAATCAAATTTTTGAGGTACCAATACGTACCTGTAACTATTGATGGTATTTTGCGAACGGGCCGTGATAGCAAAGGATAAGGCCAGTAATATTGCAGCTATTTTCATATGAATCATGATGGTATTAAACGAAGATATATAAACTTATCATTAGCTCCGCTTCTTCCTTACACGACAATCAGCCTGGCGATTGAAGCTATCATGCGACTATTGAATTCAGTGCTCAATTATGACAAGTAAATTCAGCTTAATGCCATTTAATTAAGGACACTGTGCCTGTATTGCTCCAGGGGAGTATCCTGTTTGTAGAATGGAAAAAAAATGGGTCGCCTAAGCTAAGTTAGGAGCCACCTGTAAATCATTACCGGAGACTCCGCTGGAGTCTGATGATACTAAAATCCTGATTTTCTATAAACAGGAAGCTCCGCTGGAGCTTTCGGCTCTCCTTAAAGCCTTCGCGGCAAGAACTTTTCAGCAACATCTCTTCCCGAGCTGTTCATTGGGTAGGGGCTTTGCGGGATAGGAGGGACTCGCTTTCGCAAGTGCATCTAACTAGCTTTTTTATTGACATACCTTGACAAATCCTTAGCTTTGCGTTTCCTAAAATTTCTTACATAATGCTAGTCACAACTAATTTTCTGCAAAGCCCGTGCTATGGTGTGGAGTGGCGAAAGCCCCCAGCGCATGTAAGAATGCGTAGGACACCTAAAGCACGGGCTTTGCATTCCCTAAAATTCTTACATTATGGCATTAACATTTGGCAAAGACGGCATGTCAATTGAATTAAGCAAGACGACTATCTACGCCGACTATTACGAAATGCAATTAAGTTTGATCAACTTGTTGAAGAATTATGTTTCTAATGATTATGGCCAAGGTGACGGTTCAGAAATTTATCACGGCCTGGAATTATTGGAAGCAATGCTTGTTTCTCCTGAACAAATGAAACTGTAAAGCTGGTCAAGCATATTTTTAATCTTTCAAAAGCCTGCATTTTGTAGGCTTTTTGTATTTTCCGTATGACAACTAACGAAGTTGTTTGCTCTCACAAACGCGAAGTCCATGGAGACTTTGTGTTGAAGATAAATAAATTTAAGTTAGTTTATATCTGGAACCGTATAGCCTAAAAATTATCACTCACATCATATATATAATGATAAATAAACGATCCTTTTTAAGAAAAGTAATGGATTTAATGGAACCCAAAATGAATCTGCTTGGGTTTGAAAAATCGTATTCGTCACAATGGTTTACGAGAGACAAAGTCAAACATTTTAAACTAGTATATACTTTGGTTCCTTTTGACAGGTTTGATATGAAAAGCAACAAGTCAGGTTTGACAATTGAATCATTTATAGACATATTTAATGGGCCGATCGAGAAGGAATACTTAAAGATCACTCAACGGATTGGCGCCAAGCTGCATGATTTGCAAACAATAGGCGGATACACAGCGGACATTAAAGAAAATCCAACCGATGAGTTAAAATTTCGTAACAACAGATTAACGATTTGGAGTTTTGCTGAGGATGACGCTAGTGAGAGTTCTACATTGCTAATAAAATATTTTGAAGATGTCGCGTTGCCCTATTATGAGAAATATGCAAATTGGCTTGCCTTAGATAATATTCTCAACAATAGCATTAATCAAGTAAAGAGTAGTATTCATTGCCGAATTGAAACTGAAAGGGATTTGCGTGGAATAATTTTAGCTAAGTTGATCAATCGACCCGATTTAAATGATATAATCAAAGTGCATTATCGACGACTTATATCTTTTAATAGTTCAGAATATATGATTGAATATGAAAAATTATTAAAATTACTTCCTCAAATACAACCTCTTTTTTCATCTCCCAAAGAAGCTTTTGAAGCATTATGATCTGCCTTGTTCGACATGTTTCCTCAGCCGTTGGTATTGCAAATTTACGCTGTCCGCCGTTGTTGCGTGTGTCGGGTTGGCGATGAGCGCTGGCACACCAACAACAAAGAATGTAAGTATAAAATAGTGGCCTACACCTTCATTTTAATTTTTTGGGTACTCCGCAAGGTCTTCGCGTCAAAAGATTTTCCCCAATATCTCCTCACGAGCCTTCTACGTTGGGCAGGGACTTTGTAAGATAGGAGGAGAATCACTTTCAAAGGTGTATCTATTATGCTAGAGGAATAAACAATGCAGATTTCTAGTTATCCAGTTTTATTGTTGCCTGCGAAAAGTTCGTTGAGTGACTAATTATTAAAATTTTCCTGGTAAAATTTGCAATCCTTTTTCATCAAACAAACTGGGCATTCAGGCTTAGGCCGGCATATATCACGACCTAAGAACGACATCGCCATACCTGCATCCCATTCATTCTTAGGCAATACTTCCATCATTTGTTTTTCAATAACAACCGGGTCTTCTGAATTAGCAATACCCAGCCGGTTGGATACACGCACCGTATGAAGATCAACCATAATGCCCTCAGCTTCAACCCCCGCATAACGCTTTATTACATTCGCGGATTTACGGCCAATGCCAGGCAGTTTCACTAATTCTTCCATCGTCAATGGTATGGCCTTGTCTGTTTTTACTGCCTTAGCAATTTTACTAAGCCATTCAGCCTTGTTTCCGTGATTGATGACCTTCGTTATATGTGGTATAATTGCCGCCGGTGTTGCCTGGGAAAGCCTTGCCATAGTTGGGAATTCTTTGAATAAATCCGGTGCTACGCTATTGATCAGCTTGTCATTGCTTCTTGCTGAAAGAACGACCATCACCATCATTTCATACAAATTCTTAGCTTCCAGTGGATGAGGTGTGTCTTTATATTTTTTTATTAACGGCTTTACCGCAGCCGCCCAGTCGATGTTTTGCTGTTTCATAAGTGTTTAATGGAGTTAAAAGTACGGTTATTTGGAATATTTTGTTCAACACTCAGCTCGCCAGAAATTTGAAATCATTTCAACTAATTTGATTTAGCCGAAAACAAAAAGCCGGAAAAATAAATACTTTGACAGCTTTTAGAGGAATTTCATATAATTTTTTTTGGTTCTCTGTAAAGTCCAGGTTTCTGCCGCCCTTGATGTTGCACATTTACGCTGTCCGCCTTTGTTGCGTGTGTCGGGTTGGCCATGAGAGCTGGCACACCAACAACAAAGAATGTAACTAGAATAGTGGCCTACACCTTCATTCCAGTTTTTTGTAGTCCGCAAGGTCTTCGCGCCAAAAGCCTTTCCGCAATATCTCCTTCCCGAGCCTTGTGCGTTGGGTAGGGACTTTGCTTGATAGGAGGAGACTCACTTTCGTAAGGTGTATCTAATATGCTGTAACTAATTATATGGAGTTGGGGGATGTTAATCTAACAGTATAATCCTTATATTATCGAGTGACGCCCAGCGAATTTATTTTGTTCTCCTAAACGCAAAGTCCCAGGCATATACACAAGTCCCTTTATGGAAACTTTACGCAGAAATTCCTGTAATAAGATTTAATTTCGAAGATTTCGCTGAGAAAAAAAATTTAATAAAACCACTTTCACTAAGCCTTCTTACAACCCTTTGCCAGAAAGAACTAGGAGAGAATTTGCCAAACATTTTTTGACCATTATGCCATAAATTGAAAAGATGTTCTAAGGCCTAAACTGTTATATTTGAGTATCATTTTTCTATTATAGGCTCTAAACATATAAACAGCTTTTCTATGTCAAAAGTTACTCGCCGCATTTTATTTTTCATCACATTAATTGCATTCAGTGCTGCACAATTGAGTGCACAGCAACTTAAAGCCGGTGCCGCTTTTAGAGTTATTACACCATCACCTTTATTACCGGTTTCTGGTGGTGTTGGAATCCCCAAACCTGTAACCCAAAAACAAGGCGATTTGTTTGTTCGGGCTATGGTACTTGAAAAAGGAGGCGTACGGGTTGCCATCGTTGGTATCGATAATCTTGGTTGGACATCAGTTCTCGGCGACCGCTCCAGAGCATTGATAAAGGGCATTCCTCCTGAAAATGTATTGATCGGAGCAACTCATACGCATAGCGCTCCTGATGCGTATGCATTTGCAGATGAAAATGGCAAACATTTAGCGGATTTGAAATGGCTCGACTGGTGTACAAAGCAAATTGCCGATGCTGTAAATGAAGCCGTTAGTAAATTGACACCTGCTACGTTGAAAACGGCAGTTGGCGAAGCCCAGGGCAAGATTGCATTTAATTATTACGCTGAACAATTATACGACCCACGTTGCGGTGTTATTCAGGCTATTGGAATTACCGGCAAATCAAAAGGTAAAGTATTAGCTACGTTAGTAAATTACGCAGTTCATCCGGAAATTATTGGATCAAAAAGAGGAATTCTTAGTCCGGATTTATGCGGTCCATTATACGATCGTATCGAATCTAAAGTTGGAGGAGTTGCAATATTTATGAATAGCGCACAGGGAGGAATGGTTACCGCCGATAACCGCAGTGACAATGGGCAGGAGAAAAGTGATTATGCAGAATGCAAGCGTATTGGAGAATTGCTTGCGGATGAGGCGTTGAGAATTGTAAGCGATGCGAAAGAACAAACAAATCCAACCCTTTCATGTTTTTCTAAAAAAGTTACATTCCCGGTAGAATCAAAATTAATGCAATACATTCTGGCGAGCACACCGCTTAAATCACCAGATATGAAAACGGATGCAGTTTCTACACGTATTAATCTGCTGAATATTGGAACTGCACAAGTTCTAACAATTCCAGGAGAAGCATTGCCAAACGTTGGATACTATGTTAAGCGTCACATGCATACAAAACAACCATTTTTGTTTGGTCTTACTAATGATGCTTTCGGATATATGCTTTCCAAAGTTGATTTTGATAGTTTTAAGAGGTATGAATATGTTAGCAGAACAAGCCTCGGTGAGCAAACTGCTGAGATTTATATGAAAGAAGCGTTAGACCTTGTAAATGCAAATCCTGCTGCCGATGACGCAAATTAATGTTATATAAAATAGAATGTTTCTGCCGAAGAGTTGAAAAGATGGAGTATACGGTTTAATATTGCCGATCAATTAGTTTTCACGTCATCTTCGGCAGATGCATTCATTCGAATCTCTTTTAGATAAGTTCAATCAACTTTTCTCTACCCGTCATTTTCCTTCATAGTCGGCTTCATTATACAATCCCACAGATTATTTTTTAGACCTTGGCGGTAAACGAATTCGCAGCGTCATTTGTCTGATGGCTAATGAGCTTCGCTTCAGTACAAAGTCTCCACAGCCAAAACTTTTTTCGCATATCTCATTCCGGGCCCTGTGCGTTGGGTAGGGACTTTGCGAGATAGGAGGATACTCACTTTCGCAAGTACATCTAATATGCAGTAGCCAATTATATAGAGTTGGAAGATGTTAATTTAACTGTATAACCTTTATGTTATCGGGTGACGCCTAACGAATTTATGTGTTCCCCTACCATGCATACACACAATGCCCTTGATAGAGACTTTGCGCAGAAACTCCTGTAAATAAGATTTAATTTCGAAGACTTTTCGGAGAAAAAAATTATCCGGATCGAAAAAAAGATAAATAGTGAAATCTAAACAAAGTAATTGGACCATTCCATTATTAGTAACTGCAGCGATCATCTTGTCTATATGTACATATAAAGCAGGAAATGATGAGAAGGAAGAATTAAAAAAATATCCTGGAGAGACAATTGGGATTATTTATAAATATGGATCGGATGCAAAAGGGCATTCTCACGTGGATTATTATTATTTGGTTGATGGAAAAAAGTACAAAGATTTTTCAATGTTAAAGAAATTTGGAGACTCACAATTTGACACCAGTCATATTGGAGAAAAATATACTGTAATATATTCAACGAGAAACCCTAAAATCAATCAAATTGATTTTGATCGTCCGCAGGAATAAATTATTAGCGAATTCTAAATGAATAATTTAAGATCATATCTTGGTTCTCCGCAAAGTCTTCGTGGCAAGAACTTTTCCGCAATGCCGGGACTTTGCGAGATAGGAGAAGAGTCACTTTCGCAAGTGCATGTAATACGCAGTAGCCTATTATATAGAGTTGCAGTATCTTAATCTAACGGGATAGCTGTTAGATTATCGTGTGATGCCTAACGAATTTATTTGTTTTCCTAAACGCAAAGTCCCAATGCCTGCACAGCAGGGCTCTGGTGTTGACTTTGGGGATAAAAAGCAAGCCCTTTTGTTAAAGCAATTTTAATTAAGAAATAGTCTTGCAACAAGGAGCGTATTTTTAGTTGATATTTCATAACGCCGGTCATCCTTAAAAGCTAACTTTTGAAAAACTTATTTGCACCCGTTTTTTTATTAACCATAATGTCCGCTTGCATAAGTTGCAATGATTGTATAAGCACAATGCCGGAATACTTATCCCCGTATTCTTCACCAGTTTGGCATCCTGATGGAAATGTTCTGTTTTTTAACTGGGTACCATTGATAAACAGGCACAAGCCTCGTGGCTATTGCAAAGACGTTGAGTATACCTACAACATAGACTCGTTGGGATTTTGGCGTATTAATAAAGATGGCACCAATTTAAAACGGGCACTGCCATATGCGTTGGAGAATGCTTCATGGTCGCCTGACGGTAAATGGCTGGCCTATAATTATGGTGCCAATATTTTCAAAATCGCTTTTGACGGGCAAAACTTTGATACGTCCCACATAGTACAGTTAACAAATAATGGATTTGGGAACTATAAACCTTCCTGGAATGACACAGGTGATTCTATTTATTATGAATCAAGCGAATTCGGTCCATCCGGCTTCCTTAAGATTTGCAAAATGGCTGCTGATGGAACCGCCAGAAAATTAATTGGCAATAAAGGCATTGACACGCTCTATAGTCGCGAACCCTGTTTCATTAATCCGGACCTCGTCCTTCACGTTCGTGGCGACACCATTTCAGATCATGTATATGCAATGAATGCCAACGGTGATAAGGTTAGAAAACTCACTAAAAATGTTAGTGTAATCACAGGTATCTATCATCCTAACTACTACAACAACAAGATCTATTATGAAGATGATGGCGTTTGGTCATGTAATCTCGATGGTTCCAATCTTAAAGAGTTAGTCCATTACTCGTTTCTGGGATATTCGATTTCTAAAGACGGAACAATTGCTTTTGTTTTATTTGACAGCCAAAATATTGACAGATCTCACGGAGTAATAATGTTTATGGACGAAAATGGCAACCACAAAAAACAATTTACATTCAATAATTATTAAAGAGAAAAGAATTTGTAAACGCATGACTGAAGAGTCGGATTTGTACAGTTGTGATTCTTAAATGATGAAGTAACACTCTACCTACAAGTATTGAGTCTCTTGGCCTGTGGGCGCTACCAGCCTGCGCCACATCCTAACTTTTGTAGCAAAGGATTTCATTGTTTCTGAATTACAGCTATAGCTAACTTTGTTGCCAGCAGCACAACTAAAAGCGTAATGAAGAAAGAACGAGTACGAGCCCAGCAAAAAATTAGTTTCAAAGAGCGCCTCGGCGCGTTAAAGAACCTGCCGGCATTTTTTAAGCTTGTCTGGCAAGCCAACCCCGCTATGATGGCTGGCAATATTGCCCTGCGCTTTATAAAAGCAGCCATTCCGTTTTTATTGCTCTACACAGGCAAATTGATCATTGATAAGGTTGTACATATCAGCGGCCGACATGATGGAGGTGCGGAATATAATCTATGGGTACTGGTGGCTATTGAATTTGGTTTAGCTTTATTATCCGACGGATTAACGCGCGCTATCTCCCTACTCGATAGCTTAATGGGCGACCTTTTTTCTAACCACACTTCAGTTAGAATAATGCAGCATGCGGCTGCGCTGGATCTTGACCAGTTTGAAGATGCACTGTTTTATGACAAACTTGAAAGGGCGAGACAGCAAACCGTTGGCAGAACTGTATTACTGTCCCAGGTGATGAGCCAGGTGCAAGACTTAATCACCATGGGCTTTTTAGCAGCCGGCCTGCTGGTATTTAATCCCTGGCTGATATTGCTGCTTATTGTAGCAATTTTGCCTGCCTTTCTTGGCGAGTCTTATTTCAACGACCAAACCTATGCGCTTTCCCGTGGACAAACGCCGCAAAGGCGCGAGTTAGATTACCTGCGCTATATCGGCGCCAGCGATGAGACGGCGAAGGAGATCAAGATGTTTAGCCTGTCGGGCTTTATCATTAACCGTTTTAAAACGCTGTCAGAGAAATTTTATATTGATAATAAACGTATTGCCGTCAAGCGTTCCATTTGGGGAACATTCTTTGCGCTGCTGGGAAGCCTTGGTTATTATGGTGCGTATGTGTTTATTATTGAACGTACGATAACAGGCGCTTTAACGATTGGCGAACTAACTTTTTTGGCAGGTTCTTTCAGACAACTAAAAAGCTTGCTGGAAGGGGTATTGGCAAGATTTACAACGGTATCGCAGGGAGCTATTTACCTGAACGATTTTTTTGAATTTTTCGATATACAACCAAAAATTCATAATACAAATAAACCTCGTCCCTTTCCCAATCCCATTTTGCGAGGGTTTACATTTGAGAACGTTGGTTTTAAATATCTGCACAGCGAACGATGGGCGAACCGGCATTTAAGCTTTACCCTGCACCCGGCGGAGAAGCTGGCGCTGGTAGGTGAAAACGGCGCAGGAAAAAGCACACTGGTTAAATTGCTTGCACGCTTGTATGATCCAACAGAAGGCCGCATATTATTGGATGGAGTAGATCTGAAAGAATACGATCTGACAGAATTGCGCCAACATATTGGCATTATTTTCCAGGATTTTTTGCGTTACCAAATGACATTCTCGCAAAATATAGCCGCTGGCAATATTGATCAGCAGGATAATGAAGCGCAAATTAAAGCATCTGCAAGGCAAAGCCTGGCAGACGAACTGGCGCAAAAGTTGCCGCGCGGCTACAAACAGATGCTGGGCAAACGTTTCGCGGAAGGTGTAGAGTTGTCCGGTGGCGAATGGCAGAAGGTAGCGATCGCAAGGGCGTATATGCGCGATGCGCAACTTATTATTCTAGATGAACCAACTTCAGCGTTAGATGCGCGCGCTGAGTTCCAGGTTTTTGAACGCTTTACAGATTTAACCAAAGGCAAGATGGCCGTACTTATTTCGCACCGCTTTTCAACCGTAAGGATGGCGGATCGCATTATTGTGCTGGATAGAGGTCAAATCGCAGAGATTGGTAGTCATGAAGAACTTTTAGCCAGGGGAGGCAGGTATGCAGAGTTGTTCAGCCTGCAGGCAATGGGGTATCAGTGATAATCTTTATAAACCTCTGCAAAGACAACTTTAGTCAAAGAAAAACGATACCCTATCTTTCCCGGACAACAATAACTGATAATCAATAAAAGCAAAAACCGTTTGAAATATGTTCGAGCGGTTTTTGCTTTTATTATGAATTGAAAATAAACGGCACTGGATGGCAGATGTAAATCTCCATGAAGATTGCAGTCGTAAAATAGCCGTCAATGCTGCCCAAAATTTTTCTGTCATCAACAGCATTGCCCTCAACCTGCTACAAAATAAAAAATCAAAAAATATCGGCAATAAAAAAGACCTGCAACAGGATGGCAATACGAGTATTTCAGCTGACTTCTTTTTGGATAAAAACGGGCTTCATGCTTAAGGCTTGCAAACCATCGGATACATGACCATAAATTTAGAAGGTTGCAAAAAAATAAGGCCTTGTGTTCTTTAGCGCATTAGCGCCCTTTTTAATTAATTCGCTGCAATCCTTCGTGCCCCGTCGTGTCGTTAGTGTTCGTGTTTCACTGCTTCCACAACGCGGCTTATTTCTTAATCAGCCATATTTCAGCCACCTGTGAACCGCGTTCCCCTTCGCCGCTGTCTTCCTTCCCGCTGACCCAGCTAAAGGTAACTTTGCCATCTTTGGTTACTTCTTTGGGCAGTTGGAATTCATACATCGGCCTGGTTCCCATTCGTGTATAATTGTGAATCAACACTCCGTCGGCCTCCAGTTTCACACTGGAGCGGAACCGGCCCGTGTAGGCTATACGCAGGGTGTATTCAGCATCCTTGTCAAGGTTATCATAGCCAATTACCAGGGGTGTATCATAAAGGGTATTAATCTGGTTCATCCAGGCAAGTGGTGTTGCTTCACCTTCAAAGCCCTTTGCAACAATTTCGTGCACCCAATCTTTGCCAACCAGTCCCACGCCAAAGCTTACGCGCGGAGATTCCAGGCTTCCCGGGTCTTCTGCCCATGTTTTCTGAGGCTTGATGTGCTTCCATGCCGAAGGACTACCGAAGTCATCGTAAAACCCGCCGGGGCCCGGATCGGTACGGTGAAGCATGTCGTGAATTGCCTTCAGTTGCTCATCTTCAGTAGAAAGTTTTTCAATTTTAGAAAGTTGGCTGAAAATCCACAGGGCATCATTGATGGGTATGTCGATGTTGTCGATAAAGTTACCGCGGCCCGGCATGGCGTGGTGTTTTTCCACTGTTAGTTGCGACCCGAAGCTGCGGAACAGCGAGTCGGCCAGTGCATAGCAACGGGCTTTCAATTCCTGCGATACCGGTTTCTCGTGCGCCAGGCTCAACGTTTTCCTGGCCTCGCTGATCGTCTGTTTAACGCCCAGTGTTTTGGCATTTTCCAGCGTGTTGCGCGCCTCACGTTCCAGGCTTATTTCATAGATCAGCCGGCGTTGGGTATAAGCATCAAAATAAGCACGGATAAGCCCGCTTTGGAAACGTGGATTGCTCATAACCCATACCGGAGCATTTCTCTCCATTTCCTGCCACTGTTGTAAAGTCCGCTGCACCTGGTCATTTGCTAAAAGCGGACCCCGTAAGTTTCGTTCTAATGCCAGTAAACCCTGCGCAACGCCTTCGGTATATTGAGGGCCGATAAAATAACGTGCATAATCTCTCAGATTGTCGATAACCGCCACCGAGGGATCCCAATCCTGCGAAGTCCATACAAATTTGTTGACATCATCATTGGTCCCTTCCGAATAACTGATGCTTCCCTGCGCCAGGTTTGCGTAGAAATTATGGATGTATTTTTCATCTTCGGGACGAGGGTTGATGCATTCGCGGCCAAGGGTCATAGCATAGGCAATATCCCAATCCGGAACCGGGTACTGACAACTGAGACTGTGCGTAATGTCCGGATACAAGCGGATGGGAATATTCGGTTTGATCAACTTTTTAACTTCCGGCAGCGGGGTTCTGATCCAGGGGCCATATACAATTCCGCCCAACCAGTCGTACCCGTCGTTCACATGTTTGTAAAATTTACCGTACCACTCAGCCGATGGCTTGAAAACCTGGGGTGATACCCAAATTTTTGCATTCGGATGATATTTTTTCAGAACGACAGCCTCTTTTTCAAGCCAACTGAAAAGCGTATCGGGGTCGAGGTCACCCGGGTCGCCACCGGGAACAAATAAAGCATCCAGTTTTGGCAATACTTTAAAAACCTGTTCGCGCTCATCCAGTTCCTTTTTGATGGAATCAGGTGCTGTATAATTACTTCCCATGTTGGGGTACCACATCCAAACATCCAGCCCGTATTCTTTACAAATGCGGGACTGCTCAGCAATCATTTTAATGGCAGGCAATTTCATGTGAACACTGGTGGAATCATCGTCGGTGCGTGGAGGCAAAATCTCGATGCTGTTGGCGCCGAAAATGGCCAGATCACGGATATAGCTATCGTATTGCGCCACAGTCCAGGCATCGTAGGCGTTTGTTTTGGGCCGGTATCCCAACTGATGCCCGCGAATCGGATATTTGGGCGTTGATGACATTCGCAGGCCGGCAGAAACCAATAGCTTGTTAGGCTCCATTTCCATGCTTTTCAACAACTTCCCGATGCCAAATAAAACACCACGCGAATCATGTCCTGCTACTAAAATAGTGTTGCTTCCATCGAACGCCAGCAGCCTGAACCCGTCTTTCCCGGGAGCGTCCAGTGTTGCCAACTCTGACAAATATTTGGCGGGGATAGATTGCAGGTTGTTTTCCAGGCCAATAATAATATTGGTTGCGGCCGGCTTTTTCGGCCATGCTTGTAAAACAGGAAGTTGAATCTGGGTTCTTTTGTTGATTTCTTCCCGGAGAACAGTCACGGCTTTTAAAACCACCGGGTCGTTTTTTTCAGGGCAGATAATTTGTGCTTTTGACAAATCCGCTTTTTGGGCATAAGCTATATGCAAGGACGAAAGTAGAAACAAAAGGAAGGCTAATGTTATTGTTTTTTTCATGTTGGTTGGGTATAAAATTGCAAAACCAAAAAATTCATCTTGAGATTGGAAGCATGTTTGTCAAATCAATGTCGTTTAGTTAACAGTTAATGATATCAAGCGCTTATAAAATGTCACGAGCAGTTCAATATTAGGGAGACTTCTCCTGTCGTCGAGGTGACGATGCGGCTGCAGACTTCCAAATTATTATATACTCGTTGTTAATGCTGCTTTGATTAATTTTTCTGATAAGCCAGGATCGTCATGTCAACGATAGGCGACATCTCCCAAAGTTGAAGATGCCTGCTTAACTAAACGACATTGATTTGTCAAATACTAATGCTCTCTTGCGCCGAGCTTGCCTTTTCGCCTTTTATTTGCCGGATGACGTTCATTTCGTCCTGTAGTCTATCGGCAAAAAGAAACATGTCAGAGCTGTTCAGGATGATATTGGCACCAGCCTTTGCCCATGTTGCCAGAAGATCAAGATTTCCGCGCGCACCGTTGTGGCCGCCTGCTGCCACCCCACGAGCCCTGGCTTTTGTAATGATTTCGCAACTTAGCTTGAGAAATTCTTCGGAACGGTACTTTTCGGGCATTTCGTAGGACACGGATAAATCGTGCGGGCCCAGCACAATGCCATCAACGCCCGGCCCGTCAAAGGTCTGTATGGCAAGAAATTCATCAAGGTTAGCTGCCCCTGCCTGACTTTCAATATTGATCAGGAGCGTGTTGTTCCGGTTATGGTTTTTCAGATAAGCTTTCAGCTCGTCCGTTGGCTTTTCCTCACCATAAAGCAACTTTTTCAGCTTTTTCCCTTTTAACGGACGATATTTCACTGCACCAATCAGGTCATAAACATCTTCGATGTCTTCAACATAGGGTACCAGAATAGCGCCGGCCCCTGCATCAAGTGCCTGTGTTGCCAGGTATGGGTCCGGACTGAGGATACGAACCACCGGATTGAGTCCCGCAGCCTTGTACGCACGGCACATCCAACCTAAAGAGTCCTGGTTGTAAAGCACGTGCTCGTTGCAAAGAAAAATAAAATCGAGTCCCATGCTGACCGTTGTATCAAACAGCTTTGGTGAAGTCGATGAAATCAGGGTTCCATAAACTGTTTTTCCTGAGCGAAGGGCGTTTCTGAATTCATTGCCTATCATTTTTTTTCTCCTTTTTTTGGGGAAGACAACGCTTCCGTTTTATAGAATGGTGTTTTGTTTAGATCTTGAAATTAGCTTGGTTGCTCAGGGATCCAGAAGGTGAAGCGATGTATTGTTCTGGTTTGGTGATCTTCAAAACAATAGATGGTGACATGGAAGGGTTCGCTACGAACTTCGCAAGTCAGTCGTGGTCTTCCTACCTTAAACGGATCGGGAATCCATCCTTCTTTGTTGTCTGATTTTTGAGAACACAAGCAATTATCCCGATGAAGATAAAAGAAAATGTTGTTCCATTCTCCACTCAGCCTCAGCGGCGCGAATTTTTCTGCAAAGCCTTGCTTCTGGCGCGAGTGTTCGGCTTTGCCGGTCACCTGGTGTCTATCAATCCACGCCCGATTGCATCGGGACAGGTGAAGCCAAATTTATTCAGGAAAAAAATGTCGCGGTAATTGAAATCATTGCTTTTTAATGATATGTTGTCTCCCTATCGCCGATGCAATCGGCTTGGAATTAGTAGACACGTGTGATCCTTCGGAACACACGCGCCAGAGCCTGAGATGATAATAATTTCTATGATTGAAGTGGCGTCGCCCAATGCGAAGCATCTCTTAAATGTCCTTATATGCTTTTATGTGACTAGTGGATGGTGAAGTTTCAAACTGGTTGAGTAACTGTATGCTGTTCTCGTCGATCCTCGGTCGCAACTTCTTGTACGCCCTTACATGTCTTATATGGTTCAAAAAACTTCGCTTCGGTCACCCTCGCAATTAGTGATTCTTGTTCATAAGGTGTTGCGCTTATGGCGCGAGTGTTCGGCTGCGCCGGTCACTCGTGTCTATCAATCCACTCCCGATTGCATCGGGACAGGTGAAGGCAAAATTTATTCAGGAAAGAAATGTCCCGGCAATTGAAATCATTGCTTTTTAATGATATGTTGTCTCCCTATCGCCGACGCAATCGGCTTGGAATTAGTAGACACGTGTGATCCTTCGGAACACACGCGCCAGACGATATTCTTCCTTTTATCATGTTTGATTTGGAAGTGGTATATATAGATGAACGGGTGTTTTTTCTTCACAAAGTCTTCGCGGAGAAAAAAAGCTGACTTCATTGAAAGTTGTCAGGCTTAAAGCTCACTACTCTTTTTTTGAAACAGGTATGTTAGCATAAATACGCAACAAATAGTTATCAACACTGCTGATTCTGTTACACTTTTGCTGCAATAAATCCGCGAATCACTTTTTTGCCTGTGCATGTGCATTTAAAGAATAGTTAAAAGATGGGCGACATAAAAAATGAATTGCCCGCGAAATGTGTTATCCGACGAAGGCAATTCATTACAACTATTGGAGATTTATACCTCAGAATTTAACGGCCAGGCGAAGCCCGATTGTTGAATAATGACCTCCATATCCGCCCCCGGTTCCCCCGGTGGTTCCTGGTCCATTTCCGTAGTATCCACCAGTAGTTCCATGGTTCGAAGGAATCTCATTCTGCTTCCATCCCATATACCTGAGTTCAACATCTATAGCCTTGCCTATACCGCATCCTATACCGGCACCATACCAAAAACTGGTACCCAATCCTTTTTCACCGAAGCCAGCACCAGCCTGTCCGTGAATATAAGACCTGTCAGACATGTAGAGTTTAAGTCCTCCCATTACTGGCCAATATTTGAAATTTGCGTAACTGATTGTGTCAACAGTTTTCCCGAAATAATCGATGTAGCCGGCATTGGCTGTAATACCTACCCTTTTTCCCGGTCTGTATTCTCCCTGGAGTGAACCACCAAGACCAAAATTGGAATAATCATGAAAATGCCCTATGGGCATCGAAGGTTCTACACCTAAGCTCCAAATAAACGTTCTGTTATCAGGTGAATTTCTGTGGGCGAGCTGCTCTGTTTGGGTTCCTGAAGAATCCTGGGCTTTCACCGAAAGTGATAAAGCGGTGACAGCAGCTATAAAAACTAACTTTTTCATGGCTCAGATTTTCGTTATGAAATATTAAATTGAAAGACCAGCGACTATATGCCAATGATTTAATAATCACAAAAATGGATAATGATCTGGCGCTCGATCGCTGCCTTTTTCTTTCTCGCACACGGGGTTTAAAAATGGTCCATTCTGCACAATGATGTTTAATATTTCTTTTAGTCGCCCAATTATTATACCAGCAGAGCCATAACAGGAAAACAAAATCCGATTGGTATTGTCAAGCCCGGAATCGCAGGTGTCGGGCTGAAAAAAACTTGTCACAAGATTGTAAAAATTATCACTGCCATGATTATCGGCAGTTGGCAATATAGCTTTGTGCATAATTTGTAGCAATCGAGTAGGATTTTACACAGTGAGTTATAACTGCAGCAATGCTCCAAAGACATGTTAACTGAAGTGGAATGATTTTGGAGACACAGGTTGTACCATGTCAGATGAAGTAAAGGATAAAAAGCCGGGATGGCGAAAGTGGAGAATGGTAATATTTTTTGTTGCCGGCATAACTTTTATTTTACTCATCGCTCAACCTGTTTTAAATGCCATAGTGGAAAGCAAGGTGAAAGAAAATCTTCAAAAGCTTTTCCCCGTTGCAAACGTCAGCTATTTGTCTCTGGAAGCTGATTTTTTTTCTTCTACACTCTCTATAAAAAATCTGTCAATAAGACTTCAACCTGATACCGGTGACCACTATCGTCAACATGTTTTTAGTTTTTCAAAAGCAGATTTTACTGGAATAGATTTTTTAAAGGTTGTATTTAATAAAAAACTGGTCATAAACAAACTTCAACTCGAAAAGGGTGATATCAAACTCGACCCGTCCCTTTTTGATAAAACAAATTTGCTCCAACATGAATTATCAGCTCGCATGCCTTTTAAAAATATATCAGTTGACCATTTTGAAATATCAGAAGGCAATCTGTGGCTAAAAACAAATGAGCAAAACAAGTTGTTGCTGAAGGGTAAGATAATTAGCGACGAAATAGAGAAGGATAATTCAAAAGGATCGTTTGCGGAGAACGGGTTTCATTTGGGGGCCGTTCAATGCACGTTGGAGGATATTAATTACGAAGCGCCCCAATCTCATCAAACCCTCGAGATAAAACAATTATTGCTCGATAGCAGGCGCAGCATTTTACGAATAGACTCTTTGGCAATTACTCATGGAGAAAAAGAACTCCCGTCTGATCATAATAACATAGCATTTTTTCGGCGCATAGACATTTCCGAATTTGATGTTATTGGATTATTCAATAAGAAATTGATCGCTGGCAAAATAGTTATTAATGATAATCGTGTAAATATTTTTAAAGAAGAAGCAAATCAAAGGGATTCAGGAAATACGACGTTTCCTGTTTTAAACTTGAGACAACTTCCCGTTGAAATAAGAATAGATTCTTTTACGGTTGCACACGCTGTCATTGAATGTGGAGATCTTTCGAAAGATGAAGTAAAAACAGCTAAGAAGTTTTTTGATTCGGCAAATCTCGCCAATTTTTCAATCAATCATTTGGTAATTGCAGAATCAAATATCAAGCTGCATTCAAACCCGGGTCAATTTACGATCGATAAAATAGCGGTTGATAGCCTGACAAAGTCTATCAACAACAAACTTAATTATTCAACCATCGAATGCAGGTTATCTGACATTAATTATTCCATTCCCCGTTCTTATCGCACTGTGCATATTAAAAGCGTAACCGCAGATAGCAAAAAAGAATTGCTGCACATAGATCACCTGACGGTTGCCACACAATATCCGAAGTTTGAATTTGGTAAAAAGTTGGGACGTCAGGCTGATTACATAGAAGCGGTAATTCCCCGTATAGAAATTTCGAAATTAAACTTCAAACAGTTGTTGAATAAAAAGCTTGTAGCAGACGAAATGGCAATTGACAACAGCAACTTCTATTTTTTCAGGGACAGGAGATTGCCCCGACAATTAAAGGAACAACCAATGCCAAACGGATATTTGAAGGAAATACCTGTGGAAGTTCGTGTGAACACATTTAAAATAAATAATGCGTCCGTGCTGTCGGAAGAATTTCCGAAGGTCGGAGACCAGGCTGGATATTTGAAAATAGACAAGGTAAATATTTCGATGTCTCCCATGCTCAATCATCCTTATAAAAGTGATCCCCGTTATTCGGATACGCATGTAGAGGGTTCAATAATGAATGCAGGCTTAATAGAAGCATCGATCCGCGCACCATTACGAGAAGATACTTATTCCATAAAAGGCGTCATCAAAAATCTGGATCTTCCCAAACTAAATCCTTCGGCTGAAAATCTTGGCAGGTTTCATATTGAATCAGGCATGCTCAACTTCCTTGAATTTCATTTCACTGCAACAGAAGAAAAAGCGACCGGTGAGATCATAGGAGAATATCATGATTTGTTAATAGACAGGTTGAAGCCAAAAAGTAAAGAGGTGGCCAGGGTGCCGACATTTTTTTTAAAACATTTTATTATTCCAAAAAACAAGGATAAGAGTTTAGATGTTGCAAAGCGTACCGGAAAGATTGATTATAAACGGGATCCTACACGCATTGTTAGTTTTTACTTTTTAAAAGCGCTACTCCATGGTATTAGAGCAAGCTTCGAATTGGGTTTTTTGCTTCCGAAATAAAAAATTAAGGATTGAAATATATTGCGCTTCTGGCACGAGTGGTGAGCTCCGCCGGTCATTCGTGTCTATTAATTCACTCCCGATTGTATCGGGACAGGTGAAGGCAAAATTTATTTAGGAGAGAAGTGTCCTGGTAATTGAAGCCATTGATTTTTTAGGATATGTTGCCTCACTATCACCGGAGCAATCGGCTTGAAATTAGTAGACACGTGTGATCCTTCGGAACAGATGCGCCAGAGCCTGAAAATAGACCAGTTAGAAACAAATAATGAGAAGCTCCATAAAACCGGCGGGCAACTTTAGGAACAAATACGCCACACCAAGGCTGAGCATGAAAAAATAACTGATAAATTATGCCGTGAACTAAAATCTGCATGCGAAATTCCCGCATATACGTGAGTTATTGCGGATGGAAAATATTTGTAAAGCAGTTGGGTTTGGCGATGAGTTAACCCAAAAAATCCTCAGCTTCAAACCAATAACTTTTACAGGCAGGTTGTATTCCCCTGAACATCATCAGCATGTTGAAATAGAAAGCTCTATAGTGCAAATCCAAAATGATCCGAAACAAAAGGGAAAGTCAATATGTGTAGATGGCATAGATATCTTTTGAATGGATCAAACAAAAGTGCAGGAAATTACAAGGGGCCATTAGGGGCTAAAACCCCGCCGGAAAATGAGCAAAAAAAAGGAATAGGGCTATAAATCTGGCAGACTGTAATGTAATCATCATCGTATTTAGTATGAGCATAATTTTTGAAATTTTTGTATTAAAATTATTTCCTATATTCGAATCAAGATTAATACCTTACGAAGTTTATCTCATTGATAAATTTGTTTAGCCTTCCTGAAATACACTCCTATGTTAAGTGATGCTTGTAAAGACCATCAAAAATAGCGATGGTACATTTAATCTGGAATATTCTGAATATATAATGATGAATTTGAAATGAATGTAGATAAAGACGTTCAAATCTGTTCGCAGGATTTTATCGTTTCTCTATATCTACAATAAAGTAAAAGCTTGTATTTATATGACCAGCTTTTACGGAAAGGAAAAACAAAAACTGTTCTCAAAAATGATTTTGATAAAAAAAAGAGAAGTTCTGCTTATATTTTCTGCCCTTTTTTTCATACTGATTTTGATTTATTTAGTTTCTACTAATAAAGAATCATTTCATGATGAAAAATTGAATTTTGTTTTAAAGAAAGCTGGAAAAAATAGATCTCAATTAGAACAAGTATTGTCTCATTACAATAAGTTGGAAGATAGCTTGAAGTTGAGGGCTGCCATCTTCTTAATAAAAAACATGGATGGAAAATATTCAGAAGATGATAGGGCGGGGGGAGAATATTTTGAATTATTTAAAAACTGGAATAATTTATTAGCTATTGGAATTGCGGATAAAAAACAAAAATTTGATTCATTAGTTAATTTATATAATTTGACTAACCCCCAAAAACATCTTGAGGATTTAAAATGCATCAAAGCAAATTTTCTCATCAATAATATTGACAGGGCATTTGAAGTAAAAGATTTGCCATGGAATAAGAATCTGCCATTTGATATATTCTGTGAAGAAATATTGCCATACCGATTAGATACAGAACCATTAGAATATTGGCGTGACAGTATACTTAGTGAGTATGGAAAAATAATTGATTCAATAAAAGAAATTCCAAACATTGATGCAGTAGAAGCATGTATCATAGTCAATACAAAGCTTATTAAGGAGTGGGAAAGTTCTTTTTCTATAACAACACTGCCATCAATGAATTATAGCATGTTAAGGGCTGCTTTGACAGGAACTTGTAAACAGAGAACTGCTTTGGGGATTTTTACAATGCGAGGATTAGGTATTCCAGTGGTTCAGGATTTTACACTCCAATGGCCAAATCGTAGTATGGGGCATGAGTGGAATGCAGTAAGAGACACAAATGGTAGATATATTCCTTTTATAGCAACTGAAAGTAATCCCAGAGAACCACATAAGCCAGAACAAATAATGGCTAAAGCGTATAGACGAACATTTGAAATTCAACCAGAATTATTAGAATTAACGAAACTTAGCGAAAATATTCCTTCAATATTTGAAAACAAATGTTGGATTGATGTTACTTCGGAATACATTAAAGGAATAGATCTAAAAATAGAATTGAAAAATACACCAACAAATCTTTCACTTGCTTATCTATGTGTGTTTGATAATCAAAAGTGGACACCCATACAGTTTGCAAATATTGAAAACAACTCAGTATTCTTTAAAAACGTTGGCAAGGGCGCAGTTTATCTTCCTGCTTTTTTTTATAATAATAAATATTATCCGGCTAATTACCCTCTTTTGTTGTCAAGCGACGGAAGGTTAAGTTTTCTTTCTCCTGATATGCATAGTAGAAAATTAGTAAAACTTTTTCGCAAACACCCCTTGTTAATGGATGCTAAATATACGAAGCGAATGAAGGGAGGGAGATTTGAAGGGGCTAATCGCTCTGATTTTTCGGATGCAGAATTATTACATACAATTTTAACTCACCCACCTCTTTATTATCAAGATATACCTGTTAATTTTCCCAAATTTTTTCGATATGTCAGATATTTATCTCCAGATAGTAGTCGTTGTAATATTGCAGAGCTTGAGTTCTGGGGGCAATCAGGGAAGGAACTTGAACTCATGAAAGGTTGTATTATAGGAACTCCAGGTTCATATCTTAATGATCCATCTTGTACAATTGACAAAGCATTTGATGGCAATGTTCTTTCATTTGTTGATGCAAATCAACGTAATGGGGCTTGGGTTGGGCTAGATTTGGGAAAGCCTAGAAAAATAAATAGAATACGTTACTTACCTCGGAATGATGATAACACAATTGCTATTGGACAATTATACGAATTTTTTTATTGGGATTTTGATGGATGGGTTTCTTTAGGTAAACAAATTGCAACTAAACAAGTTTTGGAATACCGCAATGTGCCATGCAATTCTTTATTATTATTAAAAAATCTGTCGAAAGGGATGGAAGAGCGAATTTTTACATATAAAAACGGTAAGCAAATTTGGTGGTAATATTTGCCATAAAGCATTAGCCGGAACATTTGTAAAAGATATTTCTGTGGATTCATCTCCGACCTTTGTTGCGATAAGCTTCCATGTTCCTTTCTTAAAAAAATAAAGTTGATAAACCTCACTTTTTATTTGTCAAAATTTACTATCAGAAAATAGGTGCTATCCGAAACAATTTGTACTTGGATTAATCCGTATTTTGGTTGTGAGTTACTCACAACCAAAATACGAATTACGGGGTGGCCATAGGCGCGTCCTAATTCTTTGTCGGACAACAATGTTACATAACAGCCTTCACCATATACCTGCGGAAAGTTGAATTGCTACTCCTTTGGTGAACTAGGAAATCAACGGTTCCTAAAAATAGTAATTCAGTCGGATCATCCCTACACGCCCTCTCAAATTGAATCTATTTATAACTGTTTGGTAAGAATTTGAATTGAACAAAACAAATTCTTTAACATTGAAAAGATTATAAACATTTACGCCGAAATCGAATCTTTTTATTCCCTTATAAACACCTCCGGCATCCATAAAGAAATAATTAACAGGCGAGCTTCCAGTTAGACTACTGTAGCTTTGCCTTGCTGCAATTTTAATATCCAATTTTGCCATCGGTGTTAAGGATAAAGCGTACAACTGTTCGATATGAAATCCATTTACAGAAAACCCATTTCTATTATTCTGTTGTTCGGTCCTTGAATTATTCCAGGCTAAAATAGGAGCGTACGTGATTGTCACTTTATCAAAAAACTTTTTTCCCAAAGAAGCATTAAAAGAACAAACGTCATTAGTATAAGGAAAAAATGCTCCATTGATCGCACTTACAGAATTGGCCCTTATATAATTTGCCTGAAATGAAAAATTGGATCTAAGCTTAAATAAATATTTGCTAATGCCACCTTTTAAAACAATTTCTTTTACATCATTTTCATATGGAAAATTTAAAGTAGTTTGTAAATCACCTGTTGTTTGGATATTGGACAACGTGGTTGCCTTTTTTATATTATAATCTATCCCAACATTTGCAAAAAACATCTTCACTGTTTTCTGAAAATTGTAAATGACTCCTAAGGTTTGTTTGCGCGCTTCTTGCAATGCAGCTTCATTTGAAACAAAATTTCTGTAATCCTCTAATATTCCACCTCTATAAACACCAACCAAATCTCCAAAAGTATTGGCAATCCGAAAGACACTATTTAACGTCTGCTCATTAGTTAAATTATATGCTACATTTATGTCCGGACTAAAGAAAATTTTTTCATTCCTTGAATTTACATTGTATTCATCCTGGTAATAGTGAATATTTTGGTATGTAACCGGCAAATTTATAAAAGATCTGATTTTTTTATAATGAACCTGGTAGTTCATTGAAACGTAGAAGTTGTTTTTATACCAACGTAGATTATTCCCCCTGTCACCAGCATATGGCATGAGATTGTCATTCTTAGCAAAAATTAGTTTAGTATCTAATCGTTGGTACTCTGAGATATATCCAGCAGTAAACAATTGATTTACTATTTTTCCGGGAATCTTATAGTTGATATAGAAATTCGAAGCCAATGTAGGAAGGAGCATATTTTGCGTTACCCGATCATAATCGGCTGGTTGCGCAGGTATTTGTGAATAAAATCCAGAATCAATATTCAAGTGCTGGTTATCTTTATTATAATTTAAATTCCACCTTAGTTCTCCTATATTCTTGCTTCCCAAAGAAGGTATCCAGTTTATGTCATTAGACAGGTTTACTATGTTTTTATCAACCTGCTGATTGAAGGCAGCGTTATTAAATCTCATGCCGCCGTATTGCTTTTCGTTTGTAAAGTTTATGCCGCTTGTATTTGAAAAGAAATATTTTTTCTTATTGATTAGCAGATTGAATGCTCCATTTATTTTGGTTGGAGATTTTTCGAAGGTCTGATTTTCAACATAAAAAATAGTATCCTTGGGTGTATAATTACTTGTATTCCCGTAAAAGCTTCCATGATTCTGATCGATAAGAGCCTGGAGATTCAATTTAAACTGCATGTCCTTCATGGTTTTTACAATATTATTTAGATTGATTATTCCGGAGTTGTTAAAATAATAGCTTTGCTGTGGTAGTTCAGAAGGAGCCTTGATTCCTAACGAGAGATCCATCTTTGGAAGTTCATTACTGATATTTGAAATGAAATTAGCAGAGCCAATCGGTTTTGTGTTATAGTCATAACTGATACCTGCATTATTCACTGAAACATTATCGACAGCTTTTATTCGTCGATTTAAAATAATTGGAGTGACAGAAATGTCATATTGCTTTGAGGTGCCCAATCCTATATTTGTATTCCCTGAAACCTTAACACTGTTGGGATTCTTTAAAACCAGATTTAAGGCAGTGGCATCCGAAAATATCTTTTCACTCAGAACATTAATAGGTTGATGGTTTTTTATAATATCGACACTCTGTATCATATCCTTATTAATTCCATCCGTAGCCAATTTGTATTTGCCGCTCATAAGGTCATCTCCGTCGATATATAAATTACTAATTTTCTTTCCATTAAAGTATATGGTCCCATCATCATCATTTACTGAAATGCCGGGCATCCGTTTCAGCACATCCCCAATACTTCTATCTGTTTTATCAGCAAATCTTGCGACATCATACTTTATAGTATCTCCAAGCGAGGAGATAGGCGGCTTGGTTTTAACAGTAACCTCCTGAAGCATATTGTGATCTACTTCAAGTGTAAATTGGTAGAATTGTATCGCCTTAATTATTTTGCTTCTTTGACTTTTGTATCCGCTATAACTAACCCCTATCCATTTTAGATCTGCAATTTCTTTGTTGGGTATAATAAACTTAAATTTTCCCTTATCATCTGAGATGGAGAATTTTACGATAGTTTCATCCGCAGTTAACAGAGAAATACTTGCCGAAGGTAAAAATTTTGATGCACTATCTTTTACCTGGCCGGTAATAATAAAATCCTGAGCATAGCTTTTGGCTATACTAAAAAACAAGAATAAAAAAATTGCAAATTTGAAATAAGATCGAAATAGAGTTACTATCAAATAGGTGACACTTCTATAAAGTTTTTTCAAGAGGGTTGAACTTTTTTATTTTATAAGTATTATTTTCTACAGAAGTACCACCTTCAATATCTACAAAGAAGATCTTTACACCTCCTGGTAGTCCCGTTAGTGTAAATGTTTCAGGATCACTTAAGAAAGCTGCTGTAAGTTTATTGTAATCCTTTACGCTTATTTTATTCGCATAATCTGAATGTAGGAAAGGCCTGACAAATTCTTGTTTTAAATTATTGTGTACAAGGTTTTTAAATTTAAAGGCAATCTCATTTGTCGAATCCGATGCTTCTAAAACAAGTCCTGGCAAACCGTTTAGTTTCCAGGGGCCATCCCTGTAAGGTAGTTCCGGGGTAAACCAGGCTTCATATTTCCTGCCTCCGAAATGGCAAGTTGCCTTTTGGCAATTATATTCACCTATTTTCTTTTTATCACTTTGAAACTCCCAGTTAATTTTGGGCACTGGCGATTCTACATACAATAGTTTAATTCCCAAATTCGCATTAATTTCCATCTTTTGATCTGAAAAATCCTTATATATTTCCTGAATTTCAGCGATGCCATATTTAGTAACTTCAATTGCTGGGCCAATGGCCATTTCTCTTTCTACATGCCGTCCTGCCGAAACTCCTGCACCCTTTCGCGCATTTCCAGACGAATCATTTTTATTTTCCAGATTTACAGAATACAAAAACTGTGAAGTATAAATGCTGGACGTTTTCCCGATGGACAAGACCATGTCTGAGATATATGGACTGTTTTTTTGCCTTAAATCTCTAACATGCTTAAACTCATAAACAACCTTCAACTGAGAAAACTCTCCCTGAGCGGCTACTATATTAACAAACAATACAGTGGAAAAAATTAAATAATACTTTAGATGTTCACTTTTCAATCGAAATTTCATATCATCAGGTTTATACCAGATTATACTTATTAAACAGACGCTTATTAAGTTCTTTTATGGATATTGTTGACTGATAAAAAATAGACAATCTTGTAATATGCTTTGCAAGATTGTATTTTAACCCATCTCTTTTGAAGAGGCCTGCCCGTGTTGGTATGGACGGGGTAAGGGGATAAGGTTTTGCAAAACGCATTTCAAAAACAGAACTAAATAGGGTCTATATTACAATTTGGATATTGTTGCTTCTTTAATAAGGTTTAAGAACTTATTTTTATCGGCTTCATTATCGTAAGGGTTGCCGATTGCCAAAATTTTATTATCGCCATTTGTCAAAACTGTGAACTTCTCTTTACTATCAATTAATGGGGCATTTTTTTTCCTGAACGCATCTGTATTATCAAGAATCAAAGGAATGAAAATATTTTTCAATGTATCAGATTCAAATAAAAATTTTAGCAACTCAAAATTATCATGCGAATAGCACACGGGTACAACAGCTACACTTTTATAATCTTTTAACTCCAGGCTTAATTGATTACATTTTCTAATATCATCAACACAACAGCTACAATATGCGTTCACTAAAGTATAAATCCTGAATGGCAAAACATTTACACTCTTTAAGTATTCGGAACCTGTCGTTGTCGTTTTTGCATTAAATACTTGGACATCTGATGGCACAAACAAAGTTTGAGCTATATTATTGGTTCTGTCTGAATTACAGTTGGTACTTAACATCAACAAAACAAATAACAATGAATGAAATATTGCTTTCATACAGAAGGTAAATTATTTACTGACTTTACGCACTTCTATCCACAAAATCAAATGCTTTTGGATATTTCAGAGAACAGTTATATAGATTCCATTCTCTCGTGAATACCTCGCTATTATTGTGATCCACAAAAAAAAATGGATCACAATGCGTAACGTCAATTATCTATTTTAGTTTACCAATGCGTATTTGCTTTTTCACAGCATCATAAGTGTAAATTGATGCATCATCACTTGACACAGCAAATGCCTGAATATCTTCTGAGAGGTTAATCTTCTTTACCGGGTTTCCATCCCAACTGTAAACGTAAATGCTATTGCCATAAGTGAAATTTTCAGTGAAGAATTTTCTTCCTGAAAATAAAAGATAAATATAGTTTTCCGTCGTCATACCTGTCAGAAATGCTACAATAGTGTTGTTACCACATATCGCTATTTCTTTACCATCAGGGCCAGTCATTTTGTTCATTTGAGGATCAAACCCATCAGGCCCATAGACCATACGAGATTCCCCTGTTTTTAAATTAACTATTTCAATTTTGTCAGTATATCGGTATGCCAAAACGCACCGATCATGGGAAGGCTTTATGAACAAGAAATTCTCCATGGCAGATTTATCGTAATTAGACGCAGGAGTATTGGCATCATGCCCATAAGGAACTATGCCACACTCCGGCTTTCCATCAGCACTAAGATTAAGAAAATCAATTTTATTGTCGGAATTGAAATTTCCACTACCTATAGCGGTGGAGTCATCAAGCAATTTTAGAGAACGATAAAAACCACTTGTAAGATTTTTTTCAAGAATGACACTACTTGTATCCAGGATATTTTTGAATTTATTGAATACAACAGTCTTTTTATTAATATCATAAGCCCAAATGTTACCATCCGATAACACTCCAGAGGAAAGGAACCCCATGGCTTGTCCATATTTTCTGCCAAATTCAATTCTCTGAGATAATAATTTACCGTGAGCCGCATCATATAAAGAGAAATGATACTTGCTTTTTCCAGTAGGCATGCTATTAACCAGCATTAGAACCGAATCATTATACATGTCAAGGTAATCCGGAGCATTTGTTGCGCAATCAATAAATAGCGATTCCGTAATATTTTGCTGATCAGGGAAACTTTGTTTTGGGTGATTGTTTTTTTGTTGTCCGAAGCAACCCGTTAAAAGAAAAATCACTAACCCGAATACAATAATTGGAGATTTTAAATACATATTTCGATCTATTAAGATGCTAAAAAGTTAGCGCTCACTTGAAACGCAAGCGCTAATTATCATTTTGCAGAAAACACTTCAAATCAGCCTTTGCTTAAATGAACAAACGCCAATAAAAAGATTAATTGCAACTTTGTTTAAAAGGGGACAGTGTAACAGCCCGCGGCCATATAGGGCATACAACCAATCACATAGGCATTACCACTAGCACAAACATACGAGTAGGATCCCATGTATATGCACCCGCCACGATATTCTAATTGTGCAGTACTTTTCTTTAACGAAAACACAGAAACCAAAGTAATGGTTAATAATAGTGCGGCAAGTTGAAACCTTTTTTTCATTGACTAAGATTTTAAAATTAATGCTTCATTTTTATTTTTTTACTGAAAGGCTAACAGGCTGAAGCGATAACCCATTTAGCAACCATAATTGATTTTTAAATTATATGCAAATAGTTTTTAATGTTATTCTCTCTCGTTTGAATTAAATATTTGATATTTTTGGCCAATTATTCTTACTTGTTAATTCTGAATGGCTTAACCAAAAGCAAGGTATTTATCAGATAAAATGCTAAAGCCCTGACTGAGTTGAATTATACATTTACTAAAAGCTGAACAATACATTGATTAAATGCATATTTTATTTTTTTAATAAATACTTAAGAAGAACGCTTAATACCGTGAACTTCTTCTTTGATCCAATTAACTTCTATCGATGGTATTTTAACTGGCATAGTCAGAATAATATCGGCAGCTTTCCTGACATTAAAAGTATCATTAGCTTCAACATACAGTTTTAGCAATTCCAATCTTGTTTTAAATTTTGATGGAATGTAATTAACGAGATCAACATAGGTTGTAATAGCAGCATCAATATTTTTTACCTTTTTATAGCAAATGCCAAGAGCCGCAATATTTGATTCTGCCAAAAAGTATTTTTGAGCTTCTTTAAGAATTATCGTGGCCTGGTAATAGTTTGCGCTATCTTCAGTAAGGAGCATTCCAAACTCAGATAAAAATTTTCCATTGAATTTCAATACTGGATAGAGACTTTGGTATTCCAATTGTGCATTTTTTCTTGAAGAGTAATTCCTTGCCCTTTCCCAATGTTTTACGCCTTGCAATTGCCTCCAGGAAACTTGTATTGCAGCCAGCCCTATGACCATGGAAAGAACCACTACCAATCTCTGTAAATTAAAGTTTAGTTTTTTGGGTGTTCTCAGTATCTGGTTGTTTAAACCGCTCAGTTCCATGAGCATAGTGGGAAGACCAAAACAGAAGAACAGCATTAACAATAATATATTTGTCTGCAACAGATAAGACGTAAAGCCACACGTGAAAATCACAACCACAGTTAATTTGGACGCATTCAACAATGCTTTGCATTTAGGCGTTGTTTTTTTAAAAAAACTGTATACAAATAACAATAAAACGAAAAAAAACAAAGCTCCTACCGTTTCAAAAAGTTGCAAAAAATCGTTGAAAAGAATGAAGCTGTCAGATGCACTTAAAAAATATTCAGTAGGTGGATTAGTGTGGTTCTTAAAATAGGACATCTGCCATTGTGGATAATACCATGTAAATCGCCCAATACCAGTCCCCAGCCAAAAATGATCGAAAAAATGATCAAATCCAATTTCCAGCTTCATCATTCGTCCGTAAGTCGATAGCTTTTTTAAAAAGAAAAGATGATAGACCCCACAACAAATCACAATCGCAAAAAGAAATGAACAAAATACAACAAGAACTCGTGGTAAAGTCAGAATACGTACTTTAAGAATCCTTGCATATTTTGAAAAAATGTATGCGCAAATAAGTAAGACAAATGCAATTAGAGCTGTCCGTGATTTACAGCCCCATATGATCATGGAGACGAATAAGACTGATGCAGAAAATAAAGTTTTTTTTATTGACAGCAATATTTTGCCGTCCCATTTTGGATAAATTTTCTTTGGGACTTTAAAAACAGGCTTCTTAATCTCAAAAAAAGTATAGAAAACAAATGGAAGTTGCGATACAAGGTAACAACATAGTATACCAGAATTCTGAAAGCTTCCTTCCACATTAAATAACCCAATTTTAAATGAAAAAAAATCCATTTGTCTAAATACCAAATACAATTCCCAAAAGAACATTCCAGAAAAAAAAACTATACCGAGATGAATTGCCTGCATATTTAGGGAAGGGAACATGCTAAAAAATATCAGAAGTATCACAAGGCATGTAAAATATTCATTTGAAAAAGAGTAGTATTGGCTAAAAAGCATAATACAGATAAAGACACTGGTAATAAGAACTAATCGCATCTGATTACCCGCAAACGCAGGCCTCCCAGAAAAGGATTCTATCCCAGATAAAATCAAAAATATAAACCAAATAGTCAACGCAACAAATGCTATAAAATATTGAGCATTATTATAAAGCTCAATATTAAAAGCATATTGGTGGTAGAACAAAAAGTATATAGCTATCGAAAACAAAAACAATAACACAAGTAATTCCCTTGTCTTTTTCATTTATGGTTTACGCTATTTAGTGGTGATTCAATTTACAAGTGGACATTAAACTTTATTACCACACTTGTTTACCATTTACGTATGCAAATCTGTCTGCATCCCTTTTGTCTGGCTCACATTAATTTACTGCATGAATAACATGCCTCAATTCGATTTGCGGATATCTTTAAAAGAGCAGTGAAAGCATGAAGATATACACATCAGTATGTACGGCCAATATCGCTTAGTGCATATTTATGCCCTTTAAATTTGATGATTTCTATGTAGTTGAAATTAAGAAAAGACCGTAAATGCATGGTTGCGATCGGATTTCAGGTTCTGTTTTAATACTGTCATCCTAGAAAATAGCGGTCTTTTAACAAAAATTGCTCTTCGGTCTCACTTTATTCAATGGATTTTACACCGCTCGACGCTTCGTTGCCCGGCTTGCTTCCTGCCTGCATTATCTTTTGAGTTTAAAATGTGCTGCGTTTAAATAGGTTTTGATATTATTCGAATCAACGATGTTCGCAAAATGACGTTTTTTTTTCGCAAAGTGAAATTGTACTCGCGTCGGGGCCGGTTTAACTTGCTGTAATCATGTTCTTATTTTTATCAGAACCATCGGTCGACATGGGGGATAACATTAAGTAAACAATGATTTAATTAAAACAATTGCTAAATATGGAAACATCATCATCTACAACATCAGTTGATCTGGCAGCCCATGGCCATCCCATCTCAGATTTTTTTAAACAACCTTCATGCGCAGAGGAATGGGAACAGTATATGCTTACAGAGGAACAGGTTAAAGCTTTTGAAGAACAGGGATTTATTTCCGGTATACGTGTATTGACAGATAACCAGGTTGATATATTAAACAACGAGCTGGAGAGCTTTCAATCGATAGGAGGAGAGAAGCGTGATTTGTTTTATTATTATGAAAGTAATGAATCAGTAGATGTAAGTAAAACACTTTTCCATGCAATTGGCGGATGGAGAGTGGCTCCGGGGTTTCATGACCTTATCTGGTCGCCCGCATTTCGCATGGCAGCATATCAGTTACTGGGGCAATCTTTCAGGTTGTTTCATGATCAGCTTTTTTGTAAGCCGGCTAAACATGGCGGTGTAGTTGCATGGCACCAGGATTTTTCCTATTGGACCTTTACCAAACCAATGCACCATCTTACATGTTGGATTGCGTTAGACGATTCGACTACAGAAAATGGTTGTCTCTATTACGTACCGGAAAGCCACAAATGGGGGTTGCTTCCTATCACAGGTCTTACCGGTGATATGGATGCTGTGCGGGAGGTTTTAAACAAAGAACAGGTAGAACTTTTTGATAAAAAAGTTACCAACGAATTGCCCAGAGGTTTTGCCAGTTTCCATCACCCGTTAATGATGCACGGATCATATGCAAATTATTCAGAAAGACCAAGAAGGGCTGTAGTACTCAATGCAATGGCTTTTAATACACTTGGAAACACCGAAAATTATCACAGGCTGGATGCACTAAATAGCTTTCCGGTAATGAAACAGGATGAAGTGCTGAACGGGCGTTTCTTTCCTCTGCTATTTGATGGTGACAAAGAAATTGGAAAGCTTAATGTTCCAAAGGTTAACACGGGATTGTTATACAACGGGCAATAATTTAAATGCCAGAGGTTGATTGGTAATGCCACGGGTTAAGTTTATGGTTGGAATCAGCACGCATATACCAGGCTCTGACCTGCTCAAAAAGAACGGCTTTTCAGTTGGTATTTGTAATTGAACTTTGCAAAGTCTCTCTAAAAGAGTTTTACCTTAGTAAATATTTTTTTGTAATTCTTCATAAGCAAATTGCCAGGTGAAAAAAAGGTTTAAAGTAGCTGTATTGATGGATGTGTCCAGGGCTTACGATAGGGATGTATTAACAGGCATTACCAATTTCAACAAGATCCATGACAAATTCGTTTTCTTTTTCTTTTCTCCCAGGTACGTGCATAATGACAACCAGGCCGCTATAATCAAGCGTTTGGTTAAATGGCGCCCGGATGGTGTATTGACAAGAGAAGTTGATGGATTTAAGCAAATGCTTAAACTGAATGTGCCCCTTATCATATTTCCGCATACAAATTTGTATAAAAACGAAATAAATGTATGGGGAGACAATCATCTTATCGGTCAGGTGTCCGCAGAGTATTTTATTAACAGGGGCTATAAAAGTTTTGGTTTTTTAGGTTTTAAAGGTTTTCAATGGTCCGTAGAAAGAGAAAAGGGGTTTGTTGAATATGTGGGTAAGTTTGGACATAGTGTAAATGCTTTCAATTTCGATAATAAAAATTTATTGTGGGAGGAACTGCCGACGAAGCTTGTTGACTGGTTGAAGGTGTTCAAGAACCCGACTGCGATTTTTTCTGCAACTGATGAACTAAACATACTTCTGCTGGAGGCTGCGAAAAATGCCGGATTAAAAGTGCCTGATGATTTATCCATTATGGGGGTAGATAATGACGCCCTGATCTGTGAGACGACTAACCCAACATTATCGAGCATAGATCACAATGCATGGCAATATGGTTTCCAGGCGGCTATGATTTTAAGCAGGTGGATGGAACACGGCGAAAGGCCTGATTGCAATATTATTTGTAAGCCGGGTACCATTGTTTTAAGAAATTCTACAAATATAATGGCAATTGAAGACGAGCAGGTTCGCACCGCTTTGCATTATATTACAAATGTTGCGCCGTCAGAAGATATTTCTGTTGATGACGTTGTAAAGGTCACTACGTTATCAAGGCGAATTCTTGAAAAAAGATTTCAGCGGCTTATTAAAAGTTCAGTATTAGAGGAAATAAAGAAGGCAAGAATTCAGCGAATAAAATACCTGCTGGAATATTCTGAGTTAAGTATTTTGCAAATCGCCAGTGAACTAAATTTTAGAAACTTTGACAATATAACCAGGTATTTTAAGCAGTTTACGGGTATCAATCCAAAGGAATACCGAAACCAATTCAGGCGAGACTAGCGTTTCTATTGCTTTCCATGTTTTGCTTCTTGTTGCTTTATTAGCCGCATTCCCGCTATTTTTCTTTTGCAGCTAAGGGTTATTCTGTTTTTAATAAAAGTATGTTCATATGTATGAACATAATTATTTATTTTTAATGCCAAAATATGGTTTCGGATCATTTCTAAGTGTGTCCGGAAATTATCCGGTCATTAAAAAGATGCCTTATGATTAAAAGATGTTCGCGCTTTTGCTCCCTTTTCCACTTTTATTGAACGCGCAAATTAGTGCAATTGACGCCGGAAATGGTAACTCAGATAGTAAGATCTCAGATATTGTGATTGCCTTTTAAGATGCATGTTGATATTGGTTATACGAATTCAGCAACCAAATAGAAGGTGTAAAAAAGTGAAATTTCGGAAATTAATTTAATGATACTTTTATGAAGAGACCAAAATGTATGCATATCACCATGCATAAATGCAAGGCCGGTGTATTCTCGATGCTGATGGCAGCCTTCAGTTGTACCTGGGGACAAGCTCCGCAGCCGGATGACAAGCCTAACACCCAAGTAAAAGAGATCATTGTAGTGTTTAAAACGCATTTCGACATCGGTTATACACACCGGGTAAGCGATATAGTACAATATTACCGCACGGATATGATTGATCGTGCGCTCAGTGTTATGTACGCATCACAGAATGTACCCGCGGACCAACAGTTTAAGTGGACTTGCCCGGGTTGGGTCATGTCAAAAGTGATGGAACCCTGGCCAGGACAAACTGCTGAGCGACGAAAAAAACTAGATGAAGCTTTCGGTAGCGGGAAATTTATAACCCACGCATTACCCTTTACGATTGAAACAGATGTGTGTGAACCTGAAGTGCTGACACGTGGACTCGGATTTGCTTCAAGACTTTCAAAAGGGTATCACCTGCCACTTCCACGTTCCGCAAAAGTTACTGATATGCCTTCTCATTCAGGAGAGCTGGCGACAATACTTGGCAACGCAGGCGTTAAGTTCTTACATATAGGATGCAACTGGCCGAGCGGCTCTGTGCAGACACCAGGCCTCTTCTGGTGGGAAGGGCCGGACGGCGCAAGAGTACTCACTTTTTATTCAAGTACTTACGGTACTGCAACCGGCCTCGGCTGGCCCGATTCATGGGGAGGCAGCGACCATTTTACAGGCCATGGGTTGCTGCCCCCGGCAGACTGGCCCTATAAAGCCTGGCCGGCCATTTTTGTAACCCTTGATAACAACGGCCCTCCCAAGGCTGAAGAGGTAAAAGCGTTGTTTGAAGAAGCGCAGAAAAAAATGCCCTGGGCAAAAATACGGGTAGGAACAATGGATGATTTTGCCAACATCATATTAGCCGAAAACCCGACGCTGCCAGTTGTTAAACAAGAGATGCCTGATACCTGGGTTCATGGATTTATGAGCGATCCCGGCGGTTCAAAAATGTCACGCGAATCTGCGCCGTTATTGGCAGCTGACGAACTGTTAAATACTCAATTGAAAGAATGGGGCTTGCCGGTTTCTTCCATCGCAGATTCAATGGCAAGGGCATATGAGTCGATGGCATTGTATGCAGAGCATACCTGGGGCGGATCAGCATCTATTGAAGTGTATGGTGATGCATTTAAAAAGTTGCCGCCGTCGAAATATGCGGATCTGGAAGCATCATGGGAAGATAAGACGGATTACATCCGTCGTGCATGGACGATTTCAAATCGCCTGAAAAATGAAAACCTGCAATGGCTTGCAAAATCCGTTAAATGTGATTCCGGCAATTTGATCGTGTACAACCCGCTACCCTGGAAACGAAGCGCCACGATTGATGTGAATGGAAAGCCCGTTTTTGTGAAGAACATCCCTGCTGGTGGTTATACTACAGTGCCAGTTCCCGGCAAATCAGAATGGCAATCTCCGGCAATTGATTTCATTGAAAATCAGTTTTACAAAATAAAGTTTGATGCCAGCAAGGGTGTAATTATGTCCTTGATTGATAAGCGTACAGGCTATGATTGGGCAGCTAATATTTCAGGTAATCAGACAGGGCAATATTTAAACGAACGATTTACCTACGAACAGGCAGCATCTTATACGGAAGCATACCAGCAGCATCGCGCATGGAAACTTTTTGGCGCAAGCGGTGAATGGCTGCACCCGGGTATTAACAAACCAGGAATGATCTCTGAAAAGATAGTTCCCTATCGTAAAGCATCTCCCGGGTCGGGGAAATTAAGTATTAGATCCAATAACCTGGCACAAACTGCAATCCTTGAAATGCCTGGTGATGAAGCGAACCACTTACCTGCTTCGCGCCTGACCGCAACCCTGTACCAGGACCAGCCTTTCATCGATCTGGAGATAACCATTCTTGACAAAGCAAAGGACAACTGGCCAGAAGCCGATTGGCTGGCTCTGCCATTCAATATTAAGAACCCGGCTTTTAAAGTGTACCGGCCTTTGGGAATAATGAATCCTGCTACGGATATCATGAAAGGAGCTAATAAGAACCTGTATTCGGTTGGACAAGGTGTTACAATGTCCGATGCAACCGGCCGCGGTATAGCCGTAGCACCGCTCGATCATCCCCTCATCAGCCTTGATACAATGGGGTGCTGGAAGTTTTCGCTTGATTTTGTTCCTCAAAAACCTGTAGTGTATATCAATTTGTACAACAATCAATGGAATACGAATTACCGCTATTGGTATCCCGGAAGCTGGAGCTCCCGTGTGCGTATCTGGACATTCGATAAAAACACGCCGACAGATGAAGTGATGTCCGTACCTGTACTCGAAGCGCGTAATCCACTTCTGGCAATAACGTCTGAAAAAAGCAACAACAAGTTGCCTGCAACACAGCGCGGAATCGAGCTTTCCAGAAAGGGGATTGAAGTAACCGCATACGGCGAAAATCCTGACGGCAATAAAGGAACATTGCTCCGCTTATGGGAAATAGCGGGTGAATCAGGAGATGTATCAATTATGCTTCCAGTGCACAATAAATTCACCAAGGCAAGACCTGTAAATCTTCGCAATGAAACAACCGGCCAGGAAATATCTATCATAAACGGAAAATTTAGCTGTAAGATGAAAGGCTTCGGGCCGGCAAGTTTTATTCTTGAATAAAAACAAAATACTTTTCAAACGAAAACGCCTGTGATCATTTTGATTACAGGCGTTTTCGTGTATGCCCCGAAAGGAAGTTTGCTGGTCACCGGGACTTAATCCACGCCAGTGCATCATCAAAGCCAAAGTTTAAAGCAATAAAAGATGATAACTTTAAACAACTTTATACGTCACCTACTCCAATGCAATCGGGGGTAAACTGAATAGACACAAGAGGCCGGCGAAGCTGAACACGCGCCGGTGGAAGCATGTTAATAGAAGTTAGATTCAGATTTATTTATCTTAAATAAACTTACAAGATATGATTTACAAAAGAATGCCGATTGAAATAGAAGCGCCGGAAGGTTTCGGATATGAACATATCGACTGCAATTTGTCCGAAAGTTCTTTTACTGATCAGAAGTTAAGCCACCTTGGTATTCATTTGGATGACCTGACGCTTTTTTATGGTGATCACAAAGGCAAAAGAGAACTGCGCGAATTGATCGCCGGTGATCTGAATCTTGCCGCTGATGATGTACTGATAACCTCCGGGGCGGCTACAGCCTTATTTATCATTGCAACTTCTTTTCTGAACAAAAATGATCATATGGTTGTCGCCAAATCAAATTATGCAACCAATATAGAAACGCCGCGGGCCATAGGCGCGAATATCTCTTACATTCATTTAAAGTTTGAAGACAATTACGATCTTGATCCAGATGCATTGGAAAAACTGATCACCACCGATACAAAGCTGGTAAGTCTGACATATCCACACAATCCCACAGGTGTTTCAATCAGCGAAAATAAACTTAGGAGGATTGTACAACTGATCGAAAAGAAAAATACTTATTTGCTGCTTGATGAAACCTACAGGGAGATGTCTTTTGTAGAAAAATTGCCTGTGGCGGCTACTTTGTCAGACAGGGTTATCAGTATTTCATCTATGTCAAAATCATATGGACTTCCAGGCATACGTATTGGCTGGATATTATCGAAGAACAAACAATTGATGGAAACATTTTTAGCTGCGAAAGAACAAATATGTATTACAAACTCAGTACTGGACGAAGAAGTAGCTTTTCAATATCTTCAAAGAAAAGAAGAATTGTTTGCGCCTGTAATGGCTACCATATCAAAAAACTTCAACGTTCTGAAAGCATTTATGAACAACCAGGATGTGTTGGAATGGGTACAACCTGACGGTGGTTGCGTTTGCTTTCCAAGGATCAAAAGCGAAATAACAATCGACACTAATAAATTTCATGATATTCTGCTGCAAAAATATTCAACTTATATCGGCAAAGGACATTGGTTCGAGGAAGACCCGCGATATATGCGAATTGGCTATAGCTGGGACAAAACTGAAAAGCTTCAAAAAGGACTGCAGAATATTTTAAGCGCAATTGAGGAATCAAGGCTGCGTTAATAAAGTATGATCTTTTTTATTGCCATTTGCAATCTTCAAATATAAAAACCGGTTTTGGATCATTAGAGTCTTCAGTCGCAATCTCCCCGATATTGGTCGTGCATTCGGACCCTTGACTGTACTTAAATACCTGAGCCATTATGCATTGCCTTTGATTCTCCAACCTGTTGGCGCCACATAGCATAATAAAGCCCTTTTTGATTAACTAATGTGGAATGATCACCTTTCTCAACTATAGCGCCATTTTCGAGCACATAAACTCTGTCTGCATGCGTAATGGTAGAAAGACGGTGAGCAATAATAATCGTTATGATACTGCGTTCTTTTGAAAGAGATTTTAAAGTTGAATTTATTTCTGCCTCTGTTAAGTAGTCCAGCGAAGATGTAGCTTCGTCGAACAGAAGTAGATCCGGATCGCGAATCAGGGCCCGGGCAATACAGATCCGTTGTCGCTCTCCCCCGGATATCCGGACGCCTGCTTCTCCCAATACAGTTTCGATACCTTTATCGCTTCTTTTCAAAAGTTCGTCGCAAGCTGCAAGATGTAATACATCCAGAATCATTTGATCAGTTGCCGTAGGGCAGAACAGCAATAAATTTTCCTTGATCGTGCCTGAGAAAAGTTGCGATTGTTGGTTTACAACTCCGATAAGTTTTTGTACTGAATCAAGGTTTATGTTTCTACTATCAACATTGTTATAGAAAATACTTCCGCTGCTTGGCCGGTATAATCCTGTTAAAAGCTTTGCTAAAGTGCTTTTTCCTGATCCGGAAGGGCCTACAAATGCAATAGTTTCACCGGTTTTAACTTCAAAACTCACTTCGCTTAAGGCGTCAGATAAATCGCCTTCGTGTCTGAAAAATACGCTGGAAAATCTTAATTCTTCGATGGCGGACATAGGTAAAAGATCGTTGGTGCCAGGTTTGCTTTTGGGTTCAAGCATTTGGCTCAGTTTGCTTTTCGATGTCTGAGCATCTCTGTAAAACACGCCTATTTTTCCTACATCATATAGTGGGGCAAAAATATAAATTGAATATAGTGAGATGGTTAATAATTTACCAACAGTTAATTCGCCTTCATAAATTAAAACAAGCAACATAAACATAAGCGATTGCTGAAACAGATTAATGGATGCTCCCTGTAGAAAGTTGAGCATTCTAACCTGTTTAATCTTTTGTATTTTCAGTTTTAGAATGGCATCTGTATTTTCATGAAATTGTTTTACCTGTTGTTGGCTTATTCCTGTGCTTTTTATGAATTCTATATTTCTTAAAGACTCTGTTGTTGAGCCTGCTAAAGAGGTGAGTTGATCCAGCGTTCGCTGAGATAGTTTTCTTGTTACTCTTGTCACTTTTTTTGAAATGAAGCTTATAGTGGCTACACCGCCAAAAAATACAGGCAGAATGGACCAGTGAATATTAATGGAGTAAAAAGTGACAAAGCACAAGGAGATAATTGTACCATACAATGTATTCAGGCAAGCGCCAAGCAGTGTCTCAAAATTATCCTTTGCATTTTGTAAGAGGGAGATAATTTCGCCACTTCTTATATATTCAAATTCCTGGTATGGAAGGTTGAGAATATTTTTTATTCCATCGGCGAATAATGAAGCTCCTGCCTTTTGTACCACAATACTGATCATGTATTCCTGAAAGGCTTTGGAGATTCGCGAAACAACAGTTATTCCTGCTATAATGCCCAAATACAATAAAATTCCTTTGATAAAATATTCCCTGGATCTTAACCCTTGCGCTACAAATTCTTTTTTGTCATCGTAATGACCATAGCTATGCGGATGTACTGCAAACTTGTCTATAATGATCCCAATAAAATGTGGGTCGAGCAAAACTAAAATCTGATATATGGCACCCAACAACAGAGATGTCAGAATGTAAACTTTATAAGGCTTGAGGTAAAAAAGGAACGGTTTCATCAAATATCCTTTTTAATAATTCGCTCATTTATAACCCTGATTTCGGTCAATCTTAGAAAGGATTTAGCGAAAAATACAATTTTGCGGTTAATATTAAAAACTACGGCCGGAAATAAACATTGTATCCTTCACAAGCCAATAGAAAAGACGGCTTCCCGGATGCAGGAGTTTTGCTTGTAAAACATCAATTTGAGTCTGTTTTTCTCAATGAAGACATCACGGATTATACTAACTAACGATGTGCTTCTGGTGAACCTGAACAAAGACCAACATTATCTGTGTTTGATGATTGTTTTTACAATGGCAATAAAAGCCGGATTAACCCGGATTTTTGTGCAAAATCACATCAGTTTGTTTTGAATTCATAATGTTTCTTACTATCTTTCTTAAAGCCTCCTGGATATAGATTTGAAGTTATTTTATTCTCAAAATGAAGTAATCGGTTGCTTGCAGCCGTTGCTGTTCTTTGTTCCCAATCTCTTATGTAATGCCATTTTTGAAATCACTTAAATTCCGCTGCAGCTTTTAAACCGCAGAGGCAACAAGCTTTGAATAAAGCCGATAGATTTAAGCTTCCCGTGAAAAGCTTTTGTCTAAAGTAATAATTGGCAAGGTTCAGTTAGTATGTTTCAGAGACAACGATTATCAATGTCGCACGACGAAAATAAAAACAAAACTATCGCCTTTTATTTATCACAAAAGATAAATTGGCTGCGTTTTGTCCTGGCCACTTTCTTTACAGTTCTTGGTATTTTCATTTTAAATAGTAATCGGGAAATCAGAGGGCACTACATTCCTTCAATTGGTAAACTTATTAGTCCTTCATACGGCTTTTGGCAAAATGCTGAACCGGAAAACTACAGTTTTAATACAGATGTAAAACTTTATGGCCTTGCCAATAAGGTAAAGGTGTATCTGGATGATCGGCTCGTTCCTCATATTTTTTCTGAACGTGAAGATGATGCATATATGGTGCAAGGCTATTTGCACGCCATGTTCCGGCTGTGGCAAATGGAGTTTATTACTTACATAGCTTCAGGAAGAGCAAGCGAGATATTAGGTAAAAAAGCATTGGCGCATGACAGAGAGTTCCGTAGGCTCGGAATGGTTTATGCAGCCGAGAATTCGTTGGCTTTAATGAATAGTGACCCAGCTTCCAAAGCTCAGCTTGACGCATATACTGCCGGGGTAAATGCGTATATAACTACTTTAAAAGAAAAAGACTTTCCACTTGAATATAAAATCCTCGGGTATAAACCGGAAAAATGGACAAATCTTAAAACCGTATTGTTTCTTAAATATATGTGCTATGATCTTGCCGGCGCTGATAATGATTTTGAGATGACTATAGCCAAGAACTTTTTTCAGGAAGATGATTTAGATAGATTATTTCCTGTTGTGCAAGACTCTTTGGATCCGGTAATTCCAGCGGGTACAAAGTTTAAAGCGCAAAAGGTATTTCCGGTTATACCAAAAGATTACGCGTCTGTTTACCTGGCTTCGAAAGACCCTGTTGAAATAAAAGAGCTGCAAAAACCAGCAAAAGACAATGGTAGCAATAACTGGGCGGTGAGCGGGAAAAGAACTCGTTCGGGCGCGCCTATTCTTTGTAATGATCCGCATTTGCAATTAAGTCTTCCATCAATCTGGTTTGAGATGCAAATAACTACACCGGTAATGAATGTTTATGGCGTTAGCTTTCCTGGTTTGCCTGGAATTATAATTGGTTTTAACGATAGCTGTGCTTTTGGATTTACAAATGGAGAAAGAGATGTAAGAGACTATTATGAGATACGGTGCAAAGATAAAAACCACAGTGAATATTGGTTTAATGACAGTTGGAAAAAAACAAGGTTACGACTGGAAACAATAAAGATAAGAGGCCGGCATGACATTATTGATTCTGTTTCTTATGTACAACTTGGAAATGCGTGGTGCCCGATAATGTATGATGAAACGTTCGGTGGAGGAAAAAGCACCAGCGGAAAATGTTATGCTGTCCGTTGGACAGCGCATGACCCCAGTAACGAACTTAAAGCATTTAACGGACTGAATCATGCAGCAAATTATAGCGATTATAATCTGGCTATTGCTAATCTTCACACTCCGGGTCAGAACTGCGTGTTTGCTTGCAAAAATGGAGATATCGCGATTTATGCGCAGGGGGCATGGCCTGCTAAATGGAAATATCAGGGTGATTTTATAATGCCGGGGTTTGATAATAGCTATCAATGGGAAGACATGATTCCACAGGATGAAACACCTTTTCAATACAACCCGGAAAGAGGATATGTTAGCAGCGCAAATCAAAAGCCGGTGAATGAAATCTCTTATCCCTATTATTTGGGAAGAGACTTTGCATTATGCCGTGGAAAAATTATCAATCAGAAGTTGGCGGCCCTACATAACATAACACCAGAGGATATGATGAATATGCAGTCCGACACCTACAATCTGTTTGCTGCAATGGCAAGACCACTGTTTTTAAAAAATATACAGCGTAGAAAATTGAATGAAGATGAAAAGAAATGCCTGAAGACATTAGAGGACTGGGATTTGCGGGACGATGTGAGGTCACAAGGTGCAACTGTCTTTGAGGTGTTCTGGAATAATTTTTATACTACAATTTATGACGATGAATACGCGGGGGCGCCAAAAGGCATAATGCATCCGCAAGATATTTCTCTACTTGAGGGTGTATTGAAAGATACGTCATACAAATTCATTGATAATATTACAACAGACAAAAAAGAAACGCTTTCGGAAGAAGTTACCGTTGCTTTTCAAAAAGCTGCTGCGGATATAAAGAAATTAAACGAGTCTAAAAAAATAGAATGGGGAAGATTTAAAAACACGCAGATAGTGCATCTTATGGGGCTACCATCCTTCGGAAGAAAATTTGTTCCTGTTGGTGGGAATAGCAACAGCATTAACGTTAGCCAGGCCAATTTTGGACAAAGCTGGAAAATGATCGTGAGTCTTACCAAAAAAACTGAAGCATATGGAATATATCCGGGAGGGCAAAGTGGTAACCCGGGCAGTAAATTCTATGACGATTTCATTGATACCTGGATAGCTGGCAAATATTACAAATTATGGTTGATGCAGAAAAATGATCAAAATGATGAGCACGTAAAATGGAAAATGAATTTTGATAATTGACGAACGACGCAGATGTTTAAAACTGAGCAATTATAGAAAGGAAAGTACCCGAACAGGAATAACAACGCTAAGTTGATTCTGACAAACAAGCGCTAAAATTTCAGATGAAGGCTGAAACTGATATTGAATTTGCCGTTAATAAAAAGTATCAGTTACCGGCCATTAACCAGATTTTCTACTCTTTGTTTAAAACCAGTGGGATATGACAAACGCGAATTTTCCTTTGCATCCTTCCCAGCAGGACGTTTATTGGGATCAGATAATCAACACAAGAAGCACTCACTATAATATCGGAGGCTGTTTAAAATTAAAAGGATTGCTTGATAAAGGAAATTTGCTGAAGGCAATAACTTCAGCACCAGCGGTATTCGACACTTTTAAAATGCGATTTCAGCTGAACGATTTAGATTCCGTTTGTTATTTCGACGATAGTTTTGACAGCCTGGAAGTTCCCGAAATTGATTTTAGCGGATATTCCAATCCGGAAGAACGAGCCAGGGCCTGGGTGCAGGAACAATTTAATACCCCTTTCTCCATTCAAAAAGAAAATTTCTTATTTGAGCATGCTCTGCTCAGGATTGAAGATAACGAACACTGGCTTTTCCATCGCTACCATCATTTTATTACCGATGGTTTTGGCTTTGCTGTTTGGTTACAGTACCTGGCTCAAAAGTACACATCGTTACGAACCGGGAATGACTTTATTGTTGAATATCCGGGTTACCGGGATGTGATCATTAATGAAAAAAAATATGCTGATTCGTCAGTATATGCAGCTGACAAAAAATACTGGACTGAAAGAATTCAAGAAAAGCCGCAGCAACTACTGAAAACTAAATACAAGTCATTACCCGGTTCTGAAAAGCATAGTTCGACTTACCTAGTCAGATTAAACGAAGCCCGGCAAAATACACTTCAGGAAATTAAACGTGAAACAGGGTACGGCTTGCAACAGCTCACTATTGCTGCGCTATTAATTTATTTTGGAAAAACATCGGATAAGACATCGTTTGTATTTGGTTCATCAGTTCACAAAAGAAATTCTAAACATCTCAGAAATATCATGGGCATGTTTAGCGGACTTTTGCCTTATCACGCAACATTTCAACCAGGCATGACGCTGATCGATTTGCTAAAGGAAATATCGATCCAACAAAAGAAGGACTACCGGCATCAAAACTTTTTGGTCAGCGATATTATCAGGCATTTTAAGATCAATTTCACTCACGAATATTTGTGTGAGGTTGTAATAAATTATGAACAGCTGGATTTCTCGTTGGATTTTGGATCTGATGTTCAGGCAACAATAGAGAAATATTCAAGCTTCCATGAACGATATCCTTTGGATATATGCTGGCAGGATTACGGAAAACAGCAACCGTTGAGTCTTAGATTTAATTTTCGCAATGAATATTTTCTGCAAAGTGAAATAGAACTGCTTGCTCAGCGCCTCCTTTTTATTTTTGAGCAGATGCCTTTGTCATTGAATAAAAGCATCGGGAGCATTGACATAATCCCCGCAACGGAAAAACAGCAGTTGTTGGTTGCATTTAACGCAACGAAAAAAGACTATCCTGCAGACAAGACACTTATTGACTTATTTCAGCAACAGGTAAGTAAAACGCCGGCTGCAACAGCAGTTGTTTTTCAGGATGAAGTACTAACTTTTGAACAGCTTAATGACCGCGCTAATCAGCTGGCGCATTACCTTTTAAAGAAACAGGTAAAAAAAGAGACACTTGTCGCAATTTGTTTAGAACGGTCTTTTGAATTAATTATCTCTGTTTTAGGTATATTAAAAGCAGGGCCTGCTTATGTCCCTGTGGACCCCGCATACCCAAAAGAACGGATTGATTATATACTTAGCGACACGCAGGCCCCCATAATATTAACCAGTAGTTCCTGTGAATCAAAATTGCCGGCAAATTCTTCCGCCACTATTGTTCAATTAGATCGCGAATGGCGAGGTATTTTAAAGGAGCCTTCAATTAACCCGGAAAGCAATTCCAGGCCTGAAAATCTGGCCTATGTAATTTATACTTCGGGGTCCACGGGTGTACCTAAAGGGGTTATGATAGAGCATAAAAGTGTTGTAAACTTAATAACTGCTCAAAGTGCATGTTTTGGTATAACTGAGGATGAAAGGATATTGTTGTTCTCAAATTATTGCTTCGATGCGTCTGTAGAACAAATGTTTCTGGCGTTGTTAAATGGCGTTCCGCTCGTTTTATTCCCGGAAGGTTTGCAGTTGGAGCCAGCTTCCTTCGGGCTTTTTTTGCAAAGCAACCACATTACACATTTGCACGCTACACCCGCTTTTATTGAAAACGTGCCGCTGGTCGCTTACGAATGTTTGAAAAGGGTTATTGCGGGTGGAGACATATGTAAGACTGATCTGGCCGATAAATGGAAAAATAAAGTTCGTTTTTACAATGAATACGGACCAACCGAAACAACTGTTACGAGCATTGAGTTTTTGGATGATGGTGAAAGAATGAATAACAGTCATCTGCTTTCCTTAGGCCGGCCTTTGGCTAATACGGAAGTGTATGTTTTAGATAATGATCAACGCCTCGTTCCCATTGGTACTCCGGGAGAGATCTGCATATCCGGCGCCGGACTTGCCAGGGGATATTTAAACCGGCCAGAGTTAACAGCCGAAAAATTTATCAGGCATCCGTTTCATCAAGACAAAAAACTCTACAGGACCGGAGATATCGGCTGTTGGAATACAAATGGTTGCATCGAATTTCTGGGAAGACAGGACGAGCAGCTAAAGATACGGGGTTACCGGATTGAACCTGGTGAAATTGAAGCTGTACTTCAGCAAAGCGGGCTGGTTCAGGAATGTGTGATTGTGGGAAAAGATGATACAGAAGGGTATAAGCAGCTGGTGGGATACGTTGTGGTAAAAGGTGAATTGGATTCAGCCTGTTTGGTCGCTTATCTTGAACACAAGCTTCCCCGGTACATGATACCGCATCTATGGGTTAAACTGGATCGATTGCCGCTCACCTCTACTGGAAAGATAAACAGGAAGGCACTTCCGGACATTGAACCCGCTCAAATGTTGAGCAACGTGTACGTGGCTCCGCGCAATTACATGGAAAAAAAGCTTGCTGAAATTTGGCAGGAGTTACTGTGTATAGACAATATAGGCGTATATGACAATTTTTTTGAACTGGGCGGGCATAGTCTGATCGCTTTCAGAATGGCATCCGCTATCCGGAAGGAATTAGCTATTGAAGCAGCGATTAAAGAGCTGTTTGCAAAGCCAACAATAGACCTGTTTGCCAAATACCTGCAGCAACAAAAAAATGATTTGCGCCTTCTTCAAATAGAACCACAGGAAAGGCCTGATTGTGTTCCCCTTTCCTTTGCGCAGGAACGGTTGTGGTTTATTCACAGATTGCAAGGCAGTACACAATATCACATGCCAGCTGTGTTAAGGCTGCAAGGTAAATTAGATGTAAAAGCTTTAGGCTATGCACTGGAAAGCATTGTCAATCGTCACGAAATATTGAAAACTGTTATTGTAGAAAAAGAAGGAAAGCCGTATCAATATATTAGTGAACAGCAATGGCGGTTAGATATCGTTGGTGATTTTCCCGGTAATGGCGATAATGATGAGCTGAACAGATTTATTGATTCATTTATATCCCGCCCCTTTGATCTGGAAACGGAGCATATGTTGAGGGCATGCCTGATCGCAATGACAGGGGAATTTCATATACTGGTTCTGGTATTGCACCATATCGCAGCGGATGGATGGTCTGTGTCAGTACTTGTACGTGAGGTGATGGAATTTTATGAGGCTTCAATAGAAGACAGACCGGTTCAGCTTTCCGCGCTCCATATACAATATGCCGACTATGCAGTGTGGCAGCGTAAGCATATGAAAGAAGGCATGCCGGATGAAGGGGTTAGTTATTGGAAGGAAAAGCTTCAGGGAGTAAAGATGCTTGATCTGCCGACAGACTATATCCGGCCAGCCGTACAAAATACCCAGGGAGCACTTGTACATTATACGCTGTCAAACGAACTGACCATATCTCTAAAGAAAATTGCCAGTCAAAACAGTTCCACTTTATATATAACCCTGCTTGCGGCCTTTAAAATACTATTATACCGCTATAGTGGCCAAACGGATATTTGTATAGGTACTGCAATTGCAGGAAGAAAACAACAGGAGCTGGAAACGCTGATTGGCTTTTTTGTTAATACACTTGCATTAAGAGACGTAGTAGATGCAAATACATCCTTTGTTGATTTCTTACAGCAGGTAAAGCATACTGTCCTGGATGCCTTCAAACACCAGGATATACCTTTTGAGAAAGTGGTGGACGCTGTTGTTGAAGAACGTGAATTGAGTAAGAGTCCACTTGTTCAGATACTTTTTACACTACAAAATACACCCGTAATTCCGGAGCTGCATTTAGGTGAAGTGCAGGTTTCTATTGAAGACCGTCAACGAACAACTGCACAATTTGACATCAATTTTACCATAATAGAAACAATAGATGGTATCCGGTGGTCCGTAGAATACCGAACAGATCTTTTTAAAGAACCAACCATTTGCAGCATGTTGGTTCACTACGAACAGCTACTCAACGCCATTGTACAAGATACCGGCAAGGCAATAGGCGATCTGCGCATCATCACAAAAGATGAGGAGCATCAGTTGCTGCATGAGTTCAACAACGCTGCTGTAGATTATCCAAAAGACAAGACAATAATTGATTTGTTTGCGCTCCAGGTGAGAAGAAAGCCTGCAGGAATTGCGTTGATCTGCGGAGAAGGGCAACTAAACTATGAAATGCTTAACCAAAGAGCCAATCAGCTGGCGGGCTATCTGCAGCAAAAAGGTGTTGAATTGCGAAGTAATGTAGGATTGCTGGCCACAAGGGGAATTGAAATGATTGTCGGAATACTTGGCATCCTGAAAACAGGGGCTGCATATGTTCCGCTCAATATAGATTACCCCGGTGAGAGGCTGAAATATATTATTCAGGATGCCGGATTAAGACATATTGTTTGTACAGATTGTGAAATGGCCTATTCGAAGGGGCTGGGATTTTGCGACTGTATAGATATCAATGATTCGCTGGCTTTTCCCGGGTATGAAGTTAACCACACGACAGATTCATGTGCTTATATCATGTATACATCGGGCACAACGGGACATCCAAAGGGGATTGCCATCAGTCATAAAAATGTTGTTAAACTGGTAAGCGACAGTGGGTGTATTGCGGTAGAAGAAAATGACAGGATGCTGCAATGGTCAAATTATTCTTTTGATGGCTCTGTGTATGAGATATTTGGATCACTGTTGCAGGGAGCAACCCTTTGCCTCGTAAAAGATGCATTTGCTTCAGATGTATATGAACTGGCAAACCTGATTAAAACAGAACAAATTACGATCTGCTTTATAACTACAGCATTATTCAACAAGTTTATAGACATAGATCCTCTTGTGTTTTGCAGCTTGCGAAAAGTGCTTTTTGGTGGCGAAATGGTTTCTTGTTCACATGTTAGTCGTGCGTTGTCAGCTATGGGGCCGGATAAGCTTGTTCATGTTTACGGGCCCACAGAATGTACCGTGTTTACGACTTGTTACCCGATAAATATGCTTAATGGAGAAAATACCGTTCCTATAGGCAGGCCACTTTCAAACACAAATATTTACATTACTGATGAGCGGTTGGCATTGGTTCCTCCCGGGATGTGTGGAGAGATTTGTATTGCGGGGGACGGGTTAGCAATGGGTTATTTAAACCAGGCCGGAATGTCGGCTGAAAAATTTATACAGAACCGGTTTGGTAACGGCCGTCTTTATCGTAGTGGTGATTTGGGACGTTGGGATGCCGACGGGAATATTGAGTTTTTGGGTCGCGTCGATGATCAGGTAAAGATTCGGGGATATCGCATCGAACCGGGAGAAGTTGAAGCAGTAGTGTTGCAAACCGAGTGGGTTAGTCAATGTACAGTCATTGCAAAAGAAGACAATAATGGTCATAAGAGATTGGTAGGATATGTGGTAGCAAAAGCGTCTTTTAATGTAGAACAACTGACGGCTTTTCTAAAAGAAAGATTGCCGGGTTATATGATCCCTTCTTTGTGGATTGAAATTGAGACAATGCCGCTTACGTCTCATGGAAAAATCGATAAGAAGGCTTTGCCGGACGCGCCGGCTCCCCAATCTTTTACAGGTGTCTTTGTTGCCCCACATACGGAAACTGAACAAGTGCTGGCTGCAATCTGGCAGAAAGTGCTCGGCGTTGAACAGGTTGGTATTCATGATAATTTTTTTGAGCTGGGCGGAGATTCCATTTTGGCTGTCAGCCTTGTCAGCCAGATAAATCAATGCTGGGATAAGGCTGTCGGAATTCAGGATGTTTTTGAACTTCAAACAGTGGCATCCCTCGCGCGCCATATTACACAAACACCAGGCAAACTGCAGTATGGATGGGATGAAGCAAAAAGAGAAGTTGAGGGTATTGAAGATACAATACTTGGCGATAGCAATCTGTCGGTATTTCTCCCGGACGACTGGCAATGTATCTACCCCATGAGTGACATTGAAAAAGGCATGCTGTACTACACCTTTTTTAATGAAGGAGCGGGTATATATCACGAGCAGGTTTTTTCTCACGTGAGCGGAATAACGCTTGATACTGAACTTTTCAAAAAAGCATTCTTACTGCTTGTTGAAAAACACGAAAGCCTGCGTTCTTCTTTTCATTTTAATACGTTTAATACGCCCGTTCAAATCGTGCATAACACGGCGCAGGAAAATATTTCTTATAGAGATTTAAGTCACCTGGATCTGGAAGCACAAAAAGAGTTTCTTGAACTATTCCTGGAAGAGGATAGACAGACTTCTTTTGAGATTACTAAACCTGGCCTCTGGCGAATAACAATATTTGAGCTTAGTGAAAAAGAGTATACCATTTGTTGGTCATTGCTTCATGCTATTATAGATGGATGGAGTGCCGCATCGTTGTTGAACGAACTTAGCCATGTGTACTTTAAACTAAAGGAAAATTGTTCTTACAAGCCGGAGCCCCTTCGCGCAACTTTAAAAGACTACATAACTGATCAGTTCCGCTACAAAAAAGATCTTACGGTTAAGGATTTTTGGGTAAGATACCTCGATGGTTATTCAAGAACAGATCTGCCGTTTGCAAAAGGAGTAAATGTTCTGGGGCAGAAACATTTTCAAACCGCAACTTTTATTGTTGATGGTGAACTGGGCAAAGGGCTGGAAAAGCTATCCAACAAGCTTCAAATACATGTAAAGGACGTCTATTTAGCCGCCTTTATGTACTTATTGAAAATAACCAATTATTCAGACGACATATTAGCCGGTTTGGTAACCCATGGCCGACCGGAGGTTGTTGATGGCGAAATGATCATTGGCTGTTTTTTAAATACCGTTCCGTTCAGATATCAATTCCAGCAAGATGAAACACCGGAGATGTTGCTCCTTTCCATCAATAAAAAAGCGAGAGAGCTAAAAGCGTATGACCGGCTATCATTGTTTGAGATAATGGAGACAACAGTTGGCAAAACGGCATACGAAAATCCATTTTTTGATGTCATATTCAATTATATCGATTTTTATGTGCTTGACGAGATGCGTAAAGAATTCTCCATTCGTGAACCATTGGTTGACATGTCCACGATGACAAATACCAGTCTCGATCTGACCATTCAAAAAGTAAATGGGGGCCATCAGGTAATCTTTAATTTTCTTGACCAGGTTTTTGAAAGAACAGATGTAGACAGGCTTACAGTTTATTACAGAAAGATATTGGATTCGTTTATAAAGCATGCTTCATCGCCTTTAAGAATTGATGCAATACTAGCGCCCTCGGAAACCCATATGTTATTGAACGTTTTCAATGATACCAAAAGAGATTATTCCTTTGGTAAGACGCTTGTGGATCTGCTGGAAGAGCAGGTACTTCTGACGCCGGAAAATACTGCTGTTAAATTTGAAAATCAGAAATTAACCTATAGCCAGCTGAATGAACGTGCCAACCAGGTAGCGTATTACCTCGCAGAAAAGGGCGTAAAGAAAGAGACACTTGTGTTGGTTTTGGTAGAAAGATCCCTGGAGATGGTTATCGGTATGCTGGCAATATTAAAAGCTGGCGGAGCCTATGTGCCAATCGATCCCGATTATCCGGCAGAACGTGTACGTTTTATACTGAAAGACACGAATGCCACAATAATGCTTGGCCACATTCATTACAAAGATTTGCTGGAGGATTACACTTTAGAAATAGTTGATCTAAAAAATGAGGAGCACTTTATCTCAAAAAAGCCATGTACAAATCCGGCGAATAGTATCGATCCGTCTCAATTGGTCTATGTTGTTTATACTTCGGGAAGTACCGGTAAGCCCAAAGGAGTAATGATAGAAAATAGAAGCGTGGTAAATTACCTGAGTGCATTCAGGGAGTATTTTTCAATAGCAGGCGAAGATAAAATACTTCAACAGTTTTCTGTTTCTTTTGACATGATGGTGGAGCAGGTCTTTTTAGCGCTCATCTCCGGTGCGTGCCTTATTGTTCTAAAAGATGGAAGAGATCTTAATAGTCTGAAAGAAAAAATTGAAAGTAATGATGCCACTATTCTAAGTGCAACGCCTTCCATGATAAACTGGTTAAACAAAGAATTATTAACAACAGGAAACTTAAGATACCTTATAAGCGGAGGCGATACACTATATGCATCTCACATCGATAACTTGTTTGATAAAATAACCATCGTAAATGGTTATGGTCCAAGTGAGACAACAGTGGCTGTTAGCTTTCACAATATTAAGGAGCTATCAGGTGCTTCACTTATCGGCAAGCCGGTACCAAATACTTCGGTATATATCCTGGATAAGAATCAACAATTGCTCCCTTCTGGCGCCATTGGTGAGATCTGCGTAGGTGGGGTACAAGTCGCACGGGGCTATTTAAATCTGGCAAAAGAGACACGCACAAAGTTCATTGAAGATCCGTTTAGCAACGATGACAAGAGAAAACTTTTTAGAACAGGGGATATTGGACGATGGTTGCATGACGGAACGCTGGAGTTTCTTGGAAGACTGGATGAACAGGTACAGGTGAGGGGGTACCGGGTCGAGCCGGCTGAAATAGAAATTGTGCTGCAACAAAATGAATTGGTAAGTAACGCTGTTGTAGTAACCAGGGAAGATGAACCAGGTGATCTGCGTCTCGCCGCATACATAGTTTTAAAAGCAACAGGCCCGTCTCTGTTGTGGCCATCCGTTGGTGAGTATCCAATTTATGATGACCTGTTGTATTATGCGCTTACACATGATGAAACACGAAATGATGAGTATAGGTACGCATTCAGTCAATTGGTTAAGGATAAGTCTGTATTAGATATTGGAACGGGTAAAGACGCCATTCTTGCCAGACTATGTATTGAAGCGGGCGCCAAAATTGTATATGCTGTTGAAAGTGACTTTGAAGCCTTTGAACATGCAAAGCAGACTGTTTGCAATTTACATCTTGAAGATAACATAGTGGTTATTTTGGGAGATGTATTAAACGCGACCATTGGTGAATTGGTTGATGTTTGTGTCTCTGAGATCATAGGGACAATCGGAGGAAGTGAAGGTGCTAATGTGATTCTAAATAATGCCCGCAGATTTCTCAAAGAAGATGGCCGCATGATTCCTCAACGGTGCTTGACACGCATGGCTGCAATAACATTCCCCGACAACCTGTATGATCATCCTGTTTTTGACAAGGCTGCCGGTTTTTATGCGGATAAAATTTTTGATCAACTGGGCGCCGGTACCGCCATTCGTTTGTGTATAAAGAATTTGCCACACGCCAACATTATTTCAACAGATGCGATTGTGGAGGATCTAAATTTTAATTCTCCGAATGATGAGGAATATGAAAACGAATTCGTTATAGAAATAACGAAAAATGCAAGATTTGACGGTCTGTTGTTTTGGATCAACCTTTTTCCTTTGGAAGACAGGCTGATTAACAGCCTTAACGGAGACACCAATTGGCTTCCTGTTTATTTTCCGTTGTTTTATCCTGGCATCGAAGTGCAAAAAGGTGACTATGTGCAAGGGAAATTTGTTGTTCGTTTAAGTGCAAATAATGTTAATCCTGATTACTCTGTACAGGGCACACTGATTCAAAAAAAAGGGACAAGTACAGACTTCGGGTACAACTCTTTCTATCAGCCCGCATGTCCAACTAAAAATGCGTTTTACTTAAAGTTATTTCAATCAATAAACAAGGCCACTGAGCCTGAATCCGGTTCAGATCTCGTAGAAATGCTTAGAAGGCACCTGGGTAAACGGCTGCCCGCTTACATGGTTCCGGATTATTTCCATTTTTTAGAAACGCTGCCGTTAACAAAAAACGGAAAGATCGATAAAAAGGCGCTACCTGTTCCGGATCGCCATTTCAATAAAAGATACTTAGCTCCGGAAACACTGACACAGGAAAAATTAATCAATATCTGGCAGCAGCTGTTGGAAGTGGAACGAATAGGTATAGGGGACGATTTTTTTGCGCTTGGCGGAAACAGCCTGACTGCCGTGAGGGTTATTGCACTTGTTCGTAGCGAACTGCAAACAGAAATAGCCATAAGGGATCTTTTCGCTTTCCCTACAATCGAAAGTTTATCGAAGCATCTGCAATCACAAAATAGAACATTGCTGTTGCCCTCAATCCAGGTTCAGGATAGACCGCATTTGTTACCGCTTTCCTTTGCCCAGGAAAGATTGTGGTTTATTGACAAGTTGCAGGGGAGTATTCAGTATCACATGCAGGCTGTTCTGCGTGTGAACGGAAATATTGATGCTATAGCCCTAGAAAATGCTTTGCAAAGCGTTATAGCGCGTCATGAAATATTGCGCACTGTTATTTGTGAAGACAACGGGCAGCCATGGCAGCTCGTTCGAAATAATGAAGAATGGCGTTTGCAAATTATCGCTAACCCTTTGTATAAGGAAAGCCCTGATAGTTTAAAGCAATGTATCCGGCAAATTGTAGACGAGCCTTTTGATTTAAGCGCTGATTATATGATCCGGGCCAGCCTTATACCACTGGAACAGGAAGAAAGTATTATTGTATTGGTTATTCACCATATCGCATCAGATGGTTGGTCATTGTCTGTGCTTATGAAAGAAGTTGCCGGACTCTATTCAGCTTACCTGATGAAACGGAAGCCTGACCTTAGCTGTTTACCAATTCAGTATTCGGATTATGCATTGTGGCAGCGACAATATCTCGAAGGTGAGATATTACATCGACAGTTGGAATACTGGAAAAAGAAGCTTTCTGATGCACCGGTTTTACAGCTTAGAACCGATTATCCAAGACCTCCTGTCCATACAGCAAGAGGCAAAATGCTTCACTGTACCATAAATAAAATATTATGTGATCAATTAGAAGCATTCTCTCTTAAAGAAGGCGTTACGCTTTTTATGACGCTTCTTGCAACTTTTAAGGTACTGATGTATCGTTATACGGGTCAGGCGGATATTTCAATTGGTACGCCTGTGGCCGGCAGACGACAGCTCGAACTGGAAAACATGATCGGTTTGTTTGTGAACACCATTGTAGTAAGAAGTGAAGTAAATGACCAGATGACATTTGCTTTATTGTTACGCCAATTAAAACAAACAATCCTGGAAGCCTTTGAATACCAGGATGCGCCCTTTGAAAAAGTTGTAGAGGCAGTAGTTGAAGATCGCGATTTAAGCAGAAATCCCCTTGTGCAAATACTGTTTGTTCTACAAAATACACCGGAGATACCTCAATTCCAATTAGGGGACACGCGATTGTCAATTGAAGAACATGCACACGGAACAACACCGTTTGACATAAGCGTTAGTATAGAAAAAAATACTGATGGCTTGCAGTGTTACGTGCAATACTGCACCGATTTGTACGCGTCGGGCACTATAGAGAGCATGTTTTCGCATTATGAGCAGCTGCTTAAAGCAATTACACAAAACAGCTATCAAACAATTGCATCCCTTCAAATGCTCACAGGAGATGAGGAACGGCAATTGCTTTATGATTTTAACAACACTGCGATTCAATGCCCCGTTAACCTGACTGTTGTTGATATGTTCGAACAACAAGTGCTAAAAGATCCGGATGCCATCGCTGTTGTATTCGGCGAATACAAATTAACCTATAAGCAACTCAACGAACGGTCTAACCAACTTGCACATTATCTGCGAAAGAAAGGCGTTCGGGAAGAAGTGCTTGTTCCAATTTGTATTGAAAGATCGCCGGAGATGATTATCGGATTGATTGGCATATTAAAGGCTGGTGGTGCATATGTACCGTTTGATCCTGAGTACCCACAGGAGAGAATTAACTATATGCTTTCGGATATCTCAGCATCCGTAGTAATAACGAGTGAACGTAGCAAAGAAAAGTTGCTTTCAACTGCAAATCTGGACATTATTGAGTTAGACCAGAATGATGCTGTTGCAGAACAGCCTGCTGGCAACCCTTCAAAAATAACAGATTCAACAAACCTCACCTTTGTACTATACACTTCCGGTTCTACGGGCAGGCCTAAAGGAGTGCTAATGCCTTGCAGTAATCTTGTAAATTTGTTGCTTTGGCAAGAACAGCAATTCAGTAACAAATACAGGCATGTTCTGCAGTTTGCCAGCCTGAATTTTGATGTAAGTTTCCAGGAAATATTTTCAACACTATGTTTTGGAGGTTCACTTTATCTTATAGATAATGACTTGCGCAGGGATACGCCGGGGTTGGTTAAATTTATCAAGGCATACGGTATTACACATCTCTTTATGCCTTATGGAGCTTTAAAAAATCTGGCTGAACAGGTCTGTCTGTTCCATGAAAATAGTTTGCCAATTGAGGAAGTTATAGTGGCCGGAGAACAACTAAAACTCACTGAAGATATTTGTCAGCTGGTCAACAAGGATCGAATAAAACTGGTTAATCAATATGGACCTACCGAAGCTCATGTGGTGACATCTTACGCAATTGACGTGGATCACCCTTCTTCATCTTCCTTGCCGCCGATCGGGAAGCCAATTTATAACACAAGCATTTATATGCTGCGTAATGCCAGGGAGTTGTTACCAATAGGAGTTGCCGGTGAAATTTGTATAGCCGGAGAATGTGTGGCCAGGGGATATCTGAATAATAATAAACTTACGGCAGAAAAATTTGTTGAAAATCCTTTTGGAGGTGGACGTCTTTATAGAACAGGAGATCTGGGCAGATGGCTGGAAGATGGTAACATCGAATACCTGGGAAGAATTGATGACCAGGTAAAAATCCGGGGATACCGCGTAGAACCGGGAGAGATTGAAAGTGTGATACTGCAAAGCAATTTGGCAAGTCAGTGTGTAGTGCTTGCCAAAGAGAATGGTCAGGGCTTTCAGCAACTGTTGTGTTATGTGGTTCCAAAGACGCCTTTTGATAAAACTAAGGTGGTAGAATACCTGAAAAGTAAACTTCCGGATTATATGATCCCTGCAAACTGGATCATATTGGAGAAGCTGCCCGTGACCGCCAATGGAAAAATTAATAAAAAAGCGTTGCCAGATCCTGATGGTGATTCTTTATTTCACAACAGATATGAAGCTCCGGAGACAGATCTGCAGCAGGTTCTGGCTAATCTGTGGCAGGAATTGCTCGGGGTGGATAAAATTGGTATACTCGACAACTTCTTCAGTCTTGGAGGGCATAGCCTTATAGCTGTCCGGGTGATTGCCGGTATCCGCCGTTTGCTCCAGGTAGAAGTGGCGATCAAAGATCTGTTTATTCATCCCACCATAAAAGAGCTCGCAGAATGTATCCAGGTTCAGAATAAGGAACAGCTAATACCTGTTATAAAGAAGACGCAACACACAGGTAACATACCACTTTCTTTTTCGCAGGAACGCATCTGGTTCATTGATCAGTTGCAGGGGAGTGTGCAGTATCACCTGCCGGCAGTATTGCGCCTTAAGGGTAAAATAAATGTGCCTGCTTTGAACCATGCACTTCAATGCATCGTAAACCGGCATGAAGTATTGCGTACTGTTTTTTTAGATGACGGGGGAATACCTTATCAGCATGTGCTACAGCAAAATAGCTGGCATTTAGATATTGCAGATGAGCATCTTTGCCTTGAACATAATCAAAATGTACAGGATTATATTAACGGTCTGATCTCACAGCCTTTTGATCTGGCAACGGAGCACATGTTGCGCGCGCATTTGATTGCTTTGAATGAAAATGAGCACATATTGGTGGTGATTCTGCATCATATCGCATCTGATGGATGGTCATTGTCGGTGCTTGTGAAAGAAATAACAGAATTGTACGATGCTTATGAACAAAAACGCCGGCCACAACTTTCTGAACTCCCTGTTCAATATGCAGACTATGCGTTGTGGCAACGTGACTATTTGCAGGGTGATCTTCTTGACAAAAGACTGCAATACTGGAAAGACAGATTGCAGGGTGTAGGAATGTTGGCTTTACGCTGCGATTTTCCCCGGCCTGCAATGCAAAGCACACGCGGTGCTGCAGTAGAACACATCATTGATCATCAGCTAACAGAGCAGCTCAAACAGGTTGCCCTGGAGCATGACTGCACTCTATTCATGGTTATGTTGGCTGCCTTCAAAGTATTGTTGTTCAGATACAGTGGGCAAACGGACATTTGTGTAGGAACTCCTGTTGCGGGAAGAAGACAACAGGAGCTTGAGGGCTTAATCGGATTTTTTGTGAACATGCTTCCGCTGAGGACAGAAATAAATGCAGGGATGACATGTATTGAATTATTGCAACAAGTCAGACAAACAACCATAGAAGCTTATGAACATCAGGATGCACCATTTGAAAAGATAGTAGATGCATTGGTTAATGAGCGGGACATAACAAGGGCTCCTCTTGTCCAGGTGTTATTTGTTTTGCAGAATACTCCAACTGTTCCGCAGTTGCACTTAGGCGATCTACAATTGAGCTGGGAACCGTCCGCACACCAAACAACCTTATTTGATCTTACGGTCGGCGTTATTGAAACCGGTGGTGAACTTCATATATCGACAGAATACTGTACTGATCTGTTTAGAGAAAATACTATACGGCAATTGTTAATGCATTATGAGCAATTGCTACGCGCGATGACAAATTATGATGACCGCCCCATTTATCAGCTTCCCTTATTGACAAAGCAAGAGGAACACCAGTTGCTATATGACTTCAACAATACGGAAGTAGCTTATCCGGAAGACAAAACGATCATAGATCTGTTTGAAGAGCAGGTAAAAAAGACCCCGGGTAATATAGCGGTAATGTATGAAGAAGAAGTATTAACATACCAGCAGCTCAATGAACGCTCCAATCAGTTAGCATGGTACCTGAGAAGCAGGGGTGTAAAAGAAGAGACACTGGTACCGGTTTGTATAGAGCGTGGTTTAGCAATGATCATCGGCATACTGGGTATATTAAAAGCAGGAGGCGCCTATGTACCCATTGACCCGGAATACCCGCAGGAGAGGATCAAGTATATGTTGCAGGATACTGCTGCAACGATAGTAGTGAGCAGCCGGAAAAGCTGGAATAGTTTGAAGGATTCGGAAGAGATCCGGATCATTGAGTTGGAGCAAGAAGCTTCGGATATAGCACAACAACCGGTGATCAACTTAAACAACGGACCGGAAGCAACCAATCTCGCATATGTAATTTATACATCCGGTTCAACGGGTAAACCCAAGGGCGTGATGATCGAACATCGCAATGTTGTACGCCTGTTTTTCAACCAGTTGCCGTTGTATGATTTTGATGAAAATGATGTATGGAGCATGTTCCATTCCTTCTGCTTTGACTTTTCAGTATGGGAGATGTTCGGTGCGTTACTATTCGGCGGCAGGTTGGTGATAGTGCCGTCACTCATCAGTAAAGATGCAATACGCTTTGCAGAATTATTGATAAAGGAAAAAGTAACCATACTTAACCAAACGCCCTCTGCATTTTATGTATTGCAGGACTACTTGGTGCATAAGCCAACGGAAGTGGCCCTGAGGTATATCATTTTTGGAGGAGAGGCACTTAACCCCACCAGGCTACAACCCAGCCGGGAACTCAGCCGGAACTGCCGTTTCATCAATATGTATGGCATAACCGAAACCACTGTTCATGTAACTTTTCAGCTTGTTGAGACAGCGCATATCCTGGCGGGCAGCAACAGTATAGGCAGGCCAATACCCACTTTAAGTATTTATATTTTAGATGAGTTGCGGCAATTGGTTCCCATTGGCGTGGCAGGTGAGATTTGTGTGGCTGGTGCCGGCCTGGCAAGAGGCTACTTAAATCGCAGGCAGCTCACGGAAGAGAAATTTGTACAACATCCATATGGCGCGGGAAGGATCTATTTAAGCGGGGACCAGGGGCGTTGGTTGCCCGATGGAACCATCGAGTATTGTGGAAGGAGAGATGACCAGGTCAAGATCCGGGGCTATCGTATTGAACCGGGTGAGATTGAAAGTGCGTTGCTGCAAAGTGAACTGGTTAGTCAGTGTGTGGTAATAGCAAATGAAGATATACAGGGCCATAAGAAGCTAACAGGTTATGTTGTAGCAAAAGGAATATTTAACCGGGAATCAATAATGGCCTACCTGCAAAGCCGGTTGCCATCCTACATGGTTCCGTCATTATTAATAGAGCTGGATAGTTTACCGCTGACATCAAACGGAAAGGTGGATAAAAAAGCATTGCCTGTTGCCGATGGCACGCTGCAGTTGAGCGGTCAGTATGTAGCACCGCGCAATGAAGCCGAAGAGCAACTGGCAGCGATCTGGCAGGAACTGCTGGGCATTGAAAAGATCAGCATCCATGATAATTTCTTTGAGCTGGGCGGACACAGCCTGACCGCTACAAGGGTCGTTGCCTTTGTACGTGAACGAATGCAAGTGGAGATAGCAATTAAAGACTTGTTTCTTCATCCCACAATTGAGAACCTGGCCGCCAGCCTTTATTCCCGAAAGCAAGCATTGTTACTGCCGGTTATCAGGCACGATATCAGGCCGGATCATATTCCACTTTCGTTTGCCCAGGAACGTTTGTGGTTTATTCACTTACTGCAGGGAAGTATACAGTATCACATGCCTGTGGTGCTTAGGCTAAAAGGCAAATTAAATGAAGGCGCGCTGAATTATGCGTTGAAGGAAATAATACACCGGCATGAAATATTAAGGACAATTATTAAAGAGGAGGAGGGCAAGGCATATCAGTTTATTCAACAGGAGGAATGTTGGCAATTAAATAAAACGGACAATTTTAAATATGGGAAAGATGTACAAGAGCTGAACCATTACATCGAAAAACTGGTCTCTAAACCATTCGATCTGGACAAAGACTATATGTTGCGTGCAGATTTAATTACACTTGAGGATGATGAATGCTTATTGGTCATTGTTATGCACCACATAGCATCCGATGGTTGGTCCCTGTCTGTGCTGGCTAAAGAAATTGAGCAGCTCTATGCTTTCTCCGAGGGAAAAGCAACAGAACGTCCTGCTCTTCCGATACAATATGCTGATTATGCCATTTGGCAACGAAAATACCTGGACGGAGAAATGCTTAACCTGCAACTGCGGTACTGGAAAAATAAACTGAATGGCGTAGCTACCCTGCAATTGCCTGCCAATTTCTCCAGGCCTGTGGACTATAGTCCACGCGGTAATGCACTATATTTTAGCTGGGATAAGTTATTTGTTGAACAGCTTAAAGAATTTTCGCTTGAACATTATGTTACGTTATTTATGACCTTGCTTGCGGCGTTTAAGCTTTTATTGTATCGCTATACAGGACAGCCGGATATTTGTGTGGGTACACCTATTGCAGGCAGACGGCAACTTGACCTTGAACAGCTGATCGGCTTTTTTGTAAATACGCTGGCATTGAGAGATCATGTGAGTGGTGAAATGAGTTTTATTGATTTGCTGCAACAGGTAAAACAAACTACACTAGAAGCTTATGAACATCAGGATGCGCCATTTGAAAAAGTAGTGGAAGCGGTGGTTGTTGAACGGGATTTAGGCAGGAACCCACTTGTTCAGGTGCTCTTTGTTTTACAAAACGTGCCGGAGGTGCCAGGGTTACAACTTGAAGAAGCTACGCTCATTAACGAAGAATTTGATCTGCCTACCGCAAAATTTGATCTCACTTTTACAGTAATGGAAATTCCTGAAGGCATAAAAGGCTCAGTTGAATTTTCAACAGATTTATACAATGCTGAAACCATTTCAGGCATGCTCAGGCATTTTGAACAACTGCTTCATGCAGTTATAGAGGCGCCCGGTAAAAAAATTGCTTTGCAAACTTTATTGAGTCCGTCGGAAGAAGAGCAGTTGCTGAATGTGTTTAATGATCCGTCTGTGCAATTAAAAGACGAAACGTTTGTAACCTTGTTTGAACAACAGGCACAAAATACCCCTGATAACATTTCTGTTATTTACAAACTTGAGCAGTTAACTTATAAAGAACTCAATGAACGAAGCAATCAATTGGCGCATTGCCTGCGCAACAAAGGAGTAAAAAGTGAAATGCCGGTTCCTGTTTGTTTGGAAAATTCACCGGGGTTGATCATTGCGATTATCGGCATCTTCAAGGCAGGAGGATCATATGTGCCGGTAGATCCGGAATTGCCCTCGGAAAGATTAAACTATATCATTAAGGACACTTCCGCATCAATCATCATTTGCAACGCAGCAACAAAAACGAAACTCGGGGAGATTGTATCAAACCTTATCGTACTGGATCAGGAATGGTCACTAAATGGCTGCGACTATCCAATAGATAATCCGCCAATTGATGTCCATGGGAAACACCTTGCCTATATCATGTATACATCCGGATCTACCGGCAAGCCAAAGGGGGTAATGGTAAATCATAACAGCCTGATCAACTATCTGCAAAACAGCAAAACAACATATATTTCCAGCGATAGTGACTATGCTGGAAGTTTCGTACACTTGTCATCCACATTTGATGCATCCCTTACAGCCATACTCATGCCGCTATTGCATGGGAGATTGAGTGTGATCTCTTCTCAAAGCTCTGTAAATGTTTTTAACGATAGCAATCTTCTGAAATATGCCCCGTATGATTTTATTAAAATAACGCCTGCTCATCTTGTATTTCTTAATGAGTTTTTTAAACATGCAAATAGGCAGCTGTTAACTAAAAAATTGGTTATAGGTGGCGAAGCTTTGCATTTGAATCAGCTGCGTGATTTAAAGAATAGTAACATAGATATTGAGATTGTTAATGAATATGGCCCAACTGAAGCTACGGTGGGCTGTAGCACATACACATTACAACTTAGCCAAATCAATGAAAAACAAGGCGGCGCAATACCAATTGGAAAGCCTATTGATAACACACAGATCTACATCCTGGATACTTATTGCCAATTAGTACCTGTGGGCGTTTTCGGAGAGCTGTATATAGCGGGTGCCGGGCTGGCCAGGGGATATTTAAACAACGAGGCATTGACCAGTGAAAAGTTTATCTTAAATCCCTTTGGCGAAGGATATCTGTATCGTACAGGAGATTGGGGTCGGTACCTGGTGAATGGCGATATTGAATACCTGGGCCGGACGGATCAGCAGGTAAAGGTTAGTGGCTATCGCATCGAACTGGGTGAGATTGAAAATGTTTTACTGGAATATCAACCGGTGAAGCAATGTGTGATGTTAACTAAAGAAGACGATGTTCATAAGCAGCTGATAGGGTATTATGTTACAGACAGGAATGTGACATCCATGAAAGAACATACGCTTTATGAAAATCATATAAACAATTGGAAGGAGGTTTACAAGCTTGAATATGGAAAAATAACAGACGATAAAATTAACGATCCGGAATTTAATACAATAGGTTGGATGGACAGTTTCACAGGAAGAAGCATCCCTGCCGATCAGATGAAGGAATGGTTACGGGATATAATGGATGTAATCTTTGAGCAAAGGCCACAGAATGTATTAGAGATTGGTTGTGGAACTGGTATGATCTATTATCAGTTAGCCGGAAAAATTAAAAAATATATAGGGACTGACTTCTCCGCCGCATGTATTGACGAGATCAGGCAAAGAATAAGTGAGCAACAGAAAGAATATGGCGTTACAAAGTTATTTGTTTGTGCTGCACATGAAGTATCGTTAAAAGAAGAACGTGTTGATACTGTAATTTTAAATTCAGTCATTCAATATTTTCCGGGGGAAGACTACTTAACCGAAATTATTGAAAAATGCATTGATCATCTTCAGGGAAAAGGCTGCATTGTTATTGGAGACATACGGGACAACCACTTGCAAAAACTGTTTAACGTTCGATTACAAATACAGAAGCTCCAAAAATCAGTTCGCGTAAGGGATCTTATATGGTCTGCGAAACAACGCATGCTTGATGAACAAGAGCTTTGTCTCTCTCCTGGATATTTTCACAAACTTCAATCGTTATACCCGGTAATTACCCATATTGACTTACTAGCCAAACAAGCATTCTGTGATAATGAATTAACTGCATACCGCTATACTGCGGTCATATGTGTGGATATTGAAAAGAGCGAATTTGAACCTCAATGGCAGGAGTGGGGAAGTCTGGATAATTCAGATATTATCAATCAAATAGATAAGGGCTTGCCTGTGTTAGCATTCGCCAATGTTCCCAATCCGCGGTTGAAATACGAAATGCGGCTGCAGCAAGCGCTTTATGATACATCGCTAAATACCATACAAGAACTTGAAAACAATGTAGACCTCAAAACAGGTGATAAAGTTGATCCTGACCAGGTGCTCAAACATGCAAAAGCAAAAGGGTATAGTTACAAGTTATTTAAGGCAGAAGATCCTTTGTATCTGAATATTTTTCTGCACACCGGTTCTTTTAATGGGTATGTACGGCAACCATATCTCAATACCCTGTACACTTCAGACAGTATCACGTCAAATATGCCATTACACAGAAGTATCTCAGCCATCATTCAAAAGGATATCAGAGCCTACCTGCAAAGCCGGTTGCCATCCTACATGGTTCCTTCGTTGTTAATAGAGTTGGATAGTTTGCCGCTGACACCGAATGGGAAGGTGGATAAAAAGGCATTGCCTGTAGCAGACGGAACGCTGCAGTTGATCGGTCAGTATGTAGCACCGCTACTCTCACCCTTTTTCACTTTTGGGTATCAAATCTATTGGTATATTAAACAACTTTGAAAATCCTGTTTTTTGTATATGGCAAACATAGGAGGCACAGGGAAATTTTAGGTGCTTTTGTATTAGCTCTTTTTAATTTAAGATGCTGATCGCTATACAGTACGGACATGACAGTGTTCCTATGTTATTGCTTTGCATTTTTTTGCCAGTTAATCCATCTCCTCGTCATTCATTTTCAATTGTCCCCGCCTGAATGACTCTGGTCGGGCAGGAATTTTCAATTTTCACTAAACATACGCCTCCGTGTCCCTTTGTGTTCGCCGGGCCTCCGTGGTTCAACAAAAAAACAACCATTCGTTTATTACTTTCTTTCTTAACCATAATTTGATAAAAAAATCTATTCACATATTATAAACATCATTATTTTTGCGTCTTAACAATTTTGGATAACAATTTCATTCTGAACTGAAGTTGAAAGAAAACACAACACATCACAACTTATTCGCTTTCCATCCTTCATTGATGGGTGTTGTTTCTTTGGCTAATCTCCCTGTTTTCCGACCTATCCGACGACCTCGTATCTGAGACTAACTCAATGCATTGCATCCATATCAATTCAATGCGTCAGGCAGCCTCAAATTCCAGGCTGCAAAGGATACTTCGATTAGCTTATTTATCAAAAAGACAAAAGTGGAACAAAATAATATCATCATTCGTGTAGCTAATAGTGGCGATGTTCATTACGCTAAAACTATTACAGATGAAATGGAATCTTCAGCCAAAGCGCGTGGAACAGGTATTGCTAAACGCAGTCCCGATTACGTTGCCAACAAAATGGAAGAAGGTAAAGCTGTGATAGCGTTAACAACAGACGGTACATGGGTTGGTTTTTGTTATATAGAAACCTGGAGCCATGGTGAGTATGTAGCGAACAGCGGATTGATCGTTTCCCCTGAATTTCGTAAAAGCGGTGTTGCCAAAGGAATTAAAAAAAGGATCTTCGACCTTAGCAGGGAGAAATATCCTAATGCAAAACTTTTTGGCTTAACCACCGGTCTTGCAGTAATGAAGATCAACAGTGAGCTGGGTTACGAGCCGGTTACTTATTCTGAGTTGACACAGGATGATTCTTTCTGGGCAGGCTGTAAAAGCTGTGTGAACTATGATATTCTGATGAGCAAGGACAGAAAGAACTGTATGTGCACTGCTATGCTGTATGATCCTAAAGATCACTACGAGCCACAGGAAACCAAAGAATACTTTGAAAAGAAATCAAAGATCTATGAGCGTTTGCTGCGTTTAAAGCAAAGCAAGTTCCTGCAGGCATTCAGAAAAAAGAGCAAAGACGAAAATGGCGGCGGCGGCAATCCCACCAAAACCAAATCGTTCTTCCATTTCTTTAATTTCTAGTTAGCAGGGCGCAGAAACAGCTACGAATGTTTTGACTTTTGATTTTTGACTTTTCCTGCCCGACTGGTCAGGCGGGGAATTTTTACTTTTGACTTTCTTTTTTTCAACTATATCAACATCTTACAATGAGCTTTTCCAACAATGTAAATTTTCAGTTTAGTCCCGATGCTGCCGGCAGCGGAAAGAAAACACTGGTGCTTGGTTTTAGCGGCGGCCTGGATACAACTTATTGCGTAAAATATTTAAGTGACGATCTTGGTTATGATGTACACAGTGTTATTGTTAACACGGGTGGATTTAGTGAAGAAGAATTAAAAAATATTGAAGCTCACGCTTACAAGCTGGGCGTTAAAACACATACAACAGTAGATGCCGTTAAAGGCTACTACGACCGCATTATCAAATACCTGGTATTTGGGAATGTGTTGAAAAACAATACTTATCCTCTAAGTGTAAGTGCTGAAAGACTTGTTCAGGCGCTGCATATTGCTGATCATGTAAAAGCATTGAACGCAGATACAGTTGCACACGGTAGCACTGGCGCAGGTAACGACCAGGTACGTTTTGATATGGTGTTCCACATCATGATCCCTGACGTGAAGATCCTTACGCCGATCCGTGATCTTAAACTAAGCCGCGAGCAGGAGATAGAATACCTTAAGGCCAAGGGTGTGAACATGAACTTTGAGAAAGCCGCGTACTCTATCAATAAAGGACTATGGGGAACAAGTGTTGGCGGAAGAGAAACACTTTCTTCAAAAGGCATGTTGCCTGAATCAGCATGGCCCACACAGGTTACCAAACACGAAGGTGAAGAAGTTAAACTACATTTTGAAAAAGGTGAACTAACTGCTGTAAACGACAAAACCTTCAGTCACCCTTCAGAAGCTATTCAATACTTGCAAAGTATTGCCGGCGCTTATGGCATTGGTCGCGATATACATGTGGGTGATACCATCATCGGTATTAAAGGACGCGTTGGTTTTGAAGCCGCTGCGCCAATGGTTATTCTAAAAGCGCATCATGCTTTGGAAAAACATGTTCTTACCAAATGGCAGTTAAGCTGGAAAGACAATATTGCTAATTTCTACGGAAACTGGCTGCATGAAGGTCAAATTCTGGATCCTGTTATGCGCGATATTGAAGCATTCCTTCAAAGTTCACAGCAAACTGTAACCGGTGATGTGTTTGTCTACCTTCAACCTTACCGTTTCCAGGTATTGGGTATCGAATCTAAGTATGACCTGATGAGTAGCAAATTTGGTAAATACGGAGAAATGAATAATGGATGGACTGGTGAAGATGTGCGTGGATTTAGCAAGATTTTTGGTAATCAAACTTCCATGTATCACCTGATAAGGGAAGATGCAGAAAAGCAACAATAATATCCTAATAAGTATAGCATCACTGTGCTTATAACAGCTTAACTTTTTACATGTCAATACGCAGCAAAGAACAGCCATTACAACACTACCTCTGGGGAAACAATTGTGATGGCTGGGTTTTAGCTGATACCGAACAATTATCAGTTAAGCAGGAACGCATGCCTCCTCAAACAAGTGAGGCGCTGCATTTTCATAAAAATGCACAACAGTTCTTTTTCATATTAAGCGGAACAGCAACTTTTGAAGTTGAAGGAGAAAGCTTCAACGTTATTGCCGGCAACGGTTTTCACATTGAAGCAGGAAAGAAGCACCGCATCAGCAACAATGCTGCTGATGATCTCGAGTTTATATTAAGCTCTCAACCATCAACCAACAACGACAGGGTGAATGTTTGATGAGCAAGATATAATGAGCCTTTGCAAGGATGCCGGATTTTATCCTGCAGATGAAGTAAAACAATTATCAAAAGGCTGGTGGTCGCAAGCTTATTCATTCAGACACGAGGGAAAAGATTGGGTATTAAGAATTAACGGAAGTGATAAAGATTTCAGAAAGGATCAAAAAGCCTGGGAGTTATTGCACGAAATTACTCCGGTCCCTGGAATAAGACTAATCGGAAAATTCAGAGATAATTTCTACGCAGTAAGTGAGAAATGCAGCGGGATTACTTTGATTGATGACCATGTAACATCCTCCGAAATTGTTTTTGAGCTGTTCGATACGCTACTGCAGATGCGGACTTTCAACACAAACGGATTGAACGGCTGGGCATTAATGAACGAGCGTTTTGAGGGAACATATAATAGTTGGGAAGACTGGCTGCTAAGTTTCCACAATCACAAAATGGATTACACGCTTCAGCAACTGGTGAACGACGGACTTTTTGAAAGCATGCTTCACAAAGTTGCGCTGAATAGAATAAAACAACTTCTACCCTTTTGTAAAACGGAAAAATACCTTGTTCACGGCGATGCCGGCTTCGACAATGTGTTAAGCGACGGAAAGAAAATTACAGGAGTAATTGATTGGGGCGAAGCGGCGCTGGGAGATTTTCTCTACGACATTGCCTACCTTTTTTTCAATACAGAGACGGTTGATTACAAAGGCTACTGGCAACAGTTCGTGCAACAAAGGCAACTACAAATTCCATTCATGGAAGAGCGGTTAAGGTGCTATCAAATGGTTATCGGACTCAACTCTGTAGCCATCGCGGCACACACCCGCAACGAAAAGATTTATCATCTGGATAGAAATAAATTGATGCAATTATTATGAGCAAGAAAATTAAAGCAGGCATAATAGGTGGCGCCGGTTATACAGGCGGAGAGTTAATTCGTTTACTCATCAATCACCCTCACGCAGAAATTAGTTTTGTACATAGTAAAAGCAATGCTGGTAACCCGCTTTATAAGGTTCACCAGGATTTAGTTGGAGACACAGATTTACACTTCACCGGTGAATTGTCTGATGATGTGGATGTGCTGTTCCTTTGCACCGGCCACGGTGAGGCAAAGAAATTTTTGCAGGCAAATACTATCGCTCCTCACATTAAAATCATCGATCTTTCCAACGATTTCAGGCTTTCTCAGCATGCAGTTCTGGGCGACCGCACATTTGTGTATGGTCTGCCGGAATTAAATAAAGCGCAAATCAAATCGGCACATAATATTGCCAATCCCGGTTGTTTTGCAACAGCAATCCAGCTCGGATTATTGCCGCTTGCAAAAGCCGGATTACTGGAAAATATTTACACAACAGGCATTACAGGTTCTACCGGCGCGGGACAGGGTTTAAGCTCCACATCCCACTTTAGCTGGAGAGCAAACAATATACAGGCTTACAAAACATTGACACACCAGCACTTAGGAGAAATTGGACAAACCTTGCAACAATTGTATCCGGACAGCGATATTGATCTTAGTTTTGTGCCATGGCGGGGAGATTTTACACGGGGCATTTTTATCAGCTCCACCATCACCTGCGACAGTTCTTTGGAATCATTAACTGCTTTGTTCAACGAATTTTATGCAGCTCATCCTTTCACCGTTGTAAGCAACGACGCCATTTTCCTTAAACAGGTGGTTAACACCAACAAATGCGTCATTCAACTGGAAAAGGTAGGTACCAAACTCGTCATCCATTCCGCCATCGACAATCTCCTCAAAGGAGCCAGCGGCCAGGCAGTGCAGAATATGAATTTGATGTTTGGGTTGGAGGAAAGTGCGGGGTTGAGGTTGAAAAGTGCGGGATTTTAGGAGAGTTATAAGTTGTACGTTATACGTTTTACGTTGATCTTAGCGGAGAAAAAACGACGGTATCACATAAAATTTGATAAACGTACCACGTATAACTTACAACGTACCACGTAAATGCTACCATGAAAAACGTACAACGTAACAACGTAAAACGTATATCATGCAAAATTATAAAGAGCTGAAGGTTTGGGAAAGAGCACACTCATTTACATTGAGTGTGTATGGTTTGACAAAAGGTTTTCCGAAAGATGAGCTGTATAGCCTGACAAACCAGTTAAGACGAGCTACTTCATCTATTCCCGCAAATATTGCGGAAGGATGCGGTAAATGTTCACAAAATGAGTTGGCACATTTTTTAAATATAGCACTAGGTTCTGCCAACGAAACGGAATATTTTCTATTGCTATCGAAGGATTTAAATTACATCGGGGAAGATAAGTACATAGAACTTGACGATGATATCAATCAGATCAAAGCCATGCTTATCGCCCTTATTAATAAAGTGAGGAAGAAGTTGTGAGGTATAAGTAACGAGTTATATTGTAAGCCTGATCTTTGGGCGTTTTAAAATTCAGCATATAACCGGAACGCACACTCTGCAACTCTTTTCACGTATAACGTAAAACTTATAACGTACAACTTATATGAAGCTTTTCGACGTTTACCCCATCAACGACATCACCATCACCAAGGCCCAGGGTTCTTATGTTTGGGATGAGAATGGTGTACAGTACTTAGACATGTACGGCGGTCATGCCGTTATCAGTATCGGACATACTCACCCTGTGTGGGTAAGACGAATTGAAGAGCAGTTAGAAAAAATTGCTTTCTATTCAAATTCTGTCCGTATTCCGTTGCAGCAGGAGCTGGCGGACAAGCTCGGTAAGCTGAGCGGCAAAGAAGACTACCAGCTATTCCTTTGCAACAGCGGTGCTGAGGCAAATGAGAATGCACTTAAACTGGCTTCTTTCCACACAGGAAGAAAGAAGATCGTTGCTTTTAAGAAAGGGTTTCATGGAAGGACATCTTTAGCAGTAGCCGCTACAGACAATCCGGCAATAGTTGCACCGGTGAATGAAACGGATAATGTTGACTTCCTGCCATTCAACGATGAAGCTGCACTGAAAACCTATTTCCAGACAAAGGGAAAAGATGTTTGTGCGGTTATTGTAGAAGGTATTCAGGGTGTTGGCGGTATTCAGATCGCTACGGAAAGCTTTCTGCAACTGATCCGCAGACTTTGTGATCAAAACGATGCAGTATTTATCGCGGACAGCGTGCAGTGCGGTTACGGTCGTACCGGTAAATTCTTCTCGCACGATTATGCAGAAGTAAATGCTGATATCTATACTATGGCAAAAGGTATGGGCAACGGATTCCCCATTGGTGGAATTTTGATTGCGCCACACATCAAGCCTAAACATGGAATGCTCGGCACAACTTTCGGCGGTAATCATCTTGCATGTGCTGCCGCCATTGCGGTACTGGAAGTGCTGGAAGATGAAAAGCTGATTGATGTAGCAAAACAAAGAGGTCAGTATTTGTTGAACCGTTTGAAAGCCATCGACGGCATTACCAACGTGCGTGGTCGCGGTTTAATGATTGGTTTTGACGTGCCTGAGGAATTGAAAGATCTGCGCAAGAAATTGCTGAACGACTTCTTCATCTTCACCGGAGAAGCAAAACCAAACGTGATCCGTTTATTACCATCACTCGGTATCAGCAGAAAACAGGTAGATGAATTCCTGGATGCATTAAAAGAAGCTATCGCTGAATTACAGCCAGCTTCCACCACAACAACAGAAGAAACTGTAGAATAAGGTTAGAAGTTATACGTTGTACGTTGTACGTTTAGGCCCGGGGGCACAAATACCGGCTACGTAACAACATACAGCGTATGATTTTAACTACGCTATAATAAACGTATAACGTACAACGTAAAACTTACAACTCAACAGTGAAGCAATTTATTTCCGTTCATGATGTTACAGACATCAATGCATTGGTAAAAAAAGCGTTGGCATACAAGGCCAATCCACTTACAGACAAAAATCTTGGCGTAAACAAACGCATCGGTCTATTATTCCTTAATCCAAGTTTGCGAACCCGTTTAAGCACACAGGTGGCAGCGCAGAACCTGGGTATGGAAGCCATTGTATTTAATGTGGATAAAGAGGGTTGGGCACTTGAATTTGAAGAAGGTGCCATTATGAGCGGAAACAAGGCTGAACATATTAAAGATGCAGCACCGGTCCTGGGAAGCTATTTTGATATCCTTTGTATCAGAACCTTTCCTTCACTAAAAAACCGCGAAGATGATTACAGCGAATTGTATATTTCCCAGTTCATCAAATATTGTGGAGTTCCTGTGATCAGCCTGGAAAGTGCAACATTGCATCCATTACAAAGTCTTACCGATATCATTACCATGACAGAACATGCACCGGCACACAAACCCAAGGTGGTTCTTACCTGGGCGCCGCATGTTAAAACATTACCTCAGTGCGTTGCCAACAGCTTTGCACAATGGGTAAACGCATGGGATGGCAAAGCTGAATTTGTAATTACGCATCCGGAAGATTATGAATTATCAGAACAGTTTACCAAAGGAGCAACCATCACGCATAACCAGGACGAAGCTTTAAAAGATGCGGATTTTGTATACGTAAAGAACTGGAGCACTTTTAATGATTATGGAAAGATCTATGCGAATGATCCTAAATGGATGCTTACTGAAGAAAAGCTGAAACTGACAAATAACGCCAAAGTATTGCATTGCCTTCCCGTAAGAAGAAATGTTGAATTGAGCGATGAAGTGTTGGACAGTGCAAACAGCATCGTAACACAGGAAGCGGCTAACAGGGTTTGGGCGGCGCAGGCGGTGATTAGTGAGATCCTTCAGAGAGGTGAATAGTTCTGGTAAAGTGAATAGTGAAGGGTGAATAGTGAAAGGTGAGACAGGTTAAGTAATTGGAATCAGATTTTTTTGCATAAAGTCAAGATAGAGATATGGAAGATGGATTGAACGTTAGGGCCTTTTGAATTTTGACTTTTTATTTTTGACTTATCATGGACAAGTTGATTATCATAAAGGTTGGCGGTAACATTATAGATGATGAACAAAAGCTGTCATCATTCTTAACTTCTTTTGCTTCGGTTGAAGGCAAGAAGATCCTGGTGCACGGCGGCGGAAAACTGGCGACCAAAATGGCTGCACAGCTTGGCGTTGAGCAACAGATGATTGATGGCAGAAGAATTACCGACGCTGAAACACTCAAGATTGTAACCATGGTATATGCCGGTTACATTAACAAAAATATTGTAGCGCAGTTACAGGCAAGAGGTTGCAATGCGATCGGTTTATGCGGTGCAGATGGAAATGTTATTCAATCTCACAAAAGAGTTCATCCGACAATTGACTATGGTTTTGTGGGAGACGTTGATTCCATCAATACCAGTTTACTGAAAAGCTTGCTTGACCAGGATGTAAATGTGGTAATGGCGCCCATCACTCATAATAAAGAAGGTTTACTGCTTAACACCAATGCAGATACAATTGCGCAGGAGATTGCCCAGGCAATGAGTGGTCTATATAGTGTGCAGCTAATCTACTCTTTTGAAAAAAGCGGTGTGTTGTTAAATGCAGAAGACGATAGCACGGTGATCCCGGGCATAAATCCCGAATCATACAAGGAATTGAAAGAAAAGAATGTGATTTTCGCCGGCATGATCCCGAAACTGGACAATGCTTTCACCGCTCTTAAAAAAGGTGTAAGCAAAGTGGTGATAGGAAAAGCCGAAGAGTTGCAGGCCCTTATAACAGGCAAGGCAGGGACAACAATACAAGAATAGTACGAAGGGCTGTGCGAAAAGGCGAACTGTTGAACATAGGTACTTCGTACTTCGTAACTCGTACTTGACATGACATTCACAATGAGAAACACCAAACTACTACAGCAACATTTTATAACAAATAACTGGTTGAAAGATCAGTGATTTTATGATAATGAATTTACCGACTGTAATGAATGAGAATATTTCGATACTTGCAAAAAATGCGACAAGTCTGCTGAAACAATTGATCTCCACGCCTTCCTTTAGTAAAGAGGAAGAAGTAACAGCGGAGATCATCGAAAGTTTTATTGAGTCCAAAGGAGTTACAACGTACAGCTACCTCAACAACATTTGGGCTAAGAACAAATATTTCGACGAAAGCAAACCCACCATTCTTTTAAATTCTCATCACGACACGGTACGACCCAATAAGGGGTACACATTAGATCCCTTCTCTCCCATTGAAAAAGATGGAAAATTATATGGCTTGGGCAGCAATGATGCAGGCGGATGTCTTGTTTCACTCATTGCTACATTCCTTCATTTTTATAAGGAGCCATCTTTAAAATATAACCTGGTTATTGCAGCCACAGCTGAAGAAGAGATTTCCGGCCACAACGGTGTGGAAATCCTGTTACCACGTCTGCCAAAAATTGATTTCGGAATTGTAGGCGAGCCTACATTAATGAATATGGCGCTCGCTGAGAAAGGTCTCCTCGTGCTCGATTGTACGGCACACGGAAGAGCCGGCCATGCTGCACGTGAGGAAGGCGAAAATGCTTTGTATAAAGCAGTTGACGATATTCAGTGGTTCCGCAATTATAAATATGATAAGGTTTCGAGCCTGCTTGGCCCCATGAAAATGAGCGTAACCATTATCAATGCTGGTTCCCAACACAATGTAGTTCCGCATGAGTGTAAGTTTACGGTTGATGTGCGAGTGAACGAACTGTACACTTTTGAAGAGGTCCTGGATATAATCCGTGCCAATGTTAAAAGCGATGTTCAGCCGAGAAGCAGCCGTCTTCGGTCTACTTCAATTGCGGTTGACCATCCGCTGATCCAGGCAGGTGTTGAGTTGGGAAGAACTTATTACGGCTCGCCCACTACCAGCGACAAAGCTCTGATGAACTTTCCAACACTTAAAATGGGGCCTGGCGATAGCGCACGTAGCCACACTGCGGATGAGTTCATCTTCCTTGATGAAATAACCAACGGCATTGACTTATATATTCAGTTGTTAGATAAGATTTTACGCTGATCCTAACACACGAATCGATTTTGACTTTTTAATTTTCCTGCCCGACTGGTCAGGCGGGGACTTTTGAACTAAATGAAATAAGGTAAAATATTTACTATGAAGCTCTGGCAAAAGAATACAGCATCACTTAAAGAGGTAGAACAATTTACTGTTGGTAATGATCGTGAATTCGATATTTTATTGGCGCCTTTTGATGTGATCGGCAATATTGCGCACGCAAAAATGCTGGCCAGCGTGGGCCTGTTGACAAACGACGAAGCTGCTGATCTTGTAAAAGAGCTTAGAAAAATATACACCAGCATCAGCGAAGATGAATTTTCTATCAGACCAGATGTTGAAGACATTCATTCCCAGGTAGAGTTTTTATTAACGGAGAAACTAGGTGATACAGGTAAAAAGATCCATTCTGCCAGAAGCCGTAATGACCAGGTTTTGCTGGATGTTAAACTGTTTTTGCGCAGTGAGATAGAAAAGACCGTTTTGTCTGTACAATCATTCTTCGAATTATTGATTGCTAAAAGCGAAGAATTCAAAGACGATTTATTGCCAGGCTATACCCACCTGCAGTTAGCAATGCCATCTTCTTTTGGTTTGTGGTTAGGCGCTTATGCGGAAAGTCTTGTAGACGATACCGTGATGCTGAAAGCTGCCTATGATGTTGTTAATAAAAATCCGTTAGGCTCTGCCGCCGGTTACGGATCTTCTTTCCCGATCAACAGGACCATGACGACAGAGTTGCTTGGCTTTGCCGATTTAAACTATAATGTTGTGTATGCACAAATGGGGCGGGGAAAAGCGGAACGAATTGTAGCGATGGCTTTGGCGAATGTTGCTGATACACTGGCAAGATTGTCAATGGATGCTTGTCTGTATCTGAATCAGAACTTTGGTTTTATTAGTTTTCCCACTGAGTTAACCACAGGAAGCAGCATTATGCCTCATAAAAAGAATCCGGATGTTTTTGAACTGATCCGCTCTCAATGCAACAGGATAAAATCTTTGCCTAACGAGATCATGATGATGACTACCAATCTGCCTTCCGGCTATCATCGCGATCTTCAACTGCTGAAAGAACACCTGTTCCCTGCCCTCGGCATATTGCGCGATTGTATTGATATGGCCGGCCTGATGCTGAACAACATGGAGGTTAAGAAGAATATTCTTGAAGACGAGAAGTACAAATACCTGTTCAGTGTTGAAGAAGTAAACAAGCTTGTTTTAGAAGGCGTGGCTTTTAGAGATGCTTACAAGCAAGTTGGTTTTGCTATTGAAGACAATGTGTTTACCTACGATACAAAAGTGGCGCACACACACGAGGGAAGTATTGGTAATCTGAAAAACGACGCAATCACAGATAATATGCAGCGGCTGTTACAATCCTTCAATTTTGAGGTATATCACGCAGCGATCGATAATCTGTTACATCAATAGATCTTAAAGACCTGTTCGTTTTCGTTGGCCTTAAGTACCTGGTTCATTTCCCTGGAAATTACATCCAGTTTGGAAACTTCTTTGTACAGAATGCCCATCATTTCGTTAAGTTCTTCATCGCTTACAAGGCCATCCTTGATCAGATCTATAATACCCAGCATATTGGTGATAGGAGAACGCAGGTTGTGTGAAACAAGATAAGCGTACTGACGCAATTGTGTTGATTGATGCATCAGCTCTTTGTTGCGCTGGTGCAGCAATTTTACATTGTTCTGTATATCAGTTACATCGCGTACGATGCGCATGGAGTACTGATCATTGATTTTTATGCATCTTGATGTGTAACTACGCACAATTCCATTGGGAAAAGGAAGGTCATAGTTGAAATAATGGATTTTACCCGTTTCAATAGGATAAGTGATGTGATGCATTAATTCTGAAGCGAAATCTCCTGGAAAATTATGATCGCGGATGTTGGAGTTGTAGATAAATGAATCCTGCTGGTAAATCTCCCCAATTCCTTTTTTATAATCAACATAGTTGCCTTCTTTATCCATGACAAAAATGAAGTCCGGGATCGCATTGATTATATCATAAAAGCAATTATAAAAGTTTTCAGACAATGCAAGCAGGGTTTGCAATGGCTTATCGGGCCCCTCGGGATGTTTTTCTTTATTGTTGCTGGTCATAATAATCAGGCGTAATGTGAAAATACGGTAATCACCATATTTCACCATAAAAATTTATGCAGAAGGTGTTTCATCAAGAGCCTGACTGTTGATGGCCTGACAGCAAACCGCGGTAGCTGCATTTGTTCAGTAACAAAGCGTGCTAATCATTTTGGTTGAGCTTTTTCAAGTAACCAATTGCGTGAAAGACCATGGCAAAAAAACAAGCTGATAATAGTAATAAAGAATGCAGCTTTTTTTCATTCAGCTCTAACCGCATACAGTAAGCATATGTGATACTGGAGGTGGAAGCTATAAGTGACAGTATCACCCATAGCCATCCAATGTTTTTTCTCATGTGACGATATTTAAGGCTTACCCTTACAGTTTCTTCAAATACGAATCCGTGCCAACAGCCCGTTTATTTTTCCAGGATCCGTGATTTGTTGTATTCGTAGTTCATACGCGCAATATTCAGGACCGAGATCTCCTGTGGACATTCAACTTCACAAGCTTCGGTATTTGTGCAGTGGCCGAATCCTTCGCTGTCCATTTGATTCATCATACTCTTTACCCGGGTGCGCGCTTCTTCTTTTCCTTGTGGTAGTAATGCAAGGTGAGCAACCTTGGCTGATGTAAACAGCGCCGCGCTTGAATTTTTGCAAGTGGCTACACAGGCGCCGCAACCAATGCAGGCTGCAGAGTCAAATGCCGCTTCTGCAGTTTCGTGATTGATCGGAATACTGTTTGCTTCCGGTGCTTGTCCTGTGCTGGCAGAAATAAATCCTCCCGCGGCTATAATGCGATCAAAAGAAGTACGATCTATCTTCAAGTCCCTGATGATAGGAAACGCTGTCGCGCGGAACGGTTCAATATAAATCGTGTCACCATCCTTAAATGAACGCATGTGAAGCTGACAGGTTGTTGTGTTCGACAGCGGTCCGTGTGCCCGGCCGTTAATCATAACGCCGCATTGTCCGCAAATTCCTTCCCTGCAATCATGATCAAATTCAACCACACGTTCACCTTTTTCAACAAGCGCTTCATTCAGCATGTCCAGCATTTCAAGAAAGGACATGTGCTCGGAAACATTATCCAGTGTATAGTCCGCAAGCTTTCCATAGCTGGTCCGGTCTTCCTGCCGCCATATTTTTAAGTATAGTTTCATATCAATAAATTAAGTCAATAGTGAATGGTGAATAGTGAAAGGTGCATCAGTGTCCTTTTTATTTTGACCTGGTTTCAAGTACGAGTTACGAAGTACGAAGTACGTTGCTGTGATCTTGCTAATATTTTTTGAAGCTTCTAAATAATTAAAAGGCCAATGATTTAATGAGCCCGATAAACCTAAGTACTTCCAACTTCATACTTACTAACAATTAAAAAGCCTGTATTCAGTTCGCCTGATCAATCAAGGTACTTCGTACTTCGTATTTCGTACTTGCTACTTATAGCTTCTCACCGCCAGTTCCACCTCTGTAAACTCCAATGGTTCTTTATGCAGTTCTTCTTCTGCGTCTTTTCCCTTGTACTCCCAGGCTGATACAAAGCAGAAATTTTGGTCATCTCTGAGTGCCTCGCCATCGGGAGTCTGGTATTCTTCTCTGAAGTGCGCACCGCAGGATTCGTTGCGGGTTAACGCATCATAACACATGAGTTCTCCCAGTTCAAGATAGTCTGCCACGCGGCCGGCCTTTTCCAGCTCACTGTTTACCTTGCCGTCGCCAGGTATTCGCAGTTCCTTGTAGAACCTTTCGCGTAACATTTTAATTTCTTTGATCGCTTCTTCCAACCCTTCTTTGCTGCGGCTGAGCCCGCATTTGTCATACAATAATTTGCCCAGTGTTTTGTGGAAGTAGTCCGCAGACAGATGCCCTTGAATATGCATTAAATCACCCAGCTGCCGGCGAACCTTTCTTTCTGCGAAATCAAACGCAGGATCCTTTACGTCGATCTTGCCTGTCTTTAGTTCTCCTGCCAGGTAATTGGGGATAGTATATGGAGCAATAAAATAGCCATCCACACAGGCCTGCAATAACGAATTTGCTCCAAGCCTGTTTGCGCCATGATCTCCAAAGTTGGCTTCGCCCAAAGCAAACAAACCAGGAATGGTAGTCATCAGTTCATAATCTACCCACAAGCCTCCCATGGTGAAATGCGCAGATGGCGAGATCAGCATGGGCTCCGTATAAGCATTGATCCCCGTGATCTTTTCATACATACGGAAAAGGTTGCCGTATTTTTCTTCAATCTTGTCTTTGCCCTGTTCCCTGATCGCTTTTGAAAAATCAAGACATACAGCATTCTTCATTTCGCCAACACCATGGCCAGCATCGATGCGTTCTTTGGCAGCTCTGGAAGAAATATCGCGGGGTGCAAGATTGCCGAAGGATGGATAGCGACGCTCGAGGTAATAATCCCTTTCTTCTTCCGGAATGTCATTAGGATGCCGCGTGTCATTTTGTTTTTTAGGAACCCAGATCCGGCCGTCATTGCGTAGCGATTCAGACATCAATGTCAGCTTGGACTGATGTTCGCCATGTTGAGGCAGAGATGTTGGGTGCACCTGGATCCAGCTCACGCCCGCCATGTACGCGCCTTTTTTATGCGCACGCCAGATCGCTGAACCATTGCAGCCCATCGCCAATGTTGATAAATAATAGATCTTTCCGTAACCGCCGGTTGCCAGAACAACAGCATGTGCACTGTGACGTTCAATTTCACCTGTTTCAAGATCACGCGAAATAATACCCCTGGCTTTTCCGTCGATGACAACAAGCTCAAGCATTTCATGTCTTGAAAACAATTGAATCCTTCCGGCAGCAACCTGCCTCATCAGCGCCTGGTATGAACCAAGCAATAATTGCTGACCCGTTTGTCCGCGTGCGTAAAATGTTCGCGAAACCTGTACACCACCAAACGAACGGTTATTTAAATAACCACCATATTCTCTTGCAAAGGGAACACCTTGCGCAACAGCCTGGTCAATCAGGTTGGCAGAACATTCTGCAAGCCGGTAAACGTTTGCTTCGCGCGAGCGGAAATCACCGCCTTTAATTGTATCGTAAAACATACGATAGACGCTATCGCCGTCATTCTTATAATTCTTACATGCATTAACCCCGCCCTGCGCAGCCACAGAGTGTGCGCGCCTTGGCGTATCCTGGAAACAAAAGGATTTTACGTTGTAGCCTTGTTCTGCCAGTGACGCCGCACATGATGCTCCGGCTAAACCGGTGCCCACCACAATTATATCCAGCTTTTTGCGGTTGGCCGGGTTTACAAGCTTTGCATGCGATTTATAATTACTCCATTTTTCTGACAATTTGCCTTCCGGAATTTTTGCATTCATGGTTTAAGCTTTTGTAAAATGAACGTATACAGGTATCAACATAAATCCGATGGTAATAATGCCGGTATAAGCCCATCCGGCCACTTTTACCCACCTGATATATTTCGGGTGATAAACGCCTAACGTACGTCCCGCACTGAAAAAGCCATGTAAAAGGTGAAAGCCTAGTGCAATCATAGCAACCTCGTACATGACGACATACCACCATTCTTTGTAAGCAGCTACAACTACTGTGTACAGATCTTTGTTTCCTTTCTCATCCAGAGGCAACGTCGTGAATTTGTATTGATACCAGAAGTCTTTGAAGTGAATAACGAGGAATGCGAAAATAATTGTGCCTAACAAACCCATATTGCGGCTCTGCCATGTGGAGGCGGAACTGCGTCTGTCATATTTATATTTCTTACCGCTCGCCAGTTTATTTTTTCGTGTTACGACTAGGGCGTAAACAACATGGCCGATAATAGAAGCATACAAAACATAAGCAATTACCTCGATGATAATATTGCCTGCAAGCAAATGTGAGTACCAATTGAATTGTTGCTTTGCCTCTTCACCGGGAAGCAGTAGTTGAATATTGCCAAGTAAATGAATGACGAGAAAAAAACAGAGAAAGAGTCCCGTGCCGGCCATCCATAATTTGCGCTGATGTGTTGCAGATTTCATAGCTTCCTGATTAAGATGAAGAATATACTTATGTACGCTTTTCTTAAAAAAATTATTACATCTATAACAACCAACCGCTTCATTTGTTGCTCCGGCCAACCAATCACCCGGATCCGTGAAATCAGACTAAAATCTCACCTGTAACTGAACAATTGCTGTATTGTGCGAATACATTGTTGTTAAGGGAATATTTGTTTTATAGATGTCAATATAAACGCCTGCCTGTAATAATGCAGAAAAGTTATCTGCGAATTCCATTGCTACCATCGGAGTGATTGTTTGCCTCGTATCGTTGGTTGGCTGTTTGTAATTTTCGTCAAAATATTCGTAGCGGGACGATACCTGTAATGAACTTACTTGTTTGCCCATACAACGGTATTTTAATGTTGGCAAAACATAAAATCCTTTCATTTTAAACTGATCAAGTGGGTGAATTCCGCCACAACTTTTAAATGCCGAGAAGTTTGTCCCATCTTTATATTCACCGGAAAGTTTTAGTGATAGGCGGTTGCTTAAAGAAAGGTCGGTAGCAAAATCTCCTCCCCAGGCATAACCATTCCTGTTATCGGTGCTGCCTGATCCGCCATTAACGCCAATCGTAGTCCTTTTAAAAGGGCTTATTTCAATCCTTGCATAAATATGTTTGTTGTTGTCGTTGTCTGTTTGCTGATTGCGGTTATTTCCATTGTGTACGCCGACATAATAGCGGACAGGCATTTTGTTTTCTTTATTAAGATCACCATAAATGCACATGCCCAATTGAAAACTTTGCCAGCCGTTACTGCCAAAAGCATTGTACTGATTGGAATAGTCCAGCGATTGAATAAGATCTGCCGGAATCAGATCTTCTATACCGAAGAAAGGCCGGTATTGTCCCGCGATAACATGCAAGTGCCTGTTGAGCGTATATCGTACAAACGCATTTTCTAACACCTTATTATTTACATTGGATGAATTGAACTCCGCAAAATTTATGAGCAGGCTTGCATCGAAGTGAGCATTTATTTTTGCGTTAGCCTGCAAACGTACGCGCCTTAAAGAAAAACTGTTGGTAACACAATTACCTGAATCAATATTTTTACCAGCCACATCAACACGGCGGTTGAGTGATAATGAATATCTGGTCTGCAGTAATCCGGAGAAAGTAAGAATACGATTAGCTGTGCCCCGTGATACCGAATCTTTTTTTACTTCCTGGGCGCGCAAACAAAAATTAAGGGATGCTGAGAAAAGAAGAAAAACTGTGCATATAAGTTTATGTCTGATCACGCATCCCTTTTATAAATGAAGAAAAATGGTAATGCGCGAAGTAAGGATGCATGGGTTGGAGAAGAAATGATAAAAAGTGTGTTGGGGCTTGATTTTTATCAGGTAATTGATTTTATGGAAAAAAATGACTGAGAGGATCGCTGCAAGCGATAGAGTAATGCTACAAAGCCCGGAGGCTTAGCAGAGCGTAAGAGCATAAATTGCCGCGCCGCTGCTTCTTTGCGCTCGCCGCGAGAAATAAATGTGTTTCTTTTTTATCGGATAGAGCAAAAAAATCGCTGCAAGCGATAGAGTAATGCTACAAAGCCCGGAGGCTTAGCAGAGCGTAAGAGCGTAAATCGCTGCGTCGCTGCTTCTTCGCGCTCGCCGCGAGAAATATGCGTGAAACAAACCTATTCAATCATTTTATAAACCCGCACGTAATCCACTTCCATTTTTCCGGGAAATGCACTTTCGTCAATTCCTTTTTGTCCGCCCCAGTTACCTCCTACTGCCACATTCAGCAACAAATGAAATCGTTTATCAAAGGGCCATTCTGCAAATCCCTTACCCGTATTTTTAAATTGAAAGCATTGCCTATCATCAATAAATCCTTTTATATCATAAGGCGTCCAGTCAATGCGGTAAATGTGAAAATCGCTGGTTGCAGTAGGCACATTTGTAACACTCGTTTTTTGCGTGTGTATTACGTGGTTAAATGATTTTGTGTGAACGCTGATGTGAATACTGTCGGGATCATATCCAACCTGTTCCATTATGTCTATTTCGCCGGATTCGGGCCATCCGCCATATTTCCAGTCGGTGGATAACATCCAGATAGCAGGCCACAATCCCTTGCCGGTTGGGAGTTTGGCTTTTATCTCAAATCTTCCGTATAAAAAATCAGCTTTATTTTTGGTGACCATGCGCGCCGATGTGAACTCTTTGTCGCCTTTTTTTTCTTTTCTTGCCTCAATGGTGAGCATTCCGTTGGCCACGGAAGCATTGCCTTTATCCGTATAATATTCCAGCTCGTTATTTCCCCAACCACTGCCTCCAACATCATAGCCCCATTTTGAAGGGTCGGGCTTTCCGGTGTAGTTAAACTCATCGGCCCATACAGGCTTGCTTTCAAATTTCCATTGTTTGTCGGCAATTGTATCTTTTTGCTGGGAAAATCCGTTAAGCCCGACAACCAGGAAAGATAGAATGATGAATGCTCTCATGTTAGGTCAAGTTTGGCTTTGAAGATAAAATAATTTCGCGGTAGCACAACTTACATCACCCCATATTAACCACGTAATTTGAAAAAGAGACTGCCATAATCACGTACTTTTGTTTTTTAATTTTTGATATGATAAACAGAAAAGAAGAGCCAGCCATAAAAGACGCCGTGGATTTTAACTTACAACTTAAGCCCTATACATACTTTCAATTAGATAACGGAGTGCCTGTTTATACTATTGATGCCGGTGCGCAGGATGTTGTGATGGTTGAACTGGTATTTTTTGCAGGAAACTGGTATGAGGATAAAAATATAGTAGCCGCAACAACAAATTACCTGTTGAAGAATGGAACCACTAAAAAGAATGCTTTTGCGATAAATGAGCATTTTGAGTTTTACGGAGCCTACCTGAACAGAAACTGTTACAATGAAACCGCAACTATATCACTTCATGCGCTAAGTAAACATTTACCTGAGCTATTGCCGGTTGTAACTGAACTTTTAACGGATGCCACATTGCCGGAAGATGAACTGGCTATTTATAAACAAAACCAGAAGCAACGCCTGGAGGTAAATCTTAAAAAGGGAGAGTTTGTAGCAAACAGGCTCATTGATGAATACCTGTATGGCTACGATCATCCTTATGGAAAATATACGCTGACTGGCGATTATGATGCTTTACAACGCGAGGATCTGGAGAAGTTTTACAAGCAATATTATTCAGAAGGAAAATGTTTGCTGTTTGTTGCAGGAAAACTTCCTTCGGATATACAGGAACAACTGAATAAATCGTTTGGTCACCTGGCACTGAATAAGGCTGATATTCCGCAGATTACCCATTTACGCCAGCCAGCTGTGCAAAAAAAATATGAGGTGATCAATGATGCAAACGGTGTGCAGGGCGCCATCCGTATTGCAAGGCCGTTTCCCAACAGGCATCATCCGGATTTTACCAAGGTACAGGTGTTGAACAATATTTTCGGAGGTTTTTTTGGCAGCCGGTTAATGAGTAATATCCGTGAGGAAAAGGGTTATACCTACGGTATATACAGTTATCTGCAGAACCATGTTGAAAGCAGTGCCTGGATGGTTAGTACTGAAGCCGGCCGTGATGTGAGCCGCGCTACAATTGAAGAAGTGTACAAGGAAATGGAAATACTCAGGAAAGAACTCGTTGATGATGAAGAGATGCACCTGGTAAAGAATTACATGATGGGATCAATACTTGGAGACCTGGATGGTCCGTTCCAGGTAATATCCCGGTGGAAAAATTATGTATTAAATAACCTTACAGAAGAGTATTTTTATAATAGTATCAACACAATAAGAGCAATAACTGCGGAAGAAATCAGGGATCTCGCTAACAAATACCTGGTTGCTGATGAGTTTTATGAGCTGGTTGTTGTATAAAAACTGTATTGAACAGTAAAATATAAAACGTGGGAAAATTTATTGGCAAAATACTGGTTACGGCCCTGGCCGCTTTAATCGCAGCGCATTTTATTCCAGGGGTATCTATAAAAAACGGAACAAGCGCAGTTTTGCTTGCTTTGGTTTTGGCGGTATTAAATGCAATAGTGCGGCCGATATTAATTATATTGACCATTCCCATAACTGTAGTCACATTTGGTTTATTCCTGTTGGTTATTAATACGATCATCATCAAATGGTCGGCCCTGATTGTCAAAGGCTTCAACGTAGTAAATTGGTGGAGTGCATTCTGGTTCGGAATACTTTTATCAATTGTCACCTTTCTTATTGAATCCCTGATCAATCGCCACGCCGAAAGAGATTAACTCTATAAACTTTTAAAAAGCTTACCTCATTAACGAAGCTTGCGTGTGTAGTTTGTTGCAAACTAAAGCCGTGCCATGCAATGGCGAGAGAAGATGTATTTGCGACAGATTTTTTGTAACAGCAGTCGCACTAATATTTGAATGCGTATGACAGCAGAGCAGCAACGATTAAAAGTAAACGCGCTAAAAAAAGTACCACTTGAACAATGGGGACCTTATTTGTCCGACAGGCAGTGGGGAACCGTTCGTGAAGATTTCAGCAGTAATGGAGACGCATGGAACTATTTTCCTTTCAGTCATTCTCATGCAAGGGCATACCGGTGGGGTGAAGATGGTTTGGGAGGGATCTCCGATTTTTTTCAGAATCTCTGTTTTTCCGTGGCTTTGTGGAATGGGAAGGACAAAATACTTAAAGAGCGCCTTTATGGCCTGGGTAACTTTGAAGGAAATCATGGCGAAGATGTAAAAGAACTGTACTACTACCTCGATAATGTTCCTACCCACTATTACATGGAGTTTCTGTATAAATATCCGCAACAGGAATTTCCGTATGAAGACCTGGTTGAAAAGAACAGGAACCGCTCGCGGCTGGAGCCAGAATACGAAATCCTGGATACAGGCGTATTTAACGACAACAAATACTTCGACGTTAAGATAACTTATGCCAAGCATAGCAAGCGGGACATTGCGATAAGAATAGACATTACCAACCGGGGAAAAACAGCGGCGCCAATAACGGTGTTGCCAACGCTTTGGTTCTACAACCGTTGGTCCTATGGTGGGTTAACGGAGCGACCCTGCATAAAAAAGATAAATAACAATGCTGTAAAGGCAACACATGAAAGGTTAGGTAATTATTACCTGTATTTTCAAAAGGCAGATATGGCGCTTTTTACCGAGAATGAAACCAATCATGAAAAGTTGTTCGGCAGGCCCAATCAATCGCCATTTGTAAAAGATGCTTTTAATGAGGCTATTATCAACAATGTGAATGTAGATCAGCTGCGCGAAAACACTGAAGGCACAAAATTTTCTCCGGTGTACAAATACAGAATTGCCGGCGGAGCAACAAAGAGCATTTGCCTGCGATTATCTGATGTTTTGATGGATCAGCCTTTTCCACATGGGTTTGAACACATCTTCGCTACAAGAAAACAGGAGGCTAACGACTTTTACGCGGAAATATTGCCAAAGAATGTTTCAGAGGATTGGAAGCAGATCCAGCGTCAGGCGCTGGCCGGGCTTCTGTGGAGCAAGCAATATTATCACTTCGATATTGAAAGGTGGTTGTCGACGACAGACGATATAAGTCCGCTGAGTCCCGAGCGAAAGACCGGGCGCAACCACGACTGGCAGCATTTAAAGAACCAGGACATTGTTCTTATGCCTGATAAATGGGAGTATCCATGGTATGCAGCGTGGGACCTTGGTTTTCACTGCGTTTCCATGGCATTGGTAGATCCGGTATTTGCCAAGCATCAGCTTATTCTTATCATGCGCGAATGGTACATGAAGCCTGACGGACAAATCCCGGCGTATGAATGGAACTTTGGCGACGTTAATCCTCCGGTACACGCCATGGCTGCATTGCAGGTTTATCATATCGAGAAAAAGCAGAAAGGAACGGGCGATATCAATTTTCTCAAACGCATCTTCCAAAAACTGATCATCAATTTTACCTGGTGGATCCATAGAAAAGATGCGAACGGCAATAACATTTTTGAAGGAGGATTTTTAGGACTGGATAATATTGGTGTATTTAACAGAAGCATGCCACTGCACGGCCAGATGGAACTGGAGCAGGCCGATGGAACCAGTTGGATGGGCATGTACGCGCTTAACCTCATGGATATGGCCATAGAGATTGCCATGCACGATCCATCTTTTGAAGATGCCGCCACTAAATTTTTCGAACATTTTGTATTGATAGCTGAGGGGTTGAATGAGCTGGGCATGTGGAACAACGAAGACAAGTTTTATTATGATACGCTTGCAATCAAAGAGCATGATCCAATTCAATTAAAAATTCACTCCATTGTGGGTCTTACTTCTTTATTTGCGGTTTCCACTATTGATAAAAAAGTATTCGATAAGCTGGGAGATTTCAGAAAACGATTTGACTGGTTTGAAGACTATCGTAAAAAGAACAACAAATTCTGGCCAAATGAGGAAAAAGCCGATGAAGAAACTATTTTGCTTTCGCTGATTCCAAAAGAACGCCTGATTGCGTTGTTACAGCGCATTCTGTCTGAAACAGAATTTTTATCGGAAGGTGGCATCAGGGCTTTATCAAAATACCACGAAAAGAACCCTTATACGGTAAATATCGACGGAACGGATTATACCATACAATATGATCCCGGAGATTCAACTTCCAACTTTTTTGGCGGCAACAGTAACTGGCGCGGTCCTGTGTGGATTCCCATCAATTACCTCATTATACAATCCATTAAAAAATACGGTGATTTTTATGGCGATAACCTGTGCGTAGAATATCCAACCGGATCGGGAAATTACCTGAACCTCGAGCAAGTATCTGAGGAACTGATGAAAAGAGTGATCAGTATTTTTGAACTGAATCAGTCTGGCCGCAAAGCCCACGGTGATTATAACTGGTTTTACCAGCAACCGGGAAATGAGCATCTTATTCTTTTTTATGAGTATTTTCATGGTGATACTTTGCATGGCCTCGGTGCAGCGCATCAAACAGGCTGGACCGCTCTTGCGGCGAACCTGATTTGCGACATGTCTGAGAATCTGCCACCCGTGGAACAAGCGCAGGAGGTTTATGAAGAGGAGAATGAAGAAGATGTATAAGAGATCTGATACACTTCTGCCATTTAGATTGTGGCTGGCTATGCTATACTAACGGACAGATAGAAAACGTATGATCAAACAATGGCTTAACTGGCGGACGTTGCTTGCTTTTATTGCGATTATTATTGTATCGGGTACGATATGGTATTCCCAATACCTGGCAAATAAAATTGCCATTGACGAAACGAGAAGAGTAGAATCCTGGGTTGAAGCGCAACGCACGATCATGCAGGCTCCGGATGAAGCAAACTTAAACCTGGCGATAAAGATCTCCAGCGAAAATGAAGATATTCCCATTATTGAAACAAACGAGAAGGATAGCATCACCAACAACTATCTTAACCTCGATACGATCAAAGTAAAAGAAGATGCCGGCTACCTGCTGCACAAGCTGAAGGAGTTTAAAAGGCTTCATGCGCCAATTGTAATGGTGCTTACCAAAAGCCCTTACACTGCCAACAAGTATTATTATGGCAAAAGCAAGTTGCAATCGCAGGTGCGCTATTATCCTATTGTGCAACTGATCATAGTAACACTGTTTATTATTGTAACCATTATTGCACAGCAAACCACCTACCGCAGCAGGCAAAATCAGCTCTGGGTTGGCATGGCGAAAGAAACTGCCCATCAGCTTGGTACGCCGGTAACCAGCCTTAAAGGGTGGATTGAAGTGCTGAAAGAAATTCCGGGGACTGAATCCATAAACCCCGAGCTGGTGAAAGATGTGAACCGGCTGGAACTGATCACGGACAGGTTTGGGAAGATTGGCAGCCAACCACAATTGGAAGAAAGAAACATCATCAGCCAGTTGCAGTACATGGTTGACTATATGAAGAAGCGTGCGAGTAACAGAGTCGAGTTCAGGCTTGATACCGAAGGCAAGCCGGAGATCGCGGCTATGATCTCGCCACCACTTTTTGATTGGGTGATAGAAAACCTTTTAAAGAATGCATTGGATGCAATGGAAGGCCAGGGTAAAATTGAAGTGCATGTTGCAGAAGCGCCGGCTAAAATAACAATAGACGTTACAGACAGTGGCAAAGGCATCAGCAAAGCCAATATCGCCAACGTATTTAAGCCCGGCTTTACAACAAAGAAAAGAGGATGGGGCCTTGGATTAACCCTCACGAAAAGAATTATGAAACAATACCATAAGGGCGACATTTTTATCAAGTGGAGTGAGGTGGGAAAGGGAACGACGTTTAGGATTGAGTTGGTGAGACAAAATTGACAATTGACAATTGAAAATTGAAAATGGACCATGCGAATGTGCGGCGATTTGAAAATGGACAATTGAAAAATCATCGTTGTCAGAATAAAGATTGAAAAAATTGAGATCTAAAACCCTGTCAGACGATAGTTGTAAAATGAATTTAAGCCGGGTCTAGGAAGAGAAGTATTTGATGTTTCATACTCCTTAGAATGAAAGGAAAAGAACCAGAGCCATGCGCGCTCGTACGATCAGGTAAGGTGATAACAACGATATAATGAAATAGGTTAGCGCAGATCGACTCAATCCCGAAGGGATGAAATTATTATAGAAATGCGTAAAATCTTTATTCAAACCCTGAAAGGGTGGCATTATATAATGTCAACCCCTGCCCGTTCGGTCAGGCGGGCTTCGGGTTTTAAATACAGGCGTGTATATCCTTCTATAATAATTTCATCCCTTCGGGATTGCACGAATTGAGCTTGACGTTTTTAATAAAATTAGACTGGGTTAACGTGGCCGTTGTTCATTAAAGAAGTATTTCACACCTTTAGTGGGGCAATAATAGTTGAAAATGAACGGTGTGAACGTGAAGCCGGGCAAGATAATTAATAACGAGTGATTCAAACAATGAATAGCATCGATCCTATCTTATTCACCCGGCTGCGGATGGTTTTCATTTGCACATTCGCATATTTGCTCATCTGCACATTGTCCCATTTGCACATTAAATAAAAGATGTTTTTGTCCTTTATTGCATTATCTTTGCCATAAAATCGAGCAAAATGCTTTTTTCAAAAACCTGTGAATACGGAATCAGAGCTGCAGTGTATATTGCTTCTCAACATGACAAAGACTATAAAATAGGCATTACCGAGATCTGCGAAAAGATCGAGGCACCCAGGCATTTTACAGCTAAAATTCTCCAGATACTGACCCGTGAAGGGCTCGTTAGTTCACAGAAAGGCGTTAACGGTGGTTTTTTTATGGATGAAGAGCAAATGAACCGGCCGCTTATAGCGCTCGTTGAAGCGGTGGAAGGTACCGAGGCATTATCACGTTGCGGGCTGGGATTAAGAGCTTGTTCAGAAAAGGAGCCTTGCCCCCTGCATAACAAATACAAAGCAATCCGCACCAATATTGCCAGCATGCTTACTGGCATTACCATTGGTGATATGGCCAAAAAATTACAAAAAGGCAGTAGTTTTTTAAAGATAGCGTAAGCTATTTTTTTGATCAAATTAAGGATGTTTTTGTCCTTAATTAAAATACAAAATCAATCACTTACAATAAAGACACGATTATGAGTACGAATTTAATTGTTGACGTTACTACAATAGAACCGGTGCACCGGCATGCTGCTATTTTTAATCTGTTTGATAATCTCGGAGACGGCGAAGCGCTGACTATCCGGAATGATCACGATCCCAAGCCGCTGTATTATGAACTTAGAAGCGCCCGCGGTGCTTCGTTTTCATGGACTTATCTGCAGGAAGGCCCGTTAACCTGGGAAGTGGAAATAAAAAAAGAAGCGCTGAATAATGCCGCTGAAACCATTGGTGAAATGGCCCGTAAGAACTTCAGAAAAGCCGAGGTATTCAAAAAACTGGGAATAGACTATTGTTGTGGTGGCAAGAAAACTGTTGAGGAAGCTTGTGCAAAACACGGATTGGATGTTGAATCTGTAAAACGCGAGCTTGAAAAAGCCGAACAGCCTGGCTCCGCTTCAGCAGTGCAGCACGATTTTGACTCATGGCCGCTTTCGTTCCTGGCCGATTACATCGTTAATGTGCATCATAAATATGTACGCGAAAGCACCCAACTGTTGGATGAGCTAAGTGAAAAAGTGGCAAGAAAACACAGTGATAAGTTTGCTGAACTTCCGGAGATCCGCAGGTGTGTTGTTGAATTGCTCAATGAGCTGACGACACATATGGTAAAAGAGGAACGCATTCTTTTCCCTTACATCAAGCATACGGAACAAGGTAATGATAGTGCTGGTCCATTCAAACAGACATTTGACTCAATCGAAAAACCAATTTGGGTAATGGAGCAGGACCATGAAGTTGCCGGCGATCTGTTAAGACAATTGCGTGAACTGACCAACGGTTATTCAGTGCCGCCAAATGCCTGCAACAGCTTTAATTTTCTCTACAAAAAACTGGAGGAATTTGAAGGAGATCTGCACCAGCACATTCACCTGGAGAACAATATTCTGTTTCCGAAAGTAATTCAGCTGGAAGAGAGTAAGACAGTAAGAGAGTAAGATAGTAAGACGTGTAAGACGTGTAAGACGTGTAAGACGTGTAAGATGTGTAAGACGTGTAAGACGTGTAAGACGTGTAAGACGTGTAAGACGTGTAAGACGTGTAAGACCAAAAAAAGACATGTAAGATAGTAAGAAAGTAAGATGGTAAGAGTTTGTGAACCTGCTGCACCCGCAACAGCAATCTTACGATCTTACTGTCTTACGTGTCTTACGGTCTTCCTGCAACAGCAATCTTACGATCTTACTGTCTTACGTGTCTTACGGTCTTCCTGCAACGGCTCTTCTTACGATCTTACTGTCTTACGTGTCTTACGGTCTTTATTTTTATCTCTTGTATTGTAACATCCACTGGTAGATGTTCAGGTTATTTTCTTTGTAGCTCGGATTAGATGCTTTTGTCCACGCATCATGCGTATATGCATTCCAGATTGTCAACCTCGGTTTAATCAGCGGGTATCCGCCATTGATCATTGCAACGTTGTTAACTGAGTAGGAAGAAGGCACCGTTGGGTCATATTTATTATGAAAAGCCCAAACCGGTAAATTCTTTGATGCCAGGAACTTTGCCCCTGTGTTGTACAATTTATTCGCACCTGCAATAGGAACAATCGCTGCTGAACGCGTTGGATATTTTTCTGCGAACAACCATGTTCCGCCGCCACCCATGCTAAGGCCCGCTACATAGATACGCGATGTATCTACCCTGTATTTGTTCCTTGCATAAGTGATCATGCTGTTTACATCATCAGGTGTCGGCCATCTTGTAAATTGCGGCATAACTACAATGAATGAAAAGTTTTGACCGTTAACATAAAAGTTTGGCGGAAACTTTCCTGCTTTTAATAATGCTGCAGTTCCATTTTTTAGCACTCTGGGTAACGCGGCAAGACTACCATCTCCTATCTCGCCTTTGCCATGCAGGTAAACCAACAACGGATATTTTTTAGTTGTTGAATCGTACCGTGCAGGTAATGCCCGGTAATAACCATGGATGTCTGCGCTTACGACAGCAACAACTGCCTTAAGATTTGCTGGTCTTGTTTCAATTATGTCATTTGCGGTTCTTTCTGAAGTTGAATGATCGCTTGAAGTGTTCTCCTCTGCTGTTTGTGTGGGAGATACGGATTCTTTCTGACATGATGTGATCACCGTCGCACCAACCAGGCATGCGACTACAATTGCCTTTAACTTGCTCATAAAAAATTTGGATGTTGGATCCTTTGAAAAGAATGATGAATTTGTTGGACACGGGTAGGTTTTCAAACATGGTGCCAAAACGGTGTAGAATAAATCCAGGTCAATTATTCCTCGGAATATTGTTGGATTTATTGATGAAAGTCAATAGCAGTAAGGGTTACGAACAATGATGTTCAAGGATTGGTGAGAAGATTTTTTAAAGTTGTTTGGTCGATGTTGAAAATCTTTTAAACCGAATTAATGTTAGTTTCTTGTATATTGAAGCATCCATTCGTAAATGTTCATGTTGTTTTGTTTATATCCGGGGTTGCAAGCCTTGTTCCATGCATCGTGCGCCTCCGACTCGAAAAGAGTAAGTATTGGCTTAATTGAAGGATTAAGCGCTTCTACTTTAGCAACATTATTTTTGGTATAGTTCACGGAAACCATTGTGTCCTGGGTATTATGAAAAGCCCATATCGGCATCTTAGCTGATACAAGTGCTTCTGCGTTCTTATCATTTATTGCAGATGCGCTGGAGATTGGAACAATTGCAGCTATTTTTGCTGCCTCGGTGGCGCCGGTTAGCCATGTAATGCCACCGCCCATACTAAAACCAACTATATAGATGCGGCTTTGATCCACCCGGTAATTTTTTACGGCATAATCCAGCATTGCATTCACATCTCCCGCGTCGGCCCATTTGTCAAATTGCGGAAGCAATACGATAAATGAATAGTTCTTACCCTGCACATTGAAGTTGGGAGGAAAGGTCTTGTTCTTCACCATTTTTCCAATACCTTCTCTACCTACTTTGTATATGTCAGTAGTGCCATTTCCAATGTCTCCCTGGCCGTGAAGAAATATGATCAGCGGATAGTTTTTCGTTGTAGAATCATATAAAGCAGGTAAAGCTTCGCCAAAGCCATGAATGCTGGCGCTGATAGATGCTACTCTCGGAGTTACAATAGCCGGCTTTGATTCTACAATATTGTTATTTGGATTATTACCGGTATTGCCATTACTTGCCTCTTCTGCCCTCTGAGATGTGGGTGACACAGATTGCTTGCTGCAGCCGGATAACACTGCGAACATCAACAAAAAATAGATAATAGAGCTAAACCTGGTCATATACTGAGAACTTCTTGGGCTAACAAATACTTCTGATTCGACCAATAATGCCAAAGATGGTGCCAGAGCTATAAAAAAATAACCGTTTCATCGATTTTAATATTAGTAAAAAATGAAAAAGTCCTTGCTAGCAAGGACTTTTCACGATATTATTTTTATTTATTAAATATTTTTCTAAGCTATCTCCCAAACTTCAGAACCTCTTAGCAGCTTATCAAGATTGCCTGAACCTTTTTTGGCAACAGCTTCTTCAATCTGCATGTTCAGGGCATCCTCGTAACAAGCTCTGTCAGCTTCATAGAACACGCCAAACGGGCGGGGGAAATGACCTTCAATGCGAGGATCATCAAACATTCTTATTAAGATCTGTGCTTTATAAAAATCCCTTTCATCGTGAATCCACAAATCATCTGTGCTTGCATTTTCTCCTAGCTCAACAACAACAGGTTTTAAGCCATCCAGTTTAATTCCTTTGTTTTGGTTAGCTCCAAAAATCAAAGGCTTGCCTTGTTCTAAGAACAGTGTTTCATTCAGTTTGCTGCCTTTCTCTGTAAATATTTCAAATGCGCCATCATTAAAGATGTTGCAGTTCTGGTAGATTTCCAGGAAAGAAGCGCCCTTGTGCTGATGAGAACGTGTAAGCATCTGTTGCAGATGTTTAGGATCACGGTCCATACTTCTGGCTATGAAAGATGCATCTGCTCCCATGGCAAGCGCCAGTGGATTGAACGGATGGTCAATGCTGCCGAGCGGTGTACTTTTCGTGATCTTGTTTTCCTCAGAAGTTGGTGAGTACTGGCCCTTGGTAAGACCGTAGATCTGGTTATTGAACAGCAACACATTTACGTCAAAGTTGCGGCGCAGCAAATGGATGGTATGGTTACCACCAATGCTCAGGCTGTCACCATCACCCGTAACGATCCAAACACTCAGTTCGGGCCTGGTAGCTTTCAATCCGCTGGCAATGGCTGTTGCGCGGCCATGGATCGAGTGCATTCCATACGTATTCATGTAATAGGGAAAACGGCTGCTGCAACCGATACCGCTGATAATCACTATATTTTCTTTAGGAACGCCAATTGTAGGCATTACCTTCTGAACCTGTGCAAGAATGGAATAGTCCCCACAGCCCGGGCACCAGCGAACTTCCTGGTCGGTCGAAAAATCCTTGGCTGTTAATGTGGGTAACACCGAATTAACTTCACTCATCTCAAAAAAAATTTCTATGCAAAATTAATCAATTAACGGACACCTATTTTAACTCAGAGCTCATAAGCTCTTCCCAATATTCTGCAGCACGTCTTGTATGTGGAATTACAATTGTTCCGCCAACAATATTGGCTACGGCAAAAATTTCGTACATCTGCTGGGTTGTAACACCCAATTCGCGGCATTTTCCCAAATGGTATTTAATGCAATCATCACAGCGTAAAACCATGCTGGCAACCAGTCCAAGCATTTCTTTGGTTCTTTTATCCAAAGCGCCATCTTCATAAGTGTTTGTATCCAGATTCCATAAACGCTTGAGTACCAGGTTATCTTTGCTCAAGATCACCTCATTCATCTTCTCCCTGTAGTCATTAAATTTCTTTACCAGCTCAGACATAAAAAAAATTTTCCAAAGTTACGACCGAAGCGCTTAGCGGGCTGTCGAATTGGGTAATAAAAAACAGGAGAAATCGGGATAAACATTCCAAACGCCACGAAACATTAGATTTCGCCTGATAATTAGATTTTGCTTGAAAGCTTGTGGGGCCAATTCATTGCCGTCTGCTTCAGCTGACGGACAGTGATTGATTTTTTAAACCGGGCTTTAGCCCTAAAGGGTAGGTTATGTGGCTAAAGCCATGTTCGATATGTTCCACTCTCCGTCAGCTGAAGCAGACGGCAATGAAAAGAGATAGGTGAATCAATCTCGAAATGGCTTTACAGCAACAAATTCACCAGCTTCCAAAGGAAATAGAATCGGTTATATAATTGTAAAATATTATCGTTCAAAGACACACACAACAATCATCGCATTCGTCGAATGCTATATTTAAACAACTACAAATCAAACGATAATGCTTAGCCATATTTAAACAGATAACTTTAAAAGACATTTAAATGCTCTTTCGGGTACGCGTGCTCCCACAATCTATACAACAAAAAAACAAGGCCACTTTGTATTTTGCATTAGCTAAAAATTGGTTCTTTTCTCAATGGCATCAGGCAATACACACGTCTGTTAGCTAACAGGTTATTCAAACAAGAGCGCCAATTATTTACGTACATGCCTTAACTTGCATTTCTTTTAATTTAGTAATATCCACATGAACACATCATTTGACTTCGGCATGGTTGGTCTTGGCGTTATGGGCCGCAACCTCTTGCTAAACATAGCTGATCATGGCTTTAGCGTTATCGGTTTTGATAAAGATGCAGAAAAGGGAGCTTCCCTGGAATCTTCGGCAACAGCGGGTACAACTGTAAAGGGCGTAACAACGTTGGAAGAAATGGTCAAGCAGTTGGCGGTGCCGCGAAAGATTATGATGCTGGTGCCTGCCGGGAAGCCGGTTGATGATGTAATTGACAGTTTATTACCTCTTCTGGATCAGGGAGATCTTATAATAGATGGCGGTAACTCACACTATACCGATACACTGAGAAGAATTAAATATGTAAGTGATAAAGGTTTTCATTTTATGGGCACTGGTATTTCCGGCGGTGAGTTTGGTGCACGTACCGGGCCAAGCATTATGCCCGGCGGTGATATAAAAGCCTGGGAAATCATAAAACCAATATTTGAATCCATTGCGGCGCATGTAGACGGCGAACCTTGCGTTGCTTACATGGGTAAAGGCGCTGCCGGACATTTCGTGAAAATGGTGCACAATGGTATCGAGTATGCCGTGATGCAGCTGATCTGCGAGATCTACGACCTACTTCACCGCGGTTCAGACATTCCCAATGATCGCCTGCATGAAATTTTCAAAAGCTGGAACGAAGGGGAACTGAAATCTTACCTGGTAGAAATTACTGCTGATATTCTTAAAAAGAAAGATCCTATTACCGGCAACTTCCTGGTGGATATGATCAATGATAAAGCTGGTTCTAAAGGAACAGGGATCTGGACCTCACAGGATGCGCTGAATCTGCCCGTTGCCATTCCTACAATTGACGCGGCCGTTGCAATGCGTACTTTATCCGGATTTAAAGATGAAAGAATTCTTGCAGCCCGCTTGTACAAATCTGATTTTGGAAAGATCACGGATGCAGAATCATTCATCAAACAGGCTGAAGAAGCGTTGTTCGCTGCGATCCTGATCAGCTATGCACAAGGCCTGGCAATGTTGAAAAAAGCTTCTGAAGAACTGGATATGGCGATAGAATTAAAAGCAGCCGTAAAAGTATGGAGAGGTGGATGTATCATCCGTTCGGTGCTATTGGAAGACTTCTATGAATCATTCAGCAGCAATCCTCAGTTAACAAATATCCTGCTCGATACAGAAATTGTAAAACTATTGGATAGCAAACAACACAGCCTGCGTGCAGTAGTTGCGAAAGTGGTTGAAAGTAAAATTGGCGGCGCTGCCCTGATGAGCACACTGGCTTATTTTGACGCATTCACGACAGAAAAAATGCCAACCAACCTGGTACAGGCACAACGCGACTACTTTGGCGCACATACTTACCAGAGAATTGATAAAGAAGGAATATTCCATACAGAAGATTGGGCGAGCTAATTTATTGGATTGCTAACCTGCATTTATATTAACTATTGAATGTTTTGCATGAACGATGTTCAGCAACAGCATTTATTAACCAATGAACATGTCAACACAGAATAACAATAACACCCGTCCGCCGGCCACCTTGTTGTTTATTTTTGGGGGAAGCGGCGATTTGAATCAAAGAAAATTATCTCCTGCGCTATATAACCTTTTTTTGGATGGCTGGATGCCTGAAAAGTTTGCGATTGTAGGCTTGGGAAGAACAGCTTACTCTGATGAAAAATTCCGCAAGCATTTGTATGATGGCATCCAGGAATTCAGCAGAAGAAAAGGCGAGCAGAACGGACATTGGAAAGAATTCTCCCAACACGTGGGCTATTTGCAGATGGATGGTGAAGACGAAGCGGCTTACAGCAAAATAGCAGACAAGGTTAAGGAAGTTGAAGAACAGTTTGGCGAACATCCTAATGTTATTTTTTACCTGGCGGTTGCTCCGCAACTGGTTCCGGATATTGCTGTGAAACTGGGTAAGCTGAATCTTTGTAAAGACACGATCTACACGCGCATAGTAGTTGAAAAACCATTCGGGCATGATTTGAAAAGTGCGCACGAACTGAATGCTTTGCTTACTTCCATGTTTGCTGAGGATCAGATCTATAGAATTGACCACTATCTTGGTAAAGAAACCGTTCAGAACATTCTTGCATTGCGTTTTGCAAATGCATTGTTTGAGCCGATCTGGAACCGCAACTATATCGACCACATTCAGATCACTAACGCTGAAACAGTTGGTGTGGAAGGTCGTGGTGGCTACTATGAGCAAAGCGGTGCATTGCGTGACATGGTGCAGAACCATATCCTGCAACTGATCTGCATGATAGCGATGGACGCTCCTGTGAACTTTGAAGCTAACGAGATCCGTAATAAGAAAGTGGATGTGTTGAATGCGTTGAGAAAGATTACCCGCGATGAAGTACATGCTTATGCAGTTCGCGGTCAATACAGTGAAGGCTGGATGAAAGGTGATAAGGTAAAAGGTTACAGGCAGGAAGAGAAAGTAGCTCCACAATCACCAACCGAAACTTTTGCGGCTATCAAATTCTATATTGATAACTGGCGCTGGCAGGATGTTCCTATCTACGTGCGCACTGGTAAACACCTGCACGATAAAACAACCATCATTACCGTTCAATTTAAGCAGGCTCCGCATTACGCCTTCCCACCGGAAGCTGCCGAAACATGGAGACCAAACCGTTTAACGATCAGCATTCAGCCTAAGACGGATATCCGTTTAAGGTTCCAGGCTAAACGTCCGGGTCAGACAATGACGTTGAGTCCTGTGGATATGATCTTTAACTATGAAGATGCTTACGACGGTCATGAGCCTGAAGCATACGAAACATTGTTGCTCGATGTAATGGAAGGCAACCCGACACAATTCATGCGCGCCGACCAGGTAGAATCTGCATGGAAAGTAGTAATGCCAATCATCGAAGCATGGGAACAAAGACCACCGGTTGATTTCCCTAACTATTCACCCGGAAGCTGGGGCCCTGAAGATGCAGAAGCATTGATAGCAAGGGATGGAAGAAATTGGGTGACGTTGCCTGCACCGCATAAGGAGTAAAGGGATGTAAGACGTACGGTTTTAGATGTACGATGTGGGTAGTAAGTACGAGTTACGAAGTACGAAGTACTTAGGTGAAACAGGCCGATTGAATGTACGATGTCAGATGCCTGCCCGTACCGACGGCACGTTCGGGCGGGTACGGTGTACGATGTGAAGGAATGTGAGATGTACGGTCTTAGATGTACGATGTGAGACAATGTACGATGTCTGATGTACGGTGTACGATGTGGGGGCAAAATGGAACGTACTGTTAACGACAAGATTGTAATACAAAAGAAGGCACGCGGTTTTTAAACTGCGTGCCTTCTTTGTGCGAATGATTTTGAACCATGTAGGGCATATAAGGATATATAAGGTTTGCCCGTATTTGATAGAGACGCGACGCATCGCGTATCTACGGTAATTCGCGTGTTGACTGAGGCTGAAGGCCTCATATCACTAGCCCAGGGCAACGCCCTGGGAAAAATCGAAAATGCCGATCAAGCCCTGAAGGGGCGATAGCAAAAAATCAAATCAATGGCTCGTTCTACGGAGTGTAGGGCCTGCCGCAAATTGCATGTTGTAACGGAGCAAATGCATATTGTGGAGACGCGATGCATCGCGTCTCTACGGTAACGGCACCTGTTGTTTTTCAATATTCCACCCGCTAACCTGCATCACAGAACCCTGCGTTATTTTATCACCCGCAACCGTCACAGACACATTCGCAGACTCTCCCGGTGCCAAGGAAATATAATTTGATGACCAAAAACATGGCGCCAGTTCATCAGCACCATTATTCAAAGACAAATTGATAAAGAATGCAACCTCTTTACCTGAATTCGTTAACTGGTAAGTAAATGTTTTTTCATTCTTCGAAGGAGCTATGCTTATCAACTTCACACCGACACTAGTCTTATCCATGTTCTGCATGGATTGATAATTGTTGCCCGGTGCAAGCCAATATGTATTGGACGAAACAATCTTCCCCTTAGAGTTTTTCAATCTTAATAAAACAAAACTCACACCGTTGGCGGAGGCCAACGTCTTGTTTAATTCCACGGCTGATTTTACTTCCAATGCAGCGAGATTTATATTGCCAACACCTTTGTTGAAAATGGATTTACCACTCAAATCATACACATTCACATCAGCTGTTAATCCGCTTTGCAAATTATGGGTGCGATTTACAACTGCAATAGTCGAATCATCATGATTAAACTGGATATGCAACGGCTCACAGGCGTTCTGCATAAAGTAATATCCGGCATTGGGTTGCAGGTACCAGTCATAGATCTGCCATGCAACACTCGGGAAAGCTGCGTTTAATTTCCATAACATTACGCCACCTGTTTCATTCAGTTTGTGATTGGCTGCTTCAAAAATTCCCTGGTAGCCTATTGCATTCAGCAATTGCATTTTTGTAGAAAAATCCTCCAGGCTGGTGGCCTTACCATAGCGCGTTTCCATTTCTTTGTAATACTTATCATAAAACATCGGGCTGGTACATGCATCATGATAACCCCATGTATGATTGAGCGGATAAGGCAATGATGTATCCCAGGTCAGGTTCGGAATTATCTTGTGCAAAGTAGAAATTGGCGGCTGGGAAGGCAGTCCGGTTTCATCTTTAAAAACCCAATCCTTACCATTGTTGACGAATTTGTAGTAATCCATCGGATCGCGCCAGGCGTAGGGTCCGCCACTGTAAACACCAGAGGCTTTATCATCCGGCCAGGAGTGTTTCATATCTGCCGGGAACTTTGCAAAGCCGGAAGAGTTGGGAATAAAAGGTCGAGTGCCATCTAACGTGGCAATACCATCACGCATGGCGTTGTAAATTTCTTTTCTTGCATGACCTTCATTACCGCCGGTCCATACCAATAAGCTGGCGTGGTTGCGAATGCGGTAAATGGTATTGATCATATTCCTGTTAAATACATCACCCTGCAACGGCCAGTCAGGCGAGCCCTTGAACTCTCCTTGTGTATCACCAGTGATCCAGAAATCCGACCAGACCATCAATCCCAAACGATCAGCAATTTCAAAAAATACATCAGGTGGTGTAACACCTCCGCCCCAAATTCTCACGAGGTTTACATTGGCATTTTGACAAAGCCGCAGTTCATTATCCAATCGCAGGCTATCGCGATTCAACATCATATCAGGAACCCACGCACCTCCCACCAAATGCACCTTCTTTCCATTCACATAAAAATCGCGACGCAGCCAACCGTTTACATCAGTTGTCTTACTATCCACCGTTCTTATGCCGAACACAAATGAGGTGTCGTCAGAAACTGTAGTGCCGTTGCTGTAGCTCAATTGAATTCTGTAGAGATCAGTCTTTCCATAATCATGCGGCCACCATAGATGCGGCTGCCTGATGATCATCTCTTTTACACTGTTATGATCGAGTGTTACATCAGAAGATGAACCGGCATTGACAGCAATATTTTTAGTGATGGTGATGGGTGTTCCTGCAAATGTTTCAGGTGTTATCTTAACCGTAAGTTTGCCATTATCGTTTGCTTTGCCGCTATTCTTTAATGATAAAGAAAGAGAAAGATTGGCGACGCTTGTATCAGGAAGATTGGGCAGATCAGTTTTGATCTGAACCGTATTGATCGTTGTATTGCCAGAAGTTTTTAAATATACCGGTTGCCAGATACCCATGTTTCTATCGCGCACTGGGGGAAGCCAATCCCAGCCAACGCTACAAAGCATGGTGACGTTCTTGCCAATATCTCCCGTAGGACCTCCATTCAAATAAAAGCTTTCCAGTGCTTTCAGCTGTTCTTTATCAGGCTCACCCGGAACATCCAGCGGATAAATTTTAACGGCGAGTGCGTTGTTTGCTCCGGCTTTTACAACAGAACTTACATCCAGGCTGTAGGTGGCAAACATGCCGACCATTTGCGATGAATCTGCAATTTGTTGTCCGTTCAGCCAAACATCCGCGCGGTAGTTAATTCCTTTAAACAGGAGTTGAAAGTGGCGGCCTTTGTCAGCCTCAGGGACTGTAAAGGTTGTTTTGTACCAATACGGTTTTGCCCAGGGATTTTGCTGATTGGGCAGATGGCTGTATTGAAATAAATTATAACGATGATTGAAACTATCCGATGCATCGGGAATGAGCATGTTGTTCATGCCCTGGTATGGATCAGGATAGACATTGTTTCTGACTAACCCGGTGAGTACTGTTGATGGTACTTTCACCGGGAACCAATATTCTTTTGGTTGAAAGCCGGTAGTTGATAATTCTTTGCCAGATGCGGAGGTAACAGATGATGATTGTAACTGAAATGCTGTAAGCTTTACCTGCTTTACTTTGCCGCTTTGCGCAAAAAGAGAATGTAATGAGAGTAAAAAAAGAGTAGCTAAAATGGGGTATTGGAATGTCTTTCTCATTTGTAAGAAATTAATGTTTAAGGAGATGGGCAAAGTTAAAGTTTTTTGAACCACGGGGGCAGGGCGACACAAAGACACACGACGTATTATAACCACTGAAGCACAGAAAATAAACAAAGAAAAAAGAAAGAAGTTAACCACAGAGAACATAGAGTTTTTTCACGGAGTTTCACAGAGGAGTGCAAAACCTCAGTGCTTCTGTGTTTCAGTGGCAAAAAAAAACTCAGCGTTAAAGGAGTTATTTTACTCAGTACAAAACCTCTGTGCTTCTGTGCTTCAGTGGCAACAAAAACCGTGTCCTCTGTGAAAAAAACTCCTTTACCTCTGTGGTTAACCCAATGCCGCAAGGCATTTGCATTTTAAACAACACTCAATTTCGATATTTTTTCCTCCTTCGCTTCGAAGCTGGATTGCTGCATCAGGCAGCCGATAAAATCATCCGCCCAATAATCCACATCATAATGGTTCACATGCTCCGCCAGTCTTTGCATTCGCATTTGGCGCTCTTCATCATTCATCAGTAAAGCCTGCAATAAAGTCTCCTTCAGCGAACGATAATCATACGGATTCGTCAACAATGCATAAGGAAGCTCCACCGCAGCACCTGCAAATTCAGATAGAATTAACGCGCCATTCGATTGCTCCAAACATCCCTGAACAGCTACATACTCCTTCGCCACAAGATTCAATCCATCACGCAGCGGAGTGATCCACGCAATATCAGCCAACGCATAATAAGCCACCACTTCCTCAAACGGCACCGAGCGGAAGAAGAACCGAACGGGCGTCCAGTTAAACTGCGAATATTTACCATTGATGCGGCCCACAGCCTGCTCCAGTTCATTCTGCACTTTCTCATACACTTTCATTCCCTGCGCCGGCGGCGTACAAATATTGATCAGCTCAACCTTTCCATGAAACTCAGGATATTCTTCCAGGAACTGTTCAAATGCCTGGATCTTTTCCAACGGTCCCTTTACATAATCCAGTCGCTCCACACTTAAAATAAGTTGTTTATCTCCCAGCTCGCTTCGCAGTTTGGCAACTTTTTCCAGCGTTTCATCCTGCTGCATTAACGATTGAATATACTTCACATTAATACCAACCGGGTTAGCGCCAAGACGTATCACGCGATTACCCAAATCCAGGCTCGTAGTCATTTGCTCAACACCAAGCGCCGTGCTATAGGTAAGATATTTCGGTGCACAATTCACTTTCTCCTTCACCGTTGCAGGCATCAGACTCTTCACCACATCCACAAAATTTTCGACATAACGCGGAATATGGAAGCCGATATAATCACATTGCAGCAAACTACTGATGATCTCCCTTCTCCACGGCAAAATATTAAATGTATTCGCCGCAGGAAAAGCCGTATGGTGGAAGAAGCCAATATGCAGATCGGGCCTCATCTGCCTTAAATAACCCGGAACCATCCAGAGATTGTAATCATGAATCCACACAATGGCGCCTTTGTCCGCCTGCTGCGCGGCTTTTTCTGCAAACAGTTTGTTGATCCTTACAAAATGATCCCAATGGCTGTGATTGAAATTCACCTTGTCAACAAAAGAAAAAATGGTTGGCCAGAAAGCCTCCTTTGAAAAAATACGATAAAAAATATCCACTTCCTTTTTGGTCAAGCCAATGCGCGAAGCCATCAGGTTAGGATATTTTTCTTTATCTATATACAGGTTCCTAAGCACTTCACCACTACGCGCCACTTCTTCCCAGGCAATCCACACACCCGATCTTCCGTTGGCAAAGAAACTTTGCAACGTAGGCAAAATACCATTCGGGCTTTTTGGCGCCACACGTTCTTTCTGCACACCATTGTCCTTAACCTCGTAAGGAAAACGGTGATACATCATCACGATCTGCGGCTCTCTCGTCGACTTACTCTGCTGTAAAATTTTCTCCGCTTCCTGCGGAATATATTTTCTGAAAAACTCAAAATGTTTCATACTCTGCATAATACCGCCGGCACCGGCAATAGAAGCCTGGTACACATCAGCAATATCACGTGTGGCATCCAGCAACAACTGTTCAGCCTCACCCACAACCACGCCTTTAAAATTGCATTGGTACATGGAGAGGTCATTCAATGTATCGCCCGCTACCAATACTTCAGACGGATCTATGCGCAGGTAATCCACCAGGTTGGTAAGGCTGGAACCTTTGTTTATACCTGCGGGAAGAATATCCAAAAATTTCCCGGCAGAATACAGCACATCACAACCAATTTCTGCAGCCAGCTCTTTGGCCTTGGGCAGCAGCGAAGTATCACTCGTATAATAAGAGCATCTTCTTTGCTGTGGCACTTCCTGGTACTGTAGTTGCGGCAACGCTTCCATTTTTTGCTGCACCTGTAAAACGCCCGGCCACTTCTGTTCAATCTTGCTTTGAAGCGGTTGAATGGCATCTAATGTATGTCCGTTGACGATGGTGGCTCCAACGTCACATATAATAAAGTCAGGATTCGGAATAATGGGATCATTCAGCAACGGCAACACGGTTTCCAATCCTCTGCCGGTTACAAATACCAGTCTTATAGAAGGATTTCTCCTGATAATACGATATAGTTGCTGACGGTGCAGGCTTATGCCACCCAAAAAAGTTCCATCCAGATCTGTTGCTAGTAACATGCGTAAATTCTTTAAATCCAAATCAGAAGAAGTCAATAGTGAATGGCCAATAGTGAAATGATCAGGCTCGCTGATTTTTCACTATCATTGATCATGTTGAATTTGCGCGCCTGGCGGGCAGGCGGGACTTTTCCGATTCAGATTGGTTAACGTAATAATTTCTCTAACAGTTTAAACTCGTGATAAGGGTTTGCGTGTTGATGTAATATGCGATAAACGCCATGTAAGATAGGCAAACGGAGGCAGGATTGTTGAAGCAGTGCAGCCATCTCCAGCGATGCCTGGTAACCTTCAGCAACCATTTCCATTTGCTCTAACGCTTTGCCGGCCTGCATACCGCGACCCACCAGCTTGCCCAATGTTCTGTTACGGCTAAAATCGGAATACGCTGTAACCAGCATATCGCCGAAATAGGCAGAGTCGAACATATCGCGCTCGCGTGCATCGATGTATTGCAAAAGCCTGCTGGTTTCCCGCATGGCGTTACAAATCAATACCGACTGAAAATTATCGCCGTAATGCAACCCGTTGGCAATGCCGCTGGCAATACCAACAATGTTTTTACAAATGGCGGCATACTCAACACCCAGCGGATCGTTGTTTTCCACCACATGCATATAAGGCGTTTTAATAGTGGCTGCCAGTTGATGAACATGTTCGGGATTACTGCCGGCGATGGTTAAATAAGTATCCTGTCCTTTGGCAATTTCTTCTGCATGGCAGGGACCGGCGAGTACCATTACATCACCGGCATCATCAGGAGCCAGCATTTTTTTGAGGTAAACACCCGGAATAAGCCCGGTACCGGGCACAAAGCCTTTAATGGATACGGCGATTTGTTTATCAGCCATCCATTCCGGTTCAAGATCCTGTATGTAATAAGACAGGTACGAAGCTGGTACAGCAAAAACGACCCACTGTGCCTCCTGTACAACATCCTTTAGCGATGTAGAGGGCATAATATATTCAAGGTCTAATTCGGCAAAACTGAGATAACGCGGATTTCTTCCGTTTGATTTGATAAAATCTGCCTGTTCTGCATCTCTAACGTGCCACGAAACAGGACATCCGCTCTCAGCAAAAATTTTTACCAATGCTGTTGCCCAACTCCCACTGCCAATAACGGCGAGTTGTTTCAACATAATAGGTTTTAAGTAAACAATTGCGATCTGCAACCATTGTCTTTTCCAGAGCTGATCAAGTACGAGCTACGAAGCCTGCCCGAACAGAAGCTCATTCAGGCGGGTACGAAGCCTGCCCGGACTGAGTCCATTCAGGCGGGTACGTTAACTCGAACACGCTTTATTTCTTCAGCATCCTGAAAAGAGTGGCAGATAAGATCGATAATAAGCAAGTCGATTTCTGGTAAGCCTGACCGAAGTACCGTACTTCGTACTTCGTATTTCGTACTTTGGCCAAGACAGCATTACCAAAGTATATCGACTCTCATTTAACACCTGGGGTATCTCAAAATTACCTTTTTCCTCCCGGAAAAGCCGCCCGATGCTCCTCTTGCCCCTTCAAAGCCCCAACACCGGCGTCTGTATCTACCATTATCAGGAGGATAACGGCGAATGTTAAAAAAATCTAAACAAATAGGTTGTTAATGAAATTTTCAACTTTTTAGGAACTAATTGATTAAAAATCGGTTGTAATGAATATTTTTGCAGCCTTCGCAATTAAATAGCGAAGAAAATGTCTCCGTAGCTCAGTTGGTAGAGCAATTGACTCTTAATCAATGGGTCCAGAGTTCGAGTCTCTGCGGGGACACAGAAAGCCAGTCAGTGATGATTGGCTTTTGTTTTTTTGGAGTCATAGCTACCTTGTGCCCATATTTTATCAATTGCTTCGCAAGTGCAAGACCCATACCTTTAAAATGCACCGGAAATTCCCGAAATTCAATCTCTACCAAAATTTCCTTTTGGTGTTGAATTCCCCAGGCTGAGGATTCTTAATTATTGTTTGCATTGTTTCGCGCCATGTTTCGAGAGTTCATACTGAACCGTTACGGGCTGGGTGTCTAAAACAGTTCGTTTGATCAATTTATTTGTTTCCAACTCTTTTAGTTCTTTGCTCAACATTTTGTTCGAAATCCCAACTACATCGTTCAATATATCTGAAAATCTTCTTTTGTTGTACAGGCAAATTGACGAGATGATAGCTATTCCATTTCTCATTAAGCACATCCATTGAATGCTGGATAGCCCTCATTTCTTTTTTATTTTCTTCTTTATCAATGTTCTACACTCCATATTGTTACTTGTTTGCCTTCAAGAAGAAGAACACTTTGCTACGCGTTAAAGGTACTTTATTGCAACTGCGATACAGTAGTGTCTTGTGCAGAGAAAGCTTCGGAGGACTTTGTGCTAACATGTTTCCTGTGCAGATAGCCCCATTTCTCCATTGCCGTTAAAACCTCATTCAATGTTTCACTGTAATCTGTCAGTTCATACTGAACTGTTACAGGTTTGGTATTGCAGACTTCGCGGCTTACCAGGCCATTCATTTCCATCTCCTGCAGCTCTTTAGACAGAATACGCGGAGAAATTCCCGCTTCCCTTGATAACTCATTAAACCCTTTCTTCCCGCTTCTTAAAACGGAGATCAAAACCAGCTTCCATTTTCCGCCAACCACATCCAGTGTATCCCTTATAGCCAGCTTGGCTTTTTTACAGCTTTCAACCGTATGTTTTTCCATATACTATCCTTTTTGTAAGTACTATCCTTTTTGTAACAGATAACAAAGGTATACTACTTCTTTGGAAATTTGCATCTGCATTTAACCAAAAAATCAGATCAATGAAAATTTTAAGATTAGAAACCAGTTTCCAGGGTAAAGCATCCAAAAGCTTTCAATTGGGCAATGCTATTTTGGAAAATTTGGTGAAAAAATATCCCGGTTCGCAGGTGCATACCCGCAACCTGGTTCACGACGAAATTCCGCATTTCAACGAGATCCATTTTACCTCTTTTGCAACTCCGGTACAAGATCTTTCGACGGAACTGAAGCGTGCAGTGCAGTACTCCAATAATGCAATTGAAGAGTTGATGGAGTCGGATATTATAGTGATAGACGTTCCGATGTACAATTTTACCATTCCCTCTTCACTAAAAGCCTGGATAGACCATATTACAAGAGCCGGGGTTACTTTCCGGTATGGCGAAAATGGTATAGAAGGATTGCTCAAAAACAAAAAAGTTTACCTGGCAATTGCTTCGGGGGGTATTTACTCCGAGGGAGTGATGAAGGACTTTGACTTCACAGAAAAATACCTGCGGAGTGTTCTTGGTTTTCTTGGTGTACAGGAAATTTTCGCTTTCAGGGTGGAAGGCGTTGCCATTCCAGGAATTAAAGAGGAAGCCATGCCCAAAGCCATTCATGCGGTAGAAGAAGCATTTGCATTTTAAAAATTAAATCTCAACAATTATGACACAAAAAACATCTAAAATGACAGGATGGGTACTAACCATCATTTTAGCGTTACTTTTCACAATGAGTGCTTTTATGAAACTCACTCAAAACGCAACAGCTATTGAACAGGCATCTTCATTTGGAATAGATGCGCATACTTACCAGTTTATCGGGATGATTGAAATTATTTCACTGATATTCTTCATCATACCGAGAACAGGAGTTTTGGGAACACTTTTATTGGCCGCTTATTTAGGTGGCGCCATCGTTACCCACCTCGAACACCAGGAACCGGTGGTAATGGCGGTTGTTTTTCAAACTGTTCTTTGGATCACAGCCATCATCCGTTTTCCCGAATTAAGACAACGGCTTTTAACAAACACAAAAAACTAAAAACAATGACACAAAGAATCATATCGAAAGTTACCCAGGGCAGCTGGCATGAGGGATTTTTGGGGATTGGGCATAGTGCTTCGGCCGTTTTTGACGGAATCCCTTATGAGGAATCTGATCCCTTTATTTTGTTTATGGATGATAAATTAAACCTTCCGGGAGGAGAACCGGTGGGTGGCGCACATCCGCACGCCGGGTTTGAAACACTTACATTGGTGTTGGAAGGCAACGAAAAAGATTGGAAAACCGGCAGTTTTGAACTGATGACTGCCGGTAAAGGCATCATTCATACGGAAGAGATTACATCAAAACAAAACCTGCACATTCTGCAGGTATGGCTGGCATTGCCTCCTGAAAAAAGATGGGCACAACCTTTCTGGCAAAAAATTCTGTTAGAAGATGTACCGTCTCTCAAAAATGACAATTACCAAATCCTTGTATACAGTGGAAGCAGCAATGGGTTGACTTCACCAGTCAGGAACCATACGCCACTTACACTGGTAGATTTCAGAATGAAAGCCGGTCAGGCTGTTGTTCAGGAATTACCTGCCAGTCAAAACGGACTGATCTATGTGCTGGATGGAAGCGTTCAGGTAGGGGATAAAACTATTAAAGCAGGACAAGCAGGATGGCTGAACAGAAGCGCAGAAACAGGTAACAGTGAGCTTGCCTTGCAATCACTTGAAGACACGCATTTTGTATTGTATGCTGCCCAACCGCATAATGTACCCATAGTTGCGCACGGACCATTTATCGGAGATACGAAGGACGACATTGTAAGGCTTTACAAAGCGTATGGCAACGGGCAAATGCCGCATCTGAATAATTTGCCAGGCACTCAAAAAATCAGCTTCGGAAAAGCACAACAATAAATTCAAATGATGGATTGAGCGTATATGAGGGATTTAAAGATCAAAAATCAGGACTTCCATACTTTAATAATTGCCAATGACAGATTTGGGTGTGGTGATTTTTTTCATTGCCGTTCCGCCTGCCCGATCAGTTCAGGCGGGCTTTAGCGAACGGAACCATAAGGCAACATGAATATGGCTTTAGCCACATGTTATAATATTGGGCTAAAGCCATGTTTAAATTTAATCACTATCCGTCGGTTAAAACCGACGGCAATGAACCGCTTTAAACAAAACTTTACCTCCCAATAACTTACGCAAACGTTTGAAATGATCTCTTCATAAGCTTTTTACTAAATTTCCTCAACCGACTGACTTATGTAGTATTTAAAGACCTATTTGTAATGCATACCGGCGATCAACTGAAGATCAGGTTGAACGGTTGAGCGTTTGAGTAAGGAATAAAATTAACTGGCTTTACAGAACAGGGATGAGTATAAACGATTTTGCTTAGCTTGATTTAAAATACATTCATAAATCAATGTCGTTTCCTTAAGAGGACACGAAAAAAAAAGCAAGCCTAAAATTAGGTATTTCGTACCCGTCCGAATGCGCATTCGGCGCGGGCGGGCTTCGTAAATCGTACTTGATAAATGCCAATTATTCTTAAAGAAACGACATACATTCATAACTAACCGGCGCTTTCGTTAAATTTTTACGTTGTATGCCTCAGCAACAGGATGAGTTCATCGTTGAAAGACTAAAGAGCAATGATCTTGCTGCTTATGATGAGCTGTACCTGAAATATTTTAAACTCCTATGTGCAAGCGCCTACTTTTTCCTGAAGAGTGAAAGTGATGCAAAGGACCTGGTGCAAAATTTATTCATGGACATTTGGGATAAGAAGCTGTACCTGCATTTTCACAACGATGTTAAAGGATATCTTTTACTGGCAATAAAAAACCGCGCGCTTAATTTTATTAAAAAACAAAAGGTACAGGAAAAAAGAGCAAATGGCTTTACCATGCTTTGCGATACACAGGAAAATGAGGCGCCTGACGAAGACACGCAGGAAAAGCTGCGGGATAAATTAAACGATATGCTTTCTAATATGAAGGGACAAAAAAGAGCCGCCATTACCATGGTGTACTTTAATGATAAAAAATACAGTGAAGCAGCGGAAGGTATGGGGATTGGCGTCAACTCGTTTAAAACACACCTGAAAGCAGCCATCAAAAAACTCCGTGAAGGAATGAACCCAAAAATTAATTAACCCGATTTGAATTTTTACTGTATCTAATAGTAGCATGGCAACAGATCCTAACATATTACACAGGCTTTACATCGAAAAACTGGCTGGCACGATCAGCCAGGAGGAAGAGGCGTGGCTCAAAGACAGGCTTGAAACAGATCCGGAGTCAAAACAAATATGGGAACAGCTGGAACGTGAAGGGGAGGATATGAATATACAGGGGTTTCTTGATCAGCTTCATCCGGAAGAAGAACTGGAACAACTGAAGCGCTCAATGCTAAGCCACCCTGTTCGCAAGCCCCGTGTGCGGCGCTTAGTGACACTTGCAGCGGCAGCGGCCGTATTGATATTACTGGTAGCAACCGCCAAATGGATGTTTTTCACCGACAGGAAAATAACAGATAACCGCGCCATTGCATCCTTAATAAAGGAGAAAAAAGGCACTGTGCATCTTCGCCTTGCCACCGGCAATGATATCGACCTTAAGGATAAAGCACAGGGAGAACAGCTCAAACTGGGCAACACGACTTTAAATCTCGATAGCAATAAACTTGGATTCAGTTCTACAGACACGGCATTCAACCTGCTTTCTATTCCACAGGGTGAAACCTACACCATCAACTTATCAGATGGCACTTCCATTACCCTGAATGCAGATTCTAAGCTCAGGTTTCCGTTTAAGTTTGTAAACGCAACAAGGGAAGTGTACCTGGAAGGAGAAGCATTTTTTAAAGTGGCCAAAGACAGCAGGCATCCTTTTATTGTGCATACCCCGCTTACAAATGTAGAAGTGCTCGGTACACAGTTTAATGTGAATACGTATCAAAAGGGAACCGTTGCCACCGCATTGGTAGAAGGTAAAGTGCGCACAGGCATACCGGGAGGCGACAAGCAGCAGGAACTTGCACCGGGTCAGGCAGCTATATTCAACGCATCGAAAGGATTTAATATAGAAAACTTTGATACCGATGATGTAACCTCGTGGCTAAACGGCATTTATTACTTTCACGACCTTTCTTTCCACGAATTAGCGGAGTCTATCTCCCGTATATACGGCGTCACAATCAGTTTTGATGATCCTCTCATCGAAAAAAAATCCGTATCGGGTGTTATGGATAAAAATAATTTTCCTGAATTACTGCAGGACTTAAAATCAACTGTTGGTATAAAATATTATTACGCCGGCAACACCTTGCATTTCTATTAAGGCCTCATTGTTCATCTACAAAAAACGCACACAAAATATTGCTCCATCCTTGTTACGGCGCGGTCTGTAATTTTTTTTTTAAATAATTGTTATTTCCCTTCACCCGGTTTATACCTTTTGTTGTTCCTGGAATATAAAAGCTTGCGATTAAATACTAATTGACTAATTCGAACTTCTTATGAGCAGAAATCATTCCCCACACCATCCGGTCACGTACCAGCTGATGAAATTCATTTTTTATTGTTGCGTGTTGCTGGCAACAACACATGAAGCAATTGCACAAAAAGATGCGGAGATGCATGTATCCATCCATTTTAATGATGCTTCTTACCGCCAGGTTTTCCAGTCTATTAAAAAACAAACCGGTTATGTTTTCTTTTACAGCAACCAACTGCTGAATGATAAAGAAAGACTGACCGTGAATTTTCAGAATGCAAAACTGAAAGAGGTCCTGGATTATTTGTTCCGGGAGAAGCCCATTACTTACCAGTTCAACGGACAAAAAATTCTGCTGAGCGAAAAGAAAGCTGAACCCACCAAATCAGCAGAAGCATCGATAACACCCCCGCCGGTGCAGGAAGTTATGGCCGAAATAAAAGGGCAGGTGATGGATGTAGATGGAAATCCCTTATCCGGCGTAGCAGTAATGCTTAAAAGTGATCCTGGCAAAGGCGTGATGACGGATGACCTGGGCATCTTCGTTATCCAGGGCAGGGCCGGAGAGACGCTGAGTGTATCTATGGTGGGTATGAACACGCAGGATGTGCTTGTACCACATCGCGGTGTTTTAAAAGTTACGTTAACTGCCAAGCAGGATGTAATGAAAGATGTGGTAGTTACATCCTACGGCAAACAAACCAAGATCACCGTTACCGGCGCTGTAGCGTCTGTAAATATGACTGACATGCAAACGCCTGTGCCCAACCTTACCAACGCGCTTGCAGGCAAAGTAGCCGGTATTATTTCCGTACAATCGAGCGGCGAACCTGGTTATGATAATTCCACTTTCACCATCCGGGGTATTGGCAGTTTTACCGGCAACAATTCTCCGCTCATTATTGTAGATGGTGTGCAGCGTGACGATGTGAATGGTTCCTACGGCGGCGCATACAATAACATAGACCCGGAGGACGTAGCCAGCATATCTTTATTAAAAGATGCCTCCTCTACGGCGATGTATGGAGCCAAAGGTGCCAATGGCGTATTGATTATTACCACCAAAAGAGGTGTTGCCGGCAAAGCCAGGATCTCATTAAAAGCGGAAACAGGGGCAACAGGCTTTGCCAAAAAACCTGAGATGCTGGACGGCATAAGCTATATGCAGTTATATAATGAGGCGCGTAAAAACATGGGTCTTACTGAAACCTATTCACAGGATCAGATCCAAAAAACAGCAAGTGGCCTGGACCCTTACATCTATCCCAATGTAAGCTGGATGGACCAGGTGTACAAGGATTATTCACCGCTTACCAATATCAACCTGAATGTAACCGGTGGCGGAGAAAACGTACGCTACTTTGTATCCGGTTCGTATTATAGTCAGAAAGGTCCTTATAACGTACGTACATTAAATGATTACAACCCTAATCTCTCTTTTAAGCGGTATGACTTCAGAACAAATCTCGACGTGAACATAACCCGTACTACGTTAATGCAATTGAACCTGGATGCGATGCTGGTAGATCAGCAGTTTCCGGGTATTTCTGCGGGCAATCTCTGGTACCTCACTTTTGCTACAACACCGGTAGGCTTTCCTCCACAATACCCCGATGGAAAATGGGCAGGGCCAAACGATGGCGCCAATCCATTAAACGAAGTTCAGAACAATGGTTATGCCAGGGAATTTCATCCTACGGTACAATCTGTATTTACTGTTACACAAAAGCTGGATGCATTAACAAAAGGTCTTTCAGCTTACGGGCGTTTTTCTTTTGATAGTTATGGTGAGTTTGATAACCGCCGTACAGGTGTGAGCGATCTGTATTTAGCAACAGGGCGGGATGAGAATGGTAACCTGATCTATACACAAAACAGGATCGGCCAGGAATTTTTGGGTTATTCCCAAAGCTCCACCGGCGATCGTACCATGTACCTGGAAGCCAACATTAACTACGACAGAACATTTGGACCGCACCGTTTTGGTGGCATGGTGCTTTACAATATGCGCAACCATTTAATCAGCACTGCCGGAGATGCGATTAGTTCCATCCCTTATAAAAACCAAAGCATTGCCGGACGCATCAACTATGGTTACATGGATAAATACCTGCTGGAGGTAAATGCCGGTTATACAGGATCAGAAAACTTTGAAGCTGGTAAAAGGTTTGGCTTCTTCCCTTCTGTATCTACCGGTTGGGTAGTATCTAAAGAAGATTTTTTTAAAGGAATGTCGTCTACGGTGTCCCTGCTAAAACTCCGGGGCTCTTATGGTATTGTGGGTAACGATAACATCGGCGGTACCAATACGCGATTCCCTTATTTAACCCAGATAGGTGACGGATCGCATACCGGCTTTGGATTAAATGGTGGTTATGCGGGTGGGATTACTGAAAAAATTATCGGCATCCAGGATCTTACCTGGGAACGTTCTTACAAAACGGATATAGGTATTGAGATTGGCCTGTTTAAAAAACTCAACATCATAGCTGATTATTTTGTAGATCATCGTAAGGATATATTGGTAGAACGAAAAACCGTATCGGGTATAGCCGGATACAACGGCTCCCAGGTATATGCCAACTTAGGCGAAGCGAGGAACAGGGGTGTGGACGGCAATATTGAGTACAATGACCAGTTTGGTAAAGTAGGATTGCGCCTGTTTGGCAACTTTACTTATGCTGTAAACAAGATCATCTTCCAGGATGAGCCGCAAAGAAAATATGCTTACCAGAGCGGCACCGGCCACATGTTTGGTGAGTTTACGGGATATAACGCCAATGGATTATTTGCAGATCAGAACGACATCAATAAAAGTCCTGTTCAACAGTTTGGGACCGTTGCGCCAGGTGATGTGCGCTATAAAGACATGAATGGAGATAACATCGTTGATGCAAGCGATTGGAGCTATCTTGGTAAATCATTCTTTCCCAAATGGCAATATGGTACCGGCTTTACCGTCAGCTATCACGGCTTTGATGTATCTGCATTGTTCCAGGGGATCTCAGATGTGGGGATCATGGCTAACGGAAATTACATCAGCAGCGGCTATGGTGTGCCCGGCGTGGGTGTGATTCCTTTTTCAGGCCTCGGACGATACCCCAATAACTCCTTAACAATTATCAAAGACAGGTGGACGGAAGATAACCCCAGGCAGAATGCAGCCTATCCACGGCTCACAATAGCGAGCACACAGGACAATAATTATCTCAACAGTTCCTGGTGGCTGAAAGACGGTTCTTACATCCGTTTGAAGCAGGTTTCAGTGGGATATAATTTTTCCTCAGCCAAAATGAAAAGAGCAGGGTTCAACTCCCTGTATGTTTATCTCTCCGGTCAGAACCTGCTCACTTTCTCCAAATTTAAATTATGGGATCCGGAGCTGGGTTCCAATGGAGCCAAGTATCCGATTACGCGTATGGCCACATTTGGAATAAGGGCACTGTTTTAAACCATCACTAATTCTATTACAATGAACAAGTTTTTTTCATACAGCTTCCTGGTTTGTTGCACCGTTTTTATATTAAGCGGTTGTAAAAAATATCTCGACGAACAACCGGATAACCTTTTAACATCCGAGCTGATCTGGGAAAAAAGATCAACGACGGAATCTTATCTCAACCAGGTATACAGCCACGTAATATTGCAACCGGATGATTATACCGTGCTTGGCGCCAGCGATGAAACGGTGTGTAGTTTACCGGGTGTTTCTGTTCGCAAAATGGTAGTAGGTAACTGGAGCGCACAAAGTGATTTCTGGAATTACTGGCCGGGTTATTATGCGGGCATTCGTCAATCTATCGTATTTGAAGAGAATATTGATAAAGTACCTTCCTCTGAATTAAGCAATGAGTTAAAAAGCCAGTATAAAGCCGAGGACCTTTTTTTAAGAGGCTGGTTTTACTGGAGATTGTTGCGCCAGTACGGGCCCTTTGTATTGTTACGGGGAACGTTGAGTTTAAATGAAGATTATAACAAATACACCCGCGCACCTTTCGATTCATGTGTGGCAGAAATTAATAGTTTGATGGATCGTGCAGCTGCGGGCCTGCCGTCAAGCTGGTCCACCACAGCCAATTACGGAAGGGCAACCAAAGGTGCATGCCTTGCAGTAAAAGCCCAACTGGCGCTGTTAGCCGCAAGCCCTTTATGGAACGGCAACACCATGTTTGCTTCGCTAAAAAACCAAGACGGGACTGCATTGGCGCCTGCCAGCTACGATGCCAACAAATGGAAAATTGCAGCTGATGCAGCAAAAGCCGTTATCGACTTAAATGCGTATAAACTTTACATGAACACAGATGATGGCGATGCGAATTTTGATCCGCTGGTTTCTTACAGAAATGTATTTATCTCTAACTGGAACAAAGAGATCATCTTCTCCTCTAACCTGGCCGGTGACTCATGGATCTGGGGTATGGAAATAAGATGTGCTCCCGGCCCTGCGGGTTTTAATATGCAATGCGCCACACAAAATGTGGTTGATGCATTTTACATGCGCAATGGCAGAAAGATAGATGATCCAAAATCCGGTTATACAGAACAAGGGTTTGCGCAGGAGGATGATCCTGCACAATGGGGTGTAGCAAAAGACGGCATTAACCGCGGTTATATTGCAGGCAACAGTAACATGTATGTAGGAAGGGAAGCCCGTTTTTATGCATCCGTCATGTATAACGGTAAGCCTGCTGTTGCCGCGCCAACAAGCGATGACAGGAACTATTTTTCATCAACACAAAATGCGGATGGCCGCGGTAGAACAGAATTCTATTATTCAGGTAAATCGGGTGCGCCTGCTACCAACCGTCCGGATATGACTGGTTACCTGGTTCAAAAACCGGTAAGTCCTGCCAGCAATATCCGCGTGAGCCAGGTTTCTTATCGCCCCTACATTCACATGCGCTATGCAGAAATATTGCTGGATTATATTGAAGCGTTAAATGAATACAGTCCCGGCAATCCGGATATTTTGAAATACCTCAATGCTATCTGGTCCAGGGCCGGCCTTCCTGAATTTGAATCTGTTTATCCCGGGTTGAATGGCAATAAAGAAGAAATGCGCAAAGTGATCCTTCGTGAAAGACAGATCGAATTATGCTTTGAGAATGACCGTTACTTTACACTAACCCGCAGGTTGATGATGGGAGATCCTAAAAGCCTCGCCATCTACCGGATGAATGTAAATGCCAACGACAATAACCAGGGCTTTGCTTTTACGGATTATTATACCCGTAATTTATTCGAGACAAGAACCTGGGCAAACAAAATGTATTTGTTCCCAATTCCTCAATCAGAAATGGATAATGCTAAAGGATTGGTGCAAAATCCTGGTTGGTAGTCTTCATTTCCTTACAAAACAAGATCATCATCTTAAACGAATTATGATATGCAAAAGAGGTCTATCCCTGCTATTTTAGTGGGAGGATATATTATACTATCCGTTTTATTGCTCTCCTGTAAAAAAAGCAGCACGGAACCTGCGTCTGGTTCCGCCAGTATAGAAAGCTTTACACCCGGCCAGGGTGGCAGCACTACCGAAATATTGATCAATGGTAAAAACTTTATTACGGATACATCAAAGCTTTCTGTTTCCATAAACGGCAAACCGTTAAAAATTATCGGGGTCAATGATCACCAGATCATGGCGATCGTCCCGAAAAAAACAGGCTCAGGTGTCATCTCGGTCACGATGGGCGGCCAGACCGTAACAAGCGCTGATACATTTCACTATCAATATGTGCGAAGTGTGTCTACGCTGGCGGGAAGTGGTGTTCCCGGTTATCTCAATGGAAGCGGTGCGGATGCGCAGTTTCATTTTTATGATCCGGTGAATACATGGTATCGTGCTGAAGGTATTGTGGTAGATAAATCCCTGAATGTATATGTTACCGACCCCGGTAATAATTGTATTCGCAAAATTGATTCGGCCGGCAATGTATCATTGTTTGCGGGATCTCCGGGCAATTCAGGTTACGCGGATGGTAAAGGTTCTGCCGCAAGGTTTGCGCTCCCTTATTCACTGGGCATAGATGCTGATGATAATGTTTATTGTGTGGATCCGATCAATTGGGATATCCGCAAGATCACACCTGATGGAACGGCTACTACCATTGCTTTTACAAAGACAGAATCCTGGAGCCTTACCGTAAACAAAACAACCGGTGATATTTTTTACCTCGGCATCTGGTCCACCGACTTGTATCAGTTAACAAAAGACCTGTCTGTTCATCAGAAGATCGCGGAGGGTATGTTATGGCCGGTAGGTGTTGCCTCCGATAAAAGCGGGAATGTGTATGCTGTTGGAACGGGCGACCAGGCAGTATGGAAATTTGCCGCCAATACATGGACGCCTTCTATTGTAGCCGGTGCATTGGGTACCGCGGGATACCAGGATGGCGTTGGTGGTGACGCAAGGTTTTCGAATCCCTGGGGACTGGCTATAGATGATGCGGATAATTTGTACGTAGCCGGCAACGGCACCGGAGATGGTGGTAGCAATGCTGACCAGTCAATAAGGATGATCAAAGCCGGCACCTGGGATGTAACCACGCTCGCAGGAAGCGCCACAGCAGGCTATACGAATGGCATTGGTGCAGCAGCAACTTTCTCCGGGCCCATTGGTGTTGCAGTTGATAAGAATGGAACCGTGTATGTGTTGGATAAAAGGAACAATGTGGTAAGGAAAATAATCTCGGAATAAATATAGATCGCTGATCGCTGATTTGAAGATGTCTGATTTGTTGTGTGCGAAATTGCTGATCAAATACAATCCTTTTTTCTTTTGACAGATGCTCATCGCGAAAGCTCTGTGTAACTCTGTGTCTTCTCCTGTATTTCTCTATGTAACAATAATTCACCTTAAGTGTACTAACACTTCCCTTAACAATTATAGTTACACAGAGCTGCACAGAGTCTGACACAGAGTTCCACGGAGAAAATGCTTGCCTTGCCCGCAAAGTTTATTCACTCATTCACATCACATTAAAACAAAATGATCAGGAAAGTTTTCACTGTTGCTGCCATCCTCATGCTGGCAGCGACCGGATTTGCCCAGACTACGCTGGTTAACCCCCGCACCGATATGAAATTGTTGCGTCGCTTCCAGGATGCCAAGCTCGGGATGTTTATTCATTGGATGGCCTGTTTTACACCCGCTACCGGTGACTCCTGGGAGATTGGACGCAAAACACCCAAAGCAGTTGCAGACTCCATCTCCTTTGCATGGAACCCTGAAAAATTCGATGCAAAAGCCATCGTTGATTTTGCAGTTAAAGCAGGTTGTAAGTACATCACGGTGATCTCCAAACATCATGACGGCTTTTGTATATGGGATAGCAAATACACTTCCTTCGATATACAGCAAACAAAATTCAAAAAAGATATTCTTGGCGAATTGGCCAGAGAAGCACGCAGGCAGGGGCTACTCTTTGGCATCTATTACTCCATCCTTGATATACAGCAAATGGGATGGGATAAGATGCCATTTGAGATTTCAACAATGCCGGAACCAACCGGCGGAAAAGCAAATTTTGTACAATTCACGCATAACCAGGTAAAGGAGTTGCTTACAAAATATAAACCCGACATCCTGTGGTTTGATGGCTACTGGCTGAACCAGTACTGGACAAACGAAGACGGAAAGAACTTATACGCAGATATCAAAAAAACAAAGCCCAACACTTTATCAAGAGGATTATCATCCACCAGGTATGGCGATGAAGATATTTTTATACCAGATGGATCTTCGGGAGACTACCTGTGTATTGAGGCAAAAACATCCGAAGGACCTACCTATCCCTGGGAAGCCTGTTCAAGTGTTAGTTACCCCGTATATGCGTATGACCCGGCAGCTCCGCTGAAAAGTAAAAAGGACCTGATCACCATGTTTGATAAAGAAGTCTGTGGAAATGGAAATTTCCTGTTGAACATCGGGCCTGATCTGGATGGCAGTTTGCCCAAACCGCTCACCGACCGCTTCCTGGAAGTTTCATCATGGGCGTTGAAAAACAAGGATGCCATTTATAACACATCCGGAGGTCCGTTTAAACAGGGTGACTGGGGTGGAAGTACTTACAACGGCAATTATATCTACCTGCATATTCGCGCCAATGTTACAGAAGTGGCTCTTAAAGATCTACACGGGTACAGCATTGTTGCTGCAAAAGATGCAGCTACAGGCAAGGCGCTCAGGCTTACTAAAAAGGAGAAAGGATATAGTGTTGAAGTGCCTGCTTCCGGTGAGGATAATCTTATCCCGGTTATTGCACTGCAACTGGACAAGCCGTTTCAGTTCACGCAATGGCTCGCATTATAATTATCAACAAGCTTCTATCATCAAATAATATCAAGAATTGTTGTATGAGATTTTTTAAAGCAAAATTCCTGGTTTGTGTTCTCTCAGGAATGGTGATTAGTAGTGTTGTGTCCGGCGCGGATTTTAAAGGTGTGCAGGCACTGGCACAGAGAAGGGTTCCCTGGCTCAGCAAAGCGCTGGTATTTAAAAAAACAGCCGCCCTTACTGAAGAACAGTTTACGTTGACATCTGACAACAATAAACTTGTTATCTCCGCCACCACTGCAAGTGCTGCAGCATTCGGTCTTAACTGGTATCTCAAGTATTATTGCCATCGTTCAATGAGCAGGATGGGAGACAACCTGTCCCCGGTTTATCCATTACCGAAGCTGGATAAACCTGTTACGGTTAGTTCGTTTGCGCAATACCGTTATGCGTTGAATTACTGCACGTATAATTATACCACAAGTTTCTACACCTGGAAAGACTGGGAACATGAGCTTGACTGGATGGCGTTAAACGGGGTTAATACAATGCTCGTTGCCAATGGCGCCGAAGCCGTGTGGCAGCATGTGTTGAAAGCACTGAATTATTCAGCTAACGCGATTGATAGTTTTATTACCGGGCCTGCTTACAATGCATGGTGGCTAATGGGAAATATACAAGCCTGGGGCGGTCCTATGGCACAGTCGCAAATTGACAATAGAGCACAACTGGTTCAAAAAATGTTGCGTCGAATGAAAAGCATGGGCATAGAACCGGTGATGCCTGCGTTCTTCGGTATGGTGCCTGCTGATTTGAAGCATAAAGTGAAGGCACATATTATTACGCAAGGTACATGGGGATTCTTTACACGTCCGGATATCCTTGACCCTACAGATGCATTGTTTGATAAGATGGCTGACCTTTTTTATGCGGAGACCAAAAGGCTTTATGGCAACGACATCCATTTATTTTCAGGAGACCCTTTTCATGAAGGAGGAACAAGTGATGGTGTGAACCTGGCAAAGGCTGGGCTGGCTGTTCAAAAAGCCATGCAGCGGAATTTTCCGGGAGCGGTATGGGTGTTACAGGGCTGGCAGGCCAATCCCCGGAAGGAAATGCTTGCAGAGATAGATAGATCAGGCATTCTTATCCAGGAATTGTTTGGTGAGAATACACAGAACTGGGAGGATCGCAAAGGTTATGAAGGCACACCCTTTATCTGGTGCACTGTCACAAATTTTGGCGAACGGCCGGGCGTTAACGGAAAGCTGCAACGTTTTGCAGACGAAGTTTACAGGGCAAGGAAGAGTGCATACGGGCAGTACTTAAAAGGTGTAGGCATTATGCCCGAAGGCATCAATAATAACCCGGTTGTGTATGAACTGATGATGGAGCTTGCATGGCATGCTGAACATGTTGATGTAAAACAATGGATCAGGGATTATGCAACCGCACGCTATGGAAAAACAAACGAATCAGTAAATGCTGCCTGGCAATTATTACTGCAAACTGCCTACAGCAGTGAGCTGGGTTATGCAGAAGGACCACCGGAGAATATTTTATGTGCCCGCCCTGCATTGCAGATAAAATCTGTATCCAGTTGGGGGAGTGCAAAAAAGAAATTTGATGTGGCTAAATATAAGGAAGCGGTGAAACTGTTTGCAAAAGCATTACCCGGTTTTGAGCACAGCGCCACCTATAAGCTGGACCTGGTGAACTTTGTAAAACAGGATATTGCTGATGATGCGGATACCGTTTTCAGCAGGCTTGTTAAAGCTTATGAGCAGAAAGATGCAACTTCTTTTGAAGAACAATCCCGCATCTTTCTCGGATTAATTGACCGTACTGAAGAACTATTAAACACAAATGCTTATTTCAGCTTCAATACATATTTACAACAGGCGGCAATAGCCGCAACAGGTAACGAAGAAAGAAAGAATAATTTGTTGAATGCACTTATGTTGGTTACCTTTTGGGGCGGCGACGACCCGAAAGAAGATAATCTGCACGACTACGCTTATAAAGAATGGGGCGGCCTGATGAGTAAATACTACAAAAAGCGCTGGCAGCTTTACTTCGAACAATTGCGCAATCAACTTAACGGACAGCAATTTGCGCCGATTGATTTTTTTCATTGGGAGCGTAAATGGGTACAGGAGCAGCATACTGCAGTTATTGGTAACATAGCGGTACCAAAAGAAAATTCATTAGCCAGGGTAATAGCTGCTATATATAAATAAAAGTCGTTTCCTTAACGATGATTGACATTTCAATGTCGTTTAGTTAAGTGTGAGTATCATCAACGTTGGGAGATGTCTCCTATCGTGCCAATGACAGATTTGCATGGCGGACTCTCTGTGAACCTCTGTGTCTGCTCAGTGTTTCTCCGTGTAACTGTATTTTTTTATTAATAACTATTCAAAAAAGTTGATAGATCGATATGCGTTTAAAAACTCTTTATTCTGTTGCCCTTCTTTTTGTTTCGCTGACTGTTTTTTCCCAAAATTCGTCACAAACATTTTCCATTGGTGAAGATGCCTTTTTACTAAATGGCAAGCCTTACGTGATACGTTGCGGAGAGTTGCATTACGCGCGTATACCCCGTGAATACTGGCGCCACCGCTTAAAGATGGCGAAAGCGATGGGGCTGAATACGGTATGCGCTTACCTGTTCTGGAACATCATCGAAAAAGAGCCCGGTAAATTTACCTGGACAGGCCAGTCAGATGCGGTTGAATTCTGCGAGATTGCCCGGCAGGAAGGTTTGTATGTGATATTGCGTCCCGGGCCATACTCCTGCGCCGAATGGGAGTTCGGAGGTTTTCCCTGGTGGTTACTAAAAAATAAAGATCTCCGCCTGCGCACGCAGGAACCGTACTATCTCGAAACCAGCAGGAAATACCTTATGGAAGTAGGAAAGAAACTAGCGCCCCTCCAAATTACCAGGGGAGGCAATATACTGATGGTACAGGTAGAAAATGAATATGGTAGTTATGGTAACGACACGAACTATATAGGCATCATTCGTGATTATTTAAAAGAGGCAGGTTTTGAAGTGCCCTTGTTTACCTGTGATGGTGCGGCGCAGTTAAAGAATGATACACGCTCCGATATTTTTGCCGCTGTAAATTTCGGGGGAAACCCGGAAGCGGCTTTTAAAGCTTTGCGTGAAGTACAGCCCAACGGCCCGCTGATGTGCGCAGAATATTATCCCGGCTGGTTCGATAGTTGGGGCAGACCGCACCACAGCGGAGAAACCCAAAAAGTGGTGGATGAACTAAAGTGGATGCTGGAGCATAAAGCTTCCTTCAGTATTTATATGGTGCACGGAGGTACCACATTTGGTACCTACACAGGTGCCAATGCCAATCCCTATCTTCCGCAAACCAGCAGCTATGATTATGATGCGCCCATCAACGAATCAGGTGCAGCTACACCGAAATATTATGCCATCAGGAATCTTTTGAATCAATACCTGCAGGATGGCGAAACACTTCCTGATGTACCCGAATCAAAGCCTTCTCAAAAGATAGAAAACATTCAGTTCACGGGAATGGCACCCCTTTGGAAACAATTGCCGCAACCGGTTTTATCAGACACTACTTTGTTGATGGAAGACCTCAACCAGGGGTATGGCGCTGTTTTGTATCAAACCACGCTAGCCAGTGGAGATAAAGGCACGCTCACATTTGAAGACATACATGATTACGCACTGGTATACCTCAACGATTCACTCATCGGTACCATCGACAGAAGAAAGACGCCTTATCGCATTGCATTGCCTGCGCATAAAAAGAATGCAGCGTTAAAGATCCTGGTAGAAGCCATGGGCCGGGTGAATTATGGCGCCCTTATGCAGGACCGCAAAGGGATTCATGGAAAAGTGATTTTGTCTGAAGGCACCCTCAGTAAAGAATTAAAACAATGGACGCATTATCCAATTCTGTTAGGAGAAAAAAACATCCCGCTTACTTTCAAAAAACTGGCGCCTCAACGCATGAGTTCCCCCGGTTTTTATCGCGCCACATTTAATGTCGCGGAACAAGCCGACACTTACCTGGATCTGCGTAAATGGCACAAGGGACTGGTTTGGGTAAACGGCATTTGCCTGGGTAGGTTCTGGAACATTGGACCTACACAAACGATGTACCTCCCCGGCTGCTGGCTAAAAAAGGGCGCCAATGAAGTGGTGGTCTTTGACCTGTTTGGAATGGAGGATCCTTCATTGCAGGGACTGGACAAACCAATACTGGATAGCCTCACCGAAAAGAAAGAACAGGCGCACAAAAAGCCATCGCAGAAGTGGACACTGGATGAAAAAGATGCCTGGTACCAGGGCTCATTTGTCAATAGCAAAGAATGGCAGTCACAACGATTTAAACCAGTAGTCGCCAGGTATTTTTGTCTCGAAGCTTTAAGCGAAGTAAATAACCTGCCTTACACATCCATCGCAGAACTTGAACTGCTTGATGAAAACGGAAAAGAGATACCGCGCAACCAATGGAAGATCCTGTATGCAGACAGTGAAGAATTGTCCGGCAACGATGGTAATGCTGCAAATATTTTTGACCTTCAATTCACCAGTATCTGGCACACCGAGTGGCAGGATAAAACAGCACCACTGCCACACCAGGTTGTTATTGACCTTGGCGGGAATTACAAAATAAGCGGGATAAAAGTACTTCCCCGGCAGGATAGCTCTAATGGGCGGATTAAGGAGTACAGGTTGTTTTTTGGGGAGAGGGAGTTTGGAGGGATTTGAGGGGGGGATGTGAGGGAAATGGTGGGAGGAAAGAAACTGGATCATTTGTTGATGTTCACTGGAATTAGCTGTTGGGAGTGGTGAGCAGAAAATATGGAGAAGTTAATTTCCTTTTTGGAACGACCAATTATTGCTAATGATATTTAATGCTTCCGATACTTATTAAAGAGAATTTAGATTTCGAGACGAAAATAAACAAACTGTCTCGGTGGCCCTGTTGGCAGAGCAATTAACTTTTTCTAAATGGGTCCATAGTCTGGCACTTTACTTGTTTTCAGAAGGCGAATTTCAGTTTACACGGCACATATACGCGGGTTACTAACCCGACTGACTGTTTTGAACGACATAGCCAAGACCAAGAGTGTAAGTCATAGTCACCAATTTTAGCAGATAGGCAATGTTGAATTCACATGGAGACAGCCTTAATTTTTATCTATTAACAACTCCTGTTAAGTTATTCAAAGCAAAAAATAAGCAATACCAATTATCAATTATTATATTTGTATACCTTATGAGCAACCTTGCATAAGGAACGCAGAGGTGATTAGTGTGATTTTTTAAATATAAACTTATACTATTAAAGATTCTGTTACTGACCTTTTTGAAAATCTAATGAAAAAATTGAGTCAACAAGATAAACCTAAACTCAAGGCTGTGGACTTCTTTTGCTGTTCCGGAGGGGTTACCTGTGGCTTTAGGAAAGCTGGTATTACCGTGCTCGGTGGAATTGATATAGATGACAGTTATAAAGAGACATACGAAAAAAACAATAAGGGTGCAGCTTTCATTCAAGCGGACATTGCTTCATATCAACCGGAGCAACTTGCTGCTGACCTGAACATTGTTCCAAATATGGACGATATGGTTTTTGTCGGATGTAGTCCATGTCAATATTACACTACCATGCAAACCGATAAAACGAAATCCTCTGGGGGTAAGTTGCTTTTAGAAGAGTTCAAACGATTTGTCGATTATTTCCGTCCAGGATTTCTGTTTGTCGAAAATGTTCCGGGCCTTGAAACGAAGGCAGGAAGTCCACTTGCACGATTTAAAAATTACATTGAATCATTGGGATATGTGTTTGACGACGATATAGTAAATGCTTCTGATTATAAAGTGCCTCAAAACAGGAAACGATATGTATTAGTTGCAACACGTCTGGGCAAGCAAATTAAGATTCCTATTCCTAAAAATAGGACTCAAGTAACTGTTAGACATGCAATCGGTCATTTGCCAGAAATTGAAGCGGGGCATAAAGATGATGGTATTGACAAGCATTGGACTGGCCGCTTGGAAACAATAAACCTGAAACGCATACGCAAGACCCCACATGACGGAGGCACACGGTTGGCTTGGAAAGACGATGATGATCTGCAATTAAAATGCTATAAAGGAAAAGACAAAACTTTTATAGATGTGTACAGCCGGATATTTTGGGATTTGCCATCTCCAACAATTACTACTAAGTTCTACAGCATTTCTAACGGACGTTTTGGTCACCCGGAACAAGATAGGGGTTTGTCTATAAAAGAAGGTGCTATATTACAATCCTTCCCGGCCAACTATCACTTCTATTCCAACAGTATGGTGGTAGCTGCCCGCATGATAGGCAATGCTGTACCTCCTAAATTGGCGCAAGCTATTGCAGAATGTTTACTACAATGTTATAAACACTATGGCTCAATTCAGAACCAAGGCCAGAGCAGTTGAGCTGCTGGGAAAAGGCCAGATTGCCGATTTGCCCACGGCCATTTCAGAGCTATGGAAGAACGGATATGATGCCTATGGAGATAAATTAGAGGCGGCATTATACATGCCTGGCTATCAGCAATATCCCGATCCCGTTTTCGTGCTTTCGGATGACGGCAAGGGAATGGATAAGGAAGATGTGTTAAATAAATGGTTTGTGTTGGGTACAGACTCGAAAACGCGTGGAGAAGCTGATGTTGAGGGACCCGACACCACATTGAATAAGAGGCCCCGCGTAAAAATGGGGGAAAAAGGAATCGGCCGCTTGGCCGTAGCTTACCTTGGCCCGCAAATGCTGATGCTGACAAAGAAGAAGAAATGCCCGTTGGAAATGGTATTTTTTGATTGGCGCATTTTGGAAAATTACGACCTGTTTCTTTCTGATGTTAATATTCCTATTCGTTCTATCACCTCTGTTGATGCGTTTGAAGAAGCTTTTCTCCAATTGAAAGAAGAGTTTCTACTCAATTTTCCTGAAATACGTGCAGGACAATCCGATCCTTGGAAAGATCAGCAAGAACTGAAAGTAAAGATTATTTCAGAATGTGAGCAATTGAGCGTTCCGGAATTTATTACGGAAGATTGGATTGCTGATATGCTACAAAAGCCCGTAACTACACATTCTACTCGTTTTGTTATTTTCCAGTCTGATGAACAACTTGTCCAATTAACGGATTTTACTAAGCGAGAAGCTAAAGTAGATAAGGACGATACGACCATTAACCATACAGTCTCTACTCTTGTTGGATTATTTAACCTGTTTAAAAATGAAGAGCCTGAACATAAAACTTATTTCTGGATATACGAGAGCGATGAAACCGGGCGATATGATTTGCTAACTCATCGCGCCTTTTTTAATCCCAATGATTTTACAAATTGTGATCACTTAATAGAGGGAGAGTTTGACGGTCAAGGAGAATTTGTAGGTAAAGTCAGGATTTATAACAAAACTGTACCACACAAATTTGTTCCCCAAAAGAAAAAAGGGAACACTACTTATGGTTCGTTCAAGATTAAAATGGGATATGTAAACCCTCTTGAAAACCAAAGTTTAGTTAAAGGTGAAAATAAACGAGCATTTGACATTAAGCTAGATTTATACAGTGGATTATTTATTTATCGTGATGGATTTAGGGTACTGCCTTACGGTCGACAAGACACCGACTTTTTAGAATTTGAAGAACGAAGAGGAAAACATGCTGGTGAAAACTTTTTTGCTAAACGAAACATGTTCGGCTACATCGAAATAACTCGTAAACATAATGAAAAGCTAAAAGACAAATCGAGTCGTGAAGGCTTCATTAATAACCAAGCATACAGAGATTTCAAAACGGACCTGATTGCATTCTTTCGTGATTTAGCTAAAAAATATTTCGCTACTCGCGCTGAATATAGCTATAAAGAAGACCAACAAGATGACTTAATAAAAAGGGCTGTCGCGGAAAAGCAAGAACATGAACGTGATAATGAAGCGCGTAAAAACTTTGCCAAGGAACTTAAAGATAAACCTCAAGAATTAGAAAATTTACAAGCTGAATTTCAGCAGCACATAGCCAGTCTTAAACAAAAGTCGTTACAAGAGAATCTTGCTTATGAACAAATACAGCAGTTAATGGGCAAAGTTGAGGATTGTAAAACGCGCCTAACGCAATACAAAGTTGCCAAACCTGCAAGGTTCAAACCCACAGAGCTGCAATCCAAAAAATTTCATGCCTACAATAAGATATATGCCTCGGTTGTTAAAGCGTTTGAGCAGTCGGAAGAGGTACTGCGCCCCGTAAGAGATAAATTGAAAGTACATGAACTCTTTAAAGAATTTGAAGAAAAAGCCATTTATTACGAAAATACCTTATCTCGCTATTATCAGGATTATGAGGGCGATTTAGCGAAAGTATTTGATAAAATAAGAAGCGAATTCAATTCCGAAAAAGCTATATTTCTGGCTGAGTTTGGTGAAAAACATACGGCAATTATCCCCGCACGTAATAATGCAACGGAAATAGGTAGAAGTCTTAAAATCTTAGAAACTATCTTCAAAGAATCGCAAGAACGCATACGGAATCGTGTAGAACCTTATTTAAACCACTTACGCAGATTGAGCTTTGATGTAAACGAGGATAACCTTGTTGGGTATTATAAAGATCAGTTTGAGGAAATGAAGGAGGAATGGAACAAAACTTACGAGCTGGCACAATTGGGCATCGCCGTGGAGATAATCGACCACCAATTCAATACGATCTACGCGCAAATGGCCGAGAGCATTAAGAATATTCAGCCCTATTTGAAAGCGGGGAAAGACCCACACAAATTTTATAGACACCTGTCAAATGCCTTTGAGCACCTGCAAGATAATTACAAACTACTGCAACCTATATACAGAACAACGGGACGAGTTCAAAAAGACATTACAGGCAAAGAACTGAAAGAATACACAGAAGAGTTTTTTGAATCTAGGCTGAACGAACATAATATCAAATTTACAATTACTGATCAAGCCAAAAAATGGACAGTAAAATCGTACGAGTCGATTTTCAAACCCGTGTTGATTAATATAGTCAACAATGCAATTTATTGGCTTCAACGCGTAGACGACAAGGAAATAAGAATAGATGTTGATGGCAATAATCTCTTAATCATGAACTCTGGTATGCCTATTGAAGATCATTTGTTAGAAGATATTTTTAAACTATTCTACTCCGAGCGTCCGAAAGGCCGGGGCATTGGATTATACTTAGCCAAGCAAAGCCTTAACGGGATAGGATTTGATATAGAAGCCAGTAATGAGCCGAAATACAACCGTCTAAACGGTGCTTGCTTTATAATAAAACCCATTTCAACCTTATGAATGCGATAGAACTGACTCCGACTGCCATTATTCAGAATTCTATTTTATCATCAGTTTATATTGATGACAAAATAGTTGAGCCTTTCACGGAAAAAAATGCAACAAACGAACAATATTATAACGTATCCCAGGGACTTTTTAATTCCTTCAGAGGCGCAAAAAAAACAATAGACTTCTATCGGTACAATAAAAATTGGAATGATGATGTCGACTATATCTTTAAAAACAGAGACCTGTTAATTCTGGATTGGCAACTAGATGACACGCAAGCTCTAAAACAACCGGAAACTTTGAAGATTCTGAAAAAGGCTGTACAAACAGATAATCTACACTTTGTGTCAATCTATACAGAAAGTAAAAATCTTGATGAAATACTTTATTCTATTAAAGCGTACTTTGATAACTCCTTTAATAAGGAAAGTCAAAATGCCTGCGAAGTGATGCTGGAAGCATTGGAAGCTGAGTTGGGTATTGACACGCTGAAACTGTTTCGAGCTCACGATAAATTTTTCTTTCAATTAGCCTTGACTACGGGAGAACTGAAACAAACCAAGTTAAATGAGCTTAAATCGAAAATTCAAAATGAGCTTGGAAATAATTACAGGATTTTTATGCAGGGGTTGAAAAAGGTTAACATCGATCTGACTAAGGCTTGTGATGTTCTCGGATATTATGTGCACGAAGAACCCCTTTTTGATGATCTTGATTATCCAACAGAAGTTAAGACTGATTACATAGCGGACAACTTTATTGTTGTAAATCACACCATCATACAAGTAACGAGTAAAAATAATCCGGAACCGAAAGATTTATTTGATTTTTTCACGAATGCAATCCAAAAAGTTGCAGGAAATCTGCTTACCCTAATTAGCCTTGAAGTGAGAGGACTTTTAAGAGAAAGCTCTGGATTTGTGGGTAAAGATGCAGACTTAATTAAAGATGAAATATTATTCCATCAGCTTGATAAGAAGGAGGCATTTATTGAATTCTTAATGAGTATCATTAAAAGTCATACAATATCTTATTTTGACCACAAACAAGGAAAACTTAAAAGTGTTACTGCGGCTTTTTGGAATATATACAAAAAAGATAAAAATTTAGAAGCGTCGATTGATTCGTTTAGTAAAGATGAGGTGCAGATTCTAGCAGAGATAAAAAAACTCAACGTCTATTATAACATCCTTCATATTCAGAAATACTCTGGTTCTGCGCTTCGGTTCGGAGATATATTTTTCACCGTCGACCAAAATGGAAAAAGGGATGGACGCTTTTTTTTATGTGTGACAGCCCATTGCGATTGTCTAAATCCGAAGGAGAATATTAAGAATAATTTTTTCTTTGTTGGTGGCAACACGGGAGATATAAATAAATTAATTAAAGAAGGGGATGGAGTTTTTTGTTCTTATATAAAAAATGACACGGGCGTATCAGCGGTTAATTGGAATCCTAAACCTGTTATTATAAATATTCCAGATTCCAAAATTTATGATAACAAATTAGTAGGTAAAGATGGACTACAAAACCAGTACACGTTGGTTTATCATTCTACCTTGAAAGAGAATTATACACAAAGAATGGCAAATAATTCGTTTGCACATGCCATGCGCGTGGGAATTGATTTTGCCTCATTATAAACCAGTTAAAATGTTTGTTAAAGGCCAATTTTACACCAAACATGACATTTATAAAGTTCTAAATGTTCCGTCTGAAAAGCAGCGAGGCGCTTGGGATAAAGGTTATCGAAGCTACGAGGGAAACATTTTTATTTTTTCAAACATTGGTATTCCTGGCCGCACCGGCCACGATTATAACAATTATTGGGAAGGAGAACTATTCATTTGGGAAGCAACGCACCAATCGCATATAAATCAACCGCAAATTAGAAGAATGATTAATCCGCCGCTTGGTCAAAAAATTTTTCTATTTACCAGAACAGATGACCGCTCTCCGTTTACATTTGAGGGTAACATAATTGCCAAGGAATATTTCGACACAACACCGGTAAAAATTGTTTGGAAGATTGATCCGAACGATATCGGCCTTGAATAATAGAGATTTGATGTTTAAAATCCTTGTAAATAACCACTACGATGAACTTAGCTCATCGCATAAGATGGAACTCATTCTTCCTGTTAGGTGTTTGCATGCTGAAATTGCGGATAAAATAAGGTTCGTCGTGATCTTGTCACTTGTTTCAGGGCGATTTTTATAGAAGAAAAAAGAACAATACAGAAATGAATAGTTTCTTTAAACACACATACTATAACACTTATTATTATGCTAATATTGTTGATAATGTCCTAAACAACGATCCTGAACTGGCCGGATTTGTAAGCGATTTCTTTGAGGAAAGAGGATTTATTAATCAACTCACAAAACCTTTTCAAAAACGAAGTGCTTTTCATGTGTTTATAGAGCATGTCTTATGCAACTTTCTAGAAGACGATATGCATTGTCACGATCAACGTAATTATGAATACTGCAAACTTAACCGAGATTTAAAATTTAAGCCCTATGTGGATTCGGTATTAGAAGAGTATGGCATAAAAAATTACTCATTAATGCTCGATGTGAAAAACTATGCAGATATTGAAAGGCATCATGAGGAGCTTGTTGAATCAGGTATTTTAGAAGTATTATATGAAGTTATTGCTAATGAAATATTTCACATTATGTTCAATAACAGAGAAGTACTATTGCGTTTCAATCTTCTGATAGCACAGAAAATTCACGATAATAATAACGATAAAGGCGAAAGTGCGAAGTATTTTAATAAAAATGGTTTTTTAAAACGAGTAGGCATCCCTGCGTGGTGTAAAAAAGCTGTTTATTTTAGAGATAGGGGACGATGCTGTTTTTGTCTCAAGAATCTGAATGGAATTCTATCCATTCACAATCAAAAACACTATGATCATATAATTCCCTTGGCACAAGGCGGACTAAATGATGTAGCAAATATTCAATTGTTGTGTTTATCGTGTAATTTAAATAAAGGAAAAAGGCATATAAGAACTTCAGAAATGTATGAACGGTGGTATTAACAATTTTTCAGTTCGTTGAGAAGTTTAGCTAATACAATTTCTTGCGTTTTTGGTTTTAAGTCGCAGCTCCAAATGACTATAACCCGCCACCCTGTTTCCCTTAAGTATCTGACTGCCTTTTCATCGTTAGCTATGTTTTTAGCGATTTTCTCCTTCCACCACTCCGTGCGAGTTTTCGGCAGTGAAGCATAAGCGCACTCGTTATGTCCGTGCCAAAAGCAACCATGTATAAAAATTACTGTTTTGTATTTCGAAAGTACTATGTCTGGTTTGCCTGCGAGTTTATTTTGATGAAGACGATAACGAATACCATGAGAAAAAAGGAATTTCCGTACCACTAACTCCGGCTTAGTGTTTTTACTTTTAATTTTGCTCATATTGTAACTTCTAACCGTTTTGCTGTGTATATCGGCCATCCGGAATATTGTTTTTACAAAGTTACAGATCAGAGGCTGTGTTTGATAGTTGGGCCAGGCAAGGGCGTCCACGTTAGGGATAGGAGAATTATTTTCTAAATTTTGATCAGCAAATATTTAGTACAACTTGAATAGTCATCAAACAATAAAATCTGCCAAGAAAATGAGCATATCTTTTAGTTGAAACACTAAAAATTAATTTCTTTATATGTTAGCTATTTCTCCAACAGCTTCTCCAACCTCGCGATCATCTCATCCTTATCCTTCAACATTCTTTCACACAGCGCCTCCTTCTCTTTATATATCTTCAATATTTCTTCGATGGGGTTAAATATTTGGGTGTTACTGCAGTTATAGCTATTTATTGTGGAGCTGTCATAACTATTGTGCGAAAATATATTTACAGCTTCCTTAGTATCAAAATTCTCAATCGCTTCCTTAGGCACCTTCAAGGCTTTAGCAACCTTCTCAAACAACGCCGGTTCTATTTCAGCTTTTGCTTCCAGCATCGATACTTTTCTTTGGTTCCAGTCGTCTCCAAGCTCCATTGCCAGCGCGTCTTGTTTTACGCCAAGCATCTCCCGGAACCTCTTAATCTTTTCTCCCTGGTGGATGGTATGTTCTGCCATAGTTGTAAGAATATGTGTGCCGACAAATATAATATTTACCTGTTGGTGTAAAAAGTATTTAAGTCTTACTGTGGGCAAAAAGAGGATTGGTAAAATATCGCATCTACCTGATTTTTTAGCGGCGGTTAATAAACTTACTTCGTACAAACCCAATCTTCATGCAAAATCCTCTGCCCACAACCGCTGCTTCTTCAAAATGGCTCAAGCTGTACAATGTCCTCAACAAGCCCGAAACCAAAGAGCCATGCGATATTATTGTTCGTTTTTTCAATAACTACACGCTTTCAGAAATAAGGGAAAAACTAAGCGATTGGTTCTTTGATACACTGCAAGAGGATAATTCAGACATTAAGCAACATGCCTTGCTGTACAACGATCTTCAAAAAATGGTAGAAGCGGTGTATGAGGTGGCACATGAAGTTTGCGATGGCAAGGGAATGCTGCCCGCTGAATAGGCCTCTTGTTGCCTGGTATTTCACGCAAAGGCGCAAGGGTTTCACGCAATCCCCACAGTACTGTGCGGGATTGCGTGAAACCTTTAAATCTGCTCATCAGGTAAAATAGTACAGCCAGCTGATTTTTTATCCAGGCGTATTACGCTTACTTCGTTCCAAAGTCCAAAACATATGAAAGATCAACTAGCTATCCATCGGTGTATGCACCCACACGGTCAACGGTACAAGTTTGTAATAACACAATGTTCACTGGTTTATAATTGCCGGTTATACGTTGTGGCGGGTTTATAGCATCGCTATATAAACGTTAACAGCATCGCTTACAATATTACCCTTAACCAACAGATTGCAACAGCTCATGAAAAAAATACTATTACCTACTAAATCCATATTGCGCGTAATCCATATAACAAGCAACAATACTTGTAAGGATTATCGCCGCAGCCGTATAAAACGGTAAGCCTCGCTATTGTATCAGAATTGTTTATTAATACTTCCACAAACAGTTATTTCTTTCGGTCATAATATTTAATAACCCCTAAAACCAACCACTTATGATATAAAATTCATCACCCAAAAAGACTGCGGTGTTCCCGCACCGCCGCACATGCTTTCTGGTAAAAGAAGCCGGAAAGCCGGTTCGCTGTAGAATGTTGGTTGGTTATGATTGGCAATATAAATGCTCGAAAAATAGCGTGATCGGATCAATAAATTCATTGCCGTCTGCTTTAGCTGACGGATAGTGATTGATCTTCTATCGTGGGCTTTAGCCAAAAACAGAAATGTATGGCTAAAGCCATATTCAGGAAATTTTATTTTCCGTCAGCTAAAGCAGACGGCAATGAAAAAAACATCACTATAATCAAATCTTTCATTCGCACAAGTGCAGACATCTGCCAACGTTTACGAAGCCTTCATAACCAAACAACATTGCTCGCCTAAACAATTTTATTTAACGTAAAATCACCTGCTTGTATGAACAAAAAATACAAATGGTCCCCGTCATGCTGTACCCATAGTGTTATAGTTAAATCCTTCCTTGTTTTAATAGCACTCAACCTGGCATTATTGAATAAAGCCTTTTCACAGGATCATAAACTTTCCGGAACCATTACCGACTCTTCCGGCAAAGCCGTCGCCGGCGCCAGCGTTATGATCAAAGGAACACAGCGTGGAACTGCTTCAAATGAAAATGGCTTTTTCGAATTGAACGCACAGGTTGGCCAGGAGCTGGTTATATCAGCAATGGGTTATGCAGATCAAACAGTAAAGATCACGTCAACATCCACACCGCTTGAAATCAGGCTCACCGCAACACATGCCGTGTTGGAAGATGTTGTGGTGGTTGGATACGGCACACAAAAAAAAGTGAACCTTACGGGTGCTGTAGCAACAGTAAGTGGAAAAACGCTTCAGGACAGGCCCATAACAAACGTTGGACAAGGCCTGCAGGGATTGGTTCCCAACCTGAACATTTCATTTGCCAACGGCGCACCGGGCATGGGCGCAACGTTTAATATACGTGGAACTACAAGTTTAAACGGAGGCAGTCCGCTGATATTGGTAGATGGCGTACAAATGGATGCCAATTTAATTGACCCGGCTGATGTGGAAAGTGTAACTGTGTTAAAGGATGCGGCCTCTGCGGCCATCTACGGAGGGCGTGCCGCTTATGGCGTTATTCTTATTACTACAAAAAAAGCTGCGGGTGGTGTTCCTAAAATTAATTACTCAGGCTCGTACACGATTTTCAAGCCAACGCGCCAGGCCAAGTACCTGAACTCCGTTGACTATATCCGCATATTCAACGAAGCAAACCGAACGGGTATGAATGGCGGTACACAAGCAAGTTCTGTATTTACGGAACAGGATTCGGTTCTGACAACAGCTTACTTTAACGACCCGGCTAATAATTCAACGGTATATATTGATCCCGGAAATCCCAACAAATACCGTTATGTTGGAAACACAGACTGGATTAAAGAATTATATCCCGGTTGGGCAGCTATGCAACAGCACAATTTGTCCCTGTCCGGTGGCAATGCAAAAACATCTTATGCCGCTTCATTGGGATATTTTACGCAGGGAGGCATTTTAAAATTGGCAGACCAGCGTTATAACCGGTTGAACCCAAGTCTAAAAGTAAAAACGGAGATCACAGATTGGTTTACCGTAAATGCGAGCATTTTACTCAATCATTGGGATTACAATACGCCGGCGCCAACCAACAACGGTGGCACAAGCAGTGGTTGGATCACGGGCGATGCGCGACCCCTTATGCCCGTTAAACATCCCGATGGTAACTATTCCGGGCAAGGCAGTTTTACCAATCCCATTGCAGTGATGGAACAGAACGGTCGTTCAAAAACAACAGCAAATGATCTATGGCTCACAGGAAGAGCGATACTTAAACCGGTTAAACACGTTACGGTAACAGCAGATTATACATGGAACAACTACACCAATTTTAACCAGCAGAACTATAAAGAGTTTATGGAATATGGTGTGAACGGCATGCCGCTGGGGTTATTTGCCTGGACAAAGCCCAATGGTGTTACAGAAAGCTTTTCAAACGATAACTATTATGCTTTAAATGCATACGCTGATTACGAGAATACTTTTGCCGGCAAGCATTACGTAAAAGCCACAGTTGGTTATAACCAGGAATTAAAACAATCAAAGTATAGAACGGAGTATGCTAAAAACCTGATTGACCAGGAGCTGCCTTCTATCAATTTAAATAACGATAGCAAGCCATCTGTTGGTGGCAGTCAATCAGAATGGGCATTATCTGGTAACTTCTTCCGGTTAAATTATGTTTATGCTAATAAGTACCTGCTGGAAGTTAATGGCCGCTATGATGGCAGTTCCAAATTTGCAAGAGGTAACCGCTATTATTTTTCACCTTCAGTATCCGCAGGATGGCGCATTTCGAAAGAAGCATTTTTTGAACCGTTCAGCAATGTCGTCAGCAATTTAAAGATCAGGGCATCTTACGGAACATTGGCCAACCAGGCTGTGGCATCCAACTATCCCTACATTTCAACAATGACAGCTAATGCGGTGAATTACATTTATGGAGATCAGCTTGGTATGGGTGTTTCGACTCCCGGCCTTGTAAGCTCCAACTTTACATGGGAAAAAGTTACGAGCAATAATATAGGACTTGACTTTGGCTTTTTGAATGAGAAGTTAACCGGCTATTTTGAATGGTACACACGCGCCACCAAAGGCATGGTTGTAGCAGGCTCCCCGTTACCCGCAGTGCTTGGAACGACTGCGCCACGTCAGAACGCAGCGGATTTAAAAACGCGTGGATGGGAGCTGAATCTAAGCTGGAAAGACAAAGTGGGTAAGGATGTTTCCTATTCCGTTGGTCTTGCATTGTCTGATTACCAGGCTGAGATCACCAAATATGACCTGAATCCAAACAAAGTGATCGGCAGCAATTACACAGGTCAGAAAATGGGTGAAATATGGGGCTATGTCACTGACGGGTATTTTAAATCAGATGAAGATGCTGCGGCTGCAGATCAGTCAAAGATCTGGAACGGTAGGTGGCTTGCCGGCGATATTAAATACAAGGACCTGGATGGAAAATCGGGCATAACTCCCGGTGCCAATTCGGTGACTGATCCGGGTGATAGAAAGATCATCGGTAATAACACTCCACGCTACCAGTATGGCATTAATGCATCTGTAAGTTATAAAGGGCTTGACCTGGTAATTTTTGTGCAGGGCATTGCAAAGCGTGACGTGTGGATGGCGGACAATGCTTTCAGAGCTTTCGCCAGCGAATGGAGTGTTCCCATGGTATATGCAAAAGATTACTGGACACCGCAAAACAACAATGCCTATTTTCCCAGGATTCGCTTTGGCGGAGGCAATTATGAAACACAATCAAAATACCTGCAACATGCGTCTTACCTGCGAATGAAGGAACTGTCAGTGGGCTACACTTTTCCCAAACAATGGACCGACAAGGCCAAATTAAGCAGGCTCCGCGTTTATGTAACCGGCCAAAATCTGTTTGAATTCACCAAATTGTTTAAAGCATACGATCCTGAAATACTGGACTTCAGGGGATACCCATTGAACAGAGCCATTGCCTTTGGCCTGCAACTGGGATTATAACGCTTTAAAAAACTAAACTTTATTAAACATGAAATCTAACATATCGTATATAGCACTATCGATCTTGCTTTTGATGGGCTGCAAAAAAGAAGCTTTCTTAGACAGGTATCCGATGGATGCCCTTAGCGAACCAACATATTTTAAAAATGAGAATGACCTGAAACTGTTTTGTAACACCTTGTACACAACGCTGCCGGAGCAATCCTTTCCCGGCGATGTGAACTCAGACATCATGGTGCCCAAGTCGAAATTTGCATTTTGGGCCGACCAGTATGTAGTGCCCGTCAGCGGTGGATTTTGGAGCAGTTCGGACTGGGCCACGATAAGATCCTGCAATTATTTTTTAAGCCGTTACAAGGTTGCAGATGCATCTAATGATGTCAAAAGCAAATATGCTGCAGAAGCCCGTTTTTTCCGTGCCCATTCTTATTGGGGAAAGGTAAAGCTGTTTGGTGATGTGCCCTGGATGGGAAGTTATATTGTTGACACATCCTACCTGTTGTATGCAAAGCGCGATCCGCGAAAAATGGTGATGGATTCCGTTTTGAGTGATCTGAATTTTGCGATAAACAACCTGCCGTTGCCCGAGAAGGCCGAGTCGGGCCGTCTGCACAAATATGCTGCCATGGCCCTCAAGGCAAGGATCTGTTTGTGGGAAGGAACACACAGAAGATACTTTGGCGAAGGTGATGATGTTGTATACCTGCAGGAAGCGGCGAGCAATGCCGAAGCAATCCGCAGTGCTGGTCTGTATGATGTGTACAGTACCGGCAATCCCGATAAGGATTATTACAACTTATTCATCCAGCAGGAATTGCTGAACAACAAAGAAGCGATTTTTCCAATGCGCTATTTGAAGGACGTGCGGATGAACAATATATCAAGAGCATTGGGTGAAACAAACTGCGGCTATAGCAAAAGCTTTGTACGATCTTATTTATGTACTGACGGACTGCCCATATCGCTCAGCCATTTATACAAAGGCGATGATTCACTGGATGCAGAGTGCATTAATCGTGATCCGCGTTTTAAACAGACGATCGCCACACGAGGCTTTGTATTTCTTGTAAATACGGATGGTTCCAAAGACACGATCTCGCTGCCGAGAATTGGCACCGCTGTTACATCCACCGGATACCAAACCATCAAGGGGCGCTCCAGCGATATTGCTACATGGAACGCTAACCAATCGGTGCTTGACTTTTTTGTATTCCGTTATGCGGAGATCTTATTGATTGAGGCCGAAGCAAAAGCAGAATTAAATACCTGCACACAAGCGGTAATTGACAATACGATCAACAAGCTTCGCAAAAGAGTGGGAATGCCCAACATGGTAATTGCATCACTGCAAAAAGATCCGGGCTCCGAATTTCCCGCCCTGCCTGTATTGCTCGATGAAATAAGACGCGAAAGGAAGATTGAACTCGCCGGTGACGGTTTCCGCTCAGATGACATACTGCGCTGGAAGGCTGGAAAGCTGCTGGAAAATCCTGAAAGCATTTTAGGCATGAAGCTGCTGCCACAAACAATAGCGCAGTACAAGTATGATGTTTCAGGGATGCCGTTAGATAAGGATAGCTATATCCGTGTGTATACGGATATTATATCGAGAACATGGAAAGATAAATTGTATCTCTATCCGATTCCAACGCAGGAATTAACATTAAACCCGAATTTGTTGCCGCAAAATCCGGGATGGTAGTAAAGGGGAGTTATTTCACGCGGTCCCGCACAGTACTGTGGGGACGGCGCGGCGGCACACACGCTCTGCTAAGCCTCGGGGCTTCGCAGCCTTATTCTATCGCTTGCGGCGATAAAAAAGGAATTGTTTCACGCAAAGGACGCAAAGGAGCAGAGGCGCAGAGGGCTGCTAGTCATTTCTCGCAGCGCACGCAAAGAGGCGGCGACGCGGCGGACTATTCATACGATGCAATACTATCTAAAGTTTGCAATGATGCAACAATAAGCACGCCGCCGTGCCGTTGCTCCGCTGCGTCCCCACAGTACTGTGGGGATTGCGTGAAACCGTTCTTTGCACCTTTGCGTGAAACCTATCTGCTGTTTATGACAAATATGATCACTTTATTGGTTATATTTGCTTTCATGGGAAACGCATCTAACAAACGGGTAGTGACCATTCATTGGAAAAATCGGAAGGATCTTTCATTCGAAGTGTTTTCTAATCTTAAAAACTTATGCTTAAGCTATCCCGAATACAATTACAATACGCTCAACAACTACTTAAGTAAAGCAAAAACTCACTACGAAAATGATGACGTGCGTATTGAGCGAAAAGATATAATTGTACGCCCGAAACAAATGGAAAAGGAGACAGCTAATATCGCGGGCAGAATTGTTCCCGTTGTTCGTCGGTTTGCCATGAAAGATGCAAATGAGCATAGTGATGATCTGGCATACTGGCTCGCTCAACCTGCAGCTAAGCGCGTTGCTGCCGTAACTTTCATTATATCCCAATCGCTCGGTAAAGATGACCGGATGAACAAAAAGATTGTCAATAAACAAAAGATAAAAGGATGATACTTGCGCGGGATTTCGAAGACTTTATTAAACTGCTAAATAAGCATAAGGTAGCTTATATGGTGGTGGGTGGATATGCGCTTGCATTTCATGGTAAACCACGCCATACAGGCGATCTTGATATTTGGATAAACATTTCTAACACGAACGCTTCAAAGATGTTGAAAGTGCTGAAAGACTTTGGCATGGGTGCGCTTGGATTTGAGAAAGAAGATTTTTTAAGACCAGGGTATATTACCCAGATAGGCTACCCTCCGTTGCGCATAGACATTCTCAACAACATTGATGGGCTCGAATTTGACGAAGCTGTCAAAAATATGCAACAGATGGATGCAGACGGGGTTATAATCAATTACATCGGATTGAATGATTTTCTAAAAAACAAAGAAGCTTCGGGCAGAAGCCAGGATTTAGTGGATATTCAGGAAATTAAGAAGGCGATCAAAAATGTGCAGGATAAACAGAGAGGGCGAGGGCGGAAAATATAACTGATAGCGACGCGTCAGAACGGAGTTTGATTGCTTTAAAACCCTTCCTAAGATAGAAAGTTGTTGGTTGACTGCAGAGTGGTTTGATGATGAGGAGGAGAAAGTAAAAAGTAAAAACGATTAATAAAGGTTTAATCTAATTTCTGTAAAAACGCTTTTTTACGAAAAAGTTGGATTCGATCAATTTCGCACATTTAGGCGAGGCGGAATCTAAACGTATTGATTTTCACATTGGGGTTGTCAATAGGAGATTAGATCTACTCGACAAGGGATCATCGTCGACGATCGAAAACATACATTACGGTGTTCGCGAAATGGATGTCGCTCAAAAAGAATATCTTTGATAAGGGTCGTTTTTCTGTTTTTTCCAAGTTGCCAACCTAAATCTTGACGCGATGCAAGCTTATGATAAACACCAAAAGCTACTCAGGTATAAGAAGAAACTTGAATCTTTGGCACGAATATCTAAGAAGGATTTTGACCAGTTATGCTCTATAATGCATGAAAGAGATTTAAAAAAGGGTGAAGTGATACTAAAAGAGGGGCAAATATGCAAGTGTTATTATTATATTAACAATGGGAGTATACGCGGTTTTGAAATACACGAAGGAAAAGAGATCAACATTAATTTTTACTTCGAAGAAGATTTGGCTTGTAATTTTAGAAGTTTTATTCGCCAGTCCCCCTCTAGTTTAAATTTGGTCGCTGCCGAAAATTGCAAGGTCTTTTACGTTTCCAGGTCCGACGCTATTGAGCTATTTCTAAATAATAATTCTCTCCACTTTTTACTGTTTCGTTTTTTTGAAGAGCTATATCTCAAAGAAGAAGAGCATTCAAGCATGTTTAAATTAATGTCTCCTGCTCAGCGCTATAAACATACATTAGACAATCATCCCAATTATTTTCAACAAGTACCTCTAACTCATCTTGCTTCATATTTGGGAATGAGTCGTGAAACGCTGAATCGTATTCGGAAAAATTTTCAATGAAAAATTTTTGTGCAATTTGACACAGGAGTGTTTTCCCACAAAAAATACCTTTGCAAGTCTGTGTTGTGCATGGATGTATATGTGTGTGTGAATACGATTTAAACACTCCGATATCCAAATCCGACAAAGAACATCCGTAAACTATATACCCAACGAAATGAAAAAAGTTCTCATTATTAGCGCTTTAGCCGTTACCATGTTAACCGTTTATGGCTACACTTCAAGAAAATATGCAACATGTAATGGTGATAAAACTTGCAAGGCATGCAAAAATTGTAAATATTGCAAGCATTGTAGTAAGGACGGTGGCAGATGCGGAGTTTGCCAGTAAAGAAATGATTTAAATGTTTTATGGCTAGTAATAGACCAGCGAAGAACACCTACACAATTTCTGTTAAAACTGAAATGCAGGTTTTAAGTTTCAGAATCTATAATAATTCAAGTAATAAATGAAGCATCTTTTTCGACTTCTGTTAGTAGTAGTTGTTGTGTCTACCGGATGTAAAAGTAAAGAAAGTACTTCTGCAAAGCACATTGAAACTGTTGTTGTCTGGTCTAATCAAGAAGATGAGAGTACGGCACACGATGAAAAACTATCAGATTATGCCGATGGTATATGGTGTGCAGATGTTGAGTACTATAATCCAAACACGGGAACAAGACATACTTATGAGCTCAATGTTGAGGTTGAAAACGGTCAATTAATCAGAATTAACTGGCCAAACGGGGGATGGCTTGACGAGTCTCATTTTATAAGTGAAGACATAGGAGATGGTGAATGCAGTTTCATAAGTGACAAGGGATATCATTATCAAATTACCTTAGAAAACGAAGGGGAATGTAGTTATGTAAACCACTATCAATTTCAACATGATGTAGCAACAGATCAACAATCATTGATTTGTCCAATGTGCGGAAACAAAAAGTACAGTTACGAAGAGATTTGTTTTGACTGTGAAAGACGTGCATACAGATGTCCCAAATGTTTAGGTCGAAAAAGCCCATCCGAAAGCCTTTGCAGTTTTTGCGAAAGTGATCTTCGACTTAATCATGATGAAAAAAATGATTTTGAAAATGATGAAGAAAATGATTTTTGAAAATGATCTTTCAAATTAAATGGAGGCTTAGTCCTGTTGAAGTTAAGGTCATGAGCTAAATCCGACCTGCCCAAATAGGAATAAGTCTATTATGATTTTGATTTGCTAAAAGTTGGCTTTTTTACGCAACCGGACTAGCTTCTTTTAAAGGTATAAAGGACTCAGGCTGGCAACCTATTAGTTGGGTCCTTCCCAAAATTTTAATTTGCCCCTTTCCTTCCTCCTCCTATATTTGTCGTACTAACAGCAATCGTACCTAAATCCATCCTCCGAAACACCCCTTATTTTCCAAATGACATAAACCGTAAACCAGATTTACTAAGGCTAATTATGAATAAAATAACCCTATTGTTTTGTGCAAGTTGCTTGTCAATACTATTTGCGTGCACAAAATCCACGAGTGGTGGAGAGCAGCAACAACCGCCTAACCCGCCAGATCCGCCCAATCCGCCTGGCACGCGCAGCAAGTTTGGCGTAAGTTTTCGTTTAGGCAATATAGATGTTCAGAAAGATGGCCGCATTGCATTTAAAGAAATGGCTGCGGGTGAATATCTGCGCTATTTGTTCTATGGGGCGTATGACTCAACCGGCGCTCTTGCCAGCAAGAAGGTGCAGGACCTTACCAATGGCGGCTCTGCTGCAGATTTTGGCGCTATAACGGATTCGCTTGCTCCGGGTAAGTACACTGTTATCCTCGGTGGAGGCAACATGAACATCTTTGATGCAAATAATAATGCTGACAACCTGGTAAACCTCCTCAAATTCTACAGCGGTGATTCGCAGGATGTATTTTATAAGAAGATCAACCTTATTGTAGGCTCAAAAGATACTGCTTACAGCGGCGTTCGCTTAAACAGGATCACCAGCGCCGTTGAAGTAAAGATCACTGACACGTTGCCACCAGTTGTTACGCAGATCTCCGTTAAGCTGGACAATCAACCCGTCTATTTTAGTCCGTATAACGATGCTGTAGTTGGTGTTGATTCTGTCTTGTTTTCCAGCGATTACAACGTTTCGTCGGCGTCTATCGACTTCAACTGTTTTACTACTACCGGCAAACACTCGGTAACCATCACCGGCTATTCGGCTGATAATAAACCTGTGTATCAGAAAACAATTGAAAATGTTCAACTGGATCCCAACAAACAAACTGTATTGCAGGGAACCCTTTCCGATGCACCATATGGGCAACATCCCATGGTTGTTACAGTTGATCCGGATTATAGCGAAAGTATTACTTACAACTTCTAAACCACATAATTTATGAGTGGCCTTTCTTACATAAAAAAAATATTATGTGCATGCCTATGCGTTGTTGCGGTGGCATGCAATAAATCCTCTACCGCTCCGAATGAAAATGATAAACCTGATAAAACTGCGAACACATCAGCTGCAATACGCAAATATGCTGTTCGTTTCAGCCTTGGAGATATCGATGTTTCGGATGGACGGACTGCAAACAGGGAAATGCCTGTAAGAAACTATCTGCATTACTTGTCTTATAGAGCTTATGATTCTACTGGTCGTTTGATAAGCAAAATTGTGCAGGACTCCATTTTAGCATATGCCGGACCTGACTTTGGAGTTATTAACGACTCGTTACCGGTTGGTGATTATACTATCGTGGTTGTGGGCGCTCAATACTATTCTGTTGAGTTTTATGATGATACCTTGTTAAGTAGGTTCAATTTATTCACCCGGCATGAAGATGTCTGCTTAAAGAAATTTAATATAACCGTTTCAGAACATGACTCTATTGCAGCGCCTATAAAACTGGAACGAATAACGGGAGTTCTTGAAATAAATCTAAAAGATACGCTGCACCCAGAAGTGAAAATGGAGAAGGTGTATGTTGACAGCACCTATTTACACATGCAAATAGCCACTGGTGAGCTTCAGTCTTCTATAACAGATTTTTTTCCCTCATGGGGCTCACTTGCCTATCCATATTCTTTCAGCATCGGCTACTTGGGGTCGAATACAACCCACACAGTTACTATTGTAGGTTGTGATATTAACGAACAACCAGTTGCTCAAAGGGTGATAACAGGCGTATATATCTATCCAAACAGAAAAACGATATTAACGGGAAGACTTTTTGACACGTCTGACACTGGGGGCAAGAATGCTGGATCTCTGTGGGTGGACAAACGCACCGGTTCCATAAACCAGAAGTTTTAAACTTTTAATCTTATGTGTTGTGGTTGTGAGTAATGAAACAACTCAACGAATCAACTGCATTTATCCTCAGTCTAAATAAGAAACTATATGCCGGTTTTCTCGCCAACTAAAATGATTTTATCAATTTGTCTCTTAACGCTGGGAGCAGCATGTACAAAATCGATAAACGACGTTCCTCCAAATAACAATGCTGCCAGCCCGATTGAATCTTCGGCTTCAACTAAAAATTTTAAGGTGCAGTTTCAGATTGGAAATCTTGAAGTTTTAAATGGTAGGCATGCAAATAAGGAAATGCCGCTTAAAGACTATTTAAAACACTTATATTATGCAGCCTTCGATTCAACTGGTCGTCGAGTTAGCAAAATTGAGCAGGATTCTTCAATTAATGAGCTTGGTGCAACATTGGGAGTAATCAATGATTCATTGCCAGCCGGCAAATATACCGTCATGCTTATTGGTACAGCGTCTTGGTTTGCTACGGACAACAGCGACACCACTCTTGCCAGTATGTACTTCAAGCCATTGGGAGGGGAAGCATTTTTTAAAAAAATCACTATCACGGTTGGTGAAGCTGATACAGCCATTTCAAATATCAGACTTGAGCGAGTTACCGGGGAGTTGGAACTCAGGTTGACTGATACATTATCATCTGAAATTACCTGGGTATCGGTGATAGTTAATTATTTGGATCAGGCTTACTATGTGGCGGCGGACACATTGGGGCAATGGGGAGCTTCAAGCCAAGGCGTTCCGTATAGCCGTGATGTTAATCCTCTGGTAAGTATAAAACTCAGCATCTTAGGATCTGACGCTAAACAGCAGATCGTTTTGCATGCTTACGACAAAAATGGTGCAAAGATCTATCAAAAATTAATAAAGGATGTGGTGATTAAACCAAACCAGAAGCTTATTCTGCAGGGTGACCTGGCCGCTCAGGATAGTACTGTTGCCGGACAGCCGGTTATTTTCGACCCCGATTATGCTGGCGAACCAATCATAAAAAATTTCTAAATCATATACCCAATGTTAAACTTAATGCCGGCTGGCAACACCCGGCATTACTTTTCACAAGCTCTTCAAACTAACATCTTAACAATACTATTATTCAACAAAATTCAAAATCAAAACTGCAATGTCAAACATCTCTAACGTCAAAAAATTATTATGGGCATGTCTTTGCATTATTGGCGTGGCATGTACTAAAACGTCCACGTCACCTGAATCAAGTAACAACCCTACGCCGCCGGTAAATCCTTCAGTAAGCGCCAAATTGTATCCGGTTAATTTTAGTCTTGGCGATATTGAAGTGTCTAATAGCAGGATCGCAAGCAAGGAAGTTGCAGCCAGAAGTTATCTGCGTTATGTGTTGTATATCGCTTATGACTCAGCCGGCCATCTGGCGAGCAAGGTGGAGCAGGATTCAAGTTACAGTCAACATCTTGGCGCTGAGTTTGGAATAATCAGAGATTCACTTCCTGCCGGCAATTACACTATTGTTATGATTGGAAGTCGTGGCAAACCATATATGGGTGATAGCAGTGAATCGTTTTTGAATAAATTCTTTGTGCAGACTGCGGGTGATGAAATATTTTATAAAAAATTCAATGCTGTCGTGGGTGTGAAAGATACAGCAACAACGAGCGTGAAGCTTTCGCGTATTACCGGGGAGCTACAGTTAAATCTTACTGACTCACTTCCGGCTGAAGCGCAGCTTGTAAGAATGACACTTGACAATTTCCCCTTGTATTATTATCCAGGAGGAGATTCAGTGGGCAATATTGTTCCTCTTGGTTGGGCATGGCGTTATAATCGCGCAGAAAACCCATTATTTAACATTTCCAGTAGCATCTTTGGTTCTAATCAACCACATACCATTACAATTGAGGGCCTGACTGAGAATTACGAGACTGTGTGCGAGAAAGTGGTTCGTAATGTGTACGTTTATCCTAATAAGAGAACACTTTTAAAAGGGTCAATAAACACGGATTTCAGCGGAGCGATGACAGTATCTATTGATACAACCTATTCAGAAACAATTATTCAAAATTTTAAAAAGAAATAATAACAACCTAACGCAGCGGCAGGCGGACAACCTGTCGCTGCATATTTAGTTTGAAGACACATTCAGGTTAAACCACATAATTCTAAAATCAAATCGGCTCCTTCTCCATTTAGCTCATCTTGCAACCTCATACCCGGTGCGCACACCCGCTACACTCTTATACAGCATCGTTTTCAACTCTGATGAAAATATGCATCCGTCACCACTTCACTTTAACATGCAGATCGATAGCCGAAGGCTACATTGCGTGCTATCTGATTTTCCGATTGGCGTAATAAGAAATAAAAAGTATTTGTCCTACAACTGCGAGTTGTAGGACAAATACTTTTTCCCTCCAAATTGGTTTCTGCCGCATATTAAGGTGATAAATAATATTGCAATTCACAAATTTTAATTTGCTTGTTCCAACGTTAAGCATATATTTGTCTTGTAACCGTATCCAACCTGTGAAAATTCTTCACATCAGATCCATTTACAAAGAATCAAGTTTTCTTTTCCCATTGAAGTAACTATTTGCTAATCAGTTTTTTACCTGACCTGAAAGTCAATGTCGTCCAATATAAAACAAAGGCGGAGGACTTATAATACCTAGATTCTACAGGCGACCAGGTTTTGAAGAGACGATTGTGCAGGACTTTTAAATTTATTCGCGCTTAAGAAATAAAAAAATGCGCTACCCTTTCGGGGGAAGTAGGCTACATTTGCACATTTTTTGAAATCCCATACCTTTTGTGAAATTTAATGCCGGCCAGCAATGCCCGGCATTTCTTTTTTCTATGTGGTGTCACTTTGTAACATGATATGCATTAGGAACAAGGTTGCCCGGGTATGTTTTGGCCTAATCCATAAAAAACAATGTAACCCCAAAGATGGCATACACTGCAATAAGCAATACCCCTAAGTACCAGGTTGATTTACCATGATTGGAAGTCAATGCCACCGTTAACGTTCCAAAAAGCAGCATAAAAATGAGGCCGCCTGTAAAGCTAAGATCTATGGGGGCGGGCGCGATGAAATAACTAAGTATTACCATTAACGGAGTAACAAAAAGCGCAATCTGTGCCGAGCTTCCCATAGCAATGCCCACGCTTATATCCAGCTTGTTCTTTTTGGCAGCTGAAAAGGCTGCCATCATTTCTGCAGCAGCACCAACAATGGGAATAATGATGAAACCGATAAAACCTTGCGACAAACCTATTTTAGAAGCTGCATCCTGTACTCCTTCCACAAAAATTTCACTCACAATTGCAATGCAGGTGGCGGATATGGCGAGTACAATCAGCGAGATGTTCAGCGGCCATACATGTTCCTCTCCTTCATGACCGGTTTCTTCTGATTTGAAAAAGTCAGCATGCGTTTTTAAGGAGAACAACAAACTCAGCAGGTAAATCGCCATTAACAAAATAGAAATACCAAGACTGATCTGTCCCATCGCCGGCATGTTTTCTTCTTTTGAAACTTTAGCCACAACCGTTGGTACCATTAGCGCAATGCACACAATGAACAACAATGAAGACTGGATGAATGCATTCAGCTTATTAAAATTTTGCACCCTGAATTTTAATCCGCCGATAAGAAAAGAAACTCCCAGCATGAAAAGTGAATTGGTGACCACAGCGCCCGCAATGGATGCTTTTACAAGCTCTGTCAACCCCTGCCGGAGTGCAGCAATAAAAATCACCAGTTCGGTAAGATTGCCAAGCGTTGCATTAAGTAAGCCGCCGACTGTGTCACCGGTTTTGGCAGCAATACCTTCTGTTGAGTGCGATAAAAAACCGGCGAGCGGAATAATTGCTAATAGTGATAGCACAAACATAGTGGTATGCGACGCGCCATGTGTCCACTCAAGTACCAACACAACCGGTATAAATATGCCCATCCAGAAAATGGGTGTTGATTTGATGTCTTTCAAAAACTGGTGCATAAGATAGGGGCATTACATGTTGTATAATAAAGGCTCGTACTAAGCCCAATAATCATTTTTCTTTTTTTGTTCTTGACGATTCAAATTCCATAGACACGAGTCTCGCAATCAAAATGGCAGGGTATAACTGACCGATCAATGCTTCCAGGTTGGCAAGTGACCGGCTGAATGGTAATGCCGGGCTAATGTCGCCATAACCAACGGTGGTAAGCGTAACAAGACTGAAGTACATAAATTCCTTTCTGTCAGCAGAACTCAACCCTTTAAAAGCGATTTCCCCTTTCAACAGGAAAATAGAATGATATAAAAGCGCGAATATGAAGCTGATAAGCAGGTATACAACGATGGCCCCAAAAATACGATGTACAGTAACCGGACCTTCGCCAAATGTACGCAGCAGCACCACCCAGCTCAGGAGAATGCAATAAAATGCGGTAGTCAGATTATCTGCGACTGCAAATCCTGCCGAGCGCAATACTATACCTGCGGCGAGTAAAATCAGCAATATAAGCGTGATCCTTTTAAGTCGTGGATTTTTCAGCAACAGGAACATGCCGGCAACAAGCAAAGAAATATAGAAGAAGAGAAAAATGACCTGGCCAAAAACCGTTTTTTGACCAAGCGGGATAATAATGAAAATATGCGCCGCCAGAACAACCAGTAAAACGGTAAGGCTCGTTTCCTGTGCCCAAAACTGCTGGAAATTTTTTCCAATAGGTTTCATCTGTTGTGTCAGGGGGATTAATGTACAACCAAATCATTCATTTGAAATAGTACAACAGATTACCAGGGGCGATTGTTTATGGGATAACCCTTTAACCGTTAAACCGGAAAAATTGCGGGTGGACTATTTGAGATTTAATACCAATATTGCGAGGCAAGCTTTAGAGTACTTTTTACCATAATCCCTTCGGGCAATGTCATTAAGTTAAGAGATTTCATATCAAACGCTTATAAAATATCACCATCAGTTCTATATTCGGGAGACCTCTCCTGTCGTCGAGGTGACGTTGAGGTTGCAGACTTGCTCATTATTCTGTACTTGGTATTGATGCTGTTGTGATTACTTTTTCTGATAAGCCAGGATCGTCATATCGACGATAGGAGATATCTCCAAAGTTGAAGATGTCTGTGCTTAACTTAATGACATTGCCCAAAGGGATGATATTATTCTAAGCCATGTTGTTTAGTTAAGCCTGCATCGCCACTTTTCGAAAAGACTCCTGCTGTACCAAAGACAGTTCTGTGGTCAGAATTATTGCCAGATTGTAATTTGTTTGGGAATCTTGGTCTGCTCTCTATGCATCTCTGTGCCTTCTCCATGTTGCTCTGTGTAACTAAAAAATGCAGTTACACAGGAAAGACACAAGTAGATACGGAGTTGCACGGAGGCTTGTAAAACGAGTATCACGCTCATTTCCGCGATAAAATTTGTCGTATTGCTTTTTCATATGCCGTAGCATGCTGCATCATACCAATATCGTTTGGATGAATGCCATCTACGGTAGATTCTGCACCAAGCCCAATTGCTTTTGCCGTTAGCAGATAGATGTTTTTTATGCCGGATGATTTCATGTCTGTAAAAGTCCGCTGAAGTACTTTGTTCACCCGTTCACATTCAGCCAGGGTTGCACTATCCAAGCTTACGGAAGCAATGCCACAACTGTGCTCTGTTAACAAGATGGGTGTTGCCGGATGTTTTGACTGCAGGCTTTTAACCGATGCCTGTATGCGGGCCCGAACGGTGTCGTCAGGAAATTGATCTCTTGCAGTAAGATTGGGTAAACAATCAAGCACAAAAACAGAAGCCTCCGCTTCATTCAGAAGATCTGTTACTGCCGGTTCCAACCGGCCGTTTCCTGAGAAGCCAAGATTGATCACCGGCAAATCCAGCTTCCGGCCAAGAATATTCGTCCATGCAAGTCCGGGTCTGCTGGCACATGCGCCCTGTAATATTGAAGTGCCATACAAGACCAGCGGTTTCTTGTCACCAACCTTCGGAAAAACAACAGGATCCTTTTCCGGAGTGCCGATCTCCAGCCATTTTACTGTATTGTAAAGCGGTAAATACAGCCTGAAAAAAGTAAGTGGTGTTGCCGACTGAATATTGGTAAAGCGATAAGTGATGGTGTCTGAAAAATTGTATTTGCCTCTCGCCCAATGCCATTCTCCCTGTTTGTCTTTGGCGTAAAGATCAACGCCACTTACGCCGGTGGATGGCATGTGTGGCATGTTTAATCCGCCGCTTACAGCATAACGGACCACAATTTCTTTTGCATTGGTGGTGAAATCAATATATTCTCCCGCAGTATTGTGGGAAAGATTCCAGACTTCGGTACGAACTGTTTTTTCTGCTTTTGCAGGCAATCTGTCGTAGGGCCTGGAAAGCTCAGTTTGCCAGGCCCGGCCTTGTACTACAGGAAAATCAGCTGAGAGCGGATTTTGCCAGCGAATGGTTTCCTGGGCGTTTAATGACGAAATGCCTGTAACTATTAGCAGTGTCAATATTATTGTTGATTTCATATGCAATGTTGGTTGATAAGGTTAGCCGATGTGGTTTAGATGCGATGATTATTTGGGTATTACCTTTCACATCATTTATCATCCAAGATCGTTAAATAACGCAACATATCGAAATAATGAAACAGGTTTCGTTCTTTCACAGAGCAAGCGGTTGTACATAGATGGAGCTTCTAATCTCCCTTTTATTGCTTGCGCCCTTACAGGGCTTGATCGGTATTTGCTGTTTATTTTCATAGGGCGTTGCCCCATCCATAGGGCGTTGCCCCATGCTAGTGCTTCGACCCTTTCAGGGTCGGTCACGACGGAGTATTACCTGGAGAAAGTTAGTTATCATGTGAGGCCTTATATGTCCTTATATTTTTATGGGGATTACCTCATCTGTCGCTTCAGTTTAAGATGATCTTAGATTTCGGAAAATGGCCCGGGCAGGCCTCTTATATTCCCTTGCATGCCTTATATCCAACTAGTGAATAGTGAATGGTCACTGGTGAAGGGCCCAAACAGGCTGCGTAGGTATAAACTATTCTAGTCAGTATTAACCTCGGAGGTAAGGTCTTATACGCCCTTATATGACTTCTATACAACTGGTGAATAGTGAATGGTCAATGGTGAAGGGCACAAACTGGCTGAGTAGGGATAAACTACCCTGGTCAGCATTAACCTGGGGTGGTAAGGTCTTACACGCCCTTATATGACTTATATGGTTTAAAAAACTTCGCTTCGGTCAGCTTTAGGCTTTAGGCTTTGGGCTTTAAGCTTTATCAGTTGTTTACAAAGAAACGTTGGCGCCCGACACCTTACTTATATGGTTTAAAAAACTTCGCTTCGGTCAGCTTTAGGCTTTAAGCTTTATCAGTTGTTTACCAGGAAACGTTGGCGCGGCCGACACTTTACTTATATGTTTCAAAAAATTCTTCTATGTTTTACAATTGCGGCGTCGCCACCCATCATTTTCAATTTTCCCTTATCAATTTTCAATTAGCCCTCGCTCCCTTCATCCTCACCGTTCTTATCCCAAACACCGGTATCTCACATTCAAACGCCACCTTTTCATTCTTCTCATTTTTAACCTTCTTTGCAACTGTATTATTCAACTCCACTAAATCCACTTCATCCGCATAACAGTTAAAAGATATTTTATGTGTTAGCTGCTTGCTACCGTTGTTCACCAATCTTACATAAAGATCATCTCCGTTATAATACATCGCCGAAACTGCAATGCCTGAATCAAGATGCGAAATAAATTCCAATGAATTATTAGCTGTATTGTTGAATGATGCAGTAAGCGGTTCATTCCACTTAATGGTTTCATTGTTTAAGTCGGCAGCATCCCATTTGCCTTTGTGCGGTAGCAGCGCATAACGAATGTCCGAAGGGCCATCAACAGTATAATCCCGTCCCCATAAACCCACACCCGCGTATTGCATGGTAAGTGCCAGCGGAAAATTTGCGCCGTGGGAATAGCTTGTTACGTGATCAGAAAAGATTGCCATTCCGTAATTGGTCGCACCATCTGTAACATCCACCCAATTGTTAATGATGTTGTTTTTAATGCTGTCCCAGCTATTGTAAAATGTATTGCTCAATTTGCTTTCTGTAACATCCAGCGGTGCATCTTTATATACTTTTTGATGTTGAAGATTTAGTGGAAATGTCGCGATCAGTTTACAAGTGTCATTGTAAAAAGCCTTGTGCAGGTCTGTCAAATTGAAACCACCTTGTTGTTTGAAGTCTTCGCCAATGCCGTTTCTTCCGGAATATTCCAGGTGCAGGGAGCAGTCAATTAATCGTTCGCCCTGTGTTAAGCGAATGGTTTGGATAAATTTTGCATTACTTAATGTGCTTTCTATTTTCAGTCCGATCCTCAAGGGGCCATTTTCAATAATTGTAACCTTTGCGCTTGTTGTTTTGCTGGTTTTAAAACCGCCGTCAGTATAGAAATTTCCTCTTAGTGTATTAAAGCCGTTTGTGTTGTTGGCATCTACAAAGTCTTTATTGCCCAATGTTTTTGCAATGAGCTGCTGAATGCGTCCGCCTTCTGCCGGATTGATGACCAGCTTATACAGATCGGTTTCCATGGCAATCGTGCCATCCGGCAATTGCCGAATAACTGCGCTGGATCTTGAGTCTGCATGCTTACCTGTTGAGAGCACACTATATCCCAATGCAGGCGCAGAAGCTCTGACAAGTAGCGACCTGGATGAATCATTTCCGGTAACAAGCTGCGTGTTGTGACTGTTGAAGAGCCCATCCGTAATATGTTTTGTGTCAGCAGGTAATTTAACCTCAACTATTTCGTTCCTGTTAAATGCCGTTGCGTTATATACAACAATATTTTGCTGATTTGATGTTGTTTTGTTTAATGCCTGCAGTGAATGCTGAATAATTTTTTCACTAGCGGAGATGGTATTGCCGGTCCATACTTTTACATTGTCTGTCCAGGTGCCCCATTTTTGCTTGTTGTAGGGAACAATCCAACAATCGTGATGTTGTGCAAGCATCAGCGTTCGCCACGCTTCGTCAAACTCCTTTTGAGGATAAGGAACATTTGCATACAGCTTTGCAAGTGCTGCAGCTTTTTCGGCCATCGTGATCTTGTTTTCCGCCTGCCGCACCTGCTGGGCGATTCGTTGCAAAACCTGCGATCCCCAAACAAGGCTCACTTGTATATCTTCCTGCGAGAGGCGCCAGTCTTCTACGTTTTGTTTTTTCTCTATCAGGTTAAAATAATCGCGCCAGGTAGTATAACGTGCTGCGGACGTATTTTTCCCCAACCACCGACCGTTCTTCCAGCCGGCATCCTGCAAACACATGCCAACCGGATCCGTAATGCCCTGTTGAATGGAGGCATTAATGTAAGCGTGCGAATTGTTCCAGGCCGTTGTTTGCCAGGTAGATTTTTTCTGAAGTTCTTCGGATGCATAACGTGGCACGGTTAGGATGGAAGTACCATCAGGACCGATCCAGTTCAATGATTCCCCGCCATATGCTCTTACATAACCGCCCCAGCAGGTATTCGGATTTTTTAATGAGGCGTATTTAAAACCCAGTGATTTCAATATTTGAGGAAGCGCACTTGTGAAGCAGGGCTCTTCGGTGGAATAAGTGGTGAAAGTAATGCCGGGAAAATGTTCTTTCAGTTTTCGCATGCCATATTGAAATTGCCTGATAATGCTTTCTGCTGAAATATTGTAGAGGTAGCTTTGTCCGTAAGCAGGGTTAACATATTCGACCGGGTTTTCTGAGTTGTCCAGCAACTTTTGAAACACTGCATAGTTAGATGGATCCTTCAATGCCACGGTATCCCATGTTTCCGGTTCGATCTCAAGGTTAATCTTCCAATCCTTATAATGCTGCAAGGTATCCGTCATAAATTTGGTGACCCACAAAGGATAGTGACCATAAATGCCACCGTGAAAACCATCAACAAAATAACTCGTCTGTGCAGGAAGATTCTTGCAAACGCCGGACAAAAGAAAAACGGACAATAAGGCTCTGTATATTTTTTTCACAAACTTGCTTTAAATAAAAATGGCAGATACCGTTTTTAATGAACCTGGTTGCTTAACGCGTGGGAAAGCAACAGGTTCATGGTAAGCTGCACATTCGTGAACTGATGTTGTGTTGTTAAGGATCGTTGGCTTATGCGTTCGCCCGCTGTTAAACCGGCTTATAATAGTAACCTTAGGCTCCGTTTTCCTCCATCGCTAAATTCTTTTTTATGTTTTGAGGTCTGCGGATAATTAAGTGACTATCTGGAAACAATTTTTTAGTGATGGCATTTAAAACGGAAATGCTCCTGATCTTTTTGACCGGAGCAATGTATGCGCACGCACAGCAGAAGATTTCTCTGAACAGTGATAATAAAGAAGTTCAGTGGAAGGTGAAACCGCAGGATGAAGTAAGAACTGATAGCGTGAAAATGTATACCACGAGTTATAGTGATGGCAATTGGGTGAATGCGGTTGTGCCCGGAACGGTGTTTACTTCTTATGTAAATGTTGGGGTTGAAAAAGATCCGAATTACGGCGATAATATTTACCAGGTCGATAAATCTAAATACAATAAAAACTTTTGGTACAGAACAACTTTTGCTGTCCCCGTTGCCAATAGCGATAAGCAGATCTGGCTGAATTTTGAAGGCATTAACCGCAAGGGCGAAATATTTCTGAACGGTGTTCGTTTAGGCTTGCTTGATGGTTTTATGCATCGCGGCAAATTCAATATAACCGGCATAGTAAAAAAGAATGAACAAAATATATTGGCTGTGCTTGTGCAATATCCGCCGTTACCAATAGCGAATCACCAGAGCCCTACCTACATTTCGGGTGATGGCTGGGATTGGATGCCCTCTGTTCCTGGTTTATTATCGGGTATTACAGATGATGTATATCTGGCTGTTACAGGTGGTGTTACCGTGGTTGATCCCTGGATCCGCACAACTGTTCCTTCAAAAGATAAGGGGATCATCCATTTGAAATTTGATCTAACAAACGCCGGGGCAAAGGATGAAAAAGGCGAATGTATTGTAACGATTAATCCTGGCAACATTCGGTTGCATAAAAAAGTGGACATCAAATCAGGACAGACAATTAATGTGAGTTTTGATTCTACCCATTATAAAGATCTTGTTATTAACCATCCGAAACTTTGGTGGCCGAATGGATATGGCGAACCCAACCTGTATACCTGCGATCTAAAATATGTTGCCGGAAACGATACTTCAGACAGCAAGCGGATCAACTTCGGAATAAGAGAATACAGCTATGATACAGCCGGAAGTGTATTTCATATCTATGTTAACGGAGAACGCATTTATGTAAAAGGCGGCAACTGGGGCATGAGTGAATATTTACTGCGTTGTCGCGGGGAAGAGTATGATACAAAAGTAAAGTTGCACAAAGAAATGAACATGAACATGATCCGCAATTGGATCGGTTCTGTTACAGATGAAGAATTTTATGATGCCTGTGACAAATATGGCATGCTGGTATGGGATGATTTCTGGTTAAACTCTCATCCCAATCTTCCGGATGATATAATGGCTTTTAACCTGAATGCGGTGGAAAAGATCAAGCGACTGCGTAACCATCCGGGCATAGCCGTATGGTGCGGCGACAATGAAGGTTATCCCTTGCCGCCGCTAAACGGTTGGTTACGTGAAAATGTAAAAACGTTTGATAACGGCGACAGATGGTATCAGCCCAATTCGCATAGTGATGCCCTGACTGGCAGTGGGCCCTGGGCGAATTTTCCTGCGGACTGGTATTTCACAAAATATCCCGGTGGCTTTGGAGGAAACAGGGGTTGGGGATTCCGCACAGAAATAGGCACAGCGGTATTTACAACATTTGAAAGCTTTAAGAAATTTATGCCGGAGAAAGACTGGTGGCCGAGAAATGACATGTGGGACAAACATTTCTTTGGCAAATCTGCCGCGAATGGTGGTCCGGATATTTATGAGAGATCGTTAAACGCGCGTTATGGCAAAGCTACCGGTATCGAAGATTTCTGCCGTAAAGCACAGCTTCTGAATATTGAAACGAATAAGGCATTGTTTGAAGGCTGGCTGCACAATATGTGGAACGATGCTTCCGGCGTAATGACCTGGATGAGCCAGTCTGCCTATCCTTCCTTTGTGTGGCAGACATACGATTATTACTACGACCTTAATGGCGCTTATTGGGGAGTGAAAAAAGCTTGTGAGCCGGTTCACATACAGATGAATCCTGCCGACAACGCGGTGAATGTAATTAATACGACTTGTGAAAGCCTCAGTGACCTTACCGCTGAGGCGCGGGTATATAATATGGATGGAACGGTGCAGGAAAAGTATTCAAAGAGCCTGGCTGTACGCGCTCCCTCAAATGCATCCACGCCTTGCTTTAAAGTAGATTTTTTGATGGATAACCTGGCTTACAGAAAGACTGTTGTGGCATCATCTTCTCCCGGCGACTTTGAGCCTGCGGAATGCATTGTGGACAACAACACTTCCAGCCGCTGGGCCAGCAGATCAAATGATAACGAGTGGATTTATGTTGATCTTGGTCAGCCGACGGAAGTAGGAAGCGTTGTATTGAATTGGGAGACGGCTTATGCCAAAGTCTATAAACTACAGATAGCTACTGATACTACAAACTGGCAGGATGTTTATGCAACAACAGATGGCAAGGGCGGAACAGAGACAATTAAGATTAAGCCGGTAACTGCGCGGTACATTAAAATGCTTGGCATAAAAAGAGCAACGCAATGGGGTTATTCTTTGTATGAAATGCAGGTGTTTAGCAGCAAAAAAGTTGAAAGTGGTTTGTCTGCCGTACATTTTGTCAAACTTTCTCTTAAGAACAAAAAAGGACATTTATTAAGTGATAATTTCTACTGGCGCAGTACCAGGCCGAATGATTATACAGCTTTAAACGCTTTGCCCAAAGCAACCGTAAAAGTCTCGACAAGTATTTTAAAATCAAGCGGTAAAGCCGTTATATTGGCAACAGTAGCCAATTCAAATAAAGCCGTTGCATTTGCAGTGCATGTACAGGCAGTGAGAAAAAGTGATGGTGAAAGAATTTTCCCTGCGGTGATGAACGACAATTACTTCACACTTTTAAAGGGAGAAAGTAAAACCGTTACGATTGAGTTTGACGAGAAGCTATTGGGTAATGGAGAATACAGCATTGTTGCAGAACCTTATAATAAATAGGCGTTGTACCCTCTGCGGAACCTCCAGGTTCCGCAGTTTTACTGCATCGCCTCAGGCGATATAACTAATCGCTGCAAGCGATAAAATAATCCCGCGAAGCCTGGAGGCTTAGCGGAGCGGTAGAGCGCCTGGCTTGTGTGCGAATTAGTCATTTATCCGGTGGCATGCTCTGTGTAACTCAGTGCCTTCTCCGTGAAACTCTGTGTAACTGTATCCTTTGGCTTCTTCATCTTATCCCCGCAAATACTCCGAAGGCATCATTCCAAATTGCTTCTCAAAATTTTTGCTGAAAATTTTAGGGGAGCTGTAGCCTACTATTTCAGATACTTCATTCACATTATGACCAGCACTCATTAATTCCGCAGCCTTTTTCAAACGTGTAAGATTAATCAGGTCATTGGGCGTAAGATCTGAGATGGCATTAATCTTTCTATAGAAAGTTGGCCGGCTCATGTTCATATACTTTGCCAGGCGATCCACATCCAGTTCGGTGTCCTGCAAATGCTCAATGATCACCTGGTTGACTCTATCCAAAAAACGTTCATCAGACTTAGTGTGTGCAATCGTTTTTAAATGGGCCAGCGGTGAGTTGGCAAAATAGGCTTTGATCTTGTTGCGGTTAGCCAGCAGGCTGCTTATCTGCATTTTTAAATGCTTAGGAGAAAAGGGCTTTTCGATATATACATCCGCCCCAAGTTCCAATCCTTCCAGCTTTGCCTGTAAGGTATTTTTTGCCGTTAATAAAATGCAGGGCAAATGACTCAGTTCCACATCAGATTTAATCAGTTTACAAAATTCAAAGCCATCCATTACCGGCATCATTACGTCACTCACAATAAGATCAACCATTTCATGACGCAACAGATCCAGCGCTTCTTTACCGTTCCTGGTTTTAAGAATGGTGTAGCTATCGTCTAAGTTACTTTCAATAAAATCCAGGATCTCTTCATTGTCCTCTACCAGCAATATGATCGGTTGCATGTTTTTCTATTTATGATTATCTCCCTGGTGTACAGGCAGCGTCAAAATAAATACATTCATTTCAATTGACGAACGGTCCAGAATAAGTGTTCCTCCATGCATTTCTGCAAGCGATCTGCTCAACGTCAGGCCGATCCCCGTTCCGGCATTATTGGAAGTCTCTTTTATACGGTAAAAGCTTTGGAAGATAAGGTCCTTGTTCTCATCCGGGATAAGAAAGCCGTCGTTACTAAAGATAATGCTGTAAGCGTCCTTTTGAGGATTGGCATATTCAAGTGTTATCGCCGCTTTGCTGCCTGCATATTTGATTGCGTTATCCATCAGGTTGCTGAATATCTTATTGAGTGCTTCCTCATCAGCTTCGGCCCACAAGTCGTCTACATAATTAAATTCAACTGTAATTTTTCTCTTCTCAGCGATTGGTTTAAACCGGATATAATGATCATGCAGTAAAGCAGAGACATTTGTTCGTGCAAAATTCAGATGAAAACCATTCTGCTCTATCTTTCTAAAGTCCAGCAACTGATTTGCAAGCTGCATTAATCTTTCAGTATTTCTACTCATCAGTTCGACACTTTTCTTTATTGCAGGCAACTCGTCAATCTGGTCCATGATGTTTTCCATCGGTCCTTTTATCAACGTCAGGGGTGTTTTAATTTCGTGTGCCACATTGGTGAAGAAGTTCAGCTTATCCTCATAATTTTCCTTTTCCTTTTCATAAGCCAGCTTTTCCAACCTGCGTTTGTTTCTTGCGCGCGACCTGTCTATAAAGAATTTTATCACAAAGAATATAATGAGCAAAGAAGCCACTACGTATAAGGTATAAGCCCACCATGTTTGCCAGAACTGTGGAAGGATTTCAATCTCAAGCGTGGTGTAATTATCCATCGCATTTTTATCATCCAGGCTCTTTACAATAAATGTGTACTTACCTGGTGGTAGTTCGGTGAAGTATGCTTTACGATTGGTAGTTAAATAGGTCCAGCCCTTATCCAGTCCTTCCAGTTTATACGCATAAGCCATCCTGGAGGGCGCACTGAAATTGAGTGCGGCAAAATCAATACTGAATGATGCCTGGTTGTGCCTGAGCACTAACTTTTTTGTAAAGCTGATGGACTGTGTTAATGGCGAATGGTCTTTAGCAATGCCCAGTTCTTTATTATACACCTGGAATCCTGTAATGTACACGGGCGGAATAAAGGCATTGCTTGTGATTGAATCGGGGTTAAAACTCACCATACCTTTTACACTGCCAAAATACATGTTGCCTGCATCGTCTTTGCATGCTGATCTGTAATTAAACTGATCTGTTAGCAAACCTTGCGATTGGGTAAATATTTTAACGTCTTTGGTGGCTGGCGTAAATCGCGCAAGCCCTTTTGAAGTGCTCAGCCACAAATTGTTTTTATTGTCTTCCAGTATAGCGCAGATCACGTCAGCAGGTAGACCATCACGTGAAGTAACGATCTTTAGTGCATGCGTTTCCGGCCGATAACGGCAAAGTCCGCCTTCCGTTGCAAACCAGATCACAGAATCCTTATCGCAATAAATGTAGTTGATAATATTGCTGGCAATGGACTGATTGTTATTTACTGAAAAGTAAAAATGATCGGACTTGCCGGTCGCGACGTTATAAACATACACGCCGTCACCATAAGTGCCACCCCAGATATTGCCTTTCTTATCCTCACACAGGGCACGGAAAAATGCCTTCGGTAATGCTGTTATTCTTTCAAAATTGTTTTTCGCAGGCAGGTAACGGTATGCGCCTTTGTCGGTGGCTACAATTATATCTCCATTGCTTGCTTTTAACATCGCGCAGATGAAATTGCTGCCGATGGAAGAATTAACGGTATTGTAGTTATGCAGGCGCTTTCCGTTCTTGTCAAGAATGTCAAGCCCGTGTAGGTATGTTCCCGCCCATACGGTGTCGCCACTAACCAACATGCCGTGTATATTGGAATATGAAACACTCTGTTTATTTGTTTCTGGTTTGAAGTTGATAAAAATGCCGGTTGCAGGATCATATTTGTTCAACCCGCCATCTTCCGTTCCTATCCATAAATTATTGTATTTATCGCGATGCATTTCGCTAACCGCATTGCCACTGATTGAATTGCTGTCTGTTTTGGGAAAATATTTTTTAAAGACAATTTCCTGTTTTGGATAATAATTTACGCCGCCGAAATACGTGCCTGCCCAAATGCCTCCCTGCTTATCGCGCCACAGTGTGTGCACAATATCATCGGACAAAGAATATGGATCATTGTAATTTTTTCTCAGGTTGGAATATGTACCTGTTGCAATATTTAAAATATAGATGCCCGATTGTGTGGCGATCCAGTAAGTGTTTTTGTCAATGGCAAGTATATCGCGGACAATGATGTCTGTTTTGTCCGCATTTAAAGTCAGGATGTCTTTATATATGCCGGTCTTTGTATCCAGCAGTTTTAGGCCCTGGTTGTATGTGCCCACCAGCAGCTGTCCGTTATCCAGTTCATAAATCGACTGGATCCATTTGGACACCGCATAGCCGGATTTATTGAACATGTCGTAAACAACATCAAATGTATCTTTCTGTGCATTGTATTTTTCAACAACTCCTGCAGAGGTACATACCCAAAGGCTTTTATCTTTTAATATATTGTAGGATGTAACTTCTTTGTTAACAACAAAACGCTTTAGTTTTTTTGTTTTCTTGTTGAAGCGGTACAATGTGTAAAGCGTAATATAATATACATCATCGCCTTCCACTTTAACGGAAAGAACGGAAACGTTGCCTGCCTGTTTGAATTGGGTGAAGCTTTCTGTGAGCTCATCAAATATGAACAATCCCTTTTCTGTACCAACCCAGATCTTTTTATCGCTGTCTTCCGAGATGCACATGATGGCATTGCTGCCAATGCTATTCTTGTTGCCGGGATCGTTTCTGAAGATTTTATAGGAAAGGCCGTCAAAGCGGTTCAACCCGTCGCGTGTGCCGAACCACATAAAGCCAAGATGATCCTGCAACATGCAAAGCACTGCGTTGTTGGACAAACCATCTTCTACCTGGTAATGGGTAAAATAATAGGGCTGTGCATTACCACGGCATATTGTTAAAACGCTGAACAGAAGCAGCACAAGACACTTTCTCATATCGCAACGCATCATTGAAAATAGGAAAATTATAATTGTCAAATTCAATGTCATTGCCGTCTGCTTTAGCTGACGGATAATGATTGAGCTCTTAACTATGGCTTTAGCCATAAAAAATAAGTTTGTGGCTAAAGCCAGGAACAAAAGACGAATTGCTGTCCGTCAGCTAAAGCAGACGGCAATGACTTACCTTTCATTAACCCGATTAGATCCATTCAGCATCCATCTTCGCAAATAACATTGAGCGGTCAAATTACAACGATTGCGTATACAAACAGACCTGTTACCAAACAATGAGACAAATCCATCCAAACATGAAACAAAAAATCATCGTTTAACGGATTTTACTTGCTCTTTTTGCCTGTTAATTGATTGCACACTTATGAGAGGAAGACTTGCACCTGTGTCAAGCGTTTTAAATACTGATTGCTATGCTTAATAACGACCATCCGTATTGCCGGTTATGCGACAAAAAATTATTCGAGCTCGTTCAAAATGACGATAAGAAAGCTTTTGATCAGATCTATTGCCGGTACTTTAATTTTTTAACTAATTCGGCAGCGAAGCACTTGCAGTCAAGGCAAAAGGCAGAGGACCTGGTGCAGGAGATCTTTATAAGTTTCTACAACAGGCGAAACAGCATCGAGTTTTCAGTGTCCTTAAGAGCTTATTTATGCCAGGCGTTGAAGTTTAAAATAATGAACGAATACAGGTCGCAGAACATACGCAATACTTATCAAAAAGCCGTTCATTATTCAAGTGCACAGGGCAACAGAACAGATTATTACCAGGTGTATGAGACGAAGGAACTGGCACACAACATCAGCCGTTCCATTAACCTGTTGCCTGAAAAATGCAGGGAAGCATTTTTGTTGAGCAGAGCTGAAGAGCTTTCCTACAAAGATATTTCAGGGCATTTGGGCATATCCGTCAGCACAGTTGAAAAACATATTATAAAGGCATTGAAGTTTTTAAAAGGAAACCTCAACCTGCAATAGTTTCTGTTTCGATTGCTTTACATCACCCGTTATTCTTATTACAACCAATGGTCAGATTTTTACAGAAAAACATCACGGTCGCGTGCTTGCTGATAGCATCTGCTGCAAATGCGCAAAAGAATTTAGTAGATTATCTAAACACCTTTCAGGGAACTAATTCCGAATGGGATCTGTCTTATGGCAACACTTATCCCACAGTCGCCCTGCCTTTTCCGGTGCACTCATGGTCGCCACAAACCGGTAAGAATGGTGATGGATGGAAATATACCTGGAAAGCAACTACTATCAGGGGCTTTCAGGAAGTACATCAGTGTAGCCCATGGATGGGCGATTACGGCGTATTTACATTGATGCCTGTGGCTGGCAATCTTGTTGTGAAGGATAATGAAAGAGCTGTCTCCTTCAAACATGAGAATGAAATAGCGAAGCCATCTTATTATAAAGTGAAGCTGGACAATGGTGTTACTGCTGAAATAGCGCCGACTGAGCGCGGCGGCCACATGCGTTTTTCATTTCCTTCATCAAAAGAATCGTTTGTCGTACTTGACGGATATACCAAATTCAGCGAGGTAAAAATTATTCCGGAGGAAAGAAAACTGGTTGGGTATGTTACCAACGGCACATTCATTCCGAAGGAGTTTAAAAACTATTTTGTAATTGTTTTTGATCAACCATTTACTGATTACGGTACATGGAAAAATGAAAGCGGTAAGATCAACAATAAAAACCAGTTTGATTCCGGCATGCAAACCGGCGCTTATGTGCAGTTTAAGAAAGGCGTGAAAGTGCAGGCGAAAATTGCCTCTTCCTATATTAGTCCGGACCAAGCGGAGCTTACGCTGCAGCAGGAATTGGGGAAGTTCCAGAAACTCGAACAAACCAAAGTTGCGGCCGATAATATCTGGAACACATTGCTTGGCCGGGTAAAAGTAGAAGGCGGAACAGAAGATGAAAAAGCAACGTTCTATTCCTGCTTGTTCAGGGCCAGCTTGTTCAGCCATAAATTTTATGAGATAAAAGCAGATGGTAGTCCTTATTACTTCAGTCCTTACGACGCTAAGGTTCATGATGGTTATATGTATACCGATAACGGCTTCTGGGACACTTTCCGCGCGCAGTTTCCCCTGAGCAATATTCTGCATCCGACAATGGAGGGCCGTTATATGAAGTCTTTGCTGGATGCGCAGGAACAGTATGGCTTCTATCCTACCTGGTCAAACCCCGGAATGTCGGGTGTAATGGTGGGCAATCATGCCATTTCCCTTCTTACAGATGCGTGGGTGAAAGGCATCCGCACATTCGATCCCAAAAAAGCACTGGAAGCATATTTACATGAAGCAACCAACAAAGGGTTCTGGGGCGGATCAAGCGGAAGGGAAGGACACGAATATTGGTTCTCGCTGGGCTACATTCCTTATCCCACTATTTCCGAAAGCGGAGCGAAAACATTGGAATATGCGTATGATGATTTCTGCGCCTACAACCTTGCAAAGCTTACAGGCAACACATTTTACGAGAAGATTTTTGCAAGGCAAATGTTTAACTACAAAAACCTTTTTGATTCAACCGTTGGGTTTATGAGAGGAAGGCAAAAGAATGGAGAGTGGGTTCCCAATTTTGACCCGGTTGAATGGGGTGGGCCTTTTACAGAAGGCAATTCCTGGCACTGGACATGGTCTGTATTTCATGACATCAACGGTCTGATTGGAATGATGGGTGGCGAACAGAAATTCAACGCAAAACTCGACAGCCTTTTTACTGCACCTAATACAGTTAAATATGGCAGCTATGGCCATGAGATTCATGAAATGAAAGAAATGGTGCTGCAAAATATTGGCCAGTATGCACATGGCAACGAGCCGGTACAACATGCGGCTTATCTGTATAATTACAGCCGCCAGCCATGGAAAGCGCAGAAACAATTGCGCGGGATAATGGCTAAGATCTACAATGCTTCACCAAGTGGTTTTCCGGGCGATGAAGACCAGGGTGAAACTTCTTCCTGGTATGTGTTGAGTGCATTGGGATTGTATGGTGTTTGTCCCGGTACGGATCAGTACGTTCTCGGAAGCCCTGTTTTTAACAAGATCACCATCACACTCGAGAATGGAAAGCAGTTTGTAATTGAAGCGAATAACAACAGCAGCAAGAATGTTTACATAAAGTCTGCAAAGTTGAATAACGTGGATTACAACCATAACTGGATTACTTATAACGACATTATCAACGGAGGAACACTTCATTTGGAAATGAGCGATGAGCCAAATACCTCAAGAGGAATTAATGATGAGGACAGACCTTTCTCTGTTTCATTGAAAAAATAGACAAACAGATGGAGGTTATGCATTTTATAAGTGACGATATGCTATGATCCTATAAAAAAGTGTTTCCTGCGTTTTTATTGCTTGCGTGTAACAACTGCCAAACAGGAAAACTTTCTTAAACAGACCATAACTACTGACTAACTCAAATGAAATTTTTTGCTGACAGCATTCTGTCGCCGGATTTTTTACATAAAGTATAGTCCGTTATCATCAAACAATGATGGCGGATTTAGAAAAGGAGCACCTGCCAGTTGATAGTGCCGTAAAAGGCACTATTCAATTTTAGTAAAAAATGCGCGCGACCGTAGAGGTCTCAAAAAAATGAGTGACGATACTTTTAATAACGATCATATGAAAATAGTATTCTTTGGTGCCTTTTTAGCTTGTATATGTATTGTTACTTCCTGCACAAAAGAAGGCTTTCTTGATAAAACCACTACCACGGATCTGAGCGAAACATCAGTGTTTTCTGATAGTGCCCGCTCGATGGATTTTCTTACGAATATCTACACCAATGTGGATTTCAGTTTTAGCCTTACCAGGTTTAACGGGGCCGCCGGCCTGGATGCCTCCAGTGATGAGGCGGAAGGTCCATTGTCCACCACAGTTACAACCTACAATCAGTTTGCATCTGCTTCTGTAAGTGCATTTAACATTGCAACTGATGCATGGAACACGCCTTACACGCAAATAAGGGCTGTGAATCAATTCCTGGCACATTTGCCATCAGTGCCTTTTAACGATATGCTTAAAAGAAGAACAAGAGGAGAAGCCCTCTTTTTACGTGCCTGGTACTATGCAACTATGCTGAAACACTATGGCGGTGTTCCGTTGATTGGAGATACTGTTTATAAAGAAAGCGACAAAATAAATACCGTTAGAAGTACTTACGAACAATGCGTGAACTACATCGTTCAGCAATGTGACGACGCCGCTTCCATATTGCCGGCCAGCTATGCTGGACTTGATTATGGAAGAGTGACCAGGGGTGCTGCACTGGCTTTGAAAGCACGCGTATTGTTGTATGCAGCGAGTCCGTTGTTTAATGGCGGTTCAGATGCTGACGGTGATCTGAAGCCGCTGGTAAGTTATCCTGCTTATGATGCCAACCGCTGGTCGCTTGCAGCCGAAGCCGCAAAAGCAGTAATAAACCTCGGCGCTTATAATTTGTATGTAGATAACAATACAAAATCAGGATACGGGTTTTATCAACTGTTTCAAAAGCGTGTGAACAGCGAATACATCTTCGCAAAAATGACACCCGATAATAAAGACCTGGAAAACTTATGGCGCCCACCATCAAGCGGCGGTAGCACAACAAGCGGATCATTCCCTTATCAGAATCTTGTGGATGCATTCGGAATGAAAAATGGAATGGCGATTACAGATGCAGGTTCAGGCTATGATCCTGCCAATCCTTACTCAAACAGGGATCCCCGTCTGGACTTTACCGTTACACACAATCTCTCCCAGATCTATGTGGCTTATGATCAGCTAAGGCCAGTGTACACATACGATGGTGAGCCTAATGGTAACGGGTTTGGTGCAGGTACGCCAACCGGGTATTACGGTAATAAAATGTGTAACGATAATGTTGTGCCTAATTACTTCTTCAACGTTAGTTCCCGTTGTTACCCGATGATCAGGTATGCAGACATACTATTGATGTATGCAGAAGCAACCAATGAGTTTGAAGGTCCTAACCAGGAAGTATATAACGCTGTGGAGCAGGTAAGACAACGCGCAGGCCTGGATCCTTACCAACTGAAAACCGGGCTAACCAAAGATGAAATGCGCAAAGTCATTCAGCATGAAAGGAGGGTAGAGCTGGCATTTGAAGAGCAACGTTTCTGGGATGTAAGAAGATGGAAGATCGCTGATCAGACTGACAGCCAAACCATGACCGGGATGCGTGTAAAAAAAGATGATAACGGTAACTACACTTATGTAATCGAAAACGTTCGTAAACGCAGCTTCAGAAGCGCTATGTACCTGTGGCCAATACCACAAAGCGAAACAGCAAAATCAACTGACCTGCGGCAGAACCCCGGATATTAATATAACCACATAACTATAATTATATGCTTGCGCGAAAATTGCTTCTACTTGTTATTGTTATTGCAACAATGGCATCCTGCGTAACCAAAAAAGATCTTTTGGCCGAGCCGGTGAAAGATCTGAATGCCCAGTGGCGCATTCAAACTGTAACCCGCAATTCAACAGATATTACACAGTTCATTGACTCAGCGGGCTTCAGACTCACATTACAAGCAGATAACACTTACACTTTAACCGGCAACAACATTCCCTTTCTGGTAAACAGTGCCGCCGGTAAATGGGCTTCTGATGATCCGCAGTATCCGTATAACATCATGTTTACGCCAACTGACAGTTCCAAAGCTTTTAGCGGAAGTATTGCTACCCCTGCTTCACGCGGACTTCGGACACTTAGCATAACATTCAGCCCCGGCTGTCATTCCAACACATATGTATACACATTTGAAAAAGTTTATTAATCGTATGCAGCCAGTCAAAACAAAGAATAAAAAGCCGTACAGAAGATATATCTACCTGTTATTGTTTGTGGCATTCGCGGGATTGGTGATCACCGCCTGCGTGTCAACACTTACCATTGTCAGCCAGGATTCATCAGTAAAGCCAGGCGATTCTGCACACATGGTGATCGGTCTGCAATGGACGCAGATCAACTATGACCGTAATGACAGGCAGATTGTAGGTATATGCGTTCCCAAATCGTGGAATGCATCAAAAAATACAACCATGACTTATACAAGTGATGTGGGTAACGGCAAAATGGTGCTGATTCCTGAGGGCATTGTTGATCCTGCAAGCGGTCTTTCTTACGCAGCTGCAATGTCAAAGAAATTTGGTATAGGGCCCAACTACATCAATGATATGGAGTGGATCGTTTTCTGGAGTGATAACAAGCTGTTTGCTGCGAACCAGACCACAGTAAATGGCAAGATCTACATCAGCATAAAAACAGGCACGGATTACCTCAGCTTTAAACCGGGCTATGCAATGTGTGAAGATGAGGATGGACTGTCTGATGCCAACTCAGGCTACTATCAAAGCCAGTTTGGAACCTGTATGGAAGTAATTGGTACAGGTGACGAAGATGTGCAGGACTTCTGTAATCCGCAAATTGGTCTTGGCGAACCTTCCAACTCCACAGAGAATGATATCATCACCGTAAAATACAACGGCAGCCTGGATACATCGCCGCTGAAAGACAAGCAGGATATTTATTTCTGCGCCAAGGCATTCACCAATACGGGGGACAGCCTTGTTATATGTCAGCCTTCCGCTGAAACAAAGCTTACCAATTACGGCTTGCAGCAGTGGCGGATTGATTTCTGGCCGAAGAAATTTTTCAACCTGAAGCCGGGGGTAACGCTTAAACAGATCCAATACTATTTCACTGATGAAAGCGGCACGCTCAAAACCGGATACGGTAATACAGCCGACCCATTCAAATACACTTTTAAATGCAAATAAATAATAACGGTACCCGGTTTGTGTACAGCCGTTATCGCTAAAACATATTGTTGTATGAAAAAATTACTGGTCTTATTGTTCTTCACAACCTGCTTTTGTTTGCAGACAAAGGCTCAGCAATTCACTGCTTCCGGCAGTGTTGTTGATGAGTATGGCAGGCCGCTGCAGGGTGTTACCATAAAATCCAAAAGAACTGCTGCTACCGTAGTTTCGGGAGACGGTGGCTTATACAGCATCCAGGCACAGCCGGGAGATGTATTACAATTCAATTATCCAAACTATAATGCCTTTACTGCAACAGTTCACGATTCATCTTTCGTGATTGCAGTGAAACTGACGCACAACGTTTTTGAATCGCCCGATTCTGTAAATGTTTTGTATGAAGTAAAAAGGACTGACAAGATCCTGGGATCTGTTGCAAGTATTTACACCAATCAGTTAACAACCACGCCATCATCATTATATGCGTACGCATTAACAGGAAGATTGCCCGGATTATACACGCAACAGACAAGAGGCTGGCAGTCCAGCAACTCCGGCGCACTGGTGCAGCAGGATGTTGACGGATTATACTATCCCAACAAAAAAGGATTGGGCGGTCCTAATGATAATACTGAAATAAACATGACGTTGCGCGGTCAGCAGCCTGTAACGATTGTTGACGGTGTACAAAGAGATATTTATACAATTGATCCTGAGAACATTGAATCAGTTTCTGTTTTGAAAGATGGATTGTCAACAATTTTACTTGGACAGAGAAGTTCAAGAGGTGTTGTACTGGTAACGACAAAGAAACCGGTTTCAGGAAAACCGCATGTTTCATTAACTGCACAAACAGGCGTTCAAACGCCGCTGGGTTTGCCCGATCCGCTGGCCGCCTATCAATATGCATACCTGTATAACGAAGCACAGTCAAATGAGAACAAGCAACTTTCGTACACAGAAGCAGATTTTAAAGCGTACAGGGATCACACTGATCCTTATGGTCATCCTGATGTTAACTGGTTCAATACAATTCTTAAGAAAAGTTCTACCATCAGCAGGTATAGTCTGAACGTCACCGGTGGCGGTGGCGCTGCACGATATGCTGTTGGCCTCAGCTATCTTGGCGATAATGCACTGTTTAATGGCAGCAATCCCGCTTACGAAACCAATGCAACCATCAAGCGCTACACCATCAACTCAAATATTGATGTGGATGTTACAAAGGAGTTCAACGTAAAACTGCAGATGTTTGCAAGAGTGCAGGAGGATAATCAACCGGGTGCTACAACAGACGCTATCATCAGCCAGATGTACACTACACCAAATAATGCCTACCCGGTTTACAATCCGGATGGTTCATTTGGTGGTACACAGGCTTATCCTAAAAACCTGTATGCACAACTAACGCAGTCCGGCTATATGCAGGGCTATTCAAGAGATATCTTTTCCAACCTTGACCTGAATTATAAGTTCGACAAATTTGTTCCTGGTCTTTGGGCGAAAGTGCAAAGCAATATTTCTGTATTCGGTTCTAACACAACAGACAGGTCAGCCGGTGTGCCTTCCTTTAAATTTTCCGTAAGCGGCAATGATACTACGTACAACAGGTATGGAGCATTTACTGACCAGGTGAATAATTTCAATCTTACTTACAGCGCCCAATTCTGGTATTTGCAGGGTGCATTGGGTTATACACGCTCCATTAAAAAGAACAACTTTACGGTAAAAGCTTTTTACGACAGGTATGAAAGCATTTTCAACTACGATCTGCCTGAAACCAATCAGAACGTTGCCCTTGCCGGTTCCTATGATTACGACGGAAAATATTTTGCCGAAGCGGCGGTTAACTATAGCGGCAACGACCGTTATCCGCCGGGCAAACAATTTGGTTTGTTCTACGCAGCCGGATTAGGTTGGAACATTGCACGCGAGAATTTTATTAAAGACAATATCAGCTGGATCAACAGGCTGAAATTACGCGCCACTTATGGCAAAACAGGAAATGATAATGTTGGTTATTTTACCTGGCGCGAATCGTACCAGTTAAATATTGTAAACCCAACTTATCCGATTGGGATCAACAGGGCTTCACAGGCGGTTACACAACAAAATATCCTGGCTAACCCCAATGTTACCTGGGAAAAAGGCGACAAGTTCAATGTTGGATTGGACGCGGCTTTCTTTAAAAACAGGTTCCTGTTCACAGCAGATTATTATAACGACAGGTATTCTGATCTGTTGCAATATCGCGGAAAACAAACAGCGCTGATTGGTATCGGTTATCCGCTTGAGAACCTGGGCATCAATAATTATTCAGGTGTGGAGTTGACTGCTACTTACCAGGATCACGTAAAAGATTTCAATTACGCCATTTCCGGTAATGTATCCTTCCAGCAATCAAGGGTTGTCTACAGCAATGAAATAGAACAGAAATATCCATGGAACGTGCGTACAGGTCAGCCAGTGGGAATGACATTCGGATATATTTCGCAGGGATTGATCCAAACGCAGAAAGAAGCAGAATCAAGCCCACACCCCGCAGGCTATACTATGCAGCCCGGTGATATAAAATATGCCGACCTGAATGGTGATGGTTTGATCAACCAGTATGATCAGGCCGCCATCGGAGAGAAAAAACCATTGATCTTTTACGGTGTAACCGGCAATATCAGTTACAAAGGTTTTGATATAAGCGTATTGCTGCAAGGCGTGGGAAATCGCAGGTATATATTAAATGATTATTCGTTCGGCTCAGGCACACAGCAAGGCTATAGCTACATTGTTGGCAGATGGACGCCTGAAACAGGAACCGCTTCCACATTCCCAAGACTTACGCCGGGTATTAATACCAACAATGATGTAACCAGCACCTGGTGGCAACGTTCGGGTAATTACTTCAGGTTAAAGAATGCTGAGATTGGCTACTCATTGCCTTACCGCGTGGTTAACAGGCTTAAGTTGAATGCAGTGCGATTCTTTGCTAACGGACTCAACTTGTTGACGCACGCAGATTTTTCGCGTGTTGATCCTGAAGTATACGGACAGGTTTATCCCAATCAGCGTATCATAAATTTTGGTGTTAACGTCAAGTTTTAAGAGACAAATATGAAAAAGTACCTAACGATATTGTTTTTCCTTGCGGGTTGCCTTGTGGTGGTTAGCTCCTGCAGAAAATATGAAACAGTTCCGGTTGAAACGGTAACCAAAGATTATATATGGGATACAAAAGATTCCAATGGCGTGTATGCCAGTCAGTACCTGTTTTCTATTTATTCTTCGCTGCCTGATGGTGCAAACCGCATTGGCAGGGACTTTTTGGATGCAGGTTCCGATGATGCAGTAACCTCACAAACATCAACAGCGCCTGTTACATTGCTTGCAACAAACGGGATCACCATTTTTAATAATCCCGATGATGCATGGGCCAGAAGCTACGCAGGCATCAGGCAGGCAACTAATTTTCTAAACAATTTTAGCGTAGTGCCGCTGAAGAATGCGAATGAGAAACGCTCCTGGTTTGGTGAAGCAAGAGTGTTGCGTGCTTTCTTTTATTGGGAGCTGGTGAAAAGATATGGCGGCGTTCCGATCATTGGCGATTCATTAAAAACGCTTGATGATAACATTGAAATTCCGCGTAGTTCTTTTGAGACATGCGTTAACTACATCGTAAAAGAATGCGATAGAGCTAAGGACAGTCTGCGCGATGATCCCGTTGATGATGGTAATTACGGCCGCTTTACAAAAGCCGGCGCCATGGCTTTGAAAGCGCACGTTTTGTTGTATGCTGCAAGTCAGTTGTACAACGGCGGCAATGTGGGCGATTCACTGAATGGATATGCAAGCTATGATGCCAACAGATGGAAGCTGGCTGGTGATGCAGCTAAAGCCATCATGGACCAGGGTGTATATAGTTTGCAGCAAGAGTTTCTCGACATCTTTATTATTCAACGCAGCCAGGAAGTGATCTATGGCAAAACCAATACGCTTGGCAAACCAGTTGAAACGCTGAACGGACCTATCAACTATTCTACAGCACCTGCGTCCGGGAATACAAGTCCTACGCAAGAGCTGGTGAATGCATTCGGTATGAACAATGGCCTTGAGATCAACGATCCGGGTTCGGGATACGACAGTACAAATCCCTATCTAAACAGGGATCCGCGTTTGGGTTATACTGTGCTGTACAATGGTGCACAATGGTTAAGCACTGCGCTGCAAACCTTTAATGGCGGTGTTAACAGGCCGGGTGGAGCAACAGTTCAAACGCAAACCGGTTATTACATGCGCAAATTCATGGGCCGTTTTGAGAACACCACCAATTATGAAGATCATTACCACGACTGGATCTATTTCCGCTATGCAGAAGTGTTGCTGAACTACGCAGAAGCAATGAATGAATTCGCGGGACCAACGGCTGATGTATTTACCGCAGTGGAGAGCATCAGGCAACGTGCCGGTTTAAATCCTTATGCATTGGATCATAGCATTTCAAAAGATTCGCTGCGCACGATTATCCGCAATGAAAGACATAAAGAGTTTGCTTTTGAAGAACAACGTTACTGGGATATCCGTCGCTGGAAAATTGCCGGAAAGATCTATAACAGCGGACTGCATGGCATAAGCATCACACAAACAACCACCGGATTAATGTACAAAGTTGCTCCGGCCTTAAACTCAGCATTTGATGAATCTAAAATGTATTTCTACCCAATTCCATATAATGAAGTGGTGAGCAATGCTAAAATGAGACAAAATCCGGGATGGTAGAAAATTTCAAACAGATCAATATCTGCAATGCATATAAAAGAATAAACATGAAAAAAATTTTTTCATACATATCAATATTACTTCTTTGCCTGGTGTTTGCTTCCTTCGCAAATGCGCAGACCGTTAAAGGCACTGTGAAGGACGCAGCAGGGCCGCTCGCAGGTGCTTCCGTTATAGAAAAAGGCGTGAAGACAAACGGAACAGCCACTGACGAAGAAGGCAATTTTTCTTTAACATTAAAAGGCAATAGCAGAACGCTACTGGTTACAAGTGTTGGTTTTGCAGCGCAGGAGGTGAAGCTGTCTGCCTCGCAAAGATCTGTAGAGATCATTTTGCAGGCGAACGAACAAGGTCTTGACCAGGTCGTGGTAGTTGGTTACGGAACGAAGAAGCGTGTAACCAATACTGGTGCCGTTAGTTCCATTTCGGGTGATGCGATCAGGCGCGTACCTACTTCCGCCGTGCAGAATACATTGCAGGGTAAGGTGCCGGGCGTATTTTCTGTTCAGCGTGGTGGTCAGCCGGGTAAAGATGCGTCAGACTTCTTCATCCGTGGTGTAAGTTCATTGAATCCTGATGGTAATAAACCACTGATCATTGTGGATGATATTGAATATACTTATGAGCAATTGGCCCAGATCAACGTGAATGAAATTGAAAGCATTTCGGTCTTGAAAGATGCATCAACTACTGCAGTGTATGGTATTAAAGGTGCGAATGGTGTGCTTATCGTAAAAACCAGGAGAGGCTCTTCCGGTGCTCCGCAGGTAAATGTGCGTGTTGAAGGCGGTGCCAACTCACCAACGCGTGTGCCTAAGTTTTTAAATGCTTATCAGTCTGCTTCACTTGTGAACGAAGCCTACAAGAATGACGGATTGAATCCCATGTTTACGGACTATCAGTTGCAGCAATACAAATCACATTCAAACCCATATATCTATCCTGATGTAGACTGGTATAACGAAGTGTTCAAGAAAAATTCATTGCAGGCGAATACGAACGTGGATATTTCCGGAGGAACAGAAAGCGTACGTTATTTTATCTCCGCAGGGGCGTTTACACAGAATGGTAATTTGAAAGATTTTTCAGATCCAAGAAACCAGGGTGTGTACAACAACTATTTTTATCACCGTTATAATTTCCGAAGTAACCTTGATATACAGGCTACCCGTACAACTAAATTAAGACTGGATGTATCCGGCAGGTTTGGACAGATCAATGAGCCATTGTTCTATCCAAATACTACTGCCAACAGCATTATGTCTGAAATCTATAACTACCAGATCATAACGCCATATGCTGCACCTGTCCTTAATCCTGATGGAAGTTACGCATATGCCTATGGTCCTAACCTTACTAACGTACCCACGCTTAATGCAAGGCTGGCGACATTGGGATATACAAGAAACAGCAGAACGGATTTTAATGCATTGTTTGACGTAAACCAGCGTTTTGATTTTATCACCAAAGGGTTGTCTGCCCAGATCCGTGTTGCTTATGCAGGAACGAATGATATCACCAGAACACAGTCACGCACAAGTACACCGCCTGCTTATCACTATGATTCAACCGGTGGCTATACACTTGATAAGAACAATTTGTACCAGCTGGCCCCATTCTCCCTGTCAGGCAGCAACAATCTTTTTGACAAGCGCCTGAATCTGCAGGGCTTTGTTAACTACGACCGAAGCTTTGGTGTTCATCATTTATCAGCAATGGCTTTGGTGAACCAGGAATCATATGTGGCAAAGAATGGCAAGTCACTGGATGTGCCGCAGAAATTGCGTGGTTTTACCATGAAACTTGATTACGATTACAAACAGAAATACCTGGTCAACTTTAACGCAGCCTACAATGGGTCTGACCGTTTCAGCAGCGGTCACCGTTATGGGTTCTTCCCTGCGGGAAGTGTTGGTTGGAACCTGGCGCGTGAAGACTTCTTCAAAAATACATTTCCTGTTTTCCAGTTGTTTAAGCTCCGCGCTTCTTACGGATTGGTAGGATCTGATGCCGTTGTTGATAACCGCTACCTGTACCAGCAGGTTTATGCAAGAGGCAACTATTATTACTTCGGCACGAACGCCAATTCAAGCCAGGGCATTTATGAAGGTGGACTTGGAAACCCTTTTATTACCTGGGAAAAATCAAGAAAGAAAGATGTGGGTTTAGATATAAACATGTTGAAAGATAAACTGTCAATTTCTTTTGATTATTTTGACGAGTTCAGGTATGATCAGTTGTTTTATCCGGGTTCTGTACCGAATATTATTGGTGTGGGCCTGGCAAGACAAAATCTTGCGCAGGTGCGTAACCACGGTTACGAAGGTTCTGTCCGTTTCCAAAGTACAGTTGGAAAAGTGGCATATGATATCACCGGTGTATTCTCTTACGCCAAGAACAAAATTGTTTACCAGGATGAACCCAACCAGGCTTATCCATGGTTGGCGAGAACGGGGCATCCTATCGGTCAGCCGTTTGGTTATACAGCAGTTGGTTTTTATACCAGCCAGGATGATATCACCAAAAGTCCGAAGCCAAATATTGATCCATCAACCATCAGACCGGGTGATCTTAAATATGCAGACTTAAATGGTGATGGTGTAATAGATGAGCGTGACCAGGGCCCGATTGGCAAACCAAATATTCCGAACCTGAATGCAGGTATCACGCTTGGGGTACATTACAAAGGACTTGATTTGAGCATTCTCTTCCAGGGTGCATTTGACTATAGCTTCCAGGTAACGGGAATTGGTATCCAGCCTTTCCAAAGTCAATGGCAACCGATCCACGAATTAAGATGGACAGAAGCGAATGCGGCAAATGCAAAGTTTCCAAGATTGAGTACAGACGCATCGTATGAAAGTAGCCCTACGGCATATCCATCCAGCTTTTGGTTAGTTAACGCCATGTATGTGCGTATGAAGACAGTTGAGCTGGGTTATCAGTTGCCAAAGAAATTATTACCATTCAGAATAAACAACGCGAGGTTTTATTTCAGTGGATATAACCTGTTAACATGGACAAACTTTAAGCTGTATCAACAAGATCCGGAGGTTGCGTCTAATACAGTGGGTGATGCATATTTGAATCAGCGAGTGCTGAATGTGGGTTTGCAACTGGGGCTGTAACTGACGGCTATCACATTATTGAAAACATTTCTCGAATACGGTATAACCGGGCAGAGAAATGTTTTTTTGTTTGCGCTCTGCTTTTTGCGCTCTGCTGAGCCTCCAGGCTCCGCAGCCTTGTTTTATCGCCTGTGGCGATTGGTATAAAGCATAAATAGAGACAAGCAATTAAACAGAATAATTTAGTTGCAGACTGAACGGAGCGAAGGGTTTAAACCATATAAGTAACGTGTTGGCCGCACCAACATTTCTTTGTAAGCAACTGATAAAGCTTAAAGCCCAAAGCCTAAAACCCAAAGCTAACCGAAGCGAAGTTTTTTGAACCGTACAAGGTATATAAGAGCGCACAAGAAGTTACGCCGGAGGTCCATTATGGCTAGAGCTGCATACATTTACCCAGCCAGTTTGTGCCCTTCACCATTGACCATTCACTATTCACTAGATGTATAGAATAATTTACTTGTTCGACCGGCTTCAGAAATAGTGAGACAACTGCACTTTCAACCGAGGCTGAAGGCCTCGAAGCACTAGCATGGGGCAACGCCCTATGAACAAAATGCAAAAGGCGGATAAGCCCTGTAAGGGGCGAAAGCAAAGAACGGCATCCCTTTTTCCTGCAAAAATTGTTGCGTGTATGCACCCCAATTATTCGTAAATCAGCAGGGAAAAAATCACGTGAAACACCACGGCACATCTTGCCTTTTTTGACCAATATTGGCTCACTTTACTCTTCCATTACTCTCTGTTTACCAACACTTTACTTTAAATTTTCCGCAAACGTTTGAGTGAGTATTATCACGTTTTCATATGTTCAGAATACTTACCTTGACGCTCATTGATTGCATTTGACAACCCTTAACCAAACATGTAACTGTCATATGAAAAAAATACAATCACATAGCAAACGGATATCACACCTGGCTTCCCGAACCCTTAGACGCTCTTTGCCCAATGTGTGTGAGAGCTTGCGAAAGTAAGTTGTGCCGGGTGAGCGTGAAGATCATTTCTCTTAATCATACAAACCACCGACACCTATTTTGTAACCCTAAAATGAATGCCCATGACATAAACTCAACACACCCAAAAAAAGACAGCGGTGTTCCCGCACCGCCGCCTGATTCGCTTTCCGCCTTCTAGTACCGGAAAGCAGATTTGCCTAAACAATTTATTTAATGCAAAATCACCTAAATGTATGAACAAAAAATACAAATGGTTCCCGTCATTCTGTATACGAAGTGTTATAATTAAATCCTTCATTGTTCTGATAACACTAAGTCTAACGATCAGCAAAGCCTTTTCACAAGAGCATAAGCTAACAGGAACAGTAACCGACTCCGCAGGAAAAGCAGTTGCCGGGGTCAGCATTACCATCAAAGGAACGCAACGTGGAACTGCAACAGACGAAAATGGCTTCTTTGAATTGAACGTACAACCTGGTCAGCAACTGCTTATTTCCGCAGTTGGATTTGCCGATCAAACTGTGCAGGTTACAACGTCCACAAAGTCACTGCAACTCACACTTCTTAACGAACACAAGGAGCTGGAAGAAGTTGTGGTAGTGGGCTATGGCAAACAAAAGAAAACAGATCTTACAGCGGCCATTGCGCACGTGGATGGCGCTGCGCTGGAGAACAGGCCCGTGGTAAATGTGGCGCAGGCACTTCAGGGCATGGTCGCCAATCTGAACATCAGTGTAGGTTCTGCAGGAGGTGCGCCAAATGCCATGCAGGGAATCAATATCAGGGGGTATACCGGCCTCGGTACTGCCGCCGGGCCACTGGTAGTAGTGGATGGCATACAGGGCGGAGATATTAATTCTATTAACCCGGATGATATCGAAAGTATTTCCGTTTTAAAAGACGCAGCGGCTTCTGCAATCTATGGTTCAAGCGCGCCTTATGGCGTTATCCTCATCAACACAAAAAGAGGAAAAAAGAACCGTCAGCCGGTTATTACTTACAATGATAATTTTTCTTTTTCTCAACCGCTGAACCTCCCGCACATGGGCAGCTCACTTGAGTATGCAGAATGCTTCAATGAAGCATTTGTAAATGCGGGCCGCTCACCCTGGTTTGACGATGAAACCATGCAGCGCATTAAAGATTACCTGTCGGGAAAAATAACCACCGAAACAATCAAGGACCCAAACAACAATGCATGGTACAGCTGGAACAAAGCCAATGCCAACAACGACTGGTTTAAGATCTACTTTAAAGATTGGGCTTTTAACCAGCAGCACCGGCTTGGTGTATCCGGTGGGTCAGAAAATACAACTTACTACCTCGGCCTGGGTTTCAATGACAAAGCAGGGTTGTACCGTTACGGCAATGATGATTACAAACTTTACAACGTGCGCGCCAATCTGACTTCCGATTTGAAGAAGTGGATGACCGTCGGTTTAAGAAGCTCTTACAGCCGCAGCATTTACAATACACCCAATACATACGCAGGCAGAACGGGTGGCAATTATCTTCACCAGATCGGCAGGAAGGCGCCTACTGTACCACTCTTCAATCCGGATGGTTATTACTCTGAATATAGCGATATCCCCTTACAGGAACAGGGAGGACGTTATATTGAACAAACCGATAAACTATCACTTACAGGAGAAATAGTCCTTCGTCCGCTAAAAGGATGGGAGATAACGGCCAATTACACTTTTAATGGCGAGTACCTGCAAACTTCTGCGCATGTAAAAACGATAAATATGATGTTGCCGGATGGTACTACAGCCCCTTTGGGACAAACATTTCCAAATGCTTTTTCACGTGGGCGAAATAGCACCGAGAAGCAGATTGTAAACATCTTCACCTCTTACGAAAAACGATTGGATGATCATTCGTTTAAAGTGTTGGCCGGATTTGTAAATGAATACACAGATTACCTGTATTACGGAGCAAGCAATACTTATTTATATTCCAATGACATACCGGCGCTCAACCTTACTTATGGCACATCGCCTACAGTGGCTGATGGCATCAGGCGTTTGGGTACCAGGGGATATTTTGGAAGGCTCAACTATAGTTTTAAAGACAGGTATCTGGTTGAATTCAACGGAAGGTACGATGGTTCTTCACGCTTCCTGGATAATCATCGCTGGAGTTTCTATCCTGGCGTATCTGCCGGATGGCAGATCTCTAAAGAAGATTTCTGGAGTCCGCTTAAGGACGCCGTAAACAATCTTAAACTCAGAGCCTCTTACGGTGCACTGGGCGATCAGATCTTTATTGGCGAATACAATTACTATCCTTTCTATCCCTACCTGGTTACAAACAGGCCGACATCTACCAACTGGTTATTTGGAAGTAGCCAGCAGGCTTCCGTTTATGCACCTCCACTGGTTAACCAGGATCTGACATGGGTTACCACCAGCACAATGAATATTGGTTTGGATGCGGCTTTTTTGAAGAATCGTTTAACCGCTTCGTTTGACTGGTACGTAAGAAAATCGAAAGACTATGCCGGCCCGGCTAAAGCCACACCTGCCGTGCTGGGAACCAATCCGCCTGCCGTAAATAATTCAGCTATTGAAACACGCGGTTTTGAGTTGTCACTTAGCTGGGCAGACCAGGTATCCAAAGATTTCAGCTATTCAATAAAAGCGCTGCTGAGTGATTATCGTGGAAAGGTTACTGAATATCCTAATCCTACGGGCATTCTTTCCTCTACATGGTACAAAGGAATGAATCTGGGTGAGATCTGGGGTTATACTTCAATGGGACTTTTCCAATCTGCAGAAGAAATAGCCAAAGCACCCAAACAGGATTACATTAATAAATTGTGGATGCCGGGCGATGTAAGGTATAAAGATATTAACGGCGATGGAAAGATTGATATCGGCAAGAATACCGTTGACAGTTCGGGAGATCTGAGTGTAATTGGCAACAGCACGCCGCGTTATTCCTACAGCTTTACGCTTGCCGCAAACTGGAAGAACTTTGATATTAATGTTTTTATCCAGGGCGTTGGCAAACGCGAAACATGGATGGGTTCTAATTATTTCTTCGGCATTACCGGCGATGAATGGCAAAGCTCCTATTTTACAGAAATGCGCGATCGCTGGTCGCCAACCAATCCAAACGGCTATTATCCCAAATACTATATGAATAGTGATAATGCAAAGAATCAGCGGGTACAAAGCCGTTATCTGCAGGATGTCGCTTATCTCCGCATTAAGAATCTGCAAATCGGGTACACGTTGCCGCAGGATGTAATGCGCACGATCAAACTACAACGGATCCGCGTTTATGCAAGCGTGGAAAATTTACTGACAACAACAAAGATGAAAGTTAAATCAATGGACCCGGAAGTGTTTATAGGTGATGGTAAGATCTATCCATTGCAAAGAACCTTCTCGCTTGGATTGAATGTCACTTTTTAATCAATGATCATTATTATCTATAAAATCTGTTATATGCGATTACTTAACATATTCACGATTGTGGCGATAGCAGCCAGCATCACTTCCTGCAAAAAAGATGTGCTTGAGCAAATTCCACAAACAAATATCCGCGATGATGATTACTGGAAAAGCACGAATGACCTGAAGTTGTACTGCAACAACTTTTACAATAATTATCTGCCTTATTTTGGCGGCTATGGTACCATTGGTATTTATGGGTTGGATGCGGACCAGGGTAGTGACAATATGATCACCATGAGTTATAACAAAGTGCTTAACGGAGAAACTACACTACCGGCGTCTGCAAGTTCGGCGGGCTGGAATTGGGATGCGTTACGGAACATCAACCATTTTTTTGACAACTACAACAAGGTTAATGCACCGCAGGAAAATATAAATCCCTATGTGGGAGAAGCCTTGTTTTTTCGCGCGTACATCTACTTCTCCATGCTCAGATATTTCGGCGATCTCCCCTGGATAAGCAAGGAACTTGATCCCAATTCATCGGATCTGTATAATGAACGCTTACCAAGGAATATAATAGTGGATTCAATGTTACAGGATCTCGACAATGCCATTGCTTTCCTTCCTTCAAAAACCAAACAGGAACCTTCGCGCATTAACAAGGAAATCGCCATGTTACTACAGGCGCGAATAGCTTTATATGAGGGAACATGGGAGAAATACCATGCAGGTACTGACTTTGGTGTGAAAGGATCTGATGGCAGCATGTATTTAAACAAGGCGGCATCAGTTGCAGACGCGTTGATCAATTTAAATGTCTACACCCTGGATAACATGGCAAGTGGAACCAGCACCGGTTACTGGCAATTGTTCAACCGGACAGACTATAGTGGAAGCGGAGAGGTAATGTTGTGGAGAAAGTTTGATAAGTCACTCGGCATTACACATAACTGGCACCGATATACCAATTCAGGAGCAGGACGAGGATTGACCAAAAACCTGGTGGACGCGTACCTGTGTACCGACGGCAAGCCTATCTCCGTTAGTCAGTTGTATAAAGGTGATGATTCACTAAGATCTGTTGTTATCAATCGTGATCCGCGGTTGGTGCAAACGATCTATGTAAATGATAGCAATCATGTTATTACCAGTAATCAGCCCAGCGGCCAGCCAAACAAAGTGTTTACTGTTCCTGCGTTTGATCAGGCCAATGAGGGGAAACCAGCCACAGGCTACCAGGTGTATAAGGGCCATAACCCTGATTATTATCAGCAATATGCCGGCGACCAGGGAACTACAGGTTGCATCTTATACCGCTATGCGGAAGCCTTGTTGATCCTGGCCGAAGCGAAAGCGGAGTTAGGCACGATTACGCAAGCCGATGTTGACAAAACGATCAACCTGTTACGCGCAAGGGTTGGCATGCCTTCACTCATCATTTCATCCATTACACCTGATCCTAAATGGGAGTTTCCGGAGTTAAGCGGAATTATTAATGAGGTCCGTCGTGAGAGAAGAGTTGAGTTGGCTTGTGAGGGTTACCGTCATGATGATGTTTTCCGTTGGGCCGCAGCGGGCAAACTGATCAAAGGCTGGCAACCGCAAGGCGCAAAGAAAGCACAGTGGACAGCTACGGTGCCTGACAATTTGCTCGTCTCTTACCCGGTAGACGCCAATGGCTATATTGTGTTGTATAAGAATCTTTCACCAATGGCCAACGGTTACCAGTTTAATGTAAACCGCGATTACCTGGCACCAATGCCTACAAATGAAATTCAGTTAAACCCGAAGTTGAAGCAGAATCCGGGTTGGTAAACAACATAGAGTGTTACAAAAGAAAATCCCGCAGTTATTTATTGCGGGATTTTTTTATTGATTGGTAATGGCTTTTGCTCCTACATGGATTAATAAACATATCTAATTCATTTTCATAGGGTGTTGCCCCATGCTAAGGCCTTCGGCCTTGATTTTTTTGAACCATGTAAGGCATATAAGAGCATGTAAGGGTTTATTTATTCGACCTGTTTTTCTTTTAATTAAGAACTAATTGCGTTTTAACCGACCCTAATGCGTCAAAACACACTGGAGGGAAGGCGCGTAGCGTATGAAAGGGCATATAAGAATTTACCTATCCAGAGCCTTTTGAAATTGCGAGAGAGCCACCTTTCAACCGAGGCTGAAGGCCTCGAAGCATTAGCATGGGGCAACGCCCCATGAATAAGGTGCAATGCGCAAATAAGCCCTGTAAGGGCGCAAGCAAACAGTTCGCGCCTGCGTAAGGCTGCGAAACAAAAACAGAATAACCATCAAAAGGTATTGTTGCTTTTCGTCCATAGTTTTTATCAACCCTTATATTGGAAGCAATTTAGTTTTTTCAACTTTCAGGTTTTAAATCCATCACAGCTCTTCCATTCTTTAAATCAACGGGTAATGACACATGCTCATGTGCAATTAACCATTCCTTGCCAATCTTCTTAAAACAACAGGTCAGGCGTTCCCAATAATCAATTTTATGTCCGCTTTTCATCGTTGCATTTAATCGCAGAAAACAATGGCTGAAGGCTAGGTGCTCATCAGAAGTTATTTTAAGGTCACGTATTTCAATATCAATCGGATCTTGAAATAATGCAAAAGTGTCTTCCCAAACCTTTGTATATGCATCACTTCCTACATATTGTAACGGAGGTATAATGTCGAAGGATACCATGTCGGAAGTAAAAAGCGACATCATTAGTTTTACGTCTTTGGTGGAAAACGCCTCAACAAAAACGTTCATTTGCTGACGAATTTCGATATCTGTAGTTATTGCTTTCATTTTAGAAGGATTGCAACGTGATTTAAAATGTGGTCTAACAGAATTGTTACCAGGCTTGCAGACTATGCACTTTTTTCAGTGACTTTTCATCTAAATATGACTTATTGCCTGTGTAATATAAACCCGCCTGTTTTCAAATTAGTTATAGCTTTGCAAGAAAAAAATGACGTTTTCCGCGCTTGGTTTATCTGCTCCTTTAATAAAAGCCATTGGCGATCAAAATTACGCTAAACCTTATCCTATCCAGGAAAAAGCAATTCCAGCCATATTACAAGGCAGAGATATCCTGGGAATTTCTAAAACCGGTTCGGGAAAAACAGCCAGCTATGCCCTGCCCATATTAGAGTTGTTTCAAAAATCGAAAAATAAAAGAGACAGGCATGTGCGCGCACTGGTAATTGTGCCTACAAGAGAGTTGGCTGTGCAGGTGTCTGACGTTTTTAAAGCATTTTGCAAACATTTGCCGGAACGTATAAAAACGATGGCTGTTTATGGTGGTGTATCTATCAACCCCCAAATGATTAACCTGCATAATACGGACGTATTAATCGCCACGCCGGGCAGATTGCTTGACTTAATTGACAACAAAGCCATTCATCTTGCTGATGTGGAGGTGCTGGTATTAGATGAAGCAGATAAAATGCTTGACCTGGGTTTTGAGGAAGAGATTACAAAAATATTAGCACTGCTGCCCGCAAAACGTCAGAATATCTTATTCTCGGCCACATTAAGTAACAATATAAATGACATTCAGGCAAATCTGCTGAACAACCCTTTAACTATTGAGATTGTTGAGGCTGAACACAATATTGATTTAATAGAACAAGTTGCCTATAACGTTACGCCCGAGCGCAAAGGGCCATTATTACGGTATTTGATCAGGCATGAAAATATGACGCAGGTATTGGTATTTACTTCTGCTATAAGAGTTGCAGATAACCTGGTGGGTAAGCTGCTGAAAAATAACATACATGCAGCATCACTACACGGCCACTTGAGTCAGACTGCGCGGCTGGAAACTTTGCAACGTTTTAAAGCGGGAAAATTGCGTGTGCTGGTTGCTTCTGACCTGGCTTCCCGCGGTATTGACATCCAGGAATTGCCTGTGGTTATTAACTACGAATTACCGCGATCACCAAAAGATTATGTGCATAGAATAGGCAGAACCGGCAGAGCTGAAGCGCCGGGTAAAGCGATAACCCTGGTTTGCCCCGAGGATCAGCATCACTTCGGCATTATTCAAAAAAAGATGGGTAAAAAGGTGGAAATGAGGGAAAGTGATAATATAGATTTGCAGGGTGTATAATAAACAGTTCTTAATCGGAAATGATCTTATGAACCCTGATACGATCAGGTGGAAATTAATTGTTACAAGTGGTTTTGCGGGAGCACTCACGCGAGAAAAGCGATTAAGCGGAATTATTAATGAAGTACGCCGCTACAGAAGAATTAAACTAGCATGTGATGCTAATCGTCATGATGATGTTTTCTGTTGTAAACCATATAAGTTAGAGATCGGCGCCGCCCATGTTTCGGCTTATAGCAACTTTGTTAAAGTGTTGATTTTCAACAACAGAAAATCTAGTTACATGGAAGGCATATAAGGAAATGTAAGAATTGACTGTGGGACTATTTTTTTTTCAACTCCAGAGATGATGGTGTTTTTATGCATCGAGGCATCAACTAAAAAAATTAAACCAGGGAAGAGCATATAAGAACTTCGTTTCAAAATGAACCTGATTGTGTTATCAACCAACGCTGAAGGCGTCGAAGCACTAGCATGGGGCAACGCTCTATGAATAAGGTGCAAAAGGCCGATAAGCCGTAAGGGCGAAAACAAATAATCGGGGTAGTTTTGCTCTGTTTACCTTAATGGATTTCTTGTTTCTTCAAAATCTGTTGGCAAAAGTGCTATTGTTTTGTCAACGGCCTCGGCAATGCTTGTTGTTTTAAATGAATCGTTTGATTGCGAATTGTTCAAAGTTAATCCGATTTCAAAAACGCCATTGTTGCAAAATATAATTGGGGTTTGAAAATTTTCATTTCCCTACGGACTATGTAAGTTCAGCGGCTTAGTTCTATTGCCTTTGGGGATTACTTTGCAAAGTATACATCGCCAGAGGCGATAGAGTAAGGCCACGAAGCCAAGAGATTTAGCGGAGCAGAAAACGTAAAGCGCCTCACCATGATATTAATGCAATATTGATTGCCGTAACTTCCTGTCACTTTTTTGGGATTTGATTTGTATGTTTGACTTTAATTATAATTCCCAAATCTTTGTCTTTTACACCATATTGCTTGCTCAAAGTTTGTTTGTCAATAACGGAAAGTTCAATAAAATTTGTATCGTTAATTTTTGAAAGTTCTCCTTCGAAATTTTCTGCCTTAACGTTGCCATTTAGAATATAAACAACTGAACTGTCGCTTTCAGCAGTTGGTACATTTTTTAGATAATCTGGAGACTTGCTTTTAAAGTAGTTCCAATATTTACTTCTTGCAAACTTCTTTGTCTCAACATATACCGCACCATACTTGCCTTGTTCTCCAATGAGTTTGATTGCATTTGTGTCTTTATAAACTGTAACAACGGCAATTTCGGTGGGTTGATATTGTTGTAACTCAACCCTCGTCACATTTATACTGTCAACATAAAATACTGGATCGTCAAATAATTGCTTGTATTTATTATTTACTTTTTCAATGATGCTATAACACGAAACAACAAGGTCAATACCTTCTATTGGCTTTTCTGAATAGTATGCTTCATCAACAGGGTATTGAGGCTTTTTGCTTTTGTCAATTTTTACAAAGAAGGAAAGTGTATCGTTGCTTAAATTCCAATAGTCTGAACAACCTCTTGATTTCCATGTGTCGAACTTAGGATAGATTTTCAAAACGCCCTTTGCTGTTAGTGTTTTCATGTCTATTGGTGTCCCGTCTGGCAATAAACCCACAAAATCTTTTGTCAATCTTATTTTGCCAATGAAATCATTGTTATTGTTCTTTTGAAAAATAAGCCCAGGGTATTTTTTTGAAGAAAAGCCTTTTCTATTTACAAATCTTGCATCTTGCACAAAACCCTCTTTACATAAATCCATTTCTTCAACATCTACTTCCTGAAGTTCACTGTCAAGATTTTTAAGCTCTGTTAAAGTCGTCTGACAAAGACAAAAGCCCGACACAGTAATTTTTTTCGCCAGGGTTGAGTCAATTAAGGACTTTGTTGAAATAGTTTGAGTGTGTCCAGTCGTTAACAAATACAGGGTTAAAAAAATGTAAGTAATTAAGAATTTCATGCTGTCATGTGTTGCTACCGACGTTCAGGTATTACTGCAGGTAGGGTTTATAATTGTGAGCCCGGCACTAGCCGGGCTTTATTTTAATGACGAAATTAAGAACTTTTGCTGGTACTAAGCGATTGCGTTCGAGCTGTTGGCAAAAGCAGTACTTCTCAGGCGTTTTTTAGTGCCCAGCTCATTTAGAGAAGTTATGTTTGTTGCTGGTAATTTTTTCTGTTAAAGAAGAAGTCCCCTCCCTACTCCGTCCTCAAACTCTTCACCGGATTTGCAATTGCCGCTTTTATTGCCTGGAAACTTATCGTTGCAAGTGCAATAATTATCGCCGCTAGTCCGCCCGCTGCAAAGATCCACCAACTTATATTGATGCGATAAGCATAATCTTGTAACCATTGGTGCATGTAATACCATGCAATGGGCGTGGCAATGGCAAAGGCGATGGTAATAAGCACGATGAATTCTTTTGAGAACAAATAGACAATATTGCCCGCAGTTGCGCCAAGTACTTTACGAATACCAACCTCTTTTATCCTTTGCACAGCCATAAATGAGGCTAAACCGTACAGGCCAAGACAGCTAAGAAATATGGCGATTGCTGCAAAAATCTTATACAACTGCGCTAACTGATCTTCTTGTTTATAAAAACTTGCGATTTTATCATCCAGGAACTTGTATTCATAAACATAGTCGGGGAATGTTTGCTCCCATATTTTTTTAACTGATTGCAGTGTAGACGTAATGTTTGTGGTCGCAAGTTTTATTCCAGCCTGGCGATACATAGTGCTGTTTGTGGTGACAAGCAATGGTGCAAGACTTTCGTGGAAAGATCGGTCATTGAAATCTTTCACAACGCCAACCACAGGGCATTTTATCAGATCGCTCAGCATGCTTACCTCTTTGTTCAATATGTCTTCCGGTTTCTTAAATCCTAAACTTTTTGCGAACGATTCATTCACCAAAAATTCTCTCGTCATGCCGGACGGTTGCAAATTTCTTCCTGCTACCACTTGTAGTTTATAAGCCGGCACATATTGGTCGTCGGCGAATTTGACAATAGCCTTAAAATCTGTTTCTTTTATTGCATGGTCAAATTTAAATGTGGTCCACACATCATTATCATTTTCAACCGGCGTGTTGGAACTAAAGCTCACTGCCTGCACCCCATTTACTGACGATAACTGTTGCCTTAAATAATCCGTAAGCTTGCCGCCTGTACTATCCGGACGAAAAGGAATATTTACAATGGCATCTTTATCAAAGCCCAGGGGCTGATTCATAAAATAATCCATTTGCTTTACAATGATGAGTGTTCCGATGATCAAAGCCTGTGCAATAATGAATTGAAACACCACCAATCCTCTTCTCAATGAAATGCCCTTTACAGTATTGGCTGTGAGCTTACTCTTTAAAGCATTAACGGGATTAAAGCGCGACAATACGATAGAAGGATAAAAACCTGCAAGGGCGGTTACAACGATTGTTACAGCCAAAAGAAATAGAATGATTGCAGGATTGTTAAATAAGTTGAACGACAGCGACAGTTCCAATAGCTGGTTTACAGAAGGCAATGCAAGAATTGTAATGACCGCAGCAAGTATTACCGCACTGGTAACGATCAACAATGTTTCGGTGAGGAACTGGATTTGCAATTGAGATTTATTGCTGCCTAAAACCTTTCTTACCCCTACCTCTTTTGCTCGATTAACCGCTTGTGCAGTGGAAAGATTGATAAAGTTTACGCAGGCAATTAGCAAAATGAATGCAGCGATCAGCCACAATACATTCAGCAGTTGATGACTGATGGTTTTGTTGCTGTAATTGCCTGTTTGTGTGTCATAATGCACCGCACTTAATGGCTGTACAATATAACTATCCTTGTGATCGGGGGATTTTACCTGCCGGGCGAATGCACTTAGCTGCTGATTAAAGTTGTCAGCAGAAATATTTTGCGGCAACAGCACATAGCAACCAAAATCAGGTGCTGTTCCGTTCCAGTCCGGATTTGCATATCCATATTGTTTATCCCCGGTAAAGTCTGTTCCGTAAGCAACTACAAGCTTTAGCGGAAAGTCCGTATTTGCCGGTATGGTTGCCAGAACGCCCGAAACTTTGAGCAGCACCGGTGGAGACTGAAACAATCCCGCGCCTACGCGATATGATCCTGTTAATTTGATGCTTTTGCCCACTGCAGTTTTCCAGTCGCCGAAATACGTTTCTGCAATCTCTTTTGTAAGCAGTACATTGTTCGGATCTTTTAATGAGGCATATGAACCTGCCAGCAGTGGAAAATCAAATATGTTGAAGAATGAAGGCCCGGTATAAAACACGCCGCTCTGTTCTTTAAAATTCTTTAGCGGAGATCCATTATCATCAAGCACCTGTAACTGATCATTGTGGCTCGCATAAACCGGAGCCACTTGTTCTAATTGGGGAAAAGCCGTTTTTAAAGCTTCAGGCAATGGAAAAGGAACTTCTTTTCCATAAGAAATGGTTGCTGCATCTGCATGATGGTATTCGGTTAACACGCGATGGATGCGGTCTTGCTTTGCGTGAAAATTGTCGAAGCTCGTCTGAAATTGTATGATGATAAAGATCATCATACAAACAGCAATACCAACAGCCAGTCCGGCGATGTTGATAATGGTGTAATTCCTGTTACGCGTCAAACTTCTGAAGGCTGTTTTAAAATAGTTTTTTAACATGGCCAAGCTGGATTTGCATTTCACACCACCATAAGAATGCCACCTTTGTTACGTATTGATTATCAATAAATTAATGTAATTTGTAAATAACGAAATGCACGTTTTTGTTATAATAACGTCCGAATTTGTTACAAATGAATGTTTTAGGTAGGAGACCGCTTTAAGCAAGCAAAGGCTCTGTGGATCTCTATTTCTTCTCCGGCTTTACCTCTGTGTAACAAAAGAAAGTTACACAGAGATCACAGAGTCGGCACAGAGCGTCACAGAGAATAACTGTAAGTCGCATTGTTGCATCCCGGATAACCTTAGAGATATCTTTCAATCAATGCTTTTGTTTTACGTATCCCATCTTCCTCATCGCCTTTGTTGCCTTCGAACTCAATTCCTATGTAGCCTTTAAATGATGATTTTTTTACAAGGTCCATTAGTCTTTTGTAGTCCATCAGCGGTTGTTCACCATTGCTGTCAAAATCATAGGTCTTTGCACTTACACCTTTTGCAAAGGGCAACATTTCTGCCACTCCTTTATACCGGTCGTATTCGTCTTTACAACCATCCTGCGTAGTGCCCCAGGGATGCGAGATGCAGAAATTACCGAAGTCAGGCAGCGTACCCACATTGGCTTTACCCACTTGCTTTATCACGTCTGCCATCCAAAAACCTTTTGATGAATCACTTCCATGGTTTTCCACAACCACATTTATATTCATCGGCCGGGCAAATTCTCCAAGCCTGGAAAGAGAATCTATCGATGCAGTCTTCTTTGCTTCGGAATCTCCGTCTCCATGCAGGTTTACACGTACGGTCCAACAACCTAAAAATGATGCTGCCTCTATCCATTTTTTGTGGTTGTCTACTGCCTGCAATCTTTCTTTATCGTTTGGCAAAGCAAGCGGCCCTTCTTCATCAACCATAATGAGATGATTGAGTACACCCGCATCTTTACTGCGCTTCAATAGTTCATTTAAGTATGGTTGGTTTTTCCCGGCTTCTTTAAAGTTCATTTTCTTTCCGCCAAAAAAACCATTCACATACTCCACTGCTTCAACACCAAAATCATTCCTGGCTTTGGCCGGAAAGTCAAGATGATCCAGTTTTCCCGCCTGGAGTGCGCGATGCAACGACCATTCTGCCAGCGATATTTTTAATCCCATGTCTTTGACTGCGGCAAATAAGCTGGGCTTAATGAGCAGGGCGCTTGTACTTAATAAAGCTTGCTTAACAAAGTGTCGGCGTGTTGACATACAGGTAGTTTTGATTTTTTAAAAGAATGGCGGTGCAGTTGTAGTTCTGCTATTCTGAATAAGCAACCGTTTTCAGTTTGGTCTAAGTGTTTCTTACCCGGACCGGTTATGAATATAGGTAATAAAGTTGAGGATTAGTACAATGACTGGCCAATGTTTTGTGTACTCGGATTGCAGTTGAAAGATATTCTGCTAACGATGTCCCTTCCGCTCGTCGACATAATGGTCGGCTTAGTCTACAAGCTATTTGTTTGCCCATTCTATAAACTCCTTTTCATCTGCAAAGCGTCTAAATGTAAGACGCCTCAATTCTCCTTCAATTTGCTCTCGGGGCCATCTTTTTTCTGTGATAATTGTCTCTGAATATTTTGAAGCAGCGTTTGCAAATATTAATAGTTGGGAACTGAAGAGATCAAAGCCGAATTTTTCATTATCGAGCCACGTTGGCTTATCGAAGACTCGTGCCCAGTCTACAAAATGCAGAAATGTGTCAATAATCGGAATCTCAAATTGTGGGGTAGATTTGCTGTTGAAGAACTCAGCGATTATTGGCACTCTACCATCTTTATCAAACGAAATGCTGATGCGTGCTTGTAAACTCCGATTTTTATTCGTTTTGATTTTCGAATGCCAAACAAAATTGCCGTTGTCAGCAATTGAAAGCCTATAAGCTTTTTCAAATCCTGTAGTATCCCATCCTTCTATTTCAGCGATGGTCATTAATGCATCGTATATGATTTTTAATGCAATTTTTATTTTATCGATATCGCCTAGTTGTAAAGAAATATCTACAGCATTCTTAATCCAGATGGATTTGATGCTCCCGTCGGTATGGGCTCGTTCTTCGTCACTCAAATAAATGTTAACTCGCTTTCTAGAAAGAGTTTTATTATAGTCAAGATTCTTTGAAAATATCAAAGTTGCCCTGAGCAAATTGTCTCCGAACCAATCGGAGTTAATTTTATTCTCTGGATAGATCGTTATGTGTGGCGTGAATGTCATGGGCTTGCATACAATGTTTCGGGCTTCTTGCAGGTAAGGACATTGTATTCCGTTTGCTGACCCGTTGGCGATTAAAATATAAAGTTCAATTTAAGAATTAAAGTTTGGATCCATGCGCCCGGTTTTATCTTCAGGTTGGATTGGTCTCAGTTTTTTCTCTCGAATTTGATGTTAACCTTAGTTCCGTTTGGTAAATCTTTAATCTGTTCACATATTTGTCCACTGAAAGCAAAATGAACACTCATGTGAGTCGGCTCAATATTGTCAACTGAGTATTCGCCTCCGATGATGGGTAGTTTTTTATAACTATAAACTTCATTTTCTTTTAGCATTTTTCCGCTAGCTAATAAATTTTCTATAAGCAAAGGAAGAAACCAGTTGTCAATGTTTTCTTCATCACCCAATAACTGCTCATATTCTTCAAGTGTCTCAGCAACTTTGGTTAAGTCGCCAGAGTCTGTTTGGAGCCAATAAACAGCATCGTCGTGTCCAACCAAGAAAATGTCACCTAAAGCTGAAACTGTCGCTACAGCTTTCATGTCTGCTAATCGCCATTGCCAACAAGATAAAATGTCGTCAAAGTCAATGTCGGCTATGTCTTTGGTTAACTGCTCAAACGTAAGTGCCATAAAGTTGAATATGACGTCACGGCTCGACGATAGCGGTATTTCAAGATCGTCAAGCCATACCGTTGTTAAATTTATAAGTTAAAGTTCACGCAACCACCATTTTATCGTCCTCAGTTTGTCGGTTTCTAATTCGGTCAGTTCCAATTCTGCAAACGTCTCTTTTAATTTCTCTATCCCGTAGTTGTTTTTCAGCCAAAAAGGCAATTGCTCAACACTTTTATCCCAATTTTTCAGAACTCTTAGCAAAACTTCTCTTAAGTCTTTTTCAGATTTTGGATTGACACTCTCTAAAACTCGTCCTGCAAATTCTTGTTCTTCGGAATACTTATCAGCGCCAGCTCCTTTTTCAAAAACCCGAATAACACCTTCCACAACTAATTCTGGATCAGCCTTGGGTAAGATGTGGATTAGTTGCCTGATTCTAAGGTCTCGTAGTTCTTTGTATTTGTCTGAGGAGATTAAGATTTCCCTTTCTACGTCTTCGGCTGTTTTTGGAAACTTCATGATGGTGATAATTACTCGCGCTTAACTCATAAATGTAGGAACGTTTCTTATCGTTTTCGGTTTACTTCAGGATAGCCAGATCACTTGTTGCCAGCTAGGCATCCAGGCATATTTACTCCTCCTTTACCAAAACTCTTTTCCATGTTTTATTATCGCCAATAATTAATGTATCGTTTTTAAATACAAAAGGTCTCGGTTGGTCGGTATCAATATACCACGGTAACGAACCTCCTGTAACGTGATGTGTGACAATAGATTTGTTGAAGTCAACTGAATAAGTTCCAAAATAACCCAGTGAGTTATTTTCTAGCCAATTCAGCAAATTAACGTTATAGTTCTTGGCCGAATCCCTGGAAATCTTCATAGGGTTTTCTGCAGAAATATTTAGATTAACAATACCATTCTTAGTGTATGTAAAATATCCTTTTGGGTTTTTGCCATATGGATATGTCCAATTGGAAGTTGTTGAATCTAAATCAGCAAATTCGATTAATCTCCAGGTTCCTGTCAATTTATTAGCTTGTGTGGCCGCTATGCCACGCTTGTCTGATTTGATCTTACTTTGTCCAGATAAATCGATGGCCAGCGTCAAAGCTAAGAGTAGAGATAAGAGAAACACCTTCATTTACCAAAGTTTAAATGTATAAGTGTGATATTGGCAACTCCTGTTGCACATTTATGTGGACCGCCGTTGGTATGCAGTGCTGAATAGTGCATGGGGTACCAACAACAAAGTATGCAACTTCAACTAAAAGTCAACAACGAATGGTTTTGTAAGTAAAATTTTATGGAACAGGTACAATTGATAATGTGTTACACCCTACTCATATTGTTGGTACCCTTTCGCGCTTTTCCTTTGCTGCATACCAATGGCGGTCTGCGCAACTGTCCAACAAGGCCGACCCTAACTCTGTCTCAGGACTAATTTTATTATTCTGTGCACCAACGACGGCTGAAAACCTAATTCTGGTGAATATTTTTTGTCACAGTAACTTTGGATATCTAATAAAAAAAATTGCAACATTGTCATGGAAATATTTCGACCTCGCTATATTAGTTGGAATTTCTGCTTCCTTTTTTTCATCTGCTTTAATAATGCGTTTCTCCGCACCAAAATAGTAAGTGCCATTTAAAACCTCAGCGTCATTTTTGTATTCAATTGATGTTACCATCAAAAGCTTCTTATCGGAAAAGTAATAAGTAGTTGTCTTTTTTAAGTCCGCATGGATTGTATATGAAGTATCGACCGCTAGTTGTAAATTAAGTGGCTTTTCTTTGTTTAAAGTGTCTAATTTATATTTTGTAATTCTACCGGTTTTAGTTCTGGTAACTTGAATTGTCTTTTTCAGACCATTTTTTGCATCTATGAAGTAAGTGTTTATTATAAATGCAGTGTCAGTAAAAAGAACAGTGTCCTTTAATAATTTCAAATTTTTCGAAGCATCAATTTCCTTCCTTATTTTTTGCGCATTTTCAATGTCTGACTCTTGTGCGTGGAGTCCAAGAACAATTAAATTGATCAATACAGCCAGCAAAAGTTTTTTCATAACACCAACGACCGCTAAAAAAACTACGTTTCCTGTAGTATTATGTTCCATTACGTTTGATATTACTGTTCTGATATAATAAACCAAAATATAATTTGTCCAACTATAAAAAGTGCCCATGCAACGGGAACTAGTTTCATACGAAAGTCAAATGCTCTAATCAACTCGTTTCGGTCTGTCAATTGAACGTCTAAAAGAATAGGTGGAAATTTCAAGTAAAGCATTGTAGGAGCTGTCAATGCAAAGTGAATTGCAAATAAAATCCAGTTTGTTTTATCGGCCCGCTTTGACAGTAACCAATAGCCTATTATTGAAAGACGCAAAACAATTATTATGGTGAGCTGCCCAATAAAATACGGCGGGGAAATAGTTGTATGCCAACCTGGAACTACAGAAGTCGCAAAGTCAAATGAAAACGGAATGGTCAACAATAACAAAATATGGAAAGCGAGAAACGGTATATAGGTTCTTTTCATGAATTGTCTGTCTTGTGCAAGCTGTTTAGCATTGTACATTCCTCCTTCAGCGTTTAACTAAAATAACTTCAAAATATTCTCTGCATTGTCCGCTAAAGAATTAAATAAATTTTCCTGCTTTCATGTTGCACATTTACGTGGCCCGCCGTTGGTATGCAGCCGTGTAATGGTGAGGGGCATACCAACAGCAAAGTGCGCAATTTCAAAGTTAAAATGTTTGACAATTTGGATTCCCATTTGGCGTTAGATAAACTTGCATTTTGGTCAGCTATTTTATTTTGATTTATGTTTTAGATATTTACGAAACACTGTTGAATATCCGTCTCCAAATTTCACGATGCTTATTGTGTTTAACCTGATGTTTTTTGGTTTGTCATCAAATTGCCCGTCCGGATTGTAATTATGGATGCTAACACTTTTGGCTGTTACATTTTTGATCTCACCGATCCAGAAGTCAAGATAGTTTTTATTGATGTTTTCAACGATAACATGGAAATCATAACCTTTCAATGTTTTCAGGATATCGATCCAGTTTGTTAGCGGTAATGGTTTGTCAAAACCATAGGTCGTCGACAATAGGCCTTCAGCATTAAATATTTTTCTTTGAGTTCGTTCATAACTTGAATGTCGAATACTGTCAAAGTCGTCAAGTCTAATTATTGCATATCCGTCAAGCATAAAATCATAACTAAGTTGCAAGAGCAAGAAGTGCTTTGACATTCCTAAAATAAAACCTGATAAATTTTCTTCTTGATCGCAAACTGTCCTGAAAATTTTGACAAAAGCTTTCTTGTCGATATATTTCTGTAACAGCGAATTATAATCTTCTATTTTTTGTCGTTCTGTCATTGGGATAATCTCTATCGATGCCATTTAGGGCTTGCGATCGTTACAATAATAGTATTCCTGGCGAAAGTTGTTACAAAAGGCTAATGGAATTTCAACTGAATAGTTTTGTCAGTCTGTTGTTCATGAGGCAAGAACACTATTTCAAGCTGAGTTTTTGCCTATTTCTTATTATTCAAAATTTGGTTTAGATAATTAGTAAAATTCTGGTAGCCATTTCTCTCCGGACTATCGAGGGTAATCATTTGGGCAAGCCCCGTGTCGAATATTTGCCAACCATTTTGCCGGGCAAGTATAACAATTTCAAAAAGTCCTTGTTCTCCATACAAATTCAAAATTTTGTTGCTTACATTTTCTGTGTCAACAAAATATTCTATTTCAAAATCATTTCCTTTAATTCGTCTGTGGTTGTCGTGTCTTTCTATGTTGCCAAAGTGATTTTCTAGCATGGCATCAAAGTTTGTCGGCTCTAAAAAATCTTCATCAATTTCTTCAACTGAGTTAATTATCTGTCGTGAATTAAATAAAACTAAATCCCAACTCATACTTTGTCAATAAGTTTAGATTTTATTTCTTCAAATGCAACTTCTATGCTTTTGTAATTGTCCAAATTCAACATAAAAATTTCTTTGTCGTCTACCTTGACGATAAAATATTCTGTATAATCTCGCCAATCGTCATTGTGGATTTCAACTCTTTTCTTGCCCAGACATATAAGTCTACAAATCCAGTTCTTCGAAATACTTTGATCTTGATTCTGGTTGTCAAAAGCAAGATCGTACCCATATTTCCCTAACAACTCTGTCAGTTTGCTTCTCAATAAAGTTCTAAAATCGGCTCTCTGTTTAAAGTTTTCCATAGTTTGTAATGAGTGGTCTGTTGGACTTGCTACCCTTTGTTTGGTACACACTTGAGTCTACATGGACTTGAACTCCAGTTCATTCTTTTGCATTTGAGTAATGTGTCGTTGTCCATGCTGCGCTAAAAAATAAATATATTCGTAAACATCTATTTTTCCTAAATCGTTTACCGTCATTGTTGTTTTGTAAAGTATGCCTTCACCATTCATCATTCTGTCAAGATTGTCTAAGCAGCGGCTTAGTTGTTCTTTTAGTTGATTGCGAACTTCATCTAATTCCTTGTTACCTGTTGGTTCCATGTGTTCCGGTCTAATCCAGGTAAAAGATTTGTGGAGTCCAACTTCTGTTAATTTGTCCCAATGAAAAACGTGGTTTTGTAATGCTGTTTGAAGGTCAAGCTTCTGAATGTTTTGTAGAGCCTTGTTTGTTCCCTTGTCGATAAGAATAAGCAAAAAATGATTTGTCAATCCGATGTGTTCTAAAATCTCATTGATTGTCCACCCTCCGCTAACAGGTCTGTAATTGCGCACTTCAATGTCTTTGTCAAACCATGTGTCAATGGTCGAAAAAGTGTTAACAAGAAAAGCCCTTATGTCTGTGATGATTGTCTGTATGCTCATTGTCCAAAAGCTTGCATGCGATTTAAATTTAAGAAGGTTAACCTCGTAAATACAATTTAGTTTTTCGAAGCTCTCTTCCCAACAAAGCTCCGCCACCTCGGCCACAGGTGCAGGGCAAGGATTATTGAATAAAAAACGCTAAAAAAATACAATCACCCAATTAAAAAAGTTTTGTAATTAAAAGAGCCACAAAACTTGCCTGCAATGAAAAAACAGTAAATGTTATATTTGTTCATTCATATTCTACAACTATGGCAGAACATAAAATACACCTCGGAGAAAAAATAAAGCATTTGCGCGAAATGCTCGGTGCGACCGTAAAGGCAATTTGATAAATATTCTTTAGCAAGAATCAGGTCAGATCCACATCATAAGGCCGAATAGAAGATTCGATCGAAAAAAGCGGCTTAAAAGGCCGCCTTCCATGAATTATAAACAACTTTAGTTCTTATTTCAACGACATTGAATAGTGAATAGTGAATAGTGAATAGTGAATAGTGAAAGCTACAACTCATAGGCACAATTCCAAATTTCAAATCTCAAATTTCAAATTTCAAATCTTCTCATGAATAAAATAAACGCCTCGATCATAACAATCGGAGATGAACTTTTGATAGGACAGGTTATTGATACAAATAGCGCCTGGATTTCGCAGGAACTGAATAAGATTGGCGTTTGGGTGAACCATCGCGTGGCAGTTGGCGATGTTTGGAGCGATATATGGCAAGCACTTGATGAAGAGAGTAAGATTGCAGACATCATACTTATTACAGGCGGACTTGGGCCAACTGCCGATGATATTACTAAACCGCTTTTGTGTGAGTATTTCGGTGGAAAACTGGTGATGGACGAACCAACCCTTGAGCATGTTACCTATTTGTTTGAGCATGTTTTTAAAAGACCAATGCCTTTACTGGAACGCAACAGAAAACAAGCAGAAGTGCCTGACGTATGCACAGTTTTAAAAAACGCGATGGGTACAGCTCCGGGAATGTTATTCGAAAAGAACGGAAAAATTTTTGTGAGCATGCCGGGTGTGCCCAATGAAATGAAAACCATTATGCAGGATCATGTGTTTGGCATCATTCGCGAACGTTTTAATCTTCCTTATATCAGTCATAGAACGCTGGTGACTTTTGGTATAGGTGAATCTTTTCTTGCTGAGTTAATAAAAGACTGGGAAGAAGCACTTTCTCCCAATATTAAGCTTGCTTATCTTCCTAACTATGGAATGGTAAGGTTAAGACTTACAGCTTTCGGAGAAAAGCAAAAAACAGATCAGGATCTGGATATTGCGTTCAGTAAGCTGAAAGTGCTGGTTAAAGACTACATGATCGTCGACGAGGATCTTACCATGGAACAACAAATTGGCCGGTTATTGTTAGAGCGAAAACAAACAATGAGCACGGCAGAAAGTTGCACGGGTGGTTATATCGCACATCTTATTACATCAAATTCAGGCTCGTCTGCTTACTTCCATGGCAGTATTGTGAGCTATGATAACAGGATAAAGAAAGAAGTGCTGCATGTTCAACAACAAACGTTGGAGACCGTTGGTGCTGTTAGCGAAGAAACCGTTCAACAAATGCTAACAGGTGTGCTGGACGTAATGAAAACCGACTACGCGGTTGCTGTAAGCGGCATCATGGGCCCCGATGGTGGCACTCCGGATAAGCCGGTAGGGACTGTTTGGATTGCTGCGGGCAACAAAAACAAGATCCAAACCAAACAATTTAAATTCCGTTACGACAGGAGGAAGAACATCGAAATTACTGCCATGAATGCGGTGAATATGCTTCGGGTATTCATTCTTGAAAACAGCTAGTTAAGTCAAAATTCAAAAGTAAAAATTCAAAAATCTTAAGTGCGGCTTATTACTTTTTCTTCAGACCAGTTCAGGTCCAATGAAATTGCCCCGATTTGTTCCTTAAAAAAATACAGCAACTCAGCGTCCGAAGCTTTTGACTTTTGAATTTTGACTTTTGACTTTTGAATTTTGACTTTGCAAAAAGCTTTCAAATTTTGACTTTTTACTGTTGACTTTGCGCTGATTTTCAACGTCAAACCATTGCATTATTACATTAGCCTAGAATGCTTTACATTTGACGCGTTGAAATGCCCTTTCAGCTGCGGGGATCAGTGTATTGTAACCAATGCAGGTTTCTAAATTGGCGTTTTCAACATTATTAACATTGAAACAAGAGAAATCATGGCTTTAGTAGACCTGGTAATGCCCAAGCTGGGAGAAAGTATAATGGAAGCAACCATTTTAAAATGGCTAAAAAAGCCCGGTGACAAGATCGAACAGGATGAAACTGTTCTGGAAATAGCCACCGACAAGGTTGATAGTGAAGTCCCCAGCACTGTTTCGGGTATTTTATCTGAGATTTTGTTCGATGTAAATGATGTTGTTCCGATCGGTGCAACGATTGCTAAAATTGAAACGGAAAGTGCAGTTGAAACTCAGCCACCTGTAAACAAGCCCGTCGAAACGGAAAGCACTGTTGAACTTCAACAGGAAGAGGAAGAAGCAGTAGCTGACGTTCCATATGTTCCAACGAATACGGCAGGAGTTCCTTCCGGGGCAAGATTCTATTCTCCGCTTGTGCTGAATATCGCAGGCAGCGAAGGCATCAGCCTTTCTGAACTGGAGAATATTCCCGGATCAGGTAACGAAGGTCGCGTTACAAAGAAAGATATTCTGCAATATGTAGAAGCCAGAAAAAATGGCGCTCCTTCGGCTGCGGCTAAAACACAACAAAAGGCAGTAACAGAGACTGTTGCTCCGAAGACTGAACAGGAAACCAGACCATCCACTTCACAGGAAGTGATCACCGTTCCTAAAGCATTTGAGGGGAATGTGGAGATCATCGAAATGGATCGCATGCGTAAATTAATTGCGCGGCATATGACCGAAAGCAAGCACACCAGTGCGCATGTTACAAGCTTTGCAGAAGCAGACGTTACCAACATGGTCCTCTGGAGAGACAAAGTGAAGAATGAATTCGAAAAGAGAGAGAACACCAAAATTACTTTCACTCCTTTATTCATAGATTGCCTGGTGCGGGTGATGAAAAACTACCCGATCGTCAATAGCTCCGTTGATGGCGACAGGATTATCATCAAAAAAGACTTTAATATTGGAATGGCTACGGCTTTACCCAGTGGCAACCTGATTGTTCCTGTTATCCGCAACGCTGATTATCTGAATCTTGTCGGGTTAAGCAAAGCAGTTAACGGTCTTGCAGCCAACGCGCGCAACAACAAGTTAAAACCAGAAGATACACAAGGTGGCACATTTACACTGACCAACGTAGGTACTTTTGGAAGCCTGATGGGCACACCCATCATTAACCAGCCCCAGGTGGCTATTCTTGCAGTTGGGGCCATAAAAAAACGCCCGGTTGTAATTGAGACCAACCAGGGAGATACTATCGGCATCAGGCATATGATGTATTTATCTCTCAGCTATGATCATCGCATTGTAGATGGAAGCATGGGCGCATCTTTCTTAACCGCTGTTGCCAAAGAAATGGAAAACTGGGACGTGGAGAGGAAATGGTGAATTAGTTGACAGTTGATAATTCCTGCCCGACTCACGTCGTTCAGGCGGGGACAATTGAAAATGAGTTGTTCGCGGAACGATTCGTTGTACCTGATTTATATTAGTTGTAACCTGATTTTTTTATTTTAAATTTTACATACCCCATATTTTGATGAGAAAGTGTCTACGATGTGTAGCAGCGATAGTATTTGCTACGATGATGATGATGATGACGATAACAGCCCACGCACAACAAACACAAACGGCGGATTTAGGCGGCTGGTACGTTGGTCAGTTTATTTACAAACCCAACAACAAAATGTTTCTCTGGTTTGAAACGCAAACCAGATCGCAAAAGCTTACCGATCTTTTTTATTATCATGAATTCAAAGGTGGCATCGGTGCTATTTTTGCGAAGAAACACTCCTTTCTTATCGGAACCGGTGACTATAAAACCTACAGTTACGATGGTAATTTCAAGACACCCATGCAGGCAAAAGAATTCAGGCTCTGGGAACAGATCACATTAAACAACAATATTGACCGGGTTAAAATTGAGCAACGTTACCGCATTGAGCAACGTTGGGTGAATGGAGATTTTCGCAGCCGTTTCCGTTATCGTCTTAACCCGATCATTCCTTTAAACAAACCAAGTGTTCAAACGAACACGGTGTATATTTCCTTATTTGAAGAAGTATTTTTTGGCAATCACGCTCCTTATTTTGAACGCAACCGCTTTTTTGCTGGCGCAGGCTACCAGTTCAATAAATGGTTTGCTGCACAGACCGGCTGGATAAGACAATTCGATTATAACAAAACTACTGATGGTAGTGGAAAGAATTTCCTTCAAACTACGTTGATGTTTACACTTGACAAGAGTGGGCCGAAGGAATCGCATCCAAGCCCGATGGACTAATGCAATTGAAAGTGAAGAATTGATAATTGAAAATGGGAGAATGTGCAGATGAGAAAATGTGCGAATGTGCAAATGGGCGGATATGCAAATGTGATATTGGCAGGCAAGAATATTCAATAATTGGATATCAAGAAAAAAAGGCCTTCGATTTTGATCGAAGGCTTTTTTATTATTCGTCGTGCTTTACGAAGTTTACGCTTTACGCTCTGCTAAGCCTCCAGGCTTAGCAGTCTTACTTTATCGCTTCCAACGATCTTTTTGATGTATTTTTTAGAATCGCTTTTTCTTTTTATGCTTCGCGAGGCTTCAGGTTTCACAGCCCTGCTCTATCAATTGCAACGATCACTCTACTTAACTTCTATTATTGCGATCTTACCACTTCTGCTCTTGCTGTTAAATGCCTTGAACTTAAATGTTCCTTTTTGGATAACCGGAGAAGCATATAAGCTGCTTTTGATTGTCGGCTCGGAGCCATCAGTTGTATAGCGCAACTGCAAACCAGGTAACTGAATATTTGCGTTTACAGCACCGTTCACATTATTCAGTCCCGGTGTAGGTATACGGTAATTGAAACCTCCGCTTAAATTATCAAGGCGGGTCAATTCTCTTTTACCAACCACATTTACAAATTTGCTCCATGCCTGCTGGTACAACATTTCAGCTTTAGCAGAATCCTTTTCATTTGCCCATTCAGGATCTTTGGCCCATGCTCTTTCTGCCAGGCCAAGAAATTTCGGCAACATCATATATTCCATTCTTTCGGAGCTGATATTATTTTCCGACCACACCAGTCCTTTTACACCAACAATATTGGATTTACCATAGTCTGTCAGTCTTTCCTTACCCTTGAATATGGATCTGTCAAGCGGAATACCCAAATTGTCTTCTTTTGCATTTTTGAAATAGTCATATGGAATAAAATAGAAAGGCTTATCAACATCGAGAAAACCACCCCAATAATAACCGGGTTCATCAAATGACTTATAATAAGCCATGTCAAAATAAAAATTGCTCACACAGCTTAATACTACCTTGTATCCGGCATTGGCCTGTTTATAAGCAAGATCTTCCGCTCCCCAGCCAAGCACATTGTTCCATACGTCCGGTTGAAAATGTTCATTGCCAAATTGCGGATTAGGAATGATTTTCTTTTCACCATCCAGCATTGTTTTACGTACACCTATTTCTTCCCAGCCGGAAACAAAAAGGTTGCGCGCTTTTATTATCTTGTTTACTTTATCATAGTAGTAATACCAAAGATCATCCACATTCTTCACTGCAGGTTCTTTTTGCATCAGCGCCTGGCAAACCGGGGATTTTTCCCAAACACCGGCAGGCACTTCATCGCCCCCCATATGTATGGTTGTCAATGGAGCATTCGCGGTTTTATACATATCGTGAAGATCATCCACCACACGCTCAACAAACGTGTAAACCGAAGGCAGGGCCACATTCATTACATTGTCCTGCCACATTTGCGCAGAAGAATACACTGAAGAATCATTGAGATCATTCAACAGATATTTCTCTGCCTCAGCCATATTTCCCTGCTGTTTGAATTTAACATAACGGGCATACATTGACTTTATCGCTGCGCGGGCGTGGCCTGGCGTTTCAATCTCGGGAATTACCTGAATATGCCTTTCCGTTGCATACTTCAGAATCTCTATAAAATCTGCAGTTGTATAAAATCCTGTTCCTGTTTTATTATTTACATCAGCACCAGAGCCATAAGAAGGTTGCAGCATTTGCAGTTCATCACCCCAGCCGCGTCTGGCACCCACATCAGTTAGCTCAGGCAGTGAAGGCATTTGAATGCGCCAACCTTCGTCATCACTAAAATGCAGGTGAAAAGTATTCATCTTGTATAAAGCCATCAAATCAAGGATCTTGAGGATCTCTTTCTTTGGTTGAAAATTGCGGGCAACATCCAATAAGAATGCGCGATAACCGAAACGGGGAGCATCACTTACTTTTATACACGGCAACGCAATACTCTTTTGTGCTGATGCATAAGCGGCCGGATTCGTCATTACCAGCAGTGATTGAATGGCATAGAAAAATCCTTCGGGAGAAGAAGCATTTATTTCTACAGTGGAAGTTGCGATATTCAACTCGTAAGCCTCTTTTGCCATTTCTTTTTTATTCAGTACAATAGACTTGCCTGAAGCGCTGGCACTTTTTGGAAGCGCACTTCCCAACAACGACTTTAAGCGTGATTGCAAATAGCTGACTTCATTTTCGCAATTGGCATTGTCGACTATTGACACATCAGCTGCTAAAACAAATTCTCCCGGCTGTAATTCTTCGTTAACCGCGGTTGGAAATATTTTCGGCAGTTTGGCTTCGTCTAAATCAGATATAGCTTTGTTTTTATTAAAAATATCTTCAGCGGTTATCAATCCAATTTTATCGTCTGGCGAACGCAGGTACTGTTTCGGTTTTGTGGAAGGAATAATATTAACCGCAGGCATAGCCAGACCTTTTTTATCACCATTCCATTCCAGGAAAAAACCGATGGGCGCATCAGTAAAATTCACTACCCAATCTGTTGATATATACTGAACTGCAAATGAACCACCCGGTTTTACCGGTTGAAAGTTCTGCAGAGGCGACAAAACATATAAATCGCCGTTGATGTGATCAACTTTCACGTCTCCGTTTAGAACAGAAGTAATATATCGCACTGAATTGAAATAGATCTTCCAACCGGAAGCAGGTAATGCATTTTTATCTGTGTTTTTAAATGTGAGAGCCGTTAGAGACTGGCTTTTTTTATCATAATTGTTTTCTACAACCTCCCATGAAATATTGAGTTTTAAAGGATTAAAAGTTTTTTGCGCCATAGTAAAAAAACTAAATAATAAACAAGCGACAACTGATGCAACTGCTTTCATTTGGTATGTTTTAATTTCAATTTTCTCAATGAGTATCTTGCAAAATACAATAAAATTTGAGTGAACAAGACAAAATACAGGTACGAATTACGAGGTACGAGGTACTTAGTTTTTGGACAGACTTTTGGTTTTTCAGAATGCATCAGTCTTCATCAGGTTGCCCCTTTTTTACTTTATTTAAACAGATAGTTTTTGTAAATTGATGTAAGAAAAACAGCAAGGCTATGAAAACACTATCGGAAACATGGTTTGCAGACGGGTATATTGATTTTGAATTGAAGAAATATACGTTACTGTCTTACTTGCAGGAAATAAATAAGTTCTTTAACGAGAACAAGTTGTATCCACAATTAACCGACCTCATTTTTCATTACAGAAATCTGAGCGCTTTCAGGGAAAACAAAAAATACCTTCAGGAACATTTCCCAAAACAACTTACATCTATTCAACTGCAAAAGCTGCAACTACTGTATGAACAGATGATTGAGGATGACGACCTGATGCTGGAACTGGAAAACATTATTCAGTTTGCCTCCGGAAAAATGGAGCAAACCATTAGCAGCGGTACGGAGATATACGAATTTGTGGAAGATAACATGACAATAACTCCTGTAGGACTTATTCCGTTGGAGCTTAATGAAGGCTACTTTTTCTTAAGTAACCAACCGTCAAAAGATACAAGAGTATATGAATATCGTCTGAGCATTTTTGAAAAGCATGATGAAAAATACAGAAGCATCAGGACGGAATATATTGAAAGTCACCGCCGGAGTTTTGCAAGCACATATGAGCATATAAAAAGGCAGTTGATTAAAACCAGGAAACAATTACCCAACCCGGCTGTATATTCTATTGAAACTGAATTGTCTTTCCCTGTTGACGAAACGTTGTTACCGGTTGCCAAAAGGTCTTTGGTAAAATATATCAGCTCAGAAAACGGACAATAAATAATGCCGATTCGGAGTCCTTTCCTTCAACCGGACTTGCATTAAGTACGATTTACGAAGTACGAAGTACTCAATCTTGAGCAGGCATCCTTTTTTGATCCGGTTTACGGAAACGGCATTATAAGGATTTGATCTTTTTTTTGATCCATGATAAATTTAAATCCAAATAACAATCCGGAGCATTACGGCCCCGGATTTATGTAATCGTTTAGATCAAGTTTTATCTACAATCCCAAAGTTCTTCCCTTCATTATAGCGGGCACCCCATTGGTGATCCAGGAAGGAGGGGTTTTATCTTTTAGCAACCAGTCAAAGAATTGTTGCTCCCTTATTTGGATATCCTTCCTGTTCTTTCTTTCCAACAGGTTATGCGCCTCGTTATTGTAGTTCAGCATCCAAACCTGTTTACCCAATCTTCTCATGTCAGTAAATAATTCAATGCCCTGGTACCAGGGAACTGCACCATCGGCATCATTTGCCATAATTACCAGCGGTGTTTTGATCTTTGGCAGATGGAACATTGGAGAATTCTCCATGTACAATTGCGGTTTTTCCCAAATGGTTGCACCAATCCGGCTCTGCTGTCTTTCATATTGCATTTGCCTGTTGAAACCACTCTCCCATCTTATGCCCCCATAAGCGCTGAACATGTTTGATACCGGTGCACCGGCCCATGCAGCCTTGTATAAAGTTGTTTGAGTAATTAAGAAGGCTGTTTGGTAACCACCCCAGCTTTGTCCCTGCAAACCTATGCGCGCACTGTCAACAAATCCCTGCCTGATCAGCGCCCTGGTACCACTTAAGATGTAGTCATATGCACTCTTCCCCGGGTGTCCTGTTGTGTACCATATATCCGGAACAAAAACAACATAACCATTACTTACAAAATAGGATATATTAAGGCGTGACGGTGTAGGTGCAGGCGGAATATAATTGTTCAACGTTGTGTTATTCCGCTCGTAGAAGTAAACAATCATCGGATACTTTTTCGTGGCATCAAAATTATCCGGCTTGTATAGTACTCCTTCTGTATGCTTACCGGTGTAGGCTTTCCATGTAAACAATTCAGCCGTTCCCCAGGAGTAATGCTGCTGCTGAGGATTGATGTGACTCAACTGCGTCAATGCCCCCACCGTTATGTCTTTGCTTTTTGCAAAAGAAAAATTAATTGCATTCAAATCCGGCGACTGCGTAAACGATTCTTTAGTGAAAACAACAACTGTAGTATCGTTACCAACAGTACGCCGGTATAAAGTGAAATTCATCGGCTTTTTTGTTATTACAACCGGTTTAGATTGGAGATCTGGGGCAACAGCAATGCCGGTACTTTTATCCTTTTCATCAAATATCCTGTAAACAGCTTTCTCCTCAGGTTTGATAAATTTTTCTTCCTGATCAAGCTCTGCAAAACGGTAAATGATCTTATTCTTACGACCTTCGGTGAGCGATACTGAGCTTTCTTTTGCCTGCGGATCAACCTTCCAGACATCATAGCGGTCATTTATCAAAACATATTGATCATTCTCTGTCCATTTTACAATACCGTAAGTACCGGGATCATCCGGAACATCATTTTCTTCATCGTATAATGCAGTCTTAATATCAGCACCTACGGGGTACAATTTCTGCGTCTCGCTGTTATACATTGTGTATGAACGTTTCACCTGGTCGTACATCAACAGGTATTTACCCGTATAAGAAGGATACATATAACCCTTCAGGTTTTTCCTGATCATTATGCGTTTGCCGGTAGTTGCATCAATGGCGTAAATATCATTCAACACATATCCCTGCCATTGCATTGATACACGCCTTCCTGTATCTGTCTGCGCATAAAAAAATGCGCCATCCCCCTGCCCTGTTTCTTTAACTTCCCTGAAGTTTTCATCAGCTAGTTGTGCCATGGTCTTAGTCTGAATATCCCACACCGCCAGGTAACTTCTCTGCAAGTCTTTTTCCAGGTTCTTCAGCTGAACAGTCATCAGGTCATCATCGTTATAATTCCATATATCAACACTCACCCTTTCAAATTCCGGCAGCGAAGTATCTTTCGCGGGCAGAACGGGAGCCGTAGAAAACAACAAACGTTTACCGGAATCGCTGAATTTCAGATTGGCATTCTCACTAACGGACCAGCCTTTGTGCATACCCGGCGTAGAAGCGGTTATCTGAACCTGTGCGCTGTCGTCTCCTTCCTTGTATGTATAAACCTTGTAAAACTTTTGAATGCTTTTTTCAGAGCTGTCTCTTTCGGCAATAAAAGCCAGTTGCTTTCCCACCGTGTCCCATGCATAACTCTTCGCATCATTAAAGCCGGATAAGATCGTGTCAGCTTTTGCATGAGAAAGGCTATATACAATTACAGAAGATTTTACAGAGTCCTTTTTTGCGCCAGCGCATTCCAGTACCAGTTTGGTACCATGCCTGTCGAAAAGATATTCAGTAACAGATTTAATAGAGTCAATCTTTCCGCTGCTCATATTTTTCAATAAGAGAATGGCAGGGTTGCCTTTCTTATCTTTTGATGGCTTATCGTTATCAGCATCCACCAGATCTTTTTTTGCACCGTCAGATTTTTTGCAAACACTGTCTGTCTTTATTTCCTCATATTGCCAGGCAAGCCAGGCAGCAGATTTATCAGGCAGTTTGTAAGATGACACATTTGCATGTTTTTCAACCAACAACGTTGGCAGATGAATGATGGCCATACTATCCTTAGGCATTTCCTCAGCTTTCTTCTTATGGATCTTTGCATCTCTCGTCTTCTGATAGAATGGCTTTATTTTACAAACAACAAAGCTGTTATCTTCCGCGATAGCGGCATTGTACCCTCGCTCAATTTCAACCAGCTTTTCACCACTGCTTTTCTGTAATACCAACAAAGCATCACCCTCCTGCGGCGTAATTGTATAAACAATGAACCGGCCATCATTACTGATCAGTTTTTCACTGATGTTTTGCCAGCCGTCGTAAACCGAATGATCGAGTGGTTTCTTTTGGGCTGAAACAGAGAACGCAGTAAATAATGCACAACAGATAAATAATTTTTTCATTCGTTAATTGGTTCCTTTGGTTTCGAAGATAAGAAAGTATTTATGCCGGATTCTCTACCAATCTTTCATATAAATCAGAGATCGATCGGCGGCCAATGTTTCGTTAATCAACAGCTAAATAAAAGCCTGGGGGCCAGGGCCTGACCGAAGCGAAGTTTTTTAAACCATATAAGGCATGTAAGGGAATATAAGGCCTTACACGCCGGCTAATACTGACTAGAGCCATTTATACCTACTCAACCAGTCTGTGCCCTTCACCATTGACCATTCACTATTCACTAGTCGTATAGAAGGCATATAAGAGCAAATAAGAACTTTTGCTCAGGACAATCCTAACACTTAAACGATAATACATTTACTTCACCAGCTCGAACCTTCACCATTGACCATTCACTATTCACTAGTCGTACAGAACGTATATAAGGGATATAAAAAATTGCGCCGGGAATAAAAATAATCAGGCAGCATGCATTTTATTAACCAGTCTATGCTCTTCACCATTGACCATTCACTATTCACTAGTTGTACAGGAGCTTTTTATGGTGTAAGTTTATGGAACTAAACTTTCATCTTATGAAGCAAAAGTTCTTCCTTGTTTTGTTATCTTCTATTGCATTTTATGCTGCAAAAGCGCAACATCAGTTGACCAAATTATGGTCAACAGATACTATTGTTCCTGTACCTGAATCTGTATTATTTGACGGACATAATAAAGTGTTGTACGTTTCCCTGATAGACGGAGATCCGGGCAAAAAAGACAACCAGGGTGGCGTCGCCAAAATAGGCCTTGACGGTAAGATCATTAACATGAACTGGATAACAGGTCTGAGCGCACCTAAAGGAATGGGAATTTACAAAAACACCCTTTATGTTGCCGATATCGACCAGGTTGTAGCCGCAGATATTACAACAGGAAAGATCACGCAAAAAATTTCAGTTGATGGTGCCCAATTCCTGAATGATATTACCATATCAAATGACGGAACTGTGTTTGTATCAGACTCCCGCAAAGGAAATGTGATCGCAATAAAAGGCGGTAAAGTCACTGAATATGCTGCAGACTTCAAAGGACCAAATGGCCTTTTAGCTGTCGGCTCAGATCTATATGTACTTGCCAGTGGTACATTATATAAGCTCGATGCAAGTAAACAACGGACTACCATTGCCGAAGGAATGGAAACCAGTACAGATGGAATTGAAGAAGTAAAACCCGGCGAGTTTATTGTAAGCGCCTGGAGCGGTGTTGTGTATCATGTAGCCAATGGTAAGGCTGAAGTAATGCTTGACACACGCAATGAAAAAAGCAATACTGCCGATATTGGATATGACAGCAAGAATAAGATTGTGTATCTGCCGACGTTTTTTAAGAAGTCAGTGGTAGCGTACCAGTATAAGTAGCTTAAAGCCCAAAGCTTAAAGCCTAAAACCACAAGCGGGTATGTGTGATGCCTTGATGAATATGGATATGCACATTAAAGCTTAAACAGATTCTTAAACGCCAAGTATGATTTTTAATGATGCCGCGACTTTTATTGCGGCATCACCATTTAACGAAGAAGGAAGACCGCTGAGCCGTTATTTTAATAGCGAAAAAATTTATTTTTCGACGACACACTAGCTTTAGGCTTTAAGCTTTAAGCTCATGCTTCTCTCTTCCTCATCAACGTAATCATCTGCAAAACAACGGCAGACAAAATCAGCAGGAATCCTATATAAAAATATTTGCTCAGGACCTCGTTTTCGTGATAGAGAATAAATGCAAGTATTACGCCATAGACAGGTTCAAGCGTTAAAGTAAGATTCATAGTAAAGGCGCTGATCTTTTGCAAGGCCCTTATGTATAAAAAGAACGTAAGTATAGTGCAACACCAACTTAAAATAATGAGCCAAAGCCAATCGGTATGCTGCGGCATATGAACTGCTGATGGAAATAACCATTCGTACAACGGCATCAACAGCGAAAGGCCAAGAAAGCCGCCTGTAAGCTGGTACAGCGTTATGGTTTGAGGCATATAGCCTTTTACAATCTTTTTGTTGAGTATGGAAACGACCACGGTAAACAAAGCACTCAGTAATCCGATATAAATACCTATAGAAAAATGCAGGTTGGAGAAATAGATGATACCGATTCCTGCCAGTGCAAATAATCCAAGCAGCACCTCAAAAAAATTAATGCGTTTTTTAAAGAAGATCGGTTCAATGAGTGCAGACAACAAACCCGATGTTGCCAGACAGGTTAATGCAATGGAAACATTTGAATACTTGATGCTTCCATAAAACAGTAACCAGTGTATTGCCAGCGTAAATCCGATAGAAGCTATCTTCAAAAAATCTTTAAAACTGATTCTGTGAATCTTCCCTTGCAAAGCAAACAAAACCCACAATGTTACAGCAGTAATACACATGCGCCACCACACCAGCCAGCCTTCATTCAATGAAATGGCGCGGCCCAACACACCTGTAAATCCCCACAAAAAAACAGCCACATGTAAGCGAATCAAAGCAGATTTCATCCGTCCGTATTTAGTTTATTGGTGGATGTTGCCATAGTCATTGCATAACTGACATCATCCTTTACGCTGACCGCAAGGTTATAGTGTTACAACCTTTAACCGGCAAAAGCATGCAAAGGTAGAAATTGCACGTATAAACGCATAAGTTTTATACGTGCACAATTAAGTATTTTCTTTGGTAAATATGTTAGAGGAGATGTAGTGGTTGTTATTTATTCTGTTCAGCTATGAGTTCTTTTTCCTGGTAAGAACTGTTGTCATCTTTTGGCTGACTCAATCTTTTACGGTAGTTTTTAAACATACTTTGCCACTGAATGCTGAGTACACCAAAAATGCCTTCCTTCAAAATGCCTTTACTCATTTTGCTTACACCAATCTTTCTGTCAACAAACGTAATGGGAACTTCAACGATGTTAAAACCAAGTTTCCAGGTTGCAAATTTCATTTCAATCTGGAACGCGTAACCAACAAACGTTACCTGGTCAAGATTGATCGTTTCAAGCACTTTACGGGTATAACAAACAAAGCCTGCAGTTGGGTCCGCAACCGGCATCCATGTTATCAGTTTGGTATATATGGCGCCACCGCGGGAATAGATATGTCTGTCCAAAGGCCAGTTTTCAATCTTTCCGCCCGGCACATACCTGCTACCAACAGCCATATCACCGCTGTGGTATTTACAGGCGTAATACAATCTCTCCAGATCTTCAGGATTGTGGGAGAAATCGGCATCCATTTCAAAAATGAATTCATAGCCTTTGGCTAAAGCCCACTTAAATCCGTGGATATAAGCGGTACCTAATCCAAGCTTTCCTTTTCTTTCTTCCAGAAACAATACATCCGGGTATTTTTCAAAAAGACCTTTCACTATTTCTGCCGTACCATCAGGAGAACCGTCGTCAATTACCAGCACATGATATCCCTGCTTCAGATCAAATACTTTCTGAAGAATTGCCGCAATGTTTTCTTTCTCGTTGTATGTGGGTATTATTACTAGCTTTTCCAATCGAAACATTAAGAAGCAAAAATAGAATTTTAGATTGATAGATTTTTCTTAAATCTATTGACTTATAATCACAAAAAAAGCCACCAGCCCAATGTTGCCGCTAAATAAAGCGTCCGGACAGGTGGCATCTTTTTTATTAGTTAGTCTTTACATTTTTTTTAACAAAGTACGGTTGAGTATTTCTGTTAGCTTTTGCTTTGTATGTAGTGCAAAATCACCCTTCATCATCCAATCATAGTATTGAGGCTCCATTCTTAATACGTCGACAACTGATTTGCCTTTGTGTTTGCCAAAGTTAAACAGTTCAACCCCGTTTACTTTTACAAAACGGCGTGCAAAATCCACAATATCTTCTTCACCGGTGAATTTGCAAATGGAATCAACTGTACAGCCAATGTGCTCATATCGTTCAATCTGCGCTTCCAGTATTTCCGATGTTGCGGCAGCATCTGCTTCGGCACTATGTGCATCCTCAAGTGTTTTATTGCAATAGAATTTGTAAGCTGCACCCAAAGTTCTTTGCTCCATCATATGAAACACTTTTTGCACATCTACCATTCTTCTCCCTTCAAGGCTGAAATCAAGCCCTGATCTTAAAAATTCCTCTACCAGCATAGGAATATCAAAGCGATTGCTATTGTATCCCCCAATATCTGCATTATCTAAAAATTGTTTTATTTCATTAGCCACTTGCTTGAATGATGGTGCATCTTTTACCATTTCATCAGTAATTCCATGAACATCACTTGATGCCTTGGGAATAGGCATTAAAGGGTTGATGAGTTTACGTTTTACCTGTTTTGTACCATCAGGTAAAATTTTGACAATTGCAATCTCAACAATTCTGTCGGCACCGATGTTTACACCGGTCGTTTCCAGATCAATAAAAGCCAAAGGGCGAGTTAATTGTAATTTCATTACAGCGAAAATTATTTAAACGTTGCGAATGTACTACGCTTTTTCAAGTAAATAATAAGATTAGAATATGCGGAAATATTTTAAGATCTATGCAGGTTTTATGCCGTTTTTATTGGATGTGTAGGCCAATATTGCCTATCACTTTTTCCAAAGCCAGACCATCATAATTGCCACTGCTCATGAGCAACAGATTGCTGTTGTTATAGTTTTGCGATTCCATCCATTTATCCAGTTCATCTTTATCGTTAATCACAATAAGTTCTTGTTTGTTAAACCCTTCCTTCACTTTTTCAGCGGGCAAATCAGGCATTCTTTTTAGTTCCAAAGCATGTTTTGAATAGAAGACAACCGCAGCATCAGCTTTATCCATCGCGCCATCATATTCGTGCATAAACTGCTCGTTCAGGCTGCTATATGTGTGCAATTCCAGAACTGCATATAGTTTTCTTTCAGGGAATTGTTGCTTCACAGCTTCAATAGTAGCCTTTACTTTACTGGGCGCGTGGGCGAAATCCCTGTAAACATTGGCTTGTGCGCTGGTTGCAAACAATTCCAGCCTTTTAGAAGCTCCGGTAAAAGATTTTATGCTACTTACAAACATTTCAGCATCAACTGCCAGATCCTTGCAGGCATACCATGCTGCATGCAGGTTTAACAGGTTGTGCTCGCCAAATACTTTAAGTTCACCTTTATGACCGTCTATTGTCACGGTAGTCTTTCCATTTTCAATTGAATGTTCCGGAACCCCGTAAGGCTGATAACGGATATCGGCCCGCCGGTGCTTTTCAACCAGTTCTTTTAATACCGCATCAGTTTCATTATAGATCAACAAACCATTCTTTTCAATCTTATCGATAAAAATTCTAAACTGTTCAAGATAAATGTCGAATGTTGGGAACACGTTGATATGATCCCAGGCTATTCCCGTTATTATAGCCACGTGCGGATATAAAAAATGGAATTTGGGCAGTTTTTCAATGGCGCTGGCTGGGTACTCATCACCCTCGCAAACAATCACCGGGGCATCCGTAACGTTTACACTTTGATCAAATCCTTCTAATCTTGCACCCACCATCCAATCAAAAGGCTTGCCTGTACTTTTCAGCACATGCATAATCATGCTGGTTGTTGTTGTTTTACCATGGCTTCCGCCAACTACCACACGTTTTTTGTGAATGCTTTCGCTGTAAATAAATTCCGGAAAGGAATAGATCTTTAACCCCAATTCACGGGCCTTTGCCATTTCCGGATTATCATTTTTGGCATGCATACCGAGAATAACGGCATCCAGATCACTTGTGATCTTGCTTACATCCCATCCTATTTTTTCAGGGAGCAAACCTTCATTTAACAGATTTTTTCTTGCAGGCTCAAATATTTCGTCATCCGTTCCTGTTACTATATAACCTTTTCTTTTTAAAGCAATTGCAAGCTGGTGCATTACGCTGCCACCTATTGATATAAAATGAACTTTTGCCATAAGATGGCAAATGTGAGAAATAATCTGAAAAAAAAGTGGACGAATACTATCTTTGCACGCAAAAATCAGGCGTTTTTAACGCTCTTCAGTTAATCTATGAACAGAAAATTACTTATACTCCTTTGTTGCGTGATGCTCAGCCTGGCGGTAACATCTTGTGTTACAGCAGGAAAAGGCGGTCACTGCCCCACAAACGATAAGAATTTTTTCAGGCGCTAACGCCAAATTTTTCATCAGTATGAATTGGAAAACACTTAATGCTCCCGAACAAATCGCGGAGATACTGGATAATTCATTTCGCCAGCCCCAGGTAATTTTCAAGCACAGCACACGATGCAGTATCAGCAGCATGGCTAAAAACAGGCTTGAAAGAAGTGAGCAACCGGAAAATACCGAATTCTATTATCTCGATCTGATTGCACACAGAGATATCTCTAATAAGATCGCAACCGACTTCGATGTTTATCATGAATCTCCCCAGGTATTACTCATCAGAAACGGAGAATGCACCTATTCCGAAAGCCATATGGGCATTTCAATGGAAGAGCTGGAGGAGCAGATTGCAAATTGATTGGATTTGAAATTTGAGATTACAGATTTGAGATTAGTATAGAGTATCAAACTTTAATGTGTGGGCGCATTTGTTTATCCGCCTACCTGAAACCTGATACCTGATACCTGATTGCTTATAGCTAGTAGCTGATAGCTAATTGCAACTTTCCCCCCAACCTTCTTATATTGTGCTTAAATTCTTCACCATATGATCATAACTGTTTTTGGAGCAACCGGACAGGTTGGTAAATACATTGTAACAAAAGCGCTTGCGCAAGGTCATCATGTAAGAGCATTTGGCAGAAACGTAACGTCTTTAATGGACGAGGCCGATAGAAATCCGAATCTTAAAGCTATCACGGGATACGTATTTGAACAGCGCGATGTGTTTGAAGCAGTGAAGGGCGCCGATGCTGTTCTTTCGGTTCTTGGCGGCTCTTTTGACGGCACTGACAAAACGAGGAGCCTGGGCATTAAGAACATTGCCACTCAAATGGAAAAAGCAGGTGTAAAAAGAATTATTGCTGTGGGCGGACTAGGTATTTTACCGGATGAAAAACATGAATACAGGATCTACCGCCATGATTACCCAAAAGAGTATCTGCCCGTTGGAGAGGAGCATCTGCACGCTTATTTGAATTTAAAACAATCATCGCTGGACTGGACCTTTCTTTGCTGTCCGGATATTAAAGACAATCCGGGCGACGACCGCTATGTAACCGCGAAGGAAAAGATTCCGACTCCTAATCTTAATAAAATTTCAGCAGGCAACATTGCATTTTTTATGTTGCAGGAATTGAAACAGAATAACTATATCCAGCACAGAGTTGGAATTTCAGACTCTGTAGAATAATGCAGACAGCGTATTTGCAGACGGGTCCGGGGCCGGTCTGCAAATGCCTGAATATATTTAAAGAATACACTATTGATGATCGCAGGTTATATAGCAGCCGTTTTTATTGGCATTTCTTTAGGATTGATTGGTGGGGGCGGCTCTATTTTAACCATACCCGTTCTTGTTTATCTTTTTGGTCTTTCTCCGTTGCAGGCAACAGGTCACTCGCTGTTTATTGTAGGTGCAACAAGCCTTGCCGGCGCTTTTGCTAATTTTAAAAGAGGCAATGTTCATACAGTTACAGCTGTTTATTTCAGCCTCTCCTCAACTATTACCGTCTTTTTAGCGAGACGCTTTCTATTACCGGCTATTCCAACAGATATAATCACCATTGGCAATTTTGTAGTAACAAAGTCGCTCTTCACAATGCTGCTTCTTGCAATAGTGATGATGTTTGCAGCAGTAAAAATGGTTTCTGCCAAAAGTGAAGAGGATGTAACGCATCGCCTGGAAAGCAATATCCTGATGATTGTGATCAGTGGCATTGGCGTTGGTTTACTCACCGGACTGCTGGGCGCGGGTGGAGGATTTTTAATTATACCGATACTTATATTTCAATTCCGCCTGCCTATGAAACAGGCCATAGGCACATCGTTACTTATCATTACCATCAATTCTTTGTTCGGATTTCTCGGCGATCTTTTTAATGAAAAGATCAACTGGGAACTGTTGCTTTCAGTTTCCGCGCTGTCTATAATTGGTGTGTACATCGGAAGTAGATTGGGAGAAAAGGTGCAGGGGGAAAAACTGAAACGCGGATTTGGATGGTTTGTGATGGTGATGGGAGTTTATATAGTGATCAGGACCTTGATGTGATCAGGATTAGTCTGGACCGGGATTTAGGGGATTCACGGGATTAATTTTGACGGTTAATTGGGAGAATTTGTCGGGATCGGGATTGGGAGGATTTGGGGATGAAAGGATTGTTCTCAACAGCGGTTTAAATTGATTTCTTGAGTTAACAAAAGATACCTCGAATAAGCAAAAGAAAAGCCGGCGCGTTAACACCGGCTCTAAATAATATCAGAAATCAAAAAATCATACATCAGACATCTCTTTTCACGCCTTACACCTCAAGCCTCACACCACTACATCGTACACCGTACATCTTACATCGTACACCTTACATCGTACACTGTACATCTCACATCTTACATCTTACATCCTACATTCCTAAAACAGTCCAAACAACATACCATCTACCTTGTTAATGATCTCGCCAAGGTCTTCTTCCTTGTCGGCAAAATTGTTTTTGTCTACATCAATTACCAGCAATGGGCCTTCTTTATAACCGTCGATCCATTTGTTATATAGCTCGTTCAATTTTTTCAGATAGTCAAGGCGGATATTTTCTTCGTATTCACGGCCACGTTTTTGAATTTGTCCAACCAGTGTAGGCACGGAGGCTTTCAGATAGACTAAAAGATCCGGCGGCTGAACCATTTGTTTTAATGTGGTGAAGAAATCAAAATAATTATCAAAATCGCGTTTGCTCATTAGTCCCATTTCATGAAGGTTAGGCGCGAAAATGTGCGCATCTTCATAGATAGTTCTGTCCTGGATTACTGTTTCTGTTCCATGTTCTATTTCTACAAGCTGGTTAAGGCGCTTGTTCAGAAAATAGATCTGCAGGTTAAAGCTCCAGCGAGGCATATCTTCATAAAAATCCATCAGGTAAGGATTGTGATCAACATCCTCAAACTGGGGAATCCACTTATAATGCTTGCTTAATAATTCTGTAAGAGTAGTCTTACCCGCACCGATATTACCGGCCACTGCCACATGCTTTGCTTTCTTAATTTTTGCCATTCAGATGCTGTTATATATGTTATTACCCTGAAGTTTGCTGCTTTAATAAACCAGCTTTACCTGATCTAATTTAAAATACGGTACAGTCCACTCTAACTTAAATTCTTTGGCGTTAACCAACGCTTTAAATTACACATAATTCACGCCAACTGCGCTGCGAACCAGTTTAATGGTTTCAACAGCTCCGGTTCTCGCTTTATCCGCGCCTTGTTTTATTATTTTGGACAAGTAGGCTTTATCATTTTGAATGTCTGCCGCCTTTTCGCGAATGGGCTTAATAAAACGCACCATATCTTCAGCGAGCTGCTTTTTCATATCGCCGTAACGAATAACGCAATTGTTATAATCATCCTCAAACTTCTGCAATACGTCATCGTCGCTTACCTGTTTCATTATTGTAAACAAGTTTTGAATATAATCAGGTTTTGTTGAATTAGGCTCAGTTGGTCCTGAATCAGTTTTGGCTTTCATTATTTTCTTGCGCAAAAGCTCATCTTCATCGGCCAGATAAATGGTAACCATCTGATTTTCGCTCTTACTCATTTTCCCGGCGCCATCCAGGCTCATTATTTTGATCAGTTCACCACTGAAATTAAAAGCCTTTGGCAAAGGAAATACTTCTGAATATCGCTTATTGAAGCGATCCGCAAAATTGCGCGTCATTTCCAAATGCTGCTCCTGGTCCTTCCCTACCGGCACATATAAAGCACGCTGAATAAGAATATCGGCAGCTTGTAAAACAGGATAAGTAAGCAGGCCCGCGTTTACGTTTTCGGGTTGCTGGCGTACTTTATCTTTAAAGGTGGTTGTTTTTTCCAATTCCCCTTTATATGATAACATATTTAAATACAAATAAAGCTCTGCAATTTCATGTACATCACTTTGTACATAAAAAGCTGCTTTTTCAGGATCAAGACCGCATGCAATGTTTTCCGCCAGTACGCGGTGCACATTGCTCACCAACTCTTTTGTGTCAGGATGCGTAGTAAGGCTGTGCCAATCGGCCACAAAAAAATAACATTCATACTCTTCCTGCATGCGCACAAAATTGCGCATCGCTCCGAAATAATTTCCTAAGTGTAATAAGCCTGTCGGACGTATTCCACTAACCACGATCTCCTTTTTCATCCGTATATCTGGTTTTGTAAATTGAGCGGCGAAGATAGGAAATGAAAACCGAGAGTTCATTAATTGAAAATTGAAAAGGGACAATTGAAAATGGAGCAAATGTGCGAATGTGCGAATACGCAAATGGGTGGATGTGCGAATGTGAATTAATTGACAGTTGAAAAGGGACAATTGAAAATGATCGCGAATGGGCGAATATACAAATGGGTAGACGTGCAAATGGGCAAAACAGATTAATTGACAGTTGAAAAGGGATAATTGAAAATGATCGCGAATGGGCGAATATGCAAACGGGTAGACGTGCAAATGGGCAAAACAGATTAATTGACAATTGATAATATGGATGGGTAAAACTGGAAATTAATGGCTTTTACGAATAATTTTTCTCACGAACACGCATCGCAAGCCCCGAAGGGGCGTAATCATTAGCCCAGGGCAACGCCCTGGGTAAAAGACACAAACGGGATAGAGCCTAATGCCCTATCCCATTTATGCCGTATTAAAAAGGCGGCTGACTATTTTTTCCGGATTGTATACTTTTCCCCCTTAACCGTTGAAAAACTAATGGTATTATCTTTTGATACTACATTAACGACTTTATTTCCGCTGTTCCGTATTTCATACTGGTCCGCAGGAAGCGCAATCTTGCACCGGCCTCCCAACTTAGAAACGATTGCAATATTATCTACAACTCCATTTTTCCACTCAAAATCAACCACAAAACCACCGCGTGCACAAAGACCTTTGGCTTTACCTGCAGCCAGTGATTTTTCGGAAGGCCAGGCCGGTAACAGCCGGATCACTTCATCATTACCATGACTTTGCAGCAACATTTCAGCGATGGCTGCTGTAGCACCAAAATTTCCGTCTATCTGAAAAGGAGGATGCGCACAAAATAAGTTAGGATATGTGCCGGCGCCGCTGGTCATTTTAATTTCGCTGGATGGATCTACCGGCGTCAATAGCTCCTTCAGCATTTTGTAGGAATGATCTCCATCCTGAAGCCTTGCCCAGAAAGCAATCTTCCACGCCCTGGACCAACCGGTTCCACCATCTCCACGACGCACCAGGGTCGCGTTTGCAGCTTTCGCCAATTCCGGCGTTTCCCACGGATTGATCTCGTCGTATGGGTATAATCCATATAAATGTGACACATGCCTGTGGTGAACTTCTTCTTCTTTATAATCCTTCAGCCATTCCTGGATTCCCCCGGTTGTAGGACTAATTTGATTTGGAGCAAGTTTATTCAGAACAAGCTCCAGTGAATCGCTCCATTTCGCGTCCACTTTCAGAAGTCGTGCAGCATTTATCGTCATCCCAAGTAATTGTCGGCCGATTTGCATGTCGATGGTCGGCCCCATACAGGTTTGTCCTGATTTTCCATCGGGCAGTATATAAGTATTTTCCGGCGAGTTGGAAGGCGCAGTAACCAGCCATTTATGCTCCGGTTCTTCAATCAAAATATCCGTGTAAAACCGGGCTGCACCTTTGATAACGGGGTAGTATTGACGTAAAAAATTCTCATCTTTTGTATATAAATAATGCTGCCATAAATGTGTAGCACACCATGCACCACCCACTAATGTTGAGCCCCAGCCAGCACCTTCGCCCGGAGCAACAAAACCCCAGGGATTTGCAATAACATGGGCAACCCAGCCTTCTGAATTGTAGTAAGCCTTTGCTGTCTTTTTTCCGTTTACGGCCATTTGTTCCAACAGGCGGAACAATGGCTGGTTAAGATCAGAAAGATTGGTTACTTCAGAAGGCCAGTAGTTCATCTGCAGATTAATATCAATATGATAATCACCGTTCCATGGAGTTTGATACTCTTCTGCCCAAAGTCCCTGCAGATTGGCAGGCATTCCACCGGGTCTTGATGAGGAGATCAAGAGGTATCGTCCGAAATTATAATACAGCGACATCAACGCAGGATCCGATTCCCCTTTGTAAAAACGCTGCAGGCGTTCTGGCACTGATAAGTTTTTTACATCGTCGTTATTACTATCAAACCAAACGCCATTCCTGGCAAAATAGTTCCGGTAATCTCTTACATGCGCCTGAAGTAATTCACTCCATTTCTTTGATGACGCATCCTGAATATCTTTAAGTGCCACCGGCATTGGATCTTTTCCTCTTTTAGTTACTTCCGGCCAGTTCATGTCTGTTCTTATGGCAACCAACAAAACACATTCATCTGCACCGGTTATTTCCAGGGTATTGTTCGTTGCAACCATTTTGCCACCTACGGGAATCGCCTTCAATACAGAAGCATAATGCAACCCTTCGTCATTATTGCCACCGTTGAGTGTTCCGGCCATTTCAATCAGGCCGGTTTTTGCATTTACTGAAGCACGCTCTTTTCTGCTTAATCCTATTGAAAATGAAAGCGCAGCTTTTTTATCAGCCTTTAGCTTAACGATTACTACCTGCTGTGGCGCTGATACAAACACCTCCTGCATAAACCCTACACCGTTACGCATCCAGGAAGTTGTACTTTTTGCGCTGTCAAGTCGCAGGTTACGCAAGTAGTTGCTATAAGCAGCAGCGGAATCATGCCAGTTGATCCGCAGATCACCAACGGTTTGGTAACATCCGAATTTTACATTGGCACCATTTCCATGTCCTGAACCCGGTCCGTTACACACAAAATGTTTTTGCAGTAACTCCTGCGCCTCAATGTTTTTTCCCTCTAATAGCAATTCCCTCAATTGGGGTAAGGTTTTATATGCTTCATAGTTGTTTTCATCATCTACCCCACCCGACCACATGGATATTTCATTTAATACAATGCGTTCGCTATTGGGATTGCCGAACGCCATTGCGCCAAGTCTGCCGTTTCCCAACGGCGCGGCTGCTGTAAAATGTTTGGCAGGTTCTTTAAACAGCATCAAAACATCAGCCTGGGCTGAAACATTCTTACCAATAACAAGTGCAAAAAGTGCAAAAGCAATCTTTTTAATGTGCGGGTAACTCATGGCAGCGAGCATTATTTGATTAAGTTTGAAAAGTAGTTCTTTTTTAACCAATTGATTAAGTGTGAATTGTTTAATGCTTACAGAATATTAACCTGTGAGCTGGTTAAAAAACAGTAGAAAACTCATGTCGCCGAAACAAGCTCAAACCTGGCAGTTTTAGATTACTTATGAATCGTAAATCCACGGAGTTATTAATTATTTTCGCAAAGCCTGATATTTGCACAAAAAGAACCCGGATATTAACAGACAACCATCCATATTAGATTCTCCCATTGAATACCTGAAAGGTGTAGGACCGTTGAAAGGAGATATGTTGCGGAAAGAATTGAACATTTTTACGTTTCGCGACCTTCTTGAACATTTTCCGCTTCGTCATATAGACAAAACCCAGGTGAACCTGATCAGGGATATTTCCTATCAAACTGAATTCATACAGGTGGCGGGCACCATCATTAAAATGGAAATAATGGGTGAAAAGCGGTCGAAAAGGCTGGTCGCTCATTTAAAAGATAGTTCCGGCATTCTTGAACTCACGTGGTTCCAGGGAATTAGCTGGGTGGAAAAAACGATTAGTACCGGGCAAAAATACCTTGTCTATGGCCGCACGGGCTTTTTTAATGGAAAGGCCCAGATGACGCATCCTGAAATTGAACCGCTGGCCGATGTAAATGCCGAGGGCAAAAATTTTCTTGAGCCGATCTATCCCACAACCGAAAAATTGAAGGCAAAAGGATTGAATGCACGGCAAATCGGCAAACTTACAGGCACTTTACTAGCCCAGATAAGCGAAAGAGATATTCCGGACAATATTCCCACCTATCTTCTTGAAAAATTAAAATTTCCAACCCGCTATAAAGCACTTTGCGATATTCATTTTCCGGGGAATGCGGCATCTCACAAATCCGCAGTGAACCGGCTGAAATTTGAAGAGTTTTTTATTGCCCAGGTACGATTGAACCTCACCCGTTTAAACAGGCACAAAACAAGCCGGGGCGTCGTATTTGAAAAAGTGGGCGACCTGTTCAATAGCTTTTACAATGAACATTTGCCATTTAGCCTTACAGGTGCACAAAAACGGGTGATCAAAGAGATCAGGACGGACACAATGCGCGGGCACCAAATGAACAGACTTTTACAGGGAGATGTAGGCAGCGGCAAAACGATAGTTGCGCTCTTATGTATGTTGCTGGCGGCAGACAACGGCTATCAAAGCTGTATAATGGCACCTACGGAAATACTGGCTCAACAACATTTTAACGGATTATCCGTTCTATTGAAGGATATGCCCATTGAAATGCGCCTGCTTACCGGAAGTACCAAAACTGCCGAAAGAAAAAAGATCTTAAAAGGTTTGGAAGATGGCTCAATTCATCTGCTTGCAGGAACGCATGCAGTAATCGAGGAAAAAGTGCAGTTTAAAAATCTGGGACTTGCTATAGTTGACGAGCAGCACAGATTTGGTGTGGCTCAACGTGCGGCGCTCTGGAAAAAGGCCGCAGTTCCTCCACACATCCTTGTAATGACGGCAACGCCCATTCCAAGAACCCTGGCTATGACGGCCTATGGTGACCTGGATTACAGCATCATGGATGAATTACCCCCGGGAAGACAGCCAATAACAACTGTTCACCGGTATGAAACGCAGCGGGCAAATGTGATGGATTTTATACGTTCTGAAATAGATAAGGGGCGCCAGGCTTATGTAATTTATCCATTGATTGAAGAAAGCGAGAAATTGAGCTATGAGGACCTGATGCAAGGCTATGAACAGGTTAAGAGTTTCTTCCCGGAACCCAAATTTTACATAAGTATGGTTCACGGACGAATGCCGGCCGAGCAGAAGGAAATAAATATGCAACGGTTTGTTAAAGGAGATACACAAATAATGGTTAGTACAACCGTTATTGAAGTGGGTGTGAATGTGCCGAATGCATCTGTAATGGTAATCGAAAGCAGTGAAAAGTTTGGGCTTTCGCAGTTGCATCAGCTCCGCGGAAGGGTTGGACGGGGTAGTGAAAAAAGTTTTTGCATTCTTTTAACCGGCAGCAAAGTGAGCAACGACGGCAGGGAAAGATTAAAAATTATGTGTGCCACCAACGATGGGTTTAAAATTGCCGAAAAAGACTTAGAATTGCGCGGCCCTGGTGACATTGAAGGCACCCGCCAGAGTGGCGTGCTGAATTTCAAGTTGGCCAGCCTGGTAAACGATAAGCCGTTACTGGAAGCGGCTAAACATTATGCAGAAAAGATACTCGAAAAAGATGAAGACCTGAACCACCCTAAAAACCAACCACTCAAAGACTACCTGCTTTCGCAAAAGGGAAAAACTATTTGGAGCAAAATATCCTAAGGAATGGCCACCAATACACGGGCAATTAACCTGTGATCTGGAGGAATGGGAAAAGATATATTAGCAAATGATCAAATTACTTGAATTGAAACATTTTACGTGCATTGCAACTATTTTGTCGCTTTTTGCCGCAATAAACAAGGCAAAATCGCAAGGCATTGAGTTTGTGGAGAACAAAGGTCAGTGGGACAAATCGATCAAATTCAAAGGCGACATTAATAATGGTGCATTTTATCTTACTGAAACCGGCTACCGCGTAGTGGTAAGCAGCCAGGATGATATGCTGCAGGCTTCAGAATTTTACCACGGGAGATCCGGTGCAGGCAATGCCGACTCTTCAAACATACATTTTACTACATCTGCCAGGGCCATTACAGATAACACCGGGCGTCCGGGCAATGCAAGCTCGGGTATTATCCGCTCCCATGCTTATGAAGTTTCATTTATGAACACCGGTGCCAGTGCGAGAGCAAAAACAGGCAATGCGGTTACCATGGTGGGCGAAAAAGCGATGACCTCGGTAAATAACTATTTTATTGGTAACGACCGCTCCAAATGGGCCAGCAATTGTAAAGTTTACCAGGCCGTCACCTATAAGAATATCTACCCGAACATTGACGTCCGATATTACGTGGATAACGGTTCACTGAAATACGATCTGATTGTTAACCCCGGAGCAGATGTAAATAATATCGCATTAAAGTTTGACGGTGTTGATAAGCTTGATGTAAAAAACCAAAATCTTGTTATCAAAACATCTGTTGGAGAAATTGCGGAACTTCAGCCTTATACCTTTCAGGCATCTGTAAACGGCCGTGCAGAGGTCAGTTCAAAATATACTGTGAGCAATGATAATGTTGTTAAGTTCAGAATTGGAGCATATGACAAAACGCAACCGCTGGTGATTGACCCAACTATGGTGTTTTCAAGTTTTGCCGGAAGCAGGGATGATAACTGGGGTTATTCCGCAACCTATGATGGTGCGGGCAACATGTATGGCGGAGGAATTGTGTTTGGTCCGGGTTTTCCTGTAAGCAATGGCGCTTTTCAAACCAAATGGGGCGGCGGTTCTGACGATGACATTTTTGCTGCGGTTGACATTGGCATCATTAAATTGACTCCGAACGGTACACAAAGATTATATGCAACCTATCTTGGCGGAAACGGAAATGAGCAGCCACATAGTATGATAGTGGATAATAACGGTGACCTGATCGTTGCCGGGCGTACCACATCTTCAAATTTCCCTACTACGCAAGACAAGTATGGTACAGGAACACCAGCCCAGGGTACAGATATATTTATCACCAAGTTTAATTCTACGGGTAGCGCCATCATCGGCTCACGTTTGTTTGGCGGAACAGGACTTGACGGCGTAAACATTGCGCCCAAGTATGCTTCAAGCCCTGAGGGCGCCTTCGATACACGCCGCAATTATGGTGATGATAGCCGGAGCGAAGTAATGATTGATGGTCAGAATAATATTTACCTCGCTAGTTGTACACAGTCAAAAGACTTCCCTACAACATCCAATGCTTTTCAAACAAAAAACGCGGGAGGACAGGATGGTGTATTCATTAAAACAAACTCAGACCTGAGCACAGTACTTACTTCTACCTATTTTGGAGGCAGCGGTAACGATGCTGCTTTTGTGCTTGCAATAGATCCTCTTTCCAGCAATATATTGGTTGGCGGGGCCACGAGAAGCACTGATTTTCCGGGCGTTGGCAATGGGGCAGTTATTTCCAAAGTTAACAATGGCGGTGAATGCGATGGCTTTGTTTCCTTATTGTCAAGTAGTGGAAGCCTGATTAAAACTACTTATGCAGGTACAGGCGGCCATGATCTTGTTTATGGCGTGCAGTACGATAAATTCGGCTATCCTTATATAATGGGAACCACTACCGGGGACTGGCCAACTACTTCTAATGTTGGCTATAAAGACAAAGGCGGAAAACAGTTTATTGCAAAGCTCAAAAAAGATCTCTCGGGCTGGGAGTATTCTACAACATTCGGCTCCGGCCTTGATAATCCTGATATTTCTCCTGTGGCATTTCTTGTAGACAGGTGCGAGAACGTCTATGTTTCCGGCTGGGGTGGTTCGGCCAATACGGCCATGAAATACAAATCCGCAGGTACCATCAACTTAAAAATCACTTCTGATGCAATTCAGAGAACAACAGATGGTAGCGACTTCTATTTTTTTGTATTGAAAAAAGATGCAACCCAACAATTGTATGGGTCATATTTCGGACAAAAAGGTGGTTTTGGAGAACATGTAGATGGTGGCACGAGCCGGTTTGACAAGCAGGGCGTTATTTATATGGCCATGTGTGCAAATTGTATGAAAAGCGGAGCTTTCCCGACAATGCCCGGCAACGTATGGTCGCCATCAAACCCGGCTGCATCCGGTTCTAAATGTAATCTTGCTATGGTAAAAATAGCTTTTGAACTGGCTGGCGTTGGAACAGGTGTGCGGTCTGCAATTGACGGTATTATTCGCGACACTGCAGGATGCGTTCCGCTTACTGTAGATTTTAAAGATACGATCGCAATTGCAAAACAATATATCTGGAGTTTTGGTGACGGAACTAAAAAAGACACAACAACAATTGCACAAATCAGCCATACCTATAATCAGATTGGCTTGTATAGAGTAATGCTGGTTGCGATCGATTCAAGCTCCTGCAACGTTGCGGATACTTCTTACATGAATATTCTTGTAAGAAAAGACAGGGCGATTCTAAACACCAGTTATACCAAATTGCTGCCTTGCGATTCGTTGAAATACGAGTTTGAGAACAATTCTACAGCGCCGCCGGGCATGTCCTTCGGCAGCAACAGTTTTATTTGGGATTTTGGAGATGGTTCTCCAACAATAACTACAGGTTTGGGAACCGTGCAACATAGCTATGCGGCACCCGGTAAATACAACATTCTTTTAAAGATGGTTGACACCACATTCTGTAACTATCCGGAAACTGATTCAATCATATTAAGAATTGCATCGAATGTAAAAGCACAGTTTACAACACCACCATCCGGTTGTGCGCCTTACGATGCAGTGTTCACCAACACGTCGCTCGCAGGCCAGCAATACCAATGGGACTTTGGCGACGGTACAACGTCTACGGAAGAAAGTCCAGTGCATACATATCCCAAGCCGGGTAATTATTCCATTAAGCTGGTTGTGATAGATTCATCTACCTGTAACAAGATCGATTCGTTCAAGTACAATATTGTTGTGAGTCCGAAACCCACAGCAGCATTTACTTATACGCCAACACAGGCTGAACCGAATTCACCTTTTTACTTTAGCAACAATTCAATAAATGCAACCAATTATAAATGGTTGTTTGGAGATGGCGATAGTCTTGCTACGGTAAAAACACAGCCGCCCGTTTCGCATATATTCAACAGCAGCGGGAATTTCAGGGTTACATTAATAGCCAGCAACCCATATAAATGTTACGATACGGCATATCAAACGCTGCAGGCGCTGGTAATTCCGCTTGTGGATGTACCAAATGCGTTTACGCCTAATGGTGATGGCATTAATGACCAGGTGAAAGTTCGCGGTTATGGAATAGATAAAATGAGCTTTAAAGTATTTAACCGCTGGGGAACACTGATGTTCCAAAGCGCCAGCCAGGACCTGGGATGGGATGGCAAGTTCAAAGGACAACTGCAACAACAGGATGTATATACTTATGTGCTAGACGTCATATTCTTTGATGGAACGAAATATCAGAAGAAGGGAGATATAACTTTATTGAAATAACGGATGCTAATACCAGCATTTAAAAGCAGGGACATCAGCCAAAAAAGGAAGTTAGAAATGAGGAACCCATTTATGAAAAAAGTATTGGATATTAAAATTGTTGCTACAATCATGGTGATCTTTTGCACTTTGGCCTCAAGTGCGCAGGATCTGCATTTTTCGCAATATTTCAATACACCGCTTCTCGTGAATCCTGCAAATACAGGTTTTGCACCGGAATCTGACTGGCGTGTCGGAGCGAATTATCGTAACCAGTGGTCAAGCATACTTAACAACCCATACAAAACAATGAGTGCATGGGCAGACGCGCAGGCATTTGGCAATCGTCTTAGCAACGGATGGCTCGGTATTGGCGGCGCATTATTAAATGATGTTGCAGGAAGCGGCGGCCTGACATCTACCCGCGCATATGGTAATATTGCCTATCACCAGCTTTTAGGAATAAACAGTTTGCTGAGCATGGGTTTTAGTGTGGGCTATGCGTCTAAACGTATTGACTTTACCAAACTTTCTTTTGATGACCAATGGAACGGGAAATTCTTTGACATAACAATACCTAACGGCGAACCATTTGCTTACAGCAGGGTATCTTACCTGGATTTAGGTGTTGGTATGAATTACGCTTTTTTTCCCTCAGACAATACTTACCTGAATTTGGGAGTAAGCATATCGCACATTAATCAACCTAAAGAATCGTTTTTCTCTAATTCTTTGATAGATCAGCGGCTGGATGCACGATACAACGTTTTCCTGAATGGCATGTTTAAATTGAATGACCAATGGATCATCAATCCTAATGCATATATAAGCAAAATGGGCACAGCATGGGAAACGGTTGTAGGCCTTAATGCGAACTATAATTTAAGTGGCGATGGCTTTACGCAAATGATTGCAGGTTTATACTACCGCTCGGGCGACGCATTTATTCCAATGATCGGCTATCAGCTTGACGATTTTAAACTTACTTTTAGCTACGACGCTACAACATCTTTCTTAAAAAACTACAATCAATCCAGGGGCGCATACGAAATATCGCTTGTCAAAACAGGGCTGTATAATAGTGGTGGCAAGAATGTAAAATGTCCTACTGTTAAATTTTAATTCGTTTAAAAAAATTTAATCGGAATAAATCTATCACTATTAATAAAGTCATCAATAATAATTAAATTGTGTAAGGAGCAACCAATCTGAAAATTTAGCGTATTCGTATCTTATGAACGGAGTGGCCTGCTGCAAAAAATCCTTCCTGCCAAAACCGCAGTCCCGTAACAGGTAACTTAATTTTTCTGCTTAGTTAACTGACGATTTGCTACATACATAAACCTTTATCCATAAAACAATTTGTATCTGTAAAACGTTGTTTTATTGTGGACCTCTTAAAATAAAAGATTTGAAACTTCTTACGCATATAGTAGTTTTCATTTCCCTGCTAACCTCTGCAAAGTCGATAGGTCAAAGTATAGAATTTGTCGAAAACAAAGGGCAATGGGACAAAAGCGTGAAGTATAAAGGCAATCTTAACGGAGGAGCATTTTACCTGACATCAACCGGCTATCGCGTCGTATTAACCAACCCGGACGATATGCGTAAGCTGGCAGAATATTACCACGGAGGTTTTAGCTCCGATTCCTCTTTTCAAACAGCACGCGCATCAGCAGTCGCAAACAACAAACTTTCTTTACGGGCGCATGCATATGAAGTAAAGTTTGTGAATGCATCTCAAAATATTTTCTGCGAACCGGATAAGCCGCTCACCTCAGTAAATAATTATTTTATAGGAAACGATTCAACCAAATGGGCCAAAAATTGCAAGATTTACCAGGCAGTGACGTACCGGAATATTTATCCAAATGTTGATCTCCGTTATTACATGGATAATGATGCATTAAAATACGACCTGGTTGTTAACCCCGGCGGGGACATCAACAAGATCGCCTTACAATTTGACGGCGTTAACCGCATTGATATAAAAAATCAAAATCTCGTAGTGTCAACATCTGTCGGAGAAGTTGCGGAGTTAAAACCATATACTTACCAGTCATCCGTTAACGGAAGAGCGGAGATCAATTCAAAATATGTAATCATCAATAATAACACTGTAACATTCCGTATTGAAAACTACGACAGAACAAAACCGTTGATCATTGATCCTACACTTGTGTTCTCTACTTTTTCCGGTAGCCGCGATGATAACTGGGGTTACACTGCAACATATGATGGCGGCGGCAACTTCTACGGTGCTGGTATTGTATTTGGAACCGGCTGGCCCGTTAGCAACGGTTCTTTTGAAACGACATTTGGCGGAGGTGTTCAGGAAGACAATCTTGGTCCCTTAGATATTGGCATAATAAAATTGTCACCTAACGGAACGCAACGAGTATATGCCACTTATCTTGGAGGAGCCGGCAATGAACAACCGCACAGCCTGATAGTTGATAATAAAGGCGAGTTGGTTGCTGTAGGAAGAACTTCTTCAAAGGATTTTCCTACCTCTGTTGCCCTGTATGGCTCAGGCGGCGCTTCTGATATTTTCATTACGAAATTCACAGCCGATGGTGGATCCATTGTGGGTTCACGGTTATTTGGAGGATCAGGTCCTGACGGCGTAAATATCAGTCCTAAATATGCCGACGCTGTTAAAGGTGCCAGCAGCACAAGACGGAACTACGGTGATGATGCACGAAGTGAGGTGATTGTTGACGCGCAAAACAACATCTACCTGGCAAGTTGTACGCAGTCAAAAGATTTTCCCATAACATCGAATGCTTTTCAAAAAACTTTTGGCGGTGGTATGCAGGATGGCGTGTTTATAAAAACCAGCGCGGACCTGAGTACAGTTATTACAAGCACTTATTTTGGCGGATCTGATAACGACGCAGCCTTTGTGTTGGCGTTGAGTCCGATCACCAACAATATACTGGTAGGCGGTGCTACGGGAAGTTCAGACTTTCCCGGTGTAGGAAGTGTAGGTATTAATACTGCTTATCAGGGAGGAGAATGTGATGGCTTTGTGTCTTTACTTTCCAACGACGGACATACATTGATACGAACTACATACGCTGGAACAGGCGGCAATGATCTTGTATACGGTGTGCAGTTTGATAAGTTTGGATATCCTTATATCATGGGGTCTACAACAGGCACCTGGCCGGTTGTAAATGCTGCATTTAGTCAGCCAAATGGCAGGCAGTTTATCTCCAAGCTAAAACAGGACCTGTCTGGCTTTGAATATTCAACCGTATTCGGCAAAGGACAGGCTGAACCGGATATATCCCCTGTTGCATTTTTAGTGGATAGGTGCGAGAATGTATATGTTTCCGGCTGGGGCGGATCAACTGATAAAAACATGGGCTATCCTACAGCATATACAAACGGATTGTCAATAACACCTGATGCTATTCAAAAGACCACGGATGGAAGCGACTTCTATTTCTTTGTTCTGCAAAAAGATGCTGTAGCTCAGCTTTACGGTTCTTATTTTGGCCAACAAGGCGGCTTTGGAGATCACGTTGACGGTGGCACGAGCCGTTTTGACAAGCAAGGAGTTATTTATAACGCTATTTGCGCCAACTGTAATAAACAAGGTATTTTTCCCACCATGCCAGGCAATGTATGGTCGCCGTCAAATCCTTCCAATAGCGGCGCCCGTTGTAATCTTGCAATGGTTAAAGTTGCATTTGAGCTCGCAGGCATAGCAAGCGGTATTCAATCAAGCATAGACGGCGTTCCAAGAGATACAGCCGGATGCGTTCCTCTTAAAGTTGATTTTAAAGATACGATTGGCATAGCCAAACAATATATATGGAACTTTGGCGATGGTTCTGCGAGTGTTACAACCACTACACCTCAAACAAGCCACACCTATCAAAAGCTTGGGTTGTTTAATGTAATGCTTATAGCGATTGATTCTTCGGCATGTAATATTGCAGATACATCATACCTGAATATTCTGGTCAGAAAAGACAGAGCCATAATATCCGCACAGGCTATTAAACTTCCACCATGCGATTCACTAAGGTTTGAATTCCAGAACAACTCTACATCACCGGCAGGTGTGCCTTTCGACAATCATAGCTTTATCTGGGATTTTGGAGATGGTTCTCCTACGATTACAACCGGCACTCAGTCTGTGTTCCATAGTTATGCGTCACCGGGCAAGTACACCATTTCTCTTCAGATGATAGATACGGCTTTCTGTAACTATCCGGAAACAGATTCTATTCCATTGCGTATCGCGGCAAATGTAAAAGCTCAGTTTGTTACACCGCCTTCCGGTTGTGCACCTTATGATGCTGTGTTTACCAATACATCAATGGCCGGACAGCAGTATTTATGGGACTTTGGTGATGGCGCTGTATCTACAGAAGAAGATCCGGTACATACTTACTTTAAGCCGGGAGAATACACCGTTAAGTTAAAGGTTACCGATTCATCAACCTGTAACATTGTAGACTCAACGCAATATCATATTATAGTTAGTCCGAAGCCAACAGCAATGTTTACTTATTCACCGCTGCAGCCACAGGCTAATACTCCTTTTGTATTTACGAATAGTTCAGAAAACGCAAACTCATATAAATGGTTATTTGGGGATGATGATAGCCTGATCACAATTAAAAAAGACCCTTTATCATACGTATTCCCGCGCAGTGGAAACTTCAGGGTCATTTTAATTGCCATCAATCAATATGGCTGTGCCGATACTACTTCTGCCACATTACAAGCTATTGTTGAACCGCTTGTTGATGTGCCGAATGCATTTACACCAAACGGCGACGGATCCAACGATATAGTGAGAGTACGCGGTTACGGCATTGAAAAGATGAGCTGGAAAATATTTAACAGGTGGGGCACACTGGTCTTCCAAAGCGCAAGCTCCACAATTGGATGGGATGGCAAGTACAAAGGCCAGCTCCAACCACAGGATGTATACACTTATATACTGGATGTAATATTCTCCGACGGGACAAAAGCTCAAAAGCGGGGAGATATAACATTATTAAGATAAACAACGGGGCCTGCATAAACGGACTTTCACCAAAAATGTCTGAATAATGCACGCCCGGCCAAACGACCAGGTAATTGACTGTTTGACCAATTTAAAAAGAAAGAGGGAGGATTTATGGAAAAGGTACATTATCTGAAACTCATTGTTTTTATAGCAACGATTGCAGCTTTTAACTACCATTCATTAAAGGCCCAGGATCTTCATTTTTCACAATACTACAATACACCATTGCTTGTTAATCCTGCCAACACGGGCTTTGCTCCTGCCGTGGACTGGAGGCTTGGCGTAAATTACAGGAACCAGTGGGCCAGCATTCTTACAAACCCGTATAAAACCATGAGTGTTTGGGGCGACGCTCAACTTTTTTATAACAGGTTTGCCAACGGCTGGATGGGCGTTGGTGGTGCTTTGTTAAGTGATCAGGCCGGAACCGGCGGATTAAAATCAACACGCGCGTACGGAAACATTGCGTATCACCAGCTGGTTGGTCTCAACAGCCTGTTAAGCCTGGGATTTAGCCTGGGTTATGCAACCAAAAGAGTTGATTTTACAAAGCTTACATTTGATGATCAGTGGAATGGAAAATTCTTTGATATTAACATTCCTAACGGAGAACCATTTGCGTACAGCAGCGTTGGCTATTTTGACCTTGGCGTGGGAATGAACTATGCGTACTTCCCCACTGACAATACGTATTTGAATGTGGGAGTAAGCATTTCACATGTTAATCAGCCAAAAGAATCCTTTTTTGCCAATTCACTCACCGATCAGCGGTTGGATCAACGAATTACACTTTTCCTCAATGGCATGTTTAAATTAAATGATCAATGGATCATTAATCCCAACGCTTACATCAGTAAAATGGGCACAGCATGGGAAACTGTGATAGGCATGAATGCTAATTATAACCTGAGCGGAGATGGCAATACGCAGATGATCGGTGGCCTTTACTATCGCGCTGGAGATGCATTTATTCCCATGGTGGGCTATGAATGGAGTGGATTCAGGCTTACCGTTAACTATGATGCAACTACTTCCTTCCTCAAGAATTACAACCAGTCACGCGGTGCTTACGAACTTTCAATTGTCAAGACAGGATTATATGATAAGGGCGGAAAGAATGTAAAATGCCCTACAGTGAGATTCTAAAAGCTATGAGCTTTCATTTTAAACCATATAAGGCATATAAGAAAGTTGAAGGGATCGCATAAAACTTATATTCTCTTATATGCCTTCTATACAACTAGTGAATAGTGAATGGTCAATGGTGAAGGTCCGAGCTGGTTAAGTAAATATATTGTCGTTTAAGTGTTATTATTATCTTGAGTAAAAGCTCTTATTTGCTCTTATATGCCTTCTATACAACTAGTGAATAGTGAATGGTCAATGGTGAAGGTCCGAACTGGTTAAGTAAATATATTGTCGTTTAAGTGTTACTATTATCCTGGGCAAAAGCTCTTATTTGCTCTTATTTTTCTTAAATGGTTTAAAAAACTTCGCTTCGGTTCGCTTTAGGCTTTGGGCTTTAAGCTTTATCAGTTGTTTACAAAGAAACGTTGGCGCCCGACACCTTACTTATATGGTTTAAAAAACTTCGCTTCGGTCAGCTTTAGGCTTTAGGCTTTGGGCTTTAAGCTTTATCAGTTGTTTACAAAGAAACGTTGGCGCCCGACACCTTACTTCTATGGTTCAAAAAAAACTATATGTTTTGCCGTTCGCTAAGCGTTACTCTCCCATTGCCTTTAATATCTTCCTAAACACTTCTGTGTTTTCATAAACACCTCTGAATTGTTGCGACTGTGGCCCGTATGCAAACACCGGCACAGGAATGGCAGTATGATCATTGGTGGAAAACTGTCCGCCTACTGCACCTTTCTGAATGTCGCCGTTTAAGAGTGTTAGGCCACCTGTTTCATGATCGGCGGTAACAACTACTAAAGTCTCGCCGTTCTTATCCGCAAATTCCAATGCCTTTCCAACCATTTGGTCAAAGTCCATCGCTTCTGTAGCCAGATAAGGCACCTTGTTACTGTGACCACCATTATCAACTTGCGCACCTTCAGCCATCATAAAGAATCCGTTTTTGTTCCTTGATAAAAAATTGACGGTGCTGGCAAACGCATCCTGTAACCAGCTACCGCGGCCATTTATCATGGAGCGACTTGCGATGCTATCAACTACAAGCAATTTCTGGGAAGAAGCATTTTGAGCATCCTTCACAGATGATAGAATTGCAAATCCATTTTCTTTAAGACGCGAAGACAACGCTGCATCAAATTCTTTTACGCCAGATCCCATTAATACATCAACAGGAGATGAAAGGAGATCCTGCAGTATGCCATAAGTGCTATCACGATCCATTCTATGCGCATAAAAACTTGCAGGTGTTGCACCGGTTATTTCGCCCGAAGTAATTAACCCCGAGGACATCTTTTTCTTTTGTGCATAGTCAGGAAGGAGTGGTAAGGCCCTACCTGTTTTATCTACACCAATAAAACGGTTCTTTGTTTTTTTACCAGAAGCGTAAGCAGTTGCACCAGCCGCTGAATCAGTTATATAATCATCATCTGAACTTGTTTTTGAAAAGCCGATGTTCAACATTTTGAAGATATTAAAGTTGCCGCCGTTAGCAGTGTAGCCAGCATAAAGCTGCGGCAAGCCTGTGCCGTCAGCGATCAATAAAATGATGTTTTTTGGTTTTGCACTCGTCCCGTCCGATTTATACGTCGGCTCATATGTTTTATAGAAGTCTTTATTAAGGAAACTGTTTGCTGGTAACTTTTTCAAAAAAGAAGACAATTCAGCAATATGATCCGTGTTAATAAAATCAACTTTTAGCTCCATCAGTTTGTACCAGGCATTGACAACATCCGGCGCGTTCCAGAAGCGGATGGGCTTGTGCATGCCATGTATCTTTTCTACCATTTTTTTTACAGCAGTTGCACCGGGTTCAGGAATTACTCCTTTTCCATTCCAGGGTGTAAGATTTTTAAGATTACCGCTCACCAGCGCAACACGCTGCATGTTTTGCTCGCTATAGTTTTCGTAAATATCTCCATCAAACCATATATAGGAAGGATACACTGTAAAATCTGCTGGCCTGTTGCCCGTAATTACCCAGCGAACTGTACCGGTTTGTAGCGCAGGATATTTTTCAATCAGCTCAACCAACTTCTTTAATGTAGATACACCTTCCGTTTTTAAATCGATAAGCAATTGTAGTTTTAGCGTTGTGTCTGCATAAGGGTATCCATTATTTTTCTGCACACAAGATAATACCGGCTTTATATAATATTCCTCCAGTGTGCGGTGCTGTTGCAATCCTTTCACGTCGTGAGATACAAGCAGTTCGCCTTCTTTTAAAAAGATGTCAGCTTCTATGGAACCAAAGCCCGCATTGTAAGCCAGCCAAAACGGTTCTTTTTGTTCATAATCGTTGTGAGAATGCGCATTGGAAACAGTGTAAGCAACGGGCTGTGCAACACTTAAGAAGCCCGAAAACATCAACAACAAAAAAATACAAATTCTTATCATTACTGTAATTTTTATCTACAAAAAAGTACCAGGAACGGGAAGATAATTCCAGAACCTGGTACAGTCAGTTTATAGTTTATCACTCAAGGTCGTTTAGTTAAACACACATCATCAACTTTGGGAGATGTCTCCTGTCGTCGACATGACGATCCAGGCTTATCATAAGAACTAATCACAGCAGCACCAATAATAAGTATCAAATACCGTGAGAGTCTGCGCCCGCATCGTCACCTCGACGACAGGAGAGGTCTCCCGAATATTGATCTGATGATGATTATTTGAGCCTTTACTATTGAATACTTCTAATTAAACGACATTGACTTCTCAATGGCAATATCCTACCAACCGGCGTTTTGTGTTATAAGGCCTCCGCTATTATCAATTTCACTTTGCGGAACCGCCCATACATGGTGCACTTTAGGATTGAAATTTCTTGCTTCCCATATCACTTTTCCATCAGCTCCATGCAGCGGTTTTGCGTAAGCAGCCTGGGCATCTCCCCAGCGAACAAGGTCACGATGACGATCTGACCATTCACCAGCCAGCTCTCTCCTTCGTTCGCTCTTAAGATCATTCATTGTAGCGCCTAAAAGTTTTGGATAATGATTTTCATCCGCACTGCCCCATGCTCTTTTGCGAATCATATTTAATTCATTATCGGCATTCTTATTCTGCATCAATTCTGCTTCAGCTTTTATCAAAATGATCTCAGCATAACGGATCAGTGGCACATTAAGATCCGTGGTTGGATGATCGCCGTTCGGATTCAAATGAATACCGCCAGGATAACTAAATGGCTCCATGTACTTATTAAACTGGTAACCGGATGTACTGTTGCTGGATGAATAAGTCATTGAATCACCAAAATAAACAAACTTATCACCGGGCTTAAGAATGGTTGCTTCTCTTCTTTTATCACCAGCTTCATATGCATTGTACAATTCCTGTGTTGGCATATAATATCCCCAGCCATTGTATTTACCCCATCCTTTGTTTTCAAGCATACAACCGGGCAGAATACTTCCCCACAACGTATTGCTTACTGCTGACCAGATGTATTCTTTAGACCAGTTATTGGCAATATAGAATACACTTTTAAAATCGGGCAGCAACGCATGTTTACCACTCTGGATAATTGAATCGGCATACTTCTCTGCATTCACATAATCTTTCCTGTACAGGTACATTTTAGAAAGATAAGCCCACGCTGCGGTCTTATGCGCCCTGCCATAATCATCTGTACTCAATTGATCAAAATAAGGCAACAAGCTTGCAGCCATTTTTAAATCAGACTCAATATAAGCATAATTCTCATCCACATTCTTTGCACGCGGAATCATATAGTTGGATGGATTCTGCCTGTCGATAATAGGCACGCCGGCCCTTTCATCACCATAATTAGCAGCCATTTGAAAATACATAAGACCGCTTAGAAAATATGCTTCGCCAATGATTCTTTTTTTGAGTGATTCATCCATGGAGATTCCAGGAACATTCCGGATAATGTCATTTGCACGCTTGATAACGATGTACCGCATTTTCCATTGAGGTTCTGTGTAAGAACCTCCAATATAAGATGAGTTAAAATTCTTCATGTTATCTGCCTGTGCTTTAACGCGACCAGTAACCATATCATCACTGGCGTTCATAAACCACATAAAGCCACGTCCATAAAATTCTTCGCCGTCGAACTGATCATACATGGCGTTGGTGGCTTTAACCGCATCGTCCTGCGTTTGCCAGAAGGTTGCAGATGTTGGCGATCCCTGCGGAACGATATCCAGTTTTTTGGCGCAGGATGTAAACGCTGCTATTGCAACGAGTGCGGTATATATGATTGAGTGTTTTTTCTTCAACATTGTCTTAGTGTTTTAGCTGATCAGAGATTTATATTTAAACCGATAAAAATGGAACGGGCCTGTGGGTACCTGCCCTTATCAATTCCATATTGATCAAGTCCTACTTCCGGATCAAAACCGGAGTAATTTGTAAATGTTACCAGGTTGTTGGCTGTTACATAAAGACGAACCGTATTCAGGCCTGCTTTCTTTGTGAGTTGGGCAGGAAGCGTATAACCCAATGTAAGGTTCTTGATACGCATGTAAGAGCCATTCTCGATGTACCAGCTTGAAGTAGTTCCGAAATCACCATTCGGGTCAGACAATGAAACACGCGGGATATCGGCGTTTGGATTCTGTGGTGTCCATGCATTCTTTACAGAATTCAGCAGGTTAAATCCTTGTTGCACACTTGCGCTCTGACCAAGGAACTTCAACGCATTAAAGATTTTATTGCCCTGTACGCCCTGCAGGAACATATTCAGATCAAATCCTTTATAGCTAAGGTTAAAGCTAAAGCCGTAAGAAAATGACGGATATGCGCTTCCCATAAACTGGCGGTCGTTATTATCAATTTTCCCGTCACCATTCACATCTTTAAACTTCATGTTTCCCGGAACTGCGTTGGGTTGAATTTTACTACCATCTTTTCCAACGTAGCTGTCTATTTCCTGTTGAGTTTTAAATAAACCTGCTGCAGGGACAACATAATATGCATACAGCGGCTGACCTTCTGCAACGCGGCCCGGCGTTAATACACCTCTCACGTCGCCACCGGAGGCAAAGCTTGAAAACTCATCCAGCGAAAGCACTTTGTTTTTTATGCTGGAAAGATTCGCATTAACGGAGTATTGCAATCCACCCCTTGTTACATTCTGGTATCCAAGGCTCAGTTCTACGCCACGATCTTCTGCACTACCAACATTCTTCCACATTACCTGGGATACACCTGCTGTTCCAGGCAATGACACAGGCAACAACATGTCTTCTGTTTTCTTAATAAAATAATCTGCCGCAACTGTAAAATGACTATTGAAGAATGCCGCATCCAGGCCAATATTAGTCTGACGGGATTGCGCCCATTTTAAGTCAGGATTTGAAATAGCGTCTTCCGCGTATCCATAGGCTCCTACAGGCGTTTGGCCAATGTAAGCTGTTGTTGCAGCAAGCGGCACATTAAATGCATTGGAAGGCAATGAACCAAGGTTACCCAGTATACCATAACTGCCGCGCAATTTCAGATCGCTTAGCCAAAGGCTTCTTTGCAGAAAATCTTCTTCTTTAATCCTCCATCCGGCAGTTACGGCAGGATACCACTGCCAGCGGTTCTGGCTCGGGATCTTTGAAGTTCCGTCGCGACGAATGCTTGCAGTTACCATATATTTGTTTCTGAAGTCGTATGCAATTCTTCCTGCATAAGAAAGCAATGATTCCTGCCATCTCCCGCTTGACGGTTTATTAGGGAATTCTGTGGCGTTGCCCAGGTAAAGCAGATCTTCTCTTTCATCGGGAAGATTTTGTCCCTGAACTGCAAATGAATTGTTCACATTTTCCTGGTAAGCATAGATGAAGTTAGCCGAAAGATTATGCGACCTGCCAAAGCGATGCGTGTAAGTCAGGATTTGTTCTGCCAACAGGTCTTTCCAATTTCCGGAAGAATAATCCAGGTAGTTGTTATAAAATTTCTTACCACTCTCTAATATTCGTGGCTGAAAATTCTTGGAGAAATTATTGCCATATGTGTAAGAGAAATTTGAACGGAATGTAAGTCCTTTTGCAATATTTATTTCTGCATAAGGATTGAAATATAAAGTATTGACCGGGTTGGTGTAATCATTGCGCATCAGCAACGCTACCGGGTTTAACACATCACCATAAGAACCTGCATACTGTTCCGGAACACCACTGTAGGCACCTGTTGATGTATAAGGAGCTACGTTAGAAGGATATGCAATCGCCATAAGAATAGCGCCGCTGGCAGTGCTCGTAGTGTTTGCTCCGCGTCCGCCGGTTACTGTATAAGAAAGGTTCTCTCCTATCTTCAACCATTTTTTTACCTGGTAATCGGTGTTCAGGCGAAGAATGGCGCGCTGGCTGCGTGTGTTCAGCAGAATGCCCTGGTTATCGCGGTATCCGAAAGAAAGATAGTGCGTTGATTTTTCGTTGCCACCACTCAGACTAACATTGTATTCCTGAATAGTACCCTTACGGAAAACATCATCCATCCAGTCCGTTTGTGTAATGTGACCTTCAGGATAAACAGAAGCATCAAACGCCGGATCCCTTTGTCTGCCGGCATTATCAGCAGCCAGGTTCATTGTCTCGGCATAGTCATTTGCGTTTAATGAATGTAATTTTCTCCACGCTTCCTGGGTTCCATACTTGGCGTCTGCATTAACAGTACTGGCACCACTTTTTCCTTTTTTAGTAGTAACAAGTATAACGCCGCCGGAAGCTCTTGCACCGTAAATTGCAGCAGCAGCATCTTTCAACACGGACATAGATTCAATATCATTCGGGTTTACAAGCGGTGCGCCGGAATAGAATGCAACGCCATCTACTACCCACAAAGCTTGTTCACCATTAATGCCACCAAGACCACGAACATTTACGCTTGGTCCAACAGTTGGATCTCCACCATTATTTTGTACATATACGCCGGCAACTTTACCCTGCAATATTTCAACAGGATTGTTTACAGAACGTGAGCTTACTTTATCCAGCAACACTTTACTTACCGCACCGGTTACTTTTGTGCGCTGTTGTGTACCATATCCCACAACCACAACACTGTCCAATTGCGCCACAGACCTGAGCATCACTATTACGTTTGGCGCGCCGGCTTTTACCATTACGTTTTTTGTCTGGTACCCAACCAGCATAACGGTTACCAGGGTTTCGGGCTCATCGCTTTCAATCGAAAAGAGTCCCTTTTCGCTGGTAACAGTACCATTGCCAGAACCCTTAATAAAAACGCTTGCATTTTGCAACGGACCGTTTTCATCCATTACGGTGCCTTCTATGATTTGCTTTTGTACCTGGTAAGAAGCATTGCTAACTGTAAATCCGGAATGCAGACCAGCTTCCGGAGACCCGGCGTGCGTCTTCTCGTAAATAACAATTGTGTTGGATTGGGTTTCGTAGGTAAGGTTTGTTTGTTGCAATACTCTCTTCAACAAGTCCTCTACCGTAATGCTTTTCTTTTCTCTAAGCGTCACGGTATATTTTTTTATCTCATTTACATCATAAGCCAGCTTAACCTGTGTAGATGCAACTATTTGCGTAAGTAGCTTTTCCAGTGGCTGCTTTTCCGCCTCGATACTTATATTGGTCTGGAGCGGATCCTTCTTCTGTGCAAGAACGGCTGAGGGGGTGACTGCCGTTACACAAAAGACAATACCCAGCCCGGAAAGCAAACGCGTTGCTTTCACAGTGATGAAAGATTTTTTCATGCTGTTATGTATTTGGGTTACTGAATAATTACTGTATTATTTTGGAGAATAAATCGAACGTTATTTTTTGCACCTAGTAAATTCAATATATCAATCACCTTTTCTATGGTGATATTTTTGTCAACCTGAAGATGATATTCGCCTGCATAGCCCTCCTTCCTGTTCTCAACATTTACAGAGAAATGATTTTGCAGCCAGTCTGCCACTTCATTTACAGATACATTTTGTAAAAGAATTTCTCCGTTGATCCACCCGTTTGCTTCAAGCGATAAAGAAGAATCAATTCTTACTTTGTTATTTGCCGAAGCGTAACGCAGCCGTTGACCAGGAAGAATAAAGCCCAACGTATCGGCCTGTTTGCTGACCAGCACTTTACCGGTCACTACAGACACTTTAACATCGCCTGCAATCATTTTTTTCACAGAGAAAGATGTGCCTTTTACCACGGTATGTACATCGTTTGTAATGACTGTAAATGGATGGGCCGCATCTTTTTTAACTTCAAAAAACACCTCTCCCTCTTTTATCTCCAGGCTGCGGTTATTTTCAAAATTTGAAGCATAGATCACCTGTGTATTTTCGTTCAGCCAGATAGTACTTCCGTCAGGCAAAATTTCTTTACTAACGTGCCCTGCACTTGTGTTAAGAGCAATCATCTTTTTATTGACGGAAGAAAAATAGTATATGCCTGCAACCACACACAAAAGGCTGGCGGCAACAGAAAGATAACGCCACCACTTGATCCTTTTTACCGGAACATCTGTTGCAGGTATAGTATTCGAAAAAATTTCATCCCGCACTTTTTTCTTATCCTCCTCATCAATGAACTTGTAATCATCTCCGCCAGCGGCCTTTGCATCCAGCCAATTATGCAGTAATGCCAGTTCATCTTCTGAACATTCATTGTGCGCATACTTGTTCAGCAGCGACTGTATATACTCATCACTATTCAAATTATCCATGCTTTATAATGTGAAAGACAAAAAATCAGTAGAGGTTAACTATTCGCGGGCTAGTTTTTTTTGAAAAGCGTAAAAATAATTCCTGCCCAGATAATAATATCATCGGCCTTGCTCAAACTGGCCTTCATTTTTTTTGAAGCAACATTTAATTGGTTCCGTATGGTTTGAGGAGAATTTCCTGTGTAATTAGCAATCTCATCAATATTTAATTCTTCAAAATGATACATGCTGTATACCTGTTGCATTTTCTCCGGAAGCTGTGCAACTTTTGAGCGCAGTACCTTTTCGGCATCTTTTGTATGAAGAATATCGGCGGCTGAGTTGGCTGCAGCAATTTGTTCTGCCTCGTTAATAACAGTTAGCGACATTTTTTTCTTTGCGAAATGATTCAGTAACCTGTTCTTGAGCGCAACAAAAAGATAGGCAGAAACAGCCTGAACCTCAGGAAGGTTTTCACGCTTGTTCCATAGATACACAAACAGTTCCTGAACGACTTCCTGGGCGTCTTCCCTGTTTTTGAGCGTACGGTAAGCATATTGGAAAAGGTCCTCCCAATAGCCATCAAACAGCTCGGTAAACGAGCGCTGATCGCCTTGTTTTATTTTCTCCCAGCAGCATATTTCCTGGTCCAATTTCATATAAGCATGCAATATAATGGTACGTTTTACAAAGGAAAGGTTAGCTCAAATTAAGAAATTATTAATAACAAAATCGTTTGAGCACGCAGATATTCATGCATCCGATTACATTGTTGAGTTTTAAGGGCTCTTTGATTACTATACTTTTTTTGTAGGTTTACACCCATTTTTAATGACCTTATTTAGCCACTATGTTCACAAAAGGACTTTATTTACCGGACAATTATCATTCAGCATTGAACCTGATAGAGACCGAAATCGCTATTAAATTCGTAAAAGATCATTTTGAACACGAGCTCGCCAAAGAACTGTATCTGACACGTGTTTCAGCACCTTTATTTGTATTGGAAAGCAGCGGCTACAATGATGATTTAAATGGTGTTGAGCGTCCTGCTTCATTTCCTGTTAAAGACCTGAATGATACCAAAGCGCTTGTTGTGCACTCGCTGGCTAAATGGAAAAGAGCCGCTTTGAAAGACTATGGTTTTGCTCCAAACACCGGATTATATACGGACATGAATGCGATACGTGGCGATGAAGAAATGGACAACACGCATTCCATTTATGTAGATCAATGGGATTGGGAAAAAATTATCAGGCCTGAAGAAAGGAACATTGCAAAACTGAAGAATATTGTTGAACGCATTTATAAAGTGCTACGTAATATGGAGAAGGAAGTATTGGAAAGATTTCCTGTACTTGGTGACGCAATCCTTCCTGAAAATATCACTTTTATACATGCGGAAGAGTTACTTCAACGTTACCCTAATGATACGCCTAAAATGCGTGAGAATAAAATTGCAGAAGAATACGGCGCTGTCTTCATCATAGGCATTGGCAACAAACTATCAAACGATGAAGCACACGATTCCCGTGCCCCGGATTATGATGACTGGACCACTGTTGCAGACAACAATCTTCCCGGATTAAACGGCGATATTATTCTTTATTATCCTGTATTAAAATGTGCATTGGAAGTTTCTTCAATGGGCATCCGCGTTAATGAAGATGCCCTTGAAAGGCAGCTTACGATAACCAATACTACTGACAGAAAAAGATTCACCTGGCATCAGCGCTTACTTGGCGGTGAACTTCCGCAAACAATTGGCGGAGGAATCGGCCAATCAAGAATTTGTATGTTCTTCCTCAGAAAAGCCCACGTCGGCGAAGTACAAAGCAGCATTTGGAGTGAAGAAATGCGAGGTGCGTGTAAGGCAGCCGGCGTACAGTTGCTTTAATTAATTGATAATGGAGAATTGAAAATTGAAAATGAAGGGGAATGTGCGAATGTGCAATTGTGCGAATGTGCAAATGGGCAAATGAGTGAAGAAGATAGTGAATAGTCAATAGTTAATGGTGAAAGCGGCGAGCTTGTAATTGATTATAGGCATACAAAAGGCCGGAGCAAACCTCCTTCCTATTACTGCTAAAAAAAGAGGGCTGGAATTGATCTTCCAGCCCTCTTTGCTATTTAAATTAAGTGAGCAAGCCGGCTCCTTTCACCATTGACTATTCACCATTCACTCCTCCCCTCATCCGCACATCTGCACATTCACTCATTCGCACATTTACTTCAGGCTCTGCGTAGAATTATCCTGAGGCAACAATACTTCCGCCAGCTTTCTTTCAAGCTCATCGCCACGAAGGCTGCTTGCAATGATCTTTCCTGAAGGATCCAGTAATACATTGAAAGGAATACCATCAAACTGGTAAGTATTAACTGCCACGCTCTCCCATTGTTTCAGGTCGCTCATATGGTTCCAAGCAAGGCCGTCATCTTTAATCGCTTTTAACCATGCAGCTTTATCCTTATCAAGAGAAACACCAAGAATGGTAAAGTTTTTATCCTTGTACTTGTTGTAAGCAGCTACAACATTTGGATTTTCCTGCCTGCATGGACCGCACCAGCTTGCCCAGAAATCAACCAATACATATTTACCTTTAAAGTTGCTTATTGCAAGGGGCTTACCATTTACATCCTGCATTGTAAGATCAGGCGCCTGCTGATTCAACAAAGCATAAGGCTTTTCCTGGCTGTTTGCTGGCCCTTGCGGAGGAGCGGTCAGCATTTGTTTAATCTTCGCTAAACCTGCATTGTCTTTAAACTTGTTAGACAGAGCAATTACCAGAGGCTTAAGATCATCCGGCGCAATTGTTTTTGAAGCCAGTACAAGGCCGTAATAAACGGCCGCCGGGCTCTTAGAATTATTCAAAAATGATTTCACTTCATCATTCAGTCCTGTAAGCGCTTTATCTTTTTTAGCTTCCAGGTCTTTTACCGCATTACTGTCAACACCAGGCGTTCTTTTCACACTGTCAAGCGCCATAAAAGTGGTATACAGAACTGAATCCTTCTTGGTGTATGTATCAAAGAATTCATACAGACTCTTTGTTGCATCGGATCCTTCCACATCAGGCTTTCTATGCAAATTGGCATCGAACGAAATACGGATATGATCATCATCATTGATGAAGATGATCTGAGGCCCTTTATCAAAAGTGAGCCTGTAAAGTCCTTCATCTTTTGCAATGGCGCGCATTTCATATGCACCGCCTGGCTTAAGTGTTGCTGAATCAACTACAACAGGAGCGTTTGCTTCCAGGGGTAATTGTTCAAGAAATATTTTCTTAGCATCAAGATTGGTGATCTTTCCGCTTACAACAAAGGCTCCATGTTTCTTTTTACCACAAGCCGCAAGAGCGACAGCGGCCATCAGCACAATAACAATTTTTTTCATCCGTGAGTCTATTTGAGATTTGAAATTTGAGATTTTGAATTATGCTAGCCAGATAATTTCTGTTCTAGCAACGTTGTAACAACTTTAGGATCAGCTTTACCCTTGCTGGCTTTTTTAACCTCCCCAACAAACAGGCCAATTAGCCCTTTTTTACCTTTTTTGTATTCTGCAACCTTTTCAGGCATTTTGGCAATTACTTCAGCAACCCAGTTTTCTATTTCGTTGCTGTCACTTACCTGTATAAGATTCAATTCAGTGGCAAGTTGTATTGGCGCCTTCGAACCATCCGCTAAAAGCGCAGGCAATAATTTTGACGATGCCACAGAAAAGTTGATCTTTCCTTCGTCAATCAGCTGCATAACTTCTGCTAATTGCTGCGGTTTAACCGCGAAGGAATCCATCGCTATTTTATGTTCATTTACATATTGCCTTACCGGTCCGTTGATCCAATTAGATGCAGCCTTATAATTGGTAGTGAACTTCACCACTTCATTAAAATAATCAGTCGTTTCTTTTTCCAGGCAAAGCTGGGCTGCGTCATATTCGCTTAACCCATATTGTTGGTGATAAAGCGTATAAAGCTCTTCGGGCAATGCAGGCATTGCATCCTTAATATCATTGATGAATGTTTCAGTCAAACGGAACGGAGGCAGATCCGGCTCAGGAAAATAACGGTAATCATTTGCCTCTTCTTTATCCCTTATTGCGAAAGTTGTATCATTTGAAGCATCAAAGCTTCTTGTTTGCTGAGTAATAGTGCCGCCCTGTTCAATTACATTGATCATGCGGTCTATTTCAAACTCAATTGCTTTTTTCACGTTGCGGATGGAGTTCAGATTTTTTACCTCAACCTTGGTTCCAAGCTTTGTTTCTCCCTTTAATCTAACAGAAACGTTGGCATCGCAACGAAGGCTTCCTTCTTCCATATTACCATCACAAACGCCTAGCCAGCGAACCAGTTTACGCAGCTCGGTAACATAATGATAAGCTTCATCCGCGCTGCTCAAATCCGGCTCCGTTACTATTTCAACCAGAGCCACACCTGCGCGGTTATAGTCCACACAGGTATTGTTATCATCAATATCATGAATGCTCTTACCCGCATCTTCTTCCATATGTATCCTGTTCAACTGAACGTTGCGCACGCCCGAAGCTGTGCGGATGGTAACGTGGCCGCCTTTACATATCGGCGTAGTATGTTGCGATACCTGGTAACCTTTGGGCAGATCCGGGTAGAAATAATTTTTTCGCGCAAAATAGTTATAGCGTTCTATGTGGCAGTTGCATGCCAACCCAATCCTTATAGCAAGTTCTACCGCTTCTTTATTTGTTTTAGGCAATGTGCCCGGATGTCCTAATGTAATGGGGCTGACATGGGTATTGGGCTCAGCTCCAAATGCAGTACTGTCACCAGAGAACAATTTACTCTGTGTCATTAACTGTGCGTGCACTTCCAGCCCGATAACCGCTTCATATTTGTCGTGATAACTCATTATAAAACAACTTCATCTGTTTGTAAGGTAAGCAAAGGTATTGGTTTGCACTGATGAAATTGCCTGTTTTTGAGAGTTTTGGCAAGGCATTCAGAAAATATAACAGCCTGTAGATGTGTATGGGAAACTCTACAGGCTGTTAATACCATTAAGCTACTATGCTCAATGGATTTCTATCATGTGTAAAACGCTGGGTAGCGAGATTATTTTCTTCAAATTCATTGCGAATTGCACGCATTTGCCCAATGTGTCTTTTGGTATGCTGAACAAGAAAATAGATATGTTGATAAACATCAATCTTACCCAGGCCATATACATTCATCATGGTTGTTTGAAGCACCCCTTCACCCTTTTTCAGATCATCCAGCAGCCCAAGACATTCCACCAGTTGACGGCGCAATGTTGCTTTAATATCACCGGCTGCCACGGTTCCGCTTGGTATCATCTGCTCAGGAGTGGTCCAATCTGCGGCGTCACGATTGCTGACCACCTGCATTTTCTCCCAATCAAATTCATAAGATTGCAACATATCCCGGTAATCGTTCTCCATTGAATGCTGCAAGCTTTTCAACGCCGCCTTTCTTATCAGCAGCAACAAATAAAAATTGGTGAGGGTGATGTGTTCCAGCACCTCCGCAATTGTCCATCCACCATTTGCAGGCCTGTATTGCATCATAGCATCGCCTGCGTTAAACCATTTCATCACATCATTAAATGTGATGAACATTTCGTCCTTAATTCTGCTCATAACATTCTGGATCATAAAAAATATTTCCCTGGTTAAAAAAAGTCTTTAAAAAGAAAAAACCCGGCTGATATCAACTTCAGACCGGGCTTTTCACTCTATAGTTCGTTTATAAAGTTCATAGTCAAAAAAATCCCGGGTCCGATCGCTTGTAAATACGTTTATTCTGCTTCGCCGATGCCGCAAAACCTGTATTGGCTGAAAGAATCAGCAATTCCGGCTTGACCGAAACAGCAGCATTAAAATATTGCGCTATACGCAACCGGCTATTCATTGTTCTCTTCGTCCTGTTCACTTTTTGTTTTCAGCTTATGTGTATAAAAAAACCCCGCTTTCCGGCGGGGCTCTTTTGCTTAATTAGTTTATTGATTAACCTGATTTCAGCAATCTATGCCCCTGCCCAACGCCATCTTCGCGTATGCGACGATACACTTCTTCGACTGACGGTTATATTGATGAAATAAAATGCTCATATAATTTATTGATTTTGCCGGTGTAAAACGTCGTCCGATTTCCTGCAAAAATCTTCTTTGCTGACACCTGCTGTACTGGTTAATTACCAAAAGAAAGAATGGTAACCCTTTTTTTTATTAAAATTTCAAAAAAAAGCAAACTTCTTCGGAGCCTTATTATACCGTTAAATACACAAAGGCCGCTATAACTGCATCAAACCCACAACAAATCGTGCAATCGGTTTGTTATTAGTTTTTGTGAAAAGATCGAATGCCATTGACTAAACAATTCTGAACGCAGAGCCGGCAGAAAATAGAAAACCCACTTTATTATATTATCAAACACGTTTTTATGAGCAGTACAAGGAAAGAACATGACTTTCTTGGAGAAAAAGAAATTCCTAACGATTGTTACTATGGCGTACAAACGCTTCGTGCAAAAGAGAACTTTGATATTACAGGTATACCTATTAGTAAAGAGCCTTTATTTATTAAGGCTTTTGGCTATGTGAAGAAGGCTGCAGCAATGGCCAATAAAGAATGTGGCGTGTTGGACGCAAAAGTAACTGAAGCCATTGTATATGCCAGTGACAAACTGATTGACGGCGAGTATACAGATCAATTTGTAAGCGATCTTATACAAGGAGGTGCAGGAACGTCCTGCAATATGAATGCAAATGAAGTAATTGCCAATATTGGCCTGGAGCACATGGGCTACAAAAAAGGCGATTACAACCACCTGCACCCGAATAACCATGTAAACTGCTCGCAAAGCACCAACGATGCCTATCCCACGGCTTTCCGTCTCGCCATCTATCTTAAAATAGATGAATTTACCGATGCGCTGGAAAAACTTCAAAAGGCCTTTTTTGATAAAGGACAGGAATTTAAAGATGTATTGAAGATGGGCCGCACCCAGTTGCAGGATGCGGTGCCGATGACACTTGGCCAGGAATTCAATGCGTTTGCCACAACCATAGGAGAAGATGTACTGCGCATGAGAGAAGTGCAACAATTGATAACCGAGATTAATATGGGCGCTACTGCGATTGGAACAGGAGTGAATGCCCCCAAGGGCTATGCCGAGATATGCACAAAGCACTTAGCCGAAATTTCAGGAATCCCGGTAAAATTATCACCGGACCTTATTGAAGCCACTTATGATACGGGCGCGTATGTACAGCTTAGCGGAACTTTAAAAAGATGTGCCGTTAAACTGAGTAAAATATGCAACGATCTGCGCTTACTGAGCAGCGGCCCCAGGTGCGGACTAAATGAAATTAACCTGCCCCCAATGCAACCGGGTTCTTCCATTATGCCCGGCAAGGTGAACCCCGTTATACCGGAAGCGGTTAACCAGACCTGCTTTTATGTTATTGGTGCGGATCTTACTGTTACGCTTGCTGCCGAGGCAGGACAGCTTCAATTGAACGTAATGGAACCGGTAATAGGCTTTGCGCTATTTACTTCCCTTGAATATATCACCAGGGCCAGCCATATGTTAAGAGAAAAATGTGTAACAGGAATAACCGCAAATCCGGAACATACAAAAGAAATGGTGATGCATAGCATAGGCATTGTTACACAGTTAAACCCGATCCTGGGATATGAAGAATCTGCAAGCATTGCCAAAGAGGCCTTAAAGTCCGGGAAGTCAGTACACCAGATTGCTGTAGAAGAAAGAAAACTGATTACACAGGCTAAGTGGGATGAAATCTACTCTGTAGATAATCTCATTCATCCGAAGTTTATTAATCAGTAGAAGTGTTGGCGGATAGCCCCGCAATAAAAATGCGCTACCAATGATGTAAAAAATAAATACTTACTTATGAAAAATATCTTCGTTCTCATCACTTGCCTTGTGCTTTCAATTGCGGTTACCGCGCAAGGCACGGGTAAAAAGCCCCATATTATTATTTTAGCCACCGGCGGAACGATCGCCGGCCAGGGTGCAGCCCCCGACCGCGCAGGTTACGAGGCAGGAAAGCTGCCCATAAAAGAATTATTGGCAGCGATACCGGGCGTGGAAAAAATTGCAGATGTAACCGGTGAACAAATATCCAATGTGGGCAGCCAGAATATGACTATTGAAATATGGCAAAAACTGGATAAACGCATCAATGAGATCTTTGCAAAAAATGAAGCTGACGGCATAGTAATTACGCATGGCACAGACACGCAGGAAGAAACAGCCTATTTCTTAAACCTTACGGTGCGGTATGACAAACCTGTAGTCCTTACCGGATCTATGCGCCCGGCTACAGCCATCAGTGCAGACGGACCTAAAAATCTGTATGATGCTATCACTGTTGCAGCCAACCCCGCAACCAACGGCAGAGGCGTACTGGTAGTTTTTAATGAAGGAATTTTTGACGGAAGGGATGTTGAGAAAGTAAACACCACAAAAGTGAATGCCTTTGCAGCACCCAATCTTGGTCCCCTTGGCCAGGTATATGATGGCAAAGTATTCTACTACCTTAACTCAATACGTGCCGGCAATAAATCAACTCCATTTGACCTTCAAAAAATACAATCACTACCAAAGGTGGGCATCGTGTTTATGTACGCAGATGCGGTACCGTTAACCATAGACGCTTTTGTGAATGCAGGCTATGAAGGTATAGTGATCGCGGGCGTAGGTAACGGAAATTTCAATAAAGCATTTTACGATGCGGTAGACAAAGCTGTAAAGAAAGGAGTAGTTGTTTGCCGTTCTTCCCACGTTCCTGCTGGTCGCGTTACTTTATATGATGAGATTGACGATGACAAACTGGGCACTATAGTTTCTGATGATCTTAACCCGCAAAAATCGAGAGTGTTACTAATGTTGGGATTGACACAAACAAAAGATAAAAAAACATTGCAGAGCTATTTCTTTAAATTCTAACAACCCGCTTTACCGTAGCGTTACTCCGGAAAGAGTTGTACATTGGTTCTACGCCTGTACCAGGCTTATTGATCCTAAGTATTGAGATATATCGAATAAAGCAATCCTCACTTCTACAGATCAATAACTAACCAAAAAAGATTACACCCAACATCAAAACAACATCAACGCTTATGATCTGGATCCAGTTTTTGATAGTACTAATAATGATTCTTATTGGCGCCAACATGAAAGGCATCGGCCTGGGCGTTATGGGAATGGTTGGAATGCTCATTTTCGTATCCGTATTTCATATGCACCCGACCGAGCCCCCGCTTGACGTAATGCTTATCATCATCGCTATTGTAACAACGGGTGCCGCATTGCAGGCTGCAGGCGGACTTGACTATCTTGTAAGCATTGCAGAAAAAATTATAAGAAGCAACCCTTCTCAAATTACTTTCCTCGCACCGGTAACAACCTATTTTTTGTGTCTTTTTGCAGGCACATCACATATCGTTTATTCATTACTCCCGATCATTTCAGAGGTAGCGGCAAAAAAAAGGATCAGACCTGAACGCCCTCTGTCGGTATCAGTAATAGCATCACATATTGCACTTACCGGCAGCCCGATGAGTGCCGCAACAGCGGCCATGGCGGCAATACTTGCTTACCCAAGCGCGGTTGTGGATATTATGAAAGTTGGAATTCCATCCTGCTTGCTGGGTGTACTTGCCGGTGCGCTTGCGGTGAGAAAGAAAGGCAAAGAACTGAATGATGATCCGGATTTTATTGAGAAGATGAAAGATCCTGAATTTGCACAATCAATAGATGCAGATTCGGCTGAAAACAAAAAAGCTATTAAACCCGGCGCAAAAACCGCCGTGCTGATCTTTGGAATTGCCATACTGCTTGTTGTGCTGTGCGGGGCATTTCCATCCCTAGTTCCCAACACGGGCAAAGGAGATCTGAATTTTAGCGTTAAAGCTGATGGCACGCTCACCATGGGCAGTGTTATTGAAATAATCACATTGTCCGCAACAGCCCTTATTATGCTTGTTACAAAAACAAGTGCAGAGGCTGTAACCAAAGCAAGTCTTTTTACATCTATGGCCACTGCGGTAATCTCAGTTTTTGGGGTTGTCTGGATGAGCTCTACATTCATGGCCAACAACGAGCATGTTATCAAAGAAGCGCTCGGCGGGATTGCTCAAGCGCATCCGTGGACGTTTACATTCGCTGTTTTTATAATGGGCGTCCTCATGTTCAGCCAGGCTGCAACCACCCGCACCATGATGCCGCTTGGTGTTGCACTTGGGATCGCTAACCCAAATCTGTTGGCTATGTTTCCGGCTGTAAATGCCGACTTTGTTCTACCTGGTTACCCCACTTTACTGGCAGCAATAAATTTTGATAGAACAGGCACAACCAAAATTGGAAAATATGTCATCAACCACAGCTTTATGCTACCCGGATTCGTTGTGATTGGAACTGCTATTATAATAGGATTTCTTCTTAGTCATATTCTTTTATAAACTAAACACTAAACTATGAAGCTTCGCATACCCCTTTTGATAGCATCTATCTTGCAGGTGATTGTAGCTTCTTCACAAATAGAGAAGCAAATAGATACTTCTATCAATCATACGACCCCTATCATTCCCACTGAAAAAGTTGAGCTGCTAAAAAATATTGATGTCATTGCCAATATGCAATACGGATTCAACAACGATTTTCAGGATGGCAAGTATGTAGGTAGCGCATTTTCCATGAACCAGTTTCGCCTGGAGATAAAAGGAAAAGTGTATAAGGATAAAGTATATTTCCGTTTTCGCGACAGATATACTAAATCAACACAACCGCAATCAGTAGATAACATTAGCGCCAGTACGGATCTTGCTTATATAGGAGTGAACCTCTCCCCAAAAGTGAGCATGCAATTTGGTAAGATGTGTGCAGACTGGGGTGGCTATGAATTTGACGCAAACCCGATTGATATATATGCATACAACGATATTGTTGAATATGCGGACAACTTTTTGTCCGGCGTTCAACTTGGATGGCAGCTAACCAAAAATCATTCACTTACCTTTCAGATCCTTAACTCCAGGACAAAAACTTTTGATGAATTGTACGATTCAATCCCCGGAGTAAAACAATCGAAATTCCCTGCGGCATGGGTAGCAAACTGGCGGGGCAACTTTGCAAACGGAATGTTTCAAACTTTATGGAGTGCCAGCGTTTTTACTGAAGCGGTAGATAAAGAAATGCATTATATAGCACTGGGTAACCAATTGCTTCTAAAAAAGTGGACCATCCAATATGATTTTAAGTGGAGCAAAGAAGGACTTGACAGGAAAACGATAGTTACGGGTATCGTGCCAGACTCCTACGATCCTTATGCCGCAATGGATGTGGCATACATTGAACACTGGCTTCGCTTCACTTATCAATTTGCACCCAAGTGGACAGTCTCCGGCATAGGGATGGTAAGTGACGCATACTGGTATGGCAATCCCGATCCGCATAAAGACAGTCATCTAAGAACTGCATGGGGCTTTATTCCTTCCGTTGAATTTTATCCTTTTAAGAACTTCAATCTAAAATTCTTCGGAACCTATATTGGCCGCACCTATAAGTATACCGATTATTCCAAAAAAGAATTTGGCTCGGCTGATACACATACAGGAAGGATAAGTATAGGATTCATTTCTCCGCTTGTGGTGTTGTAGCGCAACAAAGACTTTCCTGTTTCAGATTCTGGTATAATGCATCATCTTTGCACGTATGCAATGGATAAGAATTACTGACCCGGAACATTTGTTATTACCCTTTGTCAGGAGCTTATATGAATCTGCGTTTCCGGTACATGAAAGAAGGGAGTGGGCAAACTTTCTCAGGACCATTTCGTTCAGCGGGATGCAGTTATCATTATTAGAAGATGAATTGCCTGTAGGATTTATTATTACCTGGCAAATACAAGACTTCTGCTATGTTGAGCACTTTGCTATTTCTTCATCACAACGTGGCAAGCTATATGGAGGCAAAGTTATTGACGAGTTGTTTGATCGCTTCAATCAGCGAATAATACTTGAAGTGGAACCCGAACATGATGAAGACAGCAGAAGACGTATTTTATTTTACGAAAGAAAGGGCTTGCAACCGGTTCCCTTTAGTTACATGCAGCCACCGTACAGAAAAGGTGAAGATTGCTATAAGATGCAGCTAATGAGTATCCCAGCAATAACCAGCTACAATGAGTTTGAAAGCATTGCCTCAGACATCAGAGCAACTGTGTATGAAGGATTTTACGAATAGGCATTACCGCTTTGCAGCAAGGACTCTGTTCAACTCCTGTATCTCCTCCGTGAAGCTCTGTGTAATTGTATTTTCTATTACACAGTCAACGCCCGGAAAACGTCACCTACAGAATCAAAACAACTGTCCCGGCAATAATCAACGAAGCCCCAACAGCCATCTTCCATGTAAGCGGCTCTCCAAGAAAAATAACCGACAATATGATCGCAATTGCTACGCTCATTTTATCAACGGGAGCAACCTGCGAAACATTACCGATTTGCAGCGCCTTGAAATAAAACAGCCAGGACAATCCCGTTGCGCATCCTGAAAGTATAAGAAACATCCAGTTTTGTTTGCCCAGTGTTTGCAGGGCATGAACATTTCCTTTAAACAAAACGATGGACCAGGTAATAAACAAGATACAGGTAGTCCGGATAGCTGTCGCAAGATCACTATCAATATTTGCTACACCTTTTTTTGCCAACACTGCTGTTAGCGCCGCAAACAATGCTGATAACAAGGCAAAGATCCACCACATACTTTCAATTTTTATTTATTAGCGACCAGAAGTTTGATTTCCATACCACTTTTGTGTTAGCATGTAGTACGGATGCAATGCATGATGCGAAAAAATGTTCTTTGCAGATTCAGGATATTGTTGCTTATATGCTTCATCAGCCATCAACACAATCGGCACACCGGCACGCATATAATTGCTGCTTGCTACATACGTTGGTTCTCTAATACCCGGCATAAATTTTTTAACCTGTTTAAACAATTTGCTGCCGAGATTTTTCTCCAATTTTCTTTGAGCCTTTTTTGTAGACTTATTCAAAGAGTTATATACACCATTTATGTACCACCGCACCAACGTCTTTCGTTTTTTTAGCGCACCTTTCAAATCAACAAAAGGATTGGTTGCATTAAAATCTTTCACTGTTTGCACCGATATTGGTGTCTCCGGAACCCAGTCAAGTGAATTAACAACAGTAAGCCCCCATCCGTTACGTGTTATAAAATCATAATCATACGCATAATACAAGTTTCCTGGTTTTGGTGCGGCACTGCTATATGTTTTGAAATAAATATCCTTTGGCAAATTTCCGTTTACTGTTTCATAATGAAGATAGGATGTTAACAGAAAAGACAAAGCACCACCCTGGCTATGCCCCATGATGATAAATTCTTTTACACCTGTAGCATATAGCTCATTTATCTTTTCTTTTACTGAAGCTGCCATGCTTGATAAACCAAGTAGCCAGCCAACATGCACTGCAGCAGAAGGATTGTCCGCAAGTTTATAAGTAAACGAAGATGTATCACTTAGCTGAATGCTTCCTGTAGCCGGCACCATAGCCATATAAAAATTTTCTAACCAACTCGCTGTCTGATTAACTGTTCCTCTTATGCATATAGCAGCAACATGCTGGTCGTCACGAAGCCAGAGATCCCACCTGTTATAAAGTGGAGACACCTGTGAACGAAATACCCTTTGGTAAAAAAGAGGAGCAGGAATTTTTGAAGAATTATTAATAGAGTCACTGTGAGCTTGCAATGTAACCCGCAACATCTCCAGGTATTCATCACTTTCAAAATTTGGTTGTATATATTGTTGCGCTTCCGTTCTGTAAACACTTGCAATCAAAACCATTATGAGAAAAATACGCATCATAATCAAGCTGATTAATGTTTATCGATAAATTTAAATCAAATAACCCATTATCTTTCTTTTTTAAAAGTTTGGTTAATATTTTAATAGTCCAACATGTTCTTTGGCTTCAGAATTTGTTTAATCATTGTCCATAAAACATTGTTTTATTAGGAAAAGTTTGGGGAATTATTTATCAGGAATAATCCATTTTTTCCACTGCATTTTCGCCCGGATAACACCAACTGTTTTATTTTCCTTGACTGGCATGAATTTAGTCCGCACCGTTATCAAAAGCATACCGATGAAACAAGCATATACAACAATGATAGGACTATTGATAACGGTTATAACACTATCCTGTTCAAAAAACATAGCAGACGTCCCTGCTGCAACCGTTGCTGACATTGGTTTTGACGAGAGGGCTGCAACAACACCTATAACCGAAAAAGAAACAGATCCGCCTGTACTGAGAAGAAAACAGGAAAGAATAAACAGCAACATAGGTGGTTACGCAGAAATATTGCCGAAATACTATTATAATGAACGTAATAAGGCAAAACGCTATCCGCTAATTGTCTTCCTTCACGGTTGGGGCCAGCGAGGTAATGGCACTACTGATCTTTATAAGCTGGAATGGTACGCCATTCCTCAGTATGTAGTCAATAAAAAATTTCCCGGTCGTTTTAACGCTGACGGAAAACTACTTTCATTTGTAATCATTTGCCCGCAAAATGATGGATGGCCTTCACCTAACGATGTAAATGCTACAATCAATTTCTGCGTAAAAAAATACAAGATAGATACATCAAGAATTTATTTATGCGGCATGAGCATGGGCGGTGGCAATGCTTGGGATTATACAACAATCTACCGCAATAAGTTGGCGGCAATCGTTCCTATATGCGGCGCATCGGATGTGAATAGCGGTAAAGCACTTAGTCTTGCAAAATCAAAAACAGGCATTTGGGCATTTCACAATTCTACTGATCCGGTTGTGCAGGTTGCTAAAACAAAAAATTATGTATCAAGCATTGTAAAATACCATCCAATAATTTATCCTAAAGCAACAATATGGGCACGGGGTAGTGAAGAAGATCAGCACGACGCATGGACTAAAGCTACCAATCCCGAATACAGAGAGAGTGGCAAAAACATTTACGAATGGATGCTTCAGTTCAGACGCACAGATTAAGCATGGAATTTAAAAGCTGGCTTTATTAAACATAGAACCATCATTGCATACAGTAAAAAGCCTCCTGCTGCCTGCGGAGGCTTTTGTTTAAGCATTGGTGATTTCTACATCTATAGTATGTGAAAAACAACATTGATCTGCTTCGCCCGCCTATGTACTTTTGGCGGGAATTGAATGAGTGATATTTTGGATGCCCAATCAAAGGACAAGTTTAATAACTGCAGATACACAAAGATGCCCGTTATTTAATCGTATCCGCATTGAGTTTCCTGGATTCCATCCGGGCTCCGATCATATTCCCGGATGGAGGCAGGTGCAAATCAAGCCGGTTATTTTTTAGAAAACAACGTAACAGATCATTGGCCTTCCGGATATAGATGTAAGAAAATAAGAGGGGCTTACTGGTATGACAATATGTTTATATTTCCTAGCATCTATTTTGGCTACATGGCGCCTCGCTCATTTATTAAGTGATGAAGATGGACCGTTGAATATAGTTTTCATGTTGAGGGAAAAAGCAGGATCAGGCTTTTGGGGGAGCCTGATCTCCTGCTTTTATTGTGTAAGCATCTGGATCGCAGCTCCCTTTGGTATCTGGATGGGGACAACCACTATTGAAAAAATTGTTTTCTGGATTGCCGTCTCTGGCGGCGCCTGCATCTTATACAAGCTCACCGGCGAAAACAAAAAGCAGGTACACATACCATATTATGAGGAAGAAAAAGCAAGAGACGAATTTGGAATTTGAGATTATTATTGTCAAACTAAATGTGTAAATAGATAAATCAAAGTTGCTTAATCCCGAAGGGATGAAATTATTATAGCAAAGGCCGAAACATTTCATAAAACTCCGACGGGGTGACATAATAGAATGTCACCCCGTCGGAGTTTTATATCGATGTATATATCTTTCTATAATAATTCCATCCCTTCAGGATTGGCCTGGCGAAAGTTCATGTATGCCTATTCCGAGATAAGCATCACTATTCAACTATTTAAATTTAGTCAGGCACGAATGATTTCAAATTTCAAATTTGTAAATTGCTGCTGACTATGAAATGGATTACAAGAGAACGGCCAAAAATTGATCGCATTGCCTGCCCATGGCTCATCAAGAGATTTGTTGACGCCTCTGCACAAATTATATATGTTCCGTACGAAAAAGTTGAGAGGCTTGCGAAAGAACTGGATGCTATTCCTTTTGACATACCGGGAGCGGAATACAGCCATTACGATGACCGCTGTACATTTGATTTTATCATACAGAAACATCAGCTGCAGGATGAGGCGCTTGACCGGATTGCAGACATAGTAAGAGGTGCTGACACAGACAGGCATGACATGGCCCCGCAAGCCTCAGGGCTTTGGGCAATTTTTGCTGGTTTATCTTACAACATAAAAGATGACCAGGAATTGCTTGAACTGGGTATGATCATTTACGATGGCATGTACAGCTGGGCAAAACACCTCTACACAACAAAGCATACTCAAGCGCCGGTGGAAAAAATATTGATGGAGGTATTCAGGAAATACATCGAACAATCTGCACTTAAAAAAACGCCAGACTGGGCAATAGAGCTCAAAGAAATGATGCAGGATCAGATCGACACAAATTTGAATTTAAGTCTGCAGCAAGCATCAAAAGAACTGGACATCAACCCGGCATATCTATCAAGAGAGTTTTCAAAATATTTTGAGAACCTTTCCTTCGGAGAGTATATTAGAAAAATGCGCATTGAAAAAGCCATACAATTAATGCAGACAACAAGTTATTCGTTAACTGAAATCGCCTACCTCACAGGCTTTTCAGACCAAAGTCATTTTACGCGGATATTTAAAAAATTCACCGGTAAAAATCCTTTGGCTTACAAAAAAAGTTGGGCGAAAGAAAAAGACGATTCTGATAAAGAATGAGTTGCAGGTTTTATAAATCAAGCTGGATTTAACGCATTGCTGTAAGGGAGTTCTTTTCGGATATTTCTTTTATATCTGTCAGCATCCATTCATCATAAGACCGGCGGCCGGCCTGATCTTTAGTCTCTACAATATTCAGCATCATTCCAATACCTTTTCCATGATACGCATTTGAAACAATATGCCAGCTCTGCCGTACCGTTTCGTCACCTATTCTCTTGAACGCAGCATACGCAACAGCTTTTATCAGTATTGTTTCTACCTGCCTGCCCTGCCACATAAACGTAGTATCTTTTAACTTTTCTTCTTCATACTTAAGTTCGTAACGCATCTGCCCTATTTTAAATAGAATATTTTCCTGGCGGCGTGCTGTTTTATCTTTAATAACGACTGTATCAAGAATAATTTCACCTTTTATTCCACCGGCATTACCAGGAGTAAAAAATTCGAAGACCTCGAGCAGCTTTCCATCAACAGTAACAATGGAATCAGTAGTTACAATATTATTATATCTTCTTTCGCAGCGATAATTTTTTCCCTCCTTAGTTACCAGCTGTAAATCGGTGTATGTTTTTTCGGCGGTACTCGTATTTTGATAAACTAAGGTTTTTCCGTTCCCTATTTGTTCATCTGCCAACTTATAGTCCTTTGGAAAAAATGCAGTCACCTCTTTATTACATGTAAACCCAAGCAGTAAAAGGGATAGTATACATGAGGCAGATTTCATGTAGCTCTATTTAAGTATACTAAATGTACAAAAAAGTAACGAGAGTATTCCGGCAGCCGGACATTGTAACATCCTTAAAATACATGCATGTTAACTTCAGGAAGCCGACAATGAAAAAAAGAAAATCCGTCCTTGTAAAGAACCGGCTACATAAAGCCAGGGGGGTAGGTCAAATGAAGATGTTTTAATGCGCAGCTTTTTTAAAGCTTCAAAACAGATTAATTTCTAACAATATTGATAACAGTAAATAAAACTAACCCATTCGTAACGCCGTGTTATTTAGTGAAAATAAAGAATAGATGCCTTATGCATCAGGCTGGGTTAACCACATGTAAAAGAGTTTATACCCAAGGGAAAGAACAACTGCACCTGTAAACAAACCCATGAATCCGGAGAGTATAAATCCACCCACTGAACCAAGAAATACGACAAGCATGGGAACCGGTGCGCCCTTGCCTAACAACCAGGGTTTAAGCACATTATCAGAAAGCCCTACAAGTAACAAATAAATAGTTAATAGTGTTGCTGCCAGCGTTGTGCCTGTACTCCAGATATAAATAATTATACAAATAGAAACAGGAAGAATACCAACCTGGATGATTGCCAGAATAAGACATATTAATGTCCACAAACCCGCAGCAGGAATTCCGGCAACAACAAATCCTATTGCAGCAAGTGTTGACTGAATAAAAGCAACACCCAGAATTCCTTTCACCACATTGCGGATCGTTATGGCAGATATCTGAGTTACATCAATATTCGAATTACTGCCAATTAAACGACGAAACAGGCTTCGTGCAAACGAAGAAGCACTATCCGCATAAGACAGAAAGACACCGCTTATAATAATTGAAAAGGTAAAGAAAAGCAAGCCTTTACCCGTGCTGGCCAACAACCCCAGTGTGAATGCAAGCGCCGAGCGGAATTTTTGCGGATATTTCTGTGCAAGAGACTCAATGCCCTGCGATGCCTGTACCCATATTTCATGCGCCCTGTTGCCTATCACCGGCCAGCCCTTTACATTTTCACGCGGAGGAGGAATCGTGATCAATCCGGCTTTATAATCTGCTATGATGCTTTTTACTTCAGCAGCCGATGAAAGGCCTAGCCAAACAGCGGGCACAATAAGAATACAAAGCAGTACAACAGTAATAATAACGGATGCCCACGCAGTTCTGCCATTTAATTTATTTGTAAGCCTGCGATGAACGGGATAAAGTGCTACGGCCAGAATTGCCGCCCAGGCTACCGGATTAACAAACGGACTAAGAATGCGGAAGCACCAGCTTATCAGGAGAGCAACAAGCAATAACTGGATAGCCGTATTAAACAGCTGTGCCTTTGAAAAGGATTTAACAGACTTTAATTTATCGTCGTTTGTATCCATTTGCAATTTTTTAAATAATCAACCCGTCGCCCGGAATAAAACTACAAAATGAAATCAGCAGGTTCATCGATTTGTATCATGTAACCGTTAAATGAGCCGCCAGCAATATTGGCTATTTAGCTCCTATCGCTTTAACGGTTGTAACCCTGGCAAAAGTTAGGGGAACAAGACCATAATCTACAAATCCAGTGATCTTCCCGGAAACATCACTGATAAAACGAATGGGCGATGGCATCCCGGAACCGTTAAACTGATTGTTACCCACAGGTAAAAGCTCAACAGGTTTTGCCCCTACAATGGTGGCCCACAGCTTTTTATCTTTACACTTTACGATGACAGTATCCATATCGCCATCGACATACGCTCCTTCATATGCAGGATAGCTCTTTGTATCGAATGCCACAGCCCTTATTGGGGAGACTTTGTTGTGATCCCCAAAACCATGCTTTTCTCCGCATATTTCACATAATGTCGGCTTCATGCCATTTACTATATGATGCTCAACAGGAAGAGTGGTTTTAAGGGCAGCGAAAATTGCTTTGAGATCGTCATCATTAATATTTTTGAAATTTATCCATGGCATGGAATGATGCAATGATCCATTTTTCCCGGTGCGGATCACACGTATAAATGTCTCATCGTCCCAGGTACCAATACCGCTGGCATCGGAAGAAATATTTGCGCTAACTATAATTGAGTCTGTTTTTTCATTGGCAATAGGATTTCCGCCGCCAAAATAACCCGGATTACGTTCATACCAGGCTGTGTGACAACCGAGGCATTCTCCAATTGTTACCAGGTACTTTCCTTTGGCCAATATGGTGGATGTGTCTGGTTCCGCTACTTTGATCACTTGCAGCGATCTTGGGTTGTTTTGCAGTTCTTTTTCAATGGCAGCACCCAAATGCCGCATCGGCACAATATTATTGACTGGCTCTAAAGAACGCAGATAACAGATCACAGAAAACAGATCTTCATCGGAGAGAGAACGGTATGTCCACCATGGCATCGCTTTCAATGCACGTCCGTCATGTCCAATTCCATTACGCAGAGCCCGTATAAACATATCATCGCTCCAGTTTCCGGCTCCGGTTTCTTTATCGGGAGTAATATTGGGCGCGTACAAGGCGATGCTGTCTTGTTTATAAAGCAGACCTCCACAGCCGAGCCGGTTTTCCAGTGCGGGCCACCCCGGCTTAGCAGAATCCACTTCAGCATGACAGCGAAAACAGCCCAACACGCCGTTTACAAGATATTTACCCCGTTCTATTCTTTTAGTTGAAGATGCAATCTGGTAATTGGTTAAAGGCCTGGCATACCTGGAAACAAGAATGGAACTATCTATGCCCCTGTTCTTTTTTTGACTGCACGTAACAAAAAGAATAATGGATGCAATAACTGCTGTTATTACAAGAACCTGCTTATGCATAAAAAGTGGTTTAGTTAACGGATTAAGTTTTTGCAGGGTTATTGATATTCCAATTAACTAATACCAAAAGATGAAGCGTTATATAATGATTTTAAAAGACGACTTCCTGAGATATGTGACAAACCGGGAATAAGGTTCTATCCAAATAGAAACTGAGACATTTCGTTTTTTACTCCCGTATATTAAAAATATAACATTGAAAATTCATTCGCAACAGGGCACAAAGAAAAACGAAGATGTGTGACAACAAAAAAGCCACCCAATTTTGAGTGGCTCTTGCTCCCGAAGCTGGACTTGAACCAGCGACCCTCTGATTAACAGTCAGATGCTCTAACCAGCTGAGCTATTCGGGAATCCTTTTCCGTTTTGCGGAGTGCAAAAATAGGAGTTTTTGTTTTCCGTCCAAATTCTTTTCAAATAAATTTTGAAAGCGTACCGAACATTTTTACAAAACCCTTTCCCATAAAGGATTTCAGAAGAAAAAAAAATATTTTACAACAGCGAAAAAAGTTCATTTGGCAAACAAATAAAGGATTTTTTATTTAAACCATATAAGGCATATAAGGACATTCAATGCATATGTATTTATTCTTGTTTGTACAGCCCCAAAATACTTTTCTTATATTCTCTTGTATGCCTTACATGGTTTAATCTCCTCGTGTTTCAATACCCCGGATTTTGGATTAAATTGCTGTTTACATCAATTTCCCTTTGAGGAATAGGTAAAACCAATTTCTTATCGTTGTAAGGGAAACCATCGATATCCATTTTCAGGCGTTTCAGGGTCCAAAGTCTGTCCCCCTCAAAAGCAAGTTCACGGAAACGCTCTTCAACAAAATCATTCAATGTTACCGCATCCAATCTTTTAGCCTTCGACCTGTCTCTTACCACATTAAGATCATCCGTAGGTGTACCTATACCCAAATGCAGATTTGCTTCTCCCCTGGTCAAATACATTTCCGCCAGCCGTACAACAGGAATGTATTTATACAGCTTCGCCCATTTTTCGGTATAGGTGCCATCAAATCCGCCAATACTTGATCCATTGTAGTTAAAACTCATCCGCACATCGGCCGGATCATCAAAAATCGTTTCATAGTCCGCATTCATTTGCGCATCGCCGCGACCTGCAGGATATGCAGAATAAAATGTAGGCAATCCATTGTTGCTGGTTCCTGCATTGCTCTGGTTGGTTTGTGCAATGGCAAAAATATCTTCTGAAGAAAAAGATATGTTATTGAAAGCCTTGTCATATAAATCCATTCTATACAAGCCTGACTGAATAACCTCATCGGCAAAAGCAGCGGCCTTTGTATAATCACCCATGTTCATATAAACCCTGGCCAGGAAAGCTTTTGCGGCAAAACTGCTGGCTCTTACCTGCAATCCGCTTTGAGTTTGCTCAGGAATTTCCGGAAGCTTATCTGCGGCTTCAGTCAGATCCGCAATAACCTGGGCATATACTTCAGCAACGCTTGCACGGGCAGGTTTATCTTTTGTTGAATCAAAAGCATAAACCGGTTGCAGCACAATCGGCACACCGGGATTTGAATTTGCATTGCCGGCACTGTATGGCTGGCCAAATAAATTTACCAGCTCAAACAATGCAACACCGCGCATAAATTTCGCCTCCGCCACTATTGTATCTTTTTCAGAGGTGGCAAGCGCTATCTTGTCTAAAACAGTGTTGGCTGCAAGAATAATATTGTACTCGTTTATCCATATATTTTGAGGAATGCTATTGGTGGCCTGAATGGCTTTTCTCTGCACTTCCCTATAATTGGAAAAAGTACCCACAAAATCTACCTGCTTGTCTGAAGCCAGTAAATCCGGCACAAATAACAATCGCTCACCAAAACCATTTGGATTTTGGTATAAGGAGTATGTTCCAAATAACAATGCTTCCAGGTCGGCCTGCGTTTTTATCTGGTCCGGCGTCAGGTATTGCTGCGGCTGAACATCCAGCTTCTTGCTGCACGCAACCGAAAAAAATGTCAATATAAAAAGACTGTATAAAAAATAACTCGTTTTCATTCTTCTATTTTTTGTTTTTACATAAAGGGAGGCACATTATGCTAGTCATGCAGACGTGCCATTGCTTCACTAAAACTTTACATTTAAACCAACAGTGATCGTTCTGGCCTGAGGAACAGTGTATAGATCCTGCCCATTTCCAATGTTATCAATAGTTGCTGTATTCACTTCAGGATCTGAAGGATAGTCTGTTCTTGTCCACAGATTGATTCCGGTTGTATAAATTCTTGCAGATTGTATGTGCAATGCTTTTGTAACTGAAGCAGGTAATGAATATCCCAGCGTTACATTCTTTAACCTCGCATATGAACCGTTGTATAAAAAGCGGGAAGAATTTTGGAAACCAGATCCGAAGTTGTATCCTACCCGGGGGATATTTGTAACATCACCGGGTTTTGTCCAGGTATTCAACATATCACTTGTCTGGTTGTCGTAGCCATTGTAATAGCCGCCCGACATATAGATACCTGCGGCATTGTAAATGTTGTTTCCGGTTACAAATGTGAAGAATACACTCAGGTCAATTCCTTTGTAGGAAAATGTATTGGTAAAACCACCGGTCCAGTTTGGATTTGACTTACCCACGGGCAATCTATCTGCCAAAGAAAAATCACTGGTAGGTTTTCCGTCCTTCCCCTGATACAAAGCATCACCTGTTTGCGGATCAACTCCAACAAACTTTTGCATAAAGAAGGTTCCGATAGGCTCTCCTTCTACAGCACGCTCCAGGCCCGTTCCATCTTCAATAATTTGTCCGCGGATGTTAACTACTTTATTCTGGTTGTATGCAAAATTTAAAGACGTATTCCATTTAAACTTACCCACCAAATTGCTGGAATTAAGCGTTACTTCAACACCTTTATTATCCATAGTGCCGAGGTTTCTATAGAGTGACGTAAACCCTGTAGTAGCCGGAATATTTACATTCAGTAAAAGATCAGTTGTATGCTTTTTATAAAGATCAACTTCACCGGTAATTCTGTTTTTCAGGAACCCGAAATCAACACCAATATCAGTTTGTGATGTTCTTTCCCACCTGAGATCACTGTTACCTAATTGGTTTGGTATTAGCCCCGGCAAGCCCGGATAGTTAGATACACTGTCCAGTGAATAGTATTTATACTCGCCAATTTCTGCGTTACCGGTCAGGCCCCAACTGGCTCTCAGTTTCAGGTAACTTAAAGCCTCTGTATTCTTAAGGAAATTTTCTTCAGACAAAACCCATCCACCAGATACGGACGGGAACCAACCATACCTGTGGTCCGGACTAAACCTTGAAGAACCATCTGTTCTGACACTTGCAGAGATTAAGTACCTGTTCATATAAGAATAACTGCCACGAAGGAAATAAGAAAGAAAGGTATACCTGTCCTTACTTGAAGTGGCGCCTGTTATAGAAGTTGCTCCTGCCAGTGTTTTTACTGCGTCAGAAGGATATTGTTCGCCCGAAGCAAAATTCTTCTTTGTATCGTTCTGCAGATAACTCATACCCAACACTGCATTCAGCTTGCTCTTGTCATTTATCTTAGGCGCGTATGTAAAATAGTTATTGGTATTGAAGGATGTGCTTTGCGCATTATTGAAGCTACCCAACCCATTACTTGCAGAACCATCAACAGTTTCTTTACCGAGGAATGCTTCCTCATACAACGTGATAAGATCAGCGCCAAACTCGGAACGGAATGTGAGATCCGGCAGGAACGTATATGCAGCAAATGCATTACCTATTGCCCTGTTTGTAGACTGATTGTTGCTGCTGTATTGCGCATCAAACAAACCGTTAGCATACAATGTTTGTTTATTCAGTTTGCCTGTTGAAGGATCTATTAATGGAGAGATAGGTAATTGCGCTACCAGTTGACCTGGTGTTGAAAATGCATTATCAGTCGATACTCTGTCGAGTTGCGTGCGATCAACAGACAGGTTAACACCCAAGGTCAGTTTATCAGAAGCATTGTGTTCAAGGTTCAATCTTCCTCCGTAACGATAGAATTTGTTATTGATTACTACGGCTTCCTGTGTGTTGTAAAATCCTGAGACAAAAAACCTCGTTCTTGCATCACCTCCGTAAGCTGACAAATCTACCTGGTTGGTCTGCGCATTCTTATTAAACATCTGATCCTGCCAGTTGGTGTTCACTTCAGGAATTGTATAATCTGTCCCTAAAGAAAAATAATCAAGCACTCCGTTGTATTCATCGTTATAATAATTCATTGCAGAATCCAACGATGGAAAGCCGGACACACCGTTGGTAAAATCATAATTGGCATCATTTGCAGCTGCTTTATGCATCAGGTCCACATACTGTTTTGCATCAAGGAATTTTCTTTTGCGTGCGGGGTTGCTGTAACCCTTAGCCATATTGAGCTCGATAGTTGTTTTACGACTATTTCTCCCCTTCTTTGTAGTGATAAGCACCACGCCGTTTGCTGCGCGCGCACCATAAATTGCAGAAGCTGATGCATCTTTTAAAATCTCTACTGATTCAATATCATTGGGATTAATATCGATCAGTGGATTCGTGGGATCGTTCCCTGTGTTTGACAAACTGGAAGATACAATAGGCAGACCATCCACAACGTATAACGGTTGGCTGCTTGCAGAAATAGAAGAAGTACCGCGAATGTTTATCCTAATGCCCTGGCCAACTTTGCCACTACCTGATTCAATTACAACACCAGCAGCTTTTCCCTGCAATGCGGATTCAAAGCTGGGCACAGGGATATTCTCTACATCTTTGCTTCCGATGCGCGCAATAGATCCTGTAATATCTTTCCTGGATGCGCGGCCATAACCTACAACAACGACCTCATTGAGGCTTTTGGCACTTGCACTCAATTTCACCTGCATATTTTCGGTTGCAGCCAGTTCCACATCGCCATAGCCAACAAAAGAAAAATTGAGGATCTTACTACCTGCGGGAATCGTAATGGAGAAATTTCCTTCAACATCTGATTGTGTAGAGCTGGAAGCTCCTTTCACTTTCACCGTTACGCCGGGCATCGGCGATCCGTCTTTACTGTCTGTCACATTGCCGCTAATCTTCCGCCCCTGAGCCAGGGCGCCGGATACCAACAACAAAACAGACATGCATAATAGAAATACATGTTTCATAAACAGTTATTTAGATTTTACGTGAATATTTACGTTACGGGCACGACAAGGCATGGCCGTTATTACACCAAACGATCATTATTTTCAAAGGAGGTGACGTGACAGGCAGCTGACTTTTCTGCCTTACATAATGCGGCATTATAACAGGTTGGCTCAAAAGCAAACCCCGTGTGCTAAAATTTCTGCTTAGATTACTGTACAGTTAGTTTTTTGGTCAATGCGATAATCTAATACCAGTAGCAGGGCATATTATTCCGGAAGCTGCACGCAGCCTTTAAAACAACTGCAAGTTACAATTATGCCTTGTTTAGCATTAACCGCTCATCATAAAACGAGAAGCTTTAAAAAGTGTAGAAATGTAGAATTCAGACAGGTCTAAAAAAATGACAGGTGGTAGAAACCACCCGAGTCACATGAGAAAAATACTACTATTTTAAGTCCGTTAATACGGATATTATTATTATAAATTAATTTTCAAGCTGAAACATTTTCCAAAGCAATCGACACAAAATCAAACTAATCGGGGGCGGAATTATTCTACTAAGTAATGCTTTTTTTCGTCTGTATCAGCCTTTCTAGGATAATTTAATTAATAACAATCGTTAGTTCACTCCCTACAAGATCAGTAGGATTATCCTGCGTTCAAAATTTGAAATAAAAATTGAACATTCCAATAGCCATTTATGGCCTCCAATAACAATTAACTTTTTATTACGGGGCATATATAAAAACTTGTGTGTTAGACAAAAAGGTAGCTCTGATGTAATAACAGCGCCTTCTGCAACCTTTTAGCTAACCAGCAAACCAGCGACCATGAAATTACTGATTATCGAAGATGAGAAAAACACAATACACCATATAATAGATTACCTGAGAACGACGGGAGCTACTGTAAGCATTGCCGATATAACAGCAGATGCAGCACCTCAGCATTGTCGGAAACGTTCCCGGATCGTCGTGAAAAAAGGAGCGGATTTCCAGATGATCCGGATGGAAGACATTGCTTATTTTTTTACAGAGAACAAAGTTGTTTTTGTGGTTGATCAAAACGGCAGCAAGTATCTGGCTGATATTAATACATTGTCAGAGCTTGACGGCTCGCTGGATGAATCTATTTTCTTCAGAGCGAACAGAAAATACATTATTAATGCCAATTACATTACCCGCTATTCGCCGGTTGACAAAAGCAAGCTAAACATAGAACTGACGGTTCCCGTACAGGAAGAGATCATCATCAGCCAGGAAAACGCACCGGTTTTTAAAAAGTGGATTTCGGAAGTATAGGTTGTTTTAAGCTTAAAGCCCAAAGCCTAAAGCTTAAAACTTTGTGTATAGCGCGCTAGACTGATGTAAGGTATTTAAGTATGTATCGCTGTGTGTACCACTTAGGGCGTAATTTATCTGTTTTTTGGGAGCTGGATCTTAAGCATTACGGAGACTCCGCTGGAGTCTGATGACAACTCTACATCCGGTTTTTCTACAAACAGGAAGCTCCACTGCATCTTGAAGTGAATCCTTATTTATCCTTAACCAAATAAGATTGGTCTTTACGATTTTAGCCTTTGGGCTTTGGGCTTTGGGCTTTGGGCTTTGGGCTTTGAGCTTTAGGCTTTAGGCTTTGAGCTTAAAGCTTTCACTAAAAAGGGCCCACCTAACGGTGAACCCTTTATGCAGCAATGGGTATACGGGTGTAAAAGCTTTGAGCTGTCAGCTATTAGCTTTCAGCAATTAGGTGTCAGGTTTCAGGTGTGAGGCGTAAAGCTTGAGGTGTGAGGCTGTTCGCATTTGCATATCCGCACATTTGCAAATTCGCAAATTCTCAATTTTCCACTTTCAATTTTCAATTCCTCCCATTCACACATCTCCGCATTTGCACATCCCCACATTAATTCCACCCGCCTCCCAGTGTTCTGTACAAACTTATCATCGCCTGAAAAATATCTTTCTTCTGGTTGGTCAGTTGCAGCTCGGCTTCCAACACACCTTTTTGTGCAGTGATCACTTCCAGGTAAGATGCATAGCCGGTCAGATATAATTCGTTGGCTGTAGAAACTGCCTTAGCCAATTCGCTCACTTCTTTTTCCTTCAGACTAAATGATTGTTCGTTGTTATATATGTTCGATAAATTGGTCATCGTTTCACTAAAGCCATTTAAAATCGCTTTTTGATACTGGTATACAGCTTCTTTGTTTGTCGCATTCGCAATAGCATATCCGGCCTTGATCTGGTTGTTGTTAAAGATCGGCGCTGTGAGTCCACCAATCAGCCCGAAGGCAATTGATGCGGGATTGAAAAACATAGAAGCATTGAATGAATTAAAGCCAACGTAGGGCGACAACGTAAGCGATGGAAGAAATGCAGCCCGTGCAGCTTTTACATCTGCCTCCGCTGCTCTCAGGCTAAACTCAGCTTCCTGGATATCCGGCCTGTTCAGCAATAAATCAGCAGGCAAACCGACCTGCAGGTTAGTTGGCAATCCTTGTTTCATAATAGAAGAATCACGTTCTATCTTTTGCGGATAACGTCCAATAATTGCATTCAACTGGTTTTCTGTAGCTGTAAGATATTGTCTCGTCCGGAATTCAATTGCTCTTGTATTCAGCAACTGTGCAGCGAACTGTTGTACCGCCAGTTCAGTCGCACGGCCTCCTGCCTTTTGCGCCTGCACTATTTCAACAGCCTTTTCCTGCAGCTCAATATTGCGTTTAATGATCACCAGTTCGTTATCTAACGCCAGCAGGCTATAATACATGCTTGCCACTTCTGCAACAAGCTCTGTTACTACATACTGCCTTCCTTTTTCAGATGCCAGTAATCTTGCAATAGCTGCCTTGTTTCGTTCACGCAGCTTGCCCCAAACATCAATCTCCCAGGAACTTCTCAACCCAAGAAAATAATCAGGCGTTGGTGAAGGAATATGCTGCTCTTTGGTAATGTTGGGAGATAAGTTGGTATCATCGTTACCGACGCCATTCATTGTATATTTTCCATACTTGTCAAAGCCTGCAGATGCAATACCATCCAAAGAAGGAAGCATTGCTCCCCTGCTAAGTGCAACCTGAGCTCTCGCAACTTCAATGCGCTGTATAGCTATTAACAGATCAGGATTGTTTTTTATCGCTGTATCAATTAACATTTTTAATTGCGGATCTGTAAAAAAATCGCGCCATGGCACTGTAGCCATGCTGAACGAATCCTTGCGTAAACCAAAAGTATCCGGTATCTCTTTTACTACCGGCATTTGCACCGGCGCAGCTACTTTACATCCCGATGAAATGATAATAAATATTGCTATTACTATTAATCCTTGTAAATATTTCATGTAATCACTTAGTTTAACTGCTCTTAATGTGTACTATTCGCCATATGCACATGCTTTTCCGCTATGACAATTTTCTTCTTGCGCGTTTTTTCAGACAGCGTTGCAAACACCACATACAAACCTGGTATTACAAACACACCGAAAACTGTTCCTATCAACATCCCGCCGGCGGAAGCAATCCCGATAGAACGGTTCCCCATTGCACCCGCACCGGAAGCAATACACAAAGGGATCAATCCCGCAATAAAGGCAAACGACGTCATAAGGATGGGACGCAACCTCGATACGGCCCCTTCTTTCGCCGCTTCAAGAATGGAATAGCCCTGTTTTCTTCTCTGTATGGCAAACTCCACAATAAGAATTGCGTTCTTGCCCAACAGACCAATCAGCATGATCAATGCCACCTGGGCATAAATGTTGTTTTCGAGACCAGCTAACTTGAGGAAGAAGAAGGCACCAAACACGCCGGTGGGCAATGAAAGAATTACAGAAAGCGGCAGCAGGAAGCTTTCATATTGAGCCGCTAATAAAAGATATACAAACACAAGACAGATGATGAATATATAAATAGCCTGGTTGCCCGATAATATCTGCTCGCGCGTCATACCGCTCCATTCATAATCATAACCTTTGGGCAATTTTTCGTCCGCAAGTTTTTGAATGGTGCTGATTGCCTGACCGCTACTAAATCCGGCAGCTGCATCACCGTTGATCATTGCAGAAGTATACATATTGTACCGCGTAAGCTGTTCGGGACCATACACGCGTTCGAGCCTGATGAAAGTTGAATAGGGCACCATTTCACCGCGATCGTTCTTTACATAAAGTTTAAGAATGTCCTCAGGCTTTGCGCGATATTCGGGATATGCCTGCACCATTACTTTGTACATCTGACCAAAGCGAATAAAGTTCGTTGCATAATAACTACCAAGCAATGTCTGCAAGGTGGCCATTGCATTATCTACAGTTACACCTTTTTTTGCTGCCATGTCCTGGTCAACATGTATCAGGTATTGCGGAAAGCTTGCATCGAAGCTTGTAAATGCACTTCCAATCGCCTTGGTGCTCTTGAGTTCCTTAATAAAATCTTCAGCAACCTTTGCAGTTTTTGTAAGATCAGCGCTTTTGTTTTTATCAAGCAAACGAAGCTCAAATCCGCTCGCATTACCAAAACCCGGTACCGTTGGCGGCGGAAAGAACTCAATGGTTGCATCGGTTATATGCTTTGTTGCAGCCTGCATTTTTGTAATCAACTCCTGCACGCCTTCTTTGCGGTCCTCCCATTTTTTCAGGTTTATCATTCCCATACCATAGGAAGCACCGGCTACTTCTGTTACAAGACTATAGCCTGCAAGCGTACTTACGTTTTCTACTGCATCAATCTTTCTTGTTGCTCTTTCAATAGATTCCAGCACTTCTTCCGTGCGTTCAACTGTAGAACCAGATGGAGTAGTAACATTCACATAGATGATACCCTGATCCTCCGTAGGGATAAAGCCTGTAGGTAATATAGCGCCCACTCCCCATGTTGCAAAACAGAAGAACACGAACATAATGAGTGTGATCACTTTTCGGCCTGCCATCCAGCTTACAGCTTTTGCATATTTGTTTTCGGTATTGCTGTATGCTTTATTGAATGATCCGTAAAAGCGCTGTAACAAACTCTTCTTCTTTTTAGTTGAAGTGTTGTGCTTTAACATTAATGCACATAGTGCAGGAGTAAGCGTTAACGCGTTTATTCCCGATATCACAATTGAGAAGGCCAATGTCAGTGAAAATTGCCGGTAAAACACACCTACGGGACCTGACAAAAATGCTACCGGCACAAACACAGCCGACATCACAAGCGTAATAGCCACAAGGGCGCCGCTTATCTCTTTCATAGCTGCAATAGTAGCCTGCATGGGTGCCATGTGATACTCACTCATTTTTACGTGCACAGCTTCGACCACCACAATAGCATTATCCACCACAATACCGATAGCAAGTACAAGGGCAAACAAGGTAAGCAGGTTAATAGAGAAGCCCAGCATTTGCATAAAGGCGAGTGTGCCTACCAGGGCTACAGGCACGGCCAACGCCGGAATCAGCGTTGACCGGAAATCCTGCAGGAAAATAAACACCACAACAAACACCAACAGAAAAGCTTCAAATAATGTCTTTACCACTTCATGGATACTGGCATCCAAAAAGCGGGATACGTCATACGCAAAGTTGTATTCCATGCCGGGCGGAAAAGTTGTTGCTTTCAGCTCGCCCATCTTGTCTTTGATATTATTGATCACATCGCGCGCGTTGGAACCGGGACGCTGTTTGATCATGATAGACGCAGAAGGCTTTCCATCAGTTTTACTTACCATCCCATAACTCATCGTACCGAACTCAACATCTGCTATTTCTTTCAACTTAAGAATAGTTCCGTCCTCGCTTGCTTTCAACACAACATTCTTGTAGTCTTCCGGCTCAAAAAATTTTCCTGTGTATTTAATTACATATTGCAAGGGCTGGCCGGTTCTGCCTGAGCTTTCACCTGTTTTACCCGGAGCGGCTTCCACGTTCTGGTTTCGCAAAGCCTGTATCACTTCTTCAGCGGACACATTATATGCCATCATTCTGTCTGGCTTCAACCACACACGCATTGAATATTCTCTCTGTCCCATTATCTCCGCAAAACCAACACCATCAATCCTTTTAAGCTCCTGCAACACATTAATGTCTGCAAAATTGTAAATGAACTCTTCATCTGCTGTTGAATCCTTACTCATAATGTTCAGGTACAGCAACATACTGTTCACTTCTTTTTCGGTGGTAACACCGGCTTTAATAACTTCTTCCGGCAATTCATCCAACACAGTTGTTACCCTGTTTTGTACGTTAACCGCAGCCTGATCAGGGTCTGTTCCTACCTTAAAAAATACCTGTATAAGTGTAGTACCGTTATTGCTGGATACGGACGACATATATGTCATGCCCGGTACACCGTTAATAGCACGTTCAAGCGGCATAGACACCGCCTTTGTACATACTTCGGCATTGGCACCTGTATATTTCGCAGATACCACAACGGATGGCGGTACTATGTCAGGAAATTGTGTTACCGGCAACGTATATAACGCCAATACACCGAGCAACGTTATGATCAGCGATATTACTAATGATAATACCGGCCTTTTTATAAAAGTCTCAACCATTGAAATTGTTTTAAAAGAAAAAAAATTAAAAAGTCAATAGTGAATGGTCAATAGTGAAATGTGAGGCGGCGAACCCTTTTTTGTAAACACGCTTCACTTTGTCAATAGTGAATGGTGAAGGGTGAATAGTGAAATGTGTAGCTGCATTTTTATTTTGCAGACAGGTCGATAAACGGGCATTTTCTACGTTATTCTTCGCTGCTACACATTGAGCATTTCCGATTTGCTAATCAAACTTTCACCGTTCACTATTCACCATTCACTATTCACTTCTTCAATAGTCAAATGTGTAGCAGCGTTCCTATTTTGCAGACAGGTTAATAAACGGGTATTTTTTACGTTATTCATAACTGCTACACATTGAGCATTTTTGATTTGTTAATCAAGCTTGCACCTTTCACTATTCACCATTCACTATTCACCATCACTATTCACCATCACTACATCCCACTCACCTCTTTCGGCGTAATTGCCGTTCCGTCACTCACACTCTGTATACCTTCATATACAATTTTATCTCCGGTTGAGAGTCCGGTTTTTACTATATAGTAATTGTCGATCCTTGTTCTTGGTACAAAGCTTTTCATTTTAACAGTGTTGTCCTGATTCAGAACAAATACAAAATTTTTGTCCTGGATCTCCATAACCGCTTTCTGAGGTATCATGATCACTTTGTTAGCAGACGCATTCAGTTCTACCTTACCGCTGGAGCCATGTTTCAATAACTTATGAGGGTTTGAAAACTTGGCCCTGAATGCAATAGAACCGGTACTTTCATCTATCTCGCCTTCTACTGTTTCTATCAATCCATCCTGTAAATAACGACTGCCGTCTGCGAGAATAAGTTTTACAGAATCACTATGCGTTGCCTTGTTATGTTGCTTGGATTTAATGTAGTGCAGATACTCGCTTTCCGATACATTGAAATATGCGTAAACCGTTTGAACATCCGAAACCGTTGTAAGCAAAGCGCCTTCACTTATCAGGCTCCCCAACTTGAACGGTATACGGTTAATAATACCACTGAAAGGGGCTTTAATACTGGTGTAAGAAAGTTTGAGGCGTGCATTTTCTTCAGCAGAACGTGCTTCGCTAACTTTAGCCTCTGCAGCTTTCAGTTTGGCTTCAGCCAGCTCCAATTCTGTTTTTGAGATTACATTTTTTTCAACAAGCGTCTTTACTCTTTTTACTTCAAGCTCAGCTGCTTTTGCTTCGGCCATGGTACTGGAAAGCGTAGCTTTTGCCCTGGATAATTCTACCTGGTATTCTTCATCATTAATTAAGAATAATGTCTGTCCTTTTTTTACTTCTGCGCCTTCGTCTACCAGGATCTTGTCGAGGAATCCCGGCGCCTTAGCTCTTATCTCCACATTTTGATACGCCTGAATATCGGCCACGTACTGATCAAACAACAAAGTGTCTTTCTCTGCAAGTGTGATCACAGGTATTACGGGTGGTTTCATGGCTGTGTCATCCGTTTTCCCGCTCACTTTGCAACTTTCCAACGCTACAAACAGGGACATGATGAGTATATAATGAAATTTCATTCGGTTAATTTTTTTAATTAGGCAGAATCCAATGCTGTATGGGAACACAACAAGTATTCTTTTCAAAAACTGCTGTTAAGTGTTTTAATGATGGGATTTTTTTCTTGCGCAGATAAATGCATGATGCGCTTGTTTGCAGGCTTTATCAATCCTTTTTGACTAACACGTACACCGTCTTACATGAGTACGAACAAAACGGGCAGCACAATGAATGTATCCGATAAAACATAATATGGATCTGCTGTAGTTACTTATGTCGTATGATAATGGCAGCACAAACATTTACTGAGCCATCTTTTAATACAGCGCAAGCAATACAGAAATTACTGTTGAAATATCGGTTGGAACTAAATCCCATACACTCATTCTTCTAAATGCTCAAAACGGGTGCACTTTCATGTTAGAAGAAGGAAGACAGATTAATGGGTATTCAGAAAGGAGTAAGCCTGAATAGAAAAGTATAGTAGAACGGTATGACGGCAACTTTGCAAACCTGGAAAGATTGCTTTTTGTCATCGGGAAAGAAGCTTTCATAACTCCAGCCTTGCGCCGGTCTTGCGGCCTGTGATACATTGTTGCGTACCTGCTGAAGCTTGGGTCTTATTTTATAGAAATTCGTCTCCTGCGGATCAGAGGGATCCTGCAATTCATCAAAGAAAAGTTCAAATACATCTTCCGGATCATTCTGAGCAAAGACAGCAGCCTTCTGTTTTGTTGAAACAGACTTCGTCTGAAAATGCAATAGTTGTTTGTTATATCCTGAGTATCCTTTTAAAAAGAAAAAACTCAGAACAACACCAAACAGTAATCGCCTGATCATTTGTATGTTTCGCTTGTTGCTCATTAAATATCCATGAAAATTTATCTATGCAAAAATAGGAAGCATCCTCCTTATTTCTGTTCCGCCAATGTAATATTCGTATTTTATTTTGATTATTTATGACGTTCGTTAATACATAATTTTAAATATAATTTTTGAAAAAACACGAATTATAGCCAATTGAACAGTCCTTTTTTATCAAATCCAACGTAAATGCCCGTTTCGTCTGACCTGATTTCATATGTTCTTAAATAGTAACCTTCTCCGGTTACATTCCTTCCATTTTTCAGGCTAAACTTATAACGGTGAAGCGGACAAACAACATTTCCAACAGCATCAATAAAACCGTCGGCCAGGATTCCACTGGCGTGGGGACATTTATATGCGCATGCAAAAACCTGGCCGGCATGCCTTGCCAGCGTAATGTGTTTTCCATCAACTTCAATGATCAGCATATTGTTATCCTGCCAGAATAGTTCGTTTACTGAATCGGCAATTTTGTGCCATTGCTTTTTTTGTTCACTCATGGGAGGGCAAAGGTAGAGGTTGTAGGTTATAAGTGGTACGTTGTACGTTGGAGGCGTGAGGTGTGAGGGGTGAGGCGTAAGGACTGGGGTTTGAGGAAGAAGGGTTGAGGTTTGAGGGGTAAGGTTTGAGGATTGAGGCGTAAGGATTATAAAAAAAGCCCGGCAGATTTTAACCTGCCGGGCTTGTATTTCATTTTCAATTGTCAAATGTCAATTATCAATTAAACTACTTCTGTGCTGCTTTCTGCATCGGGTTCAATCCTTGAGATTGGCCACGAACAGCCTGCTTCATTTTGTACATGGTAAAGTTGCTTGGTACGTCAACTTTTGGCCATGTGTTATTTGTTTCATCAATGTCAGCAGTTTCGCGCATTGGGTCAAGCTTAACTGAAGTAACTTCTTTATCCTTGATAAATACTTTGGTTACCTTGTTTTCATCTTTACGCCAGATCTGCGCAGGAATTCTGTCAACTTCTTTAGTGCCGTCAGCAAAAGTCCACTCAACAATAACTGGCATTACCAATCCGCCTTTGTTGCTGAACTGCAGTTCGTAAAAATATTTAGAAGCCCATTTTTGTTTTGTTGCTTCGTCAAGCGGTTCAGTAGCCGGAGCTTCAACTTTGAATTTGAAAGAAGAATCGTAAGCTTCCTGTCCGCGATCGTAACGATAGTAGAAATCCTGCAGGTCTTTATCCGTCTCAACAAGGAACTTAACGTTCTTATCTTCCCTGTTTCTGATCTTTGAAATGTCGTCAAAATCGTTCACTGCAGGCTTGTCAATACCTCTTGTACCGTTACCTCTCATTGCCGGCGCTTTACCTTCAGTTGCAGCATCCAGGCGGAAAGGCTTAACACTGTCAAGTGCAATATCGCAAACGTCGATGCTATAGAACCATCCTCTCCAGAACCAGTCTAAATCTTCACCGCTTGCATCTTCCATTGTTCTGAAAAGATCTGCGGGTGTTGGATGTTTAAATGCCCAGCGTTGCGCATATGTTTTAAAAGCAAAATCAAACAGTTCGCGTCCCATGATTGTTTCACGTAAGATATTCAAACCGGTTGCAGGTTTAGAATATGCATTAGGGCCGAAACCAATGATGTTTTCACTGTTGGTCATAATGGGCTCCAATTGATTTTTAGGAAGCTTCATATAATCAACAATAGTATATGCAGGTCCGCGTTTTGAAGGGAATTTGTTATCATATAACTCTTCAGTCAGGTACTCAACAAAAGTATTCAAACCTTCATCCATCCATGTCCATTGACGTTCGTCGCTGTTCACGATCATTGGGAAGAAGTTGTGTCCTACTTCGTGAATTACAACACCCAGTAAACCGTTCTTCGTTGCTTCACTGTAAGTACCATCTTTTTCAGTACGTCCATAGTTAAAGCAGATCATTGGGTATTCCATACCGTTAGCGGCTTCAACACTCTGTGCAACCGGGTAAGGATAAGGAATAGTGAAATGAGAGTAAGTTTTAATAGTATGTGCAACCGCTTTTGTAGAAAATTTTCTGTACAGGCCGTAAGCTTCTTTACCATAGAAGCTCATGCACATAACTTTCTTCCCTTCTACATCAGCAGCCATCGCGTCCCAAATAAATTTGCGTGATGAGGTCCATGCAAAGTCGCGAACCATGTTGGCTTTAAATATCCAGGTTTTCTTAGCTGTGCTTTTTTGCGTTTCCGCTTTTTTTGCTTCGTCCAGCGTAAAGATCTCTAATGGTTCTTTCGCTGTTTGTGCTTTTAACCAACGTGAGTAGTGCGCAGCATCTAATACCTGCTGATAGTTCACACACTCACCTGTTCCACCAACAACATGGTCAGCTGGAACAGTCATTTCCACTTTGAAATTTCCGAAAGTCAGTGCAAATTCTCCGCGACCAGTGAACTGGTGATTTTGCCAGCCCTGGAAATCGCTGTATACGCACAAACGGGGATACCACTGAGCCATTGTAAACAGGTGGTTACCATCTTCAGGGAAAAATTCATAACCGCCGCGACCGCCAAGTTTCATACGGTCGGTGATCAGGTAGCTCCAATCAACATTGAAAACAAAAGTCTGCCCTGGCTTCAATACAGTTGGCAGATCTACGCGCATCATTGTTTTGTTGACAGTAAATTTTAATGGTTTACCGGTAGCATCAGTAATCTTGGCGATCTGATCACCCAATCCATTGTCGCCTTTAGGTTGCTCCATACGTTCCAAAGCTGCAACACTTGCATTTTTGTTCATGGTGCTCCCATCCTGGTAGTTGGCATTGTTTACGGAGCTGTGCTCATTTTCGTCCAGCTGCAACCACAAATAAGTCAGTGGATCAGGAGAATTGTTGTAATAAGTGATTTTTTCACTTCCTGTGAGCTTCAGGTTCTTTTCGTCAAGCTCACATTTGATGTCGTAATCTGCGCGCTGCTGCCAGTATTTCGGACCGGGCGCGCCGCTTGCCGTACGGTACTCATTCGGCGTAGGCAGAATGGTTCCCAGCTGTTCAAACTTATTCCCGTGATTAGACGCGGGATTGTTTCGAATGTCCTGGGCATTCGCAGAAACAGCTAACACTATTGCTGTTGTGCAAAAGAGCAGTTTTCTCATGTTGTTTATCTTCTTTTTTAATTGGGTATCTATCAATAGCCATTTGAAGGGCAAGGGCGGCAATACAACCGCTGAAGAATAACACGTACTCACGACGGTTGATTTTCAGCAGGCGTACGAAAATAAAAGAAATCAGCAATATGGCAATAACAATAATTATTTGACCAACTTCCAGGCCTAAATTAAATGCAAGTAGCTGAACAATAATGCTTTGATCTCGCCCCAGCATGCTTTTTAGCAGCGTACTGAATCCTAAACCATGTATTAAACCAAAAAATAATGCATAAAAATATATCAATGGCATGCGTTTGCCGGATACATCTTTTGCCATACAATTATTTAATGCAGTGATGATTATGGTTACGGCTATGAGAAATTCGGTCCAGTCACGCGAAATATTCAAAATATTTAAAGTACTTAATGCGAGGGTGATAGAATGCCCAATAGTAAATGCAGTAACCAGTACCAGAATTTTCTTCCATTCGGTTAACGTGTATCTGAGGCAAAGTGCAGCCACAAAAAGTATATGATCAATGCCACTAAGGTCTGTTATATGCTCAATGCCTGTTGGGAAGAAAATGCCGAAATCACTCATTACTAAAAAAAATTATCGATCTAAAGGCATTGATAAAAGTCCGTTAATGGCCTCTACATCGCGCAAAAATTGAAAATTAAACCGCAGCTTTGCAATTCAGAAAAAAATACCACGAATGGCAAATATATTATTTCAATGGTTTTCCACAGCATTGCTGGCAGTACTACACCCGTTTTTTGTATCGATGACGGATGTCAACTACAACGGCAAGGATAAGAACCTTGAGATAAGCGTTCGCATTTTTACAGACGATTTTGAGAACATTCTGTCCACCAACTATAAAACCAAAGTTGACCTTCAAAAACCCTCGCAACAGGCCGAAATGGCCAAACTGGTAAATGATTACATTCAAAAACACCTTCACTTTCAGGTAGATGGGAAAAATGTAACCATCTCTTATGTCGGGTTTGAACAACAGGGAGAAAGTACGTGGACCTATTTCCAGGTAGAAAATATTCCGTCAGTGAAGAAGATCGCTGTGTTTAATTCACTTTTACATGATTACAAAAAGGAGCAAATAAATATGCTTCACCTTAAAGCAAACGGGAAAGAACAGAGCTATAAGCTGGACTACCCCAACACTCAGGCCGCCTTTGATTTTTAGGACTATTCTTCATCCTCGCCCTTTTCTGCTTTTTTTGATTTCAGGGTAACCAGCAATTTATCAATGCGATGGTTATCCATATCAACTATTTCAAATGTAAAGCCCCGCCATTCAAGTTTATCGCCGGTTACAGGTATGCGTTCAAGCTCGTGGAGAATAAATCCGGCAAGTGTGTCAAATTCATGTTCGCCTTCATGCATCCATTCTGTTTTTTCAAAATGGCTTAGAAAATCATAGAACGGAATTTGTGCGTCAACCAGGTAGCTGCCGTCGTCACGTTTTACGATCACATAATCGTCCTGATCAGGTTGCGGCATGTCACCGACAATGGCTTCCAAAATGTCGTTTATTGTAATAATACCCTGCAATGATCCATATTCATCCACAATAAACGCGTAATGCGTTTTGGTCATTTTAAATTTCTCAAGTAGCTGGTAAGCAGAGTTATTCTCCGGAACATACATAGCAGGTTGCACAAGTGCACTCAACGGCGTAGCGTTATCTTCAGCAAAAAGCTGCTTTAAAAAGACAACTCCTTTTACGTCATCAATATGCCTGTCGCAAATCGGGTAGACAGAGTACGTTCCCTCCTGGGTTGTTTTCTTAACTTCTCCTACTGTCGTGTGGAGGTCAAACCATACAATATCCTTCCTGTGCGTCATAAGCGAAGTGATATTTCTGTCACCTAAATGGAACACACGTTCAATAATTTCCTGCTCCGCTTCTTCAATAGCACCCTGTTCTGTTCCTTCGCTTATGATGGCTTTGATTTCTTCTTCAGTTACTTGCGATTCACTTTGTTTAATTCCGAATATTTTAATGATGAGGTTAGTTGATTTAGTCAACAACCATATAAAAGGGTAAGTGAGGTAAGTAACAAGGCGCATGGGTGCGGCCAGCTTTTTTGCTATGCGCTCCGGGTTGCTTAACCCAATTCTTTTGGGAACCAGTTCACCGATCACCAATGAGAAATAAGTAATGATGATAACAACGATAGCTGTTGCGAGTCCATTGCTGTAGTTTTTAATACCATCAAACTTGTTTAAGAAGGCAACTATGTCGCCTTTGATATTCTCCCCCGAAAAAATACCTGTAAGAATGCCTATTAATGTTATGCCAATTTGAACTGTTGAAAGAAAAGTGTCGGGACGGCTGGCTAACTCCAGCGCTTCTCTTGCACTGTTATCGCCTTTATTCGCCTGTGCTTCCAATCTGGCTTTACGTGCTGAAACAAGGGCTATCTCCGCCATTGAAAAAACACCGTTAAGGATGATAAGGCCGAGTATGATGAAAATTTCTACCATAACTTGTAAAACTAATGAAGATAGTTGATAATGTTTGATGTAGGGTTTGGGGATCGGTGAATTTTTTAAAGGCGGAGAGTTGGGTGTAAGGTATCAGGTTTCAGGTAACAGGTGAATACCAGGGCGCTTATATCCCACTCTCCGTGTTCTGCACGCGTTGAATTTTCCATTACCCCAATACTTTATCCCAAACCTGAAACCTAAATCATTATCCAATAGCTAACATCTTACGCCTCACACCCCGCTCCTTACCTTATATCTTACGCCTCACACTGATACCTTACACCTGATACCTTGCACCAGATACCTGATACCTTCTTACTTTTGCTTTATGCCTAATAAAATTGCAGTAGCCATAACCGGTGCAAGCGGATCTATTTACGCGAAGCTTTTACTAGAAAAACTTTTGCAAATGCCGGACCAATGGCAGGAGCTTGGTGTGGTAATGAGTAGTAATGCTAAGGACGTATGGCGGACCGAACTTGGGAATGACGACTACAGTCGTTATCCTGTAACGTATTACGACAAGTACGATTTTACGGCGCCTTTTGCTTCCGGATCTGCACGCTTCAACATTTTGATAGTAGCACCCTGCAGCATGGGAACACTTGGGCGCATTGCTTCGGGAATGAGCGATGACCTGGTTACACGTGCGGCGGATGTTATTTTAAAAGAACGGAGAAAGCTGATTTTAATGGTTAGGGAAACCCCTTACAACCTCATCCATATAAAAAATATGGAGACTGTAACACTAGCAGGTGGTATTATATGTCCGGCAACGCCGTCTTTTTACTCAAAACCAGATACCATTGACGCGGTTGCCATGACTGTCGTGGATCGTGTGCTTGATTTAGCGGGGCTGGATATTAAAACGAAAAGATGGGGGGAAGGAAGTCAAAAGTAAAAATTCAAAAGTCAAAAGCTCACTCATAGACACGATTCATCTTTATAAAATAGAAAAAAAAGAACGGAGCCTTAGCATTTAAGGCTCCGTTTATATTTTTAGTCACCACTATATCGGTGCTGTTCCAATCTTTGTTTCAAAAGCGCGAAGTCACCAGTGTAAACCTTTTTGACTTTTTACTTTTGAATTTTGACTTTTCGACCTACATGATGTTCATCGCCAAAGCAAAATAAGTGCAAACACCCGGTAATGCCAGCCAGAAAAATTGCCTGTAAACGAACAACAGGACGATCAGAATGGCCAACCAAATAAAGAAGTACACCCAGTATTTTGCAGTTGATTTATGTTCCATGTGTTAAAAAGTTTGCGCAAAAATAAAGATCAAACAAATATGAGACGACTTTTATTGAAAAAAAGCATTTTATGACGGCAATTACCGCAAACAATTACTTTTTGCCAAATTGCTCTTTGTAGTTAGCAATAGCTGCTTCGATAATTTCTAAAGCTTTTGCTTTGTCGCCAAAATCTTCCACCTGCACAGTTTTGTTTTCAAGATGCTTGTATTCTTCAAAGAAATGGCGCAACTCATCAAAAAAGTGCTGTGGAAGCTGCTCAATGTTGTTATAGTGGTTAACTCCGGGGTCGTTAGCAGCAACAGCAATGATCTTGTCGTCGGCGTCACCACTGTCAATCATTTGCATTACGCCTACCACTTTTGCTTCCATCAATGTAAGCGGTTGTACGGGTAAAGAAGTAATTACCAGTATATCCAGGGGATCTTTATCGTCACCATAAGTTCTTGGAATAAATCCATAGTTACAGGGATAATAGAAAGAAGAATAAATAACACGATCAAGTTTAAGCAGGCCGCTTGGTTTATCTATTTCGTATTTACAACGGGAACCTTGCGGTATTTCTATCACCGCATTTACTACTCTCGGTGCCTGTTCACCAAAATCAACTCCATGCCAGGGATGCAAAACAGTTAACATCTAAGCTTTTTTTAATGATGCAAAATAAGGTATCATTTTCCAAATGATGAACAATCATTCAAAGTTAAAACGCCATCTAAAGGAGATTGGATTATTTTTCCGGCAAGCGAACGATGTATTTGCAGGAGCGGAGAAAGCAAATTTCCTGCCGTTAGATACATCTAAGAAATCGTTATAGATTGCCATTAAAAGTATATTTCAGATCAACCAGCCAGCCGGCGTCTGTCAAAACTACTTTAATCTTCCTGGCAATATTGTCGTATGAATTTTTATAATTGATGATATGCGTGCGTTCATCAACCGTTTCGTCGTCTAAGATAACAATAGATGCGTCTTCAAAATGTTTTTTTTCTTCCTGCGATTTCCTGTTAAACTCAACTTCCAGTTTTTCGAGTGATTCCTTGTTGGTTGCATCAGGTTTCATATAAAAGGCAGCCTTCTCAAAATCCCCCTTCAGGCAACCGTCAATAAATTCCCTGCCTGCGTCAAAAGCGTTTTCAGCTTTGGTAAAATTGGTTTTGCCGCCGGAACAACTTATCAATCCAATAAAAATAAAAGACAATATAACAAGAAGCATTTTCATTCCGCAAATATAATAAGGGCATAACTATAAAGTGCGAAACATGCCAAATGCAGGTTTCTAACGAACAAGTAAATATTTTCGTGGCGTCCCAAAACGGATAGCAAAAAGGTTTTGATTTACATTTTGATCACTGAACGAACTGACAGTTATGATTATAAAGAAAGCTGTAATATTTGACATGGATGGCGTACTCGTTGATTCAGAAAAATTCTGGAAACAGGCAGAGTTCGAAGTTTTTTCTTCATTAGAAGTAAATGTTACGGACGAATGGTGTGACGAAACAAAATCTATGACAACACCTGAGGTAACGAAATTCTGGTTTGAAAAATTTCCATGGACCGGCAAAAAACTGGAAGAGGTAGAGCGAATGGTGGTTTCAAAGGTGATCAGTTTAATTGAAAATGAAAATTGCCAGATACCAGGTGTAAAAGCTTTTATAGAAACACTTAAAGCGCAGAATTTTAAAATAGGGCTTGCCACTAATTCGCCATCAGTAGTTATCCCGGCTGTTCTGAACAAGCTCGGAATTCACCATTTATTTGACGCTGTGTCTTCTGCAGAGTTTGAACCCAAAGGAAAACCCGATCCTTCCATTTATTATACAACAGCGGGCAAATTAAATGTGAAACCAGAAGAATGTTTTGTAATTGAAGACTCCTATTCCGGGATGCTTGCAGCAAAACATGCGGGTATGACTGTTATTGCTTTTACAAATGGAAACGCTCAGTTGAACTTTGAGATAGCGGATCATAGAATTGAGAATTTCGAAGATGCCCATCTGAATATCCTGGACAAGGCTTTTATTTACCCTTTGAATTAAATTCTATCGGTCCGAAATAAAATGAGCCACTGAAAAAGTGGCCCATTCTAAAAACAGGTTAATGTGACGCTTCCTTTATGAAAGGTTATACTGCTGAATATTCATCTTTCTTTGGGAGTGTGATGAAACTTATATAGTAAATATTTTAAAAATCTTCATTCTGTTTGTACTCGGGGCACAAACAGGCTCGTGACTAATACAATACCCTACTTATGAATGTCTCATCTCTTCTTTGCCTTTTTCCTTGTCGTAAGCCCTGATAATTGCCTTTACCAGGCGGTGCCGTACAACGTCTTCTTCATCGAGTTCGATATGAGAGATGCCATCAATATTTTGAAGAATACGAATAGCTTTCTCTAATCCGCTTTTCTGATTCTTCGGAAGATCCACCTGGGTGGGGTCTCCTGTAATTATTGCTTTTGCATTGGCGCCGATACGGGTCAGGAACATTTTTAATTGCAGATCATTCGCATTCTGCGCTTCATCCAAAATGATGAAGGCATTGTCCAGCGTTCTACCGCGCATGTAAGCCAGCGGCGCAATTTCAATAGTGCGCGTACTCATGTAGTAACCCAGCTTGTCTGCAGGTATCATGTCGTCCAGCGCATCATACAATGGACGCAGATATGGATCAATCTTTTCTTTAAGGTCACCGGGCAGAAAACCAAGGCTTTCGCCCGCTTCAACTGCAGGTCTTGTAAGTATAATTTTCTTAACCACTTTGTTTTTCAGTGCTCTAACGGCCAGGGCAACAGCTGTATAGGTTTTACCTGTACCTGCCGGGCCTACTGCGAAAACAATGTCGTTGCGGTCTGCAGCCTGTACCATCCGTTTTTGGTTTGCCGTACGGGCACGTACGGTTTTACCGTTTGGACCGAACACAAGTATGTCGTTCGGGTTGCGATCAACAAAATTGTCAACCGTTTCCGCATCGTCACCACCTAGAATCTGTTCAAAGTAGTTCTCGCTCATATCGCCGTTTCGTTCCATATATTGGATGATAAGATCGATTTTTTCTTTTGCAGTATCTATCTGCTCAGGCGCACCGCTTAGTTTAATCTGAGTTCCTCTGGAAAGTATTTTTAATAATGGGAACTTTCTTTTTAGTAAATCGAGTTTTCTGTTGTTCACTCCAAAAAATTCGATCGGATTAACGGTGTCAAGGTTAATTATTGTATCTGTCAAAGCACGTTCAATTTAAGTGAATAATAGTTATTTTTCCCGGGAACAGCAGCTTACTCAAATTTAACTTATACTATCTCACATTCCTACTAAATGATATACACACAATGTGGAAAGTTACCTGACTGAACCCTTGTAATAATAATGTATTTTCAAAATATATGCCGTGTTCTTTTGCTAATAACCCGGCATGTTAAACATTGATTCCCCAGTCTCGCAATTCCTGTTTTAGCTTATCCGCAGAAGTAAAGACAATTCCATGTATCCCAATACTTTCTGCACCTAAAATGTTTCTTTCATTATCATCAATAAACAATGTCTTATCCGGAACCACGTCATGCCTTTTTAGCAGGATATGGTAAAAATCGGCAAAAGGTTTCCTTGTTTTTTCCACGCCGCTGACAACTATTCCGTCAAACCAGTTCAAAAACTCAAAGCGATCCAATGCGAGAGGAAATGTTTCTGCACTCCAGTTGGTAAGCGCATACAGTTTTACTTCATTTTTCTCCTTTAATGTTCGTAGTATTTCAACTGTTTCTTCTATCGCGCCGCCCAGCATTTCGGTCCATCTCCCGTAGTAAGCGGTTATTTCATTTTTCCAGTCTGGGTACAGCGCCACTAACTCTTCGGTACCAGCTTGCAACGTATTTCCCGCATCCTGCCTTTCATTCCAGTCGCCGGTGCAAATGTTTTCGAGGAACCACTCGGTCTTTGCTTCGTCCTCAAAAATTTTATTGTAGAGATAACGGGGATTCCAATCAATTAAAACGCCTCCGAGGTCAAAGATGATTGTGTCGATTTTTGATGCCATAAGGGTGATATTAAGATTTGAAAATAAGAAGAAAATAGAGAGACTGCGTGGCTATATCGTTTAGTTCGGGACATATCCTCAAATTTGAAACATGTCTCCGTCGTCGATCCGATGATCACCATGCATTAGCAAAGAAATGAAGCAGTACAAAAGGCCGGTTGCAAACAATTCAGAGAACTGCGTCCGCATCGTCACTTCGACGAGTAATTTGGTTAACCACTATCAAAAAGAAACGACATTACACTTTTTGTCGATAGCCCGTAGGGCTTAAAGTAAAATCCATAATCGGCACGCAGTGAGGTCTCCTGAATATTGATTTGCTCGTGATATTTCATGAGCGATTGATATTGACAATGATGAGATTTTCCTCAAACAGACTGAAACCGTTCTTACAAAAACAAATCAATCTAAAAATCACCTTCTTTTCTTTAATTTTTTTAAATGATTTTTGCACCCCGATGGCAAAGCAAACCGCAAAGAAAAAAGGTAGTAAGGCATGGCTTATTTTATGTGTGCTCATTATAGCGATGGCAACGTTCATCGGCATTACCTTATGGCGGCAGTTTAAAGAATCTAATGAAGCACGGTTTGTGCATTATGATGCCTTTGGTATTGATATGCCGGTGAATTATGAGATCCACGGTATTGATGTCAGCAAATACCAGGGCATTATTTACTGGCCCTCGGTAGTTAAGATGAAAGTGAATGATATTAAACTGGGATTTGTGTTCATCAAGGCTACTGAAGGATTGGGCAAGGTAGATGCAGGTTTCAGGCGAAATTGGATAAAGGCAAAAGAAGCCGGCATTACACGCGGCGCCTATCATTTTTTTCTTGCAACCAAAAGCGGTAAAGCCCAGGCTCAAAATTTTATAAACACGGTAGATCTGCAGCCCGGTGATCTTCCGCCGGTTCTTGACATTGAACAGCTCTACAATGTACCTCCGGAAAAAATGCGCGCCGAAATAAAAGCATTTCTTCAAATGCTGGAAGACGCCTACAAAGTGAAGCCTATTATCTATACCTATGTGAGCTTTTACAATAAATACCTCGGTGATGAGTTCGACGATTACCCGTTATGGATAGCACATTATTTCGAAAAGGATAAACCACGCATCGATAAAAGCTGGCGCTTTTGGCAACACAGCGAACTGGGAAAGGTTGACGGCATAACCCATCGTGTGGACTTCAACGTATTCAAAGGAGATTCTACTGATTTTAAAAACCTGCTTCTCAAATAGAGCTCGGCCACTAAACATTCGTAACTTACTTCTGCATTAATCAACTCACTTTTGATGGAACCGGAAGTAAAAGAATTTCTTCGCCGGGTAATTGTTACATTGTCAACAGGGCTTTTATGGATGCTCATCAACTCCACAGCCGGCATTATGTATGGCTATGCCTTTTTTGACAACGGTGTAAGGTTGGGCAATATTCTCTTCTACATATGGTTTCTTGCCAGCCTCGCGCTGTTAATTTGGTATATGTATAAGTTATGGACGAAACCAATGCCCAGGCAGGACAGTGAATAGTGAAAAGTGAATAGTCAATAGTCAAAAATGCAGACAGTTCAACAAATACCAACAAGCGATAAATGCAGTCAGCCGCTAAATAGTAAAAGCGCACTGTATCACCCTTCACTATTCACTTTTCACCATTCACTTTTCCAGCTCATATGATCCAATATATAAGTGGGCAATAGTAAATAGTCAAAATAGCAGACAGCTTAACTAACACATACAATTAGCATTGCAACAGCTCTGTGCAAAAGCACGCTTTCGCACCTTTCACTATTCACTATTCACCATTCCCCCCTAGCTCGTATGATCCAGTGCTATCACCCACTTCCCTTCTACTTTCTTAAACAGAAGTGTATAATAGCCGCCGATATCGCCAATTGTTCTTTTGAGGAACCATTTGCCCAACACAAAGGCATAATCGTTAGATAGAATTTGTACCGACTGGATATCAAATTGCAGCTTACCCATTACGGTTGTATCTGGATACGATTTTTTGTAGCGTTCCAGCGTATTTTTCCAGCCGTAGGTAACACCTTTGGAGCCGACGAATTTCAGACTGTCACTTTTCCAATAGGTTTCCATAAAAGCATCAATATTACCGTTATTCCAGTCTGTCACCTGTTTCGCCATTACTGCTCTTATTGCAGTTTCATCTGTTTTTTGTGCAAACAGATTTCCCGCAATCATCAAACTAAAAATGCAGATCAAAAGTTTTCTCATGTCAGTTAATTTTGTGTTTGTTTCGTTCCGCGAAGCATTTCTCTTTTACCTGGCGGCCCTTGTAATTTCTCAATGGCAAACCCGCTTGCAATCATCGCTCTTCTTACATCGCCTTTGCTGCAATATGTAGTCAATACACCTGGGGGAGATAGCATATTGTACAGTTTATCAAAAACTGTTTTTTCCCAAAGATGCGGCTGCGCGGAGGGAGCGAATGCATCATAATAAATCAGATCGAAAGAGTGCAGGGGAAGATAATTCAGCAGATCCTGCCTGGTTTTTCGCAACCTGAAAAATGGATTTATTTCCACCTGTTCATCCCAATTGCAGGCGTGCATCTTTTTGAATTCATCTTTGTACAAAAGCAAAGAAGGTTGTTCCGTATAATTCAAGGTTGCGGCCTCTTCCATTGTCAGTGGATAAAGTTCTACTGCTTCATAAATTACCGGCAGGTTGCTCCGGGTCGCATAATCCAGTGTAAGCAAGGCATTCAGGCCTGTTCCAAATCCCATTTCAAAAATAATTATGGATTGCTTGCCGTTTTTTTCAACAAAATAATCCAGTCCGGCCTGAATAAATACATGAATACTTTCCTGCATTGCACCATACCTGCTATGATAAGTAACATCCAGATTGGGAATGCAAATTGTGGATGATCCATCTTTTGTAATTTGTACCAGCCTGTCCATTCAACTTTTGATTTAACCCTGTTAACCGACACTAAATTACAGGAATGGTATATTATCCTTGTGCGATTTATTCTAACTTTCCAAAATGGAATATCTTGAACATCTGCATAAAGACAAAAAACTATCGCCGGTAATACTACAACATGGACCGATGGAAGAACTCAAAATACGGAAGCACATTCCTTTTTTACTGATGGCATCCATCATGAGCCAGCAACTAAGCACGAAGGTGGCATCCGTTATTAAAACGAGGTTTCTTGATCTTTATGGAGGAAAAATCCCCCCCTCACAGCAAGTGCTCGACACACCGTCAGAACAGCTAAGAGCCATTGGCCTGTCTAACGCCAAAGTAAGCTACATAAAGAATGTTGCCGCGTTTTGCATAGAGCATAAAATAACCGACAAAAAACTGATGGTGTTATCCAATGAAGAAATAATTGACCTGCTTACACAGATAAAAGGTGTTGGCAGGTGGACAGTTGAAATGTTGCTGATGTTTAGCCTTGGCCGCGAAGATATTTTTGCCATTGATGACTGGGGACTCCAAAATGCCGTGATCAAAATCTATAAACTGAAGATTGAGGATAAAAAGAAACTAAAAGAAAAAATCATCCGGATCTCATCCAGGTGGAGCCCATACCGTTCATATGCATCCTTGTATTTATGGCGATGGAAAGACAACGCTCCTGTTACATCCGAAACAAAATCCAAAAAATAATATATCATGATCCTTACGACAACAAACACCGTTGAAGGAAGTCCTGTCAGGGATTACCTGGGAATTGTAAGCGCTGAAACCATTATTGGCGCAAACATTTTCAAAGACATATTTGCCGGAATCAGGGACATTGTAGGTGGCAGAAGCGGCACATACGAAAGAGTAATTGAAGAAGCGAAGCAAACCGCGATGCGCGAATTAGAACAGCGGGCACAGGCAATGGGAGCAAACGCAGTTATAGGCATTGACCTGGATTTCGAAACTGTCGGCAGCGGCGGCAGTATGCTAATGGTAGTCGCCACAGGAACCGCTGTTAGGTTGTAAGTTATAAGTTGTACGTTATACGTTATACGTTTTTCACCTGGTAGGATTCATCTTCGCTAATGTCTACAATGGTTTAAACATACGACGTAAAGCTTATAACGTATAACTCATTACGTACAACCCAAACATACTCAAATAAAAAACCCCGCAACTGCGGGGCTTTTTATTTGAGTATGTTTGATTACTGCTTTGTTATTTCAACATCATCAACAGACTTTGTAACAGTATTTACATTGAAAGACTGTTCAAGAGCCTTGTTAGAAGATTTAATGCTAAAGCTGTAACGGATGTTGTCTTCACCTTTCAGCAATTTGAACTTTTTATCGAAGCTCTTATCATTAAACTCACCGTTGTAAAGTGTAGTTCCGTCTGCAGTTTTTACAACTACTGTAAATTTATCTCCTTTAGGATTATCCAATTTTACATTGAAGAAAAGCGCATTGTCTGCAGAACCAACAAACTGAATGTTTGCCTGATTTTTTTCAGATAAGATTTCAATTTTGTCGCCCGCTTTTACAGAAGAAACTGCGAATACTGCTGCGATGAATGTAGCTGCTATTACTCTTTTTACGATTGTCCTTTTCATTTTGTTCATTTTAAATAATTAATAATACAGGCATATCCAATCGATGTAAGGCAGTCGGCAATCTTTTTCGTGAAACAAGGCAAATCGTGAAGGAGGGGGTTGATCAACTTAGAGATTCAATATCTGCAGATACTAGTGTAAAAATCTCTGATCTTTATTCTGTGACACAAATATACGAGGAAAATGAAACAATTTATGCCTTTAACATTTTAGTAATATTCAAAGAGAATGTATCAATTATAGAAATTGATGATTTTCAACGTTTATATTCAAATATTAAATATTTATTACAAACGTTAGTTTGTGTGAAAACTACACTTTAATCATTGGATATTTTTTTTAGCAGGCGTTTTACGCGCGTGGATAATTCCAGCGGATTGAAAGGCTTCGTCAAAAAGTCATCGGCCCCCAGGTCAAAAGCTTCTAATACAGTATTCTCCTGGCCGTAAGCGGAAAGTACAAGAATGGGAATTTTCTTTAACAGGTTTGATTTTACTACACCAATAAGTTCCAGTCCGGATGTATAAGGCATTAAAATGTCGGTAATAATCAGGTCCGGATTAAATTCCTCGAACATTTTTAAAGCCTCCTGCCCATCGGCTACAGTTGCAATTTCATATCCATCGTTGGTAAGCCGTGTTGCAATGGCTCTCAACATCACGGGATCATCTTCTGCAATTAGTATTCTCATAAGGTTGAAAAAAGGTTTTAGCGGATTAAAATTAATACTTAGTTCTCTATATTTTAGTTATATAATCATCTAAAAAATCGCGTGCATCAAAAAACATCTTTTCAAAACGCTCAACTTTGGCAGGAATTAACTCTATCTCTTTCAGTCCTCTGCAATCAAAATCAATCTCTTTGGCCAACTCAAAAAGTTCCACCACATTAATAACGGAAAGCGAAGATTTTGCATAATGCGCCGTTTTTTGCAGATGGGCCCAATCCTGTTCGCCTGCCAATCGAATCATTTTTTCAACTGTTACAGCCATATTATCTGTAAAAAGTTGTATCATACTTATAATATGCTCATTGGTATCATCACCTAATTGAAACAAAATATTCAAATTGATCGTGAGACCATTATGATGATAAGTATTGGGCTGTTCCGGATCTTCCTCTGTTTGCAAACTTCCTTTTTCCGACACCAGTTTTTTTACCACTTCCGGTGTAAAAGGCTTTACAATATAGCCATTCATTCCCGCTTCCATGCATTTTTCCTCTTCTCCCGGCAAAGATACCGACGTAACGGCCACTATTGGCGTTTTAACACCCAATTGCTCCCGGATTACCTTAGTGGCCTCATAACCATCCATTTCAGGCATGAAAATATCCATTAAGATTATATCATATTTGTTCGCCCTGGCAAATTCAACAGCCTGTGCCCCATTTTCAGCAATATCGATCCTCCCGCATATCTTCCCTAGCGATCGTTGCATAAATATTTGGTTTATAGCACTATCTTCCGCAATTAGCACACTTTTAAAAACAATCTGCCCGTCTTCCATAAGATTAATTCGTTATTCTGAGGCTGCATTTACCCGTAGATCAACACAAAATAAGGATTGTAGCCTTTAACAGCAAATAACCTTAATAATCCCCAGCCAGCCGTTAGAAATACGTATTTTCTTTTGGCTTATTTTTAACCAGTTGTGTGTATGCAATTCTATTATTTTTGCCGCCTATAATATTTATATATTTTTAACTGCATGAAGAAGATTTTTTTAGGATTGTTATTTATATCGTCGTTCTGCCTGGCAGCAAAAGCGCAAAACAATAACAACACCCAGCCAAAGAAACCGGATTACAGCAAAATTGATTTGAGCAACAGGCCCAATGATCACTTGTTAATTCAATTTGGTTATGATGGATGGGACAACCAGAACGGTGGTGACTCAATTAATCCTACGGGCTTTTCCCGCCACTTTAACATGTACTTCATGCTGGATAAACCATTTAAATCTAATCCGCATTTTAGTGTGGGTTTTGGTGCCGGTATAGGAAGTAGTAACATCTTTTTTAAGGACACATATATAGATCTGAAAGCGAACAGCAATACACTGCCGTTCAGACCCAGCGTTCCAAATACAAACTCAGCAAACTTCAAAAAATACAAACTCACTACCGTATTTGCAGAAATTCCGGTAGAATTCCGGTATGCCGGTAACCCTGTTAACCCTAATAAGGGATTTAAAGCTTCTATAGGCGCCAAAATCGGTACCTTGCTGGATGCTCATACCAAGGGTAAGAACCTTGTTGATCAAACAGGCGTGTCCGTTTACGGTTCAAAATACATTAATAAAGAAAAAGATAAGCGCTTTATCAACGGTACCAGGCTTGCTGTAACGGCACGTGTTGGTTACGGTATTTTTTCTCTCGATGCATCCTACCAGGTTACCAGCTTTCTTAAAGATGGTGCCGGACCGACCATCAGACCTTATTCTATAGGGTTGACGATCAGCGGACTCTAGTGAGAAGATCGTAAGATCGTAAGACCGTAAGACACGTAAGAGGATAAAAGATATTTAGGAAGCTTCTGTGAATAACGGGAGCTTTTTTATTGGAGATAACTGAAAGAAAGACGGCCTGCCCTATTAACAAGAAGAAGCGAGGACAGAATTCCCAACAAATCACGATCCGCTTATCTTTGCAAAAAAAATTTCCGCTTTGATAGAAAAAAAACAAAAGATCAATAGTGAAGAAAGGGCTGTACTTGTTGGATTGGTGCAAAAAGAGCAGACTGAAGAACAGGTACAGGAATATTTAGATGAATTGGCCTTTTTGGCGGCCACAGCAGGCGCCGAAAGCATAAAAAGATTTACCCAAAAATTAGCCCATCCGGATAGCCGCACATTTATCGGAAAGGGAAAACTGGAAGAAGTCAAAAATTATCTTGACGGAAAACAGGTTGACGTAGTAATTTTTGATGATGAACTGACCGGCTCTCAAATCATAAATATTGAGAAAACACTTGGAGTAAAAACCATTGACAGAAGTGACCTTATCCTTGACATCTTTGCCCGCAGAGCCAGAACTGCCCAGGCTAAGGTGCAGGTGGAGCTGGCACAGTATCAATATCTGCTCCCCCGTTTAAAAGGTATGTGGAAACACCTTGAAAGACAAGGTGGTGGTATTGGTACGCGCGGACCGGGTGAAACCGAAATTGAAACTGACCGTCGTATCGTTAAAGACAAAATATCACTGTTAAGGAAAAGACTGGGGGAAATCGATAAACAATCCTTTACGCAAAGAAAAGAAAGAGGTGAATTTATTCGTGTTTCCCTCGTGGGTTATACCAATGTGGGCAAGAGTACTTTGATGAATCTACTGAGTAAAAGCGAAGTATTTGCCGAAAACAAACTGTTTGCCACACTTGACACAACTACACGCAAAGTTGTTTTTGAAAATACGCCTTTCTTATTGAGCGATACGGTTGGATTTATCCGCAAACTTCCGCACCACCTGGTGGAAAGCTTCAAAAGCACACTTGACGAAGTAAGAGAAGCTGATATTTTGCTGCACGTTGTTGATATTTCTCATCCGCAACATGAAGAGCATATTGGTGTTGTAAATAAAACGCTACAGGAAATTAATGCTTTCGAAAAGCCCATTCTTACCATTTTCAATAAAATGGATTTGTATGAAGAAAGAACATTTGACGAATGGCTGGGTGATGATGTAAAAGTGGAAATCATTAAAGATCTGAAAGACAAGTGGGATCATCTTACTGAAGGCAATTGCGTTTTTGTTTCCGCAACCGAGCGACTAAACATCGATGACCTGCGCGCCAGGATATTGGAGAAAGTACGTTCGATGTATTTGGTGCGTTATCCTTATAAGGAAATACATTTTTAATGTAAGATGTAAGATGTACGATGTAAGCAGCTTTGGAAAGGCTTGTTGATGGCAAAAGCGTTTAATTAAAAAGTACGATTTACGAGGTACGAAGTACGCAGCTTTGGAAAGGCCTATTGATGGCAAAAGCGTTTAAATAGAAAGTTTGAAGTACGATTTACGAAGTACGTAGTTTTGGAAAGGTTTATTGTGGCAAAAGCGTTTAATAAAAAACGCTAAGTACCTGATTAAAAAAAGGGGCGCCGCAGCAAAGAAAAAATATAAACTAAAACAGCTCTGTTAAACGCAGGGCTGTTTTAGTTATTACAATTGCATGTAAGTTAAGCTTACTTCGCGTGATCAAAATTGTGTACTTCATACTTCATAGATCGTACTTGATGGTCCAAACATCTTACACCGTACATCGTACATCTTACATCGTACATCTAACATCGTACATCTAACATCGTACATCTTATTGTCTATATTCGCCCGCACTAATCATTAAGCACATGAAAAAATTACTGTTGCTTTTCTTATGCCTTGGCGCGTTGGCAAATGTTTTTGCAGCGCCGGGAGATACATTACACGTAATTCCACACAACAAAACACTTATGAAGACTGATCCTGCACGCGGCTTTAATGAAGTGCGCAAATGGGCAGTATTTCCATCTTCAAAAACAAACTACAGGAAAATTATTGCCAGTATAACACTGCAATGTCCCGATGGTATGAAATGCGGCGCATGGGATTATATTGACTATGTTATTCTGCATAAGAAAGGAAGTGAGCAATCGCAGCCGCTCAATCTTGAAATGATGCGGATGTTGACACCTTACGGCGGATGGTTTGACAGTACCTGGAAATTTACATGGCAACAGGATGTAACGGACTGGGGATTGCTGCTAAGAGATTCTGTGGAGATTGAATACCAGCATACAGGTTATGAAAGTAACGACGGCATAGGATGGCTCGTAACACTTGATTTTGCAATTATTGAAGGGACACCTGTTATGAATCCGCTTGGCCACCAAACATTGTGGAGCGGTTCCTTTGCCTATGGCGATAGCAGCAAACCATTTGAGACACTGGTAAAACCAGTGCCTCTGGATGCTCCCAAAGGTGCACAAATAGCCAATTACAGGGTTGTGCAAACCGGTCATGGAATGGACGCGCCTGACGGATGCAGCGAGTTCTGCAGTAAATGGCGTGAAACATATTTTGACGACAAGAAGTTAGATCACAAAGACATGTATATCGTTTGCGGCAACAACCCGGTTTTTCCGCAAGCCGGTACATGGGTATATAGCAGAGGTAATTGGTGCCCGGGTTCTCTTGCAATTCCGGATGTGTACACACTTCCGCTAAAAGGCAATAACCATACAGTTGAGCTTAAAATGCAACCATATCATTCTACTAAACCACAGGGCGGCTGGGCAATCAATGCGCATGCTTTTTACTATGGCAAGCCCAATAGTGATTATGACGTGACCATCAATGATGTTATTGCACCCAGCAATATTGATGAATATGGCAGAATGAATCCTGTCTGTGGCAGCGCAAGGATCCACATCCAGAACAACGGAAGCAAACCTTTGCATTCATTGAATGTTGAATACGGTGTGAAGGGTTCAAAAAAAATGATCTACAAATGGAAAGGCAACCTCGCTTTTCTTCAAACAACAGAGATTGTACTGCCGGGAAATATTACTACAGACATTGCCGGGAATTTCGCTTTTGAAGTAACACTCTCTTCACCCAACGGAAAAAAAGATCAATATCCATTGGACAACTCGGTAGTCTCCTTCGGCAAAATGCCACCAGCAATGGAACAGGATATTGTTATCTCTTTCATGCCAAACAAAGACAGTACTCAGACCGGCTGGGAATTAAAAGATGCAGCTGGCCAATTGATTAAAGCAGTTCCACAGGGAGCGATACACAAACCCGAACTACGTAATGACACTTTGCATCTGGCACCAGGTTGTTATGTATTGAATATTACAGACACTGCAAACGATGGCTTAAGTTTCTGGGCCAATCCGAAAGGCGGCTATGGATACATTCGCATCCTTGATAAGGCCGGCAAATTGCTGAAGAATTTTGAACCCAACTTCGGGAGCGGGATTCAATATTACTTTACAGTGAAAGAAAACTATGTTGCAGACAGATCATCAATTCAGCCGGTATTTGAATTTTTCCCGGCGCGTACAAAAGGACCTACGACAGCAGACATTGTGATTGATGAACCACAAGACATCACGTTTAAGTTTACCGATGAAAAAGGAAAGGTGCAATGGGAAAGTAAGTACTACAATTTCACCTCTAAATTTATCAAAATGGATTTGAGTGCATTGCCGGCTTCTTTCTATATGGTGGATCTGTATTTAGCGAATGGGAAGCATGTGCGTAAGAGTATTAGAAAGGTTGATTAGGATTTTTGTCTTGATCAGGATTTATTGGATTTGTGGATTAATGGATTTCATGAGCATTCTTTTTTGTAGTATCTTGATTGGTTTTATTTTCTGATAGCTGATAGCTGATAGCTGATAGCTGATAGCTGATAGCTGATAGCTGATAGCTGATAGCTGATAGCTGATAGCTGATAGCTGATAGCTGATAGCGATACTGTCCCTGAAGTCATTGTTAATCACCAGCCAGTTGCTTACACTGTCACGGCTGATCCGTGTCACACTGTCCCGGAATACTTGCGTATTGGTGATACTGTCTGCGATGGTTGGCATATTTAGTTTCAGCCTGGCATATTTCAATAAAGTGCTGTCACCTACTTTGGTCACACCGTCTCTCGCCAACACATCTATAAACTTATCACTTGACAAAGAATCACCTTTCGCCTTCACTGTCATAAACACACTGTCCTGCAATATGGTATTCTTATCATACCAATTGGTTGTGCTATCCCTGATCACCTGAACTATATTGCTGTTCACCCAATTCGTCACGCTGTCCTTCACAATGGGATTGTTAACTACAATTGTAACAACCGAATCTTTGAATAAATTATTTGTTGTGAGATGCTGTATAAAAGAAGTATCTCCGGCTAGACCAACTACATTCAGCATCAGCTTAACATCTCTTAATACTGAACTGTCCCCGCCATTGATGACAAAATACTTATCTCCTGTAAGTGATTTTTTCACGATCATGTTAGTAGGCACCCATTGAGTGGAGTCATTCGGATCTCTTATGTAAACAAAGTTTGTAGTTGTATCGATAAATATACTTCTCGTTGAATTAATAGTTGTTGTACCCGGTACGCCCGGAACACCCTGCCCACCCTGAATTCCAGCAACGCCGTCCTTTCCGTCCCGGCCATTTTTGCCATTGATCTTCGTCCATGTACCATCGCTGTTCTGAACATATACATCACCTGTTGAATAATCTGTGTAGATATTAATGCCTTCCCCCGGATAGCCTGCATCACCTTTGTTACCGGGAGCCCCATTGCCACCCGCTACACCAACTTCACCCTTTGGCCCCTTCAAATTCCCTTGCTTTTCCCAAACGCCAGCCGTGGACTTTTGGTAATAGTCCCCGCTCACATTATCGATGTACAAATCGCCGGCTACACCTAATGTACTTGCAGGAGAATTGCTACCGGTGTATATCATCGCACCGGAGGCCCCTGCAGAAGACGTTTTTCCTAAAAGCACCCAGGTACTAGCCGGGCTTCCGTTGGGTCCGCTCCAGTAATAGAAACCAACTCCATCTCCGCCAACGATATCCGGATTTGTGTTGAACACAAGCAAACTTTGTTTGGGATTCAGAATGGTTTCTGCATCGTTGATATTTCTCAAACTTATACGAGGTAACAATACACCTTTACCCGTAGCGGTTACATCCAAAATAGCTGAAGGATCCGGTGTTTTTGTACCAACACCTACAGAACCTTCCTGGGCGCGGGCTGACATTGCTAAGAGCACCAGTAATAACAAGCTTAGGATTTTGTAAAAACAGCGTGGCATACTTATGTTTTTTAATTTCTTTATTTTCAATTCCTCCATAGCGAAGGGCCAGTTGAATTAATTATTTATCGATGATGGTAAATTCGGTTCTGCGATTTTGCTGATGCTCTTCTTCGGAGCATTTAACGCCGTTGCTACACCTGTTCACCAATCGTGTCTCTCCGTAACCTTTGGCCGTTAATCTGTCTGCCGTAATTCCATGCTCAATCAGGTATTTAACTGTTGACTCTGCCCGCTTTTGAGAAAGTTTCATGTTATAGGCATCATTCGCCCTGGAGTCAGTATGAGAAGACATCTCAACACTCCATGTAGGATTGTCATTCAATAATTTCACGAGGTGATTTAGGTCTGGTTCTGCATCCGGACGGATGTTCCATTTATCAAGGTCGAAATAGATATTATCCAGTTTTACAGGCTTATTCAGCTCTACCTTTTCCAGCTCAATGTCTCTTCTTAAAGTTTTCGATTCTGTCAGACCTTTTGTTGTAAGGTTTATACCGGTAACTGATGCATAATCTGTTTTTATTGCGGACAAATCATAATCGGTCAGACTATCGAGTTTAAAGCTATAGTGACCTCTTTCATCAGTAAGCGTTTTTTCAGGAGTTCCTGTGACCTTGTTGAAGAGTGTTATTACCGTGTTCTTTAGTGGTTCGCGTGTTGCCTTATCAACCACTGTTCCTTCCAGTGCAAACACAAGTATTTTCGAAAAATTGAATCTATAGATATCATCGCTTCCCTTCCCTAGCAGGCGATTGCTGGAAAAATACAATTCGAGCGGACGGGTAAAGAAAGGCGCAAAATCATCCTGCGCACTATTTACAGGACTACCCATATTGGTAACTGTCCAGCCATTGGCATTATTTCGCACAGCTTTGTAAATATCTAGCCCCCCCATTCCAACGCGCCCATTGCTGGCGAAGTACAAAGTGCCATCACTATCAAGAAAAGGCGTGCGCTCATTTCCTTCGGTATTAATGTCCCTGCCCATGTTTACGGGCGACATCCATTTGCCGTCTAAATCTTTCTGCATAGAATAGATATCAGTCCCACCAATATTCCCTTCGCCATAATTTGCAACGAATAACATGAAGGTTCCGTCTGCATTGATCCAGGGATCGCCCACAGAATAATCAAATACACCGTTGTAAGGAAAATCAACCGGCTTGTTCCAGTTTTGCCTTGTTGTATCCCAGTCGCATTTGTGTATGGTAACGTTAAGCGTATAGGGTTGCTCTTTTCCTAAAAAGCTCGCACTTTTTTTAACCAGCATTGTCTTAGCATAGTACATTTCCCGGCCATTGCTGGTATATGAAGCACTGGCACTATGATAGTCGCCATTAATATCCCGGTTCAGTAATTTGGTGCTATTGCTGTCTTTACCATTGCTTTGATATAAGTGCAGATAACTGTTGCCTGTCCATCCGTAATGATCACGTTTGATATTGCTATTTTGAAAAAACGGCTGACGTCTGACAGAGTCATACGGACGATCTGAAGAAAATACAAACTGATCGTTTATACGAACCAATCCCCAATCTGAATATTGTGAATTGAAGACCTGCATATTCTCGAGGTTGCCTTTAACCGGGTTTCTTAACCACTTTTCTGCTTCATCGCAACCTGCAAGCAAGTTTTCAGCAAGCCTGTCAGATCCTTTTTTAGAAAGATAACTTTGTAGTTGCTGTTTTGCTTCTGCATACTTGCTATTATTCATTAGCACTTCAGCAAAACTTAACTCGTCTTCAGGCGAGTGCCCGGGCATTGTCACAACTTTTGCACACCATGATTCCGCAAATTCATATTCATTATTGTTACGGAAGATCTCCGCAAGACCACGCGCAGCTTCCAGCGATTGTTTCTTATTGTATGCCTTAATGAACAATGGCTTTGCTGCTGTATAGTTGTATACAGCAGCCTGCCCGCGGGCTTGTTTCAATACATACTGTGCCATTACAACATTACATGTGAGCAAAAGCAGGGCTATAAAAAAAGAAATAGTTATTCTATTATCAGGCATTGAAATTCTGTTTAAATGCAATGACTTTTTCATTATTACAAATACTGTGTTTCTAGAAATACCGGGGCGATAACATTCTTGCCCTTGGGTTGTTAAAGAAGTAATTCAGGGATATTTCGTGCGTGGAATAATTATTCGCGGCTGTTCCATTAATGGTTTGGTCGTAGGCATAACCTATCCGTAACTTGTCATTTACAAACACTTCAATCATTCCTGCAACAGCTCCTGATTTGGTAAGGCTTTTATCAATGTTACTTCTGTTTAATACGGCAGTCCGGTAAGATGCACCCAGCCAAACCTTTTGATCCAAAAGAAAAAAGGCATTCAGGTCAAGGCTTGTGGGACCTGCAAAATCTTCTTTAATTAAGAGTGATGGCTTAAATAAGATCTCTTCGGAAAGAGGCACCAGGCCGCCCATTGTGAAATACATATGCGGCTTCATGGGAATATAATTTCTAAGGACCTGGTTCTTTCTAAAAACATCAGTGATAAGATTATCAACAGAGAGTCCTGTATAAAAACGATCGCTGTTATAAAAAACACCAAAGCGCGCATCCGGCATTATTGCTGTTTTCTTTGCGTTAATCAAAGCAAGATCCTCAGTTGGGAGCGTTTCATTCTCATCATGCAGTGCGTTTATGTTTAAGCGCTGCTGAAGAAATCCGGCACCGATACCCAGGGCAAGCGTTTGGCTACCTTCATCATTCAATGGAATACGATAAGCGTAATTGCCATAGAATGATGTGTTCTCCTGTGCACCAATTTTGTCGTTCATGATCTGCACTCCCAGGCCAACACGATTGTCATTTGCTATCCCATCGGCGGCGAGTGAAAAGGTTTTCGGTGCGCCGGGAAAACCTGTCCACTGGTTGCGGTAAAACATGTTAATGTTCCATTGCTCTCTATATCCGGCATACGCAGGATTTATATACAGGCCGTTAAACATGTACTGGCTGAATTGTGCATCCTGTTGAGCATATAGTTTTACAACTCCTGTACACAGCATCATACACACAATAAGTAAACTTCGCTTCATACATTCGTTTTTAATTATTTTGACTGGCCGGCATGGCCTTCCTTCTGTTTGATTATTGGCAGGTAGACTATTATCTCATGAGCATGATAAACCCTTTGTAAACTTTCTCGTTACCGTCTTTTTTTATCTTGAGTATGTAGAAGTAGGTGCCGGCATTCAATCCCTTACCATCCCAGGTGTTCGTGTAATTTTTGGTTTCATACACTATATTGTTCCACCTGTTGAAGATCACCACTTCGTTTTGAGCAGTCAGGTCCAGGCCTTTTATTTTCCATGTATCATTCTTACCATCGCCATTAGGCGTAATTACATTGGGAATGTAGAATTCATCATGATGCTCCATTGCCAGGTTAATATCAACGGGTAATTGGTTGTTAATTGCAATCGCAGCGCTTGTTTTAAAAATGTAATCGTTGGTATTATAGTCAAGGCTGGGTATTGCACCTGTAGATGGCAAGTTTTCCCACATGCGCTTGCTGTTATTCCATGTAACCATTTTTGAGTATACGCCGCCATCTGCAATGGAGCTTTCAGTAACCAGAACGTTAACTGAATTACCGTCAGCCGCATCTGTAGTTACTGCGTGATACCAGTTCTCATTTACTACCTGTATATCGGGCATTTTTTGTGATGCCGGGAAACCATCTTTCGAAGGATTGTAATCCTGGAATTGCCCGAATATATTACCGTCTTTGGCGGCCGAGATAACCATCGGGCGGAAACGGAACAGTGAACCATTTCTGTCACCGAGAGGAAAAACATATGAACTACCATGATGCATGTTACGAACAAGCCATCCGTGATTGCCTGCAGTTGTATTTACATAACCGCTTACATATTTTACCGCGGCCAGGTCATCTGATAATAATGTGGCCGTATTGCTATTAACATCAAGCTCTCTGTCTGTGAGATCCAGTACGTGACGGACCTCTACCGGCGCAAACTGCTGTTTTTTATCTGTGCCTGTTAACGTTAGATTGGGAAATCTTGTGTTAAAGCCATTAAATGTTTGCAATGCACCGCTAAAAAGCACATTCCCGGCAGATGCATCTGCAAATACTTTTTTGTCTTTTACTGCTGTATTATACCAATTGCCCTTTAATTCCAGCAAACCATCATGAAGAACAGATTGTTCCTTACTACCTGCGTATTGTACATCGCCGTTTACAAAAACAACAGCGTCTGACAATGTGGTCAGGTCTGCGTTTTCTATATATAGCTGTGCATTTATACCATTAAAGCAGCCTGTGAAGATTAATAGTGTTAGTATCCGGTATGTAAATGACAATACATTCATTGTATTATATTTTATTGGGCAATAAAGTGCCTTGTGAGTTTATGCTCACATGTGTACTTTGGCCGGTATCATTTCGTATTAAATATTAGCTCAGATGAAGAGCTTACGGGCCCTGGTTAAGCCGTTGAAGATTATACTCTGATATGAACTAGTGTTTTTTCATGATTGTATTTTAAATCAACATTGTCTAACGATACATTTCTAATTTGAGCAGCGGTTAAGTCATTAGTGATGCCGCGGAAGTAAAACTGCATGAATACGGTTAGTAAGCCGCAATTGCCTTCGGCAGCATTGTTTTTTTTCAGGTACGGTAACATGACGTTTTATTTTTCGCTTTTAGCAGTATTTTTTAGAACTACTTACAAACGAGAATGCAAAGTTCGGTCAGGGCAAAGAAAATTACTATCTACGCAATCTTTAAAAAGAGCTGTTTTTTTAATCAATCTGAACATTGCAAATCAACAGATTATCTTTTTTTCGCCTATTAGGAGACAGAAATTATCCCAATAGTCCAGCATTTTATCCTTTAAAGAAAACTTAGAATTTCTGTAAGGGCTGAAGAAAGATCAAATCCTTATTGGCGAAACGCGCACCGCTGCTATCATATGCATCAAATCCACAAAAGGCGCTGCAAAAGCCCGCAGAATTTTTATCAGTGTAGGTCAGAATTCAAATGGAGGATTGAAAATATAGCGTTTAAACATAGTACGGAGGTGCGAACGGGCAGTGAATGGGGCGAATGTGCAGATGTGCAAATGTGTAAATGTGTAAATGTGCGAATATGCGAATGTGCGAATGCATGATGATAAAAAAATGGATCGGGTGTAAGAGGGTGTTTGAGCTGGCGTGTAGAGGCACAAAAAAACCGGTGATGGAGATCACCGGTCTTCTTTATTTAAGTTCTTAAAATTTATAAGCTATCAAATGCTACATGAGCATCTTTAAGATCCTGAATGGTTACCGTGCGCTTTCCATGTTTCATCTTACTTACCACCAGGTTACCAATCTTCAGCGCATCCTCCTGGGTTTTGAAGGTTTGTAAGCCGGATACAGCAGGTATATTTGTCTGGTCGATAAATAACTTATCCTCCACAAACACCTGGTATCCCCATCCTTTTCCCGAAGGAACCGCAATTACCTTAACAGGCAACTTGTCATCTCCGGACGGCTCTTGTTTTTTATTGTTGCTATTGCATGAAGTTGTAAACACAAGTCCTGCAAACAGCGCTATGCACCACAAAGATCTAGTCATTCGCATTATACGTGTTGTTGGGATCAAGTTCCCAGATATCATCATAGAAAGAGCTGCTACCCGCACCACCTGTAGCAATAAAACCTCTGCCAGCAACGGTAAAGCCTACGGCACCTGTGCGCGCTTTGCCTTCGTAAGCAGTTCTTCTTGCCCAGGTATCGTTCGCAAAATCGTACTGCCATGTTTTAGTTGAAGTTCCGCTTGAACCACCAGTAGAAGATGATGGAGCGACTAACTGACCAGTGCTGATATATCCGAAGTCACCTATTACAAAAGTAGCTGCATAAGCTCTTGTGATGTCAGAATAGTCATCATCGAATGTGCTGTCTGTTACGTTTGACAATTTTCTTTTAGCAGTCCATGAATCCTTTGAAGGATCATAAGCCCACATGTCGTTTACACCGTATCCATTGTTCATACCAGCAAAAACGTAAGCAACGTTTTTGTAAACAAAAACTGAAGCTCCGGTTCTTTTATCACCGCCTAAGCTCGTTTTTTGCGTCCAGCTATCTGCTGAGGGATTGTATTCCCAAATGTCTTTCAGGTTACTGCTACCACCACTGGTGTTGTCGCCGTATCCTGTAGTAATATAACCTTTTCCGTTAATTGCAAAAGCTACTGCATCGTATCTTGCTGCACCAGAAAAGTCATTTTTCTTAGTCCATGTATTTGCTGTTGCATCGTAAGCCCAGTTGTCTTTCAGTTTAACGTTACCGTCGTTACCCGTTGCCACATATCCAACATTACCAACTGCAAAACCCACAGCATTGCTTCTTGCTGTACCTGTGAAGTCTGCAACCTGTCTCCATGAACCGTTTCCGGTCGGATCAAATTTCCAAAAATCATTTAACCTCGCTGTACCATCATAACCACCACCGATATAAGCGACGTCACCAATCACAAATGATGCTGCATTTGTTCTTTGTGAACCTTCAAATTCCGAACGTTTTATCCAGTTGCCCGTATCTTCCGAGCTTGTGGTACTGGAACTTTTATTACATGAAACAGAAATACAAACAGCCCCAAGAACTAACAAATAAAGACTAGCTTTTTGCATGAGTAAATTTTTATTTTCGGCGCCCAAATTATTCGCACGAATCGGTGCGATTTCGTTAAAATGGTTATAAGCCAATTAATTATCTGCAAATAGATTATATTTGTCGATAAACACATATTAAAGAGTCCTTAAAACTTCAGAAATGCTTAACAAAAATGAAGAAATGTTAACTGGGAGTAGAAATAATTTCACTTTTTTTGCCCCAAACAGGCTATCAGCGATTGATCATGCATAAAAAATGCTTCATCGATAAAAAGCTGGCGATGAAGGCCAAACCGAATACTTTTATCTATACTAACAATTCACTAACAGGATGGGCGAATAATATTGCGCACGTTTACCCATACCATATATAATATACATGAATATACGTGTAACTTTTGTGAAGATTTTTGTGGCTCTAACAGGACTAATTGCTTTGACAACGGCATGTAAAAAGGTTGATATTCAATTTGGACAACAGCTTGTTAACGGTTACACACAGGTAATAAAAACAGATACTTTCACAGTAAACGTTTCAAGTATTTATACTGATTCTTTTCCCACAAACGGCACTGGCTCTGCAGTAGCGGGTATTTATAATGACCCTTCATTCGGGCTGGTTAAAGCGGGCACTTATTTGCAGGTTGTCCCTCCCGGATTTGTAGACGATGACACATACAAAAATGCCACTTATGATTCGCTTGAGGTTGTTTTGAAACTGAATAAGGTCTATTATGGTGATACAACGAAACCTGTTCAGATGGAAGTTTATCGCCTTCAGGACAGCATTGTGCTTGATATGAACACCAACAGGTTGTTCAATACCAGCTCAGTGAAAACTCAGGCTGCTCCTATCGGATCTCAGTCTGTTTATCTAAAACCATACAGAACAGATACTTTGTCTATCCGTTTATCTGATGCGCTCGGCCAGGAACTGATGGCCAAGCTGAAAACAAAATCACAGGATATCAGGACTGTTGACAGCTTTTTACGTTACTTCAAGGGTATTAATATCAGAGGTGCAGGGAATGATGGCCTGGCATTTGGATTTAAAGACAGCGTCTCTTTAAATCTGCACTATACGGACAGGGGGCTCTATCCTGTTGCAAAGGTCACGAAGTTTACAATGAACAACAGTGGCCATCAGTTTAACAGTATTAGCATAGACAGAACCGGTAAGCCATTGCAGGCAATCGGATCTTCAAACAAAGAAGTATCTTCCAACCTTTCTGCAAACGCCGGATATTTGCAGCCAATAACGGGAACGAGGGTCAAGTTTACCTTTCCCAGTATTTCGCAGCTGCTGGATTTCCCAGGCTTTGTCAAGCTGTCTGCGGCGCAGTTAGTCGTCAAGCCGGTTAAGGGGACTTATGACCGGAGCATTTACAGGCTTTCGGATTCATTAAGGCTTTCTCAAACGGACCTGAATAACCAACAGGGTACTGATATCCAGATAAATGGAGCTACACAGGCGGGAAATTTTGTGTATGATTACCAATATGGGCAATCTACCTCATACACTTATGACATCACTACCTATCTGCAGGCCCAGATGCGCCTGGTTGGTCCTATCAACGAGAGAAATGGTTTAATTCTCAGCACTTTTGCAAAAAGGGAGTATTCATCTTTCTGGCGTACCGTTGTTGGTAACCAGCATCAGCCAAACGATTTTGACCGTGTTCAACTCATTATCTATTATATAGCTATTCAATAAACCGATACATGCAATTAAAGTATAGTCTATTTGCTTTTTCATTTTTAATGGTCGCTTGCGGAAGTTTACAGGCGCAGAACAATGCTTCGCCTTATTCTATTGCAGGTATTGGTGATATTGAGCAAAGTTATTTCGACCGTTCCTCTGGCATTGCCAACACGGGAGTAGCCCTATCTTCCAACAAATACCAGTACGCGGCTAACCCGGCCAGCCTGGTTAAGCTGGATGATTTTTTCTTTGATCTTGAATTATCCGGCAGATACAGAAATGTTAGTTACTCAGGTCAGCCAATCGGCCAGCTTGACACGCACTCCAACGATTTTCAGGTAAAAAGACTTGCACTGGCCTTTAAAATGAAGAGTTGGTGGGGCATTGGATTTGGATTGGCGCCATTTAGCTCTGCGAACTATTCATTTACAGCGCCCAAAGAAATACAGGGTTCTAACGATTACACTTCTGCCCATTATGAAGGAACAGGCGGCGTAAACAAAGTTTACCTGAGCAATTCGTTCGGCTTTGGCAAAAGGAAAAATCTGAGAATTGGTTTAGAGACATCTTACTTATTTGGTTCGCTGGAACAGAAGGAAACAATTACCTATTCCAATATAGTAACCAACAACCAGATACATTTAGACCATATATATTTTAAAGGCGGTATTCAATACTCGGCTAACATTGCCAAAAAATGGGGCATTGCTGTGGGCGCATCTGCAGCCAACAAGACTCAATTAGCAGTAAGCCAGGCGCTTACAGTTTCAGAAGCTAATGTCATAATTAACCAAAATGATGATTTTAAAAACAGCTATTTCAATCTTCCGGTTATATATACAGTGGGTGGAGCAATCACTTATAATAAAACTTTCACTGTAGCAGCAGACTACCAGAAACAAAACTGGAATGATGTAAATAATCTTGGAGGCCTCGGTTACATACTTACAGATGCAAACAGGATTTCCGGCGGTATTGAATATGTAAAAAATCTCAACTACCGTAGTGTATACCTGGAAAAATGGTATTTGCAGGCTGGAGCGTTTCACACCAACACTTACGTAAAATTGAGCGGACAGCAGATCGATCAGACAGGATTTACTTTAGGAGGCGGTATCAGTTCTCTGAAAATTCCTTTTGCAGTTCAGGCCAATGTTGAATTTGGACAACGTGGAACAACAAATAAAGGCCTGATTAAAGAAAACTATCAGCAATTTAATATTACCTTATTCTACCGCGATTTCTGGTTTACCAAACAGAAGAAATACGATTAAGCTTAAAGCCCAAAGTCTAAAGCGCAAAGCTTAAAACCGGTCGATGAGTGTTTTTTGAGCTTAACGCCTAAAGCCCAAAGCCTAAAACCGATCGATGAGTTTTATACCGTTTAAAATAATTGAAAGAGGTTGCCAGTTTCGGCAGCCTTTTTTGGCTTAAAGCCTTAAGCACAAAGCTTAAATCCGGTCGATGAGTATTTTTTGAGCTTAAAGCCTAAAGCGCAAAGCTTAAAACCAGTAGATGAGTTTTATACCGTTTAAAATAATTGAAAGAGGTTGCCAGTTTCGGCAGCCTTTTTTGGCTTAAAGCCTAAAGCGCAAAGCTTAAAACGGGACGATGAATTTTATATAGATTTACGCTGAGCAAAAAGATTAATGGCCGCAAACACCAATTCACGGAAGACATCCTCCGCTATAATCAGTTTTAGGCTTTAAGCTTTAGGCTTTAGGCTTTGAGCTTTAAGCTTTCTCCCCTCCCTCTCCTTCGCAGCAGTTTTTTGCCGATTCATCTACACATTTTGATTTAAATGGCGTTTACTGCCTTAAGTTGCTAACTTGCCGTGATGAAGTTGTTCAACAGCAAGTGGTTTATAGTTTTGGTGCATATTGCTATTTGGGTTGTGTATTTATATTCACCCTATTTCTTTCGCCCGTCAAATGCGGAGTTTATGCATGGAGACGCAATGCGCAACCACTTCATGAAAGAACCGCTTCCCCCACCATTGCCACGAAATTACATACACAGCATATTCACGCATTTTAACATGGTGCTTGACGTAATATTAGTAAGCTTTTTTTACCTGAACGCCTATGTATTACTTCCGAAGCTTGCCTATAAAAAGAAGTATGTCTCTTACGTAACAGCCATTCTTCTCTTTATCTTTCTTATCGTGATCGCGCATATTGCTATTTTCAATCCGGCACTCCACCCTCCTCAATTCCGGCCGGGGCCACCGCTTGGAGCCGGTTTTTTCAGATTTCTTACCATACTGGCCTGCAGCATTGCGTATAAGACGATCATAGATAAAATTGCACAGGACAAACTTGCGAAAGAAAAAGAAAACGAGAATCTAAAAACAGAATTGTCGTTGCTGCGCAGCCAGGTTAGCCCGCATTTTATGTTTAACGTACTGAACAGCATGGTTTATATGGCCCGCATGAAGAGTGATAACCTGGAACCTTCGCTAATTAAACTGTCATCTCTGATGAGGTACATGCTGTACGATGCAGACGAAGACAAAGTACCTTTACAGAGTGAAATAGAATATGTGGAAAGCTACATTGACCTGCAAAAGCAACGGTTTGAAGACACCGTGAAAGTTAATGTAACGATCGATGTAGATAGCATAAATCATTACATAGAACCGATGCTGCTGATCCCCTTTGTAGAAAACGCTTTTAAGCATGGCACAGGCATGATAGATGATGCAACAATCAATATAATGCTGCATGTAAGGGAACAGGAACTTAAGTTTGTAGTCACCAACAATTACAACGAGCGGCTGAAAGAAACGAAGGATAAGATATCGGGGATCGGACTGGCGAATGTGATCAGGAGGCTGAACCTCTTATATAGCAATGATTATAAAATGGATATAAAAGATGAGAATGGCCTGTTTGAAATTCATCTTACTTTAAAACTTACCTGATGCTCACTTGTATAGCTATAGACGACGAAAAATTTTCATTGGATCTGCTCGCGGATAACATCAGCAAAGTACCTTATCTGCAGCTGCTTGCAAAATGCAGAAACGCCATGGAAGCCATGACTTTTATGGAGCAGCAAAAACCCGATCTGATTTTTCTTGACATACAAATGCCGGGACTGAGCGGTTTGCAATTTGCTGAAACCATGACCAACAGGCCAATGATCATTTTTATAACAGCTTACGAAAAGTATGCGCTGGAAGGCTTTAAACTGGATGTTGTGGACTATCTGCTAAAACCGGTTTCGCTGGAGCGATTTATAAAAGCCTGCAACAAGGCAAAAGAACTTCATAATCTAAGACAAAGTTATTTACAGAATGCACCGTCCACAGTTTTTGATTACATTTTTGTGCCGGTTGAATATAGCCAGGTTAAAGTGAGCCTTTCTGACATAAGATACATTGAGGGATTGAAAGATTATATCCGCATTCATCTTGTGTCTACCAACAAGCCCATTATAACAAGAATGAGCCTGAAGAATATTGAGGAAAAGCTACCGCTGCAACAATTTATCCGAATACATAAATCCTATATCGTCGCCATTAAACACATTACAACGGTTCGCAAATCGAGCGTTTATCTGCAAACGCTTGAACTGCCAGTGAGTGAGATGTATAAACAAAATATTGTAGCGCTAACCGGCAATGCTTAGAAGCTATCAACATTCAGCCTTAAGCTATCAGCCAGTTCAACTCTAAGGGGCTGATAGCTGATTATCATGAAAATTGGGCAGCTCTAAGAATTACTCCGCGCTCTGAGAAAAACTTACTGTTTGTCTCATCCTGTATTTAACCGGGCGGTTATGTAACATTGCCGGTATCCATTTGGGTGACTTTTTAATAACATCTAAGGCAATCTTTTCAAACTCAGGATAAAAGGGTACACTTATTTCTGCATCTTCAACACTGCCATCCTCACTTAATGTAAAATGAGCCACAACGGCCACGAGGTCACTGTTTACAATTTTATATCCGGAAGGGAAGTACAATTGTTTCTGCAGGTATTTTGTCCATGCACCTATCCCTTTGGGAAAAGCTGCCGCCCTCATCATTCTGTTTGCGGTATCTGAAACAGCGTTACCAGTTTCATCAAATAACTTAACCTGCAATAAGTTACCATTATTGTAAAGCTCTATGCAACTCAGCTGCCCGTTGTGGTGATAATAGTTCCATTTGCCATGCTTTTTGTATCCTGCCGCATATCTACCTCCGGCAGAAGGCCTACCATCATCAAACCATTCCATTTCAATGCCGCTGCCATCCTTGTTGTAAAATGCCGAGTCAGTCATATAACCGCTTTTTGCCCATTTGATAGAAGTACCCACTGGTTCATTATCCAGGTACGTAATGGAGTTCTTCATCATACCCTCGCTATAGTAGCTGAAATATTGGCCTTGTTTTTTTCCATCGATAACCCGTCCAACGGATTCAAGGTTGCCGTTAGGATAAAAATAATAAGCCATACCATTGTGTACTTTGCAGGAACTATCGGTGTATAACGCCTGCATTTGCAGCGTCTTACGATGAATGTAATAGTCTTTTCTAAGCCACCCCGAATCAGTTTTATTACTCATGGAATAAAAACTTGCACCTGAAATATCCGTCTCCTTCCAGTTATAATTGTAATATTTTTCTACTTTTTGTGCATGTCCTGCAAGACAGGTTAGAAACACAAGGGCTAAGGTTGATACAGTTTTCATTAAGTAAATATAATTACAAACAGAATTGAACAGGCAAAAAGTACCGCGCTTTAAACAAAGCTTCATTCGTCGCATCTTTTGCTCGATTCACAGCTTTTTTTAAGGCCTATAATAAACATCCCTATAGCTTTGCTGCAAGCAAAATAAAAAACCTTTTCACGGAATATCCCCAATGAATCAGATCCGGATATCCTTGTAAAAGAGACAGGAAGGACTTGTTTGAAGGGTTCTATAAATTCAATTTTACCTCATTAACAACCTATTATTCATAAATTGATATTATATTTATGATAAGTACAAATTATTTTTCAGACACACAGGATATGCCGTTGCAACAAACAGGTTACCGCAGGAATTTTATACTTATCAAAAGTGAATATAAACTGATCAAGGCCTGGCTTGATGAAATTCAATACATCTCTGCTATGAAGGACTATACCCAGGTTTTCATTGCAGGCAAGTCAACGCCTATAACAACACTTCAAAACCTCAAGGATTTCGAATCAAAATTGCCCGAGGCCGATTTTATACGTGTCCACAGATCATTTATTATAGCACTGCATCATATTGATTGCATTTCAAGAAATGAAATAGGAATTGGAAAACATACCATACCTATTGGAGATGCCTACCGCGATGAATTGAAGAAAAAAATAGCACCGTATTTATAGCAAAAAAATTTTCAGCTTCTTTTAAACTTTAAAAGAGTAAAACAATCATATTTTCAATTTTTTGAGCATTGCAGCTCAATTACGTTAAATAAGGGTGAGGGGAAGTAGTCTTACTTCCCCAATTTTTTTGCCTGCGGCGAGGGGAACCACGGAGGCACGACGACACGGAGAAACACTACGATATTAACGCGAGAGGTAACATACCCTTCTGCTCGTTGCCATAACAGGAAAACTCGCAACAAATATCTAACGAGCCAACTAATTCATGCTTTTTTCTGCCTCAATTTAAAAGTTGATTTTAGTAGCAGCAATCTGATTCGCTGTGTCTCTCAGTGTCGCCCTGTCTCCGTGGTTCCTATTTGCCGAAGGCCGCGAAGTTGCTGCTGAATATTTTAACCGCAATTGCCAACAGAATAACACCAAAAAACTTACGAATGGCCATTAAGCCGCTTTTACCCAAAGCATGCTCAATCCACTTTAAGGATTTGATGACGAGGTAGACAATGATCAGGTTAATTAAGATCCCGAGAAGTATATACAGTTCCTCATAGTTGGCTTTGAGGGAGATAATAGTAGTAAGTGTTCCGCTGCCTGCGATAAGCGGAAAAGCTATAGGTACAACCGTACCGCTATGGCTGTCAGCATCACCTTTAAAGATCTCATGCCCTAGCACCATTTCGAGACCCAGAAGAAAAATCACAATAGAACCTCCAACCGCAAACGACCTTACGTCCAGGCCAAGAATATTCAGAAATTTTTCGCCGGCAAATAAAAAGAGGACCATCAGGCCGCCTGAAATAGCTGTTGCTTTTAGCGCTTTTATTCCGCCCATCTTTTCTTTCAAACTAATGAGAATTGGAATAGAGCCTACAATATCAATAATCGCAAAAAGCGTGAATGTGACTGTAATAAGCTGATCCGTCCTGAAGTTCATATATTGAAAATAACGAAAATGAAAGAAAACGCAAAAGAGAGGGATGTACGATTTTAGATGTACGGTTTTAGGTGTACTCTCTTAGGTAGTGATTTATGCCGTACTATTTTAAACGCTTACGGTGCGGAAGCATATGTCCGTTACCGTGATTTACAGCGCGATTAAATCAGATCACAAAAATAAAAGCCGTAAGATGTTTTTTCTTCATTCACACCGGCGGTTGACGGCGCATCATATGTTCTATAGACAATTTCTCCTTTTTCAAAATCAATGGGCTTTTTAAAGATCGGACCATCATATACAAATGAATGGAATTCGCCATTTTCGCCACAAGGATCAACATTGGAAGGGAGATCGTTCAGAAAACCTTCATCAATTATTCTTCCACAAAATTCTTTACTAAGATATTGCTCATTGATGCAAACAATCACAGCTTTAAAACCGAGTCCAATAAATTCTTTCAGCAGCACTGTAGTATCCTGTTTCCATAACGGGAATATACAGGACAGACCGGCTTTGGCCAGTTGTTGTTCTCTATAAACGCGTAAGTCTTCCAGGAAGATATCGCCAAACATGGCATGCGTGCAACCGGCTTCCTTTAAATTCAATACTTTCTTCATCATTGTCTCTTCATAGGATTGCATTGAAGGATTTTCAGGCAATTCAATCGTCTGTAAAGGAATACCTATTGATTCTGCCTGCTTTTCCAACAACGATCTTCTGACGCCATGCATGGAAATGCGATCATGTGTACTGTTAACGCTGGTCAGCAAATAACGGAAATCGTATTGACGGGATTGCATTGCTTTATACAGACAAAGAGAAGAATCTTTTCCCCCGCTCCAATTCATGTAGGTTGTGATCATAGTTGCAAAGTAAGGGCATTACAATAATTGAAAATTCCTGCCCGACTAAAAGTCATTCAGGCGGGGAAAATGGATAATTGAAAACGATGGCTGAGCGAGAAATAGTAATTCCTACGCCAAGTATCGAAATGTGGTCTTACATACCGTTAACGCAAATAAGCAAATAGCGGATGTCTTATTGATTGGATTGCATCGCAGCAAGCTTATTTTATTTAGCTATTCTTTTACTTCTGGGCAATTATTTTTGCTTACCCAAAAAAAGAATTATGTCCCTATACCCCACCCAACGCAGATGCTTCATTATATGCCTGCTCGTAATACTCAGCAATTTTTCGTTTACAAAGCCAGCACCAGACAGCACAACGATGATACTTTCCTCTCTTAACACCTCTCAAAAAACATCTTTATATCAGTTAGCGGTCCTCCAGCAGTCCGGCGCAGATGCCGAGGCTCAGCGTTTTTGGTCACAGCATCAATCCTCTTATCCGTCAATGAGTAACAATCTTAGGGATGCCATCCTGAAAGAAATATTCCAACATGCAAAAATTATTTATGTCCACTCCGAAAACGCGGCCGTGAGAGAATGGCTGCAAACTCAAACATTAATTAACTGGATCACATACCTGGCCATAATGGTAGCTATACTGGCCATAATCCGCCTTATCTATGTTTATTGGAACCCCATTATCTTGTTTTTAATAAAGCAGTTCAGACCTCTTTTTCGCATTTTATTTTCAACTATACTTTTAACCTATGAGTTATTGTTAGCCGGGATAACCTGCGTTATTGCCGGTACCCACATTCCAGATATAGCCATCAGCACGGTAATTGTTCACATAGGCATCTTCATTGCATGGGGACAACTCACTGCTTTGTTTACGAGTGAATATTTACTGGCAGATTATTTTAAAGTAGTCCGAAACATTATCAGGTACAATCAAAAAGAAAGAATATTCACAACATTATTTTTTCCGGTTATCATCACTTCGGCGCTTCTTTTATATGTGATAAACAAGTTGCCCTACAACAATTGGTATTATTATGAACTAGTCATGACGACTCTTCTCGCAATATATTCACTTCCTTTTGTAAGATGGATCGAGCCCCGCTTAAGTTTTGTTTTACTAGCCTTTAACCGCGCTGTTTCTGAAAATAAAAGACGAATAGCGCACTACACAGCTCTTTTGTTTTTCCTGTGGAGCATTGCAATGCTCTTTCCGGATGACTACTTCCCAATATACAGGACCACTATATCAGCGCTACTTATGCTCGGGTTGCTGATTACTTCTTTAAAAGAAAAGAATGACTCACGCCCGGGCTGCTATATTTACCTGCAAGTGGTTACTCTCACAATGCTTTGCTGTTTGTTATTGGCAAGCAGGCACATAACATCCCCCAACCCTTTATGGTTAAACCTTACAGGATGCACATTATTTCTTGTAATTAAGTATTGGGAAATTCCGACTTTATTTAAGCATTGGCAGTGGAACAAAAACAATGCCTGGTGGGGATTACTGGGTATGGCTGCATTACTATGGTTGATAAGTAAATGCATACAGTATTTTATCTGCCACTATTGATCTCATTATAAAAGAAATACATTCCACGGAGATCCACAAAGAAGACACAGAGCTGCGCAGAGATTCGCAACACTAACACTGTGCAGCTCTGTGTCTTCTCCTGCTTTTCCTCCGTGTAACAATAAACACATTAGAACCAGGATCTTTATATTATACTAAAAAGGCCGCCTCTGCAATAAGAGACGGCCCCACTTTTAAAACACAAAAACACTAATCAACAAGGGTTGCTTCTTTCACTTTATTCCTCAGATTTTTTGTTGCTAACATCATATTCCGGAGGGCATCTTCAGTTTCTTTCCAGCCTCTTGTTTTGAGCCCGCAATCAGGATTTACCCAAAGATTTTTAGCATCAATTACCTTCAACGCTTTCTCCAGCAACAGCTCCATTTCTTCTGAGGTTGGTACACGCGGAGAATGGATATCGTACACACCCGGACCGATCTCGTTGGGATAATCGAATTTGGCAAATGCGTCCAATAATTCCATTTGAGAACGGGATGTTTCAATTGTAATGACATCCGCATCCATCGCGGCAATACTATCAATAATATCATTGAACTTCGAATAACACATGTGCGTATGAATCTGGATTCCGTCTGCCACACCACAGGATGCAACTTTGAAAGCCTTCACCGCCCAGTTTAGATATGCAGCATGATTCTCTTTTCGCAAGGGCAGCCCTTCACGGATAGCAGGCTCATCTATTTGAATGATCTTAATTCCTTCAAACTCAAGATCTCTAACCTCATCGCGTATAGCAAGCGCCAACTGCATGGCAGTCGTTTCTCTTGGCTGATCATCACGCACAAATGACCACTGTAACATAGTGACAGGGCCCGTTAGCATACCCTTTACGTACTTTCCGGTTTGGGATTGCGCAAAGGTGATCCAGTTAACAGTCATCGGTTCTGGTCTGTATACATCACCGTAGATAACCGGAGGCTTTACACAACGCGATCCATAACTCTGCACCCATCCGTCTTTTGTGAAGGCATACCCCTGCAATTGTTCTCCGAAATACTCCACCATGTCATTTCGCTCAAACTCGCCGTGCACAAGCACATCTAATCCAAGCTCCTCCTGCAAACGAATACAACGGACTGTCTCCTCTTCCAACGCTTGTTGATAAGCTGTTTTAGTAATCGCTTTTTGTTTTACCTGCGCCCGCAATTTTCTCACATCAACTGTTTGCGGAAAGGAACCGATGGTTGTTGTAGGAAACAGAGGCAGTTTAAGATTCGCATGCTGAACCAACTGTCTTTTATCAAATGTACTTCTGCGTGATGCGTCGTCTATTGTAACAGCAGCAACTCGTTTCTTCACTTCCTGGTTATGTATAAGCGTGGAAGTTGATCTAGATATAACTGATTGTTTATTGGCTTCGAGCAATCCTTTTACACTTTCATCGCCATCCACAGCTTTCTTAAGTGTAATAACCTCCTGAACTTTTTGAGCTGCAAAAGCCAGCCAGTCTTTTATTTCAGGCGTCAACAATGTTTCTTCTTCCAGATCGCAGGGTACATGTAGCAATGAACAAGATGTTCCGATCATTACCCGTTCCTTTCCCAATGTTTCAACAGCGCAGTTGATAAAACCCAGTGATTTTTCAAAATTATTCTTCCATATATTTCTTCCATCAACAACACCCAAGGATAACTTCTTTGATGACGACACAAAACTGCTTTGCAAAATATCATCCAATTGCCCTGAGCATCTTACAAGATCCAGGTGAATTGCCTGAACGGGCAGTTGCAGCACAGTCTGCAGATTTTCACCATAGCACTCAAAGTAACTTGTGAGTATAACATTCAGCTTCGGCAACTGTTTGTATAATTCTTCATACGTCCACTTGAACGCCAGTCGTTCTGCATCTTCCAAATTCAATGCAAGACATGGTTCATCTATCTGTATACAAGTGGCTCCTTCTTCCAATAACTGTTTCAATAACTGCACATAAACAGGAAGCAGGTTCTTCAATAATTCAATCCGATGAAAGCCTTTTTCCTTTTCCTTTCCCAGCAATAGGAATGATACAGGCCCGACAATAACAGGTTTGGTATGAATGCCATGTTGCTTTGCTTCTTTGAACTCCTTTATGGCCTTATCCGACAATAAGTTGAATTTTTGTCCGGCATAAAATTCAGGAACAATATAGTGGTAGTTTGTATCAAACCATTTCGTCATTTCCATTGCGGTAATATCATAGCCGTTCTTTTGATAACCACGTGCCATGGCGAAATACAGATCTGTTTCATTAAGCTTTAATTCCTCAATCAATGAATGATAACGATGAGGAATTGCGCTTACGGCAAGGCACATATCAAGCACCTGATCGTAAAGCGAAAAATCATTAGAGGGAATGAGATCAACGCCTGCTTCCTGTTGCAGCTTCCAGTTGTGGAGCCTTATTTCGTTGGCTGTTAATTGCAGATCTCTTAAAGATGCTTTGCCTGCCCAATAGTTTTCGCAGGCAGTTTTTAGCTGTCGCCGGTTTCCAATGCGTGGATAACCAAGAATGTTGGTGAACATGTTTTTTTGTTTGTGCGTGAAACAATAATTAACATGCGCTTTGCCTGATGCCGTACGAAATAAAGAAGAATGGATATAATACTGCCAATGGAGAGAAGTAAAGTATCAATATCTGACCTGCCTTATATCGTGAAAGCATATCATCCGCAAGGGGCAAGTATCCTGGCTTGTAACAGCTAATGCCGTTCTTCTCATTCCGATGGAACAATGAACATAAATGGCACGCCTTAAGGTTACTTACAGTAGCACGTCTGCCCGTGAATTACACACGGTTCCTTTTTAATTCCGCTTTTGACGGAAACCCTATTGCATTGAATATAACAAAGAACAAGAGCGCAAAGATAGGGTAATTGAGAATTGAAAGTTGAGAATTGAAAATGAAGGAGGGCGAATGTGCAGATGTGCGAATGTGCGGATAATTGAAAATGGAAAGTTGACAATGAAGGGAGCGATAGAGCGACTCTGTTGATATTTGAAATGAATATGTATCCTTCTGCGGAGAAAATTAGATGTCTTAGCATAAAACAAAAAAACGCAAACCAATGAATGATTTGCGTCTCTTGTTATAGTCGTCATTTTCCATTTTCCCCCGCCTGAATGACGTCAGTCGGGCAGGAACTATCCATTGTCAACTTACTATGCGCTGCAGGCTTCGCAACTGCCATCAATCGGGCAGGCTACTCCCTGAACATCGTTGTCATTTTCTTCTTCCTGCTGATTGTTGATCAAAGGTTGAACCTGTGCGGCACTTTGTTTTTCAACAGTGAACTGAACAGCCTGTGCGGCAGCCTGTGTACGCAGATAATACATACCTGTTTTCAACCCTTTCTTCCAGGCGTAGAAGTGCATGCTCGTGAGCTTGGCCTTAGTTGGTTGCTGAACAAACAGGTTCAATGATTGTGACTGGCAGGTATAAGCACCTCTGTCAGCAGCCATATCAATCAGCGTACGTTGTTTGATCTCCCAAACAGTTTTGTACAGATCTTTCATATCCTGTGGTATTTCAGGAATGTTCTGAACTGATCCGTTTGCAGCGATGATCCTGTTCTTCATTTCATCGTTCCACAAACCAGCTTCAATCAGATCTTTTAACAGGTATTTGTTTACGATGATAAACTCGCCAGACAATACTCTTCTTACATAAATGTTAGAAGTATATGGCTCAAAACATTCGTTGTTACCCAGGATCTGAGAAGTAGATGCTGTTGGCATCGGAGCAATCAACAATGAGTTTCTAACACCATATTGCTTGATCTCACCCTGCAGTTTTTCCCAGTTCCACCTGTTACCCGGCACAACACCCCAGAAATCGAACTGGAATACGCCTTTTGATAGTGGAGATCCCTCGTAAGTGCTGTAAGTTCCTTCTTTCTTTGCAAGATCACAAGAAGCCTGCATAGCCGCGAAGTACATCGTTTCAGCAATATCCTTATTCAATTGTTGTGCAGCTTCACTTTCAAAAGGATGTCTTAATTGGATGAAAGTATCTGCCAATCCCTGGATACCCAACCCAATAGGACGATGACGCAGGTTGCTGTTGCGTGCTTCATCAACCGGATAATAATTTCTATCAATGATACGGTTCAGGTTAACGGCAGCCTGATAGGTTACTTCATATAATTTCTGATGATCAAATTCGCCGTTGTTCACAAAACGGGGCAATGCAATAGAAGCAAGATTACAAACCGCCACTTCATCAGGTGCGCAATACTCAACAATCTCAGTACACAGGTTTGAATTGCGGATAGTTCCTAAATGCTGCTGATTGCTTTTTCTGTTACAAGCATCTTTATACAACATATAAGGAGTTCCTGTTTCTATCTGTGCATCAAGAATGGCAAACCACAGATCCTGCGCTTTTACAGTTTTTCTCGCCTTACCTTCTTTTTCATAGCGCACATACAGCTCATCAAATTTCTCACCCCAGCTGTCTGTTAATCCCGGTGCTTCATGCGGACAGAACAAGCTCCACTCTTCATTCGCTTCTACACGTTGCATAAACAGATCAGAGATCCACAGTGCATAGAACAGGTCTCTTGCGCGCATTTCTTCTTTACCATGATTCTTTCTCAGGTCAAGGAATTCAAAGATATCTGCGTGCCATGGCTCAAGATATACAGCAAATGCTCCTTTACGTTTTCCACCACCCTGATCTACATAACGTGCTGTATCATTAAATACCCGCAACATAGGGATGATACCGTTACTTGTACCATTGGTTCCGCTGATGTAAGATCCCGTAGCTCTGATATTGTGAATGCTTAGTCCAATTCCACCGGCTGACTGGGAGATCTTTGCTGTTTGTTTCAATGTATCGTAAATACCATCAATGCTATCATCCTTCATTGTTAGCAGGAAGCATGATGACATTTGTGGTTTTGGCGTACCCGCATTGAACAATGTTGGTGTTGCATGCGTAAACCAACGTTCAGATAACAGGTGATAAGTCTTGATAACTTCTTCAATATTGTCCAAATGAATTCCAACGGCCACACGCATGTACATGTGCTGCGGACGCTCTACCACTTTACCGTTAAGCTTTAAAAGATAAGAACGTTCTAATGTTTTGAAGCCAAAGTAATCGAAGGCAAAGTCGCGATCGTAGATGATTGTTGAATCCAGCAGATCTGCGTGTTTGCAGACTACTTCGTAAACCTCATCTTCAATAAGCGAACTACGCAAACCAGTTTTGGGTTCTACATAGTTGTACAACTGTTCAACAGTTGCAGAAAATGATTTTACAGTATTCTTGTGCAGGTTGCTTACCGCTACGCGAGAAGCAAGCAAACTGTAATCAGGGTGTATGGTGCTCATTGAAGCAGCCGTTTCAGCAGCAAGGTTGTCTAGTTCTGTAGTAGTTACGCCATCATATAATCCTTCAATCACTTTCATCGCAACTTTAACAGGGTCGACAAATTTGCTGTTAAGGCTATAGCACAGTTTTTCCACCCTTGCGGTAATCTTATCAAACTTTACCGATTCTCTTCTTCCGTCTCTTTTTACTACGTACATATATGTTAATTGAAAATTGATAATTCCTGCCCGACTGAAGTCATTCAGGCGGGGACAATTGAAAATGCCCGATCGAAGTACGATTTACGAAGTACGAAGTACCTAGTTATCATCTTCTGAACAGAACAAAAACATCCTGACTCTCACAACTAAATTGAAGAAAATTGTTTCAGTTTATAAACCTTTAGTATTCGGGATAACGAAAAACCAACAATTAAAACACTTCCCATTCTGAAGCATTTTGCACCTGAGTACTTCGTACTTCGTAAATCGTACTTGGCAATCTCATTTTCAATTTTCCATTACTAAAAGTCTTCATCTGTTGAAAACACTTCTTCTGCTTTGTTTGAGGTAACGCCGGCTTTTTGATAATCGCCAACGCGTTTTTCAAAGAAGTTTGTTTTGCCCTGGAGGGAGATCATCTCCATAAAATCAAACGGATTCGTGGCATTGAACATTTTATCGTATCCCAACGCAACCAGCCATCTGTCCGCAACAAACTCGATATATTGTTTCATCAGATCGGCATTCATACCTATTAGCTTAACAGGCAAAGCTTCTGTGATAAATTGTTTTTCGATGCTAACGGCGTCCGCTACTATGTTAAACACCTGCTCCTGTGTTAGCCTGTTTTGCAACATGCTGTACAGTAAACATGCAAACTCGCAATGCAATCCTTCATCTCTTGAGATCAATTCATTGCTGAAGCTTAAGCCCGGCATCAATCCGCGCTTTTTCAACCAGAATATGGAGCAGAAACTTCCACTGAAAAAAATACCTTCAACTGCAGCAAAGGCAACCAGTCTTTCAGCAAATGTGCCGTTGCTGATCCAACGCAACGCCCACTCTGCTTTTTGTTTAACGCAGGGCACCGTTTCTATAGCGTTGAACAATCTTGCTTTTTCAGTTGCATCTTTGATATAAGTATCGATCAATAAAGCATATGTTTCAGAATGAATATTTTCCATCATGATCTGAAAACCGTAAAAACAACGTGCTTCAGGGATCTGTACTTCACTCATGAAGTTCACAGCCAGGTTTTCATTTACAATACCATCACTTGCTGCAAAAAAGGCAAGAATGTGTTTTATGAAATGCTGTTCACCTTCGTTCATGCTATCCCAATCTTTTAAATCCTGCGACAAGTCTATCTCTTCTGCCGTCCAGAAACTAGCTTCATGTTTTTTATACATTTCCCATATTGCAGGATACTTAATGGGGAGCAACACAAAGCGTTCTTTGTTCTCTTGTAATAGTAATTCTGTTTGTTGCATTTTGCCGGATTTTAAATGAATGATGCAATAAGCCGGCGATAGAGGAGACGAGGATATTGAACTGTGATAAGTTACAGAACAAAACTTTTCCCGAAACTCTGACCTGGCTTATAGAGCGTAAGCGCGTCAAAAAAACAATCATTAAGGCAGATTTTCTGACTTATACCGTTGGTAATTACAGTTGCGCCACAGTCCGGGATTTACACCCGGTTCCCCTTTAATTCCGCAGTTGCGAAAACCCTAACGACAGTGCAATTTTAGAACAGAAAAAAAAGAAGCAATAATTAACTTGTTAACAGGCTGTGTAAAAACGATTTCAACAATTTGTGTGAAACGAGAAAAGCCTTGCGGCGCAAGACTTTCAGGCAATAGAGATTATGCACGCGACTGCGTGAATTATTTGTTACACATTTTCATACATTTAATTCAATGACTTAATGAATCCGGAGGAATACCTGCTGAATCGTTTGCCGGAGCGGAGGTGTTAATGGAGCCCCCGTTTGTAATATTACCGGAGTATTTTTTTCCGGATTGAATAAAATAAGTTACAACGGAACTAACTATTGCAACTATAACACATAGTAAAAGCCAATTTCTTTGTGCGAAATTGAGCCTGTGCTGATGTTGTGAATTTTCCATGGTAACATGTTTATATAATCTTGTACAATAATAATGCCCTCGAGTTCATAAATAGAAGTGTAAACTTTGTTTTTATGGCACAATGTTTTTTGTAGTTTGTATGGAACGGTACGCTAAGTGAGTAAGCCTGACATCTACAATTTATTTTTCTTTTCACATGCGTCAGTTCTCCCCTGTAAATAACATAACGTGAAGCGGCTTTGTGTATCAGGATGTTTTTTTATTCTTCTTGTATTTTCTACAAAATGTACAAAAGAATACAGCTATGTAGGTGATCATAGTGTAGATACTTTTACAACATACGTGATACCGGTTAACGAACAGTTCAGTCTTCAAAATTATTATCGTACAACCGACGCTTCCAGCCTGAAGTTCGAAGTCATATTTGATAGTTCCTGCATCTACAAAACACTCGATCCGCTGAATCAATATGATATCAACAAGCTTTATGGCTTTTCCGATTGCGACAGTGCACATCTTATCAACAGTGCCAGAATTGGCTGGCGATGGAGTGATGATTCGCTAAGGCTTTTCGCTTTTGTGCATTATAACGGGCAGATCTTGTCGAAGGAGATGACAACAGCATCAATCGGTAGTATTATTTCTTGTTCAATAATTTGTGATACCAACATCTATAAGTTTCAGGTGAACGATTCCTGTACAGAAATTCATCGTTTTTGTAATGGAGGGAAGTACCGGCATTACTATTTATATCCTTATTTCGGAGGGGATGAAAAAGCTCCTCATGAAGTGGTGATTAAGATACGGGAATTGTGAGGAGTGAATGGTGAATAGCAAACGGAGAAATGCGATGGATGATGTCTGATCTCTGATCTCTGATCTCTGATGTCTGATTTCATCAAGTGCAACATCGTAACTAAATCATAACCGCTTCAAAAGTTCCTCACATTTGCAACCGTCAAACAAACATAACATCGTCAAAATTGAACAGCAGCTGAAAGCTGATCGCTGACAGCCAGAACGGATAGCCAATGCTATGTTCCAGACAATATTATGCTTGCGCCAGTCGGGGTTTCCGAAGTCAATTTGATCAAATATCCATTTGACTGCCGTTGGTATGGAGCGTAGCAACGTGCTTAAGCCTACCAACAACAAATTAGCGAGTTAGACGCTTCACGAATTAGGCTTTTTCATTTTTTTAGCTTATTACTTTCTTTTTCTTGAAAAAAAGAAAGTAATCAAAGAAAATTCAAGGCAAACATCCCCACAATACTGTGGGGACCGCCCCACGCCTCTCCAAAATGCAGTCCTCCTTCACTTTGTGTAGCAACGTCTACCTACAGTTTTTAAAAGACATCCATTACAATCCTCCTTCTGTTGCCGGAATTGTAAACAAGCTCATCCCTTTGCTATGTTTAGCTTGGCTCTCTTAAATTTCTAAGGCCTTGGTCTTCTTTAAACACCTTTGTTGTTCGATTTTCTCGTTGATACGAGGAGCAATAGCTGTGAATGCGAAAATCAGAAATCAAAACATCAGACATTCTTACCAATCCTCAACCGCTTCAAAATTGAACAGCAGCTGAAAGCTGATAGCTAATAGCTCATAGCTCATAGCTAGAAAGGATAGCCGATAGCTATGTTCCAAACAATATTATGCTTGCGCCAGTCGGGGTTTCCGAAGTCAATTTGATCAAACACCCATTTGGGGCCACCCGGCTCATAGGGTTTCCGTATGGGGAATGCAACATCTAATCTTATTACAAAGAATTTAATATCGGCCCTTATACCGAGACCAGTACCGACAGCCATTTGTCGAATAAAATCGCTGGAGAACTTTCCACCCGGCCTGTAGGGATCATCCCGATTCAACCAAACGTTACCAGCATCGGCAAAAACTGCACCTCGCAAAATGGATACGATTTTAAAGCGCAACTCGGCATTCAATTCAAGCCTGATATCACCTGGCTGATCTGCAAGAAAAGCCGAATCAACCGGGTTGCCTCCATAGTAAGTACCCGGGCCAATTGTCCGGGCTCGGAATGCACGGATGCTGTTCGGACCACCTGAGAAGAATGCTTTGGTAAACGGCATCAACAATGTATTACCGTATGCATAACCAACACCGGCAAAGAAGCGCGAGACAAACATGTTGTCCTTGCTTAGCCGTAAGTAATGCCTGAAGTCAACTTCAGCTCTTATGTATTGAGAGAAAGGTGTGCCAAATAGTTCTTTTTGCTTACCTTCTTTTTCGCTTGCTCCGGTTATAAGCCCAAGCAAATTAGATGACAAATCCAGGTTTCCATTAAAATAGTAATTGTTCTTCCTTCTGTTTGGCTGTAGTTGTGTGTTAAAGTTATAGTTATAGATGGGCCCGATAATAAACTGACGCTCCACTGCTCTTGCCAGCGTAATGTTTGTGTCTATTTCCTTTCTGAAAGAATCGGTAATATTGGTTGGTCTTACAAAATTTACTGAAAGTACCTTAAGATTATGTTCAGTTTTTATATTCTCTTTCCATATATATCCAAAACTACCATTGGCACTACTCAACGTGTACTGGGCGGAACGCATATACAATTCGTACCCGGCAGTTATGGATGTCTGCGGTACAAAATCTGAATTGGTTTTGAATCTTATTGGAGCTATAATTCTCGGAATAAGCAGGTTGGCCGTCAAACCCACGCGGTTATTGTGTACACGTTGTACACCGGTATATTGCCTTTCGAAACCGGCGTAAGCACTCATTGTAAACAGTTCTGCGCCCTTCAAAAAGTTTCTGTGTCTCCAGCTTAACGTAAAGTCGGCACCGTTAGAATTATTAGACTTGGTTAAGCCTGAAGCTTCCAACCGGATCGATTTCTTTGCCGTTGGCGTCAAATAATAATAGGCATTTAACATCGGTCTGTGTGCGGTATCATCTTCCACAAATTGCGCCTTGACAAATTTGTATACCCCCAAACTTACCAATCTGTTTAGCGCCATACCATGTGCTCTGCTGCTATAGAGATCACCCGGTTTAAAAATGAGCGTCTGCGGAAATATTTTCGGATTGAATTTCTTTTCCGGATCAATAATATAATATCCCTGGAATTTCTTAGTTGAATCAAGCACAACGGATGAATCGCGATTGATGCTGTAGTCCGCATATACAATTACATTGTTGATCCTGTAAGGGAAAAGTGATTTAATGCGCGCACTCCGCTTAATGCGGATATACATGTTCACCATATTGTCTCCAATGGTCGAGTCAACATTTACTATTATATCCGTTGCATTAAAAAAGAAGAAGCCTTTTTCTTTAAGACGCTTGTCGATTCGCTCACGTTCGCCTTTAACAAGATCAAGACTGTAAGCCCGGCCTGGCTTAAGTAAAGTTCTGCGCGATGTAGTTCGCATAACATTATACATAAATCCGGAGTCCGTGGGAAAGTATGTATTCTTTATCTTATACTGTTTGGTAAGCATGGCCACATAAGTTGCATGCATTTTTTTGTTCTTAATCACACTGTCAGCGGTTACCTCTGAATGGAAGTAGCCGTTGTTCTCCAATCTGTTTTGCATTATTTGCCTGTTCTTTTCCAGGTTAACGCTGCTGGCCAAAACAGGAGGTTCTCCTACTTTGTATTTCAACCAGTACTTAAAGCCCTTATTCGCTTTTGGTGTATCCACCATATTAAAAATCATCAGCTTAAAGCGAACACCTAGAAATGATTTGTTAGGGGCAGGCCGCACCAGGGCTTCCAGTTCACTTTGCAAACCTTTATTTTTTACGTTGGAGCTATCCTTAATGCTTTTTAATTTAACATCAGATCCGGTGTATAATGCGTCGTTCGGCGGAATACTTTTAGTTACACTGCAAGAGTAAATACAAGCAGCAAGAGTGAACAACAAGCTTAACCTACCAATTGTCCGGAATGCTTCTATGAATCTTATGTTATTGTTATACCCCATTCCTGTTAATCATTTTTCTTAGCCTTTGTAAACAATTCTCTGAATTTATCGTAGTCCAATGTGAGTATAAATGTCAACCCGGTTTCTATTACCTGTCCTTCCACTACGGCGTCATATTTGTTCTTTCTGTAGCCGCGCACTTTATAGCGACCATCTTTTGAGAGCTGATAGTCAACAGCCACATCACCAGCTATGTTTGAATTTGCCTGGGCGCTGTTAGCCGGCTTTTCGAGCATAAAATCACTGCCAACGCTAACCTTCAACCGGTCATTCAGCAGGGATTTGGAAACACCAACGCTGAAATCGGTAGATGTCTCGCGCTGGCCCGTATAATAAGTATCTCCTGAGTTTATGCCGAAGTTTACATCTACTCCCTTAATCAAAGTACCCGCCAGTTGATTTAGTTGATCGGTCAGTATACGGCTAACGCTTTCACGTGCCATGCCCTCAGCAGTACCACCGGCATTTGAAGCCATCGGATCTTCCTGCATAAAGCGACCCAACAGCAGCAATGCAAACACCTGCTTGTTCATCTCTGCTTCATTTGCCCTGAGCTGATCAAGTTTTGCCTCTACGTCGCTCCACTGAGATTGTTGCTCCTGCGGTATGGTAATATCAAAAGTGATAACTGGTTTTAGTAACTCTCCTTTCATTTTCAACAATACCGTTACAGGAATTTTTTCTTTGTACTTATTTGTTTCTGATTCGGATTTACCTGCCAGTTGTTGTTCAACAAGATCTATAGGTGCAGTTTTTATGCTATAAGCCGCAGTAATGTCCACATTCGCCGAGGTGGGATCTCCCGTCCAGGTTATTACGCTTCCGCGCTGTATATCAAATTTTCTTTTTAAAATGCTCAGTGTTAACTGGTAGCTTCCCTGCACCAACTCATAGTTACCTGTTAATGTAAGCCTGCCGCTTTCATCAACCCCGCCGGAGAGGTCTGCTTTACCCCTGATCTTTAAAGCGTCACCGTTTCTTTCATCAATAACCAGTATGAATTGTGCTGCACTATCAGTTTCTACATTCGCTGAAAGATCAAGATCTGCAAGCGCCTGAAATCTTGGCTGCTGGAACTGCCGTGCAGTGGTAACGGTATCTTTAGGTGCATCCATATCCACAAACCGGACAATACCTTTTCTCTCTTCCAATTCTGGGTCTTCACTGGGCAAAACAAATGTGAAGTTGGTCGATTTGTTTACCTTCAGGCCGGCCTGTATGGCAGGAGTCCTTAAATCCCCGTTCACTTTTATATCCGCATCAATATTCAGTTTGCCGTAAAACAATTTATTATCCGCCTGGGTTGAGCTTACCACACTAAACTCATCTGCCTTCAGTGTCAATCCGAATTGGTAGTTTACATAATCTTTTGTGCTGATAGTACCGTCAAGTATAGCCTTGCTTCCGGCAGAATCGGTTAATGTAAACTTGTTAAACGTTATCGCTTTTTCCTGTATGGTAATGTTTTCATTTGCCAACTTGAACCTTTCACCCAGCATTGTTGGAGTAACAAATGCATCAACAAAACGGAGATTGCCATTTACAACCGGCTCCTTGGTAGTTCCAGCAATGTCAATATTACCTTTCAGGCTGCCCCCCGCATCTCTCAGGCTTCCTGCGGAAAAGTTCTTTATGGTTGCCAGGTTAACATTGTTCAGGTTTAATTTCAGATCCATTTTTCCTTCACCCGTATAATAATTTCCGTTTAGTGTTATGTCATTTCCATGACCATCAATCTTAACATCGGCATTATATACATTGGATGTTTCGTTGTTCACTTTAAGGGCAATATTACCAACGGTGTCGGTTTTGTAGCTGATGTCTTTAAACAACATATCTGCAGTAAATACCGGGTTCTTCGTTACATCTTTTACAACAGCTTTACCATCAATAACCCCATCCATGAACAGCGAATCCTGATCTGCAAATTCAGTAAGCGTTTTGATTCTGAAATTTTCAAAAGCAACATCTATAGGTGCGTTTGGCGTGTGTGCAGTACTGTTAAGCTTTATTGCCTGATTACCTTTATTCAGGTTGAAGTCATTTATTATAATACCTGATGAATCATATTGAAAGTAGTTATCAGCCGGCATATTCCATGCTTCGTAATTCAGCATAAGACTGTCCGGAACAAAAGTTATTTTAATTGCACTGTCAATTTGCTGAAGTTTGGTCATGATATGATACCTGTCCTTCGCCTTCTTGTCCTTTAACAGCACTGATGTTGTTATGGCAGCAGTATCTATGTTACCATATATCGCAGTTTGATTCAGCCGGAAGCCTTTTGTTCCCGCGTCCGCTATTTTAAGTGCATAAGCAATATTCTTTTCTGATGTTTGGGCCGTCAAGGTCAGTTTATCTATTGTTTGTTCTCCATATTTTATTTTTGGCGCATGCATGTTCACCTGCAAGTCGTCTTCTTTACTTTTATATTGTACCATTGCTCCGATTGTATCAGAAGCCCGTAATTCAGGAACAAATTGTAAGATTGTCGGCGATGATGGCTTAATAAACACATGCATCTGCCAATCCTGTTCTGTAAACGCCGTATCCTTAAAACCTTTTAACCTGTAGTACTTATTTATAGTGTGCTGCAATGCTGTCGCCGTCTCTGTAAGTTTGTACTTCCCTTTCCAGTTAACCTCAGCAAAAGACGAAGTAAGTGCAATTGATTGTGTGTCGCCGCCGTGGGCCGCCAATACTTTTACTGTGTCTATCGCAAACCTGTTTGAATCCTGTAAAATGATGGTTTCTGCAATGCTGATTAATCCGATCAAACTATCCGGATTCGCAGATGGCATATCCGCAAATAGTTTGGTATGAAACTGAAGTGAATCTGAAGAAAGATGAAGGGCTTGAAGATTCAGTGTATCAAGATCCAATCTGACTCTAAGATTCGTCGGAAACTTAGATGCAAGATTTGCACGCGCCCTCAACGCATACCGGATATTGGGATCATCAATCGAAGATTCCACAAAAGCACTGTCCGGTTCAGCAAAAGCTTTTAACTGCAGATTCTTATATGTATATCCTTTCAATTCGCCTTCTACAAGTGTTGCATCCACATTTGTGGTGAGCGTTTTGTAATCGAATCCGCGACCTTTTGCAGATGCAGTTAACGTAATTCTTCCGATGGTAGAATCCTGGCTGATAAGGTAGCCAACATTCAAATTTTGAGTAGACGCTTTGAGGTTGTATGCTTCTGTTCGCGTATTAAGCGATCCGGAGACCTTTGCAGTGCCGTTGGTTGTTCTTGCATTTAATACGGTGGAGAATGCAGAAGTAGTGCCTTTGTAATTACCGCTTAGCAAAATTGATTGCGGTATTCTTATATTAGAGGGTAGTGTATTTTTAGGGATCAATGCCAGCAAATCTTTTCTTGAGGTAGACAGCTTCGCGATATTAATATTATAGTAAGCATTCTTTCCATCCGGGAGGCCTTTTATATTTCCACTCATTTGCACGGCTGTGCTGCCGTAGCCACTTAATTCTATATTGTTAAGCGCGATATCTTTTACATAGCCATGCGCTTTTCCTTTTAGCTTAATAACGGCCTGTTCGTGACCTTTCAGATAGGTTTCAAGGGATGGAGATAAAAGTAGGATATCTTTTGCAGCAAGATTAAAAGTGTCGATAGATGCATCAGTAAAAATTTCTCCGGGCTTTGTTGCCAGCATTTCCTGCGACGGATATTTTGCGGTAACCGAAGTACTGATCCTCGATGAAGGTGTAGCAACCTGCAAATTTTTCAACTGCGCGTCTTTCTCCCCATACAGAAATTGAGTAGACACATTATTCAATACAAAGCCACTTTTATCTTTAAATGAAAGTTGTTTTAAATCCCCTTCAAACTTCACAGGTGTGAACGCAAGGTTCGAAGCCTTTAAAATGAAATCGGTGATACCAAGATGGCTGTAGTCCATTCCTTTTTTAACAACTGCAGCATTGCTGTCATTGTAAGAAAGCTGGTTGTTGTTAAAATCAACCTGATCAAGCACAATCTTCCACGGATTGTCAACCTGAGCTTTAACGTTCTTCTTTACTTCTGTCTTAACAACCCTGGCTTGTTTTGCCCTGCCCAGGTTTACCTTTACGGAAGTATTGTCTAGTTGCAGTTGCTTCAGCTGAATAAACAGTTTGCTTAAATCCGTTGCGCCGGCCAGGACTTTTAGCTTCCCGAGATCAAGCGCAGTATACAGCCGCGAAATATCATTTTCATAGTCAAGATGAATATCGTTCAGTTGAATATTTTTTAGCTGCAACTTTACTTTTATGGGCTCGTTACTTTTCGTTTCAATTGAGTCCATTGGCTTTGGTTCAATCAGTGGCTTGTATTGCCTTACCGAGGAGCTTATTCCTGCAAGCTGTATGTTGGGAATATCGTAGTCTGATCGTGAGGGATCGAAAGTGTCTATGGATGTTTCGAATTTTGCCAGGTTAACAGTGGCATCCATTCCCGCTACATCATCATGGTATATCGCCCTGATCTTATTGAGACGGATCGTACCTATTTCAAACTTCATCGAGCTTGTGTCAGTCGAAGTAGTTGTATCCTTTGATCCTGAAGAAAAAGCATTAATAATGTAATCAAAATTGAAAGTTGTGTCTGGTTGTAATCTTTTTACTTTGGCTGTAATTCCGTCCAGCTCGAGGTAATTTAGCTTTACTGTGTTACGAAGCAGCTTCAGCATGGAGATGTCAACCTGGATTTTGTCACCTGCCAGCAAAGTGTCTTTTGTTTGATCCTCAAAATAAATTCCTTCCAGCACAATTTGCTTGGGAAACTTAATGGATAACTTACTGATCTGAACTTTAGTGCGAATTTTATTTTCGAGGTAAACGACGGCTTTTTTCCGGGCAAAGCTCTGCACTGCCGGTACCTGGATTAAAATTAATACCAATACCAGCAAAAAAATAAGGCTTAACAGTATCCACCCAATAATTTTTAAAGAACGCCTGATAAATTTCTTCATGAAAAGTCACGCTTATAAATATCCACTGCAAAGAATGAGCAGCAATTATATATCAGGACGGCCAGCCACAAAACTGTCATTCAGTGGAATAAAATCCCCACACTCAGATGCTTGGCGCGTTATTTTCCTTTCCAGAGTTTGTAGGCAGTTTTGGCAAGGGTAAACAGGCCTAATTGACTGGCAATGCCGAAAATGCCTCTTTTTTTGCTTTGTCCGGCCTTGTCTTTGCCTTTTCCGCCCAACGCACCAATGGCGTTGGTTACGAGCTGCCAGGATTTATCAAACACCTTGTTGTTGAGATAAACGGGCAATAAAAGCGAGATGCCTGATTTAAGCCCTTCCCCGGGTATCCGTTTCAATCGGGTTTTCAGTTCTTCTTCATGCAGTTTTAGCCTCGCATCCGTTACCTGTATCTCTCTCCGCAAATCGGCAAGTGTGTTTATATGAGATAAATTTCTCTTACTCATTATCATCTGTTTTATCGAAGATTATCTTGATGACCTTATTGCTAATAAGTGAACGCAACCAGTTTTTACTTGACAGGAAGATTACCAGCAACACAATAATATAGATGCCGGCAATTATTCCAAAGCCGTAAAAAAGGTTTCCTGTAAGATCAGCAAAGTAATACCCGCCCATGATACTCAGAAAAAAGAGAATAAACACGCTCACAATGGCTATGATAATGCCTATAAACATAGCGGCGGCCAGTTTTGAAGCCTGTTCAACTGTTTTAAGTTTAAAGAGGAGGAGCCTGTCTTGCAGATATTCCTCCACTTTATCCCTTGATTCTGCGAAAAAGTTTTCCTTTTGTTCCATAATAGCCTTTTTAAGATATTGCATCTTGTGTCTTGTCTTCCACATCTTCCACAAGACTTTTGCCTTTTTTCAGCAAACCTTCCACACCTTTGTCTAAATCATTCCACTTGGCAGTAATCTTTTCCTTCGCATCTTCGGCAAAATCTTTGAAAGATGTCTTGAGTGATTCTGCAAGTTCTTTTCCTTTTTCAGTTTGCAAAAACCAGGCAATGGCTGCACCAGCTGCGGCTCCGCCAAGCAAGCACACGAGGATTTTTTGTTGCTTATTCATACGCTTTGATTTAATTTAAATAAATTTTGGCATCTACTGTATAACTGAACAAATATTGCACCGATATGTTAAACCGTCAGGATTATAAAGTTAACAGATACTTCTTTTTGGGTATTATTATTTTATTTGCTTCGTTGCTGTTATACAGTATGATCGATTTTTTTACCGCCTTTCTGGCGGCTATCATTGTATACGTATTAAGCAGGCCTTTTGTTGAATATCTTGTAAAAAAGAAAAGATGGAAGAAATCCTGGGCCGCTATTGCCGTTATATTCATTTCGTTCTTTATTATTCTGCTTCCCATTTCGTTAATGGGTACAATGTTGTATAATAAAATTGTGCCTGTAGCTCAAAATCCTGATATCATTATCAAAGCTGTAAAACAATTTGATCAGTTATTGCATGAAAAATACGGCCTTAACCTGTTTACAGAGCAAACTGTGGGAAAAATACAGGCACTGGCAGCCGGCCTGCTGTCCATCATTCTTAATCAAAGCCTCGGCATTTTCACTACCATTACCATGATGTATTTTTTCTTGTACTTCATGCTGATGAATGTAAACCGGATGGAAGCGGCTATTGTTTTCTATCTGCCGTTTAAGCGAAGCAAGATCATGATGTTTGGCAACGAGCTGGTGGCTCAAACATTCAGTAATGCTATCGGCATACCTCTTATTGCTATTGCTCAAGGTTTTTTTGCCTACCTGAGCTATTCAATTGCAGGCCTTAAGGAAGCCGCTTTTTGGGGTGTAATTACAGGCTTCGCCTCTATAATACCTGTAGTTGGAATTGGGATAGTGTGGGTTCCCGTTGCCATATTTTTACTGATAAGCGGCCACACGTGGCAGGGCATTTTTGTTGCTGCGTGGAGTGTTGTTTTTTCCGGCACCATAGATAACGTGATCCGGTTTATACTGGCCAAAAAAATGGCAGATGTTCATCCGGTGGTAACTGTTCTCGGAGTGATCATCGGCCTGAAGTATTTTGGTATTACAGGACTTATTTTTGGTCCGTTAATCATTTCTTACTTTATCATTCTTGTCCGGATCTACTACCAGGAATACCAGCAGCCGACTCTTGCCCGCAAAAACAAACCGCGCCAGATCGTTCCCGAATACATGCAACCTTTCCTTGGAATAAAAAAGAGCAAACCGAATAAGAAGACTTAATTGACAATTGAAAGTTCCTGCCCGACTGATGTCATTCAGTCGGGCAGGAACTTTCAATTATCAATTAATACGCCCATTCTCCTATTTGCACATCTGCCAATTTGCATATTCGCACATTCCCTCATTCGCACATCCCATTTTCAATTCTCAATTATCCATTTTCAATTACATTAAAAGCTTGTTCAAGGTCCTTAATAATGTAATCAGCATCTTCCAAACCGCAGTAGAGACGGAGCATTCGCTGATCGGCAGAGCCGTTAAAACTTTCGGGTTTAATACCCGCACAACGTGGAATGATCAATGATTCATGACCGCCCCAGCTAACGGCCATCAATATATGTTTTAGTGATTCACAAAACTTTTCAATGCCTGACACAGTGTAGCATTTGATAACAAAAGTGAGGAGGCCACATCCGCCTTTCATCTGACTCTTCGCAAGGTCGTACTGCGGAAATGCTTCATCCAACGGGAAGATCACTTTTTCAACCAAAGGATGGCTTTTCAAATAATCCAGCACTTTTTCAGTGGTTGATGTAATCCTGTCGAGGCGCGCTTGCAGTGTTCTCAAACCTCTTATCAGCAACCATGCGTTAAATGGTTGAATACCGCTGCCAATATTGTTGTATTCACTGTTGAAAATGCGCTTAATAATATCACTTCCGCCGCAAAGTACGCCGGCAATAACATCGCTATGTCCGCCGATATATTTTGTTGCAGATTGCAGAACAAGATCTATCCCAAGCTCAATTGGCCTTTGATATAAAGGCGTACAAAAGCTATTATCACAAATGGTAATGATATTGTGTTGTTTTGCCAGTTGGGCGACGGCAGCAAGGTCCTGCAATTCGTAAGTCCAGCTATTGGGACTTTCCAAATAAAACAACGTTGTATTCTCACGGATGGCTGAAGAAAAATTATTAACGTCAGTGCCGTCTATATAGGTGGTCCGGACATTGAACCTCGGTAATATTTCATCAAACATTTTCTTCGCCCATGTATAAGGATTGCGAACGCTCACAATATGATCTCCGCTTTTTACATTAGCGAGTACTGAAGCAAAAATGGCAGCAGATCCGCTGTTGAACACAAGGCAATCTTCCGCTCCGTCAAGTGCAGCAAGTTTTTTACGAAGTATTTCCACCGTCGGATTCAGGCCACGGCTGTACAGCCATGTAGAATACTCATCGTCAAAACTGCTCCGCAAAGCCTCCACCGTTTTAAAGGCAAAGTTGCTTGTCTGCATAATCGGCGGCGCAATCGCTCTAAAGTATTCGTCCCTGTCTTCAGCGTACTCATTTAAAATATAAGATATATCCATAAAAAACTATTAATTCTAAAAATCAGTTGATGTACGGTGTACGATGTGCGATGTACAACGTAGGGGTTTACATTATTTCTTTGGCACATCGTAATTATCGTCACCTGTTTTCTGCCTGCTTATTTTCTTATGTGTCAGGAAATATATGCCCATAAAAGAAGCGAGGACAATTAGCCCCACAAGAGCGGTACCGGGCGTTTGCATAGCAATATTTATTCCAACAAACACATAAGCGCAAATAAAAACCAGCGGCATCAACGGATATAGTTTCATTGAATAAATACCCGTGCCATTCAAATGCTTTGTCTTTCTTCTTATCGAAAAAATACTTGCCGCTGAGGCCGCCATCCCAAAACAATCCAGAAAAATGGTAAAGTTCAGTATCTCCTCAAATGTCTTAGCAAGAAATACGATAATAATACATATGGCCGCAAATGTAGAAAGAGAGATTACCAGTACGTCTTTCTTTTTCGACTTTTGTTGAAAAATTGCAGGCAGCACACCATCTTCACTCATAGCAAACATTACACGCGGGTTACTCATCAACAACACATTTACATAAGCCAGTACAGATAAAAACAGCAAGGCCGAAAACGCAGATCCGCCCGATTGACCAAACATTTTTGCTGCAACAATTGAGGCAATTTCTTTTTGGCTTTGCAATTGCGTAAAACCAATCACCTTAAAATAAGAAAGATTTACGAGAAGATATAATCCTATAATTATGGCGATTCCCATGAAGATGCCCCGCGGAATATTTCTGGAAGCGTTTTGCACATCACTACCAAAATTGATCGTTTGCTGATAGCCTCCATATGTGAATGAAACGGCAATAAGGCTTGCCCCAAATGAGTGGATCCAGGAAGGAAACGAAACATCCGAAACCGCATTACTTTCGGTTACAGGCTGATGGATCTCGGGCATAAACAGTGCAGCTATAAGCATTACGATCATACCAATCTTTATGATCATCAGAACATTCTGCGTTTTAGCACTCATTCGCAAACCCAGCAAATTAACACCGTAAAATACCACAACGGCAGAAGTGGCAATCAGTGCTTTTGTAAGATCTGTTGCGGGTTCATTAAAAATTACCTGGCTTATATAACCGGAGCCGATCAACGCTACAGCGCCAAGAGAAGCTGCGTTTGAGATGAGTATGATACAGTTTACAGAAAACGCGATAGATGGATGATAAGCATGGGAAAATATGCGGTAATAGCCACCGGTCACCGGGTAGCGGCTGCCTATTTCAGCGTAAGTCAGTGCACCACATAAAGCGATAAGTCCACCCGCTATCCATGCACTAAAATATATTACCGGGTTAAGGGCATATTGTGCGGATGTAGCGGCCGTTCTGAAAATTCCCATCCCGATAACCAGCCCCACCACAACCATGGTCAAATCAAAAAGCGTTAGTTTCTGTTTGGAACTCATAAATAAAAAATAGCCTTAAATGTAGCGAAAATGTGCAAATGTGCGAATGGGCGAATGTGCGAATGGGCAAATAGGCAGATGCGTAGATGCGCGAATGGGCAGATGTGAAGATGGATGAATGGGAGCATGGGTCCATGCGCGAACTAGGAAAGCATAGATGTTTGAATAAGTGAATATTAAATAGCCGCGGGCAAAAGTCCACGCCTGCGCCTATACGAGGTTTATGGATATTTACTCTGTTCATTCACACATTTACTCGTCCGCACATCTACTAATTCGCACATTTCCCTTACTTTTGCCGCGGATTTGGTTGGCGCACGCGCCATTAAAAGGGAAGTCCGGTGTAAATCCGGCGCTATCCCCGTAGCTGTAAGCTTAACGAGCAGGATGCAAGGCATCCTTACTCAATATCTGGATCTTCATACCACTGTATTTTAACGGGAAGGTGTTCAGATGTAAGCGAGCCAGAAGACCTGCCTGATTCAAACAAGATCACTGAGCTTTCGGGAGAAAAGCCGGAGATGCAGCTACGAAAGTTTTAATAATAACTCGTTGCTGCTTTTCTACTCTTTCATTATTCGAAAGTTCATTCTTCATTAAGCATTTCAGAACAAAATACAAACAGAAGAATGAGCATGAAAAAAATTGCACTTTCAGTTACAGCACTCATGACAACACTAACGTTATGGGCACAAAAGGACTCTGCCACTAACGCCCTTGACGAAGTTGTTGTAACCGCAACCAAAAGTCCTAAAAAATTAAGCGAGACAGGCAAAGTACTCACTGTTATTTCTCACGAACAACTTGAACGCAGTGCAGGAAAGGATATTGCACAAGTACTGAATGAGCAAACAGGCATCGTTGTAAATGGCGCTACAAGCAATCCGGGCAAAGACAAAAGCATCTACATGCGTGGCGCTAAGAGTGATTATACATTGATATTAATAGATGGCATCCCGCTATACGATCCGTCAGGCCTCAGCAGCAATTTTGACATCCGCACAATACCCATTGAAAATATTGAACGTGTGGAAATATTGAAAGGCAGTCAATCTACTTTATATGGGGCAGATGCCATTGCAGGCGTTATCAATATTATCACCAAAAGAAAAGGCAATAAAGAAGTGGGCGCTTTTGCGACCGCGAGCTACGGTAGCTTTAATACATTCAAAGGCAACGCAGGGGTTAATGGAAGCACGAAAACGCTTGACTACAATGTCGCCTACACTTACTACGATACAAAAGGCATTAGCGAAGCCAAAGACCCAAACGGCACCGGAACATTTGACAAGGATGGTTATAAACAGCATGGTGTATTGGCCAATCTTGGTTTTAAAGTAAATGATCATTGGAAAATAACTCCGTTCCTGCGCTACAACACCTACAATGGTAAACTGGATGCGGGGGCTTACACAGATGACCGGGACTATACCTACAAAAGCAAAAGTCTGCAAACGGGTGTGCGCAGTGAATTAACCTTCGGCAAAAGCAGGTTTACACTAAACTATAGTTACAATACTATCAAAAGAGACTACCTCAACGATTCAGGTTATGTGCCACCATATAGCGACCAATACTATTCCGGTGGCTATAAAGGAACAGACCAGTTTGCGGAAATTGTTTACTCTACTGAGCTGGCTAAAGGTTTACAACTGGTTTCGGGAGTTGATTACAGAACATCGAATACATCTCAATCCAATACGTACATTGGAAGCTGGGGGCAGGACGTTAGCAAAATAAGTAAGGACAGCGCCATGCAACACCAGTTTAATGCATACGCATCTCTTCTGTACACCGGTAAGGTATTTCACGCCGAGGCTGGCGCCAGGTATAATAACAATTCTATTTACGGCACCAAGTGGACTTACAACTTTAATCCTTTCGTTTTCCTGAACAAAGAAGTGAAAATTTTTGCCAACATATCCAGCGCGTTTAAAACACCTACACTGTACCAATTATACGCACCAATGTATGGCAACAGCTCTTTAAAGGCTGAATCTGCGGTTACCTACGAAGGTGGAGTGCAGTATTTTCAACCTGAACAAAAGTTCAACATCAGGGGTGTTATTTATAAGCGTGACGTAAATAATGTAATTGCATTCACAAACAGATATGTAAACCAGGATGAACAGCATAACTGGGGTGTAGAAATTGAACCAACCATCAACTTCACAGAAAATCTACAGTTAGTATTACAGTATGCACACACGAAAGGTAAATTAAATACACAACTGAACGGCAAGGATTCCAGTTCATCTACATTATTGCGTGTACCAGAAGATACTTACAGCATGGCATTGAATTACCGCGCGTCTAAAAAACTGTTTTTAAGCATGAATATACAAACCTTTGGCGCAAGAAAGGATTTGGATTTTAGCACTTATCCATCTACATTGGTTAACTTGGAGGCCTACACTTTGTGGAGTGCATATGGTGAATATAAATTCAACAAACACGTTAAGGTTTTTGCTGATTTTAAAAACATTACCAATACGGATTATGTTGAAGTATTGGGATATAGCACTCAACCGGCAAGTGTACAGGCTGGATTAACTGTAACTTTTTAAATTCCTAAATAGTCATTATATGTCAATTCCAAAATTCAATCCCCGCACAACGTTACTATTACTGATCATTTGTTTTGTGGCTGTATTACGTTTATCCACAAACATGACAAAGGAGTTAAGCCCACTGGTTATGTATTCACCACTTGGCGCAATGGCCCTGTTTGGTGGCGCCTATTTTAAGGGCAACATAAAGCCATTTGCGTTTCCTTTATTAGCATTATTTATTAGTGACCTTGTTTTATCATTTACTGTATTTTCCGAATTCAGAACAGGTTTGTTGTATGGTGGCTGGTACTGGGTGTACGGATCTTTTGCATTAATGACTATCGCTGGCAAACTTCTCATCAAAGACGTAAACATCCAGAGTATCTTAACAGCAACACTGGTAACCGTGTTAATTCACTGGCTGGTCTCTGATTTGGGCGCGGCGCTATCTCAAAACGGCTTTGCAAACATCATGACAACCTATCAACTACGTCTTGTCACTGCAATTCCTTACGAATTAAGATTTCTCTCTTCCACCATTATTTATAGTGGAATTATGTTTGGCAGTTTTGAATTATTAAAGAATAGAGTTACTGCACCCGAAGCAAGATAAATGTGCGAATGAGTGAATGTGCGGATGTGCAAATGTGCGGATGTGCAAATGTGTGAATGAGTAAATATGCAAATGAATTCCTGCGAAGTTGTTTATTGCTTCGCAGGAATTATTTAGATCTTTAGATGCAGAAATCCAATCTTTTTAGAAACATTACCAGTTTTAAGCTTTAGGCTTTGAGCTTTGGCTTAAGCTTTGGGCTTTGGGCTTTGAGCTTTGAGCTTTAAGCTTTAAGCTTTTCCTCAACGTAAAACTTATCACTCCCATGGTTGCCTGTTCCTTTCTCCCCGCGGTTACACAAATGATCTATGATATGGGCCTGCAGCACTTGCTGCACGGTGTAACATTTGAATGTCCATCAAAGGCATTAAAAGAAAAACACAGGGTTGTCAGATATTTACTTGAAGGCAACAACTATTCAAGTATTGAGATAGATCGCATTTTTTCCGCAAGCAAGTCGCAGGGAAAAAGCCTTTATTTTGTAGATGAGGATTTGCTCAAACAAATTCAGCCGGATATAATTTTCACACAGGATGTTTGTGAAGTATGTCAGATTGATACTGCCTGCACGGCAGCTGCAGTTGCAAAACTTGAGAAGCAACCGGCAATAATTCCAATAACGCCACAGACACTGGATGATGTATATCAAAGCGCCATTACCATTGCATCGGCATTGGGCCAGGAAGAAGCTGCATACACTTACCTTACAAAACTTCAGAAAAGAACTGACAATATTCTTGATACTTTGCGTCAGCATAAAATGCCTTTAAAACGTGTGATGCTGATAGAATGGATTGAACCTGTTTACAATTGCGGACACTGGATTCCTTACCAGATTGCCCAGGCCGGTGGTATAGATATGCTTAGCAACCCTGCAGGAGACTCTATCGTAACACAGTGGGATAAAATTGTAAAGTACGATCCTGAAGTTTTAATAATTGCCCCATGCGGATTTACCGTTGAACGTACGTTGGAGGAAATGCATTTGCTTACTGACAGGAAAGAATGGCAACATTTGCAAGCTGTAAAAAACAACCTGGTATACATTGCCGATTTCGATTTGTTTACCCAACCAAGCGCATCTACGCTTGTGGATGGAATCGAAGTACTCTCCAGTATGTTTCACCCAAAGCTGTTTCAAGCTCCGGAATCATTGGAGCATAAATTTGTGCAACTCAATAAACAGCATGCCCACGCGGACGTATGAACATAAAGGCTTCCACGTTAACATTTCGCATACAAAGCGTCAACACACGCGATAAAAAACTACACAAACGTTTAAGTGTTTGTTACAGCACCCAGAAAAAAAATACACTATGATCTGTTTTATTACCGGCGGTGCCCGCAGCGGAAAAAGTAGATACGCACAAAATGAAGCACTGGCTTTGTCTGACAGCCCAATTTATATTGCCACATCCAATGTAACCGATGACGAATTCAAACAAAGGGTAGCCAGGCATAAGGAAGATCGCGATGAAAGATGGACCACATTTGAAGAGCCATTGTATGTGAGCAGGCTGCCCATAAGTGAACGCATTGCGGTGGTAGACTGTGTCACATTATGGCTCACCAATTTCTTCTTTCTGTACAAGCAGGATGTTCAAGCAAGTCTCGAGGCACTGAAGAAAGAAATAGATGAACTGGCTAAGCATCCGGGCACATTTCTAATTGTAAGCAATGAACTTGGCATGGGTTTACACGCGGATACAGAGACCGGCAGAAAGTTTGTCGATTTACAAGGCTGGGCCAATCAATATATTGCAGCCAAAGCAAGCAAGGTTGTTTTCATGGTTTCCGGCATTCCGGTTTCCATCAAGGGCTGAACAGATAAATGCCAATACACTTCTGCAATCTGATCTAAATAACAAGAGAAATGATCAATATTAAACAGGCACTACAACACATAATCGATCATAAAACGAAACCGCCTGGTTCACTCGGGCAGTTAGAAGACATCGCGCTACAAGTTGGATTAATTCAAAACACGGTATCACCGGTTATCAAAAACCCATCTATTATAGTGTTTGCAGGAGACCACGGTATTGCTGCCACGGGTCTCGTCAATCCATATCCACAAGCTGTAACGGCGCAAATGGTATTGAATTTTGTAGCAGGCGGTGCTGCCATCAATGTATTTTGCAAACAGCACGGCTTACATCTTTCTGTTGTTGATGCAGGCGTGAACTTTGACTTCGAGCCACGACTCCCCATTATACACGGCAAAATTGCGAAAGGAACTGCCAATTACTTAGAGCAACCAGCCATGACTATTGCTCAATGTGAAGAGGCCATCAGCATAGGCAAACTGATTGTCGCAAGAATGCTTAACAATGATTGCAATTGTATTGGATTTGGAGAGATGGGCATCGGCAACACTTCCTCGGCGGCGTTGCTCATGAGTGCTGTGATGGGCAAACCGATCGGGTTTTGTGCAGGCAGAGGTACCGGCGTAAATGACGAACAACTGCAAACAAAAATTGAAACGCTGAAAAAAGTGTTCGACCTACGTCAGTTGCAAACACTTGCAAATGCTCCCATACAATTACTGGCAACTGTTGGCGGATTTGAAATAGCTATGATGGTGGGCGCGTTTGTAGCCGCAGCCGAAAACAATATGATCATAGTAGTGGATGGTTTTATTACCACAGCGGCGTTATTAATTGCTCAACAGTTATCTCCAGGTATTCTGCAGTATTGCATTTTTGCGCACCAAAGCAATGAACAGGCACACGCAGCCATGCTGGAACATATGGAGGCCAAACCGCTGCTACAACTGGGCATGCGACTGGGAGAAGGCACAGGCGCTGCTCTCGCAATGCCGCTTATACAGTCTGCTGTTAATTTTTTAAATCAAATGGCCAGCTTTGAAAGCGCGTCTGTAAGTAATAAGGAAGAATAACCATGCCGATACTGCAAAGACTCAAAAGTGAACGTGATATTTTCTTCACAGCACTGATGTTTTTTACACGCATACCTGTACCACGTAATATTGGCCACGGGCAAAACATGCTGCAAAAATCGTCGCGTTACTTTCCATGGATCGGCCTACTTGTTGGTGGCATTAATGCGCTGGCATTTTATCTTTTTCAGTTCTTTTTTCCTTTACAGCTTTCCCTTCTGTTTACAATGATCGTAAGCATTCTCACTACAGGAGCTTTTCATGAAGATGGTTTTGCTGATGTTTGTGATGCGTTTGGTGGAGGCTGGACAAAAGAAAAAATATTAACGATCATGAAAGATAGCCGTCTTGGCACATACGGCGTTATCGGATTGATTGCAATACTCAGCAGTAAATTTATTTTGCTGGAGACACTGGCGTCGCATCAATCATTGACCGTATTTCTTTTGATCATCGTCGCCGCACATAGCAGCAGCAGGTTGGCGGCTGTTACGCTGTTACAGCAATATAGTTATGTAACCGATACCGATCAAAGCAAATCCAAACCGGTTGCTGACAGAAAACTTAATACGTTAGAGTTGTGCATTGCATTTGCTGGCGGGCTGCTCCCTTTTTGCTTTCTTCCTCCGGTTTACCTCTTGCCGTTGGTATTGGTTATTATTGCAAGACTATACTTAGGTAACTATTTTTACAAATGGATTGGGGGACAAACCGGCGATTGCGCCGGCGCTACCCAACAAGTTTGTGAAATTGCTTTTTATACCGGCATTATTGTACTATGGAAATTTATTTAATACGCCATACCACTCCTGATGTAGCCAGAGGCATTTGTTACGGCCAGGCGGACATTGATGTAACGGACTCATTCCATACCGAAGCTTCGTTGATAAAGGCTTATCTGCCTGCAAGCATACAGCAGGTACATTGCAGCCCATTGCAACGTTGCCGCAAACTAGCCGAGTTACTATTTCCACAAGCGCTTATACAATACCATGACGCTCTAAAGGAAATTAACTGCGGGGATTGGGAATTAAAAAAATGGGATGATATAGACAAAGCAGAAATACAACCATGGATGGAAGACTTTGTCAACGTCTGTATTCCTAACGGAGAAAATTATGTGCAACTGCATGAGCGTTGCAGTCTTCTTTTTGATCAGCTGATACAAAATGCTCCGGCAGCTATCGTTACACATGGTGGCGTAATACGAAGCATCTTGTCTCATATCACCAGCACGCCGCTAAAAGAATCATTCAATAAGTTTTCTTTACACTACGGCTGCGTTGTAAAAATCACAATGGAGAATAGTCAATACGCTTACAATATCGTTCATAATATTATCCCGCCGGAAGTGGAAACTCATAAGCCTAAATAGAATGCCGATTGAATTGAACTTCTGGTTACTATGCTTTCCTGAAGTTGTTCGGAGAACGATCTTTTTTTTAAAGCATAAATTTGTACATCTGAATAAACAACACGTCTATGCCTGTGCATGAACATAAAACCTGCCCACGTTGTAAGCAACCATTTGAATGCAAGGTGGGGGATGTAGCCAATTGCCAGTGCAGCAGCTTTACTTTTACTGCGGAAGAAAAGAAGTTTATCGCAGAACGCTACAGCGATTGCCTCTGCGCAAATTGCCTGAAAGAATTGAAGAATAAGTATGTGTTGTTTAAGGAGAAGTATATGTCTTAGGAGTTGTACGTTGAAAGTTATACGTTATACGTTTATCGGAGCGAAGGAATGTTCAACACCTTACTATTGTTGATTCACTATTCACTTCTAAGTATTTCTCCGTGAAATTATGCGTAATGGTTACACGGAGAAATACAGGAGAAGACACGGAGTTACACAGAGGTTTGCAACGACCTCTTCCCGCCATTTTCACCATTGACCATTTACTTCTTCCTGCCACCGTTATGAAATTTCCAAAACAAAGCACTGCTCCCCCCTTTCACCATTGACCATTCACTATTCACTTCTTCCGCATCTTAGTGCCCCTTTTTGTCTTTGTGCCTTTGTGGCAAAACTATCCCTTATAAAAATTCGCCTTCACTCCTTTTACCTTCAAATCAACAGCAAACAAACTTCCACTCAAAGGATATTTTTCCAAATCCTCTTTGCTCATGTTTTCCCGCGCAGTTGTTATGTACAATGTTGAAAGATCTTTTCCACCAAAAGCACAGGCAGATACCTGAGGAACCGGCACAGTAACTTTTCCTAATAATTCGCCTGTCAGCGGATTCCATCGGGCTACAGAAAAGTCTCCCCACAAGGCTGTCCATAACATGCCTTCTTCGTCAATGGTCATACCATCAGGAGAACCACTTCCTTCGGGAACATGGATTACCGTCCGCCGGTTGCTGATGTTGCCGGCGGCATCATCGTAATCAAACGCATCTACTTTTTTTGTAGGAGTATCTACATAGTACATTGTCTTTTTGTCCGCACTCCATGCAATACCGTTGGATATTGTTACATTATCCAACATTTGATGCACTACATCATCTGCGTCCATTCTGTACAACGAAGCTTTACCTTTTATTTGCTTTAAGTGCATGGAACCGACCCAAAATCTTCCCGAAGGATCACATTTTCCGTCGTTAAAGCGGATCTCCGGATCTGGCAGCGGGTTAGTCATAAATACCAACTCGCCCGTTGTTGTATTCATCTGGTGAATGCCGCTCTGCAGGGCTACCAGTACATCGCCGTTTTCCATAGGTACAACGGTCCCGATTTTTTCAGTTGTCTCTAACGCCCTGTCTTCTTTCGTTTCGGGATCATAAATATGTAGCTTCCTTCCATCAATATCCACCCAATACAATTTATTTTCCCTGTAATTCCAGATCGGACCTTCGGCCAGCTCTGCCCTGGCATCTAATATCAATGACGCAGTTAATTCCATAATTTAATCAAGCAAGATTAGAGATGTTGTCAACAAGCCCGGCCTGTTAGCCGGTTATTGTATTATCGTTAATAATTATCAGTCAATATACTTTGATCTTAGTTAATTACGGCTGTTTTTTGCCAATATCACAATTAAAAATCGGTGATTACCATTTTAGTAATCACAAATTGCTGTTTACGCCCTATTTTTGCCAGACTTTTTACTAAAAAACAATTTCCATGTCTGTATTAGTGAATAAAGATTCAAAGATCATAGTTCAGGGTTTCACCGGAACGGAAGGAACATTTCATGCTACTCAAATGATAGAATACGGCACCAATGTAGTGGGTGGTGTTACCCCTGGTAAAGGTGGATCAACCCATTTGGACAGGCCTGTATTTAATACCGTTGAGCAAGCTGTTAACCAAACAGGCGCTAACGTAAGCATCATTTTTGTGCCGCCGGCTTTTGCTGCTGACTCAATTATGGAAGCTGCTGACGCAGGTATTGCATTGGTGGTTTGTATCACTGAAGGTATTCCTACACAGGACATGGTAAAGGTTAAAAATTACCTGCAAGGCAAAAACACGCGCCTTATCGGGCCAAACTGCCCTGGCGTTATTACTGCCGGCGAAGCTAAAGTGGGTATCATGCCCGGCTTTATCTTCAAACCAGGCCGCATAGGTATCGTTTCCAAATCAGGTACGTTAACCTATGAAGCTGCTGATCAGACTGTAAAAGCAGGTCTTGGCATCAGCACTGCGATCGGTATCGGTGGTGATCCGATCATCGGAACACCTACGGTTGAAGCCGTAAAATTATTGATGGACGACCCTGAAACTGACGGCATCATCATGATCGGCGAAATTGGTGGTAGCATGGAAGCTGATGCAGCCAACTGGTTGAAAGACAATCTGCGCAAACCTGTTGTTGGTTTCATCGCAGGACAAACTGCCCCTCCCGGTCGCAGAATGGGACACGCCGGTGCGATCATCGGTGGTGCGGACGACACTGCAGCGGCAAAAATGAAAATTATGGCTGAATGCGGTATTCACGTAGTCGCCAGCCCTGCGGACATCGGAAAAACAATGGCAGAGGCACTAAAGAAATAATTCGTATATACGCCTAGACAAGTAGCCTCACCCAACCGTGAGGCTACTTTGCGTTCTGGCCTTGCCAAAACCTAATTTAAAATGACCGTTTAAGACTTCACCCACTTTCGTATTTTTTTATCTACTACTTTAGTAGTGAATTATCAGTAAATGCTGAAGTATTCAATTTCATTGGGGGTTAAAGCTTGTAGCTAACAACTACAAGCTTTTTTATTTTCTTTTTGAGTAGGATAGCTTTCTTTTGCATCCATGAAGCTTTTTTCCGTCTTCGCATTAATTGGATTTATTATATGTAGCAATAGCATTTTTGCAGCGGACAGCACATATTCCCGCAAAAATACTTTGGCTGCCTGGCAGGTTACTGTTCCGGCTAAAATCCCCGTTAACCAACTTTACGAACTACCTGTACAATTGGAAAACAAGAGTGCCGAAGAATGGACGGGCTACCTGGTTTTTGAATTGCAGGACGATTCTTCCCACAAGGTTGTGGATGGCTTGTTCAGCAACGTATTTCCAAACCAATATTTTACATTAGAAAAAAATGGCAGGGCAGAGATAAAATTTCCTTTCACGGTGCCAGCATCGTTTCACAACAATGTGCATTTCGTGATTAAGATGTATAAGAAGGAATGCATTGATACGCTGATTGGGAGGATAAAGCTGTGAGCTTGTCTGGACCTGGATTACAGGATTTGAAGATTAACCGGATAATATTTTTAATAGACTATTTAACAGCGCTGAAAGCTGATAGCTGGCAGCCACCTGATACCTGAAACCTCATACCTCATACCTATTATGACAGACTACATCATCATCGGACAAGGGCTTTGTGGAACCTTCCTGAGTTACTACCTGCACAAGGCGGGCAAAAAGGTTATTGTGATTGATGAAAGCCAGCCATTCTCTTCTACCAAAGTGGCTAGCGGTGTTATTAATCCTGTCACAGGAAGGCAGATTGTTACCACCTGGATGATTGATGAACTGCTTCCTTTTGCGTGGAATGCTTATAGTGAAATAGGAAAAGCTTTGGATGTTGATCTGATCTCTGAAAGGAACGTAATATCGTTTCCCTCGTCTCAGCAAATGCGTGACTTTTATGACAGAAGAATTGACGAGAAAAATGTTTACCTCGCCAACATAGAGGCGGCAGACGTTAAGTACAATCCATACTTCACATTTTTATTCGGCGCGGTTGAAATTCACCCGGTTTACCTGATCAATCTTCATTATATGTTGAAAGGATGGCGTAAGCAATTGGCGTCTGAAAACCTCCTGCTTGAAGAAGCATTTCATGAAGAGCAACTGAAAGTTTTTCCTGACCACATTGAATATAAAGGCATTCATGCTGAGAAAATTATCTATTGCAATGGTATTAATGCCTATCAATCGCCATATTGGGAAAATCTTCCGGCAACATATAATAAAGGGGAAGTTGTGATTGTAGATATTCCTGATCTGCCACAAACAAACATTTATAAATTCGGCAGCACCACACTCGTTCCATGGTATGACGGCTTATGGTGGGTGGGCAGCACTTACGAAAACAACTATACAGATGCCGGACCTACAGAATTATTTAAGCGCAGAAAGGATGAAGAACTAAAATTTCTGTTGAAACAACCTTACACTATTATAGATCATATTGCGTCTATCAGACCGGCGGCAATGGAACGCAGACCTTTTGTGGGCTTACATCCGGTGCAGCAAAATGTCGGCATTTTCGATGGTATGGGAACCAAGGGCTGCTCGCTCGCTCCGTTCCTGGGAAAACAGTTCAGCGACCACCTTACGCAACAGCAACCATTGTTACCTGAGGCCGATGTAAAGCGTTTTCAAAAAATTTTAAGCGGCAGGTTTTCCAAGGCTGATTAATATTGCACTGTTTTACATTTAAGCTATTATTCTCATGAGCGACACCGGTTTAACCACCAATACTGGCATTACTGACCATGCCGGCAATAGCGGCGACAATTTTGTCGTAGCAACCACGACTGAACAGGATTACATTATCCCTTTGCGTTATCGCAAAATGGAAAACCTTCATATTGTTTTCTGGTTATTTAAAGATGTGAGTTGGTGCCTGGTATGGAAGCCTTTAGGCATTGCGATGATTTTTCCAACCCTCATCATTTCGATTGTCATTGCGTATCGCACCCGCCAGTATGTTTCCGAACTCTGCCACAATCTCGCAATAACGATCTGGATCTCAGCCAACTCCTACTGGATGATCAGCGAGTTCCTTCATTTTGATGAGCACATTGTTTTTGGCAACATAACTTTCAAACATCTAACGTTAATACCTTTCGGACTTGGGATATTAATATTAGCTTACTTCTATTTGTACTGGCAGCCGAGGCATAAGAATGAAATTTGAGTATTTGCAAATGTGCAAATTTGTAAATGTGCGAATAGGATTCCGAAGGTAACTCCAATCGAAAAACAAAATAGGGCGTAAAAATAAAAGCTGACTACTCAATGCTGATTGCTAATTGCTGGCTTTCATTGCGTCGCACTCTTCAACGGCTTGTTATTAATTGAGTACTACAATGCCTCTTCCACTATCGCGAACCCACTACCTCCATCATAGCCGCAGCCGAAATTGCTTCTTAAATATCATATTGACAATAAGCGACAGCTTATTTACTTTTATGGTGGATATTTTTCTAACGGACAGAAATACTTTTAAGAGTAGCATGAATTGGTGGTATTTTTCAACCTCTATCATCATAATACAACAGCCTGATTCATAAAAAATGCAAACCCAATTGTGGTCTCTCTTCTAATAAACTAACAACTTCCAGTTTTATTATTATTTAGGCCGGGATGTTATGCGTGCTTTCGCTGTCATCTGAATGTAAAAGATTAATGGCAACAATTAACAACAGCCTATTTTACTATAAAATATTGCTACTTCAACCTAATACTATAAACAATGAAAAACAGGTCAACTTCAAAAACCTTTAACCACCTGCCTGCAACCCAGCAAAGCAGGTGTAATTACCAAACAAACCGGCATTCCAAAAACTTTCCTGCATTATTATTAAGCCTGCTACTTGTATATTCAGTTACAGCCCAACCGGTAATAACCTCTTTTACGCCGCTTAGCGGCTTTTCAGGCAGCACAGTCACTATTCGCGGTAACAATTTTTCGTCATCACCTTCCGGCAACATTGTTCACATTGGCGGCGTGCGCGCAGTGGTACTAACCGCGTCATCAACCGTACTTACGGTAAGGGTGCCCAAAGGCATTACTTATAAACCCATCAGCATTAATACAAATGGGAAAACCGCCTATTCCTCAGTGCCTTTTATTATTCCATTTAAAGGCGGCGGTTTAATAACTAAAGGCTCTTTTGCCAGCGACATCAGACTTCCTATCCTCTCCAGGCATGATCCCAAAGAAAATCTACACATAGAAGATCTTGATGGCGATGGAAAAATTGATCTTTTTGTTGAGACCGAAATACCTTCGTTCTATCCCTTTTTTAGTGCTTACCGCAATACAAGTACACCCGGTAATATTTCATTCGAGATAGGCCCCTCCTATGAAAAGCCATTTGATTATGGTGACAGTCCCGGCTTTTTAGCGGATATTGATGGCGATGGAAAAGATGACTACATTTTTCGAAATTTTTATTTTTACCTGAGTAGGAACATAAGCACTCCCGGCCATATTTCTTTTGATACGGTCAAAGTAATAGAGACAAGAGATGAGGACAATGGGACTGAGGCATTTAACATCGGAGATCTGGATGGCGATGGCAAAGTGGACTTGTTTACAATTACCTACTGGCATGCGGTTAATTTTATGAAGAATACCAGCGTAAACGGCAATGTATCTTTTGCCCCTTCCACTCAAATACCCGGTGATTTCTCCATTTTTGAACCAGTAGATCTCAATGGCGACGGTAAACCGGAAATACTGACTAAATATATTACCGTATTTACCGATACCAGTTCAGTCTCCATCTTTAGAAATACCAGCGAAAATGGCCAGTTTTCGTTAGAACCATCAATAATACTACCGCATACACGCGCACATTCTCTTGCGCTGACAGGTGATCTTAATAAAGATGGAAAACCCGACCTGGTTTTCCAGAATGATCATAACGATACCGCCGTTATATTCATCAACACCAGTAGCGGTGGAAACATTTCTTTTGCACCACCCTTGCTCGTGCCTATATATTTGACATACCAAAACAAGCTGATTGATATGGATGGCGATGGCAAGTTAGATATAGTGGGCAGTCATTTTGTTTCAAAGAACACAACTGTTTCTAACAAAATATCATTTGCCGAACCTGTTTCTTTTGATGGCATGGCCGGCAATCTGCTTAATACCGGTGATTTTGATGGTGATGGCAAACAGGATCTTGCTGAAACCGTTTCATCATTGCGTTCATATGTATCAGTTTACAGAAGCCAGGTTGATACGGCTGTCGCAGCACCTGTAATACAATCGTTTTCTCCTGCAACAGGCATTGTGGGTGATACGATAATGATTAATGGATACAACTTTGCCGGAATTAGTAATGTGGCATTGGGTGGCACGCCTGCCCGATCATTTAGTGTGTTATCCGATAGTCTGATTATGGCTATTATAAATAACGGATCAACCGGCAACGTTCAGGCAACAAATGCGAAAGGCTCTGCTACCAAAGCTGTCTTCAATTACAGGAACGATACCATTGTTAAAATACTTAGCAATACCGATTCCATTATTTGTGCAACAATTGAACCGCTTATGCGGGCATATGCTATTAATGCCAACGCAGTTTATTACGACTGGTATAAAAACGGCGTATTATCCCGCCAACACTTCTCTGAATATGGATATACGAAGATCTTCGATGGTGATTCTATTTGGTGCATGGTATATTTAGATAAAGACCCAATACCAAGAAAGAGCAACGTACTTCGGTTCCGTGTTAATCCCAATATTACTACCAGGCTCTATATTAAATCCGACAAAGGAACAAGCGTTTGCAAAGGCAGCACCGTTACATTTAAATCAATTGTTATTAGTGGTAATATACAGCCTGTCTTTTTGTGGAAGAAAAATGAGATAGTTGTGGGCAATAGTACAGATACTTATACAGATAGCAATCTCAACAACAACGATTCGATTACCTGCACTATTGTTCAGGCGCAGCCTTGTGCAACGGTCAATGTAAGCGCGGGAATGAAAATGAACGTCTATAATAACCCTCCATCAACGCCTCCGTCAATCGCCGGGCCTGCTATGGTCACAGCTTCGCAGAACAATATTGTTTTCAGTGTAACGCCAGATACAAATGTGGCCAATTATAACTGGTTACTACCATCCGGTACATCACTCATATCCGGCTACAGCACCAATTCAATCACAGTAAACTGGGGCACAGCTACAGGCAAAGTTTCAGTAAAAGCCAATAACAGTTGTGGCAGTGCGGCTGTTGTTACTAAAACTGTACAGGTTATTACAAATAATACACGAATTGCTAAGAAGGCGGATAATAATAACAATACAGATAATACTATAGGGACATTCTCTATATATCCAAATCCATCAACCGGCGTTACATCTGTTGCTTACTTCAGTGATAAGCAACAAAAGTTTACCGTCCAGGTAAAGGATATTAATGGAAAGCTTTTGTTATCAGAAAATACAAATGCATTGAAGGGAAACAATACGTACAACGTAGATGTTTCTCCCTATCCATCGGGTGTTTATTATGTAATTTTGATTGACAGTCAAAATAATACCATCTACAAGCGCCTGTTAAAAGATAAATAAGATGTAAAAAGTCAAAATTCAAAAGTAAAAATTCAAAACTTCAATGCTTAACAGCACTACCGGGCACACCAACTACAAATTCAAAGAACGTATTTTTGCAGAGGATTGAAGTCTGTGTCAACCGGGACTGTGGCAACTTTTTTGAATTTTTACTTTTGAATTTTGACTTATGACTATTCAACTCACCAAAGGCGATATTACCAAAATAAAAGTTGATGCTATTGTCAATGCAGCAAACAGTTCCTTATTGGGCGGCGGCGGCGTTGACGGAGCCATTCACCGCGCGGGCGGACCAAAAATATTAGAAGAATGTATCCAGATCAGGAACAGGCAGGGCGGCTGTAAAACAGGCGAAGCAGTTATTACAACAGGCGGCAATCTTCCTGCAAAATATGTAATACATACCGTTGGACCGGTTTGGCATGGAGGTGATAAGCGTGAAGAAGAGTTGCTGCACAACGCTTATACAAACAGCCTTCGCCTGGCGGAAGAAAATAATGTAACATCGATTGCCTTTCCAAACATTAGCACGGGCATTTACGGCTTTCCTAAACAAAGGGCTGCTGAGATTGCAGTAAAAGCTGTGAGCGACTTTAAGGCATCCACACTAAAGCAGGTTTTCTTTGTTTGCTTTGATGATGAGAATTACAACATTTACAAATTGCTTGGCGTAGAAGCAGTTTAATTACTACACGTTCTGGTAATCCTTGCACAAAGCTTTGCACTCTTCGAATCAGAAGCAGTGAGCCACTGATAAGAAACATATTAGTTAGAATAAGACCAGGCGATTCCTTTTATGCTCGGCGAGACCTTCTGGCTTCGTGGCCTTACACTATCGCTTGCAGCGATGGCTTCAATCGCCAGAGGCGATAGCGTAAGACTGCAGAGCTAAAAGCTCAGAAGAGCGGAAAAAATTTATTACCAGCTATCACTTGCACCGCCTCCTCCGCTATCTCCGCCGCCAAAATCACCGCTATCGCTGCCATTGTCTCCGTAGCTATCTGAATAATAGCCGCCATAATCAGAATAACTATTCCCGCTACCGTAATACCTTCCGGGAGGATATTTCTTTATAGCATTAAGCAACAAGATCAAAAAAGCAATGAGAAAACTAATGATGTAGATCGCAGCCTCCACAAGATTAACACCACCTTGTTCTTCAAAATCCGGATCAACGTATTCTACAGGGGTCGCATTGGCAACAACCGGTTCATTATACTCTCCCACAGCAGCGCGGGCCAAATCATTTGTAGCACTATCAAGACCTGTAAAATATTGTCCATCTTTAAAGGCCGGCTTTATGTCATTTGTAATAATTTTTTTAGCTGTTATATCAGGGATGGTACCTTCAAGGCCATATCCAATTTCAATTCTCATTTGGTGATCATTGATTGCAGCGAGAATAAGCACACCATTATTTTTCTTTTTTTGACCTATCCCCCAGGTACGGAATAATTGATTAGCGTACTCCTCAATAACGGCACCATTTAAGGTTGGGATCAGGACGACAACTATTTGGTTGGAGGTCGCATCATTCAGCCGTTTCAGTTTGTGCTCTAATTGAGATCGTTGATCGCCGGACAAAACACTTGCTTTATCCGTAACGAAGCGGGCTGGTTTTGGCTTAGGGAGTACATGCTGTGCAAATGTCATCGTGCATAACAACAGCATGGCTGTAAATACAGCAATCGTTATTGTTCTCATTATGTCGGGTCGGTTGTTTATTTCTTTCTTTTAGCTTTCATGTCGTTCCGCCTGATGGAATTCGGCGATATGTTGTCCACTTGATATCGCAATCATCATATCTGCAAGCATTGCATGAACGAGGGCGATAAAGAAGGCTCAAAAAAATTTTCACCTAATGTAGTTAATATTGCGAGGCAACAAAAAATATTTCGGGCAGCATATGATGAAGGCTTGCAAAATCATTGCAACATTTTTAAGATATGGCTTATCTTCCTTATCCAAATCAAAACTGTTATGAAACGATTGGCTTTGCTAGCTATCACAATGCTTGTTTCTATTTACAATTTTGCCCAAAACAATCCACATGGCCGCATAAAAGTTACTGCTGATGGCCACTACTTGCAGCATCAGGATGGAACGCCCTTTTTCTGGCTGGGTGATACAGGATGGGAACTGTTTCACCGGTTAACATTGCCCGAAATCAAATCATACCTCGACAACCGTGCATCCAAAGGATTTACCGTTATACAAGCTGTCGCGCTTGCTGAATTCGATGGCGTGCATAAACCAAACAGGTATGGAGAATTGCCATTGATAAATGATGACCCAACGCAACCAAATGATTCTTATTTTAAATTGATCGACAGCGCAGTTATGCTTGCAGCAGAACGCGATCTTTTCATAGGACTATTGCCAACATGGGGTGATAAAGTTACAAAGATGTGGGGCGAAGGTCCGGTTGTGTTTGACAGCATAAATGCATATGCGTATGGCAAATGGATCGGTAACCGTTATAAAAACAACACGAATATTATCTGGATCCTGGGTGGTGACAGGCCCGCTGTTCGCGACTCAATGGACTGGCGGCCAGTATGGCGACAAATGGCCCGCGGAATTATTGAAGCAACCAACCATCAATGCCTGATCACTTATCATCCTTCCGGAGGAGATTTTTCAACTTCGCAATTCATTCATAACGAACCCTGGCTTGACGTAAACATGTTTCAATCAGGACATGGGAATGGCCACGATACGCACTGCTGGGAATTGGTAACCCGTGACAGAAGGTACTCCCCCACTAAACCAACATTGGATGCCGAGCCCAATTACGAGGACCACCCGGTAGATCCCTGGCCGAAATGGAACGTTGACAATGGTTATTTCCGGGCTTATGATGTTCGTAAACAAACGTATCGCTCCGTGTTTGCCGGTGCCTGCGGTGTTACCTATGGACATCATTCCGTTTGGCAATTTGTGAATGAAAGAGATGAGATCATCAATTTTGCTGACAGGGGCTGGCGAAACGCCATCAACAGGCCCGGTGCTTTCCAGGTTGGATTTTTGCGAAAACTGATCGAGTCAAGGCCGATGCTTAACCGCATACCCGATTCAACTATTATCGTAGGGGACAAAGGACTCAAAGGCGAACACATGGAAGCATTTCGCGGTGGGGACAATAGTTATGCAATGATTTACCTCCCTGCCGGTAAACGTTTTTCCATAAATACCACATTTATGACGGCCAAAGAGGTTGTTGCCTGGTGGTTTAACCCGAAAGATGGTAGTACACAAAAAATTAATACGTTAAAACGAACCAACAATATTTCCTTTACCCCACCTATACAAGGCGTTGAAAATGACTGGGTATTGGTAATTGATGACGCTTCAAAAAAATATAAAGAACCGGGAAGGTAAGCCGCGAACTTTTTTTGTTTAAACCTATCTTTGCCGCCACTTTAAAGCTTAGAGCCTAAAGCCCAAAGCTTAAAGTCAAATAATGCTGAAATCAAAGATCTTCAAATCAGATACCAGACATTATTCATCATTTCAAGATCAAAATAATCATAGAATGTATCGTTCGAATACTTGCGGCGAGCTACGAATAACCGATGTAAACAAAGAAGTGACCCTGGCAGGATGGGTTCAGACAGTTAGAAAATTTGGCGCTATAACATTTGTGGATCTTCGTGACCGCTATGGCATTACGCAATTGCTTTTTAGTGAAGAACTCAATCCCCAGCTTGACGAAAACCCGCTTGGTCGCGAATTCGTGTTGCAGGTAAAAGGCACCGTTGCTGAGCGTAGCAATAAGAACAAGAACATTCCAACCGGTGATATTGAGCTGAATGTAACCGGTTTTACCATTTTAAATAAATCAGCAGTTCCGCCATTTACCATTACGGATGAAACAGATGGTGGCGATGATCTTAGAATGAAATACCGCTACCTTGATCTTCGTCGCAATGCCGTAAAAAGAAATATGGAACTGCGTTATGCAGTAAACCGCTCTACCAGGAACTACCTGCATGAGAATGGTTTTATGGATATTGAAACGCCGTTTCTCATTAAATCTACCCCCGAAGGGGCAAGGGACTTTGTTGTTCCAAGCCGTATGAACGGAGGTCAGTTTTATGCATTACCTCAATCGCCGCAAACATTCAAGCAATTATTAATGGTAAGTGGTTACGACCGCTATTACCAAATTGTAAAATGTTTCAGAGATGAAGATCTTCGTGCAGACAGGCAACCGGAATTTACACAGATAGACTGTGAAATGAGCTTTGTTGAGCAGGAAGATATCCTGAACATGTTTGAAGGGTTGGTTAAGCAAATTTTCAAGGATGTAAAGAATATTGATTATACAGATGTTGTGGAACGCATGACATGGGAAGATGCGATGTGGAACTATGGCAATGACAAACCCGACATCCGTTACGGAATGAAGATCGCCAACCTGAAAAAACCTTCTTCAGTTTATACCAATAAACAGGATCTGGCGAGCCTTATAAATGGCGCCGATTTCAAGGTATTTGATGATGCTGAAACTGTATTGGCTATTGCTGTTCCCGGTTGTAGCGAATACACACGCAAACAAACAGATGAACTGACTGAGTGGGTGAAACGTCCGCAGATTGGCATGAAAGGTTTGGTGTTCATCAAATGCAATGCAGATGGAACTTACAAAAGCAGCGTAGATAAATTTTACAGTGAAGAAAGATTAAAAGCGATCGCCGATGCTGCCAACGCTCAAAAAGGCGACCTGGTATTAATTTTAGCCGGTGCTGAAGAACGCACAAGGAAAGCAACCAGTGAACTTCGTTTGGAAATGGGTGAAAGACTTGGTCTAAGAAAGAAAGATGAGTTCAAGTTACTTTGGGTACTTGATTTCCCGTTGTTTGAATATGCGGAAGACGAAAACCGCTGGGTTGCCCGTCACCATCCGTTTACATCGCCCAAGCCATCAGATATCGGCACAATGATCAACAATGATCCCGTGATTACCAATGCTGAAAAATACCTGGAACATCCTTATGCAGGCATCAAGGCTAATGCGTATGACATGGTGTTGAATGGTAACGAAATTGGCGGTGGCTCTATCCGTATTTACCAAAGAGAGTTACAGGAGAAAATGTTCTCTGCGCTCGGCATGAGTGAGGAAGAAGCATTGCACAAATTTGGCTTCCTGTTGGGCGCATTTGAATATGGTGCACCACCTCATGGTGGTCTTGCATTTGGCTTCGACAGGCTTTGCGCTATCCTCGGTGGCAGCGAAAGCATCCGTGACTTCATCGCCTTCCCCAAAAACAACAGCGGTCGCGATGTAATGCTGGATGCACCAAGTTCAATTGATGATAAACAATTGGATGAGCTGCAGATAAAGCTGGACGTGAAGAACCAGGTAAAAAGTCAAAATTAAAAAGTCAACAACCCGTAGCGAGTGTATGACTACAAAATAGCAAAAGGGAGCGGTTTAAAATCGCTCCTTTTTTTGTGCCTTTTCGCTCTGCAATGATTTTATGCCCCTCTGCTAAGCCTGGAGGCTTAGCAGCCTTACTCTATCGCTTGTAGCGATCTTGAAAAATCCCATTTCTATCGCAGCACCCCTCCCATTTCCCATAATCTTCCGAAATTTAACTCCGAAAACAATTTATTAACAGATATGTTATTGCTACAGCATGCTAACCTTCCGGCAATATATTATCTACTGCAAATGCATTTTTATCTGCCTGCTGCTGGCATCAACAGCATGCTGTCAAAAGACGGAAGCAAAAGACAAACCCAATATCATCCTGATCCTTGCCGATGACCTGGGCCATAACGATCTTTCAACATACGGCAATAAAGACATTCCCACACCCAATATCGATCAACTGGCCAGTGAGGGAGTCCGCTTCACAAACGGCTATTGCTCATCGCCAATTTGCAGCCCTTCACGTGCAGGATTAATGACTGGTCGTTACCAACAGAGATTTGGATTTGAGTTCCAGGAGAGAGATGATCCGATCGGAAAATATACGATCTGGCAAAAAGCCGCATTTGTCCAACGGGCTATGCGGGAGGGCGATCATGTAGATTTCAACAAAAATACAAACGGTCCTCCCAATGGTTTACCTGAACAGGAAATCAGCATTGCATCACTGTTAAAAAAAGAAAGATATCACACTGCTGTCATCGGCAAATGGAATCTCGGTCATTCCAACTATCAAATTCCATCAGCAAAAGGTTTTGATTATTTCTATGGATTCTATTCTGCAGCCGGATTATACGCGGACAAAAAAGATACTTCCATCTACAACAAAAAACTAGACGACATTCTTGATCCGGCAGTATGGTATAGGGAAGGTAATAGTGAGATCAGAAGAAATGACAGCGTTGTAACGGAAAAAAGATACCTGACATTCGCGTTTGCAGATGAAGCAACCAACTACATCCGCCGGCAAAAGGATAGCACATTTTTTCTTTACCTGGCTTTCAATGCACCACATACGCCTTTTCAGGCCCCAAAAGAAATAGTGAGCAGATTTTCCAATGTTGAAGATGAAACCAAAAGAGTATACTACGCAATGATCACGGCATTGGACGAGGCAATTGGAAAAGTGCTGAAAACGCTCGAAGAAACAGGTATCGCTAAAAACACGCTGATCATCTTTGCGAGCGATAACGGTGGAGCAACATATACCCTGGCCACAGATAATGAACCGCTCAAAGGAGGCAAGATGTCACACTTTGATGGAGGACTTAAAGTACCGCTTATTATTAGTTATCCGGCTAAAATCAACGGAGGTGGCATTTATGATTACCCTGTAAGCCTTCTCGATATTTTACCTACCTGCGTGTCAGCTGCGAATGGCTCCCTGCCTAACGCGGCCAGCATTGACGGAGTTGATCTCATTCCTTATTTAAACGGAGCAAACAAAAACAGGCCTCATCCAACTTTGTACTGGCGCAATGGCTATTCCAAAGCGATCAGAAAAGATGATCTTAAACTCTATGTTAATGAGAAGGAAAAAATAATCTTTCTTTATGATCTTTCAAAGGATCCCTATGAGCGCGAAGACCTGAGTAATATGCAGCCCGAAAAAGTAAAAGAGCTTGAAAATGAGCTAAAAAAGTGGGAACAGCATCTCGCTCAACCGTTATGGAAAAGCAGATTTCAATACAAGCTGAAGGTGCGGGACCGGAAATTTATATTTCCAACCTGATCCTGTATCAGAATTTGCTGGAAAGAAGATTTCTAATCATTTATCTTGCGCACTATAAATTTCATTTTAATTGGTGATACATGAAAGGATTGTTTATATACCGGTTTTTGGGCTTTTTTGTGAACATTGGAGCGTTTATGATGGCATTTATGCTTTTTGGAATGATCTCTTTTGCATTCCGCAACCCAGCGTTATTGTTGTATTCAGCGTTGATGTTGTGTGTTGTTCTTTACGCATGGTTTGTGAATAAATTCTTTGTGAGAGTAATTGTAAGAAAAGAACCAACAACTTTTAAGCATCGAGATTGGATACGGGTTAATTCAATAGTCTGCCTCGTTTTCGCAACGCTGTCAATTTTATCCTGTGCAGCATACTTACTTAACCCATCAATGCCGCACGACCTTGTGGCACAGTTTAACAACCAGGTTGACCCCACAGCCAAAATTGATCCTAAAATGCTGGAAAAAGCTGTTAAGCAACTGGTTTGGGGCATGGTTATTTTCTTCTTGATCCTTGTTGCCCACATTTTATGGACCTATGATCTGCTGAGAAGATATCGCAGCCATTTTCAGGAACCACAGAGCTAGTTTACTATCCATAACAACAGCGGCTTCTCACTTCCGTCAATGTATGCGGACAGTGCTGCGAGGAATTTATAAGACACCATCGCGCAACCTTTGCTATTGCACGTATACACGGGATAAGAAGCGACATCGGGGACGCAACCATACGCATGCAATACAACCGCACGTTGATACGCGTTACTGTTGGTTTTATCTAATCCATGCAATTTGTAGGCACTGCCGAATTGTCCTTTGTATTTGCCGCCAATTTTATATTTACCCAAACTGCTGCAGTTGCTGTTGGGTTTATTTGAAAAACTGGCATTGATGGCATACAAGGAAGCACCGCAACCGTGCGCCACAAGTCCGCGTTTCAAAATTTTCTTTTGCTTAAGGTCTACAACAGCAAATCTCGGCAAACCGCTGTGCATGGAAAGATCTGCAAAAAATACAATCTCCTCATTCAATCCATTGCCATGATTAAATACGATTGCTAATTTGATCAAACTATCCAGCTTATTTGCAGGAAACTCATTTCTTAAAGAGTCATTGGCAGAAAAAGCATGTACTGGTTTAGCGTCTTTGCCGAATCCTTTGCATCCTGCAAAGATCAACACCAGGATTACTGTATATTTCATAAGGGTCTTAATATTTATAAGACTAATGATTCCGTTCTTTAAACAAAAGCAAAACATTGTTAATCCGGAACCAGTTTCGCTTTGGCAATTGTGTCATTAAGTTATTGAAAGTTTCTTTTGATAGCCTTCAACGGTATCCGCGGCAATCTAATCCCGATCATTTTATAACGTCACCTGATTTTCTTGCTAAATATTTGAGTAAGTTGCCGTCAAATTCCATAAAACTTTTTTTATGCAACCATTGGCTGAAAGAATGCGCCCCGGAAGTTTAGAAGATTTGGTGGGCCAGGAGCACCTTGCGGGCAAGGGAAGTATTTTAAGAACAGCTATAGAAAGTGGACACATTCCGTCGATGATCCTGTGGGGACCGCCGGGCACGGGTAAAACCACCATTGCCAATATTATCGCACATACCTTGAATGTTCCTTACTACCAGCTCAGTGCGATCAGCAGTGGCGTGAAAGAAGTAAGGGAAGTGATTGAAACGGCTAAGCTCCAACAGAATGCCATCCTGTTCATTGATGAAATTCACCGGTTTAATAAGAGCCAGCAAGATGCATTACTCGGCGCTGTTGAAAAAGGCACTATCACATTGATTGGCGCCACCACCGAAAATCCGTCATTTGAAGTAAACTCGGCATTGTTAAGCAGATGCCAGGTATATGTTTTAAAAGCACTTGATGAATCTGGCCTTGTACGCCTGTTGCACCTGGCAATGGCCAAAGACTCTCAGATTCAACAGCATCATATTGAATTGAAAGACACCGCGGCCCTGATCAATATATCCGGCGGCGATGCAAGGAAACTGTTGAACCTTTTTGAACTTGTTGTGACATCAGCTCCTTCAAATAAGAAAAATGAAACAGGAGCAATTGAGATCACAGACGAGCTTGTGATGAATGTTGCGCAGAAAAAAGTGGCGCTTTATGATAAGCAGGGAGAGCAGCACTATGATATTATTTCTGCCTTTATAAAAAGCATGCGTGGCAGTGACCCCAATGGAGCGGTATACTGGCTGGCGCGAATGATTGAAGGTGGCGAGGATGTAAAATTTATTGCCCGGCGCATGGTCATTTTTTCAAGTGAAGATATCGGCAATGCCAATCCAAATGCACTGTTGCTGGCAAATGCGACTTTTGATGCGGTGAATAAAATTGGATATCCTGAAGCTCGGATCATCCTCTCCCAATGCGCCGTTTATCTGGCGTCATCCGTTAAGAGTAACGCCTCTTATGAAGCAATTGGCAGCGCACTCGCGGCGGTGAAACAATACGGCGACTTGCCTGTTCCTCTCCACATTCGCAATGCACCAACCGGATTGATGAAAGATCTCAATTATGGTAAAGGCTATAAGTACAGTCATTCTTTTGAAGGAAATTTTGCAGAACAGGAATACCTGCCTGACAAACTAAGTGGAACAGCTTTTTATGAACCCGGCAAAAATGCACGCGAAGAAGAGCAACGTAAGTTTTTACGGGGTTTGTGGAAAGAGAAGTATGGGTATTAAGTATATTAGAATAGAGTCATTTGGTTCTGTTTACCAGGATGAAAAGTTCCTATAATGATGAACGGGTTAGGTGCCATCAAATGAAATTCTCTTGTTGTTCCAAGAAATAAATAAAGATCTTTCGTTTTAGCAAAATCACCGAAATACTTGCTACGAATATCTTCACAGGCTTTCGTTTCGTCGCCTTCATGCTTTTTGACACAACGCCAGAAAAGTGCCCCTATTTCCCAGTCTTCAATCATCATGATTCTTTCGATGTTGTCATCGCTTATGAACTTATAAGAGAATTTGTACGGTAGCTTCCGGACCACTTCAAATGGATTTTCTGAATCCTGAAAAAGATTTAACTGGCTGGCCTTTGCTTTTAACTGATCAAGTTTAAGCATATCCCATTGTCGCTCTACCGGTTCACTTTTAAAATCTAAAATAGCTCTGGGCTTTAAAACCGCAAGAGAAGTATATTTTGTGCGGTCTTTGGCGTGTTTGATTAAAACGCTCATATCACTGTAAACATTTTTAAGAACTATTTCTTTCCTTAACCGCCAACAGTCACCTGTTTCAACATGCCCAATGATCTTAAATCCCGGAGATTTGAGTTTATGGCTTTCGGAGCGAAAATCAGCTATGTTCTTTTCAACATCCACTTCTATCCAGTCATATTTACGGTATTGTTGCTCATACTCGAGCTTGCGAAAAGGGATCGGGTAAATTCTTATCCAGGTACCATCTTCAAGAAAACCTGCAGTACACACAAGTTCATCGTATTTTGTTGAAAGGGTTGGGTAAGTTTTAACCGCAATTAAAACTTTTTTAAGGGCCATAGTTATAAATGTTCTATCTCATATCGCCACATAGAAAGTTTAGTAATTGATTCAGCTAAATGTTTTCTGTGGCATTGGCAAATATCTGCCTCGAAGCAAGTTAATGCAATTCGCTTTTTCTTTTGCAATAATTTTAATATATGTTCCTGAACGCCGACCGTCTCTTTCAAGTTGTGTTGTTTATAAATTTGGAAGAGTTGATCATAATCTTCCTGCGTTTTCAATGTACGTCGTTGATCAGATTGTATGCCTACTTCAGGAAGGTGGACATATTCGATACCTAAACTGGCAACAAATTTTGCGAGCTGACTTTTTGAAAATCCAAATTTCATGCTGATTGGATTATTCCTTACGTCCACAAGCATTTTCACGTCGTTTTTAATCAATTTGTTTAGATATGTCTCCAATGAAACTCCCTCGTACCCTATTGTGTACAATATCGTTTTCTCGCTATAAGGTTTTCTTTGCTTGACAGTTTTATAGTCAGTCTCTGTTAATATTTCTTTTGTTTTAATGCTGTTGATAGCATAATAGCCATAATTTAAGTAGGTGAACTTCATCAACTCATCAACAGATAAATTCTCAAAGGAACCTTTTACTTCTGTTAATATCTTCTTATCATCTTCTTTAAGTGTTGCGAAATAATCAACTGCGCACTTTTTAGTAAAGTGGTTTTTATCTTCTTCCAGGTAACCACGCTTTACCATTGCAGAAAGGTCTGCATTTGCTGAAAAGGAATAGCAGCCATATAAATAAGGAACAAAATCGTAAGATGCAGATGTTTGTCTTTCCGAAATCAGAAAAAGTAGTTTTTGCAGTGAAATTTTATGTAATCTGCCATCGCATATTTGCAACAATGCTAGTATGATCTTTCGTCTATAAAACATGATGCGAATGTAGACAAATTAAAATCAGTCTTAATCTGTTCCATAAATAATTAAACCGTAGACAACTTGTTTATTTGACAGGAGTTTTTGCAGACCTTCGTTTTACCCCCGCGTTATCTCAAAACCATCAAACTGCTCCTCCGGTCTTTCAGTAACAACAACATCTTCAACTCTTGCTCTTGCCGGTCCTTTGCGGCACCAATTGACAAAATCAAGCACATCATCTTTGTTTCCGCAAACAACGGCTTCTACATTCTCGCCAGCATTTTTTATCCAGCCGGTCAATCCAAGCTTGTCGGCAACGTCTTTGGCGGACGCACGGTAAAAGACACCCTGAACCTTTCCTTTTATCAACAAATGAACAGTGTACATATTCTGAATTAATGGGTAAGTGCTAATTAAGACACAATTAAAAATAAAATCAACATAAAAGCAAGCGTTCCCGCGCTCAAAAAGTGGCACAATCTTTTATTAATTACTTAATAGAGGCAGTCTTAAGACGCCTCAATACATAAAATAATCTGTATATGAAACCATTATATCATTTTTTATTAATAATGTGTGTGATCCTGGTAGGAGGATGTTCTGCAATAGCAGGTATATTTAAGGCGGGTATGTGGACCGGTATTCTAATCGTTGTGGTGGTAGTAGGCGTAGTTATCTGGCTCATTACAAAATCAGGCAATAAATAACAATCCTAACGAATAATCAATCTTAACCATTTCAATATCAATTTGTTGGCATGCTCGGCTTCAAAAGCCGGCTAGTAACATCTTAACTAAACGATATTCATCTAATAATTACCCATTCCCCGCATAATCCTTACTTTTGCGCCCTCAATCATAATTTCAAGAATAAGTCAATAAATAAGCCCAGGAATGATCAGTGCAAAAAATGTCACGCTTGCATACGGTAAGCGCGTTTTATTTGATGAGGTAAATATCAATTTTACAAAGGGAAACTGCTATGGCGTAATTGGTGCCAATGGAGCAGGTAAATCTACCTTTCTTAAAATATTGAGTGGTGAAATTGAGCCAAATAAGGGAAATGTGGAAATTACTCCCGGCGAGCGCCTGGCGGTATTGAAACAAAACCAGTTTGAGTTTGACGAATACACCGTTTTAAACACTGTTTTGGTTGGCCACAAGCATTTGTGGGATGTGATGCATGAACGTGAAAAACTTTATGCTAAGGAGGACTTTACAGAAGAAGATGGTATGCGCGCAGGTGAGTTGGAAGGTGAGTTTGGTGAAATGGGTGGCTATGAAGCAGAAAGTAACGCCGGTACTTTATTAAGCGAATTAGGCATAAAAGATGATATGCACTACAGCCTGATGAAGGACATTCCGTCTAACATGAAAGTGCGTGTATTGCTGGCACAGGCTCTATTTGGAAACCCGGACATTCTTCTGCTGGATGAGCCTACCAACGGTCTTGATATTGAAACAATCGGCTGGTTGGAAAACTTTCTTGCAGATTACGAAAATATCGTGTTGGTAGTGAGCCACGACCGTCACTTTTTGGATGCGGTTTGTACGCATGTGGCTGATGTTGACAGAGCTAAGATCAAGGTATTCACAGGTAACTACACCTTCTGGTACGAAAGTTCTCAGTTGATGGCGCGCCAGATCACTGACAAGAACAAAAAAGTGGAAGAAAAACGCCAGGCTTTGCTTGACTTCATCGCCCGCTTTAGCGCGAACGCTTCAAAAAGTAAGCAGGCTACATCCCGTAAAAAAGCGCTTGAGAAACTTACTGTTGAAGAGATTGAACCAAGTAACCGTCGTTATCCGGGTATTATTTTCCAACCGCAACGCGAAGTGGGTAACCAGATCCTTAACGTTGAAAATCTAAGCAAATCTGTTGACGGCCGCAAGTTGTTTGACAAAGTGACTTTCAGCATCAATAAAAATGAAAAGATTGCTCTGTTAAGTAAAAACCCGCTCGCTGTTACAAGTTTTTTCGAAATCATTAATAATAATGCACAGGCTGATGGAGGCAAGTTTGAATGGGGAACAACCATTACAAAAGCATATCTGCCTGTAGAAAACAGTGAGTTCTTTAAAGAAGGGCTAACATTACTGGAGTGGTTAAGACAATTCGTTCCTCCAACCGTAACTGATGCTGATGAACCCTTCCTTCGCGGTTTCCTGGGCAAAATGCTTTTCAGCGGTGATGATATTGCAAAGAAAACAAACGTTTTAAGCGGTGGTGAAAAAGTAAGATGTATGATCAGCCGCATGATGCTGCAAAGCCCGAACCTGATTGTTCTTGACCAACCTACCAACCACCTTGACCTGGAGAGCATCCAGGCGTTCAACGATGGTTGTCAGACTTTCCCCGGTATTGTGTTGTTAACTTCGCATGACCATACGTTTATGCAGACAGTTGCCAACCGCATTATTGAAATAACACCTAAAGGAATTATTGACAGACTGATGACCTTTGATGAATACCTGGAAGACGCAAGAGTAAAGCAACTGAGAGAGGAAATGTACGTCTGATTTAAGTTCTCGAATTATAAAATACAAAGCCACCCAATGAGGTGGCTTTTGTACTTCTGGTCATAGTGTTAGCGACGTCCGACTTACGTGCGTGCCCTTTGAATAAAAAAGCGCTCCTGTTAAAAGTTGGAACGCTCTGAATTGTCCGATTAATACACTTATACTCTATTCAATGTTGTTTGATATAACGTCATTTCGCCGCCGGGCGACCGCTTAAATATTCATCTGTTTCCAGATTTGCCTGGCACCGAAATGAAGTTAATCTACACTGAAAAACTACTTAGTGGCTGGTTTTTTCTCGGCTTTTTTTTCTGACTTAGCAGCTTTTTTCTCTGCTTTTGCTGTTGAATCTTTCTTTGCTTTTTCTGCGTGCTCTTTCTTGTGTTTAGAATCCGCTGAAGGAGTTGGATTTTGTGCATTTGCAACTGCAAGACCTAAAACAAGGGCGGCAACTAATAAGAATTTTGCTTTCATGATTTTTTATTTATGAGGTTAATGAAGTATCAGACCCGCCGTATTTTTATTGGTTTAATTTGTTAAAAAATTTTAGCAATTATTTTTTTGGAGCAATAAAAAAGCCACAGACCGAAAAGATCTATGGCTTTTTCACTGTGGAATATTCTTATTTCTCGGGATACAAAACGCCTTGTAACACGTTCTTATCGTTAAATAACTGGTTGGCTGTTGCTTTTATGTTATCAACAGTCAGGGCATTTACCCTTTTCTCGTAGTTCAATGTTCTTTGAATATCATCTCCCTGGAAATAAATGTTATATAAGGCTCCCGCCCAATAACCATTTTCTTTCAGGTGCACTTTATGTTGTTCCAACCACGTTTTCTTCACCTTTTCCAAATCTGTCTGCTCAGGTCCTTTTGTTTTGATCTTGATTATTTCAGATTTGGCTCCGGCTAATAATTTATCAACGTTCTCTGGTCCACATGGCAGTTGGAGAACGAACTGGTAGTAACTATATGGATATTTATTTACACTGCCCGAAAAGCCACCACCGTAAATGGCGCCCATTTTTTCACGAAGATCATCTGTGATCTTAATATTCAGTATTTCAGTTAGTGCGCTGGCTCTTAAGGCAAGATCTTCATTGTACTCAATTTCGCCACTATACATTTGAACAATCAAACTTTTTTGTTCGGTGCCTCTTTTAACGTTGAATGAAATATTACCCTTTGCAAGCCTCAGACCGTTATCTTTAAATTGTGCTGGCTTATGCTGCGAAGGAAGTCCGCCGATATAAGTCGCGAGTAACGGTTTTATTTTCTCAACATCAAAGCTGCCTACTATAATAAAAGTGAAGTCATTTGCATCCGCCAAACACGCCTTGTATATCTCGAATGACCTGTTCAGATCAATCTTATCAAAGTCTTCAGGTTTTGGAACGGCGATGGGTGCCAGCGGATTTTTGTTATACATCACCTGGTAAAATGTATCTACAAAATATGTTTGCGGATCTGCCATTGCAAACTGAACCGCTGATTTTTGCTTGCTCCTCCAGGCGTTGAATAAACCTTCATCTTTTCTTGGATTTGTTAACGCCAGGTAAGCCAGCTGAAGCATGGTCTCAAAATCTTTCACGCTGCTGCTACCACTAATTCCGCTGCTTAAACCAGAAACACGGGCAGAAGCGCTTGCAACTTTTCCAGCCAACGCTTTACGAAGATCTGTCGGAGAGAAGTCTCCAATTCCCATTTGGTTTACAATTGTAGAAGCATAGCTACCGTTATACTTATCTTCAGGACCGTAAGATGAAGTGCCTCCCTTGTGAAAACCACTCATGATAATTTCATCATTCTTAAAATCAGTCGGCTTAAGAATTACTTTGGCGCCATTCGCAAACGTTAGCTCCGTTACACCTAGCACATCCTTCTTTGCTTCACTTGTAATGGTACCAGGAGTTGGTTTAGTTGATAGAAGCTCTGTCGCTACGGCTTTTTCTTCGTAAGGTTTAATATCTCCTTTTCTCGCCGCCTCTACCGTTGCGAGTAATGCTTTGCTATCCGGCAAACTAATACTGTTCTGTGCCGGGCCTTGCAGGCTTACAAAAACATGCTCGTTTTGTTTTAGTTTGTCAGCAACAGCATTCACTTCATCAATCGTAATAGTCGGCATCATTTTCTTGTACTGATCAAACTCCCATTCTATACCAGGCGTTGGTTCCTGCTGGAGAAAGTGGGCAATATATTCCTGCACATAATTGTCGGATTCTGATTTCTCCCTGTCATTATAGATTTTTTCGATGGAAGCCAGCATTTGTTTCTTTGCTCTTTCCAGCTCTGCACTTGTAAAGCCGAATTTCTTTGCCCTTTCAATTTCAGTAGTAACAGCCATCAGTGCAGAGTCAGGTCCGCTTTGGCCTGCCACTGTAAATCCGCTAAACCCTTCATAGCCGCGTGCATAACTGTTAAAGCCTGTGGACGCATATAAGAAAGGAGGATTGCTGCTTTGTGTCAACTCATTCAATCTTTGATTGATCAATGACGTGAACAAACCTTTCACCAATGTTTTGCGATAGTCCCCTGCCGTTGTTTCGGGAGTTGTTTTATAAAAAGGATAATCAATCTCGGCAACAAAATTGGTTGCTTCCTTATCTGTCACAACAATCGCCGTATCTTTTTGTCTTGCCAGCACCTGGGCGAACGTCCTTTCTTTCTGTGTAGCAGGATTTTTCAGGGAACCGAAATAATCTTTAACCATTTTTTCTGCTTTGGCCGGGTCAATATCCCCAACTACAATTACGGCCATTAAATCCGGACGATACCAGTCTTTATAAAAACGTTTAATGGCATCGTACTTGAAGTTTTTCAGGATGCTGTCCTTACCGATCGGAATACGTTCGGCATATTTGGAACCTTCGTACTGAAGCGGGTAAATCTTGCGGAACATCCTGTCTTCAGCACCTTTGCCCAGCCTGCTTTCTTCCAGCACCACACCTCTTTCACCATCAATCTGGGTGTTGTCCATTGTAAGGTTAGATGCCCAATCCTGCAGCACCTGCATGCCTTTTCTAAAATTGCCGGTATCACTTAATGGTATTGGCAGAATGTATACTGTTTCATCAAAGCCTGTATAAGCGTTAAGGTCCGCACCAAACTCAACTCCTATTTTCTGCAGAAAATTTACGAGTTCATTTTTCTTAAAATGTTTGGATCCGTTAAATGCCATATGCTCTGTAAAGTGTGCAAGCCCCTGCTGATCACTGTCTTCCAGTATAGACCCGGCATTAACCACCAACCGTAGCTCAACCTTATTTTCCGGCTTTTTATTCTGGCGGATGTAATAGGTAAGCCCGTTAGAAAGTTTGCCTACCTTAACTTTTGCATCCAATGGTATTTTTTCAGAAGGATCCTGCCCGTTAACCTTCGCCACTACAATGAACACTGCAACGGCCAAAAACGCTCTCGAAAGCTTTTTAAACATGCATCAAATATTTAGTAAGTAAATATATACAACGCCCGCGGCATCATGAGCAAAAGAGGAAGGTAATTCACAATAATTTGAGAAGAGATCCCATGTACGATGTACAATGTACGGTGTACGATGTTAAAGACATCTGACATCGTACATCTAACATCGTACACTGTTTTGTTTCCTTTCCTTATTTTTACACCAACATGTTATCTAAGAAAACGAAATATGCTATTAATGCGCTAGTATACCTTGCAAGGGAATACGAGCAGGAAAACCGTGAACCTATCCAGATCAGCAAAATAGCTGAAAGTGAGAATATACCCCGTAAGTTCCTGGAAGCAATATTGCTTGACTTGCGTAATGCCGGTATTTTAAGCAGCCGTAAGGGAAAAACCGGCGGATATTACCTTCACAAGCCCCCGGAAGATGTAAATATTGCCGATGTGATGCGCTTATTTGATGGTGCGATCGCCTTATTGCCCTGTGTTACTTTCCGGTATTATGAACGATGTGAGGAATGTAAGGACGAAGCTACCTGCGGTATCAGGGACGTATTCGCCGATGTGCGGAACGAAACCGTGAATATGCTAAAAAAAGCTACCCTGAAAGAAATTATTGAACGGAGCAAGCAACTATCTGCAGGAAAAAAGACTGAGATAGAAAACAAATAATTTCCCCGGTTATCCTATTTTTCAGTTTGTCAGACTTTTATGTTACTGACTGGTAAGATAGTGCCCCAATTGAATAAAGACGATAATCACTTTTAAATAACCTCGCCATATATGAAAAAGCTTTTCTTTTGTGCGTGGCTGCTCATTGCCACAGGTTTCAGCTATGCACAGACAAGCGGCAGTCCAGCCGAAATGTTTCTTTCCAGCTTAAAAAAATCTCGTTCAAAAGTTGTCCTGGCTGACGGCAATGAAGCCGGTAGTAATATCGTTGCGTTTACCCGTGACTGGCAAGGAAATATCTGTCATTTTCTCCTCACCAATAAATCTTCAAAACCGCAACGCATAAAAGAAGTTGTTGTGTTTGATTTTAACCATGGTTTACCTGCGACAACACCTGTGTATGGCGAAGCTTTTCAAATGCTGGCGCAAAATGGCGGAACACTTGGCAATCCGACAGATCTCGGCACTTATCCCGACAGAAAACATTACAAAATTCCCGAACCAGAGGGACTGCGTACTTCTTACGGAATGTTCACCATTCAATTAGCTGATGGAGAACGAATTTTACTTGGCAGTACTTCCTGCAACAAGTTTATTTCCCGGTTCTCTTATGACAGGACCAGGATGCGCATTTCTTTTGATTGTGAGGACATCGTATTACAGCCCGGACAATCGTGGAAGCTGGAAGAAATTATGGTAACACATGGTAAAGACAGAGAAAAATTATACGATGAATTTACCAAAGCCATCAGCCAAAATCATCCGAGATTACAACATGATCCTGCGCCCAACGGCTGGTGCTCATGGTATTGTTTTGGTCCTGAAGTAACGGCTAAAAATGTGGATGATAATACTGATTGGATCGCAAAGAATCTTCCTGCTTTTCAATACATACAACTGGATGATGGCTATCAGCCACAAATGGGCGACTGGCTGGATGAGGGCAATGCATTTGGCGGCAAAACGCCTGACGTACTTAAACAGATCCGCGATAAAGGATTGCAGCCAGCTATATGGGTAGCGCCTTTTATTGCCAGCCCGAAATCACGCGTTCTTAAAGAGCATCCTGACTGGTTTGTGAAAGATGAAAAAGGACAGCCGTTATCTTCTGATAAAATTGGCTTTGGCGGCTGGCGCATCGGCCCGTGGTATGTACTGGATGGAACCAATCCCGCGGTGCAGCAACATCTTACTGAAGTCTTCCGCACCATGCATGAGAAATGGGGCGTTACCTATTTTAAACTGGATGCCAATTATTGGGGCTCCATACACGGGGGCGTTCACTACGACAAAAATGCGACCCGTGTTGAGGCTTACAGAAAAGGAATGGAAGCAGTGATGAGAGGAGCCGGCGATGCGTTCCTGCTGGGATGTAATCATCCAATTTGGCCTTCACTCGGGCTCATTCACGGATCAAGAAGTTCAATGGACATTGACCGCAGCTGGCACAGTTTCAAAAGTATTGGTAAGGAAAATTTGTTGCGCGGATGGCAGAATGGCCGCTTGTGGTGGAACGATCCGGATTGCCTGTTGCTGATTGATGCCAATTCTAAAGACAGCGTCCTTGCTGACGGAAAAACTATTACAACCGGACTCATTCCTGAAAATGAATTCTTATTCCATGCAGCTACCATCTACGCATCAGGAGGAATGGTTTTAAGCGGAGATGATCTTACTAAAATAACACCACATCGCTTGGCTATTCTGAGAAAACTTGCCAAGCCAACCGGAGTGGCGGCACGTTTTGAGAATGAAAATTTTGAAGTAGGCAAAACACTAGCCGATGGACATACAACATACACATTGTTTAATTGGGACGATAAGCCTGCTATACGGACAATTCATCTTGAAAAAACAAGCGAGCTAGTCGATCATATTACCGGCGAAAGCCTTGGAAAAATAAATGGCGCCTGGACAGTGAATTTACAAGGCCGCTCTTCAAGAATTATCGAGGTTAAGGAGATTGATTAATGATATAATATTTGTTCCCAACTATCACAAATAGAATAAAACATGTAGTATTGCTTTTGCCATTTAGGTCTTAACCCATCAAAGAATAGATTAAATTGATTGTTAGCGTTTTCCGGAGCATATTCTGAAAATCAAAACAAAAGACTACTTTTAAATCTCAAAAAACTTGATTTTCTGAGCAGTATTGTACCTGGATTTTCGGTCTGTATTAGAAGTCAAAAAGAGCGCAAATGGACAATTTTAGCAAAACAGATGGCGATGCTAATGTACTAGAACTAGCATTAAGCCTGCTTGTGCTTAAACAGGAGGATCTTTATGTTGCCTATTGCCCTTCCCTGGAGTTATCTTCATATGGGAGCACAATTGACGAAGCAAGGACCGGCTTTGATGAGGTTATAGATGCATACCTGGAATATTGTAAGAAAAATCAATCCTTGAAAGAAGATTTAAAGAGACATGGTTGGACGGTAATAGATCAAAAGAATCATATAAAGGCAGAACCTCCGGCAACAGTTGACCTCAATATCATTACAACTACCCCAAAGGTCACCCTAAACGCCTGACACGTACTATAACAGTCAGATGTAATTATAAGGATGTGCCTGTACTCCATATTCATACCAATCTAAAAACACTTGGCATATCCAAAGAGACTTTTGAGCAAGAAATTAAAAACTTTTGATTAAGTCGCGAAAATTCTTTCCATCCTGGATTTAGCAGGGTAAGAGCATCCTTTCACGATTGGTCCAACGCTCGATAAACCGCGGTCATAGTCTTTCAAAAAAATTAATTCCTACTAAATTTATAGATTTAATATAATTAAGTCTTATTTTCGCCTAAATCATTAGAAACGGATGTTAAACAAAAGGTTGTTGCACATAGCCATCCTGGCGGTTTTATTTTCTTCCTGTAGCAGATCAAAGAATCAGCACATTTCGTTTTCGGGCGCATTTGCGCTATATCCATTAACGATTAAATGGGGTGATGAATACAACAAAAAGCATGAGCATCTAAGATTTGATGTGCAGGCCGGTGGCGCAGGTAAAGGAATGGCGGATGCACTTTCCAATGCAGTTGATGTCGGTATGTTTTCACGGGAGATTACTGAAGTAGAAAAGCAAAAAGGTGTTTGGTGGATCTCCCTTACACAAGATGCCGTTTTTCCAACCGTAAGTTCAGAAAATCCTTTTATTGATTCGATCAGGGCAAAAGGCTTAACTAAAGATCAGTTCAAAGCCATTTTTGTTGACCAGTCCATTAAAACCTGGAAAGAGATTTATGCTCCCACTGCAAAAGATGCCAGCAAAATCACTGCCTATACCAGATCTGATGCAAGCGGCGCCGCTGATTCCTGGGCTGCCTTCTTTGGAAAGAAACAGGAAGATTTAAAAGGTGTTGGCATTTTCGGAGATCCGGGCCTGGCTGATGCGGTAATAAAGGATAAAAACAGTATTGGCTTTAATAATACGTTGTACATATACGATCTTAAATCCGGCAAAAAACATCCGGGTATAGAAATTATTCCGATCGATTTGAATGGGAACGGAAAGATTGAACCAGAAGAAAACTTCTACCAGGATCTTCCAACAATTTTAAATGCTATTCATGACAGACGTTATCCTGCGCCACCTGTTAGAGAGCTATACTACATATCGAAAGGAAAACCTCAGCGAAAAGAGGTAGTTGATTTCATAAAATGGGTGTTGAGCGATGGACAACAATATGTCGCAGAATCGGGATTTGTGCCTTTATCAAAAGAACGCGTGCAGGAAGAACTCAAAAAACTGAACTAAAATCAATCAATCATCATTCATTAGTCACATGCAATTAAAAAGAAAACTGGCAGATAAACTTTCCTCAGGCTGGATGATCTTTAGCCTTGCCTTCTTTTTGTTGCTTCCGTTGGCAATAGGCGTTGGCCTGGTGCTAAAATCAAAAGGGCTATTGCATGAACATTCATTACTCGATTTACTGTTTTCCGGTAACTGGGCGCCCTCTCAAAATAAGTTTGGCTTCTGGCCATTTATCATAAGCTCTTTGTGGGTTACGATTCTGGCCATTGTAATTGCAGCACCTGTGTGCCTGCTGTCAGCAATATACTTATCGCAGTTCGCGCCACGTTGGGCGTTAAAACTGATGCGCCCTGTAATTGATATTCTTGCCGGCATTCCATCGGTAATTTATGGTGTGTGGGGCATATTGGTGATGGTTCCTTTCGTAAGCAGTCTCGGTGCTATATTGAATAAAGAAACTACCGGCTTTAGCATTCTCGCAGCTGCACTCGTGCTTGCAGTAATGACCATTCCTTATGTTTTAAACATGTTACTGGAAGTGTTCCGGCAAATACCGGTTGAATTACAGGAAGCATCTTTATCACTGGGTGCAACAAGGTGGGAAACAATAAAACACATTATTCTCAGAAAAGGCTTATCGGGAATTATTTCTGCCATTGGACTGGGATTCTCAAAAGCGCTGGGCGAAACAATTGCAGTGCTAATGGTTGTAGGTAACGTTGTGCAATTGCCGAAGAATGCTTTTTCATCAGGTTATACATTGCCATCGCTGATAGCAAATAATTATGGTGAAATGATGAGTATTCCTTCATATGACGCTGCCCTTATGTTTGGTGCGCTACTTCTGTTTGCAATCATACTGGCTTTTAATTTTCTGTTCAGATACATTATTTATAAATCGGAAGCGCTATGAGGAAAGGGAAGAAAAGATTCGAGGAAAAAATGTTTCGTTACCTGTCAGCAGGCATAACGCTCTTTATCGTGTTTCTTTTATTGCACATCATATGGAGCATAGCTTCAAAAGGATTTGCTGCATTATCCTGGCAGATGATCACGGATGAACCAAAAGGAGGATTTTATTTTGGTAAAGAAGGCGGGATTCTAAATGCGATAGCAGGCTCTTTTTACCTGGCAGTAGCGGCAACAATCTTATCATTTGCCATCAGCCTTCCTGTTGCGCTTTTTATCAATGTTTACCTGAGAAAATATCCACGCCGGGCAAATGCCATAAGATTTTTTCTTGATGTATTGTGGGGCATCCCGTCTATAGTATACGGAGCGTTTGCATTCACCATTATGATGTTTGCGGGTTTAAGGACTTCTCTGATAGCAGGCATCATTACTGTTGCAGTGATGATAGCACCAATCATGATCCGCGCCATGGACGAAGTGCTCAAAACAATTCCCATTGGTTTGCAGGAAGCCGCTTACGCACTGGGCGCCACAAAAACGGAAACCGCCTTCCATATTTTCTTAAGAAAAGCATTGCCTGCTTTTGCGACAGCAATACTGTTAGCTTTCGGCAGAGGGATAGGCGATGCAGCTTCCGTACTGTTTACAACCGGATTTACTGACTATGTTCCGTCAAGCATACAAGAACCGGCAGCGACGCTTCCCCTGGCCATATTTTTTCAGTTGGGTTCACCGGTTAAAGAGGTTCAAAGCAGGGCTTATGCAGCTGCACTTTTGTTAACCATTATCATATTAGTAGTTAGCGTATTAACAAGGTTGCTTAATAGACATACCAGGCAATCATAATCAACAACAGCATGGAACAAACAACCGCAACACTCAAAGGGATCATCCATCCGTATGAACATTACGGAGAAGGATTGACGCAGCCCATTGTGGAAGTAAAGGGCCTGAATGTATTTAGCAAGAATGCACAAATTCTAAAGAACATTCATCTTTCCGTTCCGAAAAATAAAATAACTGTTTTGCTGGGACCATCCGGTTGTGGTAAGACCACTTTATTGAAATGCCTGAACAGGCTAACTGATTTATATAGTGATTTGCGGCTGGACGGTTCAATTTTTATTGACAATGAAGACATTTTAAATACACCACGCGATATAACGGAAATAAGGCAAAAGATGGGATTGCTGTTGCAAAGGCCTTTCCCGTTGCCCATGTCTATTGCGGGAAATATTACTTACGGACTTAAACTAAAAGGTATTCGCAATAAAAAAATACTGGAGGCAAAGGTTGAAAAACATTTGCGCGATGTGGCACTCTGGGATGAAGTAAAAGACCGTTTATCCCATTCTGCCAACAGTTTATCCATAGGTCAGCAGCAACGTCTTTGTCTTGCGCGGGGCCTGGCAGTTGAGCCTGAAATTATTCTTGCAGATGAACCTACTTCAGCGCTCGATCCTATTTCAAGCAAGGTGATTGAGGAAGAGTTCATCAAATTAAAAAATGACTATACCATCATATTGGTTACGCATATATTGAGGCAGGCAAAGCGTCTTGCTGATTATGTTGTGTTCATGTACTACGGTGAGATTGTAGAACACGGCGATGCGGAAGAAATTTTCAACAATCCGAAAACAGCGTTGCTAAAACACTACCTGGAATCCGGATATTAAACTTGTTGTTGGAGGTTATATGCTAAAACCTTAGCCGCTCTATTCCTGGAGTGGCTTATTTTTTTTACTGTCTTACGATCTTACATGTCTTACACGTCTTACGGTCTTACTATCTTACGGTCTTACTGTCTTCAAAAAAAGCCACTTCCAAAGAAGCGGCCTTTTTTTCAAATTCTTTCTTTTCTTATAACGTCTTAATCAGCTCGTTTGCCATCTTTACATATTCATCGTTCTTGGCTTTGGTAGCAGCTTCAACACATTTGGTTGCGCTGGCTTTTGCGCCATTGCTATCCTTCATTTCTTTCTGAATCCTTGCCTTCATAAGGTACATCCAGAATGCATCAGGGTTTGAAGCCAATGCACTGTTTACATTTTCCAATGCTTTGGGATAGTTCTTGTCATACTCATAGTAGAACCTTGCTGCATCCCAATACGGTTTTTTATCGGTTTTCATTGCAGCTTCAATCTGGCCTCTAACCTTTTCAACCACGTTAGTAGAAATAGGTATCGCTACACCTGTGCTTCCCCAAAGCAAAAACAGGTTACAGCTTTCATCTTTCAGATCACCAAAAAGCATAGTAAATGTTTCCAGGTTTTCATTCATGTTGAAAGAAGGCACTTTCATTTTTACAACATCATCAGATTCTTTGTAACCATCAGCGCCCCAGTTTTTCAATCCCTTATTAAAAATCACCTCCCATTCAGAACTTCCCGGTACAGTGTAAATAACATAGCTACCTGAATCAATTTTAGTGGTTCCGATTGTTACAGGGTCAGTAAAATGGATTAACGTGGCAGCATTTGCGCCGGTTCTCCATACTTTTCCAATAGGAGCAAGCGGCGTGTTGTCGCCAAATACAGCTCTTCCTCTTAATGATGGCCTTGAGTAAGTCAGTTCAATCTGACCTGTTCCAAAATCCTGTTTGATGTTTGTTGTTGGACTTGGTTGTGGCATTTTAACCTGCGCCTGAGTAACAAAGGCAGAGACCACGAAAGCAGCAATTAGCATGTGCTTCTTCATATGCTTGTTTTTAGTTTAATAAATGCCGACAGACAGGGTGTTCTTCCGGTAATCAATCAACAATGCAGTCTAAACAAAGAGAATGTTTTTTTCCACTTAACTAAACAACATTGAATTGCAAACCTAATAGAATGTAGTTAATAACCAACGGGAAATACGGAAATGTGTCAATTTATTTATGGACGGGAAGAAATGAATTAGCGGATGGAAAAAATCGGGATGAAACGACTATTTTTTCAACTTAAAAGTGAATGGTGACCTTACCTTTCTTTCTTTTTTTGTCGCTTGTCCAGGCAGGTCCCCCTTTAATAATGTCTACGGCAATTTTATCAGCATCGCCATTCAATGACTTTAAAACTTTAAAGCTGTAAGGCTTCCCTTTATTGTCGACCAGGAATTCTATCATCACATCACCATTTAAATCCGACATACTCGCAGTAGAATCATATTTTTTCTTCATTTTTTCAGCAACATATTTATCGAAAGACTCCCATCCGGTAACCGGGCTGGCCAGGCTATCAGTCTTTTTCATTTTTCTGCTTACATAATCCATCACTACTGTCTCAGCCAGGGATTCTCCGCTTTCGGAAATGGTAATTGCATTGTTTGAATCCTGCTTCAGGAGTACATTTTTGTCCGCGTAACCGATTGACGAAACTGAAACCATTGCTGTAGAATCCTGCGACACGATGGCAAAATTGCCATCCATATCAGTCACGGTTCCTGCTTTTGTGTTCGTAAATGCAATAGTTGCGTTTGGCACCGGCAAATGATTTTCATCGGATACCTTCCCTTTAAAGACATATGTCTTTAAAGGTGCAGCAAAACCACGCTGCGTACCGGACGTTACATTTCGTAGCGCCTTTGATCCATTTGATATTGCCGGTGATATTTCTTTAATCGTATCGCTTTTTGTTTTTTCTTCAAGTAAATCCGCCCGTGCTGCAACAGCTTCTTCATCGCGGGCTACTTTCGCGGCCTTCAATTCTTCTTTTTTTGCGGCGTTAGCCTCAGCCCGGGCAAGTTTTGCACGTTGTTCCCTTTCAGCCGCTACTTCCTTATTTTTTTGTGCTTGCCGGATAACTTCATTTTTAGCGATTACCGGCGGCTCAGTTTTTTGTTCATTAGCAACAGTATCGGCAGATTGTGCGGGCTGCCTTTTTTCCTGAGCGACAGCCAGGCCCGTTGCCGAATTATTTTCTTTTATCAGGAGCCAACTTATAGTACCAATTCCCGCCAATAAAATAACAGATGCTGCTATACGCCACCAGCCATTTTTCCTCACAAGAATGGGAATTACTTTAGTCTCGTTTTTATCCTGACGAAGCATTGCACTGATTTCATCCAGATGTTTATATGACTGGCTTATATCTGCTTCACGATAACCTTCAATAGCATCCGCAAGAAAAGGATCGCTGAGTGCGGCCCTTTCCAGATCATGCATCTCCTTCGCAGTCATGCGACCGCTCAGGTATTTTTCGATATCTGCTATTGAATAGTTGATATGTGAATATTCATCAGCCATTTTTTTCCATGCAAATTTTAAGATTTCGCCTGCCGTTCTGGATCAGGCTTCTCACCTTATTCCACTCCAACCCCGTTTCCTCTACAATTTCATTGTAACATTTGCTCTCCAGGTAAAAAAGCCGGATACTTAATTTTTGATCTGCAGACAATGTTTCTATGCAATTTTCAAGACTCTTAAATTCCTGCTCGCGCTCCAGCACATTGTCAAGATGCGAAAATTCCACTGATTGCATAATTTCCTGCTGAAACTCAACTGTAACATTTTTTTTAGCGCTCCGCAAATACATTAGGCAATGGTTTTTCGCCAGTACATAAAGCCATCCTTTAAAATTGTCAACACTATGGTTATTTAGTTTTAACAACAATTCATGGTAAATATTCATTACAGCATCTTTGGCCAGTTCGCCGTCCTTCAGATATTTAAGGCAGGTACCATACACAAGGTCTGAATAACGCAGATATAAACGTGCCAGCAACTCCTGATCGCCAGTTTGTTTGTAAGCCTGTAAAAGCGCTTCGTCCGTTTCTTCAGTTTTTCTTATGTGCTGTAGTGGTATCAATCTCTTTATTGTCAAACAAAAATACAATTCCTGAAAAAAAGTACCAGATGTTTATGTAATCCCTAACAAACGCGCATCCTACTCAAAACAACAAAAAAATACCTGTAAAAAAAGATCCGTACCCTTTTATCATCAATTAAAATCAATGTTATGAAAAGGATGCTTTTCCTAAGCTTTTTGCTTAGCATGCTGGCTTTTGCCTTTACTTTTCCCGTTGCAAGAACAATTACCGGAACTATAACAGGAAAAAACAATCAGCCCTTAGCCGGTGCGGGCATTTTATTAAAAGGCTCCAACATCTCAACAATTTCCGGCCTAAACGGCACTTTCAAAATTGTGGTACCAGATAACAAGGCCATTCTTATTATCACCTATGCCGGTTATCAAAGTAAAGAGGTACGCGTGGGACAAAAAAATCAACTAAATATTTCATTAAAGATCGCAACATCCCAGGTGCAGGAAATAAACCTGCTCCCGAACGAAGAAGCAAAGGCTGAAGCAGGCAGCGCCAGCACCCCGCTGACATTACACATGAAATCGTCAGATATCGTCGTTACAGGATATGCCGCGAAGATGCGAAGAGCCGAACCAGGAACCGGAGCGCGGGCTTATGATAATGCAGATTCATCATGGCGCTATAATGACAATTTCAATACGGAATCTTATGATCATATAACGGATAACCCGTTTCTGAAAGCAAAGGACAATCCGTTGTCGACCTTCAGTATTGATGTGGATGCAGCATCTTACAGTAATATCAGGCGCTTCGTCAATGATGGTCAGTTACCTCCTCCGGGAGCTGTGCGGATTGAAGAAATGGTGAACTATTTTACGTATCAGTATCCGCAACCTGTAAACAATGCACCTTTTAGCGTAAACACAGAGCTTGCTGCATGTCCATGGAATCAACAACACAAATTATTGCTCATTGGATTACAGGGGAAAAAAATACCCGCCGAATCATTACCGCCGGCAAACCTGGTCTTTCTTGTTGACGTAAGTGGTAGCATGGACGAACCCAATAAATTGCCGCTCGTGCAATCTTCTTTAAAACTTTTGACAGATCAACTGCGGCCGCAAGACAAGGTTGCACTTGTTGTATATGCCGGCAATGCGGGAGTTGTATTGCCTTCTACCTCCGGCGAGTCAACAATAACCATTAAACAGGCTATTGACCAGTTACAGGCCGGTGGTTCTACAGCGGGTGGAGAAGGCATTCAATTAGCGTACAAAATTGCGCGGAAGAACTTTATTAAAAATGGCAATAACCGTGTAATTCTTTGCACAGATGGCGATTTTAATGTTGGTATGAGCAGTGATGACGACCTGGAAAGATTAATTGAAAAGGAGAGAGAAGGCGGCGTGTTTTTAACAGTATTGGGCTATGGTATGGGCAATTATAAAGACAGCAAAATGCAAAAGCTGGCTGATAAAGGAAATGGCAACCACGCTTATATTGATGGCCTTACAGAAGCCAGAAAGGTACTTGTAAGCGAATTTGGTGGCACTTTATTTGCAATAGCCAAAGATGTTAAGCTGCAAATAGAATTTAACCCGCTGAAAGTGCAGTCGTACAGGCTTATTGGCTATGAAAACAGGCTTTTAGCTAAAGAAGATTTTAATAATGACACAAAAGATGCGGGTGAATTAGGCAGCGGCCATACAGTTACAGCGCTATATGAAGTGGTACCTGCAGACGTAACTGATCCTTCGACCGATAACGTTGACCCTTTACGTTACCAGGATCCTTCAAAAACTGTAAAAGTGAATGCATTTAAGGATGAGTTAGTAAATATCAGGTTACGATACAAGAATCCCGGAGAAGATGTTAGTAAACTTTTACAATACCCTCTGATTGAAAAAACAGTTGACATAAAATCAACCTCAGCCAACTTCCGTTTTGCTTCGGCAGTTGCAGCATTTGGCATGTTGTTACGCGATTCAAAATACAAAGGAGCTGCGGATTATAAACTCATTTCATCTTTGGCAGGCGGGGCACTTGCCAATGACAAAGAGGGATATAGAAAAGAGTTTATACAGTTGGTTGAAAAGGCATCGGCTCTATCAAAAAAGAAAGATGTATCAAAAGTTCAGGTAGTGCCCGTTGATGATGATTCTGAATAGCAGAGACGACCTGCAAAAATGTTCACTCCTAACACCAGCATACGGCTGCGGGGCTATTGCTTCGCAGCTATTTTTTTTGAAGAATATTCCAGTTGAGGTTATTATTCTCATGGAAACCAAAATACAGTTACACGGAGTGTCACGGAGGAGACACTGAGTTGCACAGAGAATATTCCCAGGAGATATATTTCAAAGTGAACGCTACTATTGACTTTGGGTTTTGAGCTTTGGGCTTTAAGCTTTAAGCTCAAGCTATTTCTTCATCTTCCCAAATGCCGGATGATACCGATTCAATGTATCTCTTAAAAAATCCCTGTCCAGGTGGGTATAAATCTCCGTAGTAGTAATACTTTCATGCCCTAACATTTCCTGTACGGCGCGGAGATCTGCACCACCTTCAACAAGATGTGTGGCAAAGGAATGACGGAAAGTGTGCGGTGATATATTTTTTGTAATGCCTGCCTTTTTTGCCAACTCCTTAATGATGTAAAAAATCATGATGCGGCTTAGCGATTTGCCATGTTTGTTCAGGAACAATATGTCTTCAAAGTTCTTTTGTACCGGCTGGTGAACACGAATGTTCTCCCGGTATATTTTGATGTATTTGATTGCTTCACTACCTATAGGCACAAGTCTTTCTTTATCTCCCTTTCCGATAACTCTTATAAAACCAACATCCAAATAGAGGGCACTGATTTTAAGGTTCACAAGTTCGCTAACGCGAAGGCCGCAGCTATATAATGTTTCAAGAATTGCCTTGTTTCTTCCTCCGTCTGGTTTGCTGTGGTCTATTTGCGAAATGATGGCCTCAATCTCTTCAAAACTCAATACATCGGGTAAGGCCCTTTTTAACTTAGGTGCTTCAAGCAAAGTTGAGGGATCTGCAGAAACGATGTTTTCAATCAGACAGTATTTAAAAAAAGCTTTTATGCCGGAGATGATCCTGGCCTGGGATGTTGGGGTCATACCCAACTCTGCAACCCACTGAACGAAGTGATGCAGATCATTCAAATGGACCTCTTGCGGCGATTTGCCGTTACCGGAAGCAGACAGGTATTCTGTAAGTTTGTCAACATCCCGTAAATAAGCTTCCACGGAGTGATCGCTCAGCGATTTCTCCATCTGCAAATAAACCTTAAACCCTTTTTTGTACGGTTGCCACATTGAAAATATCCAGCTTTAAAATCTGAAAGAAAACTAAGCCGCAAGATAATTGAATAAAGCTTGCTAATTCAATAACAAATACGATATTGCGGGCACATAAGTTTTGTGAATATGCAGCCTGTCAATTTCCGTTCGTTTGCCCAGAAAGTCCGCCATAACAAGAAAGGCTTTAAACGCTTTTTAGCTAAAGTGGAAAAGAAAGCGCCAGAAAATCTTGATCAGATGGCAGAAGAGATCGATAAAGAAGTATGGGGTGTAACAGACTGCCTTAGCTGCGCCAACTGCTGTAAAAAAATGACGCCTACTTTCACTACGAAAGACATTACCCGCATTTCTGCTTTTTTGAACATGTCGCCCAAAGCCTTCAAAGAAAAATGGTTGTACTATGATAAAAAGGACCGCGATTGGATGAACAGATCTCAGCCCTGTCAGTTTTTAAACCTGGCAGACAACAAATGTTCCATCTATGAAGTAAGGCCCGAAGACTGCGCCGGCTTCCCACACCTGAAGAAGAAGAAAATGGTTGATTATATTCACGTTCATCAACAAAATATTGAGTATTGCCCGGCCACGTATAATATGGTGGAGAGGATGATGGAAAGGATGGAAGACCGTAAGACAGTAAGATCGTAAGACAGTAAGATCGTAAGACGCGTAAGATGGTAAGACACGTGAGACGTGCAAGATTGGTAAGATGTGAAAAAAACAACAATTGTATGAATTGACGCGTAATGTATTGGTAGCAGGATTTTCCGGAAGTGAAATAAATGATCAGCAATCAGCAACCATAAACGCAACCCATGAGTGAACAGAAAGACCTGCTAACTGAAGAACTGGAATCGCTCACGATCAAAAGAATTAAGCTTATTCCTTTATGGATAAAAATATTCGCCTGGATATTTTTGATCATGGCCGGTTCAATTCCCATTATTATAATACTCGCACTCATTAACGGAAGCGGGCTATTAAGTCTTTATGGCTTTCAAACGCTAACTCCATTTTCGCTTACAGGGATATTGATAATGCTGGCCTTTGCTTTAAAAGGCATTGTGGCTTTTGGATTACTGAAAGAAAAAGATTGGGCAATCAAATTAGGATTAACTGACGGATTTACAGGCATAGCTGCCTGCACATTCGCGACGTTACTTCCTTTGTTTACAAATTTTACCGGCTTCACTATCAGACTTGAGCTTGTTGCGTTGATTCCATATGTAATGAAACTACTCAGCATTAAATCGCAATGGGAGGAAGACATGAAGGTATAAGGTCAGAGGCATAAGGCTTAGGGAAGAAATAGGTTATTCGTTTACCTGGCACCTATCCTTACACCTCACACCTTACACCTCACACCTTATACCTTACACCTGATACCTTACACCTGACACCTCTTAGCTCATAGCTGACAGCTGATAGCTCACAGCTAGAAATACACATCCTCCAACATAAAATACTCCACCGCTTTTCCGGACTGCATGGTAATCGCAAGCACGTTAAACTGAAGGTATTTCCAGTCAGGATAAAGTTCCTGGTACTGCTCTGCGGCATTACGAAGATTTTGCATCTTCTTTTTGCTGATGCTTTCCTCGGGATAACCGAACCGATCAGAAGTTCTGGTCTTGATTTCAAAGAAATACAACATTCTTCCTTTAGCGGCAATAATATCCACTTCCCAATGGCCGTAACGCCAGTTTAATTCCAGAATTTCATAGCCATTTTCATGTAAATATGCGGCAGCCATTTGTTCTCCCTTATTTCCTGTGAGCTTATTATGATGCATTGTATTAATTTGCGGGTTAAACTTATTTATCATGAGCTTTTTGCAAGATAAAATTTTCAAACTGAAAGGAAAGGTGCAACATTATGCATGGGGTGGATTTTCTTATATTCCTTCCTGGCTTGGTGAAGAAAACAAGGATAACAAGCCTTATGCTGAATACTGGATGGGTGCACATCCTTCAGCTCCGTCGGAAATTCAAACACCTAACGGAACGCTTTCCCTGGATGTACTGATTAAGGATTACCCGGAGGAATTTATCGGAGAAAAGGTTCAAAAGCAATTCGGAGAACTTCCGTATTTGTTTAAAATACTTGATGTACATGAAATGCTAAGTATCCAGGTACATCCCACCAAAGAAGAAGCAGAAAAAGGATTTGCGGCAGAGGAAACAGTAGGCGTTCCACTGAATGCACCAAACCGAAACTATAAAGATAAAAATCACAAACCTGAGGTGATGGTTGCGCTCAGTGAGTTTTGGCTGTTACACGGCTTTAAACCCAAAGACGAATTAATGATCACTTTAAAGACTATTGCTGAGTTTGCGGAGCTTGAAGAGCTGTTCCTTGAAAAGAGCTACAAAGGATTATATCAACATGTAATGGAACTGCCACAGGATAAGGTGGATGAAATTCTGCGCCCGCTGGTTGAAAAGGAATTAAAAAGAAAAGCGAGTGGAGATTTATCCAAGGATGAGCCCGGCTGGTGGGTTTGCAAGCTGTTTGATGGTAAGGAAGACTCAATTAGTTCAATTGATCGCGGTGTATTTTCCATTTACTTTTTCAATATTGTAAAGGCGGAGCAGGGCGAAGCTGTTTTCCAGGGAGCCGGAATTCCTCATGCTTACCTTGAGGGGCAAAATGTGGAACTAATGGCTAATAGCGACAACGTTCTTCGCGGCGGCCTTACACCGAAACACGTGGATGTTCCGGAATTGCTTAAACACACAACTTTTCAGGGCATTGATCCTCATCTGATGAAGGGAAAAGATACCAATGGCGAAAAGGTTTACAATTGCCCGGTTCCTGATTTCGGCATTAGCAAAATTGAACTTTCCGGAGACCAGACCTATTCGGGCAAGGCCTCCTCACTGGAGATCATAGTTGTAATTGACGGTGAACTTACCGTTGCGGGCGCAAACTCCGTGGAAGCGAAAAAAGGTGAAGCGTTAGCCATTTTGCAGGGCGAAAGCTATACCATTTCCACCGGCAGCCGCGTGCTGGCATATAAGGCCTTTGTTCCATAACAATTAAAACTTATTTTTGTGTTCCGGTTTTTATACATATCCTGAACGCTGACAACTAAAAAATAGACAAATGAAAGTTTCAAAATCCGTTATCATAGCACTTGTTTTGCTTGTATTGGTTGCTTCCTTATACAGAGTTTTGCCAACAAGGCAATACGGTTTTGCACCTCAGTACGCTATGGCCATTTTTGGAGGCGCCTTGTTTGTGAAAAACAAAAAATGGGCGTTCATCCTTCCAATAGTATCCATGTTTATCAGTGACCTCTTATACCAGGTATTGTATATAAATGGCTTATCACCCATATACGGTTTTTATGAGGGTCAATGGCAGAACTACCTGTTATTTGCCGGTCTGACTACAATTGGTTTTTTAATTAAAAAGATAAACGTAGTGAATGTGCTGGTAGCTTCAGTGGCGTCTCCGACTGTATACTTTATTTTATCAAACTTCATCGTTTGGTCTGGCTGGACAGGAACAAGAGGACTGAACCGTCCGAGAACATTTGAAGGTTTGATGATGTGCTACTCAGACGCATTACCATTCTACCCCAGCAGCGTATATGCTACATTGTTTTTCTCCACTGTTTTGTTTGGAGGGTATTACCTGGTTAAGCATTACACACAGGCTAAAAACACGCAATTAGCATAGCGAATAAAGAGATATTTATATTATCATCCCGGGAGTTTCTTCCGGGATTTTTATTTGTAGAATATTGGAGCTTGGAACGATTAAGAAGTGAATAATGAATGGTCAATCAATGTCGTTGAAATAAGAACTAAAGTTGTTTATAATTCATGGAAGGCGGCCTTTTAAGCCGCTTTTTTCGATCGAATCTTCTATTCGGCCTTATGTGGTGACCTCGTCAGGATTCAGAAATAACGCCTAATTAATTCAAAATCAATATGTTTTTATAAAGTGTTGCGGTAATCGCAACTGTTATTTTGTTTTACCTTTCTTGCCTTTGATTTTTTCCGACTCGATAAGTCTTATTCCCTCTTTTATTAGTTCAATTCCAGAGGCTTCATTTGAGCCTGTTCTTGTTTTTGAAAGACCCAGAATCCAGTCAGTTGACACGTCTGTTATCTCTGCCGCTTTTACAATCTGTTCAATCGTAAATCCACGTTTGCCGCTTTCAACTTCGATCAAATTGCTTTGTCGGATCCCGATCAGCTCACACCATTCTTTCTTAGTTGCTGCAACGTCACTTCCAACTGCCTCTTTCATCAGCTGCAGCATGCGTGTGTTCCATATTTTTAACTCTGTACTCAATATGAATATTTTATTACTTTTATAGTAAATTACGATTATGCTCAATCTGCAATTCGATACGCAATCTTATATTGATCATGCAAAGCGCGCCTTGGACCTGTTTAATCAACTCAAAGCGCACATTGAATTTGCGAATCCTCATTTCAAAGCTGATATCATGTTAAAATTCGAAAATGGGCAAACTGCTCACAAGTGCGAATTTTCTTTGTCATATCCTTTACTACACGATACCGATGAGTTCAGAGCCAAACATCCTCAAAGATTTACACCGCTTAAGGACTATCAAGGGCTACCACTTATCGAAGTTTCTGGGACAGTTCAGAAATTAAATCGGCCCACAGATCAAAAGGTTCCATAAATTCTGGCATTGGTAAGCTTTCACCAACACTCGCAAATCCATCTGTCAATAAAGCCAAAAAGTTTTGCTTTGATACTTCGTATGCTAAGCTCAAATCGAATATATTATAGTTTGCCGCGCCAGTTCCAAACCTATCTTCCGCGAGAAGATTAAAGAAGACGTTTGTCCCGTTTAAAATTATATATTTCCATCTAAAGCAAATTCCTGTAGGCATACGATCTTCACCATAAGTTATAACAGCACGAAAGCTTGCATCAGGATCCGATGCCATCCATCTATTTTCTGGATGATGTTCAAAATGCCTTAGAGTAATGTTTGATTTCAACTTCATTGCGTGTAATCAATTTGATTCCTTAATTGCTTTTTAGTTCATTTGTAGCTGATCTTTTCAGGCTTTTCCACTTGGAATCAACGTTGCATTTATTTACCATCAAAAAGTGAATTCGCCTGAGGTGGGTTGTGAGTAGGAAGGCCGTTTCCGGTCTTTAATTCTAGCTCTACGCTTCGGATGCCATTTAATGATCCTTTTAATGAACGATGATTTTGTCTTTCCAGATAATAGACCCATTGTTCACCCTGTTGCCCGTGATGCCCAACTATTACAACTTTCCCGCGGTTGATATCATAGTGAAAATAATCGATAGTTAGATACAGGTTGTTTTTCGTGTTCTCAAAACGTTTGTAAACATATTGGTCTCGAAATTCGAGTAATGACAGTTCTGCATCTGGTCTTAGTCTGCCTATGATTGGCTTTTCTGAAGCTGGTTCCTCACGGTATTGCCATTCTCCCGCCATTATGTAATAGCCGAATTCTTGATCATAACGGGAAATTTGATCCTTTAGCCTGTTGATTTCGGCCTCAAGCTCCATTTTCTGTGTCTTAAATTGTTCGTTTTGGCTAATGCTTTCTCGCTCATCTTGAATTACATTTTCAAGAAGTGAGGTTCTTTTTTTATATTCATTTCTTAAAGCCAAATATTTTCCTATTGGCACCGATCCGTCTTTTCTAATTGCTAGATTCCAGTTTGTACTCCAGTTGTTAATATATGAATTGAACGCATGGATACATGTTCGGATATATGGAAACCCAAAAGTATAAACCGAGGCACTAACTAACGGCCAAAGGTATTTCGTCTTCCAATTGCCAGTCTGCAGAATCAAATTGAAGACCTCAGATGCAGAATTCATGTAAAAAATACCAACTGGAATTCGCCAATTAAAAATCAGCCAAGCTATTAGAGCTGAACTGATAAAAGGATTTGACAGACGATCCTTGATTGCGTTAAAAAAATCTGTCACTTTATCCATTGATTAGCGGTTGTTGAAAAATCAGGTAATTATTTGCATCCCTTCTGTTCCGGATAGATATCTTAAATAGGTGCTGAAAATAGTTATTCAATATCAGACAGTAGTCTATCAATTTCATTATTTATGTTTTCAAACACTTTTCGTTGAACTTCAACGCCCAGCTCATCACAAACGAAGTCACACAGCCGCCTTTTGTTTAAAGTCGATATTGATTTAGGAGCTCCATATTCATCTGTCGAGTTGGATGTATTATAAAAACCTTGACGAACTAGATCAAAATCGGGAATCTCCTCCACTTTAAGTAAATTTTCTATCCCGATTTTATAGATGGTGTTTGTGTCATTTTTGGACATTCGTCTCGTTAGCAAGTTGCCATTTGCATCCTCTGGCTTATTCGTGTCACTGTCATAAAGCAAGATAATTTTTGAAGTAGCATGGTCTATGTTTGCATTAAAGAATGATTTAGCCTGGTTAAGGGCATTGTCACCGGTGTTTTCGGCTTGTCCTCTATCATTAAGTTTTCCTATCCAGGAAAATTTTATTGACTGATCTCGCTTGTTAAAGATTTCTAAGCATTTATTAAAATATTGCTCATCCGTTTCTCCCTCAACAAAAACTACTGCTTTCCCATCCAGAAGAATACTTGCCAAATTAAAGGCCTTTTGAATTAATTTCTCGTTTGACCAGGTGAAAAACTTAGGGTCAGTTGCTGCAACTATCTTCCCTTGATTATTTTTTTCCAAAACGATCACTTTGTCTTCTATCCGTTTGGAATTATGCACCACAAAGGGTGAATGTGTTGTTACAATTAGCTGCGATGTCTGGACTCCTTCATCAGTCGTAAAAAGTTTTCTAAAGAAGTTCATAATTTCCAGTTGCCATCGTGGATGTAGACTGGTTTCTGGTTCATCAACTAAGACAACTGCACCCTTCGTCAAATTGTAATCTTTTAAAAGAAAGCTTCCTCGGAAAACAATCTGCTTTTCACCTGAACTTAATTGTTCAATGGTCATCGTCTTTCCGTTCTCCTCAAATACGATCTTTTTTCCTTGTTCCCCATTTTGGATTCCAACAAAGCGTTTGTTTGGAAAAATTGAATGAAACGCGTTGGTAAATCTACGAGTTCTAATATTCATTTTGCTTTCGTCGATTGGCTGACCAACATGCTCTTTTGCCCAGTTTGTAAATTCTATCGCATCCGAATTTTGGATATCAACTAATAACTGAGCAATCTCGGTTGATAATTTACTGTTGGATCTTTGGCTTCCATTATGAGCTCTATCTACGTCCGCGTTTGTTACACTTTTAATGGACTGGGGATTAAAATTGATTTCAACATCTGAATATATTGATCGTAAAATGATAGTGTCGCGGCGGACCAGGGTACCATCGCCCAATAGGATGCTCCCATCTTTAGTTTTACCGTATATTTTTATTTGCTCATAGTTATTAATTGGCCTGCAGCTTTTGACAATTGTAAGAATGTTTGTCAGTCCTTCCCGGGCAAAAGCGGAATTAGACGCTTGTAATGATTGCATCTCAATCGGGCTAAATTCAAATTCAGCCGTAATAACAGTTGGGCTATCGATTGCGGTAATGGCCAAATGTGTAAATTCATAGATTTCACTTAGAAGTACGGATTTGCCCGTTCCATTTTCCCCAGCTATAATGATATTGTTAACACTATTTCCATTTTCGTCGATAAAGTTAACATTCAAATCACCAAGAACAGGGTGTTTGTCAAATTGGATATGACGAATTTTCATACTTAAAAGATTGGTTTTTGTTACTGTGATGACTAAGGATAAAAAGACAATCTATCGCAGGTCTCGAACAACTCTGTCGGCCGACGTATAATGCGTATCCAATGGAACATTAAGGTCAAGCGAGCCATTTAAGTAATAAAGCGAAAATTCCAATCACAATTGCAGCGGCAATAACTCCTATGATAGTTAGTTGCCTGTCGTTAGTCTTTAAAAACTTATAGGCGGCATGGACATCCGAGCTTCTTTGACGCTCAGGAGTATTTGCTAAATAAATTTCCTCAGCGTAAGAAAAGTCTTTGCTTTCGTACGCATGATAAAATTCGTTTTTCCATTCATTGTATTTCTGGATGTCCTCACGCATGCTTTCTGCCTCAGTTTGTTTATGCAGCTTCTCTGGATTCCATTTATTTCCGCATGATAAGCATGTAATATCAATATCAGAACTGCCATGAAAGCCTGCAAGTAAACCCACTCCGCCAGTTAAAAAAGCGCCAGCGACACCTTTCGTTGCACTATATCCTTTCTTCTGGGCAGTCAATTGAGTAGATCCGCATTTTGGACATTTGATTTCGTTGGTCATCGGGTGAAGTTTTTTTAAAGTTTTAAAATTGATCGTAAATCCTTTCTATATATGTATCTCAAACTTCTTTGGCGGAGCCATCTCCCAGTCCATCTTTCTTTTCACAAGCCACAACTCTCTAATATCTCCCATATGCAACCCAAATTGCGGGAAGAATTCTTCGTTGTCACTAATGGCAACAAACTCACTGTCGCTTTTTCGGTAAAGTCGTTTGAGCATAACTCTGTCTTCTGTTACTATTACGTACACGTAATAGTTGGGGACTTGGGCGTAAGAATCTTTTTCAACTAACTCTCCTAAAACGTGGTAGCCGTGTTTTAAAGTGGGTTCCATGCTTTCTCCATCAACCTCGAAAATTCTATACTTGTCTCCCCGGTAAGGCATTCCTGGGATGTAGATTTTCTGTAGGGATTTCACGAATACTGGATTAAAGTAGTGCTTCGAGTAACCTGCTTGAGCACCTATGGGTACGTATGTAATTCCTTCTAGTTCCGGATTAGTTTCAATCTTGGGTTTGCGGATAGACTTTTGATCCGCAGTCTCTAAGTCGTCTGTTTTTGGTGTTTCGTCAGAATCTGATGTTTTAATGAAATTCAACAATTTTACAGTGTCTTCACCTTTAGGCTTTGTCCCCTTGCTTTTCCATTGATATATGCGATCCTGAGGAATGTCAAGCATTTCGGAAGCTTTAACCACGGAAATTTTTCTTTTTTTCAAGAGCGTAAAGAACTGATCTAGAATGTTAGATTCCATTAATGCAATAATGTTTCAAAAATAAATTAAGTAAAACATCAGATTTTTCTTTGAAATTCTGATAAATGTCAGATATTTGTGTTGTCATTGTGACAAACCAAAATAACAATAAAAAAATGGCAAAACAAAGAATATCAGATAAGGCAATAACGGCAATTCGCCAGGATAACGGATTGTGTGCGGCAGTTTGTGATGCTATTGGAATTAAGGTTATCTCAATAGATCGATATATAAGAAGAATGTCAAATAGTTTGACATCACATCATGTAGTAAAAATTATTGCTGACAGGACGGGTCTTTCGATTGAAGAGATATTAGAAGATCGGGCCGAATTGTCTACAAATGTATAAAGCAAAATTCCAAAACGCAACATTAAAATTTCCTGATATGGCTTATGGGTTTTCTGACTATATAGCAATTCTACTGAATTCAGACAATACGGAATTAGTAAACAAAGGGGTTCGATTCTCGATTGTTCATGCTTCAATCCAATCTCTTAAATCATTAAACACAGAGTGTGCATCGAAAGAGGTAAGAGACCGAATTGACAAGATTTCTCTCAAAGCATTAGACTACTTAGAAGCAAATATTGATACAATAATGACTGTCTCGAAGGACAATATCAATGATAAGCCTTCCCAAGCTCAGCAGGGGTTTTTCCGGGCCGTAGAGGCTTTTTTTCAAGCGCTGAAACCGGAACGGTTAACTGAGAAAAGCCACCAGCCTGATTCTTAGACAGTATTAAAGCAAAGTCGCCTGTTTTTAATGACGGTATACCATCGGCTAAAAACGCGGTGAGGGTTACAGGAAGTCCTTTGAATAACACTTCCTCCATGATCTGAAATAATTGAACTGACATTATTCTTTGTTTTTGTGGTTACTAACAAAGATACGGATTCCCGGCGGGTAGGCACATAACGTTCGAGTCGTTAGCGGGAGCAAATTTTCATAGCGATGTCTCAAATAACAATAGAAAGCAAGGCTTTCAAGATCATCATGGATAAGCTTGATTACTTGGAAAAGACAATCAAGGTAATGAGCTCAAACAATGGCTTTTCAAAGTGGATGGATGAAACAGAAGTGATAGCCATGACTGGACTGTGCAAGAGAAGTCTGTTAGAAAAAAGAAAAGCCGGTGTATTCAACTGGTCATCTGCAACAGGCAGAAAAATAAAGTATCTAAGAAAGGATGTAGAAGGATACCTAAATAGAAACTCAACTCTCATCGCAAAATAAACCCTATAGCCATGAACGCACAGGAAATGATCAAACTGCACGAAAGAGCCATCGCTTGTCTGGTTCTTATCGATTCGCCAAACAGCAGTGAATTTGACAAAGGCGTTTTCCAAAAAGCTTACGCTAATACAATGATGAAATTGGCGCAGCCTGGAATTGAAAAAGCTTTACCTGAGTTAAAGAGTGATGTTCCTTCACTTGCAAACATGGGAGTTAGAAAAGACGGAACTATCGCTTACTGTTAAAAAAAAACAAACCTGAAACACTTTTAAATAGTTCAACCATGCCACTTATAATATCAATACCGGTTGCCATCGTAGTCATAATAGCTACACTTTATGGAATCGTTTGGGTTCTACACTATGGATATGAGTTTAAAGAAGATCCTTTTGAAAAAGCAAAGGACGAAGAGTACTTCAAGCGAGTATTGGATCAACCTGATTCTGCAAAGAAGCCAGTTAAAGGCCTCACTGAACTTACAGAACATCTTTACTATAACTAGTTGGGGGATTGCGTTCCCAAATAGTGGACACGGACACTTAAAACCACCGGTGAGTTCTTTCATGCAATCAATTGTTAGATGATCCTACGGAGGATCAAACTTGAACGATTGCCCCGTTCCTGAAATTGCGGGGCAATACAGCGAGGTGGCGGAAAGTGGCAGACGCTTAAAAGATGTGCTCGAAAACGATAGGTCTAAAAGCCAACAATATTCTTGAGCTGCTTTGAAAATCTCTTACAGCACGTGATGTAAGTGCGCAGGTTCGAATCCTGTCCTCGCTTCTTTCATATGGCAAGCTATATACCTGGTTATTCTTGGCCGGGTAATTAATCTGTTTGGCTGCGGGTTGCTGCTACCTAATGTGCCGAAAACTGAAAAAATGCAGCGTAACTGGAGTGGCGAAATAGTAGACGCACATAAAGCAAATGTTCTTTATGGTTCACGTAATCAGAGGATGAAATGAATACAGGTTCGAATCCTGTCTCCGGTTCACTTTTCAGATGTTGGATGTTTTAAGGGTTTAGGCCCGGCTATTCTTGGCAGGGCTTTTATAAAAACGAATTGGAAACAGGGGTAACTACGCATGATGCAGCGTCCAGACATGACAAACGTTACAATTCCCGGTGTGTGAGTGATCGCTATCCGGGAGCAACCTCAAGGCGGACGATAGCTAGTGATGATTCGCCCCTAAGGTAAAGCGCGCGCTGCGGGGCATAAGTAACACACGCTCCATGTGGGTCACATGGTCTAAGCCGGTCGGGTAAGTGCCGGCATCTTTTAGAAAAAAATTCAATTAAGAAAATGGTAACTGATAGAGCACTTGAAGCTATTAGGCTTTACATGCAAGGGTATTCGCCCAGGCAAATACTGAAAATCCTAAAGTCAAAATTTAGATAAATAAAAAAGCCTTGCTGGTAACAAGGCCTATTCTTAACAAAAACTAGAATTCAAATCATGGCAAAAGTACAATTAAAAAGTTTAACCCTGATCAACTTTAAGGGTATCAAAAATCTCGTCATTCACTTTAAGCACATCACAGACATTTTCGGTGACAATGGAACCGGCAAGACGACTGTATTCGATGGATTTACCTGGTTACTGTTTGATAAGGACTGTAACAACAACACAAAGTTCGGTATTAAAAACCTTGACAAAGACGGCAAAACAACAGATCAAACGGAGATTCATGTATCTGCTGAGCTTGATGTTGATGGTAAAATCGTTAGTCCAAAGAAAGTAATGCGTGAAAAGTGGACCACTAAAAAAGGTAGGTCAAAAACAGAGTTCACCGGTAACGAAAACATCCACTTCTGGAATGACGTGCCAGTTAAGCAATCTGAGTTCGACAAGAAAGTGTCCGACATTCTGGATGAAGGCTTGTTTAAGCTTATCACAAACCCGCTGTACTTCAACAGGAATCTCAAATGGCAGGATCGTCGCAATGTACTTATGGAGCTTGCCGGCAATATCAGTAATTCGGAGATTGCCGCGAGCAATGCAAAATTCCGGACAGTCTTGGATGCATTGTCTAATAAGACTCTCATTGAATACAAGCGTGAAATCGGAGCGAAAAAGTCCAAGATTAAAACAGAGCTTGATTCTATTCCTACACGCATCGATGAGCTGGTAAGAAGCCGACCTGAAATGATGGACTTCAATGCTATCCGTACACAGCTGCTGAGAAAGGAAACGGAGCTTGAAAACCAAGACAATTACTTGCTTGATCGGTCAAAAGCAAATTCTGAATACCACAATAAGGTAGTCGCCTGGCAAAACAACATTCACTCTCTTAAAAACTCAATGCGTAACATAGAGTTTGAAGAAAGACAAAAAGCCACATCATCAACGTCGCAGAAAGTTGCCCAGGTAAATAACCTTACAAGGGAAATATCAGATAAAAAAGGTGTGATCAAATCTAAGGCGCATGAACTAAATACGCTTGAACAGCAGTTGTTGAATTCAAATAGTGCAAGAGATATGATCCGGAAAGAATGGATGGACGAGAATGAAAAGGTGATGGAGCCATATCCTGAATTCACTTTTGACGAGAGCTCTTGCTTTTGCCCTACCTGTAAGCAGCATCTGCCAGATGGTGACATCGCGACAAAAAAGGGTCAACTGCTAACTAATCACAATGAAGCGCAAGCCAAATATGAGATCTCTTTTAATGAAAGCAAGACTAAGAAGCTTGCTGAACTCAATGCGAAAGGTGTTGCCGAAAAGAAGAATGGCGAAATCCTGGCTGAACGCATAGAAAAGGCTAAGGCTGCTTTGGTAATCCTTGAAGATGAGTTGAAGGCCTTGGAAAGTAAGTTGGCTTCATTAGAGTCCGATTCTGCACCGGTAATAAATGTTGATGAAGTTGTTGCCAATGCTTTGGTCACCAATCCTGAATATACAAAGCTCAAAACTGATCTGGAGCTGGCAGAAGCGAATCCTGTGAAAGAAGAAAAAGTAGATCTGTCATCGCTACAGCAAGCGAAAACAGCCATACAAGCCGAAATACAAGGATTGCAAAGGACTTTAATGAACGAAGAGTTGATCGAAAATGCCAACGTCCGTCAAGCAGAGCTGGAGCAGCAACAAAAAACTCTCGCCCAGGAACTTGCAGACCTTGAAAATATTGAGTTTACTCTGGACGAATTCAACAGGGCCAAACTTGACATGGTTGAAAGCCGCATCAACGGAAAATTCAAATATGCTAAGTTCAAACTCTTCGAACGCCAGGTAAATGGGGGAGAGGTTGAATGCTGCGAAACTACATACAACGGTGTTCCTTTCTCTGACTTAAACACTGCCTCTCAAATATGGGTCGGCTTGGATATCATAAACACTTTGCGCGAGCACTTCAATGCAGATGGGCCGGTCTTCCTTGACAACCGGGAAAGCGTTTGCCAAATACCTGAAACAACAGCGCAAATCATCAACCTGTTTGTTTCACCACAGGACAAAAAATTGAGAGTAGCATAGTCGAAACCTCTAACGTGTAACAAATTAATCAAACGATTTAATCATTCTTTTAATACGATAACATGAACGCAGAATTAGTAAAGCAAAATGAAGCCGCCGCACCGAGAATGGTGGTTGTAGATATGAACGACGTAGACCTTCCGGATCTGGATGACGCAGACGTCCTTCCAATGGAATTGACAACGTTTTATTGGACGCCTGAAAAGGCAGAGGAAACGAAGCGTGTGTATTTCGACTGCATTAAGTTCAGGGAAATGCCAGCGATTAAAGAAGGAGAGGAGCCGCAGATTTTGCCATGTGCTCATTTCTACGAAAAAATTGATGGTGAAATGATGGCCATCTGCAATGCAAGCAAAAGGCTGGTGGCGGCAATTGAAGGCAGCTTTGTTAAACGTGGAACTCCGTTGATCATTACTTACAAGGGCAAGCGTAAGAATGCTACCAATCAATTCCAAAGCGATTCCTGGAGCATTAAGCCTCTCATCCCTAAAGGATTGCTGATCGAAAATCATGTTTCCGATCAGATCACTACAAAGGCGAATGTTGGCGAGGAGATAGGCTTTGATGAAACACCCGCGGCAGAAGTAGTTAAAACAACTGTTAAAGCAACGCCAGACTTCTAATGAAATTAAAAATCATAGGCAGCAGCTCAGCCGGTAACTGTTACATACTGGAAAATGACAAAGAGGCTTTGATCATTGAGGCAGGTGTAAGGTTCGAAAAGATTAAAAAGGCTTTGAATTTCCAATTGTCAAAAGTCGCCGGCTGTCTGCTTACTCACGAACATGGAGACCATGCAAAGGGTGTGAACGAGGTGATGGCTGCAGGGATAGATGTTTACTCAGCACCAGGAACATTTGAAGTGCTGAAAATTAACAACCATCGTGCTAAAAAGCTCACCGTAGGACAGGTATTCAGTGTTGGCAGTTTCAAGGTGATTGCCTTCGATGTTAATCACGACGTAAGGCAACCAGTCGGCTTTATTATCAACCATGAGGAAACTGGGAATGTGTTGTTTTTGACGGACACATACTATGTAAGTAACAAGTTCAAAAACATTCACAACATCCTGATCGAAGCGAACTATTGCCTGGATATCATTCGCAGGAAAGTTGATGAGGGAAGGTTGAAAGACTTTCTAAAGGACCGTGTGATCCAGTCGCACATGAGCATTGACACATGTAGGAATACACTTCTTGCAAATGATCTGAGCAAAGTAAACAACATTGTTTTGATACACCTGTCCGATAGCAACAGCAATGCCGCGGAGTTTCAACAAAAGATATCACGTGCAACAGGTAAGACCGTTCACATAGCTGATGCTGGTATCGTAATCGAAAACTTTAATAAAACGCCTTTTTGATATGGAAGTAATGGTGATAATAAAGAACGGACAGATTTACAACAAATCGGATGTAAAGCAGGCTTTTAAACTGGCAGACGGAGACTGGAAAATGACTATAGAGCCTTACAGAGTTCGCAGTTTGAACCAGAATGACTATTACTGGAGTGTTGTGGTGCCGGCTGTAAGATCTGCTTTGAAGGACGTTGGATATAGTGAGATAAAGAATGATAAGCAAGCCCACGAGTTTATGAAGGCGATGTTCCTGGCTGAAAGGGATATCTCGCTGGACATGCTTTCAAAGCTGGAGGAAAAGAAGCTCACAACGACCACATTGAGCACTCTGCAATTCAATGGCTATGTCGAAGATATCATTCAATGGGCCGCGGAGTATTTAGGAATTGTTATTCCTCCGCCGATGAAAGACCCTGTAATGATAGCCAGCTACGACAACGAAGTAAATGCAACAATAATCGAGTAGTGTACTTAAAAGAAACGATAGTGAAAGCATGGGGCACAGCTCCAGCCAACCAGGAAGTAAAACTAATAGCAGAACATGGTGAGGTATTGATTATTGAGGCTCAGGATGGGAATAGGTTTTCAGTGAAGAGAGATCTGGTGAGCTCAGACGAGCAAGAAACAACAATCCAAGAAAGTAAAGAAGAGCCGGTAAAGGTGCAAGAATCAGCAAGACAAATCAAGTCAGTTAGATCAAAGCCGATATCAACCCCGATCCCACAGCAAACCACGCTTTTTTAAATATTTAAACAGTAACACCAATGAGCAGAAAATATTTGCCTCCTGTGCATCTAGCATGTGGAGACGACGAGATGCGGCCAGCATTAATGTACGTGGAGATTTTGGATGGTATAGCAACGGCCACAAACGGCTATATGATATGCCGACTAAATCTTTCGGAATACTCAAACCTTGATGAAACAACTCTTCAGCAGTTATCGGGAATGTACATCCATCGGGATGCATGGAACTTAATATGTGATGCAGAAATAATCACTCTGTCGGACGAGTATGACAATACCCTAACCTACGTGAAAGGTGGTGTAGAGGCAAATATCCAAATAAAGGGAGATAACGAGGTTAAATATCCGGATTATCAATCCCTCATTAATAAGATCGCTAATTCCAGGTTCGATAAGAAATCTTTTATCGGTTTTGATCCAAAGTGGATTGAGATATCGAAAAAGATTTTTCAGTCGAAAACTATAATCATCCGCTTTTACGAACAGGAAAGCATGTTCACGATTTTTCCGGGCAATGATTCAAAAGCCTTTATTGGAATCATGCCGATGGTTCTAAAGGAGGAGGATGCGGTAATTGATTTTTCACTTAGCTAATCAACTCCATGGAATCAGCAAACTCACCTCCGCTAATGAAAGATGCAAAACCAACATCAAAGCAGAAAGCAATCGAAATAACCATGTTCAAGCTCCAATACTCAGGAAAAGAAAAGATAGAAAAGACGCTACAGCAGTTATGGAACCAGGCTTATAGCGAAGGATTAAGAGACATGGACCGGATGCATGGCAAAATTGATAACAGCAAAACTTAGAACATGAATGCAATGCCAGGACTTCAATACTCATTTGAATCATACCCTGTATGGCTGTATGATATGAGTATTGAAAATGTCGAAGAAAGAAGAAAACAGCGCCAATATTTCAGAACCGCAACAGCAGCAGCAAATTTTTTAGGTATCGTCCCGCGACGACTATTTACAAAGGTCGCTACCAAGGAATACGCATATCATAAAGAAACAGGTAAGAAGTATGCGGTAAGAAAGGCGATCAGTGAAGGTGTCACGATTTAAGAATGTGTATTTAAGTCAGCAGTATCCAATGAATTATTTAGAGCTAATTAACCAATACTGGGACTTGAGGGAACAAGGCATTTTACTGGGTTCTGAAGGCGAATACTATTTGTTTCTATTACACAAATGTAATCGCCTTGCCTGGAAGAATCCGTTCAATCTATCGAATCAGCTTTGTTGTGGGTATTTGGGCATACAAGAAAAGAGCCTTATTAAATATCGGAACAAACTAAAGCAGGTGGGTCTTATAGATTTCAAGTCCGGAACAAAAGGTAATAATACAGAATACAGGATACACTTCCCAAACACCTGTAAAAAATACAGTGAATCGGGTAGCCTTTCGGGTAGTCAAATGGGTAGTGAATCGGGTAGCCTTTCGGGCGAAAAAAGGCCAGACAACATAAAACAAAAACAAGACTATACTAAACAAGACAATAGTGAAGTAATTACATCACCTCCGCCTGAAAATTCAGTTCCGCAGTTTAACCTGGGCAACTCGAATCTGTATCGCCAACCTAAAATACCAACCATAGAGGATGTTGAAAGAATTTTTATGCAGCACGGCGGCACAGTAGAAATGGCAAAAAAATTTTTTGAAAAAAATAATGCAGTCGGCTGGTTTATGAATAACAATCCGATTGTGCGATTTGAAAATCTGGTTCCTGGATTTATTCAATCATGGAGGAAAAACGAAAACAATGGAAAAGATCAATCAAGTGCTAAAAAACTTCAAGGACGAATCGACTATACAGGGGCTTTATGACAGCATAGAGCTCACCGAAGAGGAAATGCAGACGGCAATTTATGCAGCAAAGGCTGAAAAATACTGGCAATTGGAAGAGCAGAAAAAGAAGGATGAGAAAATAGCGGCCATGCAGGAGTGTCAACGCCCTTGGTCAACGGAAGAAATGTTTGAGCGTGCCGTTCACGAAGCAAGACGTTTAGCTAGTCTGTCCGACAAGGAACATAAGTTGGATAATTATGTGAGGCCCGTTTTCCAGCTGCTTGCTCAGTATTTCACCAACAATCCCGAATTCGAGAAGGGGGATTACAAGCTTTCCAAGGGCATCATGATTATCGGAAACGTCGGAGTTGGCAAAACCGATATACTTAAATCTTTTCGCCTCAATAAACGCCAGTGCTTCTTTCCGGTGAACTGCCTGGAGATTGAAGAAAGGATAAGGAAGAACGGTTTGGATTATTGGAAAACATATACTGGCTATGTTCCTGGCCACGGCAACACTCCTGGTGTTTTCATGCAGCCAAATATCGGATGGATGTTCGATGACCTCGGAGTTGAAGGAATCATTAAAGACTTCGGAAATGAGTTGGACGCCTTGGAGGTGATCGTTCAAAACCGGTATTCAAACCGCGAAAGGGTTCCATTCTCTTCGTTACAAATAACTACAAACCTTAACGGAGAGATGATCGAAAAGAGATATGGTGCCAGGATGCGAAGTAGGTTAAGGGAAATGTTTAACGTCATCATTTTAAATGGCGAAGACAGACGGGCATAATAAACCGACGTAATAATCATCGTATAGCCAGAAAGTTGTCTAGCAAAATTTTATCTACAAACAATTAAAAGTGTAAGAATCATGAAAGGAACTGAAAGTTTTAAATCTGTTATTCAGAACTATCTCAACAGTTTGGCTGCGAAAGATCCTTTGTTTTCTGAGACATTCAAAAAGGCAAACAAGAACATCGATGACTGTATAACATACATACTGAATACTGTTAAGGAAAGCGGTTGTAATGGCTTTGCTGATGAAGAAATCTTTAATCTGGCTGTGCATTATTATGACGAAGATAATATTAAGCCAGGCGACAAAATTGAAGCAACTGTTGTAGTAAATCACCATGCGCAACTTACGGAAGAGGAAGTAAAAGCAGCAAAAGAAGAAGCACTTCAGAAAGTCATCGCAGAAGAAACCAATAGGATAAAAAAGAAATCTCCATCGAAAGTCGCTTCCAAAGAAACAGAAACCAAATCAAAAGAGCTTTTATTATTTGAATAGTCATGAAAGCAAGAACCAAATTACAAATCAGGGTAAAAAGGCTGAGCGAAAAGTTACCGCGAATTACAAAGTCGCAGGAAGAGTGGGCCTATAGTGAGTGTCTTCCTCACTTGGCGTATGCGAATAAATCATCCGCGTTCTGTTTGGATTGTGGTAAGATGTTCTCATTGGAATTGGTTAACCGTAGCAAGCGAGCCACCTGTCCTCATTGTAACACAAAGCTTAAAGTTGAGTATACACGAAAAACAACACACAAGAAAGTGAACTATTTCGCTATCACTCACATCGTTGAGGAATTTCAGGTTGCTGAATACTTTGAGCTTTACGCTTATTATAAAAAAGGAAAACCGGTAAAGTACTTTCTTCATGCCATTTTGGAGGATTGGATCTTACCAAACGGTAAAATCACTAAAATCGGACTGCTTCACAATTGTACCGGGTATTGCGATTCTTGGACCGGCGACTGGGAGATCCGGGAAGATCGAATAAAATATTACTACAACTCAAGGAAGTATGATGTGTATGCAAGAAAGTATCATCCCGCGTCAGCCTTTAAGCCTGAATATTTAAAAATCGGCATTAACAAGCATCTCGCAGGGATGACCCTTATAGAAGCAATTACTATTATTCCTACAGAACCCAAAGCCGAAACCCTGCTTAAGGCGAAAAGGTTTGATTTATTGGAGACAATGGTAAGTAGCAGTGGCGCTATATCCCGGAACTGGCCATCAATTAGAATAGTGCTGCGGAATAAATACAAAATCAATGATGTATCTATTTGGTTTGACTACCTGGATCTACTTCGGTATTTCAACAAAGACTTGCACAATGCAAAGTATGTATGCCCAAAAGACCTGAAAAAAGAGCATGACCGCCTTGTCGCTAAAAAACGAGAACGCGAAAGGATGGAAGAGATTGAGAGAAAGCGAAAACACATCGCGGAAGCTGAATTGCTCTTCAAAAGTAAGATCGAAAAATTTGTTGGTATTCAGTTTAAGTCGGGGAATATTCTTGTTAAAGTGCTTGAAAGCGTGAAAGAGTTTGAAGAAGAAGGCGACATCTTGAAGCACTGTCTCTTTACAAATGAATACTACGCAAAAGAAGATTCGTTAATCTTATCTGCCCGCATAGATAACGTTCCCATAGAGACAATTGAGGTTAATCTGAGCAGCATGAAAATTGAACAGTCAAGAGGACTGCAGAATCAGCCAACTGAGTACAATCAAAAGATCATTTCACTTGTCAACAGAAATCTCGCCAAAATAAGAAAAATAGCACGTCAAAAAATAGCGTAAAAACAATTATGACACCATTCATGCAAGCCTTGCAAGCAAAGAAGGCATTTGGAAAGGCGACGCCTGAACCAAAAAAGGAAGTTAAAGCCATCCCGAAGGTTGCAAAGAAACGGGCGAAAGATAACCGGGAATATGCAAAGGTCAGCCGTCCTGTTTGGAAAGGTAAGCTCTGCCAGATTAGATCACCTGTATGTACAAAACATGCCGAAGGTTTTAACCATGCTGGCGGAAAAGAGACAAAAGAAAAGCTGCTGGACATAGCTAACGGCCAGGCTGCTTGTAATGCATGTAACGAGTATTGCGAGCAGCATCATGAGTGGGCGGTAAAGAATGGACTTAGAATAAAAAGAAATACTTAAATCAAATGATGAATGTTGCTGATAAACGCTTTTATGTCCGCATTAATGCAGGACCAAAACCAGGAGGTAATCCAACTATTTATCACAACTCTGGATTCCGGTTTGAGGCGTTCATGAAGTGGTGCTGGTACTTCGATTATTTGGCAGCATCATACAAAGTATCAAATCCAAGACATTATGTAAATGTTGACAAAGGTAACTATGACTACTTACCGCCTGTACAGGAAAGAATAAAAGAGGTCAAGGGGAAAATCGCTGGCAAAAGGAGAAAGTTGAGTGAATATGAAAATAAGCTCATGCAGGCGGAAAGCTCTTGGCGTGAATTATTTTCAATCACTGACGATCCAATGTATAAAAGGGCACTGGCAAAAATTGAAGCCCTAAGATCACAACTTGAAGTACTCGAATTTGAATATGCAGAACTAAATAAAATTGACACGAATGAAAATGATAAAAAATAATGGCGAACACGCCTTTGTAATAAGCAGGCCAACGATCACAAAACCTGAGGTAGTTCGAAAGTTTAAGAAAGACGGCATACAGTACTACGAGTGCACAGGAGGCAGAGTATTCATTGCCGCGAAATATGACGAAATGTTCGGTGTGAAGAAAGGTACTGTGAAGCCGAAAGGATATAAAGGCAGTAATAACTTCAAAAAGATGAAGGAGAATTAGCCATGAAACTGATACCAATACTATTTAGCACTCCAATGGTTCAGGCTATTCTGGACAGGAGGAAAACGCAGACAAGGAGAATTGTAAAACCTGCAATTGAGGATCTTGGTAACGGCCTTTTCCGATGGAAAAATAAAGGTTCATTTTTCCAAGTGGGCGCAAAAGACTTAAACGATGATTTTTTTGGGATAATAAAATCAGGAAAATGGCAAAAGGGAGATGGTCTTTGGGTAAAAGAGAGTTTTAAAGTTTTAGACTATTGGGAAGACAGAAAGGCATTGCATGTGATATACCAAGATCATAAAACAGATGTATGCATACTTACATATCAAGAATGGGCAAAGTTTAGTAAATGGGAAAATCAGGAGGGTAAAAAGCCATCATTGTTCATGTTTAAATCACTGTCTCGCATCTATCTCCAAATAACAGATGTAAGAGTTGAATGCTTACAGAACATTAGCGAGGCTGATGCGATAGCAGAAGGTATAATGTACCTGCCAAACCTTGGCGGTTACCATTGGAGCAAGGACTCAATATTTGCGTATGATACACCCCAATCTGCATTCAAGCACTTATTTATTTCCATCAGCAGTAAGCCGAATCCAATAAAAGATGATAACGGGAAAGTAATCCGTTATGAAGCAATAGCATGGGATGAAGATCATTTTGACTGTCATTTTTCAAAATACAACGGGATATACCGAGGAAAGGAACTGATTGTTACCGTAAATCCATGGGTATGGGTGGTTTCTTTCAAAAGAATCGAAAAGCCAATTGAAGTGAAGGGAATATAACATGTTTAGTCAAAACAAATCACTCAGGAGCATCATTGAAATCAGGATAGCCGAACGTGTTTTGAATGAGCTTTGCGATCTCTCGTTTTAGACCAATTTCTAACGAGTCATCGTCCGGCCAGACATTTAAACGGCCTTCATTATCGGCCTTTGGTAATATTAATTTGTGCGTAGGCTCGTACACAACGACATGATAATTGGTGCCTTGCTCTTGAGGTATACTCTCTGCAGTAAAGTGAATTAGGTACCGCTTGCCGCGGTAATCGAGTGGAAGTGTGATCATATGCTAAAGCTTTTTGTTAAAACGCAATTCAAATGCCAAAAATGAAATATATAAAACAACCCTTTAAAAAATGGCGGGTTCTGAAATACGAGCCTGTCTCACAGTTTGCCTTGACATATGAGCCTATAGTGTTCAAACTAACAGCCGAGGTTCATACCTGGTGGGGACTAATTAAAAGAATTGAAACAGAAACACATGTACTCGATCCCACATCTCACGACTTTGAAAAGACACTCGCTCAATGGGAAGAGCAAAAGACGTGGAGTAATGAACTTCTCAACAACAGAAAACTGGATGGCTTCTAATAAGTGATGATGCCGTCATCTAATAGTTTTTCCAAATGTTTTGCGACTTCTCGGAGGAAGTTAATGTCTTGGGCATTGTTGAAAATTTCAACTCCAGGGTTATATCCATGCTTTGGACGGATTCTAAATGCGGCTTCGGAGATGGGCTCGTTTTTTTCATCAAAAATAGGATAGTTACCGAAAGACACCAGCAGAACAGCATGGTCGACTTTACTTTTCTGTATGTCAAGAGTAACGATCTGATGATTATATGGCATTTTCTCAATCATAACCAAAATTAAGACAATGGTCAGTAAAATCGACAGGAAACATACAAGTGGAAACCGTGTGCTCGATCTGATAACAGACGGCCAGTCACAATGGAATTCAAAAAGGCCGAGTTAGATAGCCCGGCCGTGCTTGTTAAGATGATTTTAACTTTTTAAAGAAAAATACCACTGAATATACAAGGGCAAAGTGACAGAACTTTCCTTGTATCAAAATCGATAAAAATATCTATAAATAGGAACAACAACAGTGCCACTCAACAGAGCCCAAAAAAAGGCTGAGTTTCACAACCCAGCCCTAAGCAGAGAGCATAGCCACATAGGGAAATAGTAACCTAAACCGGCGCAACTGTGATGCGAAATGAAATTAAAGCTCTTACACGACAGCCGAACTTAAAAATCCGACTGTAAGACATGCGTTAACATCAAATGAACGTGAAATTTATGCGTATACCTGGAGCAACAATTGACGTGCCGCGAACGCAAGTTGGAAAAATTTGAAGAGTATTGAGACAGCCAGATATTGCAGGCGAGCAAGTTACGTAGCTTACGGATGATTGCCATGATCTACTGTTGAGGTTTACAAGATGTGGTCAGATTCTGCGAATTGGGGCGTTCTGGTGATCTCGATTGCAATTAAGTTCACCAACACTAATGCCATTTCCTTTACGAAAAAGGCCAGACTAGAAAGCCCGGCCACACGAACCAAAAAATTCGAAATGAGCATCAATTTATATTACTCATCAAGTCACATTACTCATTAAATGAATCAAACCAAATGCCACAGAAATACTTTACTTATTCCACTGATATACCAGCTCTAATGACAGTGCATACATCGTTAAGCTTTAAAAGGTGCGATAATATTCTACATTATAGGTAATACAACAACCCCAACATATTTACAACTGTAAAAACAAAATGAGAAAGGCATTCATAATAGAAGATATAATGAACTCTCCCTGTGCAGGATTAAACCAACACCTGGTACCTGCACAGGAGCCAGAGAAGAAGCGGTCAAAGTACGGCTCCAAGAAAGCTGAAGTAGACGGAATCAACTTCGATTCACAAAAGGAGGCGAAACGTTACAAGGAGCTGCGACTTTTACTTAAAGCCGGCAAGATCGGCATGCTGGCAAGGCAGGTACAATTTGAACTCAATCCAACCGGATCCCATTCGCTTATTTACATAGCGGACTTTGTTTACCGGGATATGAGCACCGGCAATCAAGTTGTTGAGGATTGCAAGGGGCATTTGACAAAGGAATATAAGAAAAAGCGTAAATTGATGCGCCAGCTATATAATATTTTAATAGCTGAAGTATAATGTTTATTAAAGAGTTTCGATAATCCTTAAAACCAGTAACAAAAATGAGCGGAAACTTAAATCTACCCCTCAGGACGGAAGTTTTAGAGAATTCACTTGTAATTGAGAATGCGGTTACAGAGTTGATAAAATTGTGTATGTCGATTGACAAAGTGGAGGTGCGTACCTTAGGTAATAAAAGCTTGACAATTAGCTTTCGAAATAAAATAGATCTTCTTTTCGATTTGGATATATTGGATAAAGATGAAAACAAACTGCTTAATGCGGTTATGGAGGTTAGAAATAAGTTTTTGCATGTCTATAACTGCGGTTCATTCCAAGATTGTGTGTCTTTAAATGAGAATATTGCAGACAGCTTTAAAAGTATTCTCAAGATCAAAGGTCGATCACTAACAGAGGAGGAGTTATTAGAAGGATACCGCCTCGCCGTTAAGACTTGTGTGGGAATCATTAAGCAGAAAATAAGAGACCGTGGCGATCAATTGACTGAAAAGGTTGAGTACGTACAACGAATGAAAAACGCAGCTGATCAGCTTCGTGAAGAATGGAAAAAAGATCTAAAAAATATTTTAAGTAACGTCATGTATCGTCTTATAAAGCATCAAGTAGACGAGGCAATATTTGAAGATGTGAAAAGTGCAATGTTTGAAGCAATGGAGAAATCTCAATTTCATCAGGTTGATATGGATGCATTTTCTTATGATGAATTTACAAAATATCTAAAACGCCGGTAATACTTGTTTATTCACAATTGTGGAATACTCATATTAGTTTATAAATAACTTTTATGAGTATTTTTGTTTTATATGGTGTTAAGCAAGAAAAAGTATGCTTTATTGGGGTATTTGTTAGCGAGTAAAATGCCCTCAATAGCGTCGTCTCTTCTTACTATGCACGAAGAAAGAGAAAACGACTTCTCGAAGATCCCCGGCCTTTATCATTTATTCTGCGCAATTAAAAACATCGATCCATTACTTTATTCCGGACCTCTTCATAAATCTGAAAAGGTTGAAGTAAGAAAAGAGTTTGTTGCCGTGATCCTTCACATGTACGATCCGCAAGTCTACGAGCAACCAATTGAATGCCTGGATATCCGTCCCGGCCTTGTTCGTCATTTGAGTGATGTAACGACCCAGGATAAAAGCAGGGTAAGCAGAATGATAAGGGAAGTAGTAACCATGGTGAAAGTGTACGATGATTTCAATGAAAGGGTAGAGGAATTATTAACTAAAATGAAAAACTAATGGCTGCACCGATCGGAAACAAATTCTGGGAACAAAGAAGCTCTCACGGCAGGAAGAGGATCTTTTCCAGCCCCAAAGTATTATGGGAAGCTGCATGCGAATACTTTGAATGGTGTGAAGAGAATCCGTTACCAAGTGTTGAGTTCAATGGAAAGGATGCAATCAAGTGTGAAGTTCCAAAAATGAGAGCATTCACCCTGCAAGGTTTATGTTTATTCCTAGACGTTAATACAAAGTATTTCAATGAGTTCGAAAAGGAATTGGAAGGGAAAGAAGATAAAATGAGCAAAGGCTTTTCCGAAATCGTTACGCGCATACGGGAAATAATTTTTAACCAGAAATATACTGGCGCTGCCGCTGGCATGCTTAATCCGAACATCATTGCCCGGGATCTTGGACTGGTAGATAAGAAAGACATGACGACGGACGGGCAGCGATTACCGAGCAATTCGGGATTAGACCTATCCAAGTTGCCGCTTGAAACCTTAATGGAAATTGCAAAGTACACAGACAATACAGAAACCGAAAATTAGCATCACACATGAACAACTGTATGCTGAAATAAGCCGGAGGTCGTTTTACCAGTTTGTAATCTACTTCTGGGATACTGTTATTGCTGAAACTCCCATATGGAACTGGCACGTAAAATACTTGTGTGATCAGCTTCAGGCAATCGGCGAAAGGGTGAAAGAAAGGAAGCCAAAGGAGTTTGATTATTTCCTCATAAACGTGCCGCCCGGATCCTCTAAATCAACCATCATTTCCGAGATGTACCCTGTGTGGTGCTGGACTATTGACGCGACGCAAAGGTTCATCTGTGGGAGTTATGCCAGTACGCCGGCTGAAGACATCGCAGAGAAGTGCTACAAGATTTATACGAGCGACAAGTATAAGAGGTTATTCCCCCATCTGCATGGGAAGAAAGCGGGTGGCGGTAAAACAAAGTTTAGTAATGGCTTAGGAGGGGAGAGATATACAACATCAACGGGAAGTGGTATCACTGGTATTCACGCACACCAATTGATTGTGGATGATCCCATGAGTCCACAGATTGCAGCTTCTCAGACGGAGCGAGAAAGGGCTAATAAGTGGGTACAGGAGACATTAAGCAGCCGTAAAGTCAGCCAGGAAGTAACCGTCACGATTATTGTAATGCAGCGATTGCATGAGCTTGATACAACCGGTTATCTGCTAAAAAAAGAGGAAGAGGGGCTAAGGATAAAACATATCTGTATCCCCGCAGAATTGAGTAATGATGTAAAACCGGCCGAGCTGAGAAACTTTTATGTCGACGGTCTTTTTGATCCTGTGCGGCGTACCAGGCAATCTCTGTTACAGGCAAGACTGGAACTTGGTAGCTACGGATATGCCGGTCAAATGCAACAACGTCCGTCACCGGCTGAAGGTGGAATAATCAAAAAGCACTGGTTTGCTATCATTCAGCGTGACCGGTTATTGGATTATACGATCCCACATTTCCAGCTTGATACAGCATACACTGAGGATGAGGAGAATGATCCTACAGCTGTTGTTTGCTATTACATGGAAAATGACAAGGTACATGTATACAATAGAATCAGCGTATGGAAGGAGTTTCCCGATTTAATAAAGTGGCTTCCTGAGTATGTCACGCAGAACGGTTACACAAACCGAAGCAAGATCTATGTTGAACCGAAGGCGTCTGGCAAATCCGTAGTTCAGACAATCAGGAAGGGAACAAAGCTCAATATCATCGAAAGTGCAGCGCCTGATGATGATAAAATGACCAGGGCTCACATTGTATCGCCAAAGATTGAGTCAGGACAGGTGATCCTGCATGCTGGCCAGTGGAGCGATCCATTCGTTAACCAGATAACCTCATTTCCAAACGCTCAGCATGACGACGAGTTTGACTGTTTGATTGCGATAATAATGCGGGAACTAATGGTAGAAAAGAAAACTAAAAAGAAGCTCGGCGGCTTCTTTCACTAATAAATCAATCTAAAATGGAACAGCAAGAATTAGAAACGCTAATATCCAATTTTGAAGAACTTAAAAAGAAAGTGGTTGCGACAAAACCTGCTTTCGATTTTGACAAGATCAGCAAACAGTATGACGTGTCAGGGCATGCCGTGATGAATGAAACACTCCGCCCGAAAAAGAAAGTCGAAACCGATGACGGAGCTTCGTTTGTTGATGTAGCCCGGTTGCCCGTACCCTTTCAAAAAAAGATTGTACAACTAGCAGCCGCTTTCCTTTGTGGCAATCCCATTCAGTTGGTAGCAAATCCGGAATCAGAGATCGAAAAGTCTCTGGTTGGAATCCTTACTAAAACATGGGATGATAACAAGCTGGATTATGACAGTAAAGGCATTCTCAAGCTAATGATGAAGGAAACAGAAGTCGCTGAGCTCTGGTACACCGAGCCTGTTGATGGCGAATACTGGAAAGGTACTTTTAACCAGGGGAGCAACTTCAGGCTCAGAATGAAAATACTGGCCAATTCGTTAGGGGATAAGCTCTATCCTGTTTACAATAACGCAGGAGATATGATTGCATTCGGCCGGGGCTACTTTTTGCCAGAAGGGGACAAAAAGATAGAACACTTTGATCTTTACACGGATAAGGCGACGATCAAAGGAAAGAAGACTGATGCTGGGTGGGAGACGACCCCTGAAACTAACATGATTGGGAAAATCCCCGTCATCTACTACAACCAGGATGCAGTTGAATGGGCAGATGTGCAGCAGCTCATTGAGCGCTACGAAACTTCAATTTCAAATCACGGTGACACAAACGACTATTTTGGTAGTCCAATAGTGTTTGTTGAAGGCGAAGTCACTGGGTTCGCAAAGAAGGGAGAACAAGGGAAGGTGCTGCAAGGTGAGAACGGCGCCAAGGCCGAATATCTTTCATGGGATCAGTCTCCCGAAAGCGTTAAGCTGGAACAAACAAATTTGCGATCTCTTATCCTTGATTTCAGCGATACACCTGATATTTCCATTGAGAAGATGCAGTCGCTCGGAACATTCTCAGGCATTGCTCTCAAAATGTTATTCTTGGGTGCACATCTTAAAGCCTCAGACAAAGAGGAGGTTTTCGGTAAAGGCATTCAACGTAGAATAAACTTCCTAAAAGCAGCTAATGCAATAATCAACTTGAAGCTTAAGCCATCTTTGACGCTTTCAGTTAAACCAAAGTTCACCTATTATCTGCCATCCAACGAGAAAGAAATGATCGATTTGTTAACCTCTGCGGTCGGCACAGGGAGGCCCATTTTAAGCCAAAAGACAGCTGTTGGGCTTAACCCACTTGTACAGAATGCGGATGATGAACAAAAGCAGATTGACCAGGAGAAGAAGGACGCTCAGGAAGGATTAAATGACTTAATGCAATAGGCATGATAAAATAATGAAGGGATTGCCTAAAAAAGCAATCCCCCGTCTCGAAGTGTATAGTAAGAGACAAAAATTAATCAATCTGCTCGATAGTTGCAAGCTTAAAAAACCGCAGAAATTGCAAAACATCAACGATCAATACGAGAAAAAGCACTTGCGCCAGCTCATTGAAGCGTCAAAGAGGATCCGTTCCATATATGACGATACAATTCAAGAGATCTCATTAGCTGCAAGTAAAATCAATATAGGTGGGAACGTCTTTGAGTTAAAGGACTATCCGGCCTTACAAAATCGTATTGACCGTGCCATCAAAAAGATGCATGGAAGCATCTACTCAACCGTTGTCAACGGAATAGAATCTTCCTGGGGACTGTCCAATGAAAAGAATAACACTCTGCTTGACGTTCGGCTGGCCGGTAAAAGGCTCTCTAAAAAGACTAAGGCAGTCTTATATGATCCAAATGCAAATGCCTTGGAAGCATTCATCAATCGTAAAGAGAAAGGCATTGATTTAAGCAAACGCGTTTGGAACACTGTTGATCCTTATAGGCATGAAATAGAACAATCCATGGGGCTCGGTATAAGCAAAGGACAATCAGCGGCAGAAATAGCGAGAGATATGAAGCAATATCTAAATGATCCTGATAAGCTTTATAGGCGTGTTAGGACAGCTGACAGTAAATTAGTTAACACAATCCTCGGCGAGACAAAAACTAAGGACGATACTGGCTCTTTTAAGCTTTCAAGAGCTGCCCAAGAATACAATCCCGGTCAAGGTGTTTACAGATCTTCCTTTAAGAACGCAATGCGTCTGACGCGGACGGAAACCAATATGGCCTATCGCAATTCGGACTTTCAGCGTTGGCAAACCATGCCCTTTGTCGTAGGTATCGAAATTAAGCTGTCTAACGCTCATCCGATGTACGACATATGCGATAAGTTGGCCGGCAAATATCCAAAAGACTTTCATTGGACTGGATGGCATCCGCAATGCATCTGTTACCAGGTGCCGGTAATGATGTCTGATGAGGAATATGACAAGGTCGAGGAGGCGATGTTGCGAGGCGAGAACCTTAACATCAAAAGCAAGAATGAAGTTGAAGACACGCCTGCAGCATTTAAGGAATACGTATTGATAAATAAAGACAGAATTGCCAAATGGAAGAGTAAACCGTATTGGGTAAAGGACAATTCAGATTATTTTAAAGCTGCTGGAGAGGATAACGAGAAGTTTAATACAAGTACTGGCCAGACCACACCAGCTGGAAAAAACATTCGCAGTCAATTTATCAGGGTAGACAAAAAGATATCCGACAAGGTAGACAACGCTCTTATTGCGATTGACAGCGTACACGGTGACGGGATCCTTAACGATATTCCTTTTAAGCCAAGCAAGAGTAGGGAATTCGCTGCTGCATTTGCTTCAATTGGTGGCAGGCCGCTTGAGATACTTCTTTCCAATTCTCCCCATCCCGAGTTAAGTATTATTCACGAGATGGGCCACTATTTTGACCTGCATGCTATTGGAAGTGAAAGAAGTTGGGCCAGCTTATCTGCAGATCTACCAATGGCTAAAGTTATGGAGGCCGCACAGCAATCAGATGCTATTAAAAACATTCAATCCATTCTTGACAATGGATTTATGACCTTTGACAATAAGGATTATTCGTTGGATGATAGGCTAAGGAAGCATTTGCGGTACTTAAATAGCCCAAAAGAAATATGGGCTCGAAGTTATGCTCAATACATTGCGAATAATGCAAATAGTGCGAAGCTTACAAAGTATTTGGACAGTATAATCTCAAGTGAAGAACCATTGGGCTTTCGCTCACAATGGCTTAAAGAAGATTTTAAGAACATTGAAAGTTCTATTACTGAAATGATGCTGAAATTAGGATGGATGACTAATCGATAATAAGGTTAGGGTCATTATTATCTGCTATAGCGATAATCCGGATTGCATCATCGCGATCTTTTGCAGCGCGCATGATTTTCACCAAATAGAATATTTCTTCCTCTTTGGATAGTTCAATGCCTGCATTGACTTTGGCCATTATTTCATCTAAGGAAAATTCCATGATGTAAAATTATAAAAGTTTGTCTTGTTCTTGATCGTCGTTATTTGCCATTTTGATGTATTGCAAAGCTTCCTCACGGCTATTGGCTACTTTGAGAATTTCAACCATGTAAAATGCTTCTTCTTCTATAGTTAAATCGAAGCCAGATTCAACCTTGGCAATGATTTCATCTTTTGAGAATTCCATAGTCGGATTGTATGGAGGTTTAACGCTTTCTGTTGGCTCTATTAGTTTTAATTAAGCCCAAAAACTCTTCGGCGACCTCCACGTTATATCTCAATATAATAGTTTTCGACCATTTTGACAATACCTCATTTTCATATTTTTCATTGTGCTTAAGGCGATTAGCAAGCCTAAATTCATGTTGCAACTCGTTGATGACATACTCATGAAAAGGCAAAAAAGATGCTTTAGCTTCAGCTTGGATGCTACTAACAATTTTATTAGCATGAAATCTACTTGAACTCAACGCCAATAGCAACTCCAATCTATTAACAACCGTCACATAGTTGCCTCTTGTATTAGTAATATCCAGGCAGCCAGCAAGCTCAACGTTTTCAATATTTCCTATCGCTACATATTTCATTTGCTTATTCAGGTTTTGCACACAAAGCATTTGTTAATTGACATAATGATCGGTTAATAGGGCTTTAGGTATTGCCAAAAAACTAACATAGTTGTATTTGTCACGCCGATATCTGAGAAGCATGATTCATAAAATTTCAGAGTCTTACAACTTGTTTGATGGAGCAAAAAAACTGGCCAACCGACTTTATGTTTGAAATAAACAGCAAATATAGCAACAAAACCGCAGTGTTGCTATATCATATTTTACTCTACCCAATAGTTTGAACATTTTTGAATCTGAAAATTCAAAAAGAAAGTTCTTACACATGAAACAGAAACTGCTGGCACAACTGATTGTAAAATATCCAGGGGTGTCAAGGATATTCCTGGGACTTTATGCAGACAAATTATCCGCAAAAGTAACAGAGGAAAGTCAAATACAGGGCGTCATTGACGAACTCGAAAACCTTCCAATCTCAATTCCCGATTTAGCAGCAGAATTCCAAAAAGAAGGCGACCGCAGGGTTACCGAAGCTCAAAAAAAGGCGGCTGAAAAGAAGCCTGGCGAGGGTGGTAAAACTGAAGAGGACAAAACAGATCCAAAGACGGACGACACAGCTACGTTACTGAAAACTCTCTTGCAAGAGGTACAGACACTAAAAGCTGATAAGGCTAAAACAAGCATGCAAACAAAGGCTGCTGAAAAGCTTAAAGACATTCCTGCACGGTTTTACGATAAAAGAGCTTTACCTGAAAAGGATGAAGATCTTGAAGCATTTGTTCAGGAAGTTAACGACGACTATAACGCGTTTCGTCAGGAGATGGTTGACAAAGGTCTCGCAATTAACACGCCTCCTGCAGGTGGTAAGAGCGCCGCCAGTGCAACAACAGTAGACCCTGATATCGTTGCATTCGGCAAGAAACAAAGCGAATCAGTTAAAAAGTAAAATCTTAACAAAATGGGCGTAGGCTTCAAAAGAAAATATGGAACCAGTGACATTCCTGTGTTCCAGGGCTACGGCAAGGACATACAGCTTGCCCAGGGCGGTTTCCTGCTTGATACAACCGGTTTAGTAATCGGCACTGTACTTAAAGCAGGGACTCCAATGACGTTTGATGAGTCAACCCGCAAAGCGAAACCAATGGCAACAGCCGTGGTTTACGAAAATGCTGGTGGCACCGCAACGCAGTACAAGGTGAAAAAAGGCAGCATCCTTAAGGTGGGTGATAACCTTGCCAAAAGCAAAGGTGGTGCAGCATATGCAATCACTGCAATTGATACCTCAAATGCGGATTATGATCTGTTGACAGTAGGTACAACAATCGGCGCTGCTACAGCTGGAGACGTATTGTTTGCTTCAACTGCTACCGGTGCAACATCTGCTGCTTTGCCTGTTATCAAAGGCGTGTTATACGCTGATGCAGTAGTAGACTCTGGCGAAAGCGTTTCAGTTGCCATTCGTGCTACTTTGTACGCTCGCAGAGTTCCATACTCTGTAGACATCGCAGCAGCATTGCCTGGCATAATTTATTCTCAGTCGATGTAATTCCAATACCTGGGAAAAACCAATTTTTTAACTCTCAACTATTTTTAAAAATGGCAATAGTACCATCAGTGTTCGGAGACTTGGCAAAGCAGCAAAATTTACAGGCTTTGATCGACAACTCTCTGGATGCTCTGTATACAAAGTCAATCTGGAGGCAGTATCTCGATTGGGGACTTCCTCAAATGGAATTGACGTTCGCTACCGCGATTGGCCGTTCCCGCATCGAAGCCGCCGCTTCAATAGTGGATCCGGATTCACCGGCACCAAAGAGAAGCAGAGGGAAGCTGGAAATGTTGGAAGGTAAGATTCCAACAATGAAGCAGTCTTTTGCTCTTAACCAAAAGGATTACAGGGCGCTCAAAGGTTTGGAAAACCTGCCGATCGCAGACGCCCAAAAGAAGCAGCAGCTGATTGAAAAGCTTTGGAAAGACGTTACCAATGCTGCCGCGTCTACAGACCGCAGGCTGGATATCATGTTCCTGCAGGCTGTTTCAACATTCCAAATAAGCATTAATGTATTGAACAACCCCGATGGCTCTGCCCTCGGCGCAGTTGATCTTTTGGCAGCACCTGAACAAACAAGAAAGGTTTCTAAAGTGTGGACTGATCCAACTGCAGATCCTTTCAAGGACATCAACGATGTAGTTCTGTATGCTGCTCAGTCAGGTCGTGCATTCTCCGAAATCTGGATCGATATGGAGACTTGGCTGGCAATGAAAAACCTTGCAGCTGTTAAATCTGCTATCTCCGGATATCAGAATCCTGGCAGCAACAAGAATTTCGTTGTAACCCTCACCATCATCAATGAATATCTGGCCGCTAACCAGTTACCAACTATCAAGGTAATCAATGAGCGCAGAGGTATTGAGCAGGATGGCATAATTCAAACAATCAATCCTTTCAAAAAGGAGAACGTTGTTTTCGTTCCTGCCGGCAAGCTGGGTATTGTTCACAATGCAATCGCTATCGAAGATATGGAGCCTATCCAGGGCGTTACATATGCGAAGTACGATCGCACTCTGCTTTCTAAGTGGAGAGATAACAACCCATGGCAGGAATTCACACAGGTTGAATTAAACGCTTTCCCTGCATTGGAAGCTATCGACGGCATATTCTTGTTAACAACAGATGTAGCTGCATAGTGACCAATAAGGAATACATATCAACTATTCTTGGAAAATTCGGTGTGTCAGCCGCTGAAATAGATATCCTCCTGTTGGAGCAATCAATCATTCCGGATGATCCGATAACGGAGACAAGATCATTAAAGGAGGCGATGTACAATCAGCTTCCTTTAATGATGGCCGGGTTGCAAGAGGTTTCCGAAGGAGGATATTCTGTAAAATGGAATATGGAAGGGGTGAAAGCCTGGTATTCCGCTTTAGCCTCTGAATTGGGCCTTGACAATAAGTTATTTCCAAAACCAAAGATTACGAGCAAGTCTGTATGGTAAGACAGTATCCTCATAGAATAGTGTTTACTGTTACGGGCAACAGTTATCGTAATGGGCAAGGTAATTGGGTTGAAGGGACACCAAGCATCATTGAATATCCTGGAAGAGTTGAAGCAAATAGCAGTGGAGGCTTCCTGACGGACGAAGACGGTAAACGCTTGGAATACAGTTGGACTTTATATATGCCTTTGCCTGTTCAGGATGTGCCTGCGGGTTGCAATGTCGAAGTTTTTAGTGGTGCAGATAAAATCTGTAAATCTAAACTTAAACGCTTCAGCATAGGCCAGTTAAACGCGAGGGCTTGGTTATGAAACTTGTGCCAAAGTTTTCCAAAGCAGACATTCAAAAGTTCCTTGAGGATAAAATGAAAGCACTTGACACTGCAACCCTTACCAGGTTAAAACGTATCGGCGAAACATTTGTGAAGAACGCCCGTGAAAATGGCAACTACACTGATATGACAGGTAACCTTAGGAACTCCATTGGATATGTGATTCTGCGTGATGGTGAACAGCTCTTTCAAAATTTCAAAAAAGCAGCACGAGTAAAGTCTGATACTACAGGCGCTAATACTGCTCAACGTGTGGCTCTGGAAGTTGCAGCAAGTTTTCCTCGGGGTTATGTACTCATTGTTGTGGCTGGTATGGATTACGCCGCGGCAGTCGAAAGCCGGGGGAAAGACGTAATCACAGCAAGCAGCATCACCGCAAAGAACGATTTGTCAAAAGCAGTTGACGCAATTAAAAGAAGTTTAGCGCGATCATGATAACCACATTCGACATAGTTGACATCGTTTGGAACCAGATAAATAACTCGGAGTTGAAAACAATCATCACCGGTGATGTTTACAAGGAAGCCAGACCAGTCAATAGTAATGTTGAAGATATCGTGATTAACTGTCTTCCGGTAAATAATGAACAACTGCAGGAAGCTGTGGCTAACGTCAATATTCACGTTCCAAACCTTAAGATTAAGGTTGATAACATACAAGACTCACAACCCAACTTAGAACGCTTAAAAGACCTTACACGGATTGCGGTTGACCTTCTAAGTGCATGGGGTGAAGATTATAACTATGAGGTTCAACAGCAAGTATTATTCTCAGAAGGTGATCAGCATTATTTAAACATAAGAATCGAATTCTTTCACATTAACTACAACTAAAATGGCAAAGAAAGCTTTTTACGGTTTAGAATATATCAAGATGGGCAATGTCGCACCAGACGGCGGCATGGGTACATCTCTTACGACGCTTGGCGGTATTGTAGAAGGTACACCTATACTGGAAGTTCCCGAAGGCACTACAACAGACTTCAATATTGAAGATTCTGATGAGCCTTATTACAGCGTCACTGTGCCTGGTAAAAAGACGCTGAAACTGTCTGTGTATGATATCGACGTATACATATTGCAGAAATTATGGGGCGGGACAGTAATCCCAGGGGCAACTCAGACGGATCCTCCTACATGGCAAGCTCCTGCAAGCCAGCCACAGATCGAGCAAAGTGTTGAAATAAAACACAGATTGGGAGGCGTGATTAAAATTGCAAGAGGCAAAGTTGTCACAACCAGCCAATTGAAATTTCAGAAGAACGGCCTTGGTCAACTTGATCTGACCATTACCATCCTGGCGCCAGAAAAATCAGGTGTTCCTTCATGGTCAATGACAGCAGGTACAACAGATACTCCATTGACATTTGATACGGCACAGACGTTTACATCAGTAGCTAATAAAACTGACTTTGGTGTAACAACCACATTGCCTGCAACGAATGCAACAGTCAAGTTTGAGTTCAACAAGGTAGCAAGCCCATCTGGCACGCCGATGAGCATGAACATCAAGGCTGGTGGTGTGCAGGTAGCGCTTGTGGATTTCCCATCCGACTACAACGGTCAGCCGTTCAGATTCACAAATAGTTCCGGCACGAAGTACACAGGAAACTTCACCAATGGTGATTTTATCCTGAGCTAAGATAACGGCCCGGGTAACCGGGCTTTTGTTTATTAAAAAAACTTCATGCAATGGCGACAAATATCATAGCGGGGCCGAATAGCGTAGTCGCTTTAGATACTGCCGACAATGTCAGCATGAGCGCTCTTGGGCTTACAGAATCAAACTGCGTTGCCGTTTACAGAACGCTGGGCAGTTATCGATCATGGGTACCAGGAAGGCCGGTTAATAGCTTCGATAAACTTGAAAAAGGTGTCGGATATATAATCATTGCCAAAGAACCTCTTGATCTCTCTCAATGGTTTGCTCCACCGGTACCGCTCGGTGGTGGCACAGGAGGCGATACCCCTACAATAGACTACAATTGGCTTGATGACTCAGATGAAAACATTTAGCGATGTCAATTAAAATTCAAGAAACCAATGTCACTTACGCAACGTTGTCGGATGCCCTTACAGCGCTTCCGGCAACGTTCGATAAGGACTATACCATATACAGCACCGAAGATATTAACCTTTCTTCAGCGCTTACAATTCCTTCTAAAACCACTGGCTCCTTCAAACTGACGATTAAGTTTGATTTACAGACCAGGAAGCTTTACACGGATGGCTCTCAAACCTCAGTGCTTGTTCTTGGCGGTGTAAATAATTTTGTATTGGACACCTGTACCGTTCAAAGCCCCAATTATGCCAGCTCCACTGCAATCGCTTGCCTTGTCAACGGATCCTGTAATTCGATCTCGTTTAAGAATATCAAATTTGACGGTTGTAGAAAAGCGGTTGGTAATGGAACGTCGTTTGCCGGCGTTGTAGTTTCTCTTACTTTGGATGGATGTAGCTTTCAAAATTGTTCGGCTGGCGCAACAGATATTGGAGCCGGAACGTTTACCAATGCAGATTACTCTCAGCCATCTACTGCGTACAATTACACCAACGTAACAGTTAAAAACTGCCAGCTTAAGGATGTAAACAACAAAGCAGTTATTCCATCGACGACCTACAGCACAGACGTTACATTGAAGATTTTTAAAGCCTACAATGTAACTATCCAGGATAATGTGCTTGATACAACCACAGCAAAGGGCTTTGATATTGAACACTGTCAGAATGTGCTTGTTCAGAGAAATATTATTACCAAAGCAGCTTGGAGCAATACAAACTCTAACGTTGTGCTGATTAATAATAGCCTTAATGTTCGTGTTCAGCGCAATGCCATGTTTGGTAACAGCGCAACGGCTAACTGTCTGCAGCTTAACTACTGTAAAACGCTGTTCGTAAATAACAATACAATTGATTGCGATAACGGTCAGCCAATATCTGCAACCTTCTTTTTAGACTGGAGAGAGCTGTTTAACAACATCTTTTGGACTCGCGGTTCGTATATCCAGCTTATAAATTCCACAACGGGCCTTGACTATGTTACTGAATTTAAAGCGGCTGATTATAACTACTACCGTGTAGATGGCAGTACACAATCTCTAAAAGTTCAGGTTGGAGCAACAACGGGCGGTACTACCGTCAATATCAAAGGCAACTCTGATACTACATTAACCACCTACCGCGGTAATGGCTATGAAAACCATAGCTTCTTTGTTGTATCTAACTCGGCAACCGCAGACAAAGCTGAAATATTCAACAAAGGTACTTATCCCACAAAGCCTGACTACTGTGTATTGCCCACTGCCACTTCTGTTTACCAGAAAGCGGATGCGACAAAAGGCGGCACAGCAGACGTCAGAGGTTGGAACCTTCAGACGTTGCGTGACATCGGCGCCTATGACTATAGTGCAACGGATCCGAACGCATCACATAACCCACCACAAATATCTGTTTCATCCAACCGTCTGTTCGGAATTAAGAGTGATACGACTTTTTCGTTTTCTGGTACAGTGAACTATCTTGATTCCGGTGCAACAATAACAGGCTGGTCCTGGAACTTTGGAGATGGTACTACGTCAACGTCCCAGAATCCCACAAAGAAATACACGTCATTGCCGTCGTCTGGTAACACATTTACAGTTACGTGTACTGCTACTGACAGTAATGGCCAGACAGATACAAAGAATCTGACTGTGACTGTCTATAATGATGGCGTTGAAATTATTGGTGGGTTCTTTGGTGGCGAGATTTATACAGGCGCGTCAGCGTTATCGAGTGCGGTTACCCGGGTTTCTCAGATTGCACTGATGTCGAACGTAGCTATTGCCATCAAGACAACAACAATCCAAAACTTTTTCTACTATAACAACGGTGACAGTGGCCCTTATCGTGTAAATATCTACACAGATATGACCTTCACCAGCAACCAGAAATGCTGGGTGCGTTCTCAGACAAGTGAAAACGGTGTTTGGATCCAGGGCCGCACAAATATTTTGTGGGAAAATTGCAAGTTTACAAGTGCGACTGGACTCGGAGGGGTAAGGTGTACTAATGGCCGTTCAAATGTGTTCAGGTATTGCGACTTTATGAACTCTCAGTACGGTGTATATTTAACCGGCGCGGATGGGTATGAATTTATTGATTGCAACTTCCAGGATGTAACAATAAGCAAGGTTTATCTTAACACCTGCAGCAATATCACTTTCGTAAGGTGTAATCTTGTTTATTCAGGTACAGGTACAGAAAGCCTAAACTCCGGAACAAAACAACATGTCACTATCGGTAACTGTTCCAATATCCGTTTCCTCAACTGCAACGTAGACGGCAATGGCAGCTGGGATTGCTTTATAAAGGGTAACCAACTGAAGGATATTCTTGTTGATGGCTGCACCTTCCAAAGCTTTAAACAGCAGCTGTTTTATTTTATCAATGGTCCGGCCGGCCAGTATAATGCTGAGAGGGTAATCATCCGTAACAATCTTTTCAAGAATTCAATGATCACTGCAAGCCGTGGATCGACAGCTGCATTTGACTTTACTGCAAGCTATGACATTACATTCCAAAACAACACGATGTACGAAGATCGTGCTGGTAACGGCGGCTTAAGGGTTTTTAATATAACAGGAGGCACTTCTAAAGTTCAGGCAAATAATAACCTGTTCTTTATACGGGATTCTAACCAGGTTGTGAACTCTGACTCATACATCTTCAAGATCAATACTGCTGAAATAACAACTGGAGAAAAGGCGCTGATCGCTGACCGAAACTATTACATGTTCCAGGATGGAGCCCGTAATAAGATCAAGTGGGGGAATGTCGATAACGTGTCATACAAAGACAGGGCTTCAGGTGTAGGCTTGGGACTTGAAGGCGCGAATTCTGTTCAGTATGCTAGCGATACAGCTTCAACTGTGTTGATCAATACTACAACGCTCGAGCCTTTATCCGGCTCTCCATTAAACGCAATGGGCGGCAGTACACCATTGAGCAAATATGACTTCGATCTGAATGTTCATAATGCAAACGGGACAGTTGGTGCAAAGGAGTTCACAAAAACAGCTTACAGCTTAACAGCGGCTTCATTCCTTGTTACAAACCTTTCTCCAAAAGCAAATGGGTTGCAGTATACGTCAGCCAACGCCTCTTATACGATCCCGTCCCTGGATATTCTCAATTTCAATAATGAGTATGCGCCATTTGTAAAAGACTTCAAATGGGAATTGACAGCGACTGGATATGCAAATACGTTATACTCAAACGCTTTTAATCTGTCGTTCACAGATCAGAAGACATATACTGTAAAGCTCACGTTGATCAAGAATGATAACAGCTCATTAGTTGTCACAAAGACAGGGTTCTTTGTTGTTGGTATGGCAAGGCCGATTCCGAAATTCAAGCTCTCTTCTTATCGTCCATTTGTTGGCGATAAGATTGATTTCATAAATGAAAGTCAATTTGGTACCTCGTACGAATGGACGATAACAAAATCTGGGGGAACAAGTGAGGTAATCACCACAGAGAATATCATACAAAAACAGTTTAGTGATGCTGGTATATATGATGTAAGGTTGAAGGCGACTAATAATGTTGACAATGATTTTGTTGAATATCGCCGGACGATCCATGTTAACGCTGCATTCAATACTCCTTATCTAAACCAACAAACGGAGCGTAATATTTATTACAACGACGAAGTTGTAAACATTCAACAATTTTCCAAGTTTAAAAAGAAGTCTGATGTTCATCGGTGGAAGCTATACGACAGCAATACAGGTCAACTGGTTTATAGCAATCCTCAAAACTCGCCAACCATTCCTGCGGGAAGATTATCAGGAGGCGATTATGATGTTTTATTTACCATTTCAAATAAATATGGAACGACTGAACATTTCAAGCGTCGTGCATTTTGTGTATTGCCAATTCCATCGACATCTACCAGATTTAATAAGGTTTGCACAATTACTGACAGGTTCGTAGACCCGACAAACGGAAGCTCTTACGATGGTTCACGTGTGGATGGTACCGCCGACAGTATTGCACCAGGTACGATTATCTCAGTAACAGGCGAAACAAGGAGGCTGGAATTAACCTACCTAAAGGGAACTGCGGAGTTGCCAATTGTAGTTGTTCCTGGGCAGAATGAGTTTGAAATAAAGATGAACAGCTTTAACGGTATTCACCTTGTAGGATGCGAGCACGTTGTTATAGCCGGCCAGCTAAACCCCGGAGGCAATCCATATGGCTTCAATGTTCACAACGATACAACCGGAATTTCTGTTCATGCGTCAAGCTCCTGTGTAAATGCGGAATATCTATCGACCTATGTTAGAGTAATGGGGTGTGAGCTTTGGAATAGTGGTTTTTCGGCAATGAGAATGAAGACAGAGCCTTATGGTAATTACCCGCAAGGCTGGAGAGGTACCGGCTTTATACAAATGGATACATTTATCCATGACAATTTGATTTACGACTCTGGCGGTGAGGCAATGTATTTGGGAGGAACTCAGGCTGATGAAGCATCTAACTATTATACTCCTAGCGGGCCGGATATCAATGGCAACACCGTTTCAAAATGTTTCTGGACAGCGCTTTTCAATACGAAAGTTTATAGAAATAGAGTTGATAGTTCAGGATGGGATGGCATTCAATGCGGTAATTGCTTCAGAGGCACTGAAGTGCATGATAATATAGTGCTTAATACTGGTGTGGCCCAAGTAGCGAATCAGAGTGCAGGCATGAGCATCAATAACGGTTTCGTGGGGGATATCTACAACAACATTGTAGATAATAATATCATCATGCAGCCTTTCAAGGGTAGGACGAGAGTATTTTGTAATACTATAATTAAGTATTTAGGTAACGACGCGTTTTATATAATTGATGATGGCTATGTAGCCCTGTGGGATTTCGATAAAACGCCGACTATCGCTCCCTATGGTGGCCAATGGGATGGATCGACTTACTACGATGGATCTGCTACAGAAATTCAGTTCTTTAATAATACACTGTTAACGAACAGGATGGCCTTTTACTTCTTAAGTAAAATGCCTTCTAAGCTGATGCCAACAATTAAGATTTATGGTAATCTGGCAATATATACGCCTCTTTCTTATAAAAACTTTGATCCGAACGTGTCACCACAGGCGCCGGCAACAATGCAACAAGCCAAGCTGCTATACAAAGCCAGCGAGGTTGGCGCCTTCGTACAGGATAACGGTGTTGTATTTCAAAATATCGTTCGCAAACTGGATGATATAGATGATCTCGAAATCTCCAACCTTGTAAAAGGAGATGCAAGCATCTCGCCGGGATCCGCTGCTTTGTTTGCAATGCAACCAGATGCAACCTATGCATCTATTATTGCAGCATTACCGGGCGGTAAGCTTTACAGCCAGGAAGGATTAAGAAATGCCGATGCAAGCGGAAAAGTTACAGTGGGAGCAAATACAATACCTTCTTATACTGGTCCGGCATGGGTTCCTACTTACTACAACTTCAAAGGGGGTGATACAGCTGAGAACGATGCTTATCTCGGAACTGCCAATGAAGTGACTGCAGATGTGGAAGCCAAAGTCATGAGGCTCCATAACGGTATAGCCCAGGGTGGTGTGAGCAAAACTGTGCCGGCTGGTCAAACAGGCTACTTCATACATGGTTCAACAAAGTATTGGGTAAAGGATGGCCAGATAACAGGATATGAGGGGCAGACGCCTGCAAATACTGTCGCAAGCATACCTCAGAACTTTGCCGCAATTGCTGGTACTGGCCAGGTTGTTTTGACTTGGGCTGCATCAGAATCAAATGGAGGATCTGCTGTAACTGGATATAAACTTTACAGAGGTGTAGCCTCTGGAAGCCTGAATTTATTTAAGACACTTGGCAACGTTTTCACTTATACAGATACTGAAGTAACAAACGATACGAAATACTTCTACCAGGTTGTTGCTATCAACGGCATCGGTGATTCATCAAGAACTGTGGAAAAAGAAGCAACTCCGTATACGGCAAATAATGCGTCGTCGTTCTTAGCTGTGCCTGCAACAGGCGCGGGATGGGATGTAAATTATCCGAACCAAAAAGGATGGATGTATACGCCTGCAACCTATAACAACGGCAATACAAATCTGTACCCAATGATCTTGAATCTTCACGGTTCTGGTGAAATTGCAGCTTCGAATGCTACACCTCCTAATGGCATTGATAAGGTAATTGCACAGGGGCTTGCTCTTCTAATCAAGAACGGTCAGATAATGAACTGCTTGGTTTACAGCCCGCAAATTAATAATAGCAGCTGGAACAGTGATCGTCCTGCTCGTGCGCTTGCTTGGGCAATGGCAAACTACCGTGTCGATCCAAACAGGATTTATATCACCGGTTTAAGCCTTGGCTCACAGGGTGCCTGGTATCAGCGCATGCAGAATACACAATTGTTTGCCGCAGCGATCATGGCATGTGGAAGCTGTACACCGACCAATAGTATCGGGTATGGTAACGCTCGTCGGGTTCCTTCACTGTGGATAGGTGGCGATCAGGATACAACTCAGCCATTCTACCAATTAGGAGCAACAAACACTCCGGTTGCGATCATTACAGCAATGAACAATACCAGCTCTAAGCCTAAGATATCCGACAAGATGACGATCGTTAAGGGCGGTACGCATAGCGCTACAGTTTGGAATGATCGCATGTACAATAAGGCAACCGCAGGATTCGACTTTGAAGCATGGTTCTTAAGGCATTCATTGATTGCAGCTGATACTGCCACCAATTATGTAACATGGATTGAAGGGGTGATTGTAGCATCAAAATGGGATGAAGCTCTCTTTGCAGTTGCCGATGTTCAGGCATGTATTAATGATCTTTCTGCAGGCACAGTTAAAACGAATCTACAGTCTCGCTTGAATGTTGTCACAGGTGCGATTGATAACCAGGGCAAGCGTTATCTGGTGAATCTTGGTGCGGCCGGTGGAAATTATAATGCTTTGGCTTCTGGAGCCGCTGGCGCTTCTGTTGGTACGCTGAAAGACAATTTGAATTCAAATTCTGGTTATGGACTTCAAGTTGTATCTGCCGGTACCAGTGGAGCAACTGAGTATGCAACTGGCAACTACTTCGCAGATAAGTACTTTGGATTCTCCACTTATATCCTGCAGGCTGGATTTGTGGTAAATGGCGTTGGTGGTCAATACAAGTTCACAGGTTTGAATGCTGCCAAAACCTACAGGTTAATAGCCTTTGGCGGCTATGATAAAACCGATCCAAGCAATCCGGCTGATTTGACAATTACCGTGAACGGAACATCTAAGTACATTTTTACACCAGGTAATACGAGAGATTATATTGAATTCTCCGGCATCACAGGTGTGACAGAGCTGCTATTTAAAGCCCAAAGCTCACCGAATGTAACAAATGGCTCACTGATCACGAAGACTGCTACCGGTGCGCTTCAAACTCCAGCAACTAATATTTCATCATTCAGGGCATGCGATGCTTACTTAAGCGCCGTAATGCTGATTGAACAAACAACAATGGCATAATATGTTTAGAGCAACAACATATCCGGAATATATAGAGGTAGACGGCATTGCTACCGGTGTAATGGAATTTGATGACTTCCTGGCCACGGCCAGGGAGTATCAGCAGGCAAGTGTCAATCGTGGTCCGCATCACCGTGTGTTCGTTAACGAATTAATTGTTGAAGCGGATCCTTTGATGAACATCACATTACAAACCGGCCCCGGTAGCGAATTGGATCACCTTGTTTTCTGTAATTGTGATTTCAGAGGGTTAACAGTTACCACTGCGGAACAATTTTAAAAACAGCTTTTAAATCTTTTGACATGGCAGACGTACAGTTTATAGGAAAGACAACAGAAGAGCTTGCAACATTCGTTGGCAGGCCTCGACAAGTGGTAATCAATACCGACACAGGTCAAATGATCGTATGCGACGGTCAAACACCTGGAGGGATACCACAGGCAAAAGCAACTGGCTTCAGTGGGACTGTGGCAGTTACTTCCGGGAATCTAACTGTTGTAAACGGTTCTATCGTCTCAGGATTAATCACTGGCTAAAACCAATATCCAATCATGACACTACTTGACACAAATGACAGCTTTTTTCAAAACGTCGGCGAAAAGCTGACACTTATTGGCGCCCTGGCGTTCTTCCTCTATTATTTCATGAAGGAGCTGAAAGAAGTGCGCATGCAAATGGACACGCTGAGGAAAGAATATGAGGCAAAGCATGATGCAATGTTTGAACGGGTTGTCGAGTGTGAAAAAAAGAGCACAGAAGCCCTCAATAAGTGCAGTGACAGTAATGATCGCCTTGCAGAGGCGGTTGAATCTTTAAAAGAAAAAATCACTCTATGAAACAGCAATACGAACGGCTCATTATCGTCGCGCTATTAATAATCATAGCTGTATTCGCCCTGCAGACCTGCTTTCGTAAAGAGAAACAGGTTACAGATCTTAAGCAGGTCGTTAGTGCAAAGCAAGATACTTTGAAACATTACAAGGATGAAGCAGGCCACGAACATGGTCAAAAGGTTCTGGCGGAAGCAGATATGTCATTACTCAAAGTCGAGTATCAGAAACAGATCGATAGTGTTACAGAGCTTCTGAAGATCAAGGAAAGCCAGCTGGCATTCTATACGGGCTTTTCCACTGAATCAAGCGGATCCATTAAACCAAGAGTTGACACGGTATTTATGCCTGATTCCACAAGAGAATTCAATATTGATTTCTCGGATAGATGGATGTCTCTTAATGGTAGAATCGGCAAGTCATCCAATATAAATTACCGAATCACTGATTCGTTGACGGTTACTGTGTATAGTAAGAAAAAGAATTTCCTGTCATCACTTACTACTTATATCGACGTGTTTAGCATGAATCCAAACGTGAAAGTAACGGGATTGACAGGGTTTAAAATCCCGGTTAAGAAACCTGGTCGTTTTGGCATCGGTCCATATTTCGGTTACGGTTATTCTGATGGGAAGTGGTCACCTTCTGCCGGTGTTGCAATACAATACTCACTCATTCGATTTTAATATGAAGGAACAAAAAGAAGCGCTTAAGAAAGTTGCTGAAACACTGTTAGATGAGCCTGTGATCATCAAGATCACACAGAAACCAAAGTATTTCTTTCAGAAGCCGAAGGAAAAGGAATTCCGCGTCGAGAAATTATGTCTTGGTTCACTTATCCGGATATCCAAGATTCTTTTGTCAATTGATACGGAGATGTTTAAGCAAGGAAGCTTTGTTGAGAATTGCATGAAAGTGATGGCCGGGAAAGGTGACTTGATGGCTGAGATTATTGCGATAGCCATCGTCAACAGAAAAACGCCACCAAGCAAAAGCTTGATCAACCTGATTATGGAGGAGTTTACGTCTGCAGATATGCTGACCGCTCTTTCGGTTGTCATTAAGCAGATGGATATAACAAGTTTTATGAACTCTATCATCTCGATAAAGGGGACAACCCTTCTGGAGATGAGCCCGACGGATCAGGGGAGAAAAATAGCCCCTGGAGTACAATCGGAGGGGTAATTAAGTATTTCCGGTTTTCATGGGATCATGTAATGTGGGAAATAAGCTACCCGAATTTATTAATGCTTCTCGCTACAATACCGAAGTATAAGACGGACAAAAAGAAGAAAGTAAATGAGTCGGACGCGGATGATGATGAGATTGAGGTAATCGACGATGTACAGGATTTAGCGGACTTTATAAACAGTAACTAATATGCCAGTATCAATAGGTGGTGCTTTAGAGTTTGATGCAGTGATTAATATGTCGCAGTTTGGCGCTCAAATCAGAAGGATAGAGGCTGAATTGCAGGGCATTGCAACTACCGCAAAAAATAGTGGTGCGGAAACTGAAAGGTATTTATCAAAGCTTGCAACTGCAGCCGGTGCTTTTTTCTCTTTGAGTGCCGGCAAGGAGTTTATAACAAATGTTGCTAATGTTAGGGGTGAATTTCAACAACTGGAAGTTTCTTTCAGAACAATGCTCAAAAGCAAAGAAAAGGCAGATGAGCTTATGTCAGAAGCTGTTAAGCTGGCGGCAACAACTCCGTTTGATTTGCAAGCCGTAGGCCAAGGTGCCAAGCAACTATTGGCTTACGGATTTAAAGCTCAAGACATCACCAAAACGCTGACCATGCTTGGAAACGTGGCTTCTGGCGTTTCCGCTCCATTGGGCGACATTGTGTATTTATACGGCACATTGCAAACGCAAGGTCGTGCATATACCAAAGATATCATGCAGTTTACTTCGCGTGGTATTCCAATCATAGATGAACTTGCTAAGCAATTCGGCGTCACAAAAGACAAGGTTCAAGAATTGGTAGAAGCCGGCAAGGTTGGATTTCCTGAGGTTGAAAAGGCATTTCAAAACATGACTGGCCAGGGTGGTTTATTCTTTAACCTGATGCAGGAGCAAAGCAAAACAATCACGGGGCTTATTTCCAACATGAAAGACTCTTGGAGTCAGATGCTCAACGAAATCGGGAAAGCCAATGAGGGTACAATTGCCTCGGTGATTAAGTTGGCAACCTCAGCCATTGAGCATTACCAAGATGTCTTAGATATTATCAAAGTATTGATCGCAACTTACGGAGCCTATAAAGCGGCCGTTATTGCAGCAACCGTCGCGGAACGAATTCAAGGTGAAATGATGGTTCAGCGAGCTTTAGCGGGGGCAAAGCTCAATACTATGCAAGCTTTAGGAGCTGTTCTGACTATGAACTATCAAAGAGCGATGGATGCGTTAAATAAGACTTTGTTAGCAAATCCCTATGCTATTGTTGCTGCGGCTATCGGAACGTTAATAGCTGCAATCGTTGTTTATCGTAAAGAAGTTGTAAGTGCCAAGGATGCTACAGAACTTTTGAAAGATGTCCATGAGAAGACTGCCGACTCCTATGCAGAACAGGAAGCTAAGATCCGGCCATATCTCGAAGTTTTAAAGGAAGGCAATCTGACTGAGCAAAAGCGCGTAGACATTTACAACAAACTGAAAGAGATAGACCCCAAAATTATCGAAGGTATTAACGCGAAAAAGCTTTCCTATGATCAGTTGGCCGACAGTGTTGATAAGTACCTTACCAACTTGCGAAAGCAAATAGCATTTGAGGCGAATGAAAGTGCATACAGAGCTAGTGTACAGCAGGAGAATTTAATTAAGAAACAGATCGAAAAGCAGCAAAAGCTTGTAGAACAATACCAGAAGAGCGCCAACTCGACACGCAAAGGTCCGATCATAGCCGGATCTGGATTAGGTGTTGGCAACGTCGAAGACTCCTTCGATAAGTTAGCTGGAGCAAATGAAGAACTAGCCCGCTTGAATAGCCAGTTAAAGTATCAGGAAGAGACAACGAAAAAAATAGGGGATGATGTAAAAAAAGTTGTCAAGGAAACAACAGAGGATTCGGCTAAAAATGCGTCTGCTGCAACAGTTAAAAATAAAGCCTGGTATGATGCGGAAATTGCACGATTGAAAGATTTACAAGCGCCATTGGCTGTCGCATCTAAAGAATATAAAGCCTATCAGGCCCAAATAGAGAAGCTTCAGGATGAACTAAACCCAAAAGCGAAACATCAAGAAGATCAGGAAAGTAAAATTAATACCCTGTTAGAAGCGAGGAATTCTATACTGGAGAGAATAAAAAGTGTTCAGCGCGATGCTACACAAAGCGGCCTTATAAAAGAACAAAGTGAAATTGACCGTATCAATGAAAAATATGAGAATGTCATCGCTTCGGTGGAAGAATACAACAAGAAGGTTACTGATTTTAATACGAAAAACAAAACCAATGTTAAAGGCATCAGCCTATCGGATATTGATGCTATCAACAAAGCAAAACAGACAGAAGCTACAAATGCACAATATAAAATTGACTCTGAAAACTACCTGAAAAGCCTTTCATTAAAGAGAGAAGCCTTTGAAGCCTTTCAAAAAATACAGGCTGAAGGCAATGAGGAAATGACTGCAGTTGCGCGGGATCAGTATAAAGACCAGATCGGTGACTTTAATTCTTACGTTGACTACCTGAAATCAGAGAGGTCTAAGTTGATGGCTGCGTTGGCCATTGGTGGTCCGAATGTCGGCATAAGCAATTCTTTGCTATCCATTAATCAACAGATTACAGAGCAAGAGACGAAGGATGAAAATGATAGGAAGGCGAAGACCATTGCGATGTATCGCGATTTAATACATTTGGCACAGAGCTATTCATCTCAAAAAGCTGCGATTGAGAAGAAATATGCTGACTTAAATGGCGCACTGGATAAACAACAGGACGTAATTGGTAAAGAGGAATATGATAAGCGATTAACCGCATTAAAGGAAAGTAAGGCTGCTGAGCTTGCTGAGGTGGAGAATAGCCGTTTACGCCAAACGGAAGCCTATAAGATAATGGGTCAAGACATACTGTCTCTCACCCGTGAGCAGCTTAAGCAGAGGCTTGACGCTTTACGAGAAACGCTTAAGAGGGGAACGACAACAGATAAAGACGGAAATAACGTCTTGTTAACCCCGCAGATGAAAGCGGATCTTGAAGGGGTGATAGAACAGGGCGAAAAGTTTTACGGAGATACCAAAGAGATATTCGGTGTTTCTGTTCGACAAATGGAAAAGATCGCGGGCTATGGATTTGACATAGGCAGCGGTTTTCAAGCTATTGGTGATTCACTAAAAGACATTAATCCTGGCCTTTCCGATACCCTGCAAACGATGGGGGAAATCGCCAATGTTGGAGCAAATGCATTGACTGCAGTTGCAGGTTTTGCTTCCGGCAATATTGCTGCCGGTATTTCTGGAACAATAGGATTTATCACTGGAATTATTAAATTGTTTTCAGCGGCGAAGCAATCTCAGAAGAAAGCCTTGGAGGACTTAAAGAAATACCAGGATGACCTCATTAAAGGAGAGATCGCATATAATGAACTGCTGCGTGAAAGACAGAGAACACAGGAAGATATCAGTAAGCTGACGGTGCAGGAGCTAATGCAACGTGAAAAGATGCTTGATATCCAAAAGCAACAGGCGCAGGCGGACTATGACAGACTGCTTGCTCAAATTCAATCATCCGGCCAACAAATCACCGGTGCTCATACAGAAAAATATGGAGGTTTTCTTGGTATTGCTCGAAAAACCAAAGTCGTTAACGAGCTGGCAGGCCTTTCCGGTGCTGACTATGATCAGCTTGAAAAACTGTTCACAGAAGGGAAACTAGACGATGCGACAAAAAGCTGGTTTCAGGAACTGCAGAAGGTGCATGATGAGTTAAAAGGCATTGGCGAAGATGCTGAAGCAGCACAGGAAGAATTAAATCAACGATATACTGGCACAACTGCAGATTCGATTGTAGATGGTATCGTTGATGGTTTCAGCCAAGGCCTTGACAGCGCTGCTGACTTTGCAGACAATTTCCAGGATCTGATGAAGAAGGCTGTGTTGAATTCTTTGAAATATCAAACCTTGCAGAAGCCACTCGAAGATTTCTACAAGCAGTTTGCCGCGGCAACGGAAAGTGATAACATGCTTACAAATGATGAGCTTAATGCTCTTCAAAATACTTACAGCGGGATTATTGATAACGCAGCTCAGCAATTCCAGAAGTTGCAAGACATTACCAATCTGGATTTCTCTAGCAATACAGATACTGCAAATTCTGTAAAAGGTGCCATCAAAGGCATGTCTGAGCAGCAGGCTGACCTGTTAGCTGGGCAGTTTGGCGGCATGCGAATGACTTTGCTTGATCAGTTAAATGTAGCTCGTCAAGGATTGGTTTCCTTACAGCAAATTGAACTCAATACGAGTTACATTCTCCAGGTTAAGGATATTTTGTATACAATGAATCGTGATGGCATAAAAGTTAAGTAATATGACAAAGATATATTTGGACGGCATAGATATTCAAACTGTATTCGGTATCTCAATCGAAAGCGGTACAGACGACTTTTTGAAATATCCTGCAAAAAAAGATTCGATAACGCACGACTGGCAGGACGCGAACGGATTGGATGTCGATCTTACCAAAATGTTTTTCAATGCCCGTAATATTTCACTCCGCTGCAATGTTATTGTAGACAATGAAGAGCAGTTTTGGCAGAATTACCAGTCGTTTCTTGCACAACTCGCAAAGCCGGGATATAGAAGAATTCAAGTGTCACAATTCGGAGAGAAAAGTTTCTATTGTTACTACAAAGAATGCACAAGCTTCACCAGGTTCACGCGGATCAAAGACAACGGACTTTCTCGTATTGGGTGCAAGTTTACTCTTAACCTAGTGGAGGGGGAGCCGAATATTGATTATAACAACGTTTTTATTGTTGACGAACAAGGGAGGTTTTTAGTATCATGACAACCATTGAAATTTTCAGAGGATCCGGATATTTAACAACGATCAAGCCAGAGGATAATTCTGTTCAGGTAAAGAAAATTATGGGGGAGAATGAGCTAAGGATCTCGTTCAAGCTCAATCTTTATATTGACTTTCTGGTTAATGACTTTTGTACTGTATTTGGCGAAAGGTACCAGCTTAACCAACCTCCAACGGTGAAAAAAGTTGCGTCAACGTTGTATGAGTATGATATGGTCATGGAGAGCGAAGCTTCAAACCTTGCAAAAGTTCAATATTTATTCCTGGGCGATGATAACACACTCAAGGAAGCGGACTTCTCTCTGATGGGAAACGCTGAAACGTTTCTTGATCTTTTAATTCAAAATGCCAATCGTGTCGGTTCAGGATGGATAAAAGGACAGGTGATCAGTACTATATACAAAAACCTTACTTTCTCCGCTGAAAACTGTTATAACGTATTGGGGCGTCTTTCGGAAGAATTTGAAACTGAGTTTTGGGTTGATGGCAAAACTATCCACGTTACCCGCCGTCAAAGAGATAAAGGATATGTTTTCCAGCATGGCAGAAACAAAGGCCTGTATGACATCACCAGGCAGAATGTTGATAGCAGCAATATAGTGACGCGCCTTTATGCGTTTGGAAGCGATAAAAACATCCCTTCCGACTACCGGAACTATAGCAAGCGGTTAAAGATGGATGTTGACTATATCGAGGAGAATACACAGCAGTACGGCATTATTGAGTCTACTCAGATATTCGATGACATCTATCCACATCGTACCGGTACCGTTACATCTGTAAATGCCACAGATAGTAAAAAGTTTATCGATACTACGCTTGACTTTGATATTAATGACCAGCTGCTGGCTGGGATTTCAGCTAAGGTTGTGTTCAATACTGGCCAATTATCAGGCTACACTTTGGAAATTAGCAAATTTGACAACTCCACAAAAGAGTTCACATTGCTCAAGAATAAGGATGAAAGGACGCTGGAAATTCCAAATGATGACATCAGGCCGGCTATCGGTGATCAATATGTTTTGGTTGATATTAAAATGCCGGACAGTTATATCACAGCAGCAGAACAGCAATTGAAGGCAAAAGCATACGAGGTGCTGGCTTTAAATAGTGGTCCTCAGCTGTCCTATAAACTTTCAGTAGATCCAGTCTTTATGAAAAAGAAAGGCTATAGCTTGAGCATTGGCGATCTTGTTTGGCTGAAAGATGACGAACTGAATGTGAGGCGCAGGATCCGCGTAACATCATGCGAACGCAACATTATTGATGAAAACCGTTACAATATTGAAATAGCTGATGCAGTACAGGTGGGTACCATTGCCAAGCTGATGACTACACAGTCAAATACCGGCCGGGATGTGAATGATCTTGGCAGGAGTGTACAAAATAATGCAATTCTGAATGGAAATGTTATTGGCACATTGAAGTTCGATTCCATCCCTGTCACGTCGACTACAACGGGCTTCTCTCAAATATATATCGAGGACTCAACGGGTAAACTTTATAAGAAAATATAGCAACGAAAGTTCTATGTTGCTGTATTTTCTGTGATGCCCTTTTTTATCCTTATTAGGTTGCAGCTAAATCTGCAGAATGGCTGACTTAATCACTGTGAGGATTCCAGAACTACCTGAGCAACCAGGAGAAACACTTTCACTCGAAGACAAGGTCCCTGTATTTATAGCGGCTGAAAATAAAACGAAACACTGCTCAATAAATTCACTTCGTGATTTAATTGTTGTAGGAGATGATGGCTCTTATGCACCTGTTTATAATGGTGGTTCTGTAATATATGTTGTTCCATCTGCACAGAGTGGAACGGCCACAGCAAGTATTCCAACGCTTGCAGGAATGAATTTTAATCTTTACCGTAATGGTGTTCCGCTTCTTCCTACTGAATACGAGATACTTTCTGCTGGTGGATTTAAGTTAAAAGCGGGATTGCTAATGAGTGCCGCCGAACGCTATGAATTGCGAGTATTTGAACTACAAGGCGGGAATGCCGGTTCTGGGGCTGGAGGTCTGGTAACGGGTAAGGTAGTCGTTACAGCGAATAAAACGTTGGCCGCAACTGATGCAAACAAATTGATCCAGATTCGCGGGGCAAATAATATACTGACAATTATCCTTCCGGACGGCGACTCCGTTCCGGAAAACACAATCATACCTATAGAGTCCACGATAAATAACCTTAAGCAGCATAAGATTCAGACACAAAATGGCCAGTACATCTACTTTAAGAGCACATCAAAAACTTATATGTGGATTGGAGTAAGTGAAATGCTGTTTCTGTATTGGGGAGGTGATGGCTGGTATGTATTTGGGTACGATGGCAACTTTCTCAACTTAACGCAGCCGGTGGCAGCTTATAAGGTTGGGTTCAATCAATATAAAGCTGACGGAAGTATTGTTAACAGAGCTGACTGTCCAAAGCTTTGGGAAGAGGTATTGACATTGGGTCTTTCGCTTGTGGATGATGCAACGTGGTTAACACCATCTGTTACTCTTGGAGGCAGAACTGTAGAAAAACCATATCGTGGGTGTTTTTCAACAGGGAACGGAGTCGATACACTTCGTTTGCCGGATCTAACTAATGTCGCTTTACGTGGCCTAAAGGCGTCGGATTCGGATCGCTATTATAACAATGCCGGCGGCTTCCAACGTAATGAATTCGAATCACACGATCACGATTCAGGCATTTATAACAATTCACAGGACTACGACGATGGTGGATCGACTCCAAATAATATTGGTACTACAGCGACTAGTCAAAAGATAAAAACAAGTAAATCCGGCGGGACTGAAACACGCATGGACAACGTAGGTGTGATATGGGTTATCAACTACTAAAATTAAAGCAATGATCACAGGCGAAATACTTAATAAAATATGTACACAAATAAGCGCTGCAAGGGCGGCACAAATAGCAGATGTCATTAACCAGGTTTTTCCTGCATATGGCATGACAGATCCTCGAGTAATGCAGACGGCAATAGCACAGATAGCACATGAAAGCGGTGAGTTCTCAATCAAAAGCGAGAACATGAATTACAGTACTCCGGAAAGGATAATGGCAATCTGGCCGAGCCGGTTTAAGACGGTGGCTGATGCAAAGCCTTATGTAAGGAATGCACAGGCGTTGGCTAATAAGGTATACGGTGGAAGAATGGGCAATAACCAGCCTAATGACGGATATAACTTCCGCGGTGGTGGTTTTATGCAGTTGACCGGCCGTGAAAGCTACGAGAAATATGCTCGCTTTAAAGGGTTGTCAGTTGATAAAATTCACGAACAAATAAAGACTTCGGACTTTTTCGCAATGGATAGCGCATGCTGGGAGTTTGCAGTTGATAAGGCCTTGATTGATGAAGCGCTTGCTGGTGACTTCTTAACCATTACGAAACGGATCAACGGCGGTACGATTGGCCTTGCAGAAAGACAGAAGTATTATCAACGAGCAAAAAATTATATTGAATAAAACGGTGGACGGCGTTTCCGAACAAATTTGACATGTCAGTAAAAGCAAAATTTAAATGCGACGGCATTAAGATTGACGAGCTCAACGAAGGGAATAAATATGTTACCCTGTCAGTAGTAACTCACGGCAGTGAAGAAAATAAAAGTTTTGCGAAGTATACCCCTGCGGGGCAAGTGGCTATTAATATTAGTCGTGAGACATCCGCTTATGATTATTTTAAAGAAGGTAGCGAGTACTATTTAACCTTCGATGAAGTACCGCAATAAAGATTTTCTCATAGCAGTTAGTTTTGGTAAGGCCTGGCATTTTTATGCTGGGCTTTGTTTTTTTTCTTCATTTATGTAATTTGCAATTACAAAATCCTAAACTAGCTGCCGTTAGTCCTTTGCTTGCTAATCTGCGGAAATAGTTTGATTTGGCTCCATAATCCTTTGTAAATCAATGATAAAATATTTTTTAACTGAACAAGTTGGTATTGTCAAGTTAATGGTACTATATTTGTTCTTAACTTATAGGTTAAGTTGAAAGCAACCTTTGAACCGATCGAAGATTTGTGTTCCGACTATTTAGCAACTTATTCAGTCTATTTGGACGACAACCCGATCACAGAATATGAACAATTTTATGAAAAGGAATTTCCAAACCATGCCGAGGAAATTAAAGAGATCGACTACATCCTTTACCAGTGTACCTACAGGGGCGCATTGTCCAACTTTTTTTATAAGCACGAAGGCGCCGCATCCGCAATACCCTATGTAAAAGCCGAGATAATTGAAAAAAATACTATTGACTTTGGGATTCGATTGTATTGCATTCGTCTAAGAAACGACATGCTTATACTTCTCAATGGAGATGTAAAAACACACATTGATCCCGCACAATGTCCGAAGGTATCCCGACATTTCGCTCTTGCACATCGTCTAGGTCGTGCAATCGATAAAGCGCTTGGCTCACGGGATCTTATTTTTAATCATAGAGAATGCTTGCAAGGGGAGGAAATTAATATATGAAACTTAAAAATTTTAAAGAAAGAATAGATTCTGTATCTGATCTTAAAAAGCTAGAGATCAGTTTTAACATGGATATTTTAGAAAGGCTGCAAGAATTGCTTGACGCTAAGTTTGAAGGAAATCAAAGTCTTTTAGCTAAAAAAATGAATGTATCTGAAGCTGTGGTTTCTAAGTGGTTCAACGGCGTCCAAAACTTTACCACTCAAACTCTCTTGAAATTTCAATTGGCGTTTGGAGAACCAATAGCAGTCGTTTGTACCGACAAACCTAGTTCTGAATTTAGAACCGTCAAAATGAGTCATGAAGTGCTTAGTAAAACTATTATCGTTTCGGTTGAAGGAGGAATGACTGAAGAAATTAAATTCAAAAAAAACAAAGTATCAAACGAACTTCATGGAGAATCATCAGGTGTTTAATATTTCTGATATAATGCTACAAGATATCGTGGTTACGCATGCTGCGATTGACAATGAGAAGGGGTTGAGTTCGTTACCTGAGGGTTATTCTGTATCATACACATTTGGGTTTGAGGCCTCCATCAGCACTGACAATAAAACTTTAAGGGTTGTGTTCCATTGCTCAGCTGAGGCATTTACAAAAGATAAAAAGGACAGTTTTGGAGTAAAGGCAACCTTCGCAATAATTTACAACTTCCTTGTATTGCAAAATGTCGAGAGTATGGTAAGAGATTTAGGAGACGACCAAATTGAATTTAATTCCGATGTATTGTTAAGTCTTGCAAATATTGCGTATTCGACGTCTAGAGGTATCATATTTACTAGGTGCCAGGGTACTATTTTAAAAAAAGGAATTTTGCCCATTTTGCCAACAGATCAACTAAGGTCTCTTATTCTTGCAAGTGAATAGCAATTGGCTCGTGTCAATGGATAAGTTAATATAAAGATTCAAAACTCAGTTTAATAAGAGCCTCATAGTGATATGAGGCTTTTTTAATTTATACTAAAAGATCGGCTTACACCCTTACAATACGCCAGTTCACATAGACCAAACGCCAGTTCATCAAACATATTTGCTCCGGATGGAAGTTGTTTATACTTTCATTTCGCTGATTTTTTTTCGTCGTGATGATCATACATGCCCGGCATCACTTGTCGGGCATTTTTTTGTCGCACTATAGTTCAACGTTTGTCACCAAAAAGGAGAAACTTGGCTAAATTACATTTAACATCCTCTTTTCTTAATGGCTTATTAGTAATAAACCGGCTGTTATTGCGAGTAATTTTGTTAATCTAAAACTGATAAATGCTTACCTAAAATGTGGCAACTGAAAAAGAAGTTCAAGGATAGAGTTCACAACAAAGCAAACTGCAAAGTAGAACTTAACCCTGACAAATCATTAGTACAAAATAAGATAAGCTATCCGATTATTTGGAAAGGATGGATTGGGATACAAATGGTTAAGATAATTCAAATTGGACCAGCTCCAACACATGAAAGCTTTGTCTTCGAGGTCTTTCCAAAAGAATACGCTTGGTTACAAAATAAGATTATTGAATGGATTCGTGATTATTTGAATACCGCAGGACGCGCCAATATCGATAAAAACGATTGAATGAGATGAGCTTCAGCAAGCGATAGTCCCGCCTTTTGTTGCCGTAAATTTTTAACAATTGTCATTTTTATGTGTTAATCTTTAAAAAGAACTTCAGGTGATGTCAATCAAAAGTAGGTCCGGCTTTAATTAGTCGGGCCTTTTTTTATTCCTGTAACTATTTGAAAATTGATATATGTGTGTATTTTTGCATCTAGTTTTTTAAGGGTTTAGGGTTGAAAAAGAGGCGTTTGTTTTCATCCGCCTCTATTTTTTTTGTCAAGCTTAGTTTTTACTGCAGATTAGATTTATTGCCAGAACGATGCCGCCAGCCATAGCAATGACAAACATTATTGATTGCGCTCCGGTAAGTTCGATATATCCCGCAGCGGTTAATATCGAAAAGGCACAAACTAATATAAAAGCTATATAGCCAATGGTTTTTCTCATTTTTGGAGAGGGCGTTAGTGTGGCAATAATACGCAACACGGGTAATTGAAGATAGTAAATTTATACTCAGTTTTTTAAAGCTTTGAGGATAAAATACACAGAGATGGGCAACTTTATCTCATTATCGATTCTTTAAATGACTGGAACGTGCAGGCATTTTTTTTGATGGTATAACTATCATGAAACCTTCTGTGCATAAAATTCAAATAAAGGCATTTAATAAGACCTACAATGGTGAGATCTGGGCTGATCCCTTAGTTAAGCCTGCTTTATGGCCATATAGATGGTGTGTTGTAATGGACGATTGCTCAACTTTTCTGATTGAAAAAAAGGGAGATGAATGGATTGCCCTGACAGATATGAACTCTGGGTTATTGGCTAAAATCGGAAAATGCGTAGATGGGCTGTTGGGGTTTTATATCAAATAACTTAAGATGTATTAATAGAAAAGGTCCGGTTTAACTAGCCGGACCTTTTTATGACTGATTGTTTATTTAGTGATTCTGAATGTTTTCATTGTTTTTCAATATGCTTCCAATTTTTTCCGCGATTTCATCACTAAGCCTATCGTTATAAGAGTTCAGTTCTTGATTTTCACTATACATAAGCGTGTACTTGCCGTCTTTAATATTTAGCTGAAGCTTTTGGTCATTATATTTTAAAACTTCAATTGACGGCCCGGTAATTTTAATCTCTCTAATGCTGGTCACTGACATATCAAATTCAAAAACCAGTTTTACTGTGACGTCTCCTGATGCAGTACTAATTGAAAATCGTTCAGTTTTCATAACGCGAGAGTTTAAGAAATGAAATTAACAATATAATGACCAATCACTACCGGAATTAAAATTTGCCTATTATTGCGCCAGTTTTTTAAGGGTTTAGGGTTGAAAAGGGGCGTTGGTTTTCCTCCGCCTCTATTTTTTTGTTATCGAATAATTATTAAATTGATTGTTGGTGAAAAACTGAACACTTCAGGGAACTTTTTTCTCTCAACTACTGCTGGCAATTGTAAAAGCATATAGGCATTTGTTTTGATGCCTATGTAAAATGAAACCTGTTGTACATAAAATAAAAGTAAAAACATCTAATAAAACGTATAATGGTCAAGCTTGGGCCGACCCTTTGGTGAGTCCAGCTTTGTGGCCTTATCGATGGTGTGTCTTAATGGATGATTGCTCAATTTTCCTGATTCAAAAGAACGGAGATGAATGGATAGCCTTCGCAGAATTGGATTCTGAACTATTGGCTAAAATTGGCAAATGTATAGATGGTCTTCTGGATTCGTATATCTGACGCTTAAGGATGTAATGACCTTATATTATGTCTGCATTGGGCTTAATTGGTCGGATCCTTTTTGTCTCCTCTTTCACTCAATAAGTAAAATCCTCCTATTAGTAAGACGCACATTGTACAAGATAGAACGGCAACTTCCATTCCTGTTAAAGATCCCAATAGAACGGCAGTAGTTATCAATGTTATGCAAGCTAAACCGATTAGGGTAAAGCCAATCTCTTTTTTCATAGGTATTTTTTGCAATTATTATGCGGCTACGGAAAATCAATTTAGTGGATTTGAATGCGATGCATAAACATCTATTTGCCCTAGCTCTTTTAAGGATTTAGGATTGATTTCCTCAACAGTGTTGTTGAGGCTTTTATTGACAAGACTGACCTCGACAATTTAGCCTAGTCAAGTATTTCTTTTTGTAGACAAATGTTGAATTATTGAATTAGACATTAGGGGATTTTTTTTAAAACAAATGCTAAAAAAATTAGTATTATTTTTGTCGATATAGAAAAATTTATGAGCAAGTACAGGTTCCGGAAGATGTATTTTGTATGTAATCACAAGCGTGTAATTGAGGATAATGTCACATTTTGTCAAGCATTTCGTCTAAAGAAGGATGCAGATATTATAAGGGATCAATGGGATAGGCCAAACATGGAATGGAATAAAAGTAGCTTACCTGACAACCTAACTGTTGAGGGATTTTATTTGATTCACGAAAGCTTATTTGACAGGCTTCTGAAAGAACACGGAATTGACGTCGGTGATAGTAATATGAGAATTTGCTAAAAGGTAAATAAGCAAAAAGCTACTAACTAATGGGCATTTTGCTCAAATCAGATACCTAATCACAACAAAGCTCAGCTTTGCTTGTTATAATTTAAGTGTTTTTGTACAATGTCAATCTGCCCCGCTTAATTGAGCGGGGCTTTTAAAACCTTTTTAATACCCTTCTACTACAATATATACAGATGTTTTGGTTGAATTTTATAGCGGTTTTTTAACTTCAATTTTGCGGCCCGTTGAAAAATACGGGCCTTTTTATGAGATTCTGAATTTAAGAATCGCGATCACCCATTTTGCCAATTTTGTCCTTATTGCGGTAGAAATATGTTCTAAGGTTTAATAAAGCTTGATCGATAATTTTCAAAATTGCGCCGAAAAAGGACGGACTCTCAAATTCAAACGTTAAATTGTGGAGAGCTTTTGTCTCGAACCCACTTAAAATGATCAAAGAATATAAAATATTAGAGTCTCAGGATATCGCAGAGTTGCAGCTACAGATTAATACTTTAATTTACCAACATGTCGGTTGGGAGCCGTTTGGCTCATTGATTAACGTTGGAAGAATTTTTTATCAGGCTGTGATTAGGCGGTAAAAATCAGAGTGCTTAGTTGCACTAGATCAATCAACATTAAGTTCAATTGATGATTTTGTATATTCGGTGTTTTCTGTTTCGACGTTTTGTTCATTGAGATAAATCCCCCTGTTACTCGTTTTTTTTTGCTAACTTATAATCAAAACAAATGACCATGGAAAAATCAGAATTTTCCAGTCAGCTCCTACAAAATGAAACAGCTCTAAAAAAATTAGCATTTCGGCTTACGAGCAACTCACAAGATGCAGCTGATCTACACCAGGAGACACTTTTTAAGGCGCTTGAGTACCGCAATTATTATAAGAATGGAACAAACATAGCCCCGTGGCTTTATGTAATTATGAGAAATATTTTTATAAATATGTTCCGTCGTAAAAAGCGATCGTTGAAATTATTTCAAACGGTCTCAGATAAAATGGAGAACAGAATTGATCTTAGTTATGGAATAGAAAATAATGTTGGGGCTATCTTGTTACAAATAGAAAAATTACCAAGTATCTTAAAAACGCCTTTAGTTTTATGTGTAGAAGGTTACAAATATACAGAGATCGCAGAGCTGCTAGATAAGCCACTAGGCACAATAAAGAGTCGTATTTTTTTTGCTAGAAAGGTACTCAAAAACACAATAGGAAGGGACTAGTATTGCTTTGTTTTGGGGCCATACAGACTAAGATTGATTTTTTAATGCAGAGTAAACAAAGATCAACTATAATGTGGCACTTGAAAAAAAGCTTCAAAGATCCTTTTAAGACGAGGGTAAGTACGTTAGTTCTTAATCCTGATAAATTAGCTACTTCAAATACAAATGACTACCCTATTATATGGGTAGGATGGGTAGGCATTCAAATGGTTAAAATAATTCAAATAGGTCCCAGTGCAATCCACGAAAGCTTCGTGTTTGAGGTGTTTCCTGAAGAATATGTATTTCTAAAAAACACAATTGTAAGATGGATTCGTGACAGCCTGAACGGGCCAGAGTTGGAAAATAGCTGACCTAACAACTGGACAAGTAAAGCGCGATTCAATTGTAATATATTCTGGTATCAAATAATTTATGGGAGAAGGAAAAATCGCATTGTAAATACGAAATCGGGAGAGTACCTTTAATCTCCCGATTTTTTTTAATCAACTTTTACCCATGAAGATCTTTTACAAAAACCTAAACGCTTTGCGCTTTTTTGCGGCTTCCCTTGTTATTATCCATCACACAGAGCAATTGAAAGACGCAAATGGTCTCCCGAGTATTTATAGGACAAAAATGATTTCACACTTTGGCAAACTTGGAGTGTGCTTGTTCTTTGTCCTCAGTGGATTCTTAATCACTTCGCTGCTGGTGGCCGAAAAGAAAACATTTAAGAACATATCGCTCAAAAGCTTTTATATGAGGCGCGTCCTTCGTATCTGGCCGCTGTACTTTCTTATCGTTGTGCCGTCTCTTTTTATACTACCGTTATTCCCCGCAATCAACATTCCTGGTCAAGACTGGATCAATCCATACAGCAATTTGTTGTTTAATTCCTTGCTCATGTTGTTGATTGTTCCAAATGTGCAGGTAGCTATGTTTGGTCAAATACCTTATGCGGCGCAAAGCTGGTCCATCGGAGTAGAAGAACAGTTTTATCTGTTCTGGCCGCTACTCGTTCACAAATCAAGAACGAGGCGGATCCTGCGTAATACTATCTGGGCATTACTGATCAGTTTTATACTTACACGTATCGGCTGTTTAGAAGCTTACAGTCTTACCGGTAATAATTTCTTTAAGGTACTTAATATCTTTCTTGCTGATAGGTTTCAGATAGACTCTTTAATGATAGGCAGTTTGTTTGCCTTGATTACAGGCGAAAGGGCAAAAGCGTTTTTAACATCAAAGCCGGTTCAAATAATTTGTTGCCTCGCAGCAGGTTACTTCATAACTCATGGACTGTTCTTTTTTGGCTTTTATTACGAGGTATATGCCTCCGTTTTTGGCATTTTGATCTTTAGCTTAGTCAGTGAGAAGTCAATTTTTAATTTGGAGTTTAAACCGCTTGCTTACTTGGGTAAGATTTCCTACGGTATGTATATGCTTCATTACCTGGTGATCAATCTTGTAATAAAATTCGTTTCGCAGAAATCCGTTGTGATTTATGCAGCAGGATTTGCCGGAACAATCACCTTAGCTCATTTATCGTTCCGGTATTTTGAAGGCTATTTCTTGAATTTGAAAAGGAGTTATGAGCTTGCAAAGAGACAGCCGGCTTTGTCAAATTGGAGAGTAGCAACAGCACCGGTACCAATTGCTATTTAGTAATTGGTACCGGTGATCATCATGTTATAGCTGGTTCCATTTTTGCATGTCGGCGTCGAGTGATTTGTTTTTAATATGGTAGTATATTTCCGTACTTCTTTTGTCTTTATGGCCCAGCAGTCGTTGTGCGCGTTCGATCGGTACGCCAAGCTCGGCTAAAGTTGCGCCGAATGTGTGTCTGCCGGTGTGTGCTGTAAGGTCAATCTTTATTCCTGCCAATGTCGCAAGGACTTTTGTATAGCTGTTGAAATCTTTGTTACTGATTTTTAGCTCATTATCCTTTATGTAGTTTACGATTGTTTTTAGGCGATCGTGCATGTACAGATTTACTGTAGTGCTGAATTTCTGGGTTTCAATAACGATTCTTTCATCATTTACAACGTGTTCGTCATAATTGAAGAAAACTGTTGCATCTTGAAATCGTAAGCCAGTATAGCACATGAAAAGGTAGTATATGCCTACTATTCGCAAGCGGTCTGGGATGTCGGTTTGTAAGATTTTGTATATCTTATCGCATTCTGATATGTCAATAAAATCCCTTTGCCCTTGTATATATTTGCCTCGATCAAACTCACTAAACGGATTTTTCTTAATATAGCCACCCATTCTGACCGCATCGTTGATCATAGTATTCATCCATTTGAATGTTTTCCAGACAGTGTTTTCCTTGTTCTTTCTGACAGAAGTCATCCAAATCTTATACCTGGACAGAAAATCATAATTTATATCTGCGAAATATACCTCCGGTTGAAACTCTTGTAATTTGTTGACTTCACTCAGGTATATGCGTTTTGTCTCTGCCTGCTTTTCGCCGATGTACTTCTGCGGGATGTGTTCCCGGCAGTACTTGATAAAATCCTTGCTACCGTCTGCGCCTCTCAGCAGCACTTTGATGGTGTTTTTACTAATAGCCTCATCTTCGAATTGCGAAAGGAGAATTTTTGAATTGATCTCAGTTACGGTTTTAGAGATAAGTGCGTTTATTAGTATGGCATTCGGGCAGCTCTTCTTTACTTCTTTGGTCGCCTCGTTCCAGTGTTGCGGATCTATTTTTTGCCCAAGGTTTTCAGTGAGTACGGTTTTGCCTTTAAAATACACCCGTAAAATAATAGAACATTTACCCGATTTGTCAACTCTGTGACGCTGGATTGTTGGTACGATAGACACCCCCATGATTAATTTTTTTAGGTTTAAAAAATGTTGCGGTGATGTTGCGGTAAATGTTGCGGTAAATATGCTCTTTATTGCAACTTAATACCTGTTGTTTCCGCTAAAAAAGTGGGGCGCTATTTCCCTGAAACGCAGAAAGGACGCTGAAACCAGCGTCCTTTCTGTATTCTTAGAATCTTTGAAGTGGTGACCTCGTCAGGATTCAGAAATAACGCCTAATTAATTCAAAATCAATATGTTTTTATAAAGTGTTGCGGTAATCGCAACTGTTATTTTGTTTTACTTCATTATTATTTACGACCAGTGGTGTTGGTCCTGACCAGTTATAAGTTACACCGGCTGTGGTACTTGTTGCCGTCAGAAGTTGATCTGAACCTTCACACACTGGAGTCATGGCAAGAGTCGGTACAACAGGCATTGTTCTTATACTTGCAGTGACCTGCGTGGAAGCTGAAGTGCATCCGTTAAATGTAGCCGTAACTTGATATACACCTTCAACGGCACTTGTTGCATCACTTATAGAAGGATCCTGAAGCGACGAAGTAAATGACGGTCCGACCCAATCAAATGAAGATCCTGTTAAAGATGAAGTCGCATTAAGCTGCAAAATATCTTTCTCACATGGATTATTTACAGAGGCAGTCACAACAGGATTTGGCTTCACCGTAGCTTTAACCAGGTTAGTATTGAAGCATCCATTTGCTGCAGTTGCAACTACTGTATACCAACCATCATCAGCAGAAGTTACATTATTTATTACAGGATCTTCAGCGGTTGAAGAAAACGTAGTATTAGGACCTGTCCATTTAAAACTTGCATAGGTTCCGGCTGATACATTAGCATACAGGTTCAGCGTTTGCCCTTCACAAACTGATCCGCTTGAAGATACACTCGGTACCGCAGGCCTTGGCTTAATTGTTACATTTACTGTGCTTGAGGCAAAACAACCGGTCGCATTGTTAGTTGCTGTTAAAGTATATACAGCTGCATCAGAAAGTGATGCCTGTGCAGCAATTGTAACATTGGCGCCGGTAGCTGAGTTATTTGTTGGCCATGTCCATTGATAACTGTAGCCTGAAATTGTTGAGGCACTAAGTCCAAGGGGCATTCCTTCACAAATTGGAGAATACGGATCAATAACGGGCGATGCTGGATTCGGGTTCACTGTCACGTTCACCTTGCCATTGCTGAAACAACCGGCCGATGATGTTGCTGTCAGAATATAATCACCACTAGAAGCAGTCACAGCATTATTAATAGTAGGATCGGCTGCAGTTGATGAAAATGCATTGGGCCCGCTCCAGAGGTAAGTTTCACCGGAGCCACTAGCTCCTGACTTTAATAATATTTGTCCATTTTGACAGAGCGTTGTAGCCTGTGCTGAAACAGCGATGACTGGTTTCGGATTTACCGTGGCGAGAGTAGTAGCAGGCGATGAGTAGCAACCACTGAAATATGAACGAATGCTGTAAATGCCACTGTCAGATTTTTGTGCGGATGCAATGCTATATGGACTCGTAACCGTGGATGTTTGCCCGTTTGGTTTTATCCACTCAAATGTAGCTCCTGCTGTCGTTGTTGAAAAAGTAAAATTAAGAGCAGAGCCTTCGCACAAAGGCCCATTGTTGCTGATAACCGGTTGTGCAGGCGTTATATCGGTGGGGGTTACCGTGATCGGATCAGAGAATCCACTACAGTTGTCACTTCCAAGATTGCCCGCTGACGCATACATAACGCGATAAGTAACAGGCCCGCCGCTTGCAGGCAGGGAAGGTGTAGTAAACGTGCTGCTGGCAAGACCATTCGGATTTACAACATTCACCCAGCTACCGTCGGATAATTGCTGTTGCCATTGATAATTAATACTCGTAAAAGTACCCGAAGCAACTGAAGCCGTAATATCAAAAGTGCGGGAAGCACATTCACTTGCTGTACGTGTTTTTGCAACACTTGTTAACGTTGCAGGAGGAACACAAACGCTAAATGCAACATCATCTAATGCAAGATCATTTCCACCATTACCTGTCTGGTCATTTCGCACAACTACCTTTACTCTATCGAAACCAGTTGGCACCTGGAATGTTAATGAAACTTGCACCCAAACAAGCTGAGTCGTAGAGGCGGGATATGGCAGCAGACCAGAAAACGCACTGCTTAGAACTTCATCGGTATCCGGATTCCGCAGTTCAATTGTCAGTTTTGGCTGAATTGATCCCGAAACATGGCAAATATTGGTTGCGTAAATGGAAAAGTTACATATCATACCCGAACAAAGGTTGTCGTACACCTTTTGATAAAAGATGTTTTGCGTCCCCTTAGAGTTCACAAGGAGCATATACCCATTATTTCCGGTATGGTCCGGCGCATGTACCCAATCGGAACTCATAGTGTACGTAGGATTTTTTCCTCCGCTTTTGGTACATGTGACCAGTGCTGAATCCGGAGTTTTGATCAGGCAATACATGCTATCTTCAACTCTTTGGTGGTATGTATTCGATCCACAAGTTTGAATGGAATTACCATCCATGAAAAAATAGTTGGTAGCGCTTCCTAATGAAGGTCCAAATAACGAAGTTCCATTACCAAAATCATCTGTTTTAAGTACGCGAAGGTTACAGGTTTGGGAGTGCACCTGCAGTGTAGCAAATAACAAAAATAGGGTAAGCAATAAGCTTACAATTTTTACTGGCACACTCGTGCATAAAAGTATCCTATGCCGGTGTAGATTACGGTCAGCGTTTCTGAGCATGGATATTGGATATATTGGATATTGGTATACGCTAAAAAAACGGTTTAGTACTCTTAACGTATTTAGCAAATTTATTGGTAGCGAGTCAATTGAAAAAATTAAAAGCAGTTAAATTTTACCCACACCACCAAAATTCAAAATTATCGTAATACATTTTTAAATTAATATTAGCAAATGTCAATGTCAGTGCACGATTCATTCAAAATATCGAACCGACCAACATTGACGAAAAAAGGAATTATCCACAAGATAAATCCGGAACATATATGTATTTTTATTAATTATTTAGTTTTCTTTAAGAATTAACAGCCAACCAACGGTTTTTTAAAGTCGTTAAATTGGACTTCATCGGCAAATTCTCATTTCTAAGCCGGGCGGATTGCAATTCTTTTATTCATTGATTAAATTAGTAATGAATAGCTCATTTCATTCATACTCATACATAATTCAGTCCATGAGGCAAGATCAGTATAAAGCAGGAAAAGAACTCAGGAAGAAGATCAGCCGCAAATCTCAGGCTGATTTCAAAAGACCGGGCAAACGGGATACAGTATTAAATATGATCAAAGCATCGAATTACGACCGCATACCTGAACTTATCCCCATCCGCCACTTTCGTATGAGTCAGTCACCCTTCGCGTTTTATCGCGGCACCGCTTCCCTTATGGCCTACGATCTGTTCCATCAGCCACACACCGAACAACCGGTGCAGGCGATCGGCGATTGTCACCTGATGAACTTTGGTGGATTTGCAACGCCGGAAAGAGCGATGGTAATTGATGCCAATGATTTTGACGAAACACACCCTGCTCCGTGGGAGTGGGATCTAAAACGGCTCGCTACGAGTTTCGTACTTGCAGCCAGAAACAAAAATCTTACGGAGGCTGATGCAAGGAATATTGCAACTGCTTTAACTACTTCCTACCGGCAAAATATGTTCGAGTTTGCAGATATGAACATGCTGGATCTCTGGTACATGAAGTTTGACCTGAAAATGATCAGAGATAAAGCCCGAAACAATACACTCAAAGCATTGATTGATGAAGCGCTGAAAAAAGCCAGTCAACAGACCCAGCAAAAAGTATTTTATAAGATCACTACCAACGTTCTGGGATCGTTTGAAATAACGGACCAACCGCCACTGATCTACCATCCCATTGATGTAAAAAAGGAGCATGCAATGATTGCAATTTTCATGGAGAAATATATTGAAACGCTGCAACCTGACAGAAGATGGCTGATTAGTAATTACAAGGTGGTTGATGTTGCATTAAAAGTTGTAGGCGTGGGTAGCGTGGGCACGCGGTGCATGGTTGTACTTTTAATGAACAGCAAAGATGAGCCTTTGTTTTTACAGGTAAAAGAAGCCAGGCAAAGTGTGCTTGAGAAATATACAAGACCAAGTGCCTATGCGCATCATGGCCAAAGGGTTGTTGAAGGACAAAGGCTGGTACAGGCTGCAAGTGATATCTTTCTTGGCTGGAGCACCGGTCCGAACGGAAGAGCATTTTACTTTCGCCAGCTTCGCGATCGTAAAATAGCGCCTGATATAGATCTTTTAAATAAACAAAATCTTGCCGCTTATGCTGAAACATGCGGCAGAATGCTGGCAAGGGCTCATGCAAAAACAGGCAACCCTTCTTTGTTATGTGGCTACATGGGGAACAGCGATACGTTTGATAAGGCGATAACAGATTTTGCATCTGAATATGCTGATCAAACCGAAAAAGATTTTGAAGATTTCATGAAAGCGATTAAAGCAGGCAAACTGCCTGTTGCTAAGGAATAAATAAACAGGCCGGCAATGTTATTTTTTTTTGCCGGCCTGTTTATTTTAATGTACTTGACTCTCACTGCTATTAACGATGATACTGCAGCATCCACTGGTACATGTTTGGATTATAATATGTGTTGGATAAAGTGTACATATTGTTCCATCCCCCGTGCCCCCCGGTATATGGTGTAAATACTGCCAGACCAGGTGCAGATGTATTAATTACATCTGCGTAATGTTGATTATTCGCAAAATACTGATCTGCATCACCGCAATAAATCTGCACATGAACTCCTGCATTTGCAATGTATTGCAGTCCGGTTATCTGGCTATGATTCAAGTTCGTTATGCTCATTGGAACAGCAGCTGCAATGCGGTTGGCGTTGGCCTGGTTCGCGGTTAGAAAATCCATAACAGAAGCTGCTCCCAAACTCAGTCCCGTAAGATAAATGCGTGTTGTATCCACCTTATAATGAGAGATCATATAATTGATCACACCATTAGATGAAGAAGGTGATCGTTGACCAGCATCGCTCTGCGGACAAACAACTATCATCCCGTAAGTTTTGGAAGCCACACTAAATACAAATCGCAGACTGTCTGCCATAAATTTGGGAGGACCTAACTGCAGCATTTTGTTCAGATTGGTTCCCGGAGGGAATCCATTACAGGCGTCGGTAGAACCTTCACACAAACCATTATAGAATATCAGCAAAGGATACCGGGTTGTGTCTGATGCTTTATAATTGCATGGCAACTGCAGCCAGGCACTGTCATTATGATACACAGTGTTATCCGTCTGAACGCTTGTTCTTATGGATAAAGGCTGAGCACATTTACAAGCTGCATACAGGGCGGCTATTATAAAAATGGCCGTGATCATCTTATAACGGTGGTACATATCTGTCGGTTTTTACATCCAAAATAGAAGTAAATTGAGAAAAGTGCAATAGTGTATCTCACTTAAAATCCGTGAATTATCACAGTTTCTCCTTAAGAAAAAATTAATCATCGAAATGAAACTCTTTCATCAAACCGGCTATGACCCCCTCAAATACAGGCGCAGCATTGTTCTACGACTTCAAACTTTTTAATTAAAACATCAGATGTTTTAATTAAACATCATACCTTTATACTTCATTGAAAGAATATGAAGCAGATGCAAGAGGCAAATAAATCTTCTAAACTTGCGGATGAAGTGGTAGTTGATCTGCAGCAGCAGATATCACTTGGAAAATACAAAGAGGGAGAGAAAATTCCCGCCGAGCCGGAACTCATGAAAACCTATGGCGTCGGCCGATCCACCATACGGGAAGCAATAAAAACATTGGCAAGCACAGGCATTCTTAAAGTACGGCAAGGTTCAGGAACATATATTAACGCACGTCCCTCCCATTCAGAGTCACTTGATGTGCGCCTGCGCCGATCGCGCCTAAAGGAAGTGAATGATGTTCGCTTTCTTTTGGAAAAAGAGATCATTAGACTCGCAACTTCAAACAGAACAATCAAGGACATCAAGACGATGCGCAAGGCACTGGACGACAGGACCGCCGCTTTATATAAAAACGATTATGAAGCATGTGCTGATGCAGATATCAGATTACATACCGCGATAGCTTCGGCTTCACACAATAGTGTACTGGCTGACCTGTATAAAACTTTCACACATACGATCCGGGATTTCTTTAATAAAAGAGGTTCCGCCGATATTTCAAAATTTGCAGCAACACATGTTTTGCACGTGCAGCTAACTGATGCTATCATTAACAAAGACGCCAAAGCCGCAACCCTTATCACTGAAACATTGCTTAAGAATAACTATTAAACAGAAACGCATGAGCATTCTTGTTTTTACGCTTATCATACTCGCCGGTGCATTTGTAGCTGGTATGCTGGGCTCTCTCACAGGACTTGGAGGAGGTGTGGTACTTATTCCGTTGCTAACACTGATATTTCATGTAGATATACGCTATGCCATCGGCGCATCGCTTATATCTTCAATAGCCAATTCTTCTGGTGCAGCAGCAGCATATATCAAAGAGGGCATTACCAATGTTCGCATTGGCATGTTCCTTGAAATTGCCACAACTACCGGAGCTATTATTGGTGCGCTGTTGGCCGTATTCATACCTACCAATGCAGTTGCCGTGATCTTTGGCCTGGTATTGATATTTTCAGCATTTATGTCTGTGCGCAACAAGACAGATCATACAGAAAATATTGATAAAAGTCCGCTCGCAAGAAAGCTTCGTCTCAATAGCAGCTATCCTACAAAAGACGGGATTGTTCATTATAAAGTGCAGAATGTTGCCGGAGGATATGGACTGATGACGTTTGCCGGTATCATGTCAGGACTTTTAGGTATCGGATCCGGTGCACTGAAAGTGCTTGCAATGGATAACATTATGCGAATACCTTTTAAAGTATCTACTACAACAAGCAATTTTATGATTGGCGTTACCGCTGCAGCAAGCGCTGTCGTTTATTTACAACGCGGATATATTGACCCCGGACTTGCATTGCCGGTGATCCTTGGCGTACTTGCAGGCGCTTTTGGCGGCTCCCGTTTGCTGGTCAAAGCAAATACAAAAACATTGAGGATCCTGTTTTGTGTGGTCATCACATTTCTTGCCCTGGAAATGATCTATAACGGTTTAAACGGAAAATTATGAGGCACTTGTTTTCTGCCAGCTACTGGGAACAAAAAGACGTTGAAAAACTTATTGGCCGCCTGCTGCGTACGGGGGTTGTATTAGCCAGTATTGTAGCATTTATAGGCGGCATTTTTTACCTGTACATCTACGGAAAAGGCCAACCACAATATCATGAATTTATTGGAGCCGCCGAACCTATGCGCCACATGAAAGGCATACTGCAGGGAGTTGCACAAACAGACGGTGCAGCCATCATTCAACTTGGTGTGGTAATCCTGATCTCAACGCCTATCGTACGTGTTGCATTTTCCGCGCTGGCCTTCTTTATTGAAAAAGACTACAAGTATGTATTGATCACTTTCATTGTGTTCTGTGTAATTATGTTTAGCATGATCAGCAAAATGGGAGGGTAAATTAATTGACAATGTGCAAATGTGCGAATGTGCAGATGGGCGAATGTGCAGATGTGCAAATGAGGGAATGTGCAAATGGGTGAATGTGCAAATATGCAAATGAGTAAATGTGCAGATGTGCGTTATTGGTATATCAAATTGAATGTGTAATCAAGATCACCAGACAAATATGACCTACCCCATATTGAAAATTTATCTCTAACTAATCAAACAATTAATGCTCACCCGACATCGAACGGAAACATAATTTGATCGAGTACATTCCACATTTGCATATTCGCACATCTGCACATCTACACATTGTCAATTCTCAATTTTCAATTATACAAACCCAGTCTTCTCGAAATATCTGAAGTGAATACATTTGAAGGATCGTATTTGCTTTTTATCTGAAGCCATTCCTTGTATTGAGGATACATGGCCTGAAAGACTTCTTTGTGTAACATGGCATCTTTCCCAAGATAGATACGTCCGCCTGCTTTTAAGATTATTTCGTCCAGTTGAGCAATAAAGGCACTCAGTTTAGATGTCACGGGAAAATCGATCGCAAGTGTATAACCTTTGAATGGAAAGGATAAAATACCCTGCCCCTCTCCCATCTTTTTGAATACATTTAAAAATGGAGAGCAACCGCTGGCAGCTATTTTTTCCAGGATCAGTATCAATACATCGCGTCCACCGGTTTCCGGTATTACAAACTGGTATTGAATAAATCCTCTTCTACCATATCCTCTGTTCCAGTTATGAATAGCATCAAGCGGAAAAAAGAATTTTTCGTAATGCACAAATTCCTTCGGTGAATTTTGAACAAATGCAATCACGCGATTCAGCATGCTTGCAGTAAGTTCATTCAACGTAAAATTGGGGAGAAAAAAAGGTACGCCTAACTTATTTGGCTGATGGATCTTCAACTGTTCGTCTTTATACTTCGCAGGTAAATCGTCCAGTGTAGCTGCATTGCCAACCGTTAAAACCCCACTACCTAATTTCTTCCCTTTTGCAAGTGGGTCTATCCATGCCACCGAATAATTATAGATCTTATCATTTTCATCGAGCGCAACCAACATCTCATCGAGGTTATTAATGACGATTGAACGCTGTTTGAAATAAGTGGTGCTTATTTTTCTAAGCCTGATCTTTGCGGACGTAATAATCCCCAATAAACCAAGACCTCCAAAATTTCCCCAGAACAAATCTTCATTTTCTGTGCGGGATGCCGTTACAACCTCACCTCCGGCAAGCATTATATTGAACGAGATTACGCTGTTTACAAATGAGCCATCGTGGTGATGCGCCTTTCCGTGAATATCATTGGCTATCGCCCCGGCGATGGTAACAAATTTTGTACCGGGGCAGATCATCGGAAACCAACCGGACGGAGCAAACGTGCGGATAATTTCTTCAAGGCTTGTACCGCCTTCACACTCCAACACACCAGTCCCCTCATCAAAAGCGATCATGTGATTCATCCGTGTACATACAGCTGTGTAACCTTTGCTATTGATAGCCTGGTCACCATAACTTCTTCCTAACCCCCGTGCAATTATGCAGGCTGTTTGAATGGCTTTTTTTGTATCCATCTCATTTTCGGGATGAAGAACGATTGATTCAACCATCGGATAGTTTCCCCATCCTGCAACAAATTGTTTATTGGTAGACATATTCAAATAAACAAAAATGTCGTGATAATTTGAAAAGAAATATGAGGGAAAGTATAAAGCTTAAAGCCTAAAGCTCAAAGCATGAGGCGTAGGGTTTAAGGCGTAAGGTATAAGGTGTGAAACATCGGACATTAGGACGAGGTGAAAGTGCAAATTTTAAAATTGCATTCGGGAGACTTCTCCGATTTCATTGCCGTCGGTTTTAACCGACGGATAATAATTGAATTTAACTTGGCTTTAGCCTAACAAAATAAAGTGTGGCTAAAGCCATGTTCAAGTTAGCCTTATTTTCCGTTCGCTAAAGCGGAACGGCAATGAAAAAAAATCACAGCACCCTAATCTGTCATTGGCACGACAGGAGAGGTTTCCCGAATATCGACCTCGGTCGCGATATTTTATGAGCGTTTACTACTGCCCCCTCAACTAAACGGCACACGTTGTCAATTCTCCATTTTCAATTATCAATTAAAAAAATATTATCCTATCTAAAAATCTTGTTTATTTTTACTTTTTACAGGAAATGGTGTCTTCCTTATCAACTGCTTTTTGCTGATGGCGCCTACGTAATAAAATGATCAATCATTTTAACTGATTTATTGTAGGCATATATGGACAAACGCAAATATTCACTCGAACATTTTTTTGTTTTCTCACACTTATTAAAATGGACCCTTATTGTATTGCCGTTGGCTCTTTGCATAGGGTCAGTAGTTGCATTTTTTTTATGGAGTCTTGAACAGGTTACTCAACACCGCCTTGACCATCCGTGGCTTTTATACCTGCTACCTGTCGCCGGCATTGTTATTTACCTGATGTATACGTACCTCGGCAAAGAAAGCGAGTCTGGAAACAACCTCATCATCGATGAAATACATGAGCCGCGAAAGGGCGTTCCTGCTATAATGACGCCGCTGGTTTTGCTTGGCACATTGATCACACATCTGTTTGGCGGTTCAGCAGGCCGCGAAGGTACTGCGGTTCAAATGGGCGGAAGCATTGCAAATCTTTACGCAAGGGTTATCAAGCTGAAGCGTCAGGATCTTAGCATTCTTCTGATGACAGGGATTGCGGCAGGATTCGGTGCAGTATTCGGAACGCCTGTCACAGGAACTATTTTTGCGATGGAAGTACTCGCTTTGGGCAGCATAAAGCATACGGCGTTAGTGCCCTGTTTTATTGCCGCATTACTGGCTGATGCTACGTGCACAGCCTGGGGCATACATCACACAGAATATCATATTCTGTTTGTAGATGACGATCACGCCTATTTGCCATTTCTTCATATAGATCTTCCATTACTTATTAAGTCAATTTTTGCGGGTGTGCTATTTGGTCTTGCCGGCTTTTTTTTCTCACAACTATCTCATGGCATTAAAAAAACAGCAAACCGCTATATTCCTTACAAATGGCTGATACCTGCGGTAGGTGGTTGTATCATCATACTGCTAACGTTTATTCTGCAAACAGACAGCTATCTCGGCCTTGGCGTATCCAACCCAAATCCGGCCTCCGTTAGTATTGTTTCGTGTTTTAAAGAAGGCGGAGCCACCTACTGGAGCTGGTTCTGGAAATTACTTTTTACGGCAGTTACCCTGGGACTTGGTTTTAAGGGAGGAGAAGTTACACCATTATTTTTTATTGGAGCTGCTTTAGGAAATACAATCGGAACGATTACCGGAGCACCGGTTGACCTGATGGCTGGTCTTGGATTTATAGCCGTGTTTGCAGGTGCAACAAATACACCGATAGCCTGTACCATAATGGGCATTGAACTATTCGGCTCTAATAACATACTTTACTATGCTGTTGCTTGCTTTACCGCTTATTACTTCAGTGGTCATTCCGGCATTTATGGAGCACAACGGATTGGACAGGCAAAAATTGATCTGCTGAAAAAAGACATGAATAAGCGGCTAAATGATCTGTAGTTTACCTGTTATTTTAATTCTTATAATGAATCAATTGTAGTATATTTAATGGTCATCACCTATCAACGAACAGTAAATAAATTGCCATGAAAAACATTCTTTCACGTTGTTTAAAGATTGCAGGATTATTATCAGTTAGCCTTGCTATGTCATCCATTACGTCATTTGCGCAATCAGGCGACAAAACCATTTCCGGTGAAGTGCTTGATATGTCCTGCTATATGGCTAAAGGCGCACATGGCATGGATCATAAGGATTGTGCATCATCATGCATTAAAGGGGGATCTCCAATGGGCCTTTTAACCAGCGATGGTAAAGTTTACCTGCTGGTGGAAAACCACGACAAAAAGGACGCATATGCAGAGGCGAAAAAACATGCCGGAGAACAGGTTACAGTTTCTGGTACCGTTTCTGAAAAAGGCGGCTTGCAGGGCATCGTTGTAAATGAAGTAAAAGCAAAATCTTAAAACGTAGTATACCGACTTCTAAAAGCCTGGCGATGCCGGGCTTTTTTATTTTCGAAAAAATGTAAATCTTTCATTGGCCCGGCAGGTGATATCCAGCCAGGTTGACGATGCTTGCCTGATTAAACGACATTGGCTTAGCAACGCACGGTTTAAAAAATTCGTTGGTGAGAACACCAACGACTAACACTTAACAACAAACTGCACATGTGCAGTACATCATTCAGTATGCTTTACGATCAGACTATAACAAAACCGTAACTAATACCCTATCTTAAAGTGGCAGGCATAACAGCATAAGCCGGCATAACTGGCCAACAATATTCTACATGCACCCAAACAAACATAGCCGGGTAAGCGCCAAACAGAACGCAGCAGGGCATACCCGCCTTACACAACCATTGGTAAAGCTGAATACATGTTAATCAAAAAAATCAGATAGCAAACTGCAAGCGAAGAATTGTATACAAGTACAAAAAGAATAAACAACTTGTATAAGTTAATTTGATACTGCGAGTTTAGTGAAAAAAACAATACGGATTAACAGCAAACGTTTGTTTTTTTTAAAATATATCAAGCGTGTAGCAACATTGTATTGTCTTTCAGCTCAATTCCGGAAAGCTTCAAACGTAAAGATTCTTTAATAAGGTAGAAGATTTTGTCGCATGCTGCATTGTATTGCAATCCCTCCGGGCGGATATTCGAAATGCAATTTCTTCTTTCGTCCGTAAACCCCTTTTGCGGAGCATAAGTAAGATAAGCCCCCATGCTGTCAGGAGAAGTCAATCCGGGCCTTTCACCGATCAGCATCAAAGAAAGTTTCGCGCGAAGCAAACTGCCAATTTCATCGCCGGCAGCAACTCTTCCCTGCTGCAACAGAACTACCGGTGCCAGCGAAATATTTTCTTTAATAAGACGAGGTACCAGTAACTGTAATAATGGAATAGCATGCATATTCACAGCCGTAGCGGACAACCCATCAGCAATAATGATAGCAATATCGTAATCGCCCGCATCTATCTCCAAAGCATGGGCAGAAGCATCATCCAGCATACGTCCAAGATCAGGCCGTTGCAGGTAGATCATCCTGTCCCTTGCCCGGGTGTGAAGCTGATAAGAAGAAATTTTAAGATGCTGCAATCCGTCCTGCAATCCTTCAGTATCTAATACCGAATAAACCGCATCCCTGGCTTCGGCATGGGCAAGTTTAAATTGCAGTGATTCATTTAATGGAACAGCAGTTCCCGTTCTTCCCAAAGCAATGCGCGCATTGGTAAAAGCTTTTAATGAGCTCCATGAATCGGGTTTTATCAATTGATCTCCAGGCATTGGCTTAAATAAATTGTTTAAAGAACGGTGTTCATCAGCATTTTATGTGTTTCTCCCGGTGGTAGTTGCCGGCCATTCTCATCCATGATTTGTTGACTCACGAGCCACTGCTCAAATTCAGGCGCAGGCCGTAATCCCAATACTTTTCTCACATACAATGCATCATGAAAAGAAGTGGACTGATAGTTCAGCATTATATCATCAGCACCGGGCACACCCATAACAAAATTGCATCCCGCAACTCCCAGTAGTGTAAGCAGGTTGTCCATATCGTCCTGATCGGCCTCAGCGTGATTGGTGTAACAAACATCTACTCCCATCGGCAAGCCGAGCAGCTTAGCACAGAAATGATCTTCAAGTGCAGCGCGAATGATCTGCTTTCCATCATACAAATATTCAGGGCCGATAAAACCAACTACAGAATTCACCAGCAACGGATTGAATTTCGCTGCCACTGCATAAGCCCTTGCTTCACAGGTTTGCTGATCAACACCCTCATGCGCATTTGCTGACAATGAACTCCCCTGCCCTGTTTCGAAGTACATAAGGTTATTACCAACTGTTCCCCTGCCGAGTGATAGCCCGGCTTCATATGCTTCTGCTAACAGTGATAACGATACACCAAAGCTGCTGTTTGTTTTTTCTGTACCACCGATTGATTGAAATACAAGATCAACCGGCGCGTTGGCCTTAATGAGTTCAAGTGTAGTAGTAATATGGCACAACACACAGGATTGCACAGGAATATCGTACTTAACACGCAGGCTATCCAGCATCTGTAAGAGCCTGTTAACAGCCGCCGGGTTGTCCGTTGCGGGATTAATGCCGATGACCGCATCGCCACTTCCATAGAGCAATCCGTCTACAATGCTTGCTGCCACACCTTTGGGATCATCAGTAGGATGATTGGGCTGAAGCCTCACAGAGAAACGCCCCTTCAGACCAAGTGTATTCCTGAACCGGGTTACAACTTCACATTTGCGGCTGACACTGATGAGATCCTGGTTTCTCATAAGCTTACACACAGCTGCAACCATTTCTGGTGTTAACGCGGTGCTCAAAGTGCTTAACGTATGTGTATCGGCTTCATCACTTAACAACCAATCCCTCAATTCTCCGACAGTAAAATGTGCTATCGGCGCAAATGCTACACCGTTATGTGAATCAATAATGAGCCTGGTGATCTCATCATTTTCATATGGAATCACCACCTCATTTAGAAAAGTTTTTACCGGCAGATCTGCCAATGCCATCTGCGCGGCTACACGTTCCATATAGGTTTCCGCCGCCAGTCCAGCCAGTGCATCTCCGCTTCTGAAAGGCGTGGCCCTGGCCATTAACGTTCTGAGATCGCTGAACGTGTAGGTATGCTGATGAATGGTATATTTATAAGGCATGACGGTTGTTGTTTTAAGCCATTATTTCTTCAACAAGCATTTCGTCGGTTATTTCGTCCTGGTGCTTTCCCATCAATACAAAGATCATAATAACTATTGCTAGACCGGTAAAGAAAATCAGGCTTAGCAGCAAATTATACCAGATAATTGCGATCAGGCAAATGACTGACAGAACTAAAGCCAGGATGGGAAAGTAAGGATACAAAGGTGTTTTAAAACTTTCAGAGGCAACGGTCTGCTTCTTTTTCCAAACGAGCAGGCTTACCATACTAATGCAATACATAAACACCGCACCAAGGGCTGAAAGAATAATTACCTTATCTGTTGTGCCTGTAAAAATAGATATTAAGCCGGCAATTCCCCCGGCAATCAAAGCCCTGTCCGGCGTACGGAACCGCTTGCTCACTTTTGCGAGTGCACCCGGCAAAAAGCCACTTCTCGCCAAAGCAAATATTTGCCGTGAATAACCAATGATCAGGCCATGAAAAGAAGCGATCAATCCAAACAAACCTATGCCTGCAAAAAATTTCGTCCAGCTATTGGTCTTTCCTAGCACAATACTGATCGACTCCGGCAACGGGTAATCCATCGCGCTGAGTTGCCTCCAGTCAGTTATACCGCCGCTGAAGATCATCACTCCCAATGCCAGCAGTACCAACGTTGCAATTCCCCAGATATATCCTTTTGGAATATTCCGTTGCGGATCGTGTACTTCTTCTGCTACCATTGCCACACCTTCAATACCCAGGTACAACCATACTGCAAATGGCAAAGCAGCAAATATTCCACCTATTCCATAATGATCGTTATTGGCTGTAAATTTCTCCAGGCTGAAATGGGGTGCCACTATACCCATAAACATTAGCAACTCCGCCACGGCCAGTACAGTTACGATGAGTGTAAAAACTGCCGATTCTTTAATACCAAGCATGTTAATCAGCGTAAACAATACATAGCAACCGACTGCTGTATATTTTACGGCAATGGCAGGATACAGAAAATGTACATAACTGCCCAGTGCAAAAGCAATTGCAGGCGGCGCAAACACAAACTCCACCAACGTTGCATAACCGGCTATCACGCCGCCCAGGGGACCAAACGCTTTGCGTGCATATGCAAATGGACCGCCAGCGTGCGGTATGGATGTGGTTAATTCTGTAAAACTGAAAATAAACGTTACGTATAGCACTGTAACAATGAGTGTTGCGATCAGGAACCCGATGGTGCCTGCGACGCCCCATCCGTAGTTCCATCCAAAATATTCGCCTGAAATTACCAGTCCAACCGCAATGGCCCACAGATGCGCAGGCTTAAGTACTCGTTTAAGTGACGGGGAAGAAGACATAAGCAGATAAGTATGTACGTAAGATAAGAAAAAGATGGTAAGATCGTAAGACAGTAAGACAGTAAGATGGCTAGTACCTCATTTCATCGAGTTTTACCTTGCCTTTGAAGGTCCAAAAACAAAGGTTGTATAGATGGCTACTAACGGTACCCCTATTGCCGCAACGGTTAGCATAAAGACATGTAAGACGCGTAAGAAAGTAAGACCGTAAGACAGTAAGATAGTAAGATGCTAGTAGCTCATTTCATCGAGTTTACCTTGCCTTTGGAGGTCCAGAAAACAAAGGTTGTGTAGATGGCTACTAACGGCACCCCTATTGCCGCTACGGTTAGCATAAAGACATGTAAGACGCGTAAGAAAGTAAGACCGTAAGACAGTAAGACAGTAAGATGGCTAGTAACTCATTTCATCGAGTTTTACCTTGCCTTTGAAGGTCCAGAAAACAAAGGTTGTATAGATGGCTACTAACGGTACCCCGATTGCCGCAACGGTTAGCATTACGCCGAGGCTTTTTTCTGAGGATGAAGCGTTTCTGACCGTTAGATCGTACGCGGGATCGATTGTTGATATGACCAAATTGGGATACAACTCTACCGCAATAATGATCAGCAGAAGACTTATAACAACTGATGACGACAGAAATGCATAACGGTATTTTTGTCGCGAGATATTTCTTGTAATATTAGCGATAGCAAGCACCATAGCCACCGGCACAAAAAACAACCACGAATTTTCTTTAATGCGATGCGAAAGATGTGGTACGTACAGGAGCGTGTAAAAACTCAACAATAAAATGGTAATAGCAAATGTGATGGTTGTATTTTTAACGATGATCGTAAGTCTCGTGTACAATCTTTTCTCCGTCTTCATTACCAGGTAAATGGCACCATGCATCATAAACAGTGCGAGTGTTGTAGCACCTACAAGCAACGAATAAGGATTTACAAAATCCCACGTGGAGCCTGTATAATTACCTTCCCTATCAATTGCAAGCCCGATAAGTACATTCCCCAACACAAGACCAAGCGCAAAAGCAATAAGCATGCTGGAAACACTGTAGCTGATATCCCACATTTTACGCCACCAGATCATGGGTTCTTTACTCCGGAACTCTATAGAAATAGCCCGGAAGATCAGTGCTACCAGGAACAAATAAAACGGAATGTAAAAAGCAGAGAAAACAGACGCATATACCTTCGGAAATCCCGCAAACAAAGCTCCGCCGCCAATTACCAGCCACACTTCATTACCGTCCCAAATTGGTCCAATGGCATTTAGCGCAATCCTTCTGCTTTCCTCCTTCTTTAAAAATAAATGCACCGCACCGGCCCCAAGATCAAAGCCGTCCAGGATTGCATATCCCGTAAAACATGCACCTATAACAAGATACCACCAGGTTGCGTAATCTATTCCTAAAAAAGTTGCCATGGGCGATTGGGGATTTGAGATTTGAAATTTAAAATCTTTTATCAACCTTCCTAACTGTAACAGCTCCAAAATAAAATCAACATGTTACACCCGCGTACTTCGTAATTCGTACTTAAATCATACATCCTGCACCATACATCGTACATCTTACATCCTACATCGTCCATCACAAACGGTGTTTTTCAAAATTTTCAGCAATTTCTTCCAAATGTGGACTGTGCATTTCTTCTGCGAGTCCTTCCGGACCATGCTGAATCTTCTTATTCAGAAGATAAAGAAACAATATAAACAACAGCGCATACACCAAAGTAAAGAGAATGAGTGAAAATACTACCTGGCTGGCCTTGACGGAAGCAGACAACGCGTCACTGGTCCTCAACAAGCCGTAAACTACCCAGGGCTGCCGGCCTGTTTCCGCGGTATACCATCCTACCTGGTTGCCTATTTGTGGCAGCAAAACACTCCACATAAAAACATGCATCAGCCATTTCTTTTCGAAAAGTTTCTTGCGACGATAAAGTATGAATGCCCATGTTGTCAGAACGATCATAGCGATTCCTACGGCAATCATTATATGATATGATTGAAATACGATATTCAATGAGCCAGGCCGGTCTTCCGGCTTAAATGCTTTTAATCCTTTTACGGGAGCGTTGAAGTCACCGTGCGTAAGAAAGCTTAATCCACCGGGAATAGCCACACCGTGTGTTTTTTCATCGCGGGTGTTTATGTAACCAAATAAATACATATCTGCCCGCGAACTGCTATCAAAATGCCCTTCCATCGCCGCCAGCTTTGCAGGTTGATAATCGGCAACAACGTCTGCTGCTTTATGTCCACTGAACAATTGTGCGTATGCTGATAATAGACCCACGCTCATTCCTATAACAAATGATCTTTTGGCGAATTCAAGATGCCGCCCTTTGATAATGTAATATGCCGCAATGCTCATCACCAGGAACGAACCCGCCAGGAACGCACCAATCCAAACATGAATCACTCTTTCTACAGATGACGGATTGAATACCATTGCCCAGAAATCGGTGATCTCAGCTCTGGCTTCCAGCCCCTGCCCTACTATATGATAGCCGGCGGGGGTTTGCTGCCAGCTATTGGCGACGACAATCCAAATGGCAGAAAACATGGAGCCGAGCGTAACCATTATTGTTGAGAAAAAATGAACTTTGGGGGATACTTTGTTCCATCCAAACAACAATATGCCGAGAAATCCGCTCTCCAATGCAAAAGCAAAGATCCCTTCAGCGGCAAGGGCACTTCCAAACACATCTCCAACGTATTTTGAATAAGTTGCCCAGTTGGTGCCGAATTCAAACTCCATTACAATACCTGTTGCCACACCAACACCAAAGATCAACGCAAAAATTTTTGTGAAAAACCGGGTCTGCTTTTCGAATAATGGGTTACCGGTTTTAAGAAACATGCCTTCCATCAACACCATGTTCAGCCCAAGGCCAATACTAAGAGGGGGATAAATATAGTGGAAGGAGATGGTAAACGCGAACTGTATCCTGGATAAGATTTCAACATCCATACGACCGTTTTTGATGACATAAACATTCTGTCTGGTTCAATCATTTCTGCCGCACTAAGGAAAGAGAAGCCATTGGCTTTCAATATGTAAATATCCCACTTTATTCGATAGAACGGATCAAAACAGCAACCGATAATGAAAAGAAAATCGACGATCTTCCTAAATAACGGAGAACCATTGACGAAGGAGAAAAACATGAGCTACAAATAGTAGAAAAAATTAAGGGCTGGATAGAAATCCTGCCCCTACATTAAATCCAATATCCTATGAAAAACCGAACATGTATTGGCAATGACAGTGCCAAAAAGCTTAGCGCCTGACAAGCAAAGATTTACAAAACCGGTTTTCTTTTATTAAAGTTTCAAATTGAGAATAAAACTCTCAAAACGAGAAAAAAGTTCTCTTGGCGTTGCGTCAATAATCAGGCAACGCTGACTTTCAATTTTGATGCAAAAATTTCACCAGGTCTTCGGGATGATCTGATTGTAGTCCCTGGACTCCCATTTTCAATGCGTCATTCCATTTCGCAGGCCCTTCATCATTCCCCTGGATATCCAGCCAAACTGCAACGTGACGTTTATTCAGAAATGGAATCATGGCGGGATCAGCGCTGTCTGTAAATTCAACCGGTGTCTTTTTGAGAAAGGTATTTAACGCCTCTTCTGTTTTGATATTTTCGGGAATGCTGGCCATCAGCGGCATTTGCGGGGCAGCACTTTTCCATTGGGAATATTGCTCTTCCTTATTAAGGTAAACAACGATTTGTTTTTCCATTCCTGCGGCTTTAATAAGATCATAAGCCTGCACAACATTTGCATCTTTAAAATCAAGGTATATATGAATCTTTCCTGTACATATTCGCAACGCATCTTCAAACAAAGGAATCTTATAATGACCCGTATCGGAGGCAGAGGCCGGGCGAACGGTAAGTTGCATTAATTCATTATAAGTAAGGTCACTCACTTTTCCACTGCCATTGGTCGTCCTGTTTACAGTTGCATCATGCATAATCACCATTTTTCCGTCTTTTGTTGTACGCAGGTCCATTTCCACAAAATCTGCATGGCAGGCAATAGCCTGCTCAAAAGAAGCCAGTGTGTTTTCCGGCACATGCTGGTGGTTGCCCCGGTGAGCTATTACAACAACACGGTGATTTATTTCCGGGAACAGTGATTTCTGAGCGGGTACTGTATTGATAAAAAATAAGCCAAGGATTGGCAAAAGAAATTTTTTCATGCTGGTAAATTGACCACCAAAATACTAATGCCAGGGCAGGCAAGGTATTAAATAATGTTTAAGACATCGTTTCTCTAATAATTAAGCCTGCCGGCAATGGACGATAATCCCCACAGCTATTTACCCCTTTTTACTTTTCGCGCCACAATGGCTTTACGCTTTCGCCACGTTGCTATAGGCTCAAGTTGCAATACCTGTTTATTCAGATTTGTGACAAGGCCCATACGCTCCATGATAGCCCTGCTTATACGGGTGATTTTTTTATTGGCTGCGATGGCGTGTTTTTTTGAAAGATAATCTTCTTCAAACGATTTTATACCGGTGTTAATAACACGCAGCTCATCGCGATACTGGTGAAGCTTTCTGTAAATGATCATCAGCCGGCTGTAGGGAAAATCATTGAGCGGTGACTGTTTTATCGCCTCTTCGTATAGTCGTGCAGCTTCCGTAAGGCCACCTTCAGCTTCGGCATGCTTGGCATTTTCTATGATTTCCCAGGGTGAAAATTTTTCGTTCACACAATTACGTTTAAGGTGATACAATGATTAACAACCAACCCTATAAACCTGTTCACATAATCGCGTTAATCATGTATTTAAGTTGCGGAAAGTAAATCTTTCCAGAGACCTTTTCCGCATGTGCGAAGTTAATTACAAACCCTTTTAAACCTGTTAAACATTATGAAACATTAACCACATGTAAACACAAACCTGTTGACTTAATAGTACCTGCCAATCAGGTGGTTTTCAACTATCCTTTTTTTCATTTCTGGAACGTCTATAGCTCCTTGTTTTGCATAGACAATTTTACCGCCCGGCTCAACAAGAATTGTGTAAGGCAATGCGCCTTGCCAGTTGGGGTCAATTGCCTCAATTAGTTTGTATTTATCATCTATGCTGAATATATAATTGGAAGACGAAGATTGTTGTTTTTGCAGAAATTTTAGTGCTTTGTCTTTTTTAGCGGGATCGTCTGCGCTAATGCTTATGAATTCAAAGTCACGTCCACGGTACATCCTGTTTATCGTCATAAAATCAGGGTATTCAGATACACACGGACCGCACCATGTTGCCCAAACATTAATCAGGCGAAGTTTGTCCGAATTATTTTTAAGAAGATCCTTTATCCCTGCTTCATCAATCATTTCCAGCTTTACCGGTTCTTTTGCCCAGCCTTCTGCTGCTTTTTTATTCAAATCTTCCTTCTCTTTCCACTTAACAGAACAACCGAACACCTTGGTTGATTTTACCGGCACTTCCTGTTTGCCCAGCAATGCGTCGATGGCATTGCGGGCATCTGTATTGTTAACCTTTTTCCCGGGCTTTTCAACGTCGTCTATGCGGCCCTGGTAACGAAGTTTTCTTTCCTTATCGAAAATAAAAACATGCGGCGTTGCTACAGGGCCGTATGCGTTGGCGGCAGCCTCTTCATTACCATCATACAGATAGGGAAAATTGAATTGTTTTTCTTTCGCCCGTATTTGCATTTCTTCATAAGAATCACTCAGATCTGTATAACCAAGTTCACTTAATTGCACAGATGCGGGATCGTTAGGCATGATTGCCACAAGTGAGACCCCTTTATTTTTATAATCTGCAGCAATACTTTTTATGCGTTCTTCATAAGCCTGGGCAGTAGGACAATGATTACAGGTAAAAACTATCACCAGCACATTGGCGTCTTTAAAAGAAGCGAGTGAATACATTTTACCATCTACACCTTTCAAATTAAAATCAGGCGCAGATGCACCCAGCGCCAATGTCGGATGATCACTAACGGGGGATGCCTTACAAAAAAAAATGTTGAAACAAATGGCAGCAATAACAAGCAGCGTTGGTCGTAATAATTTCATTTCCGTTCTTTTTTAATAATACAGAGAAAAGAAATTTTAATTCGTTCTAAAAGTTATGACTTTTTGAATAACAACGCAAGGGGGAGGAGGTTTCAGGTTTCAGCGATCAGCTATCAGCCATGAGCTATTAGCCGTTAGCCGGAAAATATAGACATGGAAAATGGATTTTGGAATACAATGTAAGTGAAGGGTATGTTCATGAAAAGACGACAGGCAAAACATAGCCGTTTCAACATTGCACATCTGCACGTCATGTCACGCATTTGCACATTTACACTGTCATTTTCAATTGTCAACTTTCAATTCTCCATTAAACAAAAACAGGTCCCGCACTTACTGCAGAACCTGTAAAAACCAACTAACTCAATGTTATACTCAACAAAAAATTACCTCTTGGTAATACCTTTTTTGAAACGTCTCTTTTCTTTATCGAAGATCTTATCTCCTTCGCCTGGTTTCTTTTGCACTTTTAGTTCTTCCTCTTTCGGAGAAATCATGTTTTTCTGATATTTTGAAGTTTCCATCTCGGTATTTTGTTTTTGATTAGCCACAACCACTAAGTAGCAATTGCCAAGCCAATCGCTTTTACACTTGATTAACAATATACCTCGGGAAATTAATTTCCTGATATCACAACATCAATCCACAGGCTGAGGAATTTTGTACCAAATTATTGCGGCCAGTGCTCATTAATCTTCCTTCGTAAAAAGGCTACACTTCTTTCCAGCTGAGCCATGCCGTCAACTCCATCTTCTATGCTGATCCAGTTATCGAAGCCTACCCGCTTGAGTTCTGAAAAAATAGCATCGTAATCATTCAGGCCTTTGCCGATTTCTCCGTGGCTTAATCTTTTGGCATATCCGGCTGCGCCGCCTTCTTCTTTTCGAAGATCCTCAATTGTTCCTTCCTTCAAATACCTGTCGCTGGCATGCATAGTGACCACCCGATGGGAAACTTTCCTGAGGAGTTCGAGCGGATCTTCACCGGCGAGATACGTATTGCTGGGATCATAGTTCACACCAAAATTGGGATCATGAATGCTGTCAACCAACATACCGAACACATCCATTTTCTGGGCGAACTCAGGATACTCCCAAAAATCATCTTTGTAGTGGTTCTCCAGGATCAATGTAATGTTTCTTTCGCGCGCGTAAGGCAAACATTCATGTATACAATCAGCAGCGAGTTTAACACCTTCCTCAATCGTCAGCTCAGGCCTCCGCTGACCAGATAACACCCGGCAGTAAGATCCGCCAAGCTCATATGTCATGTCGATCCATCCTTTCTGTTTTTGAATTTCTTTATCCCTGAATGCTTTGTCAGGATGTGTAAAATCAGGAGAACAGCACATCATGGGAATTTGCTTGCCCTTGTCTTCTACCTGTTTTCTAAAGACGGACCAATTGGATCGATCGGCCATTTCAATAAATCCTGCATACCATTCAAGACCATCGATATCGAGTTTTGAGGCAAGTTCAATCCATTCGGATACTTTCATCGTTCCATCTTTGCAAAGCGCCTGCATAAAGGCTTTGGGAAATGCAGCCAATTTTGGCATTGGGGTATATGTTTTATGTTTTTAATTAATTTGAAAGCGTTCCAATTAAAGTCAAAATTCAAAAGTAAAAATTCAAAAGTTCAGTTTTGGTCAGGTTAACTATGTACTGAAATTCTCAAATCATAGCACAAAGCGCTGCCACACCTTTTTGACTTTTGATTTTTTACTTTTGACTTTCTAATCAGGTTGGCTCTTTCATTGTTTGCGAATTCTTTGGCGGATTGCGGCCAATAAACGGGTGTTGTTCGATATCTACTACCTGTCCACTAACAGGACCACTTTCGTCGGACAACCAGTAAACAGCAGCCGCTGCAATCTCTTTTGGCCATAATATACGTCCAGAAGGTGCGTATACTGATGGGATCTCTTTGTACCAGTCATCCGCCAACCCATGCTCGCGTTTACGGATGGCTTCATTTTCTGTTAAGACCCATCCGGGATTGATCTGGTTGACGCGAACATTGTTCTCACGATTCAGTGTATCGCCGAGGTTCCGCGTCATCGTCATCAGAGCTCCTTTGGACATGCTATAAGCCAGCAGATTTGGCTCACCACTATAGGCATTCACCGAGCCGATATTTAGCACACAGCCGTGCTGTTTTTCAAGATGTGGCAATGCTTCTTTAATCAGTGTAAAGGGTGCTATTGTATTTACTTCAAGCAGTTTTCGTAAAAAATCTTTGTCAGTTGTGTAAAGATTGGATGAAGCAACAATGGCTGCATTATTCACAACGGCGTCCAGCTTGCCGAAGTGTGTGATTGCAAGATTAACAAGACGAGTTATAGCTCCATCAGCGGCAAGGTCTTCAATATGCAAAACTGCATTTTGTTTTCCTACTATGTTCAACACTTCTTCACCAAGATCTTTTTCCAGCCCGTTCAAAACCACCTTTGCTCCTTCTTCAACACATCTTATAGCAATGGCTTTTCCTATACCGGTTGTACTGCCGGTAACTATGATTACTTTATTTTGTAAGCGCATGTGTAATAGGTTTCAGGTGTCAGGTATCAGGCTAAATGCATTTGCACATTTGCATATTTACACATTCGCACATTCAACCCACCTCCATTTTCAATTTTCCATTATCAATTTTCAATTAACTAACCGGTTTCAGCACACTTTTCACCACTTCTCCCTTGTGCATTTTTTCGAATGCTTCATGCCATTCGGTAACCGGCCATACGCCGCCGATTATCGGCTTTACGTTTAGTTGTCCGCTCGCCAACAAGGCAATTACACGTTCCCATACCGGCCAGTTGTGGCTAAAGCTACCCTGCAATGTCACATTCTTTTGCACCAGTGGATCAATTGAAAAACCAAGTGGCTGAGGTCCCCATCCAACTTTGGTGATATGTCCCGCAGGACGCACGAGTTGCATGGCTATTTTAAGTGTAATGCTTGTACCTGCGGCGTCGATGATGCAATCTGCACCAAGGCCATCGCGTTGCAGCGCCCATGCCGTTGCATCGCCTACAATCACTTCACATCCATATTCTTTTGCAATATTTAATCTGTGACGGTCAGCTTCTAGCCCAACAACGGCAACTTCGGCACCGCATAGTCTTGCGACGGCAGCGCAAAGAATTCCTATGGTGCCTGGACCCAGTACAATCACCCTGTCCCCCGGCTTAATGCGGCTATTCTCTACAACAGCGTTAAACGCAACGCAGCATGGTTCAGTAAGGCAGGCCTGTTCAAATGCCAGTTGATCAGGAATATGATGAAGGCAACGCGCAGGCACACGTACAAAACGGGTCATAGCGCCATTCACGCCATAACCAAACCCCTTACGTGTAGGATCAAGATTGTACATTCCACGTCTTGACATGGGATTGTTGACATCAATAACAGCGGCAGTTTCACTTACCACCCTGTCGCCCTCTTTCCATCCTTTTACAAGGCTACCGGTTGCTGCTATATGACCACCGAATTCGTGGCCCAATACAACCGGGTAATTTACGGGCCAGCTATGGTCGGCTGTCCATTGGTGCAGGTCACTGCCACAAACGCCTACATTGGCAACTTCAAGCAATACATCTTCATCGCCAATTTCAGGCATATCAATTTCTCTTATTTCTACAGAGCCTTTTTCAGGAGCATAATTAACTACGGCTGCAGATTTCATGTTGTTTATCGTTTGGAAATGGTTAATAAAGTGAATGGTGTTAGTGAATGGTCAATAGTGAATAGTGAAAATTGGAGCAAGCTTCTCATTTAACAGCTTGCAGTAAGTACGATTTACGAAGTACAAAGTACCTAGTTCTGATCAGGTTTTCTTTTTTCAACTTACCAAGACCATTTAACTATGGTTGTTCGTTTACTTGCAATGTCGCTGATTTCGAATATGCGCTCCAATCCTCTCCCTCATTTTCAATTGTCCACTTTCAATTGTCAATTAAGCTACGCGAGGCTTTTCACGGCCACATCGCCATATGCGTGTATCTTTTCACAAATGAGTCTTAATGAACTTTCGAGATCGCCGGAAGCGGTTTTAAATTCATCAGCGTCTATTGTAAGCGGGGCGCCCAATACAACCAGCGGGGCACCGTATGCGGGACACTGAATAGCCTGTTCCAGGGAGAGTCCTCCGACAGCCTGTACAGGAATATTTACTGCAGCTACAACTTCTCTGAGTTGATCCAGTGGGCTGGGCATGCGTTTGCCTGCAGCGGCAATCCCCCTCCGTTCATCATACCCGATATGATGAATGATGTAATCACAGCCCAAATCTTCGAGCCATTTTGCTGCTTCAACCATATCATCACAACCCAGGTTGTCGCCCATTACTTTTACACCGTGATCTCGCCCGGCTTTCACAACGCATTTAATGGTTTCTTCATGGGCACGGGCCATTACCACAACATGTGTAGCCCCGGCTTTAGCCATCATTTCGGCTTCGAGGTATCCGCCATCCATCGTTTTCAGATCAGCAACTATAGGAACATTTGGAAAATTTTCACGAAGTCTTCTTACTCCGTGTAATCCTTCAGCAAGAATTAGTGGTGTTCCGGCTTCTAGCCAGTCTACACCTGCGCGCATAGCCATTGCGGCTGTTTCCAGCGCCTCATCAATATTGGTCAGGTCAAGGGAAATTTGTACGATGGGTTTCATAATTAGCAAGCATTTATTAATTAATCTCGTTCCGCTCGTTGCTTGCTGCATCATCAATTATTCTTTTCAGTAACTAATTACTGAAAAGAAATCTCAGAAGCAGTTCAGACGCGTCGCGAAAACGAGTTACTAATATATTTCATTTTGAAATAGCGCAGTGTTTTTTCATTAAAATATCTGCTATAAAAACCCTTTCACCATTCTATACAATTGAATAACAGCAGTGAGAATGAAAATGCCGCCCATGGCTTTGTTGAGATTTTTCATACTGGCATTCATTCTTGTAATGAGCCAGTTGCCGCCATACATATAAACAGCCAGGCCTCCGATAGTGCCGCAACCCGCGCCAACCGTAAACATGTCGTATTGAGAAGATACGGGCTGAATAACTTTATTATCAAGGAGATAAGTACTCCATATAAACCAGAACGGGATTTGTGCCGGATTTAATGCACTCATACTGATCCCCAGCAGAAAACGATCCATCTTGTTGTTTAGCAGCAATGCTTTTTTGTTGCTCTGCTGCCGGTTGGCTGACACAAAACTCGCAACCCCCAGTACCAGGAATAAGGCAACAGTAAGCCAGCCTAATACGGTAAAGAACAGTTTATGCTGCATAATCCAATCCACACCTTTTAGCGAGAGACGTAAATAAATCACTTCAACTATCGCCACACCAATAGCATATTTCCAGGCGTTTCTCGCATTTTCCTGAACGTAGATCTGAGTGGCGGTAATGCTCATGTTCCCCAACGGCAATTGCCCTAAAAAACTCACCAGCATTCCCATAAAAGCTGCAAACAGTAAAGCCATAGGGCGCAAATATAGAATACAATTGAAAATGGAGAATTGAGAATTGAAAATGGAGGGAATGTGCAAATGTGCGGATGTGCGAATGCCTTACACCTCATACCTCACACTCATACCTTACACCTCATACCTTACACCTGATACCTGACACCTCATACCTTACACCTTACACCTTACATCCACAGCTAAAAGCTAATAGCTCACAGCTTTTCTTTATTTTTAATTTTTAAAGCTAAGTATATGATTGCTACAAGTATGGCCGGAATGATGATGAATGGAGAGTCGCCTGAAATACTGTTTTGGGTAGGATGTTCGGGAAGCTTTGATCAGCGTGCGCAAAAGATCACAAGAGCGTTTGCAAGTATTCTCAATAAGACCGGAATTAAATATGCGATACTTGGCAAAGAAGAAGAATGGAGAATTGAGAATTGAAAATGGAGGGAATGTGCAAATGTGCGGATGTGCGAATGCCTTACACCTCATACCTCACACCTCATACCTTACACCTCATACCTGACACCTCATACCTTACACCTTACACCTTACATCCACAGCTAAAAGCTAATAGCTCACAGCTTTTCTTTATTTTTAATTTTTAAAGCTAAGTATATGATTGCTACAAGTATGGCCGAAATGATGATGAATGGAGAATCGCCTGAAATACTGTTTTGGGTAGGATGTTCGGGAAGCTTTGATCAGCGGGCGCAAAAGATCACAAGAGCGTTTGCAAGTATTCTCAATAAGACCGGAATTAAATATGCGATACTTGGCAAAGAAGAAGCCTGCACGGGCGACCCTGCCCGCCGCGCCGGCAACGAATTTCTTTTTCAGATGATGGCTTATAATAATATCCAGGTGTTAAATGGCTACGGTATAAAAAAGATTGTCACTACCTGTCCTCACTGCTTTAATATCCTAAAAAATGAATACCCGGAATTAGGGGGAAATTATGATGTTGTTCATCACACTACCTTTTTACAGGAACTGATCGACAGCGGAAAAATCGTATTGAAGGAAGGTGGAAGCTTTAAAGGAAAACGAATTACTTATCATGACAGCTGCTACCTCGGCCGGGCTAATAATATTTATGAGGCGCCACGCAAGGTTCTGGAACTATTGGACGCTGAGCTGGTTGAGATGAAACGCTGCCGCACTAACGGATTATGTTGCGGCGCCGGAGGTGCACAAATGTTCAAGGAGGAAGAAAAAGGAACCAAAAGAGTAAATTTCGAACGCACTGACGAAGCGCTTTCCCTTGAGCCGAACATTATTGCAAGTGCTTGTCCGTTTTGCAACACAATGCTAACCGACGGCGTAAAAAACCGCGAAAAAGAAGACAACGTTCAGGTGCTGGATATAGCGGAATTGATTGAGAAAAGCATGTGAATGTGCAAATGTGCAAATGTGCAAATGTGCGAATGAATGGAGAATTGAAAATTGACAATGGAAAATGAGGGGAATGTGCGAATGTGCAGATGTGCGAATGCGCTTGAATGCCGGACTTATTCCTGACGCTTCATACCTGATACCTGATGCCTGATACCTGACACCTGACACCTGATACCTTACCTGTCCTCACCCACCCTTTCATACACTGTTTGATTACCGGCGTCGAGCGCAAAACAGCCGGAGAGGAAAGTGAGTTGATTTCCTTCGAGGTTGAAGAAGATCTTGTAAGGGTTTGAACTGGCGCTTAGAATAATCCTGTTTGTAAACTGACCTTCCTTTATCACCAGGCACACATTGGCCTCTACAGAACTGTCAGGAGTTGAAGCGTAATTGCCTTTTTCTTTTGCCTGGCCACTGTCAAAAACCGTATAGCTGTCGTTTGTAAATTGAATAACATGACCATTGTTCGGGGGAAAGGTTTTAAGTGGCATGCTTCCTACTGTTGATCTTAACTCCCATGACCCGATAATGCTGTTGGATTTCTCTGCTTCTGTCATATTACTTTTTTTACAGCCGGACGTAAAAAAAAGTATAAGCACAAAGGACAGGGCCAGAATAACATATTTCATCGCAAGGTTTTTATTATTGACCGGCACCAGGCGCAAAACATTGCGATTTAGGTAAAAAATTTTATTGAATTATTGGTTCGAGCATTTAGGCATTTCCATATTTGCACCTTCTCTCACTTGCACATTCGCACATTTGCACATTTACCCATTTGCACATTTAGCTATCTTTGCGCTATGAATACGAATATAGCAGAATTTATTCCGGAAGATTTTGACGCGTCATCCAGGGTGTGGATCTACCAGAGCAGCCGGTTGTTTTCAATGGGTGAAGCATTTGAGCTGGAAAGCATGATGAACAAGTTCCTGCAAAGCTGGAACACGCACGGAACGCCGGTAAAAGGTTACGCGAATTTATTATACGGACAGTTTGTAATATTAATGGCGGACGAATCTGCAACTTATGTAAGTGGTTGCAGTACTGACAGTTCGGTGAGATTGATCAAGGAGATTGAGGAGAAGTTCAACGTAACAATGTTTGACAGGCAAATGCTTGCTTTTGTGATAAAGGATAAGATTCAGCTACTGCCTCTTCAGCAGATACCGTATGCGGTGCAGAATAATTTTATTACTCCTGGTACATTGTATTTTAATAACCTGGTGGCGACGAAGGCTGATTTGCTGAGCAAATGGCTGGTACCGGTTAAAGATAGCTGGCTGGCTAAAAAGTTTAAACTGGAAGCAGAGGTTTGAACCACGGAGACACAGGTGGCAGGGCGAAACACGACGTTTTTGAAACACGAAGGCACGAAGAACACAAAGAGGCACAAAGTTTTTGAACCACGGAGACAGGACGACACGAAGAAACACGGTATTGTTAGCCACTAAGTCTCTAAATGCAAAAGAGTTCTAAAGGAATAAAAGTAAGACTGAAACTATTCGCTGCGCCGCTGCCTCTTTGCGACCGTTGCGAGAAACCCTTCGCTTCGATTAACGTATAACGTACCACGTATAACTTACAACTTCCACCGCGTCGCCGCTTCTTCGCGAGCGTTGCGAGAAACTCTTCGCTTCAATCAACGTATAACGTACAACGTATAACTTACAACTCCCACTGCGTCGCTGCTTCTTCGCGAGCGTTGCGAGAAACCCCTCGCTAAGATCAACGTATAACGTACAACGTATAACTTACAACTCCCACTGCGTCGCTGCTTCTTTGCGACCGTTGCGAGAAACCAAACCCTTCGCTCCGATCAACGTATAACGTACAACGTATAACTTACAACTCAGTCAAGCTTAACGCGTGGATCAACGATTGAATAGAATATATCTGCGAGAATATTTACCAGCACAAAGAATGTAGCCGTCAGCAATACACTTCCCATCACGACTGGGAAATCGAGTTTTTCGAGGGCATCAACGGTAACTTTTCCTATCCCTTTCCAGCCGAAAATATATTCGACAAAAAAAGCACCTGCCAGCAATTCCGCGAACCAGCCGGTGATGGCGGTGATAACCGGATTCAGCGCGTTGCGCAATGCATGTTTCCAGATAACAGTTTTGCGTCTTAATCCTTTTGCGTAGGCTGTTCTTATATAATCCTGATCAAGCACATCAAGCATAGCGCTTCTTGTCAATTGGGTGATGATCGCCAACGGCCTGATACCAAGTGTTACCGCGGGTAAAATGAGGTTTCGCAGCTGTAGTTGCCTTCCATTGAATGGATCGACTTCATATAAGCTGCCGATCATATGCAGACCGGTATAATTACTCAACACAAAGCCGAAGACGTAAGCCAGTATAATCCCGACAAAAAAGGACGGCGCAGAAATTCCCAGCACGCTTGCAAAGATGGCTGAAGTGTCCCAAACGGTATTCTGTTTGACTGCAGCTAAAACACCAAGACCGATACCAAATATTGTTGAGATCAGCATAGCCGTAAAGGCCAGTAACATCGTTCCCGGAAGCGCTTCCATCAATACTTCAGTCACACTTTTTTTGGTTTGATAAGAACGACGGAGATATGGCCATTTGATGGCCAATTTTATATCGCCCCCAATAAAAATTCCATGAAGCTGTTTTGACTGTATTTCCTCTTTGGAGTGAACAGCGAGCGGAGATACATCATTTACATACAATAAAAACTGTTTCCATTTCGGCTGATCGAGTGCGAGTTCTTTTCTTATGTTTTTTATAGTAGCACTGTCACCCGTCTGGCCGAGTACAAGTCTTACAGGATCACCGAACCCTACAAACAAAAAAAACACCACAACGATAACACCCGCTAACACGAGCAGTCCGTACAGCATTTTTTTAGTTATGAATGTCAGCATAGTTTAAAGATACCTATTGGGCCTTCAATTCTCCAACCGCCTTCTGCATTTTACTGATATCTGCGCCGCTTATTTTACGGTAGACTGTCGCCTGGTTCATCAGAAAATAAGTTGGATTGGCTCTTGCTGCCGTTTTAATAACCGTAGCATCACAGATAAGGAGATCCTTTACAGCCAATGAATCCAAATAGTGAGCAGCTTTTTTGGGTTCTGATGTGATATAGCGGACCGGAATATTTTTTGAAAGACAGGTCTGTACCAGTTGCGTATGTTCTTCCTTCATCCATTTTCCCGCGTTGCCAAAATCCTTTACAAATACCAGCATGTAATAACCGGGCGTTTCCAACACCTGCGCTGTAATATCGTCTCCGGCATCGTTTCGCAAGGCAAAATCGACAATCGCAGGCGTTGCATTTCCCTGCCTTATCAATTTGTCATGACGTTCAACAAACTCATAGGTAGAATCAAAATCATCAGGGAAATGATCCTGATCAAATTCCACGCGCTGCCCTTTATGTTTATATGTGAAGTTCATGATAGAACTGTCAGCTATTGCGCCCGGCGGAACTTTCATTTTTTCGGCTATATTATTTCCCTGTTTGTAAGGCAAACAATCGACGAAAGGCAAATGTTTGAGCGCATGCTCCTGCATCCATGAAACGGCAAAAACGCTTAGAAGAAGTATACCTATTGATGGACCGGGTGAAAAAACCGGTCTGATCTTTTTATAATTAAAGACGATCAACAAGGTAAGTACAAATAAGATCAGATCTTTCAGGAAAGACTGGAAAGCGGTGAGCGGAACGCAATCACCAAAACAGCCACAAGTTTTAATTTTTCCGGACAGGAAGGCATAACCGGTAAGGAAAGTAAAAAACACGATAAGCAGGAACAATAACCAGCTAACCAATTTCATCCGATAGCCTACCAGCAGTGCAATACCGGCCACCACTTCAAACACATTCATTACAAGCGAAAGCACGAGCGAATAGTCGTTAAGCGCACTCCAGCCCCACACTTCAAAAAACTCCTGCATCTTGTAGCTTAATCCAAGCGGATCATTGGCTTTTATCAACCCGGAAAAAATAAACAACACGCCAACGAATATCCTTGCAATGTTTAGTACAACCTTCATGGATCTGAATTTATCTTTTAGTTACAACCGGTTTGCGCTTCAGCCTACCCTACATGTTTTCCTTCATTTATCAGAATCAGCGCGAATACTGCGTAATTAATAATATCAATATAATTGGCATCAATACCTTCACTGATCAGCGTCTTGCCGTCATTGGCGAGGATCTGCCGAACACGCAACAACTTCACCAGGATAAGATCAGCAAAACTTTCCTGTGTCATCTCACGCCAGGCCTCACCATAGTCGTGGTTTTTTGCCAACATGGTATCTTTAGCGAGCTGAACATTCTCACTATACAAAGCACTAACCGTATCTACATCAAGATCCTCAACTGCTGAATTGTTCTTCTTTAACTGGATCAACCCGATAACACCATAGTTGACGATACCAATAAATTCGGACCGGATATCGTCTCCTACCTTCTGTTCTTTTTTCTCCTGGATAGTACGTATGCGCAGGGCTTTGATAATGATCTGGTCAATAACGGAAATGGCGCGCAATACTCTCCACGAGGTTCCGTAGTCGCGGGTTTTCTTCAAAAAAATATCACGGCATTTATCTATACACTCGTCGTATTGTTGATTTGTATCCATGGAATAGCTATGAGCTATCAGCTATCAGCTATGAGCTGTTTGCCGAAAGAATTATTATTTCAATTATCAATTAATGTCAACCAGGGTACTGAGTACTCTATTCTTCTACGCACAAATCAGGTATAAAACACCTGCCATCTGTCCCTTATCAATTATCAAGTTTCAATTATCAATTATAACTAACTTGCGCGTTTACTATCGCCAAAAATAAGGAAACCGCACCATGTTTACACTTAATTGCCGTGGCCGTTTATTAACAATTGAGAAACCTATCATAATGGGGATCATCAATATTACACCTGATTCTTTTTATTCAGCCAGCAGAGCTTCTTCTGTTGACGCGGCTTTAAAGCAGGGCGAACGCATGTTAAGTGAAGGTGCAGCAATACTGGATATTGGCGGACAAAGCACAAGACCAGGCAGCGAACAATCCGGAGCGGATGAGGAACTCGACAGGGTCATCCCGGTTATTGAAGCTTTGCATAAAAATTTTCCCGAAACATTTCTTTCTGTAGATACTTATTTTGCGAAAGTGGCCCAGCTTTCCGTTGAGGCCGGCGCCCACATAGTAAATGACATCAGCGGGGGCATACTTGATGAAGCTATGTTCGATACTGTTGCATCCTTAAAATGTCCATATATATGCATGCACATGAAAGGCGATCCGCAAACGATGCAACAGTACGCATCATATGAAAATGTTACAAGGGAAGTGCTTGATTTTTTTATTGAACGAATTGAAACCTGCAGAAAAGCCGGTATCCATGACGTTATTGTTGACCCTGGCTTAGGCTTTGCCAAGAAATACGCGCACAATTTTGAACTGATCAAAAATCTCAGTGCATTTAAAATATTAGAAAAGCCTTTGTTGATTGGTATCTCCAGGAAGTCTACCATTTACAAAACACTCAACATTACACCCGAAGAAGCATTGAACGGAACAACTGTTTTAAATACAATAAGCCTGATGAACGGAGCGCACATTTTACGTGTTCATGATGTGAAGGAGGCAAGGGAAGCTGCGACGCTTGTGGAGAAAGTTTTTTTCAATTGAAAATGAGGGCGAATGTGCAAATGTGCGAATGTGCGGATGTGCGGATGTGCAAATGTGCGGATGTGCAAATGCCTTAAACCTCACGCCTTATGCCTCATACCTGAAACCTGATACCTAAAAAAAAGCCCCGCATTTCTGCAGAGCTCTTTTATTGCTATAAACAATTTAATTAGTGTGACTGACCTTGTCCGCCGCCAGGAAGGCCTGGAACTGCAGGCGCTGCGGCAGGAGGTGGTGCCGGTGCGTTAACATCCTTCACTTCAATGTCAAAAATCAGGTTTGAATATGCAGGAATTTCTGGTCTTGCCTGCATACCGTATGCTAACATTGCAGGTACAAAAATGCGTCCTTTACCACCTTTGCCAAAATATGGTAAAGCTTCTTCCCAACCAGGGATCACGCTACCTGTTCCTACCTGTACTTTGTAAGGATCAGTGTGACCTTTTGTTGAATCCATGTTAGTATCGAATACGCTGCTATTGTTGGTCATCAGGTAACCTCTGTACATAACAGATGCTTCTTTCCCTGTTTCAGCTTTAATACCTTCCCCGGCTGACTGTACTTCTACGAAAGCACCGTTTTTAGTTTTTTCAGCTTTAATACCTTTATCCGCCAGGTATTTTTCAACTTCTTTTATTTCACGTGCTTTTTCCAGCTCAGACTCCTGTTTATAATCAGGTTCTACATCCTGCTCTGATTTGAAAGCCTTTAAGATCTTTATCTTACAAGTGATCCTGTCGCCTTTTTTGAAAGATTTATCGGCAGGGTTGATCATATTTCTTTTGATCAAAGAGTCCACGCTTAGAATAAATACTGTACTATCTCCTACTGAACATTTGGAAATGATCTCCATGAAAGAGTACTCAGTTCTTTTTGAAGTATCAACCATTGCATAGGCAGGAACTCTACCCATGGTTGTATTAAGCGTAGTATCTCTTTCTATGATACGGATATCTGCGTTGAATTTCACATACTCACCCGCTTTCAATTTCTCTCCACCTTTGCCTTTGAATATTTTATAAGCAATGCCGGATTTTGTTTTTTCATAGTTCACCGAGCACGCGCTGAATAATAAAGCAAGGCCCGCTGCTGTTAACAGTTGTTTCATGTTTTTGTTTCTGATTTTTATTGAAGTTCTTTTTCGTATTGTTTTATAATCTGTTTGAATTTTCTTGCTGTCTGGTCAAGTGTTTCATCACTTCTTCCTCCAGCCGCATTTTTATGGCCACCGCCTTCAAAATGAGTTCTGGCAAAGGCATTTACATCAAATTCACCTTTGCTCCGGAAGCTCCACTTACGCTCCTCATCCCGGTCAATCACCAATGCTCCGAACTTTATGCCTTCAATAGTAAGTAAATAATTAACCAAACCCTCAGTATCGCCTGTTTTTATTTCATACTTAATCAGGTCATATTTAGAAATAGCCATCATCGCAGTATTGTATTCATACAACACATCCAGCTTGTACAACAAGGCATTTCCGATGAATCTCAGCCTGGATTCAGAAAAATTATCATAGATATTCTCATGAATTACAGAGTGATTGAAACCGGTTTCCTTTAAACGGGCTACAGCCTTGTGCACTGAAGCAGTTGTGGACGGAAAACGGAAAGATCCGGTATCTGTCATGATACCTGTATACAAACATGTGGCAATTTCTTTATTAATCTTATCATCATGACCAGAATTAGCAATCAGGTCAAAGATCATTTCACAGGTTGAGCTCTTTCCGGTATCACTGATTCCATAATCAAAAACTTCTTCCTGGGGTTGTTGATGATGATCGATCAATACCTTTATGCATTTCGCTTTTTCCAGATATGTTTCCATATTCCTGGTTCTGTGCAATATATTAAAGTCCAGACAATAAATAATCTCTGCACTGTTAATGATATTGACAGATAGCTCCCGCTTGTTTTCAAAATCAATTACTTTGTCCACTCCGGGCATCCAGTTAAGAAAGCTAGCCCAGTTTGTGGGAGAAATTACGGTTACGTCGTGCCCCAGCTGCACTAAAAAATGGTATAATCCCAGCATAGATCCCATCGCATCGCCATCGGGCTTCTGATGAGCGGTGATCACCGCCTTGCGAGGCTGATCCAACAATGGGAAAAAGTGTTGTATAGATTGCATAGAATGGCGGCAAAATTCAGTGTTTATCATCATTCATTCAAATCAATTTTGGTAATAATTCAACATTTTTTAGCGTGAGATATTAGCAAATAGGACTTCTATATAGTACTTTCGCGCAAAATTTTATAAAAGCTATGAGCAATAGAACTTTTACAATGGTTAAACCTGATGCTACAGGCAAAGGCTATACCGGAGCAATCCTGGACCAGATCATCAAAGCCGGTTTCTCCATTAAAGCAATGAAATGGACAAAACTTACCAAAGAACAAGCCGGTGAATTCTACGCTGTTCACAAAGAAAGACCTTTCTACGGTGAGCTGGTTGAATTTATGAGCAGCGGAACCATTGTTGCTGCCATTCTCGAAAAAGAAAACGCTGTAGCTGATTTCCGTACGCTGATCGGTGCTACCAACCCTGCAAACGCAGAAGAAGGTACGATCCGCAAAAAATTTGCTGCTTCTGTAGGCGAAAATGCCGTTCACGGAAGTGACAGTGATGAAAATGCTGCAATTGAAGGCGATTTCTTCTTCTCTGCGCTGGAAAGATTCTAGTGTCGTCAAAAGTGAATAGTGAATAGTGAAATGTGAAACACCAAACTATATTATAAAGGCCGTTTCCCTTGGGAGCGGCTTTTTTTGTGGTGAATAGTGAAAGGTGGAGCAACGAAAAAAGTGAATAGTGAATAGTGAATAGTGAATGGTGAAAGGTGGAGCGACTTCACATTACAAAAGCTGCTCTATTAACGGATGGCTTTTGTGTTTATGCTCTGGCAGGAAAGCCCGGCTGAGCGAAGTGTAATCTTAAACACCGAAACATTATTATAGAAGCCGATCCCGTCGGGACCGGCTTTTTTATAGATATTTAAAATTCGTTTTTGCAGCTTAACCCTTCAGGCAATAAAAGCATAACCTTAGCCTATTGACAAAGACATAAAGCCCTTATAACTTTGTGCTACCTGTTGCAATAAAGTTGCGGGCACGTTTAAAGAACAGATGCTTTTACCTGGACCAATGCTGATCTTTTGCGAGAATTTATTGACGTAGCCAGTTTAAACCCAGGCATTTCACTACCCAGATTAATTTAACTCTTCATTACGCTTATAAGCGAGCCTCTCATTTTTATTGTTGCATGGTTAAGTGATTTCAGAAAAAGATCACAGCAATATCTCATTCAACCTAAAACAAATAAAAATGACACACAACACTATTTACCCATGCGCCGTCATAAGCCGCCGGCGAAACTGTTTGTTGCATTTTATTCGCAATTTTTATTTGCACGCAGCGGGATCGTTAAAACGACTACCTTGTTTAATCGCCTCTTGTTTCTTCTTACTGTCTGCATCTGGACAGGCTCCGGTTATAACAAACTTTACTCCTTTTACTGAGTATGTAAACAAGTTCATAACTATAAACGGCAACAACTTTAGCCCTGATACTACTGCCAATGCAGTTTACATAGGAGGTTCACGCGCACGAGTAACAAGCGCTTCAACAACTTCGTTAACAGTACAAGTATTGCCAGGTGCCACCTCTGATTTTTTAAGAGTAACAACAAACGGGCTAACCGGCTACTCTAAAAAACGTTTCCTGGTGTTTTTTAGTGGACTGGGATACATTGCCCCAGGCTGCTTCCATCCGATCGAGCCACTTGATAACACTTCGGCAAATACTGCTCTCGGCGATCTGGATGGCGATGGCATGCAGGATATGGCTGTTATTCACACAAGATCGTTAATGCCATACTCCGGCAACCTTGCAACAGTTTCATTACACAGAAATGTGAGTGGATATACATTTGGATTTGATTTGCTGCAAACCATCAGGCTTCCGGAACAATATAGTTATTCAATTCATCTCAATGATCTGGACAGGGATGGAAAAACAGATTTAGTCATTTCACCGGTTAACCAGCCTTTCCTGCTGTTCTACAAAAACAACAGCACCCCAGGTAATATAAATTTCAATGCCGCGTTAAGGATCAATGTACCGCAACCGCTAAATCTATTCCGGTTTTTGGATATGGATGGCGATGGCAAAGAAGATCTTGTCATGACCGAAGATGGTTCTGTGAAAATTTTATTGAATAAAAGCACCAACGAAAACATCCTTTATGCACGGCCTTTTAATATTACTTTTGCCAATAACCTTTTCCCCACAGCATTTGCGGACATGAATGCCGATGGAAAGACCGATATAGTTATTAGCCCTGCAAATACATTTTTCGATTTTCCTTATGTCCAGATCATAAAAAACGACGGCACACCAGGGCTGCTTTCTTTTAATTCCCGCGAATACGTTTATACCGGATTGAAACAATCATCAAACGCAAAAACCGGCGATATGGATTTGGACGGGCTGCCTGAAATTGTAGTAGCAGATAACCTGAGTGATTCAATCGCAGTATTAAAAAATAAAAGCCCGTTGGATCATTTCAGTTTTGAGACACCAATGAAATTGTTATTTCCTGTTAATGCCCCGTCGCTAATAATAAGGGACGTTGACGGTGATAACCTTTCGGATATTGTCGGCGTAAAAAATTCTGTTTATGTAATGAAGAACACCAGCAATTTTGTTTACTTATCTTATGCACCGGCAGTTAAATATTCTGACGGAACCTTCTCATCGCTAATCGACATAAAAGACATGAACGGTGATGGTCAACCGGATATAGCAGTTGGTTTCAACGAATTTGACCAATCACCTGCAACGTATATCCTAAAAAACCAAATGAACGTGCCTGCTGCAGATACGCCCCGGCTTCGTTCATTTTTCCCAAAATCAGCGACCACAAATGATACGATTGTTATCAGTGGATATCCTTTTAGAGGCATCACAGAGATTCTGTTGGGTAACACGCCCGTAAAAGAATTTACCATTAACTCAACTACGCTCATCTTTGCTATCGTGGGCGATGGCTCGTCAGGAAATCTAACCATAAAAAACCTGCTGGCCAGCGATAGTCTGCCCGGCTTTACTTACAAGCCCCAACCTACTTCCCTTAAACTAATATCTACATTGCCTTACTCAGCCTGCAAGGGCGAAGAAGTAAAGTTTAAGGTGACGATCATCAGGCGGCCGCCAAATTCTTATTACAGGTGGTTTAAAAATAATGTTCAGTTGCCTTTTAATGGGGAATACCGCACCAGGTCGCTCAAACCTGGCGATAAAATATGGGCAACGCTTTTTGTAAACAATAAACCTTCAATATCATCAGACACAATAACAGTAGGTGAATTGACAGATGTAGTAAAACCTACCATTAAAATAGTCCAAAGCACCAAAGAAGCCTGTAAAAGTAGCCCAGTCAAATTTACGGCAGTCACATCAGGAGGAGGTAATGCGCCGTCCTACCAGTGGTACAAAAACAATATGCAAGTAGGAACGAATAGTGCAAGCTACGTTGACACCGCACTTAAAAGCGGTGACTCTGTTTTTTGTGTATTAAATGTTGCTGAACAATGCGCCATTGTGCCGGTTGCAAGTAAATCACTGGGCATTATAGTTTACAACAACATTCCAGACAAACCTTCTCCAATAGCCGGCCTGTCATTGGTGAACCCCGGACAAACGGGCATACAATTTAGTATAAACCCCGTCGATGAAGTTCGCACTTATCGATGGCAGATTCCACAGGGAACTTCTATTGTTGCGGGCCAGGGAACTAATACTATTACAATGAACTGGGGAAATACTGCCGGCAAAATCTCTATAGGACTACTTAACCCATGCGGAAGTTCAACTATTGTCACAAAGTCCGTTGCAATAACCGGTTCCACATTAAGAACAGCTGGCGGTGACAATGGAAATCCTTTGCAGCTGCCTGACTTAACTGTTTACCCCAACCCTGCAAACAGTAAAACTACCGTGGAATTCAGTGGAAGAAGCGACACGGAATATACAGTGCAACTGCGGGATGCAAGCGGTAAATTATTGCAATCGCAAAAGGCTATAATGATGAAAGGCAGAGCAGCTGTTACATTGAATACAGCCAATTATTTGCCGGGCGTTTATTACGTAATAGTAACCAATGAACTTAATGAAATAGTGAGCAGGAGGCTGCTGATAGGGAGATGATGAAGGTGAATGGTGAATGGTGAATAGTGAATAGTGAATAGTGAATAGTGAATGGTGAATAGTGAATCAATGTCGTTGAAATAAGAACTAAAGTTGTTTATAATTCATGGAAGGCGGCCTTTTAAGCCGCTTTTTTCGATCGAATCTTCTATTCGGCCTTCCTATAATCTTAGTAGTATTTTTTGAGCCGCTAATTTATTGAAATCAACCTGCTTATAAACAACTTTTTCAAAGAACTCTTATTTCAACGACATTGAATGGTGAATAGTGAAATGTGCCAGATGCGATATTTGGGGATTACACGGAAAATTGCTAAAAGTGAACAGTAAGATGGGTTTATAAAAAAACTGCGCAGTTTTTACCTGCGCAGATAATTAAGATGTTTCACCTTTCACTATTGACGTTCTTCACTATTGACTTTCTCCTTCCTACCATCTGAATACTTTTCCTCCCGCCATCACTTCCTGGGTCTTTTCGTCGAAAGTAGCTTTTTGGCCTGTCTGAACTGCGGCGTTTGTCATAATGGTTGCGATGCTATGAGAATAACCGGCTTCAACGGACGCGTTTGGCTGCTGGCGGCTTCTTACACATTCCATCCAGTTACCTACATGCGCCAATGTGAGGGAATCACCGCCGGTGTTAGCACTTGTGGAAACCTTTTCTTCGATCTCGCTCAGGTTCATTTCAGGCAATAGATTTGCCTGCAGTTGCATGGCTCCTGCTGCTTTTGCAGATAGCCCGCCCTTGGGAGAAATTTTATTATTCATCAGGTTCAATTCACCGCCATTAGAGTAATAGATCTCTCCCGGATCGTCATCACCATTACCCATGCGGGATGCGAATGTCACCTGGAAACCTTTTGAAGCGTCATCCTGAGGGCCATAATCGAATACTGCAGTGATCGTATCCCAGTTTCTTCTGCCGTCTTTCCATGTATAAATACCTCCGTTCGCTACTACACTACGCGGATGCTTTAAACCTGAGAACCAGTGAACAGTATCTATTTGGTGGCTCATCCACTGACCAGCCAGTCCTGAAGAATAAGGCCAGAACAGGCGGAACTCAAGATATTTTCTCGGATCAAATTTTTCGAAAGGCCTGTTTAACAGCCAGCGCTTCCAGTCGGTATCTTCTTCTTTTAACTGGGCGACCAGATCATTACGGCGCCAACGAGCCGGCTGATTTACATTCCATGTAAGCTCCACTTTCAATATATCGCCAAACTTGCCGGATTTTACAAATTGTTCCGCGGCTTTGTAGTTTCTCCCACTGCGGCGTTGCGAGCCGATCTGCACAATTTTTTTGGTTTCGCGAACAGCTTTTATTGCCGCACGTGCATCTTCCATTGTTTCAGCAAAGGGTTTTTCAACATAGGCATCGCGACCAGCCCTAACGGCCTCGGCGCAATGTTGGGAATGTTGAAAATCTGCTGTACTCACAAAAACTGCGTCTATATCTTTTATAGCATACAGCTCATCATTATTTCGGCAGGCAGTAATGTCATGATCCAATTTCTGTTTTAGAAAGGCCTGCCCGTTCTCTCTTTTTACCTTCCATAGGTCAGATACGGCAATCATATCGAAGTTCATCTTATCCTTATGCGCCATAAAGCCGGGAAGCAATGAGCTTTTAAATCTGTCAGAAAACCCTACAACGCCTACATTCACCCGGTCATTGGCTCCGATGATCCTTGCATAGCTCTTGGCAGAAAAGGCAGAGCTCAGGTAAATTGCGGCAGAAGCTTTAGCTGAATTTTTCAGGAATGTTCTACGTGAATTCATATGGCTGTGGTTGTTTTAAGTAAAGTCAAAATCAATAGTGCAACCGCTGCAAATCTGTTACTTGCGTATTTTCATGGCTAAGCAGTTAAGCATTTCCTAAATATAACATTCTTGAAATTAAGTTGAATGTCAGCCACCGGATTTTTTTACGGAAACGTTTGCTTGGGGAGCTGTCAGCTATTAGCTATTAGCTGTTAGCTTTGGGTATCAGGTATCAGGCGTGAGGTGTAAGGCATGTGATGTAGGGCATTAGGAGAGCAGGCTTGGTTTTAAAATAGTGCATAAAATCTTTGTGGTCCTTTCTGCCTTTGCGCCTTTGTGGCAAAAAAACTCCGTG
>CP128386.1:7246862-7275033 GCA_030345135.1 Chitinophagaceae bacterium DXS
TTTCGTTTTTTCGCTGTGTCTCCGTGGTTCAAAAATCTTTGCGCATCTTTCTGCCTTTGCGCCTTTGTGGCAAAAAACTCCGTGTTTCGTTTTTTCGCTATGTCTCCGTGGTTCCCAAAACATCTTTGCGCATCTTTCTGCCTTTGCGCCTTTGTGGCAAAAAACTCCGTGTTTCGTTTTTTCGCTGTGTCTCCGTGGTTCAAAAATCTTTGCGCATCTTTCTGCCTTTGCGCCTTTGTGGCAAAAAACTCCGTGTTTCGTTTTTTCGCTGTGTCTCCGTGGTTCCCAAAACATCTTAATTTTGCGCGATGAGCAATACTACCAACCTTACCTGGATCTTTAAAACCTTTGACGAACTCACTTCCAAAGAGCTCTACAGCATACTATGGTTGCGAAACGAGGTTTTTGTAGTAGAACAAAATTGCGTCTTTCAGGATGCAGATTACAAAGATCCCAAATGCGATCATCTCGCAGGATATATTGATGGGAAAATAGCAGCTTATTCACGCATTGTTCCGCCTGGCGTATCTTATGAACAACCATCCATCGGCAGAATTGTGACCAATCCTGCGTTTCGCGGAAGTGGAGCGGGGAAGGCCTTGTTAATCAAATCAATAGCTATCTGCGATGAAATGTTTAAGGGCAAACCTATCCGCATCGGCGCGCAGCTATACCTAAAGAAATTTTACGAGTCATTTGGCTTCTGCCAATCTTCTGAAATGTATTTGGAAGATGGGATAGAGCATATTGAGATGATCAGGGGGTGAATAGTCAATCGTGAATAGTGAATAGTGAAAACTTTGATCAGTAAACAGTTGTGCAACTTCGCAACATATTTAAATTGTTTGATTAGTATGGATAGAGATCTTTTACTGCCAAAAAAATGTTTTCACTGCTACACCTTTCACTATTGACCGTTCACTATTCACCGGTTCAGATTGTTCAAAAAACAACACAGGCTCAAACCCGAGCACTTCGTCCTTCGTAATTCGTACTTGCATTCATTCGCTGCCGCAAAAAAGGCATTCTGCCGCATTTTTCACTATTCACCATTGACTATTCACCGTTTTTTCTCTTTTTCCATTACATTGCGGCCTTCCTTAAAACGATTAACATGAGAAAAACGCTAGTTAAGGCAGCCGGCTTGTCCGTGTTTGCGTTAATGGTACTTAACGGTTCTGCCCAATTGAAACAGTTGACCGGTGAACAAATTTTTCAGAATAAAACAACCGGTCTTTTGAAAGACCTGCCGGTAATAGCTGGCTGGAAAGATGATACGCATTATATTATTTCCGCAGGTAAAGATGGGCACAAATCTGTGGACGTCATCAGCGGAAAAGAAGAATCTATCATATTGCCGGTTAAGAGCGACAATGTTTACCTTGAAAAGAATGACATCTTTTTTAAAGATGCCGGTGGGAAGGCCATTCAACTAACCAAAACACCGGACGAAGAAAAGAATCCAACACTTTCTCCGGATGCAACACGTATAGCCTTTACCCGTAACAACAATCTTTTTGTACTTGAAATAGCCAGTGGTAAAGAAACCCAGCTTTCAACAGATGGCAGCGATGTTGTTTATAATGGTTATGCTTCATGGGTGTATTATGAAGAGATTCTTGGAAGACCTTCAAAATACAAAGCTTTCTGGTGGAGTCCGGATAGCAAGCATCTTGCGTACATGCACTTTAATGATAGCAAAGTGCCGATGTTCCCGTTATATGGTGCGGATGGTCAGCATGGTTACGTGGAGGAAACGCGTTATCCTGCCGCCGGCGATCCAAATCCGGAAGTAAAAATTGGTATTGCGGATATTACAACTGCACAAACCGTGTGGAGCGATTTTAATGAGAAAGATGACCAGTATTTTGGTACGCCATTCTGGTCTCCCGACGGAAAAAAACTATGGCAGCAGTGGATGAACCGCGGGCAGGATCATTTATTTGTGTATGCGATTGATCCCACTAATGGAAGTAAAACAGCGGTATATGAAGAGCAGCAAAAAACATGGATTGACTGGCTGGACGACATTCATTTCCTGGCGAACAATAAAGGATACATTGTTGTTTCCGACAAAAGCGGTTGGATGCATATTTATCAATATGACATGAATGGTAAACCGGTAAAACAAATCACTGACGGCAACTGGACAGTAAAAGATATCGTGAAGATCGACGAGAAAAAACAACAGGTTTATTTTACAGCGAGAAAAGAGAATTCTGCAAGATTTGATTATTACGTAGTTGGGCTTGACGGAAAAAATCTGAAACGCCTGACTTTCGGTGATTACACACACAGCGTTGAAGTATCTCCAAACGCAACATATTTTATCACCACCTATTCAAATCTCAACACGCCTAAAAAAATGGCAGTAGTTGATAATAAAGGAAAACTGATCAGAGAAATCGCTGACAGCAAAGGTGATGACTACGACAAATATCAAACAGCTAAAACTGAATTAATCCGCGTTAACGTGGATGGTTTTGATTTGCCGGTAACCATTATTTATCCGAATAATTTTGATGAGCATAAAAAATATCCTGTCTTCATCAGCATTTATGGCGGTCCGAATGCAGGTACTGTTTATGATTCTTACAAAGGAATTGGTGAATATCAATGGTGGGCTAAAGAAGATCTGATCCAGGTGGCAATTGATCACCGTGGTTCCGGTCATTTTGGAAAAGCCGGACAAAACTATCTGCATCGCGACCTGAGCCATTGGGAAATTCACGACTATAGTGAAGTTGTGAAATGGTTATCTGCAAAGCCTTACATCAATAAAGACAAAGTTGCAATCTCTGGTTTCAGCTATGGTGGTTATACAACCTGTATGGCATTAACACGTGGCGCAGATGTATTTAAATATGGTATTGCAGGTGGTAGTGTAACTGATTGGCACTTGTACGACAGCCATTATACCGAACGTTACATGGATACCCCGGCTGAAAATCCTGAAGGGTATAAAAGCAGTGCTGTTGCCACTTATTTAAACAACTACAAGGGTAACCTGTATATTATCCATGGAACGATGGATGATAACGTGCACATGCAAAACAGTATTCAGCTGATAGGTGCTTTGCAAGATAAAAAAGCTGATTTCCAGATGGCATTCTATCCTGGCGGCAGACATGGCTGGCGTAATTATCCGGACAGATGGAAACACTACAACAACGAGCGCGTAAAATACATTTACAAAAATTTGTTGGAGAAAGAAGTGCCGCAGGAGGCGATGCAATAGCTATTAGCTTTTAGCTATCAGCTATCAGCTGACGATGAATGTTTGAGGGTTTAAATTATACTTAGGCTATAAAAAAGTGTTGATGAAATTTTCGTCAACACTTTTTTATTTAAACAGATTGCGTTAATAAAACATATCGGAGAATCAGGTTATATATAGTCGGACTCTTTGAACTAAGTAGCTAATAGCTGATTGCTGATAGCTGACAGCTACCGCATTTCCACCACCTCCAAATTCTTTATCTCCTTCCCGTCAATCACAAATCGCAGCAACGTTCTAACCTTATGCCAGCCCTGTTTTCCTGCGGCGCCGGGATTCATGTGGAGACACTGCAGCTTTTCATCATACATCACTTTTAAAATGTGCGAGTGGCCCGAAATAAATAACTGAGGATGCTCACGCAAGATCACATCTTTTACACCCGGCGCATATTTATTGGGATAGCCTCCAATGTGCTTGATAAATACTTTTACATCTTCACACATAAATATCAGCTCTTCGGGAAATTCAGACCGGATATCCATTCCATCAATATTGCCGTATACGCCACGCAGCGATTTCAATTTTCTCAATTGTTCAGCAACAGCTATCGTTCCAAAATCTCCACCGTGCCATATCTCATCACAGTTCTCCAGATGTTTTAATATAGCCTCATCCATGTAGTTATGCGTGTCCGAAATCAATCCAATCCTGATCATAATAATGTACGATGTTAGATGTACGATGTACGATGTGTTGTCAAGTACGAGTTACGAAGTACGAAGTACGTTAACGCAATCCGCTTCACTATTAACAATCCTGTCAATCTTCAAATCCGGTTTAAGTACGAGTTACGAGGTACTTAGTACGTTAACGCAGTCTGATTCATTATTAATAACCCTGTCAATCTTCAAATTCGGTTTAAGTACGAATTACGAGGTACGAAGTACGTTAACGCAATCTGTTTCATTATCAAAAATCCCGTCAATCCTCCAATCCCCTAAATCCTGGTCCAGACAATATCCTAGTCTACCAAATCATCCAATCTCAGTCTTTCAAATGCAGTTATCACTCCCGGCACAACATGTTCCTGCAACCTGTAAGTCTGTTCATCAAAGTATTCAATTCCGCCAATCTCATTGCCCGGAACAGGTTGGTGTTTCAGATCGCAGATAAAACAATCCTGTTTCATCAATAAGTTGTTTTCTCCGAACGCAGGCGCCTGAATATGATAATAATATTGAAGATCATTTTCTTCCAGATCTATATTCAATTCTTCTTTTATCTCACGCTGTAAAGCCTGTAACGAAGTTTCATCTGCATCAACTTTCCCACCCGGCAGATAAAATGCATTTTTGTTTTTGCTGAAAGCGAGAAGCAGCTTCCTGTTTTTCAAAACAATCAGGCCTGCGCATTGAATAGAAGTCAGGTACCGTTCCATGCAGGCAAACTTAAACGACTCTTAGCAGAGTCCCAAAATCCTGTCAGGCCTTAATTGTATTCCCAATTTAAAAATGGTAAAAAAATGATGAGCTTCATGTAGCAGAAAAACTTCTGTCCATCCTTCAACAGTCATGGTGCCATACAAAAAATGCTTACCGGTGGCAAGCAATGCGTTGCCACTTAAAGAAGACAGGTAAGCGGTAACTTCATAACGTGTTTTATAAAGATCAGTCAGCATGTCGTAAAAAGACTTTTTCTGCCACTCATAAAACAATGGATCATCTTCAGCTTTATACTGACCAAACAGTGGAGTTCCGCCTGCTTCAATCTGTCGCATTCTTCCCAGAAACAATTCATTGTAACGGCCCAGATGCACAAGATTTTCATAAATACTCCATTTGTCTGCAATGGGGTGAGAACGGATTTCATCCTCTGTCAAACTATACATCAATGTGGCCAGCGTATCCGGCTGCGTATGTAAGCGTTGGGTTAGATGATCTTTCATAATAAAAGGTGTGAGATATCAGGTATCAGGCAAAGGCGTAAACAGATCTCAGCCTCAAAATTCACATATTTACACATTTACGCATCCCTCATTTTCAATTTTCAACTGTCAACTATCAATTCATTCGCACATTTACTCATTCGCAAATTAACATTTTCAATTTTCAACTTTCAATTGTCCATTAATGAAGGTTTTTCGCAATAGCTTTCCCCCAAAACATTCCCAGTTTCTCCGCGCCCTTTTCATTGGGATGTAGAAAAAAAGTGCCTGCATTTCCTTTTTCATATTTAAACAAAGTCTTGTAGTTTTTTCTGAAATAATTGAATGCATCTTTATCGCCGGCGAAAACCTGTTCAGGATGTGTGGATGTATATTCTTTTACAATTTTATCCAGCACAGGAAAATAGCTTTGTAAACGATCTAATCCTTCCTGCAAATATTTAGAACCATTGTACGTGTTCGGGCTATACCAAATGGGGCGGTGCAATACAATTTTACATTTCGGAAAATCTTTGAGAAGATGATCTATGATAGCCTTGACATTTTCCTCATAAGATGCTGGTGAAACGGGCGAACCATTTGGCCCTTCAATGGCACTATCATTTGTTCCCAGTATCATAGAAAATACCAACGTGGCATCCTTGTCATTGGCATACGTTGCCGCAGCCTGTTCCACTTTTTGAAATGCCGTGTTTGTTGACGGAAGAAAATCCACTGTGGTAAAACCGCTCACGCCCTGGTTGCTAAACTGCACATCGGAAAATTGTTTTTTAAGGTAGTTGGAAGCATGCACCGGTGGTGCGTCAGTAGTTGGATTAGCAAGTCCTGCACCATGTGTAATGCTATTGCCAATGAAAACAATATCCAGTTTTTTTTGTTGTTGGGAAAAAACTGTTGTGGCACCAAGCATCATTATTAAAAACAGAATGGCACGATTTTTTTGAGATGAGAAAATAGTTCTGTTGGACGTATATGGCAAAAACAGGTGCATAAAGTATTGTTTAGGTATTAAATGTAAGTAAAAGCAGACGATGCACGGTATTTCTGCGCTGTTTAAAGACAAAGGATAAAAACTTATCGGTTTAACCTTTTGGTTTTTAAAAATGAGTTGTAAATTATAATTCCAAAAACGATTGTAGTATGATAAAGTTTAATGAACTCAAAATCGGGGATTATGTCGTGGGTGAATATGAGGGTAAAACATGGCCGGGCAGAGTAACCGACCTGAATAGCACCGACAAACAGATTTGCGTTGAAACAGAAGTGCAAGAAATTTGGTTTGATGAGGAACATCTGTTTCCAATTCCAATTACAGATCAAGCCTTGCTTGAATTGAACTTTGTAAAGGAAACACTTCCTGATGGGTTCATTAAATATAAAAAAGGACCATTCCGTATTGTAACGGCAAAGGAAAATGATTTTTCTTCATTTGAAATATGGCACAGGGAAGATATCAGGATGAACCCTGATATACATTATATACACCAATTGCAAAACGCCTACCTGCAAATGACAAAGGTGCATTTGACAAACGAAGTTGTTGTTTAGAACCCAAACCACGGAGACACATCGGCACAGCGATTCACAGAGTTTTGCGGGGTAATCAATCAGGACAACGCTGGAGCACTCAATAATTTATAAGTGATGCAAAAACAAAGCGCCGTGTAACGCTGTGTCTTCGTGTCTCTGTGGTTATATCTCCGTATCTTACCACAAAATTTTACTATGCGTTTTGGGGCGTGGCTTTTATTCACTTTACTGGCAGGCTTTAATTATTTACAGGCGCAAACTTTTGGCGGCAATCCGTCTTCCTTAAAATGGAAACAGATCGACACAGACACTGTCCGGGTAATTTTTCCGGAGGGCTTTGACTCAACAGGCATCCGCATCGCAGACATTACACATAAACTCCAGAGAAATTACAGCAATACCATTGGTCCCAGTTTAAGAAAGGTGAGCATCGTACTTCAAAAAGAAGGCATTCTTTCCAACGGATATGTAAACCTGGCCCCCTATAGAAGTGAATTTTATCTGATGCCGCCACAAAACGCTTTTGAGCTTGGTGCACAAGCATGGCCGGATAATCTCTCTATACATGAATTCAGACATGTTGAGCAGTACAGCAATTTCAACCGCGGACTTTCAAAAGCAGCCTCCATCATTTTTGGGGAAGAAGGGCAGGCCGTTGCCAATTCCGCCTCAATTCCCAACTGGTTTTTTGAAGGTGATGCTGTTTATAACGAAACATTACTAAGTGAGCAGGGGCGTGGCAGAATCCCATTCTTTTTTAATGCCTACCGCTCTTTGTATTTTGGCGACAAGCATTATAGCTATATGAAGCTGCGGAACGGATCATACAAAAATTATGTTCCCGATCACTATCGTCTTGGTTATTTGTTGGTGGCTTATGGCAGAGAAAAATATGGCGCTGATTTTTGGGCGAAAGTCACGCATGACGCAGCCGGTTTTAAACCTCTATTTTATCCGTTGCAAGGCTCAGTAAAAAAATATTCCGGCGTGCCGTTTAAAGAATTTGTAAATAACGCATTTTCATTCTATAAAACTCAATGGCAGGCCGATAAACACGCGGATCAGCATTGGTTAACTCCTGTAGCCAGCAACAATGTTGTTAATTACCAATATCCATATCTGACAAGTGATGGAAAGCTGGTTGTTTTTAAATCCTCTTATAAAAGATTGCCGGCGTTTTACCTGATCGACAAAAACAATAACGAACAAAAAATAGCTGTTCGCGATATCTCTTATGATGATTATTTCAGTTACAACAACGGTAAGATCATTTATGAGTTTTGGAAGCCAGATGTACGGTGGGGTTACCGTGAATACAGCAATATAAAGATCCTGGATATTCAATCCGGAAAAGAGCAGATCCTTACGTCTAAGAAAAAGTATTTTTCTCCCGATATCGCTCATGACGGGAAAAAAGTTGCCGCAGTAGAAGTGCTTGTAGATCAAAGTTCGTCCATTATGCTGATGGATGATAAAGGCACAAACAGGCAGACGGTAATCTCATCGAAACAAAACATTTATTCATATCCAAAGTTTACTGCTGATGACCGCGGACTGTTTTATATAGAAAGAAATCCAAAAGGAGAGATGCGCATTCAAAAAATCGATCTTTCAACCCTCAAAATAACTGATGTAACATCTTTTACAAATACCATTATTGGATTTCCGATTGTTAAAGGAGACACGCTATTGTATTCAATCAGCAATAAAGGAAAGGATGAGTTATGGGCATATTCGGCTTCATCAGGTGCGCATTATTATATGGCAGGCTATCCTTCCGGATTGTATCAAGGCGCATTGGACAATTCAGGAAACATTTACGCTGCCACTTTTACTGCTGATGGCTACCGGATAGGGCTATATAAGGCTGCATGGAAAAAAGATGAAGCAACTGCATTGTCTGTACTTTATCTGAATAAACCAAAAAATCAGGAAGCGAACGAGTTGCTGGAAACCCCGGGATCCAACAATTTCAGCATTAAAAAGTATTCAAAGGCTACCGGCCTGTTTAATTTTCACAGTTGGAGACCTTATTATGAGCAACCTGAATATTCATTTTCCATATATGGAGAGAATGTGCTGAATACCTTTCAAAGTGAGCTGGGGTATACCTATAATACAAATGAGCAAAGCAGCAAACTGGCTTTTTCAGGAATTTACGGTGGATGGTATGTTCAGCCCTATCTGACAGTCGGCCAAACCTGGCACAGGTCAGCAGTCTATAACAAAGACACCACTTTTCATTGGAATGAGTTCACTCCGCAACTGGGCCTGCAACTTCCTTTGAATTTTAGCGGGCAAAGGCACTACACTTTCCTTACTTTGTCTTCCGGAATAAATTACAACCAGGTAAACTGGACCGGGTTCAGTAAAGACATCCTGAATAACTATAATTTCTTTTACCAGTCGTCCAGAATTATTTTTTCTTCCCGCGTTCAGCAGGTATTGCAACAAATATATCCCCATTGGGCTCAGACTGTAGATGTAAGATATAGAAATATTGTTAATAAGTACAGTGCCATGCAGATGCTGGCGAAAGCCGACCTTTATTTCCCGGGATTATTTCCCACCCATAGTCTCGTGATCAATGGTGCGTACCAGGCCAGGGATACCACGGGAGATTATTATTTCAGCAATGATTTTCCAATTTCAAGGGGGTATACTGATCTGGATTATCCAAGAATGTGGAAAATAGGAGTTAACTATCATTTCCCGTTGGTTTATCCTGACTTAGGAATTGCCAACATTGTATATTTTCAGCGGATCAGGTTAAACCCCTTCTACGATTATAGCGAAATAAGAAGTCTCCGCACCGGCACTACCTATAAATTGAGGTCAACCGGAGCTGAATTATTTTTCGATACAAAATGGTGGAATGAGCAACCTGTTTCTTTTGGGATCCGGTATAGCAGGTTAATTGACGGTGACCTGGTAGGACAAGGGCCAAACAGATGGGAATTTATATTACCTGTGAACCTTTTATCGCATTAAAATTTCTGGGAAAATGTCGTTTTAATACTTTTTATTTGCAGAACGACGGCTCTAAAACGTTAATTATTAACCGATTTTCAGAATTCTGAGGAAAAAATCTTTCATTTTTTTTCTTTTTCCACTGTATTCTGCTATCTTTGCGCTCCCAAAAATTGTATGTCAAAACAACCACTGATTAAACAAGATGGAATAATACTCGAGGCACTGAGCAACGCAATGTTCAGGGTAAAACTTGAGAATGGGCATGAAATTCTGGCAACTATCTCAGGTAAAATGAGAATGCACTATATCAGAATTTTACCCGGTGATAAGGTAGGTGTGGAAATGAGCCCATACGATTTAACGAGAGGCAGGATCATCTTCCGTTACAAGTAACGGTTGAAATAGCGGGAAAGAGTAAATAAAATTTGTTTAACAATAATAGGCTACGGGCCTTGTGCTGCGGGCTTTGAAAAAACAACAGTCATGAAAGTTAGAGCATCAGTTAAAAAACGTAGTGCCGACTGCAAAATTGTTCGCAGAAAAGGCAAGTTGTACATTATTAACAAAAAGAATCCTCGTTTTAAACAAAGACAAGGATAATCTGAAACACATTTAAACAATTAAAAATTAAGTTCTGATATGGCTCGTATTGCCGGTATAGACTTACCAAAGAATAAAAGAGGTGAAATAGGTTTAACCTATATCTACGGTATTGGTCGTTCAACTGCTCAGTATATTTTGGATAAATCCGGCATTAGCTGGGATAAAAAAGTACACGAGTGGAACGATGATGAGCAAGCTGCTATCCGTAACATCATCAACAATGAAATCAAAGTTGAAGGTGCTTTGCGTAGCGAAACTCAAATGAACATCAAACGTTTATTGGATATCGCTTGTTACCGTGGTCTTCGTCACCGTAAAGGTTTACCAGTTCGTGGCCAGCGTACACGTACAAACAGCCGTACTAGAAAAGGTAAACGTAAGACAGTTGCAGGTAAAAAGAAAGCAACTAAAAAATAGTAATAATCAGGTATCCTGCTTTATGCGGGATACTTGTTTTTATACACTGTTTCAATGTCGGATGGCAGCATAATTGCCGGAGAGTTGGAGCAGGTCCCGCACGGGCGGGATTTTTCATTGTTAACAGCCCTGTACAAACAGCAGGGGATTACCTCAAAAAAGAGTTATGGCAAAACCACAAAAAGCACAAAACAGCGCAAAAGCTGCTGCGAAGAAAAGAATTGTGAAGGTTGATGCGTACGGCGATGCTCACATCAGCGCAACATTCAACAATGTAATTATCTCTCTTACCAACAAAACCGGTCAGGTTATTTCCTGGTCTTCTGCTGGTAAAATGGGTTTCAGAGGTTCTAAAAAGAATACTCCTTATGCAGCACAGATGGCTGCTCAGGATGCTGCTAAAGTTGCACTTGAAGCAGGTCTGAAAAAAGTAGATGTTTTCGTTAAGGGACCTGGAGCAGGCCGCGAAGGAGCCATCCGCTCTTTAGCTCAGTCTGGTATCGAGATCTCTATGATCAAAGACGTAACTCCGCTGCCTCACAATGGCTGCCGTCCTCCTAAGAAGAGAAGAGTTTAGTAATTGAAAATTGACAATTGAAAATGGATAATGGTATGTGTGAAAACTAATTTGTTTCACCTTCATCATTGTCAATTATCAATTGTCAATTCTCCATTTAAAATAAAGCCACAAGCTTTCATTTATTAAAAGGGCGCCCGATTAATTTTTTACAATTTTTTACTGATCGAAGCGCCGAGTCTAAAAAAATTGAAATGAAATAAACATTATGGCACGTTACAATGGTCCTAAGACCAAAATTTCAAGAATCTTCGGTGAACCTATCCTGGGTAATGGTAAATATCTTACCAAAACAAGTAACCCTCCGGGTCAGCACGGTGCTGCACGTAAACGTAAAACTTTAGGTGAATACGCCCTGCAGTTGCGCGAAAAACAAAAAGCTAAATACACTTACGGTGTATTGGAAAAACAATTCCGCAACACATTTACAGAAGCTGCACGCCGTAAAGGTGTAACAGGTGAAAACCTGATCAAACTTCTGGAAGCCCGTTTGGACAACACTGTTTACCGTTTAGGCATTGCACCTTCAAGACCTGCTGCACGTCAGCTGGTTAGTCACAAGCACATTACTGTGAACGGTGAAGTGGTAAACATCCCTTCATTCCAGTTAAAACCAGGCGATATCATTGGTTTGAAAGCTAAAAGCGAAGGCAACAGCTCTTTAACCAGCCAGATCCGTGGTAAAAATCCTAAGTTCAATTGGTTAGATTGGAACGATACTGAAAAACAAGGTACATTCATCACTTATCCAGAAAGAGAAGGCGTTCCTGAGAACATTAAGGAACAACTGATCGTCGAATTGTACTCTAAGTAATAGTTAACATGCTCAGGCATGTTCTTTACAGATGGTTCAAAATAATTCTAACTTAAGTTCCGATTGGAATTTAGGACACAAATAAAAAAATCAAGTTTTAAGATGGCTATTTTAAACTTTCAGAAACCTGACAAAATAGTTTTACAGAAAGCAACTGATTTTGAAGGTCAATTTGAGTTTCGCCCGCTTGAGCCCGGTTATGGCTTAACCATTGGAAATGCATTACGCAGGGTTTTACTGAGCAGCTTGGAAGGTTACGCAATTACAGGTATTAAGATAGAAAGCGTTGATCACGAATTCGCTACTATTAAAGGTGTTACAGAAGATGTTACCGAAATCATCCTCAACCTGAAACAAGTTCGTTTCAAAAAGAAAGTTGAGCATGATGTTACAAGTGAAAAAGTTAGCCTTAGCATTAAAGGCCGCACTGAATTCACCGCCGGTATGCTTGCTGAAGCATCTCAGAATTTCGAAATAATGAATCCTGAGCTGGTTATATGCACAATGGATCCTACAGCAAAAATTGACATCGAGTTGAATGTTGCTAAAGGCCGTGGATATGTTCCTGCAGAAGAGAATAAAGTGAAAGATTCGGTTTTTGGATATATCTCTATCGATTCTATCCATACTCCAATCAAAAACGTAAAATATTCCATCGAAAACTATCGTGTAGAACAAAGAACTGACTACGAAAAACTGGTTCTTGAAGTTGCTACCGACGGTACTATTCATCCTGAAGAAGCAGTTAAACAGGCTTCACGTATCCTGATCCAGCACCTGATGATCATCACTGATGAAAACATCACTTTCGACAGCAAAGAAGATAAGAAAGAAGATGTAGTTGATGAACAAGTGCTTCAGTTACGCAAAGTATTGAAAACACCGCTGGAAGACCTGGATCTGTCAGTACGTGCTTTCAACTGTTTGAAAGCTGCAAAAATCAACAGCTTAAGCGAACTGGTTCAGTACGAGCAGGAAGACCTGATGAAGTTCAGAAACTTCGGTCAGAAATCTTTGAGCGAAATTGAACAGGTATTAAGCGAAAGAGGTCTGCACTTCGGTATGGATCTTAGCAAATTAGGTCTTGATAATCTTGACTAGTTAATTCAAAAGTAAAAAGTCAAAAGTAAAAATAGATCTGTCGAACCTGAAGTTCTGACTTTTGAATTTTGACTTTTTACTTATTATAAACGTAGCCCGTAATTCCCGGCACGGTACGGGTTAATAAAATGTAATGCCATGCGTCACGGAGACAAAATCAACAACCTGGGTCGTAAGAAAGCCCACAGAGAAGCGTTACTGGCCAACTTAGCAAGCCAGTTGATCACACACAAACGTATTGTTACCACTTTGGCTAAAGCTAAAGCTTTAAGAACTTACGTTGAGCCGCTGATCACTAAAACAAAGAAAAACAGTAGCGAAACACAGATCATGCACCAACACCGTGTTGTGTTCAGTTACCTGCAGGATAAACTGGCTGTAAAAGAACTTTTTACAGTGGTAGGTCCTAAAGTAGCTAGCCGTCCTGGTGGTTACAGCCGCATCATCAAATTGGGCATCCGTCCTGGTGATAACGCTGAATTAGCAATGATCGAGTTAGTAGACTTCAACGAAGTTTACGGCAAAACTGCAGTTAAAGCTGAAGAGCCTGCTAAGAAAACTCGTCGTAGCCGCACTGCAGGGACTAAGAAAACTGCTACTGCTGAAGCTGCTCCTGCAGTTTCTGAAGCTGAAGTGGTTGAAGAAGCACCAGCGGTTACCGAAGAACCTAAAACAGAAGAAAAAGCCGGCGAATAATGCAGCTTTTCTAATTAATAAAAAGGCAGGATCGATTGATCTTGCCTTTTTTGTGTGTAGAGACACGATGCATCATGTTTTAACATGGGATGCCTTCGGTTACCAAGACACGATGCATCGTGTCTCTACAATTTCGATTTTTTACTTTTACTTTTGAATTTTGACTTTATTTCCTCGTATTTTTGCAAAATTTTCAAATAGACATGCCTAATTCTAATCAACCAGCTATTCTAGTATTACAAGATGGCCACGTATTTTACGGTAAAGCATTTGGTAAAATCGGAACTACTACCGGGGAAATATGCTTTAATACTGGCATGACCGGTTACCAGGAAGTTTTTACAGATCCCAGTTATTATGGTCAGGTATTGATCATGAACAATGTTCACGTAGGTAACTATGGAATTAATGCGGAGGATCTTGAGAGTGAGACTGTAAAGATCCGCGGGTTGATAGGAAGAAATCTCGAAGACAAATATTCGCGCTATAAGGCAACTGATTCAATGGATAATTACCTGAAGGCGAATAACATAGTAGGAATCGAGGATATAGACACAAGAGCACTGGTTGCACACATTCGTACAAAGGGAGCAATGAATTGCATTATCTCATCAGACATACTCGATGTAGATAAATTAAAGGCTCAATTGGCTGAAGTACCGGATATGGATGGTCTTGAACTGGCGAGTGTGGTTAGTACTGACAAAGAATATGAACTGGGAGATCCTTCTGCTCCGCTTAAAATAGCAGTGTTGGATTTTGGTGTGAAGAAAAACATCCTTACCTGCCTGGCTGAGCGCGGTGCACATGTAAGAGTTCACCCTGCTAAAACACCATTAAGCAGATTGAAGGAGTTTAATCCTGATGGTTATTTCATCTCTAACGGTCCGGGCGATCCTGCCGCAATGCCTTATGCAGTTGAGACGCTGAAAGAGATCCTGGAAGAGAAAAAGCCCATATTTGGAATTTGTCTTGGTCACCAGTTGCTGGCTCTGGCCAATGGTATACCTACGTTTAAAATGCACCATGGTCACAGAGGCTTGAATCATCCGGTGAAAAACATTATCAGCGGACGTTGCGAGATTACAACACAAAATCACGGCTTCGGTGTTCTTCCTGAAGCGGTAAAACATCACGATAACATTGAGGTTACACACGTTAACCTGAACGATGAAAGCATTGAAGGGATTCGTTTGAAAGATCGTCCTGCATTCAGCGTGCAATATCACCCTGAAAGTACTCCGGGACCATTCGACTCAAGGTATTTGTTCGATGAATTCATTGAAATGATGAAAGCAAACTAATTCAATGACGGATAGATAGCAAAAAGCAGGATTTACCTGCTTTTTTTGTTAAGAGGCCTGATATTTTTTTCTAGATCCTGAAAAAGCGAGCTCAACGAAATTGAGTACTTTGTACTTCGTACTTCGTACTTAAAATACCGACGAACGAAACAACCGGAATTTTATTTCATTTCCTTCGCCTTTAACAACAAGGCGTTTCGCCGAAAAGGTGTTAAATGAAATAAAATGCAGTTAACCGGGGCTTTGCTTTTTTGTACTTTCGCTGTTACATCTGCAAACTGAATACACTCAGTATCAAAAGGATAATTCAATTATACAAGATGAAAATCGCGATTATTAACGGACCTAATCTTAATTTATTAGGAACAAGAGAACCGGATGTTTATGGCAGCCAGACTTTTGAGCAATATTTCCAGCAACTAAAGCTAAAGTTCCCCGAGGTTGAGTTTAGCTATTATCAAAGCAATATAGAAGGAGAGTTGATAGACGAAATTCAACGCCGGGGTTTTGACAGTGACGGCATTGTTTTAAATCCTGCCGGTTACACGCATACTTCCGTTGCAATTGGAGATGCAATTGCGGCGATCAAAGCTCCCTTGATTGAGGTTCACATTAGTAATGTTCATGCCCGCGAAGATTTTAGAAAACTATCTCACGTATCGGCAAAGGCCAGGGGCACAATTTGTGGTTTGGGATTGAAGGGTTACGAATTAGCGGTGGAATGGTTTATGCAATAACATTGGCATTAAACTTATTTCAGCAGCTATTTGTTTAGAAAAAAAATTAGACCATCAGGATTTACTTATCTATACTACTATTATCCGGCTTCATTTTTTGTGTTTCCGCAAATGCACAGGATGGACCTTCCTTTAAGTATCCGCTTCGTGCAGAAGATAGCCTTGTAAAGCAAAAAGATGTCCGCGATATTCTCGGGGTAATCTTTAATAAGAAGCCCGACCCGGTGAAGGATTCAATAAAGGCAAACAAAAAGTTTCAGTTTTCGCTCTTACCCGCCATAGGGTACACACTTCAAACGCGCCTGGCTGCTATAATAGCCGGTAATGTGGCATTCCATACACAAAAGGATTCACTGCAAAAAATATCTTCCGTTTATTTCAATATAGCATATACACAGAACAAGCAGTTTACAGTTCCCATTCAGTCTAATATCTGGACAAAAAATAACAAGTACAATTTTGTGGGGGACTGGCGCTATATGAAGTATCCTCAAGATACTTATGGGTTGGGGGGTAATAATTCGCTTAACAAAGACGCGAACCTGATAGATTATTCATACATACGCATTTATCAAACCGTTTTCAAGAAAGTAATTGGAAACCTCTACGGTGGTGTTGGGTATAACATGGATTACTACTGGAACATAAAAGAGCAGGGATATACGGACGGCCGGAAATCAGACTATGAGATGTACGGCAATGAAAAGAAATCATTTGCCTCAGGTTTTTCTTTATCGGCCTTATTTGACGACAGGGAAAATTCGATTAATCCGCTAAATGGACAATACGCCAACATCGTTTACAGAAATAATCTAACAGCCCTGGGAAGCAATGAAAACTGGCAATCGCTCGTTATAGACCTGAGAAAGTATTTTACTGTAAATAAACGCAGGCAAAATGTTTTGGCTCTATGGTTCTACAACTGGAACGTTTTAAGCGGAAAACCACCTTATTTGTTGTTGCCGGCAACAGCATGGGATACTTACACAAATACAGGTAGGGGCTTTATACAGGGGCGGTTTCGCAGTAAATATATGGTGTACCTGGAAAGCGAATACAGGTTCAGGATAACGGATAACGGTTTGTTAGGCGGTGTGGTTTTTGTGAATGCACAATCTCTTTCCGAATGGGATACAAACAAGTTTGAGTATGTTCAACCTGCAGGAGGTTTGGGCCTTCGGATTAAACTTAACAAGCAATCCAAGACGAATATAGATATTGATTATGGATTTGGAAAAGGTGGATCCCGCGGTTTGTTCATCAATGTTGGCGAGATATTTTAACCGCTTTCCTTGTTTATCTTCATGTAGCAATGCTTCAAAACAACTACTTTAACTTTGTACTTATTGCGAGTGCTTTTAATAAATAACTATGAAATGGATTGCTTTGTTGATATGTCTCATCTGCGTTAATACAGGTTTTTCACAATGGAAAAATTACATCATCGGTGCGAAGGGTGATACATTGAACCGGGTTGATCAAACTGATCTGAAACAAGGGAAATGGTTTGTGCATGTAGATCCGTTACGGGGAGAGCCTGGTTATGAAGAGGAAGGAGTGTATAAAGATGGCAAAAAGACCGGCACATGGCGGCGCTATAGTTTAATGGGTGATCTGCTGGCTGTAGAAAATTACAGGTTTGGCAATAAAAACGGTACCTGTACTTATTTTACTGTTGCAGGTATGGTGAGAGAAGAAAGCTGGAAATCAATCGACCCCCAAAATCCTTATGATACAATTCAAGTCCCGGATCTGCATGATGACACTAAAGTGTACACAAGGGTGATAAAAGTTGATGCATCTGTAGTAAAACATGGTACATGGAATTATTATGATCCATCATCCGGCGCTCTGATAAAATCTGAAACTTATGTGCTGGATAAACTCCAGGAACCCGCAAAGAAAGTTACTGTAATTGATGCAGGTGGCAATCCAACTGCTGCTTCCGGCACTGACTCTACGGTCGCTCCGGCTAATAAGGTGAAGCCTGCAGCAGTTGCTGATTATGAAAAAAAGAATTCCGGCAAAAAGAAGATTCGTGTGAGGGATGGAAGCACAGGATATTAATGTGCTGAAATCTTAATGCCTGATGCGATTGGTTTAAAAGGCAGTTAAACTATAATGAGCTTTTTTAATCAGTGTCGCATGTAGACAAATGTTTAAATATTCTCCGGTGCATCTGTCTTTGGTTGCTTCGCACATGTTCAGATATTTGGGCATATCATTGATTGTCAGAAACCTATTCATGCTATTGTAATTTGTAAGCAGACAGCTTAAAAGCTGGGTTTATGTCGCCGGTGTAATTATTAACGCATTTTAGTGAATTAAATGGGCCGATATTGCAAATACTATATAAGTTTGTATTTGTTTTAAAAATCTAACGATGGCTGTTACCATAAGAATGGCAAGCGCAGCGGATGCTGAGCTGCTTTGTGATTTGAGTATTAAGACCTTTTCCGAAACCTACGAGAGATACAATACTGCTGAAGACATGCAGTTATACATTCAATCTCACTTTACCCTGAGTTCAATTCTCGACGATTTTCAAAATCCTGACATTCAGTATTACCTGGCCCTGATGGATGACGAAGCTGTTGGCTATGCCAAATTGCACAAACAACATGCGGTTAATGGCTCAAATGGTTTAAAGCAGGCCGAACTGGAAAGGATCTATGTATTGTCTGCCTACCAGGGAAATAAAATTGGCTTGCTATTGCTGAATGAATGCATTCAGTCTGCAAGGAGAGAAGGTTATGGCCTGTTGTGGTTAGGTGTATGGGAGAATAATACAAATGCAATAGATTTCTATAAAAAAATGGGCTTTAAGGTAGATGGAAGTCATTCTTTTATTCTGGGCAAAGACATTCAAAATGATTGCCTGATGAAGCTGAAACTATGAATTGCTTTCTCCTAAAATTCGAGTTCCTGTATAACCGGGTCCTTAAGTAATATTGCGATAAAGGCATCATGATTTTTTGTGGTTCCTCTCAACAGCCAAAAAAAAGTCACCTGGCTTCCTACTTTTTGCGTCTTGCTGGTTAATGCCACCAGATTGTATTCTTTGAATAGTTTTTCATATTTCATCAGATCATTCTCCACGGCATCATACACAATTTTGTAATTGCGAAGACGATTCGCTTTATCAATAAAGTTTTGAATATACCTAAGCCCTATCAATACTATGAGCACAATGAACGTAGACATAAAAGCCAGATAAATATAGCCGCCGCCGATGCTCATTCCCAGTGCGGCAACCATCCAGATGGCAGTTGCAGTAGTAATGCCATTAACGTTGTTGTTGTCTTTAAAAATAACACCGGCACCCAGAAAACCAATACCTGTTATAATATTAGCCGCAACCCTGTCGGGGTTGGCGGTCCCTATTGCAATAGAAAGAATGGTAAACAGGCAGGAGCCTGTACACACAAGTATCATTGTTCTGAGGCCGGCTGATTTGGAGCGATATTCTCTCTCAGCACCGATCAGGCCGCCAAGCAGCAATGCGTACAGCATTTTTTCAATTTCAGGAGTAAACCAGGTCATTGTACAAACTTAAAAAGAAAAGCCGCAGTTTCATACTGCGGCTTATATTTATCGTACTTAGTTATTTGCCTTCAAAATAATTCTTAAAGAAAAGCAATTGATATTTGATGGAGTTAGACCAGTATTGACCATTGTGTTCACCGGGTCTTTCAATATAATCGTGATCGATTTTTTTCTCGAGTAACTTCTTATGAAGTTGCCTGTTAACGTCTATAAAGAAATCGCCAACACCACAATCAATGATCAATTTAACATCTCCGTTTTGCAGACGGTCAATGTTCGTCATAACAGTATTATCATCCCAGTTTTGCTTATTGGTTTCATAGCTGCCAAGGTCTTTTGCCAGGTCCCAGTTTTTAGGAAACGGACGAAAATCCACACCTCCCGAAGTACTACCTGCTGCTCCATAAATGTCTTTGTGGCGGCTTGCCAGGTATAGGGCACCATGCCCACCCATGCTAAGCCCCGTTATTGCACGATGCTGTTTATCTGCCGCAGTTTTATAGGTTGCATCTATATACTTCACCAACTCTTTGCTAACAAAAGTTTCATAACGAATGGATGAATCAACAGGGCTATCAAGATACCAGCTTCCATAGCCTCCATCAGGCAATACGAGTATTACGTCCAGCTTGTCGGCAGCAGTTACATTGTCAGGTGCAATGCTCACCCATTGAGAATAGTTGCCGCTGTATCCATGTAACATATAAATAACAGGAAAGCGTTTGTCATTTTTCTCATAAGAATCCGGCGTTACCACCACGCATTTTATTTTTTTGTGCATGGCATCGCTGTAAACTCCAATCGTATCTACTTTCGACGCATGGCAAATGGCGGCCAGCATCAAAGCCGCGCAAAGCAAAAGAATTTTATTCATGTTAATTGGTTAAAGAGCTATCAGCTATCAGCTATCAGCTATCAGCTATCAGCTATCAGCTATCAGCTATCAGCTATCAGCTATCAGCTATCAGCTATCAGCTATCAGCTATCAAGACGGCGTGTCATGGAGAATATTATTGGAAGACCTGGAAGAACTGTTAACCAGCCTGAGCCATGGAGTCCCGGCTATACTGCAAGGCAAGAGCAGTTCGTATCGCCAATGGTACAATGCACTCAGGGAATATGGCCAAAGCGATCAGTTGCAGCAGCAGCTGCCGTATTGGGAAAAGGCCGGTAGCTACAAGTCTCATATACCGGTGGATACAGGCTATAATGAAGCAGTCTGTATAAAAGACACGATTGTTCACACCGTGGAGATGCCGGCTGATCAAACCCGCAGCTTATTGCAGGATGCCCCGCTCGCATATCACACCAGGGTTGATGATCTGCTGCTGTGCGCACTGGCCCTTACCGTAAGAGCATGGAGTAAGGCTGAAGAAGTATTGATAGGGCTGGAGGGACACGGCAGGGAAGCCATCGCTAAAGATGTAGATATCAGCCGTACAGTAGGATGGTTCACGAGCCTTTACCCGGTGCTGCTACAGGTAGGCAATAAGCGTGAAGGTGCTGCGATCAGACAGGTGAAGGAGCAATTGCGCCATGTTCCTGCAAAAGGAATAGGCTATGGGGTACTGAAATACATCAACAAGGAGTTGTCGCTACAGGGTTCAGCACCCTGGGAGATTGTATTTAATTACCTCGGACAGCTGGATAATATTACTAAAAATAAAGGGCTGGCTATAGCAGATGAATCACCCGGAGCAGGTATAAACGGGGAACACCGTGTTTATGAAAAACTTTCAGTGAACAGCTTTGTACTGAATGGAAAGTTAATACTGAACTGGACCTATAGCAGTAAGCACTACCAGGAACAAACCGTCAGGGGGCTGGCATCAGCTTATCTAAACCAGCTTCAATTGCTGGTAACCCATTGCCTCGAACAGGCAAAATATGGCAGCGTATATACACCTTCAGATTATGGACTGGGTTCAGTGATCAGTTGTGAGGAGCTGGATAATTTTTGGGAAGGATGCCGCAAGGCAGGGCGATCTGCTTCTTCGCTATACCGATTAAGTGGTTTACAAGAAGGAATCTTGTTTCATAGTATATACGCGGAAGGAGTAAGTGTTTACATCAATCAGCTGGGATGTTATTTAACGCATCCTGATATAGCAATGTTTAGGAAAAGCTGGCAGTATGTATTGAGGCGGCACAGTATCCTCAGAAGTGGTTTTTATTATGAGTCGTTCAGTGTGCCGGTGCAATGTGTGTATACGGATGTACAGTTACCGTTAGAGCTGTTGGATTACAGTCAGCTGTGTAAGGAAGACCAGGATGCAGCCATCCGGCAATATTCCAAAGAGGACCGGCAGCGGGGCTTTGATGTTGAGTCAGCACCGCTGATGCGCATGTGCCTTATTAACCTGGGGGCAGGGCGGTATTATATGTTGTGGACGGTGCATCATCTTATTTTAGATGGCTGGTCCACCTCCATACTCATGGAAGAATTTATGAAGTTCTATGAGCAGCTGTCCTCCGGTATGGCAATAGAAGAAAAACCTGAAGATCGTTATGAGGACTATATCCATTACCTGGAAAGCCGCGATCAGCAGGCCGAGCAGTTGTACTGGCGTCAGTATTTAGAAAATACAGCGCAGCATACACAGCTACCTTTTATCGGTTCAAGCATCCGGCGGACAAAAGGTGCGGGCGAATACAAGGAAGAAGAGATCGCATTGGATGAAGCAGCAACAGCGGTCATACAGGGATATGCGCGGCAACATCATATAACGGTGAACACGCTTATGCAGGGCGTATGGGCCAGCCTGCTGCATTGTTATACGGGCAGCAGTGATGTAATGTATGGGGTAACCGTATCCGGCCGTCCGGCAGAACTGCCGGGTATGGAACAAAGAGTGGGGATGTATATCAACACGCTTCCGCTTCGCAGCCGTATGGATGGAGAAGAGCATATCGTAGACTGGTTGCAGCAGCTGCAGGAAGAACAATTAACATCGAGACAGCATCAGTACAGTTCGTTGAACGATATCCGGCACTGGACAGGTTTACAGGGAGATCTCTTTGATACCTTACTGGTGTTTGAGAATTACCCGGTTAGTAAAGTGCTGTCGTCCCGCCAATGGCACCTGCAGGCAGAAGAAATAATGGTGGAAGAGCAAACCAATTATCCATTAACCATTGTCATTGGCAGCACGGACCAGATCCACATCCGCTTTTGTTATAATGCCACTTTGTTAGACCCGGAATATGCCAAACGGATCTCAGCTCATTTTCGGCAGGTGTTGCTACAGGTAGCAGGGAAGAAGGTTGACAAATTAAGTGACCTTGACTTGTTAAGTTCATCAGAGAAGCACCAGTTGCTGTATGCGTTCAACAATACGGAAGTAGCATATCCGGAAGACAAAACGATCATTGATCTGTTTGAAGCGCAGGTAGAAAAGACACCGGGTAATATAGCAGTCGTGTTTGAAGAAGAAGCATTAACATACCAGCAGCTCAATGAACGCTCCAATCAATTAGCATGGTACCTGGGAAGCAAGGGGGTAAAAGAAGAGACACTGGTACCGGTTTGTATAGAGCGTGGTTTAGCAATGATCATCGGTATCCTGGGCATATTAAAAGCCGGAGGGGCCTATGTACCCATTGATCCGGAATATCCGCAGGAAAGGATAAAGTATATGTTGCAGGATACTGCTGCCGAAATAATTGTCTGCAATGAAGAATGCCGGAAAAAGCTGCAATCTGCAACCACTGTTGATACCATAGCAATAGATCTGGAATGGTCATTGATCAGTCAATGTCCACTGCAATATCCAACAATAAATCTCACCTCTAATAATCTTGCCTACGTGATTTATACATCCGGTTCAACCGGAAAGCCTAAAGGAGTTATGATTGAACATAGGGCTATCGTCAATCGGTTATTATGGACAAAAGATTATTTTAAACTGACCAGCCGGGACGCAGTGTTGCAAAAGACTTCATTTTGTTTTGATGTGTCAGTCTGGGAGCTTTTGTGCCCGGTAATAACCGGAGCAAAACTTGTGTTTGCAAAGCCGGATGGACACAAGGATAATGATTATCTCAAGCAGATCATAACAAATCAAAAAATTACGGTATTGCACTTTGTTCCGTCTATGTTAGGTGTATTCTTAGCTGACATGCAAACCGGTGAATGTATTGGGCTCGAAAAAGTGTTATGTAGCGGAGAGGCTTTAAAGTCTTCGCACATAAAAATATTTGCTGAAAAATTGCCCCGGGCAGCGTTGTATAATTTGTACGGACCTACGGAAGCAGCTGTTGATGTCACATGCTGGAGCATCCCAAAGAACAATAATGATATACAGCTGGTTTCAATAGGCAAGCCTATATCAAATGTCCGGATTTATATACTTGATAACCATGGAAATTTATTGCCTGCCGGTGTAAAAGGTGAGATCTGTATTGCTGGTATTCAGGTTGCGCGCGGTTACTTAAATCGTCCGGAGCTGACAGTAAAGAACTTTGTTGCTGATGCTTTCTCCCAAAAAACGCAGACGAAAATATACAAAACGGGAGACTATGGCCGCTGGCTCCCGGATGGACATATTGAGTTTTTAGGTCGCATGGATAACCAGGTAAAAATGAATGGTTATAGAATAGAGTTGGGCGAAATTGAAAATGTTTTACTTGAAAGTGCTTTTATAAATGAGTGTGTTGTAGTGGCCAATGAAGATGAGCAAAATCACAAGCAACTGGTTGCTTATATAACAGTCGGAAAAACATTCGATCGTGAAGCAATTGTTTCTTACCTCCAAAGCAGGCTTCCCGCCTATATGGTTCCGCATTTCCTTATTGAGTTAAAGACTTTGCCTCTTACGACCAATGGGAAAATAGATAAAAAGGCATTACCTGATGTCCAGGGGCAGATATTGTCAGGTTACGAATATGTCGCGCCAGGAAATGAAATAGAAGAAAAACTGGCTGAAATCTGGCAGGAACTGCTCGGGAAAAAGACAGTTGGCATTCACGACAATTTCTTTGAACTGGGAGGCGATTCTATCATCTCGATGCAGGTTGTAAGCGGGGTCAGGCGATTGGGATATGACCTGGCGCCAAAGGATTTGTTTATATACCGCACAATAGCGGGACTTTCAGGCGCATTGTTGCAACGACGGAAAATAAGAATGAATACAGGAGAACAAGGATTGTTGACAGGTAAAAGCAAATTGCTCCCAATCCAGCGCAGGTATCTCGAAAAAGATGCTGTGACTGTATCCCATTTTAACCAGAGCGTGTTATTGAGTCTAAGCAAAGACATCAATGCACAAATGCTTGAGCGTGCATTAACGGAATTGCTCAGGCAACACGACAGTCTTCGCTTTTGTTATTACCAGACTGAAAACGGTTGGGAGCAGGAGTATGGCAATTATGAAGTAAAACTGCTGGTTGAAGATCTGAGCGATGTGTCGACGGATTTATTGGAACCATTGGTCCGCAATTGTGCAGATAATTATCAGCATAATCTAAGCATGGAAAAAGGTGAACTGATGAAGGTTGTATTAATTGAAACGCCGGCTAATCAACTTTGCAACCGGCTGTTAATTATTATTCATCACCTGGTCATTGATGGCGTTTCCTGGCGGATAATATTAGAAGACCTTGAACGAATGCTTGATGCGCTATACGATGGCAGAAGTATAGTAGCTCCACTCAAAGGAAGTTCTTACCGGCAATGGAGTGAGGGATTGGCAGCGTACGGTCAGACGAACGCATTAAAAGCTCAAAAAGATTATTGGCAAAAGATACACAACAGCTACGTCCCGCTTCCGGAAGATTGTTATGGAAAGGACAACGGTGTGGTGACAGATAACATAGCTTGTTATGAAAATAAGCTGGCTGCATCGGCTACGCAGCAATTGTTACAGGAGGTTCCGCCGGTTTATCATACAGAGATCAATGATATTTTGTTGCTTTCACTGGCATGCGCCCTGGCAAGCTGGAGTAAAAAGGAAAAAATATTTATAGGGTTGGAAGGACATGGCCGGGAAGACGCCGTAATAAATGGGATGGATATAAGCAGGACGACTGGTTGGTTTACAACTTTATATCCGGTGATGCTGGAAATTGATCTGCAAAAACAACCCGGCGAATTGGTTAAAGATGTAAAAGAACAACTGCGCACCATACCTGTGAAGGGATTAGGATATGGAGTGCTGAAATATATAAACAACGATCCGGCATTACAAGGCTTTGAACCCTGGGATATAGTGTTCAATTACCTGGGACAGCTGGATAAAATTATTAATAAGAGCAGATGGTTGTCAGTGGCCCACGAATCCAGGGGTATGGAGATAAGCGAAACCCTGGTAACAGATAATAAACTTTCTGTCGTTGTTGCAGTGAATGAAGAACAAATGCAATGGAGTTGGATCTATAGCAAACAGCATTACAAAGAAGAAACAATAAAATCACTTGCAGAAACTTGTTTAATGTATCTCAACAACTTTATTGAGCACTGTATCCGGCAAGGCAGGATTAGACTAACACACACGCCGTCTGACTATGGACTTACTTCAGAGATAAGTTATAAGGAATTAGATGAATTTATAAGCGACGATGATGATGAGACTATAATGCGTTTCTAAAACAAAGAGCCATGGAAATAAAAGAATTTGTTATGTCTCTTGAAAAAATGAATTGCTCCTTATCAGTTGAAAATGGGACGATCATTCTAAAAGGAAATAAGAAGAAGTTGAAGGAGGATGAAATGCGGGACATTCGAAAGAACCGGCATATTATTGATTATATAGCTGATCATAAATCCCAGTTGATCGAATATCTCTCTGCTTGTCCGGATGGTATTGCGGACAAAAAGAACAAAGCATTTTCTTCCCTATGCCGTTTAAGTGGTTTACAACAGGGAATATTGTTTCATAGTATATACGCAGAAGGTGTAAGTGTTTACATCAACCAGCTGGGATGTTATTTAACACATCCGGATATAGCAATGTTTACGCAAAGCTGGCAGTATGTATTAAGGCGGCACAGTATCCTCAGGAGTGGTTTTTATTATGAGTCGTTCAGTGTGCCGGTGCAATGTGTGTATACGGATGTACAGTTACCGTTAGAGCTGTTGGATTACAGTCACCTGTGTAGGGAAGACCAGGATGCAGCCATCCGGCAATATTCCAAAGAGGACCGGCAGCGGGGCTTTGATGTTGAGTCAGCACCGTTGATGCGCATATGCCTTATTAACCTGGGGGCGGGGCGGTATTATATGTTGTGGACGGTGCATCATCTTATTTTAGATGGCTGGTCCACCTCCATACTCATGGAAGAATTTATGAAGGTCTATGAGCAACTGTCTTCCGGGATGGCAATAGAGGAAAAACCTGAAGATCGTTATGATGACTATATCCATTACCTGGAAAGCCGCGATCAGCAGGCCGAGCAGTTGTACTGGCGTCAGTATTTAGAAAATACAGCGCAGCATACACAGCTACCCTTTATCGGTTCAAGCGTCCGGCGGACAAAAGGAGCAGGCGAATACAAGGAAGAAGAGATCGCATTGGATGAAGCCGCAACCGCGGTCATACAGGGATATGCCCGGCAACATCATATAACGGTGAACACGCTTATGCAGGGCGTATGGGCCAGCCTGCTGCATTGTTATACGGGCAGCAGTGATGTAGTGTATGGGGTAACCGTATCCGGCCGTCCGGCAGAACTGCCGGGTATGGAACAAAGAGTGGGGATGTATATCAACCACTTGTGTTACGGAATCATGGAAGATGTTTGTGTTTACAACACTGTCCGCAACCAATTTCATGTTCAATTGCAGCCTGGCATATTTCAGCAAACTGCTATCTCCAACATGTTTGGCCCCATCTTTACTCATCACATCGATAAACTTATCGCTTGACAAAGAGTCGCCTTTCGCCTTTACAGTCTGGAAAATACTATCCTGGAGTATCGTGTTCTTTTCATACCAGTTTTCTGTACTATCCCGGATTACTTTCACAATATTGTTATTCATCACTTGCGTCACGGAATCATGGAAGATGTTTGTGTTTACAATACTATCCGCCACCAGCTTCATGTTCAGCTGTAACCTTGCGTATTTCAGCAAGCTGCTGTCGCCTACATGCTTGGTTCCGTCTTTGCTCAGTACATCAATAAACTTATCGCTTGACAAAGAATCACCTTTCGCTTTTACGGTTTGAAAAATGCTATCCTGAAGTATCGTATTCTTTTCATACCAGTTTTCTGTGCTATCACGAATAACCTTCACAATGTTGTTGTTCATCACTTGTGTCACTGAATCATGGAAGACTTGTGTGTTAACTATACTATCTGCCACATTCTTCATGTTCAGTTGCAACCTAGCGTATTTCAACAGACTGCTGTCGCCTACATGTGTCACGCCGTCTTTGGCCATCACATCTATAAACTTGTCGCTGGAGAGTGAATCGCCCTTCGCTTTGATCGTCTGGAACACACTGTCCTGGAGGATGGTATTGTCCTTGTACCAATAAGTCGTGCTGTCCTTGATCACCTGCACTATATTGTTGTTCATCACCTGCGTCACTGAATCATGGAAGACTTGTGTGTTGACTATACTATCTGCCACATTTTTCATGTTCAGTTGCAACCTGGCGTATTCCAACAGGCTGCTGTCGCCTACATGTGTCACGCCGTCTTTGGCCATCACATCTATAAACTTGTCGCTGGAGAGTGAATCGCCCTTCGCTTTGATCGTCTGGAACACA
>CP128386.1:7275133-7280177 GCA_030345135.1 Chitinophagaceae bacterium DXS
CTGTCCTGGAGGATGGTATTGTCCTTGTACCAATAAGTCGTGCTGTCCTTGATCACCTGCACTATATTGTTGTTCATCACCTGTGTCACTGAATCATGGAAGACTTGTGTGTTGACTATACTATCTGCCACATTTTTCATGTTCAGTTGCAACCTGGCGTATTTCAACAGGCTGCTGTCGCCTACATGTGTCACGCCGTCTTTGGCCATCACGTCGATGAACTTGTCGCTGGAGAGTGAATCGCCCTTCGCTTTGATCGTCTGGAACACACTGTCCTGGAGGATGGTATTGTCCTTGTACCAATAAGTCGTACTATCCTTGATCACCTGCACTATATTGTTGTTCATCACTTGTGTCACTGAATCATGGAAGACTTGTGTGTTGACAATGCTATCTGCCACATTCTTCATGTTCAGTTGCAACCTGGCGTATTTCAATAAAGTGCTGTCACCTACTTTGGTCACACCGTCTCTCGCCAACACATCTATAAACTTGTCACTCGCCAATGAATCACCTTTGGCCTTCACCGTAATAAACACACTGTCCTGGATCGTTTTATTATCAACATACCATTTTGTGGTACTGTCTCTCACTATCTGAACGATACTGTCCCTGAAGTCATTGTTAATCACCAGCCAGTTGCTTACACTGTCACGGCTGATCCGTGTCACACTGTCCCGGAATACTTGCGTATTGGTGATGCGGTGCTACATACTGACCGATCAACTGCAGCGTTCCGTCTGCTACAGGCAATGCCTTTTTATCCACCTTCCCATTCGGTGTCAGCGGCAAACTATCCAGCTCTATTAACAACGAAGGAACCATGTAGGATGGTAACCGGCTTTGCAGGTAGGCCATTATTGATTCCCGGTTAAATATTCCTTTTGCTACAACATAACCTGTTAGCTTTTTATGGCCCTGTATATCTTCATTTGCTATTACCACACACTGACTAACCAGTTCACTTTGCAGCAACGCACTTTCAATCTCCCCCGGCTCAATACGAAAGCCCCTGATCTTGACCTGGTCATCTCTCCTTCCACTATACTCGATGGTTCCATCGGGCAACCAACGCCCCTGATCCCCGCTTAAATAGATCCTTCCCGCGCCATATGGGTTTTGTACAAATTTCTCTTCGGTGAGCTGCCTGCGGTTTAAGTAGCCTCTTGCCAGGCCGGCACCAGCTACGCAAATTTCACCTACCACGCCAACGGGAACCAATTGCAGCAACTCATCTAAAATATAAACACTTAAAGTGGGTATTGGCCTGCCTATACTGTTGCTGCCTGCCAGGATATGCGCTGTCTCAACAAGCTGAAAAGTTACATGAACAGTGGTTTCGGTTATGCCATACATATTGATGAAACGGCAGTTCCGGCTGAGTTCCCGGCTAGGTTGTAACCTGATGGGGTTAAGTGCCTCTCCCCCAAAAATGATATACCTCAGGGCCACTTCCGTTGACCCAGGCGCCAAGTAATCCTGCAATACATAATATGCTGAGGGCGTTTGGTTAAGTATGGTTACTTTTTCCTTTATCAATAATTCTGCAAAGCGTATTGCATCTTTACTGATGAGTGATGGAACTATCACCAACCTGCCGCCGAATAGTAACGCACCTAACATCTCCCATACTGAAAAGTCAAAGCAGAAGGAATGGAACATGCTCCATGTATCATTTTCATCAAAATCATACAGCGGCAACTGGTTGAAAAACAGGCGTACTACATTGCGATGTTCGATCATTACGCCCTTGGGTTTACCCGTTGAACCGGATGTATAAATTACATATGCGAGATTGGTTGCTTCCGGTCCCTTGTCTAAGTTGCTTACCGGTTGTTGTGTTATATCCGAAGCTTCTTTCTCCAACTCAATAATTTGGATACCTTCCGCTTCCTTCAAACTATTGCTGCTCCTGCTGCTGCTCACTACCAGCATCGCTGAAGTATCCTGCAACATATACTTGATCCTCTCCTGCGGGTATTCCGGATCAATGGGCACATAGGCTCCTCCGGCTTTTAATATACCCAGGATACCTATGATCATTGCTAAACCACGCTCTATACAAACCGGCACCAGTGTCTCTTCTTTTACTCCCTTGCTTCTCAGGTGCCATGCTAACTGATTGGAGCGTTCATTGAGCTGCCGGTATGTCAATGCTTCTTCTTCATATACTACTGCTATATTAGCGGGTGTCTTTGCCACCTGCTCTTCAAACAGATCAATGATCGTTTTGTCTTCCGGATATGCTACTTCCGTATTGTTGAACGCATACAGCAACTGGTGTTTCTCTGATGGACCTAATAAATCAAGGGCATTTAATTTGTCTGCCCCTTTCCCTGCTATCTGTAGCAGTACCTGCTGAAAATGAGCTGAGATCCGTTTGGCATATTCCGGGTCTAACAAAGTGGCATTATAGCAAAAGCGGATGTGGATCCGGCCCGTGCTGCCGATGACAATCGAGACGGCGTGTCATGGAGAATATTATTGGAAGACCTGGAAGAACTGTTAACCAGCCTGAGCCATGGAGTCCCGGCTATACTGCAAGGCAAGAGCAGTTCCTATCGCCAATGGTACAATGCACTCAGGGAATATGGCCAAAGCGATCAGTTGCAGCAGCAGCTGCCGCACTGGGAAAAGGCTGGTAGCTACAAGTCTCATATACCGGTGGATACCGGCGCTGATGAAGCTGTCTGTATAAAAGATACGATTGTTCACACCGTGGAGATGCCAGCTGATCAAACCCGCAGCCTATTGCAGGAGGCGTCACATGCATACCATACCAGGGTTGATGATCTGCTCCTTTGCGCACTGGCCCTTACAATAAGAGCATGGAGTAAGGCTGAAGAAGTATTGATAGGGCTGGAGGGACACGGCAGGGAAGCCATAGCTAAAGACGTCGATATCAGCCGTACAGTAGGATGGTTCACGAGCCTTTACCCGGTGCTGCTACATGTAGGCAATACTAGTGATGGTGCGGCGATCAGACAGGTGAAGGAGCAATTGCGCAATGTTCCTGCAAAAGGAATAGGCTATGGGGTACTGAAATACATCAACAGGCAGTTGTCGTTACAGGGTTCAGCACCCTGGGAGATTGTATTTAATTACCTGGGACAGCTGGATAATATTACTAAAAATAAAGGGCTGGCTATAGCCGATGAATCACCGGGAGCGGGCATCAACGGGGAACACCGGGTGTATGAAAAACTTTCAGTGAACAGCTTTGTACTAAATGGAAAATTAATACTGAACTGGACCTATAGCAGTAAGCACTACCATGAACAAACCATCAGGGAGCTGGCATCAGCTTATCTGAACCAGCTTCAATCGCTGGTAGCCCATTGCCTTGAGCAGGCAAAATATGGCAGCATATATACGCCATCAGATTATGGACTGGGTTCAGTGATCAGTTGTGAGGAGCTGGATAATTTTTGGGAAGGATGCCGCAAGGCAGGGCGATCTGTTTCTTCGCTATGCCGTTTAAGTGGTTTACAACAGGGAATATTGTTTCATAGTATATACGCGGAAGGAGTAAGTGTTTACATCAACCAGCTGGGATGTTATTTAACACATCCGGATATAGCAATGTTTACGCAAAGCTGGCAGTATGTATTGAGGCGGCACAGTATCCTCAGAAGTGGTTTTTATTATGAGTCGTTCAGTGTGCCGGTGCAATGTGTGTATACGGATGTACTGACGATGATTTTTAATTATATGTTGTCTCCATATCGCCGATGCAATCGGCTTGGAATTAATAGACACGTGTGATCCTGCGGAACACACGCGCCAGAGCTGCCAGAGCCAGAGATGATAATTAGTTCTATGATTGAAGATCGTCGAGGTCCAAATGCGAAGCATCGCTTAAATGTCCTTCTATAATACGAGTGAATGGTGAATGGTGAAAGGCGCAAGCCGGTTAAGTAATGCAATGCAGCGCTGGTTATTACTATCCTTTGGGCGAGAGTTCTTATACTCCCTTATATGCCTCATATGGTTCAAAAACTTCGCTTCGGTCCGGATGACGATGATTTTTAATTATATGTTGTCTCCATATCGCCGATGCAATCGGCTTGGAATTAATAGACACGTGTGATCCTGCGGAACACACGCGCCAGAGCTGCCAGAGCCAGAGATGATAATTAGTTCTATGATTGAAGATCGTCGAGGTCCAAATGCGAAGCATCTTTTAAATGTCCTTCTATAAGTCGAGTGAATAGTGAATGGTCAATGGTGAAAGGTGCACCGGTTGAGTAAATGTGTGCAGCTCTGGTTATTATTATTCTCGGACGTAACTTCTTATACTCCCTTCTATACAACTAGTGAATAGTCAATGGTGAAAGTCCGGTTTGGCTAAGTAAATGTAAAATCATTTAAGTGCAATTATTATCGCAGGCAAAATGCTTATGTGCTCTTATATGTCTTATATGGTTTAAAAAACTTCGCTTCGGTCTGCTTTAAGCTTTATAAGTTGTTTACTATGAAACGTTGGCGCGGCCAACTCCTTACTTATATGCCTCATATGGTTCAAAAACTTCGCTTCGGTCCGGATGACGATGATTTTTAATTATATGTTGTCTCCATATCGCCGATGCAATCGGCTTGGAATTAATAGACACGTGTGATCCTGCGGAACACACGCGCCAGAGCTATTGCGATGACACCTGTATGTGAAGGTTCAGACCAACTTCTGACAGCAACAAGTACCACAGCCGGTGTAACCTATAACTGGTCAGGACCAACACCGCTGGTCGTAAATAATGATAAAGCTACAATCAAGGCGGCAACAGTAGCATCAAATGGCAGCTATAGTGTATCAGCGACCTTAAATACCTGTACCTCCCAATCAGCTGCAATAGATGTTGCGATCAATCCAATGCCTGTAGTGCCCACTATTGCGATGACACCTGTCTGCGAAGGTTCAGATCAACTACTAACCGCAACAAGTACAACAGCCGGTGTAACCTATAACTGGTCAGGACCAACACCGCTGGTCGTAAATAATGATAAAGCTACAATCAAGGCGGCAACAGTAGCATCAAATGGCAGC
>CP128386.1:7280277-7282466 GCA_030345135.1 Chitinophagaceae bacterium DXS
TATAGTGTATCAGCGACCTTAAATACCTGTACCTCCCAATCAGCTGCAATAGATGTTGCGATCAATCCAATGCCTGTAGTGCCCACTATTGCGATGACAACTGTCTGCGAAGGTTCAGACCAACTTCTGACAGCAACAAGTACAACAGCCGGTGTAACCTATAACTGGTCAGGACCAACACCGCTGGTCGTAAATAATAATGAGGCCACAATTAAAGCAGCAACAGTAGCATCAAATGGCAGCTACAGTGTATCAGCAACATTAAATACCTGTACATCCCAATCTGCCGCAGTAGATGTTGCGATCAATCCAATGCCTGTTGTGCCCACTATTGCAATGACACCTGTATGTGAAGGTTCAGATCAACTACTAACCGCAACAAGTTCAACAGCCGTGGATAGTTTGCCGCTGACACCGAATGGGAAGGTGGATAAAAAGGCATTGCCTGTAGCAGACGGAACGCTGCAGTTGATCGGTCAGTATGTAGCACCGCGCAATGAAGCGGAAGAGCAACTGGCAGCGATCTGGCAGGAACTGCTGGGCATTGAAAAGATCAGCATCCATGATAATTTCTTTGAGCTGGGCGGAGACTCGATACTAACCATACAGTTGGTAAGCCGGGCAGGCAAAGCAGGCTTAACATTACAGCCGAAAGATATATTTATTCACCAGACCATAGCGGGTATAGCTGAGGCCCTGGCGGATCAGGCTGCAGCGGTTGTATACGGCGATCAGGGTTATTTAGAAGGAGTCTGCGGGCTGTTGCCCATACAACAATGGTATTTTGATCATCAGCAGGTAAACCTGTCCCATTTTAACCAAAGTGTTTTATTAACCATCGACAAAGCGATATCAGAAGTTACATTGCAGGCAGCGGTAACTCAATTGATGCGGCATCATGATGCTTTGCGTTTTAGGTATAGTTATGAACAAGGTCAATGGCAACAGACTTATGGAGATGGTGGTGCAGAACTACAGACCGAAGATCTGCAGGACGTAGCCGGTGATTTACTAGGTTCAGCAATAGATGAACGTGCCAACCATTACCAGCGAAGCCTGGACATAGAAAAGGGCGAACTGGTCAGGGTGGTATGGATTAAAATGCCTGCATCAGCACCGGCCAACAGGTTGCTGATCATCATTCACCATCTTGTTGTAGACGGCGTGTCATGGAGAATATTATTGGAAGACCTGGAAGAACTGTTAACCAGCCTGAGCCATGGAGTCCCGGCTATACTGCAAGGCAAGAGCAGTTCTTGGCTGGTATTCCTTTCAATTCCATTTGTTTGCGATATTGGGCTGGCAGCTTAAATGTAACCAGCTTGTCCTTTTCGCCTTTTTCAATCATCTCCCGAATGGCTTTCCACCAGTTGTCCGTCAGTCGCATGCAGAAGTCAACTCCCTTTTGTTGTAGTTCATGCATCAATGCTATACCGGCGTAACCGCGATCCAATAAAAGGAGATCCTGATTCTTAAAAGTAGTCTGTGCTAAATGGTTTTCCAGTAATTCTCGCTCCGAAGTTATATATTTCCCTAGCTGAGAATCCAGTGTCGTGAGATTCAACACATCATAAAGCAATGATATCCTGGCTATACAATTCTCGGAATCAGCCTTGCTGCCAAACTCATGAACCCCAAATTCCTCCTCTGTTGTAGGGTGCCTCGGTAATACCATGGTACTGCCATCGCAAGCTAGAAGCCTGTGACCCCGCCAGTTAAGCCATGGCGCCTCTTCGTAAAAAGTTCGCAGTGCTTCCTGGTTAAGCTCCTTGAAAGCTTCCGGCTTTAATTTTCTTCTTGCATGTGTCAATGCACTTTTAGTGACCTCAAAAACACTATAATCCGCTTCCTGGACTTCAGCGAAAAAACTGTTCAACTCCCTTTGCAAAGAGCGTGTTAATCCTTTACTCAACAGTACTATTAAATTTTTGAAAGTCAGTTTGCAATTTCGAACAAATTCTCGTTCGCCGTTTCGGTTACGGTTGATAAATTGCTCATCGTCAATCAGTGTGTTTATATTTTTAAGTGTGGCTACCCTATAATCTTAGTAGTATTTTTTGAGCCGCTAATTTATTGAAATCAAGATACTGTCCCTGAAGTCATTGTTAATCACCAGCCAGTTGCTTACACTGTCACGGCTGATCCGTGTCACACTGTCCCGGAATACTTGCGTATTGGTGATGCTGTCT
>CP128386.1:7282566-7287640 GCA_030345135.1 Chitinophagaceae bacterium DXS
ACCGTCTCTCGCCAACACATCTATAAACTTGTCACTCGCCAATGAATCACCTTTGGCCTTCACCGTCATAAACACACTGTCCTGGATCGTTTTATTATCAACATACCATTTTGTGGTACTGTCTCTCACTATCTGAACGATACTATCCCTGAAGTCATTGTTAATCACCAGCCAGTTGCTTACACTGTCACGGCTGATCCGTGTCACACTGTCCCGGAATACTTGCGTATTGGTGATGCTGTCTGCGATGGCAGGCATGTTCAGTTTCAACCTGGCATATTTCAATAAAGTGCTGTCGCCTACTTTGGTCACACCGTCTCTCGCCAACACATCTATAAACTTGTCACTCGCCAATGAATCACCTTTGGCCTTCACCGTCATAAACACACTGTCCTGGATCGTTTTATTATCGACATACCATTTTGTGGTACTGTCTCTCACTATCTGAACGATACTGTCCCTGAAGTCATTGTTAATCACCAGCCAGTTGCTTACACTGTCACGGCTGATCAATTTACTCTCACCCTTTTTCACTTTTGGGCATCAAATCTATTGGTATATTAAACAACTTTGAAAATCCTGTTTTTTGTATATGGCAAACATAGGAGGCACAGAAGCACAGAAAATACAAAAAGGGTTTAATTTTTCCCGTAGGGAATTAAGCTCAATAGAAAGGATCGAATCGAGCGTCTTATAGCCCGTTAGGGCTTAAACCAATGAAAGCGTTAATGTCCTACGGACAAGAGGAACATAAATTATTGGCTTTTCTATTGAGCTATAAGCCCTACGGGCTATCGACGCCAGGCATACTGTTATTTTTTTTTATGGTGGTTAACCAAATTACCTGGTTGACATGACGACTCTGGCTTAACAGAAAAAGTAATCACAACAGCACGTGCAATAAGTATATAATAATGTGCAAGTCTGGAACTACATCGTCATATCGACGACAGGAGAGGTCTCCCGAATATAGATCTGATTGCGATACTTTATACGCGTTTCATACTGTCAACTCTTAACTAAACGACATTGAATTTACAGGTGATAGTTGAAAATGACTGCGAGGAATTGGCCACTGAGATTCTGTGTTAATTACCAAGTAAGATTTTAGTTAAGTTTTTATAATTTTGTTGTTCCAAGGCGGCAAAAGTCAGCCTGTTTAGGGCGGTCATTTAAGCTGCCAGCCCAATATCGCAAACAAATGGAATTGAAAGGAATACCAGCCAATGATGTCAGCTGCCGTATAGTGATAATAGACTTTCCCGATGGCTCTAAAGAAGTATTATGCACTTCATTGACAGATACTATTCAGTATGAATACAAATGCTTTAAAGAACTATATCATTACCGTTGGCGGGTAGAAGAAGACTATAAACTTTTAAAATGTCGGGCATCTTTAGAAGTTTTTTCCGGCAAATCGGCACAGGCGGTCAAACAGGATTTTTATGCAAAAATATTTATGATAACCATGTGCGCTATTTTATCTTTCCCAATAAATCAAAAGGTAAAGGCGGAGCATAATGCTGGTGTTAACAAGTATGCCAAACAGATTAATCGTACCAATGCATTGTCAATAATTAAAGAAACATGGCTTGGCATGTTTTTAAAACGACTGTTTTATGTTCCTCTTGCCGCCATAGATGATATCTTAGCTAAAACCTGTGATATCATAAGGCCGAATAGAAGATTCGATCGAAAAAAGCGGCTTAAAAGGCCGCCTTCCATGAATTATAAACAACTTTAGTTCTTATTTCAACGACATTGATATTGCGATGACACCTGTATGTGAAGGTTCAGACCAACTTCTGACAGCAACAAGTACCACAGCCGGTGTAACCTATAACTGGTCAGGACCAACACCGCTAGTCGTAAATAATAATGAGGCCACAATTAAAGCAGCAACTATAGCATCAAATGGTAGCTATAGTGTATCAGCAACATTAAATACCTGTACCTCTAAATCTGCTACAGTAAATGTTGCGATCAATCCTATGCCTGTTGTGCCCACTATTGCGATGACACCTGTATGTGAAGGTTCAGACCAACTACTAACCGCAACAAGTACCACAGCCGGTGTAACGTATAACTGGTCAGGACCAACACCGCTGGTCGTAAATAATGATAAAGCCACAATTAAAGCAGCAACTGCAGCATCAAATGGCAGCTACAGTGTATCAGCAACCTTAAATACCTGTACATCCCAATCAGCCGCAGTAGATGTTGCGATCAATCCAATGCCTGTTGTACCCACTATTGCGATGACACCTGTATGTGAAGGTTCAGACCAACTTCTGACAGCAACAAGTACCACAGCCGGTGTAACCTATAACTGGTCAGGACCAACACCGCTCGGCTGTTGAACTTGTTGCGGTTAGTAGTTGATCTGAACCTTCACATACAGGTGTCATTGCAATAGTGGGCACAACAGGCATTGGATTGATCGCAACATTTACTGTAGCAGATTTAGAGGTACAGGTATTTAAGGTTGCAGATACACTATAGCTGCCATTTGATGCTACGGTTGCGGCTTTGATTGTAGCTTTATCATTATTTACTACCAGCGGTGTTGGTCCTGACCAGTTATAGGTTACACCGGCTGTTGAACTTGTTGCGGTTAGTAGTTGATCTGAACCTTCACATACAGGTGTCATTGCAATAGTGGGCACAACAGGCATTCGATTGATCGCGACATTTACTGTAGCAGATTGAGATGTACAGGTATTTAAGGTTGCAGATACACTGTAGCTACCATTTGATGCTACTGTCGCTGCTTTAATTGTGGCTTCATTATTATTTACGACCAGCGGTGTTGGTCCTGACCAGTTATAAGTTACACCGGCTGTTGAACTTGTTGCTGTCAAAAGTTGATCTGAACCTTCGCACACAGGGATCATCGCAATAGTGGGCACAACAGGCATTGGATTGATCATGTTGCGATCAATCCAATGCCTGTTGTGCCCACTATTGCAATGACACCTGTATGTGAAGGTTCAGATCAACTACTAACCGCAACAAGTTCAACAGCCGGTGTAACTTATAACTGGTCAGGCCCCAAACCGCTGGTAGTAAATAATAATGAGGCCACAATTAAAGCAGCAACAGTAGCATCAAATGGTAGCTACAGTGTATCAGCGACTTTAAATACCTGTACCTCTCAATCAGCTGCAATAGATGTTGCGATCAACCCAATGCCTGTAGTGCCCACTATTGCGATGACGCCAGTATGTGAAGGTTCAGACCAACTTCTGACAGCAACAAGTTCAACAGCCGGTGTAACCTATAACTGGTCAGGACCAACACCGCTGGTAGTAAATAATGATAAAGCTACAATCAAAGCCGCAACAGTAGCATCAAATGGTAGCTATAGTGTATCTGCAACCTTAAATACCTGTACCTCCCAATCAGCCGCAGTAGATGTTGCGATCAATCCAATGCCTGTTGTACCCACTATTGCGATGACACCTGTATGTGAAGGTTCAGACCAACTTCTGACAGTCTCCCGAGCATGATGCCGTTGATTTTTATAAAGAACTATAAAACTCAGACTTGTTTAACATTGGGAGATGTCTCCTGTCGTCGACATGACGATGACTGCTCATCAGCAAAAGAAATTGAAGCAGCGCTAATAGCAAGTTAAACATAACGGTAAAGACTGAGGCCGCATCGTCACCTCGACGCAGGAGAGGTCTCCCGAGCATGATGCCGTTGATTTTTATAAAGAACTATAAAACTCAGACTTGTTTAACATTGGGAGATGTCTCCTGTCGTCGACATGACGATGAGTTCTCATCAGCAAAAGAAAATGAAGCAGCGCTAATAGCAAGTTAAACATAATGGTGAAGACTGAGGCCGCATCGTCACCTCGACGCAGGAGAAGTCTCCCGAACAGGATGCTGTTAAATTTTGTACTGAATTATAAAACTCAGACTTGTTTAACATTGGGAGATGTCTCCTGTCGTCGACATGACGATGACTGCTCATAACGAAAGAGATTGAAGCAGTACTAGTGACTAATAGCAAACAATTTTAGTAACTGCGTCCTTGATTTAATGTGTTGTTTAGTCGTTGATTAATATCTCTTGTTTTGAGAGATAATCCGGGTCATACTTGTTTTTTGTTTTGAATAAGGTATACAGCAACTCCAATAGTTTCCTTTGCACCGCTATTGCTGCTTTCATTTTAATGCCATGTTTGGATATCAGTCTGGCATAAATAGCTTTATATCTGGGATCATTATTGATTACTGAAAATGTTGGCAGATGCATAGCTTTGCGCAAATGCTTGTTGCCCCGTTTTGATATTTTAGGCTTTCCCTTTACTGATGTACCGGATTCTTTTTCTTTTACGTCATAGCCTGCATAGCTGGCCAATTGCTTAGAGTTCCGTATCAGATCAAAACCATTCGTTTCTGCCAAAACTGTAACTGCGGTTAATTCTCCAATTCCTTTGATGCTACTTAACAAAGCAACAGCTTCACTTACTTCCTGATCTTTTTTTACCAGCACATCAATCTCCTGTTTTATTTCATTCTCCTGTTTATCAAAAAAATCAATTGTCTTCCTACACCTCGGAGAAAAAATAAAGCATTTGCGCGAAATGCTCGGTGCGACCGTAAAGGCAATTTGATAAATATTCTTTAGCAAGAATCAGGTCAGATCCACAAGGCCTGTCATCATCTGGTTTAGCTATGCGGGAAACCAATATTAGTGACAACAGCACGCCAGAAAATGTATGAGTCAAATCAGATACCCGGTTTGCGACTGATTACAAAGATGAAACAATAAACATGAGGATAAAATCCAAACTGATTGAACGATAGCCCGAGCGGGAGTCCTCGCGCCTATGACGTATGGTATCTAAAGCCGTCATACCTGTACAACTCTCTTATCCGCCGATCAGATTCGAGAGCATGGATTTTGTATAGCGCAACTGCAATAAGCAGAAAAGGGTGGAGATCGTATCCGACAATTTATTAAGCTATGTTATCAATGTTGCTAAACGGTGATTGCCTAAACCAGAAAGCCTTCCTGGCTATGGAGCAGAGGCTCCTGAATATCTGGCATGGCAACGGAGT